>CAVROD010000001.1:0-730700 GCA_963722795.1 uncultured Actinomycetes bacterium
TCTTCTTCTGTCGCCTTCTTGACTCATCGTATTGCTCATCGCAGGCCAGCGGTGCCGACCCCGCGGGCGGAGCCGCCGAGCGCGAACAGGCTCACGAGCTCCCCGGCGAGCCGGTCAGGTCGCGGCGCCGGCGCACCACGTGGATGCGGGTGCGCCCGAACACGCCGTCGATCTCGACGGCCGCGTAGCGAGGTGCGGCGAGCAGCAGGGCGTTGCCGAGCAGGTGGTCGAGCCGGCCGCCGTCGCCCCCGACCACGGTGAGGTGCCCCGCCCCGGCGACGATCGCCGCCGTGATCGCGAGGTCGAGGTCGGTGGCGTCCTTGTCCTCGGGGTGACGTTGCACCTCGCCGCCCGCCCGCTCGTAGGCTTCGAGGTCGCCGGGAGCCACCGAGTCCATGTCGCCGACCAGCAGGTCGACGCGCACGCCGAGCCGGTTCGCCTCGGCGAGTCCGCTGTCGGCCGCGACGACGAAGGCATCGGAAGCCACGTCGACCTCGAGACGCGCGGCACCGCCGCCGCAGAAGATGATCGCCGATCGCACCGCCCGGAACTCCCTCCGCCGGCATTACCCGGTTCAGGTTCGTCGGGTCGCCGGCGCCGTCAGCCGGCCTCTCAGCCCGGTTCCCCGAGCTCCCCGTGTTCTCCTGCCGAGTATAGGCCGTCGTCAGGAACGGGGCCGGGCCGGTCGCGATCAGGTGGGCGCGGAGCCCCTGCATCGCCCGGCCCATCAGCACCCGCATCACCGGGCGGTACAGCGGTTGCCGCGAGCTCGCCCACGACCGGCACGCGCGAGCCGGATGTCTTCGCGCCACGTGAACCGCGTGCCGCCGTCCACGGGCTCGAGCGTCCACGTGCCGGTGCCGGCCACGAGCGAGCCGTGCCGGATCTCGAGCCGCCTCGGGGCATCCCACCCGGTCGACCTCCATCGGCTCGGTGAACGCCGGGAACCCGAGGATGCGCGTGCGCACCGCCAGCCGCACGCCGACGCCCTCGCGCTGCTCCGAGACCACCGTGACGCGGTCGGCGTCGAGCATCCAGTCGGCCTGGCGCTCCCAATCCATGAGCACCGCCCACGCCTCGGCGGGTGGCACGGGCAGCACGATCTCGCGTTCGACCAGCATGGCGGCAGTGTAGGAGCGCCGCCGCGGATCGAACCCATGCATGCGTAAGCTGCGGCCATGGCGCGAGCGGCGGTCGTGGCGGCGGCGATGGCGACGGCGCGCGGCGCCGTACCCTCGGCGGCGCCGGCGACGACGACGGACGGGGGCGTCGGCGTCGCATGGGACGACGACGGCCGCATCGTCTACGCCGGCCCCGCCGACGGCCTGCCGTGGGCCGCGACGCTGGGCCACCCCGACCGAGGCTGCCTCGTGCCCGGGGTTCGTCGACAGCCACACGCACCTGCCGTTCGTGGGCTGGCGCGCCGACGAGTTCGAGGCCCGGCTGCGCGGGGTCTCCTACCGGGAACTGCACGGCGGCGACGGCGGCATCTTCCGATCGGCGCGCATGTTCGCCGAGGCGAGCGACGAGGAGGTACTGGCGTTCTCGCGTCCGTTGCTGGACGAGATGCTCGCGCACGGCACGACCGCGCTCGAGCTGAAGACCGGCTACGGGCTCTCGGTCGACCAGGAGCTGCGGGCGGCACGGCTCGCGCGGCGGCTCGCCGACGAGGTGCGCGCAGACCTGCACCGTCACGCTGCTCGCCGCCCACGCGGTGCCGCGCGGGCATGGACCGCGCCGGGTGGGTCCGGTCCGCGTGCGCCGAGCTGATCCCGGAAGCCGCCCGCCGGGGTCTCGTCGACGCCGTCGACATCTACGTCGAGGACATCGCGTTCTCGCTCGAGGACCTGGACGCCGTCGCCGGCGCGACCGCCGCGCGCCGGTCTGCGCGCTGCGCGTGCATGCCGACCAGCTCGGTGACTCCGGCGCGGCGGCCGCGGCCGCCCGGCTGGGCGCGCGCAGCGCCGACCACCTGAACCACTGCTCCGACGAGGGCGTCGAGGCGCTCGCCGCGAGCGACGACGGTGGCGGTGCCTGCTGCCGGCGTCGACGTTCTTCCTGCGAGCGGAAGCCGCGCCCCGGCGCGCGCCCTGCGCGAGGCGGGCGTCGCCGCTCGCGCTCGCGACCGACGCGAACCCCGGCACGTCGCCGGTCGTCTCGATGCCTGAGGTGATCGCGATGGCCGCCGGGCTCTACGGGGTGCCGCCACTCGAGGCGCTCACCGCCGCGACGCTGAACCCGGCGTGGGTGCTCGGTCTCGCCGACGCGCTCGGCACGCTCGAGCCGGCAAACGCGCCGACCTGGTGCTGCTCGAAGAGCCCTCGTTCGCACAGGTGCCCTACCGCCCCGGGCACGACCCGGTGCTCGCCACGATCATGGGCGGCGAGCCGTGCACCGACGCGCCGCGGCAGTCTGACCCAGACTACTGGAGCGGCGCCGATCGCGGCTTCCGCGGCAGCGACGAGCCGGCCCTCGCGCACCAGGCTCACCGCGTCGGCGATGTCGGGGCCGAACTCACGGTCGGCCTCGAAGAACGGCACGCGTGCCCTGATCGCGCCATGCACGGCGCGCGTGGCGGGGCCGGGCTCGAGCGGTGCGCGCAGGTCGAGCGCCTGCGCGGCGCCCAGGGCCTCCAGCGCGAGCACGGTCTCGGCGTTCGCCACGACCTCGCGCGCGTGGCGGGCCGAGGTCATGCCCATGCTCACGTGGTCCTCCTGCCCGGCGCTCGAGGGGATGGAGTCGACCGATGCCGGGTGCGCGAGCGACTTGCACTCGCTCACGAGCGAGGCCGCCGTGTACTGCACGAGCATGAAGCCCGAGTTCAACCCGGCGCCGTGCACGAGGAAGGGCGGCAGCCCGTTTGACTGGTGCTCGTCGAGCAACCGGTAGAGGCGGCGCTCGGAGATCGAGGCCAGCGACACGAGCGCGGTCGCGACGCGCGTCGAGCGCCACGGCGACCGGCTGGCCGTGGAAGTTCCCGCCCGACACGACCTCGCCGTCGGCCTCGCCGCTGCCGGGCAGCACGATCGGGTTGTCGCTCACGCTGTTGGCCTCGACGCCCAGCACCTCGCTCGCGTAGCCGAGCGCATCGCGGGTGGCACCGTGCACCTGGGGGGCGCAGCGCAGCGAGTAGGCGTCCTGCACCAGGTGCGGCGAGTCGCGGTGCGAGGCGAGGATCGGCGAGCCCGCCAGCAGCCGGCGCAGGTTCGACGCGCTCGCCGTCTGCCCCGGGTGCGGGCGAAGGCGCCTGCAGCCGCTCGTCGAACGGGCCGGTCGGTGCCGAGGGACGCCTCGATCGTCATCGCCGCCACCACGTCGGCGGTGCGAACGAGCATCGCTCGCCCGCTCGGTGGCGATGATGCCGATCGCGAGCATGCCCTGCGTGCCGTTCACGAGGGCGAGCCCCTCCTTCGCCTCCAGCGCGAGCGGTTCGAGGCCGGCCCGTGCCATCGCGGCGGCGGCCGGCTCGACGCCTCCCTCGGGCGTGAGCACCTCGCCGTGTCCGATCAGCGGCAGCGCGAGGTTCGCGAGCGGGGCCAGGTCGCCCGAGGCGCCGAGCGACCCCTGCTGCGGCACGGCCGGGATCACGTCGCTCGTTCAGCATCGACACCATCAGATCGACGACGGCCGGGCGCACCCCCGAGTGGCCGAGCGCGAGCACGTGGGCGCGCAGCAGCAGCATCGCGCGGGCTTCCTCGCGTGGAGAGCGGCGCGCCGACGGCGGTGGCGTGCGATCGCACGATGCCGTGCTGCAGCGTCGACGCCTGCGCCGGTTCCACCCGGGTGTGGGCGAGCGCCCCGAAACCGGTGGTGACGCCGTAGATCGTCTCGCCGCTCGCCACCGCCTCGTCGATGACGGCCCGTGCCGCCGCGACCCTGGCCCGCGCCCGGTCGCCGAACGCCACCGGCGCGCCGCCCGCGACCAGCACCACGTCGGCCGCCTCGAGCGGCTCCCCGACCTGCACGCTCACGCGCCGCCTCCCAGCAAGCGGGCCTCGAGCGGCTCCTCGACGATGTCGCCCTGCGGCCCCGGCTCGACCCGGCGAGCGCCGGCGCCCGGGTCCGACACGAGCACCTCGGCCACCTCGGCGCCCACCAGGTGCACCGACGCGAGGTCGTCGCACGCGATGCCTGGCGGCAGCACGCCTTCCCCGACGAGGCGATGGAACTCGGGCCGCCGGGCCGGCTCGGAATCGAAGTGCGGGCAGAAGCTGCCCGGCACCAGCCCGAGCCCGTCCGGAAGCGGGTCGGCCCGCCCGAGCAGGAACGAGTCGGTCGTCGATGCCTCGAACCAGCAGTTCGCGCCCGCGCTGCCGCCGGCGAGCACCACGCCGGCGTCCCAGGCTTCCCGCAGGATCTCGTCGAGGCCGTGCGCCCGCCAGATGGCGAGCAGGTTGAGCGTGTTGCCGCCGCTCACGAACACGGCGTCGTGGGTGAGCACGAACGATCGCAGGTCCTCGACCGTGCGCTGGAACAGCGCGAGATCGGTCGGTTCGAACGAATGCGCCGGGAACGAGCGGTAGAACGCCGCGACGGCCCGGTCGGCGTCGCCCACCGCCGTAGGCACGAAGAGCACCTTGGGCCGCTGGGCGCCGGTGAGGTCGAAGATGAACCGGTAGATCGGATCGTCGGGCCACTGCCCTCCGCCCATCGCCACGATATGGGGCCCGCTCACTCGGCCTCCCGCATCGGCGTGCGAACCCCGCGCTCGGCGGCGACCTCGATCGCGCGGTCGTAGCCCGCGTCGACGTGGCGCACCACGCCCATGCCGGGGTCGGTCGTGAGCACGCGCTGGAGGCGCTCGGCGGCGTTCTCGCTGCCGTCGGCCACCACGACCATGCCGGCGTGGATCGAGTACCCGATGCCCACGCCGCCGCCGTGGTGCACGCTCACCCAGTGAGCGCCTGCCGCCGTGTTCACGAGCGCGTTGAGGATGGGCCAGTCCGCGATCGCGTCGGAGCCGTCGAGCATCGCCTCGGTCTCGCGGTTCGGGCTCGCGACCGAGCCGGCGTCGAGGTGATCACGCCCGATCACGATCGGGGCCGCGACCGCGCCCGAGGCGACCAGGTCGTTGAACCGCTCCCCCGCGCGTTCGCGCTCGCCGTAGCCGAGCCAGCAGATGCGCGCCGGCAGCCCCTGGAACGCCACCCGGTCGGCCGCGAGGCGCAGCCATCGTTGCAACCGCTCGTTCTCGGGGAAGAGACGGGCGACCGCGGCGTCGGTGGCGGCGATGTCGGCAGGGTCGCCCGACAGCGCCGCCCATCGGAACGGCCCCTTGCCCTCGCAGAAGAGCGGGCGCACGAACGCCGGCACGAACCCGGGGTAGCTGGTGGCGACGTCATGGGCGAGCCCGCCGGCTTCCGCGCCGGCCCGCAGGTTGTTGCCATAGTCGAAGGCGACGGCTCCCTCGGCGGCGAACCCTACGATCGCCTCCACGTGCGCCGCCATCGATGCTTCGGCGCGTCGCACGTAGTCCTCGGGGTCGCGGGTACGCAGCGCACCCGCCTCCTCGAGCGTGAGGCCCGCCGGCACGTAGCCGCCGAGCGGGTCGTGGGCGCTCGTCTGGTCGGTCACGATATCGGGCTGCCAGCCACGCGAGCGCAGTTCGGGCAGCACCTCCGCGCAGTTGCCGACCAGGCCGATCGACACGGCCTCGCGTGCCGCCCGGGCCTCGTCGGCCCAGCGCAGGGCGGTCATCGAGGTCATCGGTCTCCCGATCGAGGTAGCGGGTCTTCAGGCGCCGCTCGATGCGGGCGGGGTCGACCTCGACGCAGAGCGCGACGCCGTCGTTCATCGTGACGGCGAGGGGCTGTGCGCCGCCCATGCCCCCGAGGCCGCCGGTCAGCGTCACGGTGCCTGCGAGCGACCCACCGAAGTGCTGGTGGGCGCACTCGGCGAGGGTCTCGTAGGTGCCCTGCAGGATGCCCTGCGTGCCGATGTAGATCCACGACCCAGCGGTCATCTGGCCGTACATCGTGAGCCCCTGCGCCTCGAGGGCGCGAAAGGTCTCCCAGTCGGCCCACTTCGGTACGAGCATCGAGTTCGAGATCAGCACCCGGGGCGCCATGTCGTGGGTGCGGAAGACCCCCACCGGCTTGCCCGACTGCACCAGCAGCGTCTCGTCGTCGCCGAGCGTTCGCAAGGTACGCACGATCGCGTCGAAGGCCTCCCAGCTGCGGGCCGCTCGCCCGGTGCCGCCGTAGACGACCAGGTCCTCGGGACGCTCGGCCACCTCCGGGTCGAGGTTGTTCATGAGCATCCGCATGGCGGCTTCCTGCGGCCACCCACGGCAGGATCGCTCGCTGCCACGAGGCGCTCGGATCTCCCGGGTGGTCATGTCGTCACTCCCTCGGCGCGACGGGCACCTGACGCGATGCTACTGCGGCGCTGGGCGTCATCGACGTTCCGTGTGGAGCGCGCACCTGTCGAGGATGCTTGAGTGGCCATACCGGGCCAGGTAGCGTCCCCCCGATGGCCGTCGGAACTTCCCCCTACGACACCGATGGCGCGGAGGACGCGGCGACCGAGCCGATCCGCGTCCTCATCGCCGACGACGAACCCGCGCTGCGCGGCGCGCTCGCCGAGCTGCTCGAGCACGAGGACGACGTCGTGTTGATCGGCTCGGCGGGCGACGCCGACGAGGCGATCGCGCTGGCGGGCGACGAACGGCCCGACGTTGCGCTCGTCGATGTGTCGATGCCTGCGGGCGGCGGGGCCCGCGCTGCGCGCGAGATCGCCCGGTGTTCCCCCGACACCCGGGTGATCGCCCTCTCCGCGTTCGAGGACCGCCCCACCGTGCTCGAGATGCTCAGGGCGGGCGCGGTCGGCTACCTCGTGAAAGGCACGGCGAGCGAGGAGATCGTCGATTCGATCCAGAAGGTCATGGCCGGCGGCGCGAGCCTGTCGGCGGAGGTGATCTCCGGCATCGTGTCCGAGCTCACGAACCGACTGCGCCGACAGGACGACGAGCGCGAGCAGCTCGACGCCCGCCGCGGTGAGATCGAGCGTTTCGTCGCCGGGGAAGGGGTGACGATGGCGTTCCAGCCGATCGTGGACCTCGCGTCGGGCGACACGATCGGTGTCGAAGCCCTGGCTCGCTTCTCCTCCCCGCCGCCGAGACCGCCGAACGAGTGGTTCGCGGAGGCGGTCGCGCTCGCCCTCGGCGTCCAGCTCGAACTCACGACCGTCGCGCAAGCGCTGCGCGCGCTGCCGCAGGTGCCCCAGGGCGCCTACCTGGCGTTGAACTGCTCGCATCGCGCCGCGGTCTCCGACGAGCTGGCGGCTCTGCTCGCACCGCAGGCCGACCGTCTGGTGCTCGAGATCACCGAGCACGAGGCCATCGAGGACTACGACGCACTCGTGGGCGCGCTCGCGCCCCTGCGAGCGCGCGGCACCCGTATCGCCATCGACGACGCGGGGGCGGGCTTCGCGAGCCTCCGACACACCCTGCACATCGCCCCCGACATCGTGAAGCTCGACATGAGCCTCACCAGAGGCATCGACGGCGACCGCACGAAACGAGCGCTCGCGGCCGCCATGGTGTCGTTCGCCGAGGAGGTCGGGTTCGCGCTCGTCGCCGAGGGCATCGAGACGAGGGAGGAGCTCGACGCGTTGCGAACGCTCGGCGTGGCCGGCGGCCAGGGGTTCTTCCTGGCGGAGCCCGGTCCGCTCAGCTGAGGAGGGGCAGGCGGGGTCTACTCGGCGATGCGGCGATCGACCGCCCACGACGAGCGTTGCGAATCCTTCGTGTACTGCTTCATCTCGGTGGCGACGGCCACGGCCTCGGCGTAGTGCTGGAACGATCGCTTCGCGGTGCTCGCGATGCCGATGGACAGGGTCAGCAAGCCGAAACGCTGCAACTCACCGCGCCGGTTCGTGACCTCGATGAACGCGCGTTCCCGGTCGGGGCCGTCGTAGAACCCCGGCGCCGCTTCGTCGAAGGCCGACACGATCGCGTCGGCGACGCCCTCGGCCTGCTCGGGCGAAACCACCACGACGAAGTCGTCGCCCCCCACGTGGCCGATGAACGCTGCCCCATCACTGGCTCCGCGGGCGGCATCGCCGATGAGGCGAGCGGTGGTCTGGATCACCTCGTCGCCCCGCATGAATCCGTAGTGGTCGTTATACGCCTTGAAGTGGTCGAGGTCTGCGTAGAGGATCGCGAACGGTTCCGCCCGATCGACGCGAGCGTCGATCTCTTCCTCGATGCGCACGTTGCCGGGCAGTCCGGTGAGCGGCGATTGGGTGCGGGTGTCGCGTGAGCGCCGCAGCACCCCCCGGATGCGGGCGAGCAGCTCCGGCGTGTCGAAGGGCTTGACGATGTAGTCGTCGGCGCCGATGGCGAACCCTTCGAGCTTGTCGGCCGAGAGCCCTCGCGCGGTCAGCATGATGACCGACACCGTGGCGGTGCGTGGATCCTGGCGCAGGCGGCGGGTCAGCTCGAACCCGTCCATGTTCGGCATCATCACGTCGGCCAGCACGAGGTCGGGGCAGCGTTCCCTGGCCGCGTCGAGGGCCACCGCCCCGTCGGCGGCCACGCGCACGTCGTAGCCCGCCGCCCGGAGCTCGATCTCGAGCAGCCGGGCGATGAAGGGATCGTCGTCGACGACGAGCAGGCTCTCCCCGCCACCGACGCTCTCCGACTCCGTGGCGGCCTCTGTGGCCCCGTCGAGCTCGCTGCGATTGACCTCGGTCACGCGTCCATCCTTCTTCCCCACGCGCCCCCGCGCATGTTCCCCTCTGGATTCGGCACTCTAGTCGCCGAGGTGAAGCATGTCCGGAACATCCATGCGGGCAGCTGCGGCCGCGCCGAAGACGGCCCCCGCTGCGGCGTGGCACGATAGCCGCGAACACACGGGCCAAGGGGATAGGTCGATGCAGGTGTTGGACACGTTCCTCGACGCGATGGGCGACACCCCCCTCGTGCGCTTGCACTCGGTCAGCCGCGGGCTGCGACCCACGATCCTGGCCAAGGTCGAGATGCTCAATCCGGGCGGCTCGGTCAAAGACCGCATCGGCATCCGCATGATCGAGGCGGCCGAGCGCACGGGCTTGCTGCGGCCAGGCGGCACCATCGTCGAGCCCACCTCGGGCAACACGGGACACGGCCTCGCGATCGCCGCGGCCGTACGTGGCTACCGGTGCATCTTCGTGATGCCCGACAAGATGAGCCAGGAGAAGATCTCTTTGCTGCGCGCATACGGCGCCGAGGTGATCATCACGCCGACCGCGGTGCCGCGCGAATCGCCCGAGTCCTACTACTCGGTCGCATCGCGTCTCGCCGACGAGATCCCGGGGGCGTTTCAGCCGAACCAATACTTCAACCAGGAGAACCCGGCGACCCACTACGACACGACCGGGCCGGAGATCTGGGCCCAGACCGACGGCGAGGTCGACGTCTTCGTGGCCGGCGTCGGCACCGGGGGCACGATCACCGGGGTTGGGCGCTACCTGAAGTCCCAGCGCCCCGGCGTGGTGATCGTGGGCGCTGACACGGAGGGCTCCGTGTACACGGGCGACGAGCCGCGGCCCTACCTCACCGAGGGCATCGGCGAGGACTTCTTCCCGGACACCTTCGACCCCTCCGTCGTCGACCGGTGGGTCCGGGTGGCGGATCGAGATGCGTTCCTCATGGCCAGGGCCGTCACGCGTCAGGAGGGCATCCTGGTCGGCGGTTCGTGCGGCTCGGCGGTGTACGCAGCGCTCGAGGTGGCCCGCGACTACGACGAGGACACCACCATCGTCGTCCTCCTGCCCGACACCGGCCGCAACTACCTGTCGAAGCTCTACTCCGACGGCTGGATGCGCCAGTACGGGTTCCTCGACGCACCGGAGGTGACGACGGTGGAGCAGGTGCTCTCCTCGAAGGGCGCCGAGTTGCCTCGGATCATCACGGTGAACGCGCACGACAAGGTCCGCCAAGCCGTCGACGTGCTGCAGGCGAGCTCGATCTCGCAGGCTCCCGTCGTGCGCGAGGAATCGGCCGACGTCACCCAGTTCGTGGGGTCGATCCGCGATCGCGAGTTGCTCGAGCGGGTCTTCCGCGACCCCGATGCCCTGCAGGCCGACGTGGCCGAGGTGATGGCGCCGCCGATCCCATTCGTGGAATGGGACCAGCCGATCGAGACCGCGTTCACCCAGCTCGAGCAGGCTCCCGCCGTGCTCGTGGCCAAGGCCGGCCAGGTGCTCGGCGTGCTCACGCGCAGCGATCTGCTCGACTTCATCGCCCACCGTCGCCAGGCCCAGCGGTAGGAGCAGCGTGCGCGCGCTCGGCATCGACGTCGGCGTGCACAGAGGTCTCGACCTCGTGCTGCTCGACGAACGACTCGTGCCGCTGCACGTCGCCTCGCGCGTGGCGGTGAACGAAGTGGTGCGCGCGATCGGCGACCTGCGTCCCGACGTGGTCGCGATCGACTCCCCGCCGCGCTGGGCGGCATCGGGCCGTTCTCGCCGCACCGAGCGCGAGCTCGCGGCGCTCAACATCTCGTCGTTCAACACGCCGAGCGAGGCCCACGGCGCCGGGAACAGCTTCTTCGCCTGGATGCAGGTTGGGTTCGAGGTCTTCGCGCAGGCGGCATCGGCCGGCTTCCCGGTGTACTCGGCGGGCAGCCCCCGGGGCAAGGCACTGGAGGTCTTCCCGCACGCCACCGCCGTCGTGCTGGCGGGCTGCCTCGCACCGAAGGGAGTGGGCAAGCACGCGTGGCGGACGGCGGTGCTGCGCGCCCAAGGTCTGCGCACCGACGACCTGGGCTCACCCGATCGCATCGACGCCGCGCTCGCTGCGCTCACCGGTCTGTATGCGCTCGACGGCAAGCGGTTCGCGCCCGGCGACCCGCGCGAAGGCGTGATCGTGGTGCCGTCGGCGTCGCTGCCGGCCGCGCCCTACCGTCGCGGGGCGGCGGCCCCGCGCGAAGCCCAGCCGCTGTTCACCTACTGCGAGTGCGGCGACCCGGGGTGCGACCAGCTCGTGCGCGGGCGGTTCGCGCCCGGGCACGATGCGAAGCGCAAGGCGATGCTCTGGGCGCGAGCGCGAGAGGGTGTCGACGCCGTCGACGAGCTTCAGGCACGCGGCTGGCAGTTGCCGCCCGAGATGCGATGAGCGACTGGAGGCACCGATGACGGATGAACGCCCGCGGCGCGAACTGCGGTTCGAGACCCGAGCGATCCACGCCGGGCAGGACCCTGACGCTCCGTACGGGGCCGTCAACGTGCCGATCTACCAGAACGCGACCTATGCGCAGCCCGAGGTCGGCAAGCCGAAGAAGTGGGACTACGCCCGGGGCGGGAACCCGACGCGCGAGGCGTTCCAACTCGCCCTCGCCTCCCTCGAAGGGGGCGCGAGCGGATTCGCGTTCTCGAGCGGCCTCGGCGCCGAGACGACCCTGTTGCTCACCCTTCGGCCGGGCGACCACGTGCTGCTCGCCGACGACGTGTACGGCGGCACCTACCGACTGCTCTCGCGGGTGCTCGGCGAGTGGGGCATGCGCTTCTCGACCGCCGACCTCACCGACCTCGGCGCCGTCGAGCGGGCGATGACGCCGGAGACCACGCTCGTGTGGATCGAGACACCCTCGAACCCGATGCTGAAGATCGTCGACATCGCGGCGGTGAGCGCCGCGGCACACGAGCACGGCGCCCGCGTGGTCGTCGACAACACCTTCGCGACGCCGGCGCTGCAGCGGCCACTCGCGCTCGGCGCCGACGCCGTCGTGCACAGCGTGACGAAGTACGTGGGTGGCCATTCCGACCTCATCGGTGGCGCGATCGTCACGAGCGACGAGGAGTGGATAGAACGGCTCGGCTTCCTCGTGAACGCCGTCGGTGCGGTGCCCGGCCCGATGGACAGCTACCTCGCGCTGCGGGGGCTGAAGACGCTCGCCGTACGCATGCGGGCCCATTGCGCCGGCGCTCGAGCGATCGCGGCCTTCCTCGGCTCGCATCCCGCCGTGACCGAGGTGATCTACCCGGGACTGGAGTCGCACCCGGGACACGAGATCGCCGAGCGACAGATGGCCGACTTCGGGGGGATGGTCTCGTTCCGGGCGCACGACGCCGAGGCGGCCCTTCGGGTCGCGCGGCGCACCGAGCTGTTCTTCCTCGCGGAGTCGCTCGGGGGCGTGGAGTCGCTCATCGAGGTGCCGGGGCCGATGACCCACGCGAGCGTCGCCGGCTCGCCCCTGGAGGTGCCGAACGATCTCGTTCGATTGTCGGTCGGCATCGAGCACCCAGACGACCTGATCGACGACCTCGACCGCGCGCTCGCCTGAGCGGCCCGGCGGTCAGAGTCGGATCTGGTCGGCCCCGTCGGTCGCGAGCACCACTGCTCGCACGCCGGTCTCGCCGTCGACGAGATCGATCGGCAGGGAGTCGCCGGCCGGGCCGAGCCACGCACGCAGGCGCCCGGCATCGCCGGCTACCTCCACCCTGGCGATGCCGAGCACCGCGGCATCGTGCTCGATCGCGGCGCGACCCGGATGCAGCGCAGCGGGCACGTCCCACGCGATGAAGAACGGCAACCAGGCGTCGCGATCGGCGTCTTCGATGCCGGCGCCTTGCCACCGCAGCCGGGAACCGTCGGGTCGCATGCGCTCGCCGGGCTCGACCGTGAGGCCGAGCCGCGCAGCGGTGACCCCGATCTCGGTGTCGGATAGGCACACCGCGAACCATCGGTCACGACCGTCCCTCGTCAGGGCGAGCAGCGCACGACCGAGCGCCGTGGTCCTGCCGACAGCGGGGTCGACGACCGCGATCAGCTCGACGTAGTCCTGCCCGAGCGGCACGATGCGGTTCGCGGTGCCCCATCGGGGGTGCACCCCGCCAGGCGCCGAGGCGAGGCCGTGCTCGCGATGCAGCCGTTCCCCGGCTTCCTCGAGGTCGGCCACGGCCAGCACCACGTGGTCGATCGCGTACATGCACACCTCCGTCGTCCGAACGACCCGGCCATCGTGTCATCTCGCGATACCGTCGAGCCATGGTGCGCGCCCGGCTTCGCCTCGCGATCGTCGCGATCACGCTGGTGTCATGCTCGCTCGTAGGCCACGCCATGGCCGACGACGGCCGGCCACACCCGCTGCTGCAGGGCCTCGCCTTCCCCACGAACTTGGGGTTCCTGCCCGACGGCACCCTGCTGTTCACGGAGAAGGAAACCGGCAGCGTGCGGGTCGTCAGCACCGACGGCGCATTGCTCGACCGGCCATTCGTCACCGTGCCGGTGATGGGCGGCCTCGAACGGGGCCTGCTGGGCATCGCCGTGCACCCCGACTTCGACACCGAACCGTGGGTCTACCTCTATCGATCGGACCCGTCGGATGGGCGGAACCGCCTCGTGCGCGTGCGAGCCGATGGCCTCGTGGCGAGCGGCGAACCCGACACGGTGCTCGACGGCCTCGCCGCCACGGCCGGCTATCACAACGGCGGCGACCTCGTGTTCGCGACCGACGGCACCCTCTTCGTCTCGCTCGGCGAGGCGCACGAGCCCGGGCGAGCCCAGGACGCGACCGATATCGGCGGCAAGATCCTGCGGCTCGAGGCCGACGGGTCGGTGCCGGCCGACAACCCGTTCGGCGCGGCGAACCCGGTGTGGTCGATCGGGCACCGCAATTCGTTCGGGCTGTGCGTCGACCCGGAGTCGGGTGACCTCTGGGCGACGGAGAACGGGCCCGATCGCGACGACGAGGTGAACCTGATCGAGGAAGGCGGCAACTACGGCTGGCCGGTGGTCACCGGGCTCGCCGACGATCCACGGTTCGCCGACCCGGTCGCGGTGTTCCGCGAGCCCGTCGCCGTGACGGGGTGTGCGGTGCTCGACGGGGCGGTCTGGTTCGGCTCGTTCGACGGCCGCCTGTGGCGCCTGCAGGCGTCAGGGAGCCCGGTCGAGGTCGCGAGGTTCGCCTCGGGCGTCACCGACGTCGTGCTCGGCCCCGACGGGCTGCTCTACGTCGCGACGACCGACGCCATCTCCACGATCGATCCGTCGACGCTCAGAGCGCCCGAAGCCGGCGACGATGCCGCATCGACACGCGGCAGGTGGCGTGCCTGGGTGGCGGCGGCGGCGGGTGTGGTGCTCGCCGGCGCTCTCGTGGCCCGGCTCCTGGCCGGGCGCCGGCTTCGACGGCAGCGGTGAGCCGAGGCCACGCTCAGGCGGACTTCGGTCGCTTCATGTAGGCGACCGTCGAGACCGCGCCGGACGGGGTGGGCTGGGCCACCACCGAGACCAATTCCCAGCCGTCGTCGCCGAACGTGTTCAAGATCTCGCCGGGATTGTGCTCGAGCAGCGGCGCGACGAAGTACTCCCACGCGGTCATGTCGTTCCCCCTCCTTCGCGTTGCAGTCGCTGATCGGTCCGCCTGATGCAGACCCCCATGATGACCTCGAGGCCCGCCTCGCTCGCGATGCGGTATGCCTCCTCGTTCACGATGCCGTCTTGCAGCCAGAGCACCTTGGCGCCGATCGCGACGGCGTCACGGGCGATGTCAGGGGTGTCCTCGGCCCGCCGGAAGACGTCGACCACATCGATCGCGAGGTCCTCGGGCAGCTCCCGCAACGACGGATACGCGGGCTCGCCGAGCACCTCGGTCTCCCGTGGATTCACGGGCACGATGCGGTAGCCGCGTTCCTGCAGGTATGCCGCCACGCTCAGCGACGGTCGATCGGGCTTGGACGACAGCCCGACCACCGCGATCGTGTGGGCCTGCCCCAAGAGGATGCGCAGCTCCCGATCCTCGGGCGCCACTGCGTTCACGCCATCGACCACGTGGTCTCCTTCCTGATCGTCTCCAGCAACGAATGGAGCATCCAACCGGTCGCTCCCCACACCGTGTGCCCGTCGAGCTCGTAGGCGAACCCTCGCCAGACCCCGCCGTCGGGACGGTCGTAGCTCACCGGGCGCTCGGCCGCCGCCAGCCTCGCGACGGCGAAGGTCAGCACCTGGTCGATCTCGCCCTCGTTCACCGTCAACGACGGGGAGCGCTCGAGGGTTCCCACGAACGGCACGACGAGGATGCCGCTCACGAACGTGTGCACGGGGGGCAGCGCACCGAGCAGGCGCGGCAACGACGGGTCGAGCCCGATCTCTTCGTGCGCTTCCCGCAGTGCGGTGTCAGCCAATGGCTCCCCCGGGTCCGCCAGCCCCCCCGGGAACGAGATCTCCCCGGCATGGCGCGAGAGCGCGGCGGCCCGCACCGTGAAGATGAGCGACGGCTCGGGCTCGAGCACGATCGTCGCGAGCACGGCGGCCAGGCGATCGCCAGGGCCGGGCGTGGGCGATGGCGCGGCCTCGAGCGCCGCGGCGAGCGAGTCGAGCGCGTCGGCATGTAGCATCGCGCGCCATGGTAGATGAGGGTGTGCTCGCCGCCGCCTCGGCGGCCGTCGAGCCCGACGAGGTGCTCGACTTCACCCGCGCGCTCATCGCAGCCAAGAGCGAGAATCCCGGCGGCACCGAGGACGACGCGGCGGCCGTCGCCGCTGACATCCTGACGGACCTCGGCGCCGAGCCCGAGATCGTGCGCTCCGACACCGGGCGGCCGAGCGTCGTCGCCACCCTCGGTGCCGCGGCGGGTCCGAGCCTCGCCTGGAACGGCCACCTCGATGTGGTGCCGGCAGGCTCGCCCGACACCTGGCGGCACGATCCGTGGGCCGGCGAGCTCGACGACGACGGCCGCCTCGTCGGTCGAGGCAGCGCCGACATGAAAGGCCCGATCGCGGCCGCGCTGGCCGCGACCTCGGCGCTCCGTCGGGCCGGCACGACGATGGCAGGGCAGCTGGTGTTCCACCTCGCGGCCGACGAGGAGCTCGGCGGCATCCACGGCACGAAGGTGCTGTGGGAGCGCGGACTGCTCACCCAGGACGCCGCCATCGTCGGCGAGCCGAGCGAGCTGCAGGTGGGCATCGCCGAGCGGGGCGGGGCGTGGTTCACCGCCACGGCCCTCGGCACCGCGGCCCACGGCTCCCAGCCACATCGGGGGGTGAACGCGATCACGTCGATCGCGAGGTTCCTGCTGCGACTGCCCGAGGTGCTGCCGGACCGTACGCACCCGCTCGTCGGCTCCCCCACCGTGAACGCCGCGCTGATCTCGGGCGGCAGCGCTCCCAACGTGGTGCCCGACCGATGCGAGGTCGACATCGACCGTCGCATCGTGCCGGGCGAGATCGACCCGCAGGAGGTGCGGGCGCCGTTCCTCGCCCTCGTCGGGTCCATCCGCGAGGAGCACCCGGAGGTCGACATCCAGGTCGAGCTGCGGGAATGGACCGACGCCGCCGAGGCGTCGCCCGACACCGACATCGCCCGTATCGCAGCCGACGCGGTGGCGGCCGCGACGGGGACCCGGCCCGAGCTCGTCGGATTCACGGGCATCACCGATGCCCGCTTCTACATCAACCAGGCGCACATCCCGACGGTGATCTGTGGGCCGGGGTCGCTCTCCGTCGCGCACACCGCGAACGAGTCGGTGCCGTTCGACGAGCTCGTCGCGGGCGCCCGGTCATACGCGCGCATGTTCGCAGCGTTCCTGGGTGCCTGAGACCCGCGCCGCGTTCCCTCGCGCGGGCGTATCCTTGACGCATGGATGCCGCGACCACCACCCCCCTGATCACGGTCACCGAGCCGGCCGCCGCGAAGGCGCGAGCGCTTGCAGAGCGCGACGGCCGCCCCGACGCCGCCCTGCGGGTGCGAGTGACCGCGGGCGGGTGCTCGGGCTTCAGCTACGAGCTCTCGCTCGAGGACGCGCCTGCCGAGGGCGACCACGTCGTCGAGGGCCCTGGCGGGTTCCGCGTGCTGATCGACCCGGCGAGCGCGCCCATCGTCACCGGCTCCACGCTCGAGTTCCACGACGCCATGGTCGGCGGCGGCCTGAAGATGGTGAATCCGCAGGCAGCGCACGAGTGCGCTTGCGGCGATTCGTTCAGCGTCTGAGGCCCGGCCTCACGCCACCTGCAACGTGCCGGTCATCGCTGGGTGGATCGCGCAGTGAAAGCCCACCGACGCCGACAGATCCACCGTGACGGTCACGTTCTCCCCCGCCGCGACCGCTTGATCGACGGAGTCGTCGTCGAGCGTGAACGTGTGATCGACGGTATCGGCGTTGGTGATGGCGATGTCGGTCTCGCCCGACGCGACGGTGATCGTCGTCGGCTCGAACGTAAGGTCCACGATGTTGATCGCCGCCGAGCCCGGTGCGAGGTCGCCTGACTCCTCGTCGGTCGGGCCCGGTGACTCCTCGTCGCCCGAGTCGCTCGAGCACCCCGCCGCGACGAGCGTGAGCGCCAGCGCCAACACGGCGATCACCATCGCCATCGATCGCGTCCGTGCCTCCTGCATCCGTCCCCCCCACATCACGACACGCCGGACCTCGGCGTCGAACTCGACCCTATCCCAGCCGTCGAGGATGAGCGAGCAGCGGCTGCGGCGTCGGCTATGCTGCGCGCGATGCCGGCACCCACCGACAAGACCCAGTGGAAGCACCTCTACGACGAGGTTGTGACCACGGGGCTGTGCACGGGATGCACCGCCTGCATCGTGGCTTGTCCCTTCAACGTGCTCGGGTACGAGGACGACCTGCCGGTGCAGTTGCAGGACGAAGGAGCCGACCGGTGCTCCCACGGCGACAAGGGCTGCTCGCTCTGCACGTTGGCCTGCCCGCGCTTCCGCGACTGGGAAGCCGAGATCGACACCACCCTGTTCGGCATGGCCCGCAGCCCCGACGAGCTGATCGGCAAGCACCGTGAGATCGTGCTCGCCCGGGCCACCGATGCCGAGAGCCTGATGGGCGGACAGGACGGTGGCGTCGTCTCGGCGCTGCTGCTCTGGGGGCTGCGCACGGGCGAGATCGACGGCGCGCTCGCCTCGAAGCTGTCCGACGAGCGACCGTGGGATGCCGAGCCGGCCGTGGTGACCGACGCACAGGGCGTGCTCGACACGGCCGGGTCGCGCTACACCTACTCCGCCAACCCCCTTGCCCTGCTGCAAGCGGCCGAGATGGGGCTCTCGAGCCTCGCGCTCGTCGGCATGAGCTGCCAGGCGAGCGTCACCGGGTCCATGGAGGCACGCCGGGTGAACAAGTGGCGCAAGAAGATCGCGTGGACGTTCGGACTGCTGTGCTCGAAGACCTTCACCTACGACGGGCTGATGGTCGAGATCGCCCAACGCGAACTGGGCCTCGACCTCGAGCACCTGGCTCGGGTGAACGTGAAGGGCAAGCTGCTCTTCTACACCGACGAGGGCGACGAGCACACGTACTCGCTGAAGGACGCCCACCGCTTCACGCGACCGGGCTGCCTGAAGTGCCCGGACTTCGCCGCCGAGCACGCCGACATCTCCTTCGGCGGGCTCGGGCAGTCCGAGGGCTGGACGCTCACGATCGTGCGGACCGACCGCGGCGCCGACATCTGGCAGCGAGCGCTCGCCGAGGGGGTCGTCGAAGCCCGGCCAGCCTCCGAGGACCCCAAGGCCGTCGAGCTGATGTTCAAGCTCGCCGCGAAGTCGAGAGCGAGATGGCCGAGCGCCGACGAGATGCCTTCGGCCGGTGCGACACCCGGGCTGGTGCCCGACCCCGCCTGAGCGGCCGGCCTACACCCGGGCGCCACGGCGCCGATACACATGGTGGCCCGACGAAGGGTCTCGTTCGCGTGGGACGGCGCGGACCCGGGCTCGAGAGGAGGCGATATGGCCGACACGGCGCGAACGGGCATGCACGAGCACGTTCGGGACGCCGCGGTGGTCGAGGCGATCGCCTTCGCCGCCGAGCGGTTGCTGCTCAGCACCGATTGGCGTGAGGCCGCCGACGAGGTGCTCGAGCGCATGGGGCTCGCCGCGGGTGTCTCCCGCGCGTACGTGATCGAGAACCACACCGACGAGCACGGGCGGCTGCTCGGCACGATGCGTCACGAATGGTGTGCCGCGGACGTGTCCTCGCAGTTCCTCAACCCGTTCCTGCAGGCGGCGCCGTGGCATGACGCCTTGGATCGATGGGCCGCGATCCATGCGCGAGGAGAACCCATCGTCACCCACATCGCCGAGCTCCCCGTTCGCGAACGTCCGGAGTTCGAGCACCAGGACATCGTCTCGCTCGCCGAGCATCCGATCTTCGTCGGTGACGAATGGTGGGGCGTGATCGGTTTCGACGATTGCGAGCGCGAACGCCCGTGGAGCTCCGAGCTCGATGCCCTGCGCGCCGCCGCCACGGTCATCGGCGCAGCCGTCACGCGCCAGCGCATCGAGCACGACCGGCAGCGAGCCGAGCGGCGGTGGCGGCAGGTCATCGAGCACATCCCGGCGGTGACCTACACCGACATCGTCGTCGGTCCGGGCGACGTGCGCATGGGGTTCGTCAGCCCCCAGATGGAGACCGTGCTCGGCTACGAGCCCGAGCGCTTCCTCGACGACCCGAACCTCTGGTTCTCGCTCATCAACCCCGAGGACCTGGCGAGGCTCGAGGCATCGGGGGTGCTCGACGCCTCCGACGTCACCACGTTCGACGAGGTCTACCGCATGCGGGCAGCAGACGGCACCGAGCGCTGGATACACGACACCTCCACCCCGGTGTTCGGGGACGACGGCGAGCTCGACCACTTCCTCGGGTTCATGATCGACATCACGGAGCGGATGCTTGCGCAGGAGCACGTGCGACAGGCGGAGGAACGCTACCGGCTCCTCGTGGAACGCACCCCGGCGATCACCTACACCGAGGCGATCGTGGAGGACTACCAACCGGACGCCGTGATCTCGTACCTGAGCCCGCAGATCGAGGGCATCCTCGGGTACCCGATCGAGACGTGGGACGAGCCGGGCTTCTGGCTGGGAGTGATCCATCCCGACGACCGCGAGGCGGTCATGGCGGAGAGCATCCGCACGAACGACAGCGGCGAGCCCTACACCCAGGAGTACCGCATGGTCGCGGCCGACGGACGCGTGATGTGGATCCACGACGAGTCGGTGATCGTGCACGACGCCGCGGGCGCCCCGCTCTACTGGCAGGGCGTGATGCTCGATGTGACCGAGCGCAAGCAGGCCGAGGAACAGCTCCGCCAGGCGGAAGAGCGGCACCGGGCGCTGATCGAGCACATCCCCGCCGTCGTCTACCGGGAATCGCCCGAGGGCGACCCGGAGAAGTTCTACATCAGCCCGCAGGTGCACGACATGTTCGGCTACACACCCGACCAGTGGACATGGACACAGGATTTCTGGCGCCAGGGCATCCATCCGGACGACCAGGCGATGGTCTTCGAGGTCGACGACCGATCGAACCGGACGAAGGAGGCCTACGCGCTCGACTACCGCTTCCGGCACGCCGACGGTCACTGGATCTGGGTGCACGACGAAGCGACGTTCGTGTCGGAGGTCGGCGACGACGGCTTCTGGCAGGGGTTCCTCGTCGACATCACCGAGCGCAAGCGAGCCGAGGACGGCCTGCGAGATGCCGAGCTGAAGTTCCGCACGATCGTCGAGCAGAACCAGGCGATCTTCTACACCCAGGAGATCGACCCCGACGATCCGACGATCTCCCTCACGACCTACATCGCGCCCGGCAATACGGACCTGATCGGCTACACCCTCGAGGAGATCAGGGACGATCCGACGCTGTGGCGGTCGATCATCCATCCCGACGATCGCGAGCGGGTGCTCACCGCCGACGCTGACAGCAACACCACCGGCAACGAGCAGTTCTCCATGGAGTACCGCATGATCGCGAAGGACGGTCGCATCGTGTGGGTGCAGGACGAGGCCCGCCTGGTGCGGCTGCCGGACACTCCCCCGTACTGGCAGGGGTTCCTGCTCGACGTGACCGAGCGCAAGGAAGCGCAGGCCCAGTTGGAACGGGCCCTCACCGTGGAGCGGGAAGCGACCCATCGACTGCGCTCCCTCGATGAGATGAAGAACACCTTCCTGCAGGCCGTCTCGCACGACCTGCGCACCCCGCTCGCCGCGATCCTCGGGCTCGCGATCACGCTCGAGCGGGGCGACGTGCAACTCGACGAGGCCGACTCACGTGACCTCGCCCGCCGCATCGCCGGGAACGCGCGCCGTCTCGATCGCCTGGTCACGAACCTGCTCGACCTCGACCGTCTCGCGCGGGGCATCGTCACGCCGAAGCTCGAGGAGACTGACGTCGGCGCGCTCGTCGGGCGGGTGGCCGAGGAATCCGAGCTGGTGCCCCACGACCGCCTCGTGGCCGACCTGGCTGCAGTCGTGCAACCCGTCGACGCGGCGAAGGTCGAGCGCATCGTGGAGAACCTGCTTGCGAACGCGGTGCGCCACGCTCCGGGCGACGCCACGATCTGGCTCCGCGTGCAGCCCCACCCCGGCGGGGTCGTGGTCGCGGTCGAGGATGACGGCCCCGGGGTGGCCGACGAGCTGCGCGAGACGATCTTCCAGCCGTTCCTGCAGGGGCCCGACGCACCACAGCATTCCCCCGGGGTCGGCGTGGGCCTCGCCCTCGTCCGTCGGTTCGCGGAGCTCCAGGGAGGACGGGCGTGGGTGCAGGAGCGCGAGGGCGGCGGAGCGTCGTTCCGCGTCTTCCTGCCGTCGGACCCGACGCCCGAGCCGGTGCTGCCTCCCCGTGACCCGGCGGCCGCGCAGGGGGCGCTCGGCCTGTTGCCTCCGGCCGACCTGCCGGGTGGCGGCGACCCCGGCTGACGGTCAGACGCCGGCGCTGAAGTTGAGGTCGGCGACGTCGATCACACCTCTGCCGGTGCGGTCGAATCGGATCACGATCTCGCGCACGTCAGTGAGGTCGAGGCCGGCGAACCCCTCGAGCGGGAAGCGCACCTGCTGCAGGATGACGTGGCCCGAGAACCGGCGAACGCCCGAGGGGTACCGGAGCGCCTCGTTGCCCACGTCGTCGGCCGCCACCGTGACTTCGGCGCCGGTGCCGTC
Organism: uncultured Actinomycetes bacterium; assembly: GCA_963722795.1. GTDB lineage: Bacteria > Actinomycetota > UBA4738 > UBA4738 > HRBIN12 > JAOUEA01. The sequence goes on from CAVROD010000001.1 coordinate 21,869, forward strand.
GACGAGCGAGAGCGACAGGTTCTGGTACGACGTGCCCTCGTTCGCGCGGTACCCGGGGTTCACGGTCGCGCGGAACTGCACGGCGTCGAACGCCGTCACGTCGGCCCCGGCCCCGAGTGCGAACCGCACCTCGCCGGCGGGGCCGTTCCAGCCGAACACCCCCCGCGAGAGCCCGGGCAGGTGCACGTCGCTGAACGACAGGTCGCCCGGCACGCACGGCACCTCGACGCTGTTGGCGCACCACGCGAGCAGCGACAACCCCGTGGCCGTGACGTCGTCGCCTCCCTCGGTGCGCCTGATGGATCGCTCGTCGGTGAACCGGTCCACGTCGAGACGGCGATCGGGCACGTCCGGCGCGAGGTAGGCCATGAGCGCCCTGGTGGGGTCGATACCCTCGGGGGTCGCGGCGCCGGTCCAGATCGGGTCGAGATCGCTCTCCCCGCCCAGGTACCGGCGGAAGTACGACGTGATGTAAGCGGCCCCTGCCCGGCGCTGTTCCCGCGGGGTGAGCTTGCCCTCGCATCGGCTGAAGGTGTCGTCGAAGGCCCCCGGGTACCCCGTCGTCCACACGGTGTTGAAGAAGTTGTGGTTCGCCCCGAAGAGCGTGAGCGTGTGCTTGGGCTTCGGATCGCCCGCCACTCGGTACCGAGCGTCGTCGAAGAAGTGCACGCCCTGCAGATCGAACACGTCGCCGTCGCAATAGGGCAGCACGACCGCGAGCGGCACCCGGTTCACGGTCTCGCGCGTGAAGTCGACGGGTGCGAGGGGCATGACGGCATCGATGCCGTAGGGGTCGTCGCGTTCGCGATCCACGATCACGTGCCACACGACCCCTTCGCCCCCCCGGGAGTGGCCCATGGTGCCGATCGTGGTCATGTCGACCTTGCCGACGAACCGGTCGGCGAACGGCTCCCCGCCCGTGGTCGACCAGGCCTGCCACAGATCGAGGTGCTCCTCGAGCAGCTCCCCACGTTGCCGCATGCCCGTGTCGACGAGGCGGCTCCCGAGCACGTTGACCCCGTTCGCGCTCACCGAGACGACCACGTAGCCGTAGCTCGCCAATCGCGACGCCGCGTAGTCGTAGCCCTCGTGGTTCGGGATCGGCTTCCATCCCTCGCGACAGGGCCAACGGTAGCCCGCACGCTGGCCCCGGTAGCACGACGAGTGGTTGCCGTGCATGAACAGCACGATGGGATAGGGGCCGTCGGCCAGGCCCGCTGGGAAGTGCACGTCGGCCCGGATCTCCACTCCGGCGCCGAGGCCCGTCGGCTGGAACGCCCGGTCGCCGAGGTCGTACTCACGCCTCGCCACGTCGTGGGGGCCTGGCGAGGGAAGCCGACGGGGCCGGTGGATCGATGGAGCGACGACCGCCGCGGCGGGAGACGTGACGGCCGGGCGACCTCCGTAGGTGAGGCCGAGTTCGGCGGTGACGACCGCCTCCTCGTCGGTCAGCGCGACGATCGATCGAAGCGTGGGCGAAGGGATCGCCGATGCGACGCCGACGCCATCGACGGTGAGCACGTACGGCAGGGCTCGCGGCGCGTAGCGGCCCAGCCGGGTCACGCGCAGCATCGAGCGCGGCACGCCCGACGACCGCAGCCCGCGCGGCACGCGCATGCGCTCCACGACGAAGCCCCCGTCGCGTCGCAGCACGGTTCCAGGTCGGCGCAGCAGGGCGCCCGCGACCCGCGGCGGCACGACGGGGATGACCATCGACGGCGACGCGGTGGTCGTGCGGGACGGGCCGTGCGCCGCCGCCACGGGGCCCGACACCGATACGAGGCAAAGCGCGACGGCGCAGGCGAGCAGGGCACCACGGGTCGGGAGGGCCAGACCTCTCCGTCGGTTCATCTCATCCGCCTTCACGTCGCGCGAGCATCAATCCTGTCACGCGACGAACCGTTGCGTCTCAAGTCACCAGATCGCCCAGGCGGACAACGCCGAGCTGCCGCGGCACCGGCACCGCGGGTGCGGATGCTGCCGTCGGGTGGGGTCAGATCGCCTGCCACGCGGCAACGACCGGATGGTCGACGGCCGCAGGGCCGACCTGTGCCGCGCCGCCCGGTGAGCCGAGCCCACTGATGTCGTCGTTGAACCACTCGGCGTTGATCGGGGTGAACTGCTTCCACTCACCGGGTACGTCGTCTTCGTAGAAGATCGCGGTCACGGGGCACGCCGGCTCGCAGGCGCCGCAGTCGACGCATTCGTCCGGCTGGATGTAGAGCATGCGCGGGCCCTCGTAGATGCAGTCGACGGGACACTCGTCGACGCACGCGCGGTCCTTCACGTCGATGCAGGGCTCTGCGATGGTGTACGTCATGCCATAAACCCCTTTTTCACGGTGTCGACCTTGCAAACCCCAGTGTACGCGTCGGGGCGGCGCGTGCAACTCAGCCGGAGGGTGCGAGGGCGCGCAGTGTCTCGGCGATCGAGCGTGCTCCATCGGCGCCGAACGCCACAGGGTAGACGACGGGCAGATCGCATCCGGCGTCACGGAAGGCCTCGAGCTCGGCGCGCGCCGAGGCCCCCGACAGGCAGACGGCGTCGAGCAGCGGCGCCACCTCGTCGAGCGAGGGCTCGCCGCGTGACGCGTGCGCCGCGGCAGCGGCGTCGGCCGCAGCGCCGACGCCCATCGACTCGAACTGACGGCGATAGGCAGGGTAGGAGGCATATTCCCCTGCCGCCTTGGCCAGCGCTCGGCGCGCCCGTCTGTCGTCGGCGTCGGCGCCCACCGCCGCCCGGATGTAGGCGGCCACCGTGATGGCCGAGGGGTCCCGCCCCGCCCGCTCGGCCGCTTCCCGCAGCTGCGCCCGGGCTCGGGCGACCCGCTCGGGCGTGCACCAGTTCAGCAGCACGCCGTCGGCGACCCGGCCGGCTGCTGCGACCGCCCTGGGACCGAGTGCCGCGATCCAGATCGGCACCGGCCGGGCGAGGGCGAGAACGGGCTCGTCGTGCTCGGGGTCGAGGAGGGATCTGACCCTGCTGACCTGAGCCTCGAGCTCGTCGAGGGCGCCGGCCTTCGGCGCGCCGGTGCCGATGCCGAGGATCGCGCGGTACCCGGACCGCTCGTGTACGGTCGCCGCGCCCATCGCGGTGAGGGCGACCCGGCGCGAGGTCATCGGCACGATGCCCGTGCCGAGCAGCAGCTCGGACGTCACGCCGGCAAGCGCGGCGAGGGCCGCGAACGCGTCGCGCCCCGCGATCTCCGGCAGGAAGACGGCCCGATAGCCGAGCGCCTCGCCCTGGCGCACCAGGGCCTCGAACGTCGGCCACGGCCACGCGTCGCGCACGGCGAACGCCGCGCCGGCGATCGGCGGTTGTCGCTGGAACGTCACGGCTGCCATCGTCGCAGACCGATGGAACCGGTGACCTTCACCACCGACGACGGCGTGCGGCTCGAGGGAGAACTGCGGCGTCCCGACGGCGACCCGCAAGGCTCTGCTGTGCTCTGCCATCCGCACCCCAAGCACGGCGGCAGCAAGGACCATCCGATCCTGTGGGCGCTGCGCAACGAGCTCGCCGGCACCCGTGGACTGGCGGTGCTGGGGTTCAACTTCCGCGGCGTGATGGGCTCGGGCGGCACCTACGGCGGCGGGCGCGACGAGGTGGGCGACGCGCGAGCCGCCATCACTCGAGTTCGCGAGGAGGCGCCCGACCTGCCGACGGTGCTCTGCGGCTGGTCGTTCGGCGCGAGTGTGGCGCTGCGCGAAGCCCTCGACGACCGGCGGGTCACGGCCCTCGTGCTGATCGGCATGCCGCTGCGCCCGAACGATCTGTCGCTGCCGCCGCTCCCCCACCCGTCGCAGCTGCGAGCCCTGCGGCGCCCGGTGCTCGTGCTCACCGGCGACCACGATGTGTACTGCCCCGTCGCCGACGTGCAGGGCTTCGCGGCGTCGCTGCCCGACGGGCGCCTGCACATCGTGGCAGGCACCGACCACTACCTGTGGCGCCACGAGCGGGAGGCCGCGGCGGCCGTCGGCGCATTCGCCGACGAGGTGGTCGCATCGGCGGCAGGCTCGGCTCAGCGCTGATCGTCGTCGGCGCCCGCTCCGTTCGCCTCCGCGTACGTGTCGCGCCACGAGCGCACCAGGCGGCGCACGACGTAGAACCCGAAGACGGCAACCAGCAGCAGGGCTCCGTATCCGACGACGCGCACCCTCGTCGTGGCCCCTACAGCGGCACGTGCGAGAGCACCATGATGCGCGGCTCGGTCATCTCTTCCATCGCGAACCGCAGGCCCTCACGGCCGAACCCCGATTCCTTCGAGCCGCCGTAGGGCATCTGATCGGCACGGAAGGCGCTCACGTCGTTCACGATGACGCCGCCGACCTCCAGGGTGCGGTGCGCCTCGAACGCCCGGTTGATGTCGTTCGTGAAGACGCCGGCCTGCAACCCGTACTTCGAGTCGTTGACCTCCGCGAGCGCCTCCTCGAACGTCTGGTACGGCGTGATCGTGCAGACAGGGCCGAAGACCTCCTCGCACCGGACCTTCATCTCCGGGGTGGTCTGCGAGATGAGCGTCGGCTGGAAGAACGGGCCGTCGGCCTTCCCGCCCGTGAGCACCTCGGCACCCTGCGACTCGGCCTCGGCGACCCACTCGGCGATGCGGTCGACTTCGCTGCGTGTGATCACGGGGCCCACGTCGACGGTCTCGTCCATCGGGTCGCCGACCTTCAACTGCTCCACCTGCTTCGTGACCCGAGCCGCGAAGTCGTCGTAGACCTCGCTCGCCACGAGCACCCGCTGCACGCTGATGCAGCTCTGTCCGGCCTGGTAGTAGCCGCCGAACGCGATGCGCTGGGCCGCGAGATCGAGGTCCGCGTCGCTGTGCACGATGACGCCGGCGTTGCCGCCGAGCTCGAGGGTGACCTTCTTCTTCGGGTCGAGCCCCTTCAGGTACCACCCGATGCCGGCCGAGCCGGTGAACGAGATCTTGCGGAACCGATCGTCGCGTGCCATGCCGTCGGCGACCTTGGAGCTCACCGGCAGCACCTGGTACATGCCCTTGGGCAGGTCGGTCTCGTCGAAGAACTCGGCGAGCCGAAGCGCGCCGATCGGCGTGGCGCTCGCCGGCTTCACCACGATCGGCGCCCCGACGGCGAGCGCGGGCGCGACCTTGTGCGCGACGAGATTCAGCGGGAAGTTGAACGGCGTGATGCCCAGCACCGCGCCGATCGGGAACCGGCGCAGGATGCCGAAGCGCGAGCCGAACGCCGCCTCGGTGTCGAGACGCATCGCCTCGTCCTGACCATGTCGGAGCGTCTCCGAGGCCCAGCGGAACGTGGAGACGGCACGCGCCGCCTCGACCCGCGCCCACTTCAACGGCTTGCCGCCTTCGGCGGCGATCAGGCGCGCGTTCTCCTCCTGCGTCTCGTCGAGGCGGCGGGAGATGTGATCGAGGGCGGCGGCGCGCGCGGCGACGGACAGCTTCGGCGACTCCTCGAACGTCTCGGCCGCCAGCGCGACCGCCTCCTCGACGTCGGCGTCGGTGGGCACGCCCAGCTCGGCCACGACCGAGTCGTCGTAGGGGTTGCGCACCTCGAACGTGGCGTCGCCGGTTCGCCACTGCCCGTTCACGAGGAACGGTCGGATGTCGGTCATGTCGGGTCAACTCCTCTTCCGTGGGCACGACGCGGGGCGCCCGCTGGGACGGCCCGCTCCTGGCGGGTGTGCGTGCGATCGACGCTCAGTCGAGCGAGACCATCACGTGCTTGATGTTGGTGTAGTCCTCGAGCGAGTAGACGGACATGTCCTTGCCGTGCCCGCTCTGCTTGTAGCCACCGTGCGGCATCTCGGGCGTCAGGGGGATGTGCGTGTTGACCCAGACGCACCCGAACTCGAGCTTGCGGGCCATGCGCATCGCCCGGCCGACGTCGCGGGTCCACACCGACGACGCGAGCCCGTAATCGACACCGTTGGCCCAGGCGAGGGCCTGGTCCTCGTCGGTGAACCGCTGCACCGTCACGACGGGGCCGAACACCTCGCGTTGGATGATCTCGGAATCCTGGTTCGGATTCGCGACCACGGTGGGCTCGTAGTAGTAGCCGTCGCGGTCGATCACCTTGCCGCCCGTGAGCACATCGGCGCCCGCGTCCTTGGCTCGGTCGACGAAGCCGATCACGCGTTCCTGCTGCTCCTTCGAGATGACCGAGCCCACGGCCACGTCGTCCTCGAAGGGTCCGCCGACCTTGATGCCTTCCACGGCCGGCACCAGGTCGTCGAGCACCTTCTCGTAGGCCTTGTCGGCGACGAGCACGCGGGTGGCCGCGGTGCAGTCCTGTCCGGCGTTGAAGTACCCGGCGATCGAGACCCATTCCACGACCGCCTCGAGGTCGGCGTCGTCGAACACCACGACCGGCGCCTTGCCGCCGAGCTCGAGGTGCACCCGCTTCAGTGACTCGCTGGCGTTCGAGTGGATGATCTTGCCGGTGCCCACGTCGCCGGTGAGCGACACGATGCCCACGTCGGGGCTCTGCACCAAGGCGTCACCGACCGGGACACCGTCGCCCGTCACGACGTTGAAGACCCCGGGTGGGAACAGGTCGGCGGCGAGCTCGGCCATCTTGATCGCCGTGAGCGGCGTCAGCTCGCTCGGCTTCAGCACGATCGTGTTGCCGGTCGCGAGGGCCGGACCGATCTTCCAGACCGCCATCATCAGCGGGTAGTTCCACGGGGCGATGAGGCCGGCGACGCCGATCGGCTCACGGCGCACGAAGCTCGTGAAGCCCGCCATGTACTCACCGGCGCTGCGGCCCTCGAGCATGCGCGCCGCCCCCGCGAAGAACCGGAGGTTGTCGACGATCGGCGGGATCTCCTCGGACATCGTGACGTCGAAGGGCTTGCCGACGTTCTCCGATTCGATCTTCACGATCTCGTCGGCGTGCTCCTCGATGCGGTCGGCGAGCCGCAGCAACGCGAGCTGGCGATCCTTGGGCGTCATGTCGTACCACTCGCCGTAGAACGCCTTCTTGGCGGCCGCGATCGCGCGGTTCGCGTCGTCGGCGGTGCCTTCCTGCACGCTCGCCATGACCGCGCCGGTGGCGGGACTGATGATGTCGCGGGTGGCGCCGTCGGACGAGTTCACCCACTCGCCGTCGATGAACATCTGGTGGCTGTCGGCCATGTTCCCCTCCTCGGATGCGCGCGAAGCGCCCGCTTGGACCGATCGATGCTTCGAAAACCACGTTCAGACCATCAGTATGCCTCGCTCCGTGAGCATCGGGCCACTCGACGGAACGGCTCCGGGCCGGATCGGCGTTGGACGCGATGGACAAGGAGCGGGCCGGCGCTTCACTCGACGTCGGCATCCTGCAGGTCGCGAGCGCGCAACGCGAGCCAGAACTCCATGCGGTCGAAGCTGCTCGTAAGGTCGCGCCCGGTGAGCTCCTCCACTTTGCGCATGCGGTATCGCAGCGTGTGGCGGTGCACGAACAGCTCGGCGGCGGCAGACTCCCAACGGGCGTTGTGCTGCAGGAACGCCTGCAGCGAGTTGAGCAGCTCGCCTGCATGCTCGCGGTCGTAGGTGTCGAGCGGGGCCAGCATCGAGTCCGAGAAGGCTCGCAAGGCGCCGGGGTCGGCCATCGAGAGCAACAGGCGGTAGGTGCCGAGGTCGGCGAAGCCCGCCTGCGCCCAACCTTCGAGCCGGCAGACCTGCAAGGCGTAGCGCGCCTCACGCAGCGATCGGCCGACCTCGGCCGCGCCCACGGGCGACCCTGCCCCCGTGCGCAACTCGGTCCCGAGCCGCCCGCCGATCGACGCCGAGACCTCGGCGAGGTCGGGCGCCGGTTCCGCCGGCACGAGCAGATGCACCCCGTCGTCGTGCGCCGAGGCGAGGAACCCTCCGCCGGCACGCGAGCGATCGTCGGTCGCCCCGTCGGCCAGGGCGACCGGGTCGATCGAGGCGTCGGTCGCCTCGAAGGAGAGCACCATCACCGGGGCGTCCCGGTCGAAACCGAACCGTCCGAGGCCCTTGGCGGCTTCGGTCGCGGTGAGGTCGCCGCGCGCGAGCTCGTCGAAGAAGTCTCCCTGCAGCCGGTGCCGCGCATCGGCCACCGCGCGCGACTTCGCGAGCTCGATGGCGAACAAGCTCAGCGCGTGCCCGGCCACGATGCGATCCAGCTGGCTCGGCTGTTCCGGCTTGCCCACGGCGAGGAACGCCTCCACGCGGCCCTGCGCCCCCACCGGCTGCACCCAGATGTGATGCCCGCGGTCGACCAGGGTGACGCTGAACGACGTGCCCTCGGGCCGGCGGGTTCGCAGTTCCTCCCAAACCCGCCCGGCGCGCACCGTCGCGGCCCGCCCGGTGCTCGCGATCGGCAGCCCGTGCAGGTCGAGCAGCAGCGCCCAGCCCTTCGTGACATCGGCGAGGGACCGAGCGATGCCCTCCGTGCCGGAGCCGTCCATCACGGCACGGGTCAGCACGTGCTCGGCGTCGACCGCCCGTTGCAAGGTGTCGTACTGCTCGGCGACGATGCGCGTGAACACGGCCTCGGTGATCGCGATGAACGGCACCGGGAACGGCACCTCGAAGAGGGGGAACCCCACGTGCTCCGCCGCCGTGATGAGCGAGCGCGGTGTCTTGTCGTGGGTGAAGCCGAGCCCGAACCCGAGACCCGTGAGCTCCGCGTCAGCCAGACGCTGCACGTAGGCCCGATGCTTGGCCGGAGTGGTGCCGATGCCGAGCCCCGTGGTGAGGATCAGCTCCCCGCCCTTCAGCCACGGCGTCGGGTCTTCGAGTTCGGACACGTGCACCCACCGGATGGGGCGGTCGGCGAGCGCCCGGCCCGCGAGCAGCCGCAGAGGCATCCCGGGGATCGCGACGATGTCCTGCACGGTCACGGCCATGACTCGATTGTACGGAACGTCCAGCGACCACTTCAGCGACGAGGGCCAGACCACATGAGATGGACGGTACGTACAAAGCTGAACGGCGTTCATGGCGCCGCGGGTGCCTGACAGGCGCGTGAACGGTGGCCGACACTCCTCGCATGGACATCCCGCAGGAACGCAAGCTCGTGACGGAGATCCCCGGCCCCAGGTCGAACGAGTGGTTCGCCCGGCGCGGCGAGGCCGTGCCGCGTGGGGTGGCCGCGATCCACCCGATCGTCACCGCTCGAGCGTCGGGCGCGATCGTCGAGGACGTGGACGGCAACCGACTCATCGACTTCGCGACGGGCATCGCCGTGTTGAACGTCGGCCACACCGCCCCCGAGGTGGTTGCGGCGATCGCGAGGCAGGCCGAGCTCGATACGCATACGTGCTTCCACGTGACCGCGAACGAGCCCTACATCGAGCTCGCGGAGCGGCTGAACGCCCTCACCCCCGGCGACCACGCGAAGAAGACGATGTTCGCGAACTCCGGCGCGGAGGCGGTCGAGAACGCCGTGAAGATCGCCCGCTACCACACCGGGCGCAGCGCGATCGTGACGTTCGACCACGCCTTCCACGGACGCACCCTGCTCGCGATGTCGCTCACGGCGAAGGTGATGCCCTACAAGCAGGGCATGGGCCCGTTCGCTCCCGAGATCTACCGCCTGCCGTTCGCCTACCCCTACCGCTGGCTCGGCGACCCCGCGCACGTCACCGTGGAAGCGCTCGCCTACGCGATCGACGAGATGCACAAGCACATCGGCGAGGAGAACATCGCCGCGGTCATCATGGAGCCGATCCAGGGCGAGGGCGGGTTCATCGTGCCGTCCCCGGGCTTCGTGCAGGGCATCGCCGAGTTCTGCGCGGCTCACGGCATCGTCTTCATCGCCGACGAGATCCAGTCGGGCATCGGGCGCGCCGGCCGCTGGTACGCGATCGAGGACGAGGGCGTCGTACCCGACCTCGTCACGACGGCGAAATCGGTCGGCGGCGGCATGCCGATCAGCGCGATCACGGGGCGCGCCGAGATCATGGATGCCGTGCACGCCGGCGGCCTCGGCGGCACCTACGGCGGGAACCCGGTGGCCGCTGCCGCCTCGCTCGCGGTGCTCGAGATGATCGAGCGCGAGGACCTGCTCACCCGCGCTCGCGAGATCGGCGCGACCATCATGCGGCGCTTCCAGGACTTCGCGGACCGCTACGACGTGGTCGGCGACGTGCGGGGGCGTGGTGCGATGTGCGCGATCGAGCTCGTCGGCGACCGGGCGACGAAGGAGCCGCTCGCTGCCGACACCGTGAACGCCATCGCGCGCGGATGCCTCGAGCGCGGGGTGCTCGTGCTCACGGCCGGCACGTACGGCAACGTGATCAGGCTGCTGCCGCCCATCACCATCGACGAGGCGCTGCTCGCCGACGGTCTCGACGTGCTCGACGCAGCGATCGGCGCCGCCACGTAGGCTCCGATCGATGGGCACGCTCACCGAGGAAGCGATCCGAACCGAGATCCAGACGAGGCTCCCGGGGTGGCGCTTCGACGACGGCGCGCTGCACAAGCGGTTCACCTTCCGGGGCTTCTCAGCGGCGATCGCCTTCATCGACCGCATGGCCGACGTCGCGAAGGCTTCCCGGCATCATCCCGACTTCACCTGCCACTACGACACGGTCGACGTGGTGGTGACCACGCACTCCGCGGGAGGCGTCACCGGGGCCGACCTGTCGCTCGCTCGCGCCATCGAGGCCGTGAGCCACGCCGGGTCGCCGGCGTCACCCGAGGCCTGAGAGGCGGGAACGCTAGACTGCCGTCGATGTCACGGAGAGGAACCTCGGCCACCAGCGCGATCGAGTCCCCCATCGTCGTCGCCTCGAACCGCGGGCCGGTGAGCTTCGACCGTGATGAGCGAGGCAAGCTGACCCCACGCCGCGGCACCGGCGGGCTCGTCACCGCGCTCTCCGGCGTGTTTTACCGCGACGACACCGCGTGGGTCTCGGCCGCGATGACCGATGGCGATCGCGCGGTCGCGCTCAAGGGCCGAACGGTCACCACAGACTCCAGCCAGCGCATGCGCTACGTCGTGATCCCGCCCGAGCGCTACGACGGCTACTACAACGAGGTGTCCAACCGCATCCTCTGGATGGTGCACCACAACCTGTGGGACATCCCCCGCTCACCGCTGTTCGACGACGGCACGCAGGAAGCCTGGGAGGACTTCGTCGAAGCCAACCGGTTGTTCGCCGAAGCCCTCGCCCAGGCGGCCGACGACGACCCCGTGTACCTAGTGCAGGACTACCACCTGTGCCTCGTGCCGGGCATGCTTCGCGAACTCGTACCCGAGGCGAAGATCGTGCATTTCTCCCACACACCGTTCGCCGGCGCCACCTATCTTCGGGTGCTGCCGGTGACGATGCGCACCGCGATCCTGCGAGGCATGGCCGGCGCCGACGTGCTGGGCTTCCAGGCGAAACAGTGGGCCGAGAGCTACCTGCTGTCGGCCCGCAGCCTGCCGGAGCTCCGTGTGCTGCGAGGCGGGCGCATCGAGAGCGACGGACGCACCGGCATGGTGCGCTCGCTCCCGGTCGCCGTGAGCGCCGAGCCGCTGCGCGAGACCGCCAACACGCCCGAGGCCGACGAGGTGCGCGCCGAGCTGCGGGAATGGGCCGGCGACGCGAAGATCATGCTGCGCGTCGACCGGCTGGAACCCTCGAAGAACATGCTGCGCGGGTTCCTCGCCTACGAGCTGTTCCTGCGCCGCAACCCGGGGTGGGTGGGGGCGGTGCGCTTCCTCTGCCTGTTCAGCCCGAGCCGTGAAGACGTGCCCGAGTACCAGAACTACGGCGAGGAATGCCTCGCCGTCGCCGAGCGCATCAACGACGAGTTCGGCACGCGCTCCTGGAAGCCGATCGAGATCCGGGTGCAGGAGGACTACGCGTTCGCGGTGGCCGCCTACGACCTGTACGACCTCTTGTTCGTGAACCCCACCTACGACGGCATGAACCTCGTCGCCATGGAGGGTCCCCTCGTGAACCGGCGCAACGGGGTGCTCGTGCTCTCCCGGAACGCCGGCGCCTTCAGCCGCCTCGGCCGTCAGTCGCTGGGGGTGAACCCGTTCGACCTCGCCGAGACGGCGGAGGCGATCCGGGAGGGCCTCGAGATGCCCGAGGACGAGCGGGCCCGGCGGGCCCGGGGACTCACACGCACGGTGCAGGCCCACACGCCCGCGAACTGGCTCGCCGATCAGCTCGAGGCAGTCGACCAGGTGCGGCCACCCCGCCGCCGCCGCGCATAGACCGGCGTCGCGTCAGAGCGATCGCAGCAAGGTGACGAGGCCGGCCGGGCCATCGACGACGACGTCGGCGGCATCGCTCAACGCGAGGGGTGTCTCCCGTCCGTGCACGGCGACCTTCACCGTGCGCAGTCCCTGCGCGCCGAGTCGGTCGAGCGCCTCGAACGCGCGGATGTCGGCGACGTCGTCGCCCGCGTAGAGCACCGCGTCGAGCTGTTCGTCCTGCACGATGCGCTCGACCGCCCCCTCCTTCAGGGGACGCCCGGCGGGCACGAGCTCGATGACCATCTTGCCCGGCAGCAGGTCGAGCCCGGCGGCGCGAGCCACCGGCGCGAGCCCGGCGGCGAGCAGTTCCTGCGCCGACGTCGCGTCGTCCGCCGCCCGGTAATGCACCGCGACCGACCCCCCCTTCGGCTCGACACGAGCACCGGGCACCGAGGAGGCGACCTGCCGCACCGAGGCGAGCAGGTCGTCGGGCAGCTGGGTGACCGGCTCGGCGAGCCCGTAGAGCGCTGCCAGTCGCACCCCCTCGACCCCGACGAGCTCACGCAGCTGATCGCCCGTGCGTCCCGACACGATGGCGACGACGGCGTAGCGCCCGACCAGGCGTGCGATCGCATCGCGCGCACCGTCGCGGATGCGCGCGAGCTCGGGTGTGGCCACGATCGGACTGAGCGTGCCGTCGAAGTCGAGCAGCACGCCGGCACGGCCTTCCCCGTTGCGGAACGACGCGAGACGATCCATCGCCTGAAATCCTAGTGGGCGGCACGGTCGGGGCTACACTCGCCTCCCGTGAGCAGCGCCAACGTCGTTCCGTTGCCGGGCACCCCCGGCTCGATGCCCACCGAGCAGGCCGCACCCCTGCAGGGCCACCAGAGCCCGTTCCCGCCGATCGCGGAGTACGGGTTCCTGAGCGACCGGGAGGTGACGGCGCTCGTGGGACCGAGCGGCAGCGTGGAGTGGCTGTGCGCCCCTCGCCCCGACAGCCCGAGCATCTTCGGTGCCATCCTCGACCGTTCGGCGGGCGCCTTCCGCCTCGGGCCCGCGGAACTGCTCGTGCCGGCCGGACGCCGGTACATGCCGGGCACGAACGTGCTGGAGACGACCTGGCAGACCCGCACAGGATGGTTGATCGTGCGCGACGCCCTGGTCATGGGCCCCTGGCGCGACGACGAGCGCCCCGAGGGGTACCGGCGGCCGCCGGGCGACTACCGCGCCGAGCACATGCTGCTGCGCGTGGTGCGCTGCATCCAGGGCCAGGTCGATCTGGTGCTGAACTGCGAGCCTGCGTTCGATTACGGGCGCGCCGACGCGAAGTGGGAGTACGCCGGCTCGGGATGGACCGAGGCGACGGCCCGCGGTGGCGAGGGCGACCCGCTGCTGCGCCTGACCACCGACATGCGCCTGGGCCTCGAGGGTCGCGCGGCGGTGGCATTCACGCGCCTGAACGACGGCGAATCCGCGTTCGCGGCGCTGACCTGGAACGGCGACACTCGCGCGGTGCCGGCCAACGCCGACGACGCCTGGCAGCAGGTCTACGAGACGGCCGACTTCTGGCGTGCCTGGCTCAACATGGGTGAGTTCCCCGACCACCCGTGGCGCTCGCACCTGCAGCGCGCCGCGCTCACGCTCAAGGGGCTCACGTACGCACCCACGGGGGCCCTGATCGCGGCACCGACCACGTCGCTTCCCGAGACCCCAGGCGGCGAACGCAACTGGGACTACCGCTACAGCTGGGTCCGCGACGCGACGTTCGCCCTCTGGGGCCTCTACACCCTCGGCTTCGACTTCGAGGCCAACAGCTTCTTCTACTTCATCGCCGACCAGGTGAAGGACGGCTCGGGGCTGCACGTGATGTACGGCGTAGGCGGCGAGACCGATCTGACGGAGCAGACGCTGGACCACCTGACCGGCTACGAGAATGCCCGGCCGGTGCGCGTCGGCAACGGAGCCCACGAGCAGAACCAGCACGATGTATGGGGCGCGCTGCTCGACAGCGTGTACCTGCACCTGCGCTCGGGTGAGTTCCTCACCGGGCGCTCGTGGGTTGGCCTGGAGCGTCAGGTCGAGGAAGCCGTCGCCCACTGGCGTGAGCCCGACCAGGGCATCTGGGAGATGCGCGGCCAGCCGCAGCATTTCGTGTCGTCGAAGATCATGTGCTGGGTGGCCTGCGACCGCGGCGCCCGGCTCGCCGAGGTGCTCGACAAGCCCGACCTGGCCGCGCGATGGGCGGCCGAGGCCGAGCTGATCAAGGCCGACGTGCTCGAGCACGGGGTCGACGAGCGCGGGGTCCTGACCATGCGCTATGACTCCGACGCGCTCGACGCGTCGCTCCTGCTGGCGCCCCTGATGCGATTCTTGCCGGCCGACGACCCGCGCATCCGCGCCACGGTGCTGGCGATCGCCGATGAGCTCACCCTCGACGGCCTCGTGCTGCGCTACCGGGTCGAGGAGACCGACGACGGCATGCAGGGCGAGGAAGCCACGTTCGCGATCTGTTCGTTCTGGCTCGTGTCGGCGCTCGCAGAGATCGGCGAGGTCGAACGCGCTCGCGACCTGTGCGAGCGCATGCTCTCGTTCGCCAGCCCGCTCGGGCTCTATGCGGAAGAGATCGACCCGCGCACCGGCCGTCACTGGGGGAACTTCCCGCAGGCCTTCACGCACCTCGCCCAGATCAACGCCCTGATGCACGTGGTGCGTGCCGACGCGACGGCGCACGCCCCCCCGCCGCTGCGTTGACCCCACGGCTGCGTCGGGTCCCCCGCGCGCGATCGGTCACCGCGGGTCCTCGACCCCGCCTTCCACATCCACCCGCGGCACCAGGCGGTCGAGCGCACCGGGCAGCCGGAAGACCGCCGACCCGAACAGCACGAGCATGGCGGGAGCCAGGAGCACGACCATGGTGCCCGCGAGCAGCACGGCGGCGGCGAGGCCGACGCCGAACTGCTTCACGGTCGGATCGCCGTTGATCACGAAGCTCGCGAACACGCAGATCATGATCAAGGCCGCCGCCGAGATCACGCGCGCGCTCGCGCCCAGCCCGGCCGGCACGGCCGCCCGAGGCTCCTTCCCGGCGGCGTGCTGTTGCGCGATGCGGCTCACGAGGAAGACCTCGTAGTCCATCGACAGGCCGAACAGCACGGCGAACATCATCAGGGGCACGAAGCTCGCGATCGGCACGGTGCCCCTCGGCACGTCGAGCCCGATCAGCGACAGACCCCACCCCCACTGGAAGACCGCGGTGAGCACGCCCAGCGCCGCCGCCACGGAGAGCAGGTTGGTCACCGCTGCCTGCAGCGGCACCACCAGGGAGTGGAACGCGACCATCAACAGCAGGAAGCTCAGCCCCACGACCGTGGCGATCACGATCGGCAGGCGTTGGCCGATCTTCGTGGCGAGGTCCACGTTGGCCGCGGTGGACCCGCCCACGTGCGTGACGACGCCTTCGCCGGCGGTCGCGGCAGGCAGGACATCGTCGCGAAGCGTGCCGACGAGCGCCGCCGTGGCCGGCGCGGACGGTGCGCGTTCCGGGATCGCGCTCACGAGCACCGCGTCGCCGCGCCGGTTGATCTGCGGGGGGAACAACCCCACCACGCCGTCGGTCGCGAGCAGTGCGTCCTGCACCCCGACCACGCGATGATCGGTGCCGCGGTCGTCGCCGCCGGCCTGGGTGAGCAGGTCCGTCAGCTCGCCTTGCAGCTGTAGGGCGCGCTGCTCCTGAGCGTCCGCTTCATCCGCGGCGGCTCGCAAGGCCGCCGCTTGCCGCTGCAACCGGGCCCCTTGTGACTCGAGCGCCGCGGCGTCGCGAGTCAGCTCGGCGGCCTGCTGCTCGAGCACGACGGACCGGGATCGCACCGCGTCGGCCTGCCGCTCGAGCGCGAGGGCTCTGGCCCGGAGCTGCTCGGCGGCAGCGAGCAGCGCGCGGCCCTGCTCGATCAGGGGAGCCAGCCGGGCGCGGGTTCGTGCCTCCTTCTCCTCGAGCCGAGCGAGGCGCCGCCGCAGCCGCTCCAGCTTGTCGGGGTCGGTCGTCTGCTCGATCAGGCGCCGGACGAATCGTTCTCGGCCGAGGATGAACGCCAGGTGCGCGACGATCGGCTCGGCTCGCTCGGCCAACCGCTCCGCTCGTGCGCGCAGTCCCGCTTCCCGTTCCAGCAGCCTGGCCTGCTCCGACTCGAGCGCCGCCGCCTCGCGCGTCAGCCGGGCCTGCCGCCGCTCCAGGGCCGCCGCTGAGCGTTCGAGCTGCGCCTGTTCGCGCTCGAGGGCGGCCTGCTGGGACTCGAGCTCGCGCTGCCGTCGCTGCAGCCGGGTCTGCTCCCGCTCCAGCTCGGCCTGCAAGGCCGTCGCCTCGTCGTACTTCTTCGTGTACCCGGCGCTGGGTCGGGCGGGTGGATCGAGCTGCATCGCGACCAGCAGCGGACCGTTGTAGCCGACGCCGAACCCGCGGGTCAGCATGTCGTATGCCTGCCGCTCCGTGGTCGAGAGCGGGGTCACACCGACGTCCTCCTGCCCGAGGCGCAGCGAGAACAGCGGCACGATGAGCGGCACCAAGATCACGGCCGACAGGGCGATCGCCAGCCACGGGTGACGTGCGACCCCCCGAGCCCAGGTGTCCCACCGGGCGTGGCCTTCAGGGCGATGCGAGAGGCGCAGCCACCTCGGCACGGGCAGCCGATGCACGCCGCCCCCGACGAGCGAGAGGATCGCCGGCATCAGGGTGATCGACGTGATCACCGCCGCGAGCACGGCGATGGCCGAGGCCAAGCCCAACGTGCTCACGAGCGGGATGCCGGCGACCGCGAGCGAGACCAGCGCGATCACCACGGTGCTGCCGGCGAAGACGATCGCGCTCCCCGACGATGCGACGGCCTGGGCGATCGAGGCCCGCATCTCCATTCCCGCATCGATTTGCTCGACATGCTTCGTCACCAGGAACAGCGCGTAGTCGATGCCGACCCCGAGGCCGATCATCGTGGCCAGGGTCGGCGCCACGGTCGGCACGGAGATCAGGTGCCCGACCAAGCCGATGATCGACGTCGACACCGCCAGACCGATCGCCGCGGTGAGGATGGGCAGCCCCATCGCCACGAGGCTGCCGAAGACGAGCGCGAGGATGACCATCGCCGCCAGGTTGCCGAGGCGCTCGCTCGTCGCGGTGTCGGGCTGCGACAGCTCGCTGCCGATCGGACCGCCGACGGCCACCGCGATGCCCGCCTCGCGAGCCGGCTCGGTCGCGGAGAGCACCTTCTCGGCGAGCGACTCTGTGATGAACCCCGAGTCGATGTCGAGCAAGACAGGCATGAATCCGGTCGCACCGTCATCACTCAAGATGCCGGCCGCCTTGCCCTCCTTCGACAGGGGGTTGACGACGCTGTACACGTGCTCGGCTCGCTGCAGGCGCCTGTATGTCTCGTGCATGGCCGTCTTGGCGGGCTCATCGGACAGCGCCCCGTCGGACACCGAGAAGACGAAGGGGCTCGTGCCGTTCTGCTGCGGGGGGAATCGGTCGGCGAGCACGTCGAAGGCGGCCTGGCTATCGGTGCCAGGCAGCGACAGCTCGTTGTCGGTCTTGGCCCCGAGCACCCTGACGGCCCCGACGGCGAGCACCACCGCGACGAGCCACAGCACGACGACCGTGAACCGATGCCGGGCGCCGTACCGGCCGATCCGAAACAAGAAACGAGCCATGGATGCCCACCCTAGTGGGCCGCACCTGGCGGGGGTTACGACTCGGCGGCGCTGCAGCGCACGCAGCGAACCGACGACGGCCGGGCCTCGAGCCGCTCATCGGGGATGGTGGCGCCACAGCGGTCGCAGATGCCGTACGTGCCCTCGTCGAACTTCTCGAGCGCCCGGCGCACGCTCGCGAGCTTCGCGGCGAGCGCGTCGGCCTGTCCGACGCGCTCGATGCGCCCGATGGCCTCGCTGGTGCCCTCGCCGACCCGCTTGCCGAAGCCGATCGTCGCCGCCGGATCGCGCGTGACCGTGGTCAGCGCGTCGAGCTCGGCCTCGAGTGCACCTCGTTCTCGCTCCAGCGCCACCCGGATCGCCTCGAGATCGAGGGTCATGGCGCCACGCCGGTCGCGATGAGCACGAGGCGGTCGTGCGGGTCGGCGACGTCGACGGTGCCGGAGAGCCCACTCGCCACGAACAGCGTGAAGCCCGCCTCGTGCTCGACGACCTCGTCGCCGGGCTCCGGGCCATCGGTGAGCTCGAAGCGCACCCCACCGGCGCCGTCGCCCTCGAGCCGCACGCGCGCATCGGGATCGAACCGGCGCGCCGCCTGCTCGGCGGTGCGCAGCAGGCCGATCGCTCGTGGACTGCAGGTGATCACCGGCCGATGCTACCGTGCGCCCGTGACCACCTCGCTGCGACTCCCGCTGCGAGGCCCGCGGGGGGAACCCGTCGACCTGGCGCGCACCCTCAACTCCCACGGCTTCGCGGACCTCGCTCCATCCGTCCTCGATCCGACGACCGTCCGGCTCTCGGTGACCGTGCCGGTTCGCGGCAGCCGCCCCCGGCGCATACGGATCGGACCGGCGCGCGGCACGACCGCGTCCGTCGACGTGATGGGCCCTGCTGCGGGTCCGCGCGTCCAGGCCGCCGCGCTCGAGGGCGCGGCCCGTGTGCTGCGACTCGATCAGGATCTCGCGGGCTTCTACGCGCTCGTCGCCGCCGACCCCGATCTCAGCTGGGTCACCACCGGGGCGGGTCGGATGCTGCGATCGCCCACCGTGTTCGAGGACGTCGTGAAGACCATCTGCACGACCAACTGCGCGTGGGGCGCGACCGTGCGCATGGTGAACGCGCTCGTCTCGTCGGTCGGCGAGCCCGCGATCGGCGGCGACGGGCCCCTCACCAATGCGTTCCCGACACCGTCGGCGATGGTGCAGGCGCCGGCCTCGTTCTATCGCGACGTCGTGCGAGCCGGCTACCGGGGTTCGTACCTCATCGAACTCGCCCGGCGGGTCGATGCCGGCGAGGTGGACCTCGAGGCGATGGCATCGAGCACCGCCGACGATCGATCCGACGACGACATCGAACAAGAACTGCTCGACCTTCCGGGTGTCGGGCCCTACGCGGCAGCCCACATCATGATGACCATCGGCCGCAACTCCCGGCTGATCCTCGACAGCTGGACCCGCCCGACCTATGCCCGCCTGGTGGGCAGGAAGCGGGTCGCCGACGGCGCGATCGTGCGCCGCTTCAGCAGGTACGGTCCGCACGCCGGCCTCGCCTTCTGGCTCTTCATCACCCGCGACTGGGTCGAGGACTGAATCTCTTCCGTCGCTGACGCGGCTTGTCCGGCTCCCGACCCCGGGCGATACTGCGGCGGCCGCCGGGAACGTCTCGAGCGCCGGCGGCGCACACACGCCGATGACCACACCCACGCGCACCCGGACGATCCCTCGACGCGCTCGACGCGCCTATCGAACCCTGCGTGCCGAGCGCCGAACCATGCAGCAGGGCGTCGCGGCCCTCGCGCTCAGCACCGCGGCGGGCTTCGTCGCCGGCCTGATCCTGGGCTCGATCACGGGCACGCTCGAGCTCCTTCCGGGTCTCCTCGTGCTGATCCCCGCCTCGGTGGGCATGCGGGGCATGATCTTCGGAGCGATGGGCGCCCGGCTCGGCACGGGCATCGCCGCCGGTGTCTTCGAGCCCACGCTGCGTCGGGGCAGCTTGCTCGGGCAGAACGTCGAGGTGGCGATCATCTCCGCCGTGCTGTCGTCGTTCTACCTCGCGGGCATGGCCAAGCTCGTGGCCTCGGCGTTCGGCGAGGACACCATCTCGTTCTGGGACCTCGTGACCATCTCGGTGGTCGGGGGCGTGCTCGCCTCGGCGGTGATCCTCGTGGTCACCGTGATGCTGTCGGTGCAATCGTTCCGCCGCGGGTGGGACCTCGACGCGGTCTCGACCCCGATGGTGACGGCGATCGGCGACATGGTCACGTTGCCCGCACTCTTCCTCGCCACCTTCATCGCGCGCAACGACGCCGCGAACGCCATCGTCGCCGGCGCCTGCGCGCTGGCCGCCCTCGCTGCCCTGCTCTGGGCGGTGGTGCGTAGCTCACGCGACGTGCAGCGCACGTTGATCGAGATGGCCGGGGTGAGCGCCCTCGCGCCGATCCTCGACATCTTCGCCGGCGCCGTGCTGGAAGCGCACCGCACGGAGCTCGAAGCGATCCCGGGCATCTTGATCCTGATCCCACCGTTCGTCTCCCAGGCCGGGGCGATCGGCGGCATCCTCTCCTCACGGCTCTCCTCGAAGCTCCAGCTCGGCATCATCACGCCACGCGGCCGGCCGGAGCGCCCCGCCATCGCCGATGCCACGATCGTGGTGGCCCTCGGCATCATCGTGTTCAGCGTGATCGGCGTGGTCGCCGCGGTGCTGGCCACGCTCACGGGCGTCGCCCGGCCTCCGGCGGGGCTCATGGTGAGCGGCACCGTGCTCGCCGGGCTGCTCGTGCTGCCGGTCACGTTGGTGGTCGGCTACTACGTTGCTGTGCTGACCACGCGGTTCGGACTCGACCCCGACAACCATGGGGTGCCCACGATCACGGCGACGCTCGATCTCACGGGGGTCGCCGCCGTGCTGTTCGTCATGTCAATATTGGGGGTCACCTGATGAACGAACCCAAGAACGTCAAAGACCTGCTCGTCGAGTTGAAGGACGCCTCCGAGCTGATGGTCGACCTCGCCTACGCGGCGGTCTTCTTCAACGAGGAGAAGATGGCGCGCGAGGTGGCGCGGCTCGAGACGCGCATGACCGAGGACCTCCGGCAGCTGCGCATCACCGCGATGCTTGCCGCCCGCAGTCCCGAAGACGCCGAAGGCATGGCGGGCGTGCTGTGGATCGCCGACGCGATCGAGCAGGTCGGCGACGCCGCGTCCGACATCGCACGGGTCGTGGCGGCGCGGCTGGGCATCCCCGACGCGCTGAAGCCCGACCTGCGCCACGCCGACGAGATGACCGCCCGGGTCAAGGTGCGCGAGGGCGGCGATCTGGTCGGGCGGGACCTGCGGGAGCTGTCGCTCCCGACCGAGACGGGGATGTGGATCGTCGCGATCCGTTCGGGGCTCGACTGGCGGTTCGATCCGGGGCCCGAGGACGTCATCTCCGACGGCGACGTGCTCGTCGTGCGAGGGCCCGATGAAGGGGTGAACGAGCTGCGCAAGCTCGCGGGGGCCCCGCCGCTGCCCCTCCCCCCCGATGGTGACGAGCCGGTGCTGTCCGAGCTCGATCGAGCGGTCGACATCCTCGTGGAGATGAAGGACCTCGCCGAGGCCGCGGTCGGCATGGCCTATTCGGCGCTCTTGTTCAACAACCGCTCGCTGGCGGCCGAGGTCGGCGCTCTCGAGGGCCGCAGCGACCAGCTCCGCGACGAGCTGGAGTCATGGGTGCTGCGCGCGGCGCCCGAGGCGAGGGAACCTGACGAGCTGCGCGGCCTGATCCGGCTCGCGGGGGCGAGCGAGGCGATCTGCGATGCCGCGCGCGACATGACGTGGTACGTCGAGCGTGGCGAGGCGCTGCACCCGGTGGTGCAGATGGCGCTCGAGGAAACTGAGGAGACCAGCGCGGAAACGGTCGTGCAGCCGGGGTCCTCCGCCGCTGGTCGGTCGCTCAAGGAGCTGCGGCTCGAGACCGAGACCGGCATGTTCGTGCTCGCCGTGCAACGCGGTCCCCGCTGGATCTACCGCCCCCGCCCGGGCTTCGTGCTGCGGGAAGCCGACCGCCTGATCTCGGTCGGCCCCGAGGACGGCGAGGAGGAGCTCTGGGCCCTCACCGGGGCGCCGCTGCTCGCGGAGGGATGACGCGCCGCGCAACGTCGCGAACGCACGTCCTTGTACCGGCCTTCCGGCTGACCTAGCCTCGCCGCATGGATGCGTACGTCTACCTCCAGGTCGCCCCCGGCAGCATGACCGAGGTGCTCGCCGGCCTCGCGTCGAAGTCGCAGGTGCGCCGCGCCATCGCCGTGATCGGCGCGTGGGACGTGCTGATGCACGCCGAGGGGCCCGACCTCGCGACGATCGCCACCCAGGTGCTGTCGGAGATCCATCACGTCCCCGGCGTGCGGCGCACGGTCACCGCGCCGGTGGTGCCGCCCGATCGCGTCGGCATCGCGGGGTGGGGCGCACCGCAGGCCCCGGCGATCATCGGCGACGCGTGCTACGTGCACATCGCCGCCGAATCAGGCGCGGCGGCGGGCATCGCCGAGCGACTCGGTGACATGAGCGACGTCTCCGGCGTCGCCGTGCTGGGTGGGCAGTACGACCTCATGGTCTGTGTGGCGCAGCCGTGGGAGGTCGCGAGCGGCGTCATCCTCGAGGAGATCCATCCGCTGCCCGGCGTGGTGTCGACCGACACCCTCATCTCGATCAACTACGAGGAACCCGACGAGGATCGGGACCAGTTCTCCGCCTGGACCTGACCGGCTTCCTCAGGGAGCGATCAGCGGCACCTGTCGAACACCCGCGGGCAGCGAGAACCGCACGCGCTCCTCGGTCAGCGTGACCTCCTCGACGCGGGCGAAGCCGCGCTCGGCGAGCCAGTCGAGCATGCGGTGCACGAGCCATTCGGGCGCCGAGGCCCCGGAGGTGAGCCCTACGGTGGCCGCGCCATCGAGCCAGGCGGCGTCGACGTCGCTCTCGTCGTCGACCAGGAAGGCGGGCGTGCCGAGCTCCGTCGAGAGTTCGGCGAGGCGGTTGGAGTTCGACGAGTTTCTCGAGCCGATCACGAGCACCACGTCGGAGCGCGGTGCGATGACCTTCACCGCGTCCTGTCGGTTCTGCGTCGCGTAGCAGATGTCGTCGCGCGGGGGTCCCTCGATCTCGGGGAACCGCTCCGTGAGGATGCGCACGATCTCGTTCGTCTCGTCGACCGACAGCGTGGTCTGGGTCAGGTAGCGCAGGTTCGCGGGGTCGTCGATCTCGACCGTGCGGGCCTGCTCGGGCGACTGCACGAGGATCGTGCGGTCAGGCGCCTGTCCGCTCGTGCCTTCGACCTCCTCGTGACCCTCGTGCCCGATCAGCACGATCGTGCGGCCCTCGGCTGCGAAGCGGCGCGCCTCGACGTGCACCTTCGTGACGAGGGGACACGTCGCGTCGATCACCTCGAGCTCGCGATCACCGGCGTTCTCGTAGACCCACGGAGCCACCCCATGAGCTGAGAGCACGACCACCGATCCCTCGGGCACCTGCGTCTCCTCGTCGACGAAGATGGCGCCCTTCGACTCGAGGTCGCGCACGACGTGCAGGTTGTGCACGATCTGCTTGCGCACGTAGACGGGTGCGCCGTGCTTGGCGAGCGCCCGTTCGACGGCGTCGACGGCGCGCTCCACGCCCGCGCAGTACCCGCGGGGGGCTGCGAGCAGGACCGTGCCGGGCATGTCGCGCATGCCTCCATGGTACGGGCGGAGTGCATATGACTCATGGTCACGTTCGGGTTGTCGCATGTCTGAGCCCCCCCGTAGGGTGGTCGGGCACGACGCGGATGGTTCCCCTCCGCTTCCTCCCGGGCACACGTGTGTGCTCACCACCTTCCCAGGGTCGGTCTTGCGCATGTCCGCATGCGCCCGGGAGCAGGGTCGGGAACCGACGTGTCGAGCGTAGGTCACACATATGCAGGAATCGACCACAGGAGGTGATGTCCGCACCCACGACCTACCGCGGGGCGATCGGCGACACCGGTGAAGGGTTCACCGCACTGCCGGCCGACCTGAGCACAGCTGCCAGCTGCGTTCGCCGCGGGGGTGATCCGATCTATGACTCGTTCCGCACTCACGCGCCGCCGCTTCCCGGCCGCGCTGTTCCTGGCCTCGCTGCTGACCCTCGTGCTCGCCACCAGCCCCGCGACGGTGGCACACGCCCGCGAGGCCGGTGCCCCGCCCCATGTGTGCAAGTTCGATTGGCGCAAGGGGCCATGGCACGTCAAACAGTTGATCCGCTGCGCAGAAGACCGATGGCGCGTGCCCGGCGGTGCCGCGATGGCCCTGCACGTGGCCGACCGCGAGTCCGACTTCCGGCCTCACGCCTACAACAGCTACAGCGGCGCCAGCGGCATCTTCCAGCATCTGCGTCGGTACTGGCCCGGCCGAGCCGACTCGTTCGGATTCGGCGGGTGGTCGGCCTTCAACGCGAGGGCCAACATCATGGTGACGATGCGCATGGTCCATCGCATGGGCAGCTGGAGCCACTGGGGGTACTGACCCTCGCGCCGATCAGGCGCCGACCGGACCGCCCGGGCGGGGCATGCCGAGCACCAGGCCCCGCACCTCGTCGATCGAGGTGGCCACCACGGTGGCCCCGGGCGTGTCGCGGTCCGTCACGATGCGCATCGAGGGGAACCGTTCCCGCACGATCGTGACCAGGTCCGCGTGCTCGCCGAAGGCGACCAGCACGTGCGGCCGCTCGGCATCGATCTGGTCGAGGGCAGCACGCAGCTCGGTGGCGCCGGGCGCCAGCTCCCACTCGGCGGCGACCGCGGCGGCCTTCAACGCCGACAGCGACGCCCGGTCATCCGCGACGCACAGCACGATGAGCGCCCGGCACATGCCTACAGCCACCCTCGCCTCTTGAAGTACACGTAGAGCCCGAGCGCCGAGCCGGTCATGACACCGAGGGCCATCGGATAGCCGAGCTGCCACGAGAGCTCGGGCATGTGATCGAAGTTCATGCCGTAGATGCCGGCGATCAGCGTCGGCACCAGCACGATGCCCGCCCATGCCGTCATCGACTTCATCGCCTCGTTCAAGCGGTTCGCTGCTTGCGCCACCCGCACCTCGAGCAGCGAGGTGAGTAGATCTCGCACGTTGTCGGCGAGTTCCACGACCCTGATCACGTGGTCCATCACGTCGCGGAAGTACGGAGCCAGCGCCGGCGTCGAGATCGAGGCGTCCTCCTGGATCAGATCGATGCCTTGGCGCAGCGGCATCGCCGATCTGCGCAGCACGACCGTGTCGCGCTTGAGCCGGAACAGTCGCTGCTGCAGGGTGTCCGCGTCGCCCTCCGCGTCACGCTCGAACACGAGGTCCTCGAGGTCGTCCGCCTCGTCTTCGAGGACTTCTACCGCGGTGAGGTAGCCATCGACCACCTCGTCGAGCAGGGCGTAGATGGCGAAGCCGATCTCGCGCACCGCCGGATGCCGGTCCCATCGCGCCTGCACGCCCTGCATGGGGAACTCCGGCGCCCACCGCAGCGTGACCATGAAGTCCCGGCCGGCGAGCACGTGCACCTCGTGTTCCTGCAACGCCACCGTGGGCTCCGTCGTCACCGTGAGCGGGCGCAGCACCACGTACGCGTACTCGTCGAACAACTCCACCTTGGGGCGTTGACGCCGATGCAACGTGTCTTCGACCGTGACCGGATGCAGCGAGAACGCCGATCGGAGGCGGTCGAGATCGTCGTGGCCGGGTTCCACGATGTCGAACCACGAGAATGAGCCCGGCGCCGATCCGAGCGCGTCGGGTCCGGCCACGTCGATCGGTTCCGGACGGTCCTCGCCGGTCCGATAGCGCCGTCCGCTGATCACCGGGGAAGCCTAGCCGATGCCTGGCTACACTCCCTCCAGATGGCCGCTTCCCCCGCATCCGGCTGGCTGCCCGACCACATCGTGCGGTTCTGGCGCGCGCTCGACCTGTGCTTCGCTCGGGTGGAGCCCACGTGGTGGGGCGCGGTGGTGACCGACCCCAGGTTCCCCGCCGTGTGGGACGTGAACTACGCGCGTGTCGACGTGGCGTCCGAGGCCCTGTCGCTCGAGGATGTCGAGGCCGCGCTCGTGCCCGCTCTCCGCGACGCTGGGTCGAAGGTCGAACACATCGTGTCCTTCCACCCGGAGGCGACTGCCGGGCTGCTGCGCGAGCTCGGGGCCCGTGGGCACCGGCGTACCCACGACCTCGTGATGGAGATCGACGGCGATCCACCCGACGACGGCCTGCGCCGGGTCGAGGAGCTCTCAGCCGACCCGGACCTGTGGCCGACCGTGCAGGCGTCGCTCGGCCTGTTCGGCATCGACGAGCCGATCGTCGCCCAGCTCGCCGCGATCGAGCGCGACGTGCTCCCCGCAGCGGGCAAGCGCTGGTTCGGCATCCGTGACGAGCGCGGCATCGCCTCGGTCGGGGCCTTGATGCTGCTCGATGAGGTGGCCTACATCGACAACGTCGCGACCTTCGACCGCGCTCGCGGGCAGGGTCTCGCGAGCGCCGTCACGACCCGTTTGGTCAGGGAGGCCACGGTGGGCGGAGCGGCGAACACCTGTCTGTTGGCGGACCCGGCCGACCGAGCGGTCGTGGGCCTGTACGAACGGCTGGGCTTCCGTGAGGTCGGCAGGCTCTCCTCGACGCGTGGCCCGCTGCCCGGCTGATCGGTCGTCAGGCGAGCCCGAGGTAGCGCACCGCGGTGAACAGCCCGGCCTCGCGCTCGAGCATCCAGGCCGATCCCTTCTTCCAGGCGGGCGGGTCCTGGATCTCGATACCGCGGTCGGACAGGGCCATCACGAGTGCGGGGATCACGTCACCGTGGCTGCACGCCACGACGGCACCCCCGATGCCTCGCACGAGTGCGAGCGCGTCACGAACGGAGGCCCCCTCCGCCAGCGCATCGTGCTCCTCGATGGGCACCGAGCGTTCCAGGGCGAGCGGGCGAACGGTCTGCACGCACCGGACCGCCGGACTCGAGAGCACCCGGTCGACGGGCGCGTCGGCGAGCATGCCCACGAGCGCCTCGGCCTGCAGTCTGCCCTTGCTCGAGAGCGGACGCAGCCGATCGTCCTCGTGCCACCTATCCCGGTCACCCGCCTTCGCGTGGCGGACCAGGATCGCGGGGCGGTCGAACGCGAGCGCGGACTCCAGCACGCGCCGGTCGTGGTCGTACGTGAGCATGGCGGCAGCGGTGGACGCGTCGACCCACCGCAGCTGGTCGACCTCGTCGTTCGGCGCGAAGGCACCCCCCGTCGGGTACATCAGCCAGTAGCGCACGGTCTTCGGCCGGCCGGCGTGGTCGTCGTAGGCGATCGTGGCGACCTCCGGACCTCGCTCGCAGCGCAAGCCGGTCTCCTCGCGCACCTCCCGCTCCGCGTTGTCCTCGTCGGCCTCACCCGGTTCCGCCTTGCCCTTCGGGAACGTCCAGTCGTCGTAGCGAGGACGATGCACGAGGGCGAACTCCGGGCCACGGCCACCCCGCCGGCGCACGACGCCTCCAGCGGCGCGGATCTCGGTCTTCAACGCCAGAACCTCGGCGAGGTTCGCCGCAGCCGTTTCCATGTCTCGGGCCAGTCGGCCCTCGCCTCGTCGCGTACCGATGCCTCCATCTCGGCGAGCCGACCGGCGGCGAAGGCCAGGCGCGCCGGGGCGTGCATCGCCTCGTGCCGCAACCACAGCGTGGCCACGACCGCGTCGTGGTGCGTGCCCAGCACCTCCTGCAACGCCTCGGCCCGGCGGGCGAACCGACGGGCCGGCTTGCCGAAGGCAGGCGTGAGCGACTCAGCGGCGTAGCGCACCCGTTTGGCCCTGATCCGGGCGTCGTGCAGGGCTGCGTCGTCCGGATCGGACCCCAAGCTCCGGCAGCGTGCGCGCAGATGCTTCCACGGGGCATCCATCACGACGCCGAGCACGTCGGCAGCGGGTGCGTCGGCCATCCCGGCGATGACCCGAGGGTTCGCGGCGGCATCGACGAGCGCATCGAGCAGCGCCAGGTAGCGCGGTTCGCGCATCGCCGTCAGCAGGTCGCCCCTCGACGCCTCGCGCCGCCGCCGCACCCGGTCGAGCACCTTCTCGACACCCGTCGCCTCGTCGCCGGTCAGCACTGAGCCGTGGCGACGGAACCGCTCCTCGAGCACGTCGGGGTCGCGGACCGCACCCAGCTCGTCACCGAGCCAGCCGAGATCCGCCCGCAGGCCGTCGCACCAGTCTCGGTCGAGCATCGCCCGATAGGCGCGCAGGTGCGAGCGGAGCCGCCGGGTCGCCACTCGGGCCTGGTGCACGCCTTCGGGGTCGTCGCCCAGCCGCACCGCGGCGTCGTGCCCGATGAGCCGCACGACCGAGCCCGCGATCGCCCACCCGATCAGATCGCGAGCCGACGGCCGCCGCGCCAGGTCGGGCACCACGACGTCGGGAGCGGCGACCGCTGGAGGCCCGAGCGCCCGAGCCACCTTCGAGACGGACCCGCCGGGCCGCGCCCCCCCGGCGGCGATCGATGCGAGCACCCGACTCACGTCCTCGGGCTCGGTGCCCTCGGCGAGCTCCACCTCGATCTCGCGGAAGCGGTCCACCACGCGGCGGCCATCGAGCACCGACACCTCGTCGTCGACGACCTCCGCCACCGGACGACCACCATCGCCCGCAGCGATGCAGGTGCGCCGGCGCAGGGTCTGCAGGCGCGCAACACGCTCGACGCCGGCTCCACGCACGATGCCTCGCACCAGATCGATCGCCTCGGCCGGGGGCCGGTCCGCCATTCCCTGGAAGACGATCTCGTGCCGGGTGATGAGGCTCTCGGCGCTCTGCGGCAGCTTCACCGTCCACCCCTGGCCGGTGCGTACGCGCAGCGACCCACCCCATCGGATCAGCCGCAGGTCATGGGTGTCGTGGTAGGTGCTCACGAACCGCTGTGTGTCGGCCGGATGGCCGCGCAGGCCATCGCCCAGGTCCGACAGGTCGGGCAGCACGTAGTCCTGGTCGACGTCGAACTTCGCCTCGCGCTCGAGCGTCACCGATCGCCGCCCGATCGCCCCACCGCGAGCGCTTGCAGCGTGCGGTGGGCGTCGACGCCGTTCGTCGAGGCGATCTTGTGCCACACGCCGTCGCCGTCGAGCTCCCACGCGAGCTCGTCGTCGTCGAAGCCGACCCGCAGGATCTCTGCCAGACGCATCTGCAGTGCCGGATCCGCGACCGGGGTCAAGGCCTCGACGCGGCGGTCGAGGTTGCGCGGCATCCAGTCGGCCGACCCGATCAGGTAGTCATAGCCCCGCGCGTGGCTGCCGAAGCGGTAGATGCGGGAATGCTCCAGGAAGCGCCCGACGATCGAGCGCACGCGCACGGTCGCGGACAGGCCGGGCACGCCCGGGCGCAGGCAACAGATGCCTCGCACGAGGAGGTCGATGCCCACTCCCGCCTGCGACGCTTCGTACAGCGCGTCGATCAGCTCGGCGTCGACGAGGCTGTTCATCTTCAGCACGATGGACCCGTCGTCGTGCGCCATCTCCCGGCGCACCAGAGCCTCGAGCGCGGGACGCATCGTGACCGGGGCCACGAGCAGCTTGCGGTATTCGCGCTGGCGGCTGTAGCCGGTGAGCAGGTTGAAGAGATCGGTGATGTCGGCGCCGAGGTCGGCGTCGGCGGTCAGCAACCCGAGATCCTCGTAGAGGCGCGCGGTCGTCGGGTTGTAGTTGCCAGTGCCGATGTGCGCGTACCGCCGCACGCCGGCGCCCTCGCGTCGCACCACCAGGCAGGTCTTCGCGTGGGTCTTCAGCCCGACCACGCCGTACACCACGTGCACGCCCGCAGTTTCGAGCGTGCGCGCGAACGTGATGTTGGCCAACTCGTCGAACCTGGCCTTCAGCTCCACGAGCGCCACGACCTGCTTGCCTGCCTGCGCCGCTCGCACGAGCGAGTGGATGATGGGGCTGTCCGACGACGTGCGGTAGAGCGTCTGCTTGATCGCGAGCACCTCGGGGTCGCGGGCCGCCTGTTCCACGAAGGCTTCGACCGAGGCGCTGAACGAGTCGTAGGGGTGATGCACCAGGATGTCGCCCCGCCGGATCGCTTCGAACACGTCGGCGGGCCCCTCGGCCGTCTGCAGGGGCACGGGGGTGACGGGTGTCCATGGGTCGTCCTTCAGGTCGGGCCGGTCCAGCCCCGGGAAGAACCACAGGTCGCCGAGCCCGAGCAGCCACTCCCCCACGTAGACCTGGGACTCATCGACCCCCAGCTCACGCATCAGGAGCTGGCGCATCTCCTCGTTCATCGTCGGATCGATCTCGAGACGGATCGCCGTGGCACCACGCTGCCGCCGCTGCAGCACCGTCTCGATCGCGGCGAGCAGGTCGTCGGCCTCGTCCTCCTCGACCTCGACGTCGGCGTCACGGGTGACCCGGAACACATGTACCTCGACGATGTCCATGCCGGGGAAGAGCTGGTCGAGATGTGCCGCCACGATCTCCTCGAGCGGCACGAAGCGCTCCCCGTCGGGCAGGTCGGTGAACCTCGGGAGCAACGGCGGGATCTTCACGCGGGCGAACCGACGCTCACCGGTGACCGGATCGCGGATCGCGGCCGCGAGGTTCAGGGAGAGGTTCGAGATATACGGGAAGGGATGCGAGGGGTCGACCGACAGCGGTGTCAGCACCGGGAAGATGCGCTCTCGGAACCGCCGGCCGAGGAAATCCCGGTCCTCACCCGACAACTGCTCCCAGTGGACCACCCTGACTCGTTCCTTCTCGAGAGCCGGCAGCAGGTCGCCCAGCACGAGCGAGTCGGCGCGCTCCTGCAGGGCCACGACGTGCTCGCGGATCGACACGAGCTGCTCGTGCGGGGTCATGCCGTCAGGGGTGGTGGCTGCGACGCCCGCGTCCACCTGCTCCTCGAGGCCGGACACCCTGATCTGGAAGAACTCGTCGAGGTTCTGGGCATAGATCGCGACGAACTTGACCCGCTCGAGCAGTGGCCGGGCGGGGTCCTCGGCGAGCGCGAGCACCCGCGAGTCGAACTCCAGCCAAGAGAGCTCACGGTTGAGGAAGCGGGTGGTCACGTCCGTCACGGGCTCGGGGAAGGACTGGGCATCCACGTTGGCCTTACATGGTACGGCTCAGCGGTCGGGGCGCGCAACGGTTCTCCCCGACAACCGACGCATCGACGTCCGCACGCGCCCGAGGGGCGGTCAATCCACGAACTTGTACCCCAGGCCCCGCACGGTGATCAGGTGCCGGGGCTGATGCGGGTCGTCCTCGATCTTCTGCCGGATGCGCTTGACGTGCACGTCGAGCGTCTTGGTGTCGCCGACGTAGTCGACGCCCCAGACCTCCTCGATCAGGAACGGCCGGGTGAGCAACCGGTCCCTGCGCCGCAGGAACGCCTCGAGCAGCTCGAACTCCTTCGGTGGGAATCCCACGGCCTCTCCGCGCACCCGCACCTCGTGGCGGGCGACGTCCATCTCGACGGGACCCCCACGCACCACGTCGTCGGCGGGCGCGACCTCGCCTCGCATCGTGGCGCGCCGCAGATGAGCGCGGACCCGCGAGACGAGCTCTCGGACCGAGAAGGGCTTCGTCACGTAGTCGTCGGCGCCGAGCTCGAGCCCCGTCACCTTGTCGGCCTCGGAGTCCTTGGCCGTCACCATGATGATGGGCACGTCGCTCTCCGCGCGGATCGTGCGGCAGACATCGAGACCGGAGATCTCCGGCAGCATCAGGTCCAAGATCACGAGCGTGGGCTGTTCCGCACGGAAGCGATCGATGGCATGGCGTCCATCGGTCGCGACCGACACGCGGAACCCCTCCCGTTCGAGGTTGTATCGCACCGATTCGGCGAGCGATTCCTCGTCCTCGACGATCAGGATGTGGGCCGACGGCCCGGGCACCGATCGATCGGCCGACGTGGTCGGTCGTTCGTCGGGCTGCGAGCTCACTCGATCACCACCGGATGCGACGCGTCGGTGAACTCGCGGAACTCTCCCGTGAGCAGGAAGCCCACCTGCTCGGCGATGTCGACCGCGTTGTCACCCACACGCTCGAGCGCCCGAGCGGCCATGTTCATGTGCAGCCCCCAATCGAGCTGCGAGGGGTCGTCGGCGAGCTTCAGCGCCTCCAGATGGGTGTTGCGGTTCAGGCGGTCGACCGGGTCGTCCATGGTCGGCACCTTCAGCGCGAGATCGAGGTCGCGGCGGCCGAATGACTCCATCGCCGTGCGCACCATTGCGACGACGAGCACCCCCATCTCCTCGATCTGCTGGCGCATCGAGTCGCTGCCCCGTGCGTCCTTCGTGCGCAGGTACAGCTTCGCGACGTTCACCGCCTGGTCGCCGATGCGCTCGAGATGCAGGTCGCAATGCAGGATGGCCGAGATCAGGCGCAGGTCCTCCGCGACGGGCGACTGCAAGGCGAGCATGCGCAGCACGCCGCCGTCGATCTTCAGGTAGAGCTCGTCGATCGGGTCGTCGGCGTCGATGACCATCTGCGCCTTCTCGTCGTCGTGCTGGATCAAGGCCTCGATCGAGCGTTGCACCGAGGTGGCGGCGAGTTCGCCGAGAGTCAGCAGCTCCAACTCGGTCTTCTCGAGCTCCTCGTGGAAGCTCTGCCTCGTCATCCGAACCTCCCCGTCACGTAGTCCTGCGTCCGCTGGTCGGCCGGGTTCGTGAAGATCGCCTCGGTGCGATCGAACTCCACGATCGTGCCGGTGCGGGAGCCGTCGTCGTGCACCTCGACCGTGAAGAACGCCGTGCGGTCGGAGACCCGGGCCGCCTGCTGCATGTTGTGGGTCACGATCACGATCGTGTAGTCGGCCACGAGCTCCTGCATCAGTTCCTCGATCTTGGCCGTCGCGATGGGGTCGAGGGCGGAGCACGGCTCGTCCATGAGGATCACGTCGGGCTTGGTCGCGATCGCCCGAGCGATGCACAGGCGCTGCTGCTGTCCGCCCGAGAGCGCGAGCCCCGATTCCTTGAGCTTGCCCTTGACCTCGTCCCACAGCGCCGCCTTGCGCAAGCTCTCCTCGACCAGGTCGTCCATGTTGCCCTTGAACCCCGCGATCTTCGGGCCGAACGCGATGTTGTCGTAGATCGACTTCGGGAACGGGTTCGGCTTCTGGAAGACCATGCCGACGCGCCGTCGCACCTCGACCGGGTCGACGCGCTCGTCGTAGAGGTCGACCCCGTGGTAGTGCACCGACCCCTCGATGCGGGCCCCCTCGATCAGGTCGTTCATGCGGTTCAGGCACCGCAGGAACGTCGTCTTGCCACAGCCCGAGGGTCCGATCAGCGCGGTGATCTCGTTCTTGAGGATGGGCAGGTTGATGTCGCGCACGGCTCGGTAATCGCCGTAGAACACGGCGAGGTCGGTCGTGGTGAACACGACCTCGCGGCTGGCCTCCTCGGCCTCGGTGACGGCGGACGGCTTCACGATGAGTT
Source organism: uncultured Actinomycetes bacterium (assembly GCA_963722795.1). Classification (GTDB taxonomy): domain Bacteria; phylum Actinomycetota; class UBA4738; order UBA4738; family HRBIN12; genus JAOUEA01. The sequence goes on from CAVROD010000001.1 coordinate 55,128, forward strand.
GGGGTTCATCTTCGGTGACGGAAGCCACCGGCGTCAGGTCGGTCGTGTCCATGGGGTCACCACTTTCGGTCATATCGGTTCCTGAGCAGGATGGCGAAGAGGTTCACGACGAGGATGATCGCGAGCAGGACGACGATGGCGGCCGCTGTGTTCGCCTTCCAGCCGTCGCCGGCCAGGCGCGACCACGAGAAGATCTGGGTCGGTAGCGACGTGTACTGCCCCTGCAGGATCTCGAGGGGAGACCGCCCGCCAGGCGACGACAGATAGCCGGTCACGGCGCCGACCAGCAGCAGGGGGGCCGTCTCGCCGAACGCGCGGGCGAGCGAGAGGATCGCGCCGGTGAAGATGCCGGGCGCCGCGTACGGCAGCACGTGGCTGCGCACGACCTCCCACCGCGTCGCGCCTACCCCGTAGGCCGCCTCGCGGATGCTCTTGGGCACCGCTCGCAGCGCCTCCATCGTGATGAGGATGATGATGGGCAGCACGAGCACCGCGAGCGTCAGACCGCCGGAGATGTAGCTACGGCCGAAGGCGTCGGGGCCGGTCACCGCCCGCATCGTCTGCACGAACACGACGAGCCCCAGGATGCCGTACACGATGGACGGCACGCCGGCGAGGTTGCGGATGTTCGTGATGAGCAGGCGGTTGAGCCGGGTGTCGCGCGCGTACTCCTGCAGGTAGATCGCAGCCGCGACGCCCATCGGCATCGCCACGACCGCGACGAACCCGATGAGGATCAGCGAACCGACGATGCCCTGCCGCACGCCCGCCCGGCGTATCGAGCCTCGAGACGTTGCTCGTCACGAAGTCGCCGGCCCGCGTCGACAACACCGGCCACGCGTCGGCGAGCGCGCTGCCGAGCAGCACGATCAGGATGAACAGCGACAGCAGCAGCGCGAGCAGCAATCCTGCCTGGAAGACCCGCCCTGCCACGTCTCGTTTCGAGCCTCGCAGCGCGAGCTCCACCGTGGTGCGCACCTGCGTGGTCGGCGCGATCGCCGACATCAGTAGTCCCTCCGCACGCGGCGCACGAACCGCTCGCGACAAGAGGTTGAGGCCGAGCGTGAACACGAAGAGCAGCAGGCCGACGAAGTAGAGGGAGTCGAACGGATTGAGGCCCGTCGCGCTCTTCACCTGGTCGGACCCGATCGCGAGCGACGAGATCGCTCCGGTCATCGTCTGCCCTGGGTCGAGCGGGTTCCAATGGCGAGGCGCGCCGCCGCTCGCCCCGGCGGCGATCGCGACGACCATCGTCTCGCCGAGCGCCCGGGAGAACCCGAGGATCAGCGCCGCCATGATGCCGGAGACGGCCGCGGGGAACACGACCTTCGTCGTGACGGTGCGTCGCCGAGCCCCGATGCCGTAGGCCGCCTCCCGCAGGGCGCGCGGGCACGGCGTACATCGCGTCCTCGGCCACCGACGCGACCAGCGGGATCGTGAGGATGCCGACGCCGATGCCGGCCGCCATGATCGTGAAGGTGCCGGAGCCGCTGAACAGGTTCTGCACGATGGTGGGGTTGATCACCTGAAGGGCGAAGTAGCCGAGCACGACGCTCGGGATGCCCGCCAGGGTCTCGAGGATCGGCTTGAGGCGGCGCCGTGTGCGCGGGCTCGCGTACTCGGAGAGATACATCGCCGCGCCGAGGCCGAGGGGCGTCGCGATCAGCATCGCGATCACCGACACCTCGACCGTGCCGATGAAGATGGTCAGTACGTCGAATTCGCCGTCGCGCGGGAACCATCCCGAGGACCAGAGCTGGCCCAGCTCGACCTGGCTGAGGAAGTTCACCGCCTGCCCGACCAGGGCGACGACGATGGCGAGGCTCACCACGAGCGAGATACCGGCGCACACGGCCAGCGCCACTTTGACGGCCCACTCCTTGCGTCGGCGGCGTGGACTGCCCTGCAGACGTTCGACCGAGAGCCCCGGATCACCCAACGTCGTGGCCATGGTGGCGGCTACCCTACCCCTCGCGTCCGGGCGGGAGAAGGGCCGGACGGCGCCGCCGTCCTTGCCCCGGTCTCGAGCGGTGCCTCGGTCACGCCGCCGCCGACTCCCAGGCCGTGCGGGTGGCCTCGATGCGATCGGCCGGCAGCGGGATGTAGCCGACCTCTTCGACCAGGCTGGTCATGGCTTCGTCGCTCACGTAGTAATCGACGTAGGCAGCGACCTCGGCCCGGGCAGCGGACTCCGAGCTCACGTAGATGAACAGCGACCGCGACAGCGGGTAGCTGCCGTCGGAGACGGTCTCGGCACTCGGCGCCACGCATCCGTCACCGCCATCGATCTCGAGCTCCTTGATCGCGTCGCCGGCTTCCTCGGCGAAGGCGAACCCGACGAAGCCGAGCGCGCTGCTGGACCCTTCCATCGCGGTGATGATGACGTTGTCGTTCGGCGACGCCTGGTAGTCGTTGCGCAGCGACTCCCAGTCGTCCTCGGGCAGGCCCTGCGCCTCGGCGATGTCGGGGATGCCCGACAGCTCGATGAAGGCGTCGTAGGTGCCCGACTCCTGCCCGGGGGCCGTGATCTCCAGCGGCGCGTCGGGGAACCCGCCGTTGCCGCCCACCTCGGTCGCGAGGGAGTCTGCGCCGGCCCACGTATCGATGCCCTCGGACTCCGGGCCGAACAGGGCGTAGAGGTCGCCGTCGTTGAGGCACGTCACGCTCGAGTTGTCGGGGCTCGTCATGACGGTGAGACCGTCGAGCGCGACCTCGAGCTCCGTGTACTCGACGCCGTTCTTCTCGCAGAGCTTGACCTCCTCCTCCTCGATCGGCCTGGAGGCGTCGGAGATGTCGGTCTCGCCGTTGCAGAAGAGCTCGAAGCCGTCACCGGTGCCCGGTCCGCTGACGCTGATCTCCACGTCAGGACCCAACTCCTCGTTGAAGATCTCAGCGACGACCGACGAGATCGGCTCCACCGTCGAGGACCCGGAGATCGTGATCGACCCGGTCAGCTCACCGTCGTTCGTCTCGTCCGTACCGTCGCCGCATGCCGCGGCGACGAGCGCGAGCGCCAGCAGTGCCGCGACGACGCCGGCGTGCTTCCTCAGCTTCCTCATCGACCCCTCCTCGGGACTGGTCATCTCGATGGCGATGCTAGGCAGGGAGGGTGGACGCCCGATTGCCCCGACGTGAACGCTCGGTGAACGGCGATCGGGCAGGTGAACGCTCTGCGTATGCTGCCCTCGATGGAAGCGAGCACGGTCGCGCTCGGGGTGCTCGGTCTCGCCGCCGCGGGGGTGCTGGGCTGGGTGGCCGGGGCCCTCGGCACGCGCGCGAAGCTCGCCGACGCACGGGGGCGAGCCTCCGCCGCCGCCGCGGAGCTCGATCGACGCGAGGCCGCGGAACGGGACCGCCGGGCCGTGCAGGACCTGATCCTCGGGTCGATGCAGGAAGGAGTGTTGCTCTTCGACGCCTCGCTCGAGACCGCGTTCGCCAACGACGCGCTCGAACGCCACCTCGGCTCCCGTCCGGAGGCGGCCGGACAGCTCTTCCCGCCGGACCTGCGCGAGGCGGTCCGGCGCGTCGCGGCGTCGTCGGCCACCTCGACGGAGCCAGTCACGCTCGAGGTCGAGCGCAGCGCCACCGCACGGTGGCTGCGGGTCACGGTGGCGCCCGCCGGAGAGGGCGCGGTGCTGATGGTGGTGACCGACGTGACCGATGCCCGGCGCATCGACACGGTCCGGCGTGACTTCGTCGCGAACGCCTCGCACGAGCTGAAGACGCCCGCTGCCTCGATCCAGGCGGCCGCCGAGACCCTGCGCGCGGTCGCCGACGACGACCCCGACGCTGTGTCGCGCTTCGCCGCCCAGCTCGAGCGTGAGGCGCGGCGGCTCTCCCGCATCGTCGCCGACCTGCTGGACTTGTCGCGACTGGAATCGGGCAGCGAGCTGACCGAGCGCGTGCGGGTCGACGCCATCGTGCGTGAAGAGGCCGAGCGCTTCGACGATGCAGGCCGCGAGGCGGGGGTGCACGTCACGGTGCGGGCTCCCGCGCCGGCCTCCATCACCGGATCGGCCCGCGATCTCTCGCTGCTCGTGCGCAACCTGATCGACAACGCGGTGCGCCATACACCTGCCGGGGGCAGTGTGGAGATCGCGGTCGAGGCCGGTGAGCACGAAGCGGTGCTCACCGTGCACGACACAGGCGTTGGCATCCCCGCTCGTGACCTGCCTCGCGTCTTCGAGCGCTTCTACCGGGTCGACCGAGCTCGCTCCCGGGAGACCGGCGGCACCGGCCTCGGCCTGTCGATCGTGCGGCACGTGGCCGAGAACCACGGAGGCTCCGTCGGCGTGGCGAGCGAGCTCGGCACCGGCACGACCTTCACGGTGCGCTTGCCTTCGCCGGCCTGACGGTGGCCTATGCTGCGCCCGCCATGACCACCCTCTTCCTCGTGCGCCACGGGTTGACCGCCCAGACCGGGCGCATGCTCTACGGCCAGACCGGTGGCATCGCACTCGATCGCCGCGGCCTGGCGCAGGCCGAGCACCTCGCCGCGCGCCTCGCGCCCATGCGACCGACCGCCATCTACTCCAGCCCGCTCGAGCGGTGCGTCGAGACGGTGCAGCCGCTCGCGGCGGCGTGCCGCGTGCCGGTCGTGACCCGCGACCGGCTGATCGAGATGCACGCCGGCTCGTGGACGGGCAAGCCGCTTGCCCGCCTGCGCCGCACGAAGGCCTGGGTCGAAGTGCAACAACGCCCCGAGACCTTCCGGTTCCCCGGCGGCGGCGAAAGCTTCGCCGAAGCCCATGACCGCTCGCTCGAGGAGCTGCACGCGATCGCCCGGCGGCATCGGCGCGGGCGCGTCGTGGTCGCGACGCACGGCGACATCCTCCGGGTGATGCTCGCCGGCCTCACCGGCGCGCCCCTCGAGCGGTTCCAGCGCATCGTCGTCGACACCGCGTCGGTGTCGGTGGTCACGATCGACGCCTCGGGCGGGCCCCGGGTGCTGCTCGTGAACGACACGGGCGATCTCAGCCGGTTCGCCCCGGGTGGCGGCACCCCAGCGTGGGAGGCCGCGCCCGATGCGCCAGGCCCGGCACGGCGACGGTAGCCACGATGGACGGGACCCTGCCAGGATAGGTCGCATGGATCTCGGCCCCGTCGAACGCATCACCGTCGGCACGATCGGCGAGCCGGGCGCACGCACGTTCTACCTGCAGGCCCGCAGCGGCGACCGCCTCGTGAGCATCGTGGTCGAGAAGCAACAGGTGCAGCTGCTGTCCGCGTCCATCCTGGAACTGCTCGCCGACCTCCAACTCGAGACCTCCGTCGGCCGCGACGATGCGATGGATCTCGAGGAGCCGGTCGACCCGGTCTGGCGCGCGGGCAAGCTCTCGATCGGCTACGACCATGACGCACAGCGGTTCATGCTCGAGATCGAGGAATTCGTGCCCGACCCTGAGACCGAGACCGACCTCGAGCCCGACGACCCACGCATCGCGCTCGCGGCGGCGGACCCCGACGTGGTGCGCGTCGAGGCGACCAGCGAGCAGATGCTGGCGCTCTCCCGGCACGGCGCCGCGGTGGTCGACGCGGGGCGCCCGACGTGCCAGTTCTGCGGGAACCCGATGGATGCGGAGGGCCACGCGTGCCCCGCGATGAACGGCCACTCGTCGAGCCGCTGACCGCCGGTGCCGTGCCGGCGGCGATCGCCTCGGGCGCGCTCGAGCTGCTCGGGCTGCTGCCCAACTCGTCGAACTACACCTTCCTGGCGCGTGCGTCGGAGCCCGGTCGCGAGGGGGTGCTGGCCGTCTACAAGCCACACCGTGGGGAGAGCCCGTTGTGGGACTTCCCCGAGGGCACGCTCGGCCGCCGGGAGGTCGCGGCCTACGAGGTCTCCAACGCGCTGGGGTGGCCCAACGTGCCGCCGACCGTGCTGCGCGAAGGCCCCGAAGGCGCCGGATCGGTGCAGCTGTTCGTGCCGTTCGAGCCACAGGAGCACTACTTCACGCTGCAGGATCGCTTCCCCGACGCATTCCGAGCGATCGCCGCCTTCGACCTGCTCGTGAACAACGCCGACCGCAAGGGCGGTCACTGCCTGCTCGGGGAAGACGGCCGCATCTGGGCGATCGACCACGGCGTCTGCTTCCACGAGGAGCCGAAGCTGCGCACGGTGATCTGGGAGTTCATGGACGAGCCGATCCCCGCCGCGCTCGCCGACGCCGTGGGCGCCTTCGGCCGCGCCCTCACGTCCGGGCACCCGGTGCGGGAACGCCTGACCGGCCTGCTGAGCGACCGGGAGGTCGACGCCCTCGCGCACCGTGCCCGGTCGATCGCCGAGGACCCCGTGTTCCCGGCGCCGTCGGCCGATCGTCCATACCCATGGCCACCGGTCTGAGCCGTCGGCGATGAGCCGCCTGCATGCCGTGACCCTGCCCAGCCCGCTCGGCGAGCTGGCGATCGTGTGCTCCCCCGCCGGCGTGGTCGCCACGGTCTTCGACGGCGAGGCCGGCGAGTCGGTAGCTCGCATCGAGTTGACGCTCGAGGGGCGGCTGACGGGCGAGCCCACCGAAGCCCGAGAGCTCGCCGCCGCCGCCCGGCGGGAGGCGCGCGCCTACTTCGCCCATCGCAGCCGGACGTTCACCGTGCCGGCCGATCTCGTGCTCGTGGGCTCGGCCTTCTCACGGCGGGTGCTGGCCGCGGTCGCCACGATCCCCTACGGCGAGCTCTGGACCTACGGTGACGTCGCGGGCATGGCCGGCAGCCCGCGGGCGGCGCGGGCCGCCGGCAGCGCGCTCGCCTCGTGCCCGATCGAGCTCTTCGTGCCGTGCCACCGGGTCGTGCACGCCGGCGGCACCATCGGCGGCTACGGCCGCCACGAGGACCACAAGCGCTGGCTGCTGCGGCACGAAGGGGCCATCGCGTGACCTCCGGCCCCGGACGTTCGCGCCGGGCTGCGAGAGGATGGGGACCATGACGCGACGCCTCCTGTCCGCCGTGCTCGGACTGACGCTGTTCGCCGCCGCATGCACGGGCGGCGACCCTGAACCCAGCGAGGCGCCGCTGAGCACCTCAGCCGGTGACGCATCCTCGTTCTCCGCCCAGGTGGCGAGCTCCGACCTCGCCGCCGGATCGCCCGAGCCCGTCCAGATCGGCGTCTTCTCGAGCACGGCCGACGCCGGCGTGCAACTGCTGTCGTTCGGCGACATCGAGGTCGCCTTCACCTACCTGGGCGCCGATGGCGGCCAGCCGCCGGCGGCCGGACCCTCCACGAGTGCCGGCTTCGTGCCCGCGCCGGGCAACGACGCTGCCGAAGGCGGCGGCGAGGGCGATGGCCCGACCCTCACCAACCCGTCCGATGTCGCCGGCGTCTACGTGACGCCCGACGTCACGTTCCCCGAGGCCGGTATCTGGAACGCGAGCGTGACGGCCTCGGTCGACGGCGCCGCCCCTGTGACGCTCGACGCCGCGTTCACCGTCTACCCCGAGCACCGCATCCCGGCGCCGGGCGACGAGGCGCTCGCCACGAAGAACCTCACCGTGGATTCGAAGGATGCGCCGCCCGTCGCGATCGATTCACGCGCGCAGGGTGGCGCCGACGTGCCCGACCCCGAGCTGCACGACACCACGATCGCCGCCGCGCTGAAGGCAGGACGACCCGTGCTCGTGCAGTTCGCCACGCCCGTCTATTGCATGAGCAACTTCTGTGGACCGACGGTCGAGGCCCAGGAGCAGCTGGCCGCCGAGTACGGCGAGGTCGCGGCGTTCATCCACGTCGAGATCTGGCGCGACTACGACGAGAGCGTCGTGAACCGGGCGGCGGCCGACTGGCTCTTGCGCGACGGCGACCTCACCGAGCCCTGGATGTTCCTGATCGGCGCCGACGGCACGATCGTCGAGCGATGGGGCCCGCTGTTCGATATGGCCGAGGTGCGGGCGGCGCTCGACCGCGTGCCCACCTGATCGTCCCCTGTCGGGGTTCGCGCGCCGCGCCCGTAGCATGGACGACATGGAACAGCAGCCGGTCATCCCGCCGCCGCCCCCGGGTGGCGACCACTGCTACCGCCACCCCGACGTGGCCACCGGCGTGCACTGCACCCGGTGCGGCCGCCCGATCTGCACGGAATGCATGATCGCGGCGCCCGTCGGCCATCAATGCCCCACGTGCGTGGCCGAGGCGCGACGCGAATACCGCCAAGGGCCCGGACGGCGTGTGGCCGTCGCGAACGCGAAGGCCATCTCGGTCACGTCCGTCCTGCTCGCGCTCATGGGCATCGGTTACGTGCTCGAGGTGGTGGCCGGGGGCGTCGGATCGTTGGTCAGCGGCCCCGCCACGACACACCTCGTGCGGCTCGGTGCCTCGGTCGGACTCGCGCAGCTTCCCAGCGGCGAGCTCGTCGGCATCGCCACCGGGCAGGGATGGCGCATGGTGACCGCGATCTTCCTGCACGGCGGCATCTTGCATCTGCTGTTCAACGCGTATGCCCTGTGGATCTTCGGTCCGGTCGTGGAGCGCGAGCTCGGGCGGGTGCGGTTCCTCGCGATCTTCCTCACCACCGGGCTCTTCGCAAGCGCAGCCTCGTACGCGTTCGCGGGCGCTCCGGCGCAGGTGAGCGTCGGCGCGTCCGGCGCGATCTTCGGTGTCGTCGGCGCGTTCGTCTCTTACAACTACCGTCACCGCGAGCTCGCGATCGCTGCCGCCCGCCTGCGGGGCTTGGTGCCCTTCCTGCTGCTGAACCTGATCCTCACGTTCACGTTCCCGCTGATCGACTGGCGGGCGCACGTGGGCGGCTTCGTGGCGGGGCTCGTCGCCGGGCTTGTGGCCGAGGGGTGGGGCCAGCGCTCGTCGCGCGTCGCGATCGCGATCGCCGGGTTCGCGGCCCTCACGGTAGGCGCGCTCGCGCTCGCCGCGTGGCGGACGGCGCAGTACCGCAGCGACTTCCCGGGGCTGCTCTGACGGCCAACCGGCTGGTCGCGCCTCAGGGCGCCGCGGCGTCGGCGATGCCGTAGAGGTAGCCCTCACGCGTGCCGAGGTAGAGCCACCCCTTCCACACCGCAGGCGTGGACTCGATGCAGCCCTCGAACCGCATCTTCCACAGCAGCGGCGGGGGCTCGGACGGGTCGGAGATGTCCCACGCGTACAGATCGCCGAGGCAGTCGCCCAGGATCAGCACCCCGTCGACGACGACCGGCGAGGCGATCGAGGGCGCGCCGACCTGCATCTCGTGCAGCACCGCGCCGGTACCGCGGTCCACTTCGAGCACGCGTCCGGCGGCGGTCGAGAAGAACACCACGTCGCCGTACAGGGCCGGCGTGGACCAGCTGCCACCCGCGCCCTCGAACCCGATCTCGCGTGCATCGATGCTCCAGACCAGCGGGTCGTCGGGGGCGCGGGGGTCGAGCTTCATGAGCTGGCCGACCTCGCGAGATCGCTCGTTGAACCGCTGGTACTCCGCCGCCACGTACAGGAAGCCCTGGGCGTCGAGCACGATCGAGGCATCGACGTCGTCACCGACCCAGAAGCGCAGCACCTGTTCCACCTCGGTGCCGCCGTCGAGCACGCCGCGGATGTCCCACCCCTGCACGAGCCCGCCCGAGTTCGCGAAGTACACGATGCCCCTGCGGAACGCGACGGAGTTCTCGATCGAGACCTCTCGGTCGCCGAGCGCCGCCAGCAGCTCGTCGTCGAACCCCGGGATCGTCGCCACCACGTCGGGGGCGACAGTGACGAGGCCGGCGTCGTCGTAGCCGCGGTGCAGCCGGATCACGTACAGCCAGCCGTTCTCACCCCCGGTGATGAGGTGGTCGCGCACGATGAGCGGGGCCCCGTCCCAGTCGTCGTTGCGCAGCGGCCTCGGCACGCTCGTGCCGCCGTCGATGCTCCACAGGGTCGTGGGGTCCTCGCGGTCGAGCGCCACGACCCGCAGGTGGCCGTCGCGCGAGCCGGCGTAGTACAGCGGGAAGCCGTCGGGGTCGGTGGTCGCCGAGCCCTTCGCGAGGTCGTGGGTGGCCAGGGGCTCGCGCACGGGTTCGCCCGAGTCCCCGTCGACGAAGTGGTACTGACCGTCGTAGGCGCCTTCCCGAACCTCGACGCCCCCACCGGGCAGCTCGATCACGTTCGGCTGACCGGTCCAGCCGGTGCCGCACCACTCCGACACGTCGACGCCCACGATCGACTCAGAGCACAGTTTGGCGCGTTCAGGATGCCGCCATCGCACGACCGGGTCGAGGGGCACAGGCCCGACGCCGTAGTACGAGCGGCTCTCGTTGCCGCGGAAGGTCGTGACCCCCTCGAACGAGCGATTCGCGGGTTTCGGGGTGCGGACCGATACCGGCGCGGGTGGCGCTGCTCCCGTGCTGCCGGTGTCGTCGCCGCCGCCGATCAACGCGAATCCCACCGCGGCCACGACGAGGCTCGACGCGACGCCGGCAGCGACGGCGATCGTTCGCCGCGACACGCGCGCGCCGTGCACCTCAGGCGTCATGCGGCCCATCGTATCGGCCGGACCGCGGCGAACTGGAACGCCGCTAGACCGGGTCGCCGGCCGAGCGGTAGCTCCCCAGCACGCGCAGGAACGAGGTGTGCTGGGCCACCGACGCAAGAGCCTCCTCCACCTCGGGCGAGTCGGCCGCGGCCATGAGGTCCACGTAGAACACGTACTCGAATGCCTTGCCGCGCCTGGGCCTCGATTCCAGCTTGTGCAGGTTGATCGCGCGCTCAGCGAACGGCTGGAGCGAGGCGAGCAGCGACCCGGGCTCGTCGAGCACCGCCATCACGAGCGAGGTCTTGTCTGCCGCGCCGAGCCCGGTGGCGTCGGTCGAGATCGCCACGAACCTCGTGAGGTTCTCCTTCTCGGTCTGGATGCGCTCGGAGAGCACCGAGAGCCCGAGCGCGGTGCCGGCTTCCACGCTCGCGATCGCGGCGTCCTGACGGTCGCCCCGCTCGGCGACCATGCGCGCGGCGCCCGCCGTGTCGTGCACCGGCACGGGCACGATCTGCAACGACGAAAGGAACTCCTCGCACTGGGCGAGCGCCTGCCAGTGCGAGTGTGCTCTGCGCACCTGCTCCAACCGCGCCCCGGGCACGCCGAGCAGCGCATGGTCGACGCGAACCATGGCCTCCCCGACGATGCGCAGCATGCTCGTGTGCTGGAGCAGGTCATAGGTCTCGTTGACCGAGCCGGCCTGGGAGTTCTCGAGCGGCACGACACCGGCATCGGCCTCGCCGCTCGTCACGCGGGAGAACACCAGGCGCACGGTCTCACACGGCATCGGCTCGGCGTCGGGGAACAGCGCCAGCACCGCGCGCTCGCTGTAGGCGCCGGGCTCTCCCTGGTAGGCAACGTGCATGGCGGAGAAGCCTAGCAAGCGCCCCGCATCGCGCCCGATGCTAGACTCCGTTGTCCGGCTCCCGCCGTCGACCCATGCCATGACGACCTCGAGCCACAGCCCCGACGCCGCCCCCGGTGACGGCACGGATCCATCCTCTGACGGCACGGGTCCATCCTCGTCCGGTGATGCGACGGGCCCCTCCTCGTCGTGGCACCGGCCACTGTCGGTCGTCGCCTTCCTCGTCTGCGTGATCGTCGTCGTGATCGTGGCGGCCGTCGTCGTCGGGATCGGCGTGCGTTCCGACGCCGAGGCCGGCAGGATCGCCGTCACGCAGGGTCGCCGGGCCCTGGCGGCAGGCGACCTCGATCGGGCGCTCGATCGATTCGAGGCCGCCGAAGCTCACTTCGTCGGCGGACGAGAGCGAGCCTCGAGCGGATTGGGTGGCCTGCTGGCCCGACTGCCCGTCCTCGGCCGGTCGTTCGACGTTGCCGCGGGTGTCTGTGAAGCCGGCGCCGACCTGGCCGGCGCCGGTGCCGAACTCACCCGATCGATCGCGGCGCTCCCCGACGGGTTGGGCTCGCTCGCCCCCTCGGGAGGCGTGCTCCCCATCGAGGAGATCAGGAGCCTCGCCGACGATGTTGCAGTCGCGGCAGCTGAGGCACGAACAGCACTGAGGACGGTGCGCGATACACCCGCGAGCCTGATCCCGGCCCCGGTCGCCGATGCTCGATTCATCGCAGAAGAGCAGGCAGCGACGGCCAGCCAGACGCTCGATGCGGCTTCGCTCTTGGTCGAGGGATTGCCAGCGTTCGCCGGCAGCGACGGTCCGCGACGCTACCTCGTGATCGCCGAGAGTCCGGCAGAGCAACGCGGCACCGGCGGTCTCGGAGGGGCCTACGCGATCCTCGAGGCGGATGAGGGTTCGCTCGAGATCGGTCGGTTCAGGCCCATCCGATCGCTCCCCGAGGCGACACCCGATCAGGTGCCGGCTCCCAACCCGGACTACCGGCGGATCTGGGACCCGTACGGGGGTGCGGGATCGTGGCGAGACCTGAACATGACCCCCGACCTCCCTTCGGCTGGCCGCGCGGCCCTGTCGCTGTACGAGTTCGGCACGGGCGAGCGGCTCGATGGGGTGATCGTCGCCGATCCGTTCGCCGTCGCAGCGCTGTTCCGAGTCACCGGGCCGGCCACCGTGCCTGGCCTGGGGATCAGGGTCAACGCGCGATCGATCGTCGATTTCCTGTCCAACGAGGCGTACGTGCTGTTCGAGAGCCCGTCGGACCGCAAGGCCCTGCTCGGCGACGTCGTGGGCGTCGCGTTCGAGGGCTTCCTCGCCGAGCGGACGGAACAGGCGGACAAGGTCGGTGCGATGTCGGCCGTCGTCGCCGGCGGCCATCTGAAGTTCTACCTGGCCGACCCGACCCTGCAACGCGGGCTCGAGCTCGCGAAACTCGATCGTGGGCTGACTGCACCCGAGGGAAGCGACCTGCTGGCGGTGCACGTCAACAGTCGATCGGGGAGCAAGATCGACTTCTACGCGACCCGCTCTGTGCGATACGACGTCCTGCTCGGCGGCGAAGGCGAGGGATTCGCCACGACCGAGATCGAGATCCGCAACGACGCGCCCACGCAGGGCGTTCCGCGGTACCTCATCGGCCCCGGCAACAACTTCGAGGGCGTCGACGCGGGCGACAACGTCTCGATCGTCACGGCCTCGTGCCCCGGTCCTTGCGACCTGGTGGAAGCGCAGCGCAACGGCGATGAGCAAGCGATGCGGGCCGACGAAGAGCTCGGCCGGCAGCACTATCAGGACATCATCACGACTCCAGGGGGCGGACGGTCGACCCTTCGCATCGTGACGCACCGCAGGAACGTGTGGTCGGGGAACTCTTCAGGAGGGGTCTACCGCCTCACCGTGCTTCCGCAGATCACGATCGAACCGACGGAGATCGAGGTCGTGGTGCGTCCGCCATCGGGCACCGACGTCGTATGGACGAGCGAACCGATGGCGATCGACGATGGTGCAGCGATATGGACCGGGACGCCCGAGGGTCGGACGGATCTGGTCGTCCGGTTCCGCGCCCGGGCTCCGCTGCGATGGTGGCGCGATCTCGCGCGCATCTTCGGGTAGAACGCACGAACACCCCGGACCTTCGGCCCGGGGTGTTCGGAGAGCCGGTTCGAACGTGGCGTTACGAGGTGGTCGCCGTGCGACGCCGAGCCACGAAGAGCGCGATGAGGCCGACGGCAACCAGGGCGAGCGCCATGATCGCGGCCGTCGAAGCGTCACCACCGGTGAACGCGGTGCCTCCGCCCGCACCCTCGACGAGGACATCGTCGGTCGGCGCGGTCTCGTTGTACGCGAACGCGGTGCCAGCGAGCATGGTCAAGAAGACCATCGAACCGGCCAAGACCGCAGCAGCCTTCTTCATGCACGTTCCTTCCTCTAGGGTCACGGCCCCCGCACGGGCCGTGTCGCGAATCTCGGCGCATCATAGGTCATTCGGGCTACGGAGGGCAACCCGTCGAACGGCCTATTTGCGGATCGTTCGACGGCCGTACGCCTTCGCCCACACAACGCCTTGCTCTTCGGTGTGGGTGACGCAAAGAGCTCAGGCGTCTCCCCAACCGGCGTCGCGCGCCCACGCAACCGTTCGCGTGAGCCCGTCTCGGAGAGCAACCGTGGGTTCCCATCCGAGCCACGCTCGCGCGATCGTCACGTCAGGGCATCGTACCGTGGGATCATCGACCAACGGTGGAAGGAACTCGATCTCTTCCGTCGCCCCGGCGATCTCGGCGACCATCTCCGCCAACTGCAAGATGGTGACCTCCTCGGGGTTCCCGAGGTTCATGGGGCCGACCTCATCGACGTCGAGGTATCGGATGAAGCCCTCGATCAGATCGTCGACGTAGCACAGAGATCGGGTCTGCGACCCGTCGCCGTAGACCGAGAGCGGGAGGCCACCCAATGATTGGGCGACGAAGTTGGGCACCGCCCGGCCGTCGTCGCGGCGCATGCGGGGCCCATAGGTGTTGAAGATGCGCACCACCTTCGCATTCATCCCGTAGGTGCGTCCGTAGGCCATCGTCAGCGCCTCCGCGTACCGCTTGGACTCGTCGTAGACGGACCGCGGCCCGACCGGGTTCACGTTGCCCCAGTACGACTCCACCTGCGGATGCACGGCGGGGTCGCCGTAGACCTCCGATGTCGAGGCGAGCAGGAAGCCCGCTTCCCGCTCGCGAGCGAGCTCGAGCGCGCGCATCGTGCCGAGCGCCCCGACTCGCAGGGTCTCGATCGGATGATCGAAGTAGTCCGGTGGCGATGCGGGCGAGGCGAGATGCAGCACCCAGTCGACCGCGCCGGGATCGGGGAGCTCGAGCGTGACGTCGTGCTCGACGAGCGCGAATTCCGGGTTCCGCTCGGCGACCCGGAGATTCTCACGGCGGCCGGTGAGCAGGGAGTCGTACGCGACGACGCCCCATCCTTCGGACAAGAGCCGCTCGCACAGGTGCGAGCCCAGGAAGCCGGCGCCGCCGGTGACCAGTGCCCTAGGCACGGCCGGGCGCGGAGGGGCGCCGTCCCATCGGGTAGTAGAGGAAACCGTGCGCGAGAGGGCGCGAGGCTTCGATCGCGTTGCGCCCGTCGACGAGGACGCGCGTCACCATGATCTCACCGAGCTTCGCGAAGTCGAGGTCCTGGAACTCGTCCCACTCGGTGCAGAGCACGATGCAGTGCGCGTCACGAGCCGCCTCGTACGCCGAGGCTGCGATCTCGAGTTCGGGTTGGGCGCGCACGGCACTGTCCGCGGCATGTGGGTCATATCCCACCACGGAGGCGCCGAGCCCGCGCAGGCGCTCGGCGAGCATCAGCGCCGGCGCGATCCGCACGTCGTCGGTGCCCGGCTTGAAGGCGAGCCCGAGCAGCGCCACTCGCTTGTCGTCGAGGTTCCACAGGGCGTCGCGGACCTTGTCGACAGTGGCGTCGACCGCCTCGTCATTGATGCGCCCGACCTCTCGCAGCATCGCGAAGTCGTACCCGAGGGTCGACGCGAGGTGGTCGAAGGCCACCAGGTCCTTGGGGAAGCAGTACCCGCCATAGCCGAGACCGGCGTTGAGGAATGCCGGCCCGATCCGCGAATCGGCCCCCATCACCTCGGTGACCGCGTCGACATCAGCGTCGGCACGCTCACAGATCCGGGCGAGAGCGTTCGCGTATGAGATCTTCAGCGCCAAGAAGGCGTTGCACGCGTGCTTGGCAAGCTCCGCGGTCCTGATGTCGGTCTCGATCAGTCGGGAACCCTGTGCCGTGAACGGCTCGTAGAGCGCACGCATGCGCGCGAACGCGGACTCCGTCGCAGCCCCGACGAGGATGCGTTCGGGATGCATCGCGTCCTGCAACGCGTGGCCCTCCCTTAGGAATTCCGGGTTCGAGACCACTTCGACGGAGGCTGCCAGATCGGGACGCTGCAGCGCGACGGCGCGGACCACCCGATCAGCCGTGCCGGCCGGCACCGTGGACTTCTCGGCGATCACCAATCCGGGCTTCGCGTGGTGCATCGCCTCGCGAACGGCCTGTTCCACGGCGACGAGGTTCGCTTCACCGGTGGCCCTCGGGGGGGTGCCGACACACACGAAGACGACATCGGCGTCGCGAACGGCCTCGGCCGTCTCGAACGCGAAGGTCAATCGCCCTGCCGCAACACCCTCCCGGATGGAATCGGCGACTCCAGGCTCGTGGAACGGCATGTCGCCTGCGAGCAAGGCGTCGATCTTGGTCCGGTCGGCATCGGTGCCGACCACGTCGTGGCCCACCGCCGCGAAAGAGGCACACGTGATCAAGCCCACGTGTCCCGTTCCGATGACCCCTACCCGCATGTCGCTCCTCCTGCCACCATCGTCTTCCGATCGATCAGCGTCACGAACCCGTTCGAGCGCGAACCGGTGACTGCATCGTCAGGCCCGTGGTCGGTCTTGAGAACCGCCACGATCGTGCTTCGAGCGGGCGCGAACGACCTGCGCCCCGAACAGCGCCAAGAACCGGGGGTTGTGGCGGAGATACCGCTTCCAGAGCCGCCGGGGTTCGGTGGCGAGACGGAACAACCACTCGAGCCCCGCACGCTGCAGGATCGCTGGGGCCTGGCGCTTCGTGCCCGCCAAGAAGTCGAACGCTGCCCCCACACCCAGCTGCACCAACGGCAGCCGGTCGCGATGATCGTCCATCCACCGTTCCTGCTTGGGGCAGCCGAGTCCGACGAACAGGATACGGACCCCACTGGCGACGATGGCACGGACGATCTCCTCGTCCTCTCGGTCGTCGAGCGTTCGGAAGGGCGGGCTGTACGCGTACGCGATATTCAGGGCGGGCCAGCGATCGGCCGCCACCGCTCGGAGCGCCTCGATCACCTCGGGACTGCCGCCGTAGAAGCCGACCGGAAGCCCGGCCTCGGCGGCTCGCGCCAGCAGGCGGGGCGTCAGCTCCGGACCGTAGACGCGGGTGGCGTCGGGAACCCCGAGGAGTCGCAGCCCCCAGACTAGCGGGGTCCCATCGGGCGTCACGAGGTCGCAGCGGTTCATCACGTCGCGGAAGGGGGGATGGTCGTACGCCTCCATCACGTTGTTCACCGTCGCCACGCCGACGGTTCGCGCCTCACCCGCTCTGGCCCACCGCGCGACACGCTCGATCGCGTCCGGGTACGTGAGGGCGTCGACCCGCATGCCGAGGATCGAGCGATGTGGCAGCCCCTCGTTCCCGGAGACCGATCGTCCGACGGCGTCGGACATCGTCTCGGACGTGCGGTCTGAGCCTGGCATCGCCGCCTCGGAGAGGCTCACCTCGCCCCTCGGTGGAACAACAGCACGCCGACGGTGCGCCCGATGATGTACAGGTCGAGCGAGAGCGACCAGTTCTCGATGTAGAACAAGTCTTGGTTGATCGCTTCCTCGGCGCTGACGTCGCTGCGCCCATTCACCTGCCACCAGCCGGTGAGCCCGGCTCGGACCTCGTGCCGTGGGCCGAGCAGCTCGGGGTTCGCATCGACCTGCTCGGCGGGGAGCGGACGCGGACCGACGAGGCTCATATCGCCGCGGATGACGTTCCACAGCTGCGGGAGCTCATCGAGGCTCAGCGCTCGCAGCACCTTCCCGAGGCCGGTGACCGGGGGTGCGGCGCCGCCCTTGAAGAACGGCTGCGTGCGGTCGACGCCTGCCTCGTCCATCGCGAGCTCCGCGCCGTGCTGCATCGTTCGGAACTTGTAGACGGTGAACGCGCGGCCGTCCTTCGTGACACGGCGCTGGCGGAAGAGCACCGGTCCGCGAGACGTGGCCGCGATCGCGAGCGCGATCGCCACTTGGATCGGCATCGAGATCAGGAGCGCGAGGCTCGCGGTGACCACATCGAAGCCGCGCTTGAGCGCTGCCTGGCTGCCCGACAGCTCGGCGGGTCGGACCGCCACCGTCATCAGCGAGCCGACAGGCTGAAGCGTCAGGCGATGGGTCAGCATGTGCGGCACCCTGAGCCACGAGACGCATGGCGAGGTGCTCGCGGCGAGCGAGCTGCTGCACCGCACCCAGTTCGGCGACGCTGAGCACCGGCGACGCCACCACGATCGCTTCAGCGCTGCGATCGCGGACGACCGCCGGAAGCTCGCTGATGTCACCGAGGAAGGCGGGGGCACCCTCCATGTCGGCGCCGTCCTCGCGCGACACGCGTCCGATCGGGAAGAATCCGCTGTTCTCGTCGTCGATCAGCGCCCGCGACACGTTCGCAGCGTCGTGGGCCGAGCCGATCACGATCGTGCGATACGCGAGGAGTCCCTTCTGTCGAAGGCTCCGCGCGTACCGTCGCCACACGAGCCTGCTGCCGACCTCGAACGCGACCAGCAGGAGGAAGACCATCGCGAGCCTCCCGGAGCCGATCGTCGAGAGCCCGCCCGCGCCCAGCACCATCAGCAGGGCGGCTCCCACCGACGTCGCACCGATCACGCGCCGGATCTCCTCGGGCGAGGAGTGCAACTTCGACGCATAGAGCCCGAAGGCGTGGAAGATGCCGACCCAGATGAGGGTGCCGAGGAGCGCGAAGACCCAGTCGTATGACGAGAGCGAGAGCGCATCGAGGATGTTGCTGGGCAACTCGGTCGCCAGGAGCACGAGGGTGAGGCAGGCGATGTCGCTCGCGATGTGGCCCGCTGCGAGCATGCGGTACCGCATCTGGGTTGCCCCGTCGGGCGCGCGGAAGCGCGGCGAGGTCGACCTGAGGAGCCTCAGAGCCTCGCTCGGTCGCGGCGGGGGCGTCCCTCTCCGGCTGCAGGTCGCGGATCACCGCGACGTCGCCTTCCTGCGCGATCACGCTCAGATCGTCCTCGACAGCGTTGTCGCCGATGTCGAACTTCGCATCCTCGAGGGTGGCATCCTCGACAGCGGACTCATCGTCGGCGGGGGGGCCGAGCACGCCCGTGTCCGGGGTGTGCATCGCATCTTCGATGGGTCGTTGCATCGCTCGCCTCATCTGTCATCCGGTTCGTGGGGAAGGTCGGCGAGTCGTTCGGCCCAGCTGACGTCCCCGTGGTCCCCATCTCGTTCACTGGAGGGGGTGATATCCCTCATCCCCTGTATGGGGGACGATAACCAGTCTAGGCGTGGTGTGCTATCGGACCAAGGGGTCATCCTGAGGCCGATCGGCCTGGCGACGACCTAGGTCGTATGCGCGCACGTCGGCCGCAGTCGGACCGCGGTGACGAGCCCGATCGACCGGCGCGTCGACGCGGTCGGGGACGTTCAGAGACTACTGCGCGAAGAGCTGGGTGACGATCTGGATCGCGCCCGGGCCCGACGATGACCACGAACAGGGCCGGCAAGATGCAGAGCACCAGCGGGAACACGATCTTCACCGGCGTCTGCTGGGCCTTGGCCTCGGCGGCCTGACGGCGCTTGATGCGCAGCTGTTGGGCCTGGGTGCGCAGCACGCTGGCGATCGAGACACCGAACACGTCGGCTTGGATCATCGCCAGGGCGAACCCGTTCAGCTCTTCGACGTCGGTGCGGTCGGCGAGGTGTCGGAAGGCCTCGGAACGCGGCACCCCCAGCTGGATCTCCTGGAGCATGCGGGCGAACTCGGCCGAGAGCACGCCCGGCACGTTCTGCACGACCTGGGCGATCGCCGCGTTCAGCGACAGACCGGCTTCGACGCTGATCGTCAGCAGGTCGAGGGTGTCCGAGAGCGTCTTGAGGATCTCCTTCTGCCGCTCGGTCGACCTTGCGGTTCAACAGCGAGTCGGGCAGCACGAACCCCACGAACGCGAGCAGGGCGATCGCGACGATCGCGATGAAGGGCGCGGGCTTCAACATCGTCGACAGCACGAACCCCCCGAAGACGCCGCTGACGGCACCGATCACCTTGAAGGCGAGCACGCGCTCGGCGTCCCACCCGACGGGTCCACCGGCCAGCAGCAGCTTCTTGGCCACCCGATCGCGGGTGTCGAGCGGCGTGACCCGCCTCGCCACCCGGCCGGCGCCGGCGACCACGGGCACGAGCACGCGCTGGCCGAAGTTCTTCGACAGCTCTTGCTCGCGCAGGTTGATGGACTCCGACGAGCTGCTCACCTGAGACTCGAGCAGACGGAGCGCGCGCTTCTTCTCCGACGAGCCCGACTCGAGCGCCAGGCCGACGAGCACCACGGCGAAGAAGGCGGATGCGACAGCGAGAACCAGCCAGATCTCAGACATCGATATCCACGATCTTTCTCATCCAGAAGATCCCCGAGCACGAGCAGGATCACGGCCGTGCCCAACATGAACAGCCCGAGCTTCGTCGTGAAGAGCAGGCCGATGTAGTCGGGGTTCACCGCGTACATGTACACACCGATCGCGATCGGCAGGGCCGTGAGCACCCATGCCGACAAACGGCCTTCCGCCGTCAGCACCTGGATCTGGCGGCGCATCATGGCTCGTTCGCGCAGGGTGTCGGCCACGTTGTCGAGGATCTCGGCCAGGTTGCCGCCGACCTCGCGCTGGATGTTGACCGCCAGCACCGCCCAGCGGAAGTCAGCGCTGCCTACCCGGATCGCAAGCGCCTCGAGGGCGTCGTCGGTCGGGCGCCCCAGGCGGATCTCGGAGACCACCCGTTGGAATTCGGTCGCCGCGGGCTGCGCGATCTCACGCGCGGTCGTATCGAGTGCCTGCATGAAGCTGTGGCCGGCGCGCAGCGAGCTGGCCATGATCGTGAGCACGTCGGGCAGCTGCTCGCGCATCTTCTCGGTGCGCTTGCGCAGCGACATGCGCAGCGCCATCGTCGGGCCCACGCCGCAGGCGGCCCCCACGACCAACGCGAGCAGACCGACCTTGAGCAACGCTGCGGCGAGCACGGCGCCCACCACGAAGGCCACCACCGAGAGCACCACGAACTCGCCGGAGCGCACCTTCACGCCCGCCGACTCGAGCTCCGCGTCGAGCCGTTCGCTGAAGCCACGCGACGTCCGCGAAGCGCGTGCCGAACTTCGTGACCCGATCGGGGATCCACCCCTGCGACCCCCCGGGCTGCGTCGCGACGGGGTGCCTCATGCCGCCCGCGCCGGTCACGGCCGCCATGCGGGCCGCGATCTCACGATCCTTCTTGGCGCGCGATGCGGTGCCGAGCAGCAGCCAACCCAACGCGAAGACCGCCCCGCCGACGAGTGCGGCGAGCACGATCTGCGCGCCCGGCGTGCTCCAGAACGAGGCGCCGATCACCGGTCCCCCTTCGGTTCCAGAGCGAACGTGTCGGCGTCGAGGAGCACGCCGCGCTCGGCCAGCTTGTCCAGGAACTGCGGACGAAGGCCGGTGGCCTTCAGGCGCCCGAGGAACTTGCCGTCCTCGTCCATGCCCGCGGAGAAGTCGAACAGGAAGATGTCTTGCAGGGTGATCACGTCGCTCTCCATGCCGGCGACCTCGGTCACGTGCGTGATGCGACGCGAGCCGTCCTTGAGGCGGGACTGGTGCACGATGAGCTGGATCGCCGAAGAGATCTGCTCGCGGACCGAGCGCGAGCTCAGGTCCATGCCCGACATCATCGTGATCGTCTCGAGTCGAGACAGCGAGTCACGCGGCGTGTTGGAGTGGATCGTCGAGATCGAGCCGTCGTGGCCGGTGTTCATCGCCTGCAGCATGTCCAGGGCCTCAGGGCCACGGACCTCGCCGACGACGATACGGTCGGGACGCATACGCAGGGAGTTGCGCACGAGGTCGCGGATCACGACCGCGCCCTTGCCCTCGATGTTCGGCGGGCGTGACTCGAGGCGCACCACGTGCGGCTGCTGCAGCTTGAGCTCGGCGGCGTCCTCGATCGTGATGATGCGCTCGTCGTCGGGGATGAACGACGACAGCACGTTCAGCGTGGTCGTCTTGCCCGAACCGGTCCCACCAGACACGATGATGTTGACGCGTCCACGCACGCAGGCGTCGAGGAACCGCGCGACGGCGGAGCTCATCGTGCCGAACTCCACCAGGTCGTCGGCCTGGTAGGGGTCGGCGGAGAACTTGCGGATCGTGAGCGCCGGGCCATCGAGGGCCAGCGGCGGGATCACGGCGTTCACGCGCGAGCCGTCGGGCAGGCGGGCGTCCACATACGGCGAGGCCTCGTCGACGCGGCGGCCAACCTTGCCGACGATCTTGTCGATCGTGCGGCGCAGCTGCTGCTCGTCGTGGAACTTCGTACCGGTCCAGAACAGCTTGCCGGCCCGCTCCACGTAGATCGTGTCCCAGTTGTTGACCATGACCTCCGTGACCTCTGGGTCACGGATGTACGGCTCCAGCGGGCCCAGACCCAGCACGCTGTCGCCGATCTGACGCACGATCAACAGCTTCTCCTGCGCGGAGAGGCTGCTCTCCTCCTCATCGAGGAGCTCGCGCAGACGCTGGTGCACCAGGCCTTCGAGCTCGGTGTCGGACAACGTCGAGTCGTAGAGCCGTGGACCGAGCACCTCGACCAAGCGCTCCTGCACCTTGGTCCGGACCTCGGCGATCCGGTCCTTCTGCTGGGCTTTGGCCAGCCTGTCTGCCAGCGACATCTCGGTGCTCCTCTCCGTTTCCTTCTCGATCAGGCTCGGGCGAAGCGGCGCTTCTTCTTGCGACCGCCGTCACCGTTCGCGGGAGCGACGCCGTCGGCCGTGTCGGTGATCTCGGCGAACTTGCCCGCGAGTTGCCGCACTGCAACCGCCACCTCCGAGGAGGGCTCGTCCAGCACGACCGGACGCCCCTTGTTCAGGGACGTCGGCACGAGCCGGCTCGAGGGGATCATCGCGTCGACCTGCACCTTCATGACCCGTTCGACATCGCTCGAGTCCAGACCCACCTTCGAGTCGGCACGGTTCAGCACGACCCGGAATCGGTCGCGCGGCAGGCCGATCTGCAGCAGGGTGTCGAGCGCCTTCCCCAGATGCTTCACACCGACGACGTCGAGGCTCGTGATCAGGCAGATCAGCTCCGACAGATCGAAGCAGACCAGCGCCGAGTCCGAGTAGTCGACCGACGCATCGACGATCACGTACGGGAAGTCGTTGCGCATCGCGCGCAGGAACTTCCCGATCGACTCGCCCGCCGGCGCTTCCGCCGTCGGGTCGGCCGGGGCCCCGTAGGCCCACAGATGGTCGGTGACCTGCATGCCGATCTCGCGGATGCGCTCGTGGGTACCGCCCTCGCCGAGGGCCATGAGGTCGGGGATGTTCGACGGCGGCTCGCTCCCGAAGTAGGTGAACACGTCACCCATGTCGAAGTCGAGGTCGACCACCGCCGTGTCCTGGCCGGTGACCTCCGAGATCGCGCAGGCGAGGTTCGTGGTGAGGAACGTCTTGCCCGCCCCACCCTTCGAGGAGAAGACCGAGATGATCTTGCCTCGCTGACCCCCGTGGCTCTCCTGCCGCGTGATGCCGACCGATCGCAGGTTCGAGGCCCAGACCACGGCACGCTCGACGGCGTCCCGCAGCTCCTCGGTGCCCTGCGTCATGTCGACCACGTCGCGGATGCCGGCTCGCATCGCGGCGGGCAGCAACCCGTTCCACGTGTGATCGCGCACCAGCACGATCGCGGTACCCGGAGCCTGGCGCCCCACGAACTCAGCGAGTCCGAGGGCGTCAGGCTCCTTGACCTCAGGCGAGAGCACGAGCACGTCGATCGGGCCGAAGGCGTGGATCAAGAGCTCTTCTGCCGCGGTCGCGGACTGCACCCAGCCCACCTCGTCCGGCTCGACCTCGAGAGAGCGAGCCAGTTGTTGGCGGAAGGACTGCGGCGTCCCGACGGCGACGACGCTGGCCTCTGTCATCCCTTGACCCCCACGATGTCGTCGTAGGAGGCGCCGAGGCTCGCCTCGACCGGGTATCCGTCCTCGTTCTCCGGCGGCAGCAGGGCCAGGTTCACCAGGTCGGCGTTGACCAAGGCGTACGTGACCGCTTCTGCGTCTGTCGGAGTCAGGTCGAGGGTCAGCGGGATGTTGGACTCACTGAACTTGTTGCCCTCGACGACGACGGGGTTCTGGATGTTGAGCACCCGCGTGGCCTGCACGACCGTCACGGTGAACTTGAACGGGATCGCCACGAGGGGACCGTTGGTGCTGGTCTCCGAGAGCAGCTTCGAGAGCTGCGCCGGCGACAGGATCTGTCGCAGGGCCGCCTTCGGCACGATCTCGCCGGGCTTGAAGGACGCGTACACCGCGACGCTGTCGCCGCGCTGGATCACGCCGTACCCGGCAGGTCCACCTTCGAGCACCATCGGAAGACCGACGTTGCCCGGAGTGATGCCGAGCGCGCCACCTGTCGGAGCCTCGCCACTGGACAGACGGGGGCTGGCGATCTGCTCGTTCGCGAGGATCGGCGCCGTCGTGGTCTGCCCACGCAGCTCGCTCATGCTCGTGACCGCGCCGTCGACGACCGCCTCGGTCGGCACGCGGAGCTCGGTGAACGCGCCCTCTTCCAGCAGCGGGTCCAGGTTCGTGTTGGCCGCGATGTCCTGCTTGGACACGACCACGACGGAGAGCGCTCCGCCCGTCACGGCATCGTTCTTGACACCGTTCGTGTAGAGGATCACCGCTGCCGCCGCCACGATGGCGAGGACCACGGCGATCGCGACCACCAGACCGCGTGACCTCATCTCCCTAGCTCCTTTCCTGAGCCCTTCAGCTCTCTTCGGGGCATGTCCCCAGTTCGAGGTCGCAGAGCGCGAACGCGCTCACCCCGAAGTTCTGTCCGCTCCCGATCGCGCCCGACGAGGTGGTGAATCCGCGCCACTCCGTCACGATGCAGATCGCGTTCGGATCGCTTCGACGGGTGCCACAGGCACCCTCCGTCCCATTCATCGACCAGCCGTACTCGACCTTGAGGTCCGTCTCGTTCGGCTGGCGCCAGGTGATCTGGCGAGCCACCGGGTCGTACCAGTAGCCACACGTGGAGGCGATGTCGCCGGGGGCGCACTGCTGGTACTCGGGGCCCTTCTTCGGGAAGACATGCACGTCGGCGGCGTTCAGGTTGTCAGGCGAGCCCGCCGGGCATCCGCCGCCCGATCCGTAGGTGTCGGACAGGGGCTTGACCTGGCCGTTCGTGAGGCTGGCCTTCGACAGCGTGCACGTGCCGCTCGCGCCCGTGGTGCCGATCGCGGCGGGGTCGTTGCCCTCGTAGACCTCGATCAGCTTCAGCCGGGTGAACCCGATGATGTCGTACTTGTCGGGGGTCGAGGGACAGGGCGAGACGCTGCCGCTCTTGTCGAGCTGGCCCTCGCAGTCGTTCACGGGGAACAGCACGATGGGGTTCGCCTCCATGCGATCGACGAGGTCGCCCAGTTCCGGGAGCTGTGGCCGGTGTCGTTGCAGACGTACGTGGGCTCGCTGCCCGGCGGGGTGCCGTTCAGCACGAGCGGGTCGCCGTAGTCGTTGAGGATCCAGTCGCCCCGATCGCTCGAGCCGGCGTTGTGGCAGTTCTCGCCGGCGTCGACGTTCCACATGTCGAGGTTCATGAAGCCCCAGTTCGCGTCGCCGAGGCTCGAGTCGCCGTTGTTGTAGTACATGGCGCAGGTGTCGCCGATCGACACGCCGTCGGGGATCTTGCAGATGCCCTGCAGGTAGCCCGACTCGAGCACGATCGGCACCGCGTACCCGCCGGCCGCGGGGCCCCAGGCCGCCGTGGCCGCCGTGCGCACGTCGCCGGTACTGCCGAACCCCAGCACCCCCGCGAAGAACAGGCTCTGTTGCGTGAGGTACTCGACGCTCACGTGGCCGTTGCCGTCATCGCAGCCGACGATCTCGGTGATGTTCGAGGTACCGGTGAGCACGCCGTCGACGTTGTCGGCCGCGTAGGTGTCGGCCAC
Organism: uncultured Actinomycetes bacterium; assembly: GCA_963722795.1. Classification (GTDB taxonomy): domain Bacteria; phylum Actinomycetota; class UBA4738; order UBA4738; family HRBIN12; genus JAOUEA01. The sequence goes on from CAVROD010000001.1 coordinate 80,727, forward strand.
CGACTCGGGGTCGAGCGTGTCCTCGGCGCTGGCGCACGACTGCGCTGCTGCGAGGGCGGCGGAGTCGGAGGCGTTCACCATCGCGCGCCGGGCGAGCAACAGGCCGCCGACGTCGACCGTGAGCACGAGCATCGAGAAGATGGCGATGAGCGAGAGCACCACGATGACGACGACCGCGCCCGATTCCTCGCCGGAGCGCAGTCGGGCGTCGCGGATGCGTGCGATCAGACCGGCTCGCATCGGAACGTCCCTTCGATCGTGGGGTCGAGCGCGATCGACGGCAGCAGCGGGATGTCGATCGTGAGGATCTCCTGGATGTTCGACGGCAGCGCGGCGTTGTTGATCGACACCGTGACCGACTGGTCGATCGGCGTGCCGGCGCTCGGCTCGGGGCACCCCCCACCGCTCACCGAGATGCCACCGAACCCCGCCGGCAGGGCGCCCGCCGAGGCACCGACGACCGCGTCCGTGACCTGCGACGTGTCGCCGCCGACCGCGGCGACGCGGGCGCCTTCGCGGGTGGCGGCCCGCAGGCTCTGGAGCTGCCAGAACGCCAGGCCGTACTCCATCATGCCGAACACGAGCATCGCGAGCAGGCCCACGATCAGGGCGAACTCGACCGCAGCCGCACCGTCTTCGCGGTGCATCTTCGAACGGGTCTTCTGTCGATCTCTCATGGGGCTTGGCACCTCACTCGTCCGCCGGTCCCTCGCTCGTTCGGGCTCGCCATCGCGTCCCGGACGAGCGAGCGGCCGGCGGAAACCGGCCGCTCGTGTGCTTTAGGTGCCGGCGACCTTGGTCACCGACCTCCTGGAACGTGTCGCCTGGAGCTGGTCCCGACGAAGGCCACGGCCGCGATGATCACGACTGCGATCAGCGCCACCATGAGCGCGTACTCGACCGCCGTTGCGCCACCCTCCTCGGCGGCACGACCCTTGAGGTCGGCCCACCAGGTGGTGACTCCCGTGTAAAGACGAAGCATGTGTTGCACCCCCTTCCATCCGAACTCGATCCCGTCCTGTCGAAGGGGTTTTCGACCCTTCGGCGCGAAAGCTTGAGCGCGCATCGATACGGTATTGCGACCCCTCTGACCAGGGAATTCCGTGTTCCACGGAGGGTTGCTACGTAGTCCTACGTACTCATCACCGGGTAGTTCGGTGGGGGGACGGGCTAGTCGCCGGGTGCACCGATGGAGACGAGCCCTGCGCGGGTGGCCATGCGGATCGCCGCGAGCCGGCTGCCGACTCCGAGCTTGCCGTAGATGCGGGCCAGGTGGGTCGTCACGGTGCGCTCACGAACGCCGAGCCGAGATGCGATCTCGCGCGCGGTGAGGCCCTCGGCCGCCACGCTCAGCACCTGGCGCTCGCGCTCGGTGAGACGTACCTCCATGTCGCGATGTCGCTGGATGCCGTCGGCGATCTGGCCCACGGTCCCCGGCGCGGGACCGGCGAGCACCATCTCGCGATCGGCCGCTCGCCGAAGGGATTGCAGGAACTCCACCGGGTCGATGTTCTTGTCGACGAACCCGTCGGCGCCCATGAACAGCACGCGCGAGATCGTGGTCGCGTCGGTGTTGGCACCACAGCCGAGGATCGCGTGGGCGGGGAAGCGTTCCCGGAGCGTGCGGATCAGCCACGATGCATCGTGCTCTCCGTGCAGCCCGAGACCGACGAGCACCACCACGCGATTGCGCCGCAGGCGACCCATCACCTCGAGGCACTCCTCGGGCGTGCCGGCTTCCGCGACCACCTCCATGTCGGGGCGATCCTCGATCAGCATCGCGAGCCCTGCCCGCACCACCGGCAGCGGGTCGACGACGACGACGCCCAGCCGGTTGCGGGGGCGCTGCGATGCGGTTTCTCGCGCTCGGCGATCCATCGTTCCTCCGGACGAAGGGTGGACGCCTCGGTCGGAGGCTTCCGTCCCCCTATCGGCAACGAGTCGTCGCGAGATGAGCGCGCGCGCCGATCAGGGTTCGATCAGACCGAGCTGCGCTGCGCGGGCCACCGCCTGCACCCGGGTGCGCACACCGAGCTTGCGGTAGAGCTTCGCGACGTGAGTCTCCACGGTGCGGGGGGAGATGCCGAGTCGATGCCCCGCCTGCTGCATCGTGAAGCCTTGGCTCACCATGAGCAGTATCTGGTGCTCGCGGGGGGTGAGGGTGGCCTGCACCTCGGAGCCTTCCCGGGCCTGCTGCGCGAACGTGCCGAGCGCCATGACGGCCGCCTGCTCGAACTCGGAGTCGATCGCCCTGCCGCCGTCGGCCACGATGCGGACCGCGGCGCCGACGCCTCGAAGGTCGGTCTTGCGGAGGTACCCCCTGGCGCCGAGCCGCAAGGCCCGCAGCACCGACGGACCGTCGGTACGATCGGCGATCACGACCGCCGCCACGGCGACCCCCTCGTCGCGCAGCGACCGGAGCGCGCCGAGGTTGCGCTCGGTCTCGTCCAGGTGGTCGTCGAGCACGATCACGTCGGGGCGCAGTGACCGACACGCGTCGAGCAAGGCGGCTCGGTCGCGCGCTTCGCCCACGATCTCGAGGCCGGCCTGCGCGAGGATCGATCGACGGACGACCTCCACGACCACGGCGTGGCCGGCCGCGATGACGATCGACACGGTCTCGTCGGCCATGGAGCGGAGGCTATCCTGCGCGCACGGGCGGCCGCGAGGCCGTGGCGACGCCGTGACGCCACGCGATGCGAACGGCATCGACCTTCGAATGCACCCCGAGCTTGGCGAGGATGTTCTTCACGTGGCTCTGCACGGTGAGCGGGCTGATCCCGAACGCCTCGGCCACCTCGGCCGTCGAGGCGCCCCCCGCGAGCGTCTGCAGGATCTCCCGCTCGCGGGGGGTGAGCGATCGGAGCCCATCGGCTCCCCCGGCGTTGCCACCATCGGCGGCGGTGATGCGATCGACCAACGAGGAGAGGTCGTCGGCGGGCAGCACGAGCTCTCCGGCCAGCGACCGTCGGAACACATCGAGGAGCGAGCGATCACGCGCCCGGGGCAGCAGCCCGCACGCCCCTGCGGACAACGCGTTGGCCGCGACCTCGGGGCCGTCGGCCTCGGTGGCGGCGAGCACGCGCCCACGACCGCCGGCCGCCACCGTCGTGAGCACGTCGAGACCCAACCCGTCGGCTCGATCGAGGTCCACCACGGCCAGATCGGCGAGGTCGCCGGCGAGGATGTTCGCTGCTTCATCCGCATCGGCGATCGGGCCCGACACGACCACGGCCCCCCTGGCGGGCAACGCCCCGGCGAGGACACGCGTCAGCCGGGGGTCGGCAGCCACGACGAGGACGCGGATACGCTCGCGCATGGCCCTTCCATCGGCAGCCGCAACGTGAAGCCTGAACCGCCGGCATGGTCGCCCCCTGCACCCATCGGATGGGGTGACACACTGACTCCTCATGAGCGGACGATCCGAACGACCTGCGAACCGGCTCGCGAACGAGACGAGCCCGTACCTGCTGCAGCACGCTCACAACCCGGTCGATTGGTACCCCTGGGGCGACGAGGCCCTGCGCAAGGCTGCGGACGAAGACAAGCCCATCTTCCTGTCGATCGGGTATGCCGCCTGCCACTGGTGCCACGTGATGGAGCGGGAATCGTTCGAAGACGACGCGACGGCGGCGCTGATGAACGAGCACTTCGTCTCGATCAAGGTCGACCGCGAGGAACGCCCCGACCTCGACGGCATCTACATGGACGCCGTGCAGGCGATGACCGGACAGGGCGGCTGGCCGCTCTCGGCTTTCCTCACCCCCAGGGGTGAGCCGTTCCACGCCGGCACGTACTTCCCGCCGGAGCCCCGCCACGGCATGCCGGCATTCCGCGACCTGCTCGCCGGCATCGCGGCGGCCTGGCAGCAGCGTCGCGACGAGGTCGATGACCAGGGCCAACGCGTCGCCGCCGCGATCGCTCGGGCGTCGTCGCTGCGTTCGAACGACGCGGCGCTCGACGAGGCGCTCGTGTTCGCCGCGACGACATCGCTGCTGGGCACGTTCGACGGCCGATGGGGCGGGTTCGGCGGCGCACCGAAGTTCCCCCAGCCGATGACGCTCGAGTTCCTGCTGCGACGGGCCGTGCGCGGCGGCCCGGAGGCGGTCGAAGTGCTCGACGCGGTGAGCACGACCCTCGATCGCATGGCCGCCGGCGGTATCTACGACCACCTCGGAGGCGGCTTCGCCCGCTACTCGACCGACGAGCGCTGGCACGTGCCGCACTTCGAGAAGATGCTCTACGACAACGCGCAGCTGCTGCAGGTGTACACGCGCGCCTGGCAGGTCACCGGCGCCGACCGCTACCGCACCGTGGTCCGCGAGACCGCCGAGTACCTGTTGCGCGAGATGCAGCATCCCGAAGGGGGCTTCTTCTCGTCGCAGGACGCCGATTCCGACGGGGTCGAGGGGAAGTTCTTCACATGGTCGTGGGCCGAGCTCACCGAGCTGATCGGCGAACCGGTCGCTCGGGCATTCGGCGCCACCCCCGACGGCAACTGGGCCGGGGAGGACGGGCGCACCAACGTGCTCTGGCGGCCGCGCTCGATCGCGGAGGTCGCGATCGAGAACGGCCTCGATGCAGCCGAACTGCAGGCGGAGGTCGAGGATGCGCGGCCGGCGTTGTTCGCGGCGCGCGAGACCCGCACGCACCCCGCGACCGACGACAAGGTGCTGGCCGCCTGGAACGGCATGACCATCGCTGCGCTCGCCGAAGCCGGACGCGTGTTCGATGAACCCGACTACGTGACGGCGGCCGAGCGCGCCGCCACGTTCGTACTGACGCACCTGCGGGGCCCCTCAGGCCGCCTGCTGCGATCGTGGCGCAACGGGGTTGCGGGACGCACCGGGTTCGCCGACGACCACGCCCTCATGGCCTCAGCCTGCCTGACCCTGTTCGAGACGACGTTCGAGGCCGCGTGGTTCGACCGAGCGACGGAGCTCACCGGTGAGCTGCGACGTCTGTTCCCCGACCGTGAGGCCGGTGGGTTCTTCATGACGGGCGCTGACGCCGACGCGCTGCTCGTGCGGCCCAAGGAGTTGTACGACAACGCCACGCCCAGCGGGAACTCGGTGGCGGCCGACCTGCTGCTGCGGCTCTCGGCGTTCACGGGCGACGCGACGTTCGAGGCGGAGGCGGTGTCGGCGCTCCGGCTCGTCGGCGATGCGCTGCCCCGCGCCCCCGGCGCGTTCGGCCAGGCGCTCTGCGCCCTCGACCGGTTGCTCGGCCCCACCCGGGCGGTCGCGATCGTTGGCGAGCCCGAGCGCGACGACACCCGGGCCCTCGTGACCGAAGCGAACCGCCGCCGCTACCGCCCGAACATCGTGCTCGCGGTCAGCGCCGACGACGATGCCGACGCGCGGCGGGCGGTCCCGCTGCTCCGGGACCGCGCCGCCATCGGCGGCCGGGCGACCGCCTACGTCTGCGAAGGGTTCTCGTGCCGTGTGCCCGTCGCCGACCCCGATGCCCTCACCGAGCAACTCGCCGAGGCCGTCGGGGGCTGACGCCGGCTCACGCGACCGGCAGCGCCCGGCTCCACCACGTGAGTTCACGCTCGACCCCTGCGTCGCCGACCCATCGGTGGGTGAACACGTCGTCGACCCCGTCGAGGTCGCCGGCCACGATGTCGGTCGCGAGCGACGCGAAGGCCACGACCGAGCCGTCTCCGGCGATGGCGGCGTCGTAGGAGGCGCCGTCGGTCCAGCCGCCGGTGGCGTCGGCCGAGACCCGCACGACGGTCTTCGTGGCGGCTCGATACTCGAACACGTCGAGGGTGACCCCGTTGTCGTCTGTGCCCGCGTCGAGATTGGTGGCGCGCGTCACGAACACGATGGACGAGCCGTCGTCGCTGATCGCAGCGCCGAAGCTGTCTCCGTTGCCGTCGATCGCTCCCCGACGCGACACGCGCACGGTGGTGCCGTCGATGCGGTCGCGCACGAACACGTCGCCCTTGTTGTTGTCGTCGCCCTTCACGAGGTTCGACGCCGAGGAGTTGAAGACCACCCAGCGCCCGTTGGCGGAGATGTCCTCGAGGCCGGAGCTGCTCGAAGCCTCGCGCTCACCGTTCGTGACCGAGGCACGCATCATCTTCCCGGTCGAGAGGTTCTTCCAGAACACGTCGCGCGCACCGTTCTTGTCGCCACTCACCAGGTTGGATGCGAGGGACGACAACGCGACGAAGCCACCGCCCGGCGCGATCGTCGCGTCGAAGCTCGTGTTGTTCGCCTGACGCCCCGTCGAGTCCGTCGAGACCCGGCTCGTGACACCCGTGACCACGTCGCGAACGAAGATGTCGGCCTTGCCGTTCGTGTCGTTGCCCACGAGGTTCGTGGCTCGCGAGCCGAACGCCACCTTCGTGCCGTCGGCCGAGATCGTGGGTGCGAAGCTCACGTCGTCGCCCTGCACGCCCGCCGCGCCGCGCCGCGACACGAGCGAGAGCCCGCCGGTCTCGGCATCGAACAGCACGATGTCGCCGTCGGCGCCGTTGGCATCGCCCGGCACGATGTTGGTCGCGAAGGTCTCGAACACCACGTACCGTCCGTTCGCGGAGATGTCCACGTCGAGGGAGTCCCCATCGGCCGGCGCACCGGCCCTGGACACCAGACGGATCGTCGATGTCTGGGTATCGACGAGGAAGATGTCGGCGAACCCGTTCGGGTCGGCGCCCGGATCACCACCGAGCAGGTTGGACGCCTCCGACACGAAGGCCACCCATCGGCCATCGGCCGAGACCGCCGGCGCGTAGCTCACGCCGTCGGGCTGCGGCTCGCTCTCCACCGCCCCGGCCCCCACCGGCACCGCCAACGAGGTGGTCGCCATCGCGACGACCACCGACAACGCGAAACGCAGACGCATCGCGGATCTCCCTCCCGCTCCAAGTTCCCCTCGGGCGAGGCATCGGCTCGATGGCTTCCGAAACTTGAGGCAGATCGCCGCTCGTGGTCGGCCGGTAGACTGGCGTCTTCTCAGCGATCGACTGGAGGTTCATCAGCGATGCCCACCGCCACGTTCGTCACGAATCAGGGGTCGTTCACGGTGCAACTCATGCCCGAGCATGCGCCCGCGACCGTCGAGAACTTCATCGGCCTGGCATCAGGCGGCAAGGAATGGACCGACCCTCGCGACGGCCAGACGAAGACCGACGCGCTGTATCCCGGCACGATCTTCCACCGGGTGATCGACGGCTTCATGATCCAGGGCGGCGACCCCACGGGCACGGGCACCGGCGGGCCTGGGTACACGTTCGACGACGAATGCCCGCCCGACGGACCCTCCTTCGACCGCGCGGGCTTGCTCGCGATGGCCAACGCCGGGCCCGGCACGAACGGGTGCCAGTTCTTCGTGACCGTGGCGCCGGCCGAGTGGCTCACCGGCCGGCACACCATCTTCGGCGAGGTGACCGAGGGCTACGACGTGGTGGAACGTATCGCGAAGTCGTCGACCGGTGCGCAGGACCGGCCCACCGACGACATCGTCGTCGAGCGCATCGACATCGGGTGACCCGCCACCCGGGCGTGCACCCGTGACCGCGATCTGCTGCTACGGCGATTCGAACACCTGGGGATACGAGGCCTCCACCGAGGATCGCCTGCAGCGCTGGCGCCGCTGGCCGGGTGTGATGCAACGCGAGCTAGGCGACGACGTGCACGTGATCGAGGAGGGACTGAACGGCCGCACGACCGTGTTCGAGGATCCGTTCGAGCCGGGCCGCAGCGGCATGTCGCACCTGCCGGTCGTGCTGAAGACGCACGCGCCGCTCGACCTCGTGATCGTCTGGCTCGGCACGAACGATCTGTTCGTGCCCGGCGGCCTCACGGCGCAGGACGCCGCTCGAGGCGCGATCACGCTCGCCGAGATGGTGCGGGCGAGCGACGCAGGTCCCGACGACGAGCCGCCGGAGGTGCTCGTGCTGATCTCGCCGCCGTTCGCGCCACTCGGCGTCTGGGAACACGACTCGCCCCACGGCGAGCTGGAGTCGAGAGGGTTCGCCGATGCCTACCGCCGGCTGGCGGAGGAGGCCCAGGTGCCCCTGCTCGACCTGGCGCCGATCGCCGAGTCGAGCCCCATCGACGGCATCCATTTCGAGGCCGCCGATCACGAGGCCATCGGCCTCGCGGTCGCGGCGGCGGCACGCGACCTGCTCGATCTGCACTGATCCCGGCCGCGACGACGCGCGGAGCGGCTCAGGCGGGGCGATCGAGCCGGTACATCAGGTGCCCCCACCCCGCCCTGATCGTGCCCCGCCACACCTCGAACCCCAGCTTCTCGGCGACACGCCTCGATGGCACGTTCTCCGGGCGGATCAGCGAGATCAGGAACGGCGCGTCGAGAGCGCCGAAGGCCGCGTCCCGGCACGCGGCGCCCGCCTCGGTCGCGACCCCCTGCCTCTGACGAGATCGCAGCACGTGCCAACCGAGCTCGACGAACGACTCGCCGTCGGCGTCTTGCACGGTGGGACCACAGTCGCCGATCACCTCGCCGGTCGCGCGATCCTCGATGACGAGCAAGCCGAACCCGTCGCGCTCGTACCGCTCGAGCTGGCGCTCGATCCAGCCACGCACGCCCTGCCGGTCGAACGGCGCCGGGTAGTAACGCATCGAGCGCTCGTCGCCGAGCACCGCCAGCATGGCGTCGAGGTCGCTCCCGTCGTCACGGAAGGGTCGCAGGCGCAGCTGCTCCGTGTCGATCGGGGTCCGCAGGTGCACGGTCGCCCAGCCTATCGGCACCACCGGTCGCACGCGGGCATTACCGCGGGTGACGCCCGCACCGGCATACTGCGAAGCTTCCGCGGGTGACGCGGACAGACCTCACGGAGGAACCGCCATGACCGACCGACCGAACGTGCTCGTGACCCGTCCGATCATGGACGCACCCATGGCCCGGCTGCAGGCGCGCTGCGACGTGACCGTGCACGAGAACGAGTTCGGCATCCCGCGCGAGGAGCTGCTGCAGGTGGTGGCGGGGCGCGACGCCATCGTGACGATGCTGACCGAGAAGGTCGATGCCGAGTTCCTCGCCGCCGCGGGCCCGCAGCTGCGCATCGTGGCGAACCATGCGGTCGGGTTCGACAACGTCGACGTGGCGGCGTGCACCGCGGCCGGCGTGCTCGCGACGAACACCCCCGACGTGCTCACCGAGACGACCGCCGACACAGCCTTCGCGTTGCTCATGGCTGCGGCGCGCCGGGTGGGTGAGGGCGAGCGGTTCCTGCGGGCCGGTACGCCCTGGATCTGGGGCCCGTTGATGATGCTCGGCCAAGACGTGCACCACAAGACGATCGGCATCGTCGGATTCGGGCGCATCGGCCAGGCCGTGGCCCGGCGCGCGAAGGGGTTCGGCATGCGCGTGGTCTACAGCGACGCGGTGCAATTGCCCGCCGAGGTGGAAGCCGAGACGGGCGCCGAGCGCCTCGAGCTCGACGACCTGCTCGCGCTAGCCGATTTCGTCTCGATCCACACGAACCTCACGCCTGAGACGCGGCACCTGTTCGGCGCCGACGCGTTCCGGGCGATGAAGCCCACGGCCGTCGTGGTGAACACCTCCCGCGGACCCGTGATCGACGAAGCCGCGCTCGCCGACGCCCTCGAGCACGGCGAGATCTTCGCCGCCGGCCTCGACGTGTTCGAGCGCGAGCCCGAGGTGGAAGCCCGCCTGCTGCGGCTCGAGAACGCGGTGGTGATCCCGCACCTCGGCAGCGCAACGGTCGACACGCGCAACGCGATGGGCGACGTGGTGGTCGACAACCTGTTCGCGACGTTCGACGGCACGAGGCCGCCCACGCTGTTGAACCCCGACGCGTTCGGCGGGTGACCGGCGTGCCCGCACGCTCCGCCGCCGGCCGGGGCCGCGGAGGTGCGCGTGCCATGCCCGCGGAGCTGCGCCGCGACGTGCGGCTGCTCAGCACCGTGCTGGGCGAGGCCATCGCCGAGAGCGGCGGCACCGACCTGCTCGAAGACGTGGAGTCGCTCCGACACGCCGCCATCGCCCTGCGGGGGCGGCCGAGCGAGGCGCGCCGGCAACGGGTGGTCGAGCTCGTGGCGTCGTTGGACATCGCGGGCGCCGAGCAGGTGATCAGGGCGTTCACCTGCTACTTCCAGCTCGTGAACCTGGCGGAGGAGCGCCAGCGCAAACGCGTGTTGCATGCCCGCACCCGCGCGGCGCGCCCGCTCGAGGGCTCGGTCGCGGCGCTCGGCGACGCGGCGACGCCGAGCGCGTTCGCGGATCTGCGCATCCGGCCCGTGCTCACCGCGCACCCCACCGAGGCGAAGCGTCGCGCGGTGGTCGAGCACGTGTGGCGCATCGGCGACCTGCTCGAGCGCCTCGACGACGACCGCCTCGGCGCGCCGGAGGCCGAGGAGACGATGCGGCACCTGCGCGAGGAGATCACGGGCCTGTGGCTGACCGACCCGGTGCGCCACCACCGCCCGGAGCCGCTCGACGAGGTGCGCGCCACGCTCGCCCTGTTCGACGAGACGATCTTCACGACGTTGCCGCTCGTCTATCGCGAGGTCGACCGCGCCCTCGGCCTCGAGGGAAGCGGCGCCCGCGCGCCCGCGTTCCCGGCGTTCCTGCGATGGGGCACCTGGGTCGGCGGCGACCGTGACGGCAACCCGTCGGTCACGGCCGAGACGACGACGGCCGCATCGGCGATCGCTGCCGACCACGTGCTGCGCGGCCTCGAGAACGCGACCCGGCGCATCGCGCGCTCGCTCTCGGTGAGCGAGCGCGACGTGCCGCCCTCGACGGCGTTGCGCCGGGCGCTCGTTCGCGACGAGCGCGCGCTGCCCGGTCCGGCGCGCGAGCTCGGCCGCAAGCTGCCCGACGCGCCCCACCGGCGCAAGCTCGGACTGGCCGCCCATCGGCTCGCGGCCACCCGCACCCGCTCGCGCGGCGCCTACGACGACGCCGCCGAGTTCGTGGCCGACCTCGACGTGCTGCAGCGCTCGCTCGACGCGGGCGGCGCGCCGAAGCTCGCGTGGGGCGAGCTGCAGCACCTGCGCTGGCAGGCGGAGACGTTCGGCTTCCACCTCGCGGAGATGGAGGTGCGACAGCACGCGGAGGTGCTCGACGCCGCCGTGCGGGAGCTGGCGCCGAAGGCCGCGGGCAACGCGCTCGCGCTCGACCGCCTGGCGCGGGCGAGAGAGGTCACGCCGTCCGGCCCCACGACCGCCGCGACCCGCGAGGTGCTCGCGACGTTCCGGGCGATCAGGGACATCCAGGACCGGCTCGGACCGGTCGCGTGCGGACGGGTCATCGTGAGCTTCACACGATCGGCCGCCGACCTCGCGGGCGTGCAGGCGCTCGCACGCCTCGCCTCCCCCGCCCGGCCGGCCGAAGTGCAACCGGTGCCCCTGCTCGAGTCTCGGCACGAGCTCGCGACCGCGACCACCATCCTTGACGCGTGGCTCGCGCTGCCCGGCACGAAACGGCTCCTGCGACGGCACCATCGCGAGCTGCAGGTGATGGTCGGCTACTCCGACTCCGCCAAGGAAGCCGGCGTGCTCGCCGCGAACCTCGAGCTGTACCGGGCGCAGCGCGCGATGGCCGCATGGGCGCGCGAGCACGACGTGCGCCTGACGATCTTCCACGGGCGCGGCGGGGCGCTCGGGCGCGGGCGGCGGCCCGGCCAGCCGGGCGATCCTCGGGCAGCCGCCGGGCTCGGTCGACGGACGGTTCGCCGTCACCGAGCAAGGTGAGATGGCCTTCGCCCGCTACGGCGACCCGGTGCTCGCGCGCCGGCATCTCGAGCAGCTCACGAGCGCGGTCGTGCGGGCGAGCGCCACCGGTGATGCGCCGGACCCCGCCGACCGCTTCGAGCGTGAGCTCGAGCTGATGGCTGAGGCTCCCGCATGCGATACGAGCGCCTCGTGCACGGCGACGGGCTTCGTGCGGTTCTTCCGCAGGGTGACGCCGCTCTCGCAGATCTCGACGCCTGCCGATCGCCTCACGTCCGGTCGCACGCGGAGTCGGTCAGGCCGACGAGCTCGACGACCTTCGTGCGATCCCGTGGGTGTTCGCCTGGAGCCAGAGCCGCGTGAACCTGCCCGGGTGGTACGGCCTGGGGGCCGGGCTCGAGGCGGTCGCCGCCACGCGGGGCGGCCCCGCGACGCTGCGGGCGATGTTCCGCGACTGGCCGTTCTTCACCGCCCTGATCGAGAACGCGGAGTTGTCGCTCGCGAAGGCCGATCCCTCGATCGCCGAGCTGTACCTGGCGCGCGGTGGCCGCGACGACCTCGCCGGCGACATCCGCGAGGAGATGGCGCGCACGCAGGAGCTGGTGCTCTCGGTCGCCGGGCACCCCCGGCTGCTCGATTGCCGCCCTGAGCTGCAGCAGGCGGTGGAGCTGCGCAACCCGTACGTCGACGCGTTGTCGTTCCTGCAGCTGCGCTTCCTGGACGGCCGTGGGCGCGCGGAGCGACTCGTGCAGGCGACGGTGAACGGGGTCGCAGCTGGGCTGCGCAACACGGGATAGCAGCTGGGCTGCGCAACACGGGATAGCAGCTGGGCTGCGCAACACGGGATAGCAGCTGGGCTGCGCAACACGGGATAGCAGCTGGGCTGCGCAACACGGGATAGCGGACCACAGGTCAGCAGCCCGACTATCGGCCCGCCTGGACCGTGTGCCATACTCGGCCCTTCCTTGAACCGGCGTTCAAGGTGCCACGCGGACCGCGGCTGCCCGCGGGAGGGAGGGTTCACCCCATGACCGACCAGACGATGCCTGCGCTGGACCCGGGCGATCGGCTGCTCTGCGGCCCCGGGCCATCGAACGTGCACCCGGCGGTGCTCGAGGCGATGCGGCTTGCCGATGAACGGCCACCTCGACCCCGACTTCTGGGACATCCTGCTCGACCTCGTCGACGGCCTGCGCGCGCTGTGGCGGCGGCCCGAGGGCGGGCTCACGATCGCGCTCAGCTCGTCGGGCACGAGCGCCATGGAAGCCGGCTTCATGAACCTCGTCGACCCCGGCGACACCGTGATCAGCTGCCACTGGGGGTTCTTCGGCTCGCGGCTCAACGACTTCGCCCAGCGCGTCGGCGCGAACGTGGTCGAGCTCACCGCGCGACTTCGGCCAGATCGTGAGCGTCGATCGCATCATGGAGACCGCTGGCCGCGAACCCCGATACGAAGATCGTGAGCGTCGTGCACGCCGAGACCTCGACCGGGGCCGAGTTCCCGGTGCAGGAGCTCGCCGAGGCGATGCGCGCGAGCGGCTCCGACGCGCTGCTCTACGTCGACTGCGTGACCTCGCTCGGCGGCCAGCAGGTCGAGGCCGAGGCGTGGGGCATCGACTACGGCTACTCCTGCTCGCAGAAGGCGCTCGGGTGCCCTCCGGGCATCGCGCCGGTCACGATCAGCGAGCGCGCGGTCGCCGCGATGCAGCGGCCACCAGGGCGCCGGTGCCCTACTACTACGACTTCGAGGAGCTCTCGAAGTACTGGATCGACCGGCCGATCACCTACCACCACACGATGCCGATCCTGCAGTACTACGCGCTGTACACGGGCATCCGGCTGGCCCTCGAGGAGGGCCTCGAGGCCCGGTGGGCGCGCAACGCCGACGCCGGCCGCTACTTCCAGGACGAGATGCGCTCGCGGGGCTACGAGCTGCTCGCCGACGCCGACCACCAGCTCGTGGAGCTCACCGCCGTGAAGGTGCCCGAGGGCATCGACGGCAAGGAGATCCAGGACGCGCATCCTGCGCGAGCACGGCATCGAGGTCGGCGGCGGGCTCGGTCCGAAGGCGCCGCCGATCTGGCGCGTCGGCCTGATGGGCGTGAACGCGCAACCGCGAGACCGCCGATCGCGTGCTCGCCGCGTTCGACGCGGTGCTTCCTCGCTGAGTCGCGCCATGGCGAGGCGGCCACGATGGACCGAGCGCGGCTGCACCGCAGCGAGCTGGCCGTGCCCGGCACGAACGTGCGCGCGATGGAGAAGGCGCCGACGCTCGGCGCCGACGTGGTCTTCCTCGACCTCGAGGACGCCGTCGCGCCCGACGACAAGGAGCGGGCGCGCGCGAACGTCATCGAGGCGCTCGGCGCGCCACGACTGGTCGCGGCTGCGGCGGTCAGCGTGCGGGTCAACGGCCTCGACACGCACTGGTGCTACCGCGACATCGTCGACGTGGTGGAAGCGCGCGGCGACGTGCTCGACACCGTGCTCGTGCCCGAAGGTCGGCATCGCCGTCGCGACGTGGAGTTCGTCGCGACGCTGCTCGACCAGATCGAGCAGCGCAACGGCTGGGATGCGGGCCGCATCGGCATCCACATCCTGATCGAGACCGCCGCGGGCATGGCCGAACGTCGAGGCGATCGCGCGCGCGCGGCCCGACCGGCTCGAGGCGATGGTGTTCGGGGTCGCCGACTACGCCGCGAGCGTGCAGGCGCGCACCACGAACATCGGCGGCGCCAACCCCGACTACTCGGTGCTCACCGACCCAGACCCGGCGAGCGGTGCAAGGAGCGCGCACTGGGGCGACCAGTGGCACTTCGGCATCTCGCGCATGGTCGCGGCGTGCCGCGCCCACGGCCTGCGGCCGATCGACGGGCCGTTCGGCGACTACACCGACGCCGACGGCTACCGCAGCGCCGCCCGCCGCGCGGCGCCCTGGGGTGCGAGGGCAAGTGGGCGATCCACCCCTCGCAGGTCGACGCTGGCGAACGAGGTCTTCACGCCCTGCCGAGCACGAGGTGGACGCGCGCGGAACGCATCCTGCAGGCGATGGAGGAGGCGGCGAAGGACGGCAAGGGGGCGGTCTCGCTCGACGGCCGCCTGATCGACGCCGCGTCGATCCGCATGGCCGAGAACCTGATGCGCAAGGTCGAGCAGATGCGCGCCCGCTGACGGACGCACACGACACCCACGACGAGCGGGCTCCGCGTTCGGACGCCCGCGGAGGTGCACATGAACATCCACGAGTACCAGGCGAAATCGTTGCTCCGCCAGTACCGCGTCACCACACCGCGGGGCGAGGTGGTCTACACCTCGAAGGCCGCGGCCCGCGTCGCCGAGGAGCTCGGCGGCCAGCGCTGGGTCGTGAAGGCCCAGATCCACGCGGGCGGCCGCGGCAAGGCGGGCGGCGTGAAGATCGGCAACTCCCCCGCGAAGATCGCCGAGATCGCCGACCAGATGCTCGGGTCCACGCTCGTCACGGCGCAGACGGGCCCCGAGGGCCAGCGCGTGAGCCGCGTGCTCGTGGAGCGCGCATCGCGCATCGAGCGTGAGTTCTACCTCTCCATGGTGGTCGACCGCGACTCGCAGCGCATCGTCGTGATCGCGAGCGCCGAGGGCGGGGTCGACATCGAGGAGGTCGCCGGCGCGACGCCCGACGCGATCCACAAGGAATACATCGACCCGGGCGTGGGGCTCGTCGACTTCCAGTGCCGCAAGGTCGCCACCGCGATCGGCCTCGGCAAGAAGACCACGTCGTTCACCCGTCTGTTGAAGCGCATGTACCGGCTGTTCCGCGACCTCGACTGCCTGATGCTCGAGGTGAACCCGTTCATCGAGACCGAGGACGGCGAGCTGGTCGCGCTCGACGCGAAGATGAGCTTCGACGACAACGCGCTGTTCCGCCAGGGCGACGTCGTCGAGCTGCGCGACTTCGACGAGGAGGACCCCAAGGAGGTCGAGGCGACCGGGCACGGGCTCAACTACATCGCGCTCGACGGCTCGGTCGGCTGCATCGTGAACGGCGCCGGGCTCGCGATGGGCACGATGGACGCGATCGTGCATCACGGCGGGCGGCCCGCGAACTTCCTCGACGTGGGCGGTGGCGCGAGCCCCGAGAAGATCGCGAACGCCTTCCGCATCGTGCTGCAGGACCCGAACGTGCGCGCGATCCTCGTGAACATCTTCGCCGGCATCAACCGTTGCGACTGGATCGCGACCGGTGTCGTGCAGGCGACCCGGGATCAGGAGATCGGCGTGCCGGTGATCGTGCGCCTGGCCGGCACGAACGTGGAGGAAGGCCGCGCGATCCTCGACGAGAGCGGCCTCGAGCTGATCCAGGCCGTGGACCTCGACGACGCGGCCGCGAAGGCCGTGCTGGCGGCGGAAGGGGTGCCGGCATGAGCGTCTTCGTCGACAAGGACTCGAAGGTCATCATCCAGGGGTTCACGGGCCAGCACGCGACGTTCCACGCCGAGGAGGCGATGGCGACCGGCACGAAGGTCGTCGGGGGCGTCACCCCCGGCAAGGGCGGCTCGACGCACCTGGGCCTGCCCGTGTTCAACAGCGTCGCGGAAGCCGTCGAGGAGACCGGCGCCGACGTGAGCGGCATCTTCGTGCCCCCCGCGGTCGCGACCGACTCCCTGCTGGAGGCCGTCGACGCGGGGGTCGACGTGGCGGTGATCATCGCCGACGGCGTGCCGGTGCAGGACATGGTGCGCACGAAGCGCTACCTCGCCGGGCGCTCGACCCGCATCATCGGCCCGAACTCCCCCGGCATCATCACGCCCGGCGAGTGCAAGGTCGGCATCATGCCGAGCCACATCTACATGAAGGGCCGGGTCGGCGTGGTGTCGCGCTCGGGCACGCTGAACTACGAGGCCGTCTCGCAGATGACCGCGCTCGGCCTCGGCCAGTCGACGTGCGTCGGCATCGGCGGCGACCCGGTGAATGGCACCGACTTCAAGACCGTGCTGCAGGCGTTCGAGGGCGACGACGACACCGACGTGGTCGTGATGATCGGCGAGATCGGCGGCCAGCAGGAGGTCGAGGCCGCGTCGTGGGCCGCCCAGTACATGTCGAAGCCGCTCGTGGCGTTCATCGCCGGCGTGTCGGCGCCGCGCGGGCGCCGCATGGGCCACGCGGGTGCGGTGATCGCGGGCGAGTCCGACACCGCGACCGCCAAGCTCGACGCGATCGAGGCGCTGGGCCATCGCGTCGTGCGCAACCCCGCCGACATCGGCGACACGGTGCTCCGAGCCGTCAAGGAGACGGGGGAACGGGCAGGGACCGGCGCGTCGTAGTCGTCAGCCGCAGGAACGCGACTCGCTCACGATGGAGCCGCCCGGCTGCTCGACGACGGTCACGAGACCGGCCCGCTCGCCGCCTCGAAACACCGCGTGCGCATGCCCCCGTTCCTCGATCACGTCACGGTCCGGACTCTAGGTCGTCGTCGGGCGGTTCTCGTTGCACAGGTAGGGTGACAAGCATGGCGGATCCGTCGACCACCATCTCGGTGCAAGGACGTGACATCAAGGTCACGAGCCCCGACAAGATCTACTTCCCCGACGCCGATGGCGGACCGATCACGAAGCTCGAGGTCGTGGAGTACTGGGTCGCCGTGGCCGAGGCCGCGCTCAACGGGTGTCGCGATCGCCCGGCCATCCTGCACCGATTCCCCGGCGGGGTGACCGGCGAGGACACCGAGCCCTTCTATCAGAAGCGCATCCCCAAGGGGGCGCCCGATTGGGTGCGCACGGCGACGGTGAAGTTCCCGAGCGGACGCACCGCGTCGATGCCGGTGATGCACGACGAGGCCGCGCTCGTGTGGGCGGCCACGCTCGGCTGCCTCGAGTGCAACCCGTGGCCCGTGCGCGCCGACGATGTCGACCACCCCGACGAGCTGCGCGTCGATCTCGACCCCACGCCGGGCGTGCCGTGGGACGACGTGCGCCGGGTCGCCCTGATGGCGCGCGACGTGCTGGCCGAGCACGGGCTCACGGGCTTCCCGAAGACCAGCGGCAAGCGCGGCATCCACGTGAACGCCCGCGTCGAGCGTGGCAACGGGTTCACGAACACCCGCCGCGCGGCGCTGGCGTTCGCTCGCGAGGTCGAGCGGCGCATGCCGGGCGTCGCCACGACGGCCTGGTGGAAGGAGGAGCGCACGGGCGTGTTCCTCGACTACAACCAGAACGCCCGCGATCGCACGGTGGCGAGCGCCTACTCGATCAGGCCGATGCCCGACGCACGCGTGTCGACGCCGCTCACGTGGGACGAGGTCGCCGACGTCGAGCCCGAGCGGTTCACCGTGCGCACCGTGCCCGAGCGCCTGCGCACGATCGGCGACCCCGGCGCCGGCATCGACGAGCACGCCGGCACCCTCGACCCGCTGCTCGAGCTCGCGGCGAAGGACGCCGAGGGCGGTCTCGGCGACGCCCCGTGGCCGCCCCACTTCCCGAAGGGGGACGACGAGCCGCTGCGCGTGAACCCCTCCCGCGCGAAGAAGGTCGCCGAGTGGGAAGCCATGAGGGCAGACGGCACCGGGAAGCCGCGCGGCAGTCGCTGACCGTGGCGCTGACCTTGGTTTGGGCCCTCGGTGGCCGGGGAACCGTGGCTGCGACCCCGCGCAACCGGCGCGGCCGACACGAGGGGGATCCGTGGACGCGTTGAAGCTGCTGAAGCAGGACCACGACGAGGTCAAGAAGATGCTGTCGGACCTCGAGAGCACCACCGAGCGGGCCGAGAAGACCCGCACCGAGGGCCTCGCCACGCTGAAGTCCGAGCTCGAGGTGCACGAGACGATCGAGGAGGAGATCTTCTACCCGGCGCTCAAGGAGCATCCCAAGACGAAGGACCTCGCGCTCGAGGGCTACGAGGAGCACCACGTCGTCGACATGGTGATGGGCGAGCTCGAGGGCGTCGACGTGAGCGACGAGACCTGGATGGCCAAATTCGCGGTCATGAAGGAGAACCTCGAGCATCACATCGAGGAAGAGGAAGGCGAGATGTTCCCGAAGGCCGAGCAGGTCTTCACCGACGGCGAGCTCGGGGAGCTGGGCGATCGCATGCAGGCTCGGAAGGAAGAGCTGAAGGCATCGCGGAGCTGAGGCCTTCGGCTAGTCTCGTCCAGACTACTGGTCGGCATCGGGCCACACCGGTGGCTCGACGCCGAGTTGATCGAACCGCACGCTGGTGGGGTCGCGGTCCTCGCGCCATCGCACGAACGTCGCCGCATGCCGGAAGCGCCCGTACTGCATGCGGTCGATCGTGACCTCGGCCACGAGCACCGGCTCGATCGCCACCCATTCGAGGTCGCGTCCGCCGGTCCAGCGGCTCGGACCTCCCGGCGTGCGGCCGAGCTCGAAGCTCGGCCCCTCGAGCTGGCGCAGCTCCGCGAGCATCGCGCGGCGCTCGGCCGCCTTGAACGACGACGTGTGGCCCACGTAGTGCAGCGTGCCCGCATCGTCGTAGAGGCCGAGCAGCAGCGCGCCGATGCCGTCGCGGGTCTTCGACAGCCGGTAGCCGCCGATCACCACGTCGAGCGTGCGCCGGTGCTTCACCTTGACCCAGCCGCGTTCCCCCGCCAGGTACGGCTGGTCCTGGCGCTTAGCGAGCACCCCGTCCTGGCCGAGGCCGTCCTCGTCGTCGAACCAGGCCTGGGCGACCGCCAGGTCGTCGGTCCAGGGAGCTACCAGCACGACGGGTGGCGCCGGCATCGAGGGAAGATCGCCCGGCGCCTCGGCCCATCCGAGCTCGGCCGCGAGCGCGCTCAGTCGCGCGCGCCGCTCGGCCAGCGGAAAGCCCGCGAGCTCGTCGTTCCCCTCTCGCAGCAAGTCGAAGAGCACGAGGGTCGCAGGGATCTCACCAGCGAGCTTGTTCACCCTCGACTCCGCGGGATGCAGCCGCAGCTGCAGCTCGTCGAACTCCATCGCCCCATCGGCGACGCGTACGATCTCCCCGTCGGCCACGAAGGAACCTTCCCCCGCCGCCTCGACCGCGCTCACGATCTCGGGGAAGTAGCGTCCGAGCGGCCGCCCGTCACGGCTCGCCAGCCGCACCGACCCGTCGTCGGCCACGGCCACGATCGAGCGGAAGCCGTCCCATTTCGGTTCGTAGGTCCAGCCCTCGCCCTCCGGCATCTCCGGCTGCAGCTTCGCGAGCATCGGCGCCGGCAGATCCCCGACGATCGTGCGCTTCGGCATGGTGCGGACCCTACCGCGTCAGCGCATCAGCACCGCGGTGAGCCGACCGGCATGCGCCTCGGCCCACCGGGCCGATCGGCGCACGTCATCGGTGACGCCGAGCGAACGCAGTCGGATCATGCCTTCATCACCCGCCTCGGCGCCACGCTCGATGCCGTCGGCGCTCGCGTGCATACGGGCCACGATGCGTCCCGCAAAACCTGTCCGGTCCTCGAGGCCATAGGTGTCGGCGAGCAACCGCAGTCGCCGCTCACGCTCAGCGTCTTCCCAGGGTCCGAACTCCCCACGGGCGATCATCGCGGGGTGATGCAGCGGAGCCCAGAGCCAGGCGGCGAACGCGAGATCGTCGAGCGGATCGCCGGGGCGCGCGAGATCCCAGTCGATGACGCCGACGATCGCTCCGTCACGCCACACCACGTTGTAGGGCGCCCAGTCGCCGTGCACGATGGTCGCTCCGGGATCACGCGAGCCCTTGAACCGCCATCGCACATCGGGAGGCGGCTCGAAGGTCGCGACCGCCTCGTGGAAGCGCCGCAGGAGCACGATCGCCTGCACGAGCGTCTCATCTTCACGCCACCAAGCCGGCCACGGATCGGCGTCGCCGACCGTCTCGCCTTCGAGGTACGTGAGGATCTCGCGTCCTCGGTCGTCGATGCCGAGCACCCGCGGCGCAGCATCGAATCCGACGGACTCGAGGTATCGCAAGAGCGCGTGCACCGCAGACGTCCACGATCCCGTCGCTCGACGAACGGTGTCGCCGACGCGAACGGCCCCTCCGACGTTCCCGCCCGGAAGCACCATCTCCTCGTCCGGCATTCGGGGAGGATAGAAGGCCTGCCCTTGGCGGGAACCGTGCAGCCGGTCCCTTTCAGCGGGCGGGCCCGGTCACCGAGGGATGTATCGACGCCGGATCGCGTAGAGGATCGACGCGGCGGCCATCAGGCACACCCCGAGGATCGCGTACCTGCCCACCGACGAGGTGCGATCGTGCCCGCTCCGTCCTTCATGTGTTGGCACGATCTCCTCCGGCAGGATCGCGTGGAGCAGCTCGTCGGAACGCCGCTGAACCGGTCGCGCTGGCGGATGAAGTACGTGAGCACGGCGAACGTGAGCACGCCTGTGGTCACGAGGTTGAAGGCGATGTCGCCGGTGGGGTCGGGCGGCACGTACCAGGGGTCGATCAGATCGGGAATCACGAGCGCATACATGACGGCGACGACGAACGCCCCCAACCACCAGGCTGCGACCCGGAACCCGAACCCCACCATCGAGGCGAGCACCAGCGCGATGCCGAAGATCGCCGAGAGCCCGGACGGCACGAGCCCGTCGAACGCCGTCACCTCCAACAAGATGCTCGCGTAGACCGAGAGGAACAGCACCTGGATCAGCACCGGGAACCGCGCCGGCCATCGCCAGGCCGCCGCGAGCAGGACGACCGTCAGCACGGTGTCGGCGAAGGTCGCAAGTGCGATCGACGTGTAGTCGGCGTCGAGGTCCGCGAAGCCGGTCGGGATGCTGAGGATCGTCGCGATGTAGATCGCGACGAGCAGTACGCGCCGCCCACCCCCGTTCCGTCTCCGCCTCGTCGGGTCGTTCCCCGATCGACAGGAAGGGCTCGAGGACGCGTCGCCACCCCGCCCGATCTGCCATCGCCGGGAGCCTATCCCGCAACGGCGAGCCCGGAGTCCGTGAGGGTCACTCCGCTTTCGGGCGGCCTCGGCGCGAGGCCTTCTGGCGGTCGTTCTGAGGCAGCAGCACCTTGCGGAGTCGCACGTTCTTCGGCGTGACCTCGACGCACTCGTCCTCGCGCAGGAACTCGAGGGCCTGCTCGAGCGAGAGCTGCGTCTTCGGGATGAGCCGCACCAACTCCTCGGCGTTGGCCTTGCGCATGTTCGTGAGGTGCTTCTCCTTCGTGGGGTTCACGTCCATGTCCTCGGCGCGCGCGTTCTCGCCGACGATCATGCCCTCGTAGACCTCTTCGCCCGGGCCGACGAACATCGAGCCGCGTTCCTGCAGGTTCAACAGGGCGAACTGGGTCGTCTCGCCGCGGCGGTCGGCGACGAGCGAGCCGCTCGGGCGCGTGCGCAACTCGCCGTGCCAGGGCTCGTAGCCCTCGAACACATGGTGCAGCTGGCCGGTGCCGCGGGTCTCGGTCATGAACTCGGTGCGGAACCCGATCAGGCCGCGCGCCGGCACGAGGTACTCCATGCGGATCCACCCCGTGCCGTGGTTCACCATCTGCTCCATGCGCCCCTTGCGCAGCGCGAGCAGCTGGCTGATCACGCCCAGGAACTCCTCGGGGGCGTCGACCGCGACGCGCTCCATCGGCTCGAAGAGCTTGCCGTCGACGGTCTTCGTGACCACCTGCGGCTTGCCGACCGTGAGCTCGAACCCCTCGCGCCGCATCATCTCCACCAGGATGGCGAGCTGCAGCTCGCCGCGGCCCTGCACCTCCCACATCTCCGGCCGGTCGGTCTCGAGCACGCGGATCGAGACGTTGCCGACGACCTCCTGATCGAGTCGCGACTTCAGCAGGCGGGCGGTGACCTTGTCGCCGTCCTGGCCGCTGAGCGGCGACGTGTTGATCGCCACGGTCATCGATAGCGACGGCTCGTCGACGTGGGTGATCGGGCAGCGGCCTCGGGTCGGCGGGGTCGGCGAGCGTCTCGCCGATCGTGATCTCGTCGATGCCCGCGACCGCGATGATCTCGCCCGGCCCGGCCTCGTCGGTGTCGACCCGGTCGAGGGCGTCGGTCACGTACAGCTCGCTCAGTTTCTGCTGCTCGATCGTGCCGTCGGCCCGGCACCACGCGACCGGCTGCCCCTTGCGCACGACCCCGTTGAACACCCGGCAGAGCGCGAGCCGCCCGACGTAGGGCGAGGCGTCGAGGTTCGTCACGAGCGCCTGCATCGGGTGGCCCTCGACGTACTCCGGCGCCGGGATGTGCGCGAGCAGCGTCTCGAACAACGGCTTCAGGTCGTCGGCGAGCGCGTCGGGCGACTCGCCCCGCCTTCCCCTCACGCGAGACCGCGTACAGGATCGGGAACGAGATCTGGTGCTCGTCGGCGTCGAGGTCGAGGAAGAGCTCCTCGACCTCGTGCACGACCTCGTCGGGGCGCGCGTCGGCCCGGTCGACCTTGTTCACCACCAGGATCACCGGCAGCCGCGACTCGAGCGCCTTGCGCAGCACGAACCGGGTCTGCGGCAGCGGCCCCTCGCTCGCGTCGACGAGCAGCAGCACGCCGTCGACCATCGTGAGCGCGCGCTCGACCTCGCCCCCGAAGTCGGCGTGGCCCGGCGTGTCGACGATGTTGATCTTCACGTCGCCGTAGCGCACCGCGGTGTTCTTCGCGAGGATCGTGATGCCCTTCTCGCGCTCGAGGTCCATCGAGTCCATGACGCGCTCGGCCACGTCCTGGTTGTCGCGGAACGCCCCGGACTGCCACAGCATCGCGTCGACGAGCGTGGTCTTGCCGTGGTCGACGTGGGCCACGATCGCCACGTTGCGGATGTCATCTCTGGTCGCCACGGGTTGAGACTACTCAGCCGCCGGGCCAGGCGCCGGGGCAACCGCCGTGGGCCTCCGATCGTCTGCCCCGCCGTTCGCTATCGTCTGGCCGCCGCCATCACCACCCCACGAGGAGCGACCGTGGCCATCGAGATCGACATCACGGAAGCGGCGCCGCCCGATCCGCGGGCGGAACCGGCGATGGTGCCGATGCGCGACGGCATCCGGCTCGCCACCGACGTCTACCTGCCGCAGGATCCGGCGCGTGCCCCCGCTGTGCTGGTCAGGTTGCCCTACGACAAGGGCGGGCGCTACACGTTCATGTCGAAGATCGCCCCGTCGTTCACCGACCGTGGGTACGCGTTCGTCGTGCAGGACGTCCGGGGCAAGTTCCGCTCGGAAGGCGAGACGCTCGCGTTCGCGCACGAGGTCGACGACGGCTACGACACCCTCGAGTGGATGGTCGCGCAGCCGTGGTGCGACGGGAACATCGGCATGTGGGGCGATTCCTATTACGGCTACACGCAGTGGGCGGCGGTGGCGAGCGAGCATCCGGCGCTGAGGGCGATCGTGCCACGGGTGACGACCGCCGACCTGGCGGGGTCGGTGGGCAACGACCCGGTGATCCCCCTCTACCTCGGCGAGTACCTGGCGATGTACTGGCTCGACGAGAAGATCTACCACTGGACGCCGGACTACCGTCACCGGCCCCTGGCGGCGGTCTTCGATGACGCGTTCGAGGCGATCGGCCGGCGCGCCGAGAGCTTCGACCGGTTCGTGACCACGAGCGCGGCCGGCGAGCCCCTGGAGCGCTATCCCGGCCACCATCCGTTCGACGTGCTGCGCATCCCCGTGCTGCATACCGGCGGTTGGTTCGACAACATCATGCCGGAGCAGATGCGCGACTACGACGCCCTGATCGCGCGGCCGGACCTCGCCGCCCTCCAGCACCTCGAGATGAACTCGACCGATCACGAGAACTATCACCTCGACCTGGTGCCGATCCGACCCGACGACGATCACGACGCCGACGACGAGGCGCTCGCGCGCATGCTGCCTCGCTACCTCGGCTCGGCCCTGGACTTCTTCGACCGCTTCCTGAAAGGGCAGGAACTCGAGATCCCGCGCGTGCGCTGGCACCACGGCAACGACGGATGGCGGCAGGCGCCGTCGTGGCCGCCCCCCGGGGCACACGAGATGCGCCTGCACCTTGCGGCGGCCGACCTGGCCACCGCCGATGCCCGGGGTGGCCGTCTCGCGATGGAAGCCGCTCCGTCCACGACGACCGCGCGATGGGTCCACGATCCCGCAGACCTCGTGCCCTCGACGGTCGCCGACCCCTTCTCGTTCTTGCGCGAGGCTCCGGACGAGGGACAGGTGGCGGGTCGCCCCGACGTGCTGACGTTCACGTCCGATGCATTCGATCGGCCGCTCGATCTGACCGGCCCCGTGTCGCTCCGCATCGGTGTCGGGTCCTCGGCCCCGTCGACGGCGCTCTTCGCGAAGCTCGTCGACGTCGCACCCGACGGCACGGCGCTGATGTTGACGCGCGGCCAGTCGGTGCTGCGAGACCCCGATCCATCACGGCCGGTCCGCGTCGACCTCGCCCACCTCGGCTATCGCCTGCGGGATGGTCACCGCCTGCGGCTGCAGCTTGCCTCGAGCGACTTTCCGCTCTACCTGCCCCACCCGGGAACCGACGACGACCCCTGGCGAGCAGTCGACGGGCGTGCGAGCGAGCAGACCATGTCGGCGGGCGGGGACGCCGGGGCCTACCTCAGCGTCACGACGGCTTCCAGCGGCGCGACGCCGAAGCCCACCGCGAAGCGCCGGCACCAGATCGAGACGCTCTCGTAGTCGTCGAGATGGACGCCGCGAGGGATCTCGTAGTTCTGGTCGCCCTGGTTCCCCTTGAGACCGCCGAGGTCGAGGAACGCATCATCGTGCGCGTCAGCGTCGCCGCCGGCCGGCGCCTCGGACAGGTAGACGCGAACGTCGGGACCACTCGACGTGTCGAGGCGCTCGATGCGCAGGAACCGCGAACCGTCCTCGAGCTCCAGGATCGATGCGATGCCGCTCGTCCCGTGTGCGAGGCTCCGGAACTCGCCCATCGAGAGCACGGTCGTGCCTTCCGTCTTCGCGTCATCGGTCGCGTGGCCGTCGACGCCGGACGCGGCGGCGGTCGGCAGGGCCTCATCCACACGCTCGTCGACGAACAGATGCTGAGGTCCGAACCAGTAGACGCCAGCGGCGCTCGCGGTGGCCACGATGACGGCGCCGATGAACAGGATCCTGCGTCGATTCATGCCGCCCGGTGCAAGGGGAGCCGCAGAACGTTACACGCGGCCGGAGAACGAGGCAGAGGAGGCATGCCTGACCCAGGCAAGCGTCCGATCTCGCGGGCGCACGTTCGGACCCTCGCCCGACGGGACTTCGCAGGGACCTCCTTAGTGGCGCCTGCGTCGGAACACGGAGGTCCCTGCCAAGTCACCGGGGACGACAAGGAACGGTGGCCGCATGAGAGAAGCAGGGTGCTGCAACGTCCCCCCGTCGCCTGGGCCTAGCCGCCGACGCCCGCCTTGAAGCGCGCCCACTCGTCCTGGTAGAGCTGGTCGTCGATCGGCGAGAGCGGCAGCACCGGCTGGCCCTGTCCGAAGTCTTCCTCGGCCACGAGCGTGTTCTCGAGGTTCGGCGGGATGTAGCCCGCGTCGAGGAACTCCTGGCGATCGACGCCCACGAGCGGCGGCTGGAAGCCCTCGTAGCCGAAGTTCGTGAGGGCGACCTCCTTGTCCATCAGGAAGTTGATGAACAGGTGGGCGAGCACCGGGTTCTCGGCGTCCTTGTTCAGCACGATCGTGTCGTTGGCGACCTCCCAACCGCCCTCGGGCGGGTAGTAGTAGCCGAGCACGTCGACGTCGGTGCCCTTGGGCAGGTACCACTGCGCGTAGTTCATGTTGCCCGACCACGAGTAGCGCACGTGGCTCGTGCCCTCGGCGAGCTTCTGGTAGTCGCCCGGCCCGATCTCCACGTTCACGAGGTCGATCAGCTCGAGCAGCGAGTCGACGGCGGCCGCGACCTCGTCGGGGTCGGTCGAGTTGAAGTTCGTGCCGCCGTTGCGCAGCAGGGCCATGCCGATCGTCTCGCGGTACTCGTCGAGCACGCCGACCTTGCCGGCGTACTTCTCGTCCCAGAAGACGTCGAAGGGCATGTCGTAGGTCGCGGGGTCCTCGACGAAGTCGCTCCGGTAGCCGATGCCGGTCTTCCAGGTGAGGTATGGCATCGTGTACTGTGCGCCGCCGTCGTACCAGGGGTCCTGGAAGTAGGGCCACACGTTCGCCATGTTCGTCAGGTACGTGTGGTTCCAGGGCTGCACGCGCTTGGCGGCGACGAGCTTGCCGACGTTCTCGATCGTGGGGAAGAACACGTCCCACTGGATCGTGTCGTTCTGCACCTTGTTCATGGCCTCGGCCATGCCGGCGAACTGGGTGAACTCGATCTCCACGTCGTACTCGTCCTGGAACTGCTTGAGCACCTTCTTGTAGATGTAGTCGTTCCAGTTGTAGACGCGCAGCGGTCCCGCCTCGGGCGTGAGGTTGTCGGCCACGGCCGGGATGTCGTCGTAGAGCGGGAGTGTCACGGGGTTGTCGGGCGAGGCGAGCTCGATGCCGCCCTCGCCGGTGGTGGCGCTCGGACCACCGCCCGTGTCGGTGGAACTGTCCCTGCAGGCCGCGAGCACGGCGCTCATCGACGGCAGGGCGATGCCGGCCGCGGCAGCTCGCCGCAAGAACTCACGACGGCTGTGGGTCGGCCGTTCCTTCGGATGCGCCATGCAAGAACCCCCTCGCGATACGCGGACGAGACCCCCGGGGTGTACCGGTGCGCGGAACCCATGTCAAGGCAATGCAGGGTCCTCGTGCGTGACCATCGGTCGGCCGGGGCCGTGCAGCGGGGTGCTAGCGTCCGCGCGCATGGGCGACGAGCGACGGTTCCTCACGATGGACGACGGGGCGCGCATCGCGCGTCACCCTGCACATCGCCCGACCATGTGCCGGCGCCGTGGCCGGTGGTGTTCGAGGCCCGGCCTTACCGCAAGGACGACATCTCGGACGCGACGCGCGATCTACCGGCGGCTCTGCGACGAGGGGGGTCTCGCCGTGTGCCGGGCCGACGTGCGCGGCACGGGCTCGAGCGAGGGAGACGCGGTCGACGAGTACACCGCCCGCGAGTGGCAGGACTGGCTGCGCGGTGATCGCGTGGCTCGCCGAGCAGGACTGGTCGCAACGGCAACGTGGGCATGTACGGCACCTCCTACGCGGGTTCAACTCGCTCCAGGTGGCGGCGCTGCAGCCCGCCGGCGCTGAAGGCGATCATCCCGATCTACGCGACCGACCGGCGGTACACCGACGACGTCCACTACGGCGGCGGGGTGCGGCGCGGCATCGACTTCCTCGACTACCCGATGTACATGGTGGCGATGAACGCCCTGCCGCCCGTGCCCTCGGTCTACGGCGAGGGCTGGCGAGAGGAGTGGCTCCGCCGGATCGAGGCGAACGAGCCGTGGGAGCTCCGCTGGCTCGAGCAGCAGACCGAGGACGACTACTGGCGGCACGGCTCGGTGTGGTTCGACGGCTACGAGCGCGATCGAGGCGGCCACGATGATCGTCGCGGGCCACGCCGACGGCTACCGCAACATGGCGTTCCGCGGCGTTCGAGCGGCTCGCGGGCCCGAAGCGGCTGCTCTTCGGCCCGTGGAGCCACATGAGCCCCCGGCTCTCGATGCCCGGGCCGCGCATCGACCACGTGCCCGAGATGATCCGGTGGTGGCGGCGGTGGCTCGCCGGCGAGGACAACGGCGTCGACCGCGAGCCGCCGATCCGAGTGTTCATGCGTCGGGCGACGAGGCCCGAGCCCGACCTGGACCGACCACGATGGCGAGTGGCGGGCCGAGCCGGCGTGGCCGCCGCCCGGCTCGCGCGAACGACACGGCTGGACCTGCGGCGAGCCGTGCGCTCGGGCGGCTGGCGGGCTGCGCACCGACGCCGGACGACGTCGCTCGAGGTCCGCGGCGACGTGGGCGTGACCGGATCGATCTGGTGCGCGGCGGATCTGCCGTTCGGCTCGCCCTGGGACCAGCGACCCGACGAGGCCATTCTCGCTCGTGTACGACTGCTGCAGCCGTCGGCAGGAGCTGGAGATCGCCGGGCACGTCCTCGGGTCGAGCTGCACGGTCGTCGTCGTCGCGACGCCCGTCGCCTTCGTGTCGCGCGAAGCTCTGCGACGTCGTTCCCCGACGGACGTCGGCCATGATCACGCGCGGCATCGTGAACCTCACCCATCGCGACTCGGCACGAGCCGCCCGGCGCCGATGCCCGTCGGCGAGCCGGTCGACGTGACGGTCGAGCTGGACGCCACCGCCTACGTCGTTCGAGCCCGGACACCGGCATGCGCCTCGACCTGGCCGGCAGCGACTTCCCGTCGAGCTGGCCGCCGCCGCACGCCGGCACGCTCACCGTCGACGCCGCCGCCTCGCGCCTCGTGCTGCCCGTGCTCGAGGGACCGCCGCGAGGCCGAGCCGCCGGTGTTCGCGCCGGGCGAGCCGGAGCCGCACCGGCCCGACCACGTGACCTGGACGATCGAGGACGACGTGCTGGCCCGCGAACGGCGCGTGCGCGATCGACCATGGTGGCGTGCGAGGACAGGCCGGCGACATCGACATCCTCGACAGCTACGGCGGCGAGATCGGCGTGTCGACGGTCGACCCCGGCCGCGCATGGGCGACGCGGCGCCACGAGCTTCGAGCTGGCGTTTCCCGAGGTGGCGGTCCGCACCGCGTCGCGCGGCACGCTGCGCACGGAAGCGAGCCATGGCACCTCGTCGCTCGAGCTCGAGGTCTTCGAGGACGACGAGCTCATCGCCGAGCGGCGGTGGGAGCGGACCGTGCCGCGCGGGCTGGCCTGAGCGGCCGCTCAGGGCGAGCCTGACCGGCGGTGCCTGCACGCGGGCGCCCGCAGGTGCTAGCGTCCGCGCGGTATGGCTCGGGGGCGCGCAGCGACGGAGGGCAACTCGCTCACGATGCTGTACCCGCGCGGCTTCTGGAAGTGGGCCGCGACACCGGGCGTGCTCTGGCTGATCCTGCTGTTCGTCGTGCCCTTCTACGCGCTCGTATCGATGGCCGGCGGCTCGCTCGACCCCGCGACCGGCCTCGCCGTGCCCCAATGGAACCCGGCTTACTGGGATCGCGCGTCGTACCACTACGTGTTCGAACAGCTCCTGTCGAGCGACGGCGTGTACCGGGTGGTCTTCGTTCGCACCCTGCGCTACGTGTTCACCGCCGTGGTCCTGTGCCTGCTGATCGGCTACCCGGTCGCCTACTACGTCTCGCGCTTGCGAGGCCGCATGCGCGGGTTGATGCTCGCGCTGCTCGTGCTGCCGTTCTGGATCAGCTACCTGATGCGCATGCTCGCCTGGGTCGGCCTGCTGAACGAGGAAGGCCTGGTGAACCGCGTGCTCACGGGCCTCGGCATCCTGTCGGACCCCTACCCCTGGCTCGAGGGCAAGAGCATCACGGTGATCTTCGGCCTGGCGTACGGCTACGCCCCGTTCCTCATCCTGCCGCTGTTCGCGGCCCTCGACCGCCTGCAGAACAGCTACCTGGAAGCCGCGTGGGACCTCGGGGCCAGCTCGTTCAGCACGTTCGTGCGGGTGACGCTGCCGCTGTCGAAGAACGGCATCCTCGCCGGGCGTCGCGATCATCATGCTGCCGATGTTCGGCGACTTCTACACCGCCTACCTGCTGTCGAACGGGCGGTCGAGCACGGCGATGATCGGCAACTCGATCCAATCGCTGCTGCAGGAGACGACGTTCGGCTACGCCCAGGCGCGCGGGGCCGCGCTCGTCACCGTGCTCGCCATCTTCGTGTCGTTGCTCACGCTGTACTACATCGTGTCGACCGCACGCAGCACCCGGGAGGCGAGTCGGGCATGAGCGCCGTCGGCACGTTCTTCGCGAACCCGTGGCGCAAGCACCGTTTCCTGGCGTTGTACTCGTGGCTCTACGTGCTGTGGGCGATCGTGCCCGTCGTGATCGCGATCGGCTTCTCGTTCAACGCCGGCCGGTCGAGGAGCGTGTGGCAGGGCTTCTCGCTGGAATGGTGGATCGGCAACCCCGATCTGTCGGTGCTGCACGACCCCACGCTCACCTCGGCGATCCGCCAGAGCCTGATCCTCGCGGTGGTGACGATGGTGATCGCCACGCCGATCGGCGTGGCGCTGGCGCTCGGCCTCGCACGCTGGCACGGGCACGGGTCCGGCGCGGCCAATTACCTGATGCTGCTGCCCCTCGTCACCCCCGAGATCGTGCTCGCCACCGGCATCTTCTTCACGCTGGTCTTCCTCTACCCGTTCCCCGACCCGGGCACCATCGGCCAGATCGTGGGCCACGTGACGTGGTCGATCCCGTACGTGGTCGTGGTGCTGCGCGGCCGCATCTTCGGCGTCGGTCCCGAGCTCGAGGAAGCCGCGATGGACCTTGGCGCGCCGCCGCTCGACGCGCTGCGCCGGGTGATGCTGCCCGTGCTCGCCCCGGCCATCTTCGCCGCGTTCACGATCGTGTTCGCCCTGTCGATCGACGACTTCGTGACGAGCCAGTTCCTGTCGACCGACCTGAAGACGCAGACCGTGCCGATGCTGATCTACAGCTCCGGGTCGCACCGCCCCGAACCCCGCGCTCAACGCGACCGCGACGCTGATGCTCGTGATCTCGCTCGCCGCCATCGGCATCGGGGTCGGGGGCATGCGCGCCCTCGCCCGGCGCCAGGGCGTGCAAGCCGAGGGCACCGACGTCGCCAACTTCCGACTCTGACGAAGGCCGCAGCCCATGGCCCAGCCCACGATCGCCGACCTGCTCCGACCCGAGATCGACGGGCCCATCCTGCCCGGCATCGACCCCCGTGGCACGCCCGGCGTGGGCGATCGAGACGAGGCGGAAGCGGCGATGGAAGGCGCTCGCCGACCGACTCGACGACTTGCAGGAGGCGCTGTGGGTGGAGGGGTCGCGCTCACTGCTCGTGGTGCTGCAGGGCATGGACACGAGCGGCAAGGGCGGCACGGTGCGCCACGTGTTCTCGGCGATGAACCCCGCCGGGGTCGAGGTCGCTTCGTTCAAGAAGCCCACCGAGGAAGAGCTCTCGCACCACTTCCTGTGGCGCATCGAACGACGGCTGCCGGCGCCGGGTGAGATCGTCGTGTTCGACCGCTCGCACTACGAGGACGTGCTCGTGGCGCGCGTGCGCTCGCTCGTGCCCGAGAACGTCTGGCGGTCCCGCTACGACGAGATCGATGCGTTCGAGCAACGGGTGGTCGCCGCCGGCACCACGATCGTGAAGTGCATGCTGCATATCTCCTACGAGGAGCAGCGCGAGCGGCTGCTCGCCCGGCTCGACGACCCGTCGAAGCACTGGAAGTTCAACGAGGGCGACCTCGAGGAACGCTCTCGCTGGCTCGAGTACCAGGCCGCCTACGAGGACGCGATCCGCGAGTGCTCCACCGATATCGCGCCGTGGCACGTGATCCCCGCCGACCGCAAGTGGTACCGCGACTGGGCCATCTCGAACCTGCTCGTCGAGACGCTGGAAGGTCTCGACCCGCGCCTGCCGCAGCCCGATCTCGACGTGGAAGCACTGCAGGCGCGGCTGGCGCCTCCCAACTAGCGAACCGATGCACCAGGCGCGGCCGGCATCCCTTCGCGCGTCCGGACCGTACCATCGGGTGATGTCCCCTCGCCCGGTGAACGCGCTGCTCGGCCTCCTGTGCTTCACGGTGCTCGCGGCCGCGTGCTCGAGCGAGCCCACCGAGCCTGCCGCCACCGAGCCTGCCGCCACCGATCGGTCGACGCCGGCCGCCGACGCCGCCACGCCTCCCGCATCGGATCGGTCGACTCCTGCGGCGACCGCCGTGCTGCGGTTCACCGCACCGAGGCTCGGCGGCGGCACCATCGAGGGTGAGGACTTCGCCGGGCGCGACGTCGCGTTCTGGTTCTGGGCGCCGTGGTGAACGACGTGCCAGGGGGCGGCCCCTGACGTCGCGCAGGTTGCGCGAGACTACGGGAAGCAGGTGGCCTTCGTGGGTGTGCCGGGCAACGACTCGAGCGCGAACATGCAGGCGTTCGTCGACGAGTTCGGACTCGGGTTCCCGCAGGCCGTCACCGAAGACGGCTCGCTGTGGGCGTCGTTCGGGGTGGCCTACCAGCCGGCCTGGGTGTTCGTCGACGACTCCGGCGAGACGACGCTCGTGCCGACCGAGCTGCCGCGCGACGAGCTCGAGCGCACGCTCGACGAACTGATCGCGGCATGAACGCGTGAGCTCAGCGAGCGGTCTCGTGCCAGGCGTCGAGCAGCGCGCGCTCCCGCTCCGGGCTCGGCCCCGCCGCCATCGGCCCCTGTCCACGCGCGCGGTCCCAGGCGAGCGTGTCCCGAACGGTCTCGACCGGCGGGCGGCACGTGAGGCCGGCGGCGAACGCGCGGCTCGGGTCGTACGCGTGGAAGCCCGGCGCCTCCGGCCACCACAACGGGAACGTCTCGTGCGGGTCGTCGTCCGCGCCCGTGAACGCCGCCGCGATGAACGGCTCGTCGACCCACGCCACTTGAGTCTCGACGCCCGCCGCGGCCGCCGACGCCTCGATCAGCTCGCCCAAGGTCATCGTGGGTGCGCGGTCGACCACGCCGAACACGCCGGGCGTCGAGGCTTCGGCAAGCCGTAGCGCGAACGCCGCGAGGTCCCGGGCATCGACCCACTGCAGCCCGTAGTCGGCGGGCGCCGGCGCGATCATCTCGCCGCCGGCAGCGCCCCGGCGCACCCACGAGGTGAATCGGTCGGTGGGGTCGTGCGGGCCGACGATGAAGCCGGGCCGGATCACGCACGCCCGGTCGCCGAACACGGCCTGCACCTGTCGCTCGCAGGCCACCTTCAGGGGTCCGTACGTCTCGTCGGTCACCTCTTCGGTCTCGGGGAAGGGCGGTTCGAACACCGGGGAATCTTCGTTGGACCCGGGCGGCAGGTCCTCGGGATGCGCCGAGAGCGAGGAGATGAAGCCGTACCAGGCGCTCGTCGCGAGGGTCTCGGTCGAGGCACGCACCGCGCGGGGGATGTACCCGCACGTGTCGACCACGGCGTCGAACGTGCGCCCGGCGAGGGCGTCGACGCCCTCCTCCCGGTCGCCGATCACATGTTCGGCCTCGGGGAACAACTCTGTCGGTGTCCGATGGAACAACGTGACCTCGTGCCCGCGTTCGAGCGCCAACTCGGTGAGGGCGCGGCCCGAGAAGCGGGCCCCGCCGATCATCAGGAGCTTCACCTGTCACCTCCGGTCGACTGGGCATCCCAGGGGTAGTACCAGGAGCCGGCCAGCTGCCCCCCGTCGACGACGAGGGTGGAGCCGTTCACGTACGAGGCGTCATCCGACGCCAGGAAGAGGATGGCGGCCGCCACCTCGGCCGCCCGGGCGAAGCGACGCTGCGGGATGCGGGGCATGTACCCCTCGACGAACCCATCGCTCGCCGCATCGGCCTCGATCATGGGCGTGATCGTCATGCCTGGCGCGACGGCGTTGCAGCGCACGCCGCGGTGCCCGAGCTCGTGCGCGAACGATCGCGTGAGCGAGATGAGCGCGGCCTTCGAGGCGTCGTAGGCCGCGAGCGGCGCCTCCGGCACGAGCCCGTCGATCGACGCCACGTTCACGATCGAGCCGGCCCCTCGCTCGACCATGTGCCGCGCGACCCCTTGGGAGACCCACAGCGCTGCATCGAGGTTGAGCGCGAAGGTCGAGCGCCAGTGCGCGGCGTCGACATCGAGCACCCCCGCGTCGAGCGCGATGCCGGCGGCGTTGACGAGCACCTCGATCGTGCCGGTCGCCGCGATCGCTGCGTCGACGATGCGCCGGGCCTGCCCGCGGTCCGAGAGGTCAGCCGCATCGAGGCGGACTCGCTGCGGCGCCGCACTCGCGTCTCGGGTCTGACGCAGGCGCTCCTCGTCTCGTCCGGTGATGGAGACCGAGGCGCCTTCCTCGAGGAGGGCGAGCGCGCACGCGCGACCGATGCCGCTCGATGCGCCCGTCACGAGCGCATGGCGACCCTCGAATCGTCCCATGGCGGGCATGCTACTCGGCGGTGGACGCGCTCCCTCAGGTCCGCGCGGTGGACGCGCTCCCTCAGGTCCGCGCGGTGGACGCGCTCCCTTGAGCCCGCGCGGTGGACGCGCGAGTCACCAGCGTCGCGGGCACGGTCACGGGGGTGGGGTCGGCGACGGTGCCTTCGACGAGGTCGGCCAACAGTTGTGCCGCGGCGGTGCCGAGCTCGCGGGGATGCAGGTCGAGCGTCGTGAGGGGCGGGGTGGCGCGAGCCGTCTGGCCCCGGTCGGAGAGCGAGGCCACCATCATGTCGTCGGGCACGCGCAGGCCTCTGGCGGCGCACTCCGCCAGCACTCCGCCCGCGAAGGCTTCGGCGAGGCAGTACAGGGCGTCGGGCATGTCGTGGCGATCGAGACACGACGACGCCGACGTTCGCGCCACCGACTCGAGCTCGTCCCACGGCCGCGGCGATGACCAGTCGACGTCGTCGGCGGAATGGATCCACGGCTGCATCGCGCGGTCGGCGCACCACCGCCGATACGCCGCGAGGCTGTCGGTCTCGAAGGACTCGCCGGCCCCCAGCGTCACCACTCCGATGCGACGCGCGCCGGCGGCGATCATGTGGTCGAGCATCGACGTCGTGCCGCCCTCGTAGTCGTTGTCGACGACCCGCGTGTCGGCGGCCGCGCCGGGCAACTTTCCGACGGTCACGATCGGAGCCGACCGCTGCTGCATCTCGCGCACGACCGGGTCATCGGGCACCGGATCGACCACGATGGCGCCGTCGAGCGGCAGGCGCTCCCAGATCGTCGCTTCTCCGGCGGGCACGATCACGAGCGCCAGGCCCCGTGCGATCGCCGAGCTGGTCGCGGCGTCGATCAGGTTCGCGTTGTGGGCGAACTCCTCGATGAGCGCATGGACGCCGTCGGGCATCGAGACGGTCAAGGCGACGAGCCCGGTGCGACCCGACGCGAGCTGGCGCCCGCGCGGGTCCGGCCGGTATCCGAGCTCGGCCGCGATCTGGCGCACCCGGCTCCGGGTCTCGTCGGACACGCCGCCCTTCTCGTTGAGCGCGTGTGAGACCGTCGTGATCGAAACACCGGCGGCGCGTGCGACGTCGCGGATGCCGACATGCCGGCGGCTCGTCATAGCACGATGATATCCCGACGCAACGGGCCTCCGGCCTGAGGAGTCGGTCGCGCTACGCTGCAGCGGTTTCGAGGGTTGCGTCCCAGCGGCCCCCGCGCGCGAGCCCGTTCATGCGTGCACGATGCGCGAGCGCGGCTTGCGAGGACGCGGTGTTGGCGTCGTCGCCGCGCCAGACCGCGAGGGTAGGTGCCTGGAGCGCCCGGCCGTAGGAGAAGCTGAGCTGCCACGGGTGGATGCCGCGCTCGGCCCGGTTCATCTCGTGCAACCGGCTCGTCGCCTGCACGTCGCTCATACCGCCCGACAGGAACACCACGCCCGGCACGTCGGCGGGCACATGGGCCGTGAGACAGCGCAGAGTGGCGTCGGCGATCGTCGCGTCGTCGTCTTGCGTCGAGCAGCCTGCGCCGGGCACCACCATGTTCACCTTGAGCAGCGAGCCCGCGAGGTCGACCCGGGCCGCCGCGAGGGCGGCGTACAGCGCGTCGAGCGTGCGCGCGGTGGCCGTCTCGCACGCATCGATCGGGTGATCGCCGTCCATCAGGATCTCGGGCTCCACGATCGGCACCACGCCGGCTTCCTGACAAAGGGCTGCGTAGCGCGCCATCGCGTGGGCGTTCGCATCGATCGCGCCCTCGGTGGGCAGATCCGCGCGGATCGTGATCGTGGCCCGCCACTTCGCGAATCGCGCTCCGAGCGAGACGTAGTCGGCGAGCCGCTCCCGCAGCCGGTCGAGCCCCTCGGTGACGGTTTCGCCGTGGAAGCCCGCGAGGGGCTTCGCGCCGGTGTCGACCTTGATGCCCGCGATCACGCCGGCTTCCTCGAGCACGGCGACGAACCGCCGCCCGTCGTCGGCCGACTGGCGGATCGTCTCGTCGAACAGGATCACGCCGCTCAGGTGCTCGCCGAGCCCGGGCGTGGTGAACAACAGCTGGCGGTACCGGCGACGGGAGTCTTCGGTCGAGCTCACGCCGATCGAGTCGAATCGCTTCGCGATCGTGCCCGTGGATTCGTCGGCCGCAAGGATGCCCTTGTCGGGGGCCACCAACGCGCGTGCGGTCTCGTGCATCGAGGTCATCGTCGTCCGGTTCCATCGACGGAACCGCTCCTGCGTCTCAGCCTACCCGTGCCCGGCGAGGGCCCGGAAGCAGCTTGGTCCGTTGGCCGGGACCCTTCAGGGGGTCGGGGTAACGGGCCGATGGAGAGGGATGACGTCTCCGCACTCCCTGCGCGCCTCGTGGATCGCGACCCTGGTCGCGGCCGCCCTCGCGGTCGCCTCGCCGATCGCCACGGGCATCACCGGCATCGCGGGGGCCGGACCGGTCTCGCCCACCCCGCGCGCCGTGCTCACCGCCGGCGAGGCCGACGCGTTCGGCGACGGGCTCGGCTCGGGGACCGCGCCGAGCGACCAGACGCCGGAGCCCGATATCGCGGTTCCGAGTGCGCCGAAGCCGGCCGAGCCGTCGGGCGATCTCGTGGTGCGCATCCCTCGCGACCTGGCGGTGCGAGCCCGGCCCACGGCAACCGCGAAGGTCGTCGGCACGATGCCGAGCGGCTCGAAGTACTACGACGTCGCGATCGCCGCGTGGGTGGAGCAGGTTTCCCCCGACGGGCGATGGGGCCGCGTCGAGATCCCCTACGTATGGCCGCGCAAGCATGGCTGGATCGCCCTGCGCGGGCTGACACGGCACACCACGAACGTGCAGGTGCAGGTGGACCTGTCGGAACATCGCATCACGGTGACGAAGTTCGATCGGGTGCTGTTCGGCATGCCTGCCGCGACCGGTGCGGCGGCCTCGCCGACGCCGGTCGGCGAGTACTTCGTGACCGACCGCATCGCGTTCTCGGGCGGCTCCCTCGGCACGTTCGCGTTCGGTATCTCCGGCATCCAGCCACGGCTGCCCGCGGGCTGGAGCGGAGGCAACCAACTCGCGATCCACGGCACGAACGACCCCTCGTCGATCGGACGCTCGGCCAGTGCCGGATGCCTGCGCGTCAGCGAGCGCTCGCTCGACCGACTGAAGCCCCTCCTGCAGCTCGGCACGCCGATCATCGTGGCCGCCTGAGCGCGCTGCCCGAGCCCGCCGACCCACGGCTCGCGTGCTCCTCGACGAACGGCCGCAGCTGCCGCAGGTGCGCCTCGGCGTGACGGAAGGGCCCCCCCGAGCCGCCGAGCAGGTCGCCGAGCCGGGCGCCCGCGGCGGTGCGGCCTCGAGGGGTGCCGGGGCGGCGCCAGCGTGCATCGCCGAACGCCTCGAGGCGAGCCATGAGGCGATCGTGGGTCGCCTCGGCCCGCCGGCGTTGGTCGGCGGCGCGCCGGGCGGACCTCCTCGCGACGGCGTCCCGGTTGAGCGCGGTCGTGCTGGTCGACCAGATCGCGGCATCGATCGGGGGTCCGTGCCCCTCCTGCCACGCGTCGAGGGCCTCGAGCGCGTACTCCTGCCAGCTCTCGAGGTGGCCGAGCAGGTCCTTCGGCGACCATTCGCCGCCACCGAGCCCCGGCGTGGTGCGCGCTCGAGCCGGCAGCCGGTCGTACAGGGTGAAGACCTCGCGCATGCCGTCGTCGAGCATGCGCATCGCCCCACGCCGGCTCGGCGTCTCGTCGGCCCGCGCTGCGCCCATGCGTCGACCTTACGCCTGCGCCAGCCACCACCGCGCCGCGACGAGCTCGGCGACCAGCACCTCGCCGAGCAGCGCGACGGTCGCGTCGTCGTCGTGGCGGTAGCGCACCTCGAGGGCGGCCCCATCGACCGCCCCGCCGACGGCGACGACGCGCGCGCCTCGGTCGGCGGCCCACGTCATGATCTGCGGATCGAACCGGGATCCGGCGAACAGCAGGGCGCGGTAGTCGAGGGGCTTCGTCAGGTAGACGTCGACGTGCAGCCAGTCGCCCGATTCGCACGCGTCGGCGAGCCGTCGTGGGCCCTCGCGCAGCATCAGCGCGGCCTGCTCGGCCGACGACAACCGCTCGGCGGGTGCGATCGCGAACGTGGCCGCGCCCTCGCCCAGCATGTCCGCCACCGGGGGCAGCCACTCGTCGCGGCGGCTCAGCAGGTCCTCGCTCGCCTCCGCCGCCCGGCGCACCGCGCCGGCGACGCCCTCGACGCCGGTCCGCGTCGCCGATGCCTCGAGCGCGAGCAGCAGCGCGAGCGTGTGACGGAATGAGCGGCACGCCACGCCGCCCTCCTCGTCGCCGGCGAGCATCGGCACGACGGCGTCGGCGGCCCGCTCGATCGCCGACCCCGACCGGTTCGTGAGCGCCACGGTGCGACTCGAGCCGCGGTGACGGGCGAGCGCCTCGATGGTCTCCTCGGTACCCCCGCTCGCGGAGATGCCCACCGCCAGCGCGCCCGGCCCAGGCGGCGTGCCGGTTTCGAGCGATGCGTGCTCGGCGACGGCATCGAGGCCGCTCGCGCGCAGACGGGTGGCCGCGACGCCCGCTGCGAAGCGCGACGAGCCCATGCCGAGCATCACGATGCGCTCGCCGGCAGCCGGCCACGGGTCGCCATCGTCGAGCGACGCGGCGAGTTCGCGCAAGGCTTCGGGCACCCGCTCGACATCACGCAGGAAGGCGTCGGGCTTCATCGCTCCTCCTTCGGGAACATCGCGCGCATCGCGAGGTCGGGAACGTACCTCCAACGGGGCAGGAATCGGGCCGCGTACACGTACTCGTGACACTCTTGCGCCACCTCGAGGGGCCGCAGGAGCCGTTCCTCGAACAGGTCGGCGTGCCCGGCGGCCTCGAGCTCGCCGACGTAGGCGCCGAGGAACGCGGATCGGCTCGCGGCGATCCACCGCTCGATCGCATCGTCGTGGTCGGGTCGTCGCGTCGACGCGACCCGGCCGAGGTGGTCGATCGAGCGCACCAACGCGGCCACGTCGCGCACCGGCGTGTCGCGGGCTCCTCGCTCGCTCGGCGTCGCGGTCGGATCGCCGTCGAAGTCGGTCACTGCGTACCCGCGCGCCCACTCCAGCACCTGCCCCACGTGGAAGTCGCCGTGCACGTGGGTCATGACCGCCCCGCGGGCCGTGCCGAGCACGTCGAGCTCCCGTCGGATCTCGTCGATGCGCGCGGCGAGCCGTGCGCCTTCCCGGCCGTCGGTGCAGGCCAGTGCCTCGTCGGCGACGGCGAGCGCGGCACGGCGCCATCCGGCGGCGTGGTCGTCGCCCGCCCGCGTGACGGGCTCGGGCACGACGAGCGAGGCGGTCGCGAAGGCTGCGTGCATGCGCGCGGTGATGCCGCCGATCTCGCTCGCAGGCTCGAACGCGGCGGCATCGCCGACGGCGCCGTCGAGCCAGCCGAGCACCAGGTCGAGATACCACCCCCATCCGTCGCGGGCGCCGGGCAGGAACGCCGAGGCCGTCGCGAGCAGCACCTCCTCGCCGGCAGGCGAGGTCCACCAGAGGGCGCCGAGCGGGGCGGGCAACGCGGTGAAGCCGGCGGCGTGCAGGTGCACCGGCAGGTCGACGCCGGGCCGCGGGCCGCCAGACACCAGGGGGAACAGCTTCACGACGGCCTCGTCACCGACGTTCACCGAGTCGTTGGACTGGTCGACGTCGATCGCGCTCTCGGGGCCGGTCGCGGGATCGGTCTCGGACGGGTCGCCGTGACGGTCGTCGAACGCTCTCGCTCGGAACGCTCCCTCGACGTATCCCCGCCGCATCGCACGCAACGTGGCCGCGACGACGCCGTCACCGGGCGCGGCGCGTCGCGGCGGGGTTCCCGGCGCGACCGGCACGACGAGGTACCCGCGCTCGATGCCTGCGACGACCAGCGCCCCGCCGTCGTCGAACGTGAGCATGTCGAGCGGCTCGGCCGGTCGCCCGCCGGAAGCGGCATCGGCGCGGCGCGCGGGCAGCAGGTCGCGCCTGGGCGCGGAGTGCACCCAGGCCTCGACGTCGCGGTCGAAGTCGGACACTGGCGAGAGCCTAGCGTCGAGGCCCATCTCCGGCAGGACGCGCGACGATGCCGGCCAGCACCTAGGATGGCGCCGGCCGAAGGTCGCCCACCGCGGAGAGGATGTCCGTGTCTCGTTCCACCCACCGTCGTGTCCGTCGTGGCGCCGCTCCATGGCTCGCCGCGATCGCCCTCGCCGCTTCCCTGGTGCCGTCGTCGGTAGCAGCCTCGGGCCCGGCCGAGGTCGCGAGACCGGGCCTGCCCCCGGCGACCCCCGAGCTCATCGATCGCGACGTGCGTCGGGGCGCGATCACGCCGGCCCAGGGCGCCTTGTTCCTGACGTGGGCGCTCACCGCGCCCGCACGGCTGCCCGAGGCCTACGTGAGCGACACACCGTGGTCGGGCACGCTGCCGTTGCTGCGGCTCCGTGAGCGGCTGCCGGCGCTCGGCGACGCTCCGGCCGCCCTGGCGGCTCGCGCCGCCCTGCGAGGCACCACGTTCTCGTGCCCGGGCACCAGCGGGTCGCTCCCCAACGTGCGGTCGACGAAGCACTTCTACCTGCAGTTCAAGGCGACGGCCATGCGATCGCTCTCGATCCGCCAGTACGCGAGCGCGCTCGAGACGGCGTGGGCCACCGAGATCGGATCGTTCAAGTGGGCCAAGCCGCCGCGCGATCCGTTCCGCGCTCCGCCCGGCGGACGGTATCCGGTGCGCGTCGAGAACCTCGGCTCGGGCCTGTACGGCTACGTCACCGGCACCGCCTTCGCCGGCAACAACCCGTCGACCTCCTGGAACGACCGGGACGCGGTGGCGAGCTGCATGGTGTTGAACCGCGACTTCGGCCCCTTCCCCGGCACCCCGCTCGATGCCCTGCGGGCGACCGCGGCCCATGAGTTCAACCACTCGATCCAGTTCGGCTACGGGGCGCTCACCGGCTTCGGCAAGGTGACCGACGTCATGTTCGAGGGGCTCGCGACCTGGATGGAGGACGAGGTGTTCGACTCCTCCGACGACAGCTACAACTACCTGTGGCCGGAGTTCACGCTTCCCATGGGCCGCTACCGGGAATCGCCGTACCCCTACTGGGTGGTCTTCCGTGCCATGACCGAACGCTTCGGCTCCGGACGTCGGGGCGGCGGCGAGGCGGTGGTCCAGGTCTTCTGGGAGCAGATCAGCAAGGGTTCGACAACGAACCTCGCGGCGCTCGCGAAGGGATTCAAGGCCAAACGCAGCAGGCTCTCCGACGCGTACCACAACGCGTCGATCGCCCTGCGGTTCCTGGTCGACTGCTCGGCGACCGCCCGGCGGTTCTGCCTCGAGGAGGGGCCGGCATACGCGGCCGCGGCCGGCGGCACCGGCGACCACGCGAACCTCGACGCGGCGCCCGACTCGCTGTCGCGATCCATCCCGAACGACTTCGCGCTCAACTGGATCGGTCTGCCGACCGCCGGGGGTCTCGACGTGACTGTCACCCACGACGGGGGCCAGGGCACGCTGCGCGTGAGCATCGCGTGCCGCATCGGCGACGCGGTGACGGTGACGGCGGTCGGCACCGCGACGAGCAGCGCCGACGCGTCCCGGCCCGGCGTCGACCTGTCGGCGTGCGACGAGGCGAGCGCGGTGATCTCCAACGTGAAGCTGACCGACCCGACGCCCGGATCGATCACCCGGACCGACTACACGATCGCGATCGCGTAGCGGGGCCGCGCCGGGCGGCTCAGGCCTGGCCGATGGGGTCGCTCGAGAGGTCGCCGCGCACCGGACCGAGGGGCTCGCCGAGCTTCGAGGCCACCCGGTCGAGACGGGCGATGTAGGCGTAGATCTCCTCGCGCAGGCGCTTGGCGTGATCGCTCAGCCCCTGCAGGTCGGCGAGCTTCCAGTGCTTGTCGAGGATCGGGCGCAGCACCTGGTCGTGGTGGATGCGCAGGTTGTAGATGCCGGCCTGCGCCATCGCCTTCGCCTTCTCCCGGAAGCCGGGGATGCCCGCGCCGGGCATCGCGAAGTTCGTGATCTGCCGGTGCATCGCCTCGACCATGGCGCTCGGGTCGAGCTCGATCGCGTTGACCGCCATGTCGCGATAGAAGACGTAGTGCAGGTTCTCGTCGGTCGCGACCCGCGAGCAGAGCTTCTCCGCGGTCTCGTCGTCGGTGATCGCGCCGGTGTTGCGGTGCGAGATGCGGGTGGCGAGCTCCTGGATCGTGGTGAAGACCACGCCGTCGAGCGGCCCC
Source organism: uncultured Actinomycetes bacterium (assembly GCA_963722795.1). Taxonomy (GTDB): domain Bacteria; phylum Actinomycetota; class UBA4738; order UBA4738; family HRBIN12; genus JAOUEA01. The sequence goes on from CAVROD010000001.1 coordinate 123,499, forward strand.
TGCTCGGAGAACTCCGGATACCAACCGCGCAGCATCTGATCCATGCGCCCCCGCTCGAGCAGCGTCGGGTCGACGCCTCGAGTCACCGTGAGGTAGTCGCGGATCACGATGGCGTGGCGGCCCTCCTCGGCGGTCCACCGCCGAACCCACTCCCCCCACGCTTCCTCGTCGCCGAAGGTTCGCCACAGGGCGAGGTGGTAGTAGGGAAGGTTGTCCTCGGTGAGCAGGTTCACCTCGAGCGCCGTCTGCGCGACGTCGGGCAGGCGCGAGTCGGCGGGCTGCCACGGCTCCTTCACGAAGTTCCGGCCCTCTTCGTACGGCACGTAGTCGTGCGGCATCCACTCCGAGGTCGTCGACACGTGCCGGTCGAGCGCCGACCCGACCTGGGGCATGAGCTCATGCAGGATGGCTTCGCTCGACAGGCGCGCCGCGCCCGAAGTGTTGGGTGGGGTCATGTGCTCGCTCCTCGTATCGGTTCCGGGCCGCGCCGCCTCGGTTGCATGGGTTCAGTGCCGGAACCTGTGCAGGGGCTCTGCCACGCTGGCTCCGCCGCCCGTGGTCCGGGTCGCGGAGTCCCTCCAGGGTACCGCGTGGCAGAGATCGCTCGCGCGACGCCATCCGAACGGGTGTGTCACGCGAAGGGGTGGGTAGGAAGGGGCCGTCGGGGCTGCGACGGTCGTCGAGGCACGACACGACGGGAGTCATCGATGAGGATCGCGGTGGTCGGCAGCGGCATCTCGGGCCTGGGCGCAGCCTGGGCCTTGGCTCGCCGACACCAGGTCACGGTGTACGAGGCCGACGCGCGCCTGGGTGGGCACGCGAACACGGCCGAGATCGACGATGCCGGGTCGGACGGTGCCTGTCGACACCGGCTTCATCGTCTACAACGAGCGGAACTACCCGAACCTCGTGCGCCTGTTCGACGTCGCTCGGCGTCGACGACCGCCCCGAGCGACATGTCGTTCTCGGCGTCGCTGGACGGCGGAGCGTTCGAGTACCGCGCGCGAGCCCTCGGCCTGCTGGCCCAGCCCTCGAACCTGCTGCGACCTTCCTACCGTCGCATGGTGCGCGACATCGTGCGGTTCAGCCGTGAGGCCAAGGCGCTCGTGGGCAGCGACCCCGTCCGGTCGACCGGTTCGTGGCTCGCCGACGCCGGCTACTCCGGCGCCTTCCGCGACCGCTTCCTGCTGCCGATGGTCGCCTGCATCTGGTCGTCGAACCTCGACGACATGCTCTCCTATCCGGCGGCGACGATGGCCGGCTTCCTCGACAACCACGGCCTGCTCGACCTGGGCGACCGCCCGCAGTGGCGAACGGTGCGCGGCGGCAGCCGGGAGTACGTGCGCCGGCTCGCGGCCGGGCTCGACGATGTGCGCCTCGCGACGCCGGTCACGTCGGTCACGCGGGAGCCCGGATGCGTGGTGGTCGGCGACGCCACCGGGGGTCGTGAGCGCTTCGATCACGTGGTCCTCGCCACCCACGCCGACACGTCGCTCGGCATGCTCGGACCCGATGCGATCCGGCGAGGAACGACGGTTCCTCGGCGCGTTCCGCTACCAGCGGAACGTGGCCGTGCTGCATCACGATGCCGCGCTCATGCCGCCGCCGGCGGCGGGCCTGGTCGAGCTGGAACTACCTGGCCCGCGATGCGATCTGCGGGGGACGCGCAGGGTGTGTCGCTCACCTACTGGATGAACCTGCTGCAGAACCTCTCGACACCGAGCGGCCTGTGTTCGTGACGCTGAACCCGATCGAGGAGCCCCGCGAGCAGGTCGCCTCGTTCCTCTACCACCACCCGCAGTACGACCGCGCGGCCGTTGAGGCGCAGGCGTGCGCTGCCCTCGGTGCAGGGCGCGCAGCGCACCTGGTTCTGTGGCAGCTACTGCGGCTACGGCTTCCACGAGGACGGCCTTCGGTCGGGGCTCGAGGTCGCGGCCAGCCTGGGCGCCGCGGCGCCGTGGGCGGGCGCGACCAGCGTCGGCGTCGCCGACCCGAGTGCGGTGGTCGCCGCGTGACGACGACCCGCAGCGGACTGTTCGTGGGTCGTGTGATGCACGAGCGCTCGTTCCCCCGGCGCCACCGGCTCTCCTACGGCGTCTGGTACCTGCTCGCCGACCTGGACGAGCTGCCGCGCCTCGATCGCTCGGTGCCCGGGTTCGGCGTGAACCGGGCGGCGCCGGTGAGCTTCCACGACGCCGATCACGGCCCCCGCGACGGCTCGCCGCTGCGCCCGTGGATCGAGAGCCGACTGGCGGACGCGGGCGTCGATCTCGAGGCAGGCGCGGTGCGCATCCTCACCTTCCCGCGCGTCTTCGGCTACGTCTTCAACCCGATCTCGGTCTGGTTCTGCCACGGTCCCCACGACGATCTGCGCGCGATCCTCTACGAGGTGTCGAACACGTTCGGCGAATGGCACGACTACCTGGTGCCCGTTCGCCCGGGCGACGAGGTCGGCAACGCGAGGGGACGGCACGTGCGCACCGTCTTCGACAAGGAGCTGTTCGTCTCTCCGTTCATCGACATGGCCGCGACGTACGACTTCACGACGCGCGTGCCCGACGAGCGGGCCTCGGTCGTGGTGCGGGAGACCGCGGCCGGCGGCCGGGTGCTGGTGGCCACGCTCGGCGCACGCCGCCGGCCGCTCACCGGGCGCACCCTCGCATCGGTGCTGCTGCGCCACCCGCTCGTCACCATGAAGGTGGTCGGCGGCATCCACTGGGAAGCCCTGAAGCTCTGGCGCAAGGGGGCGCCCTACCGGCGACGCGGGGCGCCGCCCGCCTCACCCCTCACCATCGTGGACGGGGCGAACGGGCGCCCGCCTTCCGGCGTGGCCGCGGCGCGGGGTACGCTCGCGCGATGAGCGTGCTCGCGGGCGCCACCGAACGGCGCATCCTCGACATCGTGGGCCGGCGCATCCGTGCCGGACGCCTCGCGGTCACGCTGCCCGACGGCACCGCGCGCACCTTCGAGGGCCGGCACGCCGGCCCCACGGCCGAGGTCACGCTGCACCGGTGGCGACCCCTGCGGCTCGTCACCACGACCGGCGCGATCGGGCTGGCCGACGCCTACGTGCGTGGCGACTACGAGGCCGACGACCTCGAGGCGTTCCTCGAGCTGTGCGCGATGCACCTGGAACCGGCCTACCGCGAGCCCGTCCCGACGTGGCTGCATCACGTCGGACGCATGGCGTGGCGGGTGTTCGGGAGCCCCGGCCGCACCCGGGGTCCACTCGGCGATATCGTGCAGCACTACGACCTCGGCAACGACTTCTACGCGGCGTGGCTGGACGAATCGATGACCTACTCGTCGGCCATCTTCGCCCACGCCGGCGAATCGCTGGCCGAGGCCCAGCGCGCGAAGTACTCGCGCCTGGCCGAGCGTGCAGGCGTGCGCGCCGGCGACGAGGTACTCGAGATCGGGTCGGGCTGGGGCGGCTTCGCAGTCTTCCTGGCCGGCGAGATGGGCTGCACCGTGCGCACGGTGACGGTCTCCAAGGAACAGCACGACTACGTGGAGAAGCTCGTCGTCGAGCACGGTCTGGTCGGCCGGGTCGACGCGCGCCTGCAGGACTTCCGCACGGTCGAGGGGTCGTTCGACCGCATCGTGTCGGTGGAGATGATGGAGTCGATCCCGCAGCGTCTGTGGGATCCGTACTTCCGGCAACTGCGGCAGCGGCTGCGCCCGCACGGCACCGTCGGGCTCCAACTCATCGTGGTCGCCGACCACCACTGGCGTGACTCCGACGAGCACCCCGACTTCGTGCGGCGGTACATCTTCCCGGGGGGACAGGTACCCGCGCCTTCGGTCCTGCGTGCGCTCGCCGAGCGCCACGGCCTCAACTGGCGTGAGGACGCCGGGTTCGGCTCGTCGTACGCGCGCACGCTCGCGCACTGGCTCGATCGGTTCGACGCCGCCTGGCCTCGCATCGCCGACATGGGCTTCGACGAGCGGTTCCGGCGCATGTGGCGGTACTACCTCGCCTACTGTGGCGCGGGCTTCGCGAGCGCGCGCACCGATGTGCGCCAGATCGTGCTCGACCCCCTCTGACCCCACCGGCGATCTCACCGCACGGCGGCCTCGGTCCGATGGCCCTGACCCACGGCCGAACGTCGCTTCCCCTGCCGGACAGGTCAAGACCGTGCTCGGCCGATGCCGATACCACCCGCTATGAGGGGGTCGGTGTCCGCGAGCGTCGAGCTCGAACGAGGGCGGGCCGCTCTGTCCCGGCGCGACTTCGTGCGCGCAGCCGCGATGAGCGGTGCCCTCGCTGGCGCCGGCGCCTCGCTCGGGGTGGCACGGGCCACGCCGGCCTCGGCGGGCGCGGCCCTCGTCGCGACCGACCCCGACCTGCACCTGCTGCGGCGCGCGACGTTCGGCCCCACCGAGTCGCTCGTCAAAGAGGTCCGCCGGCTCGGCCGGGCCCGGTGGCTCGAGCGCCAGCTCGATCCGGCGTCGGTGCGCGACTCGTTCTGCGAGGACTACGTCGCCGACCGCTACCCCGACCTCGACATCACGGTCGAACGTGCGTACTCGACCTACGGCGGGTCGTGGGACCTGATGTACGGCCTGGGGCAGGCGGCCATCGTGCGCGCCGCGTGGAGCAACCGCCAGCTGTTCGAGGTGATGGTCGACTTCTGGTCGAACCACCTGAACGTCACGAACCCGCACGAGGCGTGCTGGTGGTCGCGGCACGACTACGACCGCCAGGTGATCCGGCGCCACGCGCTGGGGAAGTTCTCGAAGATGCTGCGGGCCTCGGCCACCCACCCCGCGATGATGATGTACCTCAACAACGCCGAGAGCTCGCGCGACAACCCCAACGAGAACTACGGACGCGAGATCTTGGAGCTGCACTCGGTCGGGGTCGACGGAGGATACGACGAGGACGACATGCGTCAGTCGACCATGGTCCTTACCGGCTTCGGCATCAGCTGGGACACGGGCTCGTTCGAATACCACCCGTGGGACCACTACGTGGGTCCGGTCGACGTCATGGGGTTCCACGCGAACAACGGCACGGAAGCCGGTGGCCGCGACGTGGGGCTCGCCTACGTCGACTACCTGGCACACCACCCCTCGACCGCCGAGCGCATCGCGCGCAAGCTCTGCGTGCGTTTCGTCTCCGACGACCCTCCTGCCTCGCTCGTCGATGCGCTCGCGGAGACCTACCTCGACCACGACACGGCGATCGTGCCGGTGCTGGAGCGGCTGTTCCGGTCGAGGGCCTTCGCCTCGTCGGTCGGCACCAAGGTACGGCGGCCGTTCGAGGATCTCGCGGCCACGCTGCGCATCCTGCACATCCGGCCGGACCCGGCCGGCGTCGACGGGCAGGAGGGGCTGTACTGGCTGATCCAAGGGCTCGGGCACCTGCCGATGGGATGGGTGCCGCCCGACGGCTACCCCGACACGGGCGACCCGTGGCGATCGGCCGGCCTCACGCTGGGCCGGTGGAACATGCACGTGGGGCTCGCGGCGGGGTGGTGGCCCGCCGATCACCTCAAGGTGCCCGAGCTCCTTCGATCGGTGTTGCCCGGCGGCCTGCCCGCCACGTACGGCGGACTCGTCGACACGCTGGCGAAGCGATTGGTGTTCCGCAAGCTCCCCGCCGCGCACCGAGCGGCGGCGCTCGCGTTCCTGCAGCACGACCAGGCCGACCTGCTCGAGGCCGATGACGCAGCCGTCGGCTGGCGCCTGCCCTACCTGGTGGCGCTCATCCTCGACACGCCGAGCCATGGGATCAGGTGACGATATGCCCGCAGACCGCACGACCATCGACGTGAGCCCCTTGCCGCAGCCGTGCGGATGCCCGGCCACCCCCGAGCTGTCGAGGCGCTCGTTCCTCAAGGCGGCCGGGGCGGCGGGCATCGTGGCAGGGCTCGCGAGCGAGGGCGCGTTCACGCGCCTGGCGTTCGGCGCCACGCCGTACGCCGGCGACGTGCTCGTCGTGCTGTCACTTCGCGGCGGCATGGACAGCCTGCAGGCAGTGGTGCCGGCGACCGCGCAGCAGTATGGGCACTACGCGACCTGGCGGCCGAACATCGCGGTGCCGCAGGGCCAACTGCTGCCGCTCGACGCGAGCTTCGGCATGCATCCGGCGATGGCGCCCCTGCAGCCGTTCTACGACGACGGATCGCTCGGCATCGTGCAGGCGGTCGGCATGGCCCAGCCCAATCGTTCCCACTTCTCGGCGATGGAAGAGATGGAGCGCGCGGCGCCGGGCACCTCGCTGCGCACCGGCTGGCTCGATCGCGTGCTCGGGCTGCGCGACGCCGGGTCACCGTTCCAAGCCACGCAGATGGGCTCGAACAGTGCCGCGTCGGCGTTCCTCGGCCCGGCCCCCGAGCTCGCGATGTGGAACATCGCGGGCTTCGACCTCTCGGGCGCATGGAACGCGACCGAGGCCGCCCGTTGGGATGCCGCCCTGCGGGGCGTACACGACGGCGCCCCCGCGGTCGTCGCCGCACCGGCAACCACCGCGCTCGATGCCTTGTCGACCGCGGCAGACCTGCCCGGCGAGAGCTACGTGCCCGCCAACGAGGCCCAGTACCCGGCGAACTCCCGCCTGGGTGATGCGTTGCGCGATGTCGCCCAACTCATCAAGGCCGACGTGGGGCTGCAGGTCGCGGCGGTCGATTACGGCGACTGGGACATGCACGCCGATCAAGGCGGCATCGACGGCGGCTGGCTCGTCGAGCACCTCACGGAATTCGCGTCGGCCCTCGCGGCGTTCGCCACCGACCTCGGCGGTGCGATGGGCGACGTCACGGTCATCACGCTCACCGAGTTCGGCCGCCGCATCGAAGAGAACGGGTCGGGCGGCACCGACCACGGTTTCGGGCAGTCCGTGTTCCTGCTCGGCGGAGGTGTTCGTGGCGGGCAGGTGCACGGCACATGGCCCGGCATCGGCCCCGCCGACCTGATCGACGGCGACCTCGGCGCGACGACCGACTACCGCACGCTGTTGGCGACCGTGCTCGAACGTCGATGCGGGGCCTCGGCGAGCGACGTCTCGAGCGTGTTCCCGGGGTTGCCGAACGAGCGGCCCGACGTGGTCCAGCAGCGGTCCTCGTAGCCGGTCCGCCGCGCAGCGTTCACGCGCTCACGCGCTCACGCGCTCACGCGCATCGTGGAGCCGCGCACCGAGATCGAGGTCGAGACGTCACGCACCGAGGAGGCGGGGCGGCCCTCGAGCACGTCGACGAGGAGCGACGTCGCGACCTCGCCCAGGCGGCTCTGGTGCAACTCCAGGGTGGTGATGGCGGGGTGGGCCGACGCCGCGAGGCCCATCTCGGCGATCGAGCCCACGAGCAGCGCGCCCGGCACGTCGATGCCCGCGTGCGTCGCGGCCGACACCAGTTCCACGGCTTGGCGCTCGTAGAGACAGAACACGGCGTCGGGATGCTCCCGGTCACCGAGGAACGCCTCTGCCCCGGCCCGGAACTCGGCAGGCGTCGCCGTGGAGTCGGCATCGATCGTGTGCACGGACGGTTCCTGGCCACGTCGGGTGCACCACGCGTGGTAGGCAACGAGGGCGTCCTCGGAGAACGTCTCGAACGTGCGGAGCCCCAGCAGGCCGACCCGGCGCCCGCCGGCATCGACGAGATGGTCGAGCATGCGACGGGTGGCGTCGGCCCGGTCGTTCTCCACCACGAGGTCGTCGGGTTCGCCGTGCGGGTCGCGACCGACGAACACGATCGGAGCGCCGCGCTTGCGCAGCATCGGGAGCGTCGGATCGCCGTCGGCGGGGTCGATCACGATCACGCCGTCGAGCGGCAGACGACCCCACGTGTCGGGCCCTGCGGTCGAGGGCGCCACCACGAGTGCGTAGCCGCGGCCGACGGCGGTCCGCGTCGCGGCGTTCATGAGCGCCACGTAATAGTCGATCTGCGTGAAGGCGATCGGCGCGTTTCCGGGCAGCGAGACCACGGTGGCGATCATGCCCGTGCGCCCGCTCGCGAGGCTCTGCGCGACCGGATGCGGCGTGTACCCGAGATCGGTCGCCACCCGACGCACGCGGTCGCGGGTCTGCTGGGTGAGCCGCCCCTTGCCGTTCAGGGCGTGCGAGACGGTCGTGATGGAGACCCCGGCCGCCTGCGCGACGTCCTTGATGCCCACCCGGCGGCCGGCGCCGCCCGATCGCCCGCTCACGCGCCCACCACCAGGTCGGCCGACCGTTCTCCCTTGGGCCTGGTCAGCCGCAACGCGACCACGATCATGAGGAGCGAGCCGACCATGACGATGGCGGCGACCGCGTTGATCACCGGCGTCACGCCGAAGCGGATCATCGCGTAGACCTTGATCGGGAACGTGATCGAGCTCGGGCCCGAGTTGAAGAACGCGATCACGAACTCGTCGATCGAGAGCGTGAACGCCACGAGCGCCCCCGCCACGACACCGGGCAGGATCGCCGGCAGGGTCACCAGCAGGAACGTGGTCACAGGATTCGCCCCCAGGTCCGCGGCGGCTTCCTCGATGCGACGGTCGAAGTAGCCGAGCCTCGTGCGCACGATCGCAGCGACGAAGATCATGTCGAAGACCACGTGGGCGATCACGATCGTGTGCAGCCCCAGGGTGAACCGCAGCAGGTTGAAGAACGACAAGAGCCCGATCGCGAGCACGATGTCGGGGATCACGGCGGGCAGGAAGAGCGCGCTGTCGAGCACGCGGCTGCGCACCGTGCGCTGCAGCCCGAGTGCGAGCAGGGTGCCCAGCACGACCGAGATCGCCGTGACGAAACCGGCGACGATCAGCGAGTTCTTGATCGCGGAAAGCAGCTCCTCGTCGCCGACGAGTTCCCGGTACCACTGCAGGGAGAAGCCCTCCCAGACGGTCGGCAGCCCCGAGCTGTTGAACGAGAGGACCACGAGCACGGCGATCGGCAGGTAGAGGAACAGGAACAAGAAGGCCATGTGGACCCGTAGGGCGCGACTACGCCGGACGGCCATGCTCCACCTCCTGGGTCCGCCGGAGCACCTGCGCCTGCACGGCCAGCACCAAGAACATCAGCACGATCACCGACATCGCCAGCACGGCGCCGAACGGCCAGTCACGCGCCGTCAGGAACTGCTGCTGGATCACGTTGCCGATCATCACCGTCTGGCCGCCCCCGAGCAGGTCAGGCACGATGAAGTTCCCGAGGCTCGGCACGAAGACGAAGATGCATCCCGCCACGATGCCCGGCAGCGTGAGCGGGATGGTGACCTTCCGCAGGGTCTGCGCCGGGGTCGCGTAGAGGTCGGCGGCCGCTTCCGACGTCTGAGGTCCGAGTCGCTCGAGCGACGCGTAGATCGGCAGCACCATCAACGGCAGGTAGGCGTAGACCAGCCCGAGCGTCACCGCGAACTCGTTGTAGAGCAGGGGCAGCGGCTCATCGATCACCCCGATGCCCATCAACACCTTGTTGATGAGGCCGGCCGGGTTCAGCAGCACCATCCACGCGTAGGTCCTGATCAGGAAGCTCGTCCAGAACGGCAGGATCACCAGCACGAGCAGCGGCACGCGCCAGCGGGGCGACGCCCGAGCGATGAAGAGCGCGGCCGGGTACGCGAGCAGGAGTGCCGCCAGGGTCGCGATCGCGGCGATGCGGACCGAGGTCCACAGCACGCCGACGTAGAGAGGGTCGAGCGCGCGACGGTAGTTCTTCAGCGTGAACTCGTAGATCACACCCCCGTACGGGCCCCGGCTGAAGAACGAGTACGCGATCAGCACCCCGACCGGCACGAGGAAGAACGCCAGCCACCATGCTGTACCCGGACCGAGCAGCACGAGACGAGGGACCCAGACCCGGCCCCCGGCACGCCGGGCACGGGTCGTCGCGGCGCTCATGACCGCTGGAGCGAAGGCCTCACGCCTTGATCTCGGTTGCGGTCTCCGTCCACAGGATCGTGCCCTCTTCGCCGAGGTCGGTCTGCACCTCCTGCTCGAAGAGCTCGGCGGGGGTGATCGCAAGCGTCGGGTAGCCCTTGATCACCGCGGGATCGACGGCGGACATCACCTCGGCGCTCGGCATCTTGTAGAGCGTGAACTCGACGATCTGCTTCCCCACCTCGGGACGCAGGATGTAATCGATGAACGCGTACGCGGCAGCCTTGTTCTCGGAAGCGTCCAGCACGACCATGTTGTCGACCCAGAGGTCGCTGCCTTCGTCGGGGATCACGAAGTCGATGTTCTTCGGGTCCTCGAGGCGTCCGTACTCGCACCAGCCGTCCCACGCCTGCACCAGGCTCGCCTCGCCCGAGACGAGCTTCGAGTAGAAGGTCGTGTCGTCGAAGGCGAGCAGGTTCTCCTTGGCCTCCATGGTCCACGCCTTCGCCTCATCGATCTCCGCCGGGTCGGTCGTGTTGACCGAGTACCCGAGGCTCAACAGCGCCGGCTGCAGGAGCCACCGGTCGGTGCCGAGCATCGTCATCTTGCCCTCGGTGTCGGGGGCCGCGGTATGGAAGGCCTCCCAGGAGCTGGGCGTCTCGGAGAGAAGGTCGCTGCGGTAGCAGATGCCCGTCGTGCCCCACGTGTACGGCACCGAGTGCGTGTTGCCCGGATCGAAGGCCAGCTCGGTCGCCTCGGTGTCGAGGTTCGCCATGTTCGGGATCTGCGCTGGATCGATCTCGGCTGCGTACCCGAGACCCTCGAGGGGCTCGATGAAGGGACCCGACACGAACACGAGGTCGAATCCGGAACCATTGGCCGCCGTGAGCTTGCCCATGATGTCTTCGTTCGTGGTGTGGATCGCGTACTCGACCGTGACACCCGTTTCCGCCTCGAAGTCCTTCACGACCGACTTCGGCATGTAGGCGTCCCAATTCGAGACCGTGAGCGTGGTTCCGCTGATGTCGACCGGCTCTGCCGAGCCCGTGTCGGATGACGCAGGCGGTGTCTCCCCCCCGTCGTCCGACCCACACGCCGCGAGCACGAGCACCGCGACCGCCATCAACGCTGTGAGACGAAGGAACCGCTGCCGCATCCTGACGCACCCCCCAGGGAATCCCGGACCGACCTGTCGATCGGGTGTACGGGAAGATCCGCTCTGAAGCGCATGGTATAACGCACCTGGAAGGGATGCGCAAGCGCTTTTGCAGTTGAGGAGCGGCGCGGGAGCGACGGAGGGAGGATCCCGACGTGGACGAGCAACTCACCATCGTGTTCATGCCCGAGAGCGCCTACGGCCCGACGAACAACTGCATCGGCATCGGCAAGCTCCTCGAGCAGCGAGGCCACCATGTCGTGTTCGCGGCCGAGGCCTCCTGGAAGGGCAAGCTCGAGCCGCTCGGATTCACCGAGGATCTGGTCGACCTCGCCCCCCCACCGGAAGGCGACGAGGAGCAGGACGCCGGCCAGTTCTGGACCGACTTCATCACCGAGACCGCCCCGGAATTCCGCAAGCCGACGATCGAGCAGCTGTCGACCTTCGTGGAGCCGGTGTTCGCATCGCTGATCGACGGCGCGACCTACTGCGAGCCGCAGCTCGTGGAGATCCTCGACCGAGCGCGCCCCGACGTGATCGTCGAGGACAACGTCAACGCGTTCCCCGCGTTGCTCACGAACGGCGCGCCCTGGGTGCGCATCATGAGCTGCAACCCGCTCGAGATGAAGGACGCGGCGCTGCCGCCCACCTTCAGCGGCTACGCGATCGACGACCCCGCGCCCTGGCAGGACTTCCGCGCGGAGTACCAGCGTTCCCATCGCGAGACGTGGGAGCGGTACAACGCCTTCGTGGTCGATGCCGGCGCGCCGCCCTTGCCAGACCTCGAGTTCATCCACGAGTCCGAGGTGTTGAACCTGTCCGTCTACCCCGAGATCGCCGACTACCCGAGGTCGACGCCGCTCGGGCCGACCTGGCATCGCCTCGAGTCGAGCGTGCGCGCCACCGAGGAGCCGTTCGAGCTCCCGGCCTCGCTCGCGGGAGGCGACGGGGCGCTCGTCTACCTGTCGCTCGGCTCCCTCGGCTCGGCCGACGTCGAGCTCATGCGGCGGCTCGTGCGCGTGCTCGCCGACACGCCGCACCGCTACATCGTGTCGAAGGGGCCGCGGGCCGACGAGTTCGACCTGCCCGACAACATGTGGGGCGACGCCCGCCTGCCGCAGACATCGATCATCCCGATGTGCGACCTCGTCATCACACACGGCGGGAACAACACCACCACCGAGTCGTTCCACTTCGGCAAGCCGATGATCGTGCTGCCGCTGTTCTGGGATCAGTACGACAATGCCCAGCGCGTACACGAGCTCGGCTTCGGGGTGCGGCTCGACACGTACGGCTTCGAGGACCACGAGCTCCGCCAGGCCGTCGATCGCCTCGTCGGCGACCGGGACCTCCGCGCACGGATGTTCGCGACTGGCGAGGCCATCCGAACCGCCGACGGGAAGCGGGTCGCTGCCGACCTGATCGAGCGGGTGGCGCGAGATCATCGGCTCGGGCGGGGCCCCGGCCGGCGGAAAGCACTCGCCGGCTTGACAACAACTCGCCCGGCGTTCGATGCTACAGGTTCGTCGCGCGGCACCCCCCTTCGTTCGAAGCCGCGCCAGCCTCGGGAGGACCCAAGCATGCCCTCTGTTTCTCGTTCGGATTCTCCACGGCAACGTAGGAGGGTGATCGGCGTTCTGACCGCGTCCCTCCCGATGTTCCTGCTGGCGGGGTTGCTCGTCGCCCCCGGCATGGCGTCGGCAGGCATCTCCTTCGGGCCTGACCTCGTTGTCTCGATCCAGGACGACCCCGACCCAGTGTCGCCGGGCGGCACGGTAACCTTCACGGTCCTGGTCGCGAACGTGGGGAACGAGGACTCGTACTCCACGACCGTGAACTTCAACACCGACGGCGACGACATCGTGAGCGCCACATCGAGCTCAGACGGCGAATGTAGCTGGGAAGGCACGTCGGTCTCCTGCGACCTCGGGTACATCCCTGGCTCGAACGTGTCCGGAGGGGAAGAGGCTCCGGTCCCCCTGCTCGCCTTCAACGAGGCGGAGGCCGTCATCGAGGTCACCGCGCCGAGCGAAGACGGCCAGTTCGACAGCTCCGCGACCGCCGACTCGCTCGGCGGCGAGAGCGGCCAGTACGACACGAACCCATCGGACAACGAGGACTCCGAGACGACCACGGTCGAGAGCGAGGGTGGCGGCGACTCCGACAGCGGCACGATCGACCCCGGTGAGACGCTGTCGACCGTTCCCGGTACCAACAACAACCCCGTGACCACCGAGAATCCGTTCGCGGTCTCGCTCGAGAACGTCGGCGACCAGACCCTCGAGGGGTCGGTGAGCGAAGAGGCGTGCGACGGCAGCCAGGAGGGCGACCCGCTCTGCTCGGTGCCGCGCGTCGGCGGCGTGGCGGGCGATTTCCAGTTCACGCCGACCGGCCCGTCGCTGACCACCACGACGACGAGCGGCGGCTCCCTGCTACCGGCGGTCGCGCTCGCGAGGCTCTTCTACGACAAGACGGTCCTGCAGGGCGTCGACGGCTTCAAGATCTTCTTCCAGAAGAACTCCGAGAGCCCGGTGCTGAGGCTGCAACGGTGCAAGGCCGGCGTGCGGGTCACGGAGTGCTTCAAGACGAACAAGAAGAAGAGCGGCGACCAGATCGTTCGGGTGTTCCTCAACGAGGACCCGAGGGTTACCCGCGGCTGAGATCTCTCGGAGACGCGAGCGCGGGCCCGGCGCCATCGGCCGGGCCCGCCGAGCGCTCATGGTCGCACGTACGCCGTCTTCACGGTGGTGAAGAACTCCACCGCGTAGCGGCCCTGCTCCCGGCTACCGCTCGAAGACCCTTTCGTGCCGCCGAACGGCACGTGGAAGTCGACCCCCGCGGTCGGCAGGTTCACGGTCACGATGCCCGCCTGCAATCCGTCGCGGAAGCGCGCCGCGTGCGCGAGCGAGGTCGTGCACACGCCCGCTGAGAGCCCGAACTCGGTGTCATTGGCGAGTGCGAGGGCCTCGTCGGCATCGCCGGCTCGCACGACGGTGGCGATCGGGCCGAAGATCTCCTCGCGGTTCACACGCATGTCGTTCGTCGTACCCACGAACAGCGCCGGCTCGAGGAAGTAGCCGTCGGTCGCCCGTTCGAGGCGTGCCCCGCCGTGCACGAGCTCGGCGCCCTCGTCGCGGCCGACCGACAGGTAGCTGAGATCCTGCTCGAGCTGGTCGGCGCTCACGACCGGGCCGATGTCGGTGCCGTCGTCGAGCGCATGGCCGACGTGCAGCGAGCGGAGCCGCTCGATCGTCGCCTCGACGAACCGATCGTGGATGCCGTCGGTCACGATCAGGCGCGAGGACGCCGTGCAGCGCTGCCCGGTCTGGAAGAACGCCCCCTGCACCGCGCAATCCACGGCGATGTCGAGGTCGGCGTCGTCGAGCACGACGAGCGGGTTCTTCCCGCCCATCTCGAGCTGATATCTGCCGAAGCGCGCCGCCATCGCGAGCGCGACCCCGTGGCCCACCGCCTGCGATCCGGTGAACGTGACGCCGCGCACGCGGGCGTCGTGCACCATGCGTTCGCCCACCACCCGGCCCGGGCCCACGACGAGGTTGAGCACGCCGGCCGGCAGTCCGGCTCGCTCGCAGATCTCGACCAACGACCAGGCCGATGCCGGCACGAGTTCCGCGGGCTTGAAGACGACCGTGCACCCGTAGGCCAGCGCGGGCGCGATCTTCCACGCGGGGATCGCGATGGGGAAGTTCCAGGGGGTGATGACCCCGACCACCCCGAGCGGCTCGCGCACGACGTCGACATCGACCCCCGGCCGCACGCTGCGCACGTGCTCGCCCGGGATGCGCAATGCTTCGCCGGCGAAGAAGCGGAACAGCTGCGAGGCACGCAGCACCTCACCGACGCCCTCGGCTCGCGGCTTGCCTTCTTCGCGCGAGAGTTGCTCGCCGAGCTCGGGAGCCCGAGCCTCGAGCTCGAGGCCGACGCGCTCGAGCACCGCGAAGCGTTCGGCGGGCGTCGTCGAAGCCCACCCCGGTGCCGCGTCGGACGCCGCCGCGATCGCGAGATCGACCTGCGCGCCGTCGGCGACCGCGTACTCACCCACCGCGTCGGACAGATCCGAGGGGTTCACGTCGGCCACGATCGTCGCACCCTCGACCCATTCGCCGCCGATGAGGTTCGCCTTCGCCATCACGTCGCCCTCCCTCAGCTCCACACCCGGTCCGCGTGCCGCACCCGATCGGCCACGAGAGACCGCAGCCTACCGGTGGGAGCGCCCGGGCGATGCCGGACCCCCGCTTTCATCCGACCGGGATGATGCGATGCACTCGGCGGCCGGGCTCGAATGGGCCCCGAAGGACCGCGGCCATGCGGTCCGAAAGGGGGATCGATGTCTGAGAACCGCAGCGGCGCAGCGGTCGGCTTCACGATGTTCGCGGCGTTCATGATGATCTTGATCGGCTCGTTCCACATCATCGCCGGCCTGGCCGGCATCCTCGAGGACGAGTTCTACGTGGCAACGCCCAACTGGGTGCTGCAGTTCGATGCGACGACCTGGGGCTGGATCCACCTGCTCGCGGGCATCATCGTGCTGCTGGCCGGGTTCTCGCTCTTCTCCGGCGCGGTCTGGGCTCGCACGGTCGGCGTGATCATGGCGACCGTCAGCGCGATCGCGAACTTCGCGTGGATCCCGCACTACCCGTTCTGGGCACTCACGATCATCGCGATCGACGTCTTCGTGATCTGGGCCCTGACGGTCCACGGTCGAGACATCGTCGCCGACGCGTAAGCGAGACCGACTGCACGACCATCGCTCCCGACACCCGGCGACCCTTGGGTCGCCGGGCGTCCGGGGCCGTCGTCGGCGACGTCAGCCCGGCGATCAGGGGTCGAGGACTTCGAGCGCGACGTCGAGATCGTAATCGAGTGCGATCGCGACCTTGGGGGCGGTCATCGCGACGCGCGCGAACCCCACGAGCGGCGCGACCGCGAGCAGCACCGCCACGACCTTGTCCGCGGACGCGCCCGCTTCCAGGGCGTCGCCCACGGTCCACCGGAACGTGTCGACGGGCCCATCGGCGGCCACGAGCGACGCCACGCGGACGAGGGCGATCTCCTGGGCGTCGAGTGGGGAACACGTATCGTCGGGGCCAGACGCCTGCAGTTCGGCCAGCATCGCTCGATCGTTCACCGCGAGATCCCGCAATGCTTCCTGGAACCAGGCCATGCGCGGCCCTTTCGTTCGAGCGATCGGGGCATGCATCGTGGCCCGGCCACCGGGCGTTCGGCATCGCCTCGACCGCATGAAACCGCCGGTGCTCGGGCGAGTCAGCGCGCGAGCAGCCCGATGCCGCGAGCCGCCTCGACGGCGGACCCACGCGAGGAGACGCCCAGCTTGCGATAGATCGAGATCGCCTGGGTCTTCACGGTGTGCGGTGACACGAACAACTGCTCGCCGATCTCTCGGAAGGACAGGTGGGTGGTGAGCAGGGGCAGCAAGCGAGCTTCGGCAGGGGTCAGCGCGGGAAGCCCTGTCGCCGAGGCCCGGAGCAAGGACAACTCCTGCCTGGTCTCGGCGAGGTCGTCGACCAGGGTCCCGAGGTCCGGACGGCGCTGAAGCGTCGCTTCGGCCTCGGCCAGGAACGAGCCGGCCATCGTCGCGTCCCCGAGACCCATCGCCGACCGCGCGAGGAGGAGGCTCGTCTGCACAGCGAGCACCGGCGTCGCGTATGTGAGCTTGGGTACGATCGCCGTCGCCCGGTCGATCCATGCTCGCGCACGGACGGGATCGCCCTGTACGAGACTGAGCCTCGCGGCCACGGCGTAGGCAGGCATCGACGTCGGATATCCCTGGAGGTTGGCGTCGTCGATCACCCTCCGTGCGTCGTCCAGGTGGGACGCCGCATCATCGAGGCGGTTCGATGCGATCGCCGAGCCGGCGAGCTCGGCGTGCGCGATGCTCCCGCCGACGGCTGTGCCACGTTCCGCCGATTCCTCCGCTGCTGCGTGGAACCGATCGATCGCGGCATCGGACTCGCCCGAGGTCAGCAGGCCCAGACCTTCGAGGAGCAAGGCAGCGGTTCGCCACGCACTCGACGGGCCGATCGTCGACTGCGCTCGGCGCGCATCGTCGAGCATCACCGCCACGCCGTCGCGGCACATCAACGCCCTGACCAACGAGCGCGATCCCTCGAGCTCGGGAACCAGCGAACCGCGTGCGTCTTCCGTGGCGGCGATCCATCGTTCGGCCTCGAGAGGACGGCCGTCGAGCACCATGAGCCACGTGCCGAGCACGGCGACCCCGGGGTACTGCTCCAGGGTGGCGTGCGCCGCGAACCAGTCGCACCAACCCCGCGCGGCACTCGCCCGCCCTCCGTAATATGAGGCGTGGGCGTGGCGGCCGATGAGCATGGCAACCCGCTCCACGTCGCCGGCGAGGATCGCATACGCCACGGCTGTGTCGTGGGCGCCCTGCTCCTCGCACCACGTCGAAGCTCTCGCTGCGATGGATGCCACCAGCTCCGGGTTGCGGTGATCGAGCTCCATGCGGAGCAGGTCATGCAGCAGGTGGTGGTAGCGATACCGCTCACGCCGTCGATCGAGCGGCACGACGAGCAGGTTCGATGACTCGAGCGCTTCCAACCTGGCGCCGGATCCGGTCGTCTCGAGGGCCGCGTCGCACAGGGAACCCGTCAGCTCGTCGAGGACGGAGCTCCGCATCAGGAAGTCGAGCTCGTCGGACGGGAGTCCGGCCAGCATCGTCGTTCGCAGGTAGTCGGCGACGAACCGATCGTCGCCCCCGTACGTGGCGACGACGCCGGCGGAGCTCGCCGAGTTCCATGAGCGTGCGGCGAGATACAAGCCCACCGCCCAGCCCTCGGTCTGGGCGGTCAGCGCGGCCACGTCGTCGGCGCCCAGATCGACGGCGCCAGCACTCCGCAGGAGCGCCCCCGCATCCTCGTCATCGAACCTGAGATCGTCGACCCCGAGCTCGAGGAGCTCCCCCTTGGCCCGAACCTCCGCGAGCGGGAAGCCGGTCTCGAACCGAGCGGCGAGCACCACCTTCGAGCCCTGCGAGATCTCGGTCGCGATCGTGTTCAGCGCGGCGATCGCACGTCGATCTCGGAGCAGATGCACGTCATCGACGAACAGCGCGAACGGTTCGTCCACTCTTCGCAGGCTGGCCGCGAGCCGAGCGAGCACCGCGCCGTGGCGAGGGTACGGAGCGCTGAGCTCCTCGATCAGATCCGAAGAGATCGGGACGACTTCCTCGAGCGCCACCGAGAGGTAACGGGTGAGGGTGACGGGGTCGTTGGCATCCTCGTCGAGGCTGAGCCACGCCACGGGGCGCTCGTGTGCTGCCGCGCATTGCGCGAGCAGGGTCGTCTTGCCGTAGCCGGCGGGAGCGATCACGCTGACTAACCGGCACGGCGAACGAAACACGCGTTGCACGATGGCGTCGCGCGCGATATCGGTCGGCCTCGAGACCGGCGGTTCCAGCCGGGACGCGAACAGCCCCCACCGATCCGTGCGCGGAACCGACTCGTCCCTCAAGGCCCCCACGACCCGTGTGGCCACGATCCCCCCTTCGCGCGGCGCCTCGGGTCAGAGCCGCACTCCTGAGGTGCAGGCTAACGCAATGTCGTGAACCTGAGCATGTCGGTGCAACGGCGGGCGGACCCGTGGCCGTGTGTCGCCCGGATCAGCCGGCCAGGATGTTCGCCTTCTGCGCCTCGAATTCGGCGTCGGTCAACACGCCGGACGTCTTGAGCTCACCGAGTTCCTTCAGCTGCGCCAGCTTGTCGTCGGTGCCCGACGTGGCGGGCGCGGCGGCGGGTGCTGCCAGTTCGGAGGCTTGCGGCTGCGGTTCCTGCTGGGCCCATTTGTTGGCTTGGCGGCGGGAGACTCGGTTGGACACCGCCGTCGCCGTCCCGGCGATGGCAGCGGTGCGTGCGACCCCTCGGATCAGACCTGGCATGTGTCGATCACTCCTTCTCGTCGAGCTCGTCGAGCGCAGCGAGCAGCGCGTTCACGGGGATGCGCCCGTTGGCGACCAGCTGAGCGCCGCTGCGACGGAGGGCCGACGCGAACGGAGCCGCCCAGGTGTTCTCGTACACGAGCAGCGCGGCCGAGCACCCCGGCTCGAGGGCGGCGCCGGCCTCGGTGTAGTCATCGTCGCCCAACAGCCCCGACGAGGCGCCCTCGAACACCGTCAGCACCGGGTCGCCATCGAACTCGCTGAGATCGAGCCCCACGACGGTGCCGTCGTCCTCCTTACGCACGAACGCGATGTCGAGCACGCGGATGACGCCTCGATCGACGAGATCGACGAGCAGCGGCAGGCCCTCGCCGCTGGGCAGCTTCCCGGCCGGCCATTCGACGACGAGGTAGTCGATGGGTCCGAGTTCGACGTCGGTGTCGTTCACCGGTGCCTCCTTCCCGACGCACGAGGGCGTCGACGTGGGTGATCACGCCGTTCAGGATGGCAGGGTCGAGCCGGGCACAGCATCCTCCCAACCGGGCGAAAGCGACTGGATCATCACGGGGCGTCGCCCATGTCCGGGATGAGCAGCAGGGCGTCCGCGAAGAACGCCACGATACCGGGGATCGTCGAATCATCCCAATCGGTGGATGAGAGCCGACGTCCCCCCTGGAACGCTGGTGGTGCAGGGCGAGGGGTGCCGATCCGCACGCCAACCGCTCACATGGGAGGATCGCATGCCGCTCAAGGAATACCCCGAGGACCACCCGTTCAACGGCGTGATGGGTCGAACCACCGATGAGTCCAGCCCATCCTGGCCCGCGATCAGACGGGCGCGCGACGGGGCCCCCAACGTGCTGCTCATCGTGCTCGACGACACCGGGTTCGGGAACTTCGGCTGCTTCGGCAGTCCGATCGATACCCCCAATCTCGACGCACTGGCCGAGCGCGGCCTCCGGTACAACAACATGCACACGACAGCGCTCTGTTCGCCGAGCCGAGCGTGCATCGTCACCGGTCGGAACCATCACAGCAACGGCATGGCGGCGATCACCGAACTCTCCACCGGCTACCCCGGCTACAACGGATCGATGCCGTTCGAGAACGGCATGCTGTCCGAGATGCTGGTCGAACAGGGCTACAGCACGTTCATGGTCGGCAAGTGGCACCTGACTCCGAGTTACCAGGAGACTGCCGCTGGTCCGTACGACCGCTGGCCACTCGGGCGGGGCTTCCAGCGCTTCTACGGATTCCTCGGTGGCGACACCAGTCAGTGGTACCCCGACCTCGTCTACGACAACCACCAGGTGGAGCCGCCCAGGACGCCCGAAGAGGGCTACCACCTCACGGAGGACCTTACCGACAAGGCAATCCAGTTCATCACCGACGTCAAACAGGTCGCCCCGGACAGGCCGTTCTACCTGCACTTCTGCCCGGGGGCCACCCATGCCCCGCACCACGTGGCGAAGGAGTGGGCCGATCGATACGCCGGGGCGTTCGACGACGGGTGGGACGCCTACCGCGAGAAGGTGTTCGCGCGGCAGAAGGCGCTGGGCATCGTGCCGGCCGATGCTGAGCTCTCACGTCACGACCCCGACGTACCCGAGTGGGATTCGCTCCCGGCCGAGGCTCGCCGGCTCTTCAGCCGCATGATGGAGGTCTTCGCCGGCTTCCTTAGCCACACCGATCACCACATCGGCCGTCTGCTCGACTACCTGCGGGACATCGGCGAGCTCGACAACACGCTCGTCATGGTGGTGTCCGACAACGGCGCAAGTGCCGAAGGCGGCCCGACCGGCACCACGAACGAAGCTCAGTTCTTCAACAACGCACAGGAATCGCTCGAAGACAGCCTCGCGCTCATCGACGAGATCGGCGGCCCCAAACGCTTCAATCACTACCCGTGGGGGTGGACCTGG
Source organism: uncultured Actinomycetes bacterium (assembly GCA_963722795.1). Classification (GTDB taxonomy): domain Bacteria; phylum Actinomycetota; class UBA4738; order UBA4738; family HRBIN12; genus JAOUEA01. The sequence goes on from CAVROD010000001.1 coordinate 144,317, forward strand.
GCCGGCAACACGCCGTTCCGCCGGTGGAAGCGCGAGACGTACCGCGGCGGCTCCTCCGACCCGTTCATCGTGTCGTGGCCTGCCGGCATCGGGGGGGACGGCGAGGTGCGCGGGCAGTACGCCCACATCATCGACATGGTGCCGACGGTGCTCGACCTGCTCGGCCTCGAGCCGCCCGCCGCCATCAGGGGCGTATCGCAGTCACCCCTGCACGGCGTCAGCTTCGCGGAGACGCTCGCCGACGCTGACGCGCCGAGCAACCGGACCACCCAGTACTTCGAGATGCTCGGCCACCGGTCCATCTACCACGATGGATGGCGCGCGGTCTGCCCGTGGCCCGGTCCATCCTTCACCGAAGCCGGCAAGGGCTTCGGCGAGCCGATCGACGCGGAGACGCTCTCGCAGCTCGATGCGACCGGCTGGGAGCTGTATCACGTCGAGGAGGACTTCGCCGAGAACCACGATGTCGCCGCCGAGCACCGCGACCGCTTGATCGCCATGATCGGACGCTGGTACGTGGAGGCGGGCAAGTACGACGTGATGCCGATCGACGGCAGCGGCCTCCCGAGGATGATCTCGGAGAAGCCGACGGTCGCACCTTCGCGCGAACGCTACAAGTACCGACCCGACACCCAATCGATCCCGTTCTTCGCAGCGCCGAAGGTCCTCAACCGGCCGCATAGCATCACAGCCAGGGTCGAGGTTCCCGACGACGGCGCCGAGGGCGTGCTTCTGTCGCAAGGGACCGCTGCCGGCGGCTACACGCTCTTCATGCAGGATGGCAGGCTCCGCTACGCCCACAACTACGTGGGCCGCGAGGTCCATGGGGTCGTCTCCGAGTCCGAGATCCCATCGGGCGCGCATGAGCTCCGGTTCGAGTTCGAGCCGACGGGCGAGCCGGACATGCCGCACGGGCGAGGGGTGTCCGGTTCCGTCCAGCTCTACCTGGACGGCGACCTCGTCGGTGCCGCGGAGATCCCGGTCACGACGCCCTTCATCCTCAACCCCGGAGCCCTCACGTGCGGGGGCAACCCCGGTTCACCGGTCGTCGACGATTACACCAGCCCATACCGGTTCACCGGCACCCTGCACGATGTGGTGGTCGAGGTCGGTGGGGAGCTCATCCACGACCCGGAAGCGGAGCTGCGCGCCCACATGGCACGGCAGTAGCCACCTGTCGCCCGAGGCACGGCCTGTGAGGCCGCCTCACATGCCGTGGCAGTGCTTCCACTTGTGGCCCGAACCGCAGGTGCACACCTCGTTCCGGCCGCGCTTCGCATCCTCGGCCGCGTACAGCTGCACGAGCTCCGACGGAGGGCGGTCCTGGCGCAGCAGGTCGCACATCGCGCGCATCGCGGGCTCGATGTGATGGAAGAAGTCCTTGTAGCTCGGGCAGAGGTAGTGCAGCCCGGGGTCGCCGTCGGGCGTCGAGGTGAACCGATCCTTCGGACACCCGCCGTGGCAGGCGAACCGCACGTCGCACTCGAGGCAGAACGGCGGCAGCGTGTCGCGCTTGGCCCGGCCGAACTCCTGCTGCTGCGGCAGCACGATGAGATCGATCATGCGTGATTCCGTGATGTTGCCGAGCTTGTACGCGGGCTCGACGAAGTGGTCACAGGAGTAGAGGTCGCCGGTGTGCTCCAGCGCCAGCGCGAGTCCGCAGGTCTCCGAATGCACGCACAACCCTGGCGGTTCGCCGTACCAGTTCGCCAGCGCGACGTCGAACATCTGCACGTAGACCTCGCCGATGTCACGGCGCTTCCACTCCTCGAAGACGTCGATCAAGAATCGGCCATAGCCCTCCGGCGGCACCGACCGGTCGGTCACGAGGTCGCCGGCCTGCACGTAGAGCGGGCGATCCTTCACCGTCTCGCCCCAGCCCTCGTTGGCGACGGGCAGCATCTCCGACGTGGTGCGCTCGATGATCGGGATGAACTGCATGAACCGGGCGTCGCACTCGTCGCGCAGGAACCGATAGACCTCTCGCCCGCGATCGTGATTGGCCGCATGGATCGTCGTGAGCGCGTTCCAGTCCACGCCGTGACGTTGCAGCACGCCGAGCCCTTCCATCACGCGGTCGAAGCTGCCCTTCCCACCCTTGTCGACCCGGAACGTGTCATGCATCTCGCGCGGACCGTCGATCGACAGCCCCACGAGGAAACGGTTCTCGGCGAAGAAGGCACCCCACTCGTCGTCGAGCAGGGTGCCGTTCGTCTGGATCGTGTACGCGATGCGTTGGTGCGGCAGCTTCAACTGCTCGGCAAGCTCCACCGAGCGCCGGAAGAAATCGACTCCCATCATCGTCGGCTCGCCACCCTGCCACGCCACAGCGACCTCGGGCGCACTGGCGTGCGCCTCGATCAGTTGGCGCAGGTAGGTCTCGAGAAGCTCGTCCGCCATGCGGAACCTGCTGCCCGGGTACAGCATCTCCTTGGACAGGAAGAAGCAGTACGTGCAGTCGAGGTTGCAGACGGCGCCCGTCGGCTTGGCGAGGAGATGGAAGGCAGGGGGCGCATCACGAGGAAGCGTTCCTGCGGCCGAACTCCGACCGGCGTCGCTCATCACACGCTCATCTCATCAGCCGATCGCCCATCGCGGCGGCGATGTCACGCACCACGCCAGACGGACACGTCGACGCGACGGGCATGACCACGGGAGCCATGCTGGCGCTTCCGCCGCCCATCGGCATCGCCCGGGTCGGATGATGCTGCACGGTCCGCGGTGTCCCTCGCTCGATGGAGCTCGCGCTGGGTCTGAACAGAGCCTCCTCGTCTGGTGTCCTCAGAGGTAGTCGTGCTGCTTCATCCACCGCATCGCGAACGCTCCCCAGAGAGGCGGCAGGTAGAAGGTGGCGAGCCGGAACGCCAAGGCGGTCGATGTCGCCGCCCCTTCGGGGATGCCCACCGCGATCAACCCCGCCGTATAGCCCGCCTCCGCCACCCCCACCCCGCCCGGCACCGGCATGAAGCCCGCGAAGAGACTGACGAACGTGTTCACGAGGATCAGCGCGGCGAGCGACGTGCTGTGCCCGAACGCATGCAGACACAGGCCCAGGATGATCGACAGCATCACCTGCGCGACGAGGTTCCCGCCGAGCAACAGCAGGAGCTTCTTCGGGTGACGAACCACGCGGAGCGCGGCCTTCGCGTCGGAGGCTCTCGCTCGCAGGACCTTCCAGAATCCGGACAGCATCGTGCGGGTCTTGGGGACCAAGAGGGCGATGATGAGCGCCACGGCGACGAGCGCGGTCGCGATCAGCAGCGCGTGCCAGTTGAAGGAGCCCGACGACCCCTGCGACGAGCCCTGATCGCTCGATGGCAGGCTCAGGCTGACCATGCCGGAGAGCAAGATGACCGTGATCATCAGCATCTGGATCACGAAGGTGCTGACGCTGTCGATCAGTCCGATCGAGATGGCTCCGGCTCCCGGCACGCCGACCCGCTGGAAGAACCGGATCTCAAGCGCGACCCGTGCCGCCGAGCTCGGTACGGCCAGAGCGATGAACTGCACCCCGTACTGCAACATGAGCACCGGCCAGAACCTGACGGACTGCATCGTGGCACCCATCGTGGAAGATGCCTGCGGCACCTGGGCGAACGGCGTCACGAACAAGGCGGCCACGAGCCACGCCCAGTCGGCCTTCTTGAACTCCTGCACGATCGTGTCGATGCCCACGTCGGCGAAGGCGGAGATGACCGCGTAGGCCAGGAAGCCGGCCACCGCGATCTTCGCCAGCCCGCCCCAGGTGATCCGCCTGATCGGCTCGAGGGGCGGGATGTCGCTCTCGGTGCGCCCGGCGATGAGCGTCCGGAGGTCCTTGAAGGACCAGTCGCCCGCCCGGATCGCCTTCCGCGTGTCGAGGTCGAACACGGCTGGCTGCAGGAACGGAACCACCTCGGTGATGCCGTCGTTGCCGAGCACGTCGATGGCCACCGAGACCGCCCGATCGCGGCCGACCGAAAGGGCCGTGAGCACCAACAGCTGCGCTCGATCGGTCAAGAGCTCGTTCTCGGTGGCGGCCACCCTCGCCGCGCTGAGGTCGACGAAGACCGGCGAGCCATCGGAACGAACCCCCAGCCCATCGGCATCCACCCGGCCGTGCGACAGCCCCAGCTCGTGGAGCGCCCCGAGGATCTGCCACCAACGGCGCAGCGTGTCGTTGTCGATCTCGTCGGCGGCGAGGGACTTGTAGGATCGTCCGTCCGCCTGAAGCACCAGGAAGGCGTCTCCTTCGGCGACCTCTCCGGCGGCCACGACCGACAGGACCGGCACACCACCGCGCTCGGCGAGCAACGTCACGAACGCTTCGTGCTCGACCTGCTGCAGGCGGCCCCTGCCCACGGGTTTCGCACCGCGATTCCAGATCGCGGACCAGGTCGCCGCCACCAGCTGACCGTCCCACGCGTCTCGGCCGAAGACCTTCACCGTGAGCGGCCGGCCGTCGGGGGACGATGCGAACGCAAGCACGACGCCGCGCTGCTGCAGCACCGCCTCGCGCAGGTCGCTCGCTGCCACGCCGAGTTCGCTCAGAGCCTCCGACACCTGCTCCAGGGTGAGGTTCCCCCCCGGAGAACCAACGAGCAGATGCGTCAGAGCAGCAGCCGCGATGCCGATGAGGAACCCCGCGGCCGCGCCGATCGGGAGCGTCGTGCCCAGCGCGATGCCCGCGAGGATCCCGAGGGAGATCAGCCACCGCCCGACGTGCCGCAGAGGGCGTGCCAGATGGGGCGACGCCGTCACGATCACGGCCGTCGCCACGGCGACGCGCGTGGCGAGGTAGATCGGCGGCGACGAGGAGCTGAGGAGACCATCGAGGCTCGTCGAGGTGTCGGTGCCACCGATCCCAGCGACGAGGAGCGTCCATCCGAGGCCGAGCGCGACCGCGAGCACCTCATCGAGGAGGAGCCGCTTCCTGCCGGGTGCGAACAAAGCGAGCAACAACAGGACCAGCGACCAGACGAGCAGCAGGTCGTAGACGATCTCCCAGAACCACCCGAAGAGTCCCGGAAGTCCGGCGACCAGATCGGCGGCTGAGGTGTCGAGGTCGGTCGGCCCCGGTGCCGGGAACGAGAGGGCGACGATGCCCAGGAACGCGACCACCAGGAGCACGCCGTCCGTCGGTCGTCGAGCGCGCGGCGCGTGGGGCGCCGATGAGAAGACCCTGATGCCGGCAACCTGCCGTCCCCGACGGGTGGCGGGCACCGGTTCTTCCTCGGCGGCCCCCGCAGGCTGGTCGTTCGGGCCTGCTACCACTTCATCATCCGCCATGGCAGACTCCATCGATCCGGCCCATGCTGCACCCAGGAAGCGCCCGCCGCGGTCTTCCGTGGCCCGGAGCGGCAGTGGAAGGGGTACGCGGCAGGTGGAGCGTAGTCGAGCGGTTGGCGGGAACGGGTCATCCGACCCGGGTGATGTCGAAGCCACGGCAGCGTCCACGGCGGCGCCACAGCGAGCCGGCTTCGTGCTGGCGGCGCTGATCCTCGTCGCCGCGGTCGCGAACCTGAACCTCGCGGTGGCCAACGTCGCGCTTCCCTCGATCGGACAGGCCTTCGGGTCCTCGCAGACCGCTCTCGATCTGATCGCCGTCGGCTACTCGCTGGGGTTGGCCGCGTCGGTGCTCTACCTGGGCGCCGTCGGCGACCGATATGGACGCAAGATGATGCTGGTGCTCGGCACGGTGCTCGCGATCCCGGCGTCGTTGCTCGCCGCCTTCGCCCCCACCGACACCGTGCTCGTGATCGCCCGCGTGCTCGGCGGGCTCGCCGCGGGCATGGCCTACCCGACGACGCTCGCCCTGATCACGGCGTTGTGGTCCGGATCGGGTCGAACCCGCTCGATCGCCTTGTGGTCGGGCATCGGTGGGGCGATCTCGGCCCTCGGTCCGTTGTTGTCCGGCTTCCTGCTCGAGCACTTCTGGTGGGGGTCGGTGTTCCTGGTCACGTTGCCGCTGGCGGCGGTCGCCGTCGTGCTCGCCGTCCGGCTGGTGCCGGGCCACGTCAACGAGACGACGGACCCCGTCGACAACCTCGGCGGCATCCTCTCGGTGGTCCTCGTTGCCGCACTCGTGCTCGGCATCAACTTCGCCGCGGTGCCGGGAGCGGGCACCCTCGTCGCGAGTCTCGCGATCGTCGCCCTGGCGGCCGGCATCGGCTTCCTCGTGCGCCAGCGGCGCGCGAGGAACCCCCTGTTCGACCTGCACGTCGCGGGCCGCCGGGTCTTCTGGGTCGCGGCGTGCGCCGGCATCATCGTGTTCGGCACGCTGATGGGGGCGATGTTCGTCGGTCAGCAGTTCCTGCAGAACGTGCTCGGGTACTCCACCCTCGACGCGGGCATCGCGATCCTCCCCGCGGCCATCCTGATGGTGCTGATCGCTCCGCGTTCCGCGAAGCTCGTCGACGCGTACGGCGCCCGCTTCACGTTGCTGGTGGGCTACATGTGCTGCTTGCTCGGGTTCTTCGTCATGTTGTTGATGTGGAACGAGGGCATCCCCTACTGGCAGGTCGGGGTCGCCTACTCGCTCGTCGGGGCCGGCGTCGGGTTCGCCGGCACGCCGGCCTCCCACTCGTTGACCGGCTCGGTGCCGGTGCGTCGTGCGGGTATGGCATCGGGCACCGCGGACCTGCAACGCGACCTCGGGGGTGCGATCATGCAGTCGATCCTGGGTGCACTGTTGACGGCGGGGTACGCGGCGGCGGTCGCGTCCGCGATCGCGGCGGCGCCGAAGGCAACACAGGACAAGATCACCAACAGCGTCGCGGCCCAGCTGCGCAAGTCGTTCGCCGGGGCCGAGGAGGTCGCGAGCAGTTACCCGAAGTACTCGGACCAGATCGTCGCGGCGGCCAAGACGTCGTTCATCGACGGCGCCGACTGGGCATTCATCGCCGGCATCGTCGCGATCGTGCTCGGCGCCGTCCTGGTCTTCTTCTGGTTCCCGCGCCGAGATGAGGAGCAGCTGCTCCTGCAGCGATACCAGACGGAGGACGCATGAGCGACGTGAGGGAACCCCGGAGGGCACGCCGTCGCCGGCTGGCGCGCTCGCTCGTCTCTCCGGACAGCTACGGCTCGATCCTGGTGCTGTTGCTGATCACCTACGTCGCCTCCGCGATGGCCACGCAGCAATGGCAACGATCGATCATCGTCGTGCTGCAGGTGCTCACCGTGTCGCTCTCTCTGCGGGTCTCGGGTGCGCGACGGGCCGTGCTCATGATCGCGGCGCTCGCGCTCGCCTACGCGGCGGTCGTGGCGGTCGTGGCGCTCTTCTCGGACGAGTCGGATCTGACGTCCGGTCTCCTGTTCATCGCGAGTAGCGCGCTCTACTTCATCGCACCACTCTCGATCTTGCGGTCGATCGTGCTGCGGCGAGAGGTCGATCAGGAAGCGGTGCTGGGAGCGATCGACGCATACCTGTTCGTCGGCATGTTCTTCGCCTTCGCGTACCAGGCGATCGGCGCGTTCGACGACCCCTTCTTCTCGGGTGGGATCGAAGCGACGGTTCCCCGCTCGCTGTTCTTCAGCTTCACGACGCTCACCACGACCGGATACGGCAACCTCGTGCCGGCGGGCAAGCTCGGACAGACGATGGCGGTCGGCGAGATGCTCATGGGCCAGCTGTTCCTGGTGACCGCCGTCGCGAAGGTGATCACGGTGTGGCGACCGGCTCGTTGGCGCGCGGCGGGTGGCGAGGCATCCGAACCGTCTCCGCCCGGGGGCCTCGGAGCCCCGGCGCACGACGACTCCCCGGCCCCGGTCTCGGACGAGCCCCCGTAGCCGACCGGGGTCGCCGGACCCACCTTCGCCCATATCGGATGAGGTGCTGAGGTCCTGACGATGCAACCCTGAACCCTGAACCACGATAGGTCGCGCTCTGCACGGAGGAAGGTGGCCACATGGCGACAGGCAAGGTGCAGCACCCAACGCTCGAGCAACGCCACGAAGCGGGAAGGGCCGCGCGGGAGCGGACACCTCGTCTGAGCCATGAAGGCTGGGGGCCGGCACTCGATCGTCCTGATCCCGTCGCACTCCTCGTGGAGCAGGATGAGTCCCGTGAGCAAGACCTCGTGCCGGTTCGACACGGCCGCATGATGGTCTCGCCCTTCACCTTCTACCGAGGCGCTGCGAGGATCATGGCCGCGGACCTGAAGGACGTGCCCCGGTCCGGACTGGATGTCCAACTCTGCGGCGACGCCCACCTGTCGAACTTCGGCGTCTACGCCTCGCCCGAACGGACCCTGCTGTTCGACCTGAACGACTTCGACGAGACCCTTCCCGGGCCCTTCGAATACGACGTGGCCCGGCTCGCCGCGAGCTTCACGATCGCCGCGCAGAACAACGGCTTCACCATCGACAGGCACGCGGGGCGGCGGAGGCCTCGATCAGCGCCTATCGCACGGCGATGCGCGAGTTCGCGCAGATGCGCACGCTCGACGTCTGGTATTCCCGCCTCGATGCCGATGCCATGCTCGCGAGGGCGGCGAGCGCCGCTTCCAAGCGAGATCAGAAAGCTGTCGCCAGGGGCGGGAAGGTCCTGGCGAAAGCCAGGACCAAGGACAGCCTGCAGGCACTCGCGAAACTGACCGAGGTCGTCGATGGGCGTCACCGGATCATCAGCACCCCGCCGGTGGTGGTCCCGGCGCGCGATCTGCACGAGGCCTACGGGATGTCGCCCGACGAAGTGGAGGATGCCCTGCACGGGCTCCTGAGCGCCTACCGGTCGACCCTGACCGACGATCGTCGCCACCTGCTCGAACGATTCGAGTTCGTCGATCTCGCTCGCAAGGTCGTCGGGGTCGGCAGCGTCGGTACCAGGGCGTGGATCGTGCTGCTGCAGGGCCGTGATGGCGAGGATCCGCTCTTCCTGCAGGTCAAGCAGGCGACCCGCTCGGTACTCGAGGATCACCTGCCGAAGAGCAAGTTCGGGCAACCCGGCGAGCGCGTCGTGCAGGGGCAGCGGTTGATGCAGGCAGCCAGCGACATCTTCCTCGGGTGGACCAAGGGGGTCCAAACCGACATCTACTACTACTGGCGCCAACTCCGGGACATGAAGGGCTCGACGGACCCCGAACGCATGACCCCGGCGGCGATGAACTTCTACGCCGGCGCCTGCGGCTGGACGCTGGCGAGGGCGCACGCTCGATCCGGCGATCCGGTGGCGATCGCCGCGTACCTCGGCAAGGGCCGCGAGTTCGATCACGCGATGGGCGACTTCGCGATGCGCTACGCCGATCAGAACCAGCGCGACTACGACGCCTTCGTGGCCGCGATCAGGTCGGGCACGTTGGAGGCGACGGAAGGCGTCTGACACCAGCACCGTTTCATCCCGAACGGACGATGCTCGGATCGTTGCAGCTCGGATGTCATGTCCGCGACGATCATCCTGCGAGGCGGTGACCGGCGATGGCGATATCGACCGAGGGAACGGACCCGACGCGGGTCGACACACGAGCGGCGCACGGCGAGCGTCGGCACGCGATCGAGCAGGCACTCCTGGCCGAGTTCTCGGGTCTCCTCGACCCCAGCGACATCGAGCGCCTCACCTCCGAGTCCCTCGCGCGGTTCGAGGACGCGCCCGTGCGCACGTTCGTGCCGATCCTCGCGGCACGCACCGCTCGCCGACTGGCTCGAGCCCACCTCGCCGGAGGTCCCGAACGATGATGCTCGTCGCGATCTCCGAGACCGACGAACCGCCACGGGCCGACGTCTACGTCGCGGGCCGGTCTCGAGCGGCGAACGCCATGGCCGCGGCGGCGACCGTGTCGAATATCGCGTCGGCACCGATCAGATCGGTGACCCCGTACCGGTCGAGCGCTGCCCGAACCCCGTCGTCGAGTTCGGCGAGCACGAGACGCGAACCCTTCCCCTTCATCTCGTCGAGCAGATCATGCAGCGTTCGGCCGCCCGAGAAATCGATGTCGCCGATCGCGGCGCAATCGATGCATACCCATGCCGGCGCGCCAGCAGGCCGGTCGAGGAGGCCGCGGATCTCCTCGGTGAATCGGTTCGCATTCGCGTAGTAGAGGGACGCACCGAACCGATAGATCACGAGCCCTGGCTCCGCGTCGGTCTCGGGCGACGTCTCCTCCGGTGCGGGGACGGGCACCGTCCGCCAACGACCCGAATCCTCCTTGACCAACAGCGTGTCGCGCGGATGATAGCTGCGGCGGATGTGATCGAGCAGGGAGAGCACGATCGCGAGCAGGATGCCCTGCTCGACACCGACCGTGACGACGATCAACACGGTGATCGACGCGACCACGAACTCGTCGAGACGCCACCGGCGGATCATCGACATGCCGTGGATATCGATCAGCTCGACCCCGATCAGGAACACGATGGACGACAGGACCGCCTCGGGCATGTACTGCAGCGGCACCGTCAGGAACAGCAGCACGATCAGCACGATCACCGCGGTCGAAAGCTGCGCGAGTTGGCTCCGGCCTCCCGCTCCATCGACCATCTGGGTCTTGGTCGGGCTGCCGTTGACGACGAAGGTGCCGGACAGACCCGCCGAGACGTTCGCGAACGACAGTCCGACGAGATCGAGGTTCTCGTCGAAGCGGTCCGCGTACTTCGCCGCATAGGCGCGCGACGTCGCGGCGCTCTGCGCCAGCACGACGAGGAAGATCGATGCAGCGGTCGCGATGATCGGCGAGAGGTCGTCCCACCCGAAGTCCGGGATCCCGAACGACGGCAACCCGCTCGGCACCTTCCCCAGCACCGCCACGCCGTGCGCCTGCAGGTCCCAGATCCAGCTCGCTGCGATCGCGCCGACCACGGCGATCAACGCTCCCGGGATCCTGGGCGAGATCATCTTCAGCCCCAGGATCACGATGAGCACCGATGCCGAGACCGCGGCGGTCGTCCAGCTCGCTTCGGACGGGATCTGGCTGAGCGTCTCGAAGAACACCAGGATCGGACCTCCGTCGCTGCCGCCGGGCACGCCGAACATGCCGGCGACCTGCCCCATCGCAACCTGGACGCCGACGCCAGTGAGGAACCCGATCAGCACGCTCCTCGACAGGAAGTCGGCGAGGAAGCCCAGCCGGATGACGCGTGCGAGCAGCAGGAAGGCTCCAGTGGCGATCGCCACGATGCCTGCGATCGAGACGTAATGAGGTGACGCGATCGGCGCGAGCCCGGCGATGCCGGCCGCCATGATCGCCGCAGAGGCGGAGTCAGCTCCGACCACGAGGTGTCGTGACGAGCCGAGCACGGCGAAGACAGCGATCGGGATCAGGATCGTGTACAGCCCCGTGATCACCGGCATGCCTGCGATCGACGTGTATCCCATCACCTCGGGGATGCCGAGCGCGGCGAGCGTGACGCCGGCGATCACGTCGGTGGGCACGCGCGACCGATCGAAGGGCAGTACGCCTTGCAGCAGCGGCAGCCGGCGGCGTGTATCCGTCGCGCTCATCGCGCCCCCAGATCGGCGGATCACAACAGGTGCCGTGATTCAACGTTCACGGGACATCGTGGGCATCACCCCGACCGGGCGATGTACCAGGAGACGCGACGGCACGGGTTCGTGGTGCCCGGGGTGGGGGTCGAACCCACACGCCCTCTCGGGCCGGCGCTTTTAAGGCGCCTCCGTCTACCAGTTCCGGCACCCGGGCCGTCAGCGATGCTAGCCCGCCCGCACCGCCGCGGCGAGCGCGCGGCTCGTGAGGCGGCCGATACCATGGGGCATGCGGGATCTGCGCGCGTTGCCCAAGGTCGAGCTGCACATCCATCTCGAGGGTGCGATGCGCATCGCGACCGCGCTCGAGCTCGCCGATCGCAACGGCGTGCCCGCGCCGGCAGGGCTCGGCTCCGACGGCTGGCGGTTCGACGGCTTCCTCGACTTCATCGACCAGTACATCGCCCTGTGCGACCTGCTGACCGAGCTCGATGACTTCCGCCGGCTCGGCCTCGAGGTCAGCGCCGACCTCGCCGACAACGGCGTGCGCTATGCCGAGGCGGTGTTCACCCCGTCGGCGCATGCCGCCTCGTTCGGCGACGATTGGACGTCGCCGCTCGAGGCGCTGCTCGACGGGCTCGCCGCGGGCGCCCGAGAGCACGGCACGTGCGTGCGCGTCACGCCCGACGTGGTGCGCGACCTCGGGGTGCCGGCCGCCGAACGCACGCTCGAGGTCGCCCTCGCTCATATGGATGCCGGCGTGGTCGGACTGAACTGCGCGGGCAGCGAGCGAGCCGACATCGCCCCGTTCGCGCCCGTCTTCCGCGCCGCGAAGGACGCCGGGCTGCGATCGGTCCCGCACGCGGGCGAGTGGGCGGGGCCCGACAACGTGTGGCAGACGCTCGAGCACTTCCTGCCCGACCGCATCGGCCACGGCGTGCGCTCGATCGACGACCCCAGGCTCGTGGAGCATCTCGCCGCCGTGGCGATCCCGCTCGAGATCTCGCCGATCTCCAACGTCGCGACCGGCGCCTACCCCTCCCTCGCGCACCACCCCTTCATGCGGCTTCGGGAGGCGGGGGTAGTGGTGACCCTGAACTCCGATGACCCGCCGATGTTCGGCGCGTGGCTCACCGATGTCTATGAGGCGGCCCGGGCCGAGTGGTCGCTGCACGATGAGGATCTCGCCGAGATCGCCCGGACCGGCGTGCGAGCCTCGTTCGCCGATGACGACGTGAAGGCCGCGACCCTGGGCGCCATCGACGCCTGGCTCGCGGGTCCGTGACGCACGGGGCCGATGCTTGCATCGGGGCGGTGGTCCCGTAGCCTCGGCTCACCTGCAGTCGGCAGGCCCGCCCAACGACACCCCCTGACACGATGACCAGCGACCTGATGACCCTCGACGTGGATCCGCTCGAACGCCTCGCCGCCCGCATCCGGGACCGATCGGCGACGACCGCGGTCGTCGGACTCGGCTACGTCGGCCTGCCGCTGCTCGTCGGCATGCACACCGCCGGCTTCCGCGTGATCGGGGTCGACGCCGACGACGGCAAGATCGACGTGCTGCGCTCCCGGCGCTCGCACATCGCCGACATCGCCGACTCCGAGATCGAGGCGATGGCCCGGGCGTCGTTCAGCGCGAACCCAGCGCCGCTCGCCGAGGCCGACGTGATCGTGCTCTGCCTCCCCACCCCACTCACCGACGGCACGCCCGATCTCACGATGGTGCTCACCGCCGCCGAGGACGTCGCCCGCACGCTGCGCCCAGGCGTGCTCGTCGTGCTGGAGTCGACGACCTACCCCGGCACGACCGAGGAGCTGTTGCGGCCGATCCTCGAGGAATCGGGCCTGGCGAGCCGGGCGCGACTTCGCGCTCGCCTACAGCCCCGAGCGCATCGACCCCGGCAACCGCGAACACCGACTCGACACGACGCCGAAGGTGGTCGCGGGGCTCACCGACCGGTGTCGCGAGCTCGCGGTGTCGTTCTACTCCACGTTCGTGCATACCATCGTGACGACGTCGACGCCCCGCGAGGCCGAGATGGCCAAGCTCATCGAGAACACCTACCGTCAGGTGAACATCGCGCTCGTGAACGAGCTGGCAGTGCTCGCCAACGACCTCGGCGTCGACATCTGGGAGTCGCTGCATGCCGCCGCGACCAAGCCCTTCGGCTACCAGCCCTTCTGGCCCGGCCCCGGTGTCGGGGGGCACTGCATCGCGATCGACCCCACCTACCTGTCGTGGCGCGCCGGCCAACAGCTCGGGTACCGCGTGGAGTTCATCGAGCACGCGAACGAGGTCAACAACCGCATGCCCGACTACGTGGTCGCGCGCGTCGGTGATGCCCTCAACGACGCCGGCAAGCCGATCAAGGGCTCGGCGGTACTCGGCGTCGGGGTGGCCTTCAAGCCGGGCGTCGACGACCTTCGTGAATCACCGTCGTTGCTGGTGCTCGATCGGCTCGCTCGACGCGGGGCCGTCGTCTCGTTCCACGATTCGTTCGTGCCCCATTGTGCGATCGACGGCGAGGACCGCGAGTCGGTGTCGCTCGACCCCGACACGGTCGCACGCCAGGACATCGTGGTGCTGCTCACACCGCACTCCGACGTCGACGTGCACGCGCTGGTGAACAGCGCGGCGCTCGTGTTCGACGCTCGCGGGGTCACGGTGGGCATCGACGCCACGAACATCGTGCGGCTCTGAGCCTCCGCCGAACCTCGGCTCAGCCGCGCTCGTCGATGGTGAGCGAATCGATGTAGACCGCCTCGGCCGGCACGCTTCTCTCCGGGATGCGGCATTCTCGAGCCGATGCGCCGCACCACGTCGAGGCCGTCGGTCACCTCGCCGAAGATCGAGAACTCGCCTGCCCCACCCCCCGGGTCGAGCTGCGGCGTCGGGGCGAGCGTCACGAAGAACTGGCTGCCGTTGGAACCCGGCCCGCTGTTCGCGTACGCGAGCAGCCCGGCCGCGTCGAAGGTCTGCTCGGGCGAGGTCTCGATGTCGAAGGAGTAGCCGGGGCCTCCCGTGCCGTCGCCGAGCGGATCGCCCCCTTGGATCACGAAGCCGTCGACGATGCGATGGAACGTGAGCCCGTCGTAGAACCCCTGCTGAGCGAGGAACACGAAGCTGTTCACCGCTTCCGGCGCGATATCGGGACGCAGCCGCACCTCGAACGTGCCGCACGACGTGACGAAGGTGGCCGTGTAGGTCGGCCCGCGGATCGATCGTCATCGGCGGCGGTCCGACGAACTGTGGCGTCTTCGCGCCCGCGTCGGCGGGGGCTTCCCCGTTGCACGCCACGCTCGGCGGCGGCTGCGCCACGGGTGCGACCGCTCCCGACCGGGTGCCCGGCTCGCCCGAGGGCTCCACCGAGGCCGACGTCGTGGGCGTCGAAGGATCGATCGCCTGCGTCGCGTCGTCGTCACCGGTGAGCACCATGTACCCGACGACGAGCAAGGCCAGTCCGATCACGCCCCCCACCACGCCCAGCGTGATGTCGCGGCGGCGCTTGGCCGCGTGCCGCTCGGCCTGGCGGCGCGCCGCCAACTTGGCCATCTGCTTGTCCCTGGAGCGATTCGGCATACGGCCGCAGAGGTTACCTGGCGAGCATCTCGAGGGCCAAGCCGTCGAGGATGTCGGTCTCGCTCACGAGCGCGCGGTCGATGCCGAAGCGCCGCATCGTCTGCACCAGGATCACGGCGCCCGCCACGATCACGTCGCCCCGCCCCGGCGCCATGACGGGCAACGCGGCGCGCTCGACGTCGGTCATCGCCGCCAGACCGCCGAGCGTCTGCTCCGCCTTCGCGAGCGTGAGCCAGGTGCGGTGGATGCGGTCGGGGTCGTAGCGGTCGAGCCCGAGGGCGAGGGCCTGCAGCGTCGTCGCCGTACCCGCGACCGCGACGAACGTGCGCGACTCGGCGACCGGCACCGACGTGGCCACGTCGTCGAGCACCCTGTCGACGTCGGCCCGCAGGGCGTCGAGGTCGGGCCCGTCCGGCGGGTCGTGGCGGATGTGCCGCTCCGTCATGCGCACGCTTCCCATGCGCGTCGAGCGAGCAACCTCGGCGCGCCCCGGCGTCGCACCGGTGACGAACTCCGTCGACCCGCCGCCGATGTCCTGCACGGCGAACGGACCCCACGACGGATCGAGACCGTGCGTACCACCGAGGAAGGACAGGGCGGCTTCCTGCTCGCCGGTGACGATCTCGAGCTCTGACCCCGCAAGCTCGCGCACCGCAGCCGCGTAGTCGTCGCGGTTCTCCGCGTCGCGCACGGCGCTCGTCGCTCCCACCCTGATGCGCTCGGCCCCCAGCGCTCGGGCGCGTCGCGTGAACCGCGCGAGCACTTCCAGGGTGCGGGCCAGCGCTTCATCGCCGAGGCGGCCGGTGCGATCGACGTCGCGTCCGAGGCGGGTGATGACCATGTCACGGGCGAGCTCGGTCGCCGCGGCGTCCCGCGTCGTGCCAGGCTCGACCACGAGCAGCCTGATCGAGTTCGTGCCCTGGTCGATCGCAGCGACCCTGCCCGAGCGTTGCCCGGCGTGCACGGGCTCGATGCGTTCGGCGATCCACGCCCCGGCTGGATCGTCGCCGCCCGCCAGCCGATAGGCGTAGTGAGCGTGCAGGCACTTGATGCCGACGCGGGTGCCGGCGACCCCACCCCACTCCCCTGCCGCCGCGAGGTCGCCGGCGCGGTCGACCGCGTAGGCCGCGTGCGCCGCCTCCACCCCGGAACGGAAGGCCTCGTCGCTGTCCATGCGCTCGTTCAGATGGCCGATCCACCCGTGCGATTCCACGCGCGAGATGGCCCTCACGGCATCGGGACACGTGAGCCAGTAGGTCGTCGGGAACGGCGCACCCGCGGCGTCGAGCGGCGCGTTGCGGATCACGAGCGGATGACCCCCGTGGCACCGGGCCACCACGGTGAACGGGGTCGTGGGCTCGCGTCGGAGCTGGTCACGCACGGCCTCGAGGTCGGCGGCTCGCAGCTCCCGCTGCGCGGTCGGCAAGGGCGTGCTCACGCGCCCATGTTCCCAGGCCCATGCAGCCGGCCACGCTCGAGGGGCGCGGCGGTAGGCTCCGTGCCCGGCATGCGCGACAGGGACTTCACCACGATCGAGACCGAACGGCTGCGGCTGCGGCGGTTCGCGCCCGGCGACGTCGCCGCCGTTCCATGCCTACCGCGCCGACCAGCGACGTGGCTCGGTTCCAGTCGTGGGGGCACTACACGATCGAGGAGGCCGAGCGCTTCGTTCGGGAGATGGCCGGCCACGACCCGGGCGTACCGGGCGATCCCTTCCAGTTCGCGGTCGCGCGGCGAACCGACGACGTGCTGGTGGGCGACTGCATGCTGGCCCTCGACGCCGGCGATCCGGCGAACGCCGAGATCGGCTACACGGTGTCGCCGGCCCATCAGGGCAACGGCTACGCGGTCGAAGCGGCGAGAGCGCTGCTCGGCTACGCGTTCGGCCGCCACGAGGTCGCGCTCGTGCGCGCGGTGACCGACACGCGCAATGTCCCCTCGATCGCCGTGGCCGAGCGCCTCGGCATGCGCCTCGTCGGCACGGTGCACACGACGTTCAAGGGTGAGCCGTGCGACGAGCACACGTACGAGATCACGCGTGAGGTGTGGGAGGGGCCCGGGCCCGGCGCCTGAGCGGCGCGGCGCTACTTCCGCTTGTGCTCGACGGCCCGCTTGTAGTCGACGAGACGCTCCTCGCTCTGCCGCATGAACTTCTTGAGCATCTGTTCGAACTCGGGGTCGGAACCGCGGCGGGGCCGCGGCGGGGCCGGATCCTGCAGGGCCTTGATCGAGAGGTCGATCTTGCCGTCTTCCTTGATCGCCCGCACCTTGGCCTGCACGACGTCGCCCTCGCGGAGGTGCTCGTGCACGTCCTTCACGTAGTTGCGGTCGATCTCGGAGATGTGGACCAATCCGAGGCGGCCGTCCTCGAGTTTGAGGAACGCTCCGTATGGCGTGATGCGCTCGACGGTGCCGTCGATCACCGCGCCGATCTCGATCTCTGCGATGTCAGATGCCCTTTCCCTTGTGATCCCGGCGGTTCCGGGACAGGCGGTCAGTGTGCGGGAATCGTCAAGGCCCGTCAATCGGGGGCCGACGGGGGTGGGCGGGGGCTCGCTGCCGCGCGCTCGATGCGGGGAGCGAGTCGTCAACGGCTGGCGCGCTCGATGGGCGTTCGGCTGCGGGCGCCTCGTCAAGCTGCTCCGGGGTTTCACCGAGGTGCGGATCGTGAGGTGCTTGTGATGTCGCCGGCAGGCGAACCCCCGCCTTAGGCGCAACAGGGTTGGCGTCACGCGCGGATCCGGGGGGGCAGCCCCTCGGTACCATCCACCGATGCATGTGGTGGCAGTCTCAGACGCGACGACGTTCCTGGCGCGCGCCGCGCCCGTGCTCGGGCGTGACCCGGCCGCGAACAACCTGCCGTTGGGCATCGCCCAGCAACTCATCGACCGTCCCGGCACGTACGCCTCGGCCCACTTCTGGGTCGCCGAGCGCGACGGCGAGGTCGTCGGCGCAGCGATGCGCACCCCGCCCTATCCGCTGATCCTGGCCGAGCCGGCCGTCCACGGCAACGAGGTGGTCGACGCATACGTGGCAGCTCTGGCGGGGATCGAACCGTCGCTGCCCGGCGTGACGGCGAACGAACCATGGGCGACCCGCTTCGCCCGGGCATGGACCGCTGCCACCGGCCGCCCGTGGCGGCTGGGCGTCGGTCAGGGGGTCTATGCCCTCACCTCGGTCCGCTCTCCTCGGCCCGCACCGGGGTCGGCGCGGGTTGCGACCACCGACGACCGCGCGCTGCTACGGCACTGGATGGACGCGTTCGCGGCCGAAGCCCTCCAGGCGATGCCTCGAGACGCAGGCGACATGCAGCGGAGCATCGATGCTCGGGTCGGCGCCGACGCGACCGGCGGATTCACGCTCTGGGAGCTCGAGGGCCGGCCCGTCTCCCTCACCGGATGGATGCCCGTGGCAGGCGGCGCCCGCATCGGCCCCGTCTACACCCCGCCCGAGGAGCGGGGTCACGGGTACGCGTCGAACCTGGTCGCCGACGTCAGCGCCGAGATGCTCGAGCGTGGCGCCGCCGCATGCTTCCTGTACACCGATCTCGGGAACCCGACCTCGAACGCCATCTACCGTCGCATCGGCTACGAGCAGGTGGCCGAGTCGTCGATGATCCTGTTCGACGAACAGGCGGGCGGGCGCGCCTAGCAGCTGGGCGACGGAGGGGCGCCGCGCGACGGCACCATCACGAAGGCGGTCTCGCCGGGCCGCACCATGCCGAGGCATTCGCGAGCGAGCTGCTCGAGGTAGGTCGGGTCGGTGAACCGGTCGATGCGCGCCTCGAGGCGAGCGTTGCGAACGGCGAGCTGCTCGGCCTGCTGTTCGAGCTGCGCGAGATCGCTGCGCTGATCGATCAGCGCGCGCAGCGGCGCCACGGCGAGGGTGAGCAGGATCAGCGCGACCACGGCCAATACGGCAGCGCGCGCGGTGAGCCGCGCCTGCGACGTGCGACCTCGCGCGACCTCGTGCTTGCCGGCCGCGTGCCCAGTCGTTCGGCCGGCCGATCGTCGCCTCGCGGCGGTCGGGGAAGGGACCGCTGAGCTCATGCCCTAGAGGCCTCCCGGCGGTGCACCCGAGAGCGACCGGGCGCCTGCGTAGCGGGCCTGGTCGCCGAGCTCTTCCTCGATGCGGAGCAGCTGGTTGTACTTCGCGGTGCGCTCGCCGCGGCTCGGCGCGCCGGTCTTGATCTGCCCGGCGTTCGTGGCCACGGCGAGATCGGCGATCGTGGCGTCCTCGGTCTCACCGCTGCGATGGGAAACGACGCTCGTGTAGCCGCTGCGGGTGGCGAGCGCCATCGTGTCGAGCGTCTCGGTGAGCGAGCCGATCTGGTTCACCTTGATGAGGATGGAGTTCGCCACGCCCTCACGGATGCCGCGCTCCAGGCGCTCGGCGTTCGTCACGAACAGGTCGTCACCGACGATCTGCACCCGCGACGCCGAGCTCCTGGGTCAGGGTCGCCCACCCCTGCCAGTCGTCCTGATCGAGCCCGTCCTCGATCGACACGATCGGGAAGCGCTCGACGAGGTCGGCCCAGAACGCGATCATGTCGTCGGCTGTGCGGTCGACGCCCTCGAGGCGATAGCGCCCGTCGTCGGCTGCGCAGCTCGCTGGTCGCCGGGTCCATCGCGAGCGCCACGTCGTCGCCGGGCGTCGAGTCCCGCCCGCTCGATCGCGCGCAGCAGCCACTCGAGCGCCTCGTTCGCGGTGGCGACGGCCGGCGCGAACCCGCCCTCGTCGCCGACGGCGGTCGAGAGCCCTCGATCGTGCAGCAGGGTCTTCAGCGCGTGGAAGCACTCGGCGCCCCACCGCAGGGCCTCGCAGAACGAGGCGGCGCCGACCGGCATCACCATGAACTCCTGCAGCTCCAGCTCGTTGTCGGCGTGCGCGCCGCCGTTGATCACGTTCATCATCGGCGTCGGCAGCACGTGCGCGTTCGGACCGCCCAGGTATCGCCACAGCGGCAACCCGTTCGAGTCGGCGGCCGCCCTGGCGACCGCCATCGACACCCCGAGCACGGCGTTGGCGCCGAGCTGCGACTTCGTGTCGGTGCCGTCGAGGGCGAGCAGCGTCGCGTCGACCCCGCGTTGATCGAACGCATCGAGTCCCGCGATCGACTCGGCGATCGGACCGTTCACGTTGGCGACGGCACCGAGCACGCCCTTGCCACCGAAGCGGGCGTCGCCGTCGCGCAGCTCGAGCGCCTCGTGCTCCCCGGTCGACGCGCCGCTCGGCACACCGGCCCGCCCGAACGCACCGTCGTCGAGCCAGACGTCGACCTCGACGGTGGGGTTGCCGCGCGAATCGAGGATCTCGCGCCCGTGGACGGATTCGATGGAGGACATCGGAGGGTGATGCTATCCGACGACTACGGCTCGCCTGTGGATTTGGTGGCGGTCCGCGCGGTGCCCTCGGGCCACCGCGTGAACAGCCGGCTCCGCCCGACCTCATCGAAACCGAGCCGGGCGTAGAGGTGCCGAGGCCAGTCCTGCTCATCGGCGAACAGGAACACGAACGTCGCGCCGGACCTCGCGGCTTCCTCGGCGGCGCGCAGCACGACGTTGCGGGCCACCCCACGCCCGCGGAACTCCTCGAGGGTGTTCACGTCCTCGATCTGGGCGATCTCGCCCTCGAGATAGAGCTCGCACGACCCGGCGATGCGGCCGTCGAGGCGCTGGGCGAAGAATCGGGCACCGACCCCCTCGACGAGCACCCGGCGGAACTCGGCCATCGTCTCGGCGATGCCCGGCTCTTTGCCCCAGGGCTCACGCAGCGTCACCTCGGCGGTGAATGGCAGGATCTCGTCGAGCCCGACCTCCTCGACGGCACCGAGGTCTGGCGGGCGGTCGGGCTCATGGCGCCGAGCCATGACCACCATGTGCTCGGCGGCGTAGTCGTGGCCCGCCATGCCCATCGCCACCGAGTCGGCGTCGGCGACCGAGGCGAACTCCACCTCGCGATGGCGGAACCCGTCGTAGGCATCGTCCAGCGCCGCGGCGACATCGGCGGCGGAGGCGCCCGCGAGGGGACGATCGACGACCGCCATGTTGGCGTCGTACCGCAACGGGAAGTCGTCGTGGAAGTAGGCGGTGCCCCATGGCAGCGGGCGGGTCCTGGTGCTCGTGCGAGCCAGCACCCGTTGCTGGAACTCGAAGGCGCGCTCCCCGTCGCTCGTCACCCGATCACGTCCGATGGGTCGCCGTTCGAGCCGCACACCAGCACCACCACCCGCTCGCCCGGCGCCGGCTCGAAGGCACCGACGCTGACCGCCGCCAGCGCCGCGGCGCCCCCGGGCTCGGCGAACAGCCGCAGCTCTCGCCACAGCGCGCGCTGCGCCTCGAGGATCGCGGCATCGTCGACGAGCACGACCCCGGCGACGTGGCCCTCGCCGGCGGCGGCGAACGCGATGTCGCCCACCCGCCGGGCCCCGAGGGAATCGGCGGCTCGGCCCGAGACAGGCACCTCGACGGGCCCGCCCTGGGCCATGGCAGTGTGGAGGGAGCAGCAGGTGGCGGGCTCGACCCCGATCACACGGGTGCGGGTGCCGGCGAACCACGATGCGACACCTCCGATCAGCCCGCCGCCACCGACCGCCACCAGCACCGTGTCGGCGTCCGGCACCTGGTCGGCGATCTCGGCGCCGATCGTGCCTTGACCGGCCACGACCTCGGGTTGGTCGAAGGGGTGCATCCAGATGGTGCCACCGGCCCGTCGCTCCTGCCCCGCGGCTGCGGCGTCGTCGTAATAGCCTTCGATCACGCGCACATCGGCGCCGGTGCCCCGCACCTTGTCGATCTTCGCGGCAGGCGAGGTCGACGGCACGAAGATCTCCGCGCGCACACCGAGCGCGCGGGCGGCATGGCCCACCGCCAGCCCGAAGTTGCCGCCGCTCGCAGCCGCCACGCCGGCGGGTGCCACGTCGGCTGTGAGCATGCGATTGAACGCCCCACGCGGCTTGAACGAGCCGGTCACCTGCAGCAGCTCCAACTTGAGGGTGAGCGGCCCATCGACGCCGAAGGCGCCGGCCGCGAGGTCGAGCACGGGGGTGCGCCGCACGTGTGGCTCGATGCGCGATGCCGCCGCGGCGATGTCGTCGCGGGTCGGGACGCCGACGCCGTTCATCACTCCCGGGCCTCGCGGAACAGCGACCGAAGATCCTGCTCATCGGCGGACTCGACGTCGAGCCCTCGTTCGGCGGCCAGCTCGACGAACCGTTCGTAGCGCTCGGAGAACGTGCGCACGGTGCGGCGCAGCGCGCTCTCGGCGTCGACACCGAGCTTCCGCGCCAGCGCGACCGTCGCGAAGAGCACGTCGCCGACCTCGTCCTCGGCGTCGGGCGGGATCCGTCGCCGCCGCGAGCTCGTCGACCTCCTCCCGCAAGGCCTCGAGCGCCGAGTCCACCGAACGCCATTCGAACCCCCAGCCGGCCGCTCGGCGTTGCACCTTCGCGGCGCGCGCGAGTGAGGGCAGCGTGGCCGGGATGTCGTCGTCGACAGGGGCTCGGGCGCCCGACTCGGCGGTCTTCAGCTTCTCCCAGTTCACGAGCACTTCGCTCGGCGTCGGCGACCTCGACCTCGCCGAAGACGTGCGGGTGGCGATGGACGAGCTTCTCGACGAGTCCCTGCGCGACGTCGTCGACGTCCCACCGATCGTCGTCGGCGGCCATCTGCGCATGGAACACGACCTGCAGCAGCACATCGCCGAGCTCGTCGCGCATCGCGTCGTCATCGTCGGCATCGATCGCCTCGAGCAGCTCGTGGGTCTCCTCGAGCAGGTGCCGGGCCAGGCTCTCATGGGTCTGTTCGGCGTCCCAGGGACATCCGCCGGGCCCGCGCAGCCGCGCCATCACCCGCACGAGGTCGAGCAGCCGTTCCCCCTGCTGTGAGCTCGGCACCGGGCCCTCGGGGACGTGGGCGAGCAGGTCGCCGCCGCGCGAGGGCCGGTCGGTCACGGCGCGGGCGTGCCCTCGTCGCCGTCGCTCGGTGCGCCGTCGGCCGGTGCGCTCGTTGCGCTCGCGTCGGTGCTGTTCACGGCGACGACCGTCAGCGTCTCGGCGTCGAACCGGCCCCAGGTCGGGATTCACCTCGACACCGAGGGACTCGGATTCTTCGCGCATCCACGCGTTGAACAGAGTGCCCTGCTCGCCGGAGAGCAGCTGGGTCTTCGCCTCCTCGAACGGCGTCACCTGCTCGTCGACGAGGTAGATCACGTGCCAGCCGAACTCGCTCTGCACCGGCTCGGAGATCTGCGCCGGGCTCGAGCGCGACCGCGGCCTCGCCGAATTCCGGCACGTAGGTCGAGGCGACCGCCTGACCCAGACTGCCGCCGTTCGCGCCCGATGCCGTGTCGGTCGACACGTCCTTCGCGAGATCTTCGAACGTCTCCTGCGTGGCGTCGGGCGCAGTGACCTGCTGGTACACGTCGTCGGCCTCGGCTTCGGTGTCGACGAGGATGTGCAGCGCCTCGATCGTCGTGAACTGCAGGATCTGGTCGTCGTAGATCTGCTGCAGCTGCTCGTCGCCGAGCTCTTCCTCGGCCACGGCCGTCTGCACCGCCTGGAACAGCAGCACCTGATTCGCGAGCTCCCCGAGATCGGCGCGGGTGAGCCCCTGCTTCGTCGAGCTCGGCGTCGACCGCCTCGGCCGTGAGCTGCTCGTCGAGGTTCGCCAGGATGTCGTCGACCTCGCTCGCCTTCACCGTGATGTCGTGCTCGCTCGCGTAGCGATCGACCAGTTCGCCTTGGATCATGTTGCCGAGCGTGAACCGACTGCACACGGCCTCCTGCGTCTCGCCCTGCGGCGGTGGACCGCCACACTGCTGCTGGTTCAGGCCCGCGAGGAACGTGAACAGCTTGGTGTCGTGCGCCAATTGCTCCTCGGTGATGTCGGTCTCGCCCACCGAGGCGGCCGGCGGCTGGGCCCGTGCTGCACGCGGTGAGCAGGGCGGCGGCGATCACGGGCAGAACGATGAGGCGGAGCGTTCGGGAGTCCACGGGCGACCAGTCTACGGGCTGCGGCTCGCGCGCCCGGCGCCGCCACACGAACGTCATCGGTCGGGCTCAGCCGGGCGTGGGGGTCGGCAGCACCGCGTCGCCGGTCGCCGCCTCGAGCAGCCAACGTTCGACGAACGCCACGAGGTCCTTGCCGAAGACGCGCTCGGGCACCAGGTTCAGCGTCTGGGACTCGGGCGCGTAGGACGACCCGTACACGCGTTCCTCGAGGTCGGTGAGCAGCCCCTCCTCGATGGCGACCGGCTTCAGCCGCACCTGATCGCGGAACGTGGAGATCTCCTCGACGCCGAGGGCGCGAGCGCTCACGCGCAGCGACGCGATCGCGAACAGCGTCTCGACCTCGTCGGGCAGGGCGCCGTACCGGTCGAGGGTCTCGGTGCGGATCTGTTCGAGGGTCGCGTGGTCGGGGGCGAGAGAGATCCGCCGGTACAGCTCGAGGCGCAGGGCCTCCTGCGCGACCCACCCCGGCGGCACGAAGGCCTTCACCGGCAGGTCGATGCGCAGCTCCTGTTCCACGGGCACGGGCTCGCCCTTCATCTCGGCCATCGACTCCTGCAGGATGCGCGCGTACGCGTCGAAGCCGACCGCGGCGATGTGGCCCGACTGTTCGGCCCCGAGCATGTTGCCGGCCCCTCGGATCTCGAGGTCCTTCATCGCGATCTTGAACCCCGACCCGAGCTCCTGGTTCGCGCTGATCGTGGCGAGCCGCTCCCTCGCCTCGTCGGTCATCTCGCGTTGGGGCGGGAAGAAGAAGTAGGCGAACGCGCGCTCGGTGGAGCGCCCGACCCGGCCCCGCAATTGGTACATCTGCGCGAGCCCGAGCAGGTCGGCGCGGTCGACCACGAGGGTGTTGGCGTTCGGCACGTCGAGGCCGCTCTCGATGATCACCGTCGACAGCAGCACATCGGCCTCGCGGTTCCAGAAGCGCATCATCTGCCGCTCGAGGTTCGCCTCGTCCATCTGCCCGTGCGCCACGGCGATACGGGTATCGGGCAGCTGTTCCTGGAGCCAGGCCGCCTGCCGATCGATCGTGGCCACCCGGTTGTGCACCCAGAAGACCTGGCCCTCGCGCAGCAGTTCGCGACGGACCGCCCCGAGCGCCAGCCCCTCGTCGTAGCTGCCGACGTACGTGAGCACGGGCTGACGGTCCTCGGGCGGCGTGTCGATCGTGCTCATCTCACGGATGCCGGTGAGCGCCATCTCGAGGGTGCGCGGGATCGGGGTCGCCGTCATCGTGAGCACGTCCACGCTCGCGCGGAACTGCTTCAGCCGCTCCTTGTGCGCGACCCCGAACCGATGTTCCTCGTCGACGATGAGCAGCCCGAGGTTCTCGAACGACATGTCCTTACCCAGCAGGCGGTGCGTGCCGATCACCACGTCGACCTTGCCGGCCTTCACGTCCTCGACGACCTGCTTCTGGTCGGCGTTGCTCACGAACCGGCTCAGCATCTTCACCGTGACCGGGAACGGCGCGAACCGTTCGCTGAAGGTGATGAAGTGCTGCTCGGCGAGCAGCGTGGTCGGCACGAGCACCGCGACCTGCATCCCTTCCATGACGGCCTTGAAGGCCGCGCGCAGTGCGATCTCGGTCTTGCCGAACCCCACGTCGCCGCAGATCAGCCGGTCCATCGGCCGCGGCAGCATCATGTCGGCCTTCACCTCATCGATCGCGCTCAGCTGGTCGGTCGTTTCCTCGTGTGGGAAGGCGTCTTCGAGCTCCTGCTGCCACGGCGTGTCGGGGCCGAACGCATGCCCGGGCACCGACAGGCGCACCGTGTAGAGGCGCACGAGCTCGCCGGCCATGTCGCGCACGGCCCGCTTGACCTTGGCCGTCGCTCGCGCCCAGTCGCTGCCGCCCATGCGATGCAGCCGCGGCGCATCGCCGCCCACGTACTTCGCCACCATGCCGACCGCGTCGCTCGGGCACGAACAGCTTGTCGCCGCCCGCGTACTCGAGCACGAGGTAGTCGCGCTCGGCTCCCGCGAGCTCGCGGTGGGTGATGCCCGTGTAGCGCCCGACCCCGTGGATGCGGTGCACGGCGTAGTCGCCCGGCTCGAGCTCCTCGGCGATCGAGTCGGTGCGACGGCGGGTGAACCGCGGCGCCTCCCGAGTATGTCGCCGCGACCCGAACAGGTCCTCCTCGGTGATCACGGCGAGCCGGCCGGCGGCGAACAGGAAGCCGTCGGCGAGCGGCGACTCGATCGCATCGACGCTCACACCCTCGCCGAGCACCTCGCGGGCTCGCTCGAGCGAGCCGTGGCCCCGCCCGAGAGCATCACGCGGAAGCCGGCCCCGGCTAGCTCCCGGGCGCGGGCCGCGAGCTCCGCGGGGTTGCCCTGGGCCGTGCCCCAGCCCGAGAGACCGAGGTCGAGCCCCTCGGCGAACTCCGTCAGGTGCAGCTGCACGTGCTCTCCGAGCGCGTCGTCGAGCGGGTGCAGGACCCGTGCGGCGGGCCATGCGATGGCCTCTGCGAGCGCCTCGGCTTCCAGGTGGGCGGCGCGCGCGCGATCGGCGGTGCGATGGGCTTGGGTGAGCACCACCCATCCGCCGTCGGGCAGCGAGCTCGGCGGGGGTCGGCATGTGGTCGAACAGGAACGGCGCGAGCGTCTCGGCCCCTTCGACGAACAGGCCGTCGGCGAGCCGTTGGAGTTGATCGGCGAATCGCTCCGGCGCGGACGCTGCGGCGGTGCCGGCGCGGTCCCGGAGCGGCCTCGTCGAGCATCAGCTCGCGGGTCGCCGGCACGTCGGCCAGGGCGACCCGATCGGTCGACAGCTGGGTCGACGGCACGAACTCGCGGATCGACTCGACCTCGTCGCCCCAGTAGTCCAGTCGCACCGGACGCCGCGCGGTGCCCGGGAACACGTCGACGCACTCCGCCTCGAACGGCGAACTCCCCTCGGTGCTCGACGACGTCGGCCCGCACGTAGCCGAGCTCGACGAGGCGCTCCGCGAGCGCGTCGGGCGGCAGCTCGAGGCCTGCGACGAGCTGGATCGATGGCGTGAGCCCAGGGTCGGGATCACGCCCTGCATCGCTGCGAGCACCGGGGCGACGAGCACGAACGCGCCCTTCGGCCTCGCGCACGCGCGCGATCGCCGCGGCACGCCGGGCGGCGACCTCCGGCGCGGGCGAGATGCCCTCGTACGGCAGCGCCTCCCACGCGGGCAGGAGCGCGACCCGTTCGGAGCCGAGGAACGCCTCGAGGTCGGCGGCCAGCGCCTCTGCCTCTCGGGGCCCGGGCGCCACGGCCAGCACCGACGCGTCCAAGCGCGGTCGCGACGCCGGCGACGACGAAGTCCTCACCCGTATCCACGTGTGCGACGATCGGCCGCGCTCGCGCCAGCAGGAGCTGTTCGAAGGGCTCGGACGCCACGAGCGTCCCGATCGTGTCGCGCAGGTCCACACACCCTCCGTGGCGGTCGTCGAACACCCGAGATGAGGCCTCGCCGCGCGCGACAGGCCTGTCGGAGCAAGTCTAGTCCGGGGTGGGGCTCAGACGACGCGAAGCGACCCGCCCCGGCGCAGGCCGCCTGCGGGCTTCTCGTGCACGATGGCTTCAGGTGTGCGAACCGACAGCCAACGGGTGAACTCGTCGTGCGGCATCGGCTGGGCGATGTAGTAGCCCTGGGCTTCGTCGCAGCCGAGGTCGGCGAGCCGGTCGAAGGTCTCGCGGTCTTCCACGCCCTCGGCCACCGCCCGCAGACCCAGGTTCCTGCCGAGCTCGACCGTCGCGCTCACGATCATGAAGTCGTTCGACGTTCGAAAGCATCGCCATCACGAAGGAGCGATCGATCTTGATCTCATCGATCGGCAGCCTGCTTCAGGTGACTGAGCGAGGAGAACCCCGTGCCGAAGTCGTCGATCGACAGCCCGACACCGACCGCGGAGAGCTCGTCGAGCACGTTGTTCGAGCGACCCGAGTCGGCCATCAGGAAGCTCTCGGTCAGTTCGAGCTTGAGGAAGTGCGGGGGCACTCCCCATCGCTCGAGCATCTCGGCGATCACGGTCGGGAGCTGGCGGTCGAGCAGGCTCCGGGGCGAGATGTTCGCCGCCACCGGAAGCTGGATGCCGTCGTCGGCCCAGCCCCGCCAGTCCTCGAGCACGCGCTCGATCACGTAGTGCGTCAGCGGGCGCAGCAGCACCGTCTTCTCGACGAGGGGCACGAACTCGTCGGGAGGGATCAACCCGCGCTCGGGGTGCTCCCAACGGACCAAGGCCTCGGCCCCCGCAACCCGCCCGTCCTGCAGCCGCACCTTCGGCTGATAGAAGACGGCGAGCTCACCGTTCTCGATCGCGGGACGCACCTGGCTGACCAGCGTGAGTCGCGCGGGATTGTGCTGGTCCATCGAGGGCTGATACACCTCGTATCCGCCACCGGCCTCCTTCGCCGCGTACATCGCGACGTCGGCCCGGCGCAGCAACGATTCGGCGTCCCGGCTCTGATCGGGGAAGATCGCGATGCCGATGCTGCCCGAAACGTCGAGGGCGAGCCCCTCGACCGTCACCGGGATGCTCGAGCTCCTCGAGCAGGCGCCCTGCGATGCGCGAGCGCGACGTCGAAATCGGGGAGGTCGGGCAGCAGCACGCCGAACTCGTCGCCGCCCAGCCGCGCCATCATGTCGTCGTCGCGCAGCACGGTCGACAGGCGAGGGCCGATCTCCTTCAGCAGCTGGTCGCCGAAGTGGTGGCCGAGGGTGTCGTTCGACCTCCTTGAAGTGGTCCAGGTCCATCAGCATCACCGCGATGCTGCCGCCGTTGTCCGTCGCGTCCTCGATCGCAGGCAGCCAATCGCTGCTGGAAGCGAACCCGGTTCGGCAGCCCGGTCAGCGCGTCGTGCAGCGCCTGGATACTCGTTCTCGGCCTGCTTCATCGCGAGCTCGTTCGTCGCTTCCTGCAGGGAATGGGTGCGGGTGAACATCTGGCGGGCGAAGGCGAGCGGAGCGATGAACACCACGAACGCCCACAGACCGGTGGTCTCGGTCGAGATGGCGACCAGCACCGAGAACAGCGCGAGCCCCATGTACGAAAGCACGAACTCACCGAAGATGCCGACGTGCATCTGGCGGATGATCGCGGCGATCGGCTCCTTGATCTGGATCCGCGAGTACAGCGCGACGATCAGCACGTTCAACATGTAGCCGGCCAGCGCCGCGGCGAGCACCGCCGGAATGACCACCCACCACTGCACGTCGGCGACCCCGCCTCCCAGCTCGCCGAACTGATGGAAGACCAAGCTCTCGAGCGCGACCGACCACGCGATCTGCCCTCGGTTGTACAGCGCCTTCAGGGGGGGATCTCGCCCTTGAGCTCC
The DNA here is from genome assembly GCA_963722795.1 of uncultured Actinomycetes bacterium. Classification (GTDB taxonomy): domain Bacteria; phylum Actinomycetota; class UBA4738; order UBA4738; family HRBIN12; genus JAOUEA01. The sequence goes on from CAVROD010000001.1 coordinate 173,616, forward strand.
CGCATGTCGGCCGCGCCCAGCAGGGTGATGAGGGCTACCACCGGTGGCGGATACACGAGTGCCGCCGACAGCTCGATCGGGAAGCTCAGACTGAACGAGGTCTCAGCCGACCCCTCCACGGGCAACAGATCCACGATCGCGATCGCGCCGATCCACACGAGCAGGCGCCAGTCGAGGAACAGGTCGGGATCATGGATGAACGAGACCCAGAGCCACCCCAGCAGGGGCAGCACGACCGCGAGCTCCATCGCCCGGAGGGCGCGCGAACGTGGTGCCGCAGCGGCGCCGGTCACATTGCTCAGCCCCCTTGGGCGACTTCCGGCTCCATGGCCGCGTTGCCGCTCGACGCACGCTGGCGGCGATCGCTCCGCATGCCGGCGATCACGACGTAGGCGACACCCACGTACGCGACGATGTCGCCCGCGCTGATCGCCTGGCGTACCGGCGAGCCCAGCGGGATCACGTCGGCCAGGAACATGAGCTTGTCGTCGGACGTCGCGAGGTGGTGTTTCGCACCGCCGTGGTCGATCAGGTACTGGAGCTCGCCCATCTGGTCCGAGGCCTCCAGTGCGTGACGAGGCACCGGCATGCCGCTGTTGATGCCGATCACGATGAAGTTCATCAGCAGGCCGGCCAGGATCAGGGTGAAGCCCGGCACGTGCAAGTTGCGCACGGCGAACACGGTGAGCATCACGAACGAGACCATCAGCAGCACGAACGGCCAGTTGCCCGGGGGCAAGAGGAACTGCAGCCCGAGCCCGACGATCGCCAGCGGCGCCCAGTGCAGGCGCAAGGACGACAGGCCGCTGAACCGACCCCCGGCGAGGAGACCGATCGCGACCGCCAGGATGAAGGTAGCGAGGACTGGCTTCATAGTGTTCCTATCGGCTGCTCGACGACCGTCTGAAGCGCTCCCGGGGAAGGTTTCCGTCCATCGTTCCCACTTTCCGGCCCACCCGGACGCAACGGTGCCCCCGGCGAGGAACCACCGGGGGCACGGTGCCGCGATCAGCGATCGATCAGTTGTTCTTGAACGGGGCGCCGAGGGCCAGCGCCAACGTCGCGAGCATGGCGATCGAGTACGCCAGGTGCTTGATCTTGGTCATGGTACGACTCCTTTCAACCTGCCGGGAACCGGTGCTCAGCGATTCTTGAACTTCGCACCGGTGGCCAACAGGAACGTGGCGAGCGTGGCGCCGACGTACATGGAGTGCCGCCAGTTCCTGAGGATCGCTCGCATCTGACCACCTCCTTCTCTCTGTGACAGGAGCCAGCATGGGTTTTCGAGGCCCCGGGCGCATCCGCCCACGGTAGGGAATGTCGGTGACGGGCACGGAGGACAGAGGTCGGACTGATGACCCCCCACTACCCGAGGCCGAGTAGGTCTTCGTACCGGGGCTGATGGTCTATCCGGCCTGTCAGCCGGATGTTGCCGTGGCGGGACTACGGCGACTGACGGTTGAATCGATCCTGTGTCGGCGCGAGCCCGTGAGCGATGAGGCTCCGCACGGCGTCGGCCGCTCGGTCGACCCAGATCGGCGATGTCTGCCTCGAGCCGCTTCCCGATCGGCGGCCAGCACGAAGTCGGCCGGGTCCTGCCGGCCCGGCGGGCGGCCGATGCCGATGCGCACATGCAGGAACTCCCGGGAGCGCATCGCCTGCTGCAGCGACTTCACGCCGTTGTGCGAGCTGCCGCCGCCGAGCTTCACCCGCAGCTCCCCCGCCCCGATGTCGAGCTCGTCGTAGACGGCGACCACCCGCTCGGGCTCGACGTCGTGCTTGGCGGCGAGGCTCGCGTACGACGGCCCCGCCTCGTTCATGAACCGGGTGGAGCAGGCGAGCAGCACTCGAGCATCGCCCTCGCGCACCTCGGCGACCTCCACGGGCAGGAACCTGACCTTCTTGAACCGGGCGCCCTGCGCGCGCGCCAGCTCGGCGGCGGCCATGCGGCCGACGTTGTGGCGGGTGTTCGCGTAGCGATCGCCGGGGTTGCCGAGGCCGGCGACGAGCCAGGTCATGCGCGGGTCAGGGGCTTAGCCCTCGCCACCCTCGCCACCCTCGGCCGGGGCCTCGCCCTCCGACGGTTCCTCGCCCTCGGCGGCGGGGGCCTCTTCGCCCTCGGCGGCCTCGTCCTCGGCGGGCGCCTCGACGCCCTCCTCGCCCGGCACCGACAGGTCGGCCTCGACCCGAAGCGCGGCCGGTGTGACGACGGACAGGACGGCGTCCTCGGGGTTCGTGAGGATCGTCACGCCGCTCGGCGGCACGAGATCGCTCACGTGCACCATGTCGCCGAGCTCGATGTCGGAGATGTCGATCACGATCTCGTCGGGCACGTCCTGCGGCAGGCACTCGATCTGCACCTCGCGCAGGTGGTGCTCGACCACGCCGCCTTCCTTCACGCCGACGGCCTCACCGGTCTCGTGCACCGGCACGCTCACCGTGATCGTCTGTGTGCGGCTCACCGCCAGGAAGTCGACGTGCACGAACCGCGCGTGGATGTGGTCGCGCTGGATCTCACGAGGGATCGCCAGGTGCTCCTCACCGTCGACCACGAGGTCGACGAGCACGTTCGAGCCGGCGCTGCCGTGCAGCAGGTGACTCAGCTCGCGTGAGTCGACCGTGAGCGGCGTGGTGTCGAGGCCCTGGCCGTAGAGCACGGCGGGGATCTTCCCGGCGGCACGGAGCTTGCGGGCGACGCCCTTGCCGGCGTCGGAACGTCGTTCGGCGTTGAGCTTGGTTTCCATGGCGAGGTTGGGGCCCTTCGTGGTCGTGGGAGGCGGAACGGATGGGTCGGTGCTACGGCGCCGATGCTACCGGATACGCAGGTCCGCGGCATCGTTGCCCGATCCGGGTGCCCGGCGGCGATACCTTCCGAGGGCGTCGTGCGTCGTACGGGGTGAGATGAGGGAAAGGACCGGCGTGAGCCTCGAGGAACCGCCCACCGCGATCGACGATGCGGTCGAGGGCGGCATCGGCGAGCTGTACGCGCGCCACATCGGCGCGGGCGTGCGGCTCGCCTTCCTGCTCACGGGCGATCGAGGCCACGCCGAGGACCTGGCGCAGGAAGCGTTCGTGCGATGCGTGGGCCGCTTCCGGCACCTGCGACGGCCCGACGCGTTCGAGGCCTACTTCCGCCGGGCGATCGTGAACCTGCACACGTCGGGTCTGCGACGGCGGCGGCTCGAGCGGGCATGGCTGCAACGCGAGGGGCCATCGTCGGCGGCTCGGGTCTCGACCCAGCCCGACGTGGGCGCTCGCGAAGACCTCTGGCGTGCGCTCGCCACGTTGCCGGCCCGCCAACGCGCCGCCCTGGTGCTGCGCTACTACGAAGACCTGTCCGAACACGACGCCGCGCAGGTGCTCGGGTGCTCGGTCGCGGCCCTGAAGTCGCTGGTCGCCCGAGGCAGCGAGACGCTCCGCGATCTGATCAGAGGTGAGGAAGCATGAATGACGTCGAACACGACCTGCGCGAGCTTCTCGACAGGAAGGCCGGCTCCGTCGGTACCGTGGCGCCGAGGCTTCCCGATGGGGTGCGCGCACGCAGCCGTCGCCGCCAGTTGGGCACAGCGCTCGGTGAGCGGCGTGGCGGTGGCGGCGCTCGTCGTCGGTTCGGTCGGCGCGCTCCGCGCGGTCGACACGGGAGCCGATCGTCAACCGATGCCCGGAGACGACCCGTGGGTCGGCTACGAGGTCTTCGAACGCACAGCGACGATCGAGAACTTCACGATCACAAGTCCTAGCGACTGGTACCTCGTGAACCAGTGGCCGCTGGGAGCCTCGCTCGCCACGACGTCGTCCGAGTCGAACTCGGGATCGTGCGAAATGAGCATCGGGCCTGGCGAGGAGAGCCCGGGGGACATGGTGTGCGTCGACGGGACGTCTTCTCCGGCACCGGTCGACACGACGCCCCTCGTTCCCATCCTGCTGCTCTCGAGCAACGATCTCGGCCTCGGCACCTCCCCCTGTGCGATCGGCGGCCTCCAGCCGAAGGGAGACGACGCGGTCCTGGAAGTCGCGATCGACGCGGCGGCGATCGACGCGCGCGAGGCGGGCGTAGCGAGCACATCGCCCGCGTGGCCGGTGAGATTCGATGAGAGCGCGACCGAACAGGGCATATGCGGACAAGGGCACTACGCCCGGTTCGAGGTCGGCATCTACCCTTACGTCGCGTTCGCCGCCTTCGGCCCCGACGCAACCGAGGAGGATCGCCGCACCCTGTTCGATGCGTTCGCGACGATGCAGGTGTCGGAATGGACGGGCACCGCTCCCTCCTCGCGCACCCCTGGCTACGTGATCGCCGGCGGGGAGAACGCTGCCGGTCCGTGGCGGCTGGAGCTGCGGCCATCGGATGGCTCCGACCCCGATTCCAACATCGCCCTCATCGCGGTCCAGGCTGAGGGTGGCGAGGTGGGGCTCGGCGACGTGGTCCTCACAGACATCGAGCCGATCGAGCAAGCTGGCGGCGACCCGACTTTCGGCGCAGTGAAGAAAACTGCCACGGGTGTCGAACTCCGACTCGAACCAGGTACGCCGCCGATAAATGCCTCGATCGTGCCACTTCCCCCGAGCATCCCGTTCGGTTTCGATCTCTTCTTCGCGTCGAACCCGACCGACGTTCCCGCGACGGCGATCGCGGTGGATGCCGACGGAACCGCGATACACCCCACCGAGCCAACCGTCGAGCCCCCTGTCGTCACGACCTTCCTGGACGACGTGCTTCACCTGCCAGAAGTCGAACGGTGGGCTCCGAGGGTCACCCGAGATGGGGATCAGGTCGTCATGCCGGTCACGTTCCCGGATGGGGCGTCCGCCGAGCTCGTCTATCCGTCCGAACTCGCCCTCGAGGAATTGAGTGTCTATCCCGACACGTACGGCCTCCTCGACGGCCAGTCGAGCTCGTGCGGCTGGCCCGTCCATGCCTCCCGCTTCGACCCGCGCGGAGGGTGGGTCCGGGGCGATGGACCGCTCGATCGATTCGAGAGCACGACCGGACAGGTCGTCGAGCTCTGGGAAGGCACTCGAAGCAGCCAGCCGTACAACTTCCTCCTCTCGCGAGCGGGGTCCTGGAACGTCATCGTTCCGTGCCAGTCCGTGACGACGATCGCCGGTGACACGGCATCGTGGGCCGAGCTCATCACCGCCCGAGAGTCCAAGGACGGGCTCTTGGTCTTCCCGGACGTACCTCCGCTGGATATGCACCTCCGCGGCGAGGGGGCAACCATCCGCATCTCTGGTGACGACGTCGTCGTTGACGTGTCATCGGGCAAGGCCCGGTGTGATGCGGGTGAACCCGACTTGGGTTGGCGCGATGGCGTTGTGCAATGGTGCCTCGAGCAATCTGGCGGCGTGTATGTGTACGCGAACGCATTCGAAGCGGCGAGAGAGAGCTTCCTGGAAGAGCTCGTCTCGGGCCTCGAGATCAGGAACTACCGGCCCGGCAATGACTAGCCCGGCTCGTTCCTACACCTGGTTGTCGCCGCCGAAGATCTCGCTGACGCTCGAGTCCTCGAACACGGCGCGCAGGCCGCTCGCGATCAGCGGGGCGATCGAGAGCACCTTCAGCTTGTCGAACTGGCGTTCCTCGGGGATCGGCAGGGTGTTCGTGACGACGACCTGCTCGATCGGGGCTTCCTCGAGCAGCTGGCGGGCCTTGCCGCTGAAGATGCCGTGCGTCGCGCCGACGTAGATCGGGCCGGCGCCCATCTCGGCGAGCACGTGCACGCCGGCCGAGATCGTCGACGCGGTGTCGATCATGTCGTCGACGATCACGCACGGCCGGCCCTCGACCTCACCGACGACCGCCATCTCCTCGATCTTGTGCGCCTCCGTGCCGGCTGCGGCGCTTGTACAGGAACGCCAGGTCGGCGTGCAGGTACTCGCGCAGCTTCTCCGAGGTCTTGATGCGGCCGGCGTCGGGCGCGACCACGACGAGGTCGTCGCCGTGCAGGCCGAGCTCGTCCTTGAAGTAGTTCGACAGGATCGGCAGCGCGGTGAGGTGGTCGAACGGCGAAGTCGAAGTAGCCCTGGATCTGTCCCGAGTGCAGGTCGACGCTCGACGACGCGGTCGGCGCCGGCCGTGGAGAGCAGGTCGGCCACGAGCTTCGCGCTGATCGGCTCGCGCGAGAGCGCCTTGTGGTCCTGGCGCGAGTAGCCGTAGTACGGGATCACGGCGGTGATGCGCTTGGCCGACGCGCGCTTCATCGCGTCGATCATGATGAGCTGCTCCATGAGCGCTTCGTTCACCGGCTCGTAGTGGGTCTGCACGACGAACACGTCGGCGCCCCGCACGCTCTCCTTGGCCCGGAAGTAGATCTCGCCCGAGGCGAAGCGGCGGAGCTCGACTTCGCTCACCGGGATGCCGAGGCAGTCGGCGATCTCGTGCCCCAGCGCCGGGTGGATGGTGCCGGTGAACAGCATCATCCGCTTCTTGGTGATGATCTCCACGCGCCGCTCCCCCTATGCCTTCTTCCTGCGGCCACCGCGGCGGCGGTGCTCGGCGTCCTTGCGCTTCCGGTAGCCCTCGACCGTTCGCTGCTCGGTCCGCTCGACCGCGAGCGCGCCGTCGGGGACGTTCTTCGTGATCACCGATCCGGCCGCCGTGTTGGCGTCCCGGCCGACCGTCACCGGCGCCACCAGCATCGTATCCGAACCGATCCTGGCCCCGTGGCCCGATCACGGTCGCGTGCTTCTCGTAGCCGTCGTAGTTGACCGTCGACGGTGCCGGCGCCGATGTTCGCGCCGTCGCCGATCTCGGCGTCGCCGAGGTACGCGAGGTGCTTGGCCTTCGCACCCCGGCCGAGCGTGGAGGCCTTGACCTCCACGTAGTTGCCGACCTGCGCGCCGTCGTCGAGCACCGCTCCTGCGCGCAGCCGCGCGAACGGGCCGACCTCGCAGCCCCGCCCGACCCGCGCGCCCTCGAGCACCGAGAACCGCACGACCGAGCCGTCGCCGACCTCCGAGGCAGCCATCGCGACCGACGGACCGATGCCGCACGCCGTGCCGATCCGGCAGCCGCGTCTCGAGGAACGTGTTCGGGTAGATCACGGAGTCGCTGCCGATCCCGACGTCGACGTCGATGTAGGTCGCGCCCGGATCGACGAGGGTCACGCCGGCGGCCATGTGACGGGCGTTCATGCGAGCGCGCACGACCGCTCGACCGCCGCGAGTCCGGCGCGCGAGTTCAGCCCCATCGCGCCGCCCGTGTCGACGGCGCACGGCGTCGACCTTGCTCGCCCTTGTCGGCGAGGATCCGGGGATCACACGGTTCAGGTAGTACTCGCGCTGGCGGTTCTTGCGGTCGAGGCGCGGCAGCGTCGCGAAGAGCTCGCGGCGACGGAACGCGAACAGCACGTCGAGACCTCGCGGATCTGCCTGACCTCGGGCGGGGCGTCGAGGTCCTCGACGATCTCGACGAGCCGGGCGCCCCGGCGCACGACCCGGCCGTAGCCGCCCGGATCGTCGAGCACCGTGGAGGCGATGGTGGCCGAGGCGCGCGGTACGCCGGTGCGAGGCGACCAGGCGCCGCACGTCGTCGCCGGTGACCGGATCGAAGTCGCCGCCCATCACGAGCACGTCGTCGACGCGGCCGACGGCGTGCTCGGCGACCTGCGACGGCATGACCGGTGCCGAGCTGCTCGGCCTGCTCCACGAAGACGGGCTTGGGCGTGATGCCCCAGCTCGCCGACCTCGGCCCGCACGTCGTCGGCGCCGTGGCCGACCACGACGACCACCTTCGCGGGCTTCGCCGCGAGGCCCGCCTGCAGCACGTGCCAGAGCGCCGGACGCCCGCAGATCGGATGCAGCACCTTCGGCGTGACCGACCGCAGCCGCTTGCCCTTGCCCGCCGCGAGCACGACCAGGGCCAGTGAGCGGGGTCTGCGTTTCGTGGTGTCGGCCAACCGTCGTCGTCCAGTGTCGAAGGGATCGAGGGCCAGTGGGCGAAGGGCCGTCATGGTCCCACATCGGCCACCCGCTGACGAGGCGGGCCCAACGTCAAGGGGGCACCCACCGATGCCGATACCCGACACATGGCGACAGTCGCGGCCGGCGTTCCACGGTCCCGTGCGATCCGCGTCGCCGCGTGGCCCGTCGTGGGCGTGTTCGCGATGCTGGCCGCCGCGGCCTATTCCCTGATGCGCGTGCCGACCGCCCTCGAGATGCAGCGGGGGCTCGTGGGCATGTGCGCGCGCCTGGAGATGCGCCCCGGCGACTGGCCGTGCGAGGTCACGACCGGCGGGGCGCTGGCCGCGTTCGTGCCCGCGTCGTTGCTCATCGGGCTGGGCCTCGCGCTGCCGTGTGCCGTGCTCGTGGCTCGAGGCCGCCGCCTCGGCGCGTTCGTGCCGCTGCTCGTGCCGGCGGGCTACGTGGCCGGCGTCGAGCTCATGAACGAGGTGTTCGTGCAGACCGCGACCGCCGACCAGTCGGTGCTCGGCATCTGGCGGTCGGTGCTCAGCTTCGGTGGGATGCGCGAGACGTACTGGTCGGCGCGGCCCGCGAGCGCCGCGTTGGTCGATGCGGCTCTGATCGCGGTGCCCGTGCTCGCGGCTGCCATGTTCGCCTGGCGGAAGGACCGCGCGACGAGCGTGTCGCGGAAGCTCCCGCCGGTGGGGGCCGCGCCGGCATGGCTCGCGATCGCTGTCGTCGGCACGGGCATCGTGCTCGCGAACATGCTCTGGCACCGGGTGGGCACCGCCACGGATACGGCCACCCTCATCGGTGGTGGGGACTCGTGGATGCCGGTGCTCGTCATCGTCACCTTCGGCATGCTGCTCGGCGCCGACCGCCGGTACTCGCCCTGGATCTTCGTGCCGGTCGCGGTGCTGCTGAGCGCCGCGATCTCCGTCGCGCTCACGGGGTCGCTGGTGCGGATGCCGGCCTTCTACGCGTTCGGCTCCGTGGCGCCCCTCGTGACGATGGGACTGATCGGCTCGGCCTGGCGACCGCTCGCCGAGGCGTTCGGGCGAGCGCGGCGGCGGCGCGAGGACGCAGAGTTCCAGGAACCGGCCGAGCGAACTTCGCGCGACGGTAGGCGAGTGCGCCGCATCGCGGTGGCGAACGCGCTCGCCGCGGGCGTCGTCGCCGTGTCGCTCGTCGCGGCGCGCTTCGATCCGCTGCCGGTGCAGATCTCGATGTCGCTGCCCGCCTACCTCGGGCAGCGTCAGCAGATCGACGACGTGATCGCGCGCGAACGACTGGCCGAGGGGCTGGACGTGGTGAAGTCCTACGAGGCGGCCCACGGCACGTACGTCGGCTTCGACGTCGGCACCTCGAAGGGCGTTCGCTGGCTCCGCGGGTCGTACTGGGATCATCTCGAGACCGGGTTCACCCCCAGCGGTCGGATCGAGGTCGTGCGCGCGGGCCCCTCGACGGCCCGGCTCCTCACCCTCAGTCAGAGCGGACGGGCCATCTGTGCCATGGCGGGGTCCGGCGACGCGCCGGCCACGTGGGGCCAGAGCTCGGTATCTGGCTCCCTCGGGTCTCGCCTGCAGACCGCGATGAGCGCATGCGGCGACCGCCCCCTGGACTCCGCGGCGTTCCGTACGTTCCCGATCGAGGAACTGTGTCCCGGCGTCGACGACACGTCGCTGATGGTCTGTCGCGCCGTGCAGAAGCTGCTGCGCACCTCGCTCGCCGAGGTCTGAAGGAGCGCCTCCTACTATCGTTAGTCTCGATCTCCAGGCTTCGCCGGCTGGCCTACGACGAGAGAGACCGATGGAACAGATCGACACAACGACGGCCGATCCGGACCCTTCCCGAGGGCGGCTCAGCCCGCATCGGCTGCGACTCCGGTTCCCCGACCCGGCGCTCGAGTCGGCCTTCCGTGCCGATCAGTTCCGCCACCACCTGGGCAACGTCCGCTTCGCCTTCCTCGCCGGCATCGCCCTTTGGATCTCCTGGGGTCTGCTCCTGCGCCCCTACATCCTGGCCCTCTCCGAACTGCGCCTCGACCGGGTCATGCGGTGGGGCGTGTTCATCCCGATGCTCGTCGTGGGCCTCGCACTCACCTTCACGCGGTTCTTCGGCCGGATCTGGGAGTGGGTCGCGGTCGGCATCGCGGCGGTGACGATCGGCTCGTGGGTGCTCTACACCTCGAACATCCAGACCCTGCCCGCCGAGTACGGGTACGTGGGCGTCATCCTCATCACCGCATTCACGTACACGCTGCTGCGACTGCGGTTCGTGTTGGTCGTGCTGATCACGCTGATCGGCATCGGTGCGTACCTGCCCTACGCCTTCACCACCCAGTACGTGGCGCCGGTGAGCGGCGTGGTGGCGACGCTCTATCTCGTCTCCTTCGGCTTCCTCGGCGGCCTGGCTGCCCACCGGATGGAGCGACATACACGAACGCTGTTCCTGCGGGAGCGTCAGCTCGATCAGGAGCGCATACGTTCCGACGCCCTGCTCCTGAACGTCCTTCCGCAGGTCGTCGTCGACCAGCTCAAGGCGGCGCCAGGCCGGCGGATCGCGCAAGCGTTCGAGGAGGTGACGGTGATCTTCATCGATGCGGCGGGATCAACCCAACAGGCCGCCCGCTCATCGCCGGAGGAGTTCGCCCACGCCCTGGACGAGCTGTTCGGCCTGTTCGACGAGATCGCCGATCGGCACGGTCTCGAGAAGGTGAAGACGATCGGCGATGCGTACATGGCCGTCGCCGGTGCGCCCGTCGCGATGGCCGATCATGCAGGAGCCGTCGTCGCGATGGCCCTCGACGTCATGCGAGAGGCGGGAGGGGTCCGGTGGCCGTCGGGCGACCGGGTCGTCGTCCACGGCGGTGTGGCCACCGGGCCCGCCGCGGCGGGCGTGATCGGGCAGAAGAAGTTCGCGTACGACCTCTGGGGCGACACCGTCAACGTCGCGAGCAGGCTGGAGGAGCAGGGACAGCCGGGTGAGATCCTCGTCTCGGAGGCGACCGCCACGCAACTGGGGGGTCGGTTCGAGTTCGGGCCCACCCGGGTCTTCGACCTGAAGGGCAAGGGGCGGACACCGGCCCGGGCGCTCATCGGCCGCCGGTCGAGCGTTCCGATCGAGGTGCCGTCGACGTGAGGCGACCGCACCGGCTGCGTGTCGCGCTCATCATCGTGGCGAGCTCCCTGACCGCCAGCTGCAGCAGCCTCGGTCTCTCGGAAAACGAGCAACCATCGGGCTCGAACACGATCGTCGTGGGTGTGTCCGGCGCGTTCGCCGAGAACCAGCTCGTCGCGGAGATGTACGCGCGCGTCCTGGAGCGCGCCGGGTACGCCGTCGAGCGGGAGTTCGATCTGCGGTCGCGCGAGGTCTCGCAAAGCGCGTTGGAATCGGGCCAGATCGATCTGAAGCCCGAGTACCTGTCGTCGCTGCTCGTGTTCCTCGACACGGGCGCGCAGGGATCGAGCGATCCGGCCGACGTCGCCGATCAGGTCGGCGACCGCCTCCGATCGAAGGGCATCACGGTGCTCACACCGTCGCCGGCTCAGGACACGAATCAGTTCGTGGCGAACGCGAAGACGGCCGAGCGGTTCAACCTGACCACGCTGAGCTCGCTCGCTCCGGTCGCCGACCGGCTGACGATCGGGGCACCGCCCGAATGCCCGCTCCGACCCTTCTGCATGCTGGGCCTTCGAGACGTCTACGGGATCCTCTTCGAGGATTACGCGCCACTGGACGCCGGTGGACCGCGGACCGTGGCCGCGCTCGAGAGCGACGAGGTGCAGATCGCCTTGATGTTCTCGACGGACCCGAGCATCGAGGCGAACGGGTTCGTCCCGCTCGTCGACGACAAGTACCTCCAGGACGCGGAGAACATCACGCCGGTGATCCGCACCGAGAAGGTGGACGGCGAGGTTCGCCGGCTGCTCGACGCGGTGAGCGCCCGGCTCTCCAGCGATATCGTGACCGAGCTGGTCCGGAGGATCGTGATCGAGGGGCAGGATGTGTCTTCCGTCGCGACGGCGTTCCTCGCCGAGAACGGACTCCTCTGATCGGTCGGCCGGGCTGCGGGCGCCTGCTCTCACCGGGTTCCGGGGGGAGGAGTCGAACCTCCATTCCAGGCTCCAAAGGCCCGTGTCTTGCCATTAGACGACCCCGGATCGCGCGTGTGCGTCAGTCGATTATCCCGCGCCGGCCGGTCACTCGACCGAGCGACTTCGCTCAGAGCAGGGCGCCGGCCGGATCGATCACGCGATGGCGGCCGCAGGCGTCGGCGGACCGCTCACCACCACGGAGCCGGGCACGGCGGCAGCGAGCGTGTCGGCGTGACCGAAGTGCCGGGCGAGCGCGGCGACGGTCGGACCGCTCCCGCTCATGATCGCCCCGAGCGCGCCGGCTTCGAGGAAGGCATCGACGATCTCGCCGACCTCCGGGTGCCGGGCCACGACCCCCGGCTGCAGGTCGTTGAAGAGCGAGTGCCCGAGCAGGTCCACGTCGCCGGTCTCGAGCGCCGCGATCAGCACGCCGGCATCGTGCCCGGTGACCGGGTCCTCGTCCCACCACGCGTAGGCGTCGGTCGCCGACACCCCGAACGCGAACGGGCGAAGCACCCACCACGTCGTCGCCGTGTGCACCGGGATGAGGCGGTCGCCGCGCCCCTGGGCGAGCACCGGGCTCGCCCGCCAGCATCGCCGGCACGTCGGAACCGACCTCTGCGCCGACCGCGGCGAGCCGGCCGGCATCGAGCCCGCAGCCCCACAGGTCGTTGAGCGCGAGCAGGGCCGCGGCGGCGTCGGCGCTGCCGCCCCCGAGCCCCGCCGCGAACGGGATGGACTTTCCGATGGTGACGCGGGCGCCGGGGTGGCGATCGACGGGGAACGCCGCCGCGGCGAGCCGGTCGGCGGCGGCCGTCACGAGGTTGTCCCGCTGGTCGAGAGCGTCGAGCAGCGTGGCGCCGTGCAGGTCCATCTGCACCTCGAGCGGGCCGGGCGTCGTCTCGGCGGTCACGACATCGTGCAGCGAGAGCGGCAGCACCACGGTCTCCAGATCGTGGAAGCCGTCGTCGCGCCGGGCGAGCACCCGCAGGAACACGTTGAGCTTCGCGTGTGCGCGCCGGGTGACGACCGCCTCGCTCACGCGGGTGGCCCCACCCGGTCGGCCAGCGCGGCGAACCGATCGAGGCCGAGCTGCTCGGGGCGCGCGTTCGGCTCGACACCCGCGGCGGCGAGCGCCGCGTCGGCCGCGTCGCCGTCGAGGCCAAGCCGGCGCAGCGCATTGCGCATGGTCTTGCGGCGTTCGGCGAACGCGGCGTCGACCACGCGCCAGAGCGCCGCTCGTCGGTCGCGACCGGTGGCGCCGTCGAGCCGATCGAGCCGCACGACGACCGAGTCGACCTTCGGGCGCGGCCAGAACACGGTGCTCGGCACCCGGCGCACCACCGACGCGCGTCGCCCGGTAGGCCACGCGCAGGCTCGCCGCGCCGAAGTGCTCGTGGCCGGGCGCCGCGGCGAGCCGCTCGCCGACCTCGCGCTGCACCATCACGACCCAGCGATCGATCGCGGGCACCTCGGCGAGCGTGTCGAGCACGAGCGGCACCGCGATGTTGTACGGCAGGTTCGCGCAGAGCGTCCACGGGCCGGCCCCGCCGAGCGCCGCCGTCCAGTCGAGCCGCATCGCGTCGGCCTGCAGCACGCGAACCGGGGCCAGGCTCGCCGTCACCTCCTCGAGCGCCGGCACGAGCCGGCGGTCGAACTCGACGGCGAGCACCGATGCGCCGGCCGCGGCGAGCGCCACGGTCAACGACCCCAGACCGGCGCCGATCTCGACCACCCGGTCGCCGGCACCGACGCCTGCGTCGGCGACGATGGCCCGGGCGAGGTTCGGGTCGATCAGGAAGTGCTGACCGAGCGACTTCGACGGCCGGATGCCGTGGCGATCGGCGAGCTCGCGGATCGCGGCCGCCCCGAGGCGTCGGCGGCTCGGCCCGGCCTCACCAGGCGATGGTGACGTCGAGGACCCCTGCGCCGAGCGGCTGGAGCGCCGCGAACGCCTCGGGCGAGAGGTCGATGATCCTTCCGGTGCCGAACGGTCCGCGGTCATCGATCGTGACGGTAACGGAACGACCGGTCTCGGTGTCGGTCACGGTCACGCAGCGTGCCGAACGGCAGCGTCGGGTGCGCTGCGGTGAGCCCCGACCAGGGCGGGTCGTACCAGGTGGCCAGGCCCGTCTGCGTGTCGCCGACCGCGCCGGGCACGTCGGTGGTGCCGGCATACATCGACTCGCGGCGGCGAGAGCACGAGCTCGCGTGACCGGCTCGCGCTCGATCCATCGGCCGATCAGGGCACGCGATTCGATCTCGCCGTTGACCGACGTCACGAGGAAGGTGCCGACCCCGCGACCGGCGCGGCCTTCCTCGAGCACCTCGACCGGCATGCCGGGAGTCATGCGCGGGGTGTACCGCACCTCGACGTCGAACGGGATCGTGATCGCGTCCATCTCGGTCACGACCCGGACCTCGTCGAAGGTCAGGGTCGAGCCGGCGTGAAGGGGGGTCTCGGGTGACGGCCGTACGCGGTCGTCAGCGTCGGGTTGGATCCCCATGGCCGAGAGGAGTTCCCCGGCCGTGTCCGCGTTGGTCAAGACGTCGCGCACCTTCCCCAGCACGACGGCCTGCACGGACACGACCGAGGACGTTCCGGCGCTCGAGGCGGAGAAGTCACTCTCGACGAGCAGGTCCGTCGATTCGACGGATCCATCGCTCGTCCCGGCCATCACCCAGACCCCCACATCGGTGGGGCTTTCGAAGACCGCGGGGCCATCGGCCACGGCGCCGGCGGCGCTCGCCATCAGGAACGCCTCGGCGCCCGACGCGATGCGCGCCGGGTTCACCACCACGGTCATGCCGTCGGCGATCACGCTTGTCGGCGACGGCTGCACGAGGGCCGCCGACGACAGCGCGATGCCTTCGTCGTCGAGCAGGTCCTGCACGGAATCAGACGTCGTCGACACGGTCAGCTGCTGCCCGTCGACGACGAGGGTCACGTGCTTTCGCAGGGACAGGTTCACGACGCCGGCGACCAGCACGACGCCCGCCACGACGGTGGCGGCCATGATGGCTCGGTGGGTGCGCAAGCGGCGAACCCTGGTGGCGCGGATCGGCAACCTTCCTCCACGTTCCTGAGGAAGGCCCCGGGGGGAAGCGGCGACGCCGGACCGGAACCTTCGAGCACAGATGAGGACCGTAACAAACCCTCAACCCTCACTGCAATCTTGAGAGCGAACGTATGTTCGACTACGCGGAGCCTATCGCAGCCCCGGGAACGCGCGACGCGCGTTGGCCGAGGTCGCCTCGGTCAGGGATCGCACGTCGTCGTCGCGCACCGTCGCGAGCTCGGCGAGCGTGATCACGACGTTCGACGGATGGTTGTCGGTGCCGCGCTTCTTCTGCGGCGACAGGAACGGCGCGTCGGTCTCGACCAGCAGTCGATCGATCGGCGCGGCGGCAGCGGCCTGGCGCAGGTGTTCGTTCTTCGGATACGTGAGGTTGCCGGCGAAGCTCATGAAGTAGCCGCGCGCCGCGCATTCCCTCGCGATGTCGGCGTCTCCTGAGAAACAATGGATCACGACGTGCTCAGCGGAACCCTCATCGAGCACTCGAAGCACGTCGGGCCATGCCTCGCGCACATGCACCACCATCGGCTTGCCCGTCTCGTTCGACCATGCGATGTGGGTTCGCAGGGTGCGGACCTGGTCGACCTGTGGCGAGTGCATGCGGAAGTAGTCGAGACCGCACTCCCCCACACCGATCACCCGAGGGTCGCCCAGCAGTTCTTCGATGCGGGCCGCGGCCGCCGCGTCGAACTCCGAGGCGTCGTGGGGGTGCATGCCGGCCGTGGCGAACACACCCTCGAGCGCATCGGCGAATTCGGCCGACCGGGCGCTCGTAGCGACGTCGATCCCGACGCAGATCAGGCGGTCGACGCCGGCCGCCCTCGCGGTCTCGACCACATCTGCAGGTTCCAGGTCCAACAGGAACAGGTGGCAGTGGGTATCCACCGCCCCGGTATCAGCCGGGAGTTGAAGGTTCCGGTCGGTCACGAAGGCGGAGCCTACACGGGTCTCCACATCCGGTCGATGGGGGGAGCTTCACGTGAAACATGATCCTGGGAAGCCTCACCCCGAAGTGCAGAGGTTCGCATCGCCTATGCGGCCGCTCAATCGGCCTCGAGGCGGGGGAAGAGCGAGTCGCCCTTGACCGTGTGCGTGCCCGGCGCGAGCCCGCCCCACGCCCCCGCGGCCGGCAGCCGTTGGCTGCCGAGCGATCCGCTCATCCCGAGCTGCTGCCAGAGCCTCGCCGCGGCCGCGGGCATGATCGGAGCGATCGCGATCGCGAGCACGCGCAAGGTCTCGGCCGCGGCGTAGAGCACGCTGGCGACCTCCTCGCGGTTGGCAGGGTCCTTCGCGAGCTTCCAGGGCTCCTTCTCGACGAGGTAGTGGTTCGCTCGCGCCACGATGTCCCAGACCGCCACGAGGGCGGGCTGCAGCCGCACGGCCACCATGTGCTCGTCGTAGCGGTCGAGGGCGTCTGCGATCACGGAGGGCAGGTCGCTCTCGGCGCCGGGCGTGACGGGCTCGGGCACCACGCCGTCGAAGTTGCTCGCGAGCATCGCGAGCACCCGGCTCGCGAGGTTGCCGAGGCCGTTGGCGAGGTCGGCGTTGTGGCGTTCGGTCATCGACTCCCACGAGAAGCTGCCGTCCTGCCCGAACGAGATCTCGCGCATGAAGTAATAGCGGTAGGAGTCGACGCCGAAGTGGTCGATCAGCTCGAACGGGTGGATGCCGGTGAGCTTCGTCTTCGACATCTTCTCCCCACCGACGAGCAGGTACCCGTGGGCCCAGACCTGCGCGGCGGGCTCGAGGCCGGCGGCCATCAGCATCGCGGGCCAGTACACGGCGTGGAAGCGAAGGATGTCCTTGCCGACCATGTGCATGCGCGCGGGCCACAGCCGCTCGAACCTGCGCAGGGTCATCGGCGTACCCGGCGGCCGTGATGTAGTTCGTGAGCGCGTCGAACCAGACGTAGGTCACGTGCTCGGGGTCCCACGGCAGCGGCACGCCCCAGTCGAACGTCGTGCGGCTGATCGAGAAGTCGTGCAAGCCGCCCTCGATGAGGCTCAGCACCTCGTTGCGTCGCACCTCGGGCTCGATCGCATCGGGGTGAGCCGCGTAGTGCTCGAGCAGCCGGTCGCGATAGGCCGACAGCCGGAAGAAGTAGTTCTGCTCGCGCATCTGCTCGACCGGCCTGCCGTGGATCGGACAGTTACCCTCGATCAGGTCGTCCTCGGTGTAGTAGGCCTCGCACGCGACGCAGTAGAGACCCTCGTAGGTGCCCTCGTAGATGTCGTCGCGTCCGTTCTCGTGCACGGCCTGCAGGATCTTCGCCACCGCCTTGTAGTGGCGCGGTTCGGTGGTGCGGATGTAGTCGTCGTAGCTGATGTCGAGGCGCTCCCACACCTCGCGCCAGCGCGGCTCGAGCGAGTCGGTCCACGCCTTGGGGGTGACGCCGTTCTCCTCGGCCGCGCGGGCGACCTTGAGCCCGTGCTCATCGGTGCCGGTCAGGTAGAAGACGTCGTCGCCACGCAGCCGCCGGTATCGCGCGAGGAAGTCGCTCGCCACCTCGGTGTATGCATGACCGATGTGCGGCACGTCGTTCGCGTAGTAGATCGGCGTCGTGATGAAGAAGCGTGTCCCGGCCCATGGTCCGGTCATGATACGGAACCGGATCACTAGTCTGAGTTGGACTAGTTTGGCGACCTCTGGCGTGCCCGACGAACGCTCCGCGAGAACCTGCCAACGAGGGTGACGGGCGTCACGGTTCGCGCGCGATGAACGGCGTAGCGTCGAGCACATGTTCGAGGTGGAGTGGTCGTCGAGGTCAGATGCGAGGCCTGGGGGTGGTGCTCGGTGAGCGAGCTGCGGTCGGCGATCGAAGAGCTGCGTGCGGAGACGTTGGGCGACATGCCCGACGCGCGCATCGAGGCCGACCTCGTCGAGCTGCACACGGCCGGCGAGGCGCTCGAGGCCGAGCGCCTCCGGCGGCTGGCCGAGTTCGACCGCCGCCGCACGTTCGAACGCGATGGCCACCTGTCGGCCGCTTCCTGGGCCGCCACCCGGCTGCAGGTCTCGTGGGGGCAGCCCGTCGCGACGTGCTGCACGCGCGCCAGATCGAGCACATGCCGGTCGCGCGCGGGAGCTTCGAGGGTGCGACGCTCTCGCTCGCTGCGATGCGCATGCTCGCCGACGCACGCGCCGCCGAACCCGAACGCTTCGATGAAGCCGAGCCCGTGCTCGTCGACGCCGCTCGTCGCCACGCACTACCCGATCTCCGCCGCGTCGTGGCGCATTGGCGCCAGGTGGTCGAGCGCGACCGATCGACGTCGGGCGCAGGGGTCGACGCGGGTCGATCTGCGCGACGGTTCCACGCCTCCGTCACGTTCGACGGCATGGTGCGGGTCGACGGCGACCTCGATCCCGAGACCGGATCCTCGTTGCTGACGGCGATCGGCGCCGTGGTCGACGCGGAACGGCGAGCGCGTGATGTCGACGACGATCGCACGGCACCGCAGCGGCGTGCCGACGCGTTGGGTGAGATCTGCCGCTCGTTCCTCGACCGGACGGATCGGCCCGTCGTCGGGGGCGAACGGCCGCATCTCACCGTGACGGTGCCGCTCGCCGCCCTCTCCACGCCGACCCGTCGTGACGACAGGGTATCCATCGCGGAGCTCGACCCGACCGGCCCGATCGAGCCTCCGACCGCCAGGCGCTTCGCGTGCGACGCCTCGGTCACGCGCGTCGTCCTCAGCCCTCGATCCGAGCCGCTCGACATCGGTCGCCGAACAGCGGTGATCCCGCCCGCGATCCGCCGGGCGGTCGTCGCGAGGGACCGGCACTGTCGCTACCCCGGGTGCGACCGGCCGCAGGGCTGGTGCGACGCGCATCACGTCCGCCACTGGGCAGACGGCGGGCCCACAGCGCTCGACAACCTGCTGCTGCTCTGCCGGCGACACCACCGGCTGACACACGAAGGCTTCAGCCTCGAGCTCGTCGAGGGCCGGCCGGTGTTCAGACGGCCCGACGGGTCGGCGGTCGGCGCCGACCGCGCTCCCCCATGAGAAGCCCCGTCCGGCGGGCTTCCATCCCCCGGTCGTTCCTACTTCTTGCCGAACAGGGCGCCGAAGACGGTGCGCAGCGTGCGTCGGCCGTCGGCGGTCGTGAGCATGTCCTTCGCGAACCCCACGCCGATGTCCTTCACGTCGTCGGCGATGCCATCCTTCGATGGCGGCTTCGCCGAGGTCTTCGACTTGGGTGTGCGTTGCGACTTGGCGGAAGGTGGCGCCTTGGCAGGCGGTGACGCTTTGGCAGGCGGCGTGCCGGGCGGGGGCGGCGGCAGTGGTGTGGAGGCCGACGCCTCGGCCGCCTCTGCCGCCTCGGCCTCGGCGGCGCCGTGCAACCGGGCGGTGATGATCTCGTGCGCGCTCTCGCGGTTGCGACCTCGCCCTCGAGCATCGGGGCCCCCAGCACGAGCGAGGGCTCGTCGAAGGCGTAGCCCTCGGTCATCTCACGCACGAAGGCGTCGTCCATGGTTCGGGGAGCCTATCGGAGGAAGCCAGCCCGCTCGCGCGGGATCGGTCAGTCGGCGAGCAGCGCGCGGTACAGGTCGTTCGCGCTCACGCCGTACCGGTCGGCGACGGCATGGGCGGCGTCGCGCTTGCGGAGCCCTTCGGCGATGAGCTCGCGCGCCTCGTCGGCGCACACGGACATGTCGGGAACGGGGCGCACGCGCTCGCCACCGATCACCACCACGACCTCGCCCTTGAGCTCGTGCTCACCCAGGCGCGACAGCACCTGGCTCACCCGGCCCCGCTCGACCTGCTCGTGCAGCTTCGTCAGCTCTCGCACCACCGCGATCTCGCGGTCGCCGATCGCCACGAGCACGTCGCGCAGCAGCGTCTGCACCCGCATCGGCGACTCGAACACCACGACCGTCCTCGGCTCGTGGCGCAGCGCCTCGAGCCGGCGCACGCGCTCACCGGGCTTCTTCGGCAGGAAGCCCTCGAACACGAACCGGTCGGTCGGCAGCCCCGAGACGACCAACGCCGCGATCACCGCCGACGGGCCTGGCACGACCTGCACCTCGATGCCCTGCTCGGCGCACGCGCGCACGAGGCGGTAGCCGGGGTCGGAGATGGCGGGCGTGCCCCCGTCGCTCACGAGCGCGACGTCGTCGCCGTTGCCGAGCCGCACGAGCAGCTCGCCGACCCGTTCCCGCTCGTTGCCCTCGAAGTAGGAGACGAGCGGCACCTTGATCTTCTTCGCGGCGAGCATCCTGCCCGTGCGCCGTGTGTCCTCGCAGGCGACGACGTCCACCTGCCCGAGCACCTCGAGCGCGCGGGTGGAGAGGTCGCCGAGGTTGCCGATCGGCGTCGCCACGAGCCACAGGGTGCCTCCCATGCCCCCAGGGTGACACGATGTCTCGCGAGCGCCTACGGGCGGAAGGTCACACCGCGGAGGAACCGTGGCGGAGGGACACAAGGACTACTCGGGCACCCCGCTGTGGAAGAAGCTCGGCATCCGCCAGGGGTCGCGGGTCGTGCTGGTCGGCGCACCGCCGGGGTTCGACGACCTGCTGCGCCGGCAGGCGCCGCTGCCCCCCGAGGTGGACTTCCTCGCTCGCGCCACGAAAGGCATCGACGTGGCCGTGCTGTTCACGACCCAGCGCAGCGTGTTGGCGCGCCGGTTCGGCTCGCTCCAGCGCGCACTCGATCCCGCCGGCCGCCTCTGGGTCGGCTGGCCCAAGAAGGCCTCGGGCGTGCAGACCGACCTCACCTTCACGCTCGTGCAGGAACACGGCCTCGCCGCGGGCCTCGTCGACAACAAGACGGCCTCGATCACCGACGTCTTCCAAGGCTGCCAGTTCGTGATGCGACTGCGCGATCGTCCGACGACTCGCGGCGTGTCGGCGAAGGGCCGGTGAGCGGCGGCCTCACCGTGCGCGAGCCCGGCCGCCGGTACGCTGGGCCGATGCCCGGGACGACGCGACGCCTGCACCGGCCCTGGGTTGCCGTGCTCGCCGTGGCCGCGATCGCCGGGGTGATCCGGTTCGCCGCGATCGACGACCCGCGGGAGATGGTCTTCGACGAGGTGTACTACGCGAAGGCCGGGTGCGTGCAGGTCACCGAGGCGTCCGAGAAGGAGTGCCTCGTCGATTCCGCCGACGAGCGGTACTGGGTCGAGAACGAGTGGGACATGGGCTCGTGGGTGCACCCACCCCTCGGCAAGCTCACGATCGGGCTCGGCATCGAGACGTTCAGCATGAGCTCGTTCGGATGGCGCATCACCTCGGCGCTCGCCGGCATCGGGGTCGCCGTGTTCACCGCCCTCATGGCCCAGCTGCTGCTGGGCAGGCCGGTGTGGACGTTCGTCGCGGGCCTGCTGATCGCGGTCGAGGGACTCAACGTCGTGCAGTCGCGGGTGGCGCTGCTCGACATCCACCTGGCCTTCTGGGTGACCCTCGGCTTCCTGCTCCTGCTGCTCGACCGGCGGTGGATCGGGCGCCGCACCCCTCGCGAGCCGGCGCCGGATGAAGACGACCCCGACGTGACGCCGCTGCGGGTGCCCTCCCCGTTCCTGCGGCCATGGCGCATGGCCGCCGGCGCCGCGTTCGGCGCCGCGATAGCCGTCAAGTGGTCGGGCGCCATGGCGATCCCCGCGGCCGTGCTGCTCACCTACATCTGGGAGACCACCCGCCGGCGGCGAGAAGGTCGCTCGCGCGGCAACGCCTTCGCTCGCGCGCTCGGCCTCGAGACGGTCGGGGTGGTCGTCGCGTTCGCCATCGTGCCGGTGGCCGTGTACGCGCTCGCCTGGGTGCCGTGGATCGCGCACTTCGATGCGAGTCTGGCCGACTTCCTCACCCAGCACCGCGACATGTGGAACTACCACCGCGACCTGCGGGCGAGCGCCCTCGACGCGTCGACCGACACGTTCACGCCGACCCACGCCTACTACTCGAAGGCGTGGACGTGGATCCCGATGCTGCGACCCGTGAATTACTTCCTCGAAGACCTCGGGCCCGACATCCGCCAGATCCTCGCGATCGGGAACCCGGTGCTGTTCTGGGGCACGATGTGGACGATCCCATACTGCGCCTGGGCTTGGTGGCGCAAACGCGACTGGACGCCCGGGTTCGTCGTGGTCGCCTTCGCCGGGCTCTACCTGCCGTGGTTCCTCGTGTCGCGGCCGCAGTTCTTCTTCTACGCGCTGCCGCTCACGCCGTTCATGGCGCTCGCCGCGGTCTACACGTTGCGCGACCTCGCCGCGGCCCACCTGGTGATCCGCGATCACGAGACCGGCGAGGTGGCCCTCGACCCCGAGACGGGCGCGCCGGCCATCTCGCGCCGAAAGCCGTACCTGCCGTTCGTGTGGGGCTACGTCGCCGCGGCGGTCGGGCTGTTCCTGTGGATGTGGCCGATCCTCACCGCCGGGCGCATCGCCGACACGATGTGGAAGGCGCGGGTCTGGTTCCGCGGCTGGACCTAGCGCCAGGCTGGACCTAGCGCCAGGCCGGATGCACCCGGCCGGGCACGCCCGGAGTTGACCGCCGGTCGCATCCGCACAGCGGCTCGACACGCCCGCCGCCGTCGCCGAGGGTAGCCTCGCCGCCATGACGGACCCGAAATCGGCCGATCGGCGCCACGTGTCGATCGAGATGGCCGACGGCGTCCGCCTCGCCGCGACCCTGTACATGCCCGAGGGCGACGGGCCGTGGCCGGCCGTGCTCGAGGCCCTGCCCTACCGCAAGGACGACATCACCGGGCGCTCGCGCAGCGAGTATCAGCGCCTCGCCGAGGCCGGCTACGTGCTCTGCCGCGTCGACGTACGCGGCACCGGGTCGAGCGAGGGCGCGGCGACCGACGAGTACCCGCTCGTCGAGCGCACCGACATGGCAACGGTGATCGACTGGCTCGCGACCCAGCCGTGGTCGCTCGGCACCGTCGGGATGTACGGGTACTCGTACTCGGGGTTCAACAGCATCCAGATCGCGATGGATCGCCCGCCCGCGCTGAAAGCGATCATCCCGATCTACGCGAGCGACGACCGCTTCGGCGACGACGTGCACTACCAGGGCGGCGTGGTGAAGCAGCTCGACCAGATCGACTACCCGAGCTACATGGTCGCGAGCAACGCGCTGCCGCCCGCGCCGCCGATCTACGGCGAGGGGTGGCGCGAGGAGTGGGCGCGCCGCCTCGAGGGCACCGAGCCGTGGGTGCTCACGTGGCTGGAGCACCAGCGCCTCGACGACTACTGGAAGCAGGGCTCGCTCTGCGTCGACTACGAGACCATCGAGTGCCCCACGATGATCGTCGCCGGCTGGGCGGACGGATATCGCAACAACTCGTTCCGCACGTTCGAGCGCCTGACCTGCCCGAAGCGGTTGGTCTTCGGGCCGTGGGCGCATGCCGGGACCGACACGTCGCTGCCCGGACCGAACCACGACCTGATGCCCGAGCACATCCGGTGGTGGGACCGCTGGCTGAAGGGCATCGACAACGGCATCGACCGCGAACCGCCGATCGTGCTGTACGCGCAGCGTTCGACCCTGCCCGCGCCGGACCGCGCCGTCGTGAACGGCGAGTGGCGGTACGAGCCGACCTGGCCGCCCGAACGGCTCCGGCCCGAGACGTGGTCGCTCGTCGACGCGACGGCGAACCGCTCCGGCGACGGCCCCGACGAGCTCGACGTGCGCGGCGATGTCGGATGGACCGCGTGGATCTCCTGCGCCGGCGTGCTGCCGTGGGGCCAGCCCGACGACCAGCGCCCAGACGAGACTGCACTCCCTCACGTACACGTGGGCGCCGTTCGAGCGGGAGTTCGAGATCCTCGGACACGCGCGGGTGCGGGTGCGGGTCGCCTCGAGCGAGCCGGTCGCCTACCTGTCGGCGAAGCTCTGCGACGTCTTCCCCGATGGCACCTCGTCGCTCGTCGCGCGCAACGTGTTGAACCTCACGCACCGCGACTCGCGGGAGCAGCCGTCGCCGATGCCGGTCGGCGAGCCCGTCGACGTGGAAATCGAGATCGAGGCCGCCTCGTGGACGTTCGAGCCCGGTCACGCCCTGCGGCTCGACCTCGCCGGCACCGACTGGCCCAATACGTGGTCGCCGCCGCGGCCCGTGAGGCTCACGATCGACCGGGCATCGACGACGCTCGAGCTGCCCGTGATCGACGGCCCGAGCCCGATCGAGGAACGCCCGGTGCTGCCCCCGCCCTTCCTCGACGAGGAGGACGACGAGGATCCAGGCGACGGCGTCCGGTGGTCGTTCACGCACGAGGCGCTCACGCGCATCACGTCGGCGAACGCCGGCAGCACGTTCGAGGAGGGGCCCGTCGAGCACGTGCCGTCGATGCACAGCCACTACGACGGCGTCGTGTCGGTCTCCACGATCGATCCGGGGAAGGCGTCGGCCCACGGCGAGGCGGCGTTCGAGGTCCGATGGCCCGAGGCGACCGTGCGCTCACGGGCCGACGTGCTGATCGAGAGCGACGCCGAGGCGTATCACGCCACGATCGACCTGGTCGTGCACGAGGACGGCGAGGAACGGTTCCGGCGACGCTGGGAGCGGACGATCCCGCGCGATCTCACCTAGTTGGGCCGGCGAAGCCCCCCGAACCGACCCCGGAAACACGAATCCCCGGCGCGCTGGCCGGGGTTCGGTCTTGATGGGATATCCCGACGACAACGATACGCGCTGTCGACGACATCGCCAAGCCACCCGCCGCGCCGTCACCGAACCTCCACCTCACGCCTTCGGATACGGGAGGCGACCATCGGCCACTCGTTCTCGTCGTAGCTCGCCGCCCAGTTTCAGGACGCACTTGCTCTGCTATACGCTGAGAGTATAGTGAGTCCCATGGGCTTCGGTCATGCGTTGTTGGGACTCCTCGAGGCGGAGCCACGGCACGGATACGAGCTCAAACGTCGCTTCGACGAGACCTTCCCGGCCACGCGGCCCCTCTCGTTCGGGCAGATCTACGCAGCGCTGTCCCGCCTGCGACGTGAGGGCTTCGTCGACGTGGCGGCGGTGGAGAGCGGCGCCGGGCCCGAGCGCAAGCTCTACGTCATCACATCGGCGGGAGTGGCTGATCTCGAGCGATGGCTCGCCGAGCCGGTGAAGCCACCAACGTTCGTCCGTAGCGACCTGTTCACGAAGACGGTGGTGGCTCTGCTCTCCGGGCGCGATCCCCACGCCGTCCTCGACACCCAGCGCACCGCGCATCTCACGCGTATGCGCGAACTGACCGAGCGCCGCCGCGGGGCCGATCTCGTGCGCGTCATGGCTTGCGACCACGACCTCTTCCACCTGGAGGCCGACGTGAAGTGGATCGAGCAGGCTGCCAAGCGACTCGCAGCAGCCACTCCCCAACAAGGAGAGGAACCCACATGAGCCAGGAACCCGAAGGCCCGCTCGTCGACGGCACGGATCTCCGACTGGCCTTCGGAGCGACGCCCGCTCTCGACGGGGTGTCGATCCGGGTCGCCGCCGGCGAGACCGTCGCGATCCTCGGGCCGAGCGGTTCAGGCAAGTCGACCCTGCTGCTGTGCCTGGCGGGGATCTTGCTCCCGGACTCCGGGATCGTTCGATACCGGGGCCGCTCGCTCGCGGAACTCGGCGACGGGGCTCGGACCAGGCTGCGTCGCGACGACTTCGGGTTCGTCTTCCAGTTCGGCCAGCTCGTCCCCGAGCTGACCGCCCTCGACAACGTGTCCCTCCCGCTGCGGCTGGCCGGACTCTCGCGCAGCCGAGCGGTCGAGCGGGCGCGGCGATGGTTGGAGCGCCTCGACGTCGCCTCGGTCGCGGACCACCGAGCGGGCGAGATGTCGGGAGGACAGTCCCAGCGGGTCGCCGTCGCCCGGGCCCTCGTGGCCGAGCCTCGGATCGTGTTCGCCGATGAGCCCACGGGGTCGCTCGACTCCCTGAACGGCGAGCGCGTGATGGAGCTACTCGTCGGATCTGCCAGAGACGAAGGCACGAGCGTGGTCCTCGTCACGCATGAGCCGCAGGTCGCTGCTTACGCAGATCGCGAGGTGGTGCTGCGAGACGGCCGGGTGGCCCACGAGGCCGCACTCGTATGAGGCTGATCCGCCTCGTTGCGCTGGGCGCCAAGCTGGCGACCGCGGGTGGCCGCTCTTCATGGACTCGGCTCGCCATGATGGCGCTGGGATTCGCCGTCGGCTCGGGGCTGCTCCTGGCCGCGATGAGCGTGCCGCCCGCCATGAGAGCTCGGGATGACCGCCTCTACGGCGCGGCCGAATACGCTGCTCGAGCGAACGCGACCGATGTCCTGCTCGTCTGGAGCGCCGATCAACGCCACGGTGATGAGGCGGTCGAGGTCTCCGTCGTCGAGCCGGTCGGGCGCGCGCCGACGCCCGACGGGCTCGCCGCCATCCCCGGTCCAGGTGAGATGTACATCTCCGAGGCCCTGGCCGAACGGTGGCGAACCCCTATCGGCGAGGCACTCACACGCCGACTCGATGCCACGGTGGTCGGCACCATCGCACGCGAAGGGGTCGAGGGCCCCGCCACACTCGCCATCTGGGTCGGCAAGCCGACGGACGTCGAGCTCCCCGACGAGACGCGCTCGCGATCGAATCCTTCGAGCCGGTCGCCGCTGGACCGTCAGAGCCGCAGGACCTCGGGGCTCTCCTTACCCTGGTCGGCATCACCAGTGCCGTGCTGCTTCCGATCTGGTTGTTCGTCGCGACGGCAACACGCCTCTCGGCTGCCACGAGAGAGGCACGCCTCGCGGCCGTTCGCCTCAGCGGCGGCACGCAGGGCGAGGTCCGCCTGCTCGCAGCGGTCGAGGCTGGGGTCGCTGCGGCAGGTGGAACGCTGATCGGCATCCCATTCTTCTTCCTGCTGAGACCGATCCTCGCCAGCGGCTTGATCCTGGACATCCGCTTCTATCCCGACGACTTCGCACCGCCCTGGTGGCTGGCACTCATCGTCGTGATCGGGCTCCCGATGTTCGCGGTCGCGATCTCGCTCGCCACCATGCGACGCGTTGCTCGTGTCGCCGCTCGGGGTCGCCCGGCAGGCGGGCCGTCGACACGCCGGATGGTGGTGGACCCTCGTGCTCGCGACCGGCATCGCGATCCTCGCCTGGAGCGCGAGCCAGCACGAGGCTCTGACGCAGCGGTCAGAAGCAGGGCCGGTCGTCGGCCTCGCTCTGACCCTGAGCGCGTTCGGCCTGATCGGCTCGGCCACCTGGTCAGCGTGGGTCATCGCCCGTTGGCTCGCCACGAGGGTCAGCTCTGTGTCGGTCTTGCTCGGCATGCGCCGGCTCGAATCCGATCCGTCGTCGGTTGGCCGCGTCGTGGGGAGCGTGGCCCTCGTCATCGCGATGGTGGGCGTGCTCCAGTCGGGCCTCGTCGCTGCCGGCGCCGCGGACAGCGGGCTACGTGCTGCCCCGATGGATCCGCGCGCTGCCACCCGGAACCGTCTTCGTGCAGCCCTACTACTCCGGCTCCTGGCGGGACCTGCCTAGTCTCGGCGAGATCGAAGGGGTCGAATCGGTCCGCATCACGCGGCGGACGCCATATGGAGGCACCAGCACGCGTCGCACCGCCGTCCTCGAAACAGACGGTCGACACGAGACCCTCGAGGCGATTCGAGATCGCACGGCGTACTCGGCCGACGTCATCACTGTGCGACAACGCCGCGAGGATCACGGCGTCGCCTCGGCCGAATACGCATCGATCCTCAGGGGGCTCTGGATCTTGACCTTGTTCTTGTTGGTCGTGAACGCCGGCACACTGCTGGTGGCGATGGTCGACTGGATCATGGAGCGCCGACGATCGCTGTCGCTGCTCTCCGCCGTCGGGGCCGAGGCCCGTGTCCTTCGCCGTTCGATCCTCGCTCAGGTCGCCTTGCCGCTCGCGACGGCGGTTGCCTTCGGCCTCGCGGGAGCGGTGACCGTGGTGACACTGCTCTACACCGCGGTCGAAACGGAAGTCTCAGTCCCGCTTCGGGAGCTCGCCGTGCTGGCAACGGTCGTCGCAACCCTGGTCTTGGGCGTGACCGCTGTGTCGATGCCATGGATGAAGGCCGCGCGCCGCCCAACCTTGCTGCGCTCGGCCTGATCGGCAGCACATCTACGTCCGGCTCAGGGCATGCCTTGCCAGTCGATGCTCCCCGCTTCATCGAGCTCTCCGGTGAGATCGCGGACGCCCGTCCCATCCGGTCGCATCACCGAGATCGCGTAGAGACCGGAGCCGACATCGTCGCGGACGAACGCGATCATCGAGCCGTCGGGCGACCAGGTCGGCGATCCGATGTAGGCATCCTGCAGGAGGATCGATACGTCGGACCCCACCACGTCGACGCGGTAGAGACCGTAGTTGTCGTCCGAGTCCTGGCCCGCGAACACAACCGAGCTCGAATCCGGCCGCCACCGAGGCTCGGACGTCAAACGGATCGAGGCGTCCGTGAGTCGAGTGGGCACCGCCTCAGCGCCGCCGTCGATCCGCACCACGTACAGGTCTGGGTACGCGCGCCCGCCCTTGCTGAAGAACGCGAGCGTTGACCCGTCGGGCGAGTAGGCCGGCGATTCGAGCTCATCGGTCGTCCGCGCGATCTCGATGACATCACCTCCGTCGAGGTCGGATGTGACGATCTTCGATGTCTCAGCATCCGTGGCCTCGTCGTAGTCGGTGAGGACCCATGCGAGCGACGTTCCGTCCGGCGACCACGCCGGCATCTTCCCGCCAGACACTCCATCGTCCTCGATATCGCTCACCTGGCGCAGCCCCGTCCCGTCGGCGTCGACGGCGTAGACCTGGTAGCCCGCGTCGCAGCAACCGCCGAACGCGAGCATCGCTCCGTCGGGCGACCAGGAGAGCTCGTCGGCCAACTCCAGGCCCGGGCTGACGTCGACCGGATCTCCGCTCGCTGGATCCATCACGAACAGACCCCGCGTGCCGTCGGGTCGGTAATCGGTGAACGCGACCTTGGATCCATCGGGTGACCAGGCGAACTGAACGCCTCCCTCCTGGTCCTCTGCGTGCCTGTTGACGAGACGCCTGACGCTCGATCCGTCTTGTTCGACGATGAGGATGTTGGCGCTAGGGCCGGAGGAGAACGCGATCGTCCCGTTGGAGCGGGTCGTGGCGAGGGGGGTATCAGCATCCGGCGATGCCGCCGACCGATCGCGGTATGCGAAGAGGCGCACGTCGTCGCCCTCGCCGAACCGCCCCACCACCCCTTCGACCAGCAACGTCGAGCCGGCGCCGAACATCTGGAAGGGGAAGAAGTCCTTCTCCGGCGCGTCGATCGACCGCCACTCGTTCCGGTCAGGGTCGAACCGGACCATGCCGCCGCACAGGCGTCCGTACGCCGTGCCGGCGACGATCGATGACGGGACGTCCTCGCACGTGGTCGGTGGGAACCTCGCCCGTCGAGGTCCAGCGATCGGTGGCGGGATCATAGGCTGCGGAATCCAGCCCGTAGTCGAAGGCGAGGAGTCTGCCGTTCCACCAGACGGACGTGTTCGCGTTCGTGTCGAGCTCGGAGTCGGCGATCTGCCGCCAGGTGTCGGTCGACGGATCGTAGGCAGCCCCGATCGCGGTCCGTGACTCCGGCCGGTTCCCCCCGTGCAGCGCGGCTCCGAACACGATCATCTCCTCGCCGCTCCACGAAGCGGTGGCATCGGTCAGCTCGATCGGTGCGTCGGCGATCGGTCGCCAGGTATCGGCTTCGGGGTCGTAGGCCGCCCCGTCGACCCTGCGCTGCTCGCGATCGGTGCTGCCCCACACGATCATCTCCTCGCCGGTCCAGACCGCCAGCGGCTGTCGGCCGTCGATCGGAGCAGGCGGCAGTATGCGCCAGCGATCGGTCGCGGGGTCGAACGCCGCGCCGTCGTCGTACGTGGCGTAAGGGTAGTCGGTGCGGAAGTCGGCACCGCCCCACACGAGCAGCTCGCTTCCGCTCCACACGCCTACCGCCTGCGAGCGGGCACCGAGCGGCGAGGCGGGCATCGGTCGCCACTCCCGGGCCTCGGCGTCGTAGCGCCACCCGGTGTCGAGCGACTCGTCGCTGAACCCGACGTGCCCTCCCCAGATGAGGAGTTCCGTGCCGGTCCACGCGTGGGCCGAGCAACATCTGATCTCGGGCGGCTCGGGCAGCTCCGTCCATCCGGCGGGAAGGCTCGCGAACGGGTCCGACGCAGGCGCCGGTGGCGTGTGGCTCCGGCTCGACGTCGAGGACCGACCACGCGAAGAGCACCGCCGCACCGAAGACCCCGAACGCCACCGCGATCACGGCCGCTTTCCGCCACCCGGTCTGCACGCCCGATGGCAGCGGTCGGTCGGGCCCGGGCACCCTCGTGGTGCTCGCCTCCCAGAGGTCGCTCGGGGGATCCAGGTGGTCCACCTGCGCGAGACGGATCTTGATGTCAGTCATCGGATACCTCCAAGAGGACTCGCAACTTGCGCCTGCCGCGATGCACGTGCACGCCCACCGCCGAGGCGCTCGACCCGAGGAGGCGGGCGATCTCGGCATGGCGATAGCCGGCGTAGTCGGCGAGGATCACCGAAGCTCGCTGCGTCGGGGTGAGCGAGGCGAGCGCACGGATCACGTCGACGAGCCCTTCTGGGCGCATCCTCTCCGGGCTCGTCGGCCAGGGTCAGCGACGCCTGCCGGTTCGCGAGCTCGCCGCCGGCGATCTTGAACGCCGCCCGCCAGACCCAGGCTGCGGGGTCGTGGACCTCCTCGCCCCTCGCCAGTACCTGCGCGAAGGCCTCCGCGACCGCGTCGCTCGCCAGGTCGGGGTCGCCCGCCCACAGCACGAGCGACCTCCAGAGCCGGGCGTGCTGCTCGCGGAAGACGTGCTCGATCATGGTCGAGTCGCGTCGAGGGTGCACCCGGTCATCCTGCATCTCAGGCATGTGGAAGGACAGGGGGCGGATCGGAGGGTTCCTTAACGGCGGTGCTCGAGTTGCGGACGGGCTCAGCCGAGCGCGGGGTGCTCCGGATCGGCGCGCACGGCCCACAGGTTGCCGCGCCGGGTGCCCACGGGTTCCCGCTTCATCGTCTCGTTCGTGAGCGCCGTGATGACCACCGGATCGTCGCCGAACAGCTCGTCGGTCTGCAGGCACACGAGCGTGCCGGGCTTCCCGGCCGGGAACACGACCTGGTCGCGCGCGGCGACCTCGCGGTCGACGAAGGTCGGCATGAGCAGGAACAGCCCGAGCGGGGGCCACGAGTCGGCGTCGAACTCCGGCACCTTCTCGATGAGCTCCTCGCGCGTGGCGAGGCGGGCGTCGGGGTCGTTCATCGCGCGGCGCGCGAGCCCGATGTCGAGCCGGCGATCCCAGGGCACCACCATGAGCGCGAACCCGAACCGGTTCGACACCACCTCGGTGCGCACGAGCTCGTCGATCTCGACGCCGTGCCGCTCGGCCGCCGTCTCGGCGAGGTCGGCCTCGGGGTCGGGGAACACGACGAACGGCACGGCACGCCCGCGCAGATAGTCGAGCACCGATGACATCGCCTACAACTCCCGTCGTGCCCGCACCGCCGTAGCGCGGGCCCGCATCGTATCGGCTCGGACACCCGTAACGGTAGCCCCCAGATGCCCTGCGACACCTAGAAGCCGGGCAGCCGGTCCCTGAAGACGATGTAGCCGAGGCCAGCCCCCACGTCGAGCAGCATGTGGGCCACGACGAACGGCCAGGTACGCCGCCACCGCAGGAACAGCACCGAGAAGAGCACGCCCATCGCCAGGTTCCCGAGGAAGCCGCCCCAGCCCTGATAGAGGTGGTAGGAAGCCCGCAGCGCCGAGCTGCCCGCGATGGCCGCCAGCGGCGACCACGACAACTGTCGGAGCCGGGTCATCAGGTACCCGAGCACGATCACCTCTTCGACGAGGGCCGCCTCGAGCGCCGACAGCACCAGCACCGGCACGGTCCACCAATGGCCGAGCGGCGGTGCCGGGATGACGAAGCGGTTCACGCCGAGCTCGACCGCGCCGAGGTAGAGCCCGACCCCGGCGACACCGACGACGGCGAACAGCGCGAGCCCCCGCGCGAGATCGCTCGCGGGGCGATCGACGGCCAGACCGATGCCCGCAGGTCCCTCGCCCGAGCGCCGGACGAGGTGCACGACGAGGAACACGGGCGCCAGCCCGAAGACGAACCCGGCCATCTGGCGCGCGAGCTGTGTGCTCTGGTTCGCCGAGGCGACCACCGTGCCGGCGATCGGCGCTTCGAGCAGGCTGAGGACGGAGTAGACCGCGCTCGCGAGCAGCGAGAGCATCAGCACGACCGCGACCTCTTCGGTGAGCGTGCGGCGATCGGCCGGCGCCGCCGGGGTGGGCGCCCATCGCGCAGCCGAGCGTGACTCGTCGGGCGGGTCGGCGTGTTCCATCGGGCTGACTGTACGCATAGCGATCGGTGCTCGGGGTCTGGTCCGCGGGGCCGGGAGGGCTCCTCTAGACTTCGGCCGCGACGGCGCAGGGGTTCGCCGACCGGGAGGGTGAACGATGGGCACACGCGACGCGGCCGACCTGGTGATCGTCGGTGCCGGCACGGTCGGCGGATGGGCGTCGGTGCTCGCCCGCGAGGCCGGCCTCGGCCGGGTCGTCGTGATCGACCGTGAGGCCGTGGGCATGGGCGCGTCGAGCCGGGCCGCGGGCATGGTGCGGGCGCAGGGGGGCTCCCCCGACACGGTGCGCCTCGGCACGTGGTCGATCGACTTCTACCAGGGTCAGCGCGAGCGCTACGGCGTCGACTCGGGCTTCGTCGGGCGGGGATACGTGATCCTCGCGGTGACGGCGGCCGACGAACGGGCCGCTCGCGAGCGCATCGAGATGCAGCGCGCGACCGGGCTCGACGCTCGATGGGTCGACGACGACGAGGTGCGCGCGCTGATCCCGTCGATGGCCGACGGTCGCGGCTTCCGCGGCGGCTCGTACGTGGCGACCGACGGCTGGATCGACCCACCCCGCAACGTGCGCGCGTACTCGCTCGCCATGCAGCGCCTCGGCGTCGAGGTGCGCGAGCGCGTGGCGTTCACCGGCCTGCGCACGCGCGCCGGCCGCGGCGGGCGGCGCGTCGTGACCGGGGTCGAGACCACCACCGGCACGATCGCGACCCAGCGCGTGCTCCTGACCGGAGGGCCGGCCTTGCAGGCGGTGGCGAAGGCTGCCGGGGGCCGCGCCTGGGTCGGGTACGCACGCCACCAGGTGGTCGTCACCGAGCCGAGCGAGGCACTGCGGCCACAGACGACGGCGATGGCGTTCGACATCGGCGCCGGCATCTACTGGCGACCCGAGGAGGGCGGCTTCCTCTGGGGCATGTCGAACCCCACCGAGGAACCGGGGCCGGGCCGCGCGATCGACTGGCGGTACCTGCGCACGATGGAGCGACGCCTGCATCGGCTCGTGCCGGCCACCGCGCGGGCTCGGCATCAAGAAGGCGTGGGCGGCGACGATCGAGTACACGCCCGATCACCTGCCGCTCGCGGGATCGCTCGTGACGCGCGACGGCGCCGAGGTCGGGGGCGCGTCGATCGCGAGCGCGTGCGGCCACGGCATGATGTGGGGCCCGGCCGTCTCCCGCATCGCGGTCGATCTGATGCTCGAGGGCGGGACCGAGGTGGTCGAGCATGCCGAGCGGTTCCGTATGGACCGGTTCGACGCTCGAGGACGTTCGCCATTCGTCGACCCGATCGCCCTGCCGTTCCCCGTGCGCGTCGACGAGTGAGCAGCGACCCTGCGGTCAGTCCTCGAGCGCGACGTCGACGAGGATCAGCTCCGACGGCGCCGACGCCACCATCTCGATCGTCGGTTCCTCGGAGATGCGTGCAGCGTCTCCCGTCTCCATGCGCTCGCCGTTCACCGCCACATCGCCCTCGATCACGTACAGGTAGACGCCCCGCCCCACGGGGACCTCGTGCTGAGAGCGTCGCCGCCGGCGTGAGCCGAGATACGAACACGTGCGCGTCCTGATGCACCAACACGGCGTCGCCGCCGTCGCCGGAGATCACCCGCAACAGGGTGTCGGTGCGATCCTCGGTCGTGAAGACCTTCTGCTCGACACCCGGGTCGAGGCCGCGCGCCGCCGGCATGATCCAGATCTGGATGAAGCGCATCGGCTCGGTCTCGCTCGCGTTCTGCTCCGAGTGGTTCGCCCCGGCCGAGCGTCATGCGCTGCACGGCACCGGCCGGCAACGGACCGGGAGCGCCGCCCACATCGTCCTGGTGGCGGAACGAGCCCTCCACCACGTAGGTGAGGCCCTCGATGTCGCGGTGGGGATGCATCGGCCAGATCGCGCCCGGCACGAGCCGGTCGTCGTTGAACACCCGCATCGTGCCGAACCCCATGTACTCGGGGTCGTGGTAGGAATCGAACGAGAAGTGCCAGCGCGCGCGGAACCAGCCGCCGTCGACGTCGCTGATCTCCGCGTCGCGCCGGATCGAGATCGGCACGGCTAGAGCAGCAGCACCGGGCAGGTGAGGGTGCGCGTGATGCCTTCGAGCTCCTGCATGGGCATGACGGTGCTCTTGGCGAGCTGATCGAGGTCGACGGCTTCCGCGCGCGCCACCACGTCGTAGGGCCCCGTGACCGGATCGACCGCGACGACGCCGTCGATAGCCCGGATCTGCTCGGTGACCTGCCCCGCCTTGCCGACCTCGGTCTGGATCAGGATGTATGCGTTGACCACGACGTCTCCTTCTCGGTCTGCGGGCTCAGTCTGCAGGGTCTGCCGTCGGCTCGTCCTTCACGGGAGCCGCCGTGCCGGTCGTGGACCCACCGGTCGTGCCAGTGCCGGACGGGCCTGCATCGGCCTTCTTGCTGCCGAGCAGGTCCTTCGCCTTGTCGAGCAAACCCCCGCCGGCTTCCACGGCCTTGTCGACGACGGGTTGCGCCTTCTCGACCAGGTCGCCCGCTGCGACACGGGCCTTGTCGAGCACGGGCTCGGCCTTGGCCGACAGATCGCCCGTGGCCTCCTTGGCCTTGCCCACGAGCGGCTCGGCCTTCTCGACGAGCCCGCTGGCCGTCTCTGCGGCCTTGCCGGCCAGTCCGCTGGCGGTGCCGGCGGCCCTGCCGGCGATGTCGCCGGCGGTGCCCTTCGCTTTGTCGACGATGCCCTCGTCCTTCTGGTCTTCGGCCATCGGTCCTCCTCGCATGTCGGGTGTGGACCTGTCATCGTCCCGGCGTCGGTGATGGCCTGCAAACGTGCAGGTCACAGGCCCATGACGACGCTCGCATGCACAGGCGGTCGAGGTCCGCACCGCGGGCGCGGTGCGCCGCGTCAGCCGAGCGGCTCGGGCGGTGCGATCGAGGGGTCGGCCGGCACGTCGTCGGCGGCGGTGACCGGGCGGTCGAGCTCGGGCCCGCGCAGGGCGAACCAGGCGACGACCGCGCCGGCGAGCGCGAGCGCCGACGCGCCCGCGTAGAGCGTCATCGGTCCGGCCGTCTCGTACACGAAGCCCCCGAGGCCGGCGCCCAGGATCGGGCCGAGACCGAAGCCCACCATCTGCGCAACGGAGTTCCCGGTCGAGTACAGCGACGACGGCAAGAGTCGCCCCACCACCACGACGCCGGTCGTGAAGAGCATGCTGAACGCGATCCCCTCGAGCACCGTGAGCAGCGACACGATCGTCGGGTTCGAGATCGACCCCCACAACAGGAACCCCAGCGCGTAGACGAGGCACCCCAGGGCGTAGACGCGACGGAGTCCCAAGCGAGCCTGCAACCGCGAGCTCGAGCGCATCATCGGCACCTCGATCAACCCTCCGACAGCGGTGCCGATGCCCACGAGCAACGGGCCGCCTCCTTCGCTCGCGATCTTCAGCGAGATGAAGTTCCACGCCGCGTTGAACCCCGTCCACACGAGGAACACCGCCGCGAGGAACCCCCAGAAGCGCGGGGCGTGGCGGAACACCGCGCCGACCGTGCCGAGGCGGCCGCCCCCGGTCGCCGCTTCGTGGCGTGGGATGTCGCGCGGCACCGTGAACGACACGGCGAACACGAGCAGGCTCGCGAGCGCGTAGCACGGCATCGCCCAGCCGATGCCCGCCACCTGGAAGAGCCACCCGAGCGTGAGGCATCCGATCGCGTAGGTGAAGCTCTCCCACGACCGCACCTTGCCGTAGTCGCTCATGCGGTCGGCGCCGAGGTGTTCGAGGGTGATGGCGTCGATGTTCGGGCCCGTGCTCACCATCGCGCCCGCGAGGAAGAACCCCGCCACGGCGATCGCGACCACTCCGTCGACGCCCGCGAGCACGAGCCCGAAGACCGCCGAGAGGAAGGCACCGATCTGCAGGGAGGTGCGCCGGCCTATCGTCGCATCGGCAAGGTGCCCCCACAGCGGGTTCAGGACGATGCGGGCGACGGCCATCGCCGCGATCACGAGGCCGATGTCGCTCTCGGTCAGTCCCTTGCCGTCGAGGTAGAGCGCGAGGAACGGGAAGAACGCGGCGATGACGAACCCGAACGTGAGGAAGAGTCCGCGCACGGCGGCGTCGGGCCGAACGGGGCGGGCACTGGGTGCAGTCAACTCGCGACCTTGCTCGAGGCTGGACGATTCGGACCCGAACAGTATGCGGGTCTAGGCCTGTCGGACCTCGGCCTGCTCGGCGAGGGCGGCCGCACGTGCGGGTTCGAGGGTGCCGGCCCCCGGCAACTCGGCGTTGGCGGTCGCCGCGCCGAGCCCGAGACGCAGCGCGTCTTCCCAGTCGTCGCCGCGGTCGAGCGCCGTGACGAGTCCCGCGAGGAAGGCGTCGCCGCTGCCGACCGGGTAACGACCGCGCACGTATAGCCGGCCTTCATAGAAGGTGCCGTCGGGCGCCGCGAGCACCACTCCCTGGGCACCGCGCGTGACCACGCCCGCGTGACCGTCGGCGCCGGCGAGATCGCGCAGCTTCCCCGCCGCAGCGAGCGCATCGTCGCGCCGCGAGGTCGGCACGCCGAGCAGGCCGCTGGCTTCCGAGGCGTTGACCTTCACGACCTCGGGGTGGGCATCGAGCGCCAGGCGGAGCCGCTCCCCCTCCGCGTCGAGCGCGACCCGCACCCCTTCGACCCGGGCGTCGCGCACGAGGTCGCGATACCCCTGATCGAGGGCGCCGACGGGGGTCGAGCCGCTGATCGTGAGCCAGCCCCCTGGGGTCCAGGTCGATTCGACCGCGTGCAGGAGCTCCGCCCAGGCGGAGGACGGCACGTCGGCGCCGTGTTCGTAGAACTCGGTGAGCCCACCCGTCTCACGATCGGCGACCGACAACGATGAGCGGTTCTCGCCATGCGTCCAGACCGCTCGGAGCGTCACGCCCTCGGCTCCGAGCATGTCCTGGAGCCAGCGTCCGGTGTGCCCTCGCAGGAGCGCGACCGCGGTCGCCTTCGCCCCGAGCGCGTGTGCCGCTCGAGCCGCATTCAGCCCCTTGCCACCGGCGACCTGCACGAAGCCATCGGGACGGTGGATGTCGCCACGCACGATGCGCTCGACCTCGAAGAGCTTGTCCACCGAAGGGTTGGCCGCGAGGCAGACGATCGTCACGCGGTGAGCCTATCGATGAACCGGATGCGGTGCGTACGATGGTCCCGCGATGGTGCGGATCGCGCTCGTGCTCGGCGACATCACCACCCAGTCGGTCGACGCCGTCGTGAACGCCGCGAACACCTCGCTGCGCCCGGGAAGCGGAGTGGACGGCGCGATCACACGGGCGGCCGGCCCGGAGGCGCTCGCCGACCGCGAACGTCTGATCCGCGAGCGAGGACGCATGCCGCTGCCGACCGGCGAGGCGGTGGCCACGATCGCCGGCGACATCGACGCGCGATGGATCATCCACACGGCCGGCCCGGTGTACTCGGGCTCACCGCGCGATGCCGAACTGCTCGCGTCGTGCCACCGGTCGGTCCTGCGGGTGGCCGACGAGCTCGGCGCTCGCACGGTCGCGTTCCCGGCGATCTCCACGGGCATCTTCGGCTACCCGGTCGAGCTGGCGGCACCGGTCGCGATCGCCGCGGTGCGAGGGGCCGAGACGACGGTCGAGCAGGTGCGGTTCGTGCTGTTCTCCGAGCGTGACCTGGAAGTCTTCCGGGAGGCGCTCGAAGCCGGCGGGTGAACCCTCACGCCGAAACCGACCCCGCTGGTAGCATTTGCACCTGCAATGAGCGACCAGGCCACGAACGACACGCTGTCCGACGTCCGCGCCGTGCACGAACGGCTCGCGGAGATCCAGCTCGTCGACTGCCGCGAGCTCTACGAGTGGGAAGCCGGCCGCATCGACGGGGCCGTCTACCTGCCGCTCAACTCGATCATGGCGGGCGCCGGCGCCGACCTCGATCGCGAGAAGCCGGTCGCCGTCATCTGCCGCAGTGGCAACCGCAGCGAGCTCGCCACGATGATGCTGCAGGCCCGGGGCTTCGAGGCCTACAACGTCGAGGGCGGCATGGAGGCCTGGGCCGCCGCGGGGCTCCCGTTCACCGCGGGCGACGGTTCCCCCGGCCGCGTCGCCTGAGCGCTCAGTCTTCCCAGCGCCGGTAGACCGGCGACCCGCCGCCCGGGTAGGTGGTGCCGACGGCTTCCTCGACCGAGCACGCGTAGACCGCGAGTTCGTACGGCGCCTCGTACGGCACGGCGACCGCGCCCGGATGGTCCGGCGAGACCCGCTCCATCCAGCCCCGCACGAGGAACTCACCGCCCTCGCCCTCGTGGTCGCCGGGGTCGATCGACGAATGCATCGCGTAGCGCCCGTCGAGCGCGACCTCACCGTTCTTGGGGCTGCGACCCCTGAAGCCGACGAGCAGCAGGCCTGCGCCGAACCACGGTGAGACCGGGTGCAGGCGGGGCGCCCCGTCGCGGCGCAGCGTGGCGTGCATCACCACCCTGCCCTCGAACCGCTCCCGCCCGAACGCGGCGAGCTCCGGGTCCTGCACCTCGAGCTCCGCCCATGCACCCATGCCGGTGACGGTAGCCTGCGGTCATGACCGACGTCGATGCCGCTCGCCGCGAGCTCGAAGCCGCGCTCGGCCCCGAGGCGGTGCTCGCCGATCCGCTCGCTCGTCGCCTCTACGCCCGCGACGCCTCGATGGTCGAGGGCGGCTGCGCGCTCGTGGCACTTCCCACGATCGACCGACGAGGTACAGGCGTGCGTGCGTGCGGCCGCAGCGCACGGCCTGCCGATCGTGCCCCGCGGCAGCGGCACCGGGCTCGCGGGCGCGGCCACGCCGATCGGCGACGCGCTCGTCGTCGTCGACCGCGAAGATGACCGGCATCGTCGAGGTCCGGCCCGAGGACCGGCTCGCCTGGGTCGAACCCGGGGTGCCGAACCTCGACCTCGCGAACGCACCTGCGCCCGCTCGGGTTCACCTACGCGCCGGACCCCTCGAGCCAGCAGACCTCGTCGATCGGCGGCAACGTGAACACGAACGCGGGCGGGCCGCACTGCCTCGCCTACGGGGTCACGTGCGCGCACGTGCTGGCGCTCGACGTCGTGATGGCCGACGGCACCCTGGAGCGCCTCGGCGCCGAGGCACCCGAGGCGGCCGGGTACGACCTGCGCGGCGTCGTGGTGGGCAGCGAGGGCACGCTCGGCATCGTCGACACGCGGCGTGCGTCCGCCTCATGCCGTTGCCGCCCGCCGTGCGCACGATGCTGTTCGGACTTCGACACCGTGGAAGCCTGCGCGGCCACGGTCTCGTCGATCATCGCGCGCGGCGTCGTGCCCGCTGCCGTCGAGATGATGGATCAGGGCATCGTGCGCGCGGTCGAGACGCTTCGCGCACGCCGGCTACCCGATCGATGCCGCCGCGGTGCTGCTCGTCGAGGTCGACGGCATGCGCGGCGGGCGTCGCCGCGCAGACCCGCGAGGTCGAGGCCGCGGCCGCGGCGAACGGCGCGTCGAGCGATCCGCGTGGCCGCCGACGACGCCGAACGCGCGCTGCTGTGGAAGGGCCGCAAGTCGGCGTTCGGCGCG
The DNA here is from genome assembly GCA_963722795.1 of uncultured Actinomycetes bacterium. GTDB lineage: Bacteria > Actinomycetota > UBA4738 > UBA4738 > HRBIN12 > JAOUEA01. Next base: position 213,550 of record CAVROD010000001.1, read on the forward strand.
GTCGCGCAGATCGCTCCCCACTACCACCTGCACGACTGCGTGGTGCCGCGCACGAAGCTCGTCGAGGTGCTGCGAGGCGTCTACGCGATCGCCGAGCGCCACGGCCTCATCGTGACGAACGTGTTCCACGCCGGCGACGGCAACCTGCACCCGCTGTTCTCGTTCGATCGGCTCGGTGCCGGGAACGCTCGAGCGCGTGCTGCAGGCGAGCGACGAGATCGTGCGCCTGTGCGTCGATGCCGGCGGGGCCTTGAGCGGGGAGCACGGCATCGGACTCGAGAAGCGCGACTTCATGCCGCTCGTGTTCACGGCCGAGGACCTCGCCGCACAGGCGTGCGTGCGTGCCGCGTTCGACCCCGAGGGCCGGATGAACCCGCAGAAGGTGCTGCCCGACGGCGCCCGGTGCGGCGAGTTCGCGTTGGCCGCGAGCGGGTCGGGCGACGCGGCCGCCGATGCCGACGCGCCTGCCGGAGGGCTCGTGGATCTGATCCATCCGCGCACCGTGGCCGACGTCGCCGAGGCGCTTCGCACCGCGTCGCAGCGCGGCATGCGGGTGCTCGTCGTCGGCGGGCGTCGCACATCTCGACAAGGGGAACCCGGCCGAGGTCGACGCCGAGCTCTGGACGACCCAGCTCGACCAGGTGGTGGCCTACGATCCGGCGGAGATGCTCGTCGTCGTGCAGGCGGGCATCCGGTGCGGCGAGCTCGCGGACCTGCTCGCGACGCGCGGCCAGGAGTGGCCCGCCGACGCGCCCGGCCGACGCCACGGTCGGCGGGGTGATCGCGGCGGGCTCGTCGTCGACCCGCCGGCATGCGGGTCGGAGCCCTCCGCGACACCGTGGTCGAGATGGAACTCGTCACCGGCGACGGCCGCGTCGTGCACAGCGGCGCCCGCACGGTGAAGAACGTCACCGGCTACGACGTGCACCGCCTCGCGACGGGTTCGCTCGGCACGCTGGGCGTCATCACCCAGGTCGCGCTGAAGGTGCGGCCCGTGCCCGAACGTCGCGTCACGATCGACGCGCAGGGGTCGGTGCCGCTCGCCACGGCGATCGCCCGGCGGGTACCGCTCGCGGCTGGGGTGCTCGCGACCGCCGAGACCGTCGAGGTTCGCCTCGAGGGCTGGGGTGCCGAGGTCGACGAACTGAAGGCCGAGGTCGCCGCCGTCGCACCGACGACCGCATCGCCCGTGGACCGCGCGTTCCCGGTGCACCCCTGGTGGGCGTGGCCCGCGGGCGGCACGATCGTGGAAGCCGCCGTGGCGCCGTCGAGACTCGCCGAGGTGGTCGACGGCTCCTCGAGGTTCGCCGCGCTGGCGGGGGTGGGACTCGCCTGGATCGCCGCGTCCGACGCCGACGAGCTCGCCACGATACGCACCCGCGTCGCGGCGGCCGGCGGCATCGCGCCCGCGATCCGCGGTCCAGGAGGGCTCGGCGGCTCTGCACCGCCCGGCCTCGACGTGCATCGGCGTCTGCGCGCCGCGTTCGACCCTGCCGGCATCCTCGCACCCGGACGAGGCTGGCACGGACCGCCGTGACCGAGGGGCCACGAGCCGCGCCGGTGTTGCATGCTGTCATGGACCCGTCCCAGGAGAGGAAGGCTGAACCGCATGCTGCGTGACGACGATCGGGCGCTTCTGCAGGCGCCGAACTTCGCCAGCCTCGCGACCACGATGACCGACGGCTCCCCGCAGGCGTCGGTCGTGTGGATCGACGTCGACGGCGACGACATCCTCGTGAACACCGCCGAGGGTCGAACGAAGACGGAGAACATGCGGCGCGATCCACGGGTCGCGGTGTGTCTGTTCGACCGCAACGATCCCTATCGGCAACTCATGGTCCGCGGCCACGCCACCACGTTCACGCACGACGGCGCCGACGCCCACATCGACTTCCTCGCGAAGAAGTACACCGGCGCCGACGTCTACGCCGGACACAGGCCCGACCAGCAGCGAGTCATCGTGCGCGTCGCCGTCGACGGCGTCGCCCGCATGGGGTATTAGTCATGGTCGATCGACCGCGAGGAGGACCGACGATGGACGGGACGGACCGGGCTGCGAACGAGACGACCGCGAAGCCGCGATGGACCCGGCTCGCAGCGCTCGGCCTGTTCATGGTGGGGCTCGCGGCCTTCCTGATGGTCGCCGCCGCGCTCATCTGGGGCGTCGACGTGGCCGACGACCTGCCGTTCTTCCTCTCGCTCGCGATCGTGCCGTGGGTCGCCGCCTTCCTCGTGTGGCGGTTCGGCACCTGGGCCAAGGTCGTCGGCATCATCGTCGCGCTCGCGAGCATCGGGGCGATGTTCTGGACGGCCTTCGGTCTCGCCGAGCCGGCGAGCTTCTTCGACTTCGTGCCCGGGCTGCTCGTGGTGCCCGGTGCGCTCATCGCCATCGGCGCCTCGATCGCCGCCATCGTCGCGGGCCGGCGGGGACACACCGCCGGCGGTCGAGAGGGCAAGGAGCGTCGAGCCATCAGCGCGGTGGTCGCCGTCGTGGGCGTGCTCGCCGCGGTCTCGGCCGTGCTCACGGTCGTCGGTCGCTCGACCGTCGAGACGCCACAGGGCGCCACGACGGTCACCCTCGGCGACTTCGCGTACGACCGCTCGGCGTACGACGTGACGGGCGGCGCCGAGGTCGTGGTGCGCAACGACGACCCGTTCCTGCACACGTTCACGATCGACGATCTCGACATCGACGTGGAACTCGGTCCGAACGGATCGGCGTTGGTCGACATCCCGGCCGAGGCCGGCACCTACGTCGTGTATTGCCGCCCCCATACGGTCGACCCCGACGATCCGGGTCCGGACGACATGGCGTCGACGCTCACCGTCGGCTGAGTCGTTCGCCGGCGGCTTCCAGCGTCTCGACGCGCTTGCAGAACGCGAACCGCAACAGGTGCGCGCCGTCGGCCGGATCGGCGACGAACGACGAGCCGGGCACGGCCGCGACCCCGACGTGCTCCACCAGGTGCCGAGCGGTCGCGACGTCGTCACCGAGCCCCAGGTGCGAGCAGTCGGCCATGACGTAGTACGCCCCGGCGGGCGGCGAGGCCACCTCGAAGCCGGCCTCGGTCAGCACGCGCAGCATCACGTCGCGGCGTTGCGCGTAGTCCGCCCGTATGCCCTCGTAGTACGCCGGACCCAGCCCGAGCGCGGTGATGCCCGCGACCTGCAGCGGCGTCGCGGCGGCCACCGTGAGGAAGTCGTGCACCGGCCGGATGCCCGCCATCAGCGGCGCGGCGGCGATGGCCCAGCCCACGCGCCACCCGGTGACCGAGTAGGTCTTCGACAGGGCGCTGATCGTGACCGTGCGCTCGCGCATGCCGGGCAGCGTCGCGATCGGCACGTGCTCGGTGCCGTCGTAAGTGATGTGCTCGTAGATCTCGTCGGTGATCGCGATGGTGTCGTGCTCGACGCACAGCTCGGCGATCAGCCCGAGCTCCGCGCGCGAGAACACTTTGCCCGTGGGATTGTTGGGCGTGTTGATCACGATCGCACGCGTGCGCTCGGTGAAGGCCGCACGCAGCTCGGTCTCGTCGAACGTCCAGTCGGGCGAGCGAAGCGAGACCAAGCGGGGCACGGCGCCGGTCAGGATCGAGTCGGGAGAGTAGTTCTCGTAGAAGGGCTCGAACACCACGACCTCGTCACCGGGGTCGAGCACCCCGAGCATCGCGGCGATCATCGCCTCGGTCGAACCGCACGTGACGCAGATCTCGGTCTCGGGGTCGACCGTCATGCCGTGGTCGCGCCGATAGGCCGCCGCGATCGCTTCGCGGAACGCGGGCACGCCCCACGTGATCGGGTACTGGTTGTGGTCGTCGGCGATCGCGCGGGCGGCGGCGTCCTTCACCTCGTCGGGCGCCGGGAAGTCGGGGAAGCCCTGCCCGAGGTTGATGGCGTCGTAGCGGTTCGCGAGGCGCGTCATGTCGCGGATCACCGACTCCGTGAACGACGACGCTTTCACCGAGGCGCGCAGACGCGGGTTGCTCATCGCCAGGCAGCCTATCCTCGTGTCATCAGACCGAGCCGGAAGGAGTCGCCATGACCGCCGAAGCAGGGTTCACCGACGAGGAGTGGGTGCGGGTGCGACGCGCGCCGATGATCGCCGGCATGGCGATCTCGCTCGCCGACCCGGGCGGACCCATCGAGCTCTCGAAGGAAACGATGGCCAGCCTGCGCGGCGTGGGCGCCCCGCCCTCCCAGGACGAGTTGCTGCTCGTCGTGTCGCAGCAGGTCATGGCGATGGGCCAGCAGCGAGAGAACCCGATGAAGGGCTTCGAGGTCGCCGACAAGAGTCGGGCAGGCGCCGCGGTGCTGCAGGAACTGCGCGAGACCCAAGACATCGTGGAAGCGAACGCGACGCCCGAGGAGGCACAGGCCTTCGCCCGGTGGATGGTCGAGGTCGCCCAGGATGCCGCCGACGCCGCCAAGGAAGGCGGGTTCATGGGCTTCGGCGCCGAGCAGGTGAGCGAGGGCGAGCAGCGCATGCTCGACCAGCTGCGCACGACGCTCGGCGTCACCGCCTAACGATCGCTCACGCCGCGAGTCGCTCCGCGAGTTCGACGTCGTGGGCATACGCATCGAGATCGTGGCGGTCGAACAGGAGCGCGGCGACCAGGCGGAAGATGCATGCGCGCACATACAACTGCGGGAAAGCTTCGAGGTGCGCCACCGCTGCCAGCAGCGCGTCGGCATCGGCGCCGTGCCATCTGACGGCATCGCCGACCACGATCGCGCTGGCGTATCCGGCCGGGCGCCAGTACATCGTCGGGTCGATCACCGCCGGCGGTCGTCCGTCGGCGAACAGCACGTTCCCCGTGAGGTCGCCGTGGATCAGCTGCGGGGCGAGATCGACCGGCCGTCGCAACGCGAGCAGAAGGTCGAGGACGTCATGATGCAGCGGCGACCCGACCTCACCCCACGCCACGCGGTCGCCGACCGACCAGGGGTGGGTCCGTCGATCGACGAATGACGGCTTCGGGAGATGGCGCATCTCGAGGTGGAGCCGATCGCTCACCGCCACCACATCTCCCCATCGTGGGGTCGTCGAGGGGCTCCCCGGCAACCAGGCGAGGGCACCCCAGCCATCGACGACCCACCGTCGATCGAGCGCCGCGACGGGCTTCGCGAGACGGAACCCTTCCTCTCGGATCGACGGGAGATGCTCGCCGAGCCACTGCCATTCGTTCCCGCTCGGCACGCGCTTGAACACGAGGTTCCCGACCCGCCAGGAGGAGCCCTCCCCTCCCGAGAGCGCCGTCGGATCGCCATCCGCTCCGAAGGCGGACAGGACGACCGCGCCTGGTCCGTCGATCACAGGTGGCTTCGGAGTCCCCAGAGCTCCGGGAAACAGCGCTTGTCGAGGGTCGAGCGCAGGTAGCCGACGCCGCTCGAGCCGCCGGTGCCGCGCTTGGCGCCGATCTCGCGCTCGACCATCAGCACGTGCAGGGACCGCCACCGCGCAAGCGCCTCGTCGTGGTCGAGCAGTCCCTCGCTCACGGCGAACATCTCGCCCCGCTCGTTCGCCATCGCGACGAGGGAAGCCACACGAGCCTCGGCGTCATCCTTCGGCATCGGGAATCCGTGCGTCTCGAGCTGTACGACGAATGCATCCCACAGCGTCGGCTCGCCGAGTCGGCGGGCGAGGCGCTCGTGTTCCGCCGACCCCGTCGCCAGGTCGCGCAGGAAGCGCGGGTCCTTGAGACCGCTCAGGAACTCCAGCTCCCGGAACTGCGCCGACTGGAACCCGCTCGCCGGCGCGAGCACGGCCCGGAACTCCAGGAAGTCCTGGGGCGCCATCGTCTGCAGCACCTCGATGTGCTCGATGAGCACCCGCTCGATCGCCGTGACACGCGCCAGCAGGTGACGCGCACGATCCGGACGGTCGGCGACCATCGCGTCGCGGGCGGCTTCCAGCTCGAAGAGCAACTGCTTGAACCAGAGCTCGTAGGCCTGATGCACGACGATGAACAGCAGCTCGTCGTGCACGGGTGGATCGGATCGCAGCTGCTGCAACGAGAGCAGCTCCGGGATCTTGAGGTACGAACCGTACGTGAGCAGCCCATGTTCGGCCTGCTCGGTGAGGCGCCCGAATCGCCGCTCCTGCCGGTCGCCATCGCTCATGCCGGCACCGTAGGCACGCGAGATGGTCGGGTCAAACGCGCCGGCATGTGAGGATGGCACGCATGGACGAGCCCACCGGCCCCATCGTGCTCGGCACGGAACTGCCCGGCGGTGTTCGGTTCGTGGGGCGCGAAGGCGCCGTGTCACCGAATTGGACGGGCACCGATCCGCCGGCCGATGTGGACCTCGATGCGTGTGTCGCGTGCGGGCTGTGCCTGCCGCACTGTCCGACGTACCGGCTCACCGGCGAGGAGACGGCGTCCCCCCGAGGGCGCATCGCCGCGATGCGCGCGGTCGCCGACGGCATCGCCGAGGTCGACGACACCTTCGGCTCGTTCATGGACCGATGCCTCGTCTGCCGGGCCTGCGAGGACGTCTGCCCCTCGCACGTGCCGTTCGGGCGCATGATGGAACACGCGCGCACCGAGCTCGAGCCCCGCCGCTCGCCGGGCGCCCGCCTCGTGCGATGGTTCGGGCTCGACGTCGTACTGCCGAGGCCGGCGTTGATCCGCCTCGTGGCCGCGCTGCAGCCGATCGGGCGGCCGTTCATGCCCCGGCGGGTGCGGGGGCTGATCCCACGACAGGCGTCGCCGTTGCGGCGGCTGCCGACGAGGACCGAACCGCCCGAGGGGGTCGAGGTCCGAGGCACGGTCGCCGTGCTGTCGGGCTGCGTGCAGGATCGGTGGTTCCACGACGTGAACCTCGCGACGATCAGGGTGCTCGCGCGCGCCGGGTGGCGGGTCACGGTGCCTCGGTCCCAGCGCTGCTGCGGAGCCCTGCAGGCCCACAACGGACGGCTCGACACCGCTCGCCGCCTCGCCCGGCGCAACGCGCGGGCGTTCGAGGGCGTCGACCACGTCGTCGCGAACGCCGCGGGCTGCGGCGCGCACATGCAGACCTACGACGACCTCGTGCCGGGTGCCGGCCTTCCCGTCCGAGACGTGATGGCGTTCTTGTTCGAGGAAGGGTTGGGCGACGTCACACTGCGGGGTGCAGGCGAGGTCGCCGTGGCCTACCACGATGCGTGCCATGCCCTGCGGGCCCAGGGCATCCGCGAGCAGCCGCGGGCGCTGCTGCGCGAGGTGCCGGACCTGCACGTCGTCGAGATCCCACAGGGAGATCGATGCTGCGGCGCCGCCGGCCTCTACAACGTCACGGAACCTGACCTCGCCGAGCGGCTGCAACGCGACAAGGCCGAGGCGGTCCGGTCGACCGGCGCGCGGGTGATCGCGAGCGCCAACCCAGGCTGCACGATGCAGCTCCGTGCGGGCCTCGCAGAGCTCGGCGTCGATGCCCGAGTCGTGCATCCCGTCGAGCTGCTCGACGCCGCGATCGCGGCCGGCGACCCCGCGCCCTAGCGTCCGGCCCGGAACGACAGCCCCAGCCGTCGAAGGGCCGGTGACACCGGTTCCGGACCCAGCACGCCTTCGAGCCAGGCGGCGGCGAGTCCTCCGGTCGACCCGGCATCGCTCGCGGCGAGTGACCCCGCCGTCGCGGACAACGCTCCCGCGAGCGTCGCCCGGCCGATCATCCCCTCGGCGTCGACGCCCGTGATCGGCTCCTCTCCTGCATCGGCCCCGGGCAAAACCATCAAGGCGTTCACGACGGACCGCTCGCCGCCGGGGTCCGAGGGCGAGTTCACGATCCCTCGGCCCCGGATCCACATCACGGAGCTGCCGCCGCCGTCGAGGTTCACGGCCTCGACGGCCCCAAGGTCGAGGAAGGTGCGGCCGAACCGTCGCAGGGTCATGCCGACCGACCGTCGCGACCGACCGTCGACGACGACGAGCAGCAACGTGCCGCCACTCGTGACCCCGATGCCCGTTCGGGGATTGCGCCGGCAGAACGACGACCTGCACCTCGGGGCGACGGACCTGCCGTCGTCGACGAGCCGCGGCATGCCGCCGACGGAATCGAGCACCTTCGGCCACCCGACCGACCACGAGAGACGTACGCGGTCGCCCGGTTGCATCGCCTCGATCGCGTCGGCCCCTTCCCCCCAGCGCCTCGACGCGAGCACGACCTCCCGAGAGCCCATCCGTCTGGGCGGAGAGGCGCATCGGACGACGTCGACCGTGTAGTGCCTCGACACCCCGGCCTCGAGCGCCGCCCATCCCAACGGCCCGTCCGCATCGAGCCTCACCGCACACCCGGCGTCGGGGGGCCGGTGGATGCCTCCCCCGTACCGCGTGAACGCCGCGATCGCGCCATCCGCGGGACGATGGGAGTTCCACCCGTCGATGGTGAAGCCGACGTCTCCGGCGTCGAGGAACCCTGCGACGGCCGGACGCGGCGGCCCGACGAACGCCGCCGTCTCGTCGTGGGTGACCGCGAAGCTCGTCCCGTTCTGCACGCCCCGGCCCATCAGGTGCCCGTCCATCTGGAAGGGATGGATCGGAAATCCGTGCAGGGACCCGAAGTCCGCGTTGATCGCGACGAGCGCTCCGTGCGCCCGGCCGATCACGCTCGGCCGCGCGAATCTGCCCATCGTCGGGCCGCCCGCACCGACGTCGACCGTCGTGGCCTGCGCCGGATCGAGGCGGACGACGTGCACCACCACCGGTCCCGGGCGTTGCTCGATGCGCTGGTAGGTGAGCCCCGGGCCGAGCCGCATGGGCATGGATCCGGGACGCGACTCGGCACTCGCGGGCGCCGACACGACTGGTGAAACGGCGACCACCGAGGCCACGACGATCGCCGCCCCCAGGCTCACCGCCGCGCCGATCCTCGTGGCTCCGATCATGCTCGGCACATCGGAGCGCGGCGTGGTCATCCTGAAGCGGGGTTGCCGGCCGTTGCCCTGGGGCCATGCTTGACCGGGCTCACCCGCGGCCCTAGCGTCGGGTCGCCCGCGGGGAGACACCCCGCCGGACGGGGGGTGCGACCATGCGATATATCGGGGTGGGAAGACGGTTCGTCGCCCTCCTGATCGACGGTCTGATCACCGCACTCGCGTGGATGCCCTTCGCCGAAACGTCATCCGTCGACGGAGTGTATTCCATCCGCTGGGACGGCATGGACTTCGTGATCCCCCTGGCGCTCACCCTGGCCTACTTCGTGGTCCTCGAAGGCGCGTTCGGGGCCACGGTCGGCAAGCTCGTGCTCGGCATCAGGGTGCGGGCGCTCGACGGCACGCGCATCGGGTTCGGGGCCGCCGCGATCAGGAACGTGGCCCGCGTCGTCGACGGGTTCCCCTACCTCATCCCCTACCTCGTGGGCGCCATCGCGGTGAGCCGGTCCGAGACCGACCAACGCCTCGGCGACCGATGGGCGAAGACGGTGGTCGTGCTGGTCGGCACCGAGTCGAAGGGTGCGCCCCCTGCCGCGATACCGGCCTCCCCCGACCCCTTCGGCATGCCACCTCCCCCCGGCGCTGCCCCGCCCGGTTCGACCCCGCCTCCGGCGGGCGCCGCGCTGCCGCCGCCCCCGTAGCTACCAGCGCGGTTCGCGCGAGTCGAGGGCCTGGCGAGCGGTGCACTCGGTGCCCACGCCGTAGAGCGGGTCGTCGCGCCCCACGACGAGCTTCAGGTAGAAGCAGGCCTGCGGCCGCACGCTCACCGCGGCTGCCCACGTCGTGGCGTCGGCGTACACGCTGATCTCGCCGAGTCCCGACGAGACCTCGTCGGGACCGACCACGTCGAGCGATCCGTCGTCGAGACGGGCCGCCGCGAGCGCGCCGGCACCGGCATCGGCGAACCCTCCGGTCGCGGCCTGCACCGAGCGCGCCTGCGCCTCGCCGACACGCAGGTCGTGCTGGGCCCGCCCGATCGTGTCGGCGATGGGACGGTGCGCGAAGATCTCCACGACGATGATCGCGCTCGCGGCCACGATCGTGCCGAGCACGATCCAGAAGCCGCGGTTCGAGCCACGTCGCTCGACCGGGACCGGCGCGCCCTCATCGAGCTCGAGCTCCAGCTCGTAGTCCTCGATGATCTCGTCGTCCTCGCGCATCGCGTTCCCAGCCTAGCTGCGATCGCCGCATCGGTGGCGGCCGGCCCTCACCCGCCGAGCGTGGCGGCCAGGTCCTCCAGGCTCTCGAGGTTGTGCCCGGACAGGAACACGTCGACGCTCGGCAGCGCGGCGGCCATGCCGCGCGCGAGCGGCTCGTACCGGGGCGAACCCTTCAGCGGGTTGACCCAGACCACCCGGTGGGCGAGCCGGCGCAGGCGCGCCATCTGCGCCCGCAGCAGCTCGGGGTCGCCGCGCTCGAGCCCGTCGCGAGCAGAGCACGACGACGGCCCCGCGCAGCGCCGCCCGCTGGCTCCACCCGTCGAGCAGCGACTTGAGCGACTCGCCGATGCGGGTGCCGCCTTCCCAGTCCTCGACCCGGCGGCCGATCTCGTGCAGCGCGCGGTCGGGGTCCTTCGTGCGCAGCGTGCGCGTGACGCGCGTGAGCCGCGTGCCGAAGGCGAACACCTCGACCCGGCGGCCGGCGGCCATCGCCGCGTACGCGAACTGCATCAGCGCCCGCGAGTACGGCGCCATCGATCCGCTGATGTCGAGGATCAACACGAGCGGGCGGCGTCGCGCCGTGCGCGCGCGCCACGCGCGATCGAACGGCTCGCCCTGCGTGCGCAGCGAGCGCCGCAACGTGCGGCGCACGTCGAAGCGCTGCGCCCTTCGATGCCGGACGGGTGCGGCGGGTGCGCTCGACCGGCACCTGCAGGCGCAGCGGCCGGATCAGCGTCGCCACGCGCGCGCGCTCCTCGTCGGTGAGCTCGGCGAACGACTTCGAGCGCAGCACCTCGGCGCCGCTCGCGACGATGCGGATCGACGACTCGTCGCCGTCGGCGACCTCGTCGTCGTCATCAGCGCCGTGCCACTCCGCTGCTGCCTCGACGCGCACCTCGAGGTCGTCGGGCTCATACCCGGGGTCGAACCCGTCCTCGCCCTCGGGTGGCGGCGTGGGCAACTGCAGCTCGATCCCGAGTTCGTCGGTCACACGCAGCGACCGGTACCACTGCTCGAACGCCTCGTCGTAGGCCTCGAGGTCGTCGCGACGAGCCACCATCGACGCACGCCCGGCCCAATACAGCGCGTCTCGGTCGGTGAACCCGAGCGCGGCCACCGCGCGCACGAAGGTGAGGATGCGCCCGGTGCCGACGGGAAGCCCCCGGGCCCGCAGGTCGCGGCCGAACCCGATCAATGGCGGCAGTGGCCCGCCGTCACGGGGAGCGGCTCGGTCAGCCATCGTCGCCGACGACCTCGGCGAGGCGGGCGACCACGAGCTCCTGGTCCTCGTGATCCTTCACGACGGCGCCGAGCGTGTCGGCGGCCAGCGGCCGGCGTCGAGTCCGTCGGCGCCCAGGAACGCCAGCGCGTTCGCCCAGTCGATCGTCTCCGCGACGCCCGGCAGCTTCGCGAGATCGATCTCGCGCAGCCGGGCCACGGCGCTCGGCCACGTCGCGCGCGAGCGCCTCGCTCACGTGCGGCGCGCGCGCGCGCACGATCGCGACCTCGCGGTCGAGCTGCGGATGATCGATCCAGTGGTAGAGGCAGCGGCGCTTCAGCGCGTCGTGCAGCTCGCGCGTGCGGTTCGAGGTCACGATCACCGCCGGCGGCGTCTCGGCTGCCACCCGCCCGACCTCGGGGATCGTCACCGCGAACTCGCTACAGGATCTCGAGCAGGAACGCCTCGAACTCGTCGTCGGCACGGTCGAGCTCGTCGACGAGCAGCACGGCGCGGTCGCCCGCCCGGATCGCGGCGAGCAGCGGGCGTTCCACGAGGAAGTCCTCGCCGAACAGGTCCTGCGACGTGGGTGGCCGCATCGGCCGCGTCCATCGCGCGCACCGCGATCAGCTGGCGGGAGTAGTTCCACTCGTACAGCGCCTGCGATGCGTCGATGCCCTCGTAGCACTGCAGCCGGATCAGGTCGCGCCCGAGCAGGTGCGAGAGCACCTTCGCGACCTCGGTCTTGCCGACGCCGGCCTCTCCCTCGAGCAGCAGCGGCTTGCCGAGCGAGAGCGAGAGGTAGATCGAGGTCGCGAGGCCCCGGTCGGCCAGGTAGGAATGCTCGCCGAGCGCGGTCTGCAGCTCGTCCACCGATGCGAACGGGAAGCCGGGCATGGCCACAGCGTACCGGCGAGGCGCGGGCCGCGCAGCCGTCCGCCCCGCGTCAGAGGCCGAGGCCGGCGCCTCCCTGCGGCCCGAACGCGCCCGGCACGGGCGGCACCTTCACACCCCGCTCGGTGATGCGCGCCGTGATGCGTTCCCGCAGGAAGCGCTCCGCGTCGAGCCGGTTGCCCGGGCGCGTCTGGGCCACCACGCGCACGACCTGCGCGCTGTCGGTGAGCTGCACCACGCCGAGCACCGACGGCGACTCGCGTAGCCAGGAGTGCAACGGCTCGCTGTTCGCGAACTCCGTCAACAGCTCGTCGAGCACCTCGCGCACGCGATCAGGGTCCTCGGTGAGCGACACCCGCACGTCGACGATCGCGCGGCCCCAGCCCCGGGTCTTGTTGCTCGTGACCTGGATCGAGCCGTTCGGCACGATGCTGAGGGTGCCGTCGTACTGGCGCACCGATGTGATGCGCAGCGTGAGGCCCTCGATCGTGCCGCTCACCGGCCCGCCCTCGGTCTGCAGGTCGATCACGTCGCCGATGTCGAACTGGCCTTCCATGGCGATGAACAGGCCGGCGAGGGTGTCCTTCACGAGCGTCTGCGCCCCGAAGCCGAGCGCGACTCCGGCGATGCCGGCGCTCGCGAACAGCGGGCCGAGCGGCACCCCGAACGCGGCGAGCACGTAGAAGCCGATCAGGATCCAGACGATCACCTGCAGGGTCGCCGACACCAGGCCGGCGATGGTCGCCATGCGCCGGCGACGCGGGCCTTCCAGCGAGTCGTCGGCCGTGTCCTTCGCGCGGCGATCCGAGCGGCGCACCCAGGCGCGCAGGAGCAGGGTGATCACGAGCGCGAGCAGCAACGACAGGCCGAGCTTGATGCCGAGGTCGCGCCACCACTCCGTGGAGTAGCGCGCGACCTCAGTGGCTTGGGCGAGCATCGACATCGACCCCATCCAATAGACGTGACCCCGCGGCGTCAAAGTCGCCCCGCGAAGGGAGAAGGGAAGAAGCGTGGACGGCCGCTCCAACGCGGCCCTAGGCGCGGGACTGACGAGATCTGGGCGTTTGTCGGGCGAAGGCCAAGAACGCCACCGCGAGCAGAAGGGAACCCTACCCCCGGACGCTCGCGATGGCAGCAGGCGTGGCCGACCACATCTGGACGATGGAAGGGATCGCTGGGTTGCTGGACTAACCTCCGGCCATGACGTTCATCCCCGCTGCTCTCTTCGGTCTGTTGTTCGCCTTGCTGCTCGTCAAGCTTCGGCTGAGGCGGCGGGCCATCGCCGAAACCGGCTCGGATCCAGGACGGGGCGTTCAAGATGTTCGTGTCCTTACGGTTATCACCGCCACCACCGGCCTGATCTTCCTGGTGGTTCTTATCGCGGGCATCGGGAAAGGGTGACCTGACTCGTTCAAACTGAGACACCACCATCCGCCCAGCGCGGGCGGTCGGACGTCCCGTCGGATGGGAGTCCTTCGGGCGATCGGATCGTCGAACGGGTACCCCTGCCGGCTCCAGCGAGCCGGGCAAAAGCATGCATCGGCCTTACTGGAAGGGATCAGGGGCCGTACCAATCTCCTGGAGATGGCGAGGCTGACACGACGAGACGGACGGAAGACTTCTTGAACTCCTGATTGCCGCGTTCCGGTCGTCCCGAGCGTCTCTACATGTGGTGCCCTTTCAGACGCTGGCACTGCCATCGACCAGAGCCCGGGCGCGTTGTGACATGGTGCCCTGCAAGACTCGGGAGGTGCCGATGCCTCGAAGACCAGACCCTCCGACCCACTCTGAGGCGGATGGCGGGCGAACGCTCGAGGCGATGTACATCCGGTATGCGCCTGATGCAAAGCGTCTGGCGTACCTCATCACGGGCAACAATGAAGACGCTGACGATCTGGTCCAGGATGCGTTCATCCGAGTCGGGGCGCGGCTCCATCACATCCGCCACCGGGATGCGTTCTGGTCATACCTGCGAACGACGCTTGTGCACTTGGCGATCTCCCGATCGCGCAGCGCGGCCCGGGAGGAACTCCGCGAGAGGAGCGGGGCCGGATCCTCGGTCGAGCGATCTGAGCATGATCGTGTCGCTGCCCGTCGGGACATGCTCGCGCGGATCGACGGGCTCCCCGCATCGCATCGAGCCGCGGTCGTCCTGCGGTACTACGAGGACCTCGACGTCGATGAGATCGGCCAGCTTCTACACGCGTCGAACGGAACGGTGCGTTCCTGGCTGAGCCGCGCGACTCGAGAGTTGCGCCGCGAGATCGAACAGGAGGACACCCATGGATGATCTGTCGGACCCCGAGCAGGAACGGATCCGCGAGGTGCTCTCCCACCGCGCCCAGGCTGCGTCGCCGCCCCCCGGATATCACCCGCGCGTTCGGCGCCAAGCGAGGTGGCGCGCCGCGACCATCATGGGCGGCCTCGTGCTCGCTGTGTCCGCCATCGCGATCGCGGTCGGCATGGTGCTGCCGTCGGAAGGACGAAGGACACCCGCTGCCCCGGCTTCGCCTGATGCACTCACGGTCGAGCTGTCCGGAGAACTCATCTTCACGCAGGGCGGCAGGAGCATCCAGACGCTGACTCTCCCCGACGGGGCGGTCACCCCAGCAGAAGGTGGTGACGTTGAGACGACGGATCTTCAAGTCTCACCGGATGGCAGGTTCGTGGCATACGCGGTCGGGCTCGGCCCCTACATGGGCGAACTGCGGGTTCTCGACCTCGAGACGGGGCGTTCGGAGACGATCGTGAGGGACGAAGGAACGATCATGAGCCCCATGTGGTCGGCCGAAGGAGGGAGGATCGTGTTCGTCGCCGAGACGTACGAGCAGGATCCGTCGATCCCGATCTTCCGGACCGGATTCGTGAAGCCTGATGGAAGCGGAAAGCGATTCGTCGACGAGCCTCAGATCGATCCCGTTCGAGTCCAGTTGTCACCCGATGGATCGTGGTTGGTATATCTCGACGCCCATTCCGATGTGTTCAGGCTCGACATGGACACCGGAGAGAGCTCGTTGCTCTGGTCCCGCAAGGAGGGTGGAGCCGCAAACAAGGCGGTACTGTCACCCGATGGGGCCCAGTTGGCGGTCGTCGCAGGTGGCGCTCTCTACCTCGCCCCGATCGATGAGCCCGAGGCAGTCCAGCCCGTAGAGACGGGGTTGGGCATCTTCGATGTGGCGTGGATGCCTGACGGACAGGGCCTCATCCTCTCGGCCGAGAAGACCCTGGACGACGATGCCGATCTGTACGCGTTCGACCTGACCACTGGCTCTCCCATTCTCCTGCCGTCTACGAGCGACGACGATTTCGAGCCATCGATAGCCGCGCCTGCTACCGAGAGTGGATAGCCAGCTGAGCAAGCCCCCCTTCCCTGGCCCGGACCTTGAGCAGAGCCCAGCTACACCATCCACTGTCCGCGGG
This sequence comes from uncultured Actinomycetes bacterium, assembly GCA_963722795.1. Lineage (GTDB taxonomy): Bacteria > Actinomycetota > UBA4738 > UBA4738 > HRBIN12 > JAOUEA01. Next base: position 229,154 of record CAVROD010000001.1, read on the forward strand.
GCATGCGCGCACGGTAGTACCTCAGCCGTCGACCAGGTCGAAATGCCCGACCGGTACCTCGCGCGTGGCGAGTCCCTCCAGCGACGCGTCGAGCGCGTCGTAGGCCTCGGCGCTGTCCGCGAGGAACTGGTCGTAGGAAGCCCGATCCGACCATCGGTCGATCGTGAGGTACCGGCCACCCTGCACCGGGTCGACGAGCAACTCGGTGCCGAGGTAGCCGTCGGCGCCCGCGAAGAACCGAGCCCAGTCCCCGTGAGGCCCGTAGGCCCGCTCGAAGGACGCGGCCGCTTCCGGATCGACGTGGAAGGCCCAGACGGCCGCGAACCCCGCTACGCCAGCGCCTCCTCGAGCGCGCGACGCACGAGCACCTTCGAGAGCTCCCGGCGATACTCGGCGCTGCCGAAGGCATCGGACGGTGGGGCGGTGCCCTCGTCGGCCCGGGCCGCGGCGGTCGCCGGATCGGCGCCGCCGGCGAGCGCTTCCTCGACCCCCGCGGCGCGAAGCGGCGTCTCCCCCATGTTCGTGAGGGCCACACCCGCGCCGCCGTTCCGCTGCACCGCGGCCACCCCGACCATCGCCCAGTCGATCGCGCGACGGTTGAACTTCAGGTAGCTCCAGCCACCGGTCGTCGCCGACACGCGGATCTCGGTGAGCACCTCGTTCGGCGCCAGGTCGGGCTGGAACAGGCCCTTGAAGAAGTCGCGCGCCGCGACCGTGCGCGATGCGCCGCCCGGGCCACGCACCACGAAGCTCGCGCCGAGCGCGACCATCACGGTGCCCATGTCGCCGGCCGGGTCGGCGTGCGCGATGGACCCGCCGATCGTGCCGACGTGGCGCACCTGTGGGTCGCCGACCTGCTGCGCGGTGTCGGCCACGATCGGCGCCGCCTGCTGCAGCACCTCGCTGTTGGCCACGTCGTGATGTCGCGTGAGCGCGCCGATCGCGATCTCGTCGCCATCGGCGCGGATGTAGGACAGGTCGCCGATGCGCGTGATGTCGACGAGCAGCGACGGCTGGGCGAGGCGCGTCTTCATCAGCGGCAGCAGCGAATGCCCTCCCGCGAGGATCTTCGCGTCGTCGGCCCCGCCCAACAGCTCGATCGCGTGGTCGATCGACTCCGCTCGCGCGTACTCGAAGGAAGCCGGGATCATGCCGCACCTCCCTGCTCGGCCTTGGCCTTCGCGTCCTGGATCGCTTGCCACACGCGCTCAGGCGAGGCCGGCTTGTCGATGTGGTCGACACCGAGATGGGCGACGGCGTCGATCACGGCGTTCACGACGGCGGGCGGCGAGGCGATCGTGCCGGCTTCGCCGATGCCCTTCACGCCGAGCGAGTTGGTCGTCGAGGGCGTCACGGTGCGGTCCTGGCACGATCGTCGGGCACCTCCATCGACGGTCGGCACGAGGTACTGCGTCATCGACGAGGTCATGAGGTTGCCCGACTCGTCGTAGATGGCTTCCTCGTACAGCGCCTCGGCGACGCCCTGCGCGACGCCCCCGTGCACCTGTCCCTCCACGATCATCGGGTTGATCACGTTGCCGCAATCGTCGACCGCCACGTACTTGAGGATGTCGGTCCTGCCCGTCTGCGTGTCGACCTCCACGATGCACACGTGGGTGCCGCCCGGCCACGTGAAGTTGGGCGGGTCCCAGACCGCGGTGCCCTCGAGCATCGGCTCGACGCCCGTCGGGCAGGGAATGCGCGTGCCACGCCGACGCGGCGATCTCGGGGATCGTGCGTGCCTTGTCGGGAGCCCCGGCCACGCGGAAGGCGCCGTCGGTCCACTCCACGTCGTCGACCGCGACCTCGAGCTCGTGCGCCGCGATCGTGCGCGCCTTGTCGCGCACCTTCTCGAGCGCCCTCGCGACCGCTTCGGCGCCGACGCTCGCCGAGCGAGAGCCGTACGTGTCCATGCCGAGACGGGAGACCGAGGTGTCGCCGTGCAGCACCTCGACGTCGTCGGGCGTCACCCCGAGCCCGTCGGCCACGATCTGCGACCACGACGTGTCGTGGCCCTGCCCGTGCGGCGACGTGCCGGTGCGCACCACGACCTTGCCGTCGGGACGGCACTCGATCTCGGCGGCGTCCCAGCCGCCCGCCACGTAGCGCAGCGCACCGAGGATCTCCGACGGCGCGAGCCCGCACATCTCGATGTAGCTCGAGAGCCCGATGCCGAGCTGGCGCACGTCGCCGCGGTCGCGCCGCGCCTGCTGCTCGGCACGCATGGCCCGTAGTCGGCCAGCTCGAGGGCCCGGTCGAACGTGGGCTCGTAGTTCGCCGAATCGATGCTGAGGCCCATGATCGAGCCGAACGCCTCCGCCGACGGCGGCAGGAAGTTCTTGCGGCGCACGTCGGCCGGATCCATGCCGATGCGCCGGGCGTAGGCGTCGACGAGCCGCTCGATCACGAACGTCGCCTCCGGGCGCCCGGCGCCGCGGTAGGCATCGGTGGGCGTGGCGTTCGTCATCACGCCCTTGAACTCGTACCAGTACGCCTTCGTGTCGTAGGGGCCCATGTACACCCACCCGCCGAGCTCGGGGATGCCGGGCGTGAGCAGTTGGAAGTACGCGCCCATGTCGGCGAGCTCGACGAACTTCATGCCGAGGATCTCGCCGTCGTCGGTACCGGCCAGGGTGCAGTCGTGCAAGACACCGCGGCCGTGGATCGTCGCCAGGTAGTTCTCCTGGCGCGTCTCGATCCACTTCACGGGGCGGCCCATCGTCCTAGCGAGTGCGAGCGCCAGGGCTTCCTCCGCGTAGACGTTCAGCTTCGAGCCGAACCCGCCGCCCACGTCGGGCGCGATGATGCGCAGCTTCGATTGCGGGATGCCCGTCGCGATCGACAGGCCCACGCGGGCGATGTGCGGGATCTGCGTCGCCGACACGAGCGTGAACTCGCCGGCCGCCGGGATGCCGTAGGCGAGGCAGCCGCGGGGCTCGATCGCGTTGGGGATCAGACGGGGCTGCGTGTAGCGCTCCTGCACGATCACGGGCGGCGAGTCGAACACCGACTGATCGCCGCCGCCGCCGTGCGACCAGTGCACCACGACGTTCGTGCCGAGGTCCTCGTGCAGCACCACCTCGTCCTTCGCGGCTTCCTCCAGTGTCGTTCACCGCGGGAAGGTCGGTGGCCTCGACGACGACCGCTTCCGCTGCGTCCTCGGCCTGTTCGCGCGTCTCGGCCACGACCACGGCGACCGCGTCACCGGCGAACCGGATGCGGTCCTTCGTGAGCGGCCAGTGGGTGGGGATCTTGATGTCCTCGGTGATCGGCCACACCATCGGCAGGCTCGAGGGGAACGCGTCCTCGAGGTCGGCGGCGGTGTACACGGCGACCACGCCGGGCATCGATGCTGCCGCCGACGTGTCGATCGAATCGACGGTGGCGTGCACGTGCGGGGGACGCACGAGCGTCATCCACACCATGCCAGCCATCGACTGGTTGTCGATGAACGTGCCCTGACCGGTCAGCAGCTTCGCATCTTCCTTGCGCAGGACCGGAGAGCCGACGTAGTGCTCGGTTGCGACCATGCCCGGCTCCCTAGGCTCTCGTCGTCTGCGGCGCGCCGCTCATGGACGCGGCTGCGTCGAGGATCGACTTCACGATGTTCTGGTAGCCGGTGCATCGGCACAGGTTGCCCTCGAGCGCCTCGCGAACATCCTCCTCCGTCGGTCTCGGGTGCTCCTCGAGGTAGCTCGCGGCCGCCATCACCATGCCGGGCGTGCAGTAGCCGCACTGCAGACCATGGTTGCGGTGGAACGCTTCCTGGATGGGATGCATCGTGTCGCCGTCGGCCATTGCCTCGATCGTGGTGACCTGGCGGCCATCGGCCTGCGCGGTGAGCATGGTGCAACACTTCACCGACTCGCCGTCGACGAGCACGGTGCACGAACCGCACGTCGAGGTGTCACACCCCACGTTCGTGCCGGTCAGTCCGAGGTGTTCCCTCAAGAAGTACACGAGCAGCGTGCGTGGCTCGACGTCTGCCTCGCGCGGCTGCCCGTTCACGGTCACGGACACGTTGGTCACGGACTGATCCCCCTTCCGCGGCGGTGCATCGCATGAACGGATACGTGGCTTTAGGGCACCGGAGTGTAGGCCAGGTGCGCCGAACGCGCGACCCGGGTCGGTGAAGCCTCAGCGAACGTTCACCACGACGTGTCGCGAGCGGCGAGCGCTGCGTCGCCCGTGCACTCGCCCCCGACGCCGGAGCCGTAGGTGAGGCCCTCGCCGGTCGCGAACCGCAGCAGGTAGCAGGTGCCCGATGGGCCCGTCACTGCGGCGCCCCACATCTCCGCCGTCGAGGCGACGCTCACCACCCCCGGCGTTGCCGCCGGTCCGTCCACGAAGATCAGCGCCGACGTGAGGCCCCCGAGCTGTCCCGGGCCGGCGTCGAGGAATGTCGCGCGACCCGAAGCGCTCTTCCGGGCGAGCTCGAAGGCCGATCTGGCGTCGGCTCGTGATGGGGCGTCGATCGCGAAGCCGTCGGCGAGCGGGTCCGAGGCGGTCGCTGCGGCGTCGCTGCCCGACAGGGTGCCGATGATCGCGCCCGGCGCATCGGCGCGTTCGGCCCGAGCCATGCTGCGACGCTCGCTCTCGATCACCCATCGGGAGAACGACACGAGTCCGGACAGCAACAGGCAGGCCGTCACCACGAGCGCGATCGCCCGTGGGCTCAGACGGCGATGCAGCGGCACCGGGGCCGCGCGGAAGTTGAATGTCTGATCCATGCCTTCCGCTGCTATCGACCTCGAGGACCCTCGGGTGAAGGGCCGATCCGACTCGTCGCCGGGGGTCGCCTGTGCGACCATCGACGCGTGAGCGAGATCTCCGACGTCCTGCAGGCGATCGAGTCCCTGTCGGCCAAGGGCGAGCGCATGGCGCTGGCCACGATCGTCGCCGTACGAGGTTCGACGTATCGCCGCCCGGGCGCCCGCCTGCTGGTGCCCGAGGACGGCGCACCGATCGGCAACATCAGCGGCGGCTGCCTCGAGGGCGACGTGGCCGACATGGCTCGTGTCGTCATGACCGAGGGCACGGCACGCCTCGCCGGGTGGGATCTCACGGCCGACGACGACGCGGTCTGGGGACTGGGCCTCGGCTGCAACGGCGCGATCGAGGTGTTCATCGAGCCCGCCGACCAGGCGGCCGAGGTCGCGCACGCCCTGCGGGCCGCGCTCGAAGAGGAACAGCCGATCAGCGTGGTCACCGTGCTCGAGAGCGAGGACGAGGCGGTCGCCCCCGGTACCCGCATCGTGGTGCGCCCGCACGGCGACCCGGAGGGTTCGCTCGGCCTGCCTGTCGTCGACGCGGAGGCGATGGCAACGGCCCGCGCGCTGCTCGAGGCCGAACGCTCCGAGATCCACATGTTCACGCACGGGGTTCGGGCGTTCGTCGAGGTGCTCGAGCCGCCGCTGCGCCTGCTCGTCTGCGGCGCCGGGCACGACGCGATCCCCCTCGTGCGCGCGGCTCGGGGCATCGGGTGGAACCCGATCGTGGTCGACGATCGGCCCGGCTTCCTCACCCACGAGCGCTTCCCCGAGGCGGCGGGGTTCGTGCACGTCGAGGCGCCGGAGCAGGTGGCGAAGGAGGCGGCGATCGACCGGCGGACGCACGTGATCGTGATGACGCACAACTTCCTGCGCGACAAGGAGTACCTGCGGTCGCTGCTCGGTTCCGACGCCGGCTACATCGGCATGCTCGGCCCGTCGGCGCGCACGCATCGGCTGCTGATGGAGCTCGCCGACGAGGGCGTCGAGATCACCGACCGACCGGGAGCGCATCCACGGCCCGGCGGGCCTCGACCTCGGCGCGGAGGGTCCCGAGGAGATCGCCCAGGCCATCGTGGCCGAGATCGTCGCCGCCAGGCACGGCCGTCGGGGCGGGTTCCTGAAGGAACGCCCCGGCCCGATCCACGATCGCCCGGCCCCCGGCACCGAGGCGCGCTGAGTGCATCCGGGTCACCTGCTCTTCGTCCGCCGCACCCCCTCGCTCGGTCATCGCTAGGCTGCGGCGATGAAGATCGAGAACGAGTTCACCGTGGCGACCCCGGTCGACGACCTGTGGGCCTTCCTGCTCGACGTCGAGCGCATCGCCCCGTGCATGCCCGGCGCCGAGCTCACCGAGACGATCGACGAGCAGCATTGGAAGGGCAAGCTCAACATGAAGTTCGGCCCGGTCGCCCTGTCGTTCGCCGGCACGGTGCAGATGACCGAACGCGATGACCAGGCCCACCGCGCGGTGCTGGCCGCCAAAGGCATGGAGGCCAAGGGCAAGGGCGCGGCCAACGCGACCGTCACGTCGTGGCTCGAGCCCGCCGACGATGGCCAGACCACCGTGAAGATGGTGGCCGACATCACGTTGACCGGCGCCGCGGCGCAACTCTCCCGCGGCCTGTTGCCGGAGATCTCGAAGAAGCTCACGCAGCAGTTCGCCGACTGCCTCGAGGCCACGATGAATGCCGAAGGCGCGCCCGCGCCGGCGGCCGACACCGGAACCGCACCTGTTGCCGGCGCGACGCCGCAGTCCGGGCCGGCGCCGGCGAAGCACGTGGGCGGCATCGGGCTCGGCCTGAGCGCCGTGTGGGCCCTGATCAGGAACTTCTTCCGCCGGCTGTTCGGGGGCGGGAAGACGACGTGACCGGAACAGCATGATCACCGGCCTCGTGCTCGCCGCCGGCGAGGGACGCCGGTTCGGAGGCACCAAGCAGCTCGCCCCGGTCGACGGCAAGCCCCTCGCCCAGCACGCGATCGATGCCCTCGCCGCGGCCGGGGTCGATGAGCTGCTCGTCGTGACCGGCCACGACGCCGACTCGGTCGAGCGGGCGCTCGAGCTTCCCGCTCAGGGCCGGTTCGTGCGCAACCTCGCCTACCGCGACGGGCAGGCGACGTCGCTCGCGGCCGCCTTCCACGAGGTCGCCGACGACAGCGAGGGGACCGTCGTGCTGATGGCCGACCAGGCGGGCATCACCGCCGACGACGTGGTGTCGATGATCGAGCGGTTCCGCGCGACGAGGAAGCAGATCGTGCGCCTGCGCTTCACCGACGGGCCCGGCCCCGCACTGCTCAGCCGCGAGATCTACGCGGAAGCCGGCCACCTGCACGGCGACGTCGGAGCCCGCGTGCTGATGGCGAGCCACCCGGAGTGGATCGAGGAGGTCGAGATCGGTCGCGACGCGCCCCGCGACATCGACCTGCAGACCGATCTCGACTCCCCCTAGGGGTGCAATCGGTAGAAGCGCCAGAGGTCGGCCTCGATCGGCAGGATCTCGACCCGGTCGAAGCCCGCTTCCTTCGCGTAGCCCTCGAAGATCGACGGGCGCATCACGGTGCCGGTGCCGACCGAGTCCGGATGCGACATGCCGTCGGGCAGACAGACGAGCGCACTGTACCCGTACATGAGGCGCTCGATCTCATCGCCGGGCGCGCTGAACTCGTGGGCGACCCGCTCGTCCATGACCATGACGCCGCGCGCCTCGCCGGCCATGGAGCGCATCGCTCGCAGCACCTGCACCGGCTGCGGCATGTCGTGGATGCACTCGAACGCGCACACGAGGTCGTAGCCCTCGCCGTGGTCCATCTCGGCCGGGTCGATCGCGTGGAACCTGACTCGATCGGCGAGACCATGCGCCTCGGCGTTCCGCCGCGCCCGCTCGACCGCGGGCTCGTCGAGGTCGTACCCGTCGACGGTGACCCCCTCGTACGCTCGCGCGATCGCGATCGACGACCATCCGCCGCCGCACCCGACGTCGGCCACCCGTCCGCCCCTCGACAAGCGTTCGTGCACGTCGGGCATCCCCAAGGGGAGCCACGACGCCATCGAGGCCAGGAACGCGGGGCGGTTCCCGTACTCCTGTCCCTCGCTCATGTCGGGGCCGAAGTCACGCCAGTTGACGCCTCCTCCTTCACGGTAGGCATCCATCAGCGCCGGCATCTGCTGCCCGGCCGACACCAAGACGCGGGTGATCGGTGTGAGGTACGTCAGGGCGTCGCGGTCCAGGAGCACCTCCGCATGCTCGGGCGGCAACGTGTAGCGACGATCGTCCGGCGCAGCGGACACGTCGTCGACCTCGAGGAGACCGTTGACCGCCTGTTGCTCCAGCCACTCCCGCGCGTATCGCTCGGCGATGCCCGCGCGCGCGGCGAGGTCGGCCGAGGTTGCGGCTCCGTCGGCGAGCGCCGCGTACAGCCCCAGGCGATCACCGAGATAGATCGTGAAGACTTCCATCGTGCCGAGCAGCGATCCGAAGATGCGCTGGGCGAGGGCGTCGGCTCGTTCACTCATGTCGTTCCCCCCCAAGTCCCGTCGGATCCGGACAGCATGCCATCGGGCGTGCCGCGGCGGAAGTCAGGACCGGCGCGTGCCCGGTCGGGTCATCTGCCGATCGACGTCGGGAGGACCGAAGCCGAACCGCTCGTACAGGCTCCGGGCATCGCGCGTGCGCAGTTCCCACCGCAGATCGGCGTGCGGGCCGAGCTCGACCGCCTCGCGCACGAGCTCGATGCCGAGCCCCCGGCCTCGATGCTGAGGAAGCACGAACACATCGAGCAGCAGGGCGTAGGTGACCTCGTCGCTCTCCACTCGGCAGAACCCCACCGTCTCACCATCTCGATACACGCCCACCGCGCGGGCTGCGCCGGCGACGAGACGGGCGACGGTCTCAGGTGTGCGGCCCTCCGCCCAGTAGGCCCGCGTCAGGAACCCGTGCACGACGTCGAGATCCAGGCGCGAACGGTCGTCGTCGAGCTCGTAGCCGTGCTCGAGCTGGCGTCGCATGTCAGCAGGTGATGCCGAGGCGCCGATGCTGCAACACCGGGAACGACCGTCGCAGCTCGCGTTGGGCGTCGAGGTCGAGATCGGCGAACCACACACCGTCGCCTTCCTCGGGGGCCTCGACGAGCACGCGGCCCCAGGGGTCGACCACGAGCGAATGCCCGTACGAGCGGCGTGCCTCCCCGGCATCGCCGAAGGGTCCCCACTGCCCCGGCGCGATCACGAACGCCTGGTTCTCGATCGCGCGAGCCCGCAGCAGCGTGTGCCAGTGGTCGCGGCCGGTCGTGTGTTGGAACTGCGCCGGCACGCAGAGCACCTGCGCCCCCTGGGCCATGAGGGCACGGTAGAGCTCGGGGAAGCGGACGTCGTAACAGACCGAAAGGCCGAGGCGCACATGGCCCATGCGCACGGTCACGATCTCATCACCGGCGGCGATCGTGTCGGATTCGCGGATCGGCGGCTGGTCGGGCAGCGCCACGTCGTACAGGTGGATCTTGCGGTAGGCGGCGGCGACGTCGCCGTCGTCGGCGAGCAGCACCGCGGTGTCGTGCACGCGTCCGTCCGCCGCTTCCAGCAATCCGCCGGCGAGGACCCACATCGAACGGGAACGCGCGAGCTCGCCCAGGCGTTGCGTCACCGGGCCCGGCACCTCGTTCGCGATCTCAGTCCGGCGAGAGGCCGGTCCCATGAACTCGAGGTACTCCGGCAGCGCGGCGAGCTCGGCGCCTCCCTGAGCGGCCTCGTCCAGCAGCCGCATCGCGAGGTCGAGGTTGCGCTCGACGTCGCCGTCGGCGCGCATCTGGCAGATCGCGACGCGCACGATCGCCTCGATCAGCCGCGACCGGCGAATCGACGCGACAGCGGCAGCACGAACCACATCCCGATCACCACGATCAAGGCAACGACGGCGATCGCGTTCGCGGTGCCCTGCTTGAAGAGCAGCTCCGACACCAACCACACCGTGGCCACCATGCCGACCGCCAGGGCCGCCAGGCCGAGCAGGATCATGCGATTCGACGCCTGAAGGATGTGCTCCTTGTCGCCCTGGCGGAAACGAAGCCGGTGCAGGGCGGTCGGACTGATCATGAGCACGGCCGCCATCGCGATCGCGTAGAAGGCGATCTGGTAGGCCACCTTCTGGCCGGAGTCGAGGCTGTCGAACTTGCCCGTGAAGGGCAGCGTGAGCAGGAAGGCGAACAGCACCTGCACGCCCGGCAACACCACGCGCACCTCGTTCAGGAACTCGATGAGCTCCCGGTCGACCCGTTCCTTCGCGGACTCGCCGGGTTGGCCCCCGGTGTCGGTGCGCCCCGCCTCGTCGTCGTCCTGCGTCGTCATGACGCCCACCCTATCGCGGGCGAGAGAACAGGCCAGCGTGGGATAGCGTGAGGCCATGCCACAGGGCCGATACGCCGTGCTCGGCGACGATGCATCGCCGGTCGGCACCGAGAACTTCCGCAGCGCGCCCGGCCCCATGGGCTGGCGGTACTTCAGCGACGTCGACACCACCGACCCCGTGCCGCATCGCGAGGTCGTCGACGTGGCGGTCGACTCCGGATGGCGCATCGCCCGGGTGCGCATCGACACCGGCGAGCACCATCTGCTGCTGGAGCCCAGGGGTGACGCGCTCGTCGGGTTCCGCGACGGCACGGAGATCGAGATCGACTACGGGCCCGAAACGCACCTCGACTACTTCACGCCTGCCACGAACCTCGTGACCACGAAACGCCTGACCGAGAGCGCCGAGATCGAGGTCGTGTACCTCGCGCCCATGACCTTGGAACCGTCGCTCGAGCGCCAACGCTACGACATGCGGGGGGCCGAGCAGATCGACACGCCCGCGGGACGGTTCGCCGCGACCCGGTGGACATTCACCGCGCTCGGGTCCGGATGGTCGGCCGATCTCTGGGTGGCCGGCGACACGGTGGTGGCCTACGACCGCCTCTTCGAGCTCACCTGGTACGAGGCCGGCGCGAGCGGTGCAGCGCCCCTCGCATGACGAAGGCCGGCCCCGAGGGGCCGGCCTTCCACGGGCACATCCGTTCGATCGGTCGCTCAGCCGACCTTGCGAGCCTCGACGTCGATCACGAGGTCGACCTTCTTGCCGACCAGGAAGCCGCCGGTCTCGACCGCGACGTTCCACGTCAGGTCCCAGTCCTCTCGGTTTACGGTCGTGGTGGCCTCCGCCGAGAAGATCGTGTTGTCGTAGGGGTCCTTGCCCCAGCCGAGGAACTCGCCGGTGAGGGTGACCGGCTTCGTGGTGTCCTTGATCGTGAGATCGCCCTCGAGCTCGAAGCTCGAGCCACCCGTGTGACGGATCGCCGTGGAGCGGAACGTCATGACCGGGTACTCGTCGATCTCGAAGAAGTCGGCGCTCTTCAGATGGCTGTCGCGCTGCTCGAAGTTCGTCTGCACGCTCGACGTCTTGACCTCGACCTCCACGCTCGAGGTCTCGGGCGTGTCGCCGACCTCGATGGTGCCGCTGAACTCGGTGAAGCGGCCACGGGTCTTCGTGAGCATGTGCCGTGCCACAAACCCCACCTCGGTGTGGCTCGTGTCGAGCTCGTACTTGCCGGCCGGTGGAACCGAGATGCCGTCGATCTCGCGGACTGCCTGCGACATGTGCCATCCTCCTGTGTCTTGCCGCCACCCCTCGTGGCGGTGCATGTCATCACTAACGGTTCCTAAGGTACTCTATATTCCTAAGTACCTGAGGTTTCCGAACCGATGCATGTGGAAGTCCCACCCACCACGGGGGCATAGGATGCCCCGGGAGCCACGAGGACATGGTCGAGGAAGCACCGATCTGCGAGCACTTCCAGCGGGCCGCCGAGCTGATCGGCAAGCGGTGGAACCCGCAGGTCGTGCGTGCCCTGCAAACCGGTTCCACCCGGTTCGGCGACATCAAGGGCGCCATCCCCCACATCTCTGACGGCCTGCTGAGCGAGCGCCTCAAGGAACTGGAAGCCGAGGGCATCGTGACCCGCGACGTGACCCCTTCGACCCCCGTGTTGATCGAGTACCACCTCACCGACCGTGGGCGCGATCTCACGAAGGTCATGGACGAGCTGGGTCAATGGGCGGAGCGATGGGCGGGCGTTCCAGCCTGATGGCCGATGAGGGCTGGACGCCGGTCGGTGCCGTCGAGGCCCGAGCGCGCGTGAGCCAGTGAGCTCTCGGCGCACCCGCCTGCGTCGCCTCGCCGCCGCGGCCGGGGCCATGATGGCGCTCACCGTGACCCCGCCCGCGATGGCGGCCACGGCTGGCGACACCTGGATGCCACCGGCCTACCTGATGTGGCGCACCGGCGGACTCCCCACCGGGCTCACCCCGCGCCTCGACCGCTTGCACGGCACCGAGCACGTGGTCGTGGTGTCGGGCGACACGATCTGGATGTCGCGGTCGGTGCGCGACGACGGCACCGTGGTCGACCGCCGCAGCGGCCGCTACCGCATCCCGATCGAGATCACCGCGACCTCGGCGCGCGATCTGCGCCCGTTCCTGCCCCAGGCGTGGCGCGCCGAGGTGGTGGGCGCCCTGCGCGACGGCCGTGGCGTGCTCGGGCGGTCGAGCGCCGCACTCCGCCGGCTCGACGTCGGCGACCGCATGGTCTTCGCCGACGGACCCATCGTGGTCGGCGCCGTCGTGCCCGACGAGGTCGCCTCGTGGAGCGAGGTGGTGGTCTCCCGCGACACGGGGCGGCGGCTCGGCGTGCGGCACCCGCGGTTCGCACTGTTGGACATGGGCGGCGACCCTACCGAGCGCGAGCTCGCGCGTCGCATCGCGCCCCTGCTCGGCCCGGGCTATCCGCCCCGGGTCCGCAGACCCGGCCACGCCGAGTTCCGCCGGCAGGCCGATTCGGTGTGGCCGCCCGTGCTCATGAAGCGCGGGTTCGGCGAGTTCCGCGCCTACCCCGATCCGAACCGCCCCGGATATCTGCGCATCCAGCCGGCGTTCACGCAGGACCAACTCGCGTCACGGCACGTGCCGCTGCTCGGGCGGTTCACATGCCACCGGAAGGTCTTCCCACCGCTCATCGCCGCGATGCGGGAACTGCGGGACCAGGGCCGTGACGACGCCATCCGGAACTTCGCGGGCTGCCACAACGCGCGCATGGTGATGCGTCGGCCGAACGGCGCCATCTCGCACCACTCATGGGGGGCCGCGGTCGACATCAACTCGCTCACGAACCCCTACGGCTCGCCGCCGAACCAGCCGGCGATCCTCGTGCGCGTGATGCGCGAGCACGGCTTCACGTGGGGAGGGCGTTGGACGGTGCCCGACGGCATGCACTTCGAGTTCGTCGGTATCGCAGGCCTGCCGTAGAGGTCACGGGACCTCAAGCGAGCAGGATCACCCAGGGCAACAAAGCGCCGACGCAGAACGCTCCGACGATCGGGGCGGCTCGCACGCCCCGACGCTCCGACCTCGTCCGCACGAGCCACACCACCGACATGATGGCCCCGACCAGCAGGAGCAGTCCGATCGAGAACAGGGCGAGCACGCTCATCGACAGCAGCAGCCCGGCCGCCCCGGCGCCCGCGATGCCTCGTCCCGCAGGCGACTCGAGCAGGAGGCCCCCGGCGATGCAGGCGAGCACGGTCAGGAACAAGGCCACCACGAGCCCGACCCGCCCGAGATCCCACGTTGATTGCGACGAGATGAGGAAGAGGTAGTACGCCAGCACCGCGACCACGATGAGCATCGTGATGACCCCGAGCACCCGGCCCGACGCCGTCTGTCTCGCGTTCATCACGTCCTCATGCCATCCTCATGCCGTCGCCGCGGCGTCGGCGATCGAGAGCACGTCGTCGATGATCTCGAAGCCCTCCTCGAGCTGCTCCTCGGTGATGCAGAGCGGCGGGTTGGTCATGATGCCGTTGAAGCGCACCATCGTGAACAGCCCCCGGTCGAGCAACGCCCGGTTCACCTCGGCCATCGTCTCGTTCAGCATGTTGAAGGGGCTGAGCGGTTCCATCGTGTCGCGGCTCTTCACGAGCTCGACGATGCCGAAGAGCCCGATGTTGCGGACGCGACCGACGCTCGGGTGCTTCGACGCGAGCTCCTCGTGATGGCGGGCCATCACCTCGCCCATGCGCTTCGAGTTCCCGACGAGGTCGTCCTGCTCGAGCACCTCGATCGCGGCGAGGGCCGCTGCGCACGACAGCGGATGCGAGTTGTAGGTGAGCCCGCCCCAGAACACGTGCTCGTCGAAGTGCGCGGCGATCTCGGGTGCGATCGCGAGCGCGCCGAGCGGCAGGTATGACGAGGTGAGCCCCTTCGCGGTCGACAACAGGTCGGGCACCACGTTCCAGTGGTTCACCGAGAACCACTCCCCCGTGCGGCCGAACCCGGCCATCACCTCGTCGGCGATCATCACGATGCCGAACTCGGTGCAGAGCTCGCGCACACCCTGCAGGTACCCGTCGGGTGGGATCAGGATGCCGTTCGTGCCGACGACCGGTTCGAGGATGAACGCCGCGATCGTGTCGGGGCCCTCGAGCTCGATCGTCTCCGCGCAGCAGGGCGAGCGCCGTCTCCGCGTCGTCGAACCCACGCCGGGTGCCGTGGTAGGGGTCGAGCACGTGCACCACGCCGGGCATCGGCGGGTTCTCGTTCGCCCAGCGGCGCGGGTCACCCGTCAGGTTGATCGTGGCGTACGTGGCGCCGTGGTAGCTGCGGTAGCGCGCGAGCACCTTCTGCCGGCCCGTGTACGCCTTCGCGATGCGGATCGCGTTCTCGTTGCACTCCGCGCCGCCGAGCGTGAAGAACGACTTCTCGAGCTCGCCGGGCCAGAGCGTCGCGAGCTTCTCCCCGAGCAGCGCCCTGGTCTCGTAGGCCATGAACGGCGAGATGTAAGGAAGCGTCTCGGCCTGCCGCGCGATCGCGTCGAGCACGCGCTTGTCGCCGTGCCCGATGTTCACGCCCATCAGCTGCGAGTTGAAGTCGAGGAAGCGTTTCCCGTCGACGGTCGTGAAGTGCACGCCCTCGGCCGAGGCGACCGCCATCGGGGCTGCCTTCGACTGCGCCTGCCAGTCGTACAGCGTGTATCGCTTCGACAGCTCGACGATGCGCTCGGCGGAGAGCTCAGCCACGATCCTCACGTCCTCCCGGGAACCAGATGCTCGACGCCTCGATGTTCCCAGACCCCGATGCGGTGGGTGGTGACGTGTCAGGCCGTCTCGGCGAGCGTCTCGTCGATCGCCGCGACGATCATGTCGGCTTCATCCGGTGTCACGACGAGCGGCGGGCGCACCTTCAGCACGTTGTCGAGCGGACCGGTCGAACCGATGAGGACCCCCCGGTCCCGCACGCCGTCGAGCACCCGGGCGGCGAGCTCGGGGTCGGGTGCGCCATCGCCAGGCCGCACGAGTTCCACGCCGAGCAGCAACCCCCTGCCTCGTATCGCCGCGATCGACGGGTGCCGGTCGCCCAGCGCCTCGAGACGTGAACGGAGCCGTCGTCCCACCTCGGCAGCGTGCGACACGAGCTGTTCGTCACGGATCACGTCGAGCACGGCGAGTCCCGCGGCGGCAGCCACCGGGTTGCCCGCCGAAGGTCGAGAAGAACTCGGCCTGCGCCGGCGAGGCGCTCGACGTCGTCGCGCCGGGCGATCACGGCCGCGATCGGGTGGCCGTTGCCCATGGGCTTGCCGAGCGTGACGAGGTCGGGCTGAGTCCGCACGCGACGAAGGACCACAGGTGCTCGCCCGACCGCCCGTAGCCCGCCTGCACCTCGTCGGCGACGACGAACGCGCCGGCGGCGTGCGACAGCCTCGGCTATCTCGGCGTGATAGGCGGCACCGGCGGCCAGCACGCCGTCGCTGGTGTAGGCGGTGTCGACGAACAGCGCGGCCGGCGCGGTGTCCCCGAGCCGCCAGTCGCTCGATCGCCTCACGCACGGGCGCGGCGGTGGCGGCGACTTCGCTCGACGGGAGGCGTGAACGGCTCCACGTGGTCGGGGCGCCAGCCGCCACGCCACTCCTCGGGCGACAGGTCGGTCGAGGCGGTCGTCACCCCGTGGTAGGCGAACGACGTCACGAGCCCGCCGTCGTTGCCGGTCGCGACGGTCGCGAGACGCCACGCGAGGTCGGTGGCCTCGCTGCCCGCGTTCAGGAAGAGCACCGTGTCGAGGCCCGAGCCCTCCGGCATCGATGCCACGAGCCGCTCGGCGAGCTCGATCGCACGTGGATGCAGGTACCGCAGGTTCGTGTTGAGCACGCGAGCCTGGTCGGCGATCGCGGTCGCGACCCGCGGATGCGCGTGCCCGACCACCGGCACGTTGTTGTAGGAGTCGAGGTAGCGACGGCCGTCGACGTCCTCGAGCCACACGCCGCGGCCGCGCACGAGGTGCAGCGGCGTCGAGTAGGTGAGCGGCGCGAGCGCGGTGCCGAAGACCGCGGCGCGGCGCGCGACGAGCTCCTCGGTCGATGGCGTCTCGGGCGGCGCGCCGAAGCCACGGGCGATCTCGTCGAAGCCAGCTGCGGCGAACGCCTCGAGCATGCTCCAGGCGACGCGGTCCCAGCTCAGGATGTACCGCGCGTTCTCGGGGAAGCGCTCCACCCGCCAGGCCGAGATCGTCACCGTGAGGGCCACCCGCGCCGCGAGCGAGTCGCCGAGCAGGGCGCGCTCGTCGGGCTCGAGGGGAGTGACCGACCCGTAGCCGTCGAGCAGCGCCGCGGCGGCGCTGAACAACGCGTCGCCGGCCCGCACCGACAGCACCGAGTCGAGCGCCGAGATAGGGTCGGCGAGCAGCGCGGTATGCGACATGTCGCCGAAGTCGACGATGCCCGTGATGCGCCCGTCGTCGTCGAGCAAGGCGTTGTCGAGCGTGAGGTCGCCGTGCACGATCTGGGCACGAAGCCCAGGCCACCGTGGCAGCACGCGTTCCTGGAACCGGTCGAAGACGCGCTGCACGAGCGCCCGACGGTCGGGGTCCTCGATCGAGGCCGTCATCGGCCGCAGCGCCAGACAATGCTCGACGTTCCACAGCAGCACCCGGTCGGCGGCCGGGTGGAAGAAGCCACGTAACGCCCGGCCGAGACGCGCGAGCGTCTCGCCGTAGGCCCACAGCGCCGCGTGGTCGAGGTCGATGCCGTCGGTCGAGCCGCGCCCCGGCATGAACGCCGACATGCGCACCATGTGCTCGGTGCCGCGCTCCTCGTCGCGAACGGTGACGACGTAGCGCTCGGGGTCGCCGCCGGTCGGGAAGGGCGCCGCCACGGGCAGCGAGGGGTCGGCCCGCAGAGCGTGCAGCGCGGCGCGGACCTCCATGTCGAGCACGTCGGGGCGTTCCCCGGCGTTGGAGATCTTGAAGATGCGGCGCTCGCCGTCGCCCGCCCGCAGCAGGAAGTTCTGGTCGCGTTCGCTCTCGAACCGCCGCTCGACCTCGCCGTCGAAGCCGAACGAGGCCGCTGCGAGGGCCGGCACGTCGCCCTCGTCGAAGCGGGGCGGGTCGGCCGTGAGCACGCCCGTCAGCTCCTCGGGCACCGCGGGTGACGCGTCGTGGTCGGTGGTCACGCCGGAGAGTCTGCCTCGCGGACGAGCTCGGCGTACAGGGCCGAGTGGTCGCGATCGCCGTCGCCGGCATCGACGGCGCGCTGCAGCTGCTGGGTCACGGCCGTGAACGACGGGATGGGCGTGGCGGTGGCCGCGGCCGCGGCCTCGACGATACGGGCGTCCTTGCGATGCAGCCGGATGCGGAAGCCGGGGTCGAACGCCCGGTCGAGCATGCGCTGGCCGTGCACCTCGAGGATCTTCGAGCCGGCGAACCCGCCGAGCAGCGCCTCGCGCACCTTCGCCGCGTCGACCCCCGATCGTTCCGCGAGCAGCAGGGCCTCGGCGACCGCCTCGATCGTCGCCGCCACCACGAGCTGGTTGCAGGCCTTGCAGACCTGGCCCGCGCCGCTCGGCCCGACGTGCACGATGTTCTTCCCGAGGGCCTCGAAGACGGGCCGCGCACGGTCGAACGCAGCGTCGTCGCCACCGACCATGATCGAGAGCGCGGCGTCGATCGCGCCCTTCTCTCCCCCGCTCACCGGGGCGTCGAGCATCGCGACGTCGCGCGCGGCGAAGGCCGCCGCCATCGCGCGGGTCGGCTCGGGGTCGATCGAGCTCATGTCGATCACGAGCGACCCCGCACGCGTTCCCTCGATGACGCCGCCGGGACCGGTCAGCACCCGCTCCACGTCGGTCGTGTCGGGCAGCATCGTGATCGTGATGTCGCTCGCCGCGGCGACCGCCGCGGAGTCCTGGGCCCGTGTCGCGCCCGCACCTTCGAGCTCGTCGACGGGTCCCGCGGAGCGGGAGTGCACCGTGACGTCGAACCCGGCCGCGAGCAGGTTGCTCGCCATGGGCTTGCCCATGATGCCGAGCCCGATGAACCCGATGCGCTCGGGCACCTCAGTCCTCCATCGCCGCGTCGGCGATGTCGAGAGCCCGGTCGATGATCTCGAAGCCTTCGCGCGAGCTGCTCCTCGTCGATGCACAGCGGCGGGTTCGTCATCACGTTCCACCAACGGATGAACGTGGCGAGCCCGTTGTCGAGCAGGAAGCGGTTCACCTGCTGCATCGTGTCGTTCATCTGGTTGAAGGGGCTGAGCGGCTCCAGGGTCTCCCGGTTCTTCACCAGCTCGAGGATGCCGAACAGACCGATGTTGCGGTACCGGCCGACGCTCGGGTGCTTGGCCGCGAGCGCCTCGTGGTGGGCGCGCATCACGGGCTCGAGCCGCTTCGCGTTGCCGACGAGGTCGTCGTCCTCGATCACCTGCACCGCGGCGATCGCCGCTGCGACGCCCAGGGGGTGCGTGTTGTAGGTGAGCCCGCCCCAGAAGACGTTGTCGTCGAAGTACGAGGCGACGTGCGGCGCGAGCGCGACCGCGCCGAGCGGCGCGTACGACGAGGTGAGCCCCTTCGCCGTCGTGATGATGTCGGGCACGACGCCCCAGTGGTTCACGGCGAACCACTCGCCCGTGCGGCCCCAGCCGCACATGACCTCGTCGGCGATCAGCATGATGCCGTGCCGGGTGCACAGCTCTCGCACCCCCTGCAGGTAGCCCTCGGGCGGGATGAGGATGCCGTTCGTGCCGGTCACCGGTTCGAGGATGAACGCCGCGATCGTGCCGGGACCCTCGAGCTCGATCGTCTCCTCGAGCAGCGCGAGCGCCGTCTGTGCATCGTCGACCTCACGCTGGGGACCGTGGTAGGGGTCGAGCACGTGCACGACCCCCGGCATCGGCGGCTGCTCGTTGGGCCAGCGGCGCGGATCGCCGGTGAGCATCATCGTGCCGTAGGTCGACCCGTGGTAGCTGCGGTAGCGGGCGAGCACCTTCTGGCGACCGGTGACCATCTTCGCGATCTTCACCGCGTTCTCGTTCGCCTCGGCGCCGCCGAGCGTGAAGAACGTCTTCTCGATGTCGCCCGGCCAGAGCTCGGCGAGCTTGCGGCCGAGCACCGCCCGGCCCTCGAACGCCTGGAAGGGCGAGATGTACGGCAGCTTCTCGGCCTGGCGCGCGATGGCCTCGGTGACGCGCTTGTCGCCGTGGCCGATGTTCACGCCCATGAGCTGGGAGCTGAAGTCGAGCCAGCGGCGCCCGTCGACGCCGTACATGTAGACGCCCTCGGCGCGATCGATCGCGAGCGGCGATGCCTTCGACTGCGCCTGCCAGTCGTAGAGGGTGTACCGCTTCGAGTCCGCGACGATCTGATCGGCGGTGAGCGGCGTCGCCTCGGTAGCCATGGTCGTTCCTCTCTCTTCAGGATGTCGTCACGTCGGCGGTCGGGGCACCGGCATCGCCCGCAGCGATCTCGGCCGCGCCGGCCTCGGAGCCCACGACGTAGCTGTGCTCGGCGGCCCAGTGCAGCATCACCTGCTGTCCCGGGCGAGGCTCCGTGGCGCCGACCTCGTCGTTCAGCGGTGCACCGTCAGCCGCTCGCCGGTCGGCAGCAGCACGATCAGCTGGGTGACCGAGCCGAGGTAGACCACGTCGATCACGGTGCCGCCCACGTGGCAGGCGCGGTCGCCCGCCTCACCGGTCGAGAGCTTGATCCACTCGGGCCGCACGGTGATCGTGACCTGGGCGCGGTCGCCGGCACCCTGCTCGGGTGCGACCGCCAGGATGCGCTGCCCGTCGCCGAGGTCCATCGCGAGCAGTCCGCCGTCACGGCGATCGACGCGCAGCTCGATCAGGTTCGACGTGCCGATGAACCCGGCCACGAACGCGCTCGCCGGCCGCTGGTACAGCTCCCGCGGCGTCGCGAGCTGCTCGACCACGCCGCCGTTCATCACGGCGATGCGATCGCTCATCGTCATCGCCTCCTCTTGATCGTGCGTGACGTAGACGAACGTCGTGCCCGTGCGCTGCTGCAGGTCCTTCAGCTCGAGCTGCATCTCCTTGCGGAGCTTCAGGTCGAGGGCGCCGAGCGGCTCGTCGAGCAGCAGGGCGGCCGGGCGGTTCACGAGCGCGCGCGCGAGCGCGACGCGCTGCTGCTGGCCGCCGGAGAGCTGGCCGGGACGGCGGTCCTCGAACCCGTCGAGCGCACCGTGCGGATCGCCTCGGCCACGCGCGTCGCGCGTCTCCTCGCGCGACCACTTCTTGATCTTCGGACCGAACGCGATGTTCTCCGCCACCGTCATGTGCGGGAACAGCCCGTAGGCCTGGAACACCATGTTCACGTTGCGCTTGGGCGGCGGCACGTGCGTCACGTCGGCGCCCTGCAGCACGATGCGGCCCGCGTCGGGCGCCTCGAAGCCGGCGATCATGCGCAAGGTGGTCGTCTTGCCGCACCCGCTCGGGCCGAGCATCGAGAAGAACTCCCCGCCCGGGATCGTGATCGAGACGTCGTTGACGGCGGTGACATCGCCGAACCGCTTCGTGACCGACTCCACGAGGATCTCTCCGGCGCGGTCGCCGCCCTGCATCGTCGATGCGCTCATGACTCGATCCTGTTCAGTCGGGCGAGCCGGTAGGCGCCGAGCGACAGCAGCACCGACATCGCGAGCAGCAGGAAGTTCAGCGCCGACCCCGTGCCCCAGTTCCCCTCGCCGAGGATCAGGTCGCGCACGCGCTGGCCCATCATGTACGAGCCGGTGCCGCCGACGATGTCGGAGGTCACGAAGTCGGTCAGCATCGGGATGTACACGAGGATCATCGCGACGAAGATGCCGGGTGCCGCGAGCGGGATCAGGATCTTGCGCGCCTGCTGCCACCATCCGGCGCCGAGGTCGGTCGCGGCCTCGAACGTCGCCGGCTCGATCGCCTTCATCGCGGCGTAGATCGGGATCGTGGTGTACGTGATGTACGTGGTCGCAAGCGTGAGGATCACCGCGAACTGGCTGTAAAGCAGCCACTCCACCGGCGGCCCTGGGATCAGCCAGTTCAGGATGCCGTTGCGGCCGAGGATCACCTGCCACGCGTAGACCTTCACGACCGGCGCGAGCTCGTCGGCGAGCACGAGCGCGAGCAGCAGGAAAGCTCCCACCTGTCCGCGCCTTGAAGACCATGAAGTAGGCGAGGGGGATCGCGACGAGCAGCATCGCGATCATCGCCGTGGTCGCGATCGTGAACGTCGTCCACGGCGATGTGCAGGTTCAGCGGGTTCGTGAGCACCTCGACGTAGTGGTCGAGCGTGTACCCGCTGTCGGTGTGCGGCGGGAACTTCACGACGCTCATCTGCACCATGATCAGGAACGGCACGCAGGAAGAGCACGATGCAGCAGCGTGACGGGCGCGAACAGGATGCCGAAGGCGCCGCGCGCCCCGCCGGGCCGTCGCGGGCCCCGCCGGGCGCGGCGGGCGTCCTCGTCGACGCCGATGCCGAGCGTGTCGCCGGCAGCTCGGCCATTCAGGTCCTCGCCGCCGCCGCGACCGCCTCGGTGCCGGCGATCATGTCAGTCGTCGCCTGCGTCGCCGCTGCGCAGGCGCATCAGCTTCAGGGCGAACCAGATCAGCACCACCTGCGCCGAGCGAGATCAGCGCCGAGATCGCGTTCACGATCGCGGTGTGATCGGGATTGCGCACGTTCGAGTACACCCAGACCGGGAACGTCTGCTGGAACCCGAGCGTGAACGCGCTGATCTCGTAGTTGTTGAACGACCACGCGAACGCGAAGATCGCCGGCCGCCGCGAGCGCCGGGGCCGATGTGCGGCAGGATGATGTGCCGCAGCACCTGCAGCCGCGAGCACCCGAGGTCGATCGCGGCCTCCTCCTGCACCTTCTGGAACCGGAACAGCTGCGCCGCCACGATCGCCGTCACGAGCGGGAACGTGCAGACGGTCTGCGTCGCGACCACGGTCTTCAGGCTCAGGTCGATGTCGGCGCGCGCGTAGCCCATCAGCGCGGCGATGCCGATGATCAGCCACGGCAGCACGAGCGGCGCGCCGACGAGCCCGCCGATCACGCCCCGCCCCCGGAACCGGAACCGCGTGAGCCCGAACGCCGCGAGCGTGCCGAGCACGAGGCAGAGCGGCGCGACGACGAACGCCACGCGGAACGAGTTCGCGCAGCGCCTTGCGCAGCACCGGGTCGGTGAGCGCTTCGTCGTACCACTTCGTCGTGAACCCCTCGAGCGGGAACGACGAGGATGTTCGAGTCGTTGAACGAGAAGAGCACGAGGATCACGAGCGGCCCGAAGAGCAGCGAGGCCGACGAGCGCGAGGAAGCCGCGCCACCCCCAGGTGTTCAGTGCTCGGCGACGGCGCCACCGCGAGGCCGCGCGGTCGAGTCGCCGACGACGACGCCCGCGGACCCGACCGCATCGATCGCCACTAGGAGGCCTTCACCTCGGTCCACGCGGCGATCCAGGCCGCACGGTCATCGGGCGGGCTCGCGGGGATCGCGTTCTCCAGCGTGAACAGCGAGTCGAGCGAGGCTTCCTCGACGACCTCGGCGGCACGGCGTCGATGATGCCCGTGGTTCGACGTGAGGTAGTTCCAAGTTCGTGGCCGCGTAGATCTGCGGCGGCAGGCTCGTGTACCAGTTCAGCAGCGCGTAGGCGGCGTCGAGGTTCTCCTCGGCGATGTCGGGGCTGATGCCGTAGCCGCAGGTCCACAGCATCTGACCTTCCTTGGCCGCCGCGAACTGCACGTTCATGCCGTCCTTCTGCGCAGCGCCTTCGCGATGCCCGGGTAGCCGGACGCGATCACGATCTCGCCCGACTTGAACTGCGCCTTCACGTCGGCCTCGCCCTTCCAGAACGTGCGGAACTGGTCGCGGTGATCGATCAGGTACTGCTTCACCATCTCGAGCTCGTCGGGCGTCATCTCGAGCGGGTTCGAGATGCCGTTGGCCAGCGCGCCGACGTCGAGCGCCGTGATGGCGAGGTCCTCGAGCGACGCCCGGCCCGCGTACTGCGGGTCGAACAGGTCGGTCCACGAGTCCGGCGGGGTCGTGATCTCGTCGGCGTTGTACATGATGCCCGCCGTGCCGGCGTCGACCGGCACGATGTAGACCTGCGCCGTCGACCTGCACGCCCGGCAGCTCCTTCATGCCGGGCCAGATGTCGTCCCAGTGCTCGAGCCGAGACTGACGTCGAGCGGCTGGTACATGCCCTGTTCACCATCTCCAGGGTCGCCTCGTCGACGCAGCTGTTGACGACGTCGGCCTCGAACCCCGCCTGGATCTTCGCGACGGCCTCCTCGTTGCTGCCGAACGAGGCGGTCTCGAGCTCGATGTTCGGGTACGTCTCGAAGAACGACTCCATGTACTCGGGGTCGAACCCGTCGGAGTAGGAGTAGAGGCGGATCGTGCCGGTGATCGACGCGGGGTCGGTCGGCGTCGAGGTATCGGTCCCGCCGCCGCTCGGGCGGCGGGTCCGCGTCGTCGCCAGCAGGCCGTCGTCACCAGGGACAGGGCTGCCGCGACCGCCGAGGCCGCGGAGGAACCGGTTCCACGCCATCGCGCTACCCCTCCGTAACAGTTCGACGAGACCAGCACGAGAGCCGGACGGCGACCGTATCGGGCCGAGTTGCAGATTGTCAACCGTTGACCGCTAGGCCGGACGTAGCGTACCGTCCTGCGGAATCCGAGTGGAGGGGGTCCCCCGATGATCGTGCAGGAAGGGAGACGGCGGGTCGCGATCGTGCTCGCCGCGATCACGGCGAGCGCATCGGCGCTCGCGCTCGTCGCAACGCCCGCCGCCGGCAGGCCGCCGAGGCCCACCCCGCCGCCGAGCGCGGCGCCCAAGAACGTGATCCTGTTCATCGGCGACGGCATGGGGCCCGAGCAGGTCGAGATCGGACGTCGGGTGAAGGGGGCTCGCCTTGTTCATCGACGGCATCCCCTGGGGAGCGACCGGATCGCTGAACACCGACTCACTCGAAGGCGTCACCGACTCGGCCGCCGGCGCAACCGCGCTCGCGACCGGGTACGAGACGAACAACGGGTGGCTCTCGATGATCCCGACCGAGCCCGAGCCGACCTCGGTCGAGACGGTGCTGGAGCGATGCCGAGGACCGAGGCAAGGCGACCGGCCTGTTCAGCACGGTGGACCTGCCCGACGCGACCGCCGGAGCGTTCGCCGCCCACGTGACCGACCGCGGCGAGGACGATGAGGTCGCCCGCCAGATGCGCGAGCAGGGCATCGAGTTCCTGCTCGGCGGACGAGGCGGCGGCGCCGTCGCGCCGCTCGAGAACCAGCCGGGCGTGACCTATGTCGACGACGTGACCGAGCTCAAGGCGTACGCCGCGGGCCCCGGCGCGGGGCCGATGTACGGGCTGATCGGCGTGCAGACGATGGCCTACGCGATCGATCGCGAGGAGGAGGGGGCGGTCGGCAAGCACCCGACCATCACCGATTCCACGAAGGCCGCGATCGACGTGCTCTCGGCGGACCCCGATGGCTTCTTCCTGATGGTCGAAGCCGGGCAGATCGACTGGGCCGGGCACTCCCGCGACGGCGCATGGACGGCGGCCGAGGTCCTGGCGTTCGACGCGGCGATCAAGGCAGCCTATGACTGGGCGAAGGGTCGCACCGACACCCTCATCCTCGTGACCGCCGACCACGAGATGTGGTGGCCTCGTCGTGAACGGCAAGACCGAATGTCGCCGGTCTCCGCGGACAGACGGCGTCGACCGAATGGATGTGGGGCCTGATCGCCAAGGGCGCGGGCATCGACGCCACGCTCGCGACCTACGCGGGCATCTCGAACCTGACGAACGCGGAGCGAGCCCTGATCGCCAGGAACAAGGAGATGGGCATCGCCGACGTGCTCGCCGCGCGGTTCAAGGTCAGATGGGGCTGGAGCGGCTCCGACGAGGGCGAGCACACCGGCACGCCGGTGCCGATCTACGCCTGGGGTGCCCGGGCGGGCGACTTCGCCGGCACGGCCTACGCCAACGAACGGGTGGGGCAGCGGCTGCTGTCGTACCTGGCCTGACGGTCTTCGTGTCAGTCGTTCGACGCGAGCACGCCGGCGATCAGCTCGCCGGCGTGCTCCGCATGCTCGTTCAGCAGCGTCGCCGCTCCTTCCTCGTCGCCGGCCTCGATGGCCTCGACGAGCGGGCGGTGCTGCGACGAGATCTCGTCGAGCGAGCGCAGCACCTGCTCGTCGAGACGCAGCAACCCACGCAGCGTCGGCACGTAGCGCATGAACACCTCGTGGATGCGCGAGTTGCCGCACAGCTCGCACAGACCCTCGTGGAAGGCGAGGTCGGCACGGCTCGCGGCGACCGGATCCCCCGAGGCCACGGCGCGGTCGATGTCGTCGGCGAGCGCCCGCAGACGGGCGAGCGCGGAGGGGTCGTGCGCTCGCGCGACCATGCGACCGGCCCGGCCCTCGAGCGCCGCTCGCAGGCCGTAGATCTCGAGCACGTCGTCGGCCGTCAGGCTGACCACGAACGTGCCGCGCCGCG
Organism: uncultured Actinomycetes bacterium; assembly: GCA_963722795.1. Classification (GTDB taxonomy): domain Bacteria; phylum Actinomycetota; class UBA4738; order UBA4738; family HRBIN12; genus JAOUEA01. The sequence continues at coordinate 254,776 of CAVROD010000001.1, forward strand.
GCTCCTCGTTCAGCAGCCCTTCGGCGCGCAGCAGCTTGAACGCCTCGCGCACCGGCCCGCGACTGATGTTGAGCTGCTCGGCGATCTTCGCCTCGACGAGGTGCTCCCCCTGCTTGAACCCGCCGTTGAGGATCTGCTCGCGGATGCGGTCGGCGGCGTCTTCCGCGAGGGATCGAGGGGCTTCCAGCGGCCGAAGGGTGGACGGTGGCTCGCTCATGCGGCGGAGCCTAGCACGGAGATGTCGACTGTTGACCGACGACAAGACGGCCGCTCAAGGCGGTGGAGATGGGCCTGATCGCGGGCGTGGAGTGCCGTGCCCTCGGTCCCGAGGTCGAGCGGTTCCGGTACACGGATCGATCCGACGAGGTCTTCACGACGACGACGCTGGTGCGTATCACCGACGACTCGGGGGCCACCGGCATCGGGGCCTACGACTCCGACTCGTTCGGCGACCACGACCTGGCGCCCATCGAGACGCTCAGCACGATCGTGCCGAGGCTCATCGGCCTCGACGCCGACGACCGCGACCGGGTCGCGGCACTGCTCACCGAGGACGGCACGTCGCCGTTCCCGCAGGCCGTGCGCTCCACGGTCGACACCGCGCTGTGGGACCTCGCCTCCCGGCGCGCCGGCGTGACGTTGCGTGAGGCGCTCGGTGGTCGGGCCGGCGCGCCGGGGCTTCCCGCGTACGCCTCGGTGCCCCTGCTCGGTGACGAGGAGACCTACGTCGCGTCCATCGGTGAGCTCGCCTCGCAGGGATTCGGCGCCGTGAAGCTGCACGCCTGGGGTGACCCGGCGCGCGACGCTGCGTTGGTGACACGGGTTCGGGCGGCCTTCCCTGACCTCGTCGTGATGCACGATGCGGAAGGCCGCTACGACCGAGCGGGCGCCGAGCTCGTGGCTCGCGCCTGCGCCGATGCCGGCGTGCGATGGTTCGAAGCGCCGCTGCCCGACTTCGACCTCGCCGGGTTCCGCGCCCTGCGTCGTGCGGTGCCGGGCGTGCCGATCCTGGCCGCCGGCGACGCGATCTGGGACGCGCGACTCGTCGCCGACGTGCTGCGCGATCCACCCTGGGACGCCGTGCGGTTCGACGTTTCGTTCGCCGGGGGTCCGACGGCCGCGCGCGACCTCATGGCGATCGCCGCCGATGCCGGGCTCGACGTGGAGCTCATCAGCTACGGCCACACGGTGATCCAGGCGGTGAACCTGCAGGTGGCACTCGCCTTCGGACGCACGAGCTTCTTCGAGCAAGCCGTGCCGCCCGAGCCGTTCGAGCACGGCGTGCGCACCCCCATCCGCACGGGACAGCGATGGGCTGGTGCATCCACCCGACGGGCCCGGGTTGGGCGTGGAACTCGACGACGAAGCCATCGAGGATGCGACGATCGCGCTCGTGACCGCGAGCGCGTGATGCCGGCCGTGGCCGGCGATGAGGAAGGAGCGGGACCGATGCGGTTCGAGGGACGACGGGTGATCGTGACGGGCGCTTCCCGGGGCATCGGTCGAGGCATCGTCGATGCCTTCCTCGACGAGGGCGCCGCGGTGCTCGCGACCGACGTGCTCGCCGACGGACTCGACCGGCTCGCGAGCAGCCATCCGCACGCCGACCGGCTGGCGACCCACGTCGCCGACCTCGGCACGATCGACGGACCGCGCGGTGTCGTCGTCGCGGCGATCGAGACCCTCGGCGGCGTCGACGTGCTCGTGAACAACGCCGGTCTGCAGCCCGACGGCGCCGCGCTCGACGTTGGTGCCGGCGACTTCGACGCCACCTTCGCCGTGAACGTGCGGGCGCCGATGCTCACGATGCAGGAAGCCTGCCGCCACTGGATCGACCGGGGCTCGCCGGGCGCCATCGTGAACATCGCGAGCGCGAACGCGTTCCAGAACGAGTCCCCCGAATCGATCTACAACGCCTCGAAGGCGGCGCTCGTCGCGCTCACGAAGGCGTTCGCGCACGAGATGGGCCACCACGGCATCCGCGCGAACTGCGTCGCGCCGGGCGAGACGATCACCCCCGAGGCGGAAGCCGAGATGGCGACCGACCCCGCAGAGCGGGCACTCGTGCGCCGCTACCTCGCGTCGCATCCCGCTGCGGTACGCGGGCACGCCTCGCGACCAGGCCATGGCGGTGCTGTTCCTCGCGAGCGACGACGCCCGATTCATCAGCGCGCAGACCCTGATCGTCGACGGCGGCGAGCTCGGCGGCGGTGGCTGGTACGACGACGACGCCGCACCCCCGCTGCCGCCTGAGGAACGTCCCGTCACGGGCTGAGCCTCACGCTCAGAAGCGGCGATCCTCCGGATGGCGGTTGAACCACTTCGTGCGGCGGCCGCCGATGCGCTGCCAGACGCTCGAGCGCCACTCCGGCATCGAGCGAGCCTCCTGCAGGTGCTCCCACTCCGGCTCACCCTCGCCCGCCTGCACCATGCGGCGGCACTCGTCGCAGTCGTCGGGGTGCGCGGCGAGCTCATGACGACCCTTCATCGTGTGGCCATCATGCCACCTGGGCGACGAGGTCGTATGGCCCATGCGCCAGAGAGCGTTCGAGCGTCGCTAGCCCTCACCCAGCACTGGACGGCGCAACGGCGACCCTCGCACGCCGAGGTCGGCGATCGCGAGGAATTCCTCCCCCACGCACGCGGCCACCACGAGGCTGAGGTCGGGCCCGCAGAAGGCGATGTTCGTCGGTGCGTTCAGGTGCACGGCCTCCCAGTCTTCCACGACCGTCTCGACCGACCCGTCGGGCAGGATGCGGTCGATGCGATCGGGCGTGTAGTGGGCGACGTAGCAGTTGCCGTCGACGTCGTAGGCCACCCCGTCGGGCACGGTATGGAACAGCTCCGCCATCACCAGGGGCACGCCGGCCGACCCGTCGGCTTCGATCGGCACGCGCCAGACGCGTCCACCCTCGAAGTCCTCAGGGTGTGACTGCGCGACGACCACGGCGCTGCCGTCGGGCGCCAGCGTGATGCCGTTCGGGTAACCACCGATCGCAGTCGTCCACACGGTGGTCTCGCCGTCGGGCCTCACGCGGAAGATGGCCGGGTTCTCCGAGCCCGTCACGTACATCGTGCCGTCGTCGGCGAACACCGGCGAGTTCGGATCGTCGATCGGCAACTCGGGCGCGCCTTTCGTGTACGTGTCGACAGCGCCTGTCGCGGGGTCCACACGCACGACCTCCTGGCGGTGCCAGTCGCAGGCGTACACACGCCCGGCGCCGTCGACGGCCATGCCGAGCACGCTGCCGCCGGTGTTGGCGACCACGTCGATCGTCCCTCGAGCGTCACCGCGTAGATCTGCCCGCCCTCGCCGCCGCAGTACACGCGTTGGCGTCAGTGGATCCCAGCACAGCGCCTCGGGATGCTGCAGCGGACGCGCCAGCTCGCGGAACACGGTTCGAGGGAACAGCGGTTCGGTCGGGTATGCGGTCATGCCTCACCACGGGCGCGTCGCATCGCCGCCTTCACCTCGTCGACGTCGAGGGTCATCTCGAAGAAGCCGATCTGCGCCTCGTAGACGCCGTCGTCGGCCTGTTCCTTCACCTCGTCCTCGAACACGTGCAGCACGGGGAGCCCCAACTGGACCCCCGCCAATGGACCCACCCAGGCCGGATCGCCGTCGCGGACGGTCTCGGCGGCCACCTCGACCGCTTCCGCGTCAGCCGCGCCGAGCATCACCACGATGCCCTCGGCGCCTCGTTCCTCGACGATCCGCTTGATCAATGCCTGGTTGTCAGGGTCCATGGCTCCCGACGCCGTTCAGACGAAGCACTCCGTGCGCACCTCGATCACCTCGGCGCCGGCGCTCTTCGCCACTTCGGCGATCGCCTCGCCCGGCACGCTGTCGCGCTCGCCGAGCGCGACCACCTTCTTGCCCTTGAGCTCCATTTCGGTCCTCACCCCCTGGTTCTTTGGCTCAGATGTTCCGGGATCGGCGGGCCCACCGCGGGCGCGCCGTTCATCAGTCGCACGATCGCCTGTTCGATCTGGTCGGGCGTCGTGGCGTTGCTCGTCAACCGCTCGACCTCGACGCCGTCACGCATCGTGAGGTACGCGGGCAGGCCGGCGACCCGCAGGTCGCGGCAGACCTTGCGGTTGTCGGGTGCGTTCACCTTCACGAAGCGGACGCGGTCGCCGTAGGTCTGCTCGAGCGCCTCGACGGCGGGCATGAGCGCGAGGCACGGCTGGCACTGCGGTCCCCAGATGTCGACGAGCACCTCGCCCTGCCGGCTCAGCTCGTCGAACGTCTCGACGGTGGCTTCGATCATCGGTCGGTCCTCCTTCGGATCAGACTTCCAGCGTCACGGAGACGCCATCCCAGAGGCGCGTGAGGCGCCCGAGGAACAGCGAGCCCTTGGCGATCAACATCGTTCGCTGCAGGTCGCCGGCGCGCATCGCCGCCAGCGCGTGCGGGATCCACGGCACCGCGCTCGCGATGTGCCCTTGGGTCGGCGAGAAGCCCGGCATGCCGTGCGCCCGGGCGAACCCGGTGATGTCGGCACGCTCGAGCTCGCCGCGCACGACGCCGAGTCCGGCGAGCATCTTGTAGTTGCGGTCGGCGACGTCGCCGCCACCCTGCGGCTCGGTGATCTCGGGGTTGTGGATCTCGGTCGCATAGACGTCGATGTCGCCGATGCCGATGCCGAGCGCGTCCAGGGGCGCGCCCACCAGAGCCTCCAACTGTGCCTGCGGCGCCGAGCCGGCTTGCACCGGCATGCGGCCCACCGCGTCGGTGCGCACGATCGGGCCGTTGGAACCGTCGGCGGGCTCGAGCAGCACCGCCATGCCGGCGAGCACGTCCTCGATCACGGGGAAGCCCTTCGACAGAGCACCTTCGAACTTCATGCCGAGCTTGCCGAGCGAACCCCCCGCCACGACGACGACGCGCTCCTCGATACCGGTCTCGATCAGGGCCGCCGCCACGACCAACGCGTGCACGGGCGCCGCACAGAACGACTTCACGTCGATGCCGCTCGCTCGAGTGAGGCCGCACTGCTCGGCGATCGCCTTCGCGACGTTGCCGCCGCCTCGTTGGTATCGGTCGCCGACGGCTTCCTCGCCGCACCCGATCGCGTGCGTGATCGAGGCCGGATCGACACCCGTGGTCCCGAGCAGGTGCCGTAGCGCGTGCACGCCGCTCGCCTTGATGGCCAGGTTCTCGAGCAGCACGTTCGCCGAGAGCGAATCGTCCTGCTCGTGGTCGCCGGCGAAGGCACCGACCACGTCGCCGCCGCGCGTCAGGGCGAGCTGGCCGGTCGCGGGCTCGGCGCCCATGCGCACGAGGTCGAACTGGTCGATCTCGGCGAGCAACTCGTAGAAGCGGTCTTGGCCCATCACGTCGCCGGAAGGCCCGACGGGCGTCGCCGAGTCCACCGGATGGCGCCACCAGTCGCGCGGCACTTGCCACAGCGCGGACGGCGAGAGGTTCCCGATGAACACCTGGTTCGGCGGGTAGGCGACCGCCTCGTCGAAGGACCGCAGGGCGCCCGTGAGGGCGTCGAGGCGGTGGCCCTCCCTCGAGGGCTTCGACCCGTAGCGGACCAGGTCGGGCACATGCTCGAGCACGAACGATGCGCGAGACCACCGCGGCACGACGGGTCATGGCGTCGCCTCCCACACGGTCCTCGGCTCGACCTCGGTCGCGAGCATCTCGAGCGCCCGGCGAACGAGGGCGCGCCGCATCGCGAGCTCGTCGTCGCCGGCGAGCGCCGGGTCGCCGGTCGGGTTGGTGATGGCGATGCCCCGCACGATGCGGTTCGCGCCCACCATCTGGGCGATCGTCGGTAACGCGGTCACGAACACGGTCGGGATGCCCTCTCGCTCGAACTCCTTCGCCAGCACTGCCCCGCAGCGCGTGCCGGTGCCTCAGGTGCCGGTGAGGATCACCGCCCGCCACCTTCGCCGCGCGGAGCTCCGCGGCGATCTCCTGTCCGAACTTCGCGGCCGTGGCGACCGGCGTGTCGACGCCGCTCGTCGTGTAGAACACGTCGTGCAGGCTGGCGATCGCGCCGACGCGCTCGAGCTCGCGCGCCGCATCGAGCGGCACGAGCCGGTTCGGGTCGGCGTTGGCCGCCGTGGTGTCGAACCCCGCATGCACCGACTCGTACTCGCCCCCGGCCAAGGAATCGACGCCGTCGATCGGGTACCGCAGCCACACGTTCGCATGCCGCGTGGGCAGCCGGTCGGGGTTGCCCTGCGGCACGCATCCCGCCTCGGTCACGAGCGCGAGTCGTACCGAGCGCAGGTCGCTGACGGGCGGGGGCGGCGCGACGCGGTCGCCGCTCGGCGCGACCTCGGTGCGCACGTCGCCGGCGAGCTTCGCCACGAGCAGGTCGATCGCGCGCTGGGCGCCGGTCCGATCGGCGAGGGCGTTCACCCGGAGCCCACGCGGCAGGTAGCCCTCGAGATCGGGGGGGCCGATCGGCTCCCCGACGGCGAGCCTCGATGCGAGCGAGGCAACGATCGGCAGCGCTTCGCGCATGCCCGCGACGTTGGATCCGGTCGGCACGATGTAGGCGGCGCCCTCGGCCGCGAGCACGCCCGGCGAGTCCGGCGTCATCGCTGCGACCACCGGCATCCCGCGACGGCCGGCTTCCCGTGCGAGCACCCCGCAGGCGTAGCCGTAGCGCCCCGACCCGAACGATGGTCCGCACACGAGCGCGTCGGGCCGGAGCTCGTCGAGCCACCCCAGCAGGATCTCGAGCGCGGCCGATTCCTGCTCGCCGAAGAAGTCGTCGCCGCACGCGAGGGTGACGTCGACGCCGAGACCCGCGGCGGCGAGCCCCCGCCCCGGGCCCTGCGGGCCGTCGAGCCGCACCGGCGCGTGCCCTGCCGCCTCCTCGCCACCGAGCCCGGCGAAGAACTGATTCACGTAGTGCACGACGGTCATGCGGGCACCGCCGTCCATCGGGCGTCGCCCGTCTGTACGAGACCCCCCAGGTAGTGCACGGCGGGCACGCGCTCCCCGATGCGAGCGCGCTCGGCGCCGCCGATCACGCGCTCGGGCGTCCAGGCATCGACGAGCTCGTCCTCGTTGCCGGTGCTCACGAGGCAGTCGGCCTCGGGCACGTGGTCGGTGAGCCCGCCGTTCGTCTCGCACACGAGCGCCACCGTGGCGATGCCCCGGCGCTCGCACGCCTGCACCGTGAGCATCGTGTCGGTGTGCGAGTTGCCGCTCGAGAACGTCGTGCAGACCACCCCGTCGGCGCCGAGCCCGGCGACGAGGGCCGCGCTCGCCTCGGCGGCACGGCGTTTCTGCTCGGCACCGTCGAGGTAGCCGGGCGCGAGCACGATGCCGACGAACCGCAGGTCGCGACCATGCCGCGCACGGAGCTCACCGGCGAGGGCCGGTTCCTGGTAGATCGCCGTGACGTTGCGCACGCCCGGCCAGTCGTAGGCGCCGTTCGTGAGACGGCCTCGGACCAGCGCCGCCTCGTCGAGCACGAACGGATCGAACGCGCCGAGCGGCTCGCCGTCGAGGAACGTGTCGACGAGCGGACCTTCCGAGGCGACCTGCAGCACGACCGCGACGGCCGGCAGCGTCTCGTCGGCCTGAGGAAGCGCCCCGATCGTACGGACCCCGTGCGGGGTCTCGCCGAGCGTCACCCTTGCCACCTCGGCACCGACCGCTCGTCCGAGCTCCCGCACCGCGTGGTCGGCTTCCGCCGCCCCGACCCCTGGCGACGGCACGCATCGCACGACGACGTTCGCGGTCGCGGCCCAGGGGCTCCGGTCGGCCGCGGGACCGGCCATGTCCACGAGGGAATCCGGGAGCTCGTCGGCGCCCTCGATGCCGGCGGCCGCCCAATCGCATACGGTGAGCACCGCGACGCCGTCCACCCGGTGCACACGCCGATCGTCGACCTCGATGGTGGGCATGACGACGTCGAGGACGTTCGAGATGCGGACGTGATCGCCGGGACGGACGACCTCGACCGTGGCCTCCGCCAGTGCCGGCTCCGTGCCGGCTCCGACCGCGAGCTGCGGTAGCGCGAGCGTCAAGCGCCCGTCGCTCCACCCTGTCTGGGTCCCCTCGACGACCTCGTCGACCGCGAACGTCGCGATCTCGAGATCAGCGAGCGTGGATGCCAAGTTGTCGACAGTCTACACCGGCGGACGCCGAGCGGCGAGCCAGTCGCCAAAGGGTTCCCTCGCGCTGTGGGAGCATGCCGCCCATGCGCGGACCGACGCATCGGCGACGCCCACGAATGACCGCGGACTCGTCCACCCAGCTCCTCGCGGAGCAGATCGCGTATTACGGCGCACGTGCACAGGAGTACGAACAGTGGTTCCGGCGAGAGGGACGCTACAGCCGGGGAGCCGATGCCGATGCGCGGTGGTTCACGGAGTTCGAGATCACACGTGAGCGGCTCCGCTCGTTCGGTGCCCGTGGTGATGTGCTCGAGATCGCGTGCGGCACGGGTCAGTCGACCTCGATCCTCGCCGAGACCGCCGCGACCCTGACAGCGATCGACGCGGCATCGGCGATGATCGCCGAGGCCCGCCGTCGCCCGGAGCTCGAGACCGTTCGGTTCGAGCACGCCGACATCTTCGAGTGGGAACCACCCGGCACGTTCGATGCGGTCGTGTTCACGTTCTGGCTCTCGCACGTGCCGGCCGATCGAGCGCCGGCGTTCTGGGATCTCGTGCGTGGCTGCCTCGCCCCCGGGGGCCGCGTGTTCTTCGCCGACAGCCTGTACGCACCCTGGGCCACCGCGATCGATCACGAGCTCGAGGGGCCTGGGGGGACCTCGGTGACGCGCCGCTTGAACGACGGGCGCGAGTTCCGCATCGTGAAGCGCTTCTTCGAGCCGGTCATGCTCGAGAAGGAGCTGCGGCAGCTCGGCTGGAACGTTGCGGTGCGGGCGACAGGCGACCTGCTGCTGACCGGCGAAGGCGAGGCCCGACGGCCATGAGGTACGTCGCCCTGCTGCGGGGCATCAACGTCGGCGGCAAGAACCTGATCAGGATGCCCGATCTGCAGACGTGCTTCGCGGATCACGGATACGCCGACGTGCTCACCTACATCCAGAGCGGCAACGTCGTCTTCAGCGCCGAGCGCGCGAGCCACGCCGCGCTCACCGCCGAGATCGAATCGATGCTCAGGAAGGGCTTCGCGCACTACGACGCGAGCGTCGTCGTGCGCAGCGCCAGCCAGATGCGGTCGGTCGTCGAGCACGCGCCGCCGGGCTTCGGTGCAGATCCCCAGCGCTACCGCTTCGAGGTGATCTTCCTGAAGGCGCCCCTGACGGCGGCGGTCGCGCTGCGCGACGTGCCGGTGAAGGAAGGCGTGGACTCCGTGGCGGCAGGTCGCGGCGTGCTCTACCACCGGCGGCTCACGAGCCGCGCGACCCAGAGCCGGCTCTCCCGCGTGGTGGCCATGCCCATGTACCGGAACATGACCATCCGCAACTGGAACACGACCACGAAGTTGCTCGCTCTGCTGGAGGCTCCGGCCGGCTCGACGAGATCCTCGGCGGTATCGTCCAGCCATGATCCGACCCCTCGAGCCACGCGACAGCACCGCCTGTGATGCGATCGTCGCGTCGCTGCCCGACTGGTTCGGGCTCGAGGAGGGGATCCGCGAGTGCGCGGAGGCGGTGCGAACCCAGCCGGGACTCGTCGTGGAGATCGACGGCGAGGTGAGCGGCTTCTTGACCATCGCTCGCCCATACCCTCAGGCACCGGAGATCTCGTGGCTGGCGGTGCATGCTCGAGATCGTCGACGGGGGGTCGGCAGAGCACTGATCGATGCGCTGATCGACCAACTCCGAACCCACGGCGACCGACTCGTGCTCGTGAAGACCCTCTCCGACCGAACCGACCCCGGGCCGGAATACGCCGAAACGCGCGCCTTCTACCTCGCGATGGGTTTCGTGCCGGTGGCGGAACTGGACCTCGATCCTCCTGATCCCGAGAACCCGATCCAGCTGTTGGCCCTGCCTCTCTGAGGCCGTCGAGCCACGGGTCACTCCACGAGGGGCAGGTGCAGGGGCGTGCCTGCCACGCCGAGGTCGCCGATCGACAGGTACGTGTCACCGACGTTCGCGATCGCCACACGGTCGAGGAGCTCACCCACCCACGCGATGTTCGTCGGCGCATCGAACGTCGAGGCAAGGTGGTCGTCGATCGCCAGCTCGGTCGATCCATCCTGTGAGACCCGCACGAGCCCGTCGGGGCGGTAGAGCGTGACCCACAAGGACCCGTCGGCGGCGAGCGCGACGCCGTCCGGGTCGGTGTCGGGGAGCTCGGCCACCGTCGACGGCTCCCCGGCCGAGCCATCGGCCTGGATCGGCACGCGAACGAGGCGCTGGGCCTTGGCCTCCACGACGATGAGCGCGTCGCCGTCGGGTGTCACGAGCGCGCCGTTCGGGTACCGGGGAACCGCGGTCGTCCACCGTTCCGCATCGCCGCCTCCTGGTGCGACCCGGACGATCTCCGGCCGAGCGTCCTCGCCCGAGCACGTGACGTAGAGCGATCCGTCGGGACCGAAGGCCGCGACGTTCGGGCAGTCCATGTCGTCGCCGCCGACCCCCCGGGCGTACGTGAGGATCTCGCCGGTCGCGGGGTCCCACCGCGCGATCTCGCCCTTGCCCGCGTCGCACGCGTAGACGCGTCCACGTCCGTCGACCGCGACGCCGAGCATCGAGCCGCCGCTCGACCCGACCTGTGTCACGTCGCCGTCGAGCGTCACCGCGTAGATCTCACCGCCTTCCCCTCCCGCGTAGACGCGGCCGTCGAGAGGGTTCCAGGCCACGCCCTCGGGGTGGTTGAGCCCGCCGGCGAGCTCGTCGAAGCGGTCGAGGGGGATCACGTGAGCCACGCTGCGGCATCGGCGAGCAGTTCCTCGACCCCGCGGGCGGCGGTCACGACCTCGCCGATGTCGATCGCCTCGGCCGGGTCGTGCGCGAGACCGAAGTCGCCGGGACCCCACACCACGGCGTGCGAGCCCGCGAGGTCGACGAAGTTGTGCGCGTCGGTCCACGCGGGCACGCCGATCGTCGCGGCTCGCGATCCGGCGACCAGCTCGGCCGCGCCGAGCAGGGCGCCCACGAGCGGCGAGCTCGCGTCGGTCTCGAACGGTTCCACGCTCTCCTCGACGAGATCCACGTCGGCGTCGTGCTCGGCGGCGAGCGAGCGCAGCCGGGCCTCGATCTCTCGCGCAGAGGGACCACCGGGCACCACGCGGATCTCGATGCGAACCCGTGCCTGGTCGGGCACCACGTGCAGCTCCCCGCCGCCCTCGATCCACAGGGTGCCCGGCACGTTGCGACCGAGCAACCGGTGCTCGACCTGCGTGAAGGGCTCGTCGTGCACCGCGAGCAGCAGGCGGGCGGCCTTCTCGATCGCGTTGTCGCCGCGCTCGGGGAACGACCCGTGCGCCGATACACCGCGCACCGTACAGATCGCGTCGACGAACCCGGCCTCGGCCACGCCGATCTCGAGCCGGCTCGGCTCGCCGGCGATCACGTACCGCGGCCGCAGCTCGTTCGCCATCACGATGGAGCCTCGCCCGAGCAGCTCCTCGTCGGTGCAGACGCCGAGCGCGACCGGCAGCGACCCGAGATCGACCCCGCGCTCGAGTGCGAGCACGATGCCGAGCGCGAACGCGATCACCGAGCCCTTGCAGTCGCCCGCGCCGAGGCCGCGCACCACGTCGCCCTCGAGCGAGGCTTCCCACGGCCACGTCGGCGTCACGGTGTCGATGTGGGCCGTGAGCAGCAGCGCCGGGCGATCGGACCACCCGATCAGCAGGTCGTCGGCGGCTCCGTCGACGGGCAGGCGAGCGACCGGCAGGCCCCATGTCTCACACCGAGCCACGAGATGGTCGACCGCGTCATGCTCCTTCTCCGAAGGAGAGTCGATCGCGACGAGGTCGACCAGCTCCCGCGCGGCCCACGCGCGGGCGTCGGCGTCGTTCACGCGGACAGCGCCTCCGCGATGGACTCGTCGAGGATGCCGAACACGGTCGCGAGCTCCTCGACCGGCATCACGAGCGACGGCTGGATGTTGAGCGACGTCGTCGACGGGTCGATCAGCAGGCCGCGCCGCACGCACCCCCATGCGACGCGCTCCTGTAGATCGAGGTTGCGTTCCTTCGTCGTGCGGTCCTTCACGAACTCGATCGCCATGAAGCAGCCGGTCGCCCTGACGTCGCCGATCGCCTCGTAGCGGTCCATCAGCCCGCCGAGCGCCTCGAGGCCTGCGGCTTCCAGGGCCATCACGTTGTCGAGGATGGGCTCGCGCTCGAACACGTCGAGGGTCGCGAGGGCCGCGGCGCACGCCGCGGGGAGCCACGACCACGTCGAGCCCGTGGAGACGTCGTCGAAGTCCATCGATGCCTCGGTGCCGAGGAGCGCGCCGATCGGCATCACACCGCCACCCATCGACTTGCCGAGCGCCATCAGATCGGGTTCGACGCCGGCGCGTTCGACCGCGAACATCGTGCCGGTCCGGCCGAAGCCGGTCTTCACCTCGTCGGCGCACAGCAGGAAGTCGAACTCACGGCAGAGGTCGGTGAGTGCCGCCCAGAAGACCTCGGGCGGCGCGACGCAGCCGCCCGAGCCCATCACGGGCTCGATCACGAACCCGGCCACCTCGCGGGGGTCGACGGCGTGGTGCAACAGGTGGTCGCGCAGGTAGTCGACCGTGCCGTCACCGGTGCCGCCGGGCCGCGCCGCGAACGGCGAGCGGTAGGGGTTCGGGTACGGCACGTGCACGAACCCCGGCATCAACGCCCGGTAGCCGAAGGAGAGGTCGCTCGTCTCGGCGCCGATGGCGCCGGCCGTGCCGGCTTCCCCGTGGTAGCCGCCCATGAACCCGATCACGATCGGGCGCCCCGTCGCACGCCGCATGAACCGCACCGCGGTCTCGACCGCCTCGGTGCCGTTCAGGGCGATGTCGACGCGCGCGAGCGATCCCGGCGCGATCGCCACGAGCCGCTCGGCCAACGGCAGCACGTACTCGTGGGAGTAGTAGTGCGTGTCCTCGTTGCCGTACCGGCGCAGGGCGTCGACCGCGGCGTCGGTGATATCGGCGCGAGCGGCCCCCGCGGGCACCGAGGCCATCGCGCTGATGCAGTCGAGGTAGACGTTGCCGTCGACATCCTCGATCTCGTAGCCGGACTTGCGGCAGATCACGAACGGCCCGACCTCGTCGGCCAGCCCGCGGTAGAGCACCGCGGACTGGCGTTCGAGGATGGCCCGGGTCGTCGGCCCCGGCGGGGTCGCGACGATCGATGGCACGATCCGCTCGTCGCTCCCCACGCCGGCTCCGTCCCCCCTGCCGATCGATCTACAGGCCGAGGCTGGCCCAGTCGCCGGTGATGGCACACGTGATGCCCGGCACCTGGATGTTCACGAACAGCCATTCGCCATCGGGGCTGAAGCACGGCCCCGCGAACTCCGAGAAGCCCACGCCGTCGCCGGCCGAGCGACCGTCGTCGGGCACCGTCGGGTCGTAGAGCTTGCCCGAGGCCTCGAGGTAGTGCTGCTGCACGGCGACGAGGTTCTCGGCCACCTCGATCATCGAGCCGTCGGGCAGGAGCGCCTTCACGAAGTTGCTCTTCAGGTTCCCGTCCTCGGCGATCACGATCGCACCGCCGGGGCTCGTGGTCATGTTGTCGGGGCCGTCGAGCTCGGCCCTCGACGCGGACTCGAACAGCAGCTCGAGCTCGCCCTTCTCGTTGAGCGCTCCGGCGTTCTCCGTGGGGGTGTAGGACCACACCTGGCCAAGACCCGCGTCCCCACCATCGCTCGAGCCGAAGACGATCGAGCCGTCACGGTACGTGCAGCCCTCCCCGCCCAGGAACTTGGCTCCCCCCTTGGCGCGACCCTGACGGAACACGGCCGACGCATCGCTCTCGGCGTTGCTCGGGTTGGGATCGTCGATCGTGACCCAATTGCACTCGAGGATCGCACCCACGGTCTGGCCGGTGATCGTGTTGTACTTCGGCTGGCCCTTGACCCGCAGCATCTGCAGCTCGCCCTTACGAAGGTTGCCCGGCGTGTCCGGGATGAACCGGTAGAACCCATCGGGTCCCTCGTCCTCGGTCATGTAGACCACGCCGGTGTTCGGGTCGATGGCGCCCGCCTCGTGCAGGAACCGCCCGAGCTTGCGATACGGGTTCGTCAAGACCGCTGCATCGGCGGCCGGGTCGACCTCGAACACGAATCCGTGCGGCTTCCCACGGCCGGAATCCACTCCGGCCACGGTCTCCTCGCACGTCAACCAGGTGTTCCAGGGCGTGGGCATGCCTGCACAGTTCGTGTCGGTGCCGTTGAGGCTGATCCAGTGCGAGATCAGTTCGGCGTTGCTGGCGTCGACCTCGAGCGTCACCGTGCCGCCGGGAGCCTTGCGGTCCCAGGCCGTGGCCGGGTCGCCGATCACCGTGCCGGCCGGGATGTCGTTGCCTTCGCCGAGCTCGTGGTTGCGGACGATGCGCCATCGGCCGCCTCCCATGTCGAACGACGGCCATGCCGTCATGGATCGGCGGCGTGATGTACCCGTCGGTCATCGCCGATCCGAACCATCCGAACGTGTGATAGGAGAATCCGGGCGGCAATGCCAGCTCGGGTCCAGCGGCGACGAGCGACGCGCCACGCGGCTGCACCGTCGACGTGTTCTGCGCCAGCATCGCGGCGCCGGCCTGGCGATCGCGCTCCATGAGCATCGCGCTGGCCATGGCGGTGCCGATCACGCCGATCCGGATGAAACTCCTGCGGTCGACCTCCCCTCGCCGCCCGACGCCGTCGGCTCGGACCGCGAGATCTGGATCGTTGGTCTGCAACGCGCTTTCCCCCCTCCGCTCGGCCGTGCCGCCTCGATCAGAGGCTCGTCCGAGTCCTGTGGACTGTCGACAATCTACGAAGACGAGGTCGAGTGGTCAAGTCCGGATAGATACGATGGCTCGTCGATGCGGCCAGGGGGACAACGTTGAACACCGCCGAGGAGAACAACCGCGTGCTCGTGGTGGCGATGCCGCTCCGCCACCTCGAGGCGGCTCGCGTGGAGTGCGAGCGGACCGGGGTCGCAACGCTGCCGGCGGGAGGCCCGGGCCAGCTCGGCGATGCCCCACCCGGTGTCACCGTGCTCGTGATCGCGACCGAGGCCGGGGAAGCCGAGGTACCGGCGGCCACCTGGCGAGGCGTGCTCGAGGAGCACGTGCCACACGAGCCTGGCGATCCGCTTCCGAGCGGACTTCCGGGAACCTGGATCGAAGAACATGCCCGGCCCGAGGCAGGCGTTGCGAGCGACGACGAGCGCGGCGAGGCGCCCGACGACGATGAGGACGAAGACGACGAGGACGAAGACGACGAGGATCCCGATGCGGTGGGTCCGCAGACGTTCTTCCGCGTCCGAGAGCTCGCGCCCTCACCTCGCGATCGGTGGGTTCCCGCGAACGAGCTCGTCCCCAAGCAGCAGCGAGGCGGCCGTACGTTCCTGCCGCGCACCCCGAGGCTGGTCACGCTCATCGACTGACCCTGACTCGGCCGGATCATCGACGCGAGCCGCGCCCGTCCCGGAGTACCTCGCGTGCCGCGTTCCGTCCGTTCGCCCCGGTGACCCCGCCCCCGGGATGGGTGCCGGCGCCGCACAGGTACAGCCCCCGGATCGGCGTGCGGTAGTCGGCCCAGCCGCGCACCGGCCGCAGGAACAGCAGCTGGTCGGGGGCCATGTCGCCGTGCAGGGCATGCCCGCCCGTGAGACCCATCAGCCGTTCCATGTCGAGCGGTGTCACGACCTGGCGGTGCTCGATCAGATCGGGCAGCTTCGGGAAGTACTCGGCCATCGTCGCGATCACGCGGTCGGCACGATCCTCCTTGATGTCGTCCCACTCGGCGTCCTGCAGCCGATACGGCTGCGAGTTCACGTCGATGGTCATGATGTGCTTGCCCTCGGGCGCGAGCGACGGGTCGTGCACCGTCGGGAAGCACACCTCGATGTGGGCGGGGTCGGCCGCGATGCCCTGCACCGCCTGCGCCTGCTGGAAGTCCATGTCGGCGATGAACGGGTTCAGCTCCATGATGCCCGTGTGGTACGGCTGCACGCCGCCTTCGGGCAGCCCCTTCACGTACGGCAGGTCGCTCACCGCCAGGTTGATCTTGATGCTCGTGCCCATGCACCGGTACGCCTCGATGCGCGAGACGAACTCGCCGGGCAGGTCCTCGCGGTCGCAGAGCGAGAGGAACGTGCGCTTGGGGTCGGCGTTGGACAGCACCCGGGGCGCGTGCACCTCCTCGCCGTCGGCCAGACGAACGCCCACGGCGCGCCCGTTCCTCGTGAGCACCCGCTCGACCTCGGCGTCGCATCGGATCTCGCACCCGGCCTCGCGCGCGGCATCGGCCATCGTGGCCGTGAGCACGCCCATGCCGCCGCGCACGAACCCCCACTGCCGGACCCCGCCCTCCGCCTCCTCGCTCGCGTGATCGTGCAGCAGCACGTACGCCGTGCCCGCGGTCGACGGACCGGCGATGCTGTCGTTGATCGCGTGCCATCCGAGCGCGGCCTTCACGTGATCGCTCTCGAACCGTTCCGAGAGGAACTGGTTCGCGCTCGTCGAGAACAGGTAGGCGAGATCGGCCAGGCGTTTGCGCTGCCGCAGGCCGATGCGACCCCACTTCGCGAGCGCGCCGAGATCGCTCAGCGAGCGCACGCGCGGGTCTGGCGCCGTCCAGTTGAAGGAGGGCAACACCGCTTGCACGAGCTCGGCGAGGTCCTGTTCGAATCGGGGCAGCGCCCGCGAGTCGGCGGTCGAGAACTTCCGCGTGGCGTCGACGTTCTCGGCCATGTCGTCGCCCAGGTAGTAACTGGCGCCGTCGGGATACAGGTTCAGGGTAGGCCCGGCCGGGTCGACGGCGATCCCGCGCTGCACGAGTCGCATGTCCTGCCAGATCTGCTCGCGCAGCATCGAGAGCACGTAGGCGCCCGTCGACGCGCGGAAGCCGGGCGCGAACTCCTCGGTGTTACAGGCGCCGCCGACGAAGGGTCGGCGCTCGAGCACGAGCGTGCGCAGCCCCGCGCGAGAGAGGTAGAAGCCGGCGACGAGGCCGTTGTGTCCACCACCGACGACGATCGCGTCGTATACCCCCCGGCTCACCGCCGGACGGTATCGAGGAAGATTGTTGACTGTCAACCGCCTCGGGGCTTGCCTGCCTCAGCTTCCCTTGAGCACCTCGCCGCCCTTCATGACGAAGGGCACCTGCTCGAGGATCGCCGGATCGGCGGTGGGATCGCCCTCGACCGCGATGATGTCCGCCAGCATGCCCGAGGCGATGGTGCCCACCCGGTCTTCCCAGCGCATCAGTTCCGCTGACCAGCGGGTCGCGCTCTGGATCGCCTGCATCGGCGTGAGTCCGTAGCGCACGTAGTAGGGGAACTGCCGCGCGTTCACCCCGTGCGGCGCGATGCCCGAGTCGGTGCCGAACGCGATGCGCACCCCGGCCTTCACGCACTTCGTGAACCCTTCGCGCTGGGCGTCGTTCGTGAGGTGGACCTTCTCGATCACCTCGTCGGTGTAGCCGAGCGAGGGTCCGACCTCGAGCATGTAGTCGCCGTCGTACATGTCGGCCACGAGGTAGGTGCCGCGCTCGGCCATCAGCTCGATCGCCTCGTCGTCCATCAGCGATCCGTGTTCGATCGAGCGCACCCCTGCGCGGACCGCGCGCTTGATGCCCTCCGCGCCGTGCGCATGGGCGGCGACGTGCGTGCCGGCGCCCTCGGCTTCCTCGACCGCCGCCCGCAGCTCGTCCTCGGTGAACTCCGGCATGCCGGGCTTCGTGCCGCTCGTGAGCACCGCGCCGGTCGCGAGCACCTTGATGAAGTCGGCGCCGTAGCGCAGCACCTGGCGCACGCGTCGAGCGCATCTGGTCGACGCCGCTCGTCACGCCGAAGCGCAGCTCGCGGGGCACCACCTCGTCGACGTCGACGGCAAGGCCGGTCACGTCGCCGGCACCGCCGGGCGTGGTCACGTACGCGCCGGCGCACATCATGCGCGGGCCCGGGGAACCATCCGGCGTCGATGCCTTCCTTCAGGGCGACGTCGGCGAACGCGCGGAACGTGCCGATGTCGCGCACGGTCGTGAAGCCGGCCTCGATCGTGCGGCGCGCGTTGCGGACGCCCACGATCGCCTCCTGGGCGCTGGAGCGCATCACGAGCTGCGGCATACCCCTGGCCGTCGTCGTCGTCGCCGATCAGATGTGAGTGCATGTCCATCAGGCCGGGCAGCAGGGTGTGCCCGGCGAGGTCGATGCGGCGGGCGTCGGCCGGGGCGTCGGCGACGGCCACGACGTCGGCGATGCGTTCGTCCTCGACGATCACGGCCAGCCCGGTCCGCACCTCTCCCCGCTCGGTGTCGATCAGGCGGTCCGACGTGAGGACGATGCGCTCGCTCATGCGGCGGAGGATACCGTTCGGCCGCCCGGCGGCCACCGCCCGGGGGAGCCGAAGGTCGCACGCACAGCCGACCTTCGCCCCTGCGCCGAGGGCCTGCCCGGTGCCGATACCCGGAACATGGTAGGTGGGCCTTCCACGCTCGCACCGCGAGCCGCGACGACGTCCCGGGCCGCAGCCGTGCTGCTCGCCCTGGTCACCGTGGCCGTGCTCGTGCCCGCTGCCGCTGCGGCGGCACCCCCGGAGCTCTCGGAGTTCCCCTTGGCCGAGGGGGTGTCGCCGTTCGGTATCGCGCAGGGCCACGACGGCGCGATGTGGTTCACGGAACGGGCCACCGACTCGGTCGGGCGCATCGAGCCCGACGGCACGCTCGGGCCGTGGGTCGAGCTCGAGACCGGCGCCGACCCGACGGCCATCGCCACGGGCGTCGACGACGCGGTCTGGTTCACCGAGCAGGGCACGAACCGCATCGGGCGCATCGCGACCGATGGCTCCCTCTCGGAGTTCCCCGTGCCGACCGACGGCGCCGCGGTCGCGGGCATCACGGCCGGGCCCGACGGCGCGATGTGGTTCACCGAACGCAGCGCTCACCGCATCGGGCGCATCGACACCGACGGCACCGTCTCGGAATTCGCGCTGCCCTCGTCGCTGCCGGGTCCGCTCGGCATCACGGCCGGGCCCGACGGCGCCCTGTGGTTCACCGAGCACCGCGGGAACCGCATCGGCCGCATCACGACGAGCGGCGACGTGACGGAGTGGCCGCTGCCGATCGCGGCCAGCCTGCCCTCGGGCATCACTGCCGGGCCCGACGGGGCGCTGTGGTTCACGATGCGAGCGGCCAACCGCATCGGTCGCATCACGACCGGCGGCGTCATCACGACGTACCCGGTGCCCACCGCGGCCTCGGATCCCACCGCGATCACCGCCGGGTGGGACGGCGCGCTGTGGTTCACCGGTCCCGACACCGACGTGATCGGCCGGGTGACCGTCGCAGGCTCGATCACCGAGTTCCCGCTGCCCACCGTGGGCGCGTCGCCGTTCTCCATCGCGGACGGCCCCGACGACGCGGTGTGGTTCACCGAGGGGAACGCCAGCGCGATCGGGCGGTTGGGCGCGCCGGCGACGCCGGCCGATGTGACCCCGCCCACGATCCGTATCGACTCGCCGGTCGACGGAGGGATCGTCGTGCCCGGATCGGCGCGCGCGGCCGATTTCCGATGCACGGACGACGGAGGCTCCGGTCTCGCCACCTGCGTCGGCTCGGTGCCCAACGGTGCGGCGATCGACACCGCGCCCGGTTCCCACCGGTTCGACGTGCACGCCGCCGACGGGGCGGGCAACAGCGCATCGGCCTCGGCGTGGTACCTGGCGTTCGCCGACGCCGACGGCTCGATCGCCTCGGGGTCCCAGCGCGCGGGCCAGTGGGCCACGCTCGAGCTCGACCTGGGAACGAAGGCACCGCGCAGCGCGTCCGACGTCGTGGCTGCGGGGTTCCCGGTGAGCCGCCAGGTGGACTGCGCCGACCCATCGATCGATCGCAGCGCCGTCTCGCCTGCCGAGGTGAAGCTGTCGACACGGCAGACGCTGCTCGTGACCCGCTGGCGCACGGAGCGAGCGTGGGCGGGCACCTGCCGGGCCATCACCTTCCGGTTCGTGGCCCCGGGTTGGACGGGCGCAGACGCGACCTTCGTGGTGGCGTTCAGCTGACGGGACGCGTCGCGACGCTCAGAGCGACGCGAGGCCGCCGTGCAGCAACCTGTCGACCAGCACCCTGAACTCGTCGCCGTCGAAGCTGCGATCGTGGCCCGCATGGACCCGGCGCACGGGCAGTGCGGAGAGTCGGCGGAGCGACGCCTCCGCGGCATCGAGGTCGTCGAAGCCGAGCCGCGCCTCGACGTAGGCGGTGTCGCCGCTGAACAGCAGCCCGGTGGCGGCCTCCCACACGGCGATCGACCCAGGGGTGTGGCCCGGCACGTGCAGCACCTCGAGCCGCCGGTCACCGAGGTCGAGCACGTCGCCCTCGGCGACGATCGAGGTCGGTTCGGCGCCCGGGGCCACCCATGCGGCGATGTCGAACCCATCGTGCGGCACCGCGTCGACGGTGCGCTCGGGCACCTCGAACCCGTAGTAGGCGAACATCTCGTCGACCCCGTCGGGCTGGGCATCGCGCTCGATGCGCACCCCGAACGGAACCCGGGTTTCGGCGGCGTCGCCCTCGTGGCAGCGGCGGTCGTCGAACTCGCCGAGCCCGCCCACGTGATCGAAGTGACCATGGGTGGCGACCGCGATCACCGGGCGCGCGCCGGCGAGCTCGTCGATCGCCGGTCGCAGCGCGCCGATGCCGTTGGCCGTGTCGACCACGAGGTCGGCGTCGCGCCCGCGCACGTGCCATACGTTCGACTCCAGCATCGGCGTGATGTGCGCCTCGACGAGCAGCGTGACGTCGTCGCCGGCGTCGTGCGTGCGCCACCAGCGCTCGGCGACGGGCAACGACTGATCGCTCACAGACGGTCCTCGAGCAACAGCGAGGGCGTGGGCTCGCGCATGCAATGGAACGAGGTCATCGACGCGTTGTAGGAGCCCACGTTGGGCAGGGCCACGATGTCGCCCTCCCGCACTTCGGGCAGCGGATGCCCCTCGGCGAACAGGTCGGGGCCCTCGTTGATGTGGCCCGACACGGTCACCTCGTGCACCGGCGGTGCATCGGCCGACCGGCACACGATCGGGAAGAACGGGATGCGGTAGACGAAGTGCTCGCACAGCACGTTCCACCCGGTGTCGAGCCCGACGAACGTCGTGCCGTCACGATCCTCGACCGTGACCACCTCGGCGAGATGCACCCCGGCCTGCTTCGCGATGAACTCCCCCGGCTCGGTCGCGACCGTGACGCCCAGCGGCCCGAACCGCCGGGCCATGACGGCTGCCCATGCGGCGAGGTCGAGGGGCTCGTCGGCCGGGCGGAACGGCACCCCGAGCCCGCCGCCGGTGTTCACCTCGACGATGGGACAGCCCGCCTCGAGCAAGGTGGCGGTGGCCTCGGCGATCCTGCGCATCACCTCGTCGACCATGTCGAGCGAGTCGTTGAAGTACAGGTAGCCCGAATGCACGTGCACGGTGTCGATCGTGAGGTCGTGGCGGCGGGCGATCTCGATCGCATCGGCCAGGCGCTCCGGGTAGATGCCGAACTTCGTCGGCTTCGCCCCCGCGTACGCGCTCTCGCCGCCGCCCGCGTGGGTGGCTCCGGCCCGAGGGTTCACCCGGATGCCGACGGCGCGGCCGGGCGCCATGCGCCCGACGCGCTCGAGCTGGCTCAGCAGGTCGACGTTGAGGTGGCACCCCGTCGGCAGGATGCGCGCGAGGTCTCGATCGGACAGGTTCGTGCCGGTGTAGCTGATCTCCTCGGGCGCCCAGCCGTGCTCGATCGCCCACTCGAGCTCACCCGGCGAGCAGACGTCGATGCCCACGAACGGCACCCGCTGTCGCAGGAACCGCAGGAACCCCGGGTCGCGTTGGGCCTTCAGGGCGTACCGCACCCGGCCCGGCACGCCGCAGCCATCGAACGCGTCGCGCAGCGCCTCGGCCTGTTCGCCCGCCCGCACGAGGTCGTAGACGAACAGCGGGGTGCCGTGCTCACGCGCGAGCTGCTCGGCGTCGCGCCCGGCGATCGTCAGCCGGCCGTGGGCCACGCCGAGGCCCGGCCGGGCCCACCATGCGCGTCGGTCGGTCGTGGTCGCTCGCACGCGCACAGGCTAGCGGGCGAGCGACTCGCGCCACAGCTTGTCAGGCAGGCGTGTTCTCAGGAACGGCTGGGCTCCACGTCGTCGGCCAGCTCGCCGTCGGGCGGCGCGTCGCGAAGCGTCAGGATGGCCGCTCCCACGCCCAGCACGCCGCCGAGGCCCGAGAGCCAGATGCCGAACGCCAGATCGGTGCCGTCAGCGCGAGTGATGCCCCACACGACCGCCAGCGTCAGTACGACCGCTGTGACGGTCATCAGCGCGGCCATCGAGCGGCGCACACGCGGGTCATCGAGCAGCACGTAGGCGACCGAGAACGCGAAGAGCGCGAGGGCCATGGCGAGGGCGAGCTTGCCGCTCGCGTCGGCCGTGCCGTCGAGCTTCAGCGACCCGCCGGGCCCCGAGATCTCGAACCATGACGCGTAGACACCGAACAGCCCCACGATGCCGGCGACGGCGCCTGCGATGCCCGGGTACGACAGCTTCTCCGACTGCATGCACGACCCCTTTCGTCTGCGGCGCACGGGCACGGCGCGATCACCGGACGTGCGTCCCCAGGCAATCATCGGCATCGCGGGGGTGATCTCTTGAACGGCATCGCTGGCCCGGCGGGCACGCGCCTGCCACGATGAGCCGATGGTCTCCAGTCGCCGGCCCCCGGACGACGTCGCGCCTGCCGGGCGCGTCGCCGGGCTCACCGTGGGCGCGTGCCTGCTGGTGAGCGGTCTCGCCTTCCTCGTGGCGTCGTGGGACGAGCTCACCTGCACCCCGCCGGGTGCGACCTGCGACGACGTGGCCGGCATCGGTGGCGCCGTGTCGCTCGCCGCGATCGCAGCGATCGTCGCGGGCGGCGCGATCGTCGTGCTGACCGCCCGCCGCCCCGTGCTCGCATCGGGCTCGTCGGCCTGGACGTGGGGCCTCGGCGCGATCTTCGCGATCGGGGTGGGGCTGGTCGCGATGCGCTTGCCGGGGCACTCCTGTCCAGACGGCGTGCACCTCACCCCCGTCTTCAACACCTGTGTCGACGGGGCCCGCCGGTTCGACGCGACGAGCTGGATCTGGCCGAAGCGCGCCCTGTTCGTGCTGGGCGTCGTGGCCGGTGCCACGGTGATGCGGTCGCCGCGACGCGTCTGGCTCACGGCGCCCATCGCCGCTCTCGCGTGGTTCGCCGGCACAGGCTGGCTGCTCTACGACACGATGATCACAGGCCTTCCTCGGTGACCGAGGATGTGACCGACAAGCCCTGAGTGGAGGTGAGGGGATTCGAACCCCTGACCTCTGCCGTGCGAAGGCAGCGCTCTACCGGGCTGAGCTACACCCCCAGGAACGCCAGGGTAGCAAAGGGGTCTGTCGCGCCGGCTGCGCTCAGACGTCGCGCTCGAGGCGACGTGGCGTGCTCGTCGAGCGCGCGCTCGATGCCCTGCTGCATGGCCGCGATCGCGAGGTCGCCGCGGGTCTTCTCGATCAGCGAACGTGCGACGTCGGTCGAGCGACGCAGGTTCATCGTGATCGCGTCGGGATAGTCGATCGTGACGAGCACGCCGTAGAGGTCCTCGAGCGCGTCGAGCATCGCCTGGCCGCGCTCGACCTCGCCGGCGCGCAGCAGGTCGAGGATGTGGCGACGGCCTTCGCCGATCGCCTCGGCGATGCCGTTGAGGTACGGCGCGTCCTCGACGCCGAGCTCCTGCGGGCCGGGCACGGCGTCGCCGGCCACCAGCGCGCGCGTGACGTTGGCCTCGGCGTACTCCTTCTGCGCGTCCTGCAGGTAGCCGGCGTAGCGCACGTTCGGATGGTCGGTGACCGCGTCGAGCCCGGCGTGGAGCGCGTCGCCCGAGGCCTCGATCAGCTCGTCGGCGCGATCGAACTCGCCTCGATGGATCGCCCGGATCGCGTTGGCGCTCGCCCGGATCGAACGGCGAGCCGCCGGCAGCGCCTGCTCGCGCGCGGCGACGGTGGCGTCGAACCGAGCGTGCAGGTCGCGAGTGAGGTCGTCGAGATCCACGCCGCGCGGGTCAGGCGTGGGCGGTCGCCTCGCCCACGCGCACGACGACGTGCACGCGGTCGCCCTCGCCGAGGGAGCCGAGCCCGTTGAAGCTCGGCCGGGCACGCGTGCTGCGGCCTTCGGCCACGTATCGCGGTGCGGGTGCCGGGCGCGACGGGGCCGCGTGCGATGCGGCGTGGCGGTGCGGCGCCGTGCGGAAGGTCGACTCGCGATGCTTGATCGTGAGCAGCAGCCAGACGTACACGGCGAGCAGCCCGACGAAGACACCGGTGACGGCCCACGCGACGCGCAGCGGCGGCACGAGCCCGATCAGGAAGGTGATGCCGATCGCCTCGAGCATGAAGGTGAAGACCTGTCGGCGGCGCTCCCGGGCTCGAGCCCGGTTGCGTTCGGTCGGTCCGAGGAACCGCACGCCCTTGCGGGGGGTCACGATCCAGCGGCCCTCGGTGCCGTGCGTCTCAGCCTGCGCCAAAAGCTCCATCCTGCGTTCGAAGTCCCCGACCGACCCCTGCGGGGTCGACGCCTTGCCTCTGGTGGGAAGCAAGAACGCTACCCACATGATGCCCAAGACCGCGAGGGGCAACCACTCCACGCCCAGCCTCCCGTGGGGTCGGTGACTACTGGCGCTACCACATCTAGGCTGGGCCGGGACGCTAGCACCACATATGGGGTGAAGCGATCACATCGATGTGATTCGATGAACTTTCTCACAAGCCGCCGTTCGGACACCGCGCGTTCACGCCGAACGCTGTATGCCGGTTGACGGATGGAAGAACGCCCCGAGCGATCTACGGTCGACGAGCTCAGCGTTCGGCGACGTAGTCGCCGCTCTTGCCGCCGGACTTCGCGAGCAGGCGCAGGCCGTCGATCCGAGCCGCCCGGTCGAACGCCTTCGCGGTGTCGTAGAGCGACAGCGCGGCAACGGCCGCGGCGGTGAGCGCCTCCATCTCGACGCCGGTGCGGTCGATCGCGCGCACCGTGGTCTCGACGCGCAGATCGCCCGGCCGCTTCGTCGGGCTCGACGACGACCTCGGCGCCGGTCACCGCGGATCGGGTGGCAGATGCGGCAGCAGCGCGGGCGTCTGCTTCACGCCCGATCACCCCGGCGATCTTCGCGGTCTCGATCGGGTCGCCCTTCTTCGTGCCGGCGACGAGGTGCGCCGACGGCCTCGGCGTCGTCGTGACCCAGCACTCGGCGGTGGCCTCGCGCTCGGTCTCAGGCTTCGCGCCGACCTCGACGATCCGCGTGACGCCGTCGGCGCCGGCCTGATCGCTCGCCACCGGCGCTCAGTCCTCCGCCGGAGCGGAACACCATGACCTGCACCTGCGACCCGGCCGGCGCCGTCTCGGTGCCCGGCGGGATCATCGCGAGGCCGTTCGCGCGCGAGCGACCGTCGAGATGAGGTTCGAGCCCCGCGCCGCCGGTCGGGCGTCGCGACCCAGCCGGCGTCGCCGCGCTCGACGACGACCCGCGCGTACTGCATCTTGCCCTTCGGCCCGCTCACGTCGGCCGCGAGCGTGGCCGTCACCTGCGGGACGTTCGAGCTGCGTGCGTCCCATCATCTTGAGCATCGCCGGCCGCACGAACAGCTCGAAGCTCACGAACACGCTCACCGGATTGCCGGGCAGTCCGAAGTACGGCTTGCCCTCGATCTGGCCGAAGCCCTGCGGCATGCCCGGCTGCATCGCCACCTTGTAGAAGTCGATGTCGCCGCGCCGGAAGAACGCCGCCTTCACGACGTCGCGCTCCCCCACCGACACGCCGCCCGACGAGATGAACGCGTCGGCCTGGATCAGGTAGTCGAGCACGGTCTCCTTCAGCGAGTCGACGTCGTCGCTGCACGATGCCGGCGAGCACCGGCATCGCGCCCGCCTCGCGCAGCGCGCCGAAGATCGTGTACGCGTTGGAGTCGCGGACCTGGCCGAACTCCGGCGTCTCGGTCGGCGGGATCAGCTCGTCGCCGGTGCGACAGCACGACCACGCGCGGCCGCGGATGCACGAGCGGCGTGCGGGAAGCCCGGCGTTCGCGAGCAGCCCGAGCTCGGGCGCGCCCGAGGCGCTTGCCGCGCTCGACGAGCACGGTGCCCTCGGCGACGTCCTCGCCGACGGGGCGCACGTGCGCCCGGCGGCGCGGCCTCGAACAGCGCGCACGACTCTCGCCGTGCGACCTCGGCGTTCTCGATCGGCACGATCGTGTCGGCGCCCGCGGGGATCGGCGCGCCGGTCGCGATCGCGCACCGCCTCGCCGCCGCCGACGGTCGCCTCGGGCCGGTGGCCGATCAGCGCGCGGCCGACGATCTTCAGCTCGGCGGGTCGCGCCGGCGTCGCGCTCGGCGACGTCGGACGACCGCACCGCGAACCCGTCCATCGCCGAGGACGCGAACGCGGGCAGGCTCGTGGGTCGGCGACGACGTCCTCGGCCGAGCACGCACCCGTACGCCTCGGTGAGCGGGAGCTGCAGCGGAGCCGAGCGGGCTGGATCGCGTCGAGCACCCGCTCGCGCGCCTCCTCGACGGGGATCAGTCCCTCGGCGGAGTCGTGATCGTGCACGCGGCGGGCGGTCGGCCATGCGCGCCAGTCTATCGCGGCGACCGTCGGGCCGCGCCGGAGCCGCGGCGCTACAGCAGCTTCTTGCGCTGCACGAAGTCGGCGAGCCAGGCGCTGAACGCCGGGCCGAGGTCGTCGCGCTCGATCGCGAGCTCCACGGTCGCCTTCAGGTAGTCGAGCTTGTTGCCGACGTCGTAGCGACCCGTGCTCGAACGTGTAGCGCGTACACGGCCTGCTCCTGGGCCAGCAGGTTGATCGCGTCGGTGAGCTGGATCTCGCCGCCGTGACCGGGCTTGGTCTCGCGCAGCGCGTCGAAGATCTCGGGCGTGAACACGTAGCGCCCGATCGCGGCGAGGTTCGACGGCGCCTCGTCCGGCGACGGCTTCTCGACGACCGACGCGCACCCGGGCGAGGTTCTCCTCGACCATCTCGGGCTCGATCGCAGCCGTAGGCCGAGATCTCGCTCGCGCGCGACCTCCTGCGCGGCGAGCACCGAGCGGCCGTACCGCTCGTGCACGCGCAGCATCTCGCGCAGCAGCGGCACCGACGGGTGGATCAGGTCGTCGCCGAGCAGCACGGCGAACGGCTCGTCGCCCACGTGGGCCTCGGCGACCGCGACCGCGTGCCCGAGACCGAGCGGCTCGTGCTGGCGCACGTAGTGGATCTGGCGCGAGCTCGGAGATCTCGCGGACCTGCTTCAGCTCGTCGAACTTGCCGCTTGGCCTCCAGGAAGCGCCTCGAGCTCGAGCGAGCGGTCGAAGTGGTCCTCGATCGAGCCCTTGCCGCGGCCGGTGATGATGAGGATGTCGGTGAGCCCGGCGCGCACGGCCTCCTCGACCACGAACTGGATCGAGGGCGTGTCGATGACGGCAGCATCTCCTTCGGCTGCGCCTTGGTCGCCGGCAGGAACCGGGTGCCGAGCCCGGCCGCGGGGATGACCGCCTTCCTGACCTTCACGTCACGCCCTCCTCGTGCGGGGAGCCGAAGTCTACGCGCCTCGGCGCAACCCGTGGAAGTCGTCCGATCTGTGTAGTCCGTTCGGACCGGGCTTCCCGGAACGGCTGCGTGCCAAACGCGCGCCATGCGCCGGTACACTCGGCCGGCCATGCCCACCTACGAGTACGTGTGCAAGCAGTGCGGCCACCTCTTCGAGATCGTGCAGTCGATGCGCGACGAGCCGCTCACGGAGTGCCCCGAGTGCGGCGGCGAGCTGCGCAAGGTGTTCGCCCCGCCGGCGATCTCGTTCAAGGGCTCGGGCTTCTACGCCACCGACAGCCGGAAGAAGGCCACGAAGCCCGCCGGACCAGAAGGACGTCGAGAAGAGCGACGACGGCGCGAGAACGACAAGAAGGACGACGGCGGTCGAAGAACCGGCGACGAAGAAGGAGTCGAAGGACGGATCGACGGCGAGCTCCGGCGGCTCCGAGCGAGGTCGAGGCGTCGGCGCCGTCGACGAGCTCCGGCGCGAGCTCGTCGGCGATACGGAGGGGAGCGGGGCGTGACCACGGCCGACATCGGGGTCTTCGGCGGCTCGGGGTTCTACTCGTTCCTCGAGCGATACCGAGACCGTCGAGGTCGAGACGCCCTACGGCTCGCCCGAGCGCGCCCGTCACGATCGGTGAGGTCGGCGGCCGTCGGTGGCGTTCCTGCCCCGGCACGGCTCGAGCCACGAGTTCCCGCCGCACCGCATCCCCTACCAGGCGAACGTGTGGGCGATGAAGGAGCTCGGCGTCGGCCGGGTGCTCGGGCCGAACGCGTGCGGCTCGCTGCAGGCCGCACGTGAAGCCCGGCGACTTCGTGATCTGCGACCAGCTCGTCGACCGCACCCGCGACCGCGCCGAACACGTTCTACGACGGGCCCGTGACCACGCACATCTCCTTCGCCGACCCGTACTGCGACGTGATGCGCTCGGTCGATCGTCGAGGAAGGCAGCCGCCTCGACATCCGGATGCACGACCGCGGCACGGTCGTCGTGATCGAGGGACCCGCGCTTCTCGACCCGCGCGGAGTCGGCGTGGTTCGCCGAGCGCCGGGTGGGAGGTCATCAACATGACGCAGTACCCCGAGGCGCTTGCTCGCCCGCGAGCTCGAGCTCTGCTACGCGAACATCTCGCTGATCACCGACTACGACGTCGGCGTCGAGGGCGTGCCGCCCGTGACGCACGAGGAGGTCGTGCGCGTGTTCACCGAGAACAACGAGAAGCTCCGCGACCTGCTGTTCGCCGTGATCCCGGCGTTGCCCGCAGCGCGCGACTGCGCCTGCGCGACCGCGCTGACCGGCGCGCGCTTCGAGGTCTGAGCGATGGCGGGCGACCCGGTGCTCGCGCGCGTGGAGCTCACGTTCCGCACCGACCAGGACCCCCAAGCGCTGGCCGATCGCGTGCGCGAAGCCACGTCGCAGATCGTCGGTCGCGACGCGCTCGAGGAGTTCCGGCTGCGCGTGCTGCCGCTGTCCCACAAGCCGAAGGGCTCGGCCGACGAGTGACCCTGGCGCCGCCCGCGGCCGCCACCCGCTCGCGGACGTGACCCAGGTCACGGAACGGCCGCGCGCCGGGGCCTAGCCTGCCGGCCATGGTGCTTCCGTTCGCGCGACGACTCCCTCGTTCGGCCGTCCTCTGGTTCGCGGGCGCTGCGCTGGCCGCTGCCGGGGCGACGCTCGCGATGCGCTCGCATCTGGCGACGCTCGAGGCGAACCGGCCCGACCTGGGTCCTCCGACCACGATCGTCGTCGCGGCCGCTGACCTCGCACGCGGCGGCAGGCTCGCCGTCGATTCGCTCGGGGTCGTCGAGGTGCCGTCGACGCTCGTGCCACCCGGGGCGGTGACCTCACCGGAGTCGGTCACCGGGCGGGTGCTCGCCACCGACATGGCCGAAGGCGAGGCGCTCACCGAGACGCGCCTCGCCGGAGCGGGCCTCGGGCCGATCGCCGCGCTGGTGCCACCCGGCTTGCGCGCGTTCGTGCTGCCGAACGGGCCACCGGCCGGCACGGTGGGGTCGGGCGATGCGATCGACGTGCTCGCGACCTACGGGGCGAACGCCGGCCGCCCCTACACCGAGACCGTCGCCACCGACCTGGAGGTGCTGCAGGTGGTCGAGGCGCCCGCGTCCGTCGCCACGGGGTCGACCGGCGCACCCGCCGGACCACCCATCGTGGTGCTCGCCGATCCGCTCACCGTCGAACGGCTCGCTCGCGCGGCGAGCCTGGCACTGCTCTCGATCGCGATCGCCGGCGAGGATGCGTCGATCACCGACGTATCCAGCGATAGCACCAACGCGGTCGCGGTTCAGCCGACGAACGCCTCCAGCCCGTAGCGCGCCACCTGCGCCTCGGTGTCGATGCCGTGCCACGGCGGCACCTCGACCCATCGGCGGCCCGGTCGCCCATGCACGATCACCTCGCGCAGGCGCACGTTGTTGTCGTACCGCAGCTCTTGCAGTTGGCGACCCGGGTTCGCCACGACCTTGACGTAGTACGTGCCGTTCGGCACGCCGGTGACGTTGAACGATTGTCCGGGCAGGTACTGGTAGTAGGTGTCGCCCCATCCCACGGGCAGCACCTCGCGGATCCATAGATCGGTGCGCCCGCCGCACGAGGTCCACAGTCCCACGTTCCCTGGCCGAAGCTCGGCGGCCGGCAGCGTCAGGTCGATCGCGTCGGTCGGCACCAAGCAGAACGACTCCTTCGAGCTCTTCACCACCGTCGTGCGGTCCTCTGCGAGCAACTGGTACTTGGCGAACTGCCGGAAGTGCCAGTGGTCGTGGCCCCGCCGGTCGTCGAACTCCATCTCCCCGACCCTCGTGCGTCCGACCGGGGCACCGTCCTCCCAGAAGTACTGGTAGGCGTCCATCACCTGTTCGCCCTCGCGCCGGAAGCCCTCAACCACGAGCGGGCCGTTGCCCGAGACCCACACGTTGGCCCCGAACGTCAGGAACTCCCCTCGCTCGGTTCGACGCAGACTGATGCCCCACGACGGGAGCGGCTGCAGGTCGGGCAGCCCGGCCGCACCGGCCGCGCGAACGGTCGGCACCCCCGATTCGCGCGTGCCCACATCGGCTGTCCGCGCCGTGGCGAGCCGCTTGCGGCCGTCCCGACCCTCCTTCACCACCACGGTCAGCGACACCGTCGCCGCATCCGGATCGAGGTCGAACAACTCGAGGTACCGATCGGCGATGGCGATCCGCATCGCGTACCGGCCTTCCTTGAGGCGGAGGTAGAAACCCCGGAATGCACCTTCGGCCAGGCTGACCCCCCAGTCCTGCTCGATGCCGTAGACCGAACCGAGCGTGAAGGGGTTCGCGCTACAGGACTCGGGATACACGGGCAGCGACGGCCCGTCCGGGCCGACCCGCACCTTGCCCCACGTGTTCGGACAGAACGGCACCGTGCGATCGACGCGCACCGTGCCGTCGCGGTGCGTGAGCGTGATGTGCAGGAAGTCCGCGAGTCCCCACGACGAGTCGATCAGGTCGTCGGGCAGGGTCGCCGACCCTCCCCCGTCGAACAACTGCCGGGTGACGAACGGTGAGTCGTAGTCCTCGCGCGATCGCTCGATCTCGAAGTTCCCGCCGCTCGCCGCCACGTACACCTGCGGGTCGATGAACACCCGCCCCGAGCTGAACCGACGAACCCGGACCTCGCTCCGGGTCGCGCGCAACCGGAGCTCTGGCTCGGCACTCCCTGCTGACACGGGCGCGGAAGTGATCGGCACGACGGACGACAGCAGGGCGAGCACGGCGGCGAGCGCGATGCCCCCTCGACGATGACGCGACACGGCGATCCCTCCACACGGGCGACGAGGTGGGCCCCGTGCCGATGCGGGCACGAGGGGAAGTTGGGGTGCGAGCCTACGCTCGTGTCGCTCGCGGGCGCAACCGGTCGTTCGGCCGTTCCGGCCTCGAGCGGCGGCCGCTAGCATGGGTCGGCTCGCGCCACACCCCAACCCCACGAGAGGACCCATGAGCATCTGGCAGGCGATCGTGCTCGGCATCGTGCAGGGGGCCACCGAGTACGCCCCGGTCTCGAGCTCGGGGCATCTGATCCTGGTGCCGTGGCTATTCGACTGGCAACAGCTCGGGGGCGATGCCGACTTCGCGAAGACGTTCGACGTCGCGCTGCACATGGGCACGCTGCTCGGGGCCGTGATCTACTTCCGCGCCGATCTCTGGCGCTACCTGCGCGCATGGCTCCACTCACTCGCGGCGCGGTCGATGGAGACCACCGACGAACGGATCGCCTGGGCGCTCGTGGTCGGCACGATCCCGGGGGCCGTCGTGGGAGCGCTCGCGGAGAGCGTGATCCAGGAGCGACTCGGGGCGCCGGGACTGATCGCGGTGATGCTCGCCGTGTTCGGCGTCGTGCTCTACGAGGTCGATCGGCGCATGCCGAGCGTGCGGGGGATCGACTCGATCGGGGTGCGCACCGGGCTCTTCCTCGGACTCGCCCAGGCGATGGCGCTGCAGCCGGGGGTGTCACGCTCGGGTGTCACGATGACCGCGGCGCGCGCCATCGGCCTCGACCGAGAGACCGCCGCGCGGTTCTCGTTCCTGCTGTCGCTGCCGATCATCGCGGGAGCTGGTCTCTACAAGGGGTCGGAGCTCGTGCAGACCGGCTTCCAGGGGTACGAGGCGCAGTTCTTCTGGGGCTTCGTATCGTCGGCCGTGAGCGGGTTCCTCGTGATCTGGGGCCTGCTCAAGTACTTGAAGCGCCACGACTTCAAGGTGTTCATGCTCTATCGCCTCGCGGTGGCCGGGCTGGTGCTCGGGCTGATCGCGACCGGCGTGCGCGAGGCCACGGTCTGAGGGTCACGCAAGGGATCGCGGGCGAACGCTCGCATCCCGTCCTCGAACCGTACGATCGACCGGAACCCGAGCTCGCGCCAGGCCTTCGCGGGGGAGGCGAACACATGCCGAGCGTCGCCGAGGCGGTAGCCGCCGACGAACCGTGGACGTGGAGCACGGGCGCCGAAGGCTCCGGCGAGCGCCTCCGCCATCTCCCCCACCGTGTGCGGCGTCGTGCTCGCGATGTTGAACGCGCCGTCGGCGCCCGATTCCATGGCCCGAGCGTTGGCCTCGGCGACGTCGCGCACGTGCACGAAGTTCCGCATCTGCTGTCCGTCCTCGAGCACCATCGGTGATTCACCCCGTTCGAGGGCGCTCCGGAAGATGCTCGCGACGCCTGCGTACGGCGTGTCGCGGGGCATGCGAGGCCCGTAGACGTTGTGGTAGCGCAGCACCGCCACCGCAGCGCCATGCTCGCGCGCATAGGCAGCGCACAGATGCTCCTGATGCACCTTCGTGGCGGCGTAGACGTTGAGCGGATCCAGCGGTGCCTCCTCGGTGATCGGCTCGGCGGCCAGAAGTCCCCCGCACGTGGGACACGGCGGCTCGAACCGCCCGAGCTCCAGGTCCTCGATGCGCCGTGACCCAGGGCGGATGTCGCCGTGCTCCTCGCATCGGTACCGCCCTTCGCCGTAGACCACCATGCTGCTCGCGAGCACGATCGGCCCGCGGAAGCGTCGCTCATGCAGGGCACGGAGCAGCGTCGCAGTGCCGAGATCGTTGTGAGATACGTACGCGTCGACGTCGAGGAAGTCGACGCCCAGCCCTACCATCGCCGCCTGGTGGCACACCGCGTCGATACCGTGTACGGCCGTCCTCACCGCCTCGAGGTCCCGCACATCGGCATCGAGATGATCGACCTCGTCGCGCAGATAGTCCGGACGATCGGCGTGTGTCGGCGCCGCCATCGAGTCGAGCGAGATCACGTCGTGCCCGCGTGTGACCAGCGCATCGACGACGTGCGAGCCGACGAAGCCGGCTCCACCGGTCACGAGCACACGCACGTCGTACCCCTCACCACGGCGACATCACCAGGGCTTGCACCAGCAGCGCCCAGGCGACTTGGACGGCCAGCCACCCGCGCCGGGCGGAGAGCGACGCCCCGGCGTAGGCTGCGCCCGCCGCCACCACGAGCCACGGCATGAAGGGCAGCCAGATGCGTTCGACCTCTGCCTTCGACAGGCCCGAGAGGTCGGCGAGCACGATCGCGACGAGGGTCCCACCCGCGAACATCCAGGCCCGGCTGCGCCGAAGGCGGGTGAGCCCCACCCAGACCGCCGGCCCGACTGCGACCGCCGCGGCCACGAGGTTCGCGACCACGAAGAATCGATACGGCCGAACGCGCGCCAGGCTCGCCGCATACGCCTCACGCGTGGCGGCGAGTCCGTCGAACCACCAGAAGCCGCCCAACGCCGCGAGTCCGACGGCGGCAACGACGGGCACGCAGGCCAGTGCGAGCACCCGCACACGCCCGCGACGCCATGCCACCACGGTCGGCACGATCGCGAGGAGCACGATGCCGTAGGAGAGGAAGACCGAGACCGCCCACAGGGCACCTCCCGACAGCGCGAGCATGACACCACGCCGTCCGCCTCGGCCCGTGGCGAGCACGCAGAGCGCGGCGGCCCAGGCGCCCACTCCGAGGAACACCGCATCGCCCGAGGACCACCAGATCGCGATCGACGAGAACACGAGGAAGGGAGCGGACGCCCGTGCGGCCCGCTCGCCCACGACCTCTCGGGCTGCGAGCAGCAGGGCCGGCACCGACGCGGCACCAGCGAGGTGCTGGAGGGCCGCCACCCACGCTGGCGTCGCGAGGCCGAGCGGGCGCAGACCCAGGAGCAGCAACACCATGCCGGGTGGGTGTGCCTGGACATGGGTCGGCCACGAGCGGGTCTCGGTGACCAGGGAGTCCAAGAACGGCCCGAGGCCGTCGATCGCGGGCAACGCCGCGAGGTAGTCGACTGCCGACCCCGGGGAGCGGGTGAATCCGGCTGTTCCGTCCCATGCAGCGAGCGCCGCAGACCAGACGACGGCTCCGGCGAAGCAGGTCCACATGAGGCGGCGCCATGGGAGGGTGCGCGCGAGGCGGTCGGCGCCGCCCACGGCGCACGCCGCTACCGTCAGGGCCGGGAGGCACCACCAGGAGACGCGCGGGGCGAGATTGCCGGTCAGCGGCGGGGCGTTGACGCGCATGCGAGCGCCGCGCGACTGGAGCCATCGCCCCCATGCATGCACGACGCCGAGGGCTCCGAGCCCGACGACGACGGCTCCGACCGTCGCCCGTCGCGTCACGTCACTCGAGTGCACCGGCGAGCCAGCGCGCCGAGCCGCGTCGCGCAGTCGCGCTCCCGGGTCATGCTCGCCCGGCGCGCGGTCCGCCACGCCGGCCGCACCCCGACGATCGCTCATGACGACCCCCAGCGCGTGCGGCCGAGCAGCAGTACGGCGGCGACCCCCCACACCACGGCGAGCACCACCACGAGCCCGAAGGCATAGTTCCGAGGCAGGAAGCTCGGGTTGTCCGGCTGGGCTCCCCACCCGAAGAGCAGCGGCGCGGAGACGAGCACGACGATCGCGCTCACGACGAGGGCGCCGACGAGGAGGCCGCGGCCCGCTCGGGGCGAGACGCGGCGCAGGCCGGTCGCGACCGCGATCGTCGCGGGCGCGAGCACGAAGTCGTGCACGAGCGCGAGACCGATGAAGAAGACGGCGAAGTTCGCTGGGTTCGTCGCACCCGCCTTCGAGAAGAGCGCGACCAGCCCGACACCCATGACCACCGAGCCCAAGGCCACACCGGCCCAGAACAGCGGCCCGTACCGGCTCGTGTGTTCGAGCGGGTCTTCACGTGGGAACCGCAGCTCGTCCGTCACCTCACCACCACCGACGCGACCCATTTCGTCTGGTGCACGCCGGGGCGATTCGGCCCGATCAGCCGCGCCGGGAACCCGTGATCGATGTGCAGCGGCGTGCCGTTCAGCTCGAACGCCAGCATCGTGTCGGGGTCACGGAGCTGCCCGGCGTTGACCTCGCTCGATGCGTAGGCGGCGCCGGAACGCTGCAGCGACGTCACCGTCGCCGAAGCTTCCGCAGGCGCTCCGGCCATGTCGAGCAGATCACGCAGCGGCACCCCTCGCCACCGCCCAGCCGCGCTCCATCCGTCGACGCACGCGATCACGAGATCGGCATCGCGTTGCTCCATCGCGCGCAACTCCTCGAGCGAGAGGGAGAGCAGGGTGGTCACGTTCCCCTCGACGACCAGTCGCCACGACGAACTCATTGCGACCCCGACCACACCGGCCGAGCGCGCGGTCTTGTTCACGGGCAGGCCCTGGGGTCCCACACGCGGATCACGCGGCGCGAGCACCGAGACCGCGGCGAACGGGCGGAGCGTCTGGCCGACCGTGGCCACGACCAGGGCCGCAGCACCTCCGAACGCCGCTCCGAGGAAGCCGCGACGCGACAGACCGCCCCAGGCACGCTCGTCGGCGACGTCGTTGCTCGTCGGATCCGGCGACCGCTCCGAGAGCGCCAGTCGCGCCGCGCCCGCCTTGGCACCGACGTGCACGATCAGCGCGCCGATCGTGATCCAGGCCGCGGCGTAGTGCGCGGGCGGGAACGAGAAGTCCCATGGGAACCAGCGGGAGATCGACCCGACGCCGGTGAACAGCAGGAAGAGCGAGCCTCCCACCAAGGGCAGGAGCGCGAGGCGCTCGACGGCGTGCGCTGCGCTGCGCAGCGGTGGCCACGTCCAGAACCGCGGGTAGACGGTCCAGAGTTTCGCGAGCAGCAGCGGGATCGACGCGAGGCCGGTGGTCACGTGCACGCCCTGCGAGACGCGGTAGAGCCAGCCCGGACGTGGCGGCCACTCGAAGAACGACGGCGGGTGTTGGATCAGGTGCGACAGGAACCCCGTCAGGAAGCAGACCGTGAACGTCACCCCCAGCGAGAGCCCCAGGATCGAAGCCACCCGCACCGAGTGCAGCGGACTGCGGAAGGCACCCTCGCGGAATGGTCCGACCCTGGGTGGGGTCACGCGTTCCAGCCGGGTCGGCGAGCCGCTCACCGTGCGTCCAATCTCGCGAACCACCGGCCAGCTTCGGTCCAGAGGCTCTCGAGCAGCAGATCAGCGCCATCGGCGAGCGCACCGAGGCCGTCGACGCCCACGCAGGCCCACGGGAACCACTCCGTCGCGCCGCCGGGCAGCTCGGCACGGACGTGGAGCCGCTGGATCGCAACGCCGGGCCCCTCGACCTCGACGAGCAACCGGCCGTCGACGCGCAGCAAGGCTCGGGCCCGCCGGAACAGCCCGTGGGGGTCTCCCCCGATCCCCACGTTGCCGTCGAGCAGCAAGGCGCTCGCCCACCGCCCCTCGTCGGGCAACCGATCGAACACGGATCGGTGCACCACCTCAGCGCCGCGCGCCCGCGCGGCGGCGACCGCTGCGCTCGATGAGTCCACCCCAACCGCTCGGATGCCACGGCTGCTCAAGGCCGCACAGTGCCGGCCGGGTCCGCAGCCGAGATCGAGCGCGGGTCCGATGGCGAGGTCCAGGACCGATGCCTCCTCGTCGGCGGGCTCGGCCCACCAGCGTGCGCTGGGTAGGGAGATGACCTTGCCGCATCGCGAGCGCAGCACCGTCTCCCGTTCGGGCAGGGTGACCGAAGACGCGTGCGCGACGGTCCACGCAACGGCACTCACGCGCCCACCTCGAGGGTCCCTGCGCGTCCGATCGCGCTCTGCTCGACCGCGGCGGCGAACCGCGAACAGGGAACCTCTCGCGCCACGGCAACGGCGTCCTCCGCGAGGTCGACATCGCGCAGCGTCGGCAGCTCGGCCACGTGGAACGAGCGTTCGCGGAGTCGGGCGCGCTGCGCGTGGAATGTCCGGCCGGTGCTCATCGGCACACCGAGGAAGACGCCGGCATCGGCTCGCCTGAGGCCGATGGCCCACCACCCGCCATCCAGGGCCGGGCCGAGCACCGCATCCTCGTCGCCGCTCGCCAGCCGGAGGCACGCCGTGGCGAGAAGATCCGGCGAGACCTGGGGCGTGTCCATCCCGATCAACAGCGCGGGGCCTCGCACCTCGCCGAAGGCTGCCGCCAGCCGCACATCGAGACCCCCGCCTCGTTGCGTTCGCACCGGCACGCCGGCAGGCAGCCACGGGCCGGGCGCTCCGTCCAAGACCACGACCGGATCGACCCCGCCGACCCCGCACACGGCGTCGAGTGTGTCGGCGAGCGCCGCCTCCGCGATCGAGGCCGCCTCGGCGTACGTGCATGGCGGGCAGAGACGGGTCTTGACGCGACCGGGCATCGGCTCCTTCGCGATGACGATCAGGCGCATCGCATCACCCGAGCGAGGTCGCGCATCGCTCGAATCGTGCCGCTCGCCGTGCCCGTGACCTTGCTGGCTCCAGACCGCGCGTAGTAAGGAACGGGTGTCTCGTCGATGCGCCATCCGGCAGCTCCGGCCGCGAGCACCATCTCGAACGGCCAGCCGAACCGGCGATCGCGCAGGCCGAGGGCGAGCACGGCCTCCCGTCGCATCGCCCGCATCGGCCCGATGTCACCGAGTGGCACGCCGATCCGGCGACCGATGCCGAAGGCGACCACGCGGTTCCCCACGCGAGCGTGGCGCGGCCACGCACCCGGTTCAGCGATCCGGCGCCCCAGCATGAGATCGACCGTGCCCTCCCGCACCGGGTCGACGACACGCCACAGGTCGCCGGGATCGAGCGTGGCGTCGCAGTCCATGAAGCAGACGAGGTCGTGGACCGCTGCGCCGAGCCCGGCGAAGCAGGCCGCCCCGAACCCTGGGGCGGGCTCGTGCACGACGACGGCCCCGAGGGATCGGGCGATCCCCGCGGACCCGTCGGTGGATCCGTTGTCGACGACGATCGGCCGAGACCGGGGAGGCATGCGAGTGAGGACCCACGGCAGCGCCTCAGCTTCGTCGAGCACGGGCAGGATCACATCGATCACGGAGGCAGTCTCGCGACCCCGTATTACCAGCCCATTACGACTCGCCCAAGTTCGGGCGGTTCCGTCACCTTCCGGAAAGAACCATGGTGCATGCTGCGTTGGTGCAAGACATGCGGGTACTGGTAGTCGACGACGAGCCCATGGTGCGCGAGGTGCTCGCGCGCTACCTACAGACCGACGGGTTCGAGGTCGACACCGCGGGGGACGGCGAGCAGGCGCTCGCCCGGTTCGCCGCCGACACCCCGGACCTCGTGGTCCTCGACCTGATGCTGCCCCGCATCGACGGTCTCGAGGTGTTCCGCCGCATGCGCGCGAGCGCCGTTGTGCCGGTGATCATGCTGACCGCGCGTGGACAGGAGACGGACCGCATCGCCGGGCTCGATCTGGGCGCAGACGACTACGTGACGAAGCCGTTCTCGCCGCGGGAGGTCGTCTCACGGGTGCACGCGGTGCTCCGTCGAACGAGCGCATCTCCCCAAGAGCCGGTCGTGCTCTGCGCCGGCGATCTCGAGGTGGACCTCGAGCGGCGCGAGGCGCGCAAGGCCGGGGAGCCTGTGAAGCTCACCCGCAAGGAGTTCGAGCTCCTCGCCCACATGATGGAGCGCCCCGGTGTCACCATGTCGCGAACCCGGCTCCTCGAGGACGTCTGGGACTTCGCGTGGGACGGCGACAGCGCCACGGTCACGGTGCACATGCGACGTCTCCGCGAGAAGATCGAAGACGAACCGTCGAGCCCAACCCGCCTCGTGACCGTGTGGGGCGTGGGATACCGGTTCGAGCCATGAGCGATCGCCGGCAACCGGAGGGGATCTGGCCAACGATCGCGCTGGTGATCGCGATCGCAGCCGCAGGGGTCGTCGGCACGTTGGTCGTCGCTGCCGCGATGGGTGTGGGCGCCGGGGAGCGGTCCGACCTGCTCGTGCTGCTCGTGCCCGCCGGCATCGTCACGATCGGGGCGGCAGTGCTCGCGAGGTTCCTGTTGGCGCGCGCCTCGATGCGACAACGCTTCGTGGCCGTCGCGCTGCTCGCGGCAGTGATCGCGATCGCCAACATCGGCGTGCTGGCGCTCCGCATGACGGTGAGCGAGCATGATGCGACCCTTGTCGCCGTCC
Organism: uncultured Actinomycetes bacterium; assembly: GCA_963722795.1. Classification (GTDB taxonomy): domain Bacteria; phylum Actinomycetota; class UBA4738; order UBA4738; family HRBIN12; genus JAOUEA01. The sequence continues at coordinate 294,388 of CAVROD010000001.1, forward strand.
TGCTCCTCTACTCAGCGGCCGCCGGGGTCGCCGGGGCGCTCGTGGTGGCCCGGTCCTCCACGGAAGCCGTGACCAGGCTCGATCGCGCGGCACGACGTTTGGGTGAGGGCGACCTCGAGTCGAGGGTCGGCCGACTCGACGCGGGGCCTGAGCTGGACACGCTCGGCGCCACGCTCGACGACATGGCCACGAAGCTGCAGGAGGCGCGGCAGCGGGAGCGAGCGGCCGAGGCGATGCGGCGAGATCTGATGACGACCGTGAGCCACGACCTGCGAACGCCGTTGGCCTCGCTGCGGGCGATGGTCGAGGCGATCGACGACGGTGTGGTCGCTGACCCAGCGAGCCTGCAGCGATACACGCACGAGATGCGTCGGTCGGTCCGCCAGCTCTCCGAGTTGGTCGACGATCTGTTCGAGCTGACCCAACTCGATGCGGGCGCGATCGAGGCGGAATCGGCACGCGCCGATCTCGCGACGATCGTCGCCGAGGCGGTAGCGGTGGTGGCGCTGCAAGCCGAGGAGAAGGGGCTGCACCTCGTCAGCACGATCGACGGCGTCGACGACATCAGGTGCTCACCTCGCGTGGCCCGGGTGCTGCAGAACCTGCTCTCGAACGCCGTCCGGCACACCCCTGCCGACGGCACCGTGCGGGTCGAAGCCAGTCGCCGGGGCGACCGCGTGCACCTCGCGGTCCACGACACCGGCGACGGCATCGCGGCCGATGACATCGACCGGGTCTTCGATCCCTTCTTCCGGGCGGACCCTGCCCGGTCAGGGCCGGGCGCCGGCCTCGGTCTGGCCCTGGCCAAACGGATCGTGGAGGCTCTCGGCGGTCGCATCAGCGCGGAGGCAGGGTCACCCGTCGGGGCACGCTTCGCGGTCGAACTTCCTCTGTGACCGCGCGCCCTCACTGCGGATAGCCTGCTCTCGAACGACGACCCCGAACGCACGTGCACACGAGGAGGCACCTCATGGACCGACCGACCCTGCAACGGTGGCTCGATGGCTACGTCGCCGCCTGGCGTTCCAACGACGCCACGGCCATCGGCGAGCTGTTCACGGCCGACGCCGAGTACCGTTACCACCCCGCCGACGAGCCCGTGTTCGGACGCGACGCCATCGTCGCCTCGTGGCTCGAGGAACCCGACGAACCCGGCACGTGGGACGCCTGGTACGAGCCGTTCGCGGTCGAGGGCGGCCGTGGGGTCGCGACCGGTGTCAGCACGTACTTCGACGCCGATGGCACACCCGCCCGCGTCTACGACAACGTCTTCGTGATGGAGTTCGACGACGAGGGACGCTGCACGTCGTTCATCGAATGGTTCCGGCAGCGGGCCGCCGCCACGGGCTGAGGGCGCCCGCTTGCGTCGGTGTGCAACGTCAGCCGGCGCGGAGCTCGTCGAGCCACTCCCGCAGTCGCGGAAGATGTTCCTGGTAGTGCTCGGGGCCCGACTTGGCGATCCAGCGCGCGGCGATCTCGTTCGGCTCGGCCATCTCGGTCCACGCATGCAGCATGCGCGCACGCGCGGCGGTGGCCTGGCTCTTCACGTCGGCGAACGACACGTCGCGCATCGCATCGAGGAACCGGGCGTTCAACGTATCGAGTTCGTCCGAGCGCAGCTCCACGTAGGAGCCGCCGCGGATCTGCTCGAGCGCGGCGCCGGCCTCGGCGAGCCACGTGCCCACGTGGGCGAGCGCGTCCTTGGCCGACCACCCTTCAGCGAAGTACCCCGGTCGAGAGGCGAGCTCGTCGTCGAACATGTCGATCGTCGCACGAAGTTCGCCCCACAAGCGATCCTCGTCCAGCAGCACTGACGCGTTCGCGCTCATCGCACCCCCCTCGGTCGTCGCCACCACGATACGAGGTGCCGCCGGCCCACGTTGCCGTGCTGCGACGGGGATGTGACGACCGCGCGACGAACCCTGCCGCGCCGTTCCATCGGCGCCCGCCCCATGCCAGGCTGCGCACATGAACCCCTCCACCGACGAGATCTATCTCGCGTGGGCGATGATCTCCATCGGCGTCGGCATCGCGTCGGCCGGTGGCGTCGGGCTGGTGCTACCGCCCGGACATCGCCTCGCGGTGGCGCTCGCGCTCGTGCTCGGTGCCGGCGTCGGCATCGCGGCCCTGTTCGCGCTCATGCTCGGAGGCGGGTTCGACGGCCCCGTGCAGGGCACGCGGTCGTTCCTGATCGCCTCGGCGCTCGGACTGGTCGCGGTGATCGGCGGGCTCGTGTTGCTGGTGCGTCGTTCGCGAGCGGCGTGAGCCCTCAGACGCCCGCGAGCGTCATCTCGCCGATCAGCACCGACGGCGTGCCGACGCTCGAGAAGAACCGGAGGTCGTCGCCGAGACCGGTGATGCCGGCGAGCATCTCGGGCAACGTCGACGCGATCGTCATCTCGCGCAGCGGCTCACCGATCGCGCCACCCTCGATGCGCAGGCCGGTCGCGCCGACGCTGAACTCACCCGAGATCGGGTTGGCACCGGAGTGCACCCCGCTCACGTCGGCGATCAGCACGCCGCCCTCTGCATCGCGCAGCAACTCCTCGAACGACGTCGTGCCGTTGTCGAGGTAGAAGTTCGACGTGCCGACACCCGGCGAGCCCTTGTACGAGCCGCGTTTGGCGTTGCCGGTCGATCGCTGCCCGCCGCCCATACGGCGCCGCCGTGTAGGTGTCGTGCAGGAAACCGTTGAGCCGGCCGGCCGTGAACAACTCGGTGCGCCCGCTCGGCACGCCTTCCCCGTCGAACGGTGCAGCGCCCGGCCCATCGAGGATCGTGCCGTCGTCGACGAGGGTGAACAGATTCGAGCCGACCTGGGAGTCGATCATGTCGGCGAACAGCGACCGACCCTTCAACACGTTCTCGGCGTTCAGCGCCCCCGCGAGCACGCCCAGGAAGTCCATCGCCGCGAACTGGTCGAGCACGATCGGCACCTTGGCCGTCGGTGGCTTCGACGGCCCCGAGCATGCGCACCGCGCGTTCGATCGCCTCGTCGGCGACCTCGTCGACTCCCAGCTCGTCGACACCGCGGGCGATGCGGTAGCAGAAGCCCGTCTGCGTCTCGTCGGCCTCGACCGCGAGGGTCACGGCCACGACCCAGGCGTCGGTGCGCGCGTACTCGGCGTCGACCCCCGCCGTCGAGGCGATCGCGACCCGCGACACCGCGTCGCCGATCTGCGCGAGGTCGACCTTGGTGACGCGCGGGTCCGACGACACGAGCCGGCGCTCCAGATCGAGCGCCAACTGCACCTTGTCGCTCGGTCGTGACCCCGGCGGAGTCCTCGCGGAACAGCTCGGGCAGCGGCGTGATCGCCGCGGCCCCGGGCAGCAGGTTGAACTCGTCGGGCTCGGTGAGCGCGGCGTTCTCGCGGGCACGAGCGACGGCCTCACGCACCTCGTCGACCGACGGGTCGGCGGCGTAGGCGTAGCCGAGGCGGCCCTCGCGGATCAGGCGCACGCCGAGCCCCCGCGATTCGGCGAACTGCAGCCCTTCGACCTCGCCGCGGAGCGCGCTCGCCTCGGTCTGGCGAGACTCCTCGGCGTAGGCCTCGACCGCCTCGCCGCCGACGGCCGCGCCGACCGCCGCGCGCACGAGGTCGCCGAGGTCAGGCACTCGTGCCTCCCACGGTGATCTTCGCGATGCGCAGCGTCGGCGACCCGCTGCCCACGGGCGCGCTCTGGCCATCCTTGCCGCAGACGCCCTCCCAGGTGTCGAAGTCGTCGGCCACCGCGTCGACGTCGGTCATGACCTCGATCGCTCGGCCGATGAGGTTCGCGCCGCGCACCGGCGTCGTGGCCTCGCCGCCTTCGATGAGGTACCCCTCGCTCACGCCGAACACGAAGTCGCCCGTCGCCGGGTTCACCTGACCGCCGCCGAGCGACGTGACGTAGACGCCGCTCGGCGTGTCGGCGAGCACCTGCGCGGGCGAAGCATCGCCGTTCAGGATGTTGGTGTTCGTCATGCGCACGACCGGCGGCGAGGCATAGGACTGGCGGCGTCCGTTCCCGGTCGAATCGACGCCCTGCTTGTCGGCCCGCAATCGGTCGTACAGGAACGACTGGAGCACGCCTTCGGTGAACAGCACGGTGCGCTGCGCCGGCGTGCCCTCGTCGTCGAAGGTGAACGAGCCCCACCCGTTCGGGATGGTCGCGTCGTCGACACCGTTGATCAGCGGACTCGCGCACTTCGTGCCGACCAGGCCGAGGTACACGCTGGCCTCCTTGTCGATCGCGTCGGCCTCGAGTGGATGTCCCACCGCCTCGTGGAACAACACACCGCCCATGCCCGGAGCGAGCACCACCGTCATCTCGCCGGCCGGGGCTGGGATCGAGTCGAGCATCGTGACGGCCCGTTTCGCCGCTACCTCGGCGGTCGCGTGCGGAGAGTGGGCATCGATGAACTCGACACCGGCGCACGCCGCCGGCCCGTGGAAGCCGGTCTGGATCGTGTCGCCCCGCTTGGCGACGACCTGCGCCACCAGCCGGATGCGGGGGCGGTCTTCCTCGACCCAGCGGCCGTCGCTCGTGGCGATGAGCCGCCGCTGCAGCGAGTCGCCGTAGACGCCGACGACCTGCACCACTTCGGGGCTGTACGCGCGAGCGGCGTCGTCGAGCGCCCGCAGCCACCCCACCTTGTCGGCCGCGGGCACGTCGCCGGCAGGGCGCTCGACCGCGTTCGTGAGCGGTCCCTCCAGCGTGCGGAGGTCGACGACCGAGCCCGCGTCACCCTCGCGGAGCGCGGCACTCGCCGCCTCGGCGGCCTCGAGCATCGCGTCGCGGTCGAGGCGGTTCGAGAACGCGTATCCGTAGCTCGTGCCCTGGGTGACCCGCACGCCTGCGCCGCGGTCGAGTCCGGTGGTGAGCTGCTCCACCTTGCCGTCGTCGAGGCGGATCGAGGTGCCCACCGTCTCCTCGGCGAAGACCTCGGCGAACGCGCCGCCGCGCAAGCGGGCGGCGGTCAGGACCTCCTCGACGAGGGCTCGGTCGAGCATGGCGGCGATGCTAACAGGGGGTACAGTCAGCGCCCTGAGGGACGACGCTGGAGGAACCATGGAGCGACGCAGCGCGGCGATGGTCGTGGCTGCGTTCGTGCTGTTCGCCTCTGCGTGCGGCGGCGAGGAACCGGTGGCGTTGCCCGACCCGATCGCGACGGGCACCCCTGTCGAGCTGCCTGCCTCCACGACGCCGGCCGTCGACCCCGAGGCCGAGACGGGCTTCGCGACGGGCACGGCGTCGCTCACCGTCACGGGCGCGGTCAACATGTCGGCGACCTACCCGTCGCTCGGGCTGCCCGCGCTCTGGGTGCCCCCGCCGGGTGACTTCGCGATGACGTGGGTCGCCTCGGGCGAACGCACGCTCACGCTGGGCGGAGTGTCGTTCACGGCGCAGCAACCCACCTCGCCGGAACGCGTTCTCACGTTCACCGTGGGCACTGGTGACGAGCAACGCTCGTTCACCTCGAGCGCCGGGGAGTGCCTCGTCACGATCTCGCCCGCGCTGCCCGATCACATGGGCGGCACCTTCCTGTGCACCTCGATCACCGGGAACGCCGGCGACGGCACGACGGTGACCGTGACCGCGCAGGGCACGTTCACGGCGGAGTGAGGCCACGCGCGCGCCCGGCCAACTCCGCAGGTCAGTCGGACGCATGACCAGACGCGCGCGATCCGGCGACCTGGTCTGGCTGGCCGGACTCACCGTGGCGTTGGTCGTGGTCTTCGCGTGGCCGGGGATGTTCCGCGGATGGCAGTTCGGCCCGGGCCCCGACGAGGCGGTCTACCTGTGGTGGACGCGTCTGGGGGCGGCGGAGGGCATCTCCCTCGTGGGGGCACGCCCCGGCGTGCCGGCGCTGATCGCCGCCGTGTCCGGCCCGCTCGGCCTGCCGCTCGTTCCAGCGCTCGCGGGGCTGCAGCAGGCGCTCGGCGTCTCGATCGGGCTCGGCGCGGTCGCTCTCGTGCGCGGACGGGCGCACGGCGGACGACCCGGCTGGGCGCTCGTCGGACTCATGGCGGGCATCTTCGCCGTGCACCTCGCAGGGGGTTACGTCGCGAACCTCGCGTTCACGACCGCGTTCCTCGGGGCGGCCGCCGCGCTCGCTCGCCGGACCCGCCGCGGCGTGATCGCGGCCGCCCTGCTGCTGGGTGGTGGGGGTCTGTCGCATCCGCAGTTCTTCCTCGCCGGCGCGGCCATCCTCCTCGCGGCGGCCGCCGTGGCGTGGATGCTCGAGCCCGAGCACGGCTGGCGTTCGGACGCCGGACGGGTGCTGGCGGCGCTCACCGGCGGCGGGCTGATGGTCGGCGCCGGACTCCTCTCGACGCTCATCGGGCCCCCGAGGCTCTCGGTCGACACCTCGAAGGACGGGTTCCTGCGGCGAGCCGGACTCGACGACGCCCTCATCCGCAACTACCTCTTCCGGTTCCGCGACAGCGTGCGGCGGTTCGCTCCGTGGCTCACGCTGCCGCTCGCGGCGATCGGTGCCTTGCAGGTGCACGGGTTCACGCGGCGGTTCCTCATCGCTTGGGCGACCTTCACGGTCGTGGGCGTGCCCGTCGGCATCGTCACCGGGTGGTTCCCGCCCGAGCGCGTGATGACGTTCGGGTTCGCCCTGCCCATCCTCGCCGCCCAAGGCGTGACGTGGATCTGGGAGCGGACCGAGCCCCGGCGTTGGCTCACGGTGAGCGCCACCGTCGTGCTGGTGGTGCTCTTCGCGGTGCCGGCGATGAACGCTCAGCGCTCCCAGCAGCCCTTCGTCTCGCCCGAGGATCTCGCGGCGGCTACCCTCGCCGGGCGCATCGCCGAAACCCTGCCGCCGGGCACGCCCTTGGTCTTCGTGGTCGACGACCCGGACCGGTTCGTGACGTTCAACGCGACGAACGTCGCCAACATCGCTCGCGCGGCCGTGCCCCCCGATCGCGCCGACGACGTCTACGTGTTCGTCGGCACGCTCGACGATCTCGCCGATGAGCGTCCGACCGTGCTCGGCGAACCCGAGTACGACGCGCTCTCCCGCATCACCCTGGCGGATCTGCCCGCTGGCGAGCGTGCGATCTTCGTCGCGCCCCGATGGAACCTGACCCCGTCGGCGCTCGTCGACGACCGGCTCGTTCGGTGGACGAACGCCGATGACCCCGAGGGGTCGCCCTCCGTGCGCTCCTCGGTGCCCGCCCCGAGGCCGCTGCCCCGCGCGGAGGGTGAGCTCGCTCCGTCGTCACCGATCGCGATCGCGCTCGCGGCGCTCGCCGCCCTCGCCTTGCTCACCGTGATCGGCGTCGGCTGGTCGCGCTGGGCGTTCGACGATCGCATCGCCGCGATCGCCACGGCGCCGGCGTTCGGCGCAGCGACCCTGACCATCGCCGCGTTGACGGTGGAACGAGCCGGCGTGCCGTTCGACGGCTGGTGGGGCCCGGCCCTCGCCTCAGTCCTGGCGGCTCTCGCTGGGTACGCGCTCCGTCTCGTGCAGGGGAAAGCGTCGGAGGAGCCGGCGCCGTAGGTCGGCGATGCACCAGAGCACGAGCACGAGCATGGCCGGCGTCACGATCCAGTGGCCGATGAACAGGTTCACATCGAACGCGTCGGGATAGCGCAGTGGCTCGGTCGACCACTGCGCCAGCGCGAGGGCCGCGCCGGTCGCGAGCAGGGTCACGCGAGGCGGTCGCGGCAGCAGCCATGCGAGCGGCAGCGCCCACGCGACGTACCAGGGAAGCAGTACGGGCCCGAGCAGCATCAGCGTCACGAGCGACCACCCCATCGCGGCGCCGAGCTCTTCGAGCGGCGCGTCGTCGATGGCGCGGCGAGCGACGTCGCGGGCCAGCCGCACGAACGTCACCACCAGCACACCGGCGAACACGACGCGGGCCAGCCAGCCGAGGGTGCCGAAGCTCAGCCATCCGAAGACCTTCTGCGCGAAGACCGACGGGGCGAGCCAGCCTTCGTGCCCGGCCAGCTCGAGCATGCCGAGCGTGGGATCGTGGGTCTGCACGTACGGCGCCGCGACGAGCAGGCCGATCGCGACGGCCAGGCCGACGTGCGTCGTCGCCGCGCGGAGGCGATGTCCCGCAGGCGCACGGGCCACGCACCAGACGAGCACGAGCACGAGCGGCAGCCCGACCGTCGCCTTGACCAAGGTGCCGACCGCGAGCACCGCCACCGCGGCGAGGGTGCGATCGTGCACGAGCAGCAGGAACCCGGCCGCGACGGCGAGCGCGACGAGCAGGTCGTTGTGCCCGCTCGCGACGCCGTGGAACAGCACGACCGGGTTCAACCCGAACGCGGCGACCGCGAACGCCGCGCGCTCCGGACGCACACGACGAGCGGTGAGGGCGATCACGGCGATCGTCGCCAGGCTTGCCAACGCCGCGATCCATCGGTAGGCGCGAACCTGGCCCGCCGGGGCCTCAACCGTCCGCGCGACGACGCTCGAGATCGTCGTGAACGCCGGCCCGTACACCGCCGGGGTGTCGACCCACTTCGGCCCGACCAGTGGCCACAGCGCGTCGCCGGCGAACTCGACGGGCGTGCGCACGTACGGGTTCTCGCCGTGCACGGCCGCGATACGCCCATAGAAGGCGTACGAATACACGTCGCGCGAGAACAGCAGTGGCACCATCGTCGCGACGATCACGGTGGCGGCGACCGAGAGCCAGACGACCGTGCGCAGACCGATCGCCCCGTGCCAGGCGGATCGCACCAGCGTGAGGAACCCCGCGACCGCGAGGGCCGCCGCCACGACGCCCGCGGCGATCAGCCAGGAGCCCGCGAGCCGGTCGAGCCCGATCGCGGTGGCGAGCGCGGTGAGTGGGCCGCTGGGTTGGGCGCCCGCCGGCAGCACCGGCTGGAACGGCGAGCCTGGCGCGGCCGCGAATATCGCGCATGCCAGGAACCCCACGATCGCGAACGCGATCGACCGGGTCGCACGCCCCGAGGACGCATCGAGGGGCGCATCGGAGCCGGGTGCGCCCGACGGGGCCGTGCCGGAGCGCTGCACGGCGCCGACCGTATCACCGAGGATGCTGCGATACTCGGGCGGTGAGCGCGAGCAACGAGCCGACCGATCGCGGACCTTGGCCCGAACCCACCGAGGGCGACGACCCGGCGCAGCCCGAGCAACGCCGTCCCGGCCCCGATGTCGACGTGCAAGGCGCTCGATGGGACGAGGGCGCCCGATGGGACGAGGGCGCGCGATGGGACGAGGGCGCCGGGGTCGCTGGGTCGAAGGCGGTCTCGGTCGGGGTCGCCGTGCTGAGCGTCGGCTACCTCATGGTCCTGCCGGTGCTGCTGGTGGTCGGCATCTACACGTTCATCACCGTCTACGCCATCGTGAAGGCGATCGACTCGGGCCCCGACTCGGCCGACGGCGCCGTCGTGCTGATCGGCGTCATCGGTCTCGTGACCTTCTTCGTGGTGCTCCTCGGCGGTGGCCTGTGGGCGATCGGCCGGGCGGCCGACCCGAAGAAGCGAGCGCGCTGAGACCTCGGAGCCGAACCTGCAAGTGAACTCCGCCGGAGACTCCGCTCCCGGCAGGAGGTAGTGACCGGGAGCGTTCTCCCACCACGGTAAGGTGGGTCGATGCGCATCGCGTTCGTCTCCACGTGGCCCTCCCGACGGTGCGGCATCGCCACGTTCACGAGCGACCTGATCGAGGCCGTGCACGCGGCCGACGAGAGCGTCGTCTGCGAGGTGGCCGCGATCGACGAGCGCAACTCGGTGCGCGCCTACGGGCCGGAGGTGCGCTGGCGCATCCGGCAGGGCTCGCCCGACGGCTACGTGGCCGCGGCGCGCGCGATCGGAGGGTCCGACGCCGACGTGGTCTGCGTGCAACACGAGTTCGGTCTCTACGGCCTGTGGAAGGACGAGGCGTGGGAGGGCGACACGTGGATCGAAGGCACCTACGTCGATCACCTCACGCCGTTCCTGCAGGAAGTCGGCAAGCCGGTGGTGGTCACGATGCACACGGTGCTGCCGGAGCCCAGCGAGGCGGTGCGCGATGCCGTGCGCAACATCGCCGCGAACGCCGACCACCTGATCGTGATGGCCGAGACCGCCGTCGACATCCTGCGCGGGGTGTACGGCGTCACGACGCCCGCCACCGTGATCCAACACGGCATGCCGCACATCGAGCCGCGCGGACGACGCCGTCTGAAGGAGAAGCTCGGGCTGGGCGGGCGCCAGATCGTCGCCACGTTCGGTCTGGTGGGACCAGGCAAGGGGCTCGAGTACGTGATCGAAGCGATGCCGTGGGTCGTGCAATCGCACCCCGATGCGCTCTACCTGATCGCCGGCCAGACCCATCCGGAACTCCTCCGCCACCACGGCGAGGAGTACCGCAACAGGCTCACCGAGATGATCGAAAGCCTCGATCTCGACGACAACGTCGCCTTCCTGAACCAGTACCTGCGGCAGAAGGACATCATCGAGCTGCTGCTCGCGACCGATATCTACGTGACCCCGTACCTCGACCCGAACCAGATCACGAGCGGCACGCTGAGCTACGCGCTCGGAGCCGGGAAGGCCGTCGTGTCGACGCCGTACCTGCATGCCACCGAGGCGCTCGGCGACGAGCGTGGGCTGCTGGTCGGCTTCCGCGACCCCGACGAGCTGTCGTCGGCGATCAACGCGATCCTCGACGACCCGGAGCTGAAGGCGAGGCTCGAGCGCAACGCTTACGCCTACGCCAACGAGTTCACGTGGCCCAAGACGGGCACGCGGTTCGTCGAGGTCATGCGGGAGTTGCAAGCCTCGACGCCCGCGAAGCGACCGACCCAGGCACGACCCGGCGAATGGATCGCGGTGCCGGTCGGCGCCAGGCTCGCCGGCAATCCCCTCATCACCCCCGACGACGTGCCGCCGTCGCAGCCCGGCATGGAGATCATCTCGACGATCAACGCCGGTGCCGCGCGCGTGGGCGATGAGATCGTGCTGCTGCTGCGCGTGGCCGAGCGTCCGAGCACGACGGGCGACCTGCCCGCCGGCGCACGGCTGGTGAACCTAAGCGGCGATCAACCCACGCTCGAGCCGATGCAGCCTGGTCTCGACCTCGGCGACCTGGTCGGCATGCCGTTCTTCGACACCTCGGCCGATCCGCCGCACATCGTGCTCGGCGTACGTGCGCCGAGACTGCCCGGGGTGGATCTCGACGACCCTCGCACGATCCGCTATCGCGACCTCGCCGACGGCCACTACGCCGACAGCGGCGTGACCGACTACCTCACCCACACCTCGCATCTGCGGGTCGCCCGCAGCACCGACGGCGAGCATTTCGAGATCGACCCGCCAGCCGGCGTTGCTGCCGGCATCGGAGCTCGAGGCCTATGGCGTCGAGGACCCGCGCGTGACCGAGATCGAGGGCATGTTCCGCATCACGTACGTGTCGGTGAGCCGGCTCGGCATCACGACGAGCCTGCTCTCGACGCACGACTTCCGCACCTTCGAGCGAAGCGGGCTCATCTTGTTGCCGGACCAGAAGGACGTCGTGCTCTTCCCCGAGCGCATGCACGACACCTACCTCGCGTTCACCCGACCGATGCCGGGGTCGCTGTCTCGCATCCTCGGCATCTGGCTCGCGGAGTCGCCCGACCTCCTGCACTGGGGCAAGCACCGCCCGGTCGCCATGCCGCGCCCCGGCATGTGGGACGAGGCGCGCATCGGCGCGAGCCTCACGCCGTTCCGAGTCGACGGCGGCTGGCTCGAGGTCTATCACGGGGCAGACCGTACGAATCGGTACGGCATGGGCGCGATGCTGCTCGATGCCGAGGACCCCGGGAAGGTGCTCGCCAGATCATCCCATCCCCTGCTCGGACCGGAACTCGAGTACGAGCGGTCGGGGTTCCTGCACGACGTGGTCTTCCCGAGCGGGCACGTGACGCTCGACGACGGGCGCATCCGCGTGTACTACGGCGCCGCCGACTCGACCCTGGCGGCCGCCGACTTCTCGGTCGAGGACATCCTCGCCCACCTCGATCCGTGCTGAGACAGCTCGCGCGACTCACCCGCCCGCTGCCGTCCGCCGGCGCCGGACGCGCTCGCCGTGGCGGTCTACGGCGACCCGTCCGACGAGCCCGTGGTCGCGCGGGAATCCGGGTTCGAGGGTGTCGCATGCATCGACGATGCCGCGAGGCTGCTCGACGTGCTGTGCGACCTCTGGACGCGCGCCCCCGACCCTGCGCTCGAGCGGTGGGCTCGCGGCGTGCTCGAGTTCGTGCTCTGGATGCAGGTTCCCGACGGCCGGTGGTTGAACTTCGTCTACGACTGGCGCGGCACCCGCAACGAGTCCGGCATCACGTCGTCGACCGGCGAGAACTTCTGGCACGCGCGAGCCCTGGCGGGCGTGAGCAACGCATGGCTCGCGTTCGGCGACGAGCGCGCCCTCGCGGCCTTGCACCGGGGGCTCGACCACGCCGTCTCGCGTCCGGCCCCCTCCGACGTGCGAGCGGTCCATCTACTCGTCGGCCTCCGCCTCCTGGAGCGCGGTCAGTTCCAGAGCATCGAGCCGGCCGTGCGCCGATGGGCGCGCGACATCGCCGAGTGTCGTATCGGCGATCGGCTCATGAACAACCCCGACGAACGTGACGACCCGCACCTGTGGGCCCACGTGCAGGAAGGAGCCCTCGCCGACGCCGGACGGACGCTCGGTGACGACGGCCTGATCGAGGTCGCGCGCGCGAGCGCCCGGGCGGTGTGGGCGCCGGTCGTGCGAGCCGGCTTCGACCTGCCGAGCGTCTCCCCCTATGACGTCGCCTGCGCGATCGACTGTCTCGATCGCCTCGGGAAGGTCGACACCGATGGGCCATGGGTCGAGCTCGCGACCGACGCTCGCGCGTGGTTCGACCTCGTCGACGAGCGGGGTCGCATGGTCTACGACCGAGCGACCGGGCGCGTGGCCGACGGTGTCGACGAGGGGCGCGTGAGCGAGAACTCGGGCGCGGAGGCCAACATCGTGGCGGCAGGGTCGCTGAGCGAGGAGGCGCTCACCTCGGTGCCAGGCGCCATCGCGCTGCTCCCGGCTGCGCCAGTCGGATGATACGTACGTAGCACTCAAGAACTCGATGCGTACGCGCCGATATCGCGGCCATGAAGACTCCTCGGCGGCTCCTCACCGTGTTCATGTCCGTCATCGTGCTGGCCGTGCTCGCGTCGGTGAGCCTTGCCGGACCCGGCTCGTTCGGACGATCAGCCGCCCCGCACGACGGTGTGATCGTGACCGACGACGACGCGGACTGCACCGAGGAGGACGGGACCACCGACGAGGACGCAGGACCACCGACGAGGACGCGACCACCGACGAGGACGGGACCACCGACGAGGACGGGACCACCGACGAGGACGAGTGCGAGGTCGACGACTCGGACGAGGGTGAAGACACCGACGACGGCACCGAGGGCGACGACGTCACCGACGACGAGGAAGGGGTCGACGCCGAGCGCGAGGCCGCGTGCGCCGAGGCAGCCGGTCTCGAACCATCGGACGGAACGGACGACGAGACCGACGCGGACCAAGAGAAGGCGCACGGCCTCGACAACGCGATCGAGCAGGTGCTCGCGAACTGCGTGAAGAACCCACAGGCGCCCGGGCTGCTCAACGCGCTCGGGCGGCTCGCGGCCAACAAGGAGCGCCACGAGGCGCACGACGCCTGGAAGGCCGAGCGCCGTGCGGCCAAGGCCGACGCGAAGGAAGACAAGCACGCTGGCACGCCTGGTCACGGCAAGGGGCACGGCGGTGACGGCGAACACGGGAACCCGCATGGCGGCGGTTCGGGAGGCTCCCACGGGGGCGGCAACGGACAGGGTCACGGCGGTTCCCACGGGAACGGCCACTAGGCCGGCCCAGGAGCGGCGGCGGGTTCCCGCGGGCGCGGCCCGCCGCCGTTCCGCTCATCGCACGGTCAACCGGACGACTGCGCCGACAAGGCGAGCTGACCGCACGCCGCATCGATCGTGCGACCGCGGGTGTCGCGCACCGTCACGTTGACCTTCTCCCGCTCGAGCACCTCCACGAACCGGCGGATGCGCGCCGGCGACGACCCGACCACCGGATAGCCCGGCGTCGGGTTGAGCGGGATCAGGTTCACGTGCGCGCCGAGCCGGCGAGCGATCGGCGCGAGCGCGCCGCGCCTGTTCCTCGGTGTCGTTCACCTGGTCGATCATCGCCCACTCGATCGAGGGGCGGCGGTGCGTCGCCGATCGCCACGCCGCCATCGCCTCCTCGAGCACCGCGAGCGGATACAGGTCGTTGGGCGGCACGAGCTGCGACCGCACCTCGTCGGTCGCCGCATGGAAGCTCACGGCGAGCCCCACCTGCGGATGCGCGGTCGTGAGCTTCCTGATGCCGGGCACGAGCCCGACCGTGGACAAGGTCACGTGCCGGGCGCCGAGACCGAACGCATCGGGGATCGGTGAGCCGAGCGATCGACGCGAACACGTGCCGCTCGTTCGCGAGCGGCTCCCCCATGCCCATGAACACCACGTTGGTGAGCCGTTGCGGGGTGGAATCGGGCAGGCGTAGCGGCTTCACGGCGCGCCCACACGACCTGCGCCGCGATCTCGCCGGCGGTCAGGTTGTTGCGCAGGCCCATCTGCCCGGTGGCGCAGAACGTGCACCCCATCGCGCATCCCGACTGCGACGACACGCACACCGTGACCCGGTCGCGGTAGCCCATGAGCACGGTCTCGATCGCGTGCTCGCCCCCCAGTCGCAACAGCGCCTTGCGCGTGGCGCCCCGATCGGCGGTGCGCTCGTCGAGCACCTCGACCCCGAGCGGGAGCTCCTGCGCGAGCCGCTCGCGCAACGCGGGCGACACGTCGGACATGCGGTCGTAGGTCGCGGCGCGCTTCCACAGCTGCGACCAGACCTGCTTCGCCCGGAAGGCCGGCTCGCCCCACGCGACCAGACGGTCGGTGAGCTGTTCCAGGGTCAGGTCGTAGACGGTCGGCATCGAGCCAGCCTAGTGGGAGGGATGGACCTATCCTCATGGCTGGCCGAGCTGGAGGCACTCACGTGGACATCCGAACGATCGGACCCGCGGACATCGCGTCGTGTCAGCGCATCGTCGATGCATCGCTCGTCGACCTGCACCGTCGCTACGACCTGCAGGACGACGAGGCCGGCGAGCCGAACTGGATCCACCCGATCCTGAGCCACTTCCTGCAGACCGACCCTGACGCAACACGCGGCGCGGCCGTGGACAGAGACCTCGCGGCATTCGTCTCGTCCTTCCGACGCGACGACTACTGGTTCCTGTCGTTCCTCTTCGTCCATCCGTCAGTGCAGGGACGCGGGCTGGGACGTGCACTTCTCGACGACGTGACCCCGAAGGGGGGCGACGTCGTTCGGTCGACGGTCGTCGAATCGTTCCAGCCGGTGTCGACCGGGCTGTATGCGAGCGTCGGCATCGTGCCACGGTCGATCAAGTACTGGCTGAGTGGCATCAGCCGCCCGGAGTCGCTGCCGCGACTCGACGGCCAAGTCCGGCGCGAGGAACTGAGGGCGGCGGACCGCGATGACATCGACGCCCTGGACCGCGCGGTGCTCGGATTCGCTCGGACCCCCGACCACGCGTGGTGGGGCGCTGGAAGTCGCGGCTGGTCGTTCCGACGGGGGGAGGCCCTCGTCGGCTACGCGTACGTCGACGACGGCTACCTCGGACCCGCCCTCGCGATCGACGAACCGACCCTGTGCTCGGTCGTCGCGGACGTGGTCGGCTCTTCCGACGATCCGGCGAGCATGTCGATCAACCTCAGCGGGAACTCCCGAGATCTCTTCCGCATGCTCATGCAGGCGGGAGCGCGGATCGATGACAGCGCTCCCTTCCGCTACGTCTATTGCTCGAACGAGGGACCTCTGCCCTCGAGCTACATCCATCATGCCGACTGGCTCCCCTGATCGGTGTGCGAGAGCGCCCGGTAGCCTGGCTCATATGCGTGACGCCGGGCCGCTCCAGCCGTTCATCGACGCCGGGGCCGGCGTGCTCGACGGCGGCCTGGCTACCGAGTTGGAAGCCCGCGGCGCCGACCTGCACGATGCGCTGTGGTCCGCCAAGGTGCTGCTCGATGAGCCGGGGCGGATCGTCGAGGTGCACCTCGCCTACTTCGAGGCCGGGGCCGACGTCGCGATCGGCGCGAGCTACCAGGCGAGTGAGCAGGGATTCGACTCGCGAGGCATCGACCGCGCCGGCACAGCTGCCCTGCTTCGGCGAAGCGTCGAACTCGCGCGCGAGGCACGCGATCGATGGATGGCATCGCCGGCGGCCTCGGCTCGTCCGCGTCCGCTCGTGGCGGCCTCGGTCGGGCCCTATGGAGCCGTGCTCGCCGACGGTTCGGAGTACCGGGGCGACTACGGCCTCGGTCTCGACGAGCTCACCGACTTCCACGAGGCGCGGCTCGAGCCGCTCGTCGACGCCGGCCCCGATCTGCTCGCGATCGAGACCATCCCGGCGGCGATCGAGGTCGAGGCGGTGTTCGCCGCTCTCGATCGGCTCGGCAACCCGGTGCCCGCCTGGTGCAGCGTCACCCTGCGCGACGGGCGACACCTCGCCGACGGCTCGACGCTCGACGACGCGGTCGCGACCGCCGAGGGCTCGCCGTCGGCGGTGGCGGTCGGCGTGAACTGCTCCCCGCCCGCCGCGGCGACCGAGGCGGTCACTCATCTCGCATCGACCTCGTCGCTCGCGGTCGTGGCGTACCCGAACCGCGGCGCCGACTGGGACGCCGTCGCCAAGACCTGGACGGGTGGTCACGACGTCGACATGGCGGCCGTCGCCCGCGACCTGCTCGATGCCGGCGCGCACCTCGTCGGCGGCTGCTGCGGCACCGGACCCGACGACGTGCGCGCGATCGCGATCGAAGCCGCCGCGCGCACCCGGAGTCACGACGTGAGGTCATGACCGTGACGACCCCGCTGGCGCGCACCGTGACGATCACCGGCCCGATCGATCTGCGCCGCACCCTGCTTCCCCTGCAGCGGGGTACGGGCGACCCGACGATGCGTGTCGGCGAGCGCGAGGTCTGGAGAGCGACGCGCACCGCCGACGGCCCCGCGACATTGCACCTCACCATCGACGGCGACCGGCTGCTCGCGGAAGCGTGGGGGCCCGGCGCCGCCCTCGCGCTCGACGCCGCGCCAGGATGGGCCGGCCTGCTCGACGACGACCGCGACTTCCGGGCGCACCATCGCGTGATCGCCGACCTACACCGGCGCCTGCGAGGGGTTCGGCTCACACGAACCAGGAACCCGGTCGAGGTGCTGATCCCCGGCGTGCTCGAGCAGAAGGTGACCGGCCTCGAGGCACGTCGCGCCTATCGCCGCCTGGCCCTCGCGGTCGGTGAGCCGGCCCCGGGGCCGGTCGACCTGACGACCCCGCCCGACCCGGCGGCCGTGGCCGCGATGCCGTCGTTCCGGTTGCATCCGTTCGGGGTGGAACGACGACGGGCCGAGCGGCTCATCGAGCTCTGCCGACGCGCATCGGCGATCGACGCGGTTGCGTCGCTGCCACCCGCCGACGCGCGCGCACGACTCGAGACCTTCCCAGGCATCGGGCCATGGACGGCGGCCGAGGTGGCGCGCCTGGCGCTCGGCGATGCCGACGCGGTGTCGGTGGGCGACTATCACCTGCCGAACGTGGTTGCCTGGGCGCTCGCCGGCGAACCGCGAGCCGACGACGCCCGCATGCTCGAGCTGCTCGAGCCTTACGTCGGGCAGCGGGGTCGCGTGCAGCGGCTGCTCGAAGCCGGCGGCATCCGCGCCCCGAAGTTCGGACCGCGAGCCGACGTGCGAGCCATCGACCGCATCTGATCACCCGTCGGTCGCAAGCAAGTGCTGCACGCCCTCCGGGTAGAACCGGTCCACGGCAAGGAGGTCCGGTAGCGCGAACACCCTCGCGATCTCCGTATCCGCGAGCGTGCTGTCAGCGACCGGGACACCGTCAAGCTGGTCGAGGAGATCATCGCCGACATCGGCCTGATAGAGGAAGCAGATCTCGTGATGGGGCAAGCCTCTGAACTCGAAGCTGTTCTCGATCACTCCGAGCAACTTCAGGTCCTCAGAACGTAGATGCCGGAGATCGAATTCCTCACGCAACTCTCGCAGCACGGTATCTCGCGAGTGCTCCTGGAACTCGACCCCGCCTCCAGGCGGGCGATAGAAGGTTCCCTCGACCTCATCGACCATCTCCGAAACGAGCAACCGGTCGCCCGAACGTAGGAAGACGAATGCGCAAGACCGTGTGGCCTTCGGGGTCCCCATCGAAAGCAAGCGTGCCGGGGAGGACCCGCGGAGTCAACCGACCTGGCATCATGGCGTCCCTTCGGAGGGAACGCTCTCATGACCCACACGTTGCTCCTCGACGTCTCGAGCCTCGCGTATCGGGCGTACTTCGCGCTGAAGGATTCTGTCCGAGCGCCCGACGGGCGCCCGATGGGCGCGGTGCACGGCTACCTGGGCATGGTCACGCGCCTCATCGTCGCCCGGCGGCCCGACTCCGTGGTGCACGTGTACGACCACGACTGGCGCCCGATGGCCCGCACACAGCTGTACGCGGGCTACAAGGCCGACCGGCCGCCCGAGCCCGATGACCTGACGCCGCAGTTCCTCCTGTTGCGTGGCGTGCTCGAAGCGACCGGCGCCCGGCAAGCGCACGCGCCCGACTGGGAAGCCGAGGATGCGATCGGCGCGATCTGCGCGCGCGGCGAAGGGTCGGATCGCTTCGAGATCGTGAGCGGCGACCGCGACCTGCTGCAGCTCGTGCACGACCCCGACATCCGGCTGCTCTACACCTTGCGCGGCGTGAGCGACCTGCGCGAGTACGACGAGGCGATGGTGCTCGAGACCTATGGGGTGCCGGCGTCGCGCTACGCGGAGTTCGCGATCCTGCGAGGCGATCCGTCCGACGGGCTCCCGGGCGTGCGAGGGGTGGGCGAGAAGACCGCGCGGGCGCTGGTGCAGACCTATCCCGACATCGACGCGATGCTCGCCGACGCCGCGACCGATCGACCGGGGCCGGGACCGTTGAAGGGCTCGCCGGCGCTTCGGTCGCGGCTGCGTGATGCGGCCGACTACCTCGAGGCGATGCGCGCGCTCGTGCCGATCAAGACCGACGCGCCGCTCGAGATCTGGGACGGCGAGCGCGACGACGACATCGCGAACGAGCTGGCTGAGGTCAACGGCTTGCGTGGCCCGGTGCAACGCCTGCGAGCGGCGCTCGACGGTCTGTCCGGCGGCCGGTAGAGGCGCGGTCAGCCCCCGAAACCCGAGTCGGGCTCGGTCTTGTCGCCCTTCTTGCGAGCGGCGGTCTGAGCGAGTCGCGAGCGCAAGCTTCGAGCGGCCACGGAACTCTCCCCTTCGACGATCTCGGACCCTTCGCTGTCGGCCGACGCGGGCGTGGCTGGCGCGCTGCCGTTGTCGCTGGCCGCCGCGGCGAGCTCGGACTGCAGCTCCGCCGAGCGGCGTTCGGCATCCCGCATGCGCCCGACCGTCTCGAGCTGATCGCGCCGGAGCTGCTGCACCTCGTTGCGCAGGTCGTGCAACTCGGCGACCTGGGGAGGAAGCTGCCCCGTGCCTCGGACCGACGTGACCATGGCCTCGGAGGACTCGGCCTGGGCGTAGGCATGTCGCAGGCGGGTTGACATCTGCTCCAGCTCGTCCTCGAGCCGTGCCACCTCGGCGCGGAGTTCGGCTGCGTCCTTCGGCCTCGCCACCACCCCCGCCGCCGCCCTCGGGAGCCGGGGCCGAGCCGGTCGCGCGACGGACCGCCTCGACGGCATCGGCGCGAGCGCGTTCGATCTGCGCCTGTGCCTCGGCCTTCGCGGCGGCAACCTCGGACTCGGCGCGCCGTTCGGCTTCCTCGGCACGACGCACGGCGTCGGCGGCTTCGGACTTGTACGCCTGGGCCGACGAAGTGGCCTCCGCGACACGCACCTCGAGCTCGTGCACGCCGCGCTCGACCTGCGTGACCTGTGCGTCGGCCTGTTCGGCCCGCTCCGCCGCGAGGCGCTCCGCGTGCTCGGCCCGCGCGGTGGCGGCGACGGCGTCCGCTCGCGCGCGCTCGGCTTGCTCCTCCGCCTCGCGCACGCGCGTGTCCGCCTGTGCGGCGATGCGCTCGGCCTGCTCGGCACGGGCGACCGCTTGCGTGGCTTCCTCACGCGCGGCGGTCAGGCCGGCGATCGCCTCGTCGGCGCTCGCCTGCGCCGCGCCCACCTTGTCGTCGGCGGCGCGCACGCGCCCTTCGGCTTCCGCGAGCGAGGCCTCGAGGTCGGCGAGCCGGTCCCGACTCTTCGCCCGATCGGCCTCGATGCGCTCGCGCGCGTCCAGCCTCGCGGCCTCCACCTCGGCTTGTGCCTGCGTCTGCGCTCGCTCGAGCTCCTGAGCGTTGGCCTCCCGCGCCTGCTTGAGTTGCTGTGCATCTTCGGCACGAACCTGATCGAGCTGTTGCAGACCTTCGGCACGAACCTGCTCGAGCTGCTGTGCGGCTTCGGTCCGGAAGCGCTCGAGCTCGTCCTGCACCCCCTTGCGACGTCGCTTCTGCGAGGCGGCGGCCGCCTGCGCTTCCTCGAGGGCCTGGGTCGACGCCTGCTCGGCGGCGGCCGTCGCCGCGCGGACCGACTCGAGCTCGGCGGTAAGCTCCTCGCTCCGCCGCTGCTCACGATGCGCAGCGGTCTGGAGCTCGGCGAGCTCCGTCGCCCGAGCCTGCGCTGCCCCCTCGGAGTCGGATGCTCGGGCTTCCGCTTCTTCGAGGCGCGTCTCGAGATCGTTCGAGCGCGCGCGCTGTCGCTCGGCCTCGCCCGTCACCGCCTCGAGGGATGCCTCGAGCTCCGCGACCGAAGCGTTGGCGGTCAAGAGCTCTCCCTCGAGCCGGGCTACGAGCTGTTCGGCGTTCACGCCCTGCACGGCGAGGTGCTCGAGTCGCGTGTTCGACTCGACCGCGGCGCGTTCGAACTCGGCCCTCGCCGCCCGCTCCGACTCGAGTAGTGCCTCGAGCCCGTCGATCCTGCGTTCGGCCTCGTCGGCGCGACGTCGGGCTTCGGCGAGCGCGGCCTCGTCCTCGGAGAGGGTCGACCCGATCTCCTCGAGGCGGCGTTCTGCCTGCTCGGCGCGGCTCTCGGCCGACGCGGCGCGGCTCTCGGCCGACGCGGCACGCTCGTGCGCGTCGGTCGCGCGGCTCTCGGCCTCGGCCGCATGAGCCTCCAACACGGTGGTCGCATGTTCGAGCTCGGCCTTGGCGGCTTGCTCGGTCTGCAGGTGCTCACCCAGGGCGTGTGCACGCTGCTCGGCCTCGTCGGCGCGGCTCCTGGCCTCGGCGAGCGCGGCCTCGTCTTCGGAGAGGGTCGCCCCGATCTCCTCGAGGCGGCGTTCTGCCTGCTCGGCTCGCTCGGTGGCGCTCGCGACCTCGCGATCCGACCGTTCGATGCGATCGGCCGCTTCCTCGGCGAAGCCCGCCTGCTGCTCGGCCTGGGCGCGCACGTCGGCGAGGACCGCCCGCAGTGAAGCGAGCTCGTCGTCGGTCGCATGGTCGCGCTCGTTCGCGACCTCGACCGTCTGGAGGCGTTCGGAGAGTTCGGCCACCCGAGCCTCGGCCTCGCGACCGTGCGCCTCGGCCTCACGAACGTGCGCCTCTGTTTCGCGCGCCACGCGCTCGGCCTCGACGAGGGCGGCGGATCGTGCTTCCAACTCGCGTTCGAGCATGTCGATACGCTCGAGGGTGTCGGCGTCGGGTCGCGATGGTGCCGCGGTAACGGCGTCCGCGGCCCGCAGGCGACTCCGAAGCTCGTCGGCCTCGCGCTCGGCCTCCTCGAGCCGTCGAGCGACCTCGGGATCCGGTGCAGCCGGTGCATCCGCTCGTTCGCGGAGCCGTTCCATCTCGGTCGTCGCTGCCTCGAGCCCGGTCTGGGCGCGCGTGGCCCGGGCCTCGGCCTCGCGTTCCCTGGCCTCGGCGTCGCGCGTTCGCTGTTCGATCTCGGAAGCTCGTTGCTCCGCAGCCATGGCGCGTTCCTCGGCCCGGATGAGCGCCTCGTCGGCCCCGGCACGCTGCTTCGCGAGCGCGATCTCGCGGGCCGGCGTGAGGAACCCGCCCGTACGCGAACCCACGCCGGGCAGCGAGGCGACCACCACGAGCAACAGGAAGACCACCGCCACCACCGCGGCGATAGTGCGCACGAGCGACCACGGTGACGCACTGCTCGCCGCGATGCGCTCGTAGCCCTGATCGACCTCGACCGCCCCGAGCGACCGATCCTCACCCAGCCGCAGCGGCACGAACGTGGCGAACACCTGGCCCTCGTCGGTGCGGATCGACCCGATCTTGCCGCCGCCTCGGGTCGCCGCGTATACGGCGTCGAGATCGCCGCTCACGGCATCGGACTCGTCACCGGCGTCGGTCGTGAACAGCAGGTCGCCCGAGGGCGACCAGACGCGTACACGGAAGGCGGTCCCGTCGGTGAGCACACCACGCTGCAGGCGGCTCAGCAGATCGCGAGCGACCGCGCCGTCGATGGTGCCGCTCACGTCCTCGGGCACCAGCACCGACGCCACGCCCGCATTCGCGAGCCCCTTGGCGGTGATCTGTGCCTGTGCTTCGGCTTGCTCGATCGCCCGAGTGCCGAGGAAGGTGGCGCCCGCCACGATCGCGAGACAGAGCAGCAGCAGGGTGACGGACGTCCGTCGCCCCCTGCGGATCGCATTCACCGCGCGGCCACCACTCACCCTTGCCGAACCTCGCCCAACCTTCACGGATCCCCAGTACCGGTCACCATTCCCATCGGTCGGCGGGGTGGCACTCCTGAGCATCCGGCCGATATCTGGCGCCTCGGGCCGTTGCGACCCCCCACACGGGCCCCTACGCTCGCCGCGACCATGGGTTCCAGTTCCTTGCCGCGCACTCGCAGCACACCCGCCATGCGCGGCCGACGCGCTCTCGCCATGATCGCGCTGGTGGCCCTCGCGTCCGCAGCATGCGAGGCTCCCGCGACGGGCGGATCACCGGTCTGCCGGCGTGGTTCGCCTCGCATCACCGTGTACCAGGGGCCCGACGGCGAGTGCATCCCCCGCGACGAGGTCGTGGGTTACCGATGCGAGGGGGTCGACCCGGTCGTGGTGTTCGACGCGGGCAGTGAAACCGAGCGCCGATTCGTGGGGGGCGAGTTCGCGGTGCCGGTGCCGAGGCTCCCCGACGGCGCCGAGGTGGTGGGCGTCGGCGATGGAGCCCAGCTGGTGACGGTGCCCGACGGATCCCGATGGCTCTACACCGTGCGGGGCTCGGCGGTGTGGCGCTGGCTCGCCCTGCCGCCCGCCGGCACCATCGCCGAGGATCGGCCGCAGGCCTTCCTGCTCGGCGACTCGCTGCTCGACGGCGGCGCGCCCGCGCTGTTCGCCGCCCTGCCCGACTGGACGCTCGAGATCGACGCCCTGAACGGGCGCGGCGCGGGCAGCGGTGCGACGATCGCCGAAGCGCGGGTCGCCGAGGACCAGGTCGTGGTCGTGGGGCTCGGCACCAACGACCGCAGCGTCGAGGTATTCGAGGACAACGCCACGCGCATCCTGGCGGCCTTCCGCGACACACCCCTGGTGCTGTGGCAGAACGTGCAGGGACCGCCCGACGTCGTGCCCGCCGAGGAGATCAACACGGCGATCGAGGCGGCCGCCGGGCGTCGCTCGAACGTGTCGATCGCCGACTGGGACACCGAGGTGCCCGAGGAGGTGCTGTTCGACGGCGTGCATCCGGACGGCGAGCACCAGGACGCCATGGCGAACCTGATCGCGCCCATGCTGGTGCGATGGCGCAGCGCCGCCACCGAACAGCCTGCGTGCGACTGACCCTCGCATGCGACCGCTCGGCTCGGCTACGGTGATCGGGTGACGAACGATCCCGAACGCGCGCGCGGGACGGCCGACGACAGCGTCATCGCCCGGCACCTGGCGCGCGCCCGCGAGGGCCTCTCGCGAATCAGCGCCCGAGAGGCCTTCGACGAGATGCGCATGGGTGCGTTGCTCGTGGACACTCGGACGTTCGAGCAGCGGCGCGTGCAGGGCGACGTGCCGGGAGCGCTGTGCATCGACCGCACGGTGTTCGAGTGGCGCCTCGACCCGACCGGTCCCCGGTGCATCCCGCAGGTGACCGGGGCCGACGCCCGCATCATCGTGATGTGCCGGCAGGGGTTCAGCTCGAGCCTGGCCGCCGCCTCGCTGCAGTCGATCGGGCTCCACAACGCGACCGACATCGTCGGTGGCTTCGAGGCCTGGCGCGACGCCGGGCTTCCCGTCGCCGCCTTCGTCGACCCGGGCGACCCGGGCTGAGCAGGCAGCCGGCTCACCCGGCCGGCGGCAGCGTCTCCGGCTCGGGATAGGCGGGGTCGCGCCGGGCGGCGCCCACGACGATGACCGCGGTCGCGACCACGACGACGGCGCCGCCGAGGGCGGTGAGCAGTGTGATGCGCTCGTCCAGCAGCACCCACGCGGCGATGGTGCCGATCACCGGCTGCGACTGCAACAGCAGGGAGCCGAGCCACGCCTCGACGAACCGATGCGACCACGCGACGGAGAGATGGCCGATGAGGCCCGGCACGATCGCGATGAGCGCGATCCATGCCCAGTCCGAGGCGTCGGGCGGGCGCAACGAAGTGCGTGTGAGCAGCGACATCGCCGTCACCACCACCGCCGAGACGAGCATGACCCCCGCCATGTAGTCGATCGCGTCGACGGTCGCGCGGGCGCGCTTGGAGAACAGCCAGTACGCGGTCCAGGTGAGCACGCTGAGCGCCGCCGCGGCGTCACCGACCGGGCTCCACGACGGCGAGCCCTGCGAGCCGATCGCGACGAGCGCGACGCCGACGAACGACGAGGCGATGACGACGGCGTCCCGACGGTCGAGCTGCTCGCCGAACCACCGCACCGCGCCGAGGGTGATGAACACGGGCGCGAGCGCACCGATGATCGTGGCGTTGGCCACGCTCGTGAGCCGGAACGCCGTGAACGTGAGCACGATGTCGCCCGCGAAGAAGACACCGCCGAGCGCGGTCGCCTTCAGGGCCGGCCAGCTGGGGCGCCGCCCCGTGAAGAGGAAGATGGCCGCGTACAGTGCGACGCCGATCCACAGCCGGTAGCTCGCGAACGCGAGGGTGGGCATCTCGATCTGCTTCAGCACGAGCGGCACGAGTCCCCACACCACCGTCGTGAACGACAGCAGCGCGATGCCGATCTCCCGTCGGGAGCCTTCCTTGCCCGCGGCGGGTGCCGTCATGCCGGACCCACACGGCGCCACGGTGAGGTCGGTCTCACCCTGTGGCCGTGAATGTGCCGGTTGCGTCCACGACGACCGAGCCGTCGGTCGACTCGAGGCCGGAGCAGGTGAACGCTCCCGACAGATGCGAGACCGACGCCCTGTCGATCGTGACGGAACACGAGCCATCGTCGGAGCGGAACGCGACGGTCCCTTCGCCCTCGCGGATCGACAACTCCAGCCGCAGCGCGGACTCCGTCTGCATCGTGCCCTGGAACGACGGTCCATTGATCCCGACGCTGCCACCTTCGGAGGAGAGCCAGTTCAGCGCGATGCCACCAGGTGCAGGCTTCCATATCGCCGGCACGCCGAGGCGATCGAATGAGGCCTCGACCGTCAGATCTCCTCGAAGCGCAACCTGCGCCGCACCCTGGTCGACGGCTCCGGTCACCCCGGGTGAGGAGGTAGGAGGCGGAGGCCCGCTGGGAGTGATCGGAGTCGAACGGTCTCCCGCGGACGACGAACACGCCACACCGGCGGCAACCATCGAGGCAGCGAGCAACACCGCTACGGCCCGATCGGATCCTCGCGCTCGGTGCATGCGGCAAGCGTCTCACGAGACGGCATCCGGTTGCAGGTCGTCTCGAGTGGCGGGGCAGCATCGGGGTGCCTGCAGGTTTCGCGACGCCAAGGACGGGGGAAACCATCATGGAGGTGTGTCTGGCAGATCGAACCCCGGTCGCTGCAAGGACTTGCAACCAAGCCTGGGTCCCTGATCCGTCCGGCGACCTCTCGCGAAGCCAGGGCGACCGCCGCCAAGAGCGGAAGGGAGTGATGAGAAGAGAACCTTCGAGATCGCGCGGAGGGAGAGGCGAGCGGTCCTCAAGAGAGCGGACGGATGTCAATGATCGGAAGGAGCACCGCTGTGCAACGAAGCATCCGCAAGCGGGTCGTCGCGGGAGCAGCCTCTCTCGCTCTCGGCGTGGGATTGTTCGCGGGGCTCGCCCCCTCGAGCGTCATCGCGTCGAGCCACCGTGAGGCACCTCTCACCGCGGCAGACCCCCAGATCGACAATACGGACGTCTATGCGTTCGTCAGTCCCGACAAGCCCAACACGGTCTCGCTGATCAGTTCATGGCTCCCGTTCCAGGAGCCTGCCGGCGGGCCGAACTTCTACATGTGGGCCGAGAAGACGAACTACGACATCCACATCGACAACGACGGGGACGCTCGTGCCGACGTCACCTACCGGTGGCGCTTCAACACGAAATACCGCGACCCGAATTCGTTCATCTACAACAACGGTCCAGTCACGTCGCTGAATGACCCGAACCTGTTGATCCGTCAGACGTACGACCTCTGGCAGATCAAGGGCAACAACAGCAACAAGCTCCTGAACAACGCCCCGGTGGCGCCCAGCCACGTCGGTGACGCCTCGATGCCGAACTACAACGCCGACCTGTTCGACGCTGCGGTCATCGATGCCGGTGGCGACGGGAAGAGTTGGAGCTGGGTCGGTCAGTCCGATGACCCGTTCTTCCTGGACCTGCGCGTGTTCGACCTGCTCTACGGTGGAGACTTCAGCGAGGTCGGCGACGACACGCTCGAAGGCTTCAATGTGAACACGATGGCGATCCAGGTGCCCAAGAGCAAGTTGCGGGCCGGTGACGAGACGACGATCGGTGTCTGGAGCACGGCTTCCCGTGGAAGCTTGCGGGTGCAGTCGCCGAGGACAGGCGCGATCGACTACAGCGGTCGTCAGGTACAGGTCTCGCGCCTGGGCATGCCACTCGTGAACGAGGTCGTCGTGCCGGTTGGCCTGAAGGATTACTTCAACGCCTCCAAGCCGCAGAACGACGCTCAGTACCTCCCGGCGGTGAAAGACCCCGAGTTGGCACGGCTGGTCAACGCCGTGTACCCGTCGGTGGACGTGCCGGACTCGAACCCCGATAAGGACGGCATCCAGCGTAAGGACCTGATCCAGGTGTTCCTCACGGGCGTGCCCGGGTTGAACAAGCCCGCTGGAGTCAGGGCCTCCGAGATGCTGCGGTTGAACCTCGCCATCGATCCCTGCACGAGCGGTTGTTCGACGCTCGGGGTGATCGACGGCGACCTTGCCGGGTTCCCGAACGGTCGTCGTCTCGATGACGACGTCATCGATATCGCGCTCCGAGTGGTGATGGGTGTCCTGATCCCGGGCCACGACTCCGACGCCGACAACCTCGGTGACGGCGTGGACGCGAACGACAAGCCGTTCCAGAGCGAGTTCCCCTACGTCGCGTACCCCACCTCGGGGTCCGACGCGAACCCGCACAACTGAAACGGATGAATCACACACCGGTGCGCGAAGGGGTCCGGCCGCGAACGCGGTCGGGCCCCGCGCCGGACCACCGCAAGGAGGCAGCGAGCCGTATGACGACCAAGCTGAAGCTCGGTCTGGTGGGGCTGCTGGCGGCATCGGTCTTCCTTGCAGGCGGCATCGGACTGTTCCGATCGAGCAGCACCGACCCGGAGCCGCTTCGCGCGGCTGCGCAGATCGACAGCGCTGCGGTCATCTCCACCGACGCCGGCCCCTCCGTGTCGGGCACCATCATCCTGCTCCAGCAACGCCTACGATCCGACCCCGACGATGCCGGCGCTCTGGCGAGCCTTGGACTCGCCTACGTACAGCAGGCCCGCATCACGCTCGACCCCAGCCTCTACCCCAAAGCCGAAGGCGTCCTCGATCGTTCGCTGGCGCTGCAGCCCGAACAGAACGCAGAGGCGCTGATCGGTATGGCTGCGCTCATGGCGGCCCGACACGACTTCACGGCTTCGCTCGAGTGGGGGCGGCAAGCACGTGCGGCGGCGCCCGGGAACTCCTCCGTCTACGGCGTCGTCGGAGACGCGCAACTCGAGCTCGGCCGCTACGACGCGGCTTTCGGCTCCTATCAGCGCATGGTCGACACCTTGCCCGACGTCGGATCGTATGCGCGGGTCTCCTACGCGCGCGAACTCCTGGGCGACGTGCGCGGCGCCCAGGCGGCGATGCGAGCCGCAAGTCGGGTCGCGGGTACCCGCTCCGACATCGCCTGGACGAGCTTCCAGCTCGGCGAGCTGGCCTTCAATGATGGGCAGGTCTCCGAGGCTGCGACCGCCTACCGGCGTGGCGCCGATGCAGATCCGACCTACGTCGCGAACCTCGCTGGGCTCGCCAAGGTCGCGTGGGCTCGCGGCGACCGCGATGTCGCGATCGAGCGGTTCGAACGTGTGGTGGCCAGGCTGCCGCTGCCCGAGCATGTGATCGCCCTCGGCGATGCCTACGCGGCCGTCGGCGATACTGAGTCGGCGCGCGACAGTTACGACCTGGTACGCGTGCAACAACGGCTGCTGGACAGCAATGGGGTGAACACCGACCTGGAGCTCGCCCTGTTCGACGCCGACCACGGGCGTCCCGCCGCCGCATTGCGGGCCGCTCGCGCCGAGTGGCAGCGCCGTTCGAGCGTGCACGTCGCCGATGCCCTGGGGTGGGCGCTGCTGGCGAACGATCGCCCCGAGGAAGCCTGGACCTACGCGCGCCAGGCGCTCTCGCTCGGCACGCGCAGCGCCTCCTTCCTCTTCCACGCCGGCATGATCCGGCTCGCACTCGGCGATCGCGACGGCGCACGGTCGTTCCTCACCGACGCGCTCGCCACGAACCCGCACTTCTCGATCCAGCATGCCGACGAGGCCGCCGCGACGCTCGAGCGGCTCGGCGGCGACGCTCCACGGGAGGCAGCATGATGCCCCGGCTCCGGAAGCGCGTGACAGCGATCGTGCTCGCGTGCGGGGTGATGGTGGTCGCCTCGGCCGGTGCGGCATCTGCCCATCCGCTCGGGAACTTCACGACCAACGTGTACAGCGGGCTGCACGTGTTGCCCGGTCAGGTGCGGGTCGACTACGTCGTCGACCTCGCCGAAGTGCCGACCTTCCAGGCCATACAGGACCTGGATGCCGACGGCGACGGCATACCGAGTGCCTCTGAGTTGCAGACGTGGGCCGACGAGCGTGCGGCCGAGTGGGTGCGCCGGCTGCACCTCGAGGTCGACGGCCGTCCACTCGCACTCGAGGTTGCGGCGACGCGCGCCAGCCTGCTATCGGGACAGGGTGGCCTCGATCTGTTGCGATTCGAGGCCGACCTCACGGCCGAAGCCCCGCGCGAGGGCACGCTGATGTATGCCGACACCAACTTCGAGGGAGTGGTCGGGTGGCGGGAGGTCACTGCCGTCGGACAGGACGGCACCGCCCTCACGGAGTCATCGGTGCCCGCCGACAGCGTGAGCGACGCGCTGCGTTCCTATCCCGACGACCTGCTGTCGAGCCCCCTCGACGTGCGCGAGGCGACCGCGTCGTTCGCGCCCGGCGCCAGCGCTCCCTCCGTGACCTCGTCGACGGGCTCCACCGCGGCCGGGCGCCCCGGTATCGAGGGCGGCCCGTTCGCGGGCCTGCTCGCGAACCAGGGGGCGGGCCTCATGCTCGCCGGCGTCGCGATCGCGATCGGGCTCGGGGCCTGGCATGCGCTGCTGCCCGGGCATGGCAAGACGCTGATGGCGGCCTACATGGTCGGATCGAGTGCCCGCGTGCGCCATGCCGTCTCGGTCGGGCTCGCGGTGTCGGTCATGCACACGGCGTCGGTGCTCGGGCTCGGGCTGCTCGTGCTCACGCTCGAGCGAACGTTCCGGCCGGAGAGTCTGTATCCGTGGCTCGGCCTCGCGTCTGGGCTCTTGGCGCTCGGACTGGGCGCCTCGTTGCTCGTCGGTCGTCTCGCCGCGTGGAGCCGCGCGTCGTCGGCGCACATTGACGGCTCCCAACCAGAGCAGCACGGTCACAACCCCCACGAGCACGGGCACGGACCGGACGGGCACACGCACGATCTGCCCGCAGGGGCCGACCCGCTCTCGGCCCGGGGGCTCACCGCCCTGGCGCTCGCCGGGGGCATCCTGCCGGCGCCGAGCGCGCTCATCGTGATGCTGGCGGCGATCAACGCGCACCGCGCGGGCTACGGCGTCGCGCTCGTGATCGCGTTCAGCGTCGGACTCGCCGTGTCGCTGATCGTGATCGGCACGGGGGCGTTGAAGGCGCGCGAGGTGATGGCCGAACGCCTCTCTTCGACCGCGGGCCGCCTGCTGCCGGTCTTGTCGGCGGCGGCCATCGTGGGGGTGGGCGTGTTCCTCTCGTTCCGGAGCCTCACCCAGATCTGACCAGGTGAGACATCCGGCCGACGGGTGATGGCCGGATCAGACCGGCCAGACGTACTCGAGGTCGTCCACGACATCGGGGAAGAGCGGACGGTAGAACTCCGGCATCTTCCGCACGAGCGCCGATCGGTGCGAGCGGTGCAGATCGTCCAGACCTAGCCACGGCGGCAGCATCGCCGCCTCTGCAAGCTGCTGCTGCGTCCGCTCCGGCTCGCCGTGCAGGTGCGCCAGCAACTGGTCGTGCACGGTGTCGGCGCGACCCATTCGCGTCCACTCGCGCACCACGGCGAGCCCATAGGCCACGAGCGCAGGCTCGTAACCGCGCCACATCCGCGTCACCGGATGGTTGATCCAGCCGCCGCTCGAGCGGTGTAGGGCGTTGCAGATCTGCAGCGCCTCGACGCGTTGCTTGCCGAGACGGCGCGGGTCCAGCAGCGCAGCGGTTCGCTCGAAGTCCGGAGACGGGAGGAAGGTCTGCACCCAGCTCGTCAGGCGACGAACGCCCGGATCTCGGCGGCGTGCTCGTCGTAGTGGTCGAAGGTGTCTTCACTGAACCACCGCACCGCGACATCGCCTGGGTCGGGCGAAGAGGAGAAGGCTGCTCGCACGCGATCGTGGCTCTGCTCCGTACGGCGGACGACCTCGTCCCAGCTCATGGCGCGGCCTGTCGCCAGGATCTCGGCGTCCTCGAGCTGCGAGCCCGCCGGCTCCAGGTCGGTCTCGCCTGCCCGGTCCCGTTCGATCACGTCGGCCGCGTAGCCCGCCCAGTAGCCGACGTGCCACACGACATCGTGCGCGCTCCATCCCGGCACGACGCCCTCGACAGCCCGACGATCGGCGGGAATGGAGCTGACCGTTTCGGCGAACCCCCGCCACGCCTCGTCCTCGCGGCCCAGCATCTCCTCACGATCCATCGGTCACTCCTCCGTTCGCGGACCCCGGGACGATACCGGCTGGCGGGCGCGACGGCTCCGGACAGATCGCGACGACGTGGGACGATGCCTGCGTGGATCTCCCTGCTGGCTCGCGGATCGGTCTCGGGTGCATGCCGATGAGCTTCGGCTACGTCGACGCGCCGAGCGAGGACGACCCTGCAGCCGTGATCGGCAGTGCGCTCGACCTCGGCGTGACGATGTTCGACACCGCCGACGTGTACGGACCGTTCACCAACGAGGAGCTGCTGGGTCGCGCGCTCGAGGGCAGGCGGCACGAGGCGACGATCGCGACGAAGGCAGGGCTCGTCGTCGGTCCCTCGGGCGGCTACCCGCTGCGGCGTGACGGCCGCCCCGAGCACATCGCTGAGGCCGTTCGTGCGTCCCTCCGGCGGCTGGGCACCGACGTCATCGACCTGTACTACCTGCATCGCGTCGACGAACGGGTGCCGCTCGAGGAGTCGTGGGAAGCCATGGCCGGGCTCGTGCACGAGGGGCTCGTGCGGGCTGTCGGCCTGTCGGAAGTGGGGGTCGGCGAGCTGGACCGTGCGCACTCGATGCACCCGGTCGCGGCGGTGCAATCCGAGCTCAGCCTCTGGACGCGCGACGCCCTCGACGAGGTGGTGCCCTGGTGCGCCGCCCACGGGGCCGCGTTCGTGCCCTTCTCCCCGCTCGGGCGCGGCTTCCTCACGGGGACCATCGCAACGGCCGCGTTCGACGGGCGCGACTTCCGGGCGACGAACCCTCGCTTCACGGAGCCGGCGGTCAAGGCGAACCAGGCCATCGTGACGGTCGTGCGAGCGGTCGCCGAGCGCGTCGGCGCGACCCCCGCGCAGGTCGCGCTCGCGTGGACGCTCGCGCAGGGCCGGCACGTCATGCCCATCCCCGGCACGAAGCGCCTGCGCTACCTGCAGGAGAACGTCGCAGCGGCGACCGTGATGCTGTCGTCCGACGATCTCGCGGCGCTCGATGACATGCCGGCCTCGAGAGCTCCGAGGTACTGAGGCTGTGGCGCAGACCCCCGGCACGACGGCGGCGGCCGCCGCCGGTCTCGACGTCCGGGTCGTGGCGACCACCGTGCCCACGAGCGCCGAGGAGAGCGCGGCGCTGCAAGGCATGGACGTCGGCCATCTGCTCCGCACGATCGTGATCCGGCGCGGAACCGGCGACTACGTCTTCGTGCTCGTGCCGGGCGGGCGCCAGATCCACTGGAAGCGGCTGCGCACCCACCTCGGCCAGCGCCGGCTGTCGCTGCCCGACGCCGACGAAGCGAGGGCTGCGACCGGCTACGAGCGTGGCGCCATCACCCCGTTCGGGGCGACCACGGCCTGGCCCGTCGTGGCCGACGCCACGATCCGTGGTCTCGGCACGGTGGCGATCGGTGCCGGCGCTCGCGGCATCAACCTGCATGTCGAGGCCGAGGCCATGCTCGAGGCCCTGCACGCGACGGAGGCCGACGTGACCTCCCCCGCCGCGCCGCGTGACGATGCTTGACCCGCGGTGTGCCCCGGGGGAGGCTCACGCATGCACACCGATGGAACCCCGGCGACGGATGACCTCCCGTGAACGGCGTCCGCGCCGTGGCGGGGGAGGGCATCGAAGCGTGGCTCGATGACCTGGCATCGGGCACGAGCGAGTCGGGTTCCGGGGCGTTCGCCGCGCTCGCTGCTGCCGCCGGCGCCGCGCTCGTGACCTCGGTTGTGCAGCAGACCCTGCGGCGCCTGTCAGCCGACGATGGCGCGGCGACCCGGCTCGCCGAGATCGCCGACGCATCCGAGGCCGCCCGTCCCTCCTTGCTCGGGGCAGCCGACCGCGATGCCGACGTGCAGCACGAGTTGGCGGTCGCGGCGCGCATGCCGCACGGGTCCGAGGACGAGCGCACCGCCCGCCTCGTGTCGCTGCAGTCGGTGCTGGAGGACGCGGTCGATGTGCAACTCGACCTGGCTCGACGCTCGGTGCTGCTCGCCGGCCTCGCCGAGGAAGCCACCGCGGTCGCCGATCCCAACGTCGCAGCCGACGGGCTCGCCGCGGTCGCGGCGCTGCATGCCGCGGCCGTCGCGGCGCTCGCCAACGTGGCACTGAACTCGTTCGCGATCGCCGACGCCGAGCGCCGCGATGAGCTCGCGGCCACCTGCGAGGCCCTCGGGGAACGCGCGGCGCGCATGCTCGCGGACGCGCACGCGGCCTTCGAGAGCCGCGTGCATCCGGCTCCGTCCTGACGGCCGTCGCACGATGACGCGACTGCACGGCGCCTGGCTCGAACGCCCCTGGGGACGCATGCGTGTGTGGACGTCGGGCCGCGGGCCCGTGGTGCTCGCGCTGCACGGCCTCGGAGGGTCGGGACGTTACTGGCGGGGGCTCGCCGATCGCCTGGGCGATGACGTCACGCTCGTGGCGCCTGACCTGGCCGGCTTCGGATCGTCGGAGACGCCAGCGGTCGACGTCGACCGGTCCCTGTTGCTCGACGACGTCGACGCGATCGTCGCGGGGTTCGGGCGCGATGAGCGGCTACAGGTCGCCGGCCATTCGATGGGCGGGGTGCTCGCGGCGCTGTGGACGTCGAGCCATCTCGAGCGCGTCGGTTCGCTCGCGATGGCCGCGACACCCTTCCCCGACGGCACGGCGATGGATATGCGCACCCGGGCCGACCTGCGGCCGTCCGCCGCGCGGCGCGGGGCATCTCGGGTGGCCCGGTTCGTCTGGCCGGCGCTCGCCGTGCCGATCGGGTGGGCGCGGGGCTACCCGGCCGACGTGGTCATCGACTTCGGCCGGCAGTCGGTGCGAGCCCGGGCCTGGACGATGTGGTCGCTGTGGTCGGACCCCTCGCTCGGCGACCAGCTCGGTGCGGTCGCCGCACTGGACGGAGCCGTGCCCACGCTGCTCGCGCATGCCCGGGATGACCGGACGGTCTCCGTGCGAGCCTTCGAGGAATGGTCACGGCTGCTGCCGCACGCCGAACGGCACGGGCTCACCGACGGCGGCCACCAGTTCCTGCTGCGACGGCGGTTCGAGCCCCTGACCGCCTGGCTCGCCGAGCATGGCCGGGGCGACTAGGCTCCCACCATGACCACGCAGTCAGCGCAGCATCACCTCGTGCTGATCCTCGCGCGCGACTTCGCCTCGCGCCTGGCGACCCCCATGTTCCTCGTCGATGTCCATGGCACGGTCATCTACTTCAACGAGGCGGCCGAGCGTGTGCTGGGGCGTCCGTACATGGAAGGCGCCGACATGGCGGCCGAAGAATGGAGCACGCTCTTCGCGCCCGCCGATGACGAGGGCAACCCGATCGAGCTGAGCGATCTGCCGCTCGGCATCGCGATCCTGCAGCGGCATCCGGACCACCGCACGCTCCGCATCCGCAGCATCGATGGCACCGAACGGCGCATCGAGGTGACCGCGTTCCCGTTGTTCGCCCACGAGGACGAATGCCTCGGCGCGATCGCGATCTTCTGGGAAACCTCCGGGTCGAGCGATTCGTGAAGGCCCGCATCTGGGGGTGCCGGGGTTCCATCGCGACGCCCGGCGCCAGCACGATCCGCTACGGGGGGAACACGTCCTGCGTCGAGGTCCGCGGTGACGGCGGCGAGGTGATCGTGCTGGATGCCGGCACCGGCGCGCGCCCGCTCGGCAACCTGCTCATGCAGGAGGGAGTGCCTCGCGTGGACCTGCTGCTCACCCACCTGCACGTGGACCATCTCGAGGGACTCGGCATGTTCGGGCCGATCTGGTCGCCCGAGACCGAGTTGCACATCTGGGGCCCGCCGTCGCCGGTGGCATCGCTCGACGAGCGCATCGCGACGTACTTCTCCCCGCCACTGTTCCCGGTGCACCTGTCCGAGGTACCGGCCAGGGTGAGCTTCCACGATGCCCCGCGCGAGCCGTGGACGATCGGCTCGGTCTCGCTCACCGCGCATCCCATCCTGCACCCCGGCGCGACGGTGGGCTACCGCCTGGAGTCGGGCGATCGCGCCCTCGCCTACGTCACCGACCACGAGCCGGCGCTCGGCACCGACCTCGAGGTCGTGAGCACGAGCTGGATCTCGGGATACGCGCTCGCGCACCGCGCCGATCTGCTCATCCACGATTGCCAGTACACGGTGGAGGAGTACGCCGCACACGTGGGGTGGGGACACCCGAGCCTGGCCCACGTCGCCTCGTTCGCGCGGCGCACCGAGGTCGACCGGCTCGTGATGTTCCATCACCACCCCGAGCACGACGACGACGAGCTCGACGCGATGCGCGGCGCCATGCTCGAGGACTGGACCGTCGACCCCGGTCGCTGCATCGTGGCGGCCGAGGGCGCCGAACTCGAGGTCTGAGCCTCGCTCAGACGGCGACGGTGTGCAGCCCCACCCAGGTGCGCAGGCTGGCGCGCCAGAGCGCGCGCTCGAGGAACTCGCCGTCGGCGGTGAGGCCGCGGGCACCGCCGGCCTGCAGCAGGGCGCGCAGGAGCGGTGCGAGTTGCCCGCCGTACAGCTCCATGCACTCGTGCGGATGCACGCCCGGCCACGAGTAGCACGAGACCACCCACCGGCGGTTCGTTCGGTCCACCTCGTGGGGCACGTCGTCCCAGGCCGGGTCGTCGGGTGCGAACGCCCATCGATCCAGGTCTCCCTGCGGGATACCCTCGATGCCACGCACGGTGGGCGGCGATTCGTGCGGCAGGTACGGGTCGACGACGAGGTCGCAGACGACGGCATGCTCGGGCAGATAGGCGAGCCAGGTGTTGGGCACGACGGGCCGGCTCGGGATGCGGCGCTGGGTCGCATCGACCAGCACGTCGGTCGCCGAGAACCGGTCCTTCATGTAGCCGGCGTTGCCGGTGAGGTTGCGGCCGATCGTCGTGACCTCGACCCCGGGAAGCTGCGCCAGGCGCGCGGCTCGATCGAGGTTGCCGAACTTCGTGGCCGCTTCCACGGCGTCCTTGCCGATCGCCCCCGCGCCGAGGATCGTGACCCTGATCGGTGGCCGCGTCGGCTCGGCGAACTCGGGCCAGTGCCGTTCCAGCACGTCGAAGGCCGCCTCGAGCCCGTTCCAGGCCACGTCGCGGCCGTCGACCACGAGCCGCTCGCCGAGGTCGTCGGTGAGCAGGTCGAGCGAGATCGCATCGAGCCCGAACTCGAGCAGCCGAGCGACCCGCATCGGGCGCGTCGGGAAGTGCAGCATCGACACGAGCACCGCGCCGGGGCGCATCACGTCGAGCCGATCGGGCGCTCGCAGGGTGAGCACGACGTCTTGGGCGAAGGCCTCGGCGTTCGAGCCGATCGTCACGGTGGGTCCCACGGCGAGGTAGTCGGCATCGGTGTAGCCCATCGCCGAGCCCGCGCCGTGCTCCACGACCACTCGCACGTCGAGATCGGCCACGGCTCGAAGGATGCCCGGCAGGAAGTCGCGGCGCTCCCCCGCTTCCTTGTGCATGCGTGGGAGCCCGAGTCCGAGGGTCGTCACGACAGCCACCTCCCCAGCTCCGCGCGTGCGACCGCCCGCTCCTGCGGGTCGGTGCTGTCGACGTCGAGACGGTCGACCGGCACGCGGAGCACCACGCCGAGGACGGGCTCGATCTGCCGACCATACACGCGCATGCAATCGAGCGGCTCGAGACCGGGCCAGGCGTAACACGACAGGGCGAGGCGGCGCTCGCGGGTGTCGACGCGTCCATCGAGCTCGGACCACGCTGCATCGTCGACCGCGAAGACGTACCGGTCGAGGTCGCCGTGCGGCACCCCTTCGATGCCCTTGGTGCGCGGCGGGTCGATCGAGAAGTCGTAGGGGTCGACCGCGAGGTCGAGCAGCACGGCGTCGGGAGGGAGCGCCGCGATCCACGGGTTCCGCACGACCGGACGGGTCGGATCGAGACGCTGCGTCGCGTCGATCAGCAGGTCGGTCATCTCGAGCCGTCCGAGCAGGTAATCCTCGTGCGACGTGAGGTCGAAGTCCGCGACGGTGACCTCGACGCCGGGCACGTCGTGAGCCGCGAGCTCCGCCCGCAGGTCGTGGTCCCCGTATCGCGTCGCCGCACGCACAGCGTGGGCCCCGACCGCCCCGGCTCCGAGGCACGTGACCCGCAGCGGCCGGCGGCTCGGGTGTGCGAAGTGCGGGTGCACCCGGGCGATCTCGCGGAACGCCAGCCGTACCCCGTTCCACCCGACGGCCTCGAGGTACTCCACCTGGCGCCGGCCGAGATCGTCGACCACGCCGTCGAGCGAGATGGCCCGCAGGCCCAGCTCGGCGACGAGCCGGGTGCGACGTGGCCTGGTGGCGTAGTGCAGCATCGTGAGGAGCAGCGCCCCGGGCCGCATCGCGCGCATCGCCGGCTCGGCAGGGCAGCGGATCACGGCGACCACGTCGCTCGACATGACCTCGTCGTATGCGGCGAACCGGGCGACCGGCGAGGCCGCCAGGTAGGCCTCCGGGGCCACGCCCATGCCGGTGCCGTACCCGTGCTCGAGCACGATCGCGGCGGCGCCCGCACGGTCGGCCGCCGTCACCACGTCGGGCAGGAAGTCGCGGCGCTCGCCCGCTTCCATGTGCATGCGGGGCAGACCGAGCACGAGCGCCGAGGCGTCACGCCGAGCCGAACGGTCGCCCATCGTTGCCTCCTCGCCGTCACGGTACGCGAGACCCGCGCCGGGGGTGCGAGGCGACCGGCCCTCGCGCCGCGGGGCCGATGGTCGGGCGGCGGGGCGATCCGAGGCGGGCGTCGGCCCCTACACTCGGTCGATGGCGACCGAGAACCCTACCGGCGACCCGGTCGCGCCACCGCCGTGGCGAGAGGTGTTCCGGGGGCGCCGCGGACGCCTCACCGCGGGGCTGCTGCTGCTCGAGGCCCTCGTCGCGGTGCAGAGCCTCGTGGTCGCGACGATCATGCCCGACATCCGCGGCGAGCTCGGCATGGTGCATCTCTACGGGCTCGCGTTCACCGCAGCCAGCCTCGCGACGATCGCCTCGATCCCGATCGTCGGGCGAGCCATCGACCGCTTCGGCACCCGCACGGTGCTGATGCCGGTGCTCGCGGTGTTCGCCGCAGGGCTGCTCGTGTCGGCCACGGCGCTCGCGATGCCCATCGTGCTGCTCGGCCAGTTCCTGCAAGGTGCCGGCGGTGGCGGGCTGTACGCCCTCTCCCTCGGCACGGTGGCCAAGACCTATCCCGATCGTCTGCGGCCCCGCGTCCTGGCGCTCCTCGCCACCATGTGGATCCTGCCCGGCCTGATCGGGCCGCCGGTGGGCGCCGCCATCGCGAGCACGCTGGGCTGGCGATGGGCCTTCGTGGCGCCGATCCCCGTGCTGCTCGCGACGTGGGCGCTCATCGCGCCCGTGCTCGATCTCGTGCCGCGGTCCGCACCGAGCGACGCAGGCATCTCGCTGCGCTGGCCGCTGCAGCTCATGGTGGGGGCAGGCTTCGTGTTCGCCTCGCTCACGGCGTTCGCGTGGTGGGTCCCCCTCGCGGTGGCCGTCGGGCTCGCGATCGGCGTGCCGGCGCTGCGCCGCATCGCGCCCCCCGGCACGTTCCGGGCGGCGCCCGGCCAGGGCGCCATCGGCGCCGCTGCCTTCATGCTGTCGGTGTCGTTCCTCGCGATGGATGCCTTCCTCACGCTGATGCTGACCCGCGTGCGCGGACTCACGCTCGCCGAGGCGGGACTCGCGATCACGGTGGCGACGCTCACGTGGGCCGGCGGCGCGCTCTGGCAGTCGAACCGCGCCGAGGAGCGGCCACTCGGGTGGCTCGTGGGCGTCGGCGCGGTGCTGCTCCTCGTCGGCCAGGTCGCGGTCGCGAGCACCCTGTGGCCGCAGGTGCCGCTCGCCGTGGTTTATGTGGGCTGGGGCGTGGTCGGGGTCGGCATGGGCATCGCGTTCGCGACCATCCCCCTCGCCGCGATGCGCATCTCGGGCTCGGGCGAGGAGGGCGAGGAACTGTCGTCGGTGCTGCTCATGGACATGCTCGGCGTGGCGACCGGCGCGGGGCTCGGCGGTGCCGCGATCGCGGCCTCCGATGCGCTCGGCGCCCCGCTGCGCACGGGCATCGCCGGCGCGTTCGCGCTGGCGATCGTCGCGGCCGCCGCACTCATCGTGATCACGCCTCGGATCCCGTCGGGACCGTCGACCGTAGACTCCGGCGCATGAGCCGGCCGGCGCGCGTGGGGGTGCAGCTGCCCGAGGTCGAGCGCGTGGTGCGCTGGCAGGAGTACGTGGCGATGGCCAGGGCGGCCGAACGCGTGGGCTTCGACTCGGTATGGGTGGGAGACCACCTGCTCTACCGCGGTGGCGGGCGCCCCGAGCGTGGCCCCTGGGAAGCCTGGACGACCCTCGCCGCGATCGCCCAGGCGACCGAGCGCGTCGAGATCGGCCCCCTCGTCGCGTGCGCCGGGTTCCACGCACCCGCGATGCTCGCGAAGCAGGCGGCCACGGTGCAGGAGATCTCCGGGGGCCGGCTCGTGCTCGCGCTCGGGGCCGGCTGGAACGAGACCGAGTTCCGGGCGTTCGGGTTCCCATTCGACCGGCGGGCGTCGCGATTCGAGGAGTCCTTCGAGGTGATCCGGCGCCTCGTGCGCGGCGAGCGCGTCACCCTGCACGGCGAGCACGTGCAGGTCGACGACGCGGTGCTGTTGCCGGCGCCCGCGCGAGCGCCCCGCCTGATGATCGGCAGCACCGGTCACCGGGTGCTCACCGCGGCGCTGCCGCACGTCGACGCCTGGAACACCTGGTTCGACTGGTACGGCAACTCCCCCGAGGGGTTCGCGGCGCGCATCGCCGAGATCGACGCCGTCGCCCTCGAGGTCGGGCGCGACCCCGGCGACATCGAGCGCAGCGCTTGTCTGCTCGTCGCGCTCGACCCTTCGACGCAGGAACGCCCGGCCGACCCCGGCGCGCCGCCGGTGACAGGGCCGCCCGCCGCGATCGCCGAGGCCATCGAGGCGATGGCGCGCGCCGGCGCACATGAGGTCATCCTCGTCGTCGACCCCATCACGGAAGCCTCGATCGAGGCTCTCGGCGAGACATTGCGCGCGCTCGACTGAGCCGGCCCCGTCAGCGGCGCTCGATCACCCGTGCGGGAAGCGGCCGGTCGAACGCGATCACCTCGAGATCGTCGGCGTGTTCGCGGTCGAGCCACGCGAACGCGATGCAGGCACCCCCGGCGCCACCTCCGCTGGTGACGTAGCCGACGGTGACGCCGTTCCCGCGCACGGGCTCACCGCCACTCACGAGGCCGTCGACCTCCAGCCGCACGAGCCGCCGAGCGCCCTCGCCATCGGCTGGCGCCGTCGCTTCGGCCCACCTCGCGCACGAAGCGATCGAGGCCGGCCGCGGCCGCATGGTGCTCGCCGGTCACGTCGACCCCCGCCGCCGGGAAGCCGGCTTCCAGGCGCAGCGTCTCGAACGCTCGGCGACCGGCGGGCACGAGGCCGTGGTCGCGACCGGCTTCCCAGAGCAGGTCCCACAGGCGAAGGCCCAGGTCGGCGGTGGTGGCGAGCTCCCACCCGGGCTCGCCCACGTACGACACCGATTGCGCGATGACCGGCACCCCGGCCACGTCGATCTCGGCCACGCGGAACCGGCCCGGCCCGAGCGACCCGATGCCCCCGCCCACAAGGGGGCCGAGCACCTCGGCGGCCAGCGGGCCCCACAGTCCCACGGCGCAGGTCGCCGTGGTCACGTCGCGAAGCACGACCCCGGCGGGCAGCTCATGCTGCAGCAGGGCAACGTCGGCCGGCGTGCCGAGCCCCACCACGAACCGGGACTCGCCGAGGCGCGCGACCACGGCGTCGGTGCGCACGGTGCCCGTCGGACCCAGCAACAGGGTGTACGCCACCGATCCGACCGGACGGCCGATCGAGGCCGAGCACAGATCCGAGAGCCAGCCGAGCGCGCCCTCGCCGTCGACCTCGACGCGCCGCAGGGGCGTCAGGTCGAACAGGGCGGCGCCACGACGCGTCGCCACGTGCTCGGCCACCGCGATCGGCGACCACCACCGAGCGTGCCAGTCGTCGCGGGGCGCCACGTCGAGACCCAGGCGCTCCGCCAGGCCCTCATTCGACTCGTACCAGGCGGGTCGCTCCCACCCCTGGCCTTCCACGAAGACAGCGCCCAGGTCGCGCTGGCGCTCGACCCATGGGCTCACGCGCATCGGGCGCGGCCGGTGCACGGGCTCGAGCGGATGGTGCACGTCGTAGACCTCGTCGTGGTTCGTGATGCAGCGCGGCACGAAGTAGGCGGGCGATCGCTGGAACGTCTCGAACCGGTGCACGTCGGCCTCGTGCACGTCGATCTCGGACTGCCCGTCGACGATCCACTCGGCGAGTGCCCGGGCCACCCCGACCGAGTGCG
The DNA here is from genome assembly GCA_963722795.1 of uncultured Actinomycetes bacterium. Taxonomy (GTDB): domain Bacteria; phylum Actinomycetota; class UBA4738; order UBA4738; family HRBIN12; genus JAOUEA01. The sequence goes on from CAVROD010000001.1 coordinate 336,057, forward strand.
TGATCCACACCGACTCGGCGACCCAGAACCCACGGGCTTCGAGCGCCTCGCCCATCAGCGGGAAGCCGTCGGGCGTGAACGAGAACACCCCGTCGAACGCCTCGCCGACGCCGGCCCGGCCGATGCGCGGCATCAGCTCGACGGCCGTCTTCCACGAGCCCTCGAAGTCGTCGGGCGTGAAGGGCAGGGTCGCGCTCGGGGGCTCGCCCGCGAGCGTCGCGTGGGTCTCGATCGGCAGCGCCCGATGCTGGAACGACCCGATGCCGACCTGGTCGTGGTGCTGGCGGAAGTACAGGTCGCCGTCGAGGTGGCGCAGGATCGGCGTCGCGGCCTCGACCTCCGACGACCCGAAGCCCTCGACCGGCCCCGTGCGGGCGTACAGGTGCGCGAGCGGCAGCATCGGCAGGCGCATGCCCGCCATCGCGGCGATGCGAGGACCCCAGATGCCCGCTGCGCACACGACCACGTCGGCGGGGAACCGTTCGCCGTCGCCCGTGCGCACGCCGGTGACGGCGCCACCGTCGACGTCGATGCCCACCACCTCGCGCTCGCCGAGGAACCGCGCTCCCCGTTCGCTCGCACGCGCGGCGCGCGCCTCGGTCGTGCGCGTGGCCCGCGCGAGCCCGTCGCCCTGGATGTGGAACCCACCCACGATGCGCGCGGGGTCGAGCAACGGGTGCAGCGCGACGCACGTCTGCACGTCGACCATGCGCGCCTCGATGCCCCAGCTCTCGGCCCACCCGCGCTTGCGCTTCAGGTCCTCGAGACGCTCTGGCGTCGTCGCGACCTCGAGGGCGCCCACGGCGTCGAAGCACGGCCCGTCGGGATGCTCGAGCGAGGTCATGAGATCGACGGTCTCGATCGCGAACCGAGCCATCATGCGGCTGACGCTCGTGCGCGAGACGAGGCCCGGCGCGTGGAAGGTCGACCCTCCGCTCGCGAAGAGCGGCCCCCGGTCGAGCACGGTGACGTCGGTGAGGCCGCGCGCGGTCAGCTCGTCGGCCACCGAGGCGCCGACGACGCCGGCGCCGACGACCACGACCCGAGGGCTGCTGCTCATCGAGCGGATGCTACCGGCCGGTGCGACGCCGTGTTCCTCGGGCCGGTGTGCTTCTTTCCTCACGTAGACTTCGGCGCCCGTCCGCAGGAGACGGTGACACCGGGAGGGCCGACCGTGGGAGTGCTCGGGAGCCGCTGGACCCGTGCCGCGACCGGTGTCGCGATGGTGCTGGTGAGCCTACGGGAAGCCAGGAGGCCCGACGTCTCGGCCAGCGAGCTGCGCGTCTTCCGCGGCGCGAACGACGCCCCCGACGCCCTACGTATACCGGTGCGCGCCGTCATGCAGGCCGGCACGTCCGTCACGGTGCCGGCCGTCGCCGCGGTCGCGGCAGCCACCGGGCGTCGGCGCCTCGCCGTGGAGCTCGTGACCGGCGGCACGCTCGCCTGGCTCGGCGCGAAGGCGCTGAAGCGCCTCGGCGGCCGCGGCCGGCCAGACGCGCTGCTCCCCGACGTGCGGCTGCGCGAATCGATCGGCGGTGATCTCGGGTGGGTGTCGGGTCACACGGCCGTCGCCACGACGCTGGCGGCGATCGCGTGGCCGCACGTGCCTCGATCGGCGCGACCCGTGCTGGTCGCCGTCGTGGCGATCACCGCGTTCGGTCGCATGTACGTCGGCGCGCACCTGCCGCTCGACCTCGTGGGCGGCGCCGGCCTCGGCCTGGTGGTGTCCGCCTTCGCCGGACGTCAGTCGTCGATGGCCGTGAGGTCGATCAGCCCGGCGTTGGTGGGCTGGAAGCCACACGCACCGAGATAGAAGGCCCCAAGGTCGTCCTCGAAATCCACGTGCAGGAACTCGCAGCCGGCCTCGCGCGCGGCATCGCGGCATACGTGGACCACCGCCACGCCGACGCCTCGGCGTCTGGTCGACGCCGCCACCATGACGTCCTGGATCCATGCGTGGACGAGCCCGTCCCACAGCAGGTTCGCGAACCCCACGAGGTCTTCCCCTCGGCGGGCGGTGACCCAGCCCAGGCTGTGTCGTGCGGTGAGCCCCTGCCAATCCCACTCGTCGTCGTCGAACAACCGGGTCTCGAACGCTTCGGCGTGCAGCGCGTTCACCTCGGCGTTCGTGAACGGTCCACGCCAGGTCAGCTCGGTCGGCTCATCGATGGTCACGATCCGTCACCCGGTCGATCGCGGCGGTCGGGCAGGCGCATCCACGCCCGTGGATGTCGTCGCGAGCATAGCCACGAGGAGCATCGCTCGCCTGTTGCGAACGAACGGACGAGCAGCTCGGGGCTGGCCAGGGATCGGGCCGGATCAGTCGGGCACCGCCGCGTCCGTGCCGGGTTCATCATCATCATCATCTGACCCGGTCGCTCGCGACTCCACGAGCCGTCGCACGCCGTAGAGCGTGAGCAGGAGGCCCAGCGCGAACACGGGCAACGGCCACAGGCGCGACGGGCGGAGGTCGGTGACGTCGATGCCCCCCCACAGCAACATGCCACCGAACACCGCCGTGGCGAGACCGACGACGAACGAGAACGGATCGAACCGGTGCAACCTCATCGATCCTTGCTCCGATCGACATGATTGATCCGGATGGCGCCGACCGACACCGTCGCCTCGATCCGCACGATGCCCGGCGTGCTGCCGCCACGAGGAGTGGCCACCCAGCGGATCGGCTGGGCGAGTCCGCCGCGGGCCTCGGTGAAGCGACAGCAGCTGTGGGTACCCCCCGGTGTGATGCGCGAATACAGGTGCTGCGTCGTTCCGACACCCACGCTGCCGGAAAGGTCCACCGTGATGTCGTCGGGGATGTTGAGCGTCATCACGCCGGCGCCGACGTGAACGCGGATCGTTCCCGATTCACCGCGTCGCAGATCGATCAGGTCGACAGTCATGTCTCCCCCAGCCAGCCGCCGCTCGACCGGCTCATCGAGGGCCACGACCGTCACCGTGCGGTCGCCGAACCCGTCGCTCAGGTCGACGTGGAGCACCGTGAGCACCAGGGCGAACGGGGCGATCGCGAGCGCGGGCACGACCAGCCAGCGCGCCCGGCCGACGAACCCACCGACCGCCATGCCCACGCCGATCACGAGCAGGAGCAGGGCTGCTGCCTGGGCCAGGGAGAACGTGATGACGTCCGACAGCTCGAGCAACGCCGCGATGGCTGCCAACAGCAGCCCCACCCCCAGCGTCAACGGTCCCAGGAATGAGTGCTCCCGGCGGCGAACGAGCCTGCGCGAGCTCGCCGGCAACGAGGCCGGAGGAAGGTCGGTCTCGCTCGTGATCCCTGGCGCCGCCGCCACAGTCGGCGTATGCGCGTGCCCGGGCACGGGAGACGGTTCGTGGTCATCAGGCCCACGGAGGAACAGCAGGGCCCCGATCGCGATGAGTCCGATGGCCAGCACGACGGACGGCTGCAGCCACCCGAGCTGGCCGGTGAAGAGCAGCAGGCCGCCGGCAACGAGCGCGACCCCGAGCCACAGCGGGGCCTGCGGGAAGCGTCGCGCGGTTCGCTGGGCAGCGCTCTCGGGGAGATCGTCACGTGGCAACAACCACCAGAGGAACGCGTAGGCGATCGGCCCGAGCCCACCGATCGGCGTGGCGACGACGAAGCCGAGTCGCACCACCCAGGCCGGCACCGATGCGTGATCGCTGATGCCGCTCGCGACGCCCGCCACCCAACGCCGCTGGGCGCGGCGTGTCCATCTGGTCTGCCGCTCGGCCGAGCTCGTCTGCATGCACGGCAGTCTGGTGGACAGACCACACGACCACATCGGGGATGACCCCGGAACGACCCTGAGGGTGATGCCGCCCTCTCCGGGTGGTTCCCGATGGCGCACCCGGAGGGGTCGTGCGAACATCCCCAGGTGGCCGTGACGAGACCGATCGCGTCGAGACGTCTTCGCAGGAGCGAAGGCGACCGTGTGCTGCTCGGCGTGGCGGGAGGCATCGGCGAGCGGATCGAGGTCGATCCACTCGTCGTGCGCCTCGCCTTCGTCCTGCTCACCCTCGCGGGCGGTGTCGGCGTGATCTGCTACCTGCTCGGCGTGGTCGCCTCGGTCGAGCCCAGCGACGACGGGCATCTGCGCATCGCCAGCGGTCGCCGGACGATCGCGTTCGTCCTGGTCCTCGCGGGGGTCCTGCTCCTGCTCCGCACCGCCGGGCTCTGGCTGGGCGACGACGTCGTCGTGCCGGCGGCCCTCGCCGTGTTCGGATCGATCGTGTTGTGGACCCGGGCGACGCTCGGGCGCTCCCGCGTATCGCAGATCCTGTCTCGGAGCTCCACCGGCTCGGTCCGGCTGGTTGCGGGCGCGGTGCTGATCCTCGTGGGCATCGTGCTCTTCGTCGTCGTGGGTCGTCGCTCGGGGCTGTGGTCCAGCGCCCCTGCCGCCGCCGCAGCCGCGGCGCTCGTGATCGTCGTGGCCGTCGGCCCGTGGGTGACGAAGCTCGCGAGACAGGCGCGCTTCGACCGACGGGAACGCATCCGCTCCGAAGAGCGAGCCACGCTCGCAGCCCACCTGCACGACTCCGTGCTGCAGACCCTCGCGTTGATCCAGCGTTCGGATGACCCTCGACGCATGACGAGCCTGGCCCGATCGCAGGAACGCGAGCTGCGAGGCTGGTTGTACGGCCGTGCCCCGACCGGGGGTCCCACCTCGATCGCGAGCGCGACCGAGGCGATGGTCGACCAGGTCGAACGCGAGCACGGTGTCGTCGTCGAGTCGGTCACCGTGGGCGATGCCACGGTCGATGATGCCGGGAGCGCATTGGTCGCGGCGGCCCGGGAGGGACTCGTCAACGCTGCCCGCCATTCCGGGGTCCGCTTGGTCTCGCTGTTCGTCGAGGTCGAGCCCGACTCGATCACGGCATTCATCCGCGATCAGGGCGCCGGCTTCGACCGCGCGTCGGTCGCCTCGGACCGACGGGGCATCGCGGACTCGATCGAAGGGCGCATCGGTCGCGCCGGCGGCGAGGTCGCGATCGCGACGGCGATCGGCGGCGGCACCGAGGTCCGCCTGCGGGTACCGCGAGCGTCGGCGTGACGATCCGGGTCTTCCTCGTCGACGATCACGGCCTGTTCCGCTCCGGCGTTCGCGCAGAGATGGCAGACGTCGTCGACGTGGTCGGTGACGCCGGCACGGTCTCGGATGCGATCACGGGCATCGTGGACACACACCCCGACGTGGTGCTGCTCGATGTCCATCTGCCCGACGGCGGGGGCGCAGCCGTCGTGGAGGGCGTCGTGGCGTCGGGCACGGACACGCGGTTCTTGGCGCTCTCGGTCTCCGACGCAGCCGACGACGTGATCGGGGTGATCCGGGCGGGGGCCAGAGGCTACGTCACCAAAACGATCGCTCCGTCCGATCTCGCCGACGCGATCCGCCGGGTGCACGAGGGCGACGCCGTCTTCTCACCCCGGCTCGCGGGGTTCGTGCTCGACGCGTTCGCCGATGCGCTCCCCCCCGGCGCGATCGACCCCGAACTCGATCTGTTGACGCCGCGTGAGCGGGAGGTGCTGCGATACATCGCCCGGGGGTACTCCTACCGGGAGACGGGCAGAGAGTTGCACATCTCCGTGAAGACGGTGGAGACGCACGTCTCATCGGTGCTCCGCAAGCTGCAACTCTCGAACCGCTACGAGCTGTCGCGGTGGGCGAGCGATCGCCGGCTCGTGTAGCGCAGCACATCCCCGGCATCCGAAGCCGATGTAACACTTCAGCATGGCTCACGCGTTCATGCCTCGTATGCAGAACATCGAGCAGGCCGTCGCCGGCGCCGTGGTTCCTCTCGCGTTCGACGACTTCTTCCGGGCCAACCTCGAAGACCTCTACGGTGCTCTCTGGCTCGTCACCCGAGACCGACACGAGGCAGAGGAGATCGCGCAAGACGCCTTCGTCAAGCTCTGGGAGCGGTGGGACCACGTGGCCGGTCTCGACGATCCACGCGGATACCTCTACGTCACGGCGATGAACGCATGGAGGAGCCGCGGACGACGAACGGCGATGGCGCTCCGACGGCTCGTGCACGTCATCCCACCCGACGACGCGACGGCGGCGGTCGACGCCTCCGACCTCGTCGTCCGTGCGCTGGCGCCCCTGCCACCCCGCCAACGTGCCGCCCTGGTGCTGACCGATCTGCTCGGGTTCACCAGTGAAGAGGCAGCCAAGGCGATCGGCATCCGACCGTCGAGCGTCCGGGTGCTCGCCAAACGCGCCCGCGACCGCGTCCGCACAGACATGGAGGCATCACGATGACGACCGATCTGCACGATGCGTTGGATCGAGCCCGATCCGCTGCACCACCGTCGACCCTCGACCTCGCCCGCCTCGAAGGCGCCCGTGCTCGACGGACGACGAAGCGGAAGGCCGGTGGCCTCGTCGTGGGGATGTCGCTGCTGCTGGCGATCGCGGCCGTCGCCGTGGAACTGAGGGGGACCTCGACGCAACGGCAGGAGGCGGTACCCGCTGGCCTGCAACTCGACGGCCGCATCTGGTACCGCGAGGAGTTCCTGCTCATCCCCACCGCGGACCCTCGCCACCCGAGCGATCAATGCTCCCTGCGGTTCCGAGGCACACGCTGGATCGGGGAGGATTGGTCGGCACGGACCGAGGGAGGAAGCCTCTCGACGGTGGACGGCACCGGCCAGGTCGCGCCCCACTGCCGGCAGGGGATGTTCGGGTATGTGCCTGTCGAAGGCGAGTTCGAGGACGCCACGTTCGAGCCGGGTACGTATCCGCATGAGGACCCGCCGATGGAAGGGTTGCCGAGCGATCCGGACCAACTGGTCGACTACCTGCTGAGCGCGTCGGCTCCCGGCGGATCCTCGCCCGCGCCCTTGATCTCTCCCGGCCCCGACCAGGCACTCGAGACGGGCGGGCTGGTGGACGTGTTCTCGAACTCGATCTTCCTCGCCCCTCCGAGCCTGCAGCCGGGCTTCTATCGGTTCGCGCAGCAGATCCCCGGCATGGAGGTCATCGAGGACGCGGTCGACCCCACCGGGCGGGCGGCCACCGCGCTGCACATCGTGACCGAAGGCGTCGAGAGAACCTGGTACTTCGAGCCCCTGCATCTCCAGGTGATGGCATACGTCGCGCGGGAGGCCGACGATGCCACCGAGGGGCAAACCCCTCACCTTCGCCTCGTCATCTCAGGCGCGATCGTGGACGATGTCGACGATCTGCCCGACGGTGAAGAGCTGCTCGTCCCGGACCCGCTTCACGACCCCGAAGTCGGGGGTGTGTCCTATCCGGTGACCTGACCAGCGCCGCTTGAACCTCTGCTCCTGACGCTCGGCTCCACCAACACCTCGTGCCCCCCTCCTGGAGGGGGACAGGACGAGGATGACGTGTCAAGGATCAGCCGGAGTGACCAGCTTCACGCGAAGCACGACTTCACTTGGTGCCCCCGGCAGGAATCGAACCTGCGACACCCGGTTTAGGAAACCGGTGCTCTATCCACTGAGCTACGAGGGCCGAGGGCGGGCTGCAGAAAAGGTGGCAGAAAACCAGGCGATCTGCACCCTCGGTTTGCTCGAGGGTAGCTCCCCGACGCTCGATGTCGCTCCGGGGCCGCGCGGAGCCTCATGTTCGTCGTCAGGGACGTCCTGAACCGGAGGTCTGGTCGGAATCTCGGAGGCTAGGGGGCGCTGAGACCGCCGGGCGTTTCCTCTGTCGGTGCCAGCTCAGCGAATTCAGGCCGAGGCCGAACCCGCAAGTCGGCCTCCTGCGCGATGGCACCCACGCTGTGGAAGGGAGGGGACGCAGATTCACTCTCTTCGGACGCGCTCGGTCGGTGCGCGCAGGCTACCTACCACGGCGACGCTTCGCGCACGACCTCCTGCACGTCGACTCCGAAGGCGACGTCGAACTCCGTGCCGTTCCGCAGGCTGATCCTGAGGAAGAAGACGCGAGGACCAGGGTCCGTTGGAACCGCCATCTCGGATCCTTCGCGCGGTCGAGCAGACGACCACGCCCAGGTGTATCCGTCGAGCTCGTCGAAGGGACGGATGGAGAAAGGCGTCCCGGCTGGAACTGAGACGAGGATCCGGAAGTCGCCGACCGACACGTCGGGCAAGGGACGACCGTCGTAGGGGTCTCCGGTTGGCTGAGACTTGGTCGCGATCCCTTCTTGCTCCTGCGCCGCGTACGTCATGACGGCTCCCTGTGCGTCCTCGCTCACGATGACCTCCACCTCTGACGCGGGCTCCAGCGGCAGTTCGAGGTCTTGCCCGATCGGCGGGATCCAACTCTCGTCCGCCGTGTCGGTGCTGCTCGCGACCCCCATCTGGTCGAAGACCGATCCCTGGAGCAGTTGACTAGTGCTTGGGATGAGCTGCAGAGCGGCGAGCAGGTCGTGGCTGGCGGGGTCGACGTAGAACTCGAAGCGCGTCGGCCCGGAAGTCGTGGAGAACGAGATGAGGTGGGCGGGGCGTCCACCCGGATCGGTCACGCCAGTCTGTACGTCGACCCCGTCCCCCTGCAGGGACGAGAGCAGTTCGATCGCGGCCACCCGCTGCTGAGGCACGAGGATCGGCGAGGTCACGATGTCGCCCAGGATGCGAATGATCCGGATCGAGGTCGCCGACTGTCCTGGGGACGCACTGGCTGCAGCGACCGGCGAACCCTCGAACACGTCGCCCAGTAGACGCTGCTGCAGCTCGACCGGATCGGTCGGAAGCTCCGCAAGACCGGGTCGTTCCTCGTCGGCTGGGAACTGCCCTTCCTCGTAGGTCTCTTCCTGCTTCGGCTGTCCGTCGTTGAGCGTGACGATGCGTCCGCTCGCGTCACTCGACCGCCAAGTCTGCACGGTCGAGAACACGTAGTCGTGGGCGATCGGGCCCATGGTGATGCGTCGGGCGCCCACCAAGCGGGCCGCGCTGAAGGTGAACTCGCCGGGCGCAACGATGGGGACCTCGGTCGTGGCGGGGGAGCTCGCTCAAGATCGTCGCGGACCGCTCGTTCTCCGAACCCAGGCCCCACATCGACGCACCGGCGATGAGGGCGATGGTCACTGCGACACCGACGGTCCCACCCGCGACCCTCCGCCGCACCTGCTTCCTCGCGAGCCGCTTATGGATGTCGTCCTCACCGAACGAGAGCGGCGGCAACTGCCGCTCGATACCTTCCAACCGTTGGCGCATGTCACTCGTCATGGTCGTCTCCGATCCGATCGCGTAGGGCCGCGCGTGCACGGGAAAGGTGCACACGCACGGTCGCTGCCCTGATGCCCAACACGTCCGCCGCCTCCGTCGAGTCCATCCCGAGCAGGTCCACGAGGACGACGACGCTCCTCTGTGCTCGGGACAGTCCCTCGAGCGCCCGCTGCACGCGGTCGAGGCCGTCGACGTTCGCCATCTCATCGGGTGGCTCCATCGGTCGGGCGGCTCGGCGCAGGGCGACGGCGAGGTGTCGCCGACGCTTGCTGGCCAGGTTCGCCCCGGTCCTGAACAGGTACCCGGGCGGGTCGTCGAGGCCCCGGACGTGGTCCCACCGCTCCAGGATCTTCACGAACGCCTCCTGGGCGAGCTCCTCAGCTTCTTCGCGGTTGCGCGTGATGAGCCAGAGGGAGAACGTCAGCCGGCGCGCGTTGGCCTCGAAGAAGGACGAGAAGTCGTCGACGTCGCTGTGTCGATCCGCCGTTTCGACGTCGCCTCCTGCGTGCACCATGTAACGAGAACCCCCGAGCCGGCTCAGGCGCTTACACACAGCCTGCCCCATACGGATCTGCTCCGCGACGTAGTGGGCATCCAGGCAACAAGTGAAGCTGGCTACTCCGCGCCCTTTGATCGAAAGCGAGGAACTGATAGGCCCCTTGTCTCGTCGTCGATGTCGATCACCGGCCGCGACCGACACTCCATGTGGGGTCCCGCGGACGCTTGACCTGTGGGGCGTCGTTTGAGTCAGCCCAGGGTCGGGGATGGGAAGGTCATGTCGGAACGATCGAGCGCAGTTCGTCACGCGGCCCGCGAGGAGGCGGAGCCTCGGGTCGTCGATGTGCCACCTGCGATCCGTGACCGGCTGGGGAGAGACGAGACCACCTCAGACACGCGGTCAGAGGATCAGCCTGGCGGTGCGAGTGATGAGGATCCAGCTGACCCGACGGTTCCGGTCCATCCCGCCCGTTGAATCGCCGCGGAAGGGATGCCGGCGCCGACAGCACAGTTCTCGACGAGAGACGATCCGAGGAGGATCAGATGGACGTGACATTCGAGGGCGGCCCATTCGATGGCCAGACCCATACGGTCGACCCGGAGCCCGCGATGCATGGGGTGATGTACTGGCCGCCCGATGCCGATCGAGACATCGACCGAACGGATATCCCGGGCCATGAGGGTGTCGTGGAGTACATCTACCAAGGCGAAGGGAAGGCGGCCTATGTCGCCGGCATCCTCGACGCGGCCCGAGAAGAGAACCCGGATCGCGATGGTGATGGTCGGTAGACGACGAGTGATCGCCGAGGATCTGCGCGCGATCGAGGAACTGTCGCATGGAGGATGCCTTCGCGGGGTAGCACGGCTTCATGGCTATTGCAGCGCTCTTCGCTGGGGTGATCACGGCGACGCTCGGGCTGCTCATCCTCGTCCGCCGGTTCCGCGGGCACGAGGCACCGGTGAGCCCGATCGCCGCCCATGCGGCCGTGGCGGTGGCCGGCGTGCTCCTGTGGTGGCTGTACGCCGCCGGGGAGGATCAGCGAGGGCAGTCGGTCGGAGCGCTCGTGGGAGCGTTCACTCTGCTCCTCGGTGCGGTCCTCGGTGTGGTCATGTTCGCGGCGCTGCGGGGAGCCTTCGGCGCCGAACGACGCCCGGCTCGGGGAACCTTCAGCAGGGCAGCCATCTTGCTGCACGGTGTCGGCGCGTTGATCACCCTCACGCTCGTCTGTATCGAGCTCCCTGATGCGTGGCGCCGGTACTCAGGTAACGCCCCGACCGTCGAGCCCGAGGCGGAGGTCTCGGCGTTGTTGCTCTTCCCTGCCTGGGTCGCTGCGGGCCTGGTCGTGTCGCTGATCGGGCATCTGATCCTTCGCAGCCGATCGGCGTCGTCGTCGCTCAGTCCAGTACGCGACGCGATGGTCGGCGCCGTCGCGGGCGCGGTCGGCGGCCTTATCGGGTACTACGCGGCGACGCTCTCCGCGCCGATCACCGTGCTCGCCGCCGGCCTCGGGGCCATGTTCCTGTGGTGGTGGAGGCTGGTCTCCTTCGCCGGACTCGATGTCGACGAGAACGCGGCGGCAACAGGCTGATGGGTTCGCGGGTGGCTCCTGGCTCGGAGCTCGCTCTGACGCGCGTGAGGCTCGGCGATCCGGGGCACGTGGCCCCGTTTGGTCGTGGCGATCAGGGGTAGTGGTCGGACATGCCCCCCCCATCGAGGTCCGTCGTGCTCTCGCTCCTGCTCATCGTGGCTGCCGTCTCGTGCTCCGAGTCGTCGCCGGGAGATTCGCTCGAAACGTCGGACCAAGCAGTGTCGGTCAGTCCCACGACCGTCTACCCGACCCCGGCATCGTCGCCTTCGCCCGGAGCGTCGACAGGGGTCATCGCGCGCTGGTGTGAGGAACTGGCCGAGGCGGTAGGGGATCAAGATCGAGCGCTCGACATCTACCGCGAAGGCGCGGACCTCCCCGACCCCGCCCTGGCAGCCGCTGCCGAGGTCCTGTCGTCGCGGTCATCGGCGGACGATCGCGTCGAGGAGGCCGGCCGACGGGTCGAGGGCTCGTGCGAGCGCAGAGGCGTCGACCTCACGGACTGAAGCGGCCCCGGTCTATCCCTTGTTGCGCTGGGCCTGGCGTCGCCCAGCACGCCACCGCGCCTTCCACGAAGCAACGATCCCGTGCGAATCGGAGAACAAGCGCTCGTCCTCGGCGTGATGGAGGCTGTCCGACGCGTCGTCGATCGCGCCGTCGCCGGCATGTCTGACGTCTTGGCCTTCGTCACCGGTGGTGGTGGTGCGGGGAAGCTGGACGCCCGGCTCCTCTCGATCGGTCATCACACATCTCCCAGTGGTTCCATCTCACGGCTCATGTCGCAACCTTCTCGACGAACGTACAGAGGCCTTCAGCGGTTCTTATCGGATGTCGCCTCGGTCTGGGCTCTCCCGCTTCGATGGCTCAGAGCCTTCGCGGCGGTCGCCAGACGTCTCCTGGCCCTCCTCGGCGTTCAGCGGCTCGGTGGCCACTTCTCGGATGACCCCGTGCATCGTCATTCCCTCCCTCGGACCCGGCCGACGCGTGTCCGAGGGTGCACATACCCACGGGCGTCCGGGCGAATCCTCGACCTCCGAGATCGGGGCCACGGCAACATGAAGGCGGCGCGGTATGCCCATGGTTTGCGAGCCGCCTCTGAATGGAACGGTGCTCAGAGAGCTGACGAGCAAGTCTGAGGCCGGAGGTGAACATGCCCGAAGCTGGTGCATCTCGAGCCTACCGAGAGGGAAACGGTTTCACGGTCGAGGTCGGGCACGGTGAAGTCAGTGCCGTGAAGCTGCGGCTCAATGATGAGGAGGTCGGCTTGTCCGCCGACGAGGCGTTGTGGCTCGCGGCGGCACTGGTCGCCCTCGCCTCTCCGATCGGGTCCAGGTGACATCGAGCCCGCGACGGAGTACTCGGGCGAACGCCATGGCGCTGCAGCTCAACGGCAAGATGTCGTCGTGGAAGGTTGAGCGCTTCGTTGAGACCCAGGGTGCTGACCGCCGGGCCCATGCGAGCCGTTGCCTGATCAGAGCTGGATCGCGCCCCTGACGGTGAGGAACAGCCCCATCGCAGCGATCGCTCCGGCCGAAGCCACGGGCAGGAGTCGAGCAACCCGATCGGTGAGCCGCCGCTGGGCGAGATCACGAGCGTTCACGGTCACGATCCCGACGCCGATCAGAGCACCGGCGAGGCCGAGGCTGAACGCCGCGATGAGCACGAGGCCCAGCACCGTGCGCCCGAATGACACCGACGCCAGCAGCACGACGAGCGCTGTGGGCGAGGGCAGGATGCCCCCGGAGAACGCGAGGGCGAGCAGTCCGCGGTGGGAGAGCGGCGATGTGTGGGGGTGGCCATGCACGTGTTCGTGATCGTGCGGATGTCCCCCGCCGTCGCCGTGCGTACGCGAGTGGATCCGGGAGACGAGCATCACCGATCCCAAGCCCAAGGCGATCAACCCGGAGGCGAGTCCGAGCACGGGATATGCGCGCTCAGGCGCGAACAGTCGCTCGGCGGATGACACCACCAACCCGAGCATCAGCACGGACGCCGTGTGCATCACCGACACTGCAGCACCAACCCCCACGGCGTGGCGGATCGAGCCCCCTGCACCGACGAGGTAGGCACCGATCAACGTCTTCCCGTGGCCGGGGCCCAGCGCATGCAGCGCGCCGACGCCCAGTGCGAGCAGGATCATCACGCTGACGAGCGCCGGCGTGAGGTCTTCGCGGCCGACCAACGACGCGAGGGAGCCGTCGTCTCGATCGACGATCGCGCTCTGCGTGTTCGCGGGATCACGTCCGGGCTCGGGCAGCGCGGCGAGCCTGGGACCACCGGGGCGCACGGTCGCGCTCGCCTGGCGCACGTCCAACGGCAACTCGTCCGCCGGATAGCGGCTCAGCCGGGCGCTCACGGATGCCGTCGGCACGTCGGAGGCCGTCGGCGTGACCCCGTCGCCGGTCACCGTCATCTCACGCCAGCCGAGGGCGTCGGGGAAGTTGCGGTCGATGACGATGATCGTGACATCTTCGGCGACCTCGGCCATCGCGCCCGTGAACCGGCACTCCAGACGCAGCGTGGGCAGTCCACCCGCACCCGCGGGGAAGGCGAGCGCGTGCAGATCCGTGGCGTCGACCGGCACGGGGTGGCCGTCGGCACTCACGCTCAGCCCGTTCGCAAGCGTGGCGCACGTCGTGTCTCGGTACGCGAGCGACTCGCGCTCGTCGATCCGGTCGTCGAGGTCGGCGTCGACCGCCCGCCGTTCGCGGACGGTCGGGATCTCGGCCATGTCGACCACGTAGTCGACGACGATCGCCTCGGGCTGGACGATCAACCCGGCGTACACGTTGACCGTGAAGTTCCCGAGCGGGTGTGCCGACGCCTGTGTCGGCCACGATGCGATCGCCACCACCGTCGCGACGAGCGCGAGCGCCCGGCGTGCCGAGCGGCTCATGCCGGCCCTCCGAGGCCGGCCAGCGTTTCGGCGGCGAGCGGGGCGAGCAGGGGGTCGAAGTTCGGGTGGAGCGAGAGCGCACGCGAGAGCTCGACGCGCGCCCGCTCCTCGTCGCCGAGGGCCGCAGAGATCATGCCCGCGTGGAACCAGAGCCTCGCGTCGGGCGTGTCCATCGCCAGCGCCCGGTCACTCGCGTCACGGGCCTCCTGGAACTGACCGGATCGGTAGAGCACCCAGCCGAGCAGGTCGTAGCCGTAGACGTCGCGACGGATCCGCAGCCCCCGTTCGGCGATCGAGAGCGCCTCGTCGAGGTTGCCGTCATGGTCCGCCCAGAACAGCGCCAACTGGCGGTCATAGAGCTGGCGGTTCACGGCCTGCAGGGTCGCGATCGCCTCGACGGTCGCATAGCGGTCCGACGCCGCTCGCCGGTCGCCCGTGAGGGAGTACAGGTCGCCCAAGGCGGCCAGCGAACCGGGTTCGGGGACCATCGCGACCGCGCGCTCGTACAGGCGGATCGCGTCGTCGATCCTTCCTTGTGCCGCCCTGGCGCTCGCGAGGGCGGCGACCGCCACGTGATAGTCGGGAGCAGCCTCCACCGCGCGCCGGGCGTATCGCACCGCGTCGTCATAGCGGCCCGCCTCGAGGGCGAGCCTGCTTCGGTACGCCGCGTGCCACGATCGCGATGCCCCGAACGATCCCTCGCGCTCGGCAGCGCCCTCGGCCTCGGCCGCGAGCCGGGCCGCACCGGAGGCGTCGCCCTGCAAGAACGACAGGCGCGACATGCGCACAAGGGTCGTCGACGCGTCCGGCAGTACCCCAGCGAGTACCTGGTAGTCCGCTGCCGCCTGCTCGTAGCGGCCGAGCTCGAGGGCGGCGTCGCCGCGGACGGCGAGCGCGCCCACGTCGCGATCGGATGAATAGATCTCGGTGGCGAGCGCGAGCGCACCTTCGAAGTCGTGGGTGGTGAACCGTACTCCCGCGAGCAGCGCCCGTGGTTCGGCGTCGTCGGGAGCCAGCGCGACGGCTTCCTCGAGCGCCCGTTCGGCGCGCGCGTACGAGTCGACGTCGCCGGTCAAGCGGGCTCGCTCGAGCTCCAGCTGGCCGAGGAACGTGAATCCCGCGGCGCTCGGCGAGCGACGGGTTTGCTCGGAGAACGAACGGATCAGCCGGTCGAGCTCGGCGAGCTGCGGCCGACCGGGCGCCTGGGCCAGGGTGACCGCGCCGCCGCCGGGCAGGGCACCCGATCCGACGGTGGGGGCCTGTCTCTGCGACCGGATCGGTCCTTCGCCGCCGACGTAGGTCGCGGCGGCGGCAGCGACCGACGCCGCGAGCAGCGCGCCCGCCAGGTACTTCGCTCGCGACATGCCTGCTCCTTCCTCTCGCTCCGGACGCTTCCGGATGGCTCTCGGCGGTGCCGCTGGGCCATCGGGGAGCGGCCGGTGCTCCGGGGGCAGACAGGCCCCCGGAGCGATCGGTCGTCGTTTCGACTACGCGTGCGGCTCCCCGAGGTAGGGGAACGAGTTCATGTAGTCGTCGTGCGGTCCGACGCAGTCGCCTGTGATGGCGCCCGTGCCGTTCCGTCCGTCGAAGGCGAAGCCTCCGGTCACGATGTTCAGCTCGGCGTCGATCACGTCATCGGCCAAGGCGCGGCCGTTCAACGGACCGGCCGCCGCCGTGGACGTGTCGTATGTCACCACGTCGGGCAGCAACACGTCGGCGAGGGCATTCGCTTCGGCGTTGGTGTAAGCGCCATCGGTGTCGAGGGCGGAGAACGTCTTCAGGACGCTCACCACGTTGTCCCCGAAGTCCTTACGGTCCATGAACGGCCCGGTCGCGTTGAACCGATCCTTGTCGTCACCGCTGTTGAACACCGTGTTGATCGCCGGACGTCCCATGCGGTCGATGCGCTCGCTGGGTCCGCGCTGCCAGGTCTCGGCCCACACGCCCACCTGGCCTCCGACCTTGGCGTCGGGGAGCTCGAGCACGATCGCGTTGGCGTTGAAGTCCTCGAAGAAGTCGACTTCGTCGCCGTCGCAGAACGCTCGATCACCCTGTCCGAGCACCGATCCTTGGAACGCAGCCAGGTCGAAGAAGAACGGGTCCGACCGCAGCCCGGCGAACACGCGGCCGCCACCGCGAACATCGTTCGTCGCTCCGGTCCAGCCACGGGCGACCCGCTTCGAGTTGCCGTTCTGGGCCCTGACGAGCACGTAGCGCTGACGTCCGTCGTTGCGGGGCTCCTGGAAGAGCGCCCGGTAGGTCACGTCCTTGAGCGCGTCGCCGTCACGGTCGATCTGGATCGCGTACCGGACGTCGCTCGCGTACTCGAGCGGGGCGATCGCGCCGGCGGCGGGGTGGGTCGAGACGGCGATCACCGTGCGATCGTCGTTGCGGCCCTCGAAGACGTAGACGTCGTTGATGTCCGCATCAGCGCGTCCGGACGGTGGTGTGAGGCCCGGTGCGTCGAGGTGGTCGGCACCGAAGCCGATCATCGGCGCCGCGCCGAGGGCGAGCACGAGCGCCGAACCGACGATCGCACCGCCCATCAGCTTGGTTCGCTTGGGGTTCATCATCCCTGTCCTTCCTGAAGAGTCCGACACCGTGTGTGCCGGATCGGAGATGGCGTCTCCGGCGGATGGCGTGCTCACCCCCTCCCTGGGTGTTGGAACGCCGGCGACATCCGCTCTTCGCAGACCGGGAGGCGATGGATCACCGCGGCCGCGCCCAGGGAGTCCACGATCGTTGCGTCAGCCCGGTCGTGGTCGCGGCCACGACCCAAGGTTGTCGGCCGCGGCTCAGAGTCGCCCGTCGGCCACCTGTTCCGCCAGGTCGACGAGCGCCGTGCGGGTGCGCACCGAGTAGCCGAGGTCCCAGGCGATCGGCCACGTCGAGAACTTCGCGACGACGACATGGGCGGGCCCGTGGATCAGCACCGTCTGTCCGTTGATGCCGCTGCCCATGTAGATGGGTCCGCTCGGGTCGACCACCCACCACTTGTTGCGGTAGTAAGCGCCGAGCGGAAGCTCGCGCGCATCGGCGCTCGCGCCGAATGCGGCCACGGCGTCGTCGTCGGGCTGGAGCGTGTCGCGGATCCAGGCGCGGGGCACGATCTGCGTGCGACCTCGCCGGCCTCGATCGAGCATGAGCTGGCCGAACCGGGCCAGATCGCGCAGCGTGCAGCAGATGCCGCCGTCGGCCATCGCATGACCGTGCGCGTCGACCGTGACCTCGGCGTCGAACTCCGCCCCCATCGGCGCCCAGAGCTCGCGCGAGATCAGGTCCGCGAAGCGCATGCCGCTCGCCCGCTCGATCACCCACCCCAACAGGTCGGTGAGGATCGAGCGGTAGTCGAACGGTCCGCCGTGGGCTCGCGCGTTGCGCAAAGTGCCGTAGTAGTCGGTGATCGTCGACGGCAGTCGACGCGTCGTGCGCGGACGCCAGAGGTAGATCTGTTCGTACACGCGAACATCCGCATGCAGGTTGTCGTAGTCCTCGTCGAACCTGGTGCCCGCGCGCATGTCGAGGAGATGGCGCACCGTGCATCCGTCGAAGCTCGTGGCCTCGAGCTCGGGCACGTGGGTCGTCACCAGGTCGCCGGGTGAGAGCTCCCCTCGGCCGACGAGGATGCCGGTGACCGTCGACGTGATCGACTTCGAGACCGACATCAGCAGGTGGGTGGTCGATGGCGTCATGCCGTTCTCGTAGCGCTCGTGGATCACCCGCCCGCGATGCAGCACGAGCAAGCCGTCGGTGTAGCTCTCCTCGCAGAACCGGTCGAGGCGCAGCGGGCGGTCGGCCACCCGGACCGTTGCGTGGGACAGGTCACGCTCGGCCCGTGGCAGACGCCGGGCCGGGCCGTCGCCGCGGGCGATGCGGGCCGTCGGGATGAGGTCCCGCACGTGCTGGAAGCCCCACCGGTTGAAGGGCGGGTCCTGCCAGTTCGCGAGCGTGACCAAGGCGTCGCCGGCGGGGGGCGAACCCTGCATCAGCCCGAGGTCGGCGGCGGTGGGAACCCGGGCCCTCGTCATCGATCGCACCCTACCGTGCCGACACTCGAGTGATCCAACGCGGTGATCCCGCCTACAAGGGTTAGGCCGGAGACACCCGGTCATGCTCGCGATCGAGACTCGTGGGTCGTCACCCCCGACGGCGTGCTCTTCGGTGGCACCGTGCTCGGCCTCGGGAAGCGGCACACCACGCCTGCGCGGGCGTTCCTGCGCGCTGCGAACAAGCAAGGAGGCTTCGACAACGCCGGCGACACCGCCGACGGTCTCCGCGCGATCCTGTCGGAGTCCTTCCACGCCGTCGCCGTGGAGACGGTCGGATCGGCCGCCATGTTCACGGGAGAGCGACCGCGAACGCCCCGCGCCGGACCACCGTTCATGTGAGCCTCGTGCGCGCCCGATCACGCACCGTCGACCGATAGGACGACCTCCCCCTGGGGTGTTCCTGCTCGACGTATCGGAGCGCATCGCTGGCTTCGCCGAACGGGTAGACGTGGTCGATCACGGGGGTGATATCGCCCGACTCGATCATGGCGGCGAGGGGTGCGAGGTCGGCCGCGTTGCTCTCACCCTCGACGGCCACCAGCCGCTGCGACACGAACGGCGAGACGAGCTTGCCGCGCATCGCGATGCCGCCGGGACCGAACAGGCCGCCGTGCTGGGAGCCCCGCCCACGGCCGCGAGGGTGCCGCGACGGGTGACCGTGCGATGCGCTTGCGACGGGAAGGAGCGCATCCGCTCAGCTCCCGGCGAGCACCCCGTGCACGTGCGAGGCGGCGGCGGCGCCGCTTCCGACCGCTCCCTCGATCCAGCCGGCGCCCTCGGGCGCGATGTCGGAGCCGGCGAACGCGAGACGCTGCTCGGGCACGGCGAGCGCCTCGAACGTGCCGTCGCTGAACCACGTGGGCGGCACGGAGAGCCACGTGCCCCGGGAGAACCGATCGTGCACCCAGTCATGGCCGCCCGTCGTGGCCACGGCGGCATCGGGCAGATGCGCCCGCACCGCGGCGGCCACGGCCTCGTGGTCGGCGAGATCGACAGGATCCTGCACCGAGAACCCCATGAACAGCCGGCCGTCGCCGGCCGGGCGCAACACGAACCCGGCGTTGATCGGCGTGCGCCATCCCATGCCGACGTAGGTCTCGGGCGCGCCGTGCACGATCGCGATCACCTTCGACACCTGTCCGGGATGGCGGCGGTCGGCGGCGCGGCGCTTCGCCTCGCTCAGGGGCGGGTCGAACTCGACGTCGGCCCACACGTTCAGCGGGAGCGCGATGACGGCGGCCTCGGCCCCGATCGACGTGCCGTCATCGAGCATCGCGGTCACACCCGACCCGTCGTGGGTGACCCGGGTCACGACCGCTCCGAAGCGCACGTCGAGCCCGGCCGCCATCGGATCGAGCAGGCTCTTCGTGCCATCGGCGAGCAGCTCCCCCACGTCGACGAACGCGTCGGCCGGACCGTAGCCGAGCTCTGCCATGTCCCACAGCAGCGGCAGCACCGAGCATCGCTCGAGCGGGGCGCCGCCCATCGATGACAGGAACGCGCGCACGTAGTCGACCGCTTCCGCGCCGGCGTCGAGGCCCTCGACCCAGGTCGCCGCCGGCACGTCGAGCGCCTGCAGGGCCGTGCGGCCCTCGGTGTGGAACGCGTCGAGCGTCGTGCGGAGCGACTGGGTGAGGTTCGACGAGGCCAGCTCGCGCTGGATGCGCTCGATCGCGTCGAGTCCCTGCTGCGACCGGTCACCGTCGATCCAGGCGAACACCTCTGGGTCGGCGCCGGGGGTCACGTCGACGCCGTAGCGCTCGATCTCGCGCGCCAGGTTGGGCTGCGTGGCGCGCGAGAAGAACATGCCGCCGTACTCCGCCATCACGCCGGTGCCGGGGATCTCGCGATACCAGGTGCGGCCGCCGATGCGATCGCGCGCCTCGAGGACCACGACGCTGCGACCCGACTCGGCCAGGTCGCGGGCCGCGGCGATGCCCGCGAACCCTGCCCCGATCACCACGACATCGGTCTGCATGGCGCCGGAGGCTATCACCGCCAGATGCGGATCCGTGACTGCTGCGGCTGATCACGTCGGTCCATGTTTCCCCCGCAGGGTTCCTCGCACGATCGTCCGCCCTGGCGCGCAGACCGACGCGAGGGATATGGTCCTGTGCACCCGGGCCCGGGGGGCCCCAAGGGAGGGACCGTGTCCGACGATCGACAACCGGTGCGGGCGGTCGCCACGTTCGCTGCAGGCGCGGTGATCGGCGCCGTCGAGGTGGTGCTGGCGATCTCGTTCGCCGCGCTCGTGTTCGGCGGGTACCTCGCGTACTTCCTGTCGGCGGGCATCGGCCTGTACCTCGTCGCCGCCGCGATCACGCTCGCGATCCTCGCCGTGCGCGCCGGCAGCCGCGGCGTGGTCGGCAGCGTGCAGGATGCCGCCGCGGCCGTGCTCGCGATCGTCGCGACCACGACCGCGCTCGACGCCTTCGGCAGCCTCGACCGGGCCTTCCTCACCGTCGTCGCGGCGACCATGGTCGTCACGCTCGCGACCGGCGTGACGTTCGCGCTGCTCGGCGTGTTCCGGCTCGGCAACCTCGTGCGGTTCGTGCCCTACCCGGTCGTGGGCGGCTTCCTCGCGGGCACCGGGTGGCTGCTGTTCAAGGGCGGGATCGGGGTCGCGGCGAGCATCCAGGTGTACTGGCGCTCACGCGACGACCTGCTGCGTGACGACGAGCTGATGCGTTGGCTCCCGGCCCTCGCGTTCGGCATCCTGCTGCTCGTGATCACGCGGGTGGTGCACCGGCCGCTCGTGATCCCGGCGGTGATCGGCCTCGGTCTCGCGGCGTTCGCGGCCGGCGTGGCCATCACGGGCTCCACGCTCGAGGAGGTGCGCGACGGGCTCTGGCTGCTCGGCCCCTTCCCGGCAGGGAAGCTCTGGGAGCCGGGCACGATCCCCGACGCGATCACGGGAGCCGACTGGTCGGCGGTGCTCGGCCAGGTCGCCGGCATCGCCACGGCGGTGTTCGTCGCGGTGATCGCCGCGTTGTTCAACGTGAGTGGCATCGAGCTGATCCTGCGGACCGACCTCGATTCGAACCGTGAGCTGCGCGACGCCGGCATCGTGAACGTCGTGTCGGGAGCCTTCGGCGGCATCCCCGGCTACCACGCGCTCAGCCTGACCGCGCTCGCGAACCAGATGGGCGTGCACGCGCGGGCCGCGGGCATCGTCGCCGCCCTCGTACCGCTCAGCGCGGTCGTGTTCGGCGCCGCGGCGATCGAGCTGATCCCCCGCGCCATCGTCGGCGGGGTGCTCGTGTTCGTGGGCCTCGGCTTCATCGTGGACTGGCTCTGGGACCAGCGTCGATCGCTGCCCAGGGGCGAGTACGTCGTGGTGCTCGCCATCTTCGCCACGGTGGTGGCCCGGGGCCTGTTACCCGGCGTGGTCGTCGGACTCGTGCTGGCGGTCGTGATGTTCGCGGTGAACTACGGGCGCGTCGAGCAGGTGAGCGAGGTGGCGTTCGGGGAGACCTATCGCAGTAACGTCGACCGTCCACCAGCTGAGCGCGAGCTCCTGCGGTCGTTCGCCGGACACGTGCAGGTGCTCCGGGTGCACGGCTTCGTCTTCTTCGGCACCGTCAGCGGGCTGCTCGAACGCATCCGCAAGCGGGTCGAACAGGCGGAGCTGCGCTTCCTCGTCGTGGACCTTCGTCGCGTGGCGGGCATGGACTCGTCCGCGGTCGTCTCGTTCCGCAAGATCGCGCAGCTCGCACACGCCGGCGGTGTCGAGCTCGTGCTGACGGCCACCCCCGAGAAGGTGCGGCGCCAGCTGGAGCGCGGCGGGGTGGTCGCGGCCGATGGTGTGGTGCGGTTCGAACCCGACCTCGACCGTGGACTGCAGCGGTGCGAGGACGCCCTGCTCGAGGGCATCGAGGTGCCGGGCGCGTCGTCCGACCTGTTGGGGGGTCTGCCGAGGCGCTTGTGGGATCACGTCGAGCGCGTGACCGTGCCAGAAGGCACCCGGCTGATCGCCCAGGGCGACCAGCCCGACGACGTCTTCGTGCTGGTCTCGGGCCGGCTGCGAATCGAGCTCACGACCCCCGAGGGCACGCAGTTGCGCCTGAGCACCGTGCTGCCCGGCGTCATGGTCGGTGAGATCGCCCTCTATACGGCGTCCCCGCGCACCGCCGACGTGGTGGCCGAGACGCCGAGCGAGGTCCTGCGCATCTCCCGCGATTCGATCGCCCGGCTGGAAGCCGACGAGCCCGAGCTGGCGGCGGCGTTGCACCGCTGGTTCGCGACCACGCTCGCCCAACGGCTCGCCGGCACCACGCAGGCGTTCGACACGCTGCTCGACTGACAACCCAGGCGAGGATGGGTCCAGCCGCTACGGGCGAACCGACCTGATCGTCTTGCTCGTGTCGCCCTTGCAGTTCTCGGTCTTGCCTGCTCGCGCATAGAACTTGCCGAACCGGCCGGTGTTGCCGGTGTTCCACTCGTACCGATCTCCGTTCAACGAGGCGGTGTCGCTCGCGATGCGCTCGTCGACCCGCGGATCCTGCTCGGCGCCGACCTGCTTGAAGAGCACGATCTTCCGACCCTCGGCGCACCGTCGCGGGCGAGGACTGGTCACGTAGCCCCAGAAGTCGCCGTTCTCGGTCCGGATCGTGACGGTGGTCTCGGCTCGCTCGGTGCCAGCTCCCGCGGAGAACGTGCCCGCGACCGACACCGCCCCGAACACGACGGCCACAACTGCAGATGCCAGCTTGGGCTTCACGCTTCCTCCCTCTCCTTAAATCCGAGGTCCTGCTGCGCACGCTCGGATCCGTGGGTGCCGATGTCGGCAACGACCGCCAGTGTCCCCCGAGGGAGCCTCCCCGGTCAAACCGCCGTCTGAGGCTCGGAGGTTGTGGGCCGTTGGTCCCACAGCAACAGCATGGCGTGCCATCCTGGCCTCGAGGAGGCAGTAGTGGGGCGTCGGCGTCTCTCCAGGGTGGTGGTGATCGGGCTCGTGGCGACTGGCGACGCTCGGCCTGACGTTCGCCGCCACGCCCGCCCTGGGCGCCGACGGCGACCTCGATCCCGTGTTCGGCGACGACGGCATCGTGACCACCTCCTTCGTCGGTCGCTCGGGTGAGGGATCGATCGGCTCCTTCGCCCTCGCCCGCTCCATCGTGTGACAGGCTCGTGGGACCGGTCGACACGAGGAGTCGCGTGGTGAAGCGAGCCTGGCAGATCCCCGATGACGTACGCACCGAGCACATCGGCGGATTCACGCCCGAGCACGGCGTCGAGATCGCGAGCCGCCTCGAGGAGGCAGGCGTCGCTTACTGGGCCAAGGCCCCCACGGGATTCTTCACCAGGCTGTGGGAACGCGACGTGCACCTGTTCGTCGACCGCACGAAGCTCGACCAGGCACGAGAGATCGCTCGGCGCGTGATCGACCCCGAAGGCCCACTCGGCGACGGCCCCGACGAGCGGCCGTGAGGGCTACCCCGCGTGGTGCGGGGCCGGCCTCGACCCATGGGCGGGAGACGACGGCAGCTGGGCCACGTGTCCCGCAGCGGTCTCCATGACGGCCTGCACGATGCCGGAGTACCCGGTGCAGCGACACAGGTTGCCCGCGAGCGCGAGCCGCACCTCGTCCTCGGTCGGCGTGGGGTTGCGCCGCAACAGCGCCGTCGCCGACACGAGCATTCCGGGCGTACAGAAGCCGCACTGCACTCCGCCCTGCTGCAGGAACTCGCCCTGCAGACCACCCAGCTGTTCCCCATCGGCGAGGCCCTCCACCGTGGTGACCTGCTTCCCGACGGCCTGCATCGCGAGGTAGGAGCAGGAGTTCACCGGCTTGCCGTCGAGCAGCATCATGCATGCCCCGCACTCGGAGTCGTCGCATCCCTCCTTCGAACCGGTCAGGCCGAGCTCGTCTCGCACGGCCTTCAGGAGGGAGAGGTGCGGATCGATGTCGATCGGATAGTCGCTGCCGTTCACGGTGAGCGTCGCGTCGGTCTTCATGCTCGTGCTCCTCACGCGCCGTAGAGCGCGTCGCTCGCAGGGATCGGAACGTCGCCGCCGCCGGCCCGCATGATCGCGGCGGCGATCGCGCGGCGGGCGACGACCTCGGCCATCGCGGAACGGTAGTCGGCCGAGGCACGTACGTCGCTGATCGGCGCCGCGCCCGCAGCGGTGGCGCGAGCGGCGGTGGCGACGTCGGCATCGCTTCCGTCGCCGCCCACGAGAGCCTGCTCGGCCTCGGTCACACGGCGGATCGTCGGAGCCAGCGCCGTGATCGCGACTCGCGCATCGCTCACCGCGCCGCCGGCGAGGGTGATCATCGCGGTCGCGCCGACGACCGCGATCTCCATCTGGCGCCGGTACTCCAGGCGCACGTATGCGGAACCCGAGCCGTCGGCAGGGGCCGGCACGTCGATCGAGACGAGCAGCTCGCCGGGAACGGCCGAGGTGGCGCCGGGGCCGGTCCACAGCTCGTCGAGCGAGATCGAACGCTCGCCTGCCGCCGACCGCAGAGTGACGCTGGCACTCAGGCAGAGCAGCGGACCGCCCGTATCCATCGCCGGGGACGCGTTCATCACGTTCCCGCCGATCGTGCCGTTGGCGCGCGTGGCGTGGGATCCGACGATCGCCGACGCGTCGGCGAGTGCGGTGAACGTCGATCGGACAGCTTCGCTGGCCACGATGTCCTCGTGCGTGACCAGCGCCCCGAGCCGGAGGCCGCCGCCCGCGTCGTCGAGGTGCCGCAGCGAGTCGATGCGGTCGATCGCGACGATCGCGTCGGGCAACGGGGCCTTGCCCTGTCGCGCCCCCACCACGAGATCGGTGCCGCCCGCGACGGGCCTGGCGCCCGACGCGATCGCCGCGATCGCCTCGTCGAGGGTCGCCGCCGAGGTGAACGACGCCGTCATGCCCGCACCTCGCCGGCGGACTCCCATACGCGCTCGGGGGTCATCGGCAGCCGCCGCACCTGCGCGCCGAGCACCTTGGAGATCGCGTTCGCGATCGCGGCGGCGGTCGGCACCTGCGGCGGCTCGCCGACGCCCTTCGAGCCTCGAGGGCCTGCCCCCTTGGCCGGTATCTGGATCCAGTCCACTTCGATCTCGGGCGCGTCGGCGCACGTGACGAGCTTGTAGTCGAGCAGTGCCGGGTTGCGCTGACGGCCGTCGTCGTCGAGCATCGTGCCCTCGCTGAGCGCGAGCCCGACACCCATCACGACGCCGCCGGTGACCTGTCCGTCGGCGCCCCTGCGGTTCAGGATCACGCCGGAGTCGTGGGCGGCCGCGACCTTCAGCACCCGCACCACCCCGGTGGCCCGGTCGACCTTCACGTGCGCGGCCTGGGTGATGAGCTGCGGGGCGAGGAACGTCTCGTTGCCGAGCCGGCCCACGCAGCCGCCGGTGTCGCCCTCGGGAGCGTCGGGCACCTCGCCGGAGCCCTTCCCGTGGATCGTGCCGGCGCCGGCGAGATCGCCGATCGACACCGACCGGTCGGGCGAGCCCTTCACCCGCACCGCCCCGTCGACGAGTTCCAGGTCCTCGCGATCGGCCTCGAGCTCCTCGGCGGCCGCATCGAGCAGTTGCTCCCGCACGTCGGCCGCGGCGGCGAGGATCGCGCGTCCGCTGTTGAAGGTCGTCTGTGAGCCGCAGGAGCCCATGTCCCAGTTCGCTGCGGCGGTGTCCTGATAGAGGATCGTGAAGTCCTCGGGCTGCATGCCGAGCTCCTGCGCCACGAACATCGGCATCGCCATCACGGCGCCGCTGCCGTTCTCCTGCGCGCCGGTCACGATCGTGCCGCTGCCGTCGCCGTTGAGGTGCACGTAGGCCCCCGATGGCGCCGGCATGCACGGCCACCAACCCACCGCGACCCCGATCGCCTCGTCGTCGGGCAGCTCGCGCCCGTAGCCGATCATCTCGACCGCCCGCTCGAGGGTCTGCTTCATGCCGATCTCGTCGAAGACCTGGCGCGTCGGCCCCTCGGCGCCCGCCTCGATCAGGGTGCGGCGCCGCAGCTCGACGGGGTCCAAGTCGATCGCTCGCGCGACCTCGTCCATGTGCTGCTCGAGTCCCCAGCACACCTGTGGCGCCGTCGGAGCGCGCACCGAGCCTGACGGCTGGTTGTTCGTGTAGTTGAGATGCGCCTCGACGGCGACGTTGTCGATCACGTAGGGACCGCAGGCGTGCATCGCCGCCATCTGACCGAGGAAGCCGCCCTCGCCGCAGTACGCACCCTTGTCGAGCACGAGCGAGGCCTTGCGAGCCACGATGCGACCGTCGCGCATCACGCCCGTCTCGAACTCCATCGCGATGCCCTCGCGCCGCTGGGCGATCGCGACGAATTCCTCGCGGCGGCTGAACACGAGCTTCACCGGACGCTTCGCAGCGCGCGCGAGCGCGGCTACCTGCGCCTCGAAGTGCAGGTCGCACTTCGCACCGAAGCCGCCCCCGAGCAGCGGCACGACGATGCGCACGTTCGCCTCGGGGATCTGCAACGTCTGAGCCACGCCGGCACGCGCCGCGTACGGCACCTGCGTCGAGGACCAGATGGTGACCTCGTCGCCCTGCCACTGCGCGACCACCGCCCGAGGCTCGATCGGCACGCCCTGCGAGGCGTCGGAGACGTAGCGACCCTTCACGACGACGTCCGCCCCGGCCATCGCCGCGTCGGCATCGCCTTTCACGATCGTGGAGTACGCCATCGTGTTGCCGTCGGCCACGACGTTCTCGTCCTTGTCATAGCCGGCGAGGTCAGGATGGATCAGCGTGGCGCCCGGCTCCATGGCCGCCACGAAGTCACTGACCGCGGGCAGCGGCTCGTACTCGACATCGATCAGCTGTGCGGCCGCGAGTGGCGATCGACTCCGAGAGCGCGGCCACGCCGGCCACGATCTCGCCCTCGAAGCGAACGACGTCCTTCGCGAACAACGTGCGATCCTGTACGAACCCGCCGAAACGAACGTCGGGCAGGTCGGCCTGCGTCACGACCGCGACGACCCCCGGGACTGCTTCGGCCTTCGACGTGTCGATGCGCAGGATGCGCGCATGCGGGTGATCGGCGTAGCGGAACTTCGCATGAGCCTGCCCCGTCATCGTGAGGTCGGCGGTGTAGCGCCCGGTGCCCGTGACCTTCTCCTGCCCGTCGGGACGGACGAAGCCGGCCGGTGGCGGCGCGATGTGGGTGGCGCTCACGGGTCTCCCTTCAATGGTCGTCGCCCGAGTGGGTCGATGGGCGCATATCGTATGCCGCCCACGCCCGCCGCGACGAGTGACCTCCCCGGATCGAGAGAGACGCGGAGCCGGACATCGCAAGGCTGATACGCCGCCGCACTGGTCGGCCTACTTGAACGGCCCGCCGTCCGTCGGTTCCGACGCGGGTGGTGGTGGCGTCGGCGGCGAGATCGGCGCGGGTGGCGTCTCCGGCTCGGCCGACGTCACCGGCGTCGGAGGGGAGGCCTCGCCCGCCGCATCGGTCGGTGGAGCTTCGGAGCTCTTGCGCCGCATCGTCACGAACAAGCCGAGCACGAGCCCGATGATCACGAGCCCCACGACGACGTAGAGGAGGGCGTTGCCGCTGGGATCCTCATCCCCGGCCTCCGCTGCGTCGGTCCCGTCGTTCGGGTCGCTCGCGCCGTCGCCCGATGCCGACGCGACAGCCGTGAGCACGTTGCGCTCCCCGAAGACCGGCTCCCAGCTGACGGTGGTGCCGTCGATCTGACCGTTGGTCTCGAGCACCTCGCCCGGGAAGGTGATCGCGATGCGCAGTTGCGCGGTGTCGAAGGCCTCGGTGATCTGGTCCTCGAACGGATTGCCCTGCAGGTCGGCATCCTCGGTCGAGAGATCCATCACGCCCTCGACCTCGTACGTGTCGCCCGTGCGGACGATCGTCAGGGAGTCGGGGTCCGAACCCTCGGACAGGTCCGAGAGCGCGACGTCCTCGAACGTCACCTGCGTGCCCACGAAGTCCTCGTCCTCGTAGGGCTCCTGAGTGGCGCCCTCGACGTCGCTCGGCACCGTCGTGTCGCCGAGCACGTCGTCGGCGGCTTGGCCCGTGAGCTCGAGCAGCTGCTTGTTGACCGCGAACACCATCTCACCGTCGACGGTGTCGTCGGACGAGATCGTGATCGCCATGTCGAGCTTCAGACAGCCCGCGAGCAGCAGGGTGAGGCCGGCGATGATCGCGAGACTCCGAAGGGCTCGGACCGTGCGCGGATGGGTCCTTCCCGCAGTCGGAAGCATGGGGCGAGCGTACCGGTCCAGGGCTCCCGACTCACGTCCATCGGCCCGGTCCCGCCGGGGCTCGGCTCCGGATAGACTCCGTCGCCATGCTCACCACGTCGCTCACCGTCGGCCACATCGAGGTGCTCGCGCTGCTCGATGGCGTGCGCGACCTCGACGGACCCATGACCGACTCGTTCCCCGACGTGCCGGTCGACGAGATCGAAGTGTTCCGCGAGCGCATGCCGGGCGTGTACGCGCCGACCGGCGCATGGCGGCTGCACGTGCGGTGCTGGCTCGTTCGCCATCCCGGGGGGGTCGTGCTCGTCGATACCGGTGTCGGGCAGGTGGGCGCACCGGCTTCGAAATGGTTCGGCGCGCCGGGCCAGCTCCTCGACGGCCTCCGCGAGGCGGGTACGCCGCCGGACGCCGTCGACACCGTGGTGCTGACGCACGTGCACGACGACCATGTCGGCGGCGGGGTCCTGTTCACCGCTGTCGAGCCCGCGCCGGCCTTCCCTCGGGCCACGTACCTGATGCAACGCGCCGACCGGGACTGGCAGACAGAGCTGGCGCGTGAGGATCCGGAGGACCGCGAGATCGACCGGCTCTTGGTGCAGCCGCTCGAGCGCGACGGACGGCTGGTCCTGCTCGACGGCGATCACGAGGTCGCACAGGGCATCGACCTGCACCCGGCGCCGGGGCACACGCCGGGACACCAGATCGTGCGCATCCGGTCGCGTGGCGCTCGGGCGATCATCAGCGGCGACACCTTCAACCATCCCGTGCAGATCCCGCACCCCGATCGACCGTCGGGCACCGACGTCGTGCCGGCGCAGGCCGCGGCCACGAGGCGCGCCGTGCTCGCGGAGGTGCTGTCCCACCCGGGCACGATCGTCGCCCCCACGCACCTGGCCGAGCCGTTCGGGCACATCGGCTCCGGGTCCGATGGGCTGGCCGCCTGGCGTGCGCTCTGAGGCCCGACAGCTCGGAATCCTGAAGAAACCGTTTGCGCTGCGGGCCAGCAGACCTCGTCCGGATGCGGGCGGTCGCCGCGGCCCTGATGCGTGACGCCGTCGCCGAGCCTCGGTAGGGTCAGGCGCAACGCATGAGGGGTGCGAAGACGATCGTGATCGGCGCTGTGCTCGCTGCCGTGCTCGTGGCGGCGTTGCCGCTGACCGCGAGCGCGGCTTCCAGTTCCAAAGAGATGCGACAGAGATTGTTGTCGCTGACCAACTCCGCTCGCCGTAGCAACGGACTGCGTCCGCTCGACCTCAATTGGCGTCTGTCGAGGAGCGCGATCAGGCACTCGAGGCGCATGGCCGAGCGCCACACCGTGTACCACACCGCGAACCTCTACCGGCTCGTGCGCCGCTGGCACCCGTCGGTCTGGGGGGAGAACGTGGGCATGGCCGGCACGGTCCGCCGCATCCACCGGTTGTTCATGCGCAGCGCCGCACACCGGGGCAACATCCTGCGGAGCGGATTCGGCCACGCCGGCATCGGGGTCGTGCGCAAGGGCGGACGGATGTGGGCGACCGTCATGTTCTACGGAGGCTGACACCGGCATGGCTCGCCGGCGAGCCATGCATCCGTCGTCAGCCGATCAACGACCTGATCTGTCGCAGGGCCACGGTGAGCTGGGCGAGGTCGCCCATGCCGTCGACGGCGAGGCTCCGCATGAACCGCTGCAGACGCGCGAAGGTCTCGGTGCGCGACTCGAGGAACTTGTCCACCGCCTCGTCGATCGGCAGCGCGCCGCATTCATCGAGCACCGCCTCCGCCAAGGTGCGCCGCAGGGTGAACAGATCGTCCTCCATCGACTGCAGCGCCCACCGCTGCCACCGTGAGCCACTGGGCATCGCCTCGACCTGGTTCTCGAGCCAGTCGAGCTGCAGACGCTCACCCAAGAGGAAGAACGCCCTGGCGACCTCGAGCACCGTGCGTCCGGTCGCGTGGGCAACCGTGATGATGTCGGGGCCGTGCACGAGCTCGGCCTGGAACGCGTGCCGCCGCGCGAGCGCGGGGGGCACACCCTCCGCCTCGAGTCTGCGCGCTGCGTGCTCGTGCTCCTCGCGCCAGGTCTCCGGACCGATCTGATCGATCACGGCCGACAGTTCCTCGAACGACGCGCGGGCATCGCCGACCGCCTCGGCCAGGTGCCGGCCCGCGGCGTGCACGAGGTACCAGCGCGACGAG
Organism: uncultured Actinomycetes bacterium; assembly: GCA_963722795.1. Taxonomy (GTDB): domain Bacteria; phylum Actinomycetota; class UBA4738; order UBA4738; family HRBIN12; genus JAOUEA01. The sequence goes on from CAVROD010000001.1 coordinate 366,614, forward strand.
GTCTCGACCAGCCAGTCGACGCCGTTCATGAGCTCGTTCTGGATGCGGGGATCGATGAGGCCGTCGAGCGCCTCGACGTCGGCCCATCGTTCCACGGCGCCGGTGACGTCGCGTGCGATCCGGAACGCCCGCACCACCTCGGCGGGGCTCGCGCCGGTCTCGGTCACCATACGAGAGACGAACGTGATGCCCTGGGAGTTCACGACGTCGTTCGCCACGATCGTCGCGATGAGCTCGCGGCGCAGCGGGTGGTGCTCGAGCAGGTGCCCGAACCGCTCCACGATGCTGGGCGGGAAGTACGTGCGGAGGTCCTCGGCCAGGTAGGGCGAGTCGGGCAGGTCCGAGGTCACCAACGCGTCGAAGATCGCGCGTTTCGCGTATGCGAGCAGCACGGCGAGCTCCGGTCGCACCAGCCCCTCGCCCGCGGCTCGCCGGTCGGCCATCTCCTCCGACGACGGCAGGAACTCGACCTCGCGCTCGAGCTCGCCGTCGCCGGCCTCGAGCTGCTGCATCAGGTCCTCGTAGGCCTCGACGCGCTGGGCGCTCACCTCCATCTCCTGGGAGAGGATCTGCGCCTGCTGGTAGTTGTCGTAGAGCACGTGGGTCACGACGTCGCCGGCGCACGCCTGCAGCAGCTCGTTGCGCTCCTCCATCGTGAGCTCGCCCCGCTGCACCGCGAGCCCCAGCAGGATCTTGAGGTTCACCTCATGGTCGGAGGTGTCGACGCCTGCCGAGTTGTCGATGAAGTCGGTGTTGATGCGGCCGCCGTTGCGCGCGAACTCGATGCGGCCACGCTGGGTGAACCCCAGGTTGCCGCCTTCGCCGACGACCCGGGCCCGGACCTGCTCGCCGTTGACCCGCACCTGGTCGTTCGCGCGGTCCCCGACCTCGGTGTGACCTTCGGGCGTCGCCTTCACGTAGGTGCCGATGCCGCCGTTCCACAGCAGATCGACGGGCGCCTGCAGGGCGTGGTGGATCACCTCGTGCCGGGGTCATCTCCGCGGGCGCGTCATCGCCGATCGACAGCGCCGCACGGGCCTCGGGCGACAGCGTGATGCTCTTGGCGCGCCGGTCGATCACGGCAGACCCCGCCGACATCAAGGAGCGGTCGTAGTCGGCCCACGTCGAGCCCGGCGTGGCGAACAGCCGCTGACGCTCGGCGAACGACGTGGCGGGGTCGGGGTCGGGGTCGATGAAGACGTGGCGGTGGTCGAACGCGCAGACCAGCTTGATCTGCGGCGTGTAGAGCATGCCGTTGCCGAACACGTCGCCCGACATGTCGCCGATGCCCACGACGGTGAACGGCTCGGTCATGACGTCGACGCCGAGCTCACGGAAGTGCCGCTTCACCGACTCCCATGCGCCGCGGGCGGTGATACCGAGCTCCTTGTGGTCGTAGCCCTGCGAGCCGCCGCTCGCGAAGGCGTCGCCGAGCCAGAACCCGTACTCGAGGCTGATCGCGTTCGCGGTGTCGCTGAAGGTGGCGGTGCCCTTGTCGGCCGCGACGACGAGGTAGGGGTCGTCGCCGTCATGGACGCGCACGTGCGGCGGGTGCACCACCGTGCCGTCGATCAGGTTGTCGGTGATGTCGAGCATGCCCCGCATGAAGGTCACGTACTGCGCCGATACCTCCGCCTTGAGCTCTTCGGGCGTGACGGGGGTCCGTCGCAGGACGAAACCGCCCTTCGAACCGTCGGGCACGATGACGGCGTTCTTCACCTTCTGCGCCTTCATGAGTCCGAGCACCTCGGTGCGGTAGTCCTCGCGGCGGTCGGACCAGCGGATGCCGCCGCGCGCCACCATGCCGCCGCGCAGATGGATCGCCTCCATGTGCGGCGAGTACACGAAGATCTCGAACAGCGGGTGCGGCTTCGGCATCTCCGGTACCCGCGCCGATCGCAGCTTGAAGCTCAGCGAGGTGCGTCCGGGCACGTACGCGTTCGTGCGCACGATGGCTTCGATCGTGCCGAGCAGACTGCGCAGGATGTTGTCCTGGTCGAGCGAGGTGACGTCGCGCAGATCCTCGTGGATCGACTGGCGGATCTCGTCGATCTCCTCCTCGGTGGCGTTGCGCTCGGGGTCGAACCTCGCCTCGAACAGATGCACGAGCCCCGCCGAGATATGCGCGTGCTCGGCCATGGCGTCGTTGCGATACTCCTCGGTGTATCGGGCCGAGACCCGCATGCGGTACTTCCGGAGCGCGCGCAGGATCTGGACCTGACGCCAGTCGAGGTCGGAGAGGGTCACGAGCCGGTTGAGCGAGTCGGACTCCGTCTCCCCGCTCCAGACGGCCGCGATGGTTGCGGCGACGTGCTCCGCTTCGGTGCCGAGGTCCAGGACCGCGCCGCGCGAGTCCAGCACGCCGAAGTCGTGGATGTAGGTCTTGCCCTCGCCGAGGATCTGGGTCGGGATCTCCTCGACCACGCGCAGCCCGATCGCCTCGAGGATCGGCATGAACGCCGACAGATCGACCTTGCCGCCGGTCTTGTACAGCTTCACGCGGGTCAGCCGCTCCCCCTTCGATTCGTTGCCGATGCCGACCAGGAATCCCTCGGGGCTCGACTCGAGCGCTTCCAGCGCCAGCACGTCGTCGACGATCAGGCCCCACTCGTCGTTGGCCTTGTAGTAGTCGGGAACCGTGGCGAGTACCGCTCGGCCAGCACCGGTCCGCGCTCGGGCCCGATCCGCGCGACCAGGGCGTCGTGCAGGTCGTCGTCCCAGGTGCGGGCGAGCCGCTCCACCTCGGCTTCGAGCTCCTCGTACGGCACCTCGGGGATCTGCGCGCCCGGCTCGACGTGCACGGTGAAGAAGATCCGAGCGGACTCCGTCTCGCCGAGCGACAGGTGGTAGTCGACCGTGGTGCCGTGGAACCGTTCGAGGAAGTATTGCTGCAGCCGCTTGCGCAGCTCGGCGTTGAACCGGTCGCGCGGCAGCGCCACCACGACCGAGACGCTCCGGCCGTAGAGGTCGCGGCGCACCAGCACCCGGATGCCACCGTGCTTCTCGAGCTGCAGCAGCCCCACCACGAGCTGGCGCAGCTCCGCGGCCGAGGCCTGGAACAGCTCGTCCTTCGGGAACGACTCGAAGAGCTCGACCGCCTCCTTGTAGTCGTGCGAGCCGGGGATCAGGTCCTCGGCGGCCAGGATCTGCTCGAGCTTGTGGTGCAGCAACGGCGTCTTCGCCGCCGGCTCCATGTACGCCTTCGACGTGAACAGGCCGATCAGGCGGGCCTCGCCGATGATGACCCCCTCGGGGGCCACGATGCGGACACCGATGTAGTCCATCCGCGCCCGCCGGTGCACCGAGGAGTACGAGTTCGTCTTCGAGAAGACGAGCAGGTCGCCGTCCTCGATCCGCGCCCGCACCACGTCGTCGAGGGCGGCGAGCGGCGTCACTTCGGCGAAGGCCGAGCGCTGCACGTCGCTCAGGATGCCGAGACCGCTGCCGGCGACGGCACGGATGCCCGCCCGTTGCTGACCCTCGACGTCGACGAGCTCGTACTCGCGGTAGCCCAGCAGCACGAAGTTCAATTGGGCCAGCCACTCGAGGAAGTCGATCGTCTCGCCGACCTCCTGCGGCTGGTAGCGGACGGCACCGGCCCGCGCGAGCTCGATCATGTGGCGGACGCGCTCCTGCATCGGCTCGAAGTCGCGCACCACGAGCCGGACGTCGCGCAGGATGGCCGCGACCCGGTCGGCCAGCGCGGCGGCCTCGTCGGCGGTGAGCTGGCGGTCGAGCTCGAAATGCATGACGGACTCGCGGTGGCTCGCGTCGCGGCCCGGCATGACGCGCTCGATGCGCCCGTGCTCGTCGCGGATCGTGCCGATCACCGGGTGCAGCAGGCGGCGGATGCCGAGACCTCGCGCCAGCAGCTCCTCGTGAACCGAGTCGACGAGGAACGGCGAGTCGTCGGTGTTCGTCTCGACGACGGTGCCGACCGTGGAGTAGCCGTCGGTCTCGTCGTCGGGGTCGAAGACCCGCACGGTCGAGGGTTGTGTTCCTCGCTGGTCGGCGAGGTCGAACGCCGCGCGCACGAGGCCGAACAGGCCGTGCGCGCCCGATGCCACGATCTCCTCGGGGGCCAGACGCCGCAGGAAGGCCTTCGCGAACGCGACGACCACCTCGCGGCGGGCTGGCTCGACCTGCGCCTCGATCGTGTCGAGCAACGCCTGCATCACTTCGGGTGCTTCACCCGGCGTGGCGTCCGCCGCGATCTCGGAGTGCGCGTCCACGACGGGTCATTCTCCCAGGTCGCCGGCACCCTGGCGACGACTGGGCCGTCGGAACCGGGCCGCCACCATGCGCCGCCGCGGACTGCGCGTCACGGTGCGGCCGAGACGAGCCGCACCGCGTGCTCGCCGTACGACGATCGCACGAGCGGCAGCAGGCCGGTGATGTAGGCCCCACCCACGCACCCCCGGCACCAGGCCGAGGCGTTGATCGCGCGCGCCGTCGCCTCGGCCGATGCGCATGCCCGCAGACGCCCGACGATGGCACCGTAGAGGTAGGACTCCGCCCCGAGCAGCAGCGTGTCCCGGCTGGCGTCGAGCCCCTGCTCGAGCGAGACGTAGTCCTTGACGCCGACGCTGTTCATGTCGGTCGCCCCCGGCATGGCGCGAGTCGTGGCGAGCGGATTGAAGACGGCCGCGGTCGACTCCGCGGTCTCCCAGGTCACGACGATCAGCAGGTTCTCGGCGCACCGCGGCGCGCCGAGCCGCCGGAGGAAGGCCCCCGCCCACCCCTCGTAGGTGACGGGCTCGCCCGGCACGAGGCCCATGCCACCGCCGCCCGGCCCGTCGTCGGCGGCGGGCACCGGCCGAAGCGCCCGCTCCTTCGCACGCACCAGTTCCGAGAGGAAGGCGCTCCAGGCATCGAGCTCCGCCTGCACATGTCGCGCCCACGGATCGGTCAGCGTGGCCCGCAGGTCGTGCCGGGCCTGGGCCAGCCGCACCGACGGGTGGCGCGCCAGTGGCAGGGTCGAGCGCAGCACCCAGTCGGCATCGATGGACGGCGAACGCTCTGCAGCGCGCTCGAGTCGGTCCACCCGCCTCGATGTGCTGCTGATGTGTTCGTACCACCGCTCGATGCGCTGATACCACCGATCGACGTGGCCCTGTGCTCGCTCGATGCGCGCGTCGAGGGTCTCGAGGTCCAGCCCGGCAGGTGAGGCCACGGGAGGCGACGCCGCCGCCGCGTCCGGCAGCGCGACCGGCATGGCGGCCAGCACGACCAGCAGTAGCGCGACGGCACGGCGTTCCATGAGCACCCTGCCTATCGACCGCCGGCGGACGCGCCTTGACCGACCCCGTCGGCCGGCAACCCGGCGGGCCAACGCCGCGGTCGTCAGGATCGGATCGCCTCCACGAGATCGGCAGCCATGTCGAAGCGCCCGAACTGCGGCATCAGGTAGATGCCGGCGACGCCCTCGGCGCGAAGCGCGTCGACCTGCTCGAGGGCGATCGCGCGCCCGACCCGCCAGGCATCGTCGCCGGCGGCTTCCATGCGAGCCCGCACCTCGTCGGGGATGGAGACGCCCGGCACCTCGTTGTGCAGGAATCCGGCGTGTCGGGCCGTCACGAGCGGTAGCACCCCGGCGATCACGGGCACGTCGAGAGGACGGCCTGCTTCCCGTTCGAAGGCCGCGCGGAGCGCCCGCAACGGCGCCACGTCGAAGAGCGGCTGCGACAGCAGGAACGCCGCGCCGGCATCGACCTTCCGGCGCAGCAGCCGAACCTCTCGCTCGAGGTCGGGGCCGGTGGGGGCGACCGCCGCGCCGGCGAAGAACGAGGTGGGCTCCCCGATCGTGGAGCCGCGGCGGTCGAGTCCCTCGTTGAAGCTCTTGGTGATCAGCGCCAGCAGTCCGGTCGCGGTGACGTCGACGTCGTTCAACGTCTGCGGATACTCCCCGATCGCCACGGGGTCGCCCACGCACACGAACAGATTGCGGATGCCGAGCGCGTGGGCGCCGAGCAGATCGCCCTGCAGCCGCAGCAGGTTGCGCCCCCGGGTCGGGAAGTGCAGCACGGTCTCGATGCCAGCTTCCTCGTGGATCGAACGGCAGGCCGCCCAGGCGCTCATGCGCATCTTCGCCATCGGCGAGTCCGCCACGTCCACGACGTCGGCGCCCGCCTCTCGCAGCGTGATCGCTGCCGCCACGAGCGTGGCGACGCTCGTCGACCGGGGCGGCTCCATCTCGACCGCGACCACGAACCGCCGGTCGCGCAACGCCGCCTGCAACGCGCTCGGTGCGGCCGGCGTGGGCTCGGCGTGCCGGGCGGGCGTGCGAGGCCGTTCGCGGGGTCGCGTCACCGGCCGGCGGGTCGCGAGCGCGGCGGCGATCGCCGCGGTGTGCTCGGGACCGGTGCCGCAGCAGCCCCCCACCAGGGCCGCCCCCTCGTCGACGGCTGCCACCGCATGCTCGGCGACGTACGCAGGGGTCGCGGGGTAGACCACCCGGCCGGCCACCCGAGCCGGGCCACCGGCGTTCGGGCGTGCGGTGACCGGCGTGCCGTTGGCCACGGCCGACATCGCTCGCACGACGCGGAGGATCTGCGCCGGGCCTTCGCCGCAGTTCACGCCGATCGCGTCGGCGCCGAGCGCGACGAGTCGGGTCGCGACCTCCTCGGGCGTGGAGCCGAGCGGGGTGCGATCGTCACGGGTGAAGGTCGCGCCGGCGAGCACTGCCAGCCCGGGCGCACCGTCGCGGGCCGCCGCCAGCGCCTGCTCCATCTCGCGCAGGTCGGTCTGCGTCTCGATCACCAACAGGTCGACACCCGCCCGCGCGAGCGCGGAGGCCTGCTCCCGGTAGGCGTCGTAGGCGTCGCCCGGATCGAGACGGCCATACGGCGCCAGCCGGATACCCAGCGGCCCCATCGACCCACCCACGAGGGGTGCACCCGCCCGACGAGCGGCGGCCACGGCGGCTTCGTTCACCGCACTGACCCGACCGCCGAGCCCATGCGGCCCGAGGCGGACCCGATTGGCACCGAAGGTGTTCGTGAGGACGAGCCGGGCACCGGCGTGCACGAACGCACGGTGGAGCTCCTCCACGCGACCCGGCTCCTCGAGGTTCCAGGACTCCACACACCCGGCGGGGGGCGGGCCCGACGACAGCAGCGACGTGCCGGTACCGCCGTCGGCGAGCAGGGGTCCTTCGGCGAACAGTTCGGAGAGGCCGGCGCGATCCACGATCCGATGCTCCCAGACCGCGCGGACCGGACGATCCGTCGACGGGCGGCGGCCCCGTGGGTACCATCCGCGGATGCTCTCCCCCCGCAGGCCCGTGATCGGCATGTCGATCGTGTTCGTGCTCGGCGCATGCACCGCATCCTCGACGACGGACCCGGCGTCCACGAGGGCAACGGCGACCGAGCCGGCGATCGGTGGCTTGCGCCCCGGGAAGCTCGAGATCGCCGAACCCGAGTGGAAGGCGAGCGGCGCCAACTGGGTCCTCGAGCTCTCCTGGCAGGCGATCGACGAAGCTCCGATCGACCACTACGAGGTGGCCCGCAACGGCGTGACGGTCGACGATGCGGTGGCGGGCTCCACGTTCCGCGACCTCGACGTGGAACCGGGCGCGCGGTATCGGTACGAGGTCGTCGGCACCGGCGCGGACGGCACGCAGACCCGCCCGGCCACGGCGTCGATCAAGACCGACGAGCCGCCCTTGTCCGATGCCCGGCTCGAAGGCACCTTCGTCGTCCGCATGGTGGTCGAGCGTGCGAGCGGCACCCGCAACCCGGTTCGGGGTGGGGCGATCTTCTACGGGTTCGACCCGCTCTGTCGCAGCGGCGCCTGCTCGGTGCGATGGACCGTGCGCAAGGCCCGCACCGACGGCACCCTGCGCCGAACCGACGCCGTCTACGCGGCGAGGCTGCGCACCCCATTGTTCGTGCGCAACTGCTTCGGGGCCGTGGTCGACGAAGCTCTCGACGTGCGATTGCGGGTGACGGCAGCTGCGCCACTGCGCGGGCGATGGCATGCGACCCGAATCGAGGGCACGGTCGAGGAGGTGTCGTCATACGCTGGCTGCATGACGGCGACGATCGACTGGAACGTGCGCGGAGCGCTGCAGAGCTGATGTCGTTGCCCCCCGAGCACCTCGCCGCCCCGAACCCCGACGACCTGGGCGCGCCCGACGCGCCCGAACCGCGCGATCGTCGCCTGGCTGTCGGGCTCGTCGTGGTCGCCCTTGCCGCGCTCGTGGCATCGGTGTTGTGGTTCACCCGCTCGCCGGGGCCGCCGACCGTGCCCGGCGCGCTGGCGGCGGTGGCGCATACCTGCGACGATGCGTGCGAGACGATCGAGCCTCGGGTGACCTTGGAATGGGCCCCGCCCGAGGGCGGCGCCGCTCCGACCGGCTTCCGCCTGCTGCGCGACGGCGCCACCCTCGATGACGCCATCGGTGCGCTCGAGCTCACCTTCGTGGACGACGGTGTCACGATGGGCGAGCGCTACGAGTATCAGGTGGTCGCCCTGAGCGACGAAGGTGACTCGCCGCCCACCGAGCCGGTCGAGGCGACGCTGCCCACCCCACCCGAGAGCGCCGCGCACCTCGATGGGGTGTACCACGTGTCGCTCACCGTGCGGTCTGCACGATCGATCGGAGCGGCGTTCGGCATCGAGAACCCCCTTCCCGGCAAACGCGGCAACGATCGCTGGTCGTTCGCGTCCACCTGCGGGCCCGACGAAGGCGCATGCCCCTCGAACTGGACGGGGCTCGAGGGCGATATCTCGCCGCGTGGGCCCAGGTGGCAAGGCAGGGTCGAGGGGTTGCCGGCACGGTGCGGTCGCGACGGCCGCGCGGCAGCGCCCATCGACCTGTCCGTCCGGTCGGTCGACGTGGCGGTGATCGACGGCGAGTGGATCGTTGCCGGATTCCGGGGCTCGGCGACCGTGTCGTTCCGGTGCCCCGGATTCCCGGCCGCCTCGGCCACGGTGGAGGTCACCGGCTCCCGCTGACCCCGCTCCGTCGGTCCGGCACCACCTCGTGCGAGTGCGAGAGCCGCACGACCGACCGCAGGGTCGCCGCGACGGAGCAGTACTTCGATTCCGACAGGTCGATCGCTCTGGCGACCTTGCGGTCGTCGACCGCGCCGTGCACGAGGAAGTGCATGTGGATCGCACGGAAGGTCCACGGAGGGTCTTCGTCCTGCTCGCTGGTGACGCGCACCTCCAGGCCCTGCAGGTCCTGCCGTTGCTTGCGCAGGATCACGACCACGTCGTAGACCGTGCACGCCGCCAACGACAGGGGCAGCAGATCGGACGGTTTCGCGCCCGGACCATCGGGATCGTTCCCGGTGAGGATCGGCGCGCCGTGGGCGGTGGTGCTCACGAAGGTCAGGCCCTCACCGGTCCATCGGAGCGTCACGTCACTCATCGCATCTGCATCCTCCGGGTCGCGCATCGTGTGAGAAGCGGCGGCGGAAGTCGAACGCGGGGTTCAAGGATCCCGTCCGGGACGCCGAGTGTACGTGTACGGCCGAGGGTTCCCGGTAAAGGAACTAGCTCACTCGGACCAGCCACTTTTGGGCCGCATGGCTGCACGGTCGCCGTGAGACCATGCGGTACGCTCCCGCACAGATGGGGGCCGAACAGAGGACAGCGAACGCATGAGCGCGCAAGGTGTCCGCATCGTCGTCGGGGAGGGCCTTTCGACGCGTCAAGGCCTGCTCCGCTTCGTGCTGGACGGTGAGGGATTCGATGTCGTCGCCGAGGCGTCGACCGCCGCGGAGCTCGCCCGCCTCATCGCCACCCACCATCCCGACGTGGCCGTGCTCGACGACGGCATCGGGGCCACGGCCGTCGGCATGATCAACGAGATGTCCCCCGACACCAAGGTGGTGCTGGTGTGGCCGGGGGCCGTGATGCCGATCGGCGGTGCCGCGCGCGTCGAGCCTCATCGCGTCTTGCAGGACCTCGGCACCACCGTCGAGCGTCTCACGGGCCAGCGCAGCGCCACCGGAGCGGGTCACGGGCCGACGCTGCTCGAGCGCGCCGCGAACGACCCCGATCTGCTGCGGGCGATGCTGCTGGGCGGCATGGTCGCCTCCGACGAACCGATCATCGAGGACCGGGAGGACGCGCCTGTCGTGATCTTGCCGCTCACCCCGACGATCGACCACGACGAGCTCATCCTCGACGTGCCCGACACCGAACCCGACCACGAACGATCGGGCGCGCCCGTGGGTCTGGCCGCCGGGGTCGCAGCGGGCGCCGTCGTGGCGAGTGCGATGCCGGCTGCCGCCGCCGACGCAGGCGGCACCGGAGCGACCGTCACGTCCATCGCTGCTCACGGAGCCTCGGTGGGAGCGCAGAGCGCGCTGAACCGCCGCCTCGGCAACATGGCGCTGGGCGGCGCAGCGGCGGCGACCGCGCTCGTCCTTGCCCTCGCCCTCGGTGGTGCCCGGGTGCCCATCGAGGGCATCAGCGGGCAGGCGCCGTCGGCCATCAGCTCGCCCGATCCAGGTTCGACCGTGTCTCCCACGCCGCCACCCGACGAACAGCCGGGCGACGACGGGAGCGACCCTCCCGATCGGAACGGCAGCGGCGGCGATGGTGGTCAGCCGCCGACGACACGCGAGATCACCCTGGTCGGTAACTCGAGCCCCGTGCCTCCTGGCCCTCCCGACGTCGGCGTCGACCCCGGTGACATCGGACCCGGCGGCGACGGCGGCGACGGCGGCGGAGGTGGCGACGACGGCGGAGGTGGCGACGACGGCGGGGGTGGCGGAGGCGGCGGCGACACCGGCAGTGACGGTGATGGAGGAGGCGACGACCACAACGGCGGCGGTGACGCCGGTGGAGGCCGTGGTGACGGTGACGGCGGCGGAGGCCACGGCGGCGGCGGTTCCGGCGGAGGTGGCGGAGGCGGTTCCTCTGACGAGGGCGACCACGATCGCGGCGGCGGCAACGACGGTGACGGCGGCGATCACGACAACGGCGGCGGCAACGACGGCGACGGCGGCGATCACGACAACGGCGGCGGCAACGACGATCCCGACAACCCCGGTCACGGCGGCAACGGCAACGGCAACGGCAACGGTCACTGAATCCAGCGCGCCGTAGCATCGACCCGTGACGATCCACGATGCAGTCGGTGCGCTCCGTCGCGTCTACGTTCGCGCCCCCGAGCACCCCTCGATGCAGGCGTGGGCGGACTACGGGTGGCGCGCCGCGCCCGATCCCGGCCGAGCCGAGGACGAGCACGCCGCGTTCCGCGAAGCGCTCGCTGCCGTCGGGGCCGAGGTCGTGGTCGGCACCACACCACTGGCCGGCGACCCCGACGCGATCTACGCCTACGACCCCGCCCTACCCACCGACCGAGGCGTCATCCTGCTGCGGCCGGGCAAGCCGGGCCGGCGCGAGGAGCCGGCCGCCCTCGAAGCCGATCTGATCGCAGCCGGACTCCCGGTGCTCGGCCGGCTGACGGCGCCGGCGACCGCTGAGGGCGGGGACATGTTCTGGCTCGACGAGGCCACGCTGCTCGTCGGACGCAGCTATCGCACGAACGACGAGGGCATCGGGCAGATCCGCGCCCTGCTGCCGGGCGACGTCGACCTGGTCGCGTTCGATCTCCCGCATCACCGAGGCCCCGACGGATGCCTGCACCTGATGTCGTTCATCTCGCCTCTCGACCGCGACCTCGCCGTCGTCTTCCTCCCGATGGTGCCCGTGCGGCTGCTGGGCCTCCTCCGTGACCGTGGGTTGTCCCTCGTGGAGGTGCCCGAGGAGGAGTACGACTCGCAGGGTCCGAACGTGCTCGCGCTCGGCCCTCGCCTCGCGCTCGCGCTCGAGGGCAATCCCGAGACGCGCCGGCGCATGGAGGCCGCCGGCGTCGAGGTGCGCACGTTCATCGGGCAGGAGATCTCCCGCAAGGGTGACGGCGGACCGACCTGTCTCACCCGCCCCCTCGAGCGAGCCTGAAGGCGCCCCCCACCGCCCCGCTCGCTCGATATGCTCCTCGCGATGTATCGCTACTGGGTGGTGCTGCACATCCTTGCCGCGGCCTCGTTCCTGCTGGCCCACGGTGTCTCGATGTTCGCGCTCTACCGTTTGCGCGCCCTCGATCTCGACCGGGCCCGTATCGTCGACACGATCACGTTCTCGGGCCTCACCTCGAAGCCGATGTACGCGTCGCTGATCGTGCTCACCGTGGCGGGGTTCGTCGCCGGCTACCAAGGCAAGTGGCTCGACGACTGGTGGATCTGGATCGCGGTGGGTGTGCTCATCGCCACCACGGTGCTGATGACCCTGATCGCAAAGCCCTACTTCGAGCGCATCTCCGCGGCATGCGCCCTGCGGCCCTCGGGCGTCCCGCGAACGAGCGACGAGGAGCTCGGCGAACTGGTGCGCTCGTCGAAGGTGCACCTGATCACCGCGATCGGCGTGGGTGGCCTCGTCATCATCATCTGGCTGATGGTCACCAAGCCCGGCCAGACGTTCTGATGCCCTCGAGCCGCTAGGCCGGGGGCAACGGCCGCGCAGCCGGTCCGTTCACGACCTCGCCCATCGGGCCGAAGCGCGACCCGTGGCACGGGCACTCGAACACGTGGTCGGCCGTGTTCCACGCCACCGTGCATCCCATGTGCGTGCACCGCGCCGACATCAGGTGCATCTCGCCCGCGTCGTCCATGAACGCGGCGAGCCGCTCCCCCGCCTGCACCAGGATGCCGCCCTCACCCGGCTCGAGCTCCGACGCGACCTGGGCGATCGTCCGGGCCACGAGCACGTCGCGATCGGTCAGGTCGACGACCTTCTCCGGCACGAGGTTGAGGAAGAAGCGCTTGGCGCCCGTCATACCCTTGTTGCCGATCACGATCAGATCGGCGCCCCTCTCGCGGGCCACGGCGAGGATCTCGATGGCGGGATCGCCCCGGCGCAGCACCACGTCGCAGTCGGCGTCGGCGCCGTAGACGGCGACCGTATCGTCGGTCACCAGTTTGCCGGTGGCGGGGTGCCCCACGAAGACCAGCGTGACCGACGCGCCGACCGACTCCGCGAGGTCGAATCCTTTGCGTGCCGCCCGATCGGCGGTCGGCGAGCCGTCGGTGGCGATGAGCACGTGCCGGTAGAGCCGATCGGCGTCACCGCGCTCGACATCCATCGCGATCAAGAGGTCACGGGGAGCTCGGTGCGAGAGCCGGTCGGCCGTGGGACCGATCTCGGTCTTGCTGCGACCCCCGCTCACGACCACCAAGCCCACGTCGCGCTGCTCGGCGAGTTCGACGAGCACATCTGCGGGCGAGCGGCCTCCATGCAACTCGCCCTTGACCTTCTTCACGCCGGCTTCCTGCGCCGCGGTGACCGCGGCGTCGAGCACCGCCTGCGCGCCCTCGGGCCGCTCCCAGACGTGGGCGACGATGAGCTCGGCCTTGGCCGCCGTCGCCAATCCGGTCGCGACGTGGCCCGAGGCAGCCGCTCGGGCGGTGCCGTCGGTGCCGAACAGGATCCGCTTGTATGCCACCTATGACCTCCTGGGCATCGCACGGTACCGCGCGCCCACGCTGCCGACACGCCCGTATCCTTCGGGCATGTACCGCGTCTGGGTGTTCGTGCATCTCGTCGGCGTCGCGGGGTTCCTCCTGACGCACGGCGTCTCGATGTGGGCCCTGTTCGCCGTGCGCGCGGTCGAGGGCGATCGGGACCGCATCCTCGAGTGGTGTGAGACGTCGAAGCGCACGATCACGCCGATGTACGTCTCGTTCGGGCTCTTGCTGCTGGGCGGCGTGGCAGCTGGCATCGATGGCGCGTTGTTCGCCGAATGGTGGCTGCTCGGCTCGCTGGTGCTGCTGCTCGGCCTGACCGCGCTCATGTCGATGGTCGCCTCGCCCCACATGAAGCGGCTTCGGGAAGGCTGCACCCGCTGGGCCGACGGCAGCTACACGTTGTCCGACGACGAGCTTCGCGGAGTCCTCGACGGTCCGGCGACGCTGATCACCGCCTCGTCGGGGTCCGTCACCCTGGTGGTCATCCTGTTCCTGATGGTGTTCAAGCCCGGCGCGTGAGACCGGGCCGGGTCGGTGACGCCCGGCGCCGATAGCCTGGCGGCCATGAGCGACCGCGTGGTCAACTTCGCCGCCGGACCGGCCACCCTGCCCGTATCGGTGCTCGAGCGGGCGCAGCGCGATCTGGTGTCGCTGCCGGGCCTCGGCATCTCGGCGTTGGAGATCTCCCACCGAAGTCCGTGGTTCCGCGAGGTGCTCGAGGAGGCCGATACCAACCTGCGTGCGCTGCTCCGCGTGCCCGGCACCCACCGCATCGTCTTCTGCCAGGGAGGCGCGAGCATGCAGTTCTCGATGGTGCCCATGAACCTGCTCCTCGGTACCGGGCGCACCGCCGATCACGTGATCACCGGCTCCTGGGGCTCGAAGGCCGTGCGCGAGGCCATGCGGCAGGGCCCGACGCGATCGGCGTGGACGGGCGCCGAGGACGGCTTCACGAGGGTGCCCGATGCCGGCGAGTGGTCGGCCGGCGACGACGCGGCCTATGTGCACATCACGACGAACGAGACGATCGAGGGCGTGCAGTGGCCGGACCTGCCCGTCACGAGCCGTCATGTGCCGCTCGTCGCTGACATGTCGTCGGACCTCCTGTCGCGTCCGCTCGACCTGAGCCGCGTCGGCCTGGCCTACGCCGGCGCACAGAAGAACGCGGGGCCGGCCGGTGTCACGATCGTGATCGTGCGCGAGGATCTGCTCGAGCGAGCGCCCGACGACCTGCCGATGATGCTCGCGTACCGCACCTACGTCGAGCACGACTCGCTCTACAACACCCCGCCGGTGTTCGCGATCTACGTGCTCATGCTGGTGACGAGATGGCTCCGCGACGAGGTCGGCGGGCTCGAGGAGCAGGATCACCGCAACCGCGCGAAGGCGGCGGCGCTCTACGAGGTGATCGACGGCAGCGACGGCTTCTACCGTGGCCACGCGCAGCCCGCCTCACGCTCGCTGATGAACGTCACGTTCCGGTTGCCCGACGAGGAGCTGGACGCCCGATTCGTCGCCGAGGCCGCCGAGCGCGGGCTCGCCGAGCTGAAGGGTCACCGCAGCGTCGGTGGCATCAGGGCGAGCATCTACAACGCGATGACGATCGAGGGCGCCCAGGCGCTCGCCGCGTTCATGGCCGAGTTCCGCGAACGCCACGCCGCTTGATCGTCAGTCCTCGAGCGCGATATCGAACTCAGTGCCCTCGGGGTCGGTCAGCGTGCGCCAGGTGGTGGGCTCGAGTCGGCGTTCCTCGCCGTCCCAGGACCCGCCCAGCTCGACGACCCTCGCGGTCGCGGCGTCGAGGTCAGACACCGCCAGGTCGAGATGGACCCTCGTCTTGCCCTGCTTCGGCTCGGGCACCGACTGGATACACACGACCGGCAGGCCCTCGCGCCCCTCGAGGAAGATGAAGCGCCCGTCGTCGAAGGTGTCGGCGATCCGGGTGCCGAGCACGGCGGCCCAGAACGCCGCGACCGCGGGTGCATCGTTCGCATCGATGGTCACGAACAGGAACGTCGCCTCGGCCACGTCACCCCACCAGCTCGTCGGCCATCTCCGCGTAGACCTTCGTGTGGAAGTCGACGTCGTCGGCCGTGGTGGCCGGCGACATGAGGGCCATGTTGTGGAACGGCGTCATCAGGATGCCCCGGTTCAGCAGGTAGAGGTGGATGTAGGGATCGACGTCGTCATCCTGACCCGCTGCTGCGTCGGCTCCGTTGCGTGCCACGTCGGGGCGGAACAGGTACTCCACGCGGCACCCCAGGCGCACGACGTGCCAGGGCAGCTCGCGTGACTCGATCACGCCGCGAACACCCTGCTCGAAGCGCTCGCCGAGGCCGATCATGCGCTCGAACGCGTCGTCGGTCATCACCTTGCCGAGGGTGGCGCGCATCGCCGCGAGCGACAGCGCATTGCCGGCGAGGGTGCCACCGACGCCGCCCACGTCGGCGTTCTTCCAGTCGGTGTGTTCCACGACCAGGTCCCGCACTCGCTCCGTCATGCCGTAGGCGCCGCACGCGATGCCGGCACCGAGCGTCTTGCCGATCGTGACGAAGTCGGGGTCGAGACCCCATGCCTGGGTGCAGCCGCCGGGACCCGCGCTGATCGTGTGGGTCTCGTCGATGATGAGGAGCGTGCCGTATCTCGTGCACAGCTCGCGGACCGCCTCGTGATAGCCGGGGTCGGGCAGCACGATGCCGATGTTCGTGAGCGCGGGCTCGAACAGGCAGGCGGCGACATCACCCTGGGCGAGGGCAGCCTCGAGGCCCTCGAGATCGTTGATCTCGACCACGCGCGTGGTCTCCTCGAGCGGCACCGGCTTCCCGATGTTGCCCTCACGCGCCACGGTGCGCCCACCCTCGAGCGTGGCGAACGTCTCGTCGACCGAGCCGTGGTAGCACCAGTTGTGCACGACGATCTTGGGTCGCTTCGTGACCTCGCGTGCCCAGCGGATCACGAATCGGTTCGCGTCGGTCGCGGTCACCGTGAACTGCCAGTACGGGACGCCGAACCGACGGGTCATCTCGGACCCGACCCAGGTGGCGTCCTCGGTCGGCAGCATGAGCGTGATACCTCGCGCGGCCTGTTCGGCGATCGCCTCGACGGCGATCGCCGGGGCATGGCCGGCCATGCCGCCCGTATCACCGAGGCACAGGTCGACGAACTCGTTGCCGTCGACATCCCAGAAGCGGGCGCCTTCGGCTCGATCGACGAAGACGGGATGATCGCCGGGCCAGCGGGTCATCCAATTCATCGGCACCCCGAACAGGAGCGAAGCCTTGGCCTCGTCGGATAGCTGCCCGCTCCGGGCGTGACGGGCGCGGAACGTCGCTCGCTCACGCTCCATCAACTCGGCCACGCGCGCTCGATCGATCGTCTTCACCCTGTCTCCCCTCGGATCAGCATGCCCGCCGTGCCGGCAGGTGGCCGGAGTCTAGCGGCGCACGCGGCACCGCCGGAAGTCTGCGACACATGGCGGTAGCCTGACCGCCATGTCATGGCCGATCGTGCGCGCATCGGGCGGACCGCGTGAGCGTGGTCGGTCCTATGGGGCGGCCGCGCGCGAGCGCGTGCACCGTTCGATCGAGCTGTACGACGCCGTCTTCCGCCACTATGCGGAGCTCGGATGGTCCGAGGTCCGTGACCGCGCGGGCGCCTACGTCGAGTGGTTCGACGACACCGACGTCCAGTTGCTGCCGGAGCTGGAAGGCATCGCCGAAGGTGCAGGCGTCGACGCCGAGGACGTGCTGGCACTCAACGTGCGCACCGAGGTGATGTTCGGTCTCGACACTCGCGCGGCCAGGGCGGCCGCCAAGGAGTGCACCGCCATCGGCGTCGAGGCGGCTCGCGCCGCCGGCGGCCGGGTGCTGGTGGCACAGAACTGGGATTGGAAGCCGGCCACGCGCGAGACCTGCGTGCTGCTCGCGATGCACCCGACAGGTCGCCCCGCCTTCGTGACGCTCGTCGAAGCCGGGCTGCTGGCCAAGGTCGGCATGAACGATGCGGGGCTCGCGCTCGCCACGAACGCCCTCACCTCGAGCCGCGATCGTGGCGCCCCGGGCGCGCCCTACCACGCGATCCTGCGGCGGCTGCTCACGAGCCACACCCATGAGGAAGCCGTCGCGGAGGTCACGCAGCGCCGGCGTGCCTCGTCGGCGAACTACCTGCTGGGATCGCAACATGGCGGCATCACCGACCTGGAGGTGGGCCCCGGAGGTCGCGACACCGCGTGGACGGCTCCGGGTGAGCTCGTGTGCCACGCGAACCACTTCGTGCGGCCTGACCGGCCGTTCAAGGATCTCGCCCTGCTCGACGGCCGGGAGTCGCCTCGTCGTCAGGCGTCGGCCGAGGACACCCTCGGGTCCGGCTCCATCGATGTGGACTCGATCGAGCGCGCCCTGCGTACGCACGCAGGGCCGGACCGTGGCGAGGGCTCGGTCTGTGCGCATGGCGACGCCACGGAGCAGCAGGAAGCGGACTACGTCACGATCGCCGGCATCGTGATGGATCCCGAGGATGCGACGATGCACCTCACGCACGGAAACCCGTGCGAAGCGCCCTTCGAACGCCTCCGTCTCGACGATCTGCTCGACCCCTGAGAACGGGATCCGCGAAACCGTAAAGGTCGGTCGGCCTCCGACCGATGGGGTAGCACGATGGAGCCCGAGGATGATTTCCCGCACCGGCGTTCGACCGACGGTCTCGATCGCCGCCTGAGCGATCTCCCGACCGAACCGTCGCCCAATGGCAAGCCCCGCCGCCGCGATCACGACGGATGGCTCGACCGCTGGGTGTCGACCGTCGCCGACCTCACGCGCCTGAAGAACACGCATCCGATGATGGATGCCGTCATCGACGAGCAGGTGGGCCGGAAGATCCGCATCGGTGACCGGTGGCTCACGGACTGGGCGTCGTGCAACTACTTGGGGTTCGACCTCGACCAGGAGATCATCGACGCCGTGCCCGAGTACCTCGCCCGTTGGGGCACGCACCCGTCGTGGTCGAGGCTGCTCGGCAACCCGCGCCTGTATCCCGAGATCGAGGAGCAGCTCACCGAGCTCGTCGGCAGCGAGGATGCGCTGCTGCTGCCGACCATCACCCACATCCACATGTCGGTGATCCCGGTGCTGGTGGGCGACGGCACGATCTTCCTCGACGGCCGGGCACACAAGACGATCTACGACGGCGCGATGGTGGCGGCCGGCCACGGCGCCACGGTCGTGCGGTTCCGGCACAACGACCACGAGCACCTCGACGAGCTGCTGCGCGCGAGCGACCCCGGCAGCCCCCGGCTGATCGCGATGGACGGGGTGAACTCGATGACCGGCAACGCGCCGGACATGGCCGAGTTCTCACGGGTCGCGGGCGACCACGCCGCACTGCTCTACGTCGACGACGCGCACGGCTTCGGCGTGATCGGCGAGCGTTCGCCCGATGAGCTCTGCGGCTACGGCTCCAAGGGCAACGGCATCATGCGACACCTCGACGTGCCCTACGACAACGCGATCTTCGTGGCGGGGTTCTCGAAGTCCTACTCTTCGCTGCTGGCGTTCGTCGCGCTCCCGACCCGGCTGAAGGACGCGCTCAAGGTGCTCGCGCCCCCCTACCTGTACTCCGGCCCGTCGCCGGTCGCGTCGCTCGCGACGACGATCGCTGGGCTCGAGGTGAACCGCACCCGGGGTGACCGCTACCGCGCCGACCTCTGGCGCATGACCCACCGCCTGCTCGACGCCCTGCACGAGATGGGCATCAAGACCCCGAACACGTCGGGCTTCCCCATCGTCGAGGTGCCGCTCGCCGACCATGACGAGATCGACGAGGTGGGTCGCTACCTGTTCGAGCACGGGCAGTACGCCACGATGGCCGCCTACCCGCTCGTGCCGAAGCACGAGGTCGGGTTCCGCATCCAGGTGACGGCGGCCAACACCGACGACGAGATCGAGGACCTGATCGCGGTGCTCGGCTCCCTGCACGACCACTTCCTGCTCGAGCAAGGCAGCGACGCGATGGCGTCGACGGGCCTGGCCTGACGCGGGCGGCCCTCCGGCCATGACGAGCGCTCGCGGAAGGCTGGACGGTCGGACAGCCCTGGTGACCGGTGGCACGTCGGGCATCGGGCTCGCCGTCGTCTCGCGGTTCGTCGCCGAGGGAGCCGACGTGACCGCGCTGGCTCGCCACTACCGCCCGGAGGTCGACGACGTGGGCGCCCGCTTCGTTGCGGCCGACACGTCGGACGTCGACCAGATGCAACGCGCATTCACGGAGGCCGTCGGACGAACGGGCCCGCTCGACGCGGTCGTGCTCAATGCCGGCATCGCGAGCCTCGATGCCGACGCGCTGGAGGGCACCGATCTCGACGAGGTGCAGGCACTCATCCAGGTCAACACGATGGGCGTGCTGCACGGCCTCGCGCTGATGCCGCCGTTCCTTCGCGACGGCGCGAGCGTGATCATCACGGCGTCGGCAGCCACGAACTGGGCGTTCCCCGGGTACATGGCGTACAGCCTGTCGAAGGCACCGCTGTACGAGATGGCCCGCCACACGGCGATGAAGCTCGGATCGCGTGGCATCAGGGTCAACACCGTGAGCCCCGGCACCGTGCTCACGCCGATGCAGCCCGCTGATGACCCCGAGGCGCGGATCGCCCGGGTCGCGACATGCCTCGGACGACCGGCGTTCCCCGACGAGGTCGCCGGTGTGTACGTATTCCTCGCCAGTGACGACAGCGCCTACGTGACCGCGACCGACATCCGAGCCGACGGCGGCTGGCTGGACGGGCTGACCGAGGCACATGCGGCGGCATTGCTCGCCGGCATCGACCACGAGGCCGTCGCCCGAGCGGGCAACGCCGCAGGTCGATCGCGGTGACTACCCGACTTCAGGTATCAGCCCGTGACGCCACCAACCGATAACGCTCACGTGAGGAACAGGGCCTGGATCGTGTATCCCGTGGCTGCGGTTGCTGCGACCGCCGCCTACTACCTGCTGGGCCACAACGGCTACCTGTTCAACCTGATCGGCCTGTCTTCGCCCGTGTTGATCCTCGTGGCCGTACACCTGCACAAGCCGGATCGCCGCGCGCCCTGGTTCCTGATCGCGATCGGTCAGTTCCTGTTCATCGCCGGCGACGTCGTCTCCTACAACTACGAGCGGTTCGCCCAAACGCTGCCGCAGGTCTTCCCCCTCGACTACACCTACAACCCGGCCGGCGATGTGCCGTTCCCCGGGCTCGCCGACGTGCTGTACCTGAGCGTGTACCCGTGCCTGATCGCTGGGGTCGTGATGCTGATCCAGGCGCGGAGCCCCGGGCGCGACCGAGCGAGTCTGCTCGACTCCGCGATGGTGGCGATGGGAGTCGGCACCGTGACGTGGGTCTTGCTGATCGCGCCGTACCTCGACATCGCCGATCTCGACCTGAAGATCAAGCTCACGGCCATGGCCTACCCCGTGATGGACCTTCTGCTCGCCGCCGCCGCGATCCGCTTGGCGGTCGGCGCCGGGCGGCGACCGGTCGCCTTCTACCTCCTGATGGCCTCGGTCGTGGCGTTGTTCGCCACCGACGCGGTCTACGCCTGGTTCGGCCTCTACACGGAGAGCGGCTACCAGCCCGGCAGCGGCTGGCTGGAGGCCGGGTGGATCGCGTTCTACGTGCTGCTGGGCACGGCCGCGTTGCACCCGTCGATGCGGGTGCTGACCGAACGCGCCCCCGAGACCGAGGAGCGCCTCACCCTCGGACGCCTGGTCCTGCTCACGATCGCGGCGCTCTCACCTCCGGTGATCCGGCTCGTGCAGATGGCCCGCGGCGAGCAGGTCGACGTCGGCGTCCTGAGCGCTGCCTCCATCGTGCTGTTCCTGCTCGTCGTGTTGCGCATGGCCGGCCTGATCCGCCAGCAGGAGCGTTCGGCCGAGCGCGAGCGAGCCCTGCGCAAGGCGGGCGCCACCCTCGTGACGGCC
This sequence comes from uncultured Actinomycetes bacterium, assembly GCA_963722795.1. GTDB lineage: Bacteria > Actinomycetota > UBA4738 > UBA4738 > HRBIN12 > JAOUEA01. The sequence continues at coordinate 388,054 of CAVROD010000001.1, forward strand.
ACGAGTCGTGAAGGCATCCACGAAGCGGCGATCGAGGCGGCCCGTGCGCTGGCCGGCCAGGATGCCGCGATCCGCATGTGCGAGGAGCCTGGGGCCGGCGACGACGTCGTCGTGGTGGCCGCGGCCGGCGGCTCGGTCGACGTGCACGGGGTGCACTTCTCCTTCTCCACCCTGCAGGAGTGGAAGCAGCAACGCCTGCTCGACAACGACGCGTACGTGATCAATGCCTACGAGAGCACCCTGCGCGACCCGCTGGCGTTGCCCTTCGGCGACGACGGCTCGGTCTTCGTGGCGCCGTTGTTCATCAAGGAAGAGCTGCACGGCCTGATGGTCGTCGCGACGCCCGAAGAGATGCCCCGATCGGTCGCCGACTCGCTGCGAGCCCTGTCGTCACAGGTCGCCCTGGCGCTCGAATCGGCCACGCTCACCGAGGACCTGCTCATCAAGCAGAGCGAGGCGAGGTTCGCCTCGCTCGTCAGCAACTCCTCCGACGTGGTGTGCGTGCTCGACCCCGATACGACCGTGACCTACGCAAGCCCGTCGGCGGCCCGGGTGCTCGGGTTCGACCCGGCGCAGATCGAAGGCACGCGCTTCGCCGACCTCATCCACCCCGACGACATGACCCGTGTGCTGCAGTTCCTCTCGCCGGTCGGCGACGCCGAAGGCCACACCGGGCTCGTCGAGTTCCGCATCCGGTGCCGAGATGGGGAGTACGTGCACACGGAGACGCTGCGCACGAACCTGCTGCACGACCCCAACGTGAGGGGCATCGTGCTGAACACCCGCGACGTGACGGAGCGCAAGCAGTTCGAGGAGCAGCTCGCCCACCAGGCGTTCCACGACTCCGTGACCTCGCTCGCGAACCGTGCGCTGTTCCACGACCGCGTGTCACACGCACTCGAACGGCAGACACGCGAGCACGAGCCGATCTCGGTGCTGTTCATGGACCTCGACGACTTCAAGACGATCAACGACTCGCTCGGGCACGCCGCCGGCGACCAGCTCCTCTACGAGGTCGGCGAGCGGTTGAAGGGCTGCCTGCGCACCGCGGACACCGCGGCGCGCCTCGGCGGCGACGAGTTCGCGATCCTGCTCGAGGATGGGGAAGAGGGCATCACGGCCGCCGACGTCGCCGAACGCATCATGGAGCTGATGGAGGAACCGTTCACGCTCGAAGGCAAGGAGGTCTTCGTGCGCGCGTCGGTGGGCATCGCCACCGCCGACGGTGAGCGCGACGGCGACGTCGAGGAGCTGCTGCGCAACGCCGACGTGGCGATGTACATGGCCAAGGAGCGCGGCAAGGGTCGCTACCAGGTGTTCGAGCCCGCGATGCACGACACGGCCCTCAAGCGCCTGGAGCTCAAGGCGGACCTGCAGCGCGCGATCGAGCATGCCGAGTACGAGCTGCACTACCAGCCCGTGATCGAGCTGGAGACCGGCCGCATCTCCGGCGTCGAGGCGCTGATCCGCTGGATCCACCCGGTGCGCGGGCTCGTGCCCCCGCTCGACTTCATCCCGCTCGCCGAAGAGACCGGACTCATCGTGCCGATCGGCCGCTGGGTGATGGTGGAGGCGTGCCGCTTCGCGGTCGAGCTGCAGGAGCGGTTCCCGAGCGAGCCCCCGTTGCACATGGCCGTGAACCTTTCCGCGCGGCAGATCGCGCGTCCGGAGCTGGTCGACGAGGTGCGCGAGATCCTGCTCGAGACGCAACTCGACCCTCATTCGCTGATCCTGGAGATCACGGAGAGCGTGATGATGCAGGACATGGAGCTGTCGATCGAGCGGCTCGGCGAGCTGAAGAAGCTCGGCGTGCAGCTCGCGGTCGACGACTTCGGCACCGGCTACTCGTCGCTGAACTACATCCGCCGTTTCCCGGTCGACATCCTGAAGGTCGACAAGTCGTTCGTGGACGGCGTGAACGACGGCGGCGAGGCATCGGCCCTCACCGAGGCCGTGATCAAGCTCGCCGGCATCCTGAACCTCAAGCCGGTCGCCGAGGGCATCGAGCGTGCCGACCAGCTGCAGCGGCTGCTCGAGCTGCACTGCGACATGGGGCAGGGCTTCTTCTTCGCGAAGCCACTCCCGAGCGCCGAGCTCGCCGCCCTGCTCGACGAACGAGTTGCGATGCAAGTTGAGGCTGACGCGCTCGCCCGCGGCAGCCACGCCTGACGCCGCCCGGCACGTGGCGCGACGTCGTCGACCCCGTACCCTGAACCGGTCGATGCGAGTCAGACGATCATCGCTCGTTGCCTGCGTGAGCGTGGCCATCATCGTGCTCACCCAGGCGCCGGCGTCGGCCCTCGCGCCTTGGTGGGCGCGTCGTATCGACGCACTGGTCGCCGACCACCCGATGTCGGTCGCGCTCTCGCTCGACGGCGACACCCTGTACTCGCACAAGGACTGGGTCGCGCGGCCACCGGCGTCCAACGAGAAGCTGCTGCTGTCGATGACGCTGCTGAGGCGCCTCGGACCCGACGTGACCCTCCCGACGCGGGTGTTCGCCACCGAACCGGTTGGCGCCGACGGGGTACTGACCGGCGACCTGTGGCTCGTGGGCCGCGGCGACCCCGAGACCGACGCCGGTGACATGGCAGTGCTCGCCCGCGCGCTCGTCGATGCAGGGCTCGAGCGGGTGCGTGGCCACGTGTTCGGCGCCACCGGGCCGTTCGCCCGGGACTGGTGGGCTCCCGGCTGGCGCGACTACTTCCCCCGCTACTACATCGCGCTGCCCACGGCGTTGACCTACCGCTCCAACGAGCGGGCCGGAGGCCGCCACGTGCAGGATCCCGAACGGCTCGCGGCGAGGTCGCTCACGAAGAAGCTCGAGGGGCGCGGCGTGGCGGTCACGAAGAAGGCGGGGCTCGGCGCACCGCCGGGCGGGCTCGAGCCGATCGCGACGCTGCGGAGCGATCCGCTGCACCAGATCATGCGCCGCATGAACGTCGTGTCGAGCAACTTCCGGGCCGAGGTGCTCGGCAAGTTGCTCGGCGGCGAACGCCTGGGCATGCCCGGCTCGATCGCCAAGGGCGCCCGAGTGATCGAGACGTTCGCGGCAGCACGCGGGGTGCGGGTGCGCGCGCACGACGCATCGGGGCTTTCCTACGACAACCGTGCGAACGCAGAGGGCATCGTGCACATGCTGCACGTGGCCGAACGTGCGCCGTGGGGCGAGGTGTTGCGCGGCACGCTGCCCGTCGGCGGCGAGGGAACGCTCGAGGATCGGCTCGTGAACGTCACGGTCCGGGCGAAGACGGGCACCTTGATCGAGGTTTCCGCGCTCTCGGGCTGGGTCTGGCTCGAACGCGAGGACGCGTGGGCCGCCTTCTCGATCCTGTCGAGCGGCATGAACACCGACCAGGCCAAGTCGATCGAGAACCGCATCGTGCGCAGGGTCGCGGCCGACGCCGCGCGGCGTTGAGAGCGGCCGACGCCGCGCGGCGTTCAAGAGCGGCCACGCCGCGCGGCGTTCAAGAGCGGCCGACGCCGCGCGGCGTTCGAGAGCGGCCGACGCCGCGCGGCGTTACAGACTGCGCACGTAGCGCGCGATCGGCAGGTTGGAGCACTGCACCTGGTGCGAGCTCCGGGTGCCGTCCCAGGCCCAGCCCGCTCGCTCGTAGAACGCTCGCGCCCGTGCGTTCGTCTCCAGCACCCAGAGCGAGGCCTGGGTGAACCCCGCGGTGCGCATCAGTTCCTCGGCCCGGCCCAGCAAGGTGCGGCCGATGCCCCGCCCGGCCGCCTCGGGTACCAGATAGATCGCGAAGAGGTGAGCGGTGCCGGGTACCGCATCGTCGTCATCGGCAGGCCCGACGCTCGCGAACCCCACCACGGCACCCTGATCGATGGCGACGAGCACGGAGGCCGAAGGGTTGGACATCGTCGATCTCCATCGCTGCTCGAGGGACACGGGGTCGAGGGCGTCGAGCGTGTCATCGGGCAGATGGCCGCGATAGGCCCACCGCCACGACGCCACGTGCACCTCGGCGATCGCGATCACGTCGGCCAGATCGGCCTCGCGGATCGTGACGGCCTCGGTCCTCGACATCGGCTCACATCCCCGACGTGCGGGGGTGCAACAGACCGTAGGTGTAGCCATCGACCAGGGCCTCCCACGAGGCCTCGATGATGTTCTCGCTGACCCCTACCGTGGTCCACTCGCGCTCGCCGTTGGACAGGTCGATCAGCACCCGGACGATCGCGCCGGTGCCGTGGGTGCCGCTCAGCACCCGCACCCGGAAGTCCTCGAGCTCCATATGGTCGAGCGCCGGGTAATCGTTCGCGAGCGCCTTCCGCAACGCCGTGTCGAGCGCACCGACGGGACCTTGCCCCTCGGCCGATTCGATGTGCCGCGTGCCCTGCGTCGTCACCTTCACCGTCGCCTCGGCGAGCGGCGGCTCGTCGTCGCCCACGCGCTCCTCGACGTGCACGCGGTAGCTCTCGATCTCGAAGAACGGCTGCGACCACCCGCTCGCGCGACGCATCAGGATCTCGAGCGATGCTTCTGCGACGTCGAACGCGTAGCCCCGCGACTCGCGCTCCTTGATCTGCTCGACCACGGCGGGGATGGCGGTCGTCGTCGAGCTCGAGGCCGATCTCCGTTGCCTTCATGCGGATCGTCGCGCCACCGCCGTAGTCGGAGGCGACGATGCCCCGGCGATTGCCGACCGACTCTGGCGGCACGTGCTCGTAGGCGCGTGAGACCCGCGCCACGCCGCTCGTGTGCAGTCCCGCCTTGTGCGTGAACGCGTAGCGTCCCGCGTAGGGCTGGCGCGAGTCGGGAGCGAGGTTCGCGATCTCGGCGACGAAGTGCGCGAGCTCGGTGAGGTGCTCGACCGCGCCCTCGGGCAGCACGTCGGTGGCGCCCATCTTCAGCACGAGGTCGGCGGCGAGCGGGATCAGGTCGGCGTTGCCGGTGCGCTCGCCGTAGCCGTTGATCGTGCCCTGCACCTGGTGGACGCCGGCGTCGACCGCCACGAGCGAGTTCGCCACCGCGCACCCCGCATCGTTGTGCACGTGGATGCCGAGCGGCACCCCCGCCTGCGGCTTGCACGTCGCCCACGACGTGCGCGACGTCGAACGGCAGCATGCCGCCGTTCGTGTCGCACAGCACCAGGCGCTCCGCGCCGGCTTCCTCGGCCGCGGCGAGCACCGCCATCGCGAACGTCGGCGTCGGATCGGTAGCCGTCGAAGAAGTGCTCGGCGTCGAAGAACACTCGCCGGCCCTGGGCGCGCAGGAAGGCGACCGACTCGCGCACCATCGCGACGCCCTCCTCCAGGTCGGTGCGCAGCGCCTCGGTGACGTGCAGGTCCCACGCCTTGCCGACCAGGCAGACGACCTCGGTGCCGGCGTCGAGCAGATCGCGCAGTGCTTGGGACTCGTCGGCGCGCTCGCCCGCCCGGCGGGTCATGCCGAAGGCCGTGAGCGTGCTGGTGGCCAGGGTCTCCTTCGTCGCGAGCTGGAAGAACTCGGTGTCGCGCGGGTTCGCGCCGGGCCACCCGCCCTCCACGTACGGGAACCCGATCTGGTCGAGCTTGTGCAGGATGCGCAGGCGATCCTCGACCGTGTACGACAGGTCGGCCTGCTGCGCGCCGTCGCGCAGCGTCGTGTCGTAGAGCTCGACCGTCATCGCGCGCCCTCGACCACGAGGTCGCCGACCTCGGTCGTGGCGTAGCCCATCTCGCCGGCACGCATCGACTTCATCTGCTGGGTGGCCGCGCGGATGCCGCGGTCGACCCGGTCGGCGGCCTCAGCCTCGCCGAGCTGGCGCAGCAGCATCTCGAGCGCGCCGATCGCGGCGAGCGGGTTGATCGTGCCCTTGCCGGTCTCGCTCGGCGCCGTGCCCCCGATCGGCTCGAACATCGAGACACCTCGCGGGTTGATGTTGCCGCCGGCCGCGATGCCCATGCCGCCCTGGATCATGGCGCCGAGGTCCGTGATGATGTCGCCGAACATGTTGTCGGTGACGATCACGTCGAACCGTGCCGGCGAGTCGAGGAAGTAGATGCACGCCGCGTCGACGTGCACGTAGTCGGTGTCGACGTCGGGGTACTCGGCGGCGACCTCGTCGACCACCCGCTGGTAGAGGTCGCCGGCGAACGTCAGCACGTTCGTCTTGTGCACGAGCGTGAGCCTTCCGGCGACGATGCGGCTGCATCGCGAGCTCGAACGCGTACCGCACGATGCGCTCGACGCCGTGGCGGGTGTTGATCGATTCCTGCACCGCGACCTCGTGCTCGGTGCCCTTGCGGTGGAAGCCGCCCGCGCCCGTGTAGAGGCCCTCGCTGTTCTCGCGCACGACGACCATGTTCACGTCGTCCTCGGCGTGGCTCGGCACGAGCGTCTGCACGCCCGGGTACCGGACGACCGGCCGCAGGTTCACGTACTGGTCGAGCCCGAACCGAGCCTTCAGCAGCAGGTCGCGCTCGAGCACCCCGGGCTTCACGCGCGGGTCGCCGACCGCGCCGAGGAGGATCGCGTCGAGCGCGCGCATGCGCTCGAGCTCGTCGTCGGGCAGGGTCTCGCCCGTGCGCAGGTACCGGTCGGCGCCGAGGTCGAACTCGCACGAGCTCGTACGCGACGCTCGCCTCGCACGGCGTCGAGCACCTTGAGGCCCTCGCCGACGACCTCGGGCCCGGTGCCGTCGCCGCGGATCACGCCGATCCGGTACGACCCGCTCACGGCGTCTCCTCGTTCGAGCGCCCGATGCGCCGTCTGCGCGTGCACGGCGCGGTTGACCGCCGCGAGGTACGCGCGTGCGCTCGCCTCGACCACGTCGGTCGCGACGCCGCGGCCGGTCACCCGCCGGCCGTCGACGTCGAGCTGCACGACGACGTCACCTAAGCGCGTCGGTGCCTCCGGTCACGCTCGACACGTGGAAGTTCACGAGTCGGCCCTCGACGCCGGCGGCCCGCTGGATCGCCCCCATCGCGGCGTCGATCAGGCCGTCGCCCGTCGCGGATCGCTCGATCACCTCCTCACCCCGGCGCAGCCGCACCGTCGACCTGCGGCTCGCGGTGGGTGCCGCCGTCCGACCTGCAGCGACTCCATCACGAGCACGTCCTCGTCGGTCGCGCCGAGCTCCTCGGCCACGATCGCCGCGAGGTCCTGGTCGGTGATCTGCATCTTGCGGTCGGCGAGGTCCTTGAACCGCGCGAACGCGCGGTCCAGGTGGTCGTCGTCGAGCGAGATGCCGATCTTGTCGAGCGCGTCGACGAACGCGTGGCGGCCCGAGTGCTTGCCGAGCACGAGCGAGTTGCCCTCGAGCCCGATCTCGACCGGGTCCATGATCTCGTAGGTCGCGCGGTTGCTGAGCACGCCGTGCTGGTGGATGCCGCTCTCGTGCGCGAACGCGCTCGAGCCCACGACCGCCTTGTTGGGCTGCACGGTGTAGCCGGTCGTCATCGCGACGAGCCGCGAGGTGCGCACGATCTCCTTGACGTTGAGGCCGTGCTGCGTGCCGAGCGCCTGGCCCCGCGTGCGCACGATCATCGCGATCTCCTCGAGCGAGCAGTTGCCGGCGCGCTCGCCGATCCCGTTGACCGCGACCTCGACCTGCCCGGCGCCGTTCTCGATGCCGGCGAGCGAGTTCGCGACCGCGAGCCCGAGGTCGTTGTGGCAGTGCGTCGAGATGACGACATCGTCGGGCGTGTCGTCGCGCACGATCCGGATCAGCTCGCCGAACTCGGTCGGCGTCGCGTACCCGACCGTGTCGGGCACGTTGATCGTCGTGGCGCCGCACTCCACCGCGAGCCGGAAGCACTCGAGCAGGAACTCGAGCTCGGTGCGGGTCGCGTCCTGCGCCGAGAACTCCACGTCGTCGGTGTAGCTCTTCGCGAGCGAGACGTTCTCGCGGATCGCGTCGAGCACCTGTTGGTGGCTCATCTTGCAGCATCGACTCACGCTGCACGTCGCTCGTGGAGATGAACGTGTGGATGCGCCAGCGGTCGGCGCCCTTGAGCGCCTCGGCCGCGCGCTCGATGTCGCCGGTCGCGGTGCGCGCGAGCGCCGCGATCACCGGGCCCTTCACGCTCGAGGCGATCTCGCGCGACCGCGTCGAACTCGCCGTCGCGAGCTGATCGGGAACCCGGCCTCGAGGATGTCGACGTTGCAGCCGGGCGAGCTGCTCGGCGATCTCGACCTTCTCGGCCTTGGTGAGCGCGATGCCGGGCGCCTGCTCGCCGTCGCGCAGGGTCGTGTCGAAGATCCGGACGCGGTCGACGTTCGCCGGCTACCGTTGCCTACGTTGCCGTCTCTGTCGCTCATGTCGGTGGCACCTTCTGTTCGCTCTCCAGCCAGGGCATCATCTGGCGCAGCTGCCGTCCCACCTGCTCGAGCTGGGACGTCTGCGCCTGCTGGCGAAGTCGGAGGAACTCGTCGAAGCCGCCGTCGGCCTCGGCGATCCACTTCTTCGCGAACGTGCCGTCCTGGATCTCGGCGAGCACCTGGCGCATCTGGTCGCGGGCGTGCTCGTCGATCACGCGCGGGCCGCTCTGGTAGTCGCCCCACTCGGCGGTGTCGCTGACCGAGTAGCGCATCCACGACAGGCCGCCCTCGTAGATCAGGTCGACGATGAGCTTCAGCTCGTGCAGGCACTCGAAGTAGGCGATCTCGGGCTGGTAGCCCGGCCTCGACGAGCGTCTCGAACCCGTTGCGGATCAGCTCGCTGACGCCCGCCGCAGAGCACGGTCTGCTCGCCGAACAGGTCGGTCTCGGTCTCCTCCTTGAAGGTGGTCTCGATGATGCCGGGCTTCGCGCAGCCGATCGCGGCGCCGTAGGCGAGCGCGCGCGCTCTGGCCTTGCCCGTCGCGTCCTGGTGCACGGCCACGAGGCCCGGGCGTGCCGTTGCCCTCCACGTACGTGCGGCGCACGAGGTGGCCCGGGACCCTTCGGCGCGATCATCGTGACGTCGACGCCGTCGGGCGGCGTCACGGTGCCGAAATGGATCGAGAACCCGTGGGCGAACATCAGCATGTCGCCGTCCTTGAGGTTCGGGCGCGATGTCGTCGTCGTAGACCGTCCCGTGCGCCGTGTCGGGCAGCAGGCACATCACGACGTCGGCCTCGGCGACGGCGTCGGCGATGTCGAGCACGCGCAGGCCGGCGTCCTCGGCCTGCGCGCGGCTCGCGGAACCCGGTCGCAGGCCCGACCCGCACGTCGAGGCCCGAGTCCTGCAGGTTCTGGGCGTGCGCGTGGCCCTGCGACCCGAACCCGAGCACCGCGATCTTCTGGCCGGCGAGCACGCCCGGGTCGGTGTCCTTCTCGTAGTAGATCGTCGCCATCTCGCTCGGTCTCCTCTGGTCGGTGGCTCTGCCGCCGGACTCGTTCCGACGGTCCTCGCCGGCCTTCGCCGGCTTCAACACCCGCTCCCGGATGCCGCGCTCGCCGCGCGCGAGCGCGATCCGCCCGGTCCGCGAGAGCTCGACGATGCCGAACTCGCCGAGCAGCTCGCGCAGCGCCTCGAGCTTCTCCGGCTCGCCGGTCGCCTCGACCGTGAGCGTCGTCGCGGTCACGTCGACGATGCTCACGCGGAAGACGTCGGCGAGCTCCATGATGCGCGCCCGTGCGTCGCCCTCGGCGCGCACCTTCACGAGCATCAGCTCGCGCTCGACCGCCGTCGCCGGGCTCGTGCTCGAGGATCTTGATCACGTTGATCAGCTTGTTGAGCTGCTTCGTGACCTGCTCGAGCGGCTTCGTCGACGTTGACGACGATCGTCATGCGCGAGATGCCCTCGGCCTCGGTCGGGCCCACCGCGAGCGAGTCGATGTTGTAGCCGCGGGCCGCGAAGAGGCCGGCCACGCGCGTGAGCACGCCGGGCCGGTCCTCGACGAGCACCGAGAGCGTGTGCAGCGACGCGCCGTTCATGCGATCGGTGCCTCCGCCGGGTCGTCGTCGGCTGGAGGCTCTCGGGCCCGACGATGATGTCGTCGTTCGAGGCGCCCGCCGGGACCATCGGGAAGCACATCTCGCCCGGGTCGCACGCGGAAGTCGATCACGACGCAGCGGTCGGTGACCGAGTAGCGCCTTCTCGATCACGTTGTCGACCTCGTCGGCCGACTCGACCCGCAGCCCGACCGCGCCGTAGGCCTCGGCGAGCTTCACGTAGTCGGGCACGTTGGGGTCGAGGCACACCTCCGAGTACCGCTCGTCGTAGAAGAGCTCCTGCCACTGGCGCACCATGCCGAGGTAGGCGTTGTTGAGGATCGCCGTCACGAACGGGATCTTCTCCGTCGCGCTGGTCGCGAGCTCCTGCGCCGTCATCTGGAAGCAGCCGTCGCCGTCGATCGCGACGACCCGGGCGTCGGGCCGGCCGACCTTGGCGCCCATCGCCGCCGGCACCGCGAAGCCCATCGTGCCGAGGCCCCCCGAGTTGATCCACGTGCGCGGGTGCTCGAACCGCCAGAACTGCGAGGCCCACATCTGGTGCTGGCCGACGCCGGACACGCAGATCGTGTCGTCGTCGGCGAGCGCACGCAGCCGCTCGACGCAGTACTGCGGCTTCAGCGGCCCGTCGGCTGCTCGTCGTAGCGGTACGGATAGCTCTGCCTGCCACTCGCGCAGCTGCCCGAGCCACGGCGCTGCGGTCGGGCACGCCGCCCGCCTCCTCCTGGCGCCTGTGCAGCTCGGCGGCGAGCTTGCCGATCACGTCCTTGCAGTCGCCCACGATCGGCACGTCGGCCACGCGGTTCTTCCCGATCTCGGCCGGATCGATGTCGACGTGGACGATCTTCGCGTGCGGCGCGAACGCCGGCGAGCTTGCCGGTCACGCGGTCGTCGAACCGCGAGCCCGAGCGCGACCAGCAGGTCGGCCTTCTGCATCGACGTGACCGCCGTGTAGTTGCCGTGCATGCCCGGCATGCCGAGGCAGAGCTCGTGCGCGTCGGGGAACGCGCCGCGCGCCATCAGCGTGGTCACGACCGGCAGCTGCCCGGTCGTCGCGAGCTCGAACAGCTCCTTGTGGCGTTCGGCCTTGATCACGCCGCCGCCCACGTAGAGCACCGGGCGCTTCGCCTCGCAGGATCAGCTTCACGGCCTCGACGACCTGGCGCTGGTTGCCCTTGGTCGTCGGCTTGTAGCCCGGCAGCGTCGACGTGTCGGGCCACCGCTAGGTGGTCTCGGCCAGCAGCACGTCCTTCGGCAGGTCGATGAGCACCGGGCCCGGGCCGGCCGGTCGAGCGCGATGTGGAACGCCTCGCGCATCGGTCGCCGCGATGTCGGCGGGATCCTTGACGAGGAAGTTGTGCTTCGTCACCGGCATCGTGATGCCGGTGATGTCGGCTTCCTGGAAGGCGTCGTTGCCGACCACCGGCGTCGGCACCTGCCCGGTGATCGCGACGATCGGCACCGAGTCCATCTTCGCGTCGGCGAGCGGGGTGACGAGGTTCGTCGCGCCGGGCCCGCACGTCGCCATGCAGACGCCGACCTTGCCGGTCGCCCACGCGTAGCCCTCGGCGGCGTGGCCGGCGCCCTGCTCGTGCCGGCACAGGATGTGGCGGATCGGCGACGTCGATCAGCGGGTCGTAGGCCGGCAGGATCGCGCCGCCCGGGATGCCGAAGACGATGTCGACGCCCTCCGCTCGAGGGCCTTGAGCAGCGCTCTGCGCGCCGACATCTTCGAGCCGGTCATCGCGCCGCTGCCTCTCGCGTCTTCGACCGGGCCGGTCTCGACCCGCGCACGTGGCGCCTGCAGGCGGTGCGCCAGGTTGCGGCAGGCGCGCTCGAACTCCCACGGGGTCCAGTCGCGGCGGCGCATCTGCAGCAGGTCCTGTTCCTGCTCGTCGCCGAAGTCGAACCCCGAGCCCAGGTACACCACCTCGGAGGACAGGTAGCGGTCGACGACTGCGCGCGTCGAGGGCTCGGCCGTCTCGACGCTCACCTGGCCGGGGCCCTCCCACAGCACGCTGGCGACGACGGTGCCGTCTCGCTCGAATTCGTACCGCATGAGGTGCTCTCCTTGTCTCCGGGCCTTCACCCGGTGTTCGCGATCCGGTCCGCTGGAAGGTGGGTACAAAAAACCCCCGCGATGGCGGGGGTATCGGCGCGGTCGCAGGCCTCCTGGGCCTGGCCGCGCCTAATCGAATAAGTACGAGGGTCGTGCGCCGGGTGGTGGTGTCCTCGTTGCACATGGTCATGACAGTGTAGAGATGCCTCCTCTGGTGTCAACTTTCGGCCGGGAGATCAGAGAAAGAGAGGCGAAACGCCGCACCGGGGGTTGGATGGATCTGCGAAGAGTAAGGGGAGTGGAAGCGCCCAGGCCGTGATCGAAGCGTTGCGTTTGTCCGGGGCTTGAGCCCAAGGAAACTACTCCGTCCGAAGGAGGTCGGGTTTCCGGGCGATGCGGATCCAGGGAGTCGCCAGGATGGTCACGACTAACACCATCACCGCGACTACAACCGCCGCAAGAACAAGCTGTCTGGTCGGGATCTCGATGCGCGTCTCGACGGCCGTGTACAGCAGCATGATCACCACGAGCGCGCCTGCGACCCCGAGGACGACCGACGTCGCAAGCGGCACAGCCACCTGTACCAGGATCGACCGGCGAATCAGCCCGGCAGGCACTCCGACCGCCGATAGCACCGCCAGTGCCCGACGCCGCTCCATCACCCAGTCGACGGTGGCAACCAGCATCGTGACGCCCATCACCAGGAGCAGGAAGACGCTCAGCGAGAACATCACCCGACGGATCTCGTCGATCTCAGAGATTTCCCCCGAGCGGTCGAAAGTCTCTGCCAGGGTCCCGACGCTCCCGTACCAGCCGATCTCGTCGCGTAGCGCCTGAATCGTCTCCCGACGGCCGTCGGTCTCGATGATTGCGGTGGATGGCTTCGTGCGGTATCCCCCGGTCGGGAGACGCTTGACCAGGTCGACCGAGTTCACCCCCTGCAGCTCAGCCAGTCCAGGTAGCAGCCTGTGATCTCGAGGTTGGTCGAGGACGATGAGCACCGTCGCAGGATCCAACCCGCGCACCCACGCGGGCGACGAAGACTCTCCGCCAGCCTCCAGATCCGCAGCGAGGTATCCGGCTTGTCCGATCCCGAGCAGCGCGATCAGGATCGCGACGCCACCTACGACACGGCCTACCGACGACGGATCGGCCTCGAGCCGCCGCATGCCGAGCAGCGCCGCGACGGAGGGCACGCGACCAGCGAACGCCCTCGATAGCACGAAGGACGACCACACCGCGGTCCCAGCGAGACCGAGGATGGTGAGCGTGAGCCCGGTGCCCAAGATGAGGCCAGCCCGGACCTCACCGCCGTCTGTGAGGGACCGATGCCGACTCGCGGCCCAAGCGAGCACCGCGATTCCCACGGCGAGCACGACCGGCCACATCGATCGCGCATGCGACCTCCGTGCATGCCGCGTGATCCCGAGCGGCGAGACCATGAGCCTCCGCATCGTCACGAGTGTGATGACCACGGCGAGCAGAGGGAGCCCCACGATGACGACCACCGCACCGACGACGGGCGGCGCGAAGTCCTCGGGGAAGAACTCCACCCCCATGACTAGCCCACTCGCCATCAGATGGCGGAGCGCCAGGAACAGCGGGATGCCGATCGTGGTGCCGATCGCCGCAGCGACCCCCGCCTCGAGGCCCGCGAGCACGCGGACCTGGTTCTGCGTTCCTCCCGCGAGGCGCACCGAAGCAAGCCTCGTCTCACGCGTGGCGGCAGACAGTCGGGTCGAGGTGGCCACGAAGAACCAGATCGGCAGGAGCAGCGCCGCGGCGATGACCACGATCACGAGCAACGCTTCCAGGTCCAACTGCTCCCGTGCGTCGGCTACTGGCTCGAAGGAGGAGAAACGATTCGCCTCACTCCAGGAGAACTCGATCCCTGGTGGCCGGCCCACGTAGGCGAGGAGCTCATCGGGGTGCAGGAGGCCCTCGGGGCCGATCGTGCCCGCCAGTTTGCCGTGCAACTGCGTCGCCAACGCCGAGCCGTCGGGTTCCTCCAAGGTCTCAGCCAGCTTGGGCGACGCGTAGATCTCGCCAGGTCCGGGGATGCGGTCGAGCCCAGGAGGCACGGGAGCTTCCCCGCGGGCTTCCACCGCCCACGCAGCGATAGTCAAGTCTTGGAACCGCTGCGTCTTCCACCACGTGAGGAGCGCCCCCTGTTCCTCGACCTGGCGTCTCGTGATGCGCTGGTCCGGGTAGCGAACAAACTGGCGCGCGTCCCGCGTCTGCAATGCGGGCACGATGCTCACCGCACCGAGCAACACCGCGCAGCCGACGGCAAACCCGAAACCCATCAGCGTCAATCGCACCCACGCGGGGCGGCCTCCGGCCACGGCAAGCCGCAAGCCGAGCGCGACCAAACGGACCAGCTTCACGCCAAGACCGCCTCATGCGCGAGTCGGCCGTCGCGCACGACGACTTCACGGTCGGCGTAGGCGGCCACGTGCGCCTCGTGCGTGACGAGCACCACGCTCGTCCCCTGTCGGCGTGCTGCCGAGACCAAAAGCTCCATCACCAACTCCCCGTTCATCGAGTCGAGCGAGCCGGTCGGTTCATCGGCGAACACGACCCGTGGTCCGGTGACGAGCGCTCGCGCAACAGCGACCCGCTGCGATTGACCTCCGGACATCTCCCCCGCCCGCTTGTTCGCGACGTCGTCCACGCCGAGCATCTCGAGCCAGGTGCGAGCGCGCGCGACGGCGTCGCGCCGCCTGAGTCCGGCCAGCCGCAGTGGGAGCGACACGTTGTCGGCTGCGGTCAGCTCCGGAACGAGCTGGCCGAACTGGAACACGAAGCCGAACTCGTCGCGGCGGTAGCGGGTGCGGACGGCATCGGAGACCTCCACGAGCGAACGCCCCCGGTAGCGGACGTCACCGGAGTCGGGCAGCAGGATCCCGGAGAGGCAGAGCAGCAGCGTCGACTTGCCCGAACCGCTCGGACCGAGGACGGCAACGATCTCGCCGCCAGCGATGTCGAGAGACAGGCCGTCGAGCGCGACCGTGCCCCGAAGCGCTTCGCAATGTTCATCGCGTCCACAGTGGGCCGGTCCCGTGGGTCCTGGACTGCTCGCGAGCACCCTGGGATTTATCGCTCATAGGTTTCCTTCCTCGCGCGGGGTGTCGGCCGAGATCGAGCGAGGCGCTTCCCCGCCTGCTGGATCCATTTCACGTCCGCCTCCAGGTGCAGGAGATCGTGGTCACATGCCAGGGCACCGATCGGTCAGAGGTGCGCCGCCTATCGGTGACCTCGCGCATCCGTCGCAGGTGCGCGGCGCGCTGGGTGTCGAGGATGCGGTCAGCGTCGCGGCCGGACATCAGCGCCACGACTACCTTCACGAACAGCTCGCTGCGTTGGGAAGGCCCAGGAGGTAATGGGGTGTCGAGCCAGAGCTCGAGGTCGGCGACCCCGTCCGACGTGATCACGTAGAGCTTGCGGTCGGGGCCGTTGCCGCTCTCGACAGCGGCGACGTGGACCAGGCCGTCACGCTTCAGTCGGGAGAGGGTCGCGTAGATCTGACCGAACGGCAGCGAGCGCTCGCCGTGGAAATGCTCGTCGAACCGACGTTTCAGCTCGTAGCCGTGACGGGGTCCGTCTTCGAGGAGCCCGAGCATCGCGTGTCCGAGAGACATGGAGGGAACTATACACTCAATGAATAGACGCCAGCGGTCGAGGAGGCGAACCACTGGGCGACGAGTTCCCACAGCGACTGGTCAGGGGCCAATGACGCAAGCTGCTCGTCGACCCGAGGGAGCGCTCCGCTCAGGTTGAAGAGGTCGAACGCAAGCGCCTAGACAAGTTCCTCAAGATTACGGCGAACGCATCGTCCTACGGTCGCAAGGGCCCTGGGTGCTCCCGCCGGCATCGCCATGGACCTCGTGGCGGTGCTCCTGCCCGCCGGGGCGGCGGCATGGATCTCGACCGAACGGCGTGCTGTCGATCGGGCCCGGGTGGTCGGCGCCGGTGTCGTGTTCGCGCTGATCCTCGCCTGGCAGGTGCCGGTGGCGATCAGCGAGACGAGCGTGTCGGTGGGCCTGGTCGCGTTCCTGCTCGGCTTCGCCACGCTCTGGCGGATCGAGGGGATCGGGCGCGTGATCGAGTTCTCGGTGATCGCCCTCGCGATATCGCGGTTCGGCACGATCCTCATCGTCGAGGGGCAAGCGGCGACCGGAGTTGCGTTCCGCGAGTCGTTCGAGGTCATGGTGGTGGCAGCCGTGTGCCTGCTGATCACGCCGCTCACACACGTCATCCTCCGTCGGTCTCTCGCGAGGAAGCACCCCGTTCCCGCGACGTGAGCGTCGTCCGACTGGATGCACGGCACGACTACGCTCGCGTCATGACGATCCAACTCGTGTTCGAAACGCACGCGACGACCGACGACAACGAGGCGGGACGAGCCACGGGTTGGTTACCCGGACGGCTCTCGGAAGCTGGACGCGGGCAGGCTCGCGAACTCGGCAGGCGCCGCGCCAACGACGGGTTCGACGCCATCTTCACCTCGGACCTCGGTCGAGCGCTCGAGACCGTCGAGATCGCCTTCGGGGGCTCGGGCACGCCCGTGTTGCACGACTGGCGACTGCGAGAGTGCGACTACGGATCGCAGAACGGCGGGCCGGCAGCAGAGCTCGATCGAGCCGCTCACGTCGGGAGTGCCGTACCCGTCGGGCGAAAGCTGGGAGCAGGCCATCGCGAGGGTGGCACGGTTCCTGCGTGACCTGGAGACCCGCTGGGCCGATCGGCGCGTGCTCGTGATCGGACACACCGCGACCCGGTGGGCCTTCGATCACCTCATCGACGGTGTGCCGATCGAGGACCTCGTCACGGCCCCGTTCTCGTGGCAGGAAGGCTGGCGATACCACCTGGGCTGACCCCGAGCTCGGCGAGCTTGCGTTCGAGCAGACGCCGCTCGGCGGCGTCATCGGTCAACGTGAGCGCTCGATCAAGCGCGTCACGAGCCTCGGCCGTACGACCGAGACGGCGCAGCAGCTCCGCCCTGGTCGAATGCAGATATCGATACCCATCGAGCTCGAGTGCGTCCACGATCGCGAGACCGGCGTCCGGACCTTCCGCCTCGGCGACCGCGACGGCCCGACTCAGTTCGACGACCGGTGAGCGGGTGAGGCGTGCCAGCTCGCCGTACAGATCGGCGATCTCGGCCGGATCGCGCGACTCCTCGGCGTGCAACGACGCGATCGCCGCCTGCACGACGTAGGGTCTACGACCGTGCAACGCGAGCGCACGGTCGAGCGTCGCTCGGCCCTCGGCGATCTGCACGGTGTCCCACCGCGAGCGGTCCTGGTCGGCCAGCAGCACGATCTCGCCCTCGTCGGAACGAGCCTCGCGGCGGGCGTCGAGCAGCAGCGTCAGTGCGAGCAGCCCGTGCACCTCCGACTCGCCGGGCATCAGCTCGGCGAGCGCCCGGCCGAGCAGGATCGCCTCGTCGGCCAGGTCGCCGCGGGTGGGGGGGCTCGAGTAGCCCTCGTTGAAGATCAGGTAGACGACGGCGAGCACGGCGACGAGCCGGTCGGGCAGCAAGTGGTCGGGAGGCACGCGGAACGGGATGCCAGCCGCCTTGATCTTGCGCTTCGCCCGCGTGAGGCGCCGGCTCATCGTCGGTTCCGGCACGAGGAACGCGCGGGCGATCTCGTCGGTGGTCAAGCCGCCGAGGGTGCGCAGTGTGAGCGCGACCTGCGATTCGACCGACAACGCCGGATGGCAGCACATGAAGATCAGCTCGAGCCGCTCGTCGGGGAACGTCGTGGGTACCATCGGCTCCTCCTGCGGCTCCGCGGCGAGCAACCGCGCCTTCGCGGCGAACGTGCGATCGCGTCGGATGCGATCGATCGCCCGGTTCCGCGCGGTGCTCACGAGCCAGGTGCCAGGGTTCGTCGGCACCCCGTCACGCAGCCATCGCTCCGCTGCGACGGCGAAGGCCTCCTGCGCGGCTTCCTCGGCGAGATCGATGTCGTCGAGGAAGCCGACCAAGGACGCGAGCACGTAGGCCCATCGCTCGCGGAAGACCTGCTCGAGCGGTAGCTCGTCTACCACTCGACGATCGGACGGATCTCGACCGCGCCGCCCAGCCGCGCCGCCGGCACGCGCGACGCCAGCTCGATCGCGGCGTCGAGGTCGTCGGCCTCGAACAGCAGGTAGCCGCCGATCGACTCCTTGATCTCGATGAACGGACCATCGGTCGTGAGGGCCCTCCCGTCTTGCACCCGCACGGTCGTCGCCGTGGCGGGATCGTCGAGCTGCATGCCGGGAGTCACGCCAGGGGTCTCGTTGATCGCCTGGTAGTCGGCGAAGACCGCCTGTTGCTCGGCGTCGGAGAGCGTCGCCCAGGCCTCGGGTGAGCGCGGCGTCGGCGCATCGGCCTGGTGGATCAACAGCATGTACTTCATCAGTGTCCTCCTCCTCGTGGCGCATGGTCTCCTATCGGACGAACGGGGGGCAAAGAAACCGACACGTCCGTCGGAAGAAGGGGCGATGTCGCACCGGGGGGCGGGCATGCCAGACTCCCACCCCTAAACCGAGGAGGAACCATGTCCCGACGCATCGTCCGATCGTCCGTGACCCTGCTGGCCCTGCTCGCCGTCGTCGCCGGTCCCACGGTCCCGGCCTTCGCGGATCACCTCCCCCTCGACGCCTGCTCCCCTAGCGGCGACGTGTGCAAGAGCGTTCGCAGGGTCGACGAGGTACGGCGGCTGCGCATCATGCTGGCGGCCGACTACTTCGAGCGGTACCGTCTCTGCGTCACGGGCCCCGCCGGCTCGACCGTCTGCCACACGTATCGCATCCGCGACCTGGGTGCCACGTTCGGCTCATCGATCGCCTGGCGCGCGAACTTCCCGTTCGAGGGACGCGGGGACTACAAGGTCGTCTGGAAGTTCATCGGCGGCGGCTGGATCGGTCGGGCCCTCGGTTTCCACGTCGACCCCGACTGAGGATCAGGCAGAGGCGGGAGACTCGATGCCGAGTTCGGCGATGATGCCGCGGACGCGCTCGCCGATCTCATCGCGGATCGGACGCACCTGCTCGAGCGGCAGGCCCGCCGGATCGCCGACTTCCCAGTCCATGTATCGCGTGCCCGGGAAGATCGGGCAGGAGTCCCCGCACCCCATCGTGACGACCACGTTCGCGGCCTGCACGACCTCGTCGGTCCAGGGCTTCGGGAACTCGCTGGAGATATCGATACCGATCTCGGTCATCGCATCGATCGCTGCGGGGTTGACCTCGCTCGCGGGGTTCGAGCCGCCGGAGAACACTTCGACCTCGTCGCCCGCCAGGTGCTGGAGCCATCCGGCAGCCATCTGAGATCGCCCAGCGTTCTGCACACAGAGGAAGACCACCATCGGCCGCGCGTCGGTGCTCGTGCCTTGCACCCGGGCGAGCGCCCGCAGACGCTGTCGAGTGAACCGCTCGACGAACAACGGCACGAACGCAGCGACCTTGGCGCCCTGCAGCGACTCCCAGGACTCGGCCATGAACCGCCGGATCGTCTCTTCGCCGAAGACGTCGGCGAAGTCGGAGCGCAGGCGCTCAGCGCTCGCGCGGATCAGTGGGCGCATCTCGACCGGCGCGGCGCTCAGCGGGTCCACGACACTCATACGCGGGTCCTCCTTGCTCGATGGGGTCCACGGACGTGCGGGGCGAGGGTGTCGATACGGGCGGTGACCTGCCGCAGTGCGGCGTCGAACGCAGGGGCGGTGCCGACGGGGGCGGGATCGGGAACCGACCAGTGCAGCGTCGCCGCGTCATCGAGAAGCGATCCGAGCGCCTCGTTGGCGACATCGCAGACGGTGATCACGAGATCGGGGTGCTCGCTGACGTCCTCGATGGAGCGGGTACGAGCGGCTCGCAGGTCGAGACCCGCTCGCGCGGCCGCTCGGACCGCCTCGGGTCTCACCGCCGGCGCGGGATGGGTGCCGGCGCTCGAGGCGGGCACCTCGTGCCGGGCGTTCCACACGGCCGCGGCGAGCTGCGAGCGTGCGGAGTTGGCGGTGCAGACGAAGAGCACGTGGCGGGCGACCAGGTGAGCCACCGGCTCGGCGAGCGAGGCGATCGCGTCGGACACGAGCCGGACGTATCGGCGCCGGCCGTCACCGGCCGAGGTCGACCGCTCCACGACACCCGCGCGTTCGAGGATCGCCAGGTGGTGTGCCACGAGGTTCGACCCGAGGCCGATCGCGGATGCGAGCGCGGACGGCGACCGATCCGACCAGGTCAACTCGTCGACGATCGCGAGCCGGTGTGGGTCGGCGAGCGCGGCGTGGATGGACGCTCGTTCCGCAAGTACCTCAACATCCATCGCCTCAATCTACGCTGAGGCATCTGCGGTCGTCAAGCGGGTGAGCCGGCCGCGGCAACGTGGGACGCGAACGAGGCCGGCGCGTTCGCGCCGGCCTCGTTGCGTGTGTGAGACGCGAGAAGTACTAGACGCCTCGGACGTTCGCCGCCTGCGGGCCCTTCTGGCCCTGGGTGACTTCGTACTCGACCTTCTGGTTCTCATCGAGGTTGCGATACCCCTCGCCAGAGATCGCGCTGAAGTGCACGAACACATCGGCGCTACCGTCGTCAGGCGTGATGAAGCCGAAGCCCTTCTCGGAGCTGAACCACTTCACGGTTCCTGTTGCCACGTGCGATCCCCTCCTTCCTTCCGCCGTATCGGGCATCGTGCCGAAGCTGGCCCGTCGGCGCCGGCCGTGACAGCCGGTGGTGAGGGAACTGCTCGAAGCTTGCGTAACCGCGATCGGTGCCCTCGATCGACAACGCTAGCAGGAACGAGCGACGTCAGGCCACCCCGTGGACTCGTTTGACCCGGGTCGGCGCGGGCCCGTACCGTCGAAGCGATGGTTCCCGGCCCCCGCGACGCCCGCCTCGAGGCTGCGATCCGCGCCGTGCCCGAGTGGCGTGGGCACGACATCGGGATCACGCCCCTGTCGACCGGCCACGACGACGAGCACTTCATGATCGAGGTCGGTGACGAGCCGTTCGTGCTCCGGCTCGCACGCCCGCAGGGCGCCGGGCTTCGCATCGACTCGACCGGCGAGCTCGAGATCGCGCGAGCGGCCGCAACCGCCGGCGTCGCCACGCACGTGGTCGCCGCGCTGCCGCAACTCGGATGCCTCGTGACCCGGCTCGCTCCCGGGCGACGTCTCACCGCCGACGACCTCGAGCGCGACGACGTGCTGGTCTCCATCGCCGGCACCTTGCGAGCGCTCCATGCGTGTCCGCCCCCGGCCGCCAGCCGCTCCCCCTTCCGCGAGGCGCGCGATCTGCGCCGCGCCGCCATGGCGCACGGGGTGCCGTTGCCGTCGGCGGAGGGCAGGGCGACCCAGATCATGGGTGTCATCGAGCACGCGTGGTCGGCGACGGCCCGCCCGGTGGTCGCCTGCCACGGCGACCTCAGCCCGGCCAGCATGTTCCTCGACGGGGGCGAGATCTGGATCGTCGATTACCGGTGGGCCGGCGCCGGCGACCCGTTCGAGGACCTCGGGAGTCTCGCCGCGCACCTGGAGCTGCGCGAGGAGCGGAGCCGCTCGCTGCTCGCCCTGTACTTCGGCGCCGTCCGCGACATCCATCGTGCCCGGCTCGAGCTGATGACGCTGGCGGCGAGGTACCTCGCGGCGATGCGGGAACTGGCTCGGCTCCCGGTGAGCTCCGCCGGCGCCGGCAGCGCCGAGCGCCACCTCGTCCGGTTCATCGCGGACTCCTCCGGCCCGTCGTTCGAGGGCTGGATCGCCGCCATCTGCTGAAGAGGTCACCGGGCCCCCACGGAGCAGGGGTATCCGAAGGCTCGAGACCCGGACTAGGGTGGCTCAACGACCCGAAGGGAGGACGCGATGCGGAAGCTCGCGATCGTTGGGGCCATGGGCCTGCTCGTGGTCGCAGCCGCAGCTGGGACCGTACCGGCCGGCGCGGGTGGAGGACCCACCGTGATCGAGGTGGTCGAACGGGCGACCACCGACGAGGTGATCGACATCGGCGCACCCGGTGATTCGGCCGGCGACCTGCTCACGTTCGCCAATCGGCTCTACGACCACACGAACGCGACGAAGGTCGGACGCGACCAGGGGAGCTGCATCCGCATCAGCGCGGCGCGTGGCATCTGGCAGTGCAGTTGGACGGCATGGCTCGGAGGAGGCTCCGTCACGGTCGAGGGACCCTTCTACGACAGCCGGGAGAGCAACCTCGCCATCACCGGCGGCACGGGCACCTTCCACGATGCGACGGGAACGATGCATCTCGGATTCCGTGCAGACCCGGCAGAGTTCGACTTCATCTACCGGATCGATACCTAGGATCAGGCGGCCACGGCTTCGAGCGAGAACCACGCCACGCGCCGGAGACGACCGCCCCACCACAGCAGGGCCTGGCCCAAGAACAGGCCGTCGTCGACCTGCACGAGCTCGTCGAGCAGCCGGCGCACCGGGAACGCCGGACTCTCGGCGACCGCGCGGTAGTCGAGGCGCAGCACGGTGAGGCCCCGGTGGGTCACGCTCGGCCCGACGCTCGTGATGAACCGGAAGGCCGACGTGCCCGACTCGTCGTCGCCGAGGCCTCGGTAGCGAGGGAAGGCGACCCGGATCGCTCGCCGGCCTCCCGCCGTGAACAGGTTCACGCCCTCGGCGGCCTGTCGCGAGAACGTCTTGCCGCGCCATGGCATCCACAGGCGACCGAGCGCCTCGAACGCACCGTCGACCCCATAGCCGCACGTCGTCGCGATCATGCGACCGCGGCGATGGCCGACGAGACCCTCGGCGGGCGTGCCTGCGGCGAAGCAGTCGCCGAGCTCACTCAGTCCGAGCGGGCGGTCGAGCCGCAGCATCGCGACGGCGTGCCAGTAGTCGGCCATCGGCTCACCCGAGCGCCGCGAGGAATTCGTCCAGGTCGGGCGCGACGTGGTAGGTCGGCTCGAGGAAGCCCTCGAGCGCGTCGATCGTCTTGTACCCGTTGCCGGTCACGTAGGCGACGACTTCCTCGCCCGGGCGCACGATGCCCTGCTCGACCATGCGCTTGAGGTTCGCGATCGTGACGCCGCCGGCTGTCTCGGTGAACACGCCCTCGGTGCTGGCGAGCAGACGGATGCCTTCGCGGATCTCCTGCTCGGTGCACCACTCGATGTGCCCACCGGTCTGTCGCGCGACCTTGAGCGCGAAGAACCCGTCGGCCGGTGCCCCGATCGCGAGCGACCGCGCGATCGTGTCGGGCTTGACCGGCGTGACCTCCTCGGCGCCGTCGAGGAACGCCTGCGCGACCGGGCGACAGCCCTCGGGCTGCGCGCCCGAGACCCGGTAGGACTTCTCCTCGACCGCCCCGATCGCGATGAGCTCGCCGAACGCTCGGTGGACCTTCGTGAGCAACGCGCCGCTCGCGATCGGCACCACGACATGGTCGGGCAGGCGCCATCCGAGCTGCTCGGCGGTCTCGAACCCGAGGGACTTCGAGCCCTCGGCGTAGTAGGGACGCATATTCACGTTGACGAACGCCCACGGCAACGTTTCGGCGACCTCGCTGCACAGGCGGTTCACCTCGTCGTAGTTGCCCTTGACCGCCACGACCTTCGCACCGTAGGCCTCGGTGGAGAGGATCTTCGCCCGCTCGAGGTCGTCCGGCACGAACACGTAACACTGGATGCCGGCCTTCGCGGCATGGGCCGCGGTCGCGTTCGCGAGGTTGCCGGTCGAGGCGCACGAGATGGCCTCGTAGCCGAACGCGCGCGCCATCGTGGTCGCGACGCTCACCACGCGGTCCTTGAACGAGTTCGACGGGTTCACCGAGTCGTCCTTGACCCAGATCACGCCGTCATGGCCGATCGCGCTCGCGAGGTTGTCGGCCTTGCGCAGCGGGGTGAACCCGGCCCCGAGGTCGACGCGCTCGATGCCCGGCCCGCCCGGCAGCAGCGACTCGTACCGCCAGAGCGTGTGCGGACCGGCTTCCGCCTGCTTGCGGAAGTCGACCCCGTCGACCGACTGCAGATCGTAGGCGGGCTCGAGCGGCCCGAAGCACTCCTCACAGATCGTGAGCGGCTCGACCGGGTACTGCTGGCCGCAGATGCGGCATTGCAGCGCAGCGGGCGAGGTGATCGTCGGGTGCCCGGTCACCAGGTCACCGCTCCATGGTCGGCCGAGCCGACGGCGCGCGCGTACTTCGCGAGCGCACCCTGCGTGTATTTCGGCTCGGGCTCGGTCCATCCGCCGCGGCGAACCTCGAGCTCGGCGTCGTCGACGACCACCTCGATCAGGCGCTCGTCGGCGTCGATGCGGATACGGTCGCCGTCGCGCACGAGGGCGATCGGCCCCCCCACGCACGCCTCGGGCGCGATGTGCCCGACGCTGAACCCCTTCGTCGCGCCACTGAAGCGTCCGTCGGTGATGAGCGCGACATCCTTGCCGAGACCGGCGCCGGCGACCGCGGCGGTCACGGCGAGCATCTCCGGCATGCCGGGCGAGCCCTTCGGGCCTTCATAGCGGATCACGATCACATCCCCAGCGGCGATGCCACCGGCGGTGAGGGCCTCGAACGCCGCCTGCTCGGAATCGAAGCACTTCGCCGTTCCCTCGAACGAGGTGCTGGCGGCGCCGGCCACCTTGATCACGGCACCGTCCGGGGCGAGGTTCCCGCGCAGGATCGCGAGGCCGCCCCACGGGTGGATGGGATCGCTCGGGGCGTGGATCACCTCGCCGTCGGGCGCGGCCACGTCGATCGCCGCCAGGTTCTCGGCGATGGTCTTCCCGGTGACCGTCATGCAGTCGCCGTGCAGGAGGCCCGCCTCGAGCAGCTCCTGCATCACGACCTGCACGCCGCCCACGCGGTCGATGTCGCTCATCACGAAGCGGCCGGCGGGTCGCACGTCGACGAGGTGGGGCACGTCGCGCGCGATGCGGTCGAAATCGTCGAGCCGCAGGTCCACGTGCGCCTCGCGGGCGATCGCGAGCAGATGCAGTACGGCGTTCGTCGAGCCGGCAAGTGCCATGACCACGGCGATCGCGTTCTCGAACGCACGCTTCGTCATGATGTCGCGCGGCAGCGGGCCGCCATCGGCGACGAGCCGGGCCGCCTGCACGCCCGACTCGCGAGCGGCGACCTCGCGCCGATAGTCGACCGCCGGCGGCGACGCGGCGCCGGGCAGCGACATGCCGATCGCCTCGCCCACGGCAGCCATCGTGTTCGCCGTGTACATGCCGGCGCACGAGCCGGTGCCCGGGCAGGCGGCCCGCTCGATGGCTCGCAGCTCGGCGTCGTCGATCGTGCCCTTCGCGTGGCCCCCGACCGCCTCGAAGACGTCCTGGATCGTGATGTCTCGTCCTCGGTAGGTGCCCGGCAGGATCGTGCCTCCGTACAGGTACACGCTGTGCAGGTTCATGCGCGCCATCGCCATGAGCATGCCCGGCTCGCTCTTGTCACACCCCGCGATGCCCACGAACGCGTCCATGCGTTCGGCGTGCATGACGAGTTCCACGGAATCGGCGATCAGGTCGCGGCTCATGAGCGAGGCCTTCATGCCTTCATGGCCCATCGCGATGCCGTCGCTCACTGCGATCGTCGTGAACTCGACGGGCACGGCGCCGCCCTGGCGCACGCCTTCCTTGGCCAGGGCGGCGAGCTTGTCCAGGTGGTAGTTGCAGGGAGTGACCTCGTTCCAGCTCGAGGCCACGGCGACCTGGGGCTTCTCGAAGTCGTCGTCGCTGAACCCGACGGCGCGCAACATCGCGCGGGCCGGGGCCCGCTGCGGCCCCTCGGTGACTTCCCAGCTGCGCGGGCGCTCGCCGACCATCGGATACGACCTCCTCGACGTGGAACGAGTGGGTCCTCACGGTAGCAACCAGCGCGCGCGCCGACGACGGTCGACCCGCTACCATGCGGCGTCATGGCTGGCGGTGCGGACGGTACGCTGGGCTTTCGATGAGCGCAGCGTCCCTTCCGGCGGCGACGACCGTGCCCCCCGACGAGGGCCGCAGCTGGTGGCTGCGCGAGGCCCTCGAGCAACTGGAGTTCGCCGGCGAGGACGCGCCCGCCCTGCATGGCGATGCGACCGCCGACGTCGTGATCCTCGGGGGTGGGTATACGGGGCTGTGGACGGCCTACCACCTGAAGCGTCTCGACCCGGGCGTCGACGTGGTCGTACTCGAGCAAGACATCTGTGGGGGGGGCCCGAGCGGGCGCAACGGCGGGTTCGTCAACAGCTACTGGAACGACCTGGCCCATCTCACGCGTGAGTTCGGCGACGCCACGGCGCTTCGCCTGTGCCGGGCGGGCGAGGACAGCGTCGAGGCGATC
The DNA here is from genome assembly GCA_963722795.1 of uncultured Actinomycetes bacterium. Lineage (GTDB taxonomy): Bacteria > Actinomycetota > UBA4738 > UBA4738 > HRBIN12 > JAOUEA01. The sequence continues at coordinate 414,280 of CAVROD010000001.1, forward strand.
GGCGGCTTCTGCCGGGAGCACGGCATCGACGCGTGGTTCCGCACCGACGGTGACCTCGGCGTCGCCGCGTCGCAGGTGCAGGTGGGCGCGTGGGGTGACCTGGTGATCGCCGCCGAGCGGCTCGGCCTGGCCGGCGACTTCGAGGTGCTCTCGGGCGAGGCGATGCGCGCGCTCATCGATTCGCCGGTGTTCCGAGGCGGCATCCTCAGTCGCTACGGGGCGACGGTGCAGCCGGCCCGCCTCGCGCGGGGGCTGCGCCGCGTCGTGATGGAGATGGGCGTGCGGGTGCACGAGCGCTGCCCGGTGACCCGGTTCGGCACGGGGTCCCCGGCGGTCGCCGAGACCCCCTCGGGCACGGTGCGGGCCGGGGCGGCCGTGATCGCACTCAACGCGTGGGCGTCGCACTGGAAGCGCTTCCGCCGCGCGATCACCGTGCGAGGCAGCTACATCGTGCTCACGGCCGCAGCGCCCGAGCGGCTGCAGGAGATCGGCTGGACCACCGGCATCAGCATGTCCGACTACCGCGCCGCCCTGCACTACGTGCGCACGACGCCGGACGGCCGCATCGCGTTCGGCGTCGGAGGCATGCAGCCCAACCTGGCCCGCTCGATCGGGCCCCGATTCGCCCACGACGACGCTGCCCTGCGCGTCGCGATCGCCGATCTGCACCGCATGTTCCCGACCTTCGTCGACGTGCCGATCGAGGCCGGGTGGGGCGGCCCCATCGACGTGTCAGGCGCCCACCTTCCGTTCTTCGGCACCCTCGACGGGGGCTCGGTGCATTACGGGCTCGGGTACACGGGCAACGGGGTCGGCCCGTCGCATCTGGGCGGGCGCATCCTCGCCCACCGGGCGATCGGCCGGCACGACGACGTGCTCGACCTGCCGATCGTCGACGCCGAGCCGATGCGGTTCCCGCCCGAGCCGATCCGCTCCCCGGGCGCGTTGATCGCGAACACCGCCATCCGACACAAGGACGAGCTCGAGGACCGCGGTGAGCAGGCGAACCCGATCGTCGACTTCGTGGCGAAGCTGCCGCGGCGCCTCGGGTACAACCTCGGTCCCTGAGCGTCCCTCCGGGCGCAGGACCACTGGCCGCCCGCGCGCCCGTCGGCCTGGTGCAGGATGGTGCTATGAGGCTGCACCCGTCGAACGGCGCCGCACCTGTCATCGAGGCGAGCGGGCTCACGAAGCGCTACGGCTCGGCACGGGGCGTCGACGTAGCCGCGGTCTTCCTGTCCTCCCACGTGATGCCGAGGTCGACCGGATGTGCGACCGGATCGCGATCATCCGGCCATCGGGGAGCTGAAGGCGCGCGCGCCACCCGCCGCCTCGAGCTGCACCTGGCGGGACCAGCCCGGCGGCCGAGTTCGCACGCCTGTCGAGCGTGCGCTCGGTGGAGACACACGGCGACACACTCACCCTGTCGGTCGAAGGGCCCATGACGCGGTCATCAAGCAGGCGGCCCGCCACACCGTGGTGACCATGCAGACCCACGAGCCGAGCCTCGAGGACCTCTTCCTCACCTACTTCGACGCCGACGGCCACGCCCCGGAGAGCAGCCATGAGCGGCCTGATGGCGAAGGCCGCCCGCGATCAGCGTCGCAGCCTGATCGCATGGGGCATCGGGCTCGGCGCGGTCGTGGCCATGTACGCGGCGTTCTACCCCAGCATCAAGGGCAGCGCAGCCGATCTGCGGGCCTACATGGACAACCTGCCCGACGCGATCCGCAACATCGTGGCGGCCGAGGACTACACCTCGCCCGTGGGCTATCTGGAGAGCGAGTTCTTCAACACGATGGGCCTGCTCGTCGTGCTGATCTTCACGATCGGCGCGGGCGCGCGCGCGATCGCCGGCGAGGAGGAAGGGGGAACGCTCGACCTGCTGTTGTCGGCCCCCCGTCCGCCGCGGCCAGGTGCTCGCCACCAAGGCCGCCGCGATCGCCACCTCGATCTTCTCGCTCGCGGCGCTCGCAGCGGTCACGATCGTGGTGACAGGGCCGCCATTCGATCTGTCGGTGCCTCTGGCGGACCTCCTCGCGGCGTGCGTGATGCTGGCGCTGGCCGGCCTCTCGTTCGGCGGCGTGGCGCTCGCGGTCGGCACCGCCACCGGCCGCCGCACCATGGCCAACGCCGTCGCCGGCGCCCTGGCCGTGCTCACGTTCATCGTGAACGCGGTCGGCCCCACGGTCGACTGGCTGCGACCCCTGCGGCCGCTCTCACCCTTCCGCTGGTACCAGGACCCCGGCGTGCTCACGGGCGGCCTGCACGTGATGAACGTGCTGGTGCTGAGCGGCATCGCCATCGTCACCTACGCGATCGCGCACCTGGCCTTCGAACGTCGCGACCTCTCGAGCTGATGGGGGCGGTCACTGGCCGAACGGCGTGAACCCAGGCGCAACGAGCGGCCACGGGCGCGCCGCCTCCCATGCGGCGCCCACCGCCAGCACCATGTCGTCGGCGAAGCGGGGTCCCGTGATCTGGATGCCGAACGGGACGCCGTTGGGCGACGTGCCGGCCGGCAGCGACAGCGCCGGGTGCCCAGTGATGTTCGCGGCCTGCGTGTTGTAGGCGGATGACGGAGACCCGACCTCGTCGCTGCCCGGGGGCCGGCCGTCGGCGTAGAAGCCCTCCACGCACATCGTGGGCGAGACGAGCACCGTCGACGAGCCCAGCAAGTCGTCGATCGTGCGAGCGTCGTCGTATCGGCGCCGGCGCGCCTCGAGGTACCGGTCGGGCGTGATCGTGGCCGCCGTCTCCAGCGCGCCGCGCAGGTACGGGGTGAGCTCGTCGGCGCGCTCGGCGATCACGTCGCGGCCGATCCAGGTGAGCTCCTCCACGCCCACGACGGTGAACCAGTCCTCGTCGGTCTGCTCGGACAGGGGCGGCGCCACCACGTCGATCGGCAGACCGGTCGCCGACGCGAGCGCGGCGATCGCGTCGTCGAACAGGGCGGCGATCGACACCGGCAGGGCCCCGTAGTCGACGAGCCGCGGGGTCGCCACGATGCGCTCGGGCCACGCATCCGGTCGCGGCGTCCACTGGGGAACCGTGGTCGGGTCACCGGAAGCCGGCCCTCGCAGCACGTCGAGCAGTAAAGCCGCGTCGGCGACGCTCTGCGCGAGCGGCCCCTTCGACGAAAGGTCGATCCACGACGGGATGGGGTCGTGACCGACGAGCCCGCGGGTCGGCTTCAGGCCCACGAGGCCGCAGAACGCCGCGGGGATGCGGATCGACCCGCCCCCGTCGGTGCCCGTGGCGAGCGGCGCCATGCCCGCCGCGAGGGCCGCACCGCTTCCCCCGCTCGAGCCGCCCGGAGACCAGTCCAAGGCCCATGGGTCGTGGGTGTCGCCGAACGCCCGGTTCGAGGTGAACCCCTCGAACGCGAACTCCGGAAGGTTCGTCTTGCCCACCACGACGGCGCCGGCCGCACGGAGACGCGCGACAGCCTCGCAGTCGCGCACGGCTGGCGAAGCGTGCTCGCGCAGCAGCGACCCGAACGTGGTGGGAAGCCCGGCGGCGTCCTCGTTGTCCTTGACCAGCAGCGGCAGGCCGGCGAGCGGGCCCGGATCGACACCCGCCTCGATGCGAGCGTCGACGGTCGCGGCGTCAGCGAACGCGCCGTCGCCGCGGGTTCTGACCACCGCGTTGATCGGGCCGTCGAGTCGTTCGATGCGGCCAAGCGACTCGGCAACGAGAGCCTCAGCGGAAACAGCCCGCGCCTTGACGGATGCGGCGAGCTCCCGAAGAGGCATGGGGCGCAGGCTATCGGTGGAGGATGCAGGCCATCAACGCGGTGTCCCACCGGGGCCGGAGCAGGCCGGTAGGCTTGCGCGTCATGGACGCCGACGTGGTCGTCATCGGAGGCGGGTTCGCGGGCCTTGTGGCCGCGCGAGACCTGCGCGACGCCGGACGCAGCGTCGTGGTGCTCGAGGCGCGAGACCGACTCGGAGGACGCACCTGGTACCGGAAGATCCCCGGCACCGGGGTAATGGCCGAGTACGGCGGCGCGTGGTTCTTCCCGGAGGTCCAGACGGCGCTCGCCGCTGAGATCGAACGGGCAGGGGTGGCGCTCAACGAACCGACGCGGGCCGTCTCGGCGGCCTGGTTCCTCAACGGGGTGTTGCGCGCCGGCGACGACGGCTCGCGACACATCACCGAGGCGCTCGCCACCATGCCATCGCTCGACGACGCGGTCGATCGCATCAGGGAACGCATCGCGTGGTCCGACGACGTCCCGCTCGACCTCTCCTCGTTCGACGACCTCGACGTGCCGGTCTCGACGTGGCTCGCGCGACACGAGGTGCCGGCCGACCCCGCCGCGTTCGTGCGGGCGTTCGCCGCAGCGATGGGCGGCGGCGATCCACGCCACCTGTCGATGCTGGGACTCATGGTCGACGCCGCACAGGGGGACTATCGATTCGACGACGTGCTCGGCGATCTCGGGGTGAGCTTCGCCGACGGCACCTCGGCCTTGGTCGATGCGATCGTCGCCCAAGCCGGCGCCGACGTGCGACTGCACAGTCCGGTCGTGCGGGTTCGCTCGTCCACCGATGGTGTGACGGCCGATATCGCGGGGGGCGGCGAGGTGCGGGCGATGGCCGCGATCGTGGCGCTGCCGCTGCACGTGTGGGTCGACGTCGCGTTCGACCCACCGCTCGGCGAGGTGAAGCGGCGCTCCGCCGTCACCGGGCACGCGGGGGCGTCGACCAAGGTGCTCGCGGTCGCCGACGGAGCGCCGGCCGGCCTGATCGGGGTCGGGTGGCCCGCCCCGCTCCAGGCGGTGATCGTGGGTGCCGAGGTCCCGGGCGGCAGGCTCGTCACAGGCTTCTCGGGCACGCGGACGATCAAGGCGGAGGACCGCGATGCCGTCGAGCGGGCGATGCAGGCCTACATGCCCGGCGCGCGGGTGCTCGCCGCCGACGGCCACGACTGGGTCACCGACACGTACTCGAAGAGCACCTGGTTCGCGGCCAAGCCCGGGTGGTACACCGACCCCCCCTCGGCTCGCGCGAGCATCGAGGGCCGCGTTGCGTTCGCGGGGTCCGATATCGCCGCCGAGGGCGCCGGCTGGATCGAGGGGGCCGTCCGTTCCGGCAGCGCCGCGGCGGCCGACGTGCTCCGATCGTTGCTCGACCGACCGAGCGCGCCTTAGCCGGCGGCGATCAGCGCGACCCCCATGAAGGCCGCCCCCACGCCGGCCAACTGCCACCTCGCCATGCGTTCGTGCAGGAACCACCTGGCGAGCAACACCGTCGCGACCGGGTACAGCGACCCGAGCACCGAGACCAGGGTCAGGAGGCCTTCACGAGCGGCGAAGGCGAACATCACGTTCGCGCCGTTGTCGAGCACGCCGACACCGGCGAGGATGCCTGCTTCCCGGCCCGTGGGACGCCGATCGTGCCGACCGGTGAGGACCGCGGCCCCGATGAACAGCGGCACCGAGACGACCCGCACCATGAACGAGGCCCAGAGCGGGCTCGCCTCACCCGCGGCGTCGAGCGACGCGACCAACAGCCCGAGGAACACCGCCGCCGTGAGGGCATAGCCGACTCCGCGGACCGCTGAGCCCGGACGTGTGACCCCGCCGGCGGGCTCCGGCGTGCGCACCGCGAGCAACACCCCGGCGCCCGCGACCGCCATGCCGACGAGTTGCAGCGTCGCCGGCCGCTCGCCCTGCGCGAACCCCACGATCACGGGCACCGCACCCGAGAGCGCGGCGGTGGGCGCGACGACGCTCATGCGTCCGACCGCGAGCCCCTTGTACAACGAGGCGAGGCCGACGGCGCCCGCGAGGCCCCCCAGCGCTCCGTAGACCAGGAACCGGGCCTCGGGAGCCGACTCCCCGGTCGCGAGCACGAGTCCGGCGGTCAGCACGAGGCCCGCGCCCTGACTGACCACCATGACCGTGGCCGTGGCCAGGCGCTTCGACATGACCCCACCGACGAAGTCGGCCGTGCCCCACGTGAGAGCGGACAGGAGCGCGAGCCCGAGCGGGAACAGGGCTCAGCCCGCGGTCACGAACGGCACGGTGGGCACGCCGTCCTTCCAGACCTGCTCGATGCGCCGCTCGTAGTCGTCGAACACGAGCGGATCGCCGTCGAGCACCACCAGGTCGGCGCGCCGGCCTGGTGCGATCGTGCCGAGCTCCTGCTGCAGCCCCATGAGCTCGGCCGCGCTCAGCGTTGCCGCGTGTAACGCCTGGGCGGGAGTGAACCCGTGTGCAGCCATGTGGCGCAGCTCGTTGAGGTTCGTGCCGTGCGGCGCCACCGGGCAGTCGGTGCCCATCGCGACCTTCACGCCCGCCTCGGCCGCCAGATGCATCGCGTCGAACTCGGGACGCCCGAGGCCGCGGAGCTTGTCCCGCACCGCCGGCTGCACCTTCTCGTCGTCGGCGAGCGCCTCGGTGGTGTCGCCCGCGGTCAGCGTGGGCACGAGCCACGTGCCACGCTCCACCATCATCGCGGCCGCTTCCTCGTCGAGGTACGTGCCGTGGTCGATCGAACGGACGCCTGCCCGCACGGCGCGCTTGATGCCCTCCGCTCCGTGCGCATGCGACATCACCCAGGTGCCGAGGTCGGCGGCGGTCCGCACGATGGCGTCGATCTCGTCCTGCGAGAAGTTGGGCTCCATCGGGTCGTCGGCAGGCGAGAGGAACCCGCCCGACGACGCGATCTTGATCACGTCTGCGCCCGCCCGGATCACCTCGCGCACGGCCTTGCTCACCCCATCGACCCCGTCGCAGACCCCCGAGGGCATGCCCGGGTACTCGATGCCGAAGACGCCCTGGGTGCCGCTCGGCAACCACGGGTCGTTGTGCCCCCCGGTCATCGACAGCATCGTGACCGAGATCTGCATGCGCGGCCCGACGAGGGTGCCCTCATCGACGGCGAGCTTGAGGCCGGCGTCGGCGCCCGAGGCGTCGCGCACGGTCGTGATGCCGAGGGCGATCGTGGTGCGCAGCGTCTGCGCCATGCGGAAGAACGCGACCGAGAAGGGCTCCTGCATGCGCGCGTATTCGTCGAAGTCCTCGTAGCGGAACGCGAGATGCACGTGGCAGTCGAACAGGCCGGGCAGCAGCGCTTTGCCCGAGCACTCCACCCCGTCGTCGCCGTCGAGGCCCGAGCCGACCTCGACGATGCGGCCGTCATCGATCACGACGTCGGCGGGGGCCGGCGGCGAGCCCGTCCCGTCGAAGACCACTCCGCCATGGAAGACCGTCCTGCCCACCGCCTCACGCCTCCTTCGAACGACGACCTAGAATCGGGCCGAACCCTACCCTGCCCCGAGGAGCGAACGACGGTGGACTTCCGACTCTCGGTCGATGACCGAGCCCTGCAACAGCGAGCCCGTGCGTTCACCGATCGGGTCCTCCTGCCCCTCGAAGACGAGTGCGAGGCGAACGACGGTCTGTCGCCCGAGAGTCACGCCGCGGCGAAGCAGGCCGTGCTCGACGAGGCGTTCAACGGCATCAACCACGCGGTCGATGACGGTGGCCAGGGCTTCGACACGTTCCAGCAGATGCTGATCGAGGAACAGTGGGGGCGGGCGACCGGCGCCCTGTGGGACATCCCGTGGCGCCCCTCGATCCCGCTCGCACGCGGGACCGACGAACAGAAGGAGCGATTCCTGCGCCCGGCGATCCGCGGTGAGCGGCGCGACGCATATGCGATCACCGAGGAGGGCGCCGGCTCCGACGTGACGGCCGTCGCCACGACCGCCCGCCGAGACGGCGCCGGGTGGGTGCTCGACGGCGAGAAGTGGCACGTGACGAGCGGCGACGTCGCCGACTTCTTCTTGGTCCATGCCCACGTCGACGGCGACCCGGCGACGGCGACCGTGTTCCTCGTCGACAAGGACACGCCCGGGGTGCGACACGTGCGCACCCCCAGGTACACGCACACCTTCGTGTTCGAGCACCCCATCTACGCGTTCGAGGGCGTGCGGGTCGGCGACGACCGCGTGCTGGGGGAGGTCGGCGAGGGCTTCGAGCTCACGAAGGACTGGTTCGTCGAGGAGCGCATCATGATCGGCGCGCGCACGATGGGCGCGAGCGCCCGCGCCCTCGAGCTCTCGCTCGCGTTCGCCCAGGACCGCCGACAGTTCGGCCACCCCATCGTGGAGTTCCAGGCGATCGAGTTCATGCTCGCCGACATGGCCGCCGAGATCGCCGCGGCGAAGTCGCTGCTGTACCGCGTGTGTTGGGAAGCGGCCCGCGGCGGCGCCGACCGGAAGGAGACGCACGCCATGGCCAGCGCGGTGAAGCTCGTGTGCAGCGAGACGGCCGGACGGGTGATCGACAAGGCGGTGCAGATCTTCGGCGGGCGCGGCTACATGCGGGAGCAGCCGGTGGAGCGCCTCTGGCGGGAGCTCCGCGTCGACCGCATCTGGGAAGGCACGTCGGAGATCCAGCGGGTCGTGATCGGCAACGAATTGCGCAAGCGGGGTGCCGACCGATACACGGGATGGCCGGCCGAGCCGTAAGCTGGGGTTCCCCGGGAAGAGGCGAGCATGGGACGAAGCGGCTGGACCGAGCACCCCGAGCGCGACCGGCACCCTGACCCGTCCACGATCCAGTGGACGGGCGCCGATGTGCAGACCTCGACCGAGTTCGTGCAGACGGCATCGGAAGTCGCGCCCGCCGTGCGCAACGCCGCCCTCGCGAAGGCGGCTCGAGCGGCCAACCACCGACACGGCCGGTTCCGTTGGTGGGAAGTCCGTGCCCGGCGCCGTTACCGCGCCGCGAACCACCCCCCGAACTCCTGACGAGACCGCATGGCGGGGGTCGGCGAGCAGCGAGCCGCGAGGAACAGCGACATCCGCAGCGACGCCCCGACCACGTCGAGCCCCGCCATGGGTTCATTCGGCCGCTGACGGGCGCCGGTTACGTGCCGTCGAGGCACCCGGCGACCTCGTCGGGCAGGCCCGGGATCTCGAGCCCCGCGCCGCCCCGCACGAAGTCGTACGGGATGCCCTTCCACAGCCCCGGCAACCCGGGATACGCCCGGGCCTCGGTGTCGGCGGAGTCCCATTGGAACCCGGTCCACACCGGCGAGCGGAAGCCCGTCGAGTCGTACGGGGCCACCGCTGCGAGGCCGCGGCCGAACAACCTCGACTCCACGATGAAGCGGCCCGCGTAGCTCCAGTCCGACTCGACGTAGAGCTTGATGTACCAGCGCGTGATGTCTTGCAGATAGCCCTTGTCGGGCGAGGGCGGCGATTCGGGTCCGACGAACATGCGCATGTCGACGACCACGAACTCGCCGTCGACGGGTGATGTGCGCCGGATGATGCCGAGCGGGTCGGTGAACATCGGGGTGCCGGGCCGCGGGCTGCGCCACCCCTCGATGCAGGTCGGCGACGGGGTGCCGCGGGTCGCCGGCGGCCGGTCGGGCACGGCCGGTTCGGTGGGCGAGGGGGGGACGCTCGCGCTCGGCGTGAATGCATCGCTCTCGCTCGCTGCCGACGGTGATCGCACCGAGCCGAAGCCGTCGCCGGTGGGCTCGCCGTCGTCGTCGCACGCCGCGGCGAGCAGCACGAGGGCAAACGACGCGGCGAGGAACCTACGCATCGGCCGGCGGCCGTCGTCGAGCGCGTTCTCGCAGTTCGGGCACGTCGAGCAGTATCGGTGAGGGGTGTGACGAAGGTGTGTGCACGGTGCGGCAAGGATAACGACGGGCCGATGGCTTGGTAGAACAGAGGCATGCCCGAACGCATGCATCCCCGCACGGAGGAACGCGCGCCGCAGCACCCGATTCCTACCACCCGACGACGGTTCCTGCAGGGCTCGGCCATGGCCGTGGCCGGCGGCGTGCTCTTCTCATGCACGGGCGGCAAGGTCGTGCCGAAGCTCGTCGACCCGACGCCCGAGATCGACACCGCGACACCGATCAAGCGCGTCGTCTACTGATGCTCGAGAACCGGAGCTTCAACAACCTCTTCGGGAAGTTCGGTCGCGGCGTGGAAGGCACGACCGTCGGTGTCGAGTACGGCAAGGAGAAACCGCTGATCCGCTGCCCCGAGTGGTTGCCGGGCGACATCCCTCACGACCGTGCCGCACACCTCAACTGCGTGGCCGGCGGGAAGATGGACGGGTTCGGCAACGGCGAGTTCGGCTCGACCTACGCGTACACGGTCTTCGACGAGGACCAGATCCCGAACTACTTCACGTGGGCGCGCGAGTACGCCCTGTCGGACCACTTCTTCGCGAGCGTCGGTGGACCCTCGTACCCGAACCACTTCTACTTCATCGCGGGCCAGTCGGGGGGTGTGCTCGACAACCCGGAGAACATCGAGACGAGGGTCATCGACGGCAAGAAGGTGAAGAGCTGGGGGTGCGACGCGTTCGGTGACGATGTCTTCGTGTTCACCAAGGACGAGCACGGCAACCTCACGAAGCACGACACCTGCTTCAACTACCGCACCGTGGGCGAGCAGCTGAGCGACATCGGCGTCGATTGGGCCTACTACTCCGCGGTGCCCGGGCAGTCGGGCTACTTCTGGAACGCCTACAACGGCATCGGCAACGTCTTCCACACCGACATGTGGCAGGAGCACATGCGGCCCGGTCGATCGCATCGTGGCCGACATCGAGGCCGAGACGCTGCCCGCGGTCAGCTGGGTGACGCCGCGCTTCGAGCTCTCCGACCACCCGCCGGAATCGAGCGGACACGCCCACAACTGGCTGAGCGACATCGTGAACGCGATCATGCGCAGCTCGATGTGGGAACACACCGCCATCTTCATCACGTGGGACGAGTGGGGCGGCTTCTACGACCCCGTCGTGCCCCCCGAGGTCGACGACCTCGGCCTCGGCGTTCGGGTGCCGCTGCTCACGATCAGTCCCTACACCGAGCGCGGCGTCATCGACACCGAGGTCGGAGAGTTCTCGACGCCGTTGCGATTCATCTCGGACAACTGGGGGCTGCCATACCTCACGCCCCGCATCGAGAACACCCACTCCTTCGAGCACGTGTTCAACTTCAAGAAGCCCCCGCGCGACCCCGTCTTCGGTCGCAAGGTCGCCCCGACGTACGGCGCGCCATGGGAGTTCCCCGAGGGCTACGATGGCTGGGAACCCGGCACGATCCCCAACGAAGACCACTTCGTCTAGCCTCCTGGCCGTGATCCTCGAGACGCCCCGTCTCACGTTGCGCGCGCTGGCGCCCGGCGACCTCGGTGCCCTGGCGGCGATGTACGCCGACCCCGAGGTGATGCGATACATCGGCACCGGCGGTCCCCGCGGGCGCGACGACGCGGCGCGCGCCATCGATCGCCAACGCGTGGCCTACGCCGAGCGAGGCTTCGGCGAATGGGCGACCGTGCTGCGCGAGGGCGGCGACATGGTCGGGCTCTGCGGACTGATCGTGTGGCCCGACATCGACGGCATCGAGGAACTCGAGGTCGCCTACCTGCTCGCCCGCGAGGTGTGGGGCCGGGGCCTGGGCACGGAGGTCGCTGGCGCGATCCGCGACTGGGCCGTGCGCGAGCTCGGCCGCGGGCGTCTGGTCTCCTGCATCTATCCCGAGCATGCCGCGTCGATCCACGTCGCAGAGAAGATCGGCATGCGCTACGAGAAGGACTTCCTGTACGAGGGCGAGCCCATGGCCCTGTACGCCTGGTCGGCGCCCGCCGAGCCCTGACCCCGATCATCGGTTCGCGCGATCCTCGATCTCCCACGCGTGGTCGAGCACGTGCCAGGCAGCCCGCCGCAGGAATCGACGCGGCGTCCACATCACGCCGCCCCGGGGGCCTGCCTCGGGCAGCGTGCCCGCCTTCGCCCGCTCGAGCCCGTCGAGCACCGCGGCGCGCTCGACGAGCCGCGAGGCCCACGCATCGGCCCCATCGAGCTTCACCGCGGCGCCCGTGAGTCGGCGCAGATAGCTGACCTCGGCGTCGGTGACGTGCGCGACGATCGCGTCGAGCTCGCGGCCGCCGCCGCGCGGGCCCTTCGCCAGCGCGACGCCGTCGGCGTCGGTCGCCGCCCGGTCGAAGGCCGTCCAGCATGCCTCGAGGATCGATCGCAGGCGCGTCCAGCCGCGGGCCGCGATCGCCTCGTCGTCGGCGGCGAACACGGCGTCGGGCGCACCGAACTCGGTGGTCGCGTTGCCCGGCGCGCGTTCGACGACGAGCAGTTCGGCCACCGATCGCGGCGGGATGAACCCTGGGCCGCCGCAGGCGAGCACCGCCGCGTAACGCTCGCCGTAGGCAGCCAGCGCCTCGAGCGCCTCGCCCTCCGCCTTGGCGGAACGGCACCACCCCGGCCAGGCTGTGGCGGCCGCGAAGGTGCGCTTGGCCCCCACCTCGACCACGCACTCGATCGGCGCGGTCACGCCCGCCTCAGGGGATCGAGACGAGGTAGTCCTCGGCCTCGTCGTCCCAGTCGAGGTCACCGACCCCTGGGTCGCGGCCGCTCGGCAGAACTGCAGGAAGCCGCGGTACCCGTACTTCTTCTCGCTGAAGTCCGGGCGCACCTTCCGCACGCTGGTTCTTGAGTCCGGAGAGCTGCGCCGGGCCCTTGGCCTGCAGGTCGGCGACGACGTCGCGCAGCAGGTCGAACGCCTCGGTCTCGCCGCCGTGCGAGGGCAGGGAGACCTCGGGGTCGCCCTTGGCGGAGCCCTCGCAGAGCTCGATCACGTTGCGGTCGGCGAGGTGGCGCAGCAGCTCGCCGAACGCACGGAAGCCGTACTCGGCCTCGCTGAACGTCGGGTCCTTGCGCAGCAGCGCGCGCTTGACCGACGACGCGAGCACGGGGCCGCCCGACGCTCTGCTCGAGTCCCGCGACGGTCTGCGCGATCAGGATGGCGAGCTGGTCCTCGTCGCGGGGCGGCGCATCCTGTCGGCATCCTCCTCGGCTCGCTCGACCGGCTCGGGCTCCGCCGCGCGGGCCGTTCGCGGCACGGCCGCCGAGACCGTCGCCCGCGCCGGCGCCGCTCAGCCGGCACGTCGACGCCCTCGAGCGTCTCGTAGAACAGGAACTCGTCGCAGGCGGGCGGCAGCAGCGCCGAGGTCGACTCCTTGATCCCGACGCCGATCACCCGCTTGTTCAGCTCGCGCAGCTTGTGCACGAGCGGCGTGAAGTCGCTGTCGCCCGTGCAGATCACGAACGTCGTGACGTAGTCGCGTTCGAACGCCATCTCGAGCGCGTCGACGCACAGCTTGATGTCGGCGGCGTTCTTGCGCGAGGCGCCCATCCGCTGGGGGATCTCGATCAGCTCGACGTGGCTGCGCGTGAGCATGCGCCGGTCCTCGTCGAAGTAGGACCAGTCCGCGTACGCCTTGCGCGCGATGACCCGTCCGCGCTCGGCCAGCGCGTCGAGCACCGGACGCAGATCGAAGTGCATGCCCTCGAGGCGGTCGCGCGCCCCGATCGCGAGGTTCTCGTAGTCCAGGAACAGCGCGATGCGTTCTTCGTCGAGCATCCACCGGCCCAGCCTAGTCGGCTGCGACCTCCGGCGACGCCCGCAACCATCCTCGCGCCGCTACCGAGGGGGCCGGCCGCAGGTCAACGGCAAGGAAACGGAAGCGAGGGCAGGAGCGGATCAGGCGGAAGGCCCTGGCTGCGGTTCGCCCGCCGGGACCTCGTCGTCGAGCCCGAGGTCGGCGGGATCGGTCGCCTCGATGGGGGTGCCCGCCTCGACCAGCCCAGCGGCACGGTCTGCGTCACGCTGGGCGCGCGCCAGGCGACGCTCCTCACGAGCGGCTGCCTTGCGCGCCTTCACGTCCTGGCGCTGACGCTTCCCGTAGCTCTCGGGCATGCTTCCAGGGTACCGGCTCGCATCGAGGTTGCCTCGCACCGTCACCCTTTGGGACGCTCGTGCCGGTGCGAACGGATCTGGTCATCGCGGGCGGCTCGATCGTCGACGGCACCGGAGCGCCCGCGTTCGACGGCGACATCGCGGTGCGCGAAGGCCGCATCGTCGCGGTCGGGCCCTCGGCGTCTGACGCGGTCGGCACGGCCGCGCGGGTGATCGACGCCCGCGGGCGCACGGTGACGCCCGGGTTCGTCGACATCCACACCCACTCCGACATCGGTGTGCTGCAGGACCCCACCGCCGCCAACGCGCTGCTGCAAGGCGCGACGACGCACGTGACGGGCAACTGCGGCGAGTCGCCCGCGCCGATCGACGAGGGCACCCGTGAGCTGGCCGAAGCCGCCTGGCCCGACTACGGACACCCGGTCGAGTACGCGTGGTCGACGTTCGCCGACTACCTGGCCGTCGTCGAGCGCGCCGGCGTCGGCATCAACGTCGCGCCCCTCGTCGGGCACGGCGCCGTGCGGCTCGCGGTGCTCGGCTACGAGCAGCGTCCGCCGAACCCCGATGAGTTGGAGGCGATGCGGGCCCACGTCGACGAAGCCATGGGAGCCGGCGCCTTCGGTCTGTCGACCGGGCTCGTCTATCCGCCCGGCTGCTTCGGCGACACCGACGAGGTGGTCGCGCTCGCCGAGATCGTCGCCCGCTACGGCGGGCTCTACGCGAGTCACATCCGGGGCGAGCGCGAGACGGTCGTCGAGGCCGTGCGCGAATGCCTCGCGATCGGCGAGCGAGCAGGGTGCCGGGTGCAGGTGAGCCATAACGCACCGAAGTGGGGCGGCTCGCACCTGCTCCCGGAGGTCATGGCCCTGTGGGAGACGGCGCGCGAACGCGGCCTCGACGTCGGTGTCGACAACGACGCCCACACCGACTTCGCCTGGGGGTTGCGCAAGGGGCTGCCCCAGTGGACCCACGAACTCGGGCCCGAGGACCTGCTGGCGCTCCTCGGCACCAAGCGCGATGCGCTCATCGACGAGGTCGTGCGAGACGAGCGCCCTGCGTACGGACCCGTCGGGCTGCTGAAGCACGGTGCGTGGGATCGCATCTGGGTGCTGCCTGCCGGCGCCGCCGGCTCCCTCGCCGGACGCACGATCGACTCGATCGCCCAGGAACGCCGCATCGACGGGTGGTCGGCCTACCTCGCCGTCATCGTCGAGACCCGGGGCTCGGCCTGGGGGTTGTTCGACTACATCGAGGAATCGGTGGTGCGCGCGGTCGCGACCCATCCCATGGTCATGTACTGCTCCGACGGGTGGGTGCTGCCGAGGGGCGTGGAACGTGGTCGCCGGCCCGTATACATGCCCTGCAGCTACGGGGAGTTCCCCGGCATGCTCGAGCGCTGGGTCGTCGGTACCCCCGATTCCCCGCCGCTCGTCGATCTCGAGACGGCCATCCGGAAGATGACCTGGATGCCGGCGTCCCGGCTCGGGTTGCACGACCGTGGCCGCATCATCGAAGGGGCGATGGCCGATCTCGTCGTGCTCGACCTGCCGAACGTGCACGACCGGGCGACGAACCGTTTCCCGCACGATCCGATCGACGCGAACTATCCGCACGCGAGCCCCAGCGGCATCGACTGGGTGCTCGTGAACGGCGTGGTCGCCGTCGATCACGGCTCGACCACCGGCGTGCTGGCCGGTCGCGTGCTGCGGCATGGGGCCTGACGGCTCCGACGGGACTAGCGCGAGCGGAGGCGGGGGCTCAGCACCTCGTCGAGCGCGAACCCGACCATCGTGAACGACAGCGTCACCAGCATGATCGCCACCCCCGGCGGGATCAGCCACCACCACCACCCGGCCGAGAGTGCCCCCGCCGAGAACGAGTCGTCGATGATACGGCCCCACGAGATCGCGTTCGCCGGCCCGAGTCCGAGGATCGACAGCGTCGTCTCGGACAAGATCGCGAGGGCGATCATCAGCACGGCATTCGCGAACAAGATCGGGAACACGTTGGGCAGCACGTGACGGGTGATCATGTGCCAGTGGCCGGCGCCCAGCGCCCGGCTGCGCTCCATGAACGGACGTTCCTTCACCGAGAGCGACTGCGAGCGCACGAGACGCGCCGTGCTCGCCCACGAGGTGATCGCGATCACGACGATCACGTTGACGAGCGTCGGCCCGATCACCGCCGTCAGTGCGATCGCGAGCGCGATCCAGGGCAGCACGAGGAACCAGTTCGTCACCGCGTTCAGCATGGTGTCGACGCGCGTGCCGCCGAAGTAGCCCGCCGTGATGCCGATGCTCGAGCCGATCAACATCGTGCCGAACGCCGCGGTGAAGCCGACGAGCAGGGAGATGCGCGCGCCCTGCACCATGAGCAGCAGGACCGACCGTCCGAAGTTGTCCGTGCCGAGCGGGTAGTCGATCGACGGAGGGGCCAGCAACGGGCCGTCGGCCGTGGCCGGCTCGATGGCGGCGGGGTCGATGAACATCGGCCCCACGATCGCCACCACGACGAAGAACGACAAGATGCCGAGCCCCACCATGCCCTGTCGATCGCGGCGGAACGTGCGCCAGTGCGCAGCCGCGGAGGCTCGCCGGCGCTGCCACACCAACGCGCGGGGTGAGCGCACCTCCCGCACCTGCTCGACGGCCACGTCAGGCCTCCCGCACGCGCGGGTCGAGGTAGCCGTAGGTGATGTCGGCGACCAGGTTGAACACGATCACCGCAGCGCTCGAGAGCAGGAAGACCCCCTGGATCACGGGATAGTCGAGCTGGTTGATCGCGTCGTAGGTGAGCAAGCCGAGCCCAGGCCACGAGAAGACCGCCTCGACCACGATCGCGCCGCCGAGCACGAATCCGAAGTTCAGGAAGATCAGCGTGAACGTGGGCAGGAAGGCGTTCGGCACGACGTGATTGCGGCGCACCAGGTGCTCGGGCACGCCCTTGGCGCGCGCGCTCGTCACGTAGTCCTCGTGCGTCACGTCGATCATCGACGAACGCATGATGATCGCGTACTGCCCCACGTAGCCGAGCGTGAGCGTCAGCACCGGCAGGAACAGGTGGTCGAGCACGTCGACGAACCGCGCGACGCCCGTCTCGCCCCCGGTCTCGAATCCGCCCGCCGGGAAGAGGCCCAGCATGCCGGAGAGCACCAGCAACAACAGCATGCCGAGCCAACCTTCCGGGATCGAGTAGAGCGCGAGCGACCCGTAGAGCGAGGTGGTGTCGAACGTGCTGCCTCGGCGCCACCCGCCCTTGATGCCGATCCAGATGCCGATGACGGTCGCGAAGAGGGTGCCGAGCCCGACGAGCAGCACGGTCGGCCCGATGCGCGACCAGATCGTGGCCGTGACCTCCCGGGCGCTGCGTAACGAGACCCCGAGGTTGCCGGTCAAGGTCTGGCCAGCGTAGGTCACGAACTGCTGCGCGATCGG
Organism: uncultured Actinomycetes bacterium; assembly: GCA_963722795.1. Lineage (GTDB taxonomy): Bacteria > Actinomycetota > UBA4738 > UBA4738 > HRBIN12 > JAOUEA01. Next base: position 431,471 of record CAVROD010000001.1, read on the forward strand.
CTGATCGAGCCCCAGCTCGGCCTGCAGGGCGGCGACGTCCTGCTCGGTGAGCCGCTGGCTGCGCGCCAGCAACCCGACCGGATCGCCCGGCAGCACGCGGAACAGGACGAAGTTGAACGTCAGCACGAATGCGAGCGTGAGCAGGGCCTGCAGGAACTTCCGACCCACGTAGCGCCGCGCGCCCACCCCGCTCGCCTGCTCGTCGCCCTCGTCGCGGCGCCGCTCAGGCCTCGTCGAGCTCGCGCCGCCGTCCGCGGCGCGACATCACGACGATCAGCGCGACCACGGCGACACCGGCCACCAGCCAGATCCACCCTGGGATGCCGCTCGAGCCGCCCGACGTCGCTGCCACCGAGTCATCGACCGCGCGCAGCGAGACCAGCGAGTCGTAGTTGTAGCCCGGCAGCAGGTAGCCGTCGTCGCCCGGCGTCCGGCACCCACCCGGTGAAGCGGTCGTTGCGGTAGGCCTGCAGCGACCCGGGGTAGGCGAGCACGACGCCGGGGATCTGTTCGTACGCCCGTCGCTGGGCCTCGAACACGAGCTCCTGGCGGGCTTCCCGGTCGAACGTCGTTGCGCTGTTCCTCGTAGAGCGCGTCGAACGTCGGATCCTGCCAGCACCCGTCGCTCCAGGCTCCGCACTGTTCCGAGGTGAACACGAAGAGCTGGTAGTTCGGGTCGGGGTCGCCGCTCCAGTACCAGATGTAGGCATCGAAGTTGCCGGCGCCCCAGTAGTCGTTCATCTTCGCGTCGGAAACGGGGCGGAGTTCCACCTGGATGCCGATCTGGTCGAGGAACCCGACGATGAGCTCGCCGGCTTCCACGGCGCCCCCGGTGTCCTGTGAGGCCGGCACCAGCAGCTCGAACGGATCGCCGGTCTCAGGGTCTTCGCGAACGCCGTCATCGTCGGAGTCGACGTAGCCGGCTTCCTCGAGCATCGCCGCGGCAGCCTCGGGGTCGTAGGCCAGCTCTTCTTCGGCGGGGATGTCCAGGTGCCAGAACGCCGATGCCGGCCGGATGATCGTGTCGCCCGGGGCGGCCGTGCCTTGGTAGACCTTGTCGGCGATGGCCTGCTTGTCGATCGCCATCGCGATCGCCTGGCGCACGGTGATGTCGTGCAACGCGGGCAGCGGGTCGGCCTCGGGGCTCTGGCCGCCGAAGTTGAACGCGAGGTTCAGCCACCAGTCGGAGACGACGTGCTGCAAGGTCACGTTCGGCGATGCCCTCGACCGAGGCCACCAGCTGGGGCTTCAGCCCGTCGGCGAAGTCGATCTCGCCGTTGCGCAGCGCCTGGATCATGGCTTCCTGGTTCGAGTAGACGCGGAACTCGATGCGATCGACCTCGGGCTCCTCGCCCCAGAAGTACTCGTTGCGCTCGAGGGAGCATCCCTGGCCCGGCTGCCAATCGGTGAGCGTGAACGGACCGCTGCCGATCGCCGGCACGTGCTCCACCGCGCGGATGTCGCGCAGGGTCTGCCCGTCGTAGTCCGCCCAGACCTTCTCCGGCACGATGTAGGCCCATGGCGGCACGTCGAGGGCGAAGGTCGGCTCCTCCGACGTCCAGATCAGGGTCTGGTCGTCCGGCGTCTCGAACGTGGGGTTGAACGGGAAGTAGCTCTTGTACTGCGGGATCTTGTTGTCGATCACGAACCGGTAGGTGAAGGCGATATCGCGCGAGGTGAGCGGCGTGCCGTCGCTCCACATCAGGCCGTCGCGCAACGTGCAGGTCCATACCGTGGAGTCGGAGTTGGGCTCGCACCCGGTGGCCAAGCTCGGAGCCGGACTCAGGTCCTCGGACGCGAACTTCAGCATCATGTCGTACTGCATCGTCGAGAGCGTCCAGTCGCTGCCCGCCGTCGCTGCCCAGATGTTGGCGGACGTGAGATCGACCGTCGTGCCGATGCGCAGCACGAGCTCGTCGTCGGCGGCAGGTGTCTGGGCGTTCGCCGACGGAGCGACGAGCCCGCCGCAGACGGCGAGCGCGACCACGAAGGCCGCCCAGGTTCGTCCTTCGGCGCGGCGTGTCGATCGCGGCCTGGTGCCGGGTGTGGCGTTCGTCTGCCGTGCCGATGTTCCGGACCTCATGCCGACCTCCCGCATCCGAGGGCTCGAGCGCGGTCGCACCGACCTGCGCTCATCGCCGAACCTACCGTCCACTCCCGCCCGCGGCGGCGCCGTGCGTGCCACCTCGGCAACGGTTCCAGCCCGCTCATGTTCCCGCCGCCAACACGTCGACGACCTCTCGGTGCACGAACCCGTTCGACACGAGAAGGTCGCCTCCCGCGGCCGGTGGGGCGCCGCCGAGCGTCGAGAGACAGCCACCCGCCTCGTGCACGATCAGCCCGGTGGCCGTCCAGTCCCACGTCTGGCACGGCTCATGCTCGAGCAGCGCCTCGACCGAACCCTGCGCGACGAGCAGGTGCGCCCACGCGTCGCTCAAGCCCCGGGTGCGCCGCGCGCCTGCGGCGACGCGCATCAGCGCGTCGCTGCGCCCCCCGGCGATCCACTCCTCCATCGCGGAATGCGCGACGAACGACCTGCCCAGGGTCGGCACCGATGACACCGCCAGGCGGCGTTCGCCTCGCCATCCGCCGCCGCCACGGGTCGCGTGGTAACGGTCGCCGATCGCCGGGGCGTCGGCCACGCCGACGAGGGCCTCGCCGTCGACCTCGAGGGCGATCAGCGTGGTCCACAACGGGATGCCTTCGGCGTAGAGCTTCGTGCCGTCGACCGGATCGATCACCCACCTGCGTCCGTTCGCGCCCTCCTGCAGGCCGGCTTCCTCGCCTAAGACGGCATCACCCGGATGCCGCGCCGCGATGGCATCGCGGATCGCCTGCTCGGCCCGGCGATCGACCTCGGTCACCGGCGTCTCGTCGTCCTTCAGCTCGACCGGCAACCGGTGGCCGAACCACGACATCGTGACCTCGGCGGCCACGTCGGCGAGTTCGTGCGCGAAGGCGAGATCGGCCCTCAGATCGGGTTCGACCATGCCCTGCGTCCTCGTTCGTCTTCGATCACGATGCGCCGGTACGGCAGTTCCATCGGTGGCTCGAACCGCGCGCGTACCACGAGGCCCCGGTCGTCGCGTTCGAGGATCCTCGCATCTTCCTGTCGGTTGCGGACATCGGCGCGCACAGCCCATCCGGTCTCGTAACGCGACGCCATCACGATCGAGCGAGCGGAGCTGCAGCGCACCTCGAGCGCGTCGCCGTCGACCGACATGTCGAGCAGCTCGGGCCCGCTCGTGGCGTAGTGGTGGCCGTGGCGCAACGCATCGAGCACCGCCGCCTCGCTGCGTTCGGCCGCCCGCACCATCGTCCACGCATCGTTGATGTCGAAGCCCGGATAGTGGCAGTCGTCGGTCGCGAAGGCCCACAGGCGGTGGTCGCGTTCGAGGCTTTGATCCCACACGTAGCTCGAGTCCCCGCGCAGGTTCTCCCGTTCGGCGCTCGAATTGAAGAGCTCGAGTCCGTGCGTGCCATCGGCCGCGAGCAGCGTCTCCAGCGGCATGCCGCTCCAGTAGGGATGCGCGATGAACGACACGCCCCCCTGGTCGGCGATGCACCGTGCGGCCGCCGACAGGTCGGGGAAGGTCTTGTAGTGGTAGGCGTCGATCGGTCCCCAGCGCGAGCGATCGCCACCGGGATCCTCGGGGATCTCGCTGATGCCGATCGCGAGGATCTCGCTGTCGACGAACGCCCCGCCGTACGGGTCGGCGGCGAGCTCGGCTCCCGTGATCACGAGGCAGTGCTTCGTCGAGGGCTCGTGCGTGAGCGTCCAGTGGTCGGTGATCGTGCACACGTCGAAGCCGGCCCACTCATGGTGGCGAACGTGCGCCGCCGGATCGAGCTCACCGTCGGAGCGCGCGGTGTGTGTGTGGAAGGCACACTTCAGCCAGATGCCGTCGGTCGCGAACGGATTGCCGTCGCTCACGGTCGTGTCGCCCTCTCGGTCTGTTGGTCGGACGGTCGGGTCGGTCGGGTCGGTCGGCGCGGACGCTACGAGTCATCGGACAGCCGCACAAGGCAGGGAGTGCCGTGAGGGCAACACGCACGTATCCTGTTCGTCATGCGAGCGACCGACGGTGCCGAGCGGGTGGTCACCGTGCTCGATGCGCTCGGCGCCGCCCCCGAGGGCCTCGGGGTGTCGGAGGTGGCGCGTGCGCTGGGGGTGCATCGTTCGACCGCCTCTCGGCTGCTGGGCACGCTGGCTGCCAGCGGCATGGTCGAGCGCGATGCCGCCACCCAGCGATTCCGGCTCGGCGCACGCATGGTCGGTCTCGCGGCCACCGCAGTGGCGCGCCTTCCAGTGGTGAGCCAGGCCCGGCCCGAACTCGAGCAGCTCTCAGCCGCTGCCTCGGAAACGGTGAACCTCGCGATCCTCGATCGGTACCACGTGGTCTACATCGACCAGGTCACGCCGGCGCAGACGGTGGTGATGGCGAGCTGGGTCGGCCGACGCAGCCCGGTGCACGCGAGCTCGAGCGGCAAGGTGCTGCTGGCCTGGGGCGACCCGCGAGCCCGGCAGGCCCTGCTGCGACGTCGGCTCGAGCCGCTCACGGAACGCACGATCACCGACCCCGACGAGCTGCGACGTGCCCTCGACGACGTGCGCCGGCGCGGGTACGCCACGAGCAACGGCGAACTGGAAGACGGGCTCGTCACGATCGCCGCCCCCGTGCTCGCCGACGGAATGGCCGTGGCCGCCGTGAGCATCTCGGGGCCCGGCTATCGGGTGCCCACCCGCGACCTCCCGGGTCTCGGGCGCCAGGTCGTGGAGGCGGCCGCGGCGGTCGGCCACCGCATGTCGGGACGGACCAGCTCGTACGCGTGACCTCGCGCATCGCTGCCCGCTCGACCGCCGGTGTCCGCCCGGCCCGCTATCCTGGCGGCCATGGCCACCTACGAGTACATCTGCCTCGGATGCGAGCAGCCGTTCGAACAGCGGCGGTCGATGAGCGCGGTCGACACCGCGCTCGCGTGCCCGTCGTGCGGCGGCGACCGGGTGCGACGACGCTTCTCGGTCTTCGCGGCGGGCGGCTCGGCATCCCCCGGGTTCGCCGGTCCCGCAGCGTCCGCCGGGGGTGGATGCTGCGGTGGCGGCGGGTGCGCCTGCGGCGGCTGAGCACCCTCCGAACCAACGGCAATCATCCGGAAGCGGCCCGGCCGGGCCCCACCTAGGCTTTCGTACATGGATGCGCGCGCACTCGACTTCTGGATCGGCGAGTGGGACTGCCGCTGGCACGACGGCCACGGCGTCAACTCGGTCACCCGCGAGCTCGGCGATGCGGTGGTGGTCGAGCGGTTCGAGGCCCTCGACGACGAACCGTTCCGGGGCATGAGCGTCTCGGTGTTCGACGAGATCGCCGGATGGCGGCAGACCTGGGTCGACGCCAACAGCAGCTACTGGCACCTCGAGGGGTCGTCGCTCGGCGACGGCAGCGTGGTGTTCGCGACGCCGGGCCCGGTCGATGCCGACCGCGCGTTCAAGCGCATGGTGTTCTCCGGCATCGAACACGACGGGTTCGATTGGCGGTGGGAATCGTCGCCCGATGCAGAGCGGTGGCACGCACGCTGGGCGATCCGCTACACCCGTCGCGCTGAGGGCAGGCCCCCGCTCCGTCGAGCCGGCTCATGACCTTTCGGCAGCGACCTGCCACGATCGGCGTGACGCGCGAGAAGTACCGGCCGGCAGGAACGGTGACATGCAGAATCGGTCAACCCGGGCACTCCTGCCACGAGAATGCAACACAAGTCGGATGCCGCATAGGGCCGATGGCCGTTGACCCTGCCTAGAGCGCGGCAGTAACCTCGCCCTGCAGCTGACCGGAAAGACCGGAGGCCGCGACGCATAAGGGGGAACCGATCCGTTCCCGCGCGCGTTGCGGCCCCTTTTCGTTTCATGGAGAGAGCCGGAGATGGCGAAGCGATCCAAGGAACTCGAACGCGACCTCGAGCAGGAAGCGAGGTTGGTCGAGATCGACGGCGAGTTCTGTGTTCCCGTCGAGGCGAACCAGGCTCGGCACCTCCTCGACTGGGGGCCGTTCGAGGCACCTCGTTCTCCATGGGATGTCGCGCGCAAGCTGCTGCTCTTCCTGCCGGCGATGTTCCTGTTCATCCTGGCCGTGCAGTTGATGAAGGAAGGCGCGGCCGCCGTCGGGCCGCAGATCGAGGGGCAGTTCCCCTTCGCCAACGGTGTGTCGACCCTCGGAGCCGGGTGGCTCGGCGCCTACTTCGTGCTCTCCGGTTCGCCCGTCGCCGCGACGGCGATCAGCCTCTTCGGCGCCGGCACGCTCACGAAGCTGCAGGCTTTCACCATGCTCTCCGGCTCGCGACTCGGCGCGTCGTTCATCGTGTTGCTCACCGGCTTCCTCTACGCGACGAAGCAGGCGAAGGTGCAGATCGCGGCGGGCGCCTCGGCGAGCGACATCCGACGCGGGCGCAGCGATTCGATCGGCATCGGCATCCAGGCCATGACGATGACCGCCATCGTCTATCTGCCCGGCATGCTGATCGGGTACGGCATCATCCGCGCCGGCTGGCTCGACGGGTTCGACCTGCACGCATCGGGCAAGCTCGACGCTGTGCTCGGCGCGCTCTGGGGACCGATCGTCGATTTCATCTCGACCAACGTGCCCGGCTGGTCGCTGTTCCTGATCGGGCTCGGCGTGATCCTGGTCTCGTTCAACCTGATCGACCGGGTGCTCCCGCATGTGAGCAGCGACGCGACCGCGTCGAAACGCGCGGCGTGGTTGAAGCGTCCGTGGACGATGTTCTTCCTCGGCTGCATCGTGGCGACGCTCACGCTCTCGGTGTCGGTCGCGCTCACGGTGCTGGTGCCGCTGGCGGCCAAGGGGTTGATCAAGCGCGAGGAAGCGCTCCCCTACATCATGGGTGCCAACATCACGACGCTCGCCGACACGCTCGTGGTCGCTATGTTGCAGCCCTCCCCCGACGCGGCGCAGGTCGTGCTGGCAGAGGCCATCGGGGTCACGGTCGTCTCGCTCGTGATCCTCGCGTTCATCTACAAGCCCGTGCAACGATCGGTGCTGCGACTGGACGACTACCTCGTGGCGAGCAACCGCCGGCTCGCGCTGTTCGTCGGCACCTTGTTCCTGGCGCCCGTCGCCCTGCTCGCCACGGGGTTCTTCTACGTGACCTCATGACCCTGCCGGCCGAAGAGGCCGACGTACACTCCGACGGTGAGCGAGGACACCACCAGCGGAACCGAAGCGACCGGCACCGCCGACGAGCGGCTGGCCGCGCTCGACCTCTCCGAGGAGGAACGCCTCGTGCTCGCGAAGGTGGCCGACATCGTACGGCGCATCAACTACGGCACGGTCGTGCTGGTGATCCAAGACGGCAAGGTCGTGCAGATCGAGATGGCCGAGAAGTTCCGGCTGCGGTGAGGACCGTGAGGATCCACACACGATGAGCGACGTGATCACCACGCACGAGCGAGCGGCGCCGGTGCCCGATGGCACGCCTGCCAAGCTCGCCGTGCGTGACCTCGTGAAGACGAGACGGTCGACGAGCGGCGCGGTCGTCACGGCTGTCGACCATGTGACCTTCGATGTGCACGTGGGCGAGTTCGTGTGCCTGCTGGGACCGTCGGGGTGCGGCAAGACGTCGATCCTCAACGTGCTCGCCGGCCTCGACGAGCCCACGTCGGGCGAGGTGTTGCTCGACGGACGGCCGATCAGTGGCCCCGGGCCCGATCGCGCCGTGCTCTTCCAGGAGCCTGCGCTCTTCCCCTGGCTCTCGGTCGCGGGCAACGTCGAGCTCGCGCTGAAGCTCACCGGCGTGCCGGCCTCCGAGCGCCCCGGTCGCGTGCGCACCTGGCTCTCGAACGTCGGACTCGAGCCATTCGCCGGCGTGCAGCCCCACGAGCTGTCGGCGGGCATGCGTCAGCGCGCCCAGCTCGCGCGCGCGCTCGCCACCGAGCCCGAGGTGCTGCTCGGCGACGAGCCCTTCGGTGCGCTCGATGCACAGGCTCGCGAGCTGCTGCAGGACGAGGTGCAGCGGGTGTGGCTCGAACGCGGCGGACGCAAGACCTTCGTCTTCGTCACCCACAACGTGCGCGAAGCCGCACTGCTCGCCGACCGCGTGCTCGTGATGTCGGCCTCTCCTGGGCACCTGCTCGAGGAGGTGCGCATCAGCGCCCCCCGGCCACGCCAACTCGATGACGTGCTGGTCGCGCGCGTGGTCTCTGACGTGCACGAGCTGCTCATGCGCGAGGTCGACCGGGCCCGCAACGAGGGAAGCGACCGTCCGATCGTGACCGAGAGCGAGGATCGATGAGCACGGTCACCGCGCCGGCGACGCGCCAGCTCGGCCTGCGGCGGCTCGCCCACGAGCTCGGGCCTCCGCTCGCGGGCATCGCCGGCCTCATCGCCGTCTGGGCCGCCGTCGCCGCACTGACCACGAGCGCGGGAGTCCCTTCGCCGCTCGAGACGTGGCGGGCCTTCGTCACCGGCATGGCCGACGGCACCATCCCCGAAGCGACGATCAAGACGCTGATCCGGCTGGTGTTCTCGTTCGCGATCGCGGTCATGGCCGGCACGCTGCTCGGCGTCGGCTTCGCGCTGAACGAGTTCGTGCGCCGTTCGCTCCGACCACTCGTCGTGGCCCTGCAGATCGTGCCGTTCGTGGCGTGGGTACCGATCGCTGTCATCTGGTTCGGCGCGACCGAGCGCGCGGTCGTCTTCGTGACGGTCGTGGGCTCGTTCCCGTCGATGACGCTCGCCACGATGGCGGCGATGCGACAGGTGCCACCGAGTCTGAAGCGTGCCGGCCGCACGCTCGGCGCCGACGGCTGGCCGCTGTACCGCGAGGTCATCCTGCCCGCCGCGCTGCCGGGGTTCATCGCAGGACTGCAGCAGGCGTGGGGCTTCGCCTGGAAGGCGCTGATGGCCGCCGAGCTCATCATCGCCGCGGCGGGCGCGGTCGGGCTCGGGCATCTGCTGGCCCAGGAAGCCGACGACGTGCCCGCGCTGCTCGCGGTCGTCGCCGTGATCGCCGGGATCGGCGTGCTCGTCGATTACCTGGTGTTCAACCGCGTCGACCGACGCGTCCGCCGCCGCCGCGGCTTGCTGCTCGACGGCTGAGCCCGGCCGGCCCTTACTGTTCGATGCGGAACCGGATGCGCACGTGCGTGTGGTATTCGGCGATCTTCCCGTCAGCGACCGATGCGCTCGTCTCGAGGATGTCCATGCCTTCGATGCCTCTGATCGTCTTCGAGGCCTCGGCCAGCGCCTCCTGCGCGGCGGCGCGCCACGACTCGGGTGATACCCCGACCAGGTCGATCGTCTTGATGACAGCCACGGATCAGCCCTCCTCGTAGACGGCCACGAACCGTCGATAGTTGTTCGCGATCTGGGTCGCCGCTTCCTCGCGCGGCAACTCGCCGTTCACGAAGGACATCAGGGGGTTCCACCAGATCGAACGTCCGATCGCGAAGCCCTGGTAGCCCGGCACGTCGCGGGCGGCCCGCAGCCACGCGTCGACCGCCTCGTCGTCGGCGCCACGACCCAGCACGACGCACCCGACACCGTCGCGTCCGCCGATGCGGCACTGCTCGACGATCTCGGCGCACTTGGCCGGGTCATCGATGCCCTCGATCTTCCAGATGTCCGCCTCGATGCCCGTTTCCTGCAACTCGGCGATCGCGACCTTCATGAGGTCGGGACGCAGCTCGCGGTCGTAGCGGCCTTCGTCGCCGTCGACGGCTTCGAGCTGGTGCGCTTCCGCCGGCACGAGCAACTCGAAGAGGAATCGCCGGTCGTGCCGGTGCAGCCACTCCGAGAGCTCCTTCAGCTTCGCGGCCTGGCGCGCGTTCATCGCGCCGTCGCCATGCGGGTTGTAGCGCACGAGCACCTTGGTGAAGGTCGGGTCGAACGCCTCGATGTGCGCGCCGAACTCCGAGCCGTACTCGAAGTCGAAGTCGTTCTGTCCCGACTTCTCGGCGGGCATCGCGAGCACCATGCCCGCCCGCGTGGCGTCGCGAGCGACCTGCGTGCCGAACTGCTCGTCGACCAGCACGCCCGCCGCCGACGCGTCGAGCCCGTCCGCGAGCGCCCGCTGCATGCCCTCGAAGATCACCCGCTTCGCGTCGATGATGCGCTGCGATTCCTCCGGGCTCGGCGCGCCTTCGATGCCGAAGAACTTCTTCTGGAACGAGCCCCGGTGGTCGAACGCCAGGATGTAGAGCTTGCCCTCGTAACCGAACGTCATCGTCGTCTCCCCGTGCGTGTACGTCGATGCATGCTACCCATCCGGGCGTGCCTCACTCCTGCCTGGACGCCGCTAGTGTGACGAACCGACATGGCCGAACGCGAACCCGACCCGGCGACGCAGGAGCTCGAGGCGACGACCGGCCTGGGCGCCAGCGTCTCCCTGTTGCGACGCAACCGCGACTTCCGGCGGCTCTTCCTGGCCTCCGTCATCTCCCTCGGCGGGGACTGGTTCCTGTTCGTGGCCATCACCTCGCTGATCGTCGAGACAACCGGACGCGCGATCGACGTCGGGCTCGCGATCCTCGCGCAGGAACTCGCCTTCTTCATCGCCTCGCCGCCTGCAGGCGTGCTCGTCGACCGGCTCGACCGACGGAAGCTGATGATCGTCTGCGACCTCGCACGGGTCGGCGTGTGCGCCTCGTTCCTGTTCGTCGGGTCCGACACGGTATGGCTCGCGTACCCGCTCCTCGCGTTGCTGTCGATATTCGGCGCGCCGTTCGACCCCGCGTCGACGGCGGCGACCCCGAACCTGGTGGCACCACGCGACCTGCCCACCGCGAACGCACTGAATGGTTCGCTCTGGGGCACGATGCTCGCGGTCGGCGCCGGCCTCGGCGGCGTCGTGGCCACCGTGTTCGGACGCGACACGGCCTTCGTGGTCGATGCCGCGTCGTTCGGGGTCTCGGCGCTGCTGCTCTGGGGCATCCGCCGCCCGTTCTCCGAGCCGCGCGAACCCGGGCACGAGCACCCCAAGATGCTCGCCGCCACGATCGAGGTGGTGCACTACGCCCGCCGCGATCATCGCGTGCTCGCGCTGATCGGCGTGAAGGCCGGATTCGGTCTGGCCGCCGGCGTGCTCGCGCTCATCCCGGTCTTCGGCGTCGACGTCTTCAGGCGAGGCGAGATCGGCGTCGGCGCGCTCATGGCCGCTCGCGGCGTGGGAGCCCTGGTCGGCCCCTTCCTCGGCCATCGCATCAGCGGCGCCGGTCACCGGCGGCTGTTCGGCACGATCGGCATCGCGCTGGCGGTGTTCGGCGTCTCGTACATGGCCCTCGGCCTCGCGCCGACGCTGTGGGTCGCATGCGTCGTGATCTTCGTCGCGCACCTGGGCGGCGGCGCGCAGTGGGTGCTCTCGACGTTCGGGCTGCAGGTGCTCGTGCCCGACCACATCCGAGGACGGGTCTTCGCCTTCGACTTCGCCATGATCACGCTCTCGCTCGCCATCTCGAGCGTGATCGCCGCAGCGATCGCCGACGCGGCCAGCCCCCGCGTCGCCGCGCTGGTCGTGGGCGCGATGGCCGTCGTGTGGGCGATCGTGTGGAGCGCGCTCACCCGCTCGATCAGACGGCGAACGGTCGTCGGAGGCTTCTCGCAGCCGCTCGCCGCCGAGGGTCAGCCCGGGGGCGTCGGCGGCGCCGCCTGACCCGGCGGCTCGGGTACATCGTCTTCGGGCGGCGGCGGGGCCGGCGGCGTCGACGACGACGGAGCCGACGACGAGGGCGCGGCGGCGGCCTCTCCGGCCAACGGGGCGCCCGTGCCCGACGGCGCGCCGAAGTCCACCTGCGGGGCGCCGCCCTCGCGGACGGCGTCTTCGACCTCGAAGAACTCCTCTTCCTCGAAGTTGAAGAGGCTCGCGACGACCACCGACGGGAACTGCTTCACGCGCCGGTTGTAGTCGCGCACGTTGGCGTTGTAGAAGCGGCGCGCGGTCTGCAGACGGTCCTCGGTGTTCGTGAGCTCGCCCTGGAGCTGCAGGAAGTTCTGGTTCGCCTTCAGGTCGGGGTAATTCTCCACGACGAGGAGCAGCTGGCGCAGCGCTGCGACGAGTGGACCCTCAGCCGCCGCCTGCTCGGCGGGCGAGCCCGTGGCGCTCGCCGCCATCGCGCGCGCGCGCGTGACGTTCTCCAGCACCTCACGCTCGTGCGACGCGTAACCCTTCACGGTCTCCACGAGGTTCGGGATCAGGTCGTATCGACGCCGGAGCTCGGTGTCGATGTTGGCCCAGGCGTCCTTGATCAGCGTCTTCTGGGAGATGAAACGGTTGTACGAGACGACGGCGCCGATCGCGGCGAGCACGATCACGCCGAGCAACACGATGAGCCAGATCCCCACGACGTTCCCCTTCGTCAGACGTCCCGTGCAGCCTACCCCGAGGGAAAGCGCTCAGGCCCACCCGCCAGGCACGTCCGGCCACGGATCGAACGCCCCGGGGCGTTCGGCGAGTGGCTCGAGCGAGCGGACGACGCCCGACTGGCCGATCGGGCAGCGCGGGGTGAGCTCCCCGGCGGGCAGCGGCGGATGAAGCGTTCGCACGGCTCTCGACACCCGATCGGCCACGCCGAAGGCCAGCAGCAACAGGGCATCCATTTCGGGCGGCTCGCAGGCAGGCTGGGCGACCAGGATGCGGTTGCCGACGGTCTCGACGATGCATCCGGATGCATGTCCGATGAGGAAGGCCACCATGCGGGGGTCGAGCAGGTCGCTCGCGAACTTCCGATCGTCTGCCCGCACCTCGAACACCCGGTTGAATGCCTCGAGTTCCACGTCTTGGTCGGGCACGACGGCGAGGTCGGCGAGCGACGTGACGATGCCTTCGGGCGCGACGGCCAGCCGCTCACACTCAGCACCTGCCCGAACCAGCGCGCACTCCCATCGCTCGATGACCGTGCCGCGGAACCCGGCGTCGCCGTCGAACATCGAGCCGGCGAGATCGACGAGTGGGTTGGCGCCGATGCTGGCCGTTCCCTCTTCGCGCACGACGACGTCGAGGTCGAAGGTGCGCACTTCGCGAGCCTCGATCACGCCGCACGAGACGTGCCGCGACACGACCTCATCGCCTCGCCGGCACAGGGCGAACGGGAGCTCGGAGCACGCATGGTCATCGGTCTCGGAGAACCACAGACGGTGGCGAAGGCTCGCTTCGAGCCAGGCGCTGGCACGATCGTTCATCGTTCGGGCAGGGCTGCGTCGACCACCGGGGCCGAGGGGCTCGATGGGAGCACGATCCGTGGCACATGCTCGAGGAACCCGTCGTACCGCTCGAGTGCGCGGGCGAGGTCGTCGACGCTCGAGCGCATCCGGGGTTCGAACACCATGAGGCGGCCGCCGAGGATCTCGAACCCGACCCCGGGCGCTTGGGCCAGCAGCCACTCCATCATGCGGGCATCGAGCATCGCCGACGCGAACCGGCGGTCGGACGAGCGCACCTCGAACGTCCGGTTGAATCGCTCGGATTCCAAGTCCTGGTCCCCCCGTCCCACGGCGTCCGCTGCTACTGCTGCTACTCCGGCAGGCACGACGGCGAGTTCGGGCCACTCTGGCCTGGCCTCGTCGACCACACACATGAAACGCTGTTCGTCGTCGCGCGCCGTGTTCGTGCCCGGCGTATACCAGTAGTCGACAACCACGACCTCTCGCCCCCGCCAGCCCCCCCACGCGGTGTTCTCCAGCTCGCGGGCAGACGCGGCACGGCGGAACATCGAGAACCCCGATGCGAGCAAGCCCCGAGGGTCGCCGGATGCTGCTCGCAAGCCGGCGTCCTTCGCTTGGCCTTCGAACGACTCGCGCCGGGGCAGCACCCGGAAACGGTACGTCGCCCAGGCGATCGCCCCGGCGAGCACGGAGAGCCCCACGAACTCCCGCGCCAGGTCGTTCGCCTGGGGGTCGCCCTTGGCGAGCATGACCAGCAGGGTCGCAGCCCAGACGACGCCGATGATCGCGGCGACCCGGACCGCGGTCGAGCGCCTCATGGCGCCGAGTCGCCGACCTGGGTCGCCGGCTCGTCGTCACCGACCGACTCGGGAGACCAGTGGCCCTGCAGCCAGCGGTCCTCGTGGCGACCCTTGGCTGGCCTCGGCGGGTAGAGCGCGGGCACGACCGAGGGCACCGCACGCGCCACGGCCCGAGCTGCCTCGAACAGCAGCAGCACCTCGGCCGGTGGAAGCTCCGCAGCCCGAAGCAGCAGCCGGTCGTCGTTCACGGCGATCGTCACGCCGCGCGGAAGCCCCAGCAGAGCCTGCATCATGCGCTGGTCGCAGAACGCGACGGCGAGCCGGCGATCGTCGGCGCGCACCACGAAGCGCCGGTTGAACGCCTCGAGCTCCATCTCGATGTCGGCTCCGTCGATGGCCGAGACCACGTGCGCGAGCGTGTCGCGCTGCCTGATCTCGAGCTTCTGGCACCCGACGGCCAGCGCCGCCGCCGCGCACGTGTACCGGCGCACGGTGCGGGGCGCATCCGGGCTCGCCGGCACCTCCTCGATCGAGAGGTCGAAGGCTCGCACGTCGTCGCCCTCGGCCCGGTTCCAGACCACGTGCTCCGCGCGGGTCCATCGCCCGTCGCCGAGCCACCGGAACGGCAGCCACAGCGTGTCGGGGAACGGGTCGATCGGCGAGAACTCCAGGCCGGCCCGGTGGCAGAGCAACATCAGCCGCCGAGCGCGGTCGCGGCGGCGGAACGCGCGCCAGCCCGCCACACAGGCTGCGGCGAGGGCCAGGAGCCAGAGCCACAGGTCCATGCTGCACCATCGGCCTCGGGGCGCCCGCCCTTGACGCGACGACGCGCGGCGTGCCCTACCGCGCGGCGGTGTGGAACGAGAGGCCGACCGGCGAGGCGTCGATCGTCACGGTGTCGCCGTCGCGGATCTCACCGGCGAGCAGCTGCATCGCGAGCGGGTCCTGGATCTCGCGCTGGATCAGTCGTTTGAGCGGCCGTGCCCCGAACGCCGGCTCGAACCCTTCGGTCGCCAGGTAGTCGCGGGCCGCGTCGGTCAGCTCGATCGTGAGCCCTCGCTCGTCGAGACGACGCCGGAGCGAGCGGAGCTGGATATCGACGATCTGGGCGATCTCGTCGCGCCCGAGCGCGTCGAACACCACGATCTCGTCGATACGGTTCACGAACTCGGGACGGAAGTACCCCCGCACGTCGTCGAGCACGGCCTCGCGCTGCTTGTCGCGATCGAGCGAGGGGTCGCCGAAGACCGACGACCCCAGGTTCGACGTCATGATCACGATCGTGTTGCGGAAGTCGACCGTGCGGCCCTGCCCATCGGTGAGCCGGCCGTCGTCGAGCAGCTGCAGCAAGATGTTGAACACGTCGGCGTGGGCCTTCTCCATCTCGTCGAGCAGCACCACGCTGTACGGGCGCCGGCGCACCGCCTCGGTGAGCTGTCCGCCTTCCTCGTAGCCGACGTAGCCCGGCGGCGCGCCCATCAGCCGCGAGACGGCGTGCCGCTCCTGATACTCGCTCATGTCGACGCGCACGATCGCTCGCTCGTCGTCGAACAGATAGTCGGCGAGCGCCCGTGCGAGCTCGGTCTTGCCCACGCCCGTCGGCCCGAGGAACAGGAACGAGCCGATCGGCCGGTTCGGGATCGGACAGACCCGCGCGCGAGCGCCGGATCGCGTTCGCGACCGCGCCCACGGCTTCCACCTGGTCGACGATGCGCTCGTGCAGCGCCTGCTCGAGATGCACGAGCTTCTGCATCTCGCCTTCCATCAGTCGCGACACTGGCACGCCCGTCCACTTCGACACGACCTCCGCGACGTCTTCCTCGGTGACCTCTTCGTTCAGGAACTTGCGATCGTGCTGCAGCTCGGCGAGCCCGGCGTTCTCGGCCTCGAGCTCACGATCGAGCTCGACGAGCACCCCGTACCGCAACTCAGCGGCCCGCTGCAGGTCGGCGTCACGCTCCGCGCGCTCGGCCTCCGACCGCGTCTCCTCGATGCGCGCCTTCAGGTCGCGGATGCGATCGATGCGTTCCTTCTCCTGGTGCCAGTGCGCCGTCATCGAGGTGCGATCCTCCTCGAGGTTCGCGAGCTCCTCCTCGAGCCGGGCGAGCCGATCCTTCGACGCCTGATCGCGTCTCCTTGGCGAGCGCAGCCTTCTCGATCTCGAGCTGCCGGATGCGCCGCTCCACCTCGTCGATCTCGACGGGCATGGAATCGATCTCGATGCGCAGGCGCGACGCCGACTCGTCGATCAGATCGATCGCTTTGTCGGGCAGGAAGCGACCCGTGACGTACCGATCGCTCAGCACCGCGGCGCCCACCAGCGCCGGGTCCTGGATGCGCACGCCGTGGTGCACCTCGTAGCGCTCCTTCAGCCCGCGCAGGATGCCGATGGTGTCCTCGACGCTCGGCTCCTCGACGAGCACCGGCTGGAAGCGACGCTCGAGCGCCGGATCCTTCTCGATGTGCTCGCGGTACTCGTCGAGCGTGGTCGCGCCGATCGCCCGCAGCTCGCCGCGCGCGAGCATCGGCTTCAGCATGTTGCCGGCATCCATGGCGCCCTCGGCGGCGCCGGCGCCGACGATCGTGTGCAGCTCGTCGATGAACGTGATGACCTCGCCCTCGCTGTCGGCGATCTCCTTGAGCACGGCCTTCAGCCGCTCCTCGAACTCGCCCCGGTACTTGGCGCCGGCCACCATGGCGCCGAGGTCGAGCGCGATGAGGCGCTTGTCGCGCAGCGAGGTCGGCACGTCGCCGTCGACGATGCGCTGCGCGAGGCCCTCGACGATCGCGGTCTTGCCCACGCCCGGCTCACCGATCAGCACCGGGTTGTTCTTCGTGCGGCGGCGAGAGCACCTGGATCGTGCGGCGGATCTCCTCGTCGCGCCCGATCACCGGATCGAGCTTGCCGCTGCGCGCGGACTCGGTGAGGTCGCGCCCGTACTTCTCGAGCGACTGGAACGTGTCCTCGGGGTTCGCGCTGGTGACGCGCTGACGACCGCGCACCTCGGCGAGCGCCGCGAGCGCGGCATCGCGCGTGAGCCCTGCGTCGAGCAGCACATCGGCCGCCTTCGTGCCGGCGGTGAGCATCGCGAGCAGCAGGTGCTCGGTCGAGATGTACTCGTCGGTGAGCGCCTCGGCCTCGGTACCGGCGCGTTCGAGCAGCGCCGCGGTGGCCGAGGAGATGCGCACGTCGACGCCCTGGGCGTAGACCTTCGGCATGGCCTCGAGCGCCTCGTCGACCCGTGCGCGCAGCTGGCGGGGTTCGCACCCGACGTGATGCAGCAGCGGGAAGACGACGCCCTCGGGATCGGCGAGCAGCGCGCACGAGCACGTGCTCGGGCTCGATCGACTGGTGGTGGCGGGCGGCCGCCTGCTGCTGTGCCTCCTGCAGCGCGGCCTGCGACTTCATCGTCAGCTTGTTCAGGTCCATGTCGGTGATCCGTCCTTCGAGATCGGTCTTCGTGATCGCGTACATCGCGTAGTCACGTGGGCCGTCCGGTTCGCGGCATGAACGACGCGGAGGACGCCTTCGAAGCTGAAGCCGAGCCGCTCGGCCACGCGGCGCATCGCCGCGTTGTCGACGTCGGTCGAGAGCTGCACGCGGTGCGCGCCTTCGGCGTCGAACAGGTGCTCGGTGATGGCGACGAGGCCTCGGCGCCCGAGACCTCGGCCGCGGTCCGTGCTCGTCGAAGAGCTCGATGCCGAGCTCGAACACGCCCGGCGGGAGCCCGTGCGATCGGCTGGCGGGCCTGCACCTCGCCCACGAGCCGCCCGTCGCGCTTCGATCGCCAAGATCACCATGCCTTCGGTGAACGACCCCGACCGGCGGATACGCTCGCGAACCCGGTCGGCCAGCTCCCGCGGCCCGGTGCCCGGCGGAGCGAACCACGTCGCGTCGGCCCACGTCGTGACCAAGAGCGTCGTCTCGTCGTCGCGGTACGGACGGAGCGTGACCCGGGCGCCGGCGAGCCGCGTCACGGCCGCTGCCTCCCACGGCGCGGCGAACACCGCTCGCAGCGGCACGATCTCGACCGACCGCCGCCCGGGCATCGCGATCGCGCGCCGGTGCGCGAGCTGGGTCTGCAGCTCGGCGACCTGCGCGCCGCAGCGCCTCGACCTCGCCGCGGAGCTCGCATGATGCGCTTGACCCCCGCCAGGTTGACGCCCTCCTCGGTCAGCTCCTGGATCGCGCAGCAGCCGGTCGATGTCGGCCTGCGAGTACCGGCGGGTGTTGCCCGACGTGCGCTTCGGCTGCACCAGCCCCTTGCGCTCGTAGATGCGCAGGGTCTGCGGGTGCACGCCGGCGAGCTCGGCCGCCACGCTGATGATGAACACGCGCGCGCTCGTCGAGCGTCTCGCTCCCGCATCGTCCATCGATCTCGTCCTCTCCGCTCCCATGCTCACGACACCCCGAGCGACCTGCGCGGTGAGTCCTCCTGCGCGTCCTGCAGCTGCTGCAGCAGCTCCTTCTGCGCCTCGAGAGCCTGCGCGGGCACGTCGACCTGCGTGGTCACCAGCAGGTCGCCGTGGCCCGCCCTTGGCTTGGGCGCGCCCTTGCCCTTGATGCGGAACGTCTTGCCGCTGGGCGTGCCCGGCGGGCACCTTCAGCGTGACCGGCCCGTTCAGCGTCGGCACCTGCACGTTCGCCCCGAGCGCCGCCTCGGGGTAGGTGACCGGCAGCGTCGAGCGTGAGGTCGTCGCCCTTGCGGCCGAAGACGGTCATGCGGGCCACGTTGACCCGCACGTAGAGGTCGCCGGACTGGCCGCCGGCCGGCCCCGGCTCGCCGCGGCCCGCGAGCTTGATCCGCGCGCCGTCCTTGACGCCCGCCGGGATCTTCACCTGGAACGTGCGCGTCCGGCGCTCCGACGCCGCCGCCGGCAGGTCGCGCACGGGGTCTCGACGATGCGCCCGGTCGCCGGCAGCGCGGGCACGGCTGCGCCATCGAGAAGAACCCCTGGTTCACGGCGATCTCGCCGCTGCCGCCGCACTCGGGGCAGGTCGATCGGGCTCGGTGCCCGGGGCGGCGCCCGACCCGTGACACGTGTGGCACGACGGCCGGGCCGGTCGATCTTGACCGGCACGGTGGTGCCCGCCATCGCGTCGTCGAACGAGACGCGCACGTCGGTCTCGAGGTCGGCGCCGCGCTGCGGCGCGACGGCGCCCGGCCGCGGCCCGCCCCGCGCCGCCGAACAAGCCACCGAACAGATCGCCGAGGTCCTCGGCGTTCACGTACGTGGTGCCGGCGCCGCCACCGCCTGGGAACCCCCCCGTGCCCGGCTGGCCGCCGAAGCCGCCGGGACCGAAGCCGCCGAAGCCGCCGGCGCGCCCATCTCGCGCACCCGGTCGTACGTCGCACGCTTCTCGGCGTCGCCGAGCACGTCGTAGGCGGCCGAGATCTCCTTGAAGCGATCCTCCGCCTCGGCGTTGCCCGGGTTCGCGTCTGGGTGGAACTGCTGGGCGAGCTTGCGGTAGGCCTTCTTGATCTCCGCGGCCGAGGCGTTCTTGGGCACGCCGAGGACGCCGTAGTAGTCCTTCTCGAACCACTCCCGGCGCACCTCGTCGGCCACGGTCTGCTCACCCCTTCCGTTCCACCCGCACGCCGGCCGGACGGAGCACGCGACCCTTCAGCGTGTACCCCGGGCGCAGCACGTCGGCCACGACGGGTCGCCCTCGCCCTCGCCCGTCTGCATCAGCGCTTCGTGCAGCTCGGGGTCGAACGGCCGTGCCTTCGGCCTCGCATGCGCTCGAGCCCCTCGGCCTGCAGCGCGTCGACGAGCTTGGCGTACACGAGCTCGAGCCCTTCAGGAACCGGTCGAAGTCGGGCTGGTCCTCCGCCGACATCAGCGCGAGCTCGAAGTCGTCGAGGACCTCGAGCAGCCGGCGCACCACCGGCTCGACCCGAGCTCGGCGAGCTCCGTCTGCTCCTTCAGCGACGCGCTTGCGGTAGTTGTCGAACTCCGCCTGCAGCCGGCGAAGGTGATCGCAGGTACTGCTGCGCCTCGCCCTGCGCGGCCTGCAGATCGCCAGCGACCTCGGCGGCTTCCTGCTCGGTGGTCTCGTCGGCAGGGGCGGGGGCAGCCCCGGCCGGTCCGGCCGGGGCGCCCTCGTCGTCGCGCAGGTTCGCGAACCGCCGGCGGTCCGTGATGCGGACGCGCGGCTGTTCCTCGTCCCGTTCGCGCTCGTCGCTCACGTGGCCTTGACCTCGATCGTGCGTGCCTTCGCCTGCTTCGCGCTTGGGCACCAGCACGGTCAGGACGCCCTTGTCGAACGACGCCTCGATCCGCTCGGGGTCGGCCACACGGCGGCAGGCGCACCGACCGCGCGAAGCTGCCATAGCTCCGCTCGATGCGGTGGTACTGCCCCTCGCCCTCCTGGCGGGAGAATTCCCGCTTGCCCGCGGACCGTGAGCGTGCCGTCCTCGAACGTGACGCTCCACGTCGTCCGAGCGCATGCCCGGAAGGTCGACGGTCACCTCGAAGCGGTCTTCGGTCTCACGGATGTCGAGCGCCGGGACCCAGGCGTTCTTCGAGAACGCCTGACCGACCATGCGGTCGAACTCGTCCTCCACCGCTTTGAGATCACGGAACGGATCCCATCTGGTGAGCATCACGACGCACCTCCTTCCTCGACGATCTCGCCCTCGACGACGTCGTCGTCGCCCTCGGGCTCGGCTCGCTCGGCGCCGGCCTCGGTCGCCGTCGCCGGTCGGCTCGCCCGATGCGGCCGACGCCTGCTGGTTCTGGAACATGGCCTGGCCGACCCGCTGGAAGACCTGCATCAGCGCCTCGTTGGCCGCGGTGAGCGCTCGCGGCTTCCGACGCCTCGTCGTCCAGCACCTTCTTCAGCTCGTCGTTCTTCGCGACCAGCTCGTCCTTGTCGGCGTCGGGGATCTTCTCGCCGTTGTCCTCGACGAACTTGGTCGACCTGGTAGTGCAGCTGGTCGGCCTGTGTTGCGGGCCTCCGCGGCCTCCCGCGGCGCGTGGTCCTCGGCGGCGAACTTCTCCGCGTCGGCCACCATGCGGTCGATCTCGTCCTTCGAAGCGCCGTGCCGCCGGTGATCGTCATCGCCTGCTCCTTGCCGGTGGCGAGGTCCTTGGCGCTCACGTTCACGATGCCGTTCGCGTCGATGTCGAAGGCCACCTCGATCTGCGGCATGCCGCGCGGCGCCGGCGGGATGCCCATCAGGTGGAACCGCCCGAGCGACTTCACCGCCGGGCGACATCACCGTCTCGGCCTCGCCCTGCAGCACGTGGATCTCCACCGTGGTCTGGTTGTCGTCGGCGGTCGTGAAGATCTCGGACTTGCGCGTCGGGATCGTCGTGTTGCGCTCGATCAGCTTCGTGAAGATGCCGCCCTTGCGTCTCGACGCCGAGCGTCAGCGGCGTGACGTCGAGCAGCAGGATGTCCTTCACGTCGCCCTTCAGCACGCCGGCCTGGATCGCGGCGCCGACCGCGACGACCTCGTCGGGGTTCACGCCCTTGTGCGGCTCCTTGCCGCCGGTGAGCTACTTCACGAGCTCCTGGATCATCGGCATGCGCGTCGAACCGCCGACCAGGATCACGTGGTCGATCTGCTCGGCCGTCCTTGCCCCAGTCCGCGATCGCCTGCTCGAACGGCACGCGGCATCGCGCCGACGAGGTCCTCGGTCATCCGCTCGAACTCGCTGCGCGTGAGCTTCTGCTCGATGTGCAGCGGACCCTCGGCCGTCGCGGTGATGAACGGCAGGTTGATCGTGGTCTCGGTGACCTGGCAGAGCTCGATCTTCGCCTTCTCGGCGGCCTCCTGCAGCCGCTGCAGCGCCATGCGGTCCTTCGACGAGGTCGACGCCGTGGGCGTTCTTGAACTCGGTCACCAGCCAGTCGATGATCCGCTGGTCCCAGTCGTCGCCGCCGAGCTGGGTGTCGCCGTGGGTGGCCTTCACCTCGAAGACGCCCTCGCCGATCTCGAGCAGCGAGACGTCGAACGTGCCGCCGCCGAGGTCGAACACGAGCACCGTCTGCTCGGTGTCCTGCTTGTCGAGCCCGTAGGCGAGGGCGGCGGCGGTCGGCTCGTTGATGATGCGGAGCACCTCGAGCCCGGCGATCTGGCCGGCCTCCTTGGTGGCCTGGCGCTGCGCGTCGTCGAAGTACGCGGGCACGGTGATGACGGCCTGCGTGACGGTGTCGCCGAGGTAGCGCCTCGGCGTCGCGCTTGAGCTTCCGCAGGATCTGGGCGCTAGACCTCCTGGGCGGTCCAGCCCTTGCCGTCGACGTCGATCGACCAGTCCTTGTCGCCCATGTGGCGCTTGACCGAGCGGATCGTGCGATCGGGGTTCGTGATGGCCTGGCGCTTGGCGACCTCGCCGACGAGGATCTCGCCGTTCTTGGAGAACCCGACGACCGAGGGGGTCGTGCGGCTGCCCTCCGCGTTCGGAACCACGGCGGGCTCGCCGGCCTCCAGGACGGCGACCACCGAGTTCGTGGTGCCGAGGTCGATCCCGACTGCTCGTGCCATGTGGGCGTCTCCTTGTCATCGGCCCGGCGTCGGTGCCGGGCGGCTGCTGCCGTTCGATGCAACCGAGGATAGGACTTGAGTATTCCATTGGCAACTTTCCTGGGTGTGCCCTGCGGCCGTCCTTGTCGATGTATTGCAGGGGTTGATGTCTCAGCGTGGCTCGAGCAGTCGGCCCGGCGGATCGTCGTTCTCGCTGAGGGATGGCGACGCTCAGGTCCTCGGGCCACGGGGTCAAGCCGAGGGCTCCGCATGCCGAAAAGGCACTAGAACGAACGGCCACGACCGAAAGGAAACGGACCCACGTGAGCGTTCCGAGAACGCACGCGCGCGCCGAGCGCGGCGCCGGCACGACCGCGCCCGCCTCCGTGGCGGCTTCGGTCGAATCGCTGCTGCTCGAGGAGCGGACGCGATGGGCCATGACGATCCACGACGGGCTCACCCAGTCGGTCACGAGCGCCATCCTCGAGCTCCAGGTGCTCCGTCATCGCATCGAGACCGACCCGGCCGGGGCGGTCGAGGTGCTCGTCGAGGTCGAGGAGGCCATCCGGCAGGACCTGAGCGAGATCCGTGAGGTGCTGTTCCAGCTCGACGAGGGCAAGCTGCGCGACGACCCTTCGTTCGCGACCTTCGTGCGGGAGCTGGTGGAGCGCTGGAAGCTCCCCGCGCGCGTCACGATCGAGGGTGACCTCGACACCGTGCCCGCGGCGGTGCTGGAAACGGCGCACAGCGTGGTCGGCGAGGCGCTCGCCAATGCGGCCAAGCATTCCGGTTCCAAGGACGTGTCGGTGAAGGTGTCGGCCGGACCCGCACGCACTGCGAGTGGAGGTCGTCGACCGCGGGCGCGGCATCGCCGCCGTCACCGACGACGACCCGCACTTCGGGCTGCGCCTGCTTCGCACCCGTGTACATGAGATCGACGGCTCGATCGAGGTCGAGTCGACCCCCGGACGCGGCGTTCGTGTGATCGCCGTGCTCCCCGTCGGAGGGCAAGGAGAGCAGCTGATGAGGATCATGATCGTGGACGACCACGCGCTCGTGCGCCGTGGCATGAGCTACGTGGTGAAGGAAGGCTTCCCGGACGCCGAGGTCGTCGAGGCCGAGAGCGCCGCCGCGGCCCTCGAGGTGCTGCACGGCGGCACCGAGGTCGACCTCGCACTCGTCGACGTCCGCATGCCGGACCTCGACGGACTGGAGCTGCTGCGAGCGATCAAGGCCGAGTGGGCCGACATGCCCGTCATCATGCTCTCGACCTACGAGAACGCGCCGTACGTGAAGCGCGCCCTCGCCGACGGCGCGTCGGGCTACCTGCTGAAGGACGCGACACCCGAGGACCTCAGCCAGGCGATCAACGTCGCGATGTCGGGCAGCGGCAACGTGCTGTCGCCCGCGCGTGATCCAGAACCTGTTCGACGAGCAGCAGGGTCACGGCACGAGCGACGGCGGACGGCGCAACGAGTACAGCCTGACGCAGCGGGAGAACGACATCCTCGCTCTGCTGGCCGAGGGACGCTCGAACCGCGAGATCGCGCAGCGCTTGTTCCTGTCGGAGAAGACCGTGAAGGCGCACCTGGCGGCGATCTTCCGCAAGCTCGGCGTCACGAACCGTACGCAGGCCGCGATGATGGCCGTGCAGATGGGCGTGGGTCCGATCCCGGGGGCGCTCGCGGTCAGCGACTGACGAGCCAGCGTCCCGGAACCGGGGGTCAGCCGAAGTCGTGGTAGAACCGGCTGGCCGTGGGTCCTCGCTGGCCCTGGTACTTGTTGCCGCGCCGAGCCGTAGGGGGTCTCGGCCGCGGTGGTCAACCGGAAGAAGCTGATCTGGCCGATCTTCATGCCCGGGTACAGCGTGATCGGCAGGTTCGCGACGTTGCGACAGCTCGAGCGTCAGGTAGCCGTCCCAGCCCGGGTCCACGTAGCCCGCGGTCGAGTGGATCAGCAGGCCGAGGCGGCCGAGCGAGGACTTGCCCTCGAGCCGCGCGACGAGGTCGTTGGGCAATGCCACGCGCTCCAGCGTCGAGCCGAGCACGAACTCCCCCGGGTGCAGGATGAACGGCCTCGTCGGGCTTGGTCTCGACGAGCTCGGTGAGGTCGGGCTGCTCGTCCTTCACGTCGATGTACGGGTAGCGGTTGTTCGCGAAGACGCGGAACTGCGAGTCGACGTGCAGGTCGACCGACGACGGCTGGACGCATCGCTCGTCGAACGGATCGATCACGATGCGGCCGGCGTCGATCTCCTCGCGGATCGTGCGGTCGGACAGGATCATCGGGCGCTGATGCTACCCGGTCGCGGCTCGCGCCGACCCAGCGCTCGAGCGCCGCCGCCGCCTCGCCGGCGTCGATCGAGGCGGCCGCGAGCGCCATGCCCTCAGCGAGGCTCGGTGCGCGCCCGGCGACCTCGAGCGCCGCGCCGGCGTTCAGCAGCACGACGTCGCGCCTGGGCCCCTGCTCGCCGGCGAGCAGCGCACGCACGAGCTCGGCCGAGGCCGGCGCGTCGCCGCCCCGCAGGTCATCGACGCTCGCTCGCGCGAAGCCCAGGTCGGCGGGGTCGAGCGTCGTCGCGGTCGCCACCCCGTCGCGCACGTCGTACACGGTCGAGGGGCCGGTCGTGGTGAGCTCGTCGAGGCCGTCGTCGCCGCGGAAGAGCATCGGCTCGCGTGCCGCGCCGCGCGAGCACCTCGGCCATCAGCGGCAGCATGCGGGCGTCGGAGCACGCCGACCACCTGCGCGAACGGTCGCGCCGGGTTCGTGAGCGGCCCGAGGAAGTTGAACACCGTCGGCACGCGCAGCTCGCGGCGCACCGGACCGGCGTGTGCCATCGCCGGGTGGAACATCGGCGCGAACATGAACGCGATGCCGGCCTCGGCCAGGCACCGTTCGACCCCGCCGGCGTCGAGGTCGATGGTCACGCCGAGCGCCTCGAGCAGGTCGGCCGAGCCGCAGTGCGAGCCGCCGCGCGGTTGCCGTGCTTGGCCACCGGCACACCGGCGCCGGCCACGACGATCGCGCTCGCGGTCGAGATGTTGAACGTGCCGCTGCGGTCGCCGCCGGTGCCGACCACGTCGACGGCAGGCGCCGGCGCCGCCACGGGGTTCGCGAACTCGAGCATCGTGCGCGCGAGACCCTCGACCTCGTCGGCGGTCTCGCCCTTGGTGCGAAGCGCCATCAGGAAGCCGCCGATCTGGCCCGGCGTCGCCTCGCCGGCCATGATGCGGCGCATCGCCTCGGCCGCCTCGTCGGCGTCCAGCGTCCTCGCGCCGGACGAGCCGCGTGAGGATGTGCGGCCAGAAGTCCGGATCGGGCTCGCGAGACGGCTGCATCATGGCGCTCGACGCTAGCAGGTGGCGTGGCGCCGCCGGAAGCGAGGCTCGCCGTCCAGCGCGCGGTCTCGCTACACTGAGGCTCCGCCGGGCTCATCCGGTCGCTCCATGCGGGTGTGGTTCAATGGCAGAACGTGAGCTTCCCAAGCTCGAGACGGGGGTTCGATTCCCCTCACCCGCTCTCACCGGCGTCGCCGTCAGGCGGCGCCGTCGTCGTGGTCCGGCCTCAGAGGTAGCGCGGGGCCGTCGGGCAGAGGTCCTTCAGCGGGCACTGGCGGCATCGAGGGGTCGGCGCCTTGCAGATCTCGCGTCCGAGCCGGATGAACCCCACGTGCATGCGGCGTCCGGAGCCCGTCGGGGACCAGCTCGTGCAGGAGGCGGTCGGCCCTCTCGGCGCTCGCCTTCGGCGGGATCAGCCCGAGCCGCCTCGTCACGCGGTGCACATGGGTGTCGACCGGCATCGCGTCTCGGCCGAGGGCGAAGCTCAGCACGACCGCCGCGGTCTTCGGTCCGATGCCCGGCAACGACATCAGGTAGGCGCGAGCGTCGTCGTCCGCCATCGTGCGCAGTCGCGACAGGTCGTAGGCGCCTTCGCGCTCGCGCACCTCGCGCAGGATCGCCTGGATGCGCGGGGCCTTCGAGTTCGCGAGCCCGCCGCTGCGGATCGCGTCGGCGACGGCGGCGGTCGGGCGCATCGACGATCGATCGCCAGCCCCTGGGGAAGGCTCGCCGCAGGTCGCCGAAGGCGCGCTCGGCATTGAGGTCGCTCGTGTGCTGGCTCAGCACCGTGAGCACGAGCTCGTCGAGCGGGTCGACGGCGCGCGGAGGCTCGAGCGGGCCGAACCGCTGCTCGAGGCGCCGCGCGATGGCCCGGATGCGCCGCGGTGCCGGGCGGCGACCAGGGCTCGAGCGCCGGTCGGCTGCGGCCGGCTCACTGCTGGCCGCGCGCGCCGTTGCGGAACTGCGTGAGCGAGGGCTCGAACCCGAGCGGGATGTTGTCGGTCGGACCGTTGCGGTGCTTGGAGACGATGAGCTCGGCGAGCTTCTTCTTCTCGGGGTCGGCGTCGTCGCGGTGGATGAACATCACGATGTCGGCGTCCTGCTCGATGGCGCCCGACTCGCGCAGGTCGCGAGAGCTGAGGGCGCTTGTCGGCTCGCGCCTCGGGGTTGCGGTTGAGCTGACTGACCGCGATGACCGGGATCTCGAGCTCCTTGGCGAGCATCTTCAGCGACCGGCTGATCTCGGCGATCTCCTGCTGCCGCGAGTCGGGACGTCGGCCGCCCATGCCCGGATGGCCCATGAGCTGCAGGTAGTCGACGATGATCAGCGAGAGCCCGCGCTTGGCCGTGCGCATGCGACGGGCCTTGGCCCGGATGTCGACGATGTTCGTGTTGCCCGAGTCGACGATCGACAGCGGGGCGTCGTGCAGGACCTCGGCGGCCTGCACCACCGCCTGCCAGTCGTTGGGCCCGACGCGCTTGTTGCGGATGCGATCCCACGGCACGCGCGCCTCGGCGCAGAGCAGGCGCATGCCGATCTCCCAGCGCGACATCTCCAGGGAGAAGATGGCGACCGTGCTGCCGGCGACCGCGATGTTGCGCGCCATGTTCACGGCGAGGGAGCTCTTGCCCATGCCCGGCCGGGCGGCGAGCACGATGAGGTTGCCGGGCTGCAAGCCCGACGTGAGGTTGTCGATGTCGATGGAACCCGGTCGGCAGGCCGGTGTAGGCCGACTCGCGGTTCTGGATCGACTCGAGGTCGAGCATCGCCTGGTCGACCAGGTCGCGGAGCACGGCCATCTCGTCGCGGTCCTCGCGCCGGGCGACCTCGTAGATGCGTTGCTCGGCGTCGTCGGCGACTTCCTCGGCGTCGGCGGTCGAGGCGTAGGCCCGCTCCATGATGTCGGCGGCGGCCGAGATCAGACGGCGCCGCAGGGCCGACTTCGACGACGATCTCGGCGTAGTAGGCGGCGGAGGCGGGGGTGGGCACCTCGTTGGCGAGATCGGCGAGGTACAGGCGCCCGCCGATGTCGTCGAGCGAGCCGGCGCGCTCGAGGGCCGACGGCAGCCGAGATGATGTCGACGGGTTCGCCGCGCGCGAACAACCCGCGAAGCGCCGTGTAGATGCGGCCGTGTGCGGAGCGGTAGAAGTCGTCGGGCTCGAGGATCTCGACGACGTCGGCGACGGCCTCGTTGGACAGGAGCATCGCGCCGAGCACCGACGCCTCGGCCTCGAGGTTGTGCGGCGGGAGGCGCAGGCCCTCGCTCTCGGGCACGCGTCGAACGTCGTCGGCGGTGCGCGCCATCTACCCCTCCCTCACAGAGCTGGCGCCTCCGACGGGCGCCCCCCTCAACCCGGGCACGCTACGCTCGGCGCCCGCGCGACGACAGTGGACAACCTCGGTGGATTGTTCCCGTGCAGGTCGCGACGCGAGATTCCTTGTCACTCCGCCTCTGACCTGCACTTTCCACATGTGGAGAACCATGTGGAACATTGTGAATCACACGTGTGACATTCTCGACGTGCCCACGAGGCTCCCACCACGACGAAGGCCGGGCGCGGAGCCCGGCCTTCGGTGGTTGATGATGCGGGACGGCCTCCTAGCCGGACGCCACGACCTCGACGGTCACGACGGGGTCGACCTGATGGAACAGATGCACCCGTACCTCGTGGGAGCCGACCGAACGGATCGGCTCGTCGAGGTGCACGTCGCGCTTGTCGACCGTGACGCCCTCGTGCTGGGCGGCGATCGCCTCGGCGATGTGCTCGGCCGTGACGGAGCCGAAGAGCTTGCCCTCCTCGCCCGCGCGGGCCGCTGACCGTGATCGGCCCGCCCGAGATGAGCCGGGAGGCGATCGCCTCGAACTCGCCCTTGCTCGCGTACTGACGCCGCTCGTGGGCGCGCTGCAGGTTCTCGGCCTGCTGCACGGCCCCCTTGTGCGGCCCGTACGGCGATCGACCGCGGGATGAGGTAGTTGCGCGCGTAGCCGTCGGCAACCTCGACCACGTCGCCGGGGTCTCCGAGCTTGTCGACGGGCTTCTGGAGGATGATCTTCATCGGCTCGAGTACGGCAACAGGGCCATCTCGCGGGCGTTCTTGACCGCCGTCGCGACGTCACGCTGGTGCTGCACGCAGTTGCCCGAGACGCGCCGGGCGCGGATCTTGCCCCGATCGCTCACGAACTTGCGCAGCGTCACGACGTCCTTGTAGTCGACGTAGTCGACACGGTCCTTGCAGAAGACGCAGAACTTGCGCTTGCCCTTCTTCTGCCAGCCCTTGTCGTCCTTCTCGCGCCGGCGCTTTGGTCCTTCCCTCTTCTTCGGTGGCATTACAGCGGTGTCTCCTCTTGGTCGGCGCCGCCGCCCACGGGTGCCGCCACGCGCTCGCCCCAGTCGCCGCCGCTCGAGCTGCTGCTCGAGCGCGACTGGCGCTCGACGCGCGCGGTCGCCCATCGCAGGCTCGGGCCGACCTCGTCGGCCTCGATCTCGATGGCGGAGCGCTTGTCGCCGTCCTGGTTCTCCCAGGAGCGGTAGTTGAGCCGGCCGGCCACGACCACGCGCGTGCCGCGCGTGAGCGACTCGGCCGCGTTCTCGCCGAGGCTGCGCCAGCAGTTGACCGAGAAGTACGACGCTTCGCCGTCCTTCCAGCCACCGGCGCCGTCGGGGATGCGGCGGTTCACGGCGATGCGGAACTTGCAGACCGCGGCCCCGTTCGGCGTGTACCGCAGCTCGGGGTCGTCGGTCAGGTTGCCGACCAGGGTCACCTGGTTGTCACTCGCCATGTCACGTCACCACCTTGTCGGTGTCGCACCCGCCGCGCGTATGGCTCACGCGGGGGCGGGGGAAGCTTCGGAGTTCGTGTCAGGATCGGTCGATCGCGGTCGCTCGCCGCGCGCCTCGGCGCGCTTGGCGTGTCGCCCCTTGGCCGGCAACGCGATCACCTTGTACCGGATGACCTCGTCGGCCAGGTTCAGCACGCGCTCGAGCTCGACCTGGGTCGTGGGCTCGGCCGTGAAGGGCGCCACGACGTAGTAGCCCTCGTTCGCGTGGTCGATCTCGAACGCGAACCGACGGCGCCCCCAGCGATCGATCGTGCCGACCTCACCACCGGCGGTGGACACCACCTTGGTGATGCGGTCGATCGCCGTCGAGACGACCTTCTCGTCGGCCTCGGCGGGCAGGATGAGCATGACTTCGTATTCCCTCAACCAGTCACCTCCTCTGGTCTGGACGGCCCCCTCTCGAGAGGGAGCAGTAGGGACTTGAGGGTCGCCCAGCAGTGTACGGGAACGGCGCGAACGCTAGCACCCACGTCCGACACGGCCCCGTTGGGAAGCCTCGAGGCTTCCGCGTCGTTAGACTGCAACGACTGCCGTGCACTTGAAGGAGGCGCGAGCGATGCCCGACCGGACCGTCTCGATCCACGACCTCAGAGCGTGGAAGGGTGAGCAGCGACGCTGGGTCATGCTCACCGCGTACGACTTCCCCACCGCCCAGATCCTCGACCGAGCCGGCGTGCCCGTGCTGCTGGTCGGCGACTCCCTCGGCCGCAACGTCCTCGGCTACGCGAACGAGCTGCCCGTCACGATGCAGGACATGCTCCATCACGTGAAGGCCGTGGCCCGCGGCGGCCGAGCACGCGATGGTGGTCGGCGACATGCCGTTCATGAGCTACCAGGCCTCGATCGACGACGGCGTGCGCAACGCCGGCCGCCTCGTCAAGGAAGGCGGCGCGCACGCCGTGAAGCTCGAAGGCCCGCAGCTCGACCTCGTGCACCGGCTCACCGAGATCGGCATCCCGGTCATGGCGCACGTCGGCCTCACGCCGCAGTCCGTGCACGGCCTGGGCGGGTACAGGGTGCAGGGCCGGGGCGAGGCCGCCCAGAAGGTGCTGGAGCAGGCCGTGCAGCTCGAGAAGGCCGGCGCGTTCGCGATCGTGCTCGAAGCCATGCCGGCCGAGCTCGGCGTCGAGATCACCGGGGTCGCTGCAGATCCCGACGATCGGCATCGGCGCGGGGGGTGGCACCGACGCGCAGGTGCTCGTGATCAACGACCTGCTCGGGCTCACCGAGCATCCGCCGAAGCTCGCGAAGGCCTACGCCGACCTGCGCGGCACGATCACCGACGCGGTCGCGAGCTTCACGCGCGACGTGGAAGCCGGCGCCTTCCCCGACGAGGACCACTCGTACTCATAGCGGGCCGGGTGTCGGCCCGACGGCCCGTGCACGGACGGCCGACAGCGCCCGCCGATCGCGCGACCTAGACTTCCCCCGTGAGCCCCGACCGAGCGAGACGACGCGCGCGAGCGGGCCGAGCTGGTCTCGATGGTCGCGCACGAGCTGCGCGGGCCGATCTCGACGATCAAAGGGCTCGCGGTCACGACGCGCACCTACTACGACCAGCTTCCCGACGACGAGAAGCGTGAGTTCCTCGGGCTGATCGAGCAGGAGTCCGACCGCATGCTCGAGATCGTGAGCCAGGCTTCGCTCGCGATGAAGCTCGTCGGCGGGCGTGCTCCCGATGCAGATGGGCGCCGCGGACCTCGCCGCGATCGTGCGTGAGGGCGTGGGGGCCGCGGGCCTCGGCGACGCCCGGCAGGTCGACCTCGAGCTCGACGAGGTGACGATCGAGGGCGATCGCACCCATCTCGTGGAAGTGGTTCGCCAGGTCGTCGAGAACGCCGGCGAGTACTCGCCCGCCGAGGAGCCGATCGTGGTCACGCTCACGCTCGACGGCGACGACGCGGTGATCGCGGTCACCGACCGCGGTCCCGGCATCCCGGAGGACAAGCGCGACCACGTGTTCACGACGTTCCCGAACTGGCGCCCAGCCGGGTACGAGGAGGTGCCAGGGCACCGGCCTCGGCCTGCTTCATCTCCAGGGCCCTCGTTGCCGAACACGGCGGAGCGATATCGGTGGAGGGCGCGCCGGGCGGGGGTACGATGCTCCGCATCCGGCTGCCGCGAGGAGGGCACGAACGTGGGTGAGGGCGACACGGTCACGCTGCTGATCTGCGACGACCACAAGATCCTCACCGACGCGCTCGCCACCGTCGTCGGCCTCGACGAGCACCCTGCACGATGGTCGCCGACCCCGTGCACGACGCCGAGACGCGCGATCGAGGTCTGCAGCGAGCAGCTGCCCGACGTGGTGCTGATGGACATCGTGTTCAAGGGCGGCGGCATGAGCGGCATCGAGGCCACCCGCACGATCAAGGAGGTCTCGCCCAGCACCAAGGTCGTGATCATGACCGCGCACGACGACGACCGCCTGCTGGTCGAGGCCGTGGAAGCGGGGGCGTCGGGGTTCCTCGGCAAGGACGAGGCCGCCCAGGAGCTGCTCGTCGGCCGCCAAGGCCGCGGCCGACGGCGAGGTGCTGATCGATCCGGCCACGCTCACGCGCCTGCTCGCCCAGGTCGCGCGCGAGCGCGAGGTCCAACGGGAAGCCACGATGCTGCTCGACGACCTCACCGACCGCGAGCGAGAGATCCTGCAGCTGCTCGCCGAGGGCATGCGCAACGACGACATCGCGACGAAGCTGTTCATCAGCCCGCAGACCGTGCAGACGCACGTTCGGAACATCCTCGGCAAGCTGCGGGTGCACTCGAAGCTCGAGGCCGTGGCGTTCGCCGTGAAGCACGGCGCGATCACCGTCTGACCGCCGCCGTCGAGCGAAGCGGTACCCGGACCTCGGTAGGCAGGATTACCGGCGCACGACCATCCAGGGGTGCCGACTCGTGGGTCGATGAGTAGAGCAGAACGACGCGAGCTACCACCCCCTCGGTGGCCCGCCGCACAGCGAAGGGCCCGAGTCCACCCCTCCCGGACTCGGGCCCTTTTCCATGGCTCGGCTCAGCCGTCGGGAAGCGCTCCCCGGCGCACCTTGCCGCCCGGCGTGCGTGGGAGCTCCGCGAGCAGCACCATCTCGCGGGGGGTCTTGTGGCGGGCGATCGTGTCGCTCGCGTGATCGCGCAGTTCCTCGATCGAGGGAGGGTCATCGATCGTGCGAGGCACGACGTAGGCGACGACCTGCTGGCCCCATTCCGGATGCGGCCGGCCCGCGACGGCCACCTCGAACACCTTCGGGTGCGACGCGATCGCCCGCTCGACCTCGGCCGGCCACACGGTCTCGGCCCCTGTGCGGATGGCTTCGTCGAGCCGGCCGGTCACGTGCAACCGTCCGGCATCGTCGATCGTGCCGGCGTCGCCCGTGCGCAACCAGCCGTGCACGTCGAAGGCGGCGCCGGTGGCGGCCCCGTCGTGGCGGTACCCCTGCATCACGGTCGGACCCCGCAGCTCGATGCGCTGCTCGTGCCCGAGCCGCACGTGCGTGCCCTCGAACGGCACACCGTCGTAGACCACGCCGCCGCACGACTCGGTGAGCCCGTAGGTCTCCACGATGGTGGCGCCCAGCGCCTCGGCCCCCGCTCGATCGGCGGGCTCGAGCCCGCCGCCGCCGACGAGCAACGGACCGAAACGCCGCAGGTCGGTCCGGCGCGGACGAGCCGGCGGACCATCGCGGGCACGAGCGACAGCGACGCGCCCGGTGGGGCTTCGCGCGCGAGGCGATCGACGTCGAACCGCTCGTGCACGGTGACTGCGCGACGGCGGGTCGGCGAGCTCGCCCCGCAGCAGCACGAGCAAGCCCCCGATGTGGGCCGGAGTGAGACAGCTCACGAGGGGCGCATCGACCGGGTGCCCGGCTCGTGCGAGCGCCTCGCGCGACCCGTCGGCCGCCGCCTGCACCGCCGCGCGCGAGAGCTCCACCAGTCGCGGGGCGCCGCCCGTGCCCGACGTCGCCATGACGACCGCTACCTCGGGGTCGACCGGCGCAGCGCCGGCGAACACCGTGGTCCCGCCGGCGCCGAGCACCGCGGCGGGCCGGGCGAGGTCGAGCAACCGCTGACGCTCGGGCTCGGCCAGCCGCTCGTCGAGCGGCATGAAGGCCACACCCTCGGACCACAGACGATGCAGCAGCGGCACCCAGGCCGGCCCCGCGGGCACGTCCACCGCGAGCAGCTCGCCGGGCGCGACCTCGAACGCCGATGACTCGCCCAGCCACATGCCGGGAAGCCTACCGACGGCCGCGTGCTCGCCTCGGAGACCGGCTCAGCGCTTGATGACGAAGTCGACCGAGGCGACCTGGCGGTACACGTCGGTCAGCAGGTAGAACGCGGTGTAGCGCCCGGGCGGCAGCGGCCACGGGCCGTACCCCTCGTCGCCGAACGAGACCGAGCCCTCGACGGCCGCGTCGGTGTAGCGGTAGGCGAGGTAGTAGTCGATCAGGGGATCGGCGCCTCGCTCGTAGAGCCCGATCCAGTCGAACCGGTTCGCGGGCGCCCGCGTGAACGAGATCACGATGGGCTCGCCCACGTCGAATCGCCACACGGCGTCGAGCACGGGCGGCGCATCGACCTCGCGCACCCAGAACGGCGTTCGTGCGAGTTCCGCATCGGTGCCGTCGATCAACACCACGTCGTAGCTGCCGGCCGCGAGCGCGTCGGTGGCGAACGTGACCATGCCGTCGGTCGCCTCGCCCGCCGGGGTGCCGAGCGAGTCGAGCACGTCGGTGACCGGGTCGCCGCCCGCCGGCACGATGCGCACCCGCTCGCCTGCGCCTCCGGGTGCGTGGTAGGTCACGTCGAGCGGCTCGCCGATCTCGACGAGCAAGGGGGCCGGCGCGACCATGACCGGCGGCACCCCGGCGGTGACGTCGAAGGTCGAGACCACGGCCCGGTGATCGGAGCCCCAGGGGCGCACGCTGATCTCGACGCCGGGCCCTCCGCGTTCCCCGACGAGGCGGCTCGAGACCGCCGTGGCCGGCCCCGCCGACCAGATCTGGTCGATGCGGTCGTGGGGGGCGTCGCGGCGCGGGTTCCAGCTCGTGTCCGACCGTGGACGTCCCGCGGGCCACGTGAGCCCCTCGTCGGCGACGGGGTCGGGGTGCACGACGCGCCACGAATCGGCGAACCCCTTGCGCTCGAGCAGCTCGGTCACCGGCCACCCGACCGGGAAGCGGATCTGCGGCCGAAGGTCCACCGTGGCCTTGGTCCAGTCCTCGTGCGAGGGCGAGTTCATGTCGCCCACGACGAAGGTGGGGATGCCGGCGCCCGGCAGATCCTCGGTCGCCTGCAGGAACGGTCGCAGGTCGGGCACGCGCAGCCGGCGCTCGGCCCGAAGCACCTTGCGCCGGCTCCACCCGTCGAGCAGCCGTCGCGGCCCATAGTCGCTCGAGCTCAGGTGCACGTTGGCGACCGCGACCACGTTGCCCGGCGCGAACTGCACGAAGACGTAGCGCCCGCCCGAACCGGGCGCGTCGACGATCGGATAGCGCGAGACGAGGTCAAGGCGGCGGCTCACGTAGTCGTAGTCGGTGAGCCGTCCGAGCTTGGCGACCTTGCCGTAGGCCTCGTTGAACGCGACCACGTCGGCGTCGGCGCGTCGCACCGCCGCGAGGATCTTGTCGAAGTCGACGACCGTGCCGCCGTACTCGATGTTGAACGTCATGATGCTGAGGCTGGTGGGCACGACCGGCCCCGCCGCCGAGCCGGACGATGACTGTCCGCCGGCGCCCTGCGCAGGCACAGGCCCGATGAGCAGCGCGACGGCCGAAGCCAACGCGATCGCGACGAGGCGGCGCGTGCCGAGCATCGGACGAACCTAGCACCCGGCCGGGGCGGTCCGATAGCCTCGGTTCCGCTAGCCTTGGCCTCGACGTTACGAGCATCGACTCTCGGAGTGAACGGTCACATGGACGACACCGCGACACCCCCGAGCACGAACGAGCGCACGATCGAGCCGGCCGCCGCGTGGCGCCGTCGGCCGGCGAGTGGAGCGACATCCGCTACGAGACCGCCGACGGCATCGCGAAGATCACGATCGACCGGCCCGAGGTGCGCAACGCGTTCCGGCCGGCTCACGACCGCCGAGCTGATCCGGGCGTTCGACCTCGCGCGCGACGACCCGTCGATCGGGGTGGTCGATCCTCACCGGGCGAGGGCCCGCTCGCGTTCTGCTCCGGCGGCGACCAGAAGATCCGCGGCGACGACGGCTACGTCGACGAGCAGGGCATCGGGCGGCTGAACGTGCTCGACCTGCAGATCCAGATCCGCCGCCTGCCGAAGCCGGTCGTCGCGATGGTGGCGGGCTACGCGATCGGCGGCGGCCACGTGCTGCACCTGTGCTGCGACCTCACGATCGCCGCCGACAACGCGCGCTTCGGGCAGACCGGCCCGCGCGTCGGCTCGTTCGACGGCGGCTACGGCATCAACCTGCTCGCCCGCCAGATCGGCGAGAAGCGCGCGAAGGAGGTCTGGTTCCTCTGCCGGCAGTACGACGCGGCGACCGCGCTCGACTGGGGTCTCGTGAACGCGGTCGTGCCCGTGGAGGACGCTCGAGCGCGACGACCGTCGAGTGGTGCCGCGAGATGCTCGCCCATTCCCCGCTCGCGCTGCGGCTGCTGAAGGCCGGGCTCGAACGCCGGCACCGACGGCCTCGCCGGCGTGCAGCAGCTCGCGGGCGACGCCACGCTCCTCTACTACATGAGCGAGGAGGCGCAGGAGGGCCGCGACGCGTTCAAGGAGAAGCGCGCGCCCGACTTCTCGCGGTTCCCGAAGCGCCCGTGAGCGACGGTGGCGCAGCGGCCGTCCGGCGCCCTGGCGGTCTGGTGGGCCGGCGCCCGTCCGCGCACGCTCGGCGCGGGCCTCGTGCCGGTCGTGCTCGGCGCCGCCGCCGCCGGCGAGGTGATCTGGTGGCGCTTCGCAGCCGCGCTCCTGGTCGGCGCCGGGCTGCAGGTCGGCGTGAACTACGCGAACGACTACTTCGACGGCGTGCGCGGCGTCGACACCCCCGAGCGGCTGGGGCCGCCGCGCCTCACGGCGAGCGGCGCGGCGTCGCCGCGCGCGGTGCTCGTCGCCGCGCTCGTGGCGCTCGGCGTCGCCGCCGTCGCCGGCCTCGCGCTCGCGCTCGCGACCGAGCCGCGTGCTGATCCTGTTCGTCGGCGCGCTCGCGCTCGTGGCCGCCCTGCTCTACAGCGGCGGGCCGCGGCCCTACGCGGGGCTCGGCCTCGGCGAGCTGATGGTCTTCGCCTTCTTCGGGCTGATGGCGACGTGCGGCACCGCGTTCGTGATGGTGGAGACCGTGCCGGCCGCAGCGTGGTGGGGCGGGGCGGCGCTCGGCTTCCTCGCGGTGGCGATCCTCGTGGCGAACAACCTGCGCGACATCCCGACCGACGAGGCCAGCGGGCAAGCGCACGCTCGCGGTGCGCATCGGCGACCGCGCGACCCGGCCGCTCTACCGTGCGCACGGTGGTCGCCGCGTTCGCGACGATCGCGATCGGCGTGCTCGTCGACATCGCCGATCGAGGGCGCGGGCCTGCCGCAGTGGGCGCTGTTCGGGCTCGCCGCGTGGGTGCTCGCGATCCGTCCGATGGAGGTCGTGGGCTCGGCGACCGGAGGCGCGACCTGATCCCGGTGCTCACGGGCACGGCCGCCACGCACGCAGCGCTGCGGCCTGCTCACCGCGCTCGGCCTCGTGCTCGCGCACGGTGGACCAGTCGAGCGGTGCCGTGCGCCGGCGTCGATGCTCGGGCTCGGCCTCTGATGGACGTCGCCGACCTCAACCTCGCGTGCGCGTGGGCGCTCGTCGACGGGCTCGTCGCCGGCGGCGTGCGACACGCGTGCCTGTCGCCCGGCTCGCGCTCGACGCCGCTCGCGCTCGCGCTGCGCGCCACCCCGACGTCGACGCTGCACGTGCATCTCGACGAGCGCTCGAGCGCGTTCTTCGCGCTCGGCATCGCCAAGGCGACCGGCCGCCCGGTCGCGGTCGCGTGCACGAGCGGCACCGCGGCCGCGGAGTTCCTCCCCGCGGTCGTCGAGGCGTCGCAGTCGCGCGCTGCCGCTCGTCGTGCTGACCGCCGACCGTCCGCCGCGGCTGCGCGGCACGGGCGCGAACCAGACGATCGACCAGGTCGGGCTCTACGGCGGCTACGCGCGCGCGTCCCTCGACCTTCCGGTGCCCGAGGCCGCCGGGCAGGAAGCGTGGTGGCGCCAGGCCGCGCGCGAGGCGCTCGAGGCCGCGCACGGCGACCCGGTCGGGCCCGGTGCACGTGAACTGCCCGTTCGAGGAACCGCTCAGCCCCTCGCCCGACGCGCGGCTCCCGG
The DNA here is from genome assembly GCA_963722795.1 of uncultured Actinomycetes bacterium. Taxonomy (GTDB): domain Bacteria; phylum Actinomycetota; class UBA4738; order UBA4738; family HRBIN12; genus JAOUEA01. Next base: position 469,411 of record CAVROD010000001.1, read on the forward strand.
CGCCCGACCGGCGAGCACGATCGACCTGCCGGCGCGCCCCGAGGCCGAGCTCACCGTCGAGGAAGCCGACCGGCTCGCGCGACCTGGTCTCGGGCGCGCGCGGGGCCGTGGTGATCGGCGGGCTGGCCCGGCGACATCACCGAGGTGGCGACGGCGCTGGGCGGAGCACGCTCGGCTGGCCGGTGCTCGCCGAGCCGACGTCGAACGCGCGGCGCCCCGGCATCGCGCTCGCCGCAGGGCCAGGCGCCTGATCGGCGACGCGGCGTGGGTCGAACGCGCAGCGACCCGACGTCGTGATCCAGCTCGGCGCGGCGCCCACGAGCCGCGCGACCCAGGCGCTTCGTCGCCGGCGCCGAGCGGCTCGTCGTCGCCGACCGGCGGCACCTCGACGCCGACCCGGACCAGCTCGCGAGCTGGCGCCTGCGCGGTCGACGCCGAGGCGCTCGGACGGGCGCTGCGGCGACCGTCCGGTTCGCATCGTGCCCGCGCCCACGGCGACTGGACCGAGGCGTGGCGCGACGCCGACCTGCGCGGCGCGCGCCGCCCTCGACGACTTCCTCGACGGCATCGACGAGCCGTTCGAGCCGCGCATCGCGCGTGACGTCGCCGCCGCCGTGCCCGAGGGCGGCACGCTGTTCGTCGGGAACTCGACGCCGATCCGCGACCTCGACCTCGCGATGGCGCCGCGCGAGGGGCTGCGCGTGCTGGCGAACCGCGGCGCGAGCGGCATCGACGGGCTCGTGTCGACCGCGCTCGGGCGTCGCCGTCGCGCGGCCGCGGCCCCGGTGGTCGCGCTGCTCGGCGACCTGTCGTTCCTCTACGACCTCGGCGCCGTGGCGTGGAACGCGCGCCGCGGCGTCGACGCGACGCTCGTCGTCGTCCGACAACGGCGGCGGCCAGATCTTCTCGGTGCTGGCCCAGCGGGACCTGCCCGAGCACCGGGCGCTGTTCGTGACGCCGCACGATGCCGATCTCGGCGCTCTGCGCGCGCGGCCGGCGCCGGCCACGTGCTCGTGGAGCGAGCCGACGACCTCGGTCCCGCGCTGTCCGCGGTCTGATCGCGGGCGGCCTGCAGGTCGTCGAGGTGGCGTCGACCGGGGCGTCGCGACCCGGCGTGGACGCGATGCGGGCTCGATCGGCACCGCGATCGGCGGACCCGGCCGTGTGCCGGGACCTCGGGTAGGCGTTCGTCGACGCGACTGGCTGCGGACTGCGCGCGAGGTCGCCTCCCGGCGTAGTCCGAGCGCTCAGCCCCAGCGCAGCGCGTCGAGGAACGCGCGGAACTTCCGCTCGGTCTCGTCGACCTCGCGCGCCGGGTCGGATCCGGCGACGATGCCGGCGCCCGCGAACAGCGTCGCGCGGTCGCCCGTCGAGCTCCGCGCACCGCAGCGCGATCGCCCACTCGCCGTCGCCGCTCGGCGTCGACCCAGCCCACCGGCCCCGCGTACGCGCCGCGATCGAACGGCTCGAGCTCCGCGATCGCCGTCGAGCGCGGCCGCCCGCGGCGACCCGCCGACGGCCGGGGTGGGGTGCAGCGCGGCCACGAGCTCCAGCGCGCTGACGGCGCCGGGTCGCGCAGCGCGCCGCCGAACGGCGTGGACAGGTGCCAGACGTTGGCCGTCGCTCGCAGCACGGGCTCGGCGTCGAATGCGAGCTCGTCGCAGAACGGCGCCGAGCGCCGCCGCGACGGCCGCGACGACGATCGCGTGCTCCTCCCGGTCCTTCGCCGAGTCGGCCAGCGCGTCGGCGTTCGCGACGATCCTCGTCGGGATCGCCCGAGCGCGGCGCGGAGCCGGCGAGCGGGTTCGACCGGACCTCGCGCGCCGCGGCGCGAGACGCAGCAGCTCGGGCGACGCGCCGACGAGCACTGCCGTGCGTCGTCGGCGCGCCGACGAACGTGTAGGCGTCGGGATCGACCGACGCGGAGGCCTGCGCGCGCCAGGTAGCATGCGGAGTCGCAGCGTCGCGCGCCGGCGCTCGCACCTCGAGCGTCCGCGCGAGCACGACCTTGTCGAGCTCGCCGCGCCGCGATGCGTGCCGGTGGCCGACCGCGACGGCCGCCGCATACACCTCGGCTGCGGGCCGCACGGCGCGAGCTGCAGCGCGCGTGAACGCCTCGTGCGGCAGGTCGCCCGCCACGCGCTCGGGCCGGAACGGCGGCGGCTCCCGACTCCTCGTCGTCGGTCACGTCGAGCAGCCACGTCTCGCCGTCCGTCGCCTCGCGCCGACGATCCGGCGGGGATCGCGACAGTCGCGCGCCGCTGCCGGGCCGAACGGCAGCGCGCCGACCGCCACGGGGCGCGACGCCGTCCGTCGCGTCGATCCACGCAGCGTCGCCGACAGTCGCAGCGCCCGACCCGGCGCGAGATCGGGACGCGCCGGACCGATCGTCGAGCCTCCCGACAGCAGGCCCGCGGCCACCCCGACGCCCTCGCGCTCGAAGAAGAGCCCCGCCGGCGGCTCGGTAGGCGGCGAGCAGGTCGAACGCCGCGCCGAGCGCGCGTCGCCCGCACGGCGTCGCGTCGCTCACGACCGCGGTGCCCACGAGCAGCTGCGTGACGCCGCCCGAGAGCTGACGCCGGCGCCGCGTCGGGGAACCCGGCCTCGCGCAGCATCGACACCATCTCGGCCGGGCCGGGCAGGTAGGCCATCGATCGCGGCAGGTACGAGTACGCGTCCCGGTCCGACAGCGAGCCCGCCGATCGACCGGCACGACGCGGCTGAAGTACACGCCGTGGCCGGCGCGCAGCACGCGGTTGTCGGGCTCGCTCGCGTCGAGCAGCGCGATGCGGCCGCCGGGCCGCACGACGCGCGCCAGCTCCGCGAAGAACCCGTCGAGCGAGACGACGTTGCGCAGCGCGAACCCGCACGTGACGCCGTCGGCCCCGCGCGTCGCGCGAGCGGCAGCCGCAGCGACGTCGGCCTCGACGAGCGGCGCCTCGGTCGCGCGCGTTCACGAGCATGCCGTGGGAGAAGTCGAACCCGACGGCCCGGTAGCCCGGCGCGCTCGCAGCTCGCGGCAGAGGTCGCCGGTCCCGCAGGCGAGGTCGGCGACGAGCGAGCCGCCCGGCAGCCGCAGCTCGCGCACCGCGCGGCGGCGCCAGCCCACGTCCATCCCGAACGTCATCACGCGGTTCACGAGGTCGTAGCGCGGCGAGATCGTGTCGAACAGCCGCGCGCACCGCGCGCGCCTTCTCCTCGCCCTGCGGCAGCGGGACGGTCGCGCGCCGCTCCAGCGCCGACTCGCCGGCTCGCCTCGGCGTCGCCGCCCACTCGATGTGGTCCTCGGCGGTCTCGAGCAGGACGCGGCGGAAGTGGTGCGAGACGAGCGTCGTCACCGCCGGCAGCAGCTCGCGGAACGCCTCGACCAGCTGCTCGGCGGCGCGCTCGTCGTCGCCGGCCGTGTCGCGGATCGGCTTGCGCACGTGCTCGTCGAACAGCTCGACGGCGCGCTCGGCGAGGCCCCGCATCGCCGCGTCGGCGTCGCGGGCGAGCGCGAGCAGGTCGCCGCAGCGGCAGGCCGAACTCGAGCAGGCGCAGCGCCGTGCGCACGATCTCGATGTCGGCGGCCGTGTAGCGGTCCTCGCCGTCGACCGCGCCGTCCGAGCCGGATGCCCTCGCGCTCCACCGCCTGGATCAGCGAGGCCGGCACCCCGCTCGCGTCCGAGAAGGCCTCGAGGGTGAGCAGTCGGCCGGCTCGGCGGGCTCGCTCGCCTCGCCGCGCGCGGCGGCCACCGCGGCGGCGAGGTCGGCGTCGGCCGGGCCGAGCTCGCCCGTCACGACCCGGCGGATCGCGGCGAGCGTGAGCCCCTTGCGCTGCAGCGACCGGATCTCGCCGGATCCGCTCGGCGTGCTCGGGCCCGTACCAGGCGACGCGCCCCTCCCGGTCGGGCGGCGGGAGCAGGCCGAGCGACTGGTAGTAGCGGACCGTGTCGACCGACACGTCGCACGCCGCCGCGAGCTGCTCGACCCGATACCTCACGACCGGCCACTCTACGAGTGTGCGCTCACACGGTCAGCCCGCGGCGGACGCCGCGGGCTACGATGCGCGCGCGATGGAGCCGACGCGCCGATGCGCAGCGGCCGGCACGGCAGCCTCGGCATCGTGCTCGCGTGCGTCGATCGGCACGTTGGCGATCGGCGCGGCGTCGAAGGCGCCGTGCGCGTCCGGCGACTGGGCCGACGGGCGCCAGTACCGGCGGCTCTGCTACACCGACATCGTGCCGCTGCTCGACACCGAGCAGCTCGCGGGCCGCCGGCTGCCCTTCCTCGACGAGTGCACGCCGGTCGCAGGGGCGCAACTGCGACGAGTACCCCGTCCTCACGATGTACATGATGCGCGTCGCCGCCTGGATCTCCGGCGACGACTACGCGCCGTTCTTCTGGGTGAACGCGCTGCTGCTCACCGGCTTGCGCGCGGCGATCGCCGTCATGCTCTACGTCGCGATCGGCGCGCGCGCGCTGTGCTTCGCGCTCGCGCCCACGCTGCTCGTCTACGGCACCGTGAACTGGGACCTGCTCGCGGTGGCGTTCGCCACCGCGGCGCTGCTGCGTTCTTCCGGCGGCGGGACCGGGCCGGCCGGCGCGGCTGCTCGGGCTGGGTGCCGCCGCGAAGCTCTACCCGGCGCTGCTGCGTGGTGCCGCTCATCGCCCAGCGGTTGCGCGAGCGCCGAGCCCGACGGCGCGATCGTGCTCGGCTGGGCGGCGGCGGGGGCTGGCTCGCCGTGAACCTGCCGTTCGCGTGCTGCGCGCCCACGGCATGGCTGACGTTCTTCCGGTTCAACTGGGAGCGCGGCGCCGACTTCGACAGCCTCTGGTACATCGCGTGCCGCCACACCGAGGTCTGTCTGTCGACACGGGCGATCAACGTGGCGTCGTTCGTGCTCTTCCTGGCCGTGAGCGCGGTCGTCTGGGCGATCGAAGGCCAGCCGGCACCCGGCTTCCCGCGGTGGACGCTCGGGCTGCCGCTGCTCGTGCGTGTTCCTGCTCTCGAACAAGGTCTACTCGCCGCAGTACGGGCTGTGGCTGCTGCCGTGGTTCGCGCTCGTGCTGCCGAGGCTCCGGCTGTTCCTCGCGTTCGCGATCGCCGACGTGGCGGTGTTCGTGACGCGGTTCTCGTGGTTCGGGCGCCTGCAGGGCGCGCCGGGCGCCTCGCTGGACCTGTTCGAGCTCGACGGTGCTGCTGCGCGCGGCGGTGCTGGTCTGGTGCGTGGTGCGTGGATCCGCCGGGACGCCGAGACCGCTCGAGATCGAGACGCGCCGGCGCCGTCGATGACCGCCGCGGCCGAGCCGCCCGCCGCGGTGGCGCCGGCACGTGGCTGAGCGCCGCCGCGGCGCCCGTGCGCCTGCGCGACGGCGTGCGCGACGCGCTGCTCGTGTTCCTCGGGGTGCGCATCGGGTTCTCGCTGCTCGGGCTCGTCGCCGCCGGGCGTCATCGCGCCGCGCCAGGGGGTGCCCGCGTGGCGGGCTGGCCGATCGAGGCCGTCCCGTCGGGCTGGCGCACGTCCTGGTCACGGCGAGCGAGCGCCAGGACGCGCGTGGTTCCTCGCGATCGCCGACCGCGGGCTACGACGCGGCCGACGGCAGCGCCGCCTTCTTCCCGCTGTACCCGCTGATCGATCCGGGTCGTCGCGTGGCTCGCCCGGCGATCGGGCCGCTGCGGCGCCGCGCTGCTCGTCTCGAACGCGTGCGTTCGCTCGGCGCGCTCGTCGTGCTGCACGGGCTCACCGACGTCTCGAGGGCATGTCGCGGGACGTCGCGCGGCTCACGGTGCTGCTCGTCGCCATCTTCCCGACGGCGTTCTTCTTCCTGGCGCCCTACAGCGAGTCGCCGTTCCTGCTGCCGTCGGTCACGGCGTTCTGGTTCGCCCGGCGCGACCGGTGGGGGCTCGCCGCGCTCGCCGGGGCGCTCGCGGCGAGCACGCGCAGCGTCGGGTCTGCTGCTCGTGCTCGCGCTCGGCGTGGAGGCCGTGCATGCGATCGCGCGCCGACGGCCGCTCGGTGGTGCCGCGGCTCGGCCGCCGCGCTGGCGGTCGGGCTCGGCCCGCTGCTCGTACCTCGCGTGGTGGCGCGTCGCCCACGACGACGCGCTCGCGCCCTGGCGGCGCGCAGCGCAACTGGCAGCGCGAGACCCACGGCGCCGTGGCGCACCGTGCTCGACGCGGTGGGCGACGCGTGGCACCAGGGCGGCTACTGGCTCATCGACGTCCTCGTCGTCGGCATCGTGTTGATCGCCGTGCTCGTCGGCCTGCGCCGCCTGCGCGCGAGCTACTCCGTCTACGCGCTCGCGAGCCTCGCGGTGCCGCTCGTCTACCCCTGCCCGAGCGGCCGCTGCTGTCGATGCCCCGGTTCGTCGTGGTGATCTTCCCGGCGTTCTGGGTGATGGCCCTGGCGGCCGAGCGTCGCCGGATCTCGGCCCCGGCGGTCGTCGCGGCCTTCGCCGGCGGGTACGCGCTGCTCGGAGCGCTGTTCGTGAACTGGTAGGACGTCTTCTGACCAGGACGGGCGCCCACGGCGGTTTCGCATCGCCGCGCCGACGTCCGATAGGATGTGCGGAACTCGGGGGGCCACTGGAGGGGGAAGCGTGACGATCAAGGTTGCGATCGCGGACGACCACTCGCTGGTGCGCCAGGGGCTGCGGCGATACCTCGACATGGCCGACGGCATCGAGGTGGTCGGCGAGGCCGCCGACGGCAAGGAGCTGCTCGAGCTGATCGGCAAGGAGACCCCCGACATCGCGCTCGTCGACATCCGGATGCCGGAGATGGACGGCCTCGAGGCCGCCCGCGAGATCCGCGACGCTGCCCCGACGTCGGCGTCATCATGCTCACCGCCTACGACGACCGGCAGTTCGTCGTCGAAGCCGTGCGCTCCGGCGCCCGCGGCTACGTCCTGAAGGCCCGCGACGCCGAGCACCTGATCCAGACCGTGCGCCTGGTGGCCGGCGGCAACATGGTGATCGACCCACAGCTCGTCGTGGCCCTCGCCGAGGAGCTGTCCACGGCCAAGGAGCGCGACCGCCGGGCCGAGACCCTCACGGCCCGCGAGATCGAGGTGCTGCAGCTGCTCGCGTTCGGCCACACGAACCGCGACATCGCCGAGCGCCTCTACATCTCACCCGACACGGTCAAGACCCACCTCGAGCACATCTTCGAGAAGCTCGGCGCGTCCGACCGCACCGCGGCCGTGGCCGAGGCGCTCCGCCGGCGACTGATCGAGTAGACGGGTCCCCCCGACGGGCTAGACCGTCCGGTCCCCAACCACGTCCGGTCGGGTGATGGAGTCGGGTGGTCCGAACAGGCATCATGGAGCCCACATGAACGACGTCCCCGTCAGCCCTCGCCGCCGCTTGGGCACGGGCCTGTTCCTCGGTGTGGTCGCGCTCGCGGCCGTGCTCACCTACCTGGCGTTCCCCAGCGGGTCGCGGGAACAAGGCCTCGCGTCCGCCGTGATGGTGACCGGCGCCTGCCTGCTCTCTGGGGGCATCATCCTGCGCGCGGTCGGGCGGGGCGCCGCCTGGCGGGGCACGGTGTACCTGGCGTACTCGCTGTTCATGGTGGCGGCCGTCAACGTGCTGTTCCTGCTCGCAGACGTGAACGCGAGCGGCACGTATCAACCCAGGGTCATCGACCTGGCGTTCACGGCCTTCCTGGTGCCGTTGGTGCTCTACGCCCGGGCAGAGTTCCGTGACCACTTCGATGCCCGCGACAGCGTCGAGATCGGCACCGACGTCTTCCTGATCGCCGCGTCGGCGACCGCGCTGATGTACGTGGTGGTGCGCCCGTTCGACGCCACGCCCCAGGCGTCGATGACGGCGGCGATCTTCAGCGTGCTCGCCGCGACCCAGATCGCCGCGCTCGGCGCCCTGATGCTCTGGGCCCCGTCGAGGCGGCATCTCGTGCTGTTCGGCATCTTCGCGGTGACGGCGACCGCGACCGCCACCTTCGGCTGGCACTGGACCCGGGGCACGTTCGACTCCACCATCCCCTCGATCGACGTGCCGTTCCTGCTGGCGCCGCTGGCGCTCGCGGCGTGGACCGTCACCACGGGCCCCGGCACCGTCACCGACTCGGTCGTCGCGCCGCGCCGGTGGGCACGGCCGATCCTCACGACCGTGTCGGTGGTCTCGGCGTGCGCGGCGCTCGCCACGGTCGCGATCTTCGACGACGCTCGCGGGCTGGCGGGAGCGCAGTCGACGGCGATCATCCTGTTGCTCGGGCTCGGCATCGCGGCGCGCATCCTGTCGAACCAGACCGCGAGCACGGCGGCGCATCGCCAGACCAGCGAGGCCCTCGAGGAACGCGAGCGCGCGCTGCTCGAGACCGACCAGGCCCTCGAGCGGGTGCGCGAGGCGAACGAGACCCTGCGCCAATCCGAGGAGCACCTGCGGCTCGTGTTCGAGACGGCCGAGGACGGCATCGTCGAGCTGGACGAGCGCGGCGTGGTGCTGCGCGTCGAACGAGGCGTTCTGCGTCGATGGTCACGCTGCCGCGCGAGTCGATCGAGGACCAGCCGTGGACGGCGCTCGCCTCGGTGGTCGCGGGCGCCGACGACGCGTTCGTGCGCCTGCGCACGGGCGGGCAGTCGCAGATCTCGCGGCCCGACGGGCAGGTGCTGCACCTGGAGTCGCGCACCTCGGCGGTGCCGACCACCCCACCGCGCACGCTGCTGCTCGTGCGCGACGTGACCGCGGCGCGGGTGGCCGACCAGACGATCCGCTCGCTGTTCCAGTTCCTGCAGGATCGGGACGAGGACCGCAGCCGCCTGATGCGCCGCACGAACGCCGCGATCGAGAGCGAGCGCAACCGCATCGCCCGCGACCTGCACGACGGACCGGTGCAGGGCGTGTCGGCCGCCTCGCTCTCGCTCGAGGCGGCGCTGCTGATGATCAGGGCCGGCGACGTCGACCAGGGCGTCGAGGTGCTCACGAAGATCCGCGAGGAGCTCGCCGGGGAGGCCGACGCCCTGCGCCGGCTGATGTCGGGGCTGCGCCCGCCGGTGCTCGAGGAGCGGGGCCTGCTGCCCGCGCTGCGCGAGACGCTGGTGCGCTTCGGCGCCGACCAGGACGTCGACACCGAGTTCTCCGGCCGCGTCGACGTGCCGCTGCCCGAAGACCTCGAGACGCTCGCCTACCGCATCGTGCAGGAGGCCCTGTCGAACGCGGCGAAGCACGCCAAGGCCGCCCAGGTGATGGTCAGGTGCAGGCGAGCGATTCGCAGCTGCGGGTCGAGATCGAGGACGACGGCCAGGGGTTCGACGCCGGGCTCGCCCGCGACTTCCTGCGGGACGGGCGCGTCGGGCTCGCGTCGATGCGGGAACGGGTCGAGCTCGCGAGCGGCTCGCTCGTGGTGCGGTCCTCACCCGGGCGGGGCACGTCGATCATCGCGACCCTGCCGCTCGACGAGCTGACCTCCTCGGGCGGGGGCGCCTCGCTGCACGAGGCCTCGTAGCGCGCGCCCCGTCGGGGCGCGGCGGGTCACGGTGTGGGCGACGGGTCGTCGGTCGGGCTCGGGTCGTCGGTCGGGCTCGGGTCGTCGGTCGGGCTCGGGTCGTCGGTCGGGCTCGGGCTCGTCGGTCGGGGACGGTTCTCGCTCGGCGAGGGGCTCGGCGGCACGGGCGATGCGACCGGCGTGGGAGCTCCGCTGGCGCCGGTGAGCGTCGAAGTCGGTCGAGAACGGCGTCGGCTCCCAGTCCCACTCGTCGGCGCCGTAGGCCATCGCCTCGAGCATGTAGTCGTGCCAGATCGCCGCGGGGATCGTGCCGCCGTAGACGACCGGCACGCCCTCGATGTTCATGAGCGGCCGCTGCTCCTCGGGGTAGCCGACCCAGACGCAGGTCGGAGATCTGCACGGTGTAGCCGCAGAACCACGCGTCGACGTTGTCCTGCGCGCTGCCGGTCTTGCCGGCCGCCGGCCAGGGTAGATCGACGCCGACGCGCCGGTGCCGCCCTGCACGACGCCCTGCAAGGCGGAGGTCACCGCCCGCGGCACGTCGGGCGTCGTCGAACCGTTCCTTCGCAGGCGAGTCGACGTTGCGGTCGGCGGGCTCGCCGTTCGGGCGATCGACGTCGAGCAACGGCTTCGCCCGGTGCAGGACCCCGTCGGCGGCGAGCGTCGCGTAGGCGTTGCGTCATCTCGAGCGGGTTGATCTGCACGCTGCCGAGCGTGATCGAGCAGACCTCCGGCAGCTCCGACTCGATGCCGAGGCGGTGGGCCATGTCGACGACATCTGCCGGGCCGCCGGCGAGGGCGGTCACGAGCTGCGCGTAGACGGTGTTGACCGAGTTCACCGTCGCGCCGTACAGGTCGACCGTGCCGGCCGAGCTGTCGCCGGCGTTCGATCGGCTGCCACGGAGCGCCGTCGGTCGTGCATCGCGGGTCGGGGATCGTGATCGTGGAAGGGCCCGACCAGTACTGGCCCTCGAGCGCGAAGCCTTGGTCGAGCGCGGCGGCGAGCGTGAACGGCTTGAAGGCCGAGCCGGCCTGGCGTCCGCATCCCTCACACGGGAGCGTCGCGAGGTTCAGCTTCGACCGCTGCCAGTCGCGCCCGCCCACCATCGCGAGCACCTCGCCGGTCTCGTTGTCGATCGTCACGAGCGCCGCGTCGGGGTTGTAGTCGGTGTCGGGAAGGTTGTCGCTCGACGGCATCTTCGGCCATGCGCTGCAGATCCAGGTCGAGCGTCGACGTGATCTGCAGGCCGCCGCCGTAGACGCGGGCGCTGCCGTATTCCTCGAACAGCCGCGAGCGCGTCCACTCGACGAAGTACTCGGAGTCGGCCGGGCTCGAGATGCGCGAGTCCCTGTCGCGCTGGGACTTCGGGATGCCGCAGCACTTCAGCGCCTTCAGGCGCTCGGCCTCGCTCTCGGAGATGTAGCCGTACTTCGCCATCTGGTCGAGCGTGTAGTCGCGACGGAACTCGTTGTCGTACTTGCTCTTGATCGGGTCGTACAGGCTCGGCGCGTGCAGCACCGCGGCGAGCACGGCGGACTCGCTCACCGTGAGCTCGGACGCGGCCGTGTCGAAGTAGGTCTGCGCGGCGGCTTCCGCGCCGTAGGCGCCGTGGCCGAAGTAGACCGTGTTGAGGTACTTCGCGAGGATCTGGTCCTTGGAGAGCTGCTGCTCGACCTTGATCGCGAGCAGGGCCTCTCGGACCTTCTCCTTGATGGAGCGGGGCGGCACGACGTATTCCTGCGCGCCGTTCGGATGCTCGATGTACTCGCCGGCGTACACGTTCTTCACGAGCTGCTGGGTGATCGTGGAGGCGCCCACGACGGTGTCGCGCTTCACGAGGTCGGTCCACGCCGCGCTCACGATGCCCTTCACGTCGACGCCGGGGTGCTCGTAGAAGCCGGCGTCCTCGGTGGCGAGCACGGCGTGCTGCAGGTTCTCCGAGATGAGCTTCAGCCCGACGATCTTGCGGTCGACCGCGCCGTGCAGCGGCGTGAGCAGCTCTCCGTTGCGGTCGTACAGGTAGCTCGTGCGGATCGGGGGCAAGGTCTGCGGCAGCTCGATGCGCGCGTACGCCATGTAGAGCGAGCCGAACGAGCACGAGCACCACGAGCAAGGGCACGAGCACGAACACCCACCAGAACCGACGGAAGAACCCCTTCTTCCTGGTGCTGGGGGCGTGCTTGGGAACGTGCTTGGCGCCCTCGGGACGCGTGGGGGTTGTGGTGGACACGACCTCAGAGTGTATCCAGCGGGTTGCCCTCATATGCCCCGCGAGGTGTGACGGAGCGATGGAGATGTGGTTGCGCCGTAGGCGGCGCGACGCGGCTACCCCGTGGCGGAACGGCGGGCGGTGAACGCCTCGCGCAGGTGGTTCCACTGGCAGTTCGTGCAGACCTCGACGACGTAGCAGCTCGCGCCCGGATGGGCGGCCGTCATGCGCAGGCCGGTATCGATCGACCAGACGCGGCCGTTCTGGTCGCGCAGCCCCTCGCCGTAGACGTAGGCGAGCAGCACCAGCTTGACCTTGCCGCAGACCGGGCAGTCGTGCTTCGTGGGCTCGCCCACGTGCTTGGCGGCCCGCACGAGCTCGGGGTGGGCGTCGCAGATGTCGGTGAGCCCGAGCACCCCGACCTGGGCGTCGCGCAGCAGCGCGCGCTTGGCGAGCGTGAAGTCGATGACCCCCAGCTCGGCACGCGTGTTGCGCCCCAGCGGGGTGCGCGTCGGCCGCTTCCCAGGCTGCTTCGGCATGGTCGCGAAAGCATACCCCTGCCCTGCGTCACGGCGGACCCGCCGGAAGGCCTAGCTCCCGGTAGCCTTGCGGCGTGGGGCCGACGGGCCCGCAGGAGGACGACAGCCGATGAGCGACGTGGTCGCCGACACGACGATCAGGGTGGTGCGCTCGGCCGAGCGCGACGCGTGGAACCCGTTGACCGACCCCCCGGGCGCGATCCCGTCGCCGGGGCGCGAGACCGACGTGTTCTCGACCGCCGGCGGGGCGGTGACGACGGGGTTCTGGGAACGCGACCCCGACACGTGGTCGTTCGAGCGGCCATACGACGAGGTGGCGTTGATCCTGGAGGGTGACGCCGACATCGTGACCGACGACGAGCGCACGCTCACCGTCGGCCCCGGCGACGTGCTCGTGACGCCGAAGGGCTCCGCCGGCACCTGGGTCATCCGCGAGCGCATCGTGAAGTTCTGGGTGATCTACGACGGCTGATCCGTACGGACGCCTCGAGCCTCGCCGCGCGGGCGACGGCGAGGCTCCGTCGCCGCTGTATCCGGAGAGCGGCACCGTCGCCACCCTGCTGCGCGGGCTCGCCAAACGCTGCCCGCGGTGCGGCGAGCGCGACACGTTCGTGTCGTGGTTCGCGATGCGCACGACCTGCCCTCGATGCGAGTGGCGGTTCGAGAAGGAAGAGGGCGGGTACCTCGGCGCCATGGTGTTGAACTACATCGTGGGCATCGGGCTCTGGCTCGTGGTGCTCGGTGTCGGCCTGGTGCTCACGGTGCCCGAGGTGCCGGTGCTGCCGCTCACGCTCGTGAGCGTGGCCGTGCTGGTGCTCGTGCCGCTCGCCTTCTACCCTCGGTCGAAGACGACCTGGGCCGCCGTGGAGTACCTGGTGCTGCGCTCGGACCCCGACTACCACGCCCCGGTGCATCGGGACCCACGCGCGAGGGACCTGGAATGACCGAGGCCGCGATCGGGCTGATGACCGCGCTCGGCCTGTCGACGGCGACCGGCTTGAACGCGTACCTGCCGCTGCTCATCCTGGGCGGTCTCGCGCGCTGGACCGACCTGATCACGCTCGACGCCCCGTACGACACCCTCTCGGAACCCGGCGTGATGCTCGCGATCGGCGTGATCGCGATCGTCGACTTCGTCGGTGACAAGGTGCCCGCGCTCGATTCGGTGCTGCACGCGATCGGCCTCGTGGTGGCCCCGGTGGCCGGCGCCCTGGTCGCCCTGGCGGCGACCGGCAACGACGTGGTCGACCCGGCGTTCGCCGTGGTGTTGGGCGTGGCCGCCGCCGGTGCGACCCAGGGCGCGCGGACGATCGTGCGCCCCGCCTCGACGGCGTTCACGGGCGGCGCCGGGAACCCGGTGCTCTCGCTCGGCGAGGACACCGTCTCGACCGTGCTGTCGTTCAGCGCGGTGATCGTGCCGGTGGTGGCGTTCCTGATGGTGGTGGCACTGGCGTGGCTGCTGTTCTGGGGCGTGCGGCGAGCATGGCGATCGAGGTCAACCGCCCGTCGCATCGACGACCGCCCTCGCGCGTGAGCGGACCGTGAGGCCGTCGGTCGCGAGGAACATCGCTCCGATCGGCACTTCGACCTCGACCGTCGCCTCGAGGGTGCCGGTCGCGCACGAGCACGACACGAGCGTCGCGCCGTTGCGATCCGCGTAGTCGGCGGCCACTTCCGTCGGCGTGCTCGCGCCCGGCAGCGCCAGTTCCTGCGCGGCGGCGAGAGCCGCGGCGTCAGCCGCGGCCCTCGCCCGCGCACGGGCCACCAACGCCTTCCCCACATCGGCGAGCCCGAGCGACGAGACCAGAGGCGACGACCGCCACCCCGGCCACGACGATCGAGACCGAGCCATGTTGCGACGCGCGATGCGTCATGCGAACTCCTGCCGGTCGGTGGCCTCGGCTCGCATGGTCACGCCCGACGGGGAACAGCCAGGCGACGAACGGCACCCGGATCGGCGCCGCGTAGGTCGACGCGCGACGGTGACGGGGTCGCCCGGGCGCCGGCGCGCGTGACGGCCGACCGTGACGGCGTCGGCCTCGAGGCCGGGGCCGGCGCGCGAGCACGGCCGCGCGGACGGCGGCGTCGTCGGGCTCGACGGCGGCGGCGCGCGCCCCGGCGCGCGCCGCCGCCTCGACCAGCAGCCGGTCCCGCACCAGCAGGCCGACCTGCACGAGCGCGAGCACGATCACGAGCACGAGCGGCAGCACGAGCGCGAACTCCACGGCCGCGGTGCCGCGCTGCCGCGCCGACCGTCGCGACCGCTCGAGGCTCAGGCGCCGTCGGCATCCCCGATCACCTTGTCGATGATCTGGTCGAAGAACGCCGGCAGCTTCCCGGACGACTGCGCCCAGGCGATCAGCACCACCGCGACGGCCGCCGCCGCCAGGATCACCAGCGCGTACTCCGCCGTGGTCTGGCCTTCCTCACGACGGAGCCGCGGCGTGCGAACCGACGCACGCGAACCACAGGGAGTGCAGCAACAGCATCGTTCACCTCCTCTCAGCGGATGGACTGCACGGTGGTGAGCAGCACGGGCACCACCGTGAGGAGGAGGAACGCGGGGAGGACGAGGAACACGAGCGGGAACAGCATCTTCACCGGCGCCGTGCGGGCACGCTCGGTGACGGCGGCGCGACGCGCCTGCACGGACCGACGCCGCGAGCTCCGCCGTGGCCTCGGCCAGCGACGCGCCGAGGGTCTCCGTGCGGGTGAGCGCCGCGACCGTGCGTCGCAGGTCGGGCAGCTCGAGGCGCTCGGCCGAGCGCCTCAGCTCGTCGCGCCACGCGCGCCCAGGTCGACCGACGCGCACGCGCGCTCGGAGCTCGTCGGCGAGCGGGCCCGGCGAGCGCATCGACCGCGCGACGGAGCGCCAGCGGGGCCGGCGAGCCCGGCCGAGGAGCCGGCGGCCAGCAGGTCGAGCAGCTGCGGGATCTCCGCGTCGATGGCGGCCACGGCGTCGACGATCGCCGGCGGCCCGAGCGGCGCCGCCCGCGAGCCGACGAAGCCGCTGCGGGGCGTGTGCGATCGTCGCGTGGCCCGGCGGCTCATCGGCCGGAAGCGCGACGCCAGGTGAGGCCGGCTCACGCGTGACCCGCGCAGGCCGCCGCCGAGCAGACAGCACGCGTGCGACCACGGCACCGAGCACGCGAGCATGCGAGCGCCGTCATCGCACCTCCAGCAGATGCCGGATCCAGAGGAACGCGAGCCCCTCCAGCACGAGGCCGACGCGCGATCGCGGCGAGCCCCGCGGGCGATCGGAACGCGCCTTCGATCTCGCTGCGAGACGTGAGCCAGAGGAACGCGAAGAAGCCGAACGGCAGTACCCCGAGGATCGTGCCGGAGAGCCGCGCCTGCGCCGTGAGCGCGCGGACCTCCCGGGCCGCCGCGCGTCGCTCGCGCAGGGTGCCCGCGACCTCGTCGAGCACGCTCGGCAGGTCGCCGCCGCTGCGGCGGTGCAGCGTGAGCACGCCCGCCAGCAGCCGGGCGTCGTCGGTGTCGACCTCGCGGTCCACGCCTTCGAGCGCGTCGTCGAGCGGCACCCCGAGCTCGAGCGACCGGTCGAGCTCGCGCAGGGAAGCCCGCAGCGGCTCGCGCGCCTCGTCGGCGCGCGAACGAGAGCGCCTGCGGCACGGAGCGACCGGCTCGGATGGCGGCGGCGATCGACGTCACGGCGTCGGCCAGCTGCTCGTCGCGCTCGGTGGCTCGCGGCACGTGCGCCGGCGCCGCTTCGCGGAACCGCCACGCGAGCGCCCCCGCCGCCGCACCGACGATCGAGAGCGGCGGACCAGACAGCGCGAACCCGACGAGCGCCCCACCGATGGACCAAAGCAGCCAGGCGGGCGGCGTGATCGCGCGGTGGCTCGGGCGGTGGGCCCCCCGTGGCAGCCGGCCCGTGACGTCGCCTCGGCGCACCGAACGCGAGCCGCGCTCGCCGAGCACCGCGGCGAGCCCCAACAGGGTCATCACCAGCGCGTTCACGCGTCGTCCTCGGGAGCGAACAGCCAGTCGCCGACCTCTTCGCCGCGATCGGCGAGCGTCGACACGATGGACGGGACCGTGCCGGTCGCCTCGAAGTGGCCGTCGGCCCCGTCGCGCGGTCGGAACCGGAACACCGGCGTGACGACCGGCTCGCCCCGTCGCGTGCCCTCGATCGCGGCGATCTCCCACACGACCCGGCGGCCGCCACGCAGCCGGGCGAGATGCACGACGACGTCGATCGCCGAGGCCACCTGGTTGCGGATGTGCGCCGCCGGCAGGTCGACGTCGGACATCATCGCCATCGTCTCGAGCCGCCAGAGCAGGTGGCGGCACGAGTTCGCGTGCGCGGTCGACAGCGAGCCCTCGTGCCCGGTGTTCATCGCCTGCAGCATGTCGAGGGCTTCGCCGCCTCGGACCTCGCCGACGATGATGCGGTCGGGCCGCATGCGCAGCGCGTTGCGAACGAGGTCGCGCACCGTGACCTGCCCCTTGCCCTCGACGTTGGCCGGGCGCGCTTCGAGCGCGACGACGTGGGGCTTGGCCAGGCGCAGCTCGGCGGCATCCTCGATCGTGATGAGCCGCTCGCCGTCGGGGATGAACCCGCTCAGCACGCCGAGGAGCGTGGTCTTGCCGCTGCCGGCGCCGCCGCTCACGATCACGTTCATCCGGCCGCGCACGCACGCCGCCAGGAACGCCAGCATGCGCGGGCCGAGGGCGCCGCTCCCCACCAGATCGTCGGCGGTGAGCGGCACCCGCGAGAACGTGCGGATCGTCACGGCAGGACCGCGGAGCGAGAGAGGCGGCACGATCGCATGGACCCTCGAACCATCCGGAAGTCGCGCATCCGCCCAAGGCGATGATTCGTCGACCCGGAGGCCCAAGGGTCCCACGATGCGTTCGATCAGGTGCAGGACAGCCTCCTCCCCCTCGAATAGACCGTCCGGCGCCCTCTCGATGCGCCCCTCTCGCTCCACGTACACGTCGTCGGGTCCGTTGACCATGACCTCGGTCACCTCAGGGTCCTGCAACAGGAACTCGATCGGACCGAACCCGACGACCTCGTCTGACACCTCGTTGACCATGCGGGTGAGCTCGCGCTGGGGAAGGATCGCGCCGCTGGCCCGCAGCAAGCTGAGCGCCTCGTCTCGCACATGCACGCGACGCTGGGTGCGCGGCGCGGTCGCGAGCCCGCGCGCGTCGACCCGCTGGCGCAGCTGGTCGCGCAGCTGACGGCGCACCCCTGCGAGCACGTCGGCCCCCATCGGGGTCGGTTGCTCCGTCGGCTCCGTCACCATGGGCCTTCCTCCATCGGGTCGCTCACCGCGGGCACGGCACTGCCGCGCGTGCTGCGGAGGAGAAGGTGCGGCGGCCGGCCCATGAACGAACCGATCGCCGTCGGGAGCGCGAACGCTACCGGGCGTCGGCGCGACCGGTCGATCCCCGAGGCGGCCCATTCCCGGTTCTTGTCGGGGGATGGAACCCGAAGGCACCGGGTGAATCGGCGCGATCCGCTCGAGCCGATCCTCATGGCTCGGACGCTCCAAGCACGCGATCGGCGAGCCCGGCGAGGGCTCGACCGACCCGACCCTTCGGCGGCAGCAACCGCGCTCGATCCTGCGCACGAGGCACGGCACGGTCGGCCGGGATCACCGCCAGGGGTGCCTCGCCGAAGACGCGCTCGACATCGCCCGGTGTGATCTCGCTGCGCGACGCTCGGTTCACCACGAACCCCACCGTCGACGCCACCCCGAGCGGCTCGAGCGCTTCGAGCGCTCTCGTCGCCCCTCGGAACGAGAGCACGTCGAGGGACAGCACTTCGAGCACCCGGTCGGCGGCCCCGAGACAGCTAGTCGCGAGCTCGCCGAGGTGGCGAGGTGGAGCCGCGACGACCACGTCGCAGGACGCGGCGGCCACCCTGAGGATGGCCGCGAGATCGGCGCCCCCGACCGACGCCGCACGGTCGGCAGGTGGTGCAGCCAGCACCCGGAACCCGGCGTCATGCGCGTGCAGGGCATCATCGAGATGGGCCGGCGCGAGCTCCGGCACGAGCGGCAGCAGATCGGCGACCGTGTGCACGTCGTCTGGCAAGCCCAGCACCGACGACACATCTGCGTACGTCGGGTCGGCGTCGATGAGCACGCAGTCGAGATCGCGGGCGGCGAACGCCTGCGCGAGGTGCGTGGCCACGAACGTGCAGCCCACACCACCCCGAGCCCCGTGCACCGCGACGACGTCTGCCCGCTTCACCGCTAGGTGCGGCTGCGCGACCGTGGCCGCGGTCGCGCCGGCGAGAGCATCGCGCTCGCGCGGCCACAGGAAGAAGCCGCGCGCGCCGGCACGGATCGCCGCGCGCAACGAAGCGACCGATTCCCTGGTGTCGAGCGCGAGCAGCGCTGCCCCTCCCACCGAGGCCGGGTCGACCAACGAAGGATGGGCCACGATCGCGTCGGGCTCGAGCTGGCGTACGGCCTCGATCAGCTGGCGGTCGTCGGCAGCCGTGCCGACGACGCGCGCCGTACCACTGCGATCGAGGAAGTGCATGACCTCCTCGGCGACCTCGTTCGCCTCGAGCGCGAGCACGACCCTGGCGACTTCCGGCATAGAACCCCTCCCGACGGGCGCGCTCGGGTCGCGCCGACCACCTCGAGGGAGAGGCGGGCTCGACGGTACGCGGCTCGGCACGCGCAGGCCGTGATGCACGTCACCTGCTTCGTGCGATGCTCCGGGTCACACCGACTTCCCGGGGGTCTCGCAGAACGATGACGAGCTGCCAGACGTGCGGATCGCCGCTGCCGCCCGACGCGCGCTTCTGCCCGGCGTGCGGCACGCCCACGTCGGCGCCGGACGAGGGCGGCACGCGGCGGCCGGTCACGATCGTGTTCACCGACGTCGTCGGCTCGACCGCGCTGGCGGAACGGCTCGACGCCGAGAGCCTCGGCGGGGTCATGACCCGCTACTACGAGACGATGCGCGACGCCATCGAGCAACACGGCGGCACCGTCGGGAAGTTCATCGGTGATGCCGTGCTGGCCACCTTCGGCGCGCCCGCGGTGCACGAGGACGACGCCCTGCGCGCGGTGCGGGCCGCCCACGAGATGCACGCCGCGCTCGCGCGCCTGAACGACGAGCTCGAACGCCGGTGGTCGGTCCGGCTCGAGGTGCGCACCGGCGTCGCGACCGGGGAGGTGCTGGCCGGCGGCGGGGCGGCCGTGCTCGGCAGCCCGGCGAATCTCGCCGCCCGGTTGCAGACCGCAGCCGCCGACGGCGAGATCCTGCTGGCGGCCACGACCGAGCGGCTCGTGCGCCACGAGGTGCGCGTCGAGGCCGCGGGCGCCCTGGCCCTCAAGGGGTTCGACGAGCCGGTCGAGTGCTTCCGGCTGCTCGGCCTCGACGGCGGCGCCCGCGGGCCGGCGCGCACCCCGCACGTCGGTCGCGAGCACGAGCTCTCGCTGTTGCAGCTCGCCTACCGCCGGGCGTTGCGCGACCGTCGCGCGCAGCTCGCGACCGTGCTCGGCGAGCCGGGCATCGGCAAGACCCGGCTCGTCGAGGAGGCCATCGCGCGCCTCGAGGGCGACCCGTTGGTGCTGCGCGGGCGCTGCCTGCCCTACGGCGACGGCATCACGTTCTTCCCGGTGGGCGAAGCGGTGTCGGCCGCCGCCGCGATCGGCGGCGACGACGAGGCGGAGATCGCCCAGGCGAAGGTCGCCTCGCTGGTGCCGGCCGAGGAGGCCGGCGTGGCGGCGATGGTGAGCGAGGCGATCGGACTCGGCGGCTCGGGCGGGGCTCCCGAGGAGACCCTGTGGGCGATCAGGCGCTACTTCGAGCTGCTCGCCACCGAACGGCCGCTCGTGCTCGTGTTCGACGACCTGCAATGGGCGGAACCGACCTTCCTCGACCTGGTGGTGCAGCTCGCCGAACGCAGCCGCGGGGTGCCCGAGCTGGTGGTCGCGGTCGCGCGTCCGGAGCTGTTCGAGCAGCGCCCCGGCTGGGGCGGCGGCGCCGCGAACGCGGTCGCGATCTCGCTCGAGCCGCTCACCGGGCGTGAGGGAGCCGACCTCGTGCGCCACATCGTGCCCGACGGGGCGGTGGAAGACGATCTCGCGGTGAGCCTCGTCGCCACAGGCGGAGGCAATCCGCTCTTCCTGCACGAGTACGTGGCGATGCTGCTCGAGGTCGGGGGTCTCGTGCGCGACGGGGAACGCTGGCGAGCATCCGACGACCCGGGCGGCGGCTCCGCAGGCATGACCCCGCCGACGCTGACCGGCCTGCTGACGGCGCGTCTGCACCGGCTTCCCGACGACGAACGTGAGGCACTCACTCACGCGTCGGTGATCGGCAAGGTCTTCTCGGTGCCGGAGCTCACCGCGCTCGTGACCGGCCCGCAGCAGGGCGAGCTGGCCGACGTGATGGACCGACTCGTCGAGCGCGATCTCATCGCGCCCCCGTCGGGCGACGCCGCGCCGTCGACCCGGCTCGAGTTCCGTCATCAGCTGCTGCGCGACGCAGCGTACGGCTCGCTGCCGAAGGCCCGGCGCGCCGAGCTGCACGAGACCTTCGCCACCTGGCTCGAGGGTGGCGCCCCCGACCGAGCCGAGGAGACGGCGGAGATCGCGGGCTTCCACCTTGCGCAGGCGCACGACTACCGGGTCGAGGTGGGGCGCGACGACGAGGGCACTCGCGCCCTCGCGACGCGAGCAGCCGAACGGCTCGCGGGCGCGGGCGGGCGGGCGCTCGAGCGCGGCGACCCGAGGGCGGCGAGCAGGCTGCTCGCCCGGGCAGTGACCCTCGAGGCCGACGCCGGAAGGCGGGCGGCGATGCGCCTGCGCCTGTGCAACGCGCTCGGCGATGCCGGCACGCTCGACCGGTACGAGGCGATGCTCGAGACAGGGCTCGCCGAGGCGAACGACGTGGGCGACGTGCGCCTGCGCACCAGGTTCGAGCATCTGCGCACCGCGCTCACGCTCATCAGCGACCCGAGGTCGACGGCCCCCGAGACCGTGTCGTCACAGCTGCGCGCGCAGGCCGACACGCTGCGGTCGCTGGGCGACATCGAGGGAGTCGCCGAGTGCGAGTACCAGCTCGCCACCATCGCCTGGATCGTCGGTGACGCGGGCGCGTTCGAGGGGTCGGCCCGCCAAGCGCTCGAGCACGCGATCGCCTCGGGCAACGTGCGGCTCGTGGGCCGCGCGGTGAACTACGTCATCAACGCCCTGCTGCGCGGCCCGGTGCCGCTTCCGCAGGCGCTCGCCGAGGTGCGTGCGATCCGCGACCGCACGCCGCTCGGCCGCGGTGCCGCGGCCGGCGTGCGGCTCGGTGAGGCCGAGATGCTGGCGCATGTCGGGCGCTTCGACGAGGCGAGCGCCCTGGCCGACGCGGCTGTGGCCGAGTTGGACGACCTCGGCCTGCACGTCGACGTGGCGGCTGCCGAGTCGATCCGCGCGATCGTCGCCGACGCGCGCGGCGACCTCGAGGCGGCCGAACGCGCCCTGCGCCGGTCGGGCGAGATGTTCCGCGCCGCCGACGACGCGGCGAACGGAGCCCTGGTCGAGATCGACCTCGCGAACGTGCTCGCGCGCATGGGCAGGGCGGCCGAGGCGCTGGAGCTCGCGTCCTCGGTCTCGGAGCTGGCGGCCGGCTACGACGCCGAGGCGCAGGTGGGCTGGCGCGTCGCGAGCGCGCGGGCGCTCGCGGCGGCGGGCGACGGCGAGGCCGCCGAGCGCCTCGCCGCCGAGGCCCTCGAGCGAGCCGGCGCGACCGACTTCGTCGTGCTGCAGGCCGACGCCCACGCGGCGATGGCCGAGGTGCTCGCCGCGCGCGACCGCCCGCCCGAGGCGATCGAACACCTCGGCCGGGCCGAAGAGATCTTCCTCGCCAAAGGCCAGACCGTGGACGCGACGGCGTGCGCCGACGCCGCCGGCCGCATGCGCTCGACCGCTCCCTAGCGCCGTCCGTCGGTGAAGGCGGTATCGGTGGCGACGATGCCGTCGATCTGTTGCAGGGCCACCGCGGCGTCCTCGGCGACGGGCTCGTACGAGTCGCCGCCGAGCTGCAGCAGGATGTCGAAGTCGCCGAACACCGTCGATGCCCCGCGGAAGGTCTCCCGCAGGGGTCCGTGCTCGTCGGCCATGGCCGCGAGCACGTCGTCGGCCGCCCCCCTGCGCGTGCGCACCCGCGAGAGCGCGATGATCTCGGGGGTGCTGCGCTTCGCGCCGATCAGGCGGTTCCCCTGCTTCGCGACCTTCTTCTCGAGGCAGTGGTCGCAATGCACGCCTCGTTCCCAGAGCTCGCCGGCGATCAGATCGTGCATCTCGGCGAGGGTGTCGGTGCGCACGTGGGCGAACCCGAGGCTCGTGCCGACCATCTCCGCGGCGTATCGGATCGTCGGCTTGTCCAACTGGCGCAGCGCCCCGATCACGTCGCGGATGTTCGTGCCCGGGTCGACCTCGCGCATGAAGACGAACGCGTGCAGCCCCGTGTAGTCCAGGTCATCGTCGACCATGTCGCCCCCCTCGAACGGCGCCTTCGAACGGCGGTGGCCTTCAGCCTGGACCCGCAACGACCACGACGCAACCCGATGCTCCGCGAATGGGAAGGGCGTCAGGCGTGCTCGGGCACGGCCCCCGCTCCCTCAGGGCCCGCGACGCGACCACGCCGCGCGATGAGCCACGTCACGACGGCGATCGCCACGGCGATCGCGGCTGCGGCCCACGGCTCGAGCGGGAGCCGTGCCTCGGCGCGCGCGGCCGTCTCCTGCGACGCCGTGAGATCGGCCTCGAGGGTTCGCACCTGCGAGTGCAGCGCCTGGCCCTCGGCCTCGCTCTCGGCGAGCGCCGACGACGAGGCGGCGGCCTGTTCCTCGGCGCTCTTCTCGGCCTTGCGCAAGTCGCGTTCGAGCCCGGCGGCGCGTGCGTGGAGCTTGCCGTTCTCGGTCAGGAGCCTGGCCTCGCGCGCCGTCGCGACGATCGAGACCGAGCCGCTCACCGTCTCGCCGAACCCGTCGACGGTGCAGGGGTCGTTGCACAGGCCCACTTGGTAGTAGTCGCCGGTCACCTCGGGCACCGTGAACGAGACCCGCAGCTCGGTCTGCGTGCCGTCGGGCTCGACCGTGAACGTGCCGACGCGGATCGCCCCCGGCGGGATCGGACGCCCTGCCTCGATGAAGGCGTTGCCCGGCAGGAGGTAGGCGTAGAAGGGACCGCGCTCGAGCAGGTCGCGCTCGCCCTGCGGGATCGACACATACACCTCGCCGGTGACCTGTTCGCCCGGCAGGTGATGCGTGCCCTCGAACTCGATGTATGCCCCGCCGTTGGCCGAGGCCGTGCCGGGTGCCAGCCCGACCGTCGCCACCATCGCCGCCACGATCACCGTCCGTGCCCGCATCACGCCCTCCTCAGGTGTGGCCGTCGACGAGCAGACCGCGTCGAACGCCGCCTGGTTCCCTCGCCCCCCGCCGCGACGCCAAGGGAACCGAACGGCGGCTCGGACGGTACGTGCGGTAGAGGGCGCGACCACGCGTCCCGCACCGAGGAGGGTCCGATGCGTTCCCGTTCAGCCGATCGCAGCCGCACCGATCGACGCCGTCGGCGGCTCGGCGGCCTCGCCGTGGCCGCCACGCTGCTCGCCGCGTGCACGACCGCCGACCGGGAGCCCGCCACCCAACAGGCGATGCCGGACGAGCGCCACGGCGGCGACGCCCTCCTGCTCGCGAGCACCGACAACGGCGATGCCGCGATCGACGGCGCCTCAGGCGCGTTGGTGGCCGGCGGGCCCGGCACCGTGGCCACCCCTGACGGCGCGACGATGTTCCGGGCCACGCAGGTCGACCGCCACACGGTCGTGACGACGCTCGACGCGAGGACCGGTCGCACGGTCGCGTCGACGCCCCTGCGCGGCGACCTGGAACTGGCGATCGCCTCGGTCACCGGGCGGGCCATCGCCCTCGTGGAGCCCGCCCCCGGCGCGCCCGCCGGCTCGCTGCCGGGTCTGCCGGTGCCGCGCGCGTGGACCCCGATCGTGGTGGCGGACCCGAGCGGTGCGACTCCCCCGGCTCGGTTCCGGCTGGAAGGCAACTACGAGCCCGAGGCGTTCTCGCTCGACGACGGCCGGCTGTTCCTGATCCAATACCTGCCGGCCGAGGCGCCCGCCGTCTACCGCGTCACGGTGCTCGACCTCTCGACCGGCGACGTCAGCCCGGTCACGGGCCGGTTCAAGACCCCGCCCGAACGCATGCCGGGCGTGCGGCTCGGCCAGGTCTACGACCCGGTCACGGCGCAGATGTACACCCTGTACTCGAACCAGCCGGGCGCCTACGCCGAGGGGTACGAGCATGCGGGCGGCGCCTCGCACGACTGGCCCGAGGAGACGTTCGTGCACGTGCTCAACCTGCGGAAGGGATGGGCCTATTGCGCCGGCGTGCCCGAGGCGATGTGGGGCGGCACGGCGCGCGAGCAGTCGCTCGTGCCCTCACCCGACGGCCGATGGCTCTACATCGTCGACGCCGGCGAGGGCATGGTCGCGGTCATGGACACGCGCACCCTCGAGATCGTCCGGAGCGGCCGCATCGATCTCGGCAGCGAGGCCTCGGACCTGCGCACGTCGCTGGCGGTGAGCCCCGACGGCGAGACGTTGTTCGTCGCCGCCGGCGCGACGCCGGGCACGGTGTCGGCGATCGACACCGCCGACCTGACGACGGTCGACGCGTGGCCCTCGCCCCTGCCGGCGTCCGGCCTCGGCCTATCGCTCGACGGGTCGGGCCTCTACGTCGCGGGAGGCGGCCGGATCGCGTTGCTCGACCTCGCCACGGGCGAGCCGCGCGCGACGGTGCCGACGCACCGTGCTCGAGCCCATCGTCGAGCCTCGACCCGCTTCCCGTCGCCGGCCGACGCCGTGGCCGGCGTCGACCTGGCGGGCTGACGGGTACGGGCCTAGGCTTGCGTGACCGAGGGACCGACCCGCGGCAAGAAGGGGACACGGGTGCGTGACGCCGACCCCCGAACGCTGGAACGAGCTCGCCGCGGCGAGCCGCTCGCCTTCGAGCAGCTCGTGCGGGAGTTCCAGGCCGACGTCTACCGGTTCGCCTGGCACCTCACGCGCGACCGAGACCTGGCCGAGGACGTCACCCAGGACGCCTTCCTGCGTGCCTTCCGGTTCCTGGGCGGCTTCCGCGGCGATCGCAAGTTCGGGTCGTGGCTGTTCAGCATCACCCGCAACTGCGCGATGGACGCGATGCGGCGCCGCCGCTTCCCGCTGCTGCGCGACCAAGACCGGCAGGTGGAGGGCTCGGTGGTCGACGGCGCTGCCCATGCCGAGCTCGACGCCGCCCTCGAGGCGATCTCCCACGAGCACCGAGAGGCGTTCCTGTTGATCGAGGTCTTCGGGCTGAGCTACCAGGAAGCCTCCGATGTGCTCGGGGTGGCGGTCGGCACGATCAAGAGCCGCATGTTCCGGGCCCGCAAGGCGCTCTGCGCGGCCATCGACGACGAGGCCGGCCGTGAGGCCCTCGAGGAAGGCCGGCAGCCATGAGATGCGGCCTCGCCCAGCTCGAGCTCTCGGCCCGCATGGACGGCGAACACGTCGAGGCGCGCACCTCGGCGGGGATCGACGACCACATGGCCGTCTGCGTCCGATGCCGATCGTTCGCCGCGAACGCGGCGCGCGTCAGGTCGTCGGTGCGCATCCGGGCCGCCGAGCCCGTGCCCGATCTCGTCGGGCGCATCATGGACGGACTCGAGGTCATCGAGCCGCGGGCCGGCGGGCCGCGGGCTCCGGGACCGACGGTCACTCCGCAGGTGCGACGCGGGCCGGCCAGGCGGGCGATCTCGGTGGCGGCGGCCCTCGTCGCGGGTGCGGTGATCGGCAGCGTGCTGGTCGGCGGCCCGTTCCGTGGCGGCGACCGGCGCGCCACCTCCGCGATCGCCGTCGTGCGGGGGGTGCGAGCCGCCGCTCCAGGATTCGACTCGTTCCAGGGCACCTACGAGGTGGTCGAGCGCGGCTTCGCGCCGGAGGTGCCGCTGCGCCGGCTCGACGTGCATCTCGCATTCCTCGCACCGCAACGGTTCCGTCTCGACGTGATCGATCGCACGAGCTACCCCTCCGGCGGGTTCGTCCCCACCGATCTGACCTACATCCAGGATCTCGCGGCGACCTATCGCAGCGGACCCACCGGGTGTCCGCCCGGCCTCGCCGACGACGTCTGCCCGGTCGCGCGGACGACGGTCACGAGCGGCGCGCCGCTCACCGACCTGATGATGCCGGTCCACACGCTCGGTTCGGCCGAAGGCGTGCGGGTGCTCGGCGAGTCGGCGGCCGGGGACCACGAGATCGTCACGCTCGAGCTGACGTTCGGGCGGGCGGCGTCGCTGTTCCCGTTCCTCACCCCGAGCGGAGCCTGGCGGCCGTTCTTCCCGGGCGACCGCGTCGAGCTGGCGCTCGACGCCGACTCGTGGCTGCCTCGCCGCATCGCGGTGTTCCCGGCCGCGACCGATGAGCGTCGTGCCTGGGAACTGCGGTTCGGACGCGTCGCGGAGGACCCATCGATCGCGATCCTCGAGGTCGAGGCGACCTCGTCGTCGACCGAGGCGCCCGACGCCTCGCTGTTCGAGATCGCGGGCTCCCCCGCCGCGCTCTCGGTCGCCGAGGTCGCCGACCGCATCGGGTACCGGCCGGCGACGCCCGCGTTCACGGGCGAGCTCGAGCTCGCCGCCGCGATCGAGCCGTCGCCCAACCCACGGCTCCCCCGATCCGTGCTCGTGTACACCGATGGCCTCGACTACCTGCGCCTGGGCGAGCGACCGGCCGGGACGGGTGCGAGCACGTTCGGCTCGCTCGGCCCGCGATCGGTGCCGATCGTGCTGCCCGGCGGCCGGGTCGCTGCGTATGCCCCTGCCGCCGGCCCGCACGGGCGGCGCCTCGCGATCCGAGGTGGCGACACGACCCTGGTGCTCGAGTCCAACCTGCCGGCTCGTGAGCTCGCCGCGATCGCGGCGTCGATCCCGATCGCGGGCCTGCCGACATGAGGAAGACGGTGCGCCCGGCGGTCGCAGCGATCGCGGGCATCGTGCTGGGGGCCCTCGTCACGATCTCGGTGCAGGGAGGCGCGATCGCGCCGAAGGGCGGGGGGCGGCAGGGCTCGCGAGATCCGATCGCGCCGTCGCCGGCGACCTTCCTCGCATGGGTGCCCAAGGGCCTGCCGGCCGGGTTCGCCGAGGCGGCCCGGGACCTGCCCGAGACCGGACCGGTCACCGCGGTCGCCGAGGACCACGCATGGCTCACGCGATCGTGGGACACGGCCGGGCGCCTCGTCGACCGAACGTCGGCGCCCTATCGCATCCCGCTCGACACGATCGCCGTCGACCCGACCTCGTTCGCGGTGTTCCTCGACCCTGCGGACCGCCATCGCGTGGATGGGCTGCGCGACGGGCTCGGCGTGCTGAGCGCGACCTCGGCGAGGCTGCGCAGCCTCGGCCCCGGTGCGACCCTGCGGTTCCGCGACGGTCCACGCGTGACCATCGCGGCCGTGCTGCCCGATCGGTCGCTGGGCGGCGCCGAGCTCATGGTCTCGAGCGACACCGGCCGGTCGATCGGGGTGCGGACCGACCGATACCTGCTGCTGCGCCCCGCGCGGGGCCATGTCGTGCGATCGGGCACGTTGCGCACGCTGCTGCGCCCGTTGCTCCCCGAGGACCTCGGCAGGCTCGGGCGCGTGCAGGTGCGGACGGAGCGCGACACCCCGTTCCTGCGTCCGGGTGATGCGGTCCTCACCACCGCACAGATGAAGCTCGCCTTCGGGGAGTTCGCCGCCCGGCCCGAGCCCGGCCGCCGCGGCTACCTCGACATCGACCCGGGCTGGGTCGACGAACACATGGCCACGACGCAGGTACCGCTGCTCGGCGGCGTCGTCTGCCACGCGGCCGTGATCGACGCACTGCGAGGCGCCATGCACGAGCTCCGCCGCCGCGGGCTCGGCGACCTCGTCGAGACCTACGACGGGTGCTTCGCCCCTCGCTTCATCGGCCGCGACCCCACCGCGATGATCTCCCACCACTCGTGGGGCATCGCGGTCGACCTCAACATCGCGGGCAACTACTACAGCGTGACACCGGACCAGGACGCGCGTCTGGTCGAGGTGATGGAACGGTGGGGATTCGGGTGGGGCGGTCGGTTCATCGTTCCCGATGGGAACCATTTCGAGTACCGCCGGCCCCCGGCCACGTAGGCAGAGGCGATGGTCCCCCGCTCCCGTCCCCACCGTGTCACGCCATTGGCCATCGTCGCGATGCTCGCGTTCGCGATGCCCATCGAGCCCGCCGAGCAGCCACCACGGCTCGTGCAGGCGAGCGAGGCGACCGCCGTGTCGGAGCCCCCGCGTGCCTACCTCGCCTGGACCCCCGGCGGCCTGCCGTCCGGCTTCCGCGCGGGCGTGCGCACGATCGGCCTGCTGCGCGCGACCGTCGTGTTCGCCGGCGACACCGCCTGGCTCACCCGCTCGCGCGACCGCTCGGGCGCTGTGGTCGACGATCCACGACCGCCGTTCGCGATCCCGATCGACGCCTTCGCGGTCCACCCGCGCGAGGTGGCGCCCTTCCTGCCGGCCGAGGTCCGGCGTGAGGTGACCGACGCCCTCGCCCGCGGGCAGGCGGTGCTCGGCACCCGCAGCGCGGCGATCCGCCGGCTCGGCGTCGGGGGCGCGCTCGAGTTCGGCGACCGGACGGTGCGCGTCGGCGCGGTGGTCCCTGACGAGGTCATCGGGTGGAGCGAGGTGCTGGTCTCACGCGAGGCGGGGCGGCGGCTCGGCATCGTCGACGACCGCTACCTCCTCGCGTTCCCCGTGGGGAGCCCGAGTCGCGTCCGAGTTCGCGCGCATCCTGCGGCCGCTCGTGTCCTCGACCGTGCCGATGCGGGTCGAGCGCCCCGGCGGCACGCCGTACATGCGGGTCGCCAGCGGCGTCGATCCGCCGGTGGTGCTGAAGCAGGTGTTCGGCGAGTTCTCAGCGGCCCTCGACCTGGCGGACCCGGCGTTCTTCCGGGTCGACCCCGTCTGGGCACGCAACCTCGTGACGCGCACGGTGCCACTGCTCGGGCGGCTCACGTGCCACCGCCGGTTCATGGCCGACTTGCTCGCCGTGATGCGCACTATCGACCGCGAGGGGCTCGGGTCGCGGATCCACTCAACGGCTGGTTGCTTCAACGCCCGCACGGTAGGCCGGAGCCCGTCCAACCCGCCGTCGTTCCACGCGTACGGGGCGGCGGTCGACATCAACGCCCCCGAGAACGCGCTCGGTACGACACCGACGATGGATCGAGCGGTCGTGGCGATCTTCGAAGCGGCGGGGTTCAATTGGGGCGGGGACTTCCTGATCGCCGACGGCATGCACTTCGAGTACGGGGGCGGGCCGCGGCGTTGCCCACCATCCCACCCGATACGGGCGCCGGGACCCGACCGATCCTGACGCCGGGCCTGCCCGCCCGACCGCGGCCCGGTAGTCTTGGCGGCCGTGCCTCCTGCGCGACACGCCACCCCCTCCCGCACCCCGGCCTGGGTTCGACTCGCCGGACCGCTCGTCGCGCTTCGTGCTGGTCGGCGCCGTCCTCGCGTCGCTCGTCTCGAGCGACGACGCACCGCCTGCCGCCCGCACGACCATCACCGCCACTCCGCCGGCACGGTCGTCGGCCTGCGCCTTGCCGCCGCGGGAGCTGCTGCGGGTCTGGCAGGGCACGAAGCTGCCGGCGAGCGGCGAGATCCAGCTCGTGGCCGCCGAGCCCGACTACGTGGGGGGCGGCCTGAGCCACGCGGGGCCCTGGGACTACGTGCAAGAGGTGCCGCTGCTGTTCTACGGACCGGGCCGCGTGCCCGCGCTCGGTCGCGTCGACGGCCGGGCGACCCTCGCCGACATCGCCCCGACGAACGCCGCTCTGCTCGATTTCGAGTTCGACGCGCCCGACGGGCGGGTGCTCACCGACGCCATGCTGCCAGACGGTGAGCGAGCCGGTCCCCCGAAGCTGCTCGTGACCCTCGTGTGGGACGGCGCCGGCCGCAACGTGCTCGACCAGTGGCCCGACGACTGGCCGTTCCTCGCGAGCCTGATCGAGCGCGGGGTGTGGTACGACGCCGCCGAGATCGGCTCCTCGCCCTCGAACACCCCGCCGATGCACGCGACGATCGGCACGGGCGCCTTCCCGCGTCGTCACGGGGTGATCGACCTGTACCAGCAGATCGACGGCGAGATCGACAAGCCGCAGGAGAACGGTCCCGGCACGCTGCTGCTGCCCACCCTCGCCGACCTGTACGACGTCGCGATGCGCAACGAGCCGGTCGTCGGCGTCATCGCGACCCTCGGCGCGCACAGCGGCATGGTGGGTCACGGGTCACAGTGGGAGGGCGGCGACGCCGACCTCGCGATCATGCGCGAGCAGGAAGACGCGAGCACCGGCGGTGACGAGGGCGATGCCTGGCAGCTCACCACCGGGATGGCCCCCTACTTCGAGATGCCCGGCTACGTGAACGAGGTGCCCGGGCTCGAGCGTGATCTTCCTGCTCTCGACCAGGAGGACGGGGTGCTCGACGAGGCATGGGGCGACTACCCGTTCGATGCCCTCGACGACGGCTTCCAGACGCCGGCGCGCACGCCGTACCAGACCCGCATCGTCGAAGAGGTGATCCGGCGCGAGGGCTTCGGCGCCGACGACGTGCCCGATCTGCTCTACGTGAACCTGAAGGCGGTCGACTCGGTCGGGCACATCTTCAGCGTGAACGGCGAGGAGATGGGCCAGACCCTGCGGTGGCAGGATGACGCGCTGCGCGACCTCGTGCGGTTCCTCGACAGCGAGGTCGGTGCAGGAGAGTGGGCGATGACACTCACCGCCGATCACGGCCATCAGTACGACCCGGCGGTCTCCGGAGCCCTGCCGATCGGCATCACGCCGCTCACGACCTTCATCGAGGACCGCTTCTCCGCCCCCGGAGGACCCGACGTGGTGCGGCGGGTCCGCCCGACGCAGATCTGGATGGACGAGCAGGCGCTCGCCGAGGCCGGATACGCCGACGCCGACGTCGCGGCGGCGCTCGCGGCGGCCACCCGTTGGGAGATGTCGGGCGGCACGGAGTTCCCGGGCGATCCAGATGCCCTCGCCTTCAGCGCTGCCTTCCCGACGAGCGAGCTCGAGGGCCTCGACTGCCTGCCGGCGACCACGCGCGACTGAGGGCAAGGAACCGATAGCGCGCCCGTCGGCGGGTCGCAGTAGGCTCACCCGATGGCGGTGGTCACCCTTCGCGCCCCCCTGTCCCAGCGGACCGGCGGCACCCGGGAACACGACGTTCCCGGCTCGACCGTGGGCGAGGTGCTGCGAGAGCTCGAGCGACGCCACCCCCCGATCGTGGGCTGGATCCTCGATGAACGGGGCTCCGTGCGCCCGCACGTCAACGTGTTCGTGAACGGGGAGCGCTCCCGTGAAGACGCGGTCGTCGGCGCCGCCGACGTGCTGCAGGTGCTCCCCTCGATCTCCGGAGGAAGCTGATGACCGAACTGCTGGTCGGCACCAAGAAGGGCCTGTTCGTGCTCCGCGGCGACCCGGGGGCGGGCGAGCCGTTCGACATCGTCACGAGGGCGTTCCCCGGCGACGTGGTCGAGTTCGCGATGCGCGATGCGCGCACCGGGCGCTACTTCGCGAGCCACACGTCGGGGTTCTACGGCCCGCGGCTCATGTTCACCGACGACCCGGTCGGCGACTGGACCCAGGCCGAGGGGCCGAGCTTCCCCGAGGGCGGCGACACGGCGCTCGAGCGCATCTGGACGGTCGTGCCGGGCGAGGCTCCCGGTCTGTTGTACGCAGGCGTTGCCCCGGCGGCGCTGTTCACGTCGACCGACGACGGAGCGTCGTGGTCGCGCAACGAGTCTCTGTGGAAGGAGCACGTGGCGGGCGAGTGGCAGCCCGGCGCGGGCGGGCTCGCGCTGCACTCGATCTGCCCGTGGCCCGGCGACCCCGACCGGCTCGCGGTCGGCGTGAGCGCGGCCGGGGTGTGGCTCACCGACGACGGCGGGCAGACGTGGCGCACCGGCTACGACGGCCTCGTGCCCGAGTACATGCCCGAGGAAGCCCGCGAGGGCACCAACGTGCTCTGCGTGCACAACATGCATCGCGCGCCGGCTCGTCCCGAACGGCTGTTCATGCAGTTCCACGGCAACGTCTACCGAAGCGACGACGAGGGCTCGAGCTGGAGCGAGATCAAGGCCGGGCTGCCGAGCGGCTTCGGCTTCCCGCTCGTGATCGACCCCGCCGACCCCGACAGCGCCTACGTGATCCCGCTCGTGGCCGATGTCGACCGCGTCACGCCCGAGGGGTCGGTGCGCGTCTTCGAGACCCGCGACGCCGGGTCGACCTGGCGCGAGCGGGGCGACGGTCTGCCCGCCGATGAGGCCTACCTCACGGTGCTGCGTCAGGCGTTCGGATCGACCGGACAGGCGCAGAACCAGGAGCTGTACTTCGGCGCGACGAGCGGCGACGTGTTCGGCTCGGCCGACGCTGGCGGCTCATGGTTCCGGGTGCGGGAGCGGCTCGCGCCCGTCACGAGCGTGCGCGTCGCCTGATCGCAACGAGCCCGGCGTTCGAGCGTCCCAGCCATGTCAGACCCCGGGCGTATGGTTCGGGTATGGCACAGGTCATCTCGCTCGACGACTACCGCAGCCGACGCAAAGGCCCACTGGCGCAGGCCATCGAGCGGCTCGACCGCGCGGTCGCCCGGCTCGATCCCCTGGTCCACGACCGCACGGGGCGCCTCGCACCGTCCGTCGAGCGTGAGCTCGCTTTGATCGCCCGCGATGTCGGCGCCGCCCGTCCGCTCCAGGCCGCCATCAGGGCCGAGCGGCTCGCCGATCTGCTCGAGCACCCCGCCGCCTCGGGCTGACCGTTCCCCCGAAGGGCCGAGCCCGGACGTAGAGCGAGGGAAGCAGGTATCAAGCGTCTCGTCTGCACGTGCTCAGGCGCCGGCGGCGAAGCCCCTGGGGCCTGAGCATGCCTCCCGCGGCATGACTCGCGCGTGGGTTCTGCTTCCCTCGCGGGTACCTCTCGGCACCCACCGCGAACGTACACCCGCGTCCCGCGACCGCGCAAACGCAGTGGCCCGCGTGGTGGCGCTCAGCCCTCGGTGCGGTGGGTGCGGGAGCGCAGCACGACCCAGACGAGCACGGCGGCCACCGCGGCGGCACCCGCCGCCGCCGCGATCGATGGCTTGGGCGGCGGCACGGCTTGCGCGATGCGCGTGCGCAACCGAACCGGTCGGCGGAAGTCGCGCACCTGCCACCCGCGTTCCTCCGCCTCGCGGCGGAGATCACGGTCGGGGTTCACCGCGACCGGGTGCCCGACGACGGAGAGCATCGGCACGTCGGTGATCGAATCGCTGTAGGCGTACGAGGTGTCGAGGTCGATGCCCAGTCGGCCGGCAAGTTCCGTGATGGCCTCGGCCTTCTGCTCGCCGTAGGCGTAGAACGCGAGCTCGCCCGTGTACCGGCGGTCGTCGTCGATCTCGGCCCGGGTGGCGATGATGCCGCTCGCGCCGAAGTGCTGGCTCAGGGGCCGCACGACTTCCTCGGGCGAGCTCGACACGATGTAGATGCGCCGGCCCTCGCTGCGGTGCAGCGCCATGAGGTCGAGGGCCTCCTGGTACACGTACGGGTCGATCACGTCGAAGAGGACCTCGCGCACGAGCGTCTCGACCTGCTCCTGGTTCCAGCCCTTCGTGAGGGCCAGCATGCCTTCCTTGAGGCGCTCCATCTTGTCCTCGTCGGCCCCGACGAGCAGGTACACCAGCTGCGCGTACGCCCCACGCAGCAGCTGCGTGCGCGAGACCAGCCCGGCGCGGTACAGCGGTCGCGACAGGGCGAGCGACGACGATCGAGAGATGATCGTCTTGTCGAGGTCGAAGAACGCCGCTTCCATCAGGTTCCCATCGTACGGTCGGGCACCGACCTGGAGTCGGAAGGCCGGCTGCGGGCGTTACCGGCGCGCCGAGCCGGCCACCGTGCGGAAGGTCGAGAGCCAGTCGAGCTCGGTCTCGGCGAGCCGGACCTGCAACTCCAGCATCGCGGTCGACACCGGCCGGCCGCGGTCACCCTCGCCGGCCGAGCGGTCGAGCTCGGTGCGAACCGCGTCGAGCAGATCCCGCAGCGACCGCTCGCGGGCATCGATGGCTCGCGTGGCCGTCGTCGCCGAGACGACGTGCGCGAAGCAAAGAGCCGTGCCGGCGCCGGTCTCGAACGGCGCCAGCGCCGCCGACATCTCGGTCACGCCTTCGCCCAGCCGCGCTCGGCCTGGCCTCGTGATGCGGAAGATCCGCCGATCCGGACCCCCGCGGCCCTCTTGGTTCCGGCCGGTCACCAGACCGTCGCGCTCGAGTCGCTTCAGCACCTGGTACACCGAGGCGCGGCCGAGCTCGACCCAGAAGCCCATGCCGCGCTGGCGGAACCGCTCGAGCACGTCGTAGCCGTGCATCGGCCGCTCGGCCAGCAGCCCGAGCACCACCGTCTCCACACTGGTCGACACGACGCCTCCTTCTGGTCTGGATTTAGTCTGGAATGGACTACTCGACCAGCGTACCCTGCCGCGTGCCGGGTAGCCTTGGGGCGGAGGCGTCAGGGTTCCTGGTGGGCTCCGCGGTCTTCAAAACCGACGTGGGGGCGCACGCTCCCAGGCGGGTTCGATTCCCGTCCGCCTCCGCCATGAGGTCGACCGATGGCGACCGGGCCGACACCCGGCGCCGCGGTCCAGGGTGTGCTGCATCGCCGACCGCACCGGACGCACGGTGGTCTCCGCACCCCCCCTGTCGAGATCGCGCGCTACCCTGATGCCATGAGTGGCATGGAACGCATCACCCACGCGGCCGAACGCGCCAACATCGCGATCGAGGAACTGCTCGAGTTCCTCGACTCCCCACCCGGCCGGCGGTTGCGCGGCGTGCTCGCCGGCGCCGTGATCGTGTCGGTGCCGCTGATCATGCGCCTGCCCGGTCTGAAGCGGTCACCGCTCGGACGCTTGGTCGCGGTCACGGGCGGCGGCGCCATCCTCGTCGGGCTCGCCGAGGCGATCCGCGACTGGGAACGCGACGGCGGTGCGACCACGCCCGTCCGCTAGGGCTCGGGCGGCCCTTCCGGCACGTCGGCCACCGCGGCTTGGTCGACCAACCGCAGTTCCTCGTCGATCTCTTCGGGGGCCAGCGTGCCGACCGTGCCCCGCTTGACCGCGCGCGCGTAGAGCGCCAGCGCCGGCAGCCGCAGGAGCCCCGAGACCACGAGCGCGGCCGGCACCGAGACCGACCGGGCGATCAGACCGATGCCGGGTCCACCGGCCGTCTGACCGATCGCATCGAACTGCCCGCCGACCGAGTTGATGGTTGCGCGCGTCTTCGGATCGAGCCCCTGATTGATCCACGCCGTGAACACGGGCTCGCGCACGCTGCGGAGGGTGCCCACGACCCAGAAGGCCACGAGGGCCCACCAGAAGCTCGCCGCGAGCGCGAACCCCACCACCACGAGCGCGAGCACCACGTCGATGACCGCGAGCACCTTCGCCACCGCGGCGTGCCCGTGCAGGTGCACGCGCCGCCGCACGACCGCGAGCGCCGCGATGCCGAGCAGCAAGGCGCCACCGTCGAGGATGCCGAACCAGACGGGCAGCGCGAGCCCCCCGCGTCCGGCAGGCCGACATCATCGAGCAGGTGCAGGTCGCTCAGGCGGTCGAAGCCCTCCGTCGACATGCCATGCAGGGCGGCGGTGCCGAGGATCAGCATCAGCACGTGGTGGGCCCGCACGGCCGCGATGCCCTCGCGCATCGTGGCGGCGAGCGAGGCTCGGAGACGCTCCCCCTCACGTCGCTGCGGCACGAACCCTTCCTCCCGCATCGCGAGCCACATGAACACGCCGAGCGCGGCGAACCCCACGCCCGAGAGCAGGATCGGCGTGCGCAGGTCGGTGAGCGCGGCGATCGCGACGCCGACGACGATGCCGGCGAGCGATCCAGCCTGTCCCCATTGTTCGCTGCGCAGGTACATCGGGTGGGCGGCGTCCTCACCGATCTCGTCGGTGAGCCATGCGACGTCGGCCCCGCTCTGGAACGTCGCGAACAACCCCCACAACGCCTGGGAGATCATCGCGACCGCGAACGAACCCGATAGCCCGAGCACGATGAAGGCCGCCCCCGAGCCCACGAGTCCGATCACCACCGACAACCGCCGGCTCACGGTGTCGGCCACGACGCCGGTCGGCACCTCGAACAGCAGGTACGACAGCTCCAGCACCGTGCCCATCAGCAGCAGCTGCAGCGGCCCGAGCTGCAACTCCACGATCAGGAACACGCTGAAGAGCACCGACATCAGGCGGAAGGCGAAGCCCTCACCCGTGGCGTAGACGAGGTAGGTGGTCTCGGGTCGCAGTCGTCGGACGGTCGCCTCCGTCGATGAGGGCTCTGGCCGGTGGCACCTGCGCGGCGATTCTGGGACCGGGGTACTCGGGTGTCAACGAACGGCTGCCCCATCCGGCCCCAACCGGATGTGGGAGCATCGGCGGGTGGACACGGCCTTCGACCCGGCTCCCGATCGCCCGTTCGCCGTCGTCGACATCGGCTCGAACTCCGGCCGCATGATCGTGTTCCGGCTCCGTCAGAGCGAGCACCTCGACGTCATCGAGGACGCGCGCGCCCCGCTGCGCCTGGCGCGCGAGCTGCGAGACGGCGACCAGCTCGGGCCAGACGCCATCGAACGCACCCTGGAGGCCCTGCGCGACTTCGTCGCGGTCGCCAAAGGCGCCGGCGCCACCCAGATGATCGCCGTGGCCACGTCGGCGGTCCGCGACGCCGCCGACGGACAGGAACTGCTCGACCGCGCTCACCGGCTCGGGGTGCCGCTGCAGACGATCGACGGCGACCACGAAGCGATGCTGGGGTTCTACGGCGCCGTGCACGACCTGCCCGTGAGCGACGGCTATGCGTTCGATGTCGGCGGCGGCAGCGCCGAGGTCTCATGGTTCCGCGGGCGCCGGCTCCGGCGATCGTGGTCGATGCCGCTCGGCTCCTTGCGGGTGAGCGACGAGTTCCTGGCCTCGGATCCACCGGGCGAGCACGAGGTGCGGGCCCTGCGGAAGGCGGTGAAGGGGTCGCTGCACGACGCCGGCATCGGCGAGCTCGCGCGCGGCGAGCAGCTCGTCGGCATCGGCGGCACCATGCGAAACCTCGCCAAGATCGACCGGCGCCGCACCGATCACCCGCTGCCCCTGCTGCACGGCTACCGGCTCTCCGACAAGCGGCTCGCCGACATCGTCGACGACCTGGCGAGCCGCACCATGAAGCGGCGGGCGCACGTGCCGGGACTGAACCCGGACCGTGCCGACACGGTGGTGGGGGGCGCGCTCGTGATCCAGGGCATCGCCAGACACCTCGGAGCCGATGACGTGCTCGTGTCGAGCCGTGGTCTCCGCGAGGGCCTCGCGCTCGCCACGGAAGGGGGCAGCGCTCCCTCGCCGGAATGGGTGCGCTCGATCTCGGTCGCCACGCTCGCGGTGCGGTTCCGCACCTGGAGCGCGGCGACCGCTGAACGTCGCACGGGCCTGGCCGCCGACCTGATCGAGGCGCTCGACCCGTCGATGCCGCCCCGCCTGCGGGAGATGCTCTCCCATGCCGCCACACTGGTCGATATCGGTCGGGCCATCGACTACTACGACCGGTTCGAGCACGCGGCGAACATCGTGGTGGCGGCCGACCTCGCCGGGTTCTCCCATCCCGACCTCGGCACGCTCACCGCGATCTTGCGCCAGGCCGACGACGACACCCACCTCGGCCCCTACGGCCGGCTGGTGCCCGAGCACGATCGGCCGGCGGTGCTGCGAGCTGCGACCGCGCTCACGCTCGCGGAGGAGCTCAACCGCCGCATCCCACCGGGCGCACCGGCGCCGATCTCGTGCAACTGGATGCGCGGCGGGTTCGAGGTGGTGGCCCCCGTGCCGGCTGGGTGGCGCCCTCGCAGCGTGGCGCGACGGTTCCGCAGCGTGTTCGACAGCGACCTGCTCGTGGTCGCGAACGAATCGGCGTCGGTGCTCGCCCCGGTGCTCGAGCCCGACTAACATCGCGCCGCGGGAGCGGGACTCGGCTGTCGGGGGCGCCGGCGGTCACCGCTCGGAGGGGTCCGAACGGTGAGCCTCAGCGTCTTCATCTCCGTCGACATGGAAGGCGTGGCGGGCATCACGACCGCCCGCCAGACGACGCGCGGCACCGACGACTACCCGTGGGCGCGCGAGATCATGACCGAGGAAGCCAACGCGGCCGTCGCGGGCGCCTTCGACGCCGCCGCGCAGAAGGTGATCGTCAGCGATTCCCACGGCGACATGGCGAACCTGCTGCCCCACAAGCTCGACCAGCGGGCCGAACTCGTGCAGGGCACGCCGAAGGTGCCGTTCAGCATGATGACCGGTATCGACGAGGGCTTCGCGTGCGCTGCGTTCATCGGCTACCACGCAGGCGCCGGCACGGCCGGCGCGATCCTCGCCCATACGTACACGGGCTTCATCACCGACCTGCGGGTGAACGGTGAGGACTGGAACGAGACCCACCTGAACGCCGCCCTCGCCGGCACGTTCGGCGTGCCGGTAGGGTTCGTCGCGGGCGACCGGAGATGCTGCGAGCAAGCCAAGGAACGCTTGCCGTGGATCAAGACCGTCGCCGTCAAGGATGGCTTCGGTGACCGAGTCGGCCGGTCGCAGTCGCCCACGAAAGCGCGCGCCGCGATCCGAGGCATCCTGCGTGATGTGGTGAAGCACGCCGAGCGCCTCGAACCCTGGAACCCGCCGGGGCCCTACACCCTCGAGCTCGATCTGGTGAACACGGCGGTGGCCGA
Source organism: uncultured Actinomycetes bacterium (assembly GCA_963722795.1). GTDB lineage: Bacteria > Actinomycetota > UBA4738 > UBA4738 > HRBIN12 > JAOUEA01. The sequence goes on from CAVROD010000001.1 coordinate 508,459, forward strand.
CCTCTGTGCGCTGTCGCCTGGCACCGACCGCACGGGCCCGCGCACCGTCGCGTTCACCACCGACGACTTCCGGATGCTCTACCGCTGCCTGCTCACGTGGATGCACCTCGGGCGCAGCGAAGCGCCCCGATCACCCGTGGGCTGAGGCCCGGCCCGCTTCGTCGGCCCCCGCGGCGTCGTCGCCCGGCAGCCAAAACTCCACGGTCGTGCCCGACTCGGCGGCGCTCGACACGCGGCACCACCCCCGATCGAACTCCGCACGCTCGATCATCGTCGCGAGCCCGAGGTGGCCCGGCACCGGCGTCTGCACCCGGCCCGTGTCGAACCCGGCGCCATCGTCATCGATCGACACGGTCACGCCGCCACCAGCGGTGCGCACCCGCACCGACACATGGTGCGCACCGGCGTGCTTGCGAGCGTTGGCGACCGCTTCCTGCACGATGCGGTACAGCGACCCGCGCAGCTCCGGGCCGGGCTCGTGGTCGAGCTCGTCGAACACTTCGTAGGTCCAGCCCGACTCCTTCGCCGCATGACCCAGGTACTGGTCGATCGCGACCACCAGGCCGTCGCGATCGAGCGCGGCCGGGCGCAGCTCGAACACGAGCGAGCGCAGCCGCTCGATCGACTGTCGCACCGTCGATCGCAGCTCACCGAGCGCGGCCGTAGTGATCGTCTCCGGCTGCTCGGCGAGCATCGCGAGGCGCAGATCGATCGCGCTCATCACCTGGATCGGGTCGTCATGGATGTCGGCGGCGATCTGGCGGCGTTCTTCCTCCTGGGCGGTCTCGATGCGCTGGGCGAGCTCGCGGCGTTGCTGGATCGTCCGGCGCAACACGTCGAGGCTCCATCGCAGCTTCTCCTCGGCCTCCTTCTCCGCCGTGACGTCGAGCATGATGCCCCGCCAGTACTTCGGCTCGCCGAGCTCGTCTCGCACGATCAACGCGTCGTCACGGATCCACACGATGCGGCTGTCCTTCGCCACGACGCGGTACTCCGCGTGGAAGGGCTCGCCGTCGATGTTCGAGCGTTCGTTCTCCTCCCGCACCGCGTCGACGTCGTCGGGGTGGATGATGCGCAGCCACAGGTCCTGGTCGCTGCCCCATTCCTCGCTGGAGTAGCCGAGCAGCGATTCGGCCTGCGGACTCGTGTAGAAGTTCGTCGAGAACTCGTCGGGCCGATCGATGTAGAGGATCGCGGGGATGCCCTCGACGAGCGCACGGTAGTCCTCGGCGAACGGGCGCCCCGCCTCGTCGTGCATCGGCTCAGACCCTCGAGATGAGGCCCGCGAGCAGGGCGACGCGTGGCACGATGCTCGTGAGGTCGAGCCACTCGGCGGGCGCGTGGTCGTCGCCGCCGATCGGTCCCAAGCCGTCGATCGTCGGCGTGCCCGCGGCGCTCGTGGTGTTCGCGTCGCTCGCCCCGCCGGTCGCGGCATCGCGCAGCTCGAAGCCGAGCTCCGAGGCGATCTCGATCGCGAGCGCGGCCAGTCGGGCGCCTCCCTCCTTCTTCTCCATCGGACGATGCCACCCGTTGCCGACGACGCGAGCCGTCACGCCCTCGACGCCGTGCTCGGCACAGATGCGATCGATCTCGGCCTCGGCGGCTTCGAGGGTCTCGAGCTCCGGCGATCGCAGATCGACCTGCAGCAGGCATCGCTCGGCGACCACGTTGGTGCGGGTCCCCCCGCGCGCCACGCCGACGTTCACCGTGACTCCGGGCCACCGCCCGTTCAACGCCTGCATCGCCACGGTGGTGATGGCGGCGGCGAGCACGGCGTTCGCCCCCTTCTCCGGTTCCACGCCCGCGTGCGCCGCTCGGCCGACGAACTCGATCGAGTAGTCGGTGATGCCCTTGCGGGCGCTCACGATGTCGCCGTTCTGCCGGGCCCCCTCGAGCACGAACGCCGCGTCATGCGCCGGCGCCAGCTCGTGGATCAGCGGCCCCGACCACGGTGAGCCGATCTCCTCGTCGGGGTTGCAGACGTAAGTGATGCGGCCGAACGCGTCGAACCCGGCCTCCTGCAGTACCTCGACGGCGTGGAACCCTGTCAGCAACCCGCCCTTCATGTCCGACACGCCCGGACCGTAGGCGAGGGTCGCCATCGACGCGGAAGGGCCGCTCGGCGACCGTGCCCTCGTCGAACACCGTGTCGGTGTGACCCACGAGCAGCACATCGGGGCCGCCGCTGCCCTCGAGGGTGCCGATCACGAGGTCGCCGAGCCCCGGCTCGCCCTCAGCCGGCTCGTGCACGCGACGGTCGACGGTCCAGCCGTGGTCGCGCATGCGATCGGCACACAGGCCGGCGATGACGCTCACGCCGTCGCGCGTGTACGAACCGCAGTCGACGTTCACCATCTGTTCGAGCTCCGCGACGAACGCGTCTGCGCGTCGGGCCGCGAGGTCGCGGAGGAGCTGGATGTCCATGCGGCTGACGCTAGCATGGGCGCCTCCCGGCGAGCAGGAGGATGCGATGGTCACGGACGGGGTCGGCGCGGTGGTCCAGGCGGCGGGTGCGGCCATCCGCGTGGAACCGATCGCGATCGACGACCCTGGCCCCGGTGAGGTCCTCGTCGCGCTCGCCGCGAGCGGCGTGTGCCACAGCGACGTGTGGGCCATCGAGCACGGCAACTGGGGCTCGCCCTGGCCGATGCTGCTGGGACACGAAGGAGCCGGCGTCGTCGAGGCCATCGGCGACGACGTGACCTCGGTCGCCCCCGGCGACCGGGTCGTGCTCACGTGGGCGGTGCCGTGTGGCACGTGCCGGCAATGCGTGCGCGGCGCGCCCCGCCGGTGCGGGCACGAGCTGCACCAGCCACCTCGGGTCCACCGCGCGAACGGCGAAGTGCTCACGGGTGTCTTGGGATGCGGCACGCTCGCGAGCCACACCGTCGTGACCGAGCCCCAGGTGGTGCCGATGCCCGATGCGCTGGCGCTGTCCCGCGCGTGCCTGCTCGGATGTGGGGTCTCGACAGGCGTCGGCGCGGCGCTGCAGACCGCCCAGGTGTGGCCGGGGGCCACGGTCGCCGTGATCGGCCTCGGCGGCATCGGCCTCGCGGCGGTGCAGGGCGCCAGGATCGCCGGCGCGGGGAGGGTGATCGCGGTCGACGTCGCGCCGGCGAAGCTGGAGTGGGCCGTCGGGTTCGGCGCGACCGATGCCGTGGATGCGAGCGAGGGCGACGCGGTCGAGGCGGTGCGCGCGCTCACCGACGGCGCGGGGGTCGACATCGCGTTCGAAGCGGTCGGACGGCCGGAGTGCGTGCGACAGGCCGTCGAGATGCTGACCTTCGCGGGCACCGCGGTGGCGATCGGAGTGCCCCCCGTGCCGAGCGAGGTCACCCTGCCGTGGAACGGCTCCGATCGCGCCGCGTATCCCAACAAGGCGAACCTGCTCATCACCGACGGTGGCGACCCCATCCCGAACGAGGACTTCCCCGAGATGGCGCGATGGGCGATCGAGGGCTCGCTCGACCTGGACGCGATGGTGACACGGGAGATCGCGCTCACCGACGACGACCTCGCCGAGGCGGTCCGAGCGATGCTCGCCGGCGAGGTGATCCGCTCGGTCGTGGTCTTCCCCGGCGTCGACGACTGAGCACGGGACGACCGGCCGTCGAAGGTAGCATCGCGCCGTGCGCGAGATGAACTGGGTCTGGGCGATCGGCGCCCCGTTGGTGCGCGCGATCATGTCGATCGTGTGCCGGGTGCGCATCGAGGGCATCGAGCATGTGCCTCGCACGGGCGCCGTGATCCTCGCGCCGAACCATGTGAGTGTGCTCGACGGCCCCGCGGTGTCGGCGACCGTCGGCACGCACCGATGGCGCGCCACCCGCAACCTCATCGCCGCCGAGGTGTTCGAGGGCGTGATCGGATGGATCCTGCGCCAGGCCCGGCAGGTGCCGATCCGCCGGGGCACGGGCGACACCGGCGCCCTCGACGATGCGATCGAGGCGGTTCGCATCGGATCGTGCGTGGGCATCTTCCCGGAAGGCCGGGTGAGCGAGGACCCCCGATCCGGTCTGCAGCGCATCCGGTCAGGGCTGACGCGCGTCGCGATCCCCACCGGTGCGCGCGTGGTGCCTGTGGGCATCTGGGGCACCCAGCACGTCTGGCCGAAGGAAGGGCTCGACCGCGCCGCGCTGCTGCGCCGGGAGACGCTCGCCGATCGTGGTCGGCGAGGCCCTCGAGCCCCACCCCGATGAGCCCCCCGGCGAGTTCCGAGAGCGCTATCGCGTCGCGCTCGATGCCGTGGTGGCGCGCGCCAGGACGATGACGGGCGAGCCCGCATGATCCCGTCCGACGACGCACCGAACCCATGGACCCGTACCTCGCGCAGGCTGGCGTACGAGAACGACTGGATCCAGGTGTTCCATGACGTGGTGCTGCGACCCGACGCCCAGCCGGGGGTCTACGGCGTGGTCCATCCACGCACGCATGCGGTCGGCGTGGTCGCGATCGACGACCGTGATCGCGTGCTGCTCGTCGGGCAGTACCGCTACACCCTCGGCCGATACTCATGGGAGATCCCCGAGGGCGGCGTCCCGATCGGAGGGGACCCGCTCGAAGGTGCGCAGCGCGAGCTGGCAGAGGAGACGGGCGTTCGGGCGAGCACGTGGCGCGAGATCACCCGCTTCTCGCTCGCCAACTCCACGTCCGACGAGACAGGAGCCCTCTACCTCGCCACGGGCCTCACGAGGGGCGATGCCGACCCCGACGAGACCGAGGAGCTCCAGGTGCGGTGGATGGCCTTCGCCGAGGCCGTCGAGGCCGTACGCACCGGCGAGCTCTTCGACGCCATGACGCAGATCGGCCTGCTGCGCATCGCGCTCGATCGCGCCCAGGGCCGCCTCAGGCGGTGATGCGAGCGACGGCTCCCCGTCGCTTGTGCGCGTACATCGCCGCATCGGCTCGCGACATCAGCTCTTCGACGTCGCGGGCCTCGAAGGGGAACACGCTGGAACCCACGCTGATGGTGATCTCGACGGTGCGATCGCGCAGTGACACCGGCGTGGCCACGGCGTCGCCCACCCGGTCGGCGACCGCGTGCACGACGGCATCGGGCGAGGCGCCCCGGTCGTCGGGCAGGTCCGCCAGCAGCACGAGGAACTCGTCGCCTCCGAGCCTCGCCACGAGGTCGGTGTCACGGGTGGCCTCGCGCAGGCGCGCCGCCACGACGCACAGGAGTTCGTCGCCTGCGGCGTGACCCATCGAGTCGTTCACGTCCTTGAAGCCATCGAGATCCATGAAGAGCACGGCCACCGACCGGTCGTAGCGCCGGGCGCGAGCCACCGCGAGATCGAGGTGCTCTTCGAACATGGCACGGTTCGGCAGGCCGGTGAGCGTGTCGTGGTACGCCATGTGCTGCAGCGACAGCTCGGCTTCCTTCTGCGCCGTGATGTCGAACATGACCCCTTGCACGAACATGGGGCGACCGTCGCCGTCACGTACGAGCTGGGAGCGATCGTGGATCCACACGACGTGCCCGTCGGCGTGCAGGTAGCGGTAGTCGCCCCCCTCGGGTGACCCGGTCTCGAGGAACGATCGATAGTCGGCCTCGATGCGGTCACGGTCGTCCGGATGGATGAACGAATCCCAGTCGCCCGCACGGGCGATGTATTCGGCCGGCGACACGCCAAGCAGGTCTCGGACGCGAGGACTCACGTAGTACGTGGGACCGCTCGGCTCCGGTGAATCGATGTAGATGGCAGCAGGAAGCTGCTCGAGCAGGTTCGTGTACTTCGCCTCGGTCTCGAACAACCGGCGCTCGGCATCGCGCAGGCGAGCCTCGAGGGCTCCGATGTCGCGGACGGCGTCGGTGGCGGTGTCCTCCACTTGGGGGATATCGGCGCTGAGACGGAGGACTGAAGCGCGAGAGCGAACCAGGGCTCAACGACGACGGCCGGCCCGATGGGCCGGCCGTCGTGCGTTCATGCAGGGCGCCTCGGAACTAGCCGAGCGCCACCGCGTTGATCAGGTTCGAGTCGCGCAGCTTCCGCAGTGCCTCACGCTCGATCAGACGCACCCGCTCACCGGAGAGACCGAGCACCTTGCCGGTCTCGCGCAGGCTGAGTGGCTGGCCGTTCTCGAGCCCGTAGCGAAGCGCTACAACGTGGCGCTCGCGCTCATCGAGCACGCGGTCGACGGCACCGCCGATCTCCTCGCGGAGCAGGGCGTCCTCCACCTCGTTGAACGCGGCGTCGGAGTCGACCTCCTCGATCAGGTCACCCAGCTCGGTGTCCTCGCCCACGGGCGACTGCAGGGACAGCGGCTCGCGACGGCCCATCTCGGTCAGATCGTCGATCTCCTCGACGGTCGTGTCGAGCGCCTTCGCGAGCTCCTCGCGGGACTGGGCTCGCGGCCCATCGACTGTGCGAACTGGAACCGCGTGCGGTTCAGCTTGCGCAGCCGGTCGTGGATGTGCACCGGCAGGCGGATCGAGCGCGAGCGATCGGCGATCGCGCGCGTGATGCCCTGCCGGATCCACCAGGTCGCGTAGGTCGAGAACTTGAAACCACGACGCCAGTCGAACAGCTCGACGGCACGCATCAGGCCGATGTTGCCCTCCTGGATCAGGTCGAGGAGCGGCAGTCCCTGGCCCTGGTACTTTCGCGCCACGGACACGACCAGGCGAAGGTTGGCCATGATGAATCGCTGGCGGGCCGCCTCGGCCGTGCGCACGTCGCGGCGAGCCTTGGCGATGCTCTTCTCCGAACGAAGCCGACCGGCACGAAGGCGTTCCTCCGCCTCCTTGCCGGCCTCGATGGTCATGGCGAGTTCGACCTCTTCCTCCTTGGTGAGCAGCGGCTCGCGGGCCGCTGCCTCCAGGTAGAGGCGCAGGTCATCGGCGTCATCGGTCCCCAGGGGACGCGCTGGCTCCGGCACTTCGTATCACGCTCCTCCTCGAGGCCGCTCGATCGCAGTCGGCGATGTCGCCGGTCCTCGGGAACTCGGGTTCCATGTCCGTGCGGGCGATGCCGACCGCGGGGCAGACGAGGCGCACACGGACATGAGCGCCTTGGCAGTCGCTTCTGCATATGGTAAGGGGTCACAACCCGCTTTGTAAAGCCGGGCGTGTGTGGAGGTCTTGTCACGAGGGCGGCCAACCTCTGTGTGCGCGTCGATCGTCTCGCTCATCGTGCTCCTTCGCCCCGGCTCAGGTATAGCTTCCAACGCCGAGCGGGTCCGAAACCTTCCCCGCGAGACCGGTGGGCCAGATACCCGCACCAGACAACCGTAGGTAGCCTTGCAGCGTGACCCTGGACCTTCCCGAGCTGCGGCTGAGCGACCTCGACGGACCGATAGCCTTCCGCGAGTGGCGTGGGCCGCGCGAGACCACGTTCGTCATGGTGCACGGGCTCGGCGGTTCCCACATCAACTGGATCCAAGTCGCTGGGGGGCTTTCCGGCCTCGGACGCGTCATCGCCCCGGACCTTCCGGGGTTCGGTGCCTCGCCGCGCAACGGCAGGGGGTCGGCGCTCATGGACGAGCGCCGCATCCTGTCTCGCTTCATCGACGAACGGGCCAGCGGACGGGTCGTGCTCGTGGGCAACTCGATGGGCGGCGTCATCGGCATCCTGCAGGCCGCGGTCGAGCCCGAGACCCTCGCGGGGCTCGTGCTCACGGGCTCGCCGTTCCCATGGACACGCGGCGCCCTGCCGCATCCGGCCGTGCTCGCGGCGTTCGCGGCGTACGACGCGCCGGGCCTCGGCCCGCTGCTGCTCGAGGCCCGCGTCCGCCGCTTCGATCCAGAACGGGCGGTGCGGCTCGGCTTCCGCTTCGTGGCAGCCGACCCACGCTCGATCCCCGACGAGGTCGTACGGCTCACGGTCGAGCAGGTGCGCGAACGCGGGCTCGACCCCGACGCGCCCGCCGCCTTCTACGACGCGTGGCGTTCGCTCCGGCGTCTGGGTGCGCGCCCCGACATCGCGCGCCGCGCCATGGACGGGGTTCGGTGCCCGGTCTTCGTGCTGCACGGTCGGCGCGATCGCCTCGTGCCGGCCGCCTATGCAGACGCCGCACTGCGCGAGCATCCGGCGTGGCGCGGGCGCATCTTCCCTGACCTCGGCCACGTGCCCCAGATGGAAGCGCCCGGCCGTTGGCTCTCGGAGGTCGCCGACTGGTACGACGAGGTGCTGGCCTAGCGACCTCAGCGATGCGTGCCGGCGCTGGCGGCGTCGGGCACCATGCGGTCGGCGCGGAACCGGTCCGGGGCGAACGGCGCGATCAGGGGATCGATCCGGCCCGTCGCGAGCATCTCGGCCATCGTCCTGCCGAAGATGGGCGCGCCCTTGAAGCCCCACGTGCCCATGCCCGACATCAGGAAGAAGTTGCGCACCTCGCTCTCGCCGAGCACGGGTGACGAGTCCGGCGTCATGTCGCACAGGCCGGTCCACTGTCGCATCAAGCGGGCCTTCGCCATGAACGGCAGCAATTGGATCGTGCGCTTCGCGGCTTCCGCGGCGAAGTCGAACGTCGAGCGCGTCGAGTAGGTGTTGTAGGGAAGCGTCTCGGCCCCCACGACCAGCTCGCCGCGCGCGGTCTGCTGCGTGTAGACGTAGAGGTCCATCGACGAGACGAGGCCCCACAGCACCGGCCGGTAGGCCTCGGTCACGAACGCCTGCAGCGCCATCGTCTCGATGGGCAGCCGCACGCCCGCCATGCGCGCCAGCACGCTCGACCATCCGGCGACCGCGCTCACGACCCGCCCGGCGGCGACCGGCCCCCGGTTCGTGACCACACCCCGACATCCCCCGTCGTGCACGTCGACGCCCACCACCTCGACGCCCTGATGGATCTCCACCCCGCGCCGGTCGGCCGCGCTGGCATAGCCCCACACCACCGAGTCGTGGCGGGCGAACGCGCCCGGCGGGTGGTAGCTCGCGCCGATCACCGGCAGCTCACCCCCCGCGGAGAGATCGACGAGCGGGCAGACCTCGAGCACCTCGTCGGGGGTGAGGATCTCCGTGTCGACGCCGTAGCGGCGGTGCAGCAACACCTTCTCGCGCTCGACCTGCAACGTGTCGGTGGAATGGCAGAGATCGAGGTTGCCCTGGGTGGTGAAGAGGATGTTGAAGTCGAGCTCCTGGGAGAGCGTGCGGTACATGCCGAGGCTCGTCGCGTACAAGGGCACGGTCTCGGTCGTGTTGTAGGTGGCGCGCACGACCTGCGTGTTGCGACCGCTCCCCCCGCTGCCGATGTAGCTCCGCTCGAGTACGGCCACGTCGCGGATGCCGTGGTACTCCGCGAGATGGAAGGCGAGCGAGAGGCCGTTCACGCCGCCCCCCACGATCACGACGTCGTAGCGCGGCCGCAGATCGTGCGACGAGAGGAAGCGTCGCTCCCGCAGCAAGCCGCTCACGGCGCGAGCACCTCCGCCGCATCGGCCCGGATGCGCGCTTCCACGTGCTCGGCGAGCATGGCCGGCACGAGCACCTCGATGCGACCCGGCTCGGCCAGCACCTTCGACGCTGCGCGCGCGACCTCGCCCTGGATCCATCCGCGCTCGAGCAGCTCGAGCTCGCTGACCTGAGCGAACGCGTCGGGAGCGTCGGCTCCGTCGAGCACGAGACCGACCCATCCGTCGGAGACGTCGGCCACGAGGCCGTCCTCGCCGATGGCCGCCGAGAGAGCCCCCACGTCCACCGTGCCGACCAGCAGCACCTCGCGAGGGGCGACCCGCAGCGCGACGGCGCCTGCGGGCGGCACCAGCCGGTCGCACACCTCGGCGGGGGCGAGCAGGGCCACGACCGACGGCAGCTCTCTCCGCAGCTCAGCCACGGACCCGACCGCCATGCGGATCGTAGAAGGGGGTCGACACGACCTCGGCCGCGGCACCCGGTGCGGTCTCGAGCCGATCGGGCAGCGCGGCGTCATGGGTCCGCACCCAGCCGAGTCCGATGGCGCGCCCGAGCGCGGGCGAGCGTTCCGCCGAGGTGACGCGGCCGACGACGGCCTCATCGACGAGCAGCGGCTCCCCGCGCAGCGATGCGGTGTCGTGGGGTCCGCCGGTGAACTCCAACCCCACGAGTCGCCGGCCGACCGGCAGATCGGCGAGGCGCTCCAGGGCGCGCTTGCCGATGAACCAGGGCTTCGACGGGTCGACCGCCCACGACATGCCGAGCTTCGTGGGTGTGTCGTCGGGCATCGTGTCCTGGCCCACATAGATGTGGCCCTTCTCCAGGCGCAGCAGCTCCAGGGCATCCAGCCCGTGCGGACGCTGGTCCCACGCGCGGCCCTCGGACTCGAGCGCGCGCCACAGCTCGGGGCCACGGCGACGGGGATGATGCAGCTCGAACGCGAGCTCCCCGACGAACCCCGTTCGGATCGCCCGGCACGCCACGCCGGCGACCGTGATGTCGGCGAACCCCGGGTACGGCAGCTCGGTGGCGCCGATCGGATCCTCGGTGAGGCGCGCGAGCAGGTCGCGCGCGTGCGGGCCGGCGACGTTGATCGCCCCCCACTGCGCTGTGCGATCGAGCACGTGCACGTCGAGGCCCAGACGATCGACGAGATGACGCAGGCGCGCGTCCGTGCGCGTCGCGCCTCCCGAGGTCGACGTGAGGTACCACTCCCGCTCGCCCACGCGCGCGAGCAGCCCGTCGTCCATGACGTAGCCGGCGTCGTCGAGGCTCAGCACGTACCGGGTCCGTCCGGGCGCGAGATCGCCGGTGCGAGCAGGGAACATCCGGTCGACGACGTCCGAGGCGCCGGGGCCGGCGATCGTGAACTTGCCGAGGGTGCCGACGTCCATGAGACTCACCCGCTCTCGCACCGCCCGGTACTCCTCGCGCCAGTCGCCGTAGGTGAAGGGGCGCAACCAGCCACCGGAACGATCGAGTCGAGCTCCTGCCGCGAGGTGCACCTCGTGCAGCGACGTGCGCTTGTCGACGATCTCGTGCACGCCCGCCGCGAGCGTCTCGAGCGTGACAGGGCGAGCGGGTGGCCGAGCGGTCGTGCGCGGGACAGCCGGAGCGACGGCGCCTGACCCGGCCGGGTCGCCCTTCGAGGCGGCGAAGCACGACAGCGCTCGCCCGCACATCGCTCCCTGACAGGGGCCCATCGTCGTGGTCGTGTACCGCTTCACGATCTCGGCGTTGCGGAAGCCCTCGTCCCACGCCTGCTCGAGGTCGTGCATCGAGACGTCCTCGCACAGGCACACGGTGCCTTCGTCGCCGCACGGGTCGTCGGCCACCTCGAGCGCCGCGTCACCCACGAGGGCGACGGCCTCGCCCGGCAGCGCCATGCGCGCGAGTCCATCGCGCGGCCACAGGCCGAGGCTCACCACGAGCAGGTCGCACTCGAAGCGCTTGCCCTGGCCTTCGCGCCGCAGCACCACCGCACGCACGGCACCGGCGCCGAGCGCCTCGTGCACCTGACCGTCGACGACGACCTCACCGGCACCGTGCGGCAGCCGTTCGGCGAGCGAGTCCGGCACCGCAGTGGCGGCGATCTCGACCCCGCCGTCGATCAGGGTCTGCAGGTGGTGCAAGCCCTCCTCGGTGCGCACGTCGACGACGGCACGACGTCCGGGACGCACCCCGTGGATGCCGGCGAGGGCGGCGGCCGCCCGCCCGAGCATCACGCCGGGCAGGTCGTTGCCCGGGAACACCCCGTGCGCCTCTGTGGCACCGGTGGCGACGACGACGTCCGAGGGGTGCACGTGCACGAGTTCGTCCTCGCCGGCCAGCGGCACGTGCAAGCCCTCGTAGACACCGAGGGCGGTGAAGCCCTCGAGCACGGTGACCCCCATCGCACGCACCTCGTCCTCCAGCGCACGGACGCGGGTGAGCGCGGACCCCGGCGCGATGCCGTGGCCGACGGCACCCTCGTCGCACACCAGCACCGACCCCCGGGCGGCCGCGTCTCGCGCCGCTTCCAGCCCGGCGGCGCCGGCGCCGATCACGAGGGTGCCGACGTGCTCGTGGCGCACCACCTGTCGCGTCGCGGCCGTGGTGGCGGGCAGCGCCCCGAGTCCGGTCGCACGACGGATCACCCGTTCGGCGACCGGCCACGCGAACCGTGGTCGGATGAAGGTCTTGTAGTAGAAGCCGACCGGCATCAGCCGATGCAGGCGATCGGTCACGTGCAGCAGGTCGCGCTCGGCGCTGGGCCACCCCGTCGCACGGTCGACGCGCATCCCGTCGGCACAGGCGGTGACGCACGTGCGCACCGCGGGGTTGCCGTCGACCGTCATCAAGCAGTTCGGGCAGTCGCCGGTGCCGCAGTAGAGCCCCCGTCGACGGTGGTACTTCAGCGAACGCGAGAACGTTCGCACGCCGTCACGGTAGAGCGCGGATGCGACGGTGTCGCCGTCGACGAAGGACACCTCGCGACCCTCGAACGAGAGCGCGCCCACCTCAGTCCGCGCCCGGGTCCACGACGATGTTCGTTCGAGTATCGCGGACCACCGTCGTCCACGTGCGGCATCCCATCGCGTGGAACCAGCGTTCGCGCTGGGGCCCCTCCGGGTTCTCCGGGAGGTACACGCGTGCGAAGTCGGCCTCGGCGTCGGACGCGTCGAGCTCGCGCCATTCCCCGCCGAACGAGAACTCGGTACTGGGTCGCCCGCCGCAGTGACCGCAGGGGATGGACAGCGTCATCGGCCGGCGGACCCGCTCGCGATCGTGCGCTCGCGGATCTGCTGCCCCTGCGGATCGTAGGGCGGCTCGGGCAGGATCCGGCAGGGTCGCGACTCGCCGACGACGGAGACGCTGAGCGCGGGGCTCGAGGCGACCACGTCGGCGTCGATGTAGGCGAGCGCGAGACTGGCACCCACGTGGTGCCCGAACCCGCCCGACGTCACGAAGCCGACCAGACGGTCGCCCAGCCAGATGCCGTCGTCGGCGCCTGCCTCGGCGTCTGCGGCGTCGATCTCGAGCGACACGAGGCGACGAGCGACGCCTTCCTCGCGCTCCCGTAACGCCGCCTCACGCCCCACGAACGGACCCTTGTCCCACGCGATGTACCGATCGAGGCCGCTCTCCCCGGGCGTGTATCGCTGGGTGAACTCGGCGTTCCAGATGCCGTAGCCCTTCTCGAGTCGCAGACTGTCGACCGCGTAGTCGCCGACCGGCCGGAGCCCGTGCGCCGCCCCCGCCTCGCTGAGCTCGCGCCACAGGTCGAGCTCGTGCGCGGCCGCCACGACGATCTCGTAGCCGAGCTCGCCCGTGAGCGAGAGCCGTCCGACGGCGGCGGGGTGCGAGCCGACCCGGCACTCGCGGACGGCCATGAAGGGCAGCCCGTCGCCGGAGACGTCCTCGTCGGTGAGACCGGCGAGGATCTCACGTGACGCCGGTCCCGAGACCGCGAACCCCATCCGTGACCTGGTGATGTTCTCGACGGCCACGCCGGCTGCGGGGCGGTACCGATCGAACCAGCGCATGTGCCAGTCCTGCAGGTAGTACGAGCCGGTGAGCCAGAACCGGTCGGCCCCCAGGCGGGTGACCGAGAGGTCGCCCATCAGGCGCCCGGCTTCGTTCAGCATCGGCGACAGCCGGATGCGCCCGACGTCGGGCATGCGGCCGGCGAGGAGCTGGTCGAGCCAGACCTCGGCGCCGCTGCCGGTTACCTCGTACCGGGCGTACTGCGCGATCTCGTAGGCGCCCGCGGCGGTGCGGACCGCCTCGACCTCCTCGGCGACGATCGGGAACGCGTTCGAGCGCCCGAGCGTCGGGGTCTCCACGAAGCCCTCAGGCGCGAAGACGAGCGGCACCTCGAGCCCCCAGTTCTCGCCGTACACGGCGCCCACGGCGCGGAAGGTCTCGTCGCAGGGCGTGGTCGTCACGGGACGCCCCGCCGGGAGCTGCTCGTTCGGGTACGCGAGCACGAACCGTCGCGCGTAGAACTGGGCGGTGGTGGCACGCAGGTAAGCATCATCGGAGGCGTAGGGCCCGAACCGGGCCACGTCCATCCCGAACACGTCGTCGCCCGGGTCGCCGTCGACGATCCAGTTCGCGAGCGCGAGCCCGATCGCGGCGCCCTGCGAGATGCCGGCCATGCACCCGCAGGCCGCCCAGTAGCCGGGGAGCCCCGCCACCGGCCCGACGAGGGGATTCCCGTCGGGGGTGAAGGTGAAGGCTCCGTTCACCCAGCGCTTGATGCCGACATCCTGCAGGACGGGGAACCGGCGGAACCCGATCGAGAGCTCCGGCATGATCCGGTCGAGCTCTTCCGGGAAGAGCCTGGCGCCGAAGTCCCATGGGGCGCCCTCCACCGCCCAGTGACGCGGGTTCCGCTCGTACACGCCGAGGAGCACGCCGTTGCCCTCCCGCTGCAGGTACGTGAAACCCTCGAGATCGGTGACCGCCGGCATCTCGCCGTCGATCGCGGCGACCTCGGGCACGTCGTCGGTGACGAGGTAGTGGTGGAGCATGGGCACGAGCGGGTGATCGACGCCGACCATGCGGCCGACCCTGCGCGCCCAGAGTCCGCCGGCGTTCACCACGTGCTCCGCGGTGATCGGCCCCTGCTCGGTCTCGAGCGACCAATCGCCGTCGGGGCGACGGGTCAGGTCGGTCACCGGGCGGTGCTGGATGACCCGCACGCCCCGTGCCCTGGCGGCGTCGGCGTAGGCCCACGTGGCGCCGTTCGGGTCGAGGTGGCCCTCGAAGGGGTCGAACAAGGCGCCCTCGAGACCGGTCGGATCGATGATCGGCACCAGCTCGGCCACCTCCGTCGGTGAGAGCAGGGTCGCGTCGGTGCCCATCATCGTGTGCCAGCTGAGCTCCTGCTGCAGCAGGCGCCACCGCTCGGGGGTGCCAGCGAGTTCCACCCCGCCCGACATGTGCATCCCGACGCTCCTGCCGCTCTCACGTTCGACCTGCTCGTACATGCCGATCGTGTACTTCTGCAGCGCCGCGATGGTCGTGTCGGCGTTGATCGCGTGGAATCCGCCGGCGGCGTGCCAGGTGGACCCCACCGTGAGCTCGTCGCGCTCGATCACGGCGACGTCGGTCAGGCCACGCAGGGCGAGGTGGTAGGCGACGCTGCACCCGACGATGCCGCCGCCGATCACGACGACCCGGTAGCCCTCGGTCACGCGGTCACCACCCTCCCCGACGATCCGATCGGGAGTCACCTCGACGGTGCTCCCGAGAGCGCATCGTACTGATGGAGCCGAGTCCCAGGGCCCTGCGTGCGCTGACCTGAGGTCACCCGGGTGGGGCCGATCGCGTCAGTCGTCGAGGGTCTCGAGCATGCGGGTCTGCCACTCGACGGTCGCGGCCACCTGGTTGAACGTGAACACGTGCAGCTTCGTGATGTTCGCGCCGGGATCGGTGAACGCGGGGGCCATGCCTTCGAGCAGGGCGTCGGGGCCGAACTTGCCCGGGGTGAGGAGCCTGCCCACCATGCGCCGATTCTTCTTCAAGTAGCGGGCGCTGTCGGCGATGCCGATGCGGGCGCTCACGGTCATGAGCTTCGCCAGATCGGCGACGCCGGGTGTGCCCATATGCACCGGCAGCGTCAGCCCACGCCGGCGCATCTCCCCGATCCAGCCGGCGATCGCAGCCGGGTTGAAGCACATCTGGGTCGCCACGTAGGAGACGAACGGCTGCTTGTCGAGCAGCACCTCGACGAGACGCTCGGTGGCGATGTCGGCGTGGCCCTCGGGATAGCCGGGGGCGCCGATCGCGTCGAACGGGTGGCCGATCTCGTGCATCGCGTGGAGCAACGAGAGCCCGTCGTGGAACTCGCCGGGGTCCTTCGCATCGCCGCCGACCACGAACGCTTCGCGCAAGCCCGCGGCCCGGCACCGATCGAGCAGCTCCGCCAGGTGCGCGCGATCGCGGATCATGTGCGCGGACAGATGCGGCACCGCGTCGTGACCGTTGGCCGCGACGTGCTCCGCGAGCTCGACCGTCGACTCGATGCCATGGCTCGGTGAGGCGGTGACCGTCACGGTGGCTCGCTCGGGCAGCGCGGCCGCGGCATCCATCGCGTTCCTCAACGGGATCAGCTCGAACTTCGGCGCCGCGACGAGGGCGCGCATCGCGGCGCGCTGTGCGTGCGGCAACGCCGCGTCTCGCTTCCTGCCGAGCTTCAACGCCACCCCATCGCACCTTCCACGCGGTCGCGGCACATGATGACGTATCGGCCGGCGAGGGAGTGAGCCGGAGCCGGACCCTCGGTCAGTGCGTCGCTCATACGTTCGAGTCGGGGAAGCTCGCCTTCTTCCGCTCGATCCACTCACGCAGCTCCTCGTCTGTGGCGTCGTCGATCGGCGGCGCCTCGTACTCGGCGAGCATGCGCTTCCAGATCGCGTTGGCGCGCATCGCCGCGTCGAGCGAGCCCTCCAACTCCCACTGCTCGAACGAGTTGTTGTCGGCGATCTCCGAGCGGTAGAACGCGGTCTCGAAGTTCGCGAGCGTGTGCGCCGTGCCGAGGAAGTGCTGGCCCGGCCCGTTCTCGACGATCGCGTCGATCGCCTGCCCGTTCGGCGAGAGGTCCACGCCCTTGGCGAACGCGTGCATCTGCCCGCACTGGTCGAGGTCGAGCACGAACTTCTCGTATCCCATCGCCAGGCCGCCCTCGAGCCAGCCCGCGGCGTGCAGCACGAAGTTGACCCCGGCGAGGATCGTCGGCTGCAAGCGTGTTCGCCGACTCGTAGGCGGCCTGCGCGTCGGCGACCTTCGAGGCGGTGAGCGACCCGCCGCTGCGGAACGGCACGCCGAGGCGGCGCGCGCACGCGGCGAGCGCGTAGAGCACGAGCGCGGGCTCGGGCGTGCCGAACGTCGGCGCGCCCGACTGCATCGACATCGACGAGGCGAACGAGCCGAAGACCACCGGCGCACCCGGCCGCACGAGCTGCACGTACGCCATCCCGGCGAGCGCCTCGGCGAGCGTCTGCGTCGCCGCACCCGCCGCGGTCGCCGGGCTCATCGCGCCGGCGAGGATGAACGGCGTCATGATCACGGCCTGGTTCGCCTCGGCGTACGCCCTGGCGGCGCCGAGCATCGTCGAGTCCCACACGAGCGGCGAGTTCGCGTTGATGAGGCTCAGCACGTGGGGCTGCGCCTCGAGCGCATCGGCGCCGAACAGGATCCGCGCCATCTCGACCGTGTCCTGCGCCCGCTGCGGATGGGTCACCGACCCCATGAACGGCTTGTCCGAGTACCGCATGTGCGCGTAGACCATGTCGTAGTGGCGCTTGTTCACCGGCAGGTCGACCGGCTCGCACACGGTGCCGCCCGAGTGGTGCAGGTACGGGGTCGAGTACGCGAGCTTCACGAAGTTGCGGAAGTCCTCGATCGTGCCGTAGCGACGGCCCTCGTCGAGGTCGCGCACGAACGGCGAGCCGTATGCGGGCGCGAGCACGGTCGCCGTGCCGCCGATCTCCACGTTGTTGGCGGGGTTGCGGGCGACCTGGTGAACTCCCGCGGCGCCGTGGCCTGCACGAGCTGGCGCGCCAGCCCGCGCGGGAACCGCACGCGCTCGCCGTCGACGTCGCACCCGGCGCCGGCGAGCAGCGCGAGCGCGTCGGGCGCCTCGCGGAAGTCGATGCCGACCTGCTCGAGGATCGTGTCGGCGTTGTGCTCGATCGTCGCGAGACCCTCCTCGCTCAGCACCTCGAAGGGCGTCAGCGCCCGCGTGATGAACGGGACGCTCTCGGCGACCGAGGCGAGCCGCGCGGCCGCCCGGCCTTCGCGGCCGCCGGTACGACGGCGTCGTGGAGCCTCGGCCGCAGCGTGGGTGTCGTCGCTCATGTGCTGCTCCTCTCGGTCTCGGTGGCCCGGCGTCGGCGGCGCGCTCGCGCGCCCGGCGTGCCCTCGGCGCGGGCCGGCAGGTCGACGACCGCGCCGAGGCGCGGGAAGGGGTCGGTCGCGTGCGGGATGCCCATCGCCCCGACGAAGTGCTCCTGGAAGCGGGGCTCGACCGCGGTCTCGAGCTTCTCCACCCCACGCACGACGTCCTCGATCTCGGCGCGGGCGGCCCGGTCCAGCAGCGCGATGCGCGCGCCGGTGCCGGCGGCGTTGCCGGCGCTCGTCACGTGTTCGGGGTCGCAGTCGGGCACCAGCCCGAGCACCAGCGCGTACACCGGGTCGATGTGCGCCCCGAACGCGCCCGCGAGCCGGATGCGGTCGACCGTCTCGATGCCGAAGGCATCCATCAGCAGCCGGCACCCCGCGTAGAGCGCGGCCTTCGCGAGCTGGATCTGGCGCACGTCGTTCTGCGTGATCACCAGCCGGGGGGCGCCCGGCGCCTCGTGCAGCACGTACGAGAACGTGCGGCCGTCGGCCACGATCCGGGCCGATCGCTCGGCGAGCGCGCCGTCGATCACGCCGTCGGCGGTGATCACGCCGGCCAGGAAGAGCTCCGCGATGACCTCGATGATGCCGCAGCCCGCAGACGCCGGTGACCGCCGACGCATCGAAGCCGGGCTCGTCGGACCATCGCTCGTCGCCGATCACCCGGAAGCGCGGCTCGAGCGTGTCGCGATCGATGCGGACGCGCTCGATCGCGCCGGGCGCCGCGCGCTGGCCGCAGCAGATCTGCGCGCCCTCGAACGCCGGGCCGGTCGGGCTCGACGCCGCGAGCAGCCGGTCGCGGTTGCCGAGCACGATCTCGGCGTTCGTGCCGACGTCGACGAGCAGTTGCACGGTCTGCTGGTCGTACGGCGCCTCGCGACAGGATCACGCCGGCGGTGTCGGCGCCGACGTGACCGGCGATGCACGGCAGCACGTACACGCGCGCGCCCGGGTTCGTGGCGGTGAGGTCGAGCTCCACGGCGCTCCGGCGCACTGCCTCGTCGGTCGCGAGCGCGAACGGCGCGCCGCCGAGCTCGGTCGGGTCGAGGCCGAGCACCAGGTGATGCATGATCGGGTTGCCGACGACCGTGAGCTCCAGCACGTCGGCCGCGTCGTGCCCGCCTGTCGGCACAGGTCGGCGAGCAGCTCGTCGAGGCAGTCGCGGACGGCGGCCGTGAGGTCGGCCTCCGAGCCGGGGTGCATCATCACGTAGCTCACGCGGCTCATCAGGTCCTCGCCGAACCGGATCTGCGGGTTCATCGACCCGGCGCTCGCCAGCACCTCGCCGCTCCGAAGGTCGCACAGGTGCCCGGCCACCGTCGTCGAGCCGACGTCGAACGCGATCCCGAACGCCACGTCGTGGAAGCCGGGCCAGACGGCCGTGATCGTGGCGCCGTCGTGCACGGCGACGGTGACCGTCCAGTCGCCCTCGCGCAGCGTGCGCTGCAAAGTCCGTGAGCACGTGCGGGTCGGCGTCGAGCCCGGTGAGCTGCCAGTCGCGCTCGAGCGCCTCGTGCAGGCGCTGCAGATCGCCGCTGGGGTCGGCGAGGTCGGGCTCGCGGACCTCGACGTAGTGCAGCCGCACGACCGGATCGACCTCGATCGGGTGCGCGTCGGCCTCCTTGCGCACGACCTGGCGGTGCACCTGGCTCTCGGGCGGCACGTCGACGACGAGGTCGCCACGGACGCGGGCGTGGCAGCCGAGCCGGCGGCCGGGGGCGAGGCCGCTGCGGTCGCGGTAGCGCTTCTCGGGCTCGCTGAACGCGCGTCAGGTGGTCGGCCGCCGAGGTGATGCCGTGCTTGGCGAACTCCCCCTCTGCCACCACGATCTGGCAGCGGCCGCAGATGCCGCGCCCGCCGCAGACCGAGTCGAGGTCGACGCCGAGCGTCCGGGCGGCGTCGAGCAGGTTCGTGCCCTCGGCGAACCGACCCCGCTTCCCCGAGGGCGTGAAGACGACGAGCGACCTCGGCTTCGCGTCACGGCGCGGGCGTCGCCTCGACACCGGCCTCGTCGTCGGAGGCGGATCGGTGCGCGCGCCCGGCGCGACCGCCCCGGCGTCGGCCGGTCGCGGACGCCGCCCTCGCTGCGACCTTCGCCGTAGCGGCCGATCCAGGCCGCGCAGTGCGCGTCGGTGCCCATCATCACGTCGGCGGCCATGACCGCCTGGCGGACCTCCTCGTGCAGCGGGCTCGTGATCGCGCTGGTCAAGCCGCTCGCGATCGCCATCGACAGGAACGCGCCGTTCAGCCCGTGCGGTTCGGCAGGCCGAAGCTGACGTTCGACGCGCCGCAGGTGGAGTTCACGCCGAGCTCGTCGTGCAGCCGCCGCACGAGCGGGAAGACCTGCCGGCCGGCCGTGCCCATCGCGCCGATCGGCATCACGAGCGGGTCGACGACGATGTCCTGCGCCGCGATGCCGTGGTCGGCGGCGGCTCGCACGATCTTCTCCGCCACCGCGAACCGCACGTCGGGGTCCTCGCTGATGCCGGTCTCGTCGTTCGTGATCGCGACGACCGCGGCGCCGTGCTTGGCGACGAGCGGCAGCACCGGCTCGATCCGCTCGTCCTCGCCGGTCACGGAGTTCACGAGCGGCTTGCCCTGGTAGGCCGCGAGCCCGGCCTCGAGCGCGGCGACGATCGACGAGTCGATCGACAGCGGCACGTCGGTGAGCGACTGCACGAGCCGAACGTGTCGGCCAGGATCGCCGGCTCGTCGGCGAGCGGGATGCCGGCGTTCACGTCGAGCATCTGCGCGCCGGCCTCGACCTGCGCGTGCGTGTCGGCGATCACCGTGCGAGAAGTCGCCGGCCTTCATCTCCTCGGCGAGCTTCTTGCGGCCGGTGGGGTTGATGCGCTCGCCGATGATGACGAACGGCCGGCCGATGCCGATCACGACCTCGCGCGTGGCGGAGCTGACGACGGTCTCGGTCACGCCGCGCCCCCGTCCGCGGGCGCGCCGCCCTGCAGCCGCCGGCGCGGATCGTCGCGCGCAGCAGCTCGTCGGTCCACTCGGCGAGGAGCCGCACGGGCCGCCGTCGACCTCGGCTTCGAGGTCGTCGCCGCACGGCCGCGTGTCCATGCGCATCTGCGCGGTGTAGTCGTCGGAGCCGATCAGGCCCGCCACCATCGCGGCGGCGTCGACCGCCTCCTGGAACCGGTCGGGCAGCAGGGCGCGGGCGCTCGCGCCACCGTCACCGCGCGCGAGCACCTGCATCGGGATGTCGCGCCAGCGGATCACCGTGAGCTCGGCCATCTCGACCCCCTCACCGCCCGCTCGCGACTCACGAGGCCTTCGCCGCCGCGCGTCTGGCCAGCACGAGCGCCTGCGCGGTCTCGGCGGCCACCGCCGCGTCGCGGCAGTAGGCGTCGGCGCCGACGGCCTTGCCGAACTCCTCGTTCAGCGGCGCGCCGCCGACGAGCACGATGTACTCGGTCGCGCAGTCCCTTCGCTTCGAGCTCGTCGATCACGACCTTCATGTACGGCATCGTCGTCGTGAGCAGCGCGCTCATGCCGAGGATGTCGGGCTGGTGCTCCTCGAGCGCCGCGAGGTAGTTCTCCACGGGGTTGTTGATGCCGAGGTCCACGACCTCGAACCCGGCGCCCTCGAGCATCATCGCGACGAGGTTCTTGCCGATGTCGTGGATGTCGCCCTTCACGGTGCCGATCACGACCTTGCCGATGCGCTCGGCGCCGGTCTCGGCGAGCAGCGGACGCAGGATCTCCATGCCGGCCTTCATCGCGTTGGCGGCCAGCAGCACCTCGGGCACGAACAGGATGCCGTCGCGGAAGTCGATGCCGACGATCCGCATGCCCTCGACGAGCGCGTCGTTCAGCACCCGGTCGGCGGCCCAGCCCGCGCCCAGCAGGATGTTCGTGCCCTCGACGATCTCGTCGGCGAGCCCGTCGTAGAGGTCGTCGTGCATCTGCTTGACGAGCTCGTCGTCGGGAAGCGTCGAGAGATCGAGCTCTTCCTCGCTCGGCCATGTCGCCTCCTCCTCGACTGCCCTCCCTCAGTCGTCTCGCCCTTGGGGTCCCACAGCGGGTCGTTCGCCACGGTGGCCGCGAGCCGCTCGTCGAAGTACTCGATCTCGACCGGCGTGCCCTCCACGGCGAGCTCCGCCGGCAGGTAGCCGTACACGATGCCGCGCCCGATCGAGTAGCCGTAGTCCGCGCTCGTCACGTAGGACACGACGCGCGCCGTCGTGACGGATCGGCTCCTTGCCCATGCACGACCGCGCGCGGGTCGTCGAGCGTCATGCAGGCGAGCCGGTGCGCCGGGCCCCCCGCGTCGCGGATCGCCTCGAGCGCGGCCCGGCCCTGGAACTCCTTGTCCCACCGCACCGCGAAGCCCAGGCCGGCCTCGAGCGGGTCGTGCTCGGTGTCGATGTCCTGGCCCCACAGCCGGTAGCCCTTCTCCAGCCGAAGCGAGTCGAACGCCCCAGCCCCGGCGGCCACGATGCCGTGCTCGCGGCCGGCCTCCCACAGCAGGTCCCACGCCCGCTGGCCCATCGCGAACTGCCCGTAGAGCTCCCAGCCGAGCTCGCCCGCGTAGCTGATGCGCTGGGCCCAGACCGGGCGTGACCTCGCCGATGCTCAGGTAGCGGCGCCGTCATGTACGGGAAGGCGTCGTTCGAGACGTCGACGTCGGTCACCGCGGCCGAGCACGTCGCGCGCGCGCGGTCCCCACAGCCCGAGCGCGAACAGCGAGCCGGTGCGCTCGGTGATCTGCACCCGTTCCCCGTCGCGGAGCTGCGCGCCGCAGCCACGCTACATCGTGATGGCCCGACCCGCCGCCGGTCACGACCCGGAAGAGGTCCTCGTCCTTGCGCGTCGACCGTGAGGTCGAGCCGGATGCCGCCACGCTCGGTGAGCGCGGCGGTGTAGACGATCGAGCCGACCGGCCGGTCGATGCGGTTCGCGAACACCCGCTCGAGGTAGGCGAGCGCGTCGGGACCGGTGACGTCGAACTTCGCGAACGGCGTGATGTCGAACAGCGCCGCCCGTTCGCGCGTCGCGAGGTGCTCGGCGCCCACCTCCGGCGACCACCCACGCGCGGCCCACCCGACGCGGCGGGCCCACTCGTGGGTGACGCCGCCCACCGAGCTCGCGGTTCGCGCCGAACCACTGCGGCCGCTCCCAGCCAGCGCCCTGGAAGAACTCGGCGCCGAGCGCACGGTGGCGCTCGTAGAACGGGCGTGAGCTTCAGCCCGCGCGGCTTCGCCGTCTGCTGCAGCGGGTGGATGATGTCGTAGACCTCGCGGTACTGCTGCTTCCCGCGTTCGAGCACGTACGGCGGCGAGGTCTGGAACGGGTAGAAGCGGTTCGCATCGGCCTCGGCCAGGTCGTAGCTCGGGGCTCGCCTCGACCATCCACTCCACGGCCTGGCGCGCCATGCCGCCCGCGTGGGTGACCCAGACCGCCTCGCAGACCCAGAACCCGCGGACCGCCGCGCTCTCGCCCACGATCGACCCGGCGTCGGGCGTGAACGAGAACATGCCGTTCAGCGTGCGCGTCGGGTCGCTCGGGCGCATGCGGCCGCCGAGCGCCGGGAACAGACGGGCCGCCTCCGCCTCGCACAGGTCGAAGTCGTCGGGCGTGAACGGCATCAGCGAGGGCTGCATCGCCCCGCCCGGACGGCCGCGATCGACGCCTGTGGCGTGACGATCGGCTCGTGCCGGTAGTTGCCGACGCCGAAGTGGTCATCGCGCTGGCGGAAGTACAGCGACATGTCCTGGTGGCGGACGACGGGCTGCTGCGGCCCACGTGTCGCCGTCGCAACCCAGCGAGCTCGGGGATCGGGTCGGTCCAGACGAGCTGGTGCTGCACGGCGACGAGCGGGATCGGCACGCCGGCCAGCGCGCCGATCGTCGGCCCCCAGATGCCCGCGCAGAGCAGCACCCGCTCGCACTCCACGCTGCCGCGGTCGGTCTGCACGCCGTGGACGCGGCCGTCACGGATGTCGAACCCGGTGACGGTGACGCCGCCCTCGAACGCCGACGCCGGCCTCCTCGGCCGTGCGCGCGAGGCGCCTCGACGATCTTCACGCCCTTGCCCGCCCCGTCGCTCGGCACCCAGTAGGCCCCCAGGATCGTCGAGGGGTCGAGCAGCGGCGACCGCTCGGCCGCCTCGCCGGGCGAGAGCATCTCGGTGCCCTCGATGCCGTACGAGCGCGCGAACCCCTGCCGCCGGCGCAGCTCCTGCATGCGCTCGGGCGTGGTCGCGACCTCGAGGCCCCCGACGCCGTACCAGCATCGCTCGCCGTCGATCTCGAGCGAGTCGTACAGCGCCACGGAATCCTGCGCGATCCGGCACATCGTGCGTGAGCCGTTCGTCTGGAAGATGATGCCCGGGCGCGTGACTGGTCGATCCGCCCGTCTCGAACAGCGGACCCTGCTCGAGCACGAGCACGTCGGTCTCGCCGAGCTCCGCCAGGTGGTAGGCGGCGGAGACACCGACGATGCCGGCGCCGATGATGACGGTCTGCGCACGTTCCCGCATGCCTCGAACCCTCGCCTCGCTGGGACGGGCACATGGTGTCACGGCGGGGTGCGCGGGCAACTCCCTGGTCGCGCATCGCGCAACCGTCGAGTCGGCGCCGTGCGGGTCAGTCTTCGACCGGCGACGTCTCCACGACGTGATCGGGCGTGTGGTGCACCGCAGGCACCGACCCGAGGCGACCGGCCTGGAAGTCCTCGAAGGCCGTCACGAGCTCGTCGCGCGTGTTCATCACGAACGGCCCGTACCACGCCACCGGCTCGCCGATGGGGCGCCCACCCAGGACGAGCACGTCCAGCTCCGGCGAGCGCGACTCCTGCGACGTGGCGGCGGCCACGCGCAGGCCGTCGCCGGCGCCGAACACCGCGAGCTGACCGGTGTCGACCGGTCGCCCCTCGGCACCGACCGTGCCGGCCCCTGCGAGCACGTAGGCGAGCGCGTTGTACGAGCGGTCCCACGGCAGATCGAGGGTCGCACCGGGCGACAGCGTCGCGTGCACGAGGGTGATCGGAGTGTAGGTGTCGCCGGGGCCGGAGTGGCCCGCGAGCGAGCCGGCGATGACGCGCACCAGGGCGCCGCCGTCGCTCGATGCGAGCAGGCCGACCTCCGACGCCCGCAGGTCCTGATATCGCGGCGGAGCCCATTTCTGCGCCTTCGGCAGGTTCACCCAAAGCTGGATGCCGTGGAACAGCCCCCCGCTCACCACGAGGGCCTCCGGCGGCTTCTCGATGTGCAGGATGCCCGCCCCGGCCGTCATCCACTGCGTATCGCCGTTCGTGATGGTGCCGCCGCCGCCGTTCGAGTCCTCGTGCTCGAACGTGCCGTCGATGATGTAGGTGACGGTCTCGAACCCACGGTGCGGGTGCCAGGGCGTGCCTTTGGGCTCGCCGGGCGCGTACTCGACCTCACCCATCTGATCCATGTGGATGAACGGGTCGAGGTCGGCCAGGTCGACGCCGGCGAACGCGCGACGCACCGGGAAACCTTCGCCCTCGAAGCCACCGGGGGCGATCGAGACCGTCTTCACGGGACGGTGCGTGCGGGTGGCATCGAACGAGGGGATGCGCTCGAGGGTGGTGATGTCGTCGACGGTGACGGCTGGCATGGTCGTGCTTCCTCACCTGGTGGCTCGTGCGTGGCGGGATCGCTGATCGCCATCCCAACGATACGTGCCTGCGCACGTATTCCCGGCACCACGGACGCGACGAGGGCGGCCCCGTGGGACCGCCCTCGTCCGCGCCGTGGTCGGCGTCGTGTCGTGGAGCCGCTACGCGGCCGGCATCCACCCCTGCACGACGTCGGGGTTGGCGTCGATCCAGGCCTGTGCGGCCTCGGCGGGGTCGGTGCCCTCCTGGATCGCGAGGGCGACCTCGTTCTGGTCTTCCTCGGTCCACTGGAAGTTCGAGAAGAACTCGAACGCCGCCGGATCCTTGCTCTCGAGCTCGGCGCTGAACGCCTTGTAGAGCACGTCCTCGGCGTAGTCGCAGTCGTAGCCGACCGCAGCGTCGGGGTCCTCGGCGGCGATCGCCTCGCACTCCTCGTTGTAGGCCGGCAGCTCGACCTCGACGAGGTCGTACTTCGCGTTGGCCCACTGCGGGGTCCACCAGTACATCAGGATGGGTTCCTGCGAGTTGTATGCCTTGTCGAGTGCTGCGAGCGATGCTGCCTCGGAACCGCTGTAGACCACCTCGAGGTCGAGGCCGAGGCTGGCGATGATCGCCTCGTCGAAGATCGAGTAGGTCGTGTCGGCGCCGAGGAACCGGCCCTTGTCACCGGTCTCCGCGGTGGCGAATGCGTCGGCGTTGTCCTGGAAGCCCTCCCACGTCGCGAACTCGGGGTTCTCCTCGACGACGTAGGACGGCGTGAACCAGCCGATGTTGCCCACGATGCCGAGCTCGCCGCCGTCGACCACCGAGCCGGCGCCGTCGATGTAGTCCTTGCGATCCTTGAGGTGGCCGGAGGGCCAGACCTCGAGCGTCGCATCGACGTCACCGTCGGCCATCGCCGGGAACTGCCCCGACTCGTTGATCTCCTGCAGCTCCACGGTGCAGCCCATCTCGTTCTGCATCACGGCCTGCGCCACGGCGGCGTTCGCCTCGGCGCCGACCCACGGGTTCACCGCGATGGTGATCGTGTCGCTGCCGCACTGCGCGGCGGCGGAGGTGCCGGTGTCGCCACCGTCGGTGGTCTCGCCGCCTTCCTCGACATCGCTGCACGCGGCGAGGACGAGCGTGGCGACGGCGAGCATCGACACCCCCCATGCGAACCTGTGCTTCCTCATCCGTTCTCCTCTCCCTGGTCGTCTTCGACCGACTTCGTGATCGCGCGCACCCGGAACCACCATCCGAGCCCCATGCCCACGGGGCCCCGCATCGAGCGCGGCGCCGATCCCATCGCTTGAGTTATACGGTCGAGCACGATGGCGAGGAGCAGGATGCACACGCCTGCGACCACGCCACGTCCGATCTGCTGCTTGCCGAGCGCGAACACGACCTCCTGGCCGAGCCCCGCCGCGCCGATCAGTCCGGCGATGATCACGACCGACAGCGCCATCATGATCGTTTGGTTCACGCCGAGCAGGATCGTCGGCCGCGCGAGCGGCAGCTGCACCTTGCGCAGCAACTGGTTCGAGGTGCACCCGAAGGACCTGCCGGCCTCGACGATCTCCCCGGGCACCTGCCGGATGCCGAGGTTGGTGAGCCGGATGCCCACCGGCAGGGCGTAGATGACCGACGCGATGATCGCCGGCACCCGCCCCGGTTCGACCAGGAAGAGCACCGGCACCAGGTAGACGAACGCCGGCATCGTCTGCATCGCGTCCAGCACGGGCTTCGAGATGCGCTCGAAGCGTGTCGTTGCGCGCGGCGAGGATGCCGAGCGGGATCGCGAACACCAGCGTGATCGCCACCGCGACCAGCACCTGCGCGAGCGTGCCCATCGAGAGATCCCACATGCCGAGCACGCCGAGCGCCGTGATGCACAGGAACGAGCCGACCGCGAGTCGGCCGCCCGACACCCGCCATCCGACCAGGGCGAACGCGCCGGCCATCATCCACCAGGGCACGCCGACGAACAGCGATCTGGATGGGGTCGAGCAGGTAGATCAGCACGAAGTCGCTGACGGCGCTCGTGATGTCGCCGAGGTAGCGCTGCGACCATTCCACGATCGCGTTGGCGGGCGTCGCGACCGAGAACTCCCAGTGCCTCGGGGAACGACTGCTGGCGCAGCACCTCTCGTCCGACCACGACCGCCACGACCGTGATGAGCAGCGCGCCGATCGCGAGCTGGCCGCGGGTGAGGGTGCGCCCGCCGATGCGCACGGGCTTCGTGTGCTGCCGCTCGCGCACGCTCCAGGCGGTGGTGACCCGGTCGAGCACGATCGCCATGACGACGATCGCGATGCCGCCGTTCAGCGCCTCGCCGACGTTCAGCTGCTGCAGGCCGTCGAGCACGGTCTGCCCGAGCCCCCCGGCGCCGACGAACGCGGCGATCACGACGATGCCGAGCGCCATCATGATCGTCTGGTTCACGCCGAGCATGATCGAGGGCTTGGCGAGCGGGACCTGCACCAGGCGCAAGCGCTGGCGCTCGGTCGAGCCGAACGAGTCGGCGACCTCGAGCGAGGATCTCCGGCACGCCGCGGATGCCGAGCGCGGTGAGCCGGATCGCCGGCGGCAGCGCGAAGGCGAGCGTCGCCATCAGCGCAGGCGGGTTCCCGATGCCGAACAGCAGCACCGCAGGGAGCAGGTAGGCGTAGGCGGGGATCGTCTGCATCGCGTCGAGGACGGGCGCAGCACGCGTTCGACCCGTTCGGGCGCCGGCCCGCCCAGATGCCCACCGGCACCCCGATCGCGAGCGCGATCGAGACCGACACGAGTACCAGCGCGAGCGTTTCGATCGCTGCGTCCCACACGCCCAGCAGGCCGAACGACAGCACGCCCAGCGCGGTGAGCAGCGCCATCTTCCAGCCGGCGAGCACACCGGCGAGCGCGCGCGGCGCCCACGACCAGTCCGAGCCAGGTCAGCCGCTCGAGCGCCGTCACGGTCGCGTCGACCAGCGCCTCGACCGTGTTCTCGATCGGGGTCAGGAAGTAGGTGAACAGCGGGCTGGTCGTGCGGTTCTGGATCGCCCAGTCCCGGAAGGCGTCGAACCACGCCGTGACGTCGACCACCCAGCGCTCGGGGAACCCGGGTCGTAGCCAGACGAGGCCGATCACCACGACCACGACGGCCACCACGGCCCAGGCGAGCCGGCGGGGCCAGGGGCTCGGCGTCTGCACCGGTGCGAGCGGCAGCGTCGGCCTCGGAGATCGCGACCCGCGATCGAGGCGGCGCGACCGCCATCTCAGCGCTTCCTCGACGAGGGCCGCCATCACGGCGCTGCGATCCACCAACCCCACGAGGTCCTCGCCGTCGACGACGCGGATCGTGCGGTCGGCGTCGGCGACCATCGGGATCAGGTCCTGCACCACCGTGGCCGGCGAGACCACGGGGCCCGTCGATCGAGCCGTGTCCGTTCACCGGCTTCATGATCGCGCGCGCGGTGAGCACGTGCGCGCGAGGCACGTCCTTGGTGAAGTCGGCGACGTAGTCGTCGGCGGGGTGGGCGACGACCTCCTCGGGGGTGCCCACCTGCACGAACGCGCCGTCCTTCATGATCGCGATGCGGTCGCCGAGCTTCAGCGCCTCAGACAGGTCGTGGGTGATGAAGATCATCGTCTTCTTCATGTCGTTCTGCAGCCGGCGCACCTCGTTCTGCATGTCGCGGCGGATGAGCGGGTCCAGCGCGCTGAACGGCTCGTCGAACAGCATGATCTCCGGGTCGGTGGCGAGCGCCCTCGCGAGCCCGACGCGCTGCTGCATGCCGCCCGACAGCTCGTCGGGGAAACGGTCGCCCCATCCGCCGAGCCCGACGACCTCGAGCACCTCGGTCGACTTGGCGAGGCGCGCCTCCTTGTCGACGCCCTGGATCTCGAGCCCGAACGCCACGTTGTCGACGATGCGCCGGTGCGGCAGCAGTCCGAAGTGCTGGAAGACCATGCTGATCTTCGTGCGCCGCACGGTCGCGAAGCTGGTCGACGTTCATCTGCATCACGTCGTCGCCGTCGACCAGGACCTCGCCCGCCGTCGGATCGTGGATGCGGTTGAGCATGCGCACGAGGGTGGACTTGCCGGAGCCTGACAGTCCCATGACGACGAAGACCTCGCCCTGCCCGACGTCGAAGCTGACGTCGCGGACCGCGGTCACGCAGCCCGTCTTCGCCAGCAGTTCGGCCCGGGGCAGGTCGGCATCGGGCGTGCCCACGATGCGATCGGCCTTGGGGCCGTAGACCTTCCAGACGTTGCGACACGAAACCGTGGCGTTCGGCGTCTCGGCCAAGGAACGTACCCCCTCCCGGGTCGGGCCCTCGACGGACCCACCGTACGGACCGCCAGATAGTCGGCCCAGCCGCCCACGCGCGCAAGTCAAGGGTTGCGGAGCCGACAACCACGCACGCGCGCGGCGCTCAGGCGAGGCCGAGCACGAGCAGCCCGGCGACGACGAGCGCGATGCCCACGTACTGGTTGGCGACCGGTCGCTCGTGCAGCAGCGCCACGGACAGGGCCACGGCGATGAGGGGGAACACCGCCGACGCGATGAGCACCACCGAGAGCAGCCCTCGCGACGCGCCGATCGAGTAGCTCACGACGCCGAGCAGGTCGGCAGCGCCCGAGCCGAGCGCGAACAGGACGCCGGCGTTCCAGCCCACGCGGTCGAACTCATGCCGGCGCACGATCGAGAGCACGGTGAAGCCCGCGAGCTGGGCGCACCGCGATGCCCACAGCCCGGGCACCCACCCCACCTCCTGCGCGAAGTACCCGAGGAAGAAGCCTCCGACCCCGAACAGCACGGCCGACACGATCGCCCATGGCAGGCCCGGCGCGCGCGTGTGCGTGCCCGCACGGACCTTCGCCAGGTCGGTCGAGGTGAGCATCACGCCGAGCACGGTGATGATGCCGCCGACGATCGCGGCAGCACCGGGGCGTTCGCCGAGCACGATGACCGCGAGGGCGACCCCCACCACCGCATAGGTCGCCCCGATCGGCGAGACCACGGCGACCGGTCCGAGTTGCAGCGCCCGGTAGTGGGAGAGGTAGGCGCCACCTGACGCGAGCCCGTTGATCGCGACGAACACGACGTAGGGGGCCAGCACGCTCGGGCTGTGGCCGCCCTGGATCATGAACGCCGTCATCGCGACCGCGCTCAGGAGTTGGGCGATCATGACGGTGGGCAGGCTGCCGATGCGCCGCCCGCCCACCGCGCCGGTGAAGTCGGCGAGCCCCCAGCCGAGGGCGGCCGTAAGGCCGAAGATCACCCGGGTCGGACTTCCGCGAGGGCGTCGACGGCGACCGCGCCACGCTCGCCCACGAGCAGCGGATTCGCTTCGAACGACGTGAGCCGTTCGCGCAGATCGTGCGTGATGCGGGCGACCGCCTCGACTGCCCTGGCCGCCGCTCGCAGATCGTGCGTATCGGCGTCGAGACCGCAGTGTGTGGCCTGGTCGGCCATGAACGCTCGAGCCTGGGCGGACGTGAGCGGGCACGGCACGAACACGGCCGGCCCTTGCTCGGCGAGAGCGCCGCCCGGGCGCACGGTGATCATGGGTCCGAAGCGCTCATCGACCACCGCGCCCACGAGCACCTCGGTGCCTCGCACCATCTGCTGCACGAGCACCTTCGGTGAGCGAGCACCGGCGCGGGAGGCCGCGTCGAGCACCTCGGCGGCGGCCACCTCGACATCGGTCGGGTTGCGCAGTCCGAGACGCACGCCGCCCAGCTTGGCCTTGTGCGGGATCTCGGGAGCCTGCGCCTTCACGACGACCGGGAACCCGATCGTGCGCGCCACCTCGGCCGCCTGGGCGGGTGTCGCGACCGTGCGTTCCTTCGGACGCGCCACCCCGTACAGCCGCAGGATGCTCGCGCCGGTTTCCTCGTCGATCGGACCCTCATGACCGGAGAGCGCTCGCAACGCCTTCGACCTGTTCGGGTGCGGCGACGGCTCGTCGGCGGTCGCACGCTTCCCCGAACCCTGGAACTCGACCAGTGCGCGCATCGCGCCGGCGGCGGCGTGATGGCCCTGCAGGAACGGCAGCCGGTGGCGTTTCGTGAAGGCCTTCGCCGACGGGATGTAGGCGAGCGGGCTCATCGCGACGCTCACGAACGCCACACCCGTCGTGCGCTGCAGGGCACGCACCGTGCGCAGCACCGGGTCGGCCCATGGCGTCTCGCCGTCGAGGCGGGGCGGGAACGCGTCGAAGGCGATCAGCCCCACCGCCGGATCGTTCGCGAGGGCCTCGAGGGCGCCTTCGTACATGTCGGTCTCGACGGCGGCCTGCCCGGTCACGTCGAGGGGATTGTTCTGCGACGCGTAGTGGGGGAGCACCTTCCGCAGGGTGCGCTTCGTCACCGGGGAGAACTCCGGCAGGTCGAGCCCGGCGGCGCCGGCGGCTTCCGCGAACAGGGTGCAGGCGCCGCCCGACTGCAGGGCTGCCGCGATGCCCGGGGTGCGGAGACGCTTCACCTTCGACAGCAGCAGCGCCGCCTCGAACATCGTGACCGGATCCTCGACGAGCACCACGCCTCGCGCTCGGAGCCATGCGTCACGCAGCGTCGTGTTGCCGGCGAGCGCCCCGGTATGGGCGACGATGGAGCGCCGAGCCGCCTCGCTCTTGCCTTCGGGGGCACAGATGAGCACGGGCTTGCCGCCTCGGCGGAGCGCATCGAGCCCCCGCCCGATGCCCTCGACGTCGCGCATCGTCTCGATGTAGCTCGCGACGACCTTGGTCTTCGGGTCGGCCGCCGCCCACTCGAACATGTCGCCGAGCCCGAGCACGGCCTCGTTGCCGACCCCGAGGATGATGCGAAGCCCGACGGCGCGATCCGACGCGAGTTGGTTCATCGCCCACGCCACGGTGCCGCTCTGGCTGATCACGCTGATCGTGCCGGGGAGCGGTTCCGGGGGCGGCGTGGTGCCGTAGGGGGCGACGCGGTCGACGTAGTTCACGAAGCCCTCGACGTTCGGGCCGAGCACCGGGATGCCGGTGCGCATCGCGGCCTCGCGCAGCTCGCGCTGCAAGGCGACACCTTCCTCGCCCGCTTCGGCGAAGCCCGACGAGACCACCATGATGCCGCGCACGCCCCGGGCTCCGCAGTCGTCGATCATGCGCACCACCACCCGCGCGGGCACCACGAAGACGACCAGGTCCACGCCCTTCGGCAGCTCGGCGATCGACGACAGGCACGGGCGCCCCCACACGTTGTCGTACTTGGGGTTGATCGGATACAGGTCGCCATCGAATCCGAGGTGGTGCAGCGACCGCGCGATCTCGGGGGCCCAGGAATCGGGCGATTCCGACGCACCCACGATCGCGATGGAGCGCGGGGCGAGCAGCGGCGTCAGGTCGTACCTCGGGCGGGCCGCACGCCGGCGGGGACTCACGCCCCGTCTCCGCGGAAGCGCGCATCGCGCCACGCGATCGCCGCCTTGAGGCCCTCGGCCTGCGTGATGCGACGGAACTCGTCACGGGCCGGCAGGTTCGCGGTCTCGATCATCACATCGAGCTCGGTGTTGGCCGCCATCGCGGCACGGAACCCGGCGACGTCCCACGCGCGGTTCACGGCACGCTTCGTCGTCTGGATCACGAAGGGTTCGTTCTTCGCGATCTCGTTGGCGAGCTCGAGCGTGGCCTCGTCGAGACGCTCGGCCGCCACCACCCGGTTCACCATGCCGATGCGCAGCGCCTCCTCGGCGCTCACCCGGTCCTCGCCGGTGAACAGCAGTTCCTTCGCGGCGCGCACCCCCACGACCCACGGCAGGAACATCGAGACGACGCCGGAGCCGAACCGGATGTCGACGTAGCCGAACTTCGCGTCGTCGGCGACCACGGCGAGGTCGCACGCGAGCATCAGGTCGGTGCCGCCGGCCAGGCAGTAGGAGTGCACCTGGGCGATCGTCGGCTTCGGGCAGTCGGTGAACTCGAGCATGCGTTCGGTCGACGCGGCGAGCTCCTCGTGCCAATGCCTGGCGTCGTGCTCCCCTCCTTCGGCGTCCTCGGTCAGGTCGTAGCCGGCGCAGAAGGCGCGCCCGGCGCCTCGAAGGATCACGACGCTGACACCGTCGTCGTCACCGGCGGCCCGGACCGCGCTCGACAGCGCGTCGATCAGCTCGGCGTTCAGCGCGTTCAGCGCTCCGGCGCGATTCATCGTCAGACGCCGCACGGGGCCGATGTCCTCGACGAGCAGCACTGGCTCGGGGCGGGTCGACTCGCTCACGGGTATCCCTCTTTCCGGTCGGGTGGCCCGGTCACCCGGGCGCGAGGCCGCGATGCTAGCAACGGCTCGCCTCGCGCCGTCACCCGCGACGCCGACGTCGGGTCAGCCGGAAGCGAGCGTCTGGAGCACCTGGGCGCTCGCGCGCCGGCCGGAGCGGAGCGCGCCTTCCATCGTGCCGTGGTGGTCGTGTTCGGTGTGCTCGCCGGCGAAGACGAGGGGGCCGAACGACCGGGAGAACAGCTCGCGACGCGCCCACGAGGCCGGATCCCAGGCGACGTACGAGCCGAGCGTGTACGGATCGTCGGCCCACGCGTACATGACCGGCTCGTCGACCAGGGTGAGGTCGGGGTTCATCGCCCGCACCGCCTCGAGCCACGGCGCGGGTTCGCCACGCGGCACGCCCAGCGATGCCTGGGCGGCGGGCGAGCCCGCGAACGACGCGACGCACCGACGGGTCTTCCCGCCGGCGCCGGCGGCCGTCCAGCACCACATCGAGCGGTCGGCCGCCTGACGAGAGCGCGCCGGGGGGCGCTGTCGCGTGGCCACGGCGAACTTCGACGCATGTCCCATGCGCAGCCCCGCGTAGGCGTCGGCGAGGTCGGCAGACAGGGCGGGCGTGAACGCGAGACGGGCGACGATGGGCGCAGGCACGGCCACCACCACCGCATCCGCTCGTTCGGCGTGCGGTCCCACGCGCACGATCAGCCCGTCGTCGTCGCGTTCGATCGCATCGACGGCGTGCCCGGTGCGCACATCTGGCAACGCCCGGGCCATCGCGGTGGCGAGCGATCCGTTGCCTGCCGCTATCCGGAAGTAGCGCGCTGCATGGTGCGAGAACGGCCGCTCGCCCTGGAACGACGCGAGGGCCACCTCATGCAGATCGTGCGCGCAGGTGCCCGCGAGCCGCGCCATCACGATCGCACGTGCATCGTCGGAGCCCTCGACCCCTTCAAGGAACCCGCCCACCGTCATGGCCGCCATGTCGTCGGGCGACAGCAGCGCGGCGGCGTCGTTCGCGGCCTCGAGGAAGCGGTCCTGCTCATCGAGCGACGCAGCCCCCGGTCCCCACGGCTCGCGGCGACCGTACGATGCGATCGTCTCGGCGAGAGGGGCCTCGAACCGCGCGGCCATCTCCTGCACGACCGAGTCGTGCGCCTGGATCCATTCCGCCCCGAGCTCGACGATGGCTCCGTTCGTGAGGGTCATCGACCACACGCGTCCCCCGACGCGCTCACGCGCCTCGAGCACCGTGACGTCGACCCCCGCATCGGCTATGGAGATGGCCGCCGACAGTCCGGCGAACCCCGCGCCAACCACGACGACCCGTCGCTGCGTATGCATCAGTGACGGGGTCCGAACGGACTACCGGTTGATGGTGCACATGGGTGACACTTGCATGGCACGGTGCGCCTATGGTACTCACCGCCATCGACACTGAATGGCCGCTCAGTCCTCCGCTGGGCGCGGCTGCGAGGAGGGGTACGCATGGCAGGCAGGCACCCGATGGAGAACCGCTGGTCGCGGCGGCAGTTCCTGGGCAAGGCGGCGGGCGGCGCGATCGCGGTCCCCTCGCTCGCCGCGGTCCTCGCGGCATGTTCGAAGCCCGATGACACGACCTCGGGGTCCTCGGGCTCCGGCTCGACCGAGATCCCGATCGCCACGCTCGAGAACCCCGTGGAGCTGCCGGTCACGATGGACACGATCGCGGCCGACACGCCGCTCGAGTCGGGCCCGTTGGTGCTCTACAACTGGGCCGACTACATCCACAAGAAGGTCGTCGCCGAGTTCGAGGAAGAGTTCGGGGTCGACGTCGAGATCACGACCTTCAACAACATGGAGGAGGGCATCCAGAAGGTCGCGAACGGCCAGGTGACCCCCGACGTGTTCGTTCCCACCGTCGGCTACCTCCGCCGCCTCGTCGACCGCGACCTGCTGATGCCCCTGCAGCACGAGCTGG
Source organism: uncultured Actinomycetes bacterium (assembly GCA_963722795.1). GTDB lineage: Bacteria > Actinomycetota > UBA4738 > UBA4738 > HRBIN12 > JAOUEA01. The sequence continues at coordinate 543,965 of CAVROD010000001.1, forward strand.
TCCCCAACATGCTTGCGAGCGTGTGGCCGTCGTACTCCGACCCGGGCCCGTACTACGACCTCGGCTGGAACTACAGCGTGCCGTACACCATCTACACCTGGGGCGTCGCGTACCGTCGCGACCGCGTGAGCGACGAGGAAGCCGCCGCGCAAGGCTGGGACGCGCTCTGGAACCCCGACCACACGGGCGCGATCAGCCTCTACGACTCCTACGGCGACACGATCGCCGTCACGATCCTGCGCAACGGCAGCCTCGACGTGAACACCGGAGACCCGGAGCTCGATCGACGCCGCCAAGGTGTCGATCCTCGAAGCCGTCAACGACTACGACGCACGCCTCACGATCAACGGCGTCTACGCCAAGTTGCCGGCGGGCGACTTCACGGTCGCCGAGGCATGGTCGGGCGACATCGTCGGAGCGCAGTGGTACCTGCCCAAGGGCACCGGCACCGAGGTGCTGGGCTACTGGCGGCCCGAGCCGGGCCAGACGATGATCGGCAACGACTCCCTCGTCGTGCCGGCGGGCGCGAAGAACCCACGCCTCGCGCACGAGTTCATCAACTTCATGCTCGACGAGCAACACGGCACCGACAACTTCGTGAACTGGAACGGCTACCAGCCGCCGTTCACGTCGATCGAGCCGGCGGCGCTGATCGAGCAGAAGGTCGTGCCGGAAAACCTCACCGATGCCGTCGTCACGGAGGACATGTTCATCGAGGACTTGACGCCCGTGGAGCTGGCCCCCGACGTGGACGCGCTCTGGCTCGCGGCGTGGACCGAGATCAAGGCGGGTGCCTGAGATCGGGGCATCGGCAGCGCAAGCGGAAGGCACCCGGCGCCGGCTCGGGCGGCGCCGGGGCGCCCGCTCGGAGCGGGCGGAGAAGAGCGGGGTCTGGTATCCCCGCTGGTACTGGCCCTCGTTCGTGGCGCCCGGCAGCATCTGGCTGGCGATCCTGTTCGTGCTGCCGTTCTACGTCGTCTTCGCGGTCGCCTTCGGCTCGGTCGACTTCAGCAACTTCGGGCAACCGGTTCCGTACTACGCCCCCTGGTGGTGGTCGTTCGACACCTTCAACCAGACCCTCAGCCAGTTCTACGAGGGCACGGCGATCTACCGGCCTGCCCTGCTCAGAACGTTCGTCTACGTCGCCGCGGCAACCTCGATCTGCCTGGTGGTCGGCTACACCGTCGCCTACTACGCGGCACGGGCCACGACGCGGTACAAGGGCCTGGTCCTGCTCCTGCTCGTGTCCCCGCTCTGGATCAGCTACCTGATGCGCATCTACGCCTGGCAGGGCGTGCTCGAGAAGGACGGACCGATCAACTTCCTCTTGAGCCCGCTCGGGTTCGGGGACACGAACTTCCTCGGAGGGATGCACGTCACGGTGATCTTCGGCCTCGTGTACGGCTACATCCCGTTCATGATCCTGCCGATCTACGCGTCGCTCGACCGCATCCAGGAGAGCCTGCTGGAAGCGGGGCGAGACCTCGGCGGCGAGCGGGCGCCAGACGTTCTGGCGCGTGACGCTTCCGCTGTCACGCCCGGCGATCCTCGCCGGCATGGTGATCGTCACGCTGCCGATGTTCGGCGACTACTACACGAACGACCTGCTGAGCAACAATCCGCGGACCACGATGTTCGGCAACCTGATCGCCGACCCAGCGTGAGCAGACGGGTGGGTCGACCCGCATGGCATCGCTCGTGCTGATCCTGGGCGTGATCGTGCTCGTACCGATGCTCTACTACCTGCGCGAGACGAAGCGCGCGGCGGAGCAGGCATGAGCGCGACGATCGAGTCCCCGACCGCACCCGCCGACCGGCTACTTCAAGAACCCTTGGCGCAAGCCCCGGGTGCTGCAAGGCGTGACGATCGGCTACCTGCTCTGGTCGCTGCTGCCCGTCGTGATCGCGGTCATCTTCTCGTTCAACGGCGGGCGGTCCCGCATCTCCTGGCAGGGTTTCTCGCTGCGGTGGTGGACCCAGGACCCCACCGACTCGCTGCTGCACGACGCGGCGATGCGCACGGCGATGGCGCAGACCTACAAGCTCGCGTTCCTCACCGTGCTGGTCAGCGTGCCCCTGGGCACGCTCTTCGCGATCGGCATCGATCGCTGGCACGGCCGGCCCGCCAGGGCCGCGAACTTCACGATGTTGCTCTCGTTCGTGGTGCCCGAGATCATCCTCGGGGTCTCGCTCTACATCCTGTTCACGAACCTGCTGCAAGGCCTCGTGCCGCTCGGCACCCCGGCGCAGCTGCTCGGCCTCATCAGCTTCCAGCTCAGCTACCCCATGATCATCGTGCGGGCCCGGCTGCTGTCGATCGGCCCCGAGTACGAGGAAGCCGCGATGGACCTGGGAGCCAAGCCGGGCCAGGCGATCCGGCGGGTGCTGCTGCCGCTCATCTCGCCCGCGATCCTGGCGAGCGTCGCGCTCGTCTTCGCCGATGTCGTCGACGACTTCGTCATGGTCGCCGCGTTGTCGGCCGAGGTAGGCAGCGAGACCCTCGCGCAGAAGATCTACGCGGCCTCGCGGTCGTCGCCTACCCCCGAGGTGAACGCCGCAGCCACCGTGATGTTGATCACGACGCTGCTCGTGGTGGCCTGCGGTCTGCTGTTCTACCGCCGCGTAAGCCGCGGTCAGCGGGACATCGGCGCGACCGACTTCATGCAGCTGTAGCGCTGTCGGGGAAAGCGCCCGACGGCCCCTACGACTCTTCGAGCTCGCCACTCTCCATCACGGTGGCGCCCGCCTCGGGCAGCACACGCAGCGCCTCGGGCGGGAAGTGCACGGTGACGGGAGCGCCCGACTCGAACGGCACCGCGCCGCCCTCGTTCTGCACCCAAGCCTGGATGCGCTGGCCCGGCGCGAGGTTCACGATCACCTGCAGCACCGAGCCCACGTAGACCACCCGCTCGACCATGCCGGGCACGCGGTTCGGCCCGGTGGCACCCTGCGCCTCGAGGTTCACCCGCTCGGGTCGGATCGTCACCTTCGCCTGGCCGCGGGTGTCCTCGTCGCCCTGGCCGGCCACGAACGAGAACTCCCCGATCGAGACCGCGCATCCGCCCGTGGTCTGCCCGGCGGCCGTGGAGTCCATGAGGTTCGACACCCCGAGGAAGTCGGCCACGTACGCCGTCGCCGGCTCCTCGTAGATCTCCTTCGGCGGCCCGACCTGCTCGACGCGACCCTGCGACATCACCGCGATGCGGTCCGACATCGTGAGCGCTTCTTCCTGGTCGTGTGTCACGTAGATGAACGTGATGCCGACCTCTTCCTGCAGGGCCTTCAGCTCGATCTGCAGGCGCTTGCGCAGCTTCGCGTCGAGGGCGCCGAGCGGCTCGTCGAGCAGCAGCACCGCCGGGTTCAGGATCAAGGCCCGCGCCAGCGCGACGCGCTGCTGCTGGCCACCTGAGAGCTGTGACGGCCGGCGGGTGCCGAACCCCGTGAGCGCGACGAGTTCGAGCGAGCGGCCGACCCGCTCGCGCATCTCCTGCTTCGAGACGTCCTTGTACTTGAGGCCGAACGCCACGTTCTCCTCGACCGTGAGGTGCGGGAAGAGCGCGTAGTTCTGGAACACCGTGTTCACGTTTCGCTTGTGCGGCGGGGTCTGCGCCATGTCGACGCCGTCGAGCAGGATCTGCCCCTCGCTCGGGCGCTCGAAGCCGGCGATCATGCGCAGGCTCGTCGTCTTGCCGCAGCCCGATGGACCGAGCAGCGAGAAGAACTCGCCCGAGGGCATGTCCAGATTGATGCCGGCGACCGCCGTGAAGTCGCCGAAGCGTTTGACCAGATCGACGAGTTGGACCTCTCCGCCTGCCATGGACGCGGAGTCTAGTCCAGTCGAGCCATCACCGGTCAACCTTCGAACGGTCGTTCAATCGCCGTGGCATCATGCCCCGATGGACGAGCTCGCGCGCCCGGCTTCTTCGCCCGAGCCCGGGCAGACGAGCGCGCTCGAACCGGAGGCGGCCCGGCGCGCGATGCTGCCCCTGCTCGCTGGGTACCTGGCGTTCGGCCAGTACTGGGGCGTGTGGGTGATCCTGGTCTTCGACTTCCAGCGCTACCACGGCCTGAGCGAGAGCCGGCTCGGCGGTCTGTACACGATGCTGTCGCTCACGGCGGTCGCGGTCATGCTCGTGCTCGCTCCGCGATTGCAGCGGTTCCCGCTGTCGCACACGGCGCCGCTGTCGCTGCTCGTGCTCGCGATGGGCTCATTCGTCATCGCGTACCAGCCGAGCCGGCTCGTGGTGCTCGGGTTCCTCTTGGTCGGTGCCGGCAACGGACTCATCGACGTGTACCTCAACGTGGCCGCACAGCGGGTCGAGGTCGCGACCCGCCGGCCAGTGCTGCAGTGGCTGCACGCGTCATACGCGCTCGGCGGGGTGACCGGCGCCGCCATCGCCGGGCTGCTGCTCGTTGCCGGCCTCGACTTCCGGTTGGGGCTGGCGATCGCGGGTCTCGCGCTCCTGGTCACGGCCGCGTGGAACGCGCGCACCGCGCCGCGCGAGCGCAGTCCCGAGGGCGCGCAGACCGTCTTCTCGATCTCCGCCCTGTTCCGCACCCCGGCCCTGTGGGTGCCCGCGCTCGTGGTGCTGTTCGCGTTCCTGGTCGAAGGGTCGATGGACACGTGGTCGGGCCTGTACCTGCGCGATCAGCTCGGCGCGTCGGCGGGCGTGGCCGCGATGGCGTTCATCGCGTTCTCCGGCGCGATCTTCCTGGGACGCATGTTCGCCGGCAAGGTGCTGTTCGGGCTCGGAGCGCGCACTACGATCATCGTGGCCGGGATCGGCTCGCTCGCCGGCGGGTTGCTCGCGACGCTGACCGACAGCCTCGCCGTGGTGGGCGTCGCCTACCTGGTGCTCGGATTCATGATCAGCGCGGCCGCGCCCGCCGGCTTCAGCCTCACCGAGGACATCGACGAGGATCCGACGAGCGCGATCGCCGCCGTCACGACCGTCGGCTACACCGGCTTCATCTGGAGCCCGCCGCTGCTCGGCTACGTCGCCCAGACGATCGACCTGCGCGCGGCGATGACCGTGATCGTGGTCGCGACCGTCGGCATCATCGCCGCAGGGCTCCTGGCCCCTCGCGGTCATGAACGCAGGAGGTGATTCCACTGTGCCACGACAGCTCACGCAGGATCAGGAACTCGGTTCCTGGACTCGATGTCCGAACCGGATCGACCACTTGGCTCTCGTTCTCGCTGGCAGCGCCGAGTACTGTCGTGCGCAGTCGGCCCGAACCAGCCGGACCAGGAGAACCCCTCGATGTCATCAGATCGTTATGACGTGATCGTCGTCGGCGGAGGTCACAACGGGCTCGTCGCCGCCGCGTATCTCGCTAAGGTCGGGGCGAGGGTCGTCGTGCTCGAATCCCGTCACAAGACGGGTGGCGCCGCCGACACCTCCTCCCCGTTCCCGGAGTACCCCGACGTCGCTGTCACGACGCTCTCCTACGTGATGAGCCTCATGCCCCCGTCGATCGTGCGCGATCTGCGTCTCGAGGCCTTCGGGTACAAGGTCGTCCCCATGGCGGGCTCCTATGCCCCCCAGCCCGGGTCAGGGGGTATCCGCGACGACGATGGGAAGAGCGGTCGATTCCGCGAGACCGTGTCCCGCTTCTCGAAGACGGACGCCGACGCGTACGAGGACTGGTCGGCCTGGCTCGCGCGCAGTGCGGCCTTCCTCGGTCCGATCCTGATGGAGACACCGCCCGACCTCGGCTCGGTCGCCCCAGGCGATCTCGTGGACCAGCTGCGCTTCGCCCTTCGGCATCGGGCCGGCATGAGCTCCCGCCTCGCCGCCGACATCACCAAGCTCTTCACCATGAGCGCCGCGGACCTGCTCGACGAGTGGTTCGAGTCCACGGAACTCAAGGCGCTCATCGCCACCAACGGCATCATCGGCACGTGGGCCGGACCCGAGGAGCCGGGGACCGCGTACGTGTTGTTGCATCACGCCGTCGGCGACCTGGGCGACGGCAATCTCTCGGAATGGGGGTACCCGATCGGCGGCATGGGCGCCGTGACCGGCGCGCTGCGAGCGAGCGCTGCGTCCTTCGGCGCCGAGATCCAGGTCAACAGTCGCGTGGAACGCATCCTGGTCGAGGCCGGCGCGGTGCGAGGCGCGGTGACCGAGGCGGGCGAGGAGTATCGAGCGGCCACGGTGATCTCGGCCTGCCACCCGAAGATCACCTTCCTGAACCAGATCGACCGCGAGGACCTGCCGGGTGAGTTCGTCCGCGACATCGAGAACTGGAAGACGCGCAGCGGCACCGTGAAGATCAACCTGGCGCTCTCGCATATGCCTGCCTTCCGCGACGACCCCGACGGCGAGGATCCCGAGATCGCGGGCTCCTCGATCATGATCTCCCCCACCATCCGCTACCTCGAGAAGGCGTTCGAGGAAGCGCGGGACGGCAGGGCCTCCACGGCGCCGTTCTCGGAGACCTGCATCCCGAGCTATTACGACCCGACGCTCGCGCCGGACGGCATGCACGTGATGTCGATGTTCACGCAGTGGGTGCCGCATGAGTGGGCGAAGGAGCGACACCAAGACGAACTCGAGGGGTACGCCGACCGACTCGTGGACATCCATGACGACTTCATGCCGGGCTTCAGAAATGCCATCGTGGGTCGCCAAGTCATCGGGCCCTGGCAGATGGAGAACGAGTGGGGCCTGATCGGCGGCAACATCTTCCACGGTGAACTGTCGCCGAACCAGCTGTTCCACATGCGGCCCGCGCCCGGCTACGCGGACTACCGCACCCCGATCCGCGGGCTCTATCAGGCGTCGTCCGCCACGCACGCCGGCGGCGGAGTGACCGGGCTTCCCGGCCATCACGTCGTTCGCGAGATCGTCAAGGATCGCAAGCAGAGTCGGTTCAGCTGGGGCCGAGGCCGATGAAGGACGACGGGCATCGGGTCGCTCGCCTCGACTCGGTGACGATCGACTGCCGCGACCCCGAGCGCCTCGCGGCCTTCTGGGCCTCGGTGTTCGGGACGACCGAGGAGTGGCGCGGCGGCGATCCCGTGCAGTACATCGATCTCGCCGGGACCGACGGTTCCCCCGTGCTCCGGTTCCAGCGGGTCCCCGAGCCGAAGACCGTCAAGGACCGGATCCACCTCGACCTGCGCGTCGACGACATCGAGCAGGCATGCCGGCGGGTCATCGCGTTGGGCGGTGTCAGGGTGGAGCAGAACGACGTCTCCGAATACGAGGCCGTGTTCAGGGTGATGCTCGACCCTGAGGGCAACGAGTTCTGTCTGGTTTCCAACGCGTAGGGTCGATCGACAGGAGCATCCAGTAAAACCGATCGCCCAAGGCCGGGATGTCAGGACGCCTGCTCGATCTCCCCGTCGTGCCACTCGGGCTCGTCCTCCAGCAGCGCTCGGTACTCCACGTACCGCTCGTGCTGGGCCGGGTCGTCGGCGTTGCGTTCGTACGCCTCCCGGTCGGTGAAGATCGCGAAGAGCCACGCCGTGTCGCCGTCGTTCTCGAACAGCACGTACGAGGTGACGAAGCCGGACACCTCGTCGTAGCCCTGACCTTCGGTGATCTTCTTGAACGCCTCCCGGTTCTCCGGCTTCACGCGGATCCGTGCCACGGTGCCGTACATCGGACCTCCCTCCCGCGGGCAACGATCGGTCGAACCGAGCAGAGGGTACGCCTCCACGGGAGCCACGTGAACCCCGTGCGGCGACCGCAGCGACCTGCAGGTCCAGCGACGGCAGGGAGTAGGCTTCGAGCGTGCGAGCGACCGCCTTCCTCGTAGCGACGCTCACCGTCGTCGCGTGCGGCACCTCGAGCCCGCCCCCGTACGAGCCGCTGCGCCAGGCGACACGTCAGGAGATCCCGGGCGCGTTCGGGTACGACCTCCTGCCGGTGGGTGACTTCCGGCCGAGCGTCGACCCCTCGCGCATCTGGCCCGACCTGGCGGGAGCCGGCACAGGCAGCGAGGTCTCGGTCACGCTGGCCGAAGTCGTGCACACCACCGACGGCGTGGACTGGGGACCCTCGTGGGTCTTCTTCACGAACGACCTCTGCTACTTCACCGCCAAGGGCGACTACGTCTCGCCATCGCGCGCGGGCGAGAGCGACGGCTGCCGCCCGCGCAACATGTTCGTGCAGGTCGTCGACGCGAGCTCGGGGAAGCTGCTGGCGGTCTTCGAGGCCTACGACGCCGATCTCACGTGGCTGCCCGAGCGCCTCGGCACGCCGGCTCAAGTGGCCCGCTCCACCCGGTTCCAGTAGTCGAGCCACCGGGCTCGCTCGCTCGGGCCGAAGCCGACCAGCATCTGGGCATCGGAGAAGGAGTCGTCGTCGAGCAGCGTGCCGAGCAGGTTCGGCGGCACCTCCATGTGCCAGGGCGAGTCGGGCGCGGCGAACGCCTCGGGCGTCACGCCCTCGAGCGGGGGTTGGTAGCCGTTCCAGCAGAAGTTCTCGACCCCCACCCGTGTGTCGAGCAGGTGGTTCAGGAAGGCGTGCGCGAGATCGGGCTGCAGACCGCCCTCGCAGATGGCCATGAGGTCGCACCCCACGATCTTCTCCGACCCCGGGGGCGACCAGAAGCGCAGCGTGCGCCCGAGGTCGAAGTCGCCCTCGGCCGCGGCGTACCCGGGCGCCGACAGCACGTCGCCAGACCAGGCCTGGTGGGCCACGAACTCGCCCTCTGGCAGGCCCTCCTCGACTCCGTCGTTCGTGAAGCGGACGCCGGCCCTCGATACGGCGTCGTGCAGGGCGGCGGCGGCGTCGTCGAGTTGCGCATCGGTGGCGGCGTGCACGTCGGCCACGCCATCGCGCAGCAACGCGAGCGACAGGGCCTCGAGGAAGCCGTCGTACATGCCGACGCGGCCGCGGTAGTCGGGGTTCCACAGCACACCCCACGGGTCCGCGGCGGTGTCGGGGGCATCGGCCGGCGCGACCATGTCGGCGCGCCAGGCCACACCGCTCACGTACACCGTGTACGGCAGCGAGAACTGCTGCCCCGGATCGTAGAAGGGGCCCTCGCCGTCGCGGAACCACGGCCACAGGTTCCGTACGTTCGGGAGCCGGTCGTGATCGAGGGGCCGCACGATGCCGGCGTCAACGAGCCCGGGCAACGCATCGATCGTGGGGAAGAACACGTCGAAGCGCGCAGCAGGGTCCTGCAGGCGAGCGATCGCCTCGTCCATGTGCATGAAGCTCTCCACGTCGACGCGCACATCGCCCGCAGGGAACGACCGCTCGAACGAGGAGAGGGTTCCCTTCGACAGGTACTCACGCCACTCGTAGACGCGCAGCACCCTCGGGCCCTCACCGCCCTTGCCGCTCTCGAACGTGGGACCCGCCGCCCGCGAGAGAGCCGGGCCGGCGGGGGCGGCCGCTCGCTCGCACGCCGCGAGCACGGCCGGCAGCGCGACGCCCGCCGCTGCCAGGCGCCGAAGGAACTCGCGCCGGTCGAGCGCGATCCGGTCGGGTCGCGGCTGCATGGCCGTCATCTTGCGGAACGTCGGCTCGAGCCGCAAGGCAGCGGTCACGGCGCGGGCCGCGACAGCTCGGGGGGCGCCTGCCCTTGCCCCCACGCGTCGGCGCCGCCGTCGACCAGCACCGTGGACCCCGTGATGTAGCCGCCGCCCGGCGAGGCTAGGAATGCGATCGTGGCGGCGACCTCCTCGGGAAGGCCCGCCCGGCGCGTCGGCACTTGGGCGGCATAGGCATCGACCACCTCGGCTCCCCCGTACTGCTGCAGGCCCTCGGTGTCGATCAGCCCCGCGGCGATGCAGACCGCCCGGATGCCGAAGCGCGACCACTCGTTCGACAGCGACGCCGCCATGGTCTCGAGCGCCGCTCGGGCCATCGACGAGTGCGCCATCATCGGGATGCCCCGGCGAGGGCTGAACCCGAGCAGGAACACCGAGCCACCGCGCCGAGGGATCATCCACCTGGTGGCCACCTCGTGCGTGAGGTGCCACACGGCGTCGACGTTCAACCGGTGCACCGCTCGAAGACCCTTGAGCGAGATGTCCTCGGCGGCGGCGGCGAACTGTCCGCCGGCGTTGTTCACGAGCACGTCGGCGTGCCCGAACCGCCGGTCCACTTCGTCGAGGAAGGCGGCCACCTGGTCGAGCTCGCGCACGTCACACGCCTGCGCGAGCACGTCACGCCCGGCGGCCTCGAGCTCGGCTCGCACGGTCTCGATCGGCTCCGCGCGACGTCCACAGATCGCCACCTGGGCTCCCGTGCGAGCGAGCTCGAGCGCGGTGGCCCGGCCGATGCCCGTGCCGCCGCCCGTGACGATCGCCACGGCGCCCGCGTTCGCATCGGTCGCGAGCGGCGAGCGGAACCCGTCTGCCATGCTGCGCAGTATGCCCGAGCCGCGCGAGATCAGGGTCATCGGCGACGGCGGCGTGCGCCTCGCGGCCCGGGTCTTCGACCCCCCGTCGCCGGGCGCGGCCGACCTGCTGCTGCATCACGGTCTCGCTTCATCCCAGCACATCTGGGATCAGATGCTGCCCGGGCTTACCCGCCGTTCGCGTGTGGTGACGTTCGACGCTCGCGGGCATGGCCTGAGCGGCAAGCCCGATCGGCACTACGGGTTCGACCATGTGGTGGCCGACGCGCTCGCAGTGGCGCGCGGCGCGCGGTTGCGCCGGCCGGTCGTGGTCGGGCATTCGTGGGGGGCCATGGTGGCGCTCGAGCTCGCGGCCCGGCACCCCCGGTCGGTCGCGGGCGCCGTACTCGTCGACGGGGGGCTGCATCGCATGCGCGACGAGCTCGACTGGGCGACCGCGAAGGAGCAGCTGGCCCCGCCGCACCTGGCCGGCATGCCGCTGGAACGATTCCGCGGGCTGATGCGCACCTTCATGGCCGACGCCGTCGACGTCACGCCCGACGTGGAGGCGCAGGTGCTCACGGTCATGCGCGTGCGCTCCGACGGCACGATCGCTCCCCGGCTCGCTCGATCGAACCACTTCCGCATCCTTCGCGCCATCTGGGAACAAGACGTCGACCTCCTCTGGGCGCGCTTGCGGGTGCCCACGCTCGCGATCGTCGCGCACGGCACCGACCCCGCCCGGGATGAACGCCTCCGGCGTGCGGTCGCGCGCGTGCGGGGGCTGACGCACGGGCGACCGGTCACGATCGAGAGGATGCGCGGCATCCACGACCTGCCCCTGCAGCACCCCGGCCGGCTCGCGGCGCGCATCGATCGATCCGCGCGATCGGCCGTAGGCTAGAGGTGCGATGTTCGTGCTGGTGCTGATCCTGTTGCTGCTCGCCGCCGTCTTCGGCGTGCTGGGCGCGGTGCTCAAGGCGGTGGCCTTCCTGGTGCTCACCGCGGTGCTCACGGTCACGGTGCTCGTGGCGCTCGCGTGGTGGGGCATCAAGCGGAAGGCTCGCGAGTTCCAGACCGAGTACGACCGCGAGATCACCCAGCAACGCTCCACCCGATACCGCATGAACGAGGCGCAGCGACAGACGGGCGATCTCCCGCCCCCCCGCGACGACCGCTACTGACCCAGATCGCGCCGGCGTGCGGCCAGCTGGATGAGCCGGTTCCGGTACGCGAGCGGCGCCCCGCCGACGAGATCGAGCAGCGCTCCCCTCGGCCGCCCGGCGTCCTGGCGTCGGTCTCCGATCTCGAGGGCGCGGGCGGCGAGCCACACCGCTGGGAACCGCAGCGGCTCGGGCGGCGTCTTCGACTCGTGGCCCACGACCGGCATCGAGGTCCACCGGTCGTGCCGGCCCTGCGCCAACGAGGCGAGGATGCGACCGCCGAGCATCGTCTGCGACAGTCCATGGCCGGAGAACCCGAGCCCGGCGTGCACGTTGCCCGGTGCGAGGGAACGGAAGAAGGGCAGGAACGTGGCCGTCTGGTCGATCGGCCCGCCCCACGCGTGCGTGTACCGCACGCCTTCGAGCTGCGGGAACATCCAGTGCAGCCCCCGCGCCGCGGCCGCCGCGACCCGTCGGTCGTGGGTCACGGCCCGCCCGGCCGCCCGGCCGCCGAACACGACCCCCAATGCCCCGCCGCCGATCACGATGCGGCCGTCGTCGGTGGGACGCAGGTAGTAGAGCAGGTCGCGGCCGTCGCCGATGCCGACGTGCGACGTCCAGCCGATCTCGCGCAGCCGGTCGGGGATGGGCTCGGTGGCCACCACCTGGTCCACGATCACACCGAAGCTGCGCCGGAAGCCCGGCATGCCGGCCGCCCACGCCCCGGTCGTCAGCGCCACTTGGTCGGCCTTGACCGCGCCGTGCGCAGTGCGCACGACCGCCGGTCGCGAGCGATCGAGCGCGCGCATCGCCGTGCGCTCGAAGATGTGCACCCCCCGCTCGAGCGCGACCCGACGCATGCCTCTGGCCAGTCGCGCCGGCTGCACGATGGCACTGTCGGTGCCGAGGATCGCCGCGGTGAACCGCGGGGAGTCCGCGATCGTTCGAGCCTCGTCGAGCGAGACTGCACGCAGCCGGTCGCCCTCGCCGCGGGCGGCGAGGAACCCGGCCGCCGAACGCTCGGCGGGCTCGGATTGCCAGGCGCCGGTCTCGACCCGCATCGCTCCCTCGTGGTGGAACCAAGCGTCGACGTCGTGGTCCGCGAGCCACTGGCCGACCTCGCCCACCGTGTCGGCGATCGCATGCAGGTAGCGCATGCCCTCGTCCTCGCCGAACAGGGCGCAGATCGCGGGGGCATCCCACCACGAGGACGAGAAGAACCCGCCGTTGCGACCGCTGGCGCCGCCGCCGCAGATGTCTTGCTCGAGCAGGGCGATGCGCATGCCCGGCTCGCGAGCCGACAGCTCGAGGGCCGTCCACAGACCGGCGAACCCGCCCCCCACGATGCAGACGTCGGCGGTCACTCGACCGACGAGCGGCGGGCACGGGTCTCCGGGCTCGTGCGCGAGCGCTTCCTGCAGCCAGAAGCTCCTCGCAGCGCCGGGAGACGGCACCGTTACCGGCGCGCGGTGGCTCACGGCAGGCGCCACGCCGGGCGAGTGCGCGTGAGCGCCGCGACGATGCCGCGCCCGATGAGCAGGAACAGCAGGGTGAACGCCAACCCCACCCCCAGGAACACCGCGATGCGCGAGCCCTGCGGGGAACCGACCCACCAGGTGCGGACGAGCAGGGCCGCCGGCACGGCGAGCACCCAGGTCAGCACGAGCGACGCGAGGTCGCGGCGCCGATAGGTGTCCGCGGCTAGGGCGACGACGACCCAGGCCACCGCGAGGGGCACCGCGTTGCGCGCGGCGATCTCTGCGATCGCGCCGAGGCGGTGCGAGCGCAGCCCGACGGCGAGGAACGAGGCGAGCGCAACGGCGTCGGCGATCGCGAGCATGCGACCGGTCGCACCCCCGTCGCGCTCGGTCGAGGGCTGACCGTCCACGGATCGCTGTGCCGGTCGGGGCATGCCTCGATGCTCCCAGAGCCCGCGAGTCATGACGCCCTCCACTACACGCGGCGGTAATCTGACGACGTGCACCCCCGAGCGACCGTCGTCTACGACGATGACTGCGGATTCTGCCGATGGTCGGCGGAGCGGCTCCGCACCTGGGACCGTCGCCGGTCGTTGCGGTTCGTGACGCTGCGATCCGCTGAGGCCGCCGGCCTGCTCGCACCGGTGCCCATGAGCCGGCGGCCGCTCTCATGGCATCTCGTCACCGACGACGGGCGTGTGTGGTCGGCCGGAGCCGCGGTGCCGCCGGTGCTCGGCCTCCTGCCGGGCGGCGGTCCGCTCGCAGCCCTGGCTGCATCGATGCCGGGCATCACCGAGGCTGCGTACGCGGCGGTCGCACGGCGGCGGAGCACCCTCGGCCGGCTGCTCGGACGACGAGCCTGCGCGGTCGACCCGTCGGGTGCGGCGCCGTTCGGCGCATGAGTGCGTCCGTCACCGCGGTGGTCGCAGCCATGCGGTCTGTGGCCGACCCGCCCCGCACAGAGGGCATGGCGCGGCTGGGCATCACCATCGACCGAGCGATCGGGGTCTCGATCCCGCAGTTGCGCCGCATCGCGCGGGAGCACCGAGGCGACCACGCGCTCGCGCTCGACCTGTGGGACACGGGCATCCACGAAGCACGCATCCTTGCCTCGATGGTGGACGATCCCAGGCTCGTCAGCCGCCGGCAGATGGACGCATGGGTGCGCGACGTGGACTCGTGGGATCTCGGTGACCAACTCTGCAACAACCTGTTCCGCGACGCGCGATCGGCCGACGCGGCGGCGCGCGCATGGAGCAGCCGTCGGCTCGCGTACGTGCGTCGCGCGGCGTTCGCGCTCGTCGCCGCACAGGCGGTGCACGAACACGATCGCGCCGACGCGTACTTCACGGCGTGGCTCCCCAGGATCCGGGTGGCGGCGACCGACGAGCGCACCGTGGTGAAGAAGGCCGTGAACTGGTCGTTGCGGCAGATCGGCAAGCGGAACGCCGAGCTCCACGCGGCCGCCATCGAGGAGGCCACCGGCCTGCTGCGGCTCGAGAGCACGAGCGCCCGATGGATCGCCCGAGATGCGCTGCGGGAGCTCCGCAGCGAGGACGTGTCACGGAAGCTGGGCATCGCCATCCGGTGATCGAGCGTCAGGAGACGACGAGCGGGGCAAGCGCCCGGTAGGCGGACATGCACACGTCCGCCTCGTCTCCGTGCACGAACTGCACGCACACGTGGTCGGCACCGGCCTCGAGGTGCGCACGCACCCGCGCCGCGATCGCATCGGCATCTCCCCACGCCACCGTGGCGTCGACCAGGCGGTCGCTCCCACCGCCGATCAGCTCGGCCGGGTCGAAGCCCAGCCGCTCGAGGTTCTTCGCGTAGTTCGGCAGCTCCAGGTACCCGGCGGTCCAGCCACGCGCCAGCGAGCGAGCAAGCGAGGCGTCGGACTCGGGCACGGCGGTGAGCTCCACCGCGAGCACCGGGTCGGGGCCGAGCACCGTCCGGGCGTGCTCGGTGTGGGCGACCGGCACGAAGTAGGTGTGGGCGCCGAGTGCGCGCTCGGCCGACAGGCGCAGCATGCCGTCGCCCAGCGCGGCGAGCAGCCGGCGCACGTCGACCGCCGGCGCCGGCGCGAACCACGGGGCGTGGTCCATGCGATCGAGGTACTCGCGCATCCTCGTGAGCGGCCGGCTCCAGGCGTAGCCGCGGGCCTCGGTCGAGTACTCGTGGCCCACCCCGACCCCGAGCACGAGCCGGTCGCCGAAGGCGTCGGCCAACGTGCGCGCACCGGCGGCCATGACCTCCGGCGCCCGGGCGGTGATGTTCGCGATGCCGGAGCACACCGTGATCGCGTCGGTCGCCGTGGCGAGCAGCGACAGGTGCGCGAATATGTCACGGGAGCTCGAGCCTTCCGGCACCCAGAGGGCTCGATAGCCGAGCGACTCGAGCCCGCGAGCGTCGATGCTCACCTGTTCGACCGAACGCGAGTCGAACGCGAACGTCCAGGCGCCCGCGCTGCCGAGCGCCATCCGAAGCGCCTCGTGGTCGGCGCTCATGCGAGCTGCGTCCGCACCATCCAGAGCTGCTTCTCGATGCCCGCGACGATCTCGATCAAGGTGTCCTGGCTCACCGGATCGGTGTCGCCCAGGCGGTCCATCCGACCACGGAACGCCTGCGCCGCCGCCTCGAGACGCTCGACGAAGAGACCGATCACGTCATGGTCGCCGACCGTGCCATCGGGGAAGGCGGGAAGCACGCTCGCGTCGGCCACCGAGCGGGCCCGGCCATCGGCAGACACGCCGATGGCCACGATGCGCTCGGCTACCACATCGGACCACGCTCGGTACTCCGTCATCATCTCGTCGAGCTGCAGGTGCACCGAGCGGAAGTTCGGCCCGGTCACGTTCCAGTGCGCCTGCTTGGCCTGCAGGGCGAGATCGATCAGATCCACCAGCGTGGCCTGCAGGTCGTCGGCGACCTTCGGATCGAGCCTCGGCACGCGGTCGGTCATGGCAGCCCCTTTCACGAACGGCGAGACCGCCAGCCTAGCGAGTGGCGCGACGGGCGGCGCGAACCTCACGAGGAGGGGGCACGGGGCCCCCCTCCTCGATCGTTCGAGCCACGCGCCGGCGCTACTCCTTGGCGTCGGCCTCCACGAGGGCTGCCGGCGAGTCGGGCACGACGACCGTGGCCTCGGTCGCAGCGTGCCCTTCCACGTCGACCTTCGGCAGCCACTCGAGCCACGTCGGCAGGTACCAGTTGCGGTCGCCGAGCAGACGCATCGCCGAGGGCACCAGGATCGAGCGCACGATCGTCGCGTCCATGAACACGGCGACGGCGAGCCCGAAGCCCATCTGCTCGAGCGAGGTGAGGCGACCCGCCGCGAAGCCGCCGAACACCGCGACCATGATGATCGCCGCACCGGTGATGATGCCGCCGGTGGTTCGCAGGCCGTAGGCGACCGCCTCGGTGTTGTCCTGGGTCTTGTCGTATTCCTCACGGATCCTGCTGAGCAGGAACACGTGGTAGTCCATCGACAGACCGAACAGGATCGAGAACAGGAACAGCGGCAGCCACGACTCGATCGCGTCGACCTGGGGGAAGCCGAACAGGTTCGCGATCGACTCCCCGATCGCCGGTCCGCCCTTCTGGAACACCAGCACGATCAGACCGTAGGCCGCACCCACCGACAGCAGGTTCATCACGATGGCCTTCGCCGGCACCACCAGTGAGCGGAACACGACCGTCAGCAGCACGAACGACAATCCCAACACCAGCAGGATGATCAGCGGCGTGTAGCTGTCGCTGATGTCGAAGAAGTCCTTCACGAAGGCGGTCTCGCCGCCGACCAGCACCTCCTGCACGCCGCTCTCGCCGAACGCATCGGGCACGTAGGTCTCCCGCAACCGCGTGGCCGCTGCAACGGCAGCCTCGCTCTGCCCGTCGACCGCAGCACCGGTGAGCGGCACCGTCATCACCGCCAGCGTGCCGTCCTGGCTCACCCTCGTCGGCTCGGGTTGTCCCAGCTCGCCGTCGTCGGCGATCGCCGTCGAGAACGCCTCGGTGGCCGAGGCGATCGCCGGGGCGAGCTCGCCGGGCGCTCCGGGCTCGGCGCCCGGGGTTCCGACGCTGCCGTCACCCACGATCACGATCTCGGCCGACGCCTGGGCCCCCGCCTGCGGGAACTTGTCGACGATGGTGTCGAAGGCTCGCTTGGCCTGCGCGTCGTCGGGAAGCGTGCCGATGCCGGACAACCCGGTCTTGATGCCCTGCCCGTCGTCCTCCGGGTGGCCCTGCAGCCAGTACGGCAGCGAGAGCACGATGAGGAACGCGCTGGCGAGCACCAACCACACGACAGGGCGACGCATGACGGCGCGGGAAACGCGGTCCCAGAAGCCGCCGGGCCGGCCGTGCTCGATCTGGCGGTTCCGGCCGAAGATGCGACCCGCGTTGATCTTGTCGCCGAGCATCGACAGGATCGCCGGCAACAACGTCATCGATGCGGCGACCGACACGAGCACCACGATGATGGCCCCGCCCGCCAGGCTCCGGAAGATCGTCGTCGGCACGAGCAGCATGCCGGCGAGCGCCAGCACGACCGTCAGGCCGCTGAAGAACACAGCGCGGTTCGCGGTCGCGCCCGACATCGCGATGGCGTCGAGCTTCTCGCGGCCTTTGGAGCGTTCCTCCCGGTACCGAGACACGATGAACAGCGAGTAGTCGATGCCCACCGCGAGTCCCATCATCGAGATCAGGTTGGGCGTGAAGAAGCTGAAGTCCCAGATCAGACCGAGGAAGCCAACGACGCCGAGGGTCACCGCGATCGCGAAGATGCCCATGACGATCGGCGTGAGCCCGGCGACGACCGCCCCGAACACGACGATCAACACGACGATCGCAGCGAGCACGCCGATCGACTCGCCGAAGCGCAGGTCCTCCTCGGAGATCTTCTTGAAGTCCTCGCTCGAGCTCACCTGCCCCAGCTGGTAGACCTCGACGCCGCCGGCCGACCACGCGTCGCGCACCTCCGCGACGTCGAGGGCATGCTCGGTCGCCTCGTCGACGTCACCGGCGAGCACCACGGTGAACAGCACGGCCGTGCCGTCTTCCGAGGGGATCGGACCGAGCGCCGCCACGAGCGGGTCGGCGGCAGCGGCCTCCGAGAGTGGGTACGCCGCGGGCACGGTCGAGACGACCTCGGGACCGAGGGCACTGAGATCGCCCAGCAGCCCGTTCACCTGATCGGCGAACGCGGGATCCTGGATGCCGTCGCCGGAGCCGGTCGTCACCACGAAGGTCTCGGTGACGATGTCCTCCTCGAGCTGTCGCTCTTCGAGCAGGAGTTGGGCTCGCTTGGCCTCGGGCACGTTGGTGAAGTCGAACTCGGTGGTGAGCGCCGGTCCCAGCAGGGTCGCGGCCGAGGCGATGCCGGCCACGAGGATCAGGAGCCAGACGGCGACCGTGCGACCCGGGTGCCGGCTGCTCGCGCGAGCGAGCGATTCGGGATTGATGCGCATCCCGCGTTTCCCCCCTCTCCGCCGGCTCTGGCCGACGCGTGACGTACGATGTATGCTTACGGCGTACGGGAGCATAGGCATACATCGTAAGCCTGTCAACCCCGAGCCGTGCGCCGAGATCGAGGATGCGAGGGAGATGCCCACACGAGCCCGGAAGGCCGCGTCCCCCGCCCGCGAGCGCCTCACGCGAGACCGGGTGGTCGCAGCCGCGATGCACATCATGGACGCCGAGGGTCTCGACGCGGTCACGATGCGTCGCATCGCGCGCGAGGTCGGCGTCGAGGCGATGTCGCTCTACCACCACGTGCGCGACAAGGAGGACCTGCTCGACGGCATCTGCGCGATGGTGATGCGCGAGTTCCGTTACCCCGATGAGGATCGGCCGTGGATCGAGGTCGCTCGCGACGGGGCACGGGAATGGCGCCGCGTGCTGCGTGAACATCCCAACGTGATCGCCCTGTGGGCCGACCGTCAGCGCCCCATGACCGAGCTCGAGGCGCTGATGCCCATGGAGTTCGCCCTGCGCGTGATCGCACGCGCCGGCATCGACGAGCGTGAGGGCGTGCTCGTCTTCAACGTGCTCGGCGGCTACATCATGGGCGTCGTCATGATGGAGGTCGGCGCCATGTTCTCGGCCGGCACGACCCGACCCGGCCCGTCAGGCCCGCGCGCCGTGCATTCCAAGCTGCCCGAAGAGGCTGTCGCCGGATCCCTGCCTGCCGAGACCCTGCCGTGCCTCGTGGCGGCGCTCCCCTACCTCGCGGAATGCGACCCCGACGAACAGTTCGAGTTCGGGCTCGACCTGTT
The DNA here is from genome assembly GCA_963722795.1 of uncultured Actinomycetes bacterium. Taxonomy (GTDB): domain Bacteria; phylum Actinomycetota; class UBA4738; order UBA4738; family HRBIN12; genus JAOUEA01. Next base: position 563,189 of record CAVROD010000001.1, read on the forward strand.
GTTGGCCGGCATCGCCTCGCGGGTCGTGGCGCCCGCCTGACGCCGCGTCAGCGCAGCCCGAGCTCCGACCCGACCCGTCCGAACACCTCGAGCGCCTCGTGCAGGTCATCGGTCGTGTGGTCGGCGGTCACGATCGTGCGCACCCGGGCGAGGCCCTTGCCAACCGTCGGGAACACGATCGCCGGGCAGAACACCCCCGACTCGAACAGCCGGACCGCGAACGTTTGCGTGCGTGCTTCATCGCCGGTGATCACCGGTGTGATCGGCGTCTCGCTCGCACCGGTGTCGAACCCCAGCTCATGCAACCCTGCCTTGAAGAGGTCGGTGTTCGACCACAACCGGGCGAGCCGCTCTGGCTCGGCGGCGATGACGTCGAGCGCAGCGATGCACGCGGCCACGACCGACGGGGGGGCGCTGGTCGAGAAGAGGTAGGGACGCCCCCGATTCTGCAGCCACTCGATCAGGTGCGAGGGACCGGCGATGAAACCGCCCAGCACGCCGATCGCCTTCGACAGCGTGCCGACCTGGATGTCGACGCGCCCGTGCAGCCCGAAGTGGTCGACGGTGCCCGCTCCCGCGTCGCCGAGCACGCCGCTCGCGTGTGCGTCGTCGACCATCATGATCGCGCCGCGGCGTTCCGCCACCTCGACGAGGTCGGGCAGCGGGGCGATGTCGCCGTCCATCGAGAACACGCCGTCGGTGATCAGCAACTGCCGGCGTCCGGGGCGAGCGGTCTCAGCGAGCAGCCGGTCGGCGTGATCGGCGTCACGGTGCTCGAAGACGGCGATCTCGGCCCTCGAGAGCCGGGCGCCGTCGATGATCGAGGCGTGATTCAGCCGATCCGAGACGATCACGTCGTCCTTGCCGAGCACCGCCGCCACCGTGCCCGCGTTCGACGTGAAGCCCGATTGGAACATCAGGGCGGCCTCGGCGTGCTTGAACGCGGCGAACCGCGACTCGAGCTCGCGATGCATCGTCATCTGACCGGCGATGGTGCGCACCGCGCCCGACCCGGCGCCGAACTCCCTGGCGGCGTTGCTGGCCGCGTCGTTGAGCCGTGGATGGTTGGCGAGACCGAGGTAGTTGTTCGAGGCGAGGTTGATCACGTCGCGCCCGTCGTAGCGAGCTCTGGCGCCCTGCGGTCCTTCCAGGGTGCGGGGACGCAGGAGCAGCCCGTCGCGCTCGAGGGCCGCGAGCTCATCCTTCAGGTAGTCGAGCGTGCCGGACATCTGCGTGCCACCCTACCTGCGAGCGCTCTCCCACAGGATGGCGTCATGAAGCTGCGAGCCTTCCTGGCGAAGGCGTCCAGCGGGCCACCGGCGGTCCCCGGCACGCCGGTCTGTACCGCCGCTCACCGCATCGCCTTCTTCACGAGCGCGGTGATCTTCTTCTCCTCGGCGGCGGTGATCTCCCTGAGCGCCCACGAGGTCGGCCACATCACGCCGTGGTCGAGCTTCGCCTCGTCACTGAAGCCGAACGTGGCGTACCTGGCGCCGAACTTCGCCGCGCTCTGGAAGAAACAGACGATCGTGCCGCCCTTGGCGTAGGCGGGCATCCCGTACCAGGTCTTGGGCGAGAGCGAGGGTGCCGCGGCCATGACGATCGCATGCAGGCGAGTAGCGAGCGCGCGATCGGTGCCCTCCATCTCGGCGATCTTCGCCAGCAGGGCCTTCTCGCCGTCGGCCTTGGCCGCCTCCGCCTTCAATTCCCGCGCGCGCTCCTTCATCGCGGCTCGTTCCTCAGCCGTGAATCCTTCTTTCGCCATCGTGATCCTCCTCGATCGCTGCTGCCCGCTGGGCCTCACCCTTCGTCGTGCGGCACGAGGATCACCTTGCCCGACCGGCCCGACGCCGTGGTGTCGAACGCCTCCTGCCACCGGTCGAGGCCGAAGCGATGGGTGATCACCGGGGTCACGTCGACCCGGCCGGTCGACAGCAGCGTCGTCGTCTGCTGCCAGGTACGGAACATCTCGCGTCCGGTGATGCCCTGGATGCGGGCTTCCTTGAAGATGACCTGGTCGTTGAGATCGAGCGTGACCGACGCGTCGGGCAGGCCCAGCAACGACATGCGGCCCCCGCGCGCGAGCATGCGCGTGCCCTGGTCGATCGCCCGGGCGTTCCCGCTCATCTCGAGCACCACCTCGACGCCGGCGCCGCGGGTCTGGGCCAGCACGGCCTCGACCGGGTCGACCTCGGTCGGGTCGAGCAGCACGTCGGCCCCCATCTCCGCTGCCTTGCCGCGGCGGTAGTCGTTCGGCTCGATCGCGACGATCTCGAACGCGCCGAGCGCCCGTACCACGCCCACCGCGAACATGCCGATCGGCCCGCACCCGATGACCGCCACGGAGTTCGTGGCGATGTCCTCACCACCGCCGGTGCCGAACGCCGCATGCACCGCGTTGCCGAACGGCTCCATGATCGACGCCACATCGGGGTCGATGCCCTCACCCACCACCCAGGCGTTCTGCGCCGGGACCACGACGTACTCGGCGAAGGCTCCTTCGGTGTCGACGCCGAGGATGCGCAGGTTCTCGCAGATGTGCGCCCGGCCCGTCTGACAGGTGCTGCAGTGGCCACATGCGATGTGGGTCTCGGCTGCGACGAACGCGCCCGGCTGCAGATGGTGCACCTCGTCGCCCACGGCGTGCACGGTGCCGGCGACCTCGTGACCGAACGTCATGGGTACCGTGCCGATGCGCTTGTCCGCCCACTCGTTCCACTCGAGCATGTGCAGATCGGTGCCGCAGATGGACGCCCCGTGCACCTGCACGAGCACTTCGTCGTCGCCCGGCTCGGGGATCTCGATCTCGACGAGCTCGGCGCCGGGGCCTCGCTCCGTCTTGCGTAGGGCCAGCATCGTTCCGCTCACGGTTCGAAGGGTACCCTCCCTCGGGGAACCGGCCCCGGGTCGGGCGACGTCCGACCATGACCCGACCCGGAAGGACCGACCGTGGCACTCCGATCGATCGCGTCGCTCGCCCTGCTCACCCTGCTCGTGCCCGCGTGCGCCGACCCTTCCTCCGGTGGCGGATCGTCGGCAGCCATCTCCCACGGCACCGCGGCCGACGACCTCGTGCTGCGATGGGGCCACGAGGGCGGGTTCACACCGCCCGAATACCAGCTCACGAACCTGCCGGCGTTCTCCCTCTACGGCGACGGCACGATCGTACGGCCGGGACCGCAGATCGAGATCTACCCCGGGCCGGCCTTGCCCGCCCTCGAGGTCGTGCAGGTGGACGAGGCGGGTGTCCAGGCCATCCTCGAGGCCGCGTTCGCCGCCGGCCTCGACTCGGTCGGCGACCTCACCGACATGGGGTCCGTGGGCGTGGCCGACGCCCCGGAGACGGTGTTCACGCTGCGGGCGGGGGGTGTCGACCGTACCGTGCGGGTCTACGCCCTCGGTGAGGCGGGGGGGCAGTTCCCGGGTATGCCCGACGAGGAGTTCGAAGCGAGGAAGGCGTTGCTCAGGCTGGTCGACGACCTGAGCTCGCTCGAAACCTGGCTGCCGGAGGGGTCGATCGGTGTCTCGGCGGCTTACCATCCCGTCGGCGTGCGCGCGTTCGTCTCGACGTACACCCCGCAAACTGACCTCCCGCAGGAAGCCGTCGAGTGGCCGCTCGACCAGCCACTGCGAGGCGCCGGCGAGGACGCCGGGGCCGGGTTCCGTTGCATCAGCGTCACCGGCGACGAGTGGACGGCACTGGCGCCCGCGGCCGATCAGGCGAACCAGCTCACGCCATGGACGAACGGCGGGCGTCGGTTCTCCGTGTCCTTCCGTCCCCTGCTGTCCGACGAGACCGGCTGCTGAGCAGGCGGACATCGGCGACGGCCGGGCATCGGCCGGCAGCGAAAGCGTTCAAGCTCCACGCTCATCTGGCCGATGTACTGGTGTCGGGCGCATCGTCCGGCCATCGACGTGCACGGAACGGCAGGCAGCGTGAGCATCGACGATCAGACGACACCGGCGACCCCTGACGCACTCACCGCCCGGCTCGGGTTCTTCCCCGACGCCCCGAAGCTTCCCGCGGCCGCCCACGCCGGGCTCGCCGGGGCCGTGGCGGATCTCGAGGGGCAGCTGGCGGATCTCGAGGTGCGATACCGCGGCATCATCGACCGGCTTCCCGCCGTGATCTACATCGACGGCGTGAGCCCCGACGACCTGATGGTCGACGTGAGCCCCGGCATCGAGGAACTGCTCGGCGTCGCCCGCGAGGAATGGCTGCACCACCAGTACGCATGGGTCGATCTCGTGCATCCCGACGACCGAGACCGGGTCATCGCAGCCAGCCACCACGCCACGGAGACCGGCGAACCCTTCCGGATCGAGTACCGCGCGATCCATCGCGACGGCAGGCTGCGGTGGATCAAGGAGGATTGCGTGCTGATCCGCGATGCGGCCGGCTCGCCGATGTACTGGCTCGGCCTCATGGTCGATGTCTCCGACGACGTCGAAACCCGGGGACAGCTCCACGAGGCACGCACCAAGTACGGGGCGCTCGTCGAACAGATCCCGGCGATCGTCTACGTCGACGTCGCCGACGAGCACATGACCACCACGTACGTGAGCCCGCAGATCGAATCGCTGCTGGGCTATACGGCCGAACAGTACGTGCACGACCCCGGCCTATGGGCACAGATGCTGCACCCCGATGACCGCGACGACGCCATCGAGACGTACCTGCGGGGTCGAGAGTTGGGCGAGCCATTCGTCTACGAGTACCGGCTGGTGGCCAAGGACGGCCGGGTGCTCTGGTTCCGCGACTCAGCCATCGTGTTGGCCGACGCCGACGGGCGACCGGCTCTGATCCAGGGCGTGATGCTCGACATCACCGAACGCAAGGCGGCCGAGGAGCAGATCGCCTACCTCGCCTACCACGACAAGCTCACCGGCCTGCCCAACCGCGCGATGTTCGACGAGTTGCTGGAACTCTCGCTCGCCCGTGCACAGCGCAATGGACTGGGTGTGGCGGTCATCTCCGTCGACCTCGACGACTTCAAGCTCGTGAACGACTCGCTCGGCCACGAGACCGGCGACGAGCTGATCGCCGTGCTCGCGGAGCGTGTTCGCGAGGCGACGCGCGACACCGACCTCGTGGCGCGCCCCGGCGGCGACGAGTTCCTCGTGCTGCTCGCCGACCTCGACATGACGCCGCCGGTCCCGGGCGGCCAGGACGGCGGCTCGATCGCGGCCGAGGCCGTCGCCGTGCGCATCCAGGAGGCGATGCGAGCGCCCTTCGAGATCGCCGGCACGGAGCTGTACCTCACCGCCAGCCAGGGCATCGGGGTCTACCCGCACGATGCCGATGACGCGGTCACCCTGCTGAAGAACGCCGAGACCGCCATGTTCGAATCGAAGAAGATCGGGCCCGGCGGGTTCATCGTGCACACGAGGTCATCGGGCAACTCGATGACCAGGCTCTCGATGTCGACGCGGCTTCGCAAGGCGGTCGAGCAGAAGCAGTGGATGCTGCACTACCAGCCGCTGATCGAGCTGGAGTCGGGCCGGATGTACGGGGTCGAGGCCCTGATCCGGTGGCCCGAGCCGAACGGCGGGCTGGTGCCACCGGGCGAGTTCATCCCGCTCGCCGAGGAGATGGGGCTGATCGAGGCGATCGGTGACTGGGTGGTCGACGAGATCTGCCGGCAGGACGCGAAGTGGCGAGCAGAGGGCTTGCAGCTCGAGATGGGCTTCAACCTCTCCCCCCGGCAGCTCTGGCAGCCCGACCTCGTCGACAAGCTGGTCGCACCGATCGTGATCGCCGGGGTCGACCCCTCGCGGGTCACCGTCGAGATCACGGAATCGACCGCGATGACCGACCCCGACCGCACGCTCACGCTGCTCAACGAGATGCACGACCGTGGCCTCAAGCTCGCGATCGACGACTTCGGCACGGGATACTCGTCGCTGGCGCGCCTGAAGCACATGCCGGTCGACATCTTGAAGATCGATCGGTCGTTCGTACGCGAGGTTGACCTCGACCGCGACGCCGCGAGCATGGTGAGCGCGATGATCTCGCTCGCCAACAACCTCGGTATGACGCCCCTCGCGGAGGGCATCGAGACCGAAGGTGAGTGGGCGTTCCTCGCCGACAGTGGATGCACCCTCGGACAGGGCTTCTACTTCTCCCGGCCGGTGCCGGCCGACGAGATCCTCGCGATGCATCGGCGAGCCGGGATGCAGGTGCTCGAGGGCGGCGCCTGAGGCACGGCCGGGCTGCCGTGTGGCCGGGCGGCTAACGCCGGCGCTTCGGGCCGCGCAACCCGGAGCGACGCCCCCGCGTGCTGCCGCTGAAGACCGTGCGCGGCGGCGCGACCTTCATGCCCTCCAGCTCGAACTCCGCGTGCAGATCGAGGCGCGCGGCCATGCGGCTCACGTCGCCGAGCTGTTCGGGGGTCACGAACGTGACGCTGGTGCCGGTACGTCCGGCGCGGGCGGTCCGACCGACCCGGTGCACGTACCCCTTGTCATCCTGCGGCGGGTCGTAATTCACGACGAGGGTGATGTCGTCGAGGTCGAGGCCGCGCGCCGCGACGTCGGTCGCGATCAGCACCCCGACGTGCTTGTCCTCGAACCGCTGCAGCGCCTTCTCACGGGCTTGCTGGGTCATGTCGCCGTGCATCGCGACCGTGGGCAACCCCTGCGCGCGGAGCTGCCGCGCCAAGGAGTCGACCGCGCGCTTCGTATTGACGAACACGAGCGTGAGTCCATCGGGCTCTTCGCCCTTCGCCAGCTCCATCAGCTTCGCGAGCTTGTCGTGCGAGGCGACCGGCACGAAGCGATGATCGGCTTCCTCGACGGTCTTCCCCTCGGACTCGATCTCGTGGCGCACCGGGTTGCGCGTGTACACCTCGGCGATGCGTCCGACGGCCCCGTCGAGGGTGGCCGAGAAGAACATCGTCTGGCGGGCCTTCGGCAGCCGGCGCACGATGCGATCGACCTGTGGCTGGAACCCCATGTCGAGCATGCGATCGGCCTCGTCGAGCACGAAGATGCGCACGCCGTCGAGCCGCACCATCTTGCGCTGGGCCAGGTCGTCGAGCCGCCCCGGCGTGGCGATCAAGATGTGTACGTCACCGACACCCTTGGACTGCTCGCTCACCCTGGTGCCGCCGTAGACGGCCTTCACCTTGAGGCCCTTGGCCTTGGCGATCGCCGCGAACTCCTCACGCACCTGGGTCGCCAGCTCGCGTGTGGGCACGAGCACGAGTGCCTCGGGGTGTTTCGACGCGTCGGGGTCGAGTTGCTCGACGATCGGGATCGCGAACCCAAGCGTCTTGCCCGACCCGGTCTTGGACTTCGCGAGCGTGTCGCGACCCGACGTGGCGTCCTCGATCACCATCACCTGGATCGGGAACGGTTCGTCGATGCCCATGCCGGCGAGGGTCTCGATGACGGCGTCGGAAACGCCGAGGTCGCGGAAGGACGGCACGGGATCGCTCATCTGCCCTGCAGATTAGCGGTTCGGCTAGAGGTCGAAGGCACCGTCGAGCACACCGACGAGGGAGGCCACGATGAGCAACTGGGTCAACGCCAGCGCCTCGCTGCGACGCTCGGGCAGCCCGGGGGTGCGCACGATCCCGATGCGCTCGCGTTGCAGGCGGTCGTCGGGGCGCAGTGCCGACCACAGGACCCGTTCGATCTCCGCGCCGAGATCGGGCGGACAGTCCCCGTCGATGTCGAGCACGCTGACCGGGCCGTTCTCGCCGGTGCCGGTCGTCCAGCGGATCGGTGCCAGACCATCACCGTGCAGCGAGCCGATCAGCTCGCGCAGGTCCGGATAGGGAAGCGTGGGACGCACCGTCAGACTGGCCGACAGATGCTCGTCGTCGGGCGCATCGGGTCTTCGATGGAACGACACGACGATGTCGGCGAAGGCTCGCTGCGGGCGGACGTAGGTCAAGGCGTCGGACTCACGGCGGTTGATCTCCTCGACGACCCGCCGCGCCGAGTACCCGCGCTCGAACACGTCACGCTCGAGCTTCCATCGGCGCCGGAGCGACTCGTCGGGCTCGAGGAACACGGCGACGTCGATCGCGTCGCGCGTGGCACGGTCGGCGAGCGGCAGCAGCCCCTCCACGATCACGATCTCGCCCGGCTCGACCGACTCGTCGTCGCCGAACGTACCCGTTCGATGATCGTAGGTCGGTTTGGTCACCGCCTGCCCCGCCGTGAGCGCTCGGAGATGCTCGCCGAGCAGACCCAGGCGGTTCGTCGCCGGGTCGAGGGGCGTCACGCCGAGCCTGGCGCGTTCGGTCCGATCGAAGCGGTGGTAGTCGTCGGTGCACACCCGCGCGACGCGCCGCACGCCGAGCACGTACTCCACACCTCGTGAGAGCGTGCTCTTGCCCGATGCGCTGTCGCCCGCCAACCCCAGCAGCATGGGACGGCCGCCGTCGGACCCTGCGGGCCCTCGCTCGGCGCGACCGGGGGTGGTGCCATCCATGGCTGCGACGCTACCGCACGCACGGGTACCCTTCGGGCACCGGCCACAGGGGGACATGATGGACGATCGGCTCCAGCTCTGGAACGACCTCGCCGCGCAGATCGGCGTCGACAGCATCCGGTGCACGACGGAGGCGGGGTCGGGCCACCCGACGTCGTCGCTGTCGTGCGCGCACCTGTTGTCCGTGCTGGTCAGCACCCACCTGCGGTTCGACGTGGAAGACCCCAAGTCCCCCGCGAACGATCGGTTCGTGCTGTCGAAGGGCCACGCCGCGCCGGCCCTGTACGCCACGCTGAAGGCGATCGGGGCGATCTCCGACGAGCAGCTGCTGTCGCTGCGCCGCTTCGCCTCCCCCATCCAAGGCCACCCCGCGCCGGTGCCGGAGATGCCATGGATCGATGTCGCGACCGGTTCCCTCGGCCATGGGCTCGCGGTGGGCGTCGGCATGGCGTTCGCGATGCGTCTCGACGGCACGGGCGGGCGTGTGTTCGTGCTGATGGGCGACTCCGAGATCGCGGAGGGCTCCGTCTGGGAGGCGATGGAGGCCGCCGCCTTCCACGAGGTCGACGATCTGGTGGCGATCGTCGACATGAACCGACTCGGTCAGCGCGGCCCGACGATGCACGGCTGGAACGGCGACCTGTTCGCGCGTCGCGCGCAGGCATACGGCTGGCGCACGATCGAGATCGACGGCCACGACGTCGCGGCGATCGACACCGCCTACACCGAAGCGATCGCCGCCTCCGGGCCCGCCATGATCGTCGCCCGTACCGAGAAGGGCCACGGCGTCTCGTTCGCGGCCGACCAGGACGGCTGGCACGGCAAGGCCATGTCGACGGAACAGGCCTCGCAGGCGATCGAGGAGTTGGGCGGCATCCGCTCGCTCACGGTCACGCCCCCGTCACCGCCCGACATCAAACCCCTGGTGCTCGGGGAACTCCGAGCCGAGCCGGCCCCGGTCTACGCCGAGCCGATCGCGACGCGGAAGGCGTTCGGCGAGGCGCTCGCGTGGCTCGCCGGTCATCGCCCGGACCTCGTCGTGCTCGACGGCGAGGTCGGCAACTCCACCCACACCGACGACTTCCAGTCGGTCGCGCCGGAACGCTTCCTCGAGATGTACATCGCCGAACAGGTCATGGTCGGCGCGCAGACGGGGCTGCAGGCGCTCGGGAAGACGGCCTTCGCCGCCACGTTCGGCGCCTTCCTCACCCGCGCCTACGACCAGGTGCGCATGGGGGCCATCAGCCGCGCCGACCTACGGCTGTGCGGGTCGCATGCGGGGGTGTCGATCGGCGAGGACGGCCCGTCGCAGATGGCGCTCGAGGACCTCGCGATGTTCCGCGCGCTCCACGGCTCGACCGTGCTCTATCCTGCCGACGGCACGGCCACGGTGCATCTCGTCACCGCGATGTGCGACCTGCCCGGCATCTCCTACATCCGCACGACGCGTGAGGCCACGCCCCCGCTGTACGAGGCCAACGAGTCGTTCCCGATCGGTGGATCGAAGACCCTGCGCACCAGCGACGACGACGTGGTCACGCTCGTCGGCGCCGGCGTCACGGTGCGGGAGAGCCTCGCTGCCGCCGACGCGCTGGCGGCCGACGGCATCTCGGCTCGGGTGATCGACGCCTACAGCGTGAAGCCGATCGACGGCGACACCGTGCACCGGGCGATCGAGCAGACCGGGCTGCTCCTCGTGATCGAGGATCACCGGGTGGAAGGCGGGCTCGGCGACGCCGTGCTCGATGCGCTCGCCGAGCGCGGGCCGCTTTCCGGCGGCGTGATCAAGCTCGCCGTGCGCGACATGCCCGGCTCGGGCACGCCGGAGGAGATGCGAGCGTGGGCCGGCATCGACGCCGCCTCGATCGAGGCGAGGGTGCGCGACGCGCTGCGCTGACCGACCGAGCGCACCCGACGGTCAGCGCAGCTCCGCGGCGGCTTCCCTCGACGCGCCGGGCACGCCGCCGAACGCGTACGCGATGATCTCTTCGGGTGGCACGGGCTTCGAGAAGAGGAAGCCCTGCCCGAGCTGGCACTCCCGCTCGCGCAGGAAGCCCAGCTCCTCGGGGGTCTCGATCCCCTCCGCGAGCGTCGTCATGCCCAGCCCGCGGGCGAGTTCGAGGAACGCGCCGACGATGCTCGCCCCCTGCTCGTCGGTGCCCACGTTGCTCACGAACGACCGGTCGATCTTCAGCACGTCGACGGGCATCTCGCGCAGCCTCGACAACGACGAGTACCCGGTGCCGAAGTCGTCGATGGCGATGCGCAGGCCCCCGCGGTGCAGGTCCCACAAGATCTCCTGGGCGCGATCTGGGTCCATCATCGCGGAGCTCTCAGTGATCTCGACCAGCACGTTCGCGGGATCGATGCCGCCGTCGACGATGCGACTCAAGATGCGCTCGGCGAGATCGGGCTGCCAGAACTGCCGCGGCGAGAGATTGAAGCCGACCTCGAGGCCGATGTCGAGCTCACGCCAGGCCTGGGACTGATAGACGAGCTCGCGCACCACCCAGTCTCCGATCAGCTCGATGAGACCGAGTTCTTCCGCGAGCGGGATGAACTCGATCGGGGGCACCATCGTGCCGTCGGGCTCGATCCATCTGATCAGGGCCTCGACGCCGACCATGCGACCGGTGGCGAGCTCGATGACCGGCTGGTAATGCAACGTCCACCGCTGACTGTCGACGGCCTTGCGCAGCCGCGTCACGAACTGCAGCTTCGCGCTCGAGTCGAACGCCCCGCGCGACGAGACGGCGTAGCCGGCCGGGCCGTGCTTCTTCGACTCGTACATGGCCGCTTCCGCGTTGCGCTGCAGTGTGTTCGCATCATCGGCGTCCTGCGGGAACAGACTGATGCCCATGCTGACCGAGACGTAGAGCTCGGTGCCCTCGACCGTGATGGGCGCGAGCATCGCGTCCTGCACTCGCTGCGCCGCCGCCTCGGCTCGCACGATGGCGGTCTCGATCTCGCCGCCCGCGTCACGCTCGAGGTCGGCGATCAACAGCTGGAACTGGTCGCCGCCACGGCGGGCGACGAGGTCGGTCTCCCGCGAGGCTTCCCGAAGCCGATCGGCCACCATCTTGAGGATCTCGTCGCCGCTCGCATGACCGAGCGAGTCGTTGACCAGACGGAAGTCGTCGATGTCGACCGCGATCACGGCGACGGCAGCGTCGTGGCGACGAGCTCGTGAGATCGACAGTTCCAGCAGCTCGTCGAACATCGACCGGCTCGGCAGGCCCGTGAGCTCGTCGTGGTAGGCGAGGAAGGCGATGTTCTCCTCGCCGCGCTTGCGGTCGGAGATATCCATCATCACGCCGTGAGAGAAGCTCGGCACGCCGCGGTCGTCCCGCACCATCGTCGCCTCGTCGTGCACCCACATGATATGACCGTCGCGGTGGAACATGCGGTACTCCATGCGGAACGGCTCCCCCGTCTCGTTGTGCCGCTCGTTCTCGGCGAGCGCCCGGGCACGGTCGTCCGGATGCAGGAGCCTGGGCCACATCTCGGGGTCCTCGACCCATTCCGTGGGTGAGTATCCGAGCAGGTCCTCGATCTGCGGGCTGATGAAGATCGTCGAGGCCTGCTCGTCGGTGGCGTCGATGTAGCTGACCGCCGGACCGCTCTCCACCATCGAGCGGTAGCGGTCCTCTTCGAGTTCCTGGGTGCGTTCGGCCAGCTCGCGATCGAAGAGCACCCCGACGGCGCCTGCAACTGCGCGCAGGGCGTCGATCTCGGAGTCGGTCCAGATGCGCTCGTCGCTGCAGTCGTCGAAGCCAACGTAGCCCCACCATTCGTCGTGCACGAAGACCGGCACCGACAGGATGGACCGCACTCCCTCAAGGTCGAGCACCGCTCGCTCGGACTCGGGCATATCGCGCACGAGCTCGGCGAGCACGTCTCCTCGCCAGTAGTGATCGATGCGACGCGTGAACGCCGGCGCGTACGGGTGCAGATGATCGTCGGGGTCTTCGAACACCTGCTTGATGCCTGGGGCGTCCCACTCCGCGCGCAGGTCCATCCACAGCCGTCCCTGCGGATCGCGCACGTTCTGGAAGAGATAGGCCCGGTCGGCGCCCGCGGCGGCGCCGAGGTGCGCGAGCACCTCTTGCAGCCTGCTCGCGGTGTCGCCCTGACCGCGGAGCAACCGCTCCGACGCGAAGGCGACAGCGCCCAGCACGGCCTCACCCCGAGCCGCGGGAGCCTCCATCTCCCCTGAGCTATCGGCGCAGGTCGGAGCTCCCTTGACGCCTGCTAACCTGTTGCGACGATGCCCGACTACCGAGAGATCCTGCACGAGCGGCTGTACGTGAAGGTGCCCGGCACCGACAAGCTGCGCAAGACCGCCGGCGACCGGCAGAAGCACCTGCTCGCGAACGGGTGGCGCGAACTCGAGCGCCAGCAGCGCACCGACCACATCATGGTGATGTACGAGCGCACGGGCCACGCGCCCATGAAGGCGCGTCTGCCCAAGCAGAGCCCCGAGGTGCGCATCGAACGGCGCCCGCGTCGTGATGACAATCGCCGCGGCGGCGGGCGTCGCTGACGCGTTACCGGATATCCTTCGGTTCCGCAGGTGTTCTACCGGACGTCCTTCGGTTATCCTGAGTCGTTAACGAACGAACGCCGGTTTCGCTGCGCCCCGGATCGCAGCTCGTCGTCCTCCGGCCCCGATCGCATCCAGGAGGTGGCCAGTGAGCGCCGCACAGAACCCGAGCACCGAACGTCCGGCCCATCGCGACGCGCTCGCGCACGCCGCCGAGGACCAGCCCTTCCGCTATCCGATGCATCGCGAGTACGTCGAACCCGACTGGACCCGTCTGCCTGGCTATCGCGACGTTACGAAGGAACAGTGGGAGTCCGCGCAGTGGCAGCGCGCCCACTCGGTGAAGAACCTCAAGGAATTCAAGGAGGCCCTGGGCGAGCACCTGTCCGACGACCTGCTCGAGGACATCCGTCGCGACCAGGAAGAGCGCGCGACCATGTCGATGCTGCTGCCCCCGCAGATGATCAACACCATGGAGATCGACGATCTCCGCAACGACCGGGTGCGCCGGTACATGGCGCCGGCGCTCAGCGACCGCCAGACCGAATGGGCCTCGCACCCGATGGCCTCACGCGACTCCCTGCACGAGGCCGACATGTGGGCCGTCGAGGGGCTCACCCACCGCTATCCCACGAAGGTGCTGGCCGAGCTGATCCCGACCTGCCCGCAGTACTGCGGGCACTGCACACGCATGGACCTCGTCGGCAACGACACCCTGCAGGTGCTGAAGTACAAGTTCGAGATCAAGCAGAACGAGCGGTGGGAGATGATGCTCGACTACCTGCGGAAGACGCCGCAGGTACGCGACGTGGTCGTCTCCGGCGGCGACATGGCCAACGTGCCGATCAAGCGCCTCGAGGGGTTCGTGATGTCGCTGCTCGACATCGAGAACATCCGCGACATCCGCCTCGCCACGAAGGGCCTCATGGGCATCCCCCAGCACTTCCTGCAGGACGACGTGAAGGAGTCGTTCGCCCGCATGGGCTCGACGGCGGTCGAACGCGGCGTCGACATCGCCCTGCACACCCACGTGAACTGCGCCCAGCAGGTGACCCCGCTCGTCGGCGCCGCGGCGCGCATGGTGCTCGACTCGGGCTTCCGCGACGTGCGCAACCAGGGCGTGCTGCTGCGAGGCGTGAACACCTCACCCGGTGACCTGCTGGAGCTGTGCTTCATGCTCCTCGATCACGCGAAGATCATGCCGTACTACTTCTACATGTGCGACATGATCCCGAACGCCGAGCACTGGCGCACCTCGGTGGCCGAGGCCCAGGACCTGCAGTACCAGCTGCTCGGCTACATGCCGGGGTTCGCCACGCCGCGCGTGATCTGCGACGTGCCCTTCGTCGGGAAGCGCTGGGTGCACATGCTGAAGAGCTACGATCGCGAGAAGGGCATCTCGTACTGGACGAAGAACTACCGCACCGGCATCGAGTTCGACGACCCCCAAGCCCTCAGTCGCGAGTACGTGTACTTCGACCCGATCTACACGCTGGGCGACGACGGGCAGCGGTGGTGGCGCGATCAGGTCGCGAACGGGCTGCCCGACGCGCATTGGGTCGAACCACCGGCTCCTGTCGAGCCTGCGGCCACCGCGCTGTCGGGGACGAGCGAGAGCGAGCCTGCGCCGGTCTGAGGAACGCCGACTACCGGGACGTGCGGGCACGACGGCGCACGACGGAGGCGACGACAAGGCCGAGCACGCCCAGGCCAGCCGACGACCGCGATCGCGATCGCGATCCGCGACGCCGCCTCCCCTCGCGGGGTCCGTGCTCTGCGGCGGGGACGGCTCCGGCGAGGCTTCGGCGACGAGGCGCGCCGTCGCTCGGCCGGTGCCGAGCAGGTCGCAGGCTGCCTCATCGCGCACGATCACGCCCCATCGCAGCCGTTCCAGGCCGGGCGACGTGCCGGTTTCGTCCTCGTCGGCGGTGAGCGTGCGACCGGGCACCTGCAGCACGAGGGTGTCGCCCTCGATCGTCGGCGCGATGAAGCGGCTCTGCCCGCCCTCGGGGAGCAGCAGGATCGTCGTGACGGGGTCGGCGACCGCGTCGTAGCGCAGCAGACGGTTCACCCCGCGATAGAGCCCGGCATCGACGCGGGGCACCTCGGGGTCCACGAGCACGACGTCGACCCGGAACGGCTTGCCGTCGCGGTCGGGCACGACGAGCGGCTCGGCGAACCGCAGCGAGAAGCGCACCGACGTGCCGAGCTCGGTGATCTCGCCGGCGGCCTCGACGAGGTCGGGAGCGTCGCCGCCCGATCCCGCGACGCCGGGACACGGCGAGACGTCGCCCACGGGGTCGGACGCGGCGAGCAGCAAGGGCGCGAGCAGCACGACGAGGGCGGCGAGCCCCCGCTTCACGAGCTGGGACAGTCGCGCGGTTCGAGGATCAGCGGGTCGAGCCGCGGTTCCTGCGTGAAGTCGAACGCGCCCGAGAGCGGATCGGCTCTGGCGTCGCGGTCGGTCATCGGCT
Organism: uncultured Actinomycetes bacterium; assembly: GCA_963722795.1. GTDB lineage: Bacteria > Actinomycetota > UBA4738 > UBA4738 > HRBIN12 > JAOUEA01. The sequence goes on from CAVROD010000001.1 coordinate 578,649, forward strand.
TCAACCCGTGCAGCTCCTCGATGAACTTCAACACCGACGAGAACTCGTACAGGGTGTCGTCGATGGCCCCGCCATCTGGGTTGTCCCCCCGCCGGGTCCACGGCGAGATGATGAGCGCCGGGGTGCGCGGCCCGAGGCCCATGATGTCGTAGTGCGGCGGCGGCAGGTGGTCGTAGAACCCGCCGAAGTCGTCCCACACGATCACGACAGCGGTGTTCGGCCACGCGTCGCTACGCTGGATCGCGTTCAGGTAGTCGACGGTCCAGTTCTCGCCCTCACAGACGTTCGTGCCCGACCCCGGGTGCTCGTTGGGCTGCCCCTCCGGCGGGATCAACCACGAGACCGCGGGCAACGTGTCACGCTTGAGATCCTGCAGGATCGTCTCGGGGTCCTGCACCTTCTCCCACATGTCGCCGAACCGCACGTGGCGGATCGCCTGGAGCGCGTTCATCCATTTGTCGGGAAGCGCGTAGTACTTCCAGCTGATCTCCTTGCGCTCGAGCTGATCCTGGATGACCGGGATGTTGATGCAGGTGCGAGTGCTCTCCCAGTACTGGGCGATCTTCAGGAGTTGTCCGGGCGAGGCGGTGATGTTCTCCTCGAGCCGCATGATGCGCTTGATCTCGGCGTCGGTGAGGTCCTCGATCGGGAACCGCTGGGTGTACTCGGTGTTGTCGTCGCAGTAGTTGCCCTCGACGTTCGTGGTCGACTTGTTGTCGACGATGCCGTAGCTCTGCGCCGCCACGGTGTAGAGGTGCTCGGGGAACGTCGGCCCGTACATCGACGTGAAGAAGTGGTCCGCGATCACGAACCGGTCGGCATAGGCCCAGTAGGCGGGCAGGGAGTCACGGTCGTACTGCGAGTAACCGGCGAGATCCTCGCCGAGCGCGATGCAGTTGAAGCCGTTCATCTCCCCGCCGTTGATCGCCAGCAGCCCGGGATAGAAGGCATGCCCCAGGTCGTGCGGCTGCACGAGGGGAGCGTCCTTCAACTTCACGGTGCCGGAGTCTCGGAACGTCGAGCAGTCGAGCGTGCCGCCTTGGGTCGCCCCCTCCACGCCGGGGTAGCGGCCGAAGTAGTGATCGAAGCTTCGGTTCTCCTTGATCAGGAAGATGACGTGCTCGATCGGATTCTCACCGGGCACGATCACACCGACGTCGTCACCCGTGCCGCCGTTGCCGTTGCCGTTGCCGTTGCCGTTCGCGTTCCCGTTCCCGCCAGGGCTCTCGTTGCCAGCCTGTTGCGCCGAGTCGCCACGGGGCCAGACGAACCAGACGAGCGCGACCACCAGCACCATGATCACCGCCGCGAACGCACGGCGACGGGCGACCTGCTGGCGTGTCGGACGACGTGGGCCGGCGGCGCGGATGGGTGAACCCGACGGTTGCACGATGCCGCAGTGTAGCGTCAGGGCTCCGCCGCGCGAAGGTCGCCGGCGAAGAGCGCCTCGAGCCGGGCGGTCAGGGTGGCGAGAGTGCCCGCGTAGGCGGGAGCGTCCGCCTGGTTGTGCAGCTCATGTGGATCGGGCGCGCCCCATCGCCCCACCAGGTCGAACAACTCGATCGTGCCGTCGGCATGCTCGATGAGGCTGAACTCCGCGGTCCGCACTCCCCGCCACGACGGCACCTCGTCGTCGCCGATCCACTCGATGAGCACGGCTGCGCGGTCGATCTCACCATCGACCTCGTCGTCGATGAAGGGGCGAAGGCTGAGGCCGTCGGATCCACCGTCGTGCGCATCGACGCCGGCGACGTCGAGGATCGTGGGGGCCAGGTCGACGTTGGTCACGGGCGTGTCGACCTGGGCGGGCCCTGACCACGGCGTGCGCATCACGAGCGGTACGCGCACACACGCCTCGTACGGACAGCGCTTGCCGACCCACCGATGCTCCCCGAACGAGAATCCGTTGTCGGAGAGCATGATGATGAGCGTGTCGTCCAACTCGCCTCGCGCTCGCACCTGCGTGACCAGCGACGCGACCGCTCGGTCCACGCCGCGCAGGGTCTCGAGCATGCGACGGCGTTGCTGGTCCAGCTCGTCGGCCATCGCCGCGTCGATCGCTGGCAGGGTGGTCACCCATCCGGGCGAGTCGTCGACATCGTTCATGACGTGCTCGCCCGCCGTCGCGATCGGCACCCCGTCGAACGTGCCGACGTCCTGGGGTGCAGGGGTCCACGGCTCGTGGGGCGCGCTCGGCGCGAACACCAGGAACCATGGCGCATCCGCGCTGACCCCGCGCAGGAACGATGTGGCTTCCCCCGTCAGCATCGTGGTGGCATACGCGCCATCCGTCGTACCGGCCGTGAGCGGCACTCCCTGGTCGACGAAGGGATAGCCCTCATAGGTGGTGGCGACGTCTCGGTTGCGCTTGGCGAGGAACCGATCCCATCCTGCGGGCACGTACGGGCCGCGGTCCCACGGATAGCCGTTGAGGTACTTGCCGATGAACGCCGTCTGATAGCCAGCATCGTCGAGCCAGGTGGCGAGCGTGGCCGACTCGTCGAGGTCGGCGCCGTCGACGTTGCGCTCGACACCCGTATGCCGGGCGTACCGCCCGGTCAGGATCGACGCACGCGACGGACAGCACATCGGCACGTTCACGAATGCGTTCGTGAAGCGCACCCACCGATCCGCGGGGTCGCGCAGGCGGGCCTCGAGCCACGGCATGGCGACGGCGGCGGTCGTGACGGGCAACGTGTCCCACGGCTGATCGTCGGTGACGATCAGCAGCACGTTCGGGCGACGGTCGTGAGTCGGCTCCGGGGTGGACGCGCTCGCGACCGCGCCGGCGCAGGCGAGCACCGCGATGACGACCGCGACGAGTGGGCGCACGCCCGGACCGTCGCGACCGCCCCCCGCGCGCATGTCAGCGGTCCAGCCAGCCCCCGTCGCGGCCGTGGGCGTCGGCGACCACCCCCGCGGCTATCGAGAGGGCGATCGAGGCCGGATCGCGCCCGCCCAGGTCGAGGCCTAACGGCGAGCGCACCCGCTCGACGTCGGCATCGCCGACGCCCATCGTCCGCAATGCCTCGACGTGATGGCCTACGTGGCGACGGCTGCCCATGATCCCGACGAACCGCGCCGCCGACCGCAGGGCTTCCGCGAGCATCGCCGCGACGTCCGGTGCATCGTGGTCGGTGAAGACCACCACGTCTCGCTCGGTGAGGGAGCCGGCATCGATCGCGTCGCGAACCGGCGGGTCATCGGCGAGGACCCGCTCGCGGCGGGGCTCGACGAGCATCACCCGGTAGTCGAGGCGTTCCAAGATGGCAACGAGCGCCCGCGCCACGTCGGTGGCCGAGACGATGACTGCGGTCGCAGCGCGCCGGCGCGGCTCGAAGTAGACGTCGATGTCCCCGAGTTCGTGGGTCAGGGTTCGCATCTGCGGTTGACCCGAGGCCGCGACCTCGGCGGCGGCGGCCACCGCCGCTGCGTCGAACTCGGCGCACCCCAACGTGCCGTGCACCTGCCCGCCCACCACGATCGACATCGAGGCTCCGACCGTGCATGGGGGTGAGCCGTGCACCCGCACCGCCTTCGCGGCGACGGCCGCAGGATCCTCACCGGGCGACGGAGGAGGCTGACCTGGCGGATCGTGCTGCTCCGCGTGTCCGGTGGGGTGAGCCCCCGTCGCTCCGGCGAGCAGCTGCACGGCGTGCGGGACCACCGCCCGGACAGCATCGAGCCCTTCGCGCACCCCCGCGGGCGACCCGGGCAGGTTCACGACCAGCGCGTTGCCGATCGTGCCGGCCACCGCTCTCGAGAGAGCGGCCATCGGCGTGTGCCGGCGTCCCTCGGTCCGCATCAACTCGGCGAGACCCGGCGCCTCGCGATCGATCACGGCGCGGGTGGCTTCGGGGGTCACGTCGCGAGGACCGAACCCCGTGCCGCCGGTGGTCACGATCAAGGCATGCGACGCGGCCAGCTCGCGCAGCACGGGCTCGATCTCCCGTCGCTCGTCGGGAACGACCCTGCGTGAGACGTCGGCGTAGCCCAACGCTTCGAGGATCGCCGCGGCCACGTCGCCCGACTCGTCGACGCGCGACCCATCGGTCACCCCGTCCGACACCGTCACCACCGCGGCCCTGGCTTCGGGTTGCATGCGACCCATCCTCGCATCTCGCGCGCCGAGCGACCGCGGGCTCGCGCGTTGGGGGGAGCCGGGGGTACGCTGGGTGTCATGCCCGCCCTCGAGACGACCCCGGCACCGGCCGACGGCCCACTGATCGACACCTTCGGCCGCATCGGCAGCGACCTGCGCATCTCGGTCACCGACCGCTGCAACTTCCGATGCACCTACTGCATGCCGGCCGAGGGGCTCACGTGGCTGCCGAAAGACGAGATCCTCACGTTCGAGGAGCTCGACGCGGCTCCTGCGGTTGTTCGTGCGTCTCGGCGTGCGATCGCTCAAGGTCACGGGCGGCGAACCCACGGTGCGAGCCGACCTGCCGACCCTGGTCGGCATGTTCCGCGACGCCGGTCCGGATCTCGACATCTCGCTCACGACCAACGGGGTGCTGCTCGAGACGCTCGCGGCTCCCCTCGCCGACGCTGGCATCGACCGGGCCACCGTGTCGTGCGACTCGCTGCTGCGCCATCGCTTCTCGGAGATGACCCGTCGCGACGCCCTCGAGAAGGTGCTGCGGGGACTGCGCGCCGCTGAAGCCGCGGGCCTCACCCCGATCAAGATCAACTGCGTCGTCATCGGCGGCACCAACGACGACGAGGTCGTCGGGTTCGCGCGGTGGGCGCGCGAGACCGGCTACGAGGTGCGCTTCATCGAGTACATGCCGCTCGACGCCCAGCATGCCTGGGAGCGAGCCAAGGTCGTGCCAGCCCGCACGGTGCTCGAGCGTATCGGCGACGTCTTCCCGCTCGTAGCCGACGGCGAGGGCGCCGAGCCGGCGACGACCTACGGGTTCGCCGACGGCGCTCCAGGACGCATCGGCGTGATCCCGAGCGTCACCGAGCCCTTCTGCGACTCGTGCAACCGGATGCGGCATCACGGCCGAGGGACAGTTCCGCAACTGCCTGTTCGCGCTCAACGAGACCGACCTGCGCGGGCCGATGCGGGCCGGCGCGAGCGACGATGAGCTCGAGGGCCTGCTGCGCGAGGCGATGTGGAACAAGTGGTCGGGCCACCGCATCGATCACGCCGACTTCGTGCAGCCCGCCCGCAGCATGTCGATGATCGGCGGCTGACCCGCCGAGCACACTCGCCCGACCTGGCCGGACACGCGAGAGGCCGGGGACGAGCCCCGGCCTCTGCGTGTCGCGCTTCCAGCTGCTACCCGGCGGGGCTCACCGCCAGGTGGTCGAGAGCCGCCATGTACCCGAACTCGTCGTAGGAGTAGTTCACGACGTTCGGACCGACGATGTCGGTCTGATTCGTGTACGTGCGCGGCACCCAGGGCACGATCTCTTCCATCAGCATCTTGTCGAGATCGGCCCAGCACTGCGTGCGCTCGTCACTCACCGGCAACGCCGAGCATTCCGACAGCTTCTCGTCGGCGCTCGGCACGGCGGTCACCGAGTAGCCCCACTCCTGCATCTCGGCTTCGGTCGCGCCGACCGCCGAGTAGTTGCAGCACCCGGGGTAGAGCGCCCCGAAGTCACTACCGCCGAACAGGGGCGGGCCGAACGTGTACGGGTCGGGGTAGTCCTGCAGCCAGCCGACCTGCAGGCAGATCGGCACCCGCTCGGCGAGGTCGTTGCACTTCGCGTACATCGCCGTCGTGGTCAGGCCCTTCACGTCGAGCTCCATCCCGATCTGCTCGAGCTGCTGCTGCCACAGCGCCGCGACCTTGCGGCCGGTGGCGCTGTCCGACGCGTAGATCGCGACGATGCCCTTGCACTCCTCGGCGTCGCACAGGCCGTCGCCGTCGGTGTCGTACTTCGACGGTCGACATCTCCTGCTTGGCCGCTTCGATGTCACCACTGTCTTCCGGCGAGGCGTACGGGTCGTAATCGATCAGCAGGTTGTTGAGCAGCGCGTCGGGGAAGATGTGACCCGCGTTGGTGCCGACCAACGGACCACCGGCGAGCTGACGACCGCCCGCCTTGTCGTACGCGAAGTTCACGGCCTTGCGCACCTGCACGTCGTCGAACGGTGGCACGCCGAGGTTCATCGACGTGTACGACGTCGCCGGCTGCGGATAGACGTGCAGACGATCCTGCAGGTCCGGGTTGGTGCTGTAGTCCTTGAGCTGTTCGGCTTCCGGCGGGTCCATCACGTAGTCGAGATCGCCGGCTTCGAGCTTGTTGTACAGGTCGGCGACCGAACCACCGATCTCGATCGTGATCTCGATCGGCGTAGGCCGGCCGCAGGTCATCGGTCTCGGCGCTCCACGACGGGTTGCGCACCATCACGATCGAGCGACCCGGCGTGTAACCCGACACCGGCTCCTGCTTGTCGGCCGGCAGCGAGAAGTCCATGGCCTCGCTGCCTTCGAACATGTACGGGCCGGTGGACACGAGGAAGCGTCCGTAGTCCTTGGTGTGGCCCTCGGCGGCACCGAGACGAGCGTCACCGTTCGGCGGGATCGGCGTCGTCGCCGACATCGCGAACCGCCATCCGAGGTCACCGGTCGGCTCCGTGACCGTCACCTCGAGGGTGTAGTCGTCGACGGCGGTGATGCCCGAGATCGTGTCGGCGTCACCGGTGCCGAAGTCATCGAACCCCTCGATGGCCGAGTAGTAGAAGCTGTAGCCGCCGGCGCTCGCCTTGGGATCGGCCTCGCGCTCGATCGCCCGAACGAAGTCCTGCGCGGTGACCTCGACGTCCTCGAACGGCGGGCTGTACATCACGCCTTGCTTCAACGGGAACGTCCAGGTCAACTGGTCCTCGCTCACCGTCGGCAGGTCGGCCGCGATGTCGGGACGGAGCTCCGCGCCACCTTCGTCGACGGGCTTGCCGTTGGTCGCGTAGAGGGTTCGGGCGAGGCAGCACTTCAAGATCTCGAACGAGAGCTGGTAGTACTCCTTCGCTGGGTCGAACGCCGCGCTCGCGGGTTCTGACGAGACCGCGATGCGCACGGTCCCTCCCGTGGGGATGTCGCCTCCGTCCGCGGTCGCCGACGAGGTCGGCTCGTCTCCTCCGTTGTCGCCACATGCTGCAGCGACGATGCCAACGACCGCCAACACGGCGATCCATCGCGCGGATCTCCTCATGCGCGAACCCCCTCTCTCAAAAGGCGCACAGATGTTCCCACCGGATCGTCCGGGCGTCCAACACTCGGTATACGCAGGGAGCGTGCGTCGGGGGTTGCGCGATGGCGAGCGGCGCTCAGCAGGCTTCCCCTTGGCGTCGACGCGGGTTCACCGGGCGTTCACCGGTCGCTGCCAGCCTGGACCGTGCCGAGAGGTCGCGCCCCTCTCCGGTGCGGGGGCCGGGCCAAGGCCCGGCCCCGGCGGACCCCCCGGCCTCAGACGCCGTGCAGCGCATCCGGATTGGCCTCGATCGCTCCCGCCGGCGATTCTCCGACGATGGCGTTCACGACCGTGTCGGTGGCATCCACGGAGTACACCGCGGGAATCCCCGTGGCGCCTGCAGGCATGTTCGTCACCGGGCGCGGACCTCCGATGGGCCGTTCGGCCTTGCGGCGACGTGTCGGGTGTCAGCGCAGGTTGGCGATCTCGAGCACCGGCACATCGCCTGCCGGCTCGAACCCCAGCACCTGGCCGTAGAAGGACAGTTCGGCCTCGACGGCGCGCTCGATGGTCTCCGCCTTGCGGAACCCGTGCTGCTCACCCTCGAACACGAGGTAGGCGTACGGCAAGCCCTTCGCATCCAGCGCATCCACCATGACCTCGGCCTGCGAGGGCGGCACGACCACGTCCTCGGCGCCCTGCAGCAGCAGCATCGGCGTCGAGAGCAGATCGACCGAGTGGATCGGGCTCCGAGCCCGGTAGAGGTCGGCCGCCTCGGGCCAGGGACCGACCAGCGTGTGCTCGTAGCGCGATTCGAACTTGTGGGTGTCACCGGTGGCGAACGGCTCGAGATCGCTGATGCCGTAGCGGCTCGTGCCGGCCGCGAAGTCGTCGTAGAACGTCAGGGCGCAGAGCGTCGTGTAGCCGCCCGCGCTGCCGCCCCTGATGACCAGCCGCTCGCCGTCGACCTCGCCCTGGGCGACCAGCCAGCGGGCGGCGTTGACGCAATCGGCGGTGTCGACCACCCCCCACGATCCGTTGAGCCGCTGCCGGTAGGCCCGGCCGAACCCGGTCGAGCCTCCGTAGTTCACGTCGACCACGGCGAACCCACGCGTCGTCCAGAACTGCACGGACAGATCGAGGGTGGCCGTCGCCTCGCTCGTGGGGCCGCCGTGACTCATCACGATCAACGGGGGCGCTCGTCGGCCGGCGCCTGCACGTCGGGATTGGTCGGCAGGTAAAGATGGGCGAACGCCGTGCGCTCGCCGTCGGTGGCGAACTCGATCTGGCGTGGCGCCGAGACGTACGACGGATCGAGCGGGGCGGCGACGCTCTCGCGCAGCACCTCGACCGCCCGTGAACCGAGATCGATCCAGACGACCTGACTGGGAAGGTCGGGAGCCCCCGCGATCGTCACGATCGCATCGCCCGACGCGGCGATCGCGGGGCCGAACTCGAACGACGTGAAGGGCAGGTCGAGGTCGAGCAGCTCATGGGACTCGGGGTCGAGTAGCGCGAGATGCTGCACACCGCGGTCGCCGTACCAACACGCGATGCGTCCGTCGTCGCAGAAGGCGAACGACGACTCGCCGAACACCCATTGCGGGTAGCCGAATTCTGCCTCGGCCTCGTAGAGCCGTTCGCGGTGCCCATCGCGCAGTCGTTCGAGGTTCCACCAGCCGGATCGGTCGCTCGCGAACACGAGATCGCCGGCCGGGCTCCACGCCGGCTGCCAGATCGACTCGTCACCGTCACGACCTGCCACGGGACGCGCACCGGTGAGCGATCCATCGGCTGCGAGGTCGCCGACCCACAGCTCGCATCCGTCCCACGGCATCCACGGGAGGTTCCAGCTGAGCCAGGACAACCGCGTGCCGTCCGGGGCGATGCGAGGCACCGCATAGAAATCATGACCCGAGGCGATGACCGACGGCTCCGAGCCTCCGTCGAGCGGCACCGCCACCAGCTCGTTCGCCACGTCGGCGACCCGCCCCGACGCGTGGTGCCGTTCGCGAACGCCGATCCAGAAGCCATCTGCCGTGAGACGGCCATCGGCGTATCGGTGCAACCCCTCGGTCTCGGGCGTGATCGGCACGGCCGTCCCGCCGATTGTCTGACGGTACAGACGTTGGTCATCGTCGTCGCTGAAGACCACGGTGCCGCCGCGCACCGCCCACGCGCCGCCCCCGTACTCATGCACCCGGGTGCGCACGTTGCGATCCCGCGGCGTGACGTCGGCGGGCGCGGACCAGGGATCGCCGCGCACCACGACCCCTCGGCCGCCCTCGGCAGGGCGAGACTCGTGCCAAGACACAACACCGTCGTCGATCCACGGCTCCGACAGCGACACCGCCGAGGTCGCCAGCATGCGCGGGCTCACCGGCGACGGCCACGACCCATGCGGGCGAACGGGACGTTCGCGCACCGGCATCTCGCTCATCTCGGGGGGCGGCCCACGATCACCCTCGTGACCTTGAGCTCGCCGCCTTTCGTGCTCAGCACGTCGCGGAAGCCTCCCGCCGTGTACACCCGCTTGACCTCCTTCACGCGATCGGGGCTCACCTCCATCAGCAGCCAACCGTTCGCGCGCAACCACCGGGGGCTCTCGGCGACCGTGCGCCCGATCAGTCCGAGCCCGTCGGTGCTGTGGTCGGTGAGCGTGTGCGGCGGCTCCCAGTCACGGATCTCATCGGGCAGGTCGTCGATCTCGCCGGCCGGCACGTACGGCGGATGCAGAGTGATCACGTCGGCCGTCCCTCGCACGCGCTTCGGCAGTGCGCCGAAGAGGTCGCCGACCTCGAACCTCGCCTGCAGACCCAACTCCTTGGCGTTGCGCCGCGCGAGCTTGATGGCGTCGCCGGCCACGTCGGTGCCCCACACCTCGGCCTTCGGCACCTCGTCGGCGACGGCGAGCGCGATCGTACCCCCGCCGGTCGCGAGATCGATGTGCACGGGGCGCTTGCGGCGGCGGAGCCGCCTGATCGCCTGTTCGGCCAGGAACTCCGACGAGTCGCGCGGCACGAACACCCCCGGCTTCGTGCGCAGCTCCAACCCCCGGAATTCGGCGTACCCCTTGATGTAGGGGATCGGCTCGCCCGTCGCGCGACGGTCGATCAGAGCCTCGAAGGTACGTCGATCCTTGCCCGCGATCTCGTCGTCGGGCTCGGGGTCCTCGCCGAGGACGAACAGCAGCAGGTCCTCGGACTCGATGCGCTCCCGGCCCTTCTGCCAGTGGTCGATCGCGGGTGAGGCCTTGAGCTGCTTCACGGCGCGAGCGAGCACCCGCCGGGCTTCCATGGCGAGGCATCGTACCGGGTCTCGCCGTTACACTCCCCCGACATGGCCGCGACCCCGACCTCGACGAAGAAGTCGCCCCCGAAGGCGGCCGCCAAGCGGAAGCCCCGCACGAAGAAGACCGCGGGCGGCACATCGATCCGACTCACGGGCGACCGGCTGGTGGTGCGCACGCCCGAGAACGGCGAGCGCAAGAGCGCCGGCGGACTGCTCATCCCGGCGACGGCGGTGCCGGCTCCACGACGCCTCGCCTGGGGCGACGTCGCGCTCGTCGGCCCCGACGTGCGTGTGGCCAAGGAGGGCGACCGGGTGCTGTTCCTGCCGTCCTCAGGCCTCGAGGTCGAGCTCGACGGCGAGGACCTCGTGCTCCTGCGCGAGCGCGACGTGCAGGCGGTGGCCTCGGCGCCGGGCGAGGAGCGCGCCCCCGGCCAGTACCTCTGACACGCCGCCTCAACCTTCGACGAAGCTCAGCCGCACCGTGCGCACGTCGTTCTCCCTGTTCGGGTCGACGAGCACGATCGACTGCCAGGTGCCGAGCTGCAGCGCCCCGCCGGTGACCGGCACCACGACCGACGGCGACACGAACACCGGCACCAGGTGGTCGCCCCCATGGCCGATCGAGCCGTGCCGATGCGAGTAGCGGTCGTCGCGCGGGAAGACCCGCTCGAGCAGTTCGTCGAGGTCGAGCTCGGAGCCGCTGCCCGTCTCCATCAGGGCCACGCCCGCGGTGGCGTGCGGCACGAACACGTGGAGCAGCCCGTCGCCTCCAGCCGATGACGCGAAGGCCGCGACCCGGGCCGTCAGGTCGTGCACGCGGCGCGCACCGGTCTGCACCTGGAAGGTCTCGCTGCGCACGGGTCAGCCCGACTCCGCGCTCGACGGTTCGGCGGTCGCGTCCGCGAGCACCGCGACGTGTTCGCCTTCGGCGAAGCCATCGAACCCCAGGCGCCACGTGTGCGCGGGCCAGCGGTAATCGACCGAGCCGTCGGCCGGTCGCACGACCGCGGTGTACAGCGTGCCCCAGCCGTTCGCGTAGGCGGTGCTGAACAGGGGCGCCCGCAGGAACGCCTCGGCGAACTCGTCGGCATCGGCCGCTCCCTCCCGTGCGAGGTGCACGATCCGCTGCTCACGTTCGATCGTGCGGGTCGCCGCCGCTTGCTCTGGCCATTCCACCGTTCCCTGGTGGTTGGTCGCGGCGGGCACCGCCCGGAAGATGGCCGGTCGATCGGGAGCGACGTAGGCGGTGAGCACCTCCCCGCTCCGGTCGACCAGCGTGAGGTTGTGGGCGAGGCTGAACGGCAGGCGCGCGAGCACGCCACGCGCTTCACGCACGGTCTCGCACACCTCCAGCAGGTAGCGCACGACGATCGGGATGCCGAAGCCCTCCCCAAGCACCCGGCGCCCGCCGAACGTGAGCGACACCGCGAGGCCGGCGTCGTTCAACCCGTCGAGCAGACCCCACAGGCAGTCGCTCGTGCCGATCACCCGTCGTTCGAGCATGCGGGTCGACCAGATCAGACCCTCGAACCGGCTCGGCGCGTAGTCGTAGTTGCGCACGAGCACTGGCCCGCCGCTCCGCGTGAACACCCCTTGCGAACAGGCGGCGAGGTACGGCGGAGGCGTGACGAGCGACAGCATCCGAGCCGCCAGGTCGCCGCCACCCGACAGCTCAACGACCCGTTCGTACGCGGGCACGAGCTCGGGCATGTGCGTGCGCACCATGCGCGCGCTGGTCGCGTACGAGGCGCGGGCGGCCTCCCCTTCCCGCAGGAACCACTCCCGGTAGTGGGGCCAGCGCTCGTCGAAGACGCCCGCCCACTTCGGGCCGAGCTCGAGCTCTTCCACCGCGCGGAACGTGAAGGGGACCATGGACATCCGTCGTCGGACCTGCGCTACAACATCTTGAAGCCGAAGGGTTCCAGTTCGACCGGGGCGGTCAGCTCCGAGGGCGGCGGCACGCTGCGGAACTGCGACTTGATGCCGGTGATCCACGCCCTGGCCCGGTCGACCAGCTCATGGTCGTCGTCGAGGAACCGCCCTCGGGTCACGAGGATACCGAGGTCGGCCCCCGGGTAGCGATAGCCGCCGGCATCGGCGATGCGCAGGTAGAACGCTTCCGATGCGTCGGCCACCGTGTGCCAGTCGGTGTCGCGCCGGGCGTAGGCGATGGACCCGTCGTCGTCCATGCGCCAGATGCCCGACGACGGCGCCTGCGTGATCAGCTCCACCGCGTCATCGGTCTGCTTCAGGATGAACTGCGTCCACTCGTCGAGGTTGCCGGGGTGTGCCCATCGCCGGTTCAATTCCACGACATCGATCTCGTAGTCGACATCCATGAACTCGAGCAGGTGGAACAGGAACAGCGGCATGTCGCCGTAGGCGACGGCGGTGACGTTCGTGATGCTGCTCGCCCCCGTGACGCGGGGGTTCAGCTCCCCGAGGTACATCTCGCCCGAGTTCGCATCGGCGAGGAAGTCCAGCTCGAAGTACCCGCGATAGCCGTCCTCGCGCAGCCGCTCCCCGACCGCGTACGTGCGCTCGCGGGCGAGCAGGCGCTGCTCGGGCGTGAGCACGTCTTGGAACACGTCGTTGCCGCACCATCCGCCGTCATACGGGGTGAGCTCGGGGAAGCCGGTGAGCTCGGCCATCAGGGGCCCGACGAGCGTGCCGTGACGCGTGATGACCCCTTCGATCGCCGTCTCCCGAGGGTCGATGCGACGCATCACCTTGAGATCCTCGCCGGCCATCTTCGGCTCGTCAGCCTTCCAGTCGGCCTCGCTCGCGACGAAGAAGGTGGTCTGCCCCGAGTCGCCGTAGGGGGTCTGGATCACGAGGTCGGTGCCGAGCTGGGCGGTGGCCGCGAGATCCAGCACCTCGCGGTAGCTCGACGCGCGCCCCATCACGTTCGGCACGCTCGGCACCCCGGCCTCGTTCGCGAGCCTGGTCGTCTCGATCTTGGAGTCGAGCCGATGCCGCAGCGCCGCTGGCGGGAACGCAACGTCGAGGTTCAGTTCCGCCGCGAGCGTCTCGGTCTCCTCATCGAACATGAGGAAGGCCACCTTGCCGCCCGGCCCGCGCCTCGCCACGTAGTCAACGACCTCCTTGTGCCCCAGCAGGTAGTTGCAGATCTCCTCGATCGACCCGAACGCCCTCGGGCTCTGTTCCTTCGGCACGAACACGTTGGGGTGCCATCCGTCGAAGGAGTCGAAGAAGTTCACGAACTTGAAGTTCCGGACCCATCGATCGATGCCGAGCAGGTTGAACGCCGTGGCCGACACGAAGTAGACAGGGGTCTCATTGGTCCGGAAGAAGTGACGGATCGCCGGTATGCCGACCAGGGAAGCCGGACCGCCTGCCCCGCCGGTACTCGCCGCGGTGCCAGACGTCGCCGCGGCGGAGCGCTCGACGGCGTCCGCCGTATCCGGGCGCACGCCGACACGCGACTTCTCGCGCCGCACGAACCAGCGAGCGGCCAGCGCCGACACGACGAGCGCGGCCAGCACGGCCGCGATCAGGCCAGGCCGCACCAGTCTCTGACGAACAGGCCCAACACCTGGGCGGTCTGCACCACGGACGGAAGGTACACCCGTTCCCCCACGCCGTGCGCGGCTTCCGCATAGGGACCGAAGCAGACGGCGGGGATGCCGCCCACGTTGCCGAACACGGCCGCATCGGTCGTCCCGGTGGTCGAGACCAACGCGGGAGGGGCGCCCGACTGGGCCGCGAACGAGCGAGCGAGCGACGTCACGAGCGGATGATCGTCGGCGATGTCGTATCCGCGGGTGGAGAAGCCGTTGTACCGCACCTGCGCCGAACCCGGCTGGTCGCTGGTGGCGGCCGCCACGGCGGACTCGATGCGCGTCTTCATCTCGTCGATCGTCATGTGCGGGTACATGGCGATGCGATAGCCGGTCTCGCACTCACCCGGCACCGTCGACGCCCAGTCGCCGCCACTGATCGTGCCGACGTTGAGGTTGATCGGATGGGTGAACAGGTCGTAGGGGGCCGGCGGCGATTCGTTGAGCTCGGCTTCGAGCGATCGCAGCGCGCCGATGACCGCGAGGCTCTTCTCGATCGCGTTCGTCGCGTGCTGACCCTCGGCGGCGTGGCCGGCGACGCCGGTGATGCGAACGCTGAACCAGAGCACGCCGACCTGCGACGTGGTGATCGCCGCCCCGAAGGGCTCGGCGATCACGGCCGCGTCGGCGGTGTAGCCGTCGAGCAGGGTCTGCAGCGTGCCGTTGCCCGAACACTCCTCTTCGACGACGGACTCGATCGTGAGGGGGGCGTTCGGCGTGAGCCCGAGAGCGCGCAGAGCCTTCACCGCGCCCAGGATGGCCGCCAGGCCGCACTTCATGTCCGCCGCTCCTCGCCCCACCATCCACTCGCCGTCGCGCTCGGCCCCGAACGGTCCCGCGCCGCCCCATTGCGACAGCGGCTCGGGGCTCACCACGTCGATGTGGCCATTGAGGATCAGCGACCGCCCGGGGAGCTGATCGCTCGCCCCCCAGACCGCGACGACGTTGCGCTTGCCCTCGACGTCCCAGTCGAACGGGGCCGCGGCGGGATGCCCTCGGAGGCGCTCGGCGTCCATCGGCACATCGAGCGGTTCGAGCCCCATCGCCCGCAGGGCGCCTTCCACGATCGCCTGTCCGGGTTCCTCGTTGCCGAGGGTGGTCGGCGCCCGTACGAGGTCGGCGAGCAGGTCGTGCATCCAGCCCGCCTGCTCGGCCACCGCCCGCAGGATCTCGTCGTCGTCGGCGGCGCCCGCCGCCGCGGGTTGCGCCGGCGCGAGGTCGCCTCGGCCCGCGAACGCCTGGGGGTCGGGCACCTCGAGGTCGGTGACCAAGCGGCTGCCCCCGTACGCCCCCGGAGGTGCCTCCTCTGGCGATGGCTCCATGGGGGCGGAGCGTATCAACCCGACCGCGGCCCTCGGTTGACGCAATTGTGTAATGGTGTAATCATCACCCCATGACCCCACGACGCGCACCCACACCACATCCGTCCGACGATGAGATCCGCGGCTGGTTCGCCGGCCGCCTGCCCACCGGCTGGTTCACCGGGCCCCTCGAGATCAGCACCGACCGCGACGAGATCCTCGTGGTGGGCACCATCGCCGCCCCGGAGCTCTCCGACGACGAGAGCGCCGAGACCCTGGCCGCGGCCGTCGCGGCCCGCATCGGCGGCTTCCGGGAGGACACGCGCGCCCGTCGCATGACGATCGCCGACGAAGCCCAGCACCGGTTCGGGCGGAAGGTGAGCTGGGGGGTCGCGTGCGCCGACCAGCGCGTCGCGTTCACGACCCTCAGCGTGCCGGCGATGACCCGCCTGCGCCTGGCGGAGCGACGGGTGCTCGACACCCTGGTGGAGGCGGGCGTCGCGCGCAGTCGCAGCCACGCGCTCGCCTGGTGCGTGCGCCTGGTGGCGGAGCGTCAGGACGACTGGCTGCGCGACCTGCGAGAAGCCCTCACCGCGGTGGAGCAGGTGCGGGCGGAGGGTCCGACCGACTGAGCGAGGCGGCCCTTCAGGCGGAAGCTCGTTCGATCGCGACGATCATGTTGGCGATGAGGCGAACGATCACCTGGTCTCCCACGGCGAGCTCGGCCGGCACGCTTTCCTGACCCAGGCGCGAGGTCGCCGTCGACCGGTCCCGGTAGGCCACGGTGACGTCGACGTAGCCCACGCCGTGCACGTCGAACGGACGCACGTCGACCACCAGCGCCTCCACCTCGCCGAGCATCGCGGGAGCCTACCGCACCCGTCGTAGCCCCGGCTCAAGACCCCCTCGACGGGTGCCGAACCTTCTTGCATGAACCGAGGGGGAACCGGGCTTCGCCGTCGCTTGGCGTCGATCGCCGTCACGTGCTCGCTGGGGATCGCCCTGATCCCAGCGGGCGCTACGGCGAACGCAGCATCGGGCGAGGCCCTACGGCAGCTGGGGGAGCCCGGATCGGGCCCGGCTCCCTTCCCGATCGAGATGCCGACACGCACGTCGAGTCGAGCGGCGAGCTTCCGGTGGAGCGATGTCGACGCCTCGGACGCCTGGGCCAAGCGAGCGATCGATTTCGTCGGGAAGGCGAACGACTGGATGCGCGACTTCGCCGAACAGCCCGACGGCTCTGTGCCGTTCCGCCCCGACTTGCTCCAGACCCGCAAGTACCTCGCGAGGACCGCCGTGAAGGCGTTCGGCAGGCGGGCGCAGGTCGACCCATCGATCACCTTCACCGATCTCGACCCGACCCAGAGCTTCTACCGATGGGCCAACATCGCCGTGCAACGGGGATGGATGGAATCGTCGGACGACGGTCGCTTCAACCCCGACGGGGCTGTGACCACCGCCTCGCTGCACGCCATCCTCATCGACGTGCTCGGACTGCGTCGCATCGCGCGCCAGCTCGACACGCTCCAGACCCGAGGCGGGGTGCGCTTCCCGACCCCGCGCCACTTCGGAGCCCTCATGCTCGGGATGCGGCTGGGCCTGCGATACAACAACAGCAACGAGTCGAAGGACGTGGGACCACGCACGCCGTTGACTCGCGCGCAGGTCGCCTACTCGCTCTACAAGGCGAGCACGCTCCCCTCCTGGGTGGTGCCGTGGTTGCGCGATCAGTACGACGGCATCGTGCTGCCCAACATGGACGAGGCCCGTCGGTCGATCGTGCGCTGGGGCGTGCGCTACGTGGGGTATCCGTACGTGTGGGGCGGTGAGTGGGGCATCGACAGCAGCCAGCCCGTTCCCGGGTTCGACTGCTCGGGCATCGTCTGGTGGGCGATGCGCCAGAACGACGGAGGCTCGTGGATGGTGCATCCTCCCCGTCCGTACGCAGGCTGGAACCTGCCGCAGCGTTCCTCGGCCGACATGGCGCGCTTCGGCAGCCTCAAGTACGACGCACTGCGCCCCGGCGACCTGATGTTCTACGACGGCAACGACGACGGCACCGTCGACCACGTCGACGTCTACGTGGGCAACGGGTACGCGCTCGACTCGTCGAGCTCGACCGGTGGGGTCACGATCATGTGGGTCGGCAGCGGCTGGTACCGCGACCACTTCGTGCACGGCCGCCGCATCCTGCCCACGGGCTGACCGCGCGCCCGACGACTTCACTGCGTCGACGCGTCGACCGCTCGCTGCAGCACATCTCGTTCCTCGTCGGACAGAGCTCGGCTCGTCGGCTCGTCGGGGTGCCTCGGCACGATCACCGACTCCGCCTCGGCGGCCAGCGTGCCGTCGGTCTTCTCGATGCGCTCGCGGGTGCGGATGCTCGAGCGCCCGAAGCCGGCGACCTCGCACCGCACGACGGCCTCGCCGTCGCCCTGCGTGAGTTCGTTGCGGAAGTCGATACCGACGTGCGCCAGCACGAAGTCCCACGCATCGGGACCGAAGAGGTCCTCGACCATGCGGTCGCGACACTCCTCGAGGTAGTTCAGATAGACGGCGTTGTTCACATGGCCGTAGTTGTCGATGTCGCGCCACCGGATCCGCAAGCGCACCTCATGCATGGGGAGTATCCTGCCACGCCCTCGGAGGCTGCCTCGCCTCGGCAGACGTAGTTCTCCACGAGCCCGGAGATGGGAGAAGGCCCCGGGCGGGGGGCCCGAGGCCTTCTCTGTCGGAGAGAGGGGCTCCACCCCTACTTCGGTTCATGCCGCGAGGTGGTTCGGTCGACCCGTGTTGCGGTTGTGTGACGGCTGCCGCGCTCAGGTCTCGTCGGCGAGCCGCCGGTCCATCTCGGCGTCGATGTGGCCACGGTTCGGGTGTGCCCCTGTCACGGCGCCGAGGAAGACATCCCGTTCGAGGGCGAGCAGTTCGGTGTCGTCCACCGCGGTCACCGTCGCGGTGCGGGGCACGTCGCGCAGCAATGCGATCTCGCCCACGTAGTCGCCCGGGCCCAGCTCGGCGACGAGGCGCCCGGCCTTCGTGACCGCGACCCGCCCTCGTCGGATCACGTAGAACCGGTCCCCCGCATCCCCTTCGCGGATCACCACATCGCCCATCGCCGCGAGCACCGGGATCAGGTGACGCGCCAGCTGCTCCTGCACGTATTGCGGAAGCGGCGCGAAGATCGCCACACGACGCAGCAGGTCGAAGTCGGGCCCCGGTCCTTCGGCGTTCGCATCGATGCGACGAACGCGAGGGGAAGCCACGAGCGCGACGAGGGCGAGCAACCCGCCAGCCGCGGCCAGGGCACCTCGCGCGCCGAACGACGCGACGAGCAGGGGGGCCGCGGCTGCTCCGACGGCGAGACCGACCATCTGGAGCGCCTCCTCGAGGCCGAACACCCGGGCCAGCACCTCGTCGTCGGCCCGCCGCTGCAGCAACGTACGGCTCGAGACCGCGAACAAGCCGATCGTGGCCCCGCTGAGCGCGAGCACGATCACCGCGAGGGGCACCGAGGATGCGAGGGCGAGCGCCGCGAGCGAGACGCCCGAGCCCAGCAGCGCCACCAGCACCGCGGGCGCCAGGCGACGCACGCCCACGAGTCCCACCGCGCCGGCCGCGCCCAGGAGCAACCCGAGCCCGAACCCGGCGGCCAGCACGCCGGCACCACTCTCCCCCGAGCCGAGCACGTCGATCGCGAGCAGCGCGAAGAACACGTCGAGCATGCCGACCATCACGAATTGAGCGCCTCCGACGGCGAGCAGGATCGCGACGTCGGGCTCCGCTCGTGCCTGACGAAGCCCGCCGAGCGCCTCGGCGACGAACGTCGACACGTGCTCGTCGGGGTCGCCCACATCGTCGTGGGATGCCGTGATCCCGAGCGCCACCAGCGCCGACGCGGCGGCCACGATCGACATCGCGAGCACCGCGCCGCCCGGTCCGCTCGAGGCCATGATGGCCCCGCCCACGAGCGGTCCGATCAGGGTGCCGAGGCCGTCCATGGTGCTCGAGGCAGCGTTGGCGGCGGTGAGCTCCCCGGGCGTCTCGGCGAGCCGGGGCAGCACGGCGTTGTGCGCCGGGCGCGTCAGGGTGATGCAGCACGCTGCGACGACGGCCGCCGCGTAGGCGGCCGGAGCCGGCGCCAGGACGAGGCTCAGCCCCAGCAGGGTGTTCGCGCAGGTCTGGAGCCCGTACCCGAGCACGAGCGCCTGTGAACGGGGGATGCGATCGGCGAGCACGGCTGCGACCGGGGCCACGAGGGCGGCCGGCACGAGCTGCAGCACCAACACCGCGCCGGCTTCACCGGCGCCGCCCTGCTGGAAGGCGTACACCGCGACAGCGACCCACACGGCGTATTCCTGCGTGTTGAACAGCAGGAAGGCCACGAGGGCGCGCCGGAGCGAGCGGTTGCCCAAGGCAGTGCGCAGCACGAGCAAGGAAGACTCGGCTCCACGAGCTGACACGTGATCGGTCTCCTCATCGAGGATGCGAACCAGGTCATCCTGGGTGAGGGCTCGGCGTGGGTCAAACCACCCGGTCGGCGCTGGGGCCGGAACGCGAACGGGGCCCCCGAGGGGGCCCCGTTCAGTGTTCGATGGCGATGGACTCAGAAGTCCATGTCGCCGCCCGGCATGCCGCCTGCGGGCATGGCCGGAGCCTTCTCAGGCTTCTCCGCCACGATGGCCTCGGTAGTGAGGAACAACGCGGCGATCGACGCGGCGTTCTGCAGCGCCGAGCGTGTGACCTTGGTCGGGTCGATGACGCCGAACTTCAGCATGTCGCCGTACTCACCGGTCGCGGCGTTCAGCCCGTTGCCCGGGTCGAGCGCCCGCACCTTCTCGATGATGACGCCGCCTTCGAGGCCGGCGTTCACGGCGATCTGCTTGATCGGCTCCTCGAGCGCGCGCCGCACGATGTTGGCGCCGGTCAGCTCGTCGCCGTCGAGGTCGACCTTGTCGAGCGCCGTCTGGGCGTTGAGCAGGGCCACGCCGCCGCCGGGCACGATGCCTTCCTCGACGGCCGCCTTGGTGGACTGCACGGCGTCCTCGATGCGGTGCTTCTTCTCCTTGAGCTCGACCTCGGTGGCCGCGCCGACCTTGATGACCGCCACGCCGCCGGAGAGCTTAGCGAGCCGCTCCTGCAGCTTCTCGCGGTCGTAGTCGGAGTCGGTGTTCTCGATCTCGCCCTTGATCTGGTTGATGCGGCCCTGGACGTCCTCGTCCTTGCCCGCGCCTTCCACGATCGTCGTCTCGTCCTTGGTCACGATGACCTTGCGGGCGGTGCCGAGCAGGTCGAGGGTGGCGTTCTCGAGCTTGAGGCCGACCTCCTCGGAGATGACCGTGGCGCCCGAGAGCACCGCGATGTCCTGCAGCATCGCCTTGCGACGGTCGCCGAAGCCCGGCGCCTTCACCGAGGCGCTGCGGAACGTGCCGCGGATCTTGTTGACGACGAGCGTCGCGAGCGCCTCGCCCTCGACGTCCTCGGCGAGCACGAGCACCGGCTTGCCGGCCTGCATGACCTTCTCGAGCACCGGCAGCAGGTCCTTCACCGCCGAGATCTTCGAGTTGGCGATCAGGATATACGGGTCTTCGAGCACGGCTTCCATGCGCTCGGAGTCGGTGACGAAGTACGGCGAGATGTAGCCCTTGTCGAACCGCATGCCCTCGACGAAGTCGAGCTCCATGCCGAAGGTGTTGGACTCCTCGACCGTGATGACGCCGTCCTTGCCGACCTTGTCGACCGCCTCGGCGATCGTCTCGCCGATCTGCGGGTCGGCGGCGGAGATGGCGCCGACGTTGGCGATCTGCGCCTTGTCGTCGACCTCCTTGGACTGGTTCTTGATCGCCTCGACGGCGAGCTCGGTCGCGCGCTCGATGCCGCGCTTCAAGCTCATCGGGTTGGCGCCGGCCGCGACGTTGCGCAGTCCTTCCTTCACGATCGCCTGGGCGAGCACCGTGGCCGTCGTCGTGCCGTCACCGGCGACGTCGTCGGTCTTCTTGGCGACCTCCTTGACCAGCTCGGCGCCGATCTTCTCCTCGGGGTCGTCGAGCTCGATCTCCTTGGCGATCGACACACCGTCGTTCGTGATCGTGGGGGCGCCCCACTTCTTCTCGAGGACCACGTTGCGACCCTTCGGGCCGAGCGTGATCTTCACGGCGTTCGCGAGCTGGTCCATGCCTCGCTCGAGCGCTCGCCGAGCGTCCTCATCGAAAGAGATGATCTTCGCTGCCATCCCTTCTCCTTTCCTGGCCCGTGGGCTCGTTGGTGGTCGGTCGGTTCTCAGGCTGACCTGCAGACTGCTAGCACTCGGGGGTGCCGAGTGCTAACGATTGTAGCCGCAAACAGGGTGCAGGTGGCAAGCCTTCCTCGCGCGCGGCTCCGTCGCCTGTGTCGGGTATCCGACACGGCTCCGCGCGGTTTGAGCGGTAGGCTCGCGCGTCGTGACCCCGCCTCGAACGGGAGGAGCCTGACGTGGTCATCAGTCTCGATTGGCGGCACCGCCTCACCGCTCCCACGATCGGCGGCGTCGGCTGGAACTCGGCCCGCCCGGGCCGTCTCGCGGTCGTCTCGACGGAGAGCGGCACCTCGCAGGCGTGGGCATGGGATCTCGACGGAGACGACCGGCGGCAGGCCTCGGCGGAGGGCGTCGGCGCCGAGGAAGCCCACGTCACCCCCGACGGCGAGGGTGTGGTCTGGTGGCTCGACCCGCAAGGCGACGAACGCGGGCGTTGGATGGTGGCCCCGTTCGAAGGCGGTGATACGCAGCCGTTGCTCCCCACGCTCCCCGACATGTGGATGTCGGGACTCTCACTCGTCGGTGACTCGATCGCGGCCGGCTTCTCAGATGACGACGCGTTCCTGGTCGTCGTGCGCCACGGATCGGAACCCGTGCGTGAGCTCTATCGCCACCCGCAGCCGGCCGGGGTGGGCCAGGACTGGCCACAAGGGCCGGGTGGCCTCTCCGCCGACGCCTCGTTGCTCGCCATCTGGCACGCCGAGTCCTCGACCATCGAGAACCCCGCGGTTCGTGTCGTCGACGCCCGCACCGGGGCCGCGATCGGAGAGGTCGCAGACCCCGACATGGCCGTCGTCGCGGCGGGTTGGTCCCCCGTGCCCGGCGACGACCGGCTGATCGTGCTCCGGGAGGTGGGGGGATACCTGCGGCCGTGGCTCTGGTCCCCGCGCGGCGGCGAGCCCTCACCGATCGACGTCGACCTCGAGGGTGGGCTGACGCTTGCCGATTGGTACCCCGGAGCCGACGCCGTGCTGCTGCATCGCGATCAGCACGCGACCCACAGCCTGCTGCGGGTCAGCCTCGCCGACGGCTCGGTGACGACCGTGGTCGACCCGGGCGGCACGATCGGCGGCGCCGGCGTCCGTCCGGATGGATCGGTGTGGTTCCGCCACGAGGACGGCGTGCATCCGCCGGCATGGCGCGATGCGGCAACCGGCGAGCAGGTGCTGCGCATCGCCGACCCCGCTCCCGAGGGCCGTGCCTGGGAGCCGGTCTGGTTCGACAACCCGGTGGGCCAGCGCATCCAGGGTTGGTTCCTGCGACCCGACGGTGAGCCACCCTTCCCGACGGTGGTGTCGGTGCACGGGGGCCCCAACTACCACAACACCGACGCGTTCGAACCTCGCCGACAGGCCTTCGCCGATGAGGGGTACGCGGTGCTGCTCGTGAACTACCGCGGGTCCACGGGCTACGGGCGCGAGTTCCGACAGGCTCTCTACGGCAACATCGGATTCCCCGAGTCGGAGGACATCAACGCCGGCCTCGACCATGTCATCGACGCCGGGCTCGTTGATCCCGAGCATGTGTTCCTGGAGGGGTGGTCCTGGGGTGGCTACCTGGCGACCCTCAACGCGGGACTGCACCCGGAGCGATGGCGCGGGGTCATCGCCGGCATCCCGGTCGGCGATTCGGTGGCGGCGCACTACGAGAGCGCGCCGTCGCTGCAGGCGTGGGACGTTGCGGTGATGGGCGGGACCCCCATGGAGGTGCCGGAGCTCTTCCACGAGCGGAACCCCATGACCTACGTCGACCGGGTGCGCGCGCCGATGCTCATGATCGCCGGCGAGCACGACAGCCGCTGTCCGCTCGGCCAGGTCATGACGTACGCGCACGCCCTGCGAGTGCGCGGGCGTGAGGTCGACGTGCACCTGTACCCCGGGGGCCACCACGCCAATGCCGTCGACGAACAGATCCGTCATGTCGAGCTGATGCTCGACTTCATGCGCCGCCACTCGTAGCGCCCGACCGACGCGCCGTCACGCCAACGCGCCTCAGTCGCCGAAGCCCCAGCTCACGACCCGCTCGACCCGCACCTCGACGATGATCGAAGACCCCTGCTCGATCGGCGCCTCCCGCTCGTACTGAGGGAACTTCTCGTACAGGAGCGTGCGGTCGCGTTCGAACTCGAAACCCCCGTCGAGCATGTATGCCTCGCCGTGCGCGATGACCTGGCGGAGCTGCGACCAGTCCTCGTGGTACTCGTCGAACGCGATCGCAACGTCGGGGTTCGCCTCGAGGTTGCGGGCCTTCTGCGTCTCGCGCTCGGTCGCGAACACGACGCGGTGCAGGTCCAGCACGGTCGAGATCGGCACGACGTGCGGGCGACCGTCGGGGTACGTGGTCGCGAGCGCGGCGGTGCGAGCGCCGGCCACGAACGCGGCCTCGGACCCCGAGAACGGCTGCTCGTCGATCGTCACGGCGCGCGGTCGCTCACTCGTCGCCGACGGTGGCCTGGTCGCGGATCTGCTCGACGATCTCGGCGTTGGCCAACGTGGTGACATCACCGAGGGTGTTGCCTCGCGCGACGTCACGCAGGAGCCGCCGCATGATCTTGCCCGAGCGCGTCTTCGGCAGATCAGGGGTGAAGATGATCTCGTCGGGCTTCGCGATCGGGCCGATGACCTTCGAGACGTGCTCGCGCAGCTCGGCGAGCATCGCATCGTTGCCCTCGTAGCCGCCCTTGAGCGTGACGAACGCCACGATGCCTTCCCCCTTGATGTCGTGCGGCTTCGATACGACCGCCGCCTCCGCGACCTTGTCGTCGTCGACCAGCGCCGACTCGACCTCGAAGGTCGAGAGACGGTGTCCCGCGACGTTCATCACGTCGTCGATGCGACCGAGCAGCCAGAACGAGCCGTCGTCGTCGCGCCTGGCGCCGTCTCCCGCCACGTAGACGTCGGGTCCGTACTGTGAGAAGTACGTCTGCACGTATCGGTCGGGGTCGCGCCAGATCGTGCGGGCGATGGACGGCCACGGATGCCGCAGCACGAGGTACCCGCCACCGCCGAGCCCGACGCTCTCCCCCGCTTCGTCGACGACGTCGGCCTCGATCCCTGGGAAGGGGAACGTCGCCGACCCGGGCTTGAGCGAGGTGATGCCCGGCAGCGGTGAGATCATGATCGCGCCGGTCTCGGTCTGCCACCAGGTGTCGACGACGGGGCAGCGTTCGGTGCCGATCACCTTCCAGTACCAGACCCACGCTTCGGGGTTGATGGGCTCTCCGACCGACCCGAGCAGCCGCAGCGACGACAGGTCGTGCTTGTTCGGATGCTCGACGCCCCAGCGCATGAACGCCCGGATCGCCGTGGGCGCCGTGTACAGGATGGTCACCTGGTGACGCTCGACGATGTCCCACCAGCGGTCCTTGTCGGGCCAGTCCGGGGCGCCCTCGTACATGATGCCGGTCGTGTGGTTCGCGAGCGGCCCGTACACGATGTAGGAATGGCCGGTGACCCACCCGCAATCGGCGGCGCACCAGTACACGTCGTCTTCGTGGATGTCGAAGATCATGCGGTGGGTGGCGGCGACCTGGGTCATGTAGCCGCCCGTCGTGTGCGCGATGCCCTTGGGTTTGCCCGTCGTCCCGCTCGTGTAGAGCAGGAAGAGCAGATCCTCGGCCTCCATCGGCTCGGGCTCGCATTCGGCCGACTGGTCGGCGACGAGCTCGTGGTACCAGTGGTCCCGGCCCTCGGTGAAGTCGTGCTCGTTGCCGCAACGCCGCACGGTGATCACGTGCTCGATCGAGGGACACGCTCGCACCGCCTCGTCGGCGTTGTCCTTGAGCGGCACGACGGTGCCGCGCCGCCAGGCTCCGTCGGCCGTGATCAGCACCGTGGCCTCGGCATCGTTGATGCGGTCGCGCAGCGCCTCGGCGCTGAAGCCGCCGAATACCACCGAGTGCACGGCGCCGATGCGAGCGCACGCGAGCATCGCGATCGGCAGTTCGGGCACCATGCCGAGGTAGACGTTGACCCGGTCGCCCTTGCCGACACCGAGCGACTTCAGGGCGTTCGCGAGGCGGCACACCTCGTCGAGCAGGTCCGAGTAAGTGATCGTGCGGGCGTCGCCGGGCTCGCCTTCCCAATGGAAGGCGACCTTGTCGCCGCCGCCAGCTTCCACGTGGCGATCGAGGCAGTTGTACGACGCGTTGAGCTGGCCGCCTTCGAACCAGGTCACCGACGGCGGCGTCCAGCGCATCACGGTGTCCCACCGCTTGAACCAGGTCAGCCGGTCGGCTTGCTCGGCCCAGAACGCCTCGTGGTCGGCGTTCGCCCTGTCGTAGATCGACGGATCGGACACGATGGCACGCTCGGTGAACGCCGGCGGGGGCTCGAAGACGCGCAGCTCCGACAGCAGCGCCTCGATGTTCGGCTGGGTGTCGCTCATCGATCCTCCTGGTGCGGGACGCCTGCGTGGGCGAGCCAGCATCGTACGCGCGCCGCCTCGGCCGCGCGAGCCTCGAGCCGCCACCTCGGGGATGTGCTTGCACCGAGCGGTTCTCGGGGCGACCATCGGGCGCGAGGTTGCCCTCGGGGCCGCCTCGGGCGAAAGGAGGCAGGCGATGGCCGACGAAGGCTATTGCATGAAGTGCCGGGCCAAGCGGGAGTTCGAGGGCCAGGTCGTGACCCTGAAGAATGGCCGCCCGGCCGCCCAGGGCACGTGCCCTGTCTGTGGCACCAAGCTCACCAAGATCCTCGGCATGGACGCCGCCAAGGCTCGCGGCTGGACGGCCTGAGACCGGACCGGCCGGGGCCGGTCAGTTCAGGTGGGTGAGCAGCTGCTCGGGGGCGATCAGCGTCGGCCCCGAGGTGACGCCCCGGTGGCGGGCCGCGAGGTCCGCCACCGTGGTCTCCCGGAACACCTGCTGCACCGCGCGCGCGACATCGGCCCAGAACCCTTGCAGCCCACAACGTGAGTCCTGGAAGCACGTGTGGTCGCTCGGCTCGAGGCAGAACATCGGGAAGATCTGCCCCTCGATCGCATCGGCGATCTCGGCCATCGTGATCGTCGCCGGCTCCCGCGAGAGCCGACATCCGCCACCCGCTCCCCGGAAGCTCTCCACGAGCCCCGCTTTCGACAGCGCGCCGAGTTGCTGCTCGAGGAACCGCACCGGGATCTGCTGCCGCTCGGCGATCTCGCGGGCCGGTACCAAGACGCCCTCGTCGCGACGCTGCGCGAGTTCGATCATCGCGCGCATCGCGTATTCGAGCTTCTGGGAGACCTTCAGCACCGCGGAACCTCCTGGAGCCCAGCGTAGGAGGGGCCCGGGACGCCGTCAACGACCGGCGCAACCGCCTCCTGCCGCATCTTGGGTATCAATCGACGCCGTCTGCGTCCGATAGACACCGTAGGGGATCCGAACCTCCCCCACGAGGAGGACACGAACACGATGCGTCGGGTGCTGGTGATCGACGACGAAGCCGACGTGCGGCTGTTGTACCGAGTGAACCTTCGTCACGCGGGCTTCGAGGTGCTGGAAGCCGACGACGGCGAACGCGGTATCGCGGCGGCGCTGGAGCACCTGCCCGACGTGGTGGTGCTCGACCTGATGATGCCGCGCGTCGACGGGTTCGACGTGCTTCGAGCCTTGCGGACCCACCCAGATGCGAGCGAGATGCCCGTGCTGGTGCTCACGGCGGATTCCCGAAGCGACCACCACCGCCGGTGCTACGAGCTCGGCGCCGACGACGTCATGACGAAGCCGTTCCTGCCCGACGCCCTGATGCGTGGACTCGCGCGCATGCTCGACATGACCCAGGAAGAGCGCGTCGTCCGCCGGTCGGAGGCCGCCGAGGCGGCTAGCCACGTGGCGTTCGGCTGAAGCCGCTAGACCACCGGATTGGCGTCGGCGTAGTCCTGGCCGAGCACGACCACGATCTGCGCCTTCGGCGCCACGTCGGCATCGAGCGCAGGCGTTGAGCGGCTTGACGGTGGCCTCGACGCCCTTGAGGTACTTCTTCGCGAGGTTGGCCGCGTCGACCTCGTTCTGCTCGGCGTCGTCGCCGGTGCGGAAGTACACGATCGTGTCGGGCACGCCCTTCTGCGCGGCGTCGTCCGCGCGGCAGCGCGGCGACGTATCCCTTGGCCTCGAGGAACTGCTCGGCTTGCGACGCGAGGCCGGTGGCATCGGTGCCGTTCAGCACCTGGATCATGACGCCGTCGACCTGTGGCTCGAGCTCGGCCGCCGGGCTCTGGGTCTCGGTCGGGGACGCGGGATCGGTCGGTTCGACCGGCTCCGATCCGGTGGGCTCGACGACCTCGCCGCCCCCGTCGGCGACCGCAGTGCCCTCGTCGCCGAAGCCGTTCATCGTGATGGCGACCCCCGAGACCACGAGGGCCACGAGCACGGCGAGACGTGCGGGACTGAGGTTCACGCGCGTCATCCTACCCCAGAGGCCGTGCCCCTCCCCCGATCAGAGCCGAACGCCCAGTCGCCCTGCCACCCGGCGCCGACGCCGCGCATCACGCACGCGATGCAGACGGCGTACGAGCATCGGGTCGTACTCGAGCGCCTGCGGCATGTCGAGGGCCCGGCCGAGCAACTGGTGGTAGCGCGCGGCCGAGAAGCCGAACCGATCGCGGATCGCTCGCTCTTTGGGGATCTCGAGCTTCCAGCTCTCGCGCTCGAAATCGAGCACGGCCCGCGAGCGCTCATCGAGTGGTTCGTCGACCGGGTGGGGGGTGATCGCCATCGGTGACGAGCGTAACGACGAGCACCGACGGTGCAAGCACCTCCGGCGCGCAGGTTCAGCAGCGGCCGCGAACGGCCGAGGAACTAGAACGGGGCTGCACGATGCCCAGCATCGATGGCGTGGTGCGAAGATGGACCCCACGATCGGAGGCAGCGGGGTGTGGGACGGAGCACCGAACCTGCGGCATGACGAGCACGGAGATGCAGGGGGCGGCGACCCCGGGCGGTCGATCGCGCAGCTCGACATGCTGCACAGCCTCGCCGCCAAACTGAACGCACTCGACAGCGTCGCATCGATCGGCGAAGCCATCACCGCGGAACTTCGCACGATCGTCGAGTACCACAACTGTCGCGTGTACCTGCTGCAGCCCGACGATCACACGCTGACGCCGATCGCCTTCCGCGGGGAGTACTTCGCCGATTATGCCGAGTACGCCGAGGAGACGCTCGAAGAGCTCGTCACCGAGGTCGGCGAGGGCATGACCGGGTGGGTGGCGCAGACCGGTCGCACGCTCCTGACCCCCAACGCCCAGGAGGTCGAGTTCGCCGTGCAGATCGAGG
The DNA here is from genome assembly GCA_963722795.1 of uncultured Actinomycetes bacterium. Lineage (GTDB taxonomy): Bacteria > Actinomycetota > UBA4738 > UBA4738 > HRBIN12 > JAOUEA01. The sequence goes on from CAVROD010000001.1 coordinate 607,518, forward strand.
GGACCGACGACATCGTCGAGTCGATGCTGTTGGTGCCCACCAAGGTCGGCGATCGCGTGAACGGTGTGATCGTGCTGTCGAGCCTCGGATACGGGAAGTTCGACGAGCGTGATCAGCAGGTGGTCGAGGTGCTCGCGCCGCACGCGGCCGCGGCCTTCGAGAACGCCAAGCTGCTCTCCGCCGAACGTGAGGCGGCGCGCACGTCGACGGCCCTGCTCGAGCTCTCACAACGCCTGGTCGGCCGGCACTCAGTCGGCGACATCCTGCAGGAGGCGATCGAGACGATCCCGTCGTTGATGGCGGCCTCGGCCGTGGCGGCTTACGTGCGCGACGAGGAGACCGGCGACTTCCACATCGCCCGACTGCTCGCGGTCGACCCCGACCTCGTGAGACCCCGGGCCGAGATCGCCGAGATGCCGGCTGCCCTGGCGTCGTCGTTCCTGACGGCCGACGACCAGCCCTTCACGGTCGAGGAGGACATCGTGGCGCAAGTGCCGTCCGAGCTCTGGATCGTGCGCGAGCCGCGGGCAGCGCTCGTGGCGCCTCTGCGCTGGCACCTCGACGGGTTCGGGGGCATCGTGATGATCGCGCACGGGGCAGGCGACCGGTTCGACGAACGAGCCGTGCAGCTCGCCCACGGCATCACGAACATCGCTTCGCTGGCCCTCGGCACGGCCCGGCGTCTCTCGGAGCTGGAGCGCTTCCATGAGCTCGTGGCGAGCCTCGACGCCGTGTTCTGGGAAGCACACGCTCCCACCCTGGAGTTCACGTTCCTGGGCGGACGAGCCGACGAGATGCTCGGAAGGGGCGCGAGCGAGTGGCCCTCCGCAGGCGTGACCTGGGGCGAGCACGTCGCCGAGGCCGACCGCGCCGCGGCGACCGCCGCCTGCCAGGAGGCGATCGCGCAGGGAGCCGACCGTTCCATCGACTACCGCGTCGTAGGTCCCGACGGACGCATGGTGTGGATGCGTGACGTGGTGCACATCGTGCGCGGCTCGCACGGCCCTCGAGAGCTGCGGGGCCTGATGGTCGACATCACCGAGCGCAAGCGTGCGGAGCAGGCCCTGCGCTCGAGCGAGCAGAAATACTCGGAGGCTTTCAGGCGCGAGCGCGAAGCGACGCAACGCCTGCGGAATCTCGACGAGATGAAGAACACGTTCCTCGAGGCGGTCTCGCACGATCTGCGGACGCCGCTGACGTCGATCCTCGGATCGGCGCTCACCCTGGAGAGCCGGGGCACCGACCTCGCCCCTGCGGACGCCCTCGACCTCGTCGGCCGCATCGCGGCCAACGCCCGCAAGCTGGAGCGCCTGCTCGCAGACCTGCTGGATCTCGACCGGCTCCAGCGTGGGATCGTGGCTCCGCAGCGCCGCCCCACCGATCTCGCCGCGCTCGTCGCGCGCGCCGTCGGCGAGATCGACGACCCGACTGGACATGTCATCACGTCCGATGTCGCCCAGGGCTCGTTCTCGCTCGACGCCGCGAAGGTGGAGCGCATCGTCGAGAACCTGATCTCCAACGCCGTTCGCCACACACCGGCCGGCACGCAGATCTGGGTTCGCGCCGCGCCGGTCGACGGCGGACTGTCGCTCATCGTCGAGGACGCCGGACCCGGCGTGCCCGACGACCTGCACGACGCGGTCTTCGAGCCGTTCCGTCAGGCTCCGGGCTCATCGTCGGAGCACTCGCCAGGCGTCGGCATCGGGCTGTCGCTCGTGCGCAGGTTCGCCGAACTGCACGGCGGACGCGCCTGGCTGGAACCCCGCGAGGGTGGGGGTTCGTCGTTCCAGGTCTTCCTGCCGGAAGCCTGACCCGAAGGACGTCGAACAGGACGACGCCGGGCGGCGGGGGGTACGGCCACCGCCTGGCGTGCACGCCGCCCGCGGACCGGGGGGTCGCATCGAGCGGCGCTGATCGCGTGGCGGTCAGATGAACAGCGTCACCGCATCGCGGGCCTCGAGCAGCGCGCTCGGCCACCGCGGCCGGGGCGGAAGACCCCCTTGCGGCCGGGACCGTTAGCCTCGGCGGTCCGCAGACGCGCAGCGGTTCGCGGCGGCTACCATGCGGCCGTGCTCGACCTGTGGATCGCATCGGCGACGGTCGTCGACGGCACCGGCGCCCCGGCCTTCGGCGCGTCGGTGGGGGTCGACGAAGGCCGCGTGGTCGCGATCGAGCGCGACCCGGGCGTCGGTCACGAAGTGGTTGCGCGGACGGTGCTCGACGGCACGGGTTCGGTGCTCGCACCCGGCTTCATCGACGTCCACAACCACTCCGACGTCGCCCCCCTGGTCGACCCGGAGATGCGTTCGACCATCCTGCAAGGCGTCACCACCGTCGTGGTGGGCAACTGCGGCATGTCGCCGTTCCCTGCCGAGTCGGGGGCCGAGCTCGCGGCATGGTCGGGCGGCGACCCAGACGCGATGGACCTGTCCTTCGACGGGTTCGACGACTTCCTCGACCGATTGGAAGCCGCTCGGCCCGCCGCGCACATCGCCGCCTTGGTCGGGCACGGGTCCGTGCGGGCCCTCGCGATGGGGTCCGCGCGACGCGCACCCTCCGACGACGAACTCGCGGCGATGCGGCGCTCGGTGACCGAGGCGATGGAGGCGGGCGCCGTCGGCCTGTCGACCGGGCTCATCTACGTGCCGGGCATCTATGCCGGGACCGAGGAGGTGGTCGCGCTGGCCGAGGAAGCCGCCCGCGGCGGCGGCATCTACGCCTCGCACATCCGAGGCGAAGGCGCGCACCTGTTCCGCGCGGTCGACGAGGCGGTCGAGATCGGGCGGCGGGCGCGCATCCCGGTGCACGTGAGTCACCTGAAGTGCGAGACGTCGCACGTGTGGGGGCGGGCCGACGACCTGTTGGCCCGTCTGCGTGCGGGCGGCGACGTCACGGGCGACCAGTACCCCTACGCGGCCTGGGCGTCGGTCCTCAGCTCACTGCTGCCCGATTGGGCGCCGGTGACCGCGTTGCCGCACCTGCTCGATGACGCGTCGACGCACGCACGCCTGCGGGCCGCCGTCGAGGACGGTGAGGGCGATGACTTCCAGTCGTCGGTTGACGGGGTCGGCTGGGAACGCATCGTGATCGAAGAGACGGCGGACCGCTCGTGCAACGGGCTCGACGTCGCGACCATCGCGGAGCGATGGGGGCTGGAGCCCGTCGAGGCCTGCTTCCGGTTGCTGCTCGACGCGCCGGCGACGTCGTGCATCGGCCATGCCATGCACGAGGACGACGTACGCACGATCATGGCCGACCCCGATGTCATGGTGGCCTCCGACGCCGTCGCGACGGCCCCCGACGGGCCCATGGCCGGCGTGCCCGTGCATCCGCGCACGTACGGCACCTTCCCGCGCGTCGTGGGACCGGCGGTGCGAGAGGGGGTGCTCACGCTCGAGGCGGCCGTTCGCAAGATGACCTCCCTGCCCGCGGAGCGGTTCGGCCTCGACGGGCGGGGACGCATCACCGAAGGCGCGCGAGCCGATCTGGTGTTGTTCGACGCGCATCGCGTCGCCGACCGTGCGACCTTCGAGCAGCCGCACGCGGTGCCCGAGGGCATCGAGGCCGTCGTCGTCGGGGGCACGGTGGCGTGGCGGCGTGGTGCGGACACCATCGTCCGAGCCGGACGCGTGTTGCGACGTGGGGCCGGGTAGGCTGCGGCGCGATGGGCGACGCCGACGTCAACCGGGCGCTGTGGGACGAGCGCGCCGTGGTGCACGGCCAGGACGACTACTACGACGTGGCCGGCTTCCTCGGCGGCGCGTCGACACTGTCCGATCGCGAACTGGACGAGGTGCGCTCGGCGGTGGGCGACGTCGACGGGCTCGACGTGCTGCACCTGCAGTGTCACTTCGGACTCGACACCCTGTCGTTCGCGCGGCTCGGCGCGCGAGCGACCGGCCTCGACTTCTCACCCGTCGCGATCGAGCGCGCGCGGGGGCTCGCGCGCGAGGCCCGACTCGACGCGACGTTCGTCGAGGCCGACTCGCAGCGGCTGCCCGCCGAGCTCGAGGGCGGGTTCGACCTCGTGTTCGCCTCCTACGGCGTGTTGTGTTGGATCGCCGACGTCGACGCGTGGATGCGATCCGCCCACACGGCCCTGCGACCGGGCGGTCGTCTCGTGCTGATCGACCTGCATCCCGCCTCGCAGATGGTCGGCGGCGTCGACCCCGTGGAGCTCGACTTCCCGTACCTGGGGGCGGCGCCGATGCGGTTCGAGGCGTCGGGCTCCTACGCGGCACCCGACGCCGTCACAGCGGCGAACGCCTCGGTCGAGTACGCCCACGGGCTCGGTGAGATCGTGACCGCCGCGGTCACCTCGGGGCTCCGCGTCGACGCGCTGACCGAATGGCTCGACGAGGCGTTCGACCCACGGGGCGGCATCCTCACCGCTGACGACGACGGGCTTTTCCGGTTGCGACTCGGCGGAAGGTTCCCGCTGCCGCTGACCTTCTCGCTGCGCGCCACCAAGAGGTGAGCCGGCTCACGCCGGGTCACGCCTGGCTGCACGCCCCCCACAGACCTCGCTGCTCGTCGCGTGCGCGCCGCTGCGCGGCCGTGAACCGCCCGACGTAGCGCACGTTCGGCGGGAACGTCGTCACGACCGCGTACCCCGAGCGCACGAGACGTTCGTTGAACAGCGCACCGTCGAGCCACACGTAGGCGAGGGTGCGGCCGTACCGATCGGTGCGCTCGACGTCGAAGTCGAGCTCGACGGTTCGGCCGGCGAGCGAGTCGTGCGTGAACCCCGACGCCTCCTCGCCGTAGCACTCTCGGGAGGTGTACGGGCCGTCACGCTCGGGCGTGTCGATGCCGATGAGCCGCACCGCGGTCTCCTGCCCGTCGAGGTCGACACGGATCGTGTCGCCGTCGACGACCTCGACGACCGGCACCAGTGTGCGACCGGTCGAGCTCGGTGCGCCCGCATCACCCGCGCACGCGACCGTGATGAGCGCGAGGACCAGCACGAACGGACGCCGGAGCAACCAGGAGGCCGGGGACACGCACAGCACGCGGAGCACGCGGGGCACGAGGGGCACGCTACCGTACGGCTCGTGCATCGCTCCGATCCACGTGCGCTCGGCTTCGCCCCCGACGACCCGCGTTTCGTCGCCGATCCGTACCCCGCGTACGAACGACTGCGCGCCGCCGGCCCGGTGCTGTACGACGAGGCCACCGATCACTGGCTCGTCACGAGCTTCCGCGACGTGCAGGCTGCCCTGCGCGACCGGCGCTTCGGCCGGACCTACCTGCATCTGGCCACCCACGCGGAGATGGGGCACGACGCGCCATCGCCCGAGCTCGACCCCTTCTGGCATCTCATCAACCACGGCATCCTCGATATGGAGCCGCCCGACCACACTCGGGTGCGGCGGCTGGTATCGAAAGCCTTCACCACTCGCATGGTCGAGTCGATGCGCGAGCCGGTGCAACGCCTGACCGACGGGCTGGTCGACGCGGTCGCAGGCGCCGGCACGTTCGACCTGCTGCCGTCGATCGCCGAGCCACTGCCGGTCGCGGTCATCGCCGAGCTGCTGGGTGTGCCGGCGTCCGATCGTCATCTGCTGCGGCCGTGGTCGGCCGACATCTGCCGCATGTACGAGCTCCATCCCAGCGACGAGGACCGTCGCGTGGCGACCCGCGCGAGCGTGGAGTTCTCCGACTACCTGCGCGCCCTATCTCGGGAGCGCCGCGCCGAGCCGGCCGGCGACCTCATCAGCGAGATGGCGCTCGTGCTCGACGAGGGTGACCGCCTCACCGAGGACGAGCTCATCGGCACGTGCGTGTTGCTGCTGAACGCCGGTCACGAGGCGACCGTGAACGTCACCGGCAACGGGTGGTGGGCACTCTTCCGTCACCCCGAGGCGCTCGCTCGCCTCCGCGCCGAGCCGGACCTGGTGCCGGCGGCGGTCGAGGAACTCATGCGCTGGGACACCCCGCTGCAGCTGTTCGAACGCTGGGTGCTCGAGGACGCCGAGATCCACGGCGTGCAGGTGCCGCGCGGCGCCGAGCTGGGGCTGCTGTTCGGTTCGGCGAACCGCGACCCCTCGGCGTTCGAGTCGCCCGACGAGCTGCGGCTCGATCGCGACCCCAACCCCCACGTGACGTTCGGCGCCGGCATCCACTTCTGCCTCGGGGCGCCGCTCGCCCGTCTCGAGCTGCAGACCTCGTTCGCTACCGTGCTCCGTCGTCTTCCGGGTCTCGAACCCGTCGAGGAACCCGAGTGGAAGGCGGGCTACATCATCCGCGGCCTGCGCCAGCTCCGCGTCGCAGCGTAACGGCAGGCCACAGCGATCGAGGGCAGCTTGCCGCCGTGGGCTTCTACAGCGGTGTACGCACCTTCAGATATCCCGGGCCTCCTGGGATATCCAGACTCGATGATCTGACGGGCCAGGCGTTCACGCGCTCGACGGTCCACGTCAGCTCCCCGGTCGTACAGAGTTGGGCATCGGACCCGTCTTGGGTCAGGACCGCCTTGTTGAACAGCGCGGTCCCGCTGCCGTTGCGGAAGCCGATCGCTCCATCGACTCGCAGATATACGCCGAGATCGAGATCCGTGATCTCCCTCGCGAACGATCCGCCTTCATCGAGTGGACCGATCCCCATGATGACGCCGAACTCCTGGGCGCTGGCGTCCTCGCATGTCAGGGTGCTGCGCACCCCGATCTGGCGAGGGATGCGCCGACCGTTGTCCTTCTTCAGGACCGGCGCGACGACTCGGTTCGGGGAGGGGGCGGATGTTTCGCCCTGGTACTTGATGAGTGTCGCCGCGGAGACTGGGATCGCCAGTGCGACAGAAGCGACGACGGCAGTGCGATCGACACGGCCATGCGGGTCAGGATCCGCATGCTGCCCCTCGGTTCCTTCCGATGACAACACCGAGTGTGGACGCCGCAACTGGGGGAGTCAATGAGGCGAGTTGACTGACCGGAACTGCCCTGAAAGGGACCCGTTGCCTCATCTGCGGATGTCCTCGAAGCACGCACTGTCGTGGACGTTCTCGGCGGCTGCGGACCTCGACCCGGTGCCAGGCGTCAAGCACGTCCGCGGTTCCACACGGCGGTCTGCGCCTGCGGGCCTCACCGCCATCGCGGTGTCCGACGCGGGGTCGTGACATCCCGCGCCCGGATCCCAAGGAGGAGCTGGGACCTCTTCTGAATCACGCTCGGAGCCTCAAGGGGGACGGTGTCCCGCCCCATTCCCCGAGTGCGATGGGCTAGAAGACGAAGTCCTGCATGCCCCACCTGATGACCGCGAGGTAGCCGAGGTAGGTGAGAACGGCAGAGAGGACGATCAGCATCAGGATGCGGCGCACGGACGCCCCGGGGCGCATCGCGGTATGCCGTCGGTCGCTGACCACGAAGGTCGCCATCAAGCACAGCAGCGCGCCCAGCCCGATCATGCGCGATGTTCCGGCGGGGAGTCGCTCGTGCATCAGAAGGAGCGTTGACCACAGCAGCACCGTCGCCGCTGCGAGCACGACCTCCATTCCTCCGGGTCTTTCCCGCAAGGGTCGCCGCGTCGATCTCCGTTCGTCGGACACCCTGCGAGTATCGTCACCTGATCGCGCCGTATTGAAGGGCGGTCATGTACGGGCTCAAACCGCCGTCGCCGTAGGACGCGGCGCGGCCGGCGTGGGTGAGTCGTAGCAGCGGGCTCGGGCACCACGGACACGGCTCGACGTGCAACACGCTGGGGTTGGTGGACGCATACCCTGCCGACCTGAGGGTTTGATTGGAGCCGGCGGTCGGATTCGAACCGACGACCTACCGATTACAAGTCGGTTGCGCTACCGGACTGCGCCACGCCGGCCGGGTGCCGAGTCTACCCCGCAGGTGTCGACCGGAAGGCCTGCGCGTTCGTGACGAGCGCGTAGATCACGAAGCCGAAGATGGCGATGGTCACGATGCCCTGCGGTGACGCGATCGCCGCGAGGCCACCCACGATGCCGAGCGCCGCCACCACGATGCCGAGCGTTCGGCCGATGGGCGCGCACCGCAACACGAGCACGCCCGCGCCGATCTCGAGGGCGGCGAGCGCGAGCGCCACGAGCACCACCACGGTCGGCACGTCGCCCCCCACCCCCTCGATGCTCGCGCCGTCGCCCGTCAGCAGGATCAAGCCGGCCGCCAGCGCCGCGAAACCGCCTGCGACGATGAGCAAGACCCCCGCGACCGTGACCGCGACTGGCCGGCGGGGCGGTGACGCGATCGGCTCCGCGATCACGCGTTCCCAGGCCTCGTAGGAGCCCGAGGGCGGCGGTGGCATGCCCTGATCCATGGTGCGTGTATCGGCACGCAAGCGCCGAGACGTGAGCCGTGCTCTCAGGTCCGCGCGGGCAGCACGTACGCGTACAGCACGGCGGCGAGGGAGGCGGCCGCGTTCAATGACCCGACGCGCCCCCGCATCGGCAGCGAGAGCAACCGGTCGCACCGTTCGCGGGTGAGCCTCGCCATGCCCTCGCCCTCGCCGCCCACCACCACCGCGATCCGGCCGGGGGGACACGCGTCGTCGTAGATGGTCACCTCTGCCCGCTCGTCGAGGCCGACGACCCAGAATCCGTGATCTTGCAGCCGTTCGATGGCGCGGGCGATGTTGGCGACCCGCGCGTGCGGCAGGTGCATCAACGCTCCCGCAGACGCGCGCACCGCGGCCGGCGTGACCTCCGCCGCACGGCGTGTACGGCTGACGAGCATGGCGGCACCGGCTGCTTCCGCGGAGCGGGCCGCGGCGCCGAGGTTCTGCGGATCGGTGATGCCGTCGAGCACCACGACGAGCGCATCGTCGGTGAACGCGAAGGTCGCGAGGTCGCGTTCGGACAGTCCTCTCATGTCGCCGGCGCCGACCCTCGCCACGACCCCTTGGTGCTCGTCGGCGAGCGCATCGAGAGTCGCCCGAGGAACGACGCGCACCGGCACGCCCTCGTCGTTGGCGGCGTCGAGCATCGCCCGCAGGCCCTGCGTGACCTTGGGCGAGGAGACGACCAACACTTCCGAGACCTGCCCCGCCCGCAGGGCTTCCGCGACGGCACGGCGCCCGGACACCACGTCGCCGGCGGGCGAGCGAGGAGCACGGCCGCGCGCCGCTCGATCGCGCTCGCGACTCACAGCAACACCGCGACGGCCATGCAGCCGACGCCGTCGCCCGCCAGCCCGAGCCCCTCGGGGCGGGTGGCCTTCACGCTCACCGCCTCGAGCGGCAGCTCCAGCACCTCGGCGAGCCGGGCTCGGAGGTCCCCTCGGCGTGGGGCGATGGCGGGTCGATCGCAGATGACGGTCACATCGCAGGAACGAGCCGAGAAGCCGCCCGAGCGCACGATCTCGAGGGTTCGGGCAAGAAGCACCGCGCCCGCGATGCCGGCGAACGCAGGATCGTCGTCGGCGAAATGTTCGCCGACATCACCGAGGGCGCCGGCGCCGAGCAGCGCGTCGGCGATGGCGTGGCAGACCGCATCGCCGTCGGAATGCCCGTCGAGCCCGCGCTCGCCGTCGAAGCGCACCCCGCCGAGCCAGAGCGCGCGGTCTTCAGACGCCCACCGATGCGCGTCGAACCCGATGCCCACGCGGGGCACGCGCTCAGCCATCGACGCCGCCCATGCGCGCGTCGGCGTTCGCGAGGTCCAGCAAGGTCGTGATCTTCACGTTGTTGGGGTCGCCGGCGACCGCCCGGACGGCGACACCGGTCCGCTCGAGGGCCGCCGCGTCGTCGGTGAGCTCCACCCCATCGACGGCGGCCTGGTGATGGGCCGCCCTGAGCACGACGACGTCGAAGGCCTGGGGGGTCTGCGCCAGACCGAGCCGGGCACGATCGAGCGTGCCGACCACCCGGTCCGCGTCGATCTGCTTCACGGTGTCGGCAACGGCCGACACCGGCACGACCCCGGGGGTCTCGTCGCTCACGGAATCGATGACGGACGTGAAGAGATCGGGCGGCGCGAACGGCCGGGCGGCGTCGTGCACCGCCACCACTCGGATGCCGGATGGCAGCACCGCGAGCGCGGCGCGCACGCTCTCCTGCCTCGTGGTGCCACCCGTGACCACCTCGGCCGGGACCCCACACCCTTCGACGCAGCCGCGAGCGCGGTCTTCCCAGCCCGCGGGCGCCGTCACGACGACCGAGCCGACGAGGGGCGAGGCTGCAGCCGCCCCGGCGGCCACCGCCAGGATCGGCCGACCTCCGATCATGAGGAAGGCCTTGGGCTCGTCGGCGCCGACCCGGCGACCGACCCCCGCGGCGAGCAGGATGACGGCGGCGCGCTCGTCGGCAGCTTCCATGTGCGAAGCATGCCAGACCGGCGCTTGGCGAGCGCTCAGGCTGAAGGCGACGAGGCGCCGGGCACGAGCGCCGCGAACACCATGCGGCCGGTCGTCGTCTGGATCACGTTCGTGACACGGATGTCCGGGCTCGAGCCGATCTGGTCGACGGCCTTCTCCACGACCACCATCGTGCCGTCGTCGAGGTAGCCGACCGCCTGGCCGTGCTCGCGGCCTTCCTTGACCAGACGCACCGAGATCTCGTCGCCCGCCGTGTAGGGCACGCGGAACTTCGAGGCAAGGGCATTGATCTGCGCAACCGGCACACGCAACGCCTCGGCGACCTTCGCCAGGTTGTGATCGACCGTGATGAGCGACGCTCCTCGCTCACGGGCGAGGCGCACCAGGGCGGCGTCGACGTCGAGCACGCCGGCTTCCTCCACGAGCTGGAACTGCACCGTGGGAGCCTTCTGCAGCTCGACCAGCACATCGAGCCCGCGGCGACCACGCTGCCGGCGTCGCGCGTCGCTGGAGTCGCTGATCGCTTGCAGTTCGCGCAGCACACCGTCGTGCAGCAGCACCGTGCCGCTCACGAACCCGGTCGCGACCAGGTCGAGCACGCGCCCGTCGATGAGCGCGCTCGTGTCGAGCACGTGCAGGTCGCCGCGCCCGGCGACCGAGGCTCTCGGCTTCATGCCGACGAGACCGAAGATGTCCTCGTGCTTGTCCTCGCCGACGCGGAAGCCCAGCGAGCCACACACGAGGTAGACGAAGACGATCGCCGGCCACGCGGCCCCGCTGGGCACCAGCAGCAGCGGGATCATCAGCAGTCCGGCGACCACCAGTCCGATGATGAGCCCGACGACGCCGCCGGCGAGCTGCGGCGCCGGCTTGCGGTGGAGCTCACGCTCCATCCCGCTCACGGCCCGCAGGGTGAGCCGCCCCACGACGCCGCCGATCACGAACCCGACCCCGGCACCGAGGAAGATGAACGCGAGCGCGCGACTCGTGCTCTCGGCCGCGACGGTGCCGCCCAGCAGGAACCCTGCCGCGCCGAGCAAGGCGATGAAGATGAGGCGCACACCCTCGACCAGGGCGCCCCGAAGCGAGCCTCCCTTGGGATGCTGCTCCCGCTCGCTCATGATGCGCGCTCCACCTCCTCGACGCCCCGACGGTCGCTCGGCCGGCGGGCAGGCAGAACGAACCTGATGCTGAGGGAAGCATCGGCGCGCATCGAGGAGGCCTGAAGGCTCACCTGCCGGCGGCGCAGGGGCGAACCCGGTGTCACCCGGGTGGAGGTCGGTCAGACCGCAGCGATCTTCACGCCGTGCGCATCGTCGAGGACCTCGTCGATCATGATCTCGGCGGCTTCCTCAGACTTGCCGGTGGCGTGTGACAACTCGGAGATCAAGATCTGGCGGGCCTTGGTGATCATGCGCTTCTCGCCGGCGGACAAGCCCTTCTCTCGATCGCGGATCGACAGGTTCCGAAGCACCTCCGCGACCTGGTACGGGTCGCCCGAGTGCAACTTCTCCATGTTGTTCTTGAACCGGCGGCTCCAGTTGGCGGCCATCGAGGATTCCTCCTCGGTGAGCACCTTGAGCACCTTCTTGACCTCGTTCTTGCTCACCACCGAGCGCAGTCCGACCTGTTCGGTCGAGTCGGTCGGGATCATCAGGGTCAGGTCGCCGTAGGCCACCCGCAGCACCAGGTAGGTACGGGTTTCTCCGAGGAATTCCTTCTCTCGCAGTTCTTCGATGACTGCTGCTCCATGCTCCGGATGCACCACGGTATCGCCCTTACGGAACACGGAACCTCCAGGAAGTCGAGATCAGGGGTCGCGATGACGAGTCCCGGAAAGCGTAGCACGAGGGGCGCTTGCGACGCAACCCAAATCCGCAGGTCAGAGGGCTGATTCCGGCCCCCAGTACCGCTCGAACGACCTAGGCTGAACGGTGCTTCAACTGCATGGGCGAGGCCTCACCGCGGCCCGGCCGCCCATGCGATCGCCTCGCCGACATGGCGCACCGGCACGACCCTGACGCCCTCGACCGCCTCGCCGTCGGGGGGTGCGTAGACATCGGTGATGCCGGCCGCGCGTGCGGCGGCGGCTCGCTGGGTCATGGCGGGAGCCGCACGCACCGACCCCGTCAGCGAGACCTCGCCCACGAACGCCGCACCAGCGGGCGCGGGCACGCCGGTGGCGGCCGACGCCAATGCCGCCGCGACCGCGAGGTCACAGGCTGGGTCGTCGACCCTCACTCCCCCTGCCGATGCGCCGTAGAGCTCGGCGCGCCCGAGCTGGAGCCCCGCGGCACGGTCGAGCACGGCCGCCACCAGTTGGAACCGCCGGGGGTCGAGGCCGGTGGCCTGACGACGTGCCGGCCCCTCGCTCGCCCCCACGAGCGCCTGCACCTCGATGGCGAGCGCCCGGCGGCCCGCCTGCGCCAGGGCGGTGGCCGCACCAGGCACACGCTCACCGCTCAGTAGCAGGCCGGTGGGGTCGATGGCGCGGAGGCCTTCGGAGCTCATCTCGAACCAGGCGCTCTCACCCTCTGCACCGAAACGATTCTTGCCGCCAGCGAGCACACGAAGGCCCGACCGCGCATCGCCGTCGAAGGTGAGCACCACGTCGACCGCGTGCTCGAGCGCGCGCGGCCCTGCGAGGTCGCCGTCTTTCGTCACGTGGCCGGTGAGCAGTACGGCGATGCCTTCGGTCTTGGCCAGGCCGACGAGGGCGTCGGTGCACGTTCGCACCTGCGAGACACCACCCGGCATCTGCGTGCCAGACGTGTCACGGATCGTCTGGATCGAGTCGACGGCCAGCAGGAACGGTCGCTCGGCTCGCGCGGTGTCGAGGACCCGCTCGAGATCGCGCCCGGGCGCGAACCGCACCGCGTCGCCCGGGATGCCCAGACGCCGCGCCCGGGCCGCCACCTGGGCATGCGACTCCTCGCCGCTCACGAGCAGACACTCGTGCCCGAGCGACGCGAGATGGGCGACGAGGTGCAGCAGCAGCGTGGACTTGCCGATGCCCGGCGCCCCGGCGAGCAGGGAGACCGACGCCGGCACGAGCCCACCGCCGAGCACGCGGTCGACGTCGGGGAACCCGGTCGGCACCCGCCGCTCGGCGAGCGCAGCATCGACTTCGATCAGCGGGGCCGTCACGAGGGCCGAGCCCGTGCGTGCCCGCGGCTGCCCCGGCGCCGCCTCGTCGATGGTGCCCCAGGCGCCGCAGCCCGGGCATCGCCCGACCCACTGCGACACCTGCTGTCGGCACTCACGGCACGTGAGCACCACCCGCGTCTTCCCCATCGAGGCACCGTATCGGCACCGTCTGACACCCCGACGTGTGGCCCTGTTCCCGGAGGCCCGGGGGGCCCGGCTCGTGCCGATCCTGCTCGTCGCCGCCGTGAAGCGCGATGCCGCGGTGTGGCGATACGCCGCGCCACTACGTGCACCCTCGAGGCGCCCTGCACGGTGGTCTGGATCTGGAGGTTCCACTACATCTCGATCCCGTTCATGGCGCTGAGCGGGTTCGCGTTGATCATCGCCCTGCTGCTCGTCGCGCGGGTGACGTCGCCCGACCGCGGCGAGGACGCCGACGAGGGTGCTACGCTGGACGAGCATCTCGGCGCGACCGACGCGCCGTGACACCGAGTCGGAAGGAGGCGATGAGCATGGCCGCGAGATCGACGACCGATATCGCGCGCACGCCGCGTCCCTTCCGGTTCGCCTCCGCGTAGCGCCACCCGCTCCTCGGGTCGCGCTCGCATCCGGCTCCTTCGGGCACGCGGCATCTCCCATGCCACGGACCACCCGGAAGGAGACCGCGTTGACCGACGCGAACCAGTTCGAGCACTTCCTCGACGAAGGCCTGATCGAGGCGGTGCTGAGACCGATCAAGAGCGGCAAGGAAGCCTCGGTGCACCTGTGCCGCGCCAACCGACGCACGACCGGTGAGGAGCTCGTCGCGCTGAAGACCTACCACCCGCTCGACCGGCGGGATTTCCGCGACGAGTCCATGTACCGCGACGGCGAGTGGATCAAGGAACGCCGCGTGCGCGTGGCGCTCGAGAAGAAGACGCGCTTCGGGCGCGAAGTGCAGGGCATGATCTGGGTCGACCGCGAGTGGGAGACCCTGCGCACGCTCGCCGAGGGCGGGGCGACGGTGCCAAGACCGATCGAGCGCACCGGCGATGCCATCCTCATGACCTACGTGGGCGACGAGTCGTTCGCGGCGCCGCAGTTGCGCTCCTACGACGTCGACGATGCCGATGAAGCCGAAGCGCTCGTCGACCAGACCCTGCGAGCGATCGAACGCATGCTGTTCCTCAACGTCGTGCACGGCGACCTCTCGCCGTACAACCTGCTCGTCTGGGAGGGGGACATCGTCGTGATCGACCTACCGCAGGCGGTCGACCCCAGGAAGAATCGGCACGCGAGGGCGTTCCTCGAACGCGATGTGGAGCGCATCTGCGAGTGGGGCTCGCTCCACGGGGTGCAGCGGCCCGCGGGGCGCCTCGCCGCCGACCTGTGGACCGGGTGGGAATTCGCCGACCTCGTACCCGAGGAGCTCCGGGGTCTCACGATGTGAGTTCCGGTGTCTTCCTTCAGCCTGAGGGTTGTGATATCGCAGAGCCACTAAGCGCTGGGGCTGCCCGCGGCATCCAGGAGGGTGATGCAGGCAGAGGGTGACGTCGTTCGGTTCCCCCGCGAGGCCGAGGCCCCGCCCGACTTCACGGCGTTCTTCGCCGAGGAGCACCGGGCGCTCTTCAAGGCGCTCTACTTCGTGACCGGAAACCGGGCAGATGCCCAGGAGTTGATGCAGGAAGCCTTCCTCACGTTGTGGGAACGGTGGGACACGATCGATCGGATCGACGACCCCACCGGCTACCTCTTCCGCGTGGCGCTCAATGGGTCCCGGATGCGGGCGCGTGCCGCACGCCGGGCCACGCGGAGGTTGGTGGCGATCGACCCGTCGTACGACCCGTTCGACGAGGTCGATCTGCGCGAGGACGTCGTGCGGATGCTCCGTTCCTTGTCGCCCCGGCAACGCGCCGCCCTCGTCCTGCTCGACCTGTACGGCTACGGCTCGGAGGACGCGGCCGCGATCATGCGGATCCGCCCTTCCACCGTGCGAGCGCTCGCCACCCAGGGCCGAGCCGTACTCCGCACTGCAGGAGGCCCGCATGGCTGAGCTGAAGGAGCTGTTCGAGATGACGACCACAGCAGATGGAGCCCGACCAGGATTCATGGCGCGAACAGCAGCGCAAACAGGATCGATCGTCGAGGAACCGGAGGGTCGGGGCATTCGTTGGCGTGGCGGCTATGTTGGTCATCGCCGCCGTCCTTGCCGTGAGCGTCTGGCCCGATGCGGAGCCAGGCCGTTCGGTGTCGGACACACCAGGCGACACCCCGCTCGACGGCTACTACCTCATCGGACTCGACGGCGGTCCAGCCGATCGAGCTCCCCGGTCCGGAGGGAAGCTACTGGTACCGCCCGTCACCGGACGGCTCACGCGTAGCTTTCGTCAAGTCGGACGCGGCGGGCGTCGACCAGATCTTCGCCATGGCCCCGGATGGCTCCGACGTGACGCAGCTCACCTTCGGCAGACGCGATGCGCTCGAACCGACATGGTCACCCGACGGCGCCAGCCTCGCGTTCAGCGGCGTGACCGCCGACGGCAGTCGTCAACTCTTCATCCTCGATCGCTCTGGCAGCGTCACGCAGGTCACGACGCTCCGATCGGGGGACGTGTGGCAACCTGCGTGGTCGCCCGATGGCTCCACGATCGCGTTCGTGATCTACAACACGAGCGTCACGATCGCGTCCGTCGAGGTTGAGGGTGGTCGGGTGCACGAGATGATCCGCGTGGCATTCTCCCCTGCGTGGTCGCCTGACGGGACGCGGATCGCCTACACGGCCGGGCCATCAACCGCGAACCGTGCGTCCATCGCCAACGCGGATGGGTCACGCGGCCGACCGATCACCGACCTGGCCAGCAGCTGGCCCTTCTGGTCCCCCGATGGGTCGCAGATCGCGTACGGCGTCGAGGAGATCGGCGAGTTCGGCCTGTACGTGCAGGACATCGCCACCGGTGATGCTCGTCTGATCTCCACCGAGGTCTGCCCGGAAGGGTGGCTCGACGACGAGACCATGCTGGTGACCACGTCCTGCGACTGACCTTCTCGCGGCGCCCCCGCGACCAGGTCAACAGCACCCATGAGCGCCGAGAAGCCCGGGCCCTTCGGGGGTCCGGGCTTCGGCCTTGATGCCGCCCGGAGGGCGGCGGGATGGGCCGGGTCGCCTCGGCCCACGCTGTGGCTACTCGGGTGAGCCGGCGAGCTCGACGGGCGGCACGTCGGGCGGCATCATGCCCCCGGTGCGGTCGAACACGATCTCATCGTCGACGGCGTCGACGATGATCGTCTCGCCGGCGCGGAACTCCTTGTAGAGCAGCTTCTCGGCGAGCGGGTCCTCGACCAGGCGCTGGATCGTGCGCCGCAGCGGGCGAGCGCCGAGCGACTGGTCATAGCCGCGGGCGGCCAGCAGCACCTTGGCCGACTCGGTGAGCTCGATCTCGACGTCCTTGGCCTTCAGCTGCTCCTTCACCCGGCGCATCATCAGGTCGACGATGTTCTTCACGTCGTCCTGCGTGAGGGAACGGAACACGATGACCTCGTCGATGCGGTTGATGAACTCCGGCCGGAAGGACTTCTTGAGCTCCTCGGTCACCCGGTCGCGCATCTTCTCGTAGGTCACTTCCTCGTCGCCCGCAGCCGCGAACCCGATGCCCGGGCCCCTTCTGGATGTCGCGGGTGCCGAGGTTCGAGGTCATGATGATGATCGTGTTCTTGAAGTCGACCTTGTGCCCCTGCGAGTCGGTGAGGTGGCCGTCTTCGAGGATCTGCAGCAGCGTGTTGAACACGTCGGGGTGCGCCTTCTCGATCTCGTCGAAGAGCACGACGCTGAATGGCTTGCGGCGCACGGCCTCGGTGAGCTGCCCGCCTTCCTCGTAGCCGACGTAGCCGGGAGGCGAGCCGATCAGGCGGCTGACCGTGTGCTTCTCCATGTACTCGGACATGTCGAGCTGGATCAGCGCGTCCTCGTCGCCGAACAGGAACTCGGCGAGCGCCTTCGACAGCTCGGTCTTGCCGACGCCCGAGGGCCCGAGGAAGATGAACGAGCCGGCCGGGCGGCGCGGGTCCTTGAGGCCGGAGCGCGTGCGCCGCATGGCGCGGGAGACGGCCGAGATCGCCTCGTTCTGGGTGACGATGCGCTTGTGCAGCTCGTCCTCCATGCGCAGCAGCTTCTCGGTCTCCTCCTCGGTGAGCTTGAAGACCGGGATGCCGGTCCAGATGCTGAGGACCTCGGCGATCTCCTCCTCGTCGACCTCGCTGAGGATGTCCATCTCGCCCGACTTCCAGGCCTGCTCGCGGCGCGCACGCTCCTCCTGCAGCTGGCGCTCCTCGTCGCGCAGCGACGCGGCCTTCTCGAAGTCCTGGCCGTCGATCGCGCTCTCCTTGCGCAGGCGCACGTCGGCGATCTTCTCGTCGACCTCGCGCACGTCGGGCGGCGCGGTCATGCGGCGGATGCGCATGCGCGAGCCGGCCTCGTCGATCAGGTCGATCGCCTTGTCGGGCAGGAACCGGTCGCTGATGTAGCGGTCGGCGAGGTTCGCGGCCGCGACGAGCGCGTCGTCGGTGAAGTTCACGCGGTGGTGCGCCTCGTAGCGGTCGCGCAGACCCTTGAGGATCTCGATCGTGTGCGCGACGTTGGGCTCCTGCACCTCGATCGGCTGGAAGCGGCGCTCGAGCGCGGCATCCTTCTCGAGGTGCTTGCGGTACTCGTCGCGCGTGGTCGCGCCGATCGTCTGCAGCTCACCGCGCGCGAGCATCGGCTTCAGGATGCTCGCCGCGTCGATCGCGCCCTCTGCGGCACCGGCGCCGACGAGCGTGTGCAGCTCGTCGATGAACAGCACGATGTCGCCCCGGGTCTTGATCTCCTTCAGCACCTTCTTGAGGCGCTCCTCGAAGTCACCGCGGTAGCGGGAGCCGGCCACCAGCGCGCCGAGGTCGAGGGTGTAGATCTGCTTGTCCTTGAGCGTCTCGGGCACCTCACCGCGGATGATGTCCTGGCTGAGCCCTTCGACCACGGCGGTCTTGCCCACGCCCGGCTCGCCGATCAGCACCGGGTTGTTCTTGGTGCGGCGGCTGAGCACCTGCATCACGCGCTCGATCTCTTTCTCGCGGCCGATCACCGGGTCGAGCTTGCCGTCGCGGGCGAGCTGGGTGAGGTTGCGGCCGAACTGGTCGAGCACCATCGACCCGCTCTGCTGTCCCTCGGGGGCGCCGCCGGGCGTGGTCTCGCCCTTGCCGCCTGTGTAGCCGGACAGCAGCTGGATCACGGTCTGACGAACGCGGTTCAGGTCGGCGCCGAGCTTCTGCAGTACCTGCGCGGCGACGCCCTCTCCCTCTCGGATCAAGCCGAGCAGGATGTGCTCGGTGCCGATGTAGTTGTGACCGAGCTGCAGTGCCTCGCGGAGCGAGAGCTCGAGCACCTTCTTGGCACGCGGCGTGAACGGGATGTGGCCGGTGGGAGCAGCCTGTCCCTGGCCGATGATCTCTTCGACCTGTTGGCGGACGGCCTCGAGGGAGATGTTCATCGACTCGAGTGCCTTGGCGGCGACGCCCTCGCCCTCGTGGATCAGCCCGAGCAGGATGTGCTCGGTGCCGATGTAGTTGTGGTTGAGCATCCTCGCCTCTTCTTGGGCGAGGACGACGACCCGTCGCGCTCTGTCGGTGAACCGTTCGAACATGTCAGCGTCCTCCGGGCCGCGACCCGCATGTTCCGTCCGTCGCTCGGGGATCAACGGACCCCGTCCTACCCCCGAGGCGCCTCGAGCGCCGCACCCGATGATCGGCCGCAGCGCCCGCTGAGAACGAGTATACCCGTGGCTCTCCGAAAGCCTCGAACGCGCGCTGGGTCACTCGCTCCCTCTCATCACTCGACAACAGCTCTACCAGGTTGTTCGGACGTTCTCGGCCGAAGGATGAGGTGCCTTTCGGCGTATGCCGGGAATCCCCCGTTCGGGCCATGCCGATGTCCTCCTTCCGGCCCGTTGTGCGGGCACTACGCCGGTGCGAGGATTGAAGCGCCTCGCTGTGGGGCACGAACGGCCGAGAACGGGCACAGGACGGCGGGGCACGACCGAGGGGATCCACGTGCGGAACGCCCAGACGCTTGAAGGAGGGACGCACGTGCGAGTGCTCGTGGTCGATGACCACCCGGCCTTCCGCAGGGCGCTCACCTCGGCACTGCGCCTGGTCGGCGACATCGAGATCGCCGGTGAGGCGGGCGGCGGCGTCGCTGCGTGCGACCAAGCCGAAGCCCTGGAACCCGACGTGGTGCTCATGGACCTGTCGATGCCCGACCTTTCCGGCATCGACGCCATGAAGAAGATCCACGAGTCGAAGCCCGACCTGCCGGTCGTCATCCTCACCGCGCACGCGGACGCGGGCGTTGAGCGCGAGGCCCGCGATGCGGGAGCGCGCGGCTTCCTCGCGAAGGGCACCGGCCTCCAGGACCTCGTGATCACCCTGCACGAAGCCACCGGCGAGGAGCCCGAGCCCTAGCCGGGAAGGGCGTCGCCGGCTACTCGTGCAGCTGGCGGATGCGCTCGGAGAGCGCGACCAGCAAGGCCCGCATCATGTCGGGGTTCTCGTCGAGCAACCGGTTGAAGTTCCACGCGGGGATCGCCACGGTTCGCAGGTCGTCCTGGGCCACGACGGAGGCCGAGCGCGGCTTCCCGTCGATCAGCGACATCTCGCCGAAGTAGTCGCCGGGTCCCATGACGCTCACCACGGAACCGTGCTGCTGCGCCTCGGCGTGGCCGGACAGGATCAGGTGGAAGCCGACCGCGGAGCGATCCTCCTCGAGCACGGTCTTGCCGGCAGGATGGGAGACCGGCTTGGAGATCTCGACCACCCTCGCGAGCGCCTTGTCGGACATGCCCTGGAACAGCGGCACCCGCCGAAGTGCCTCGGTGACCTCGTCAGACATCGGTGTCTCCCTTCGGGCCCGCGCGTCGTGGCCGCGAGCATAGCGCCGTCGTCACACAGCCGCGAGGGACGCGCCGACAACGACCGCCGCGATGCCCACCCACCCCAGCGGACCCGGCCGCTCATGGGCCATCAGGACGGCCAGTACGACCGATACCTCGCGCAGGGTGGCCACCTGTCCCACGGGCGCCAGGCGGAAGGCGAACAGCACGAGCGCGTACGCCCCGACGCTGCCGAGCGCGATCGCGGCGCCCGGCGTGAGCGAGGCGCGGAGCCGCGCACGATCGAACCCCGTGGTCGAGGCCATGAGCACGCCCTCGATGGCCAGCGCGCCCGCGAGGTAGGCGAGCGGCGCGGCGCCGAAGCCGACCGCGCGGGCGTCGACCACCGAGTACGTGGCGATGGTCGCGCCGACGATGAGCGCGAGACCGGTGGCGGCGAGCGTGCCGCTGCGATGCGAGCGGAAGGCGAGCAGAGCCAGCCCGACGGCCACCATCGAGGCCGCCACGACGGTGCGCACGGACGCGGGTTGGTGCACGACCACCGTGGCGGCAAGGGTCGCCATGAGCGGTGCCGATCCGCGGCCCACCGGGTAGGTCACCGAGAGCGCGCCTCGCCGGTACGCGCCCGCGAGGGCGAGCCCGTACACGGCCTCCGCGACACCGCTGATCACGAGCAAGCCCCACACGCCGCTGGGCGGATCGAGCAGGAAGAACGGCAGCAACACCACTCCGGAGATGAGCCCCGACATGGCCATCGCCGCGACGCGATCGTCGACGCCGTGCAGGCGCACGTTCCACCACGCGTGCAGCACGGCGGCGCCCAGCACGAGCGCGACCGCCTTCGGGTCCATCGGGGCGCTACTCGGGGCGCTGTGAAGGGAACATGATCAGGTCGCGCAGGCTCGGCGCGTCGGTGAGGAGCATGAGCACGCGGTCCACGCCCATGCCGAGCCCGCCGGTGGGCGGCATGCCGTGTTCGAGCGCGCGCAGGAACTCCTCGTCGAACGGATGGGTCTCGTCGCCGAGGATCGCCTTCATCTGCTGCTGCAGCTCGAACTTCGCCCGCTGCTCGATCGGATCGGTGAGCTCGCTGAAAGCGGTCACGAGCTCGAGGCCCCCGGCGACGAGGTCGAAGTGCTCCGTGAGGCCCGGGTCGTCGCGATGCGGCCGGGCGAGCGGCGACACCTCCCGTGGGAAGTCGCACACGAACGTGGGCTGCTCGATCGTGGCTTCGACGAGCTTCTCGAACAGTTCCTGCACGATCTTGCCCGGCCCCCACGCCGGATCGACGGGCACGTCGTGCCGCGCCGCGATGCCCGCGAGATCGTCGTGGTCGAGCGAGACCGGCCCACCGACGGCCTCGCTCACCGACCCCAGGATGGTGATGCGTCGGAACGGCGGCGTGAGGTCGACGGTGCCCCCTCGCGCGGGCATCGCGAGGTCGTCGGGGTCGCGCCCCATGATCGGGTTCACGGCCCGCGCGCACTCCACCAGCAAGGCCTCACTGAGCTCCATCATCGAGTGGTAGTCGCCGTAGGCCTGGTAGGCCTCGAGCATCGAGAACTCCGGGTTGTGGTCGCGGTCGATGCCCTCGTTGCGGAAGTTGCGGCCCAGCTCGTACACGCGCTCGACCCCGCCGACGAGCATGCGCTTGAGGAACAGCTCGAGCGAGATACGCAGCTTCATCGGGATGTCGAGCGCGTGGTGATGGGTGGTGAACGGCCTGGCGTTGGCACCGCCGGCCACCGTCTGCAGCATCGGCCCCTCGAACTCGGTGAAGCCACGCTCGTCGAGCACGCGGCGCATCGTGCGCAGCACCGCGGCCCGTGCGAGGAAGTACCGACGGGGCTGCTCGTCGGCGATCAGGTGCAGGTAACGCCGGCGCTGCTGCAGATCGGGGTCCTGCAAGCCGTGCCACTTCTCGGGCAACGGCCGCAGCGACTTCGTGAGCATCGCCCATCGATCGGCGAACACGCTGAGTTCGCCCTTGCGCGTCGTGCCGACGCGGCCGGTGGCCCCGATGATGTCGCCGAGGTCGACCTCGCCGAGCAGCGCGAAGAGATCGAGGGGGAGATCGCTGCTGCTCGCCACCACCTGGATGTCGCCGGTGCGGTCGCGCAGCACCAGGAACTGCAACTTGCCGATGTCGCGCTTGCGCACCACACGGCCCGCCACGGTGACGACCTCGTCGGTGACGACGTCGAGGTCGAGGTGGGGGTGCGCGGCCCGAACGTCGGCCGTCGCGGCCGGCCCGTCGACGCCGAGCGCCTGCTCGAGCGTGAGGGCGAACGGCGGCATGCCTGCCTCGTCGAGCCGTTGCATCGAGGCGCGGCGGGCGGCGAGGATCTCGGCCTCGCGCGATGCGCGCTCCTCGTCAGCCATCGGCGGTCACCGCGTTCTTGTCGAAGACGAGCCGCAGGCCCTCGAGGGTGAGCCACGGTTCGTGGCGGTCGATCGTGGAGCAGTGCGGGATCACGACCGGTGCGAGACCCCCGGTGGCGATAGCCGTGGCGCCCGGCAGCCCGGCGCGGATGCGCGTGACGATCGCATCGACCTCGCCCGCCGTGCCGAAGATGAGCCCCGACTGGATCGCTTCGACCGTGCTGGTGCCGACCACGTGCGGCGGGGCCGCGAGCTCGACCCGCGTGAGCCGGGCGGTGCGCGAGAACAGGCTCGCCGCGCTCGCCTGCATGCCGGGAGCGATGACGCCGCCGACGAACTCCCCCTTGTCGCTCACGACGTCGAAGTTCGTGGCCGTACCGAAGTCGACCACGATCGCCGGGCCGCCCGTGAGCGTGAAGGCGGCGAGCGCGTTCACGACCCGGTCGGCCCCGACCTCACGGGGGTTGTCGGTGAGCACCGGCACCCCGGTCTTCACGCCGGGGCCGACGATCACCGGTGCGAAGGGGAAGTAGCGCAGCGTCATCTCGCGGATCGTCGCCGTGACGTCGGGCACGACGCTCGCCACCACGAGGCCGGTCACCTGCGACTCGAACGCCATGCCTCGCTGCGCGAGGAACCCCGAGAGCGTGAGAGCCAGCTCGTCGGGCGTACGCTCCGGCTGGGTGCTCAGTCGCCAGGTGTGCTCCAGCGTCGACCCACGGAAGACCCCGAGGACGATCTCGGTGTTGCCGACATCGGCGGCGAGCAGCACGGCGTCAGGACCCCTTCCCCTCCATCTCGAGCCGGAACGACGGTCCATCGTGGCCGACGAGGTCGTGCGCCGACAACTGCAACTCGGCCCTCACACAGGCTCGGGCAGGAGCAGGGTGTCGATCAGGCGGGCCGACGGGAACCGGGCGGCGACGAGCGTCCGGGCGGCCGTGCCCGGCGGGCGACGGTCCAGCGGCTCGAACGTCGCGTCGTTGACCACGGCGGCGTAGTCGAGCCGGGCGAGCGGGGTGGCGCCGACCTCACGCGCCATCGTTGCGACCAGCACCCCGGCGTCGTCGATGCCGGCCCTCGCCAGCGCGGCCGCCTCGCTGAGCGCGAGGAACATGCACCCCGCCTGCTCGCGCTCCTCGGGGGTGAGCCGCGAGTTCCTCGACGACAGCGCGAGGCCGTCGGGCTCCCGCACCGTCGGACCGACGGCCAGCGACACGGGCAGCCCCTCGGTCTCGATCATGCGCCGCACGAGGAAGACCTGCTGGGCGTCCTTCTCGCCGAACCACGCGACGCACGGCCCGGTGACCTCGAACAACCGATGCACCACCGTGAGCACGCCTTCGAAATGGCCTGGGCGCGATGCACCTTCGAACCGGCGTCCGACCGGCCCCGGGTCTGGCGACGGCAGGTCGAGGCCGGGCGGATAGACCTGCTCGACCGACGGTGCCCACACCACGTCGACCCCGAGTCGCTCGCAGAACGCCAGATCGCGCGCCTCGTCGCGGGGGTACGCCTCGAGGTCTGCCGGGTCGGCGAATTGACGAGGGTTCACGAAGATCGACACGACCACGGTCTCATGCGCCCGGCGCGCCGCATCGATCAGCGAGCGGTGCCCCTCGTGCAGCGCGCCCATCGTGGGCACGAGGGCGACGACCTCGCCGGCGGCGCGAGCTGCGTCGGTGCCGATGCGCAGTTCAGACGCGTCGCGGATCAGCTCCATCGAGCGAGCACCTCGTCGACCGTCGCGCGCCGGTCCTGCGAGAGCCGCCCGCCGCGCACGGCGAGGTCGAGCGTGACCTTGGCCATCTCCACGTAGGCATCGACCGCCCACGGCGCCGATGCCGCCAGGGCCTCGAGGTTGCGCGCGATCGTGCCGGCGTCGCCGCGCACGGCCGGGCCCGTGAGGGCGTCGGCCGGGCCGGTGCGCGCCAGGTTGGCCACGGTCGCCTGCTGCAGCGGCACGAGGGCTGCGAGCGGGTCGGGCACCCCCGCAGCCTCGAGCAGTTGCTCGGCGACCGCGGTGGCGGCCACGAGGTAGTTCGACGCGAAGACCGCTGCCGAGTGATAGACCGCCCGTTGCTCCTCGGGAAGGCGGAAGGGCCGGCCACCGAGGTCCTCGGCGAGCCCCTCGGCGACGACCATGCCGTCGTCGTCGTCGGCACCCACCGCGATCGTGCTGCCCGGGATGCGGTCGATGCCGGCGTCCACGTCGGGGAAGGTCTGCAGCGGGTGCACGCCGAGCCGCCGAGCGCCCGCGTCGCGAGCGGCGTCGAGGGCCGACAGAGGCGTGGCCCCCGAGAGATGGGCGACCCACCGCGCGGATGCGAACGCACCGGCCGCGGCCAGATCACCCACGATCGAGCCGATCAGGTCGTCGGGCACGCCCATGACGACGAGCTCGGCATCGCGTGCCGCATCGACCGGCTCGAGCACCGGCACTCCCGGGAGCGACCGGGCCGCCCGTGTGCGCGTCGCCTCGCGGCCGGCGACCGCGACGATGCGGTGGCCCGCGGCCCGCCAGAGCACGGCCACGGCGGTGCCCGCCCTGCCCGAGCCGATGATCGCGATGTCCACGGGGCGAGTATCGCAACTCCATCGCGCCCGCCGGCGCGGGAGGCGAGGTCAGCGCAGTCGCAGCGGTGGGGCCACCGGCCGCACGCCGCCGGCCGCATCAGGCCCGAGCGGCACGTCGAGCAGCCGGCTCCCGTCGGGCAGGCGGGGGTCGGGGTCGATGTCGAGCAGCGGCAGCAGCACGAACGCCCGCTCGTGCATGCGCGGGTGCGGCACGATGAGCTCGGCGCCATGCAGGGTGCGGCCATCGATCAGCAGCACGTCGACGTCGAGCGTGCGCGGGCCCCATCGCACGTCGCGAACGCGGCCGAGCGCCGCTTCCACGCGCTGGCAGGCGGCGAGCAGGTCGAGCGGCTCGAGCGTCACGTCGGCGCGCACCACCACGTTGAGGAAGTCGGACTGCGGGGGCCCTCCCACCGGGGCGGTCTCCCACACCCTCGAGCACCCGGTGAGGGTGATGCCTGGTTCCGCGCCGAGCAGGTCGGCCGCGTGCTGCAGGGTGGCGAGGCGGTCACCGAGGTTCGACCCGAGCCCGAGGAAGGCGGTCTCGGCCGGCGAGGTCACGGTTCGTCCGGCAGGGTCACCGCGGCGGCGACGCCGTCGATGCCGAGGCGCCGGGCGGCGTTCGGCTTGTGCACGACCGCGGTCACCCTCGTCACGTGATCGAACGCGAGCGCCCGCTCGGCCACGTCGCGCGCCATCACCTCGATCAGGTCATAGGACCCGTCGAGGACCACCGTGCGCACGGCCTCGCTCACCCCCCGGTAGTCGGCGGTCGCCTCGATCGCGTCGGCGCCGACCTCGACCTCGAGATCGAGATCGATCACGAAGTCCTGGGGTTCGTCCTTCTCACCGGGCCGCGCGCCATGGCGACCGCTCGCCGCGATGCCCGAAAGGAACAGCCGTGCCGTGGTCATGGGTCCTGCCCTCCTTCCGCATCGTCGTGGTCGAACCAGTCGTCGCGCTCGTCGTCCTCGAGATCGACCCAGGGAGGGCGGCGTTCGAGCTGCAGCATCACGATGCCCTCCTTCGGATCACCGTGACCGTGCGGCGCGTGCGCGTAGCGGGCGCGAAGGTACTCGGCGATCATCGGCCCGATGGTGCCGGCGGCTTCCTCGACGAGGAAGTGCCCGCACCCCGGCAGGAGTCCCAGGGTGGACGATGGCATGGCGTCGTTAAGACGCTCCCCCACCTGCGACGGGTAGACGGGGTCGTCCTCGCCCCACAGGATCAGCACGGGCGCGTCGATCGCGGCGAGATCGGCCTCGCGACCGGCGAGCCCGCGCCCGTCGAGGCCTTCGAGCACTCGGGCGAGCCGCTCGGGTCCGTCGCCGGTCTCGTAGGCGGCGGCGTACGTGTCGAGCACGTCGTCGGTGAGCCGGGCGCGCTGCAGTGCGCCGGCCTCGAACGCGCCGCGCACGAGGGCACCGGCGAGCGCCGGATCGGCGGGGGCCGCCGCGAGTCGATCGCGGGCGAAGGCGACCCCGGCGGAGGGCCACGCGTCGAGCGTGGCCGCGTTCAGCAGCACCAGGGCGTCGACGCAGTCGTGGTCGAGCGCGAGCAGCTGCGCGACCCCCGCACCGGCGCCGTGGCCCACGACGGCCGTTCGCTCGACGCCGACATGTGCCAGCAGCTCGCGCACCGCGGTCGCCTGCGTCGCGAGGTCGAGCGCCGTGCCGGGAGCCGGCACCGAGGCGCCGGCCCCCGGCAGGTCGGGCGCGATGACCCGGAACCGGGCGGCGAGCAGCGGCATGAACTCCCGCCACTGCCACGACGACGCGGGGAACCCGTGCAGCAGGAGCACCGCCGGCCCTTCGCCTTCGTCATGGAACGCGATCGAGCCCGCCGAGGTGACGGCCGTGTCCGGGGGGCGGGGCGCGGTCACGAGGCGGCCCCGCGGGCGATCGCGTCGACCACCCGGACCACGCGAGCCATCTGCAGCACGTCGTGCACGCGCACGACATCGACGCCGTGCGCCGCGCACCACGCCACCGCGCCGGCGGTGCCTTCCACTCGCTCGGCAGGATCGTCCACGCCCGTGAGCTGCCCGATGAACCGCTTGCGCGAGGCGCCGACGAGCACCGGCACCCGCAGTTGCTCGAGCGCCTCGATGTCGTGCAGCAGCGCGAGGTTGTGGACGAGGTTCTTGCCGAAGCCGATGCCCGGGTCGACGCACAGCCGGTCGCGCTCGAGCCCGGCGGCGACCGCCGCGCCCAGGCGCCGCGCGAGGAAGTCGAGCACCTCGGCCACGACGTCGTCGTAGGTGGGGTCGTGTTGCATCGTCTTCGGCTCACCGAGCATGTGCATCAGCACGAGGCCCGCCCCCGTGACGCGAGCGACCTCGAACATCGCCGGGTCGGCCGCGGCGGTCACGTCGTTCACGATGGAGGCGCCGGCGTCGATCGCTGCACGGGCGACCTGGGGGCGGCGCGTGTCGACGCTGAGCGCGACCCCTGCGGGCGCCGCCTCGCGGAGCCCAGCGACCACCGGCACGACCCGCTCGAGCTCCTCGTCGGCGGCGACCGGGTCCGACCCGGGGCGGGTCGACTCCCCGCCGATGTCGAGGATGTCGGCGCCCTCGGCCGCGAGCCGCAGGCCGTGGGCGACCGCGTCGTCGGCGCCGGCGTGCAGACCCCCGTCGCTGAAGGAATCGGGCGTGACGTTCACGATGCCCATCACGAGGGTGCGCTCCCCGAGCGGGAACGCGTGGTCGCGGCATCGCCACACTGCGTCGCTCACGCCGGACATCGTAGTGGCCGGGCCCTCGTCGGCCGGCGGCGGGCGGTCAGCGCATGCCGATGTGGTGCATGGCCTCCTGGCGCGTCCGCGCGTCGGTGCGGAACAGGCCACGCACCGCGGAGGTGACCGTGACGGAGCCGGGCTTCTTGATGCCCCGCATCGTCATGCACAGGTGCTCGGCCTCGATCGCGACGAACACCCCGCGCGGCTCGAGCGCGCGCTCGATCGTATCGGCGATCTCGGTCGTGAGCCGCTCCTGCACCTGCGGCTTCTTCGCGAGCACGTCGACGACCCGCGCGATCTTCGACAGCCCGGTGATCTGTCCGGCCTTGTTCGGCACGTAGCCGACGTGGGCCCGCCCGGAGAACGGGATCAGGTGGTGCTCGCAGATCGAGTACAGCGGGATGTCGCGCACCATGATCATCTCGTCGAAGTCGGCTCCCTCGACGACGGTGACGATGCCGGTCGGGTCCTCGCCCACCCCGCCCGCGATCTCGCGGTACATGCGGGCGACGCGCGACGGCGTGTCCTTGAGGCCACCGCGCTCGGGGTCCTCGCCCATGCCCTCGAGGATGAGGCGCACGCCCTGCTCGATCTTCGCGTCGTCGAAGGTGCCCATCGCGCGAATGCTACCCGGTCGGTCCGACGACGCCGGGAACCGACGGTCGCGGTCACGGGCCGTCGGGACTCGTTGCCTGCCAGCAGTCGTACCAACCGCCCGGCGTCTTGCACCAGATCGTGGCGGGCGGCGGCTCCGGCTCGCGCGCCCCGGCGGCGACCACCATGAGCACCACGACGGCGATCACGACGAACGCCGCGGCGGCCGCCACGATGCGCCCGAACAACGAGGCGAGCCGCCAGTCGTCGATCGGCTCGCGCGGGCGCGAGACCGCCTCGGGCACGACACGTGACGCCGTGGTCGGCCGGGTTCGCCGACGCTCGAGGGCCCCGTGAGGCGACTGCGCCGCTCGGCCTCGGCGCGACGTGCGAGGCGACGGGCCCCGGCCGGGTCGCGCGTTCGGACGCGATGCGCTCGAGGCTGACCGCACGGTCATACGCCGCGCGCTCGCGCGTGCTCGCCCAGGATCTCGTAGGCCGCGACGATGCGCCGGAAGCCCTCGCCCCGCGCATCGTCGGGGTTCGCGTCGGGGTGATGCGCGCCGCGCGAGCGACCGGTAGGCGTGGCGGATGTCGTCGTCGGTCGCCTCGGGCGGCACGCCGAGCAAGCGCGTAGAGATCCTCGCCCGACGCGACGGCGCGGGTCACGGCATCCATGCGCCGAGTCTAGACGGCGCACGGACGGCACCGAGGCGTTCGAGGGTCGTCGCGGCAGATCCGCACGAGGTCCGAGGCAGGGTGTCGCCGAGCGCGGCACCATGCTCGACTCACCGAGCTCGGTCGATCCAGACCGCCGGCAGGCCGAGCTTCGCGCACGGCTCGATGTCGTGGAACAGCGATGCCGCCACGTGGGTGTGCCGCGTGCGGTCGGCCCCGGTGCGCCGGAAGAACGCCTCCCAGTGACCGAACGCGGGCTTGTACGAGCCGATGTCGCTCGCGACCACCCGCTCGTCGATCTCCACGCCGATCGCCTCGATCGAGGCCTCGAGCAGGTCGGCGTCGGTGTTCGACAGGATGGCGAGCTTCCAGCCGCCCTCGCGCAGTGTCGTGAGCGCGGCCGGCACCTCCGGGAAGATGCGCCACGAGGGCAGCGACGCAGCGAGGACGTGCGACCGGCCCCGCGGCACCACGAGACCGAGCTCGTCGGCGACCCCCGCCATCGTCTCGGCCATGACCTCGCGATACGGGATGCCGCGGCCTTCCTGCACGCGTGGGCTCGATGCGCATGTACGACTCGAGCAGCAGCTCGCCGTCGGCCTGCGGGCCAGAGGTCGAGCATCGTCTCGCGCACACCGCCGGGCCAGTCGACGAGGGTGCCGTAGCAGTCGAAGGTGGCCCACCGCTCGCGCATGCGGGGCAGTGTACGCAGGCGGCGCACCGCCGCCGGACGGTCAGGCAGGCGAGAGGCCGGGGCCGCCGAGCTTCGGCCGCAGGGTGCCCGGCGTCGACGGCGTCTCGTTCGACTCTCGCCGGGCCTGGCGCGACACCGCGAGACCGACCGACCGCTCCTCGTGGGCGCGTGGCTCGCGTCGCTCCACGTCGGCGAAGAACGCCACGACGTCGTCGCGATCCATCGTCTCGACCTCGAGCAGCCGGGCTGCGAGCGCATCGAGCTTCGTCGCGATTCGCGGTGAGGATATCGAGGGCCACGTCGTGCGCCTCGTCGATGAGCTCGCGCACCTCGTGGTCGATCTCGAGGGCCACGGCGTCGGAGTAGTCGGGGGTGGAGCCCCAGTCGCGGCCGAGGAAGACCTCGCCCTGCTTCTGGCCGAGCGTGCGCGGGCCGATCGAGTCGCTCATGCCGTACTCGGTCACCATCTGGCGAGCGATCTTCGTCGCGCGCTCGATGTCGTTGCCGGCGCCCGTGGTGACGTCGCCGGCCACGATCTCCTCGGCCACCCGCCCGCCCATGAGCATGGCGAGCTCGTCGCGCAGCTGCTCGCGGGTCATCAGGAACCGGTCCTGCTCGGGCAGCGTGAGGGTGTAGCCGAGCGCGCGGCCGCGCGGGATGACGGTGATCTTGTGGACCTCGTCGGTGTTGGGCAGCACGTGGGCGACCATGGCGTGCCCGCCCTCGTGATAGGCGATCAGCCGCCGCTCTTCCTCGTCCATGACGCGGCTCTTGCGCTCCGGGCCGGCCATGACCCGGTCGACGGCTTCCTCGATCTCCTTCATCGAGATGGCCTTCTTGTCGCGGCGGGCCGCGAGCAGCGCCGCCTCGTTGATCGCGTTCGCGAGGTCGGCCCCGGTGAAGCCGGGGGTGCGGCGCGCGAGCACCTCGAGGTCGACGGTCGCATCGAACGGCTTGCCCCGGGCATGCACGCGCAGGATGGCCGTGCGCCCCTGGAGGTCGGGCCGGTCGATGACGACCTGTCGGTCGAAGCGACCGGGGCGCAGCAGCGCGGGGTCGAGGATGTCGGGCCGGTTCGTCGCAGCCATGAGGATGACGGTGGAACGCTGATCGAAGCCGTCCATCTCGACGAGCAGCTGGTTGAGCGTCTGCTCGCGTTCGTCGTGTCCGCCGCCGAGCCCCGCGCCACGCTGGCGGCCGACGGCGTCGATCTCGTCGATGAACACGATGGCGGGCGCACTCGCCTTCGCCTGCTCGAAGAGGTCGCGCACGCGCGCCGCGCCCACGCCCACGAACATCTCCACGAAGTCGGAGCCCGAGATCGAGAAGAACGGCACGCCCGCTTCGCCGGCGACCGCGCGCGCGAGCAACGTCTTGCCGGTGCCGGGCGGGCCGAAGAGCAGCACCCCTCGAGGGATCTTCGCGCCCATCGCCTGGAACTTCGACGGGTGCTGCAGGTAGTCCTTGACCTCCTGCAACTCTTCGATGGCCTCGTCGACGCCGGCCACATCGCCGAACGTGGTCTTGGGCTGGTCTTTGGCCACCGTCTTGTGGCGGCTGCGCCCGAACTGCATCACCCGGCCCCCGCCCCCCTGGGAGCGGTTCATGACGAACAGCAGGATGCCCCCGATGAGCAGCACCGGCAGGATGACGGTGATGAGCGTGCCGACGAGCGCGTTGGGCTTCTGCGCGTCGACCTCGGTGGGCACCCCGGCCTTGCGCAGCAGCGCGGTGAGGTCGTCGGCGTACTCGGTGGGATAGGTCGTGCGGTACTCGCTGCCGTCAGCCAGCGAGCCCGTGACGGTTTGATCGCCGTCGTAGATGACCGCGTCGACCACGCGACCCTGCTCGACCGCCACCTCGAACTCGCTCAGCCCGAGCTCGTCGCCGGCGGGCTCGCGGCCCATGAACGACACGACCAGCAGGAAGACGAGGGTGCCCAGCACGATCCACGGCGTGGGGGTGCGTGCGGCCTTCTTCAGCGGCGTCTCGGGTTGCTGGCTCAGCGTGGGCTCCTCGGCGGGGAAGATGCGTCAGGGCCTGCGCCCGACCGGGGAGCAGGCCCTGCGGCGATGGTAGCACCGCCTCGCGACACGCAGGAACGGCCGCGGCGCGAGCCCTACCGGATGCCCGTATCGACCATCACGGTGACCTCCGCCCACACACCGTCGACCACGGTCACCGTCTGGGGTGAACCGGTCGACATGCGCTCGTTGTCGGTCACAGCCTCCACGACGTAGGCACCGGCGCCGAGCGCGATCTCGAAGCGCCCTCGATCGTCGGTCTCGACCTCCCGCACCACGTCGCCCTGCGTCGCGGAGATGCGCACGGTGCCCTGCCACGGACGGTCGGGGCAGGGCGACCCCGCCACCACGACCGGGCACTGCGGCCCCGCGGTGACGATGCCACGCACGCCGCCTGCCGGTGCATCGGCGGGGTCGGGCGCGTCGTCGCCGCACGCGGCGAGCATCAGCGCGAGCGAGGCTGTCAGGGCGATGGCGAGGGACCGCATGACCCTGCGACGCCTCGGCACCCCGGGATGGTTCCCGGCGCCGATCACGCGCCGTACGTCTCGGGCTTCAGCGTCGCGACATACGGCAGGTTGCGGTAGCGCTCGGCGTAGTCGAGCCCATAGCCCACCACGAACTCCGGCGGGATCTCGAAGCCCACGTACCGCAGGTCGAGCGGCACCTTCTGCAGTCCCGTCTTGCGCAGCAGGGCCGCCACCTCGAGCGAGGCGGGCTTGCGCGCGGCGAGGTTCTTCAGCAGGTACTTCAGCGTCAGACCGGAATCCACGATGTCCTCGACGAGCAGCACGTCGAGACCGTCGAGGTCATGGTCGAGATCCTTCAGGATGCGCACCACCCCGCTCGTCTTCGTGGCGGCGCCGTAGGACGAGACCGCCATGAAGTCGAACTCGAGCGGCAGCGCGATGTGGCGGGCCAGGTCGGCCATGACCACGAACGCCCCTTTGAGCACCCCGACCAGCAGCAGCGAGCGGCCGGCGTAGTCGCGCGTGATCTGCTCGCCCATGGCCGCGAGGGCCGCCTCGATCTCCTCGGCGGAGACGAGGATCTTCTCGATGTCGGGCTCGAAGGCACTCACGGGAATCGGGAGTCTAGCGTCCGGCCGTGCACGCGCACGTGCCCTCGGTCGCGCTCGGCCCGCGACCCGAGCACCAGGTCGCGCCGTCGCCCGGGGCGCCCGGCGGCGAGGTCGAGCACGGCGTCGATCGCATCCTCGGTCCACGCGAGGTCGGCCAGTTGGAACGCACGCCGCACCACCCTGGACGCCATCGGTCGCGTCAGCCCCTCGAGCGCGGCGGGACGAACGCGGAACGCGCCGGGCTCCGCGTCGACGTGCTCGTCGGCGAGGTCGACGGCTTCCTGCCACAGCGCGTCGGCGTCCTGGCGCAGCAGCCCCGCCGTGCGCGCGAACGTGTCGCGCACCCGCCGGCCGGTGCTCCGCTCGATCGCCGGGATGGCTTCCAGCCGGATCGCGTTGCGCAGCAGCGTCGTGTCGTCGTTCGACGGGTCGCGTCGAGGCCGCAGCCGCGATGCCCGGCAGAACGCCTCGACCTCGTCGCGCGTGACGTCGAGGAGCGGGCGCACCAGCAGGCCGTTGACGGGCTCGATACCCCCCATCCCGCTCAGGCCCCACCCGAGCACCAGCGCCATCAGCACGGTCTCCGCTTGATCGTCTCGCGTGTGGCCGTCGGCCAGCCGGGTCGCACCGATCTCTTCCCGAACCTCCGCCGCCGCCGCGATGCGCGAAGTCCGGGCCCAGTCCTCCGTCGACATGCCACGGGCGGGCCGGTCCTGGGCGACCCGGAGTTGGAAGGGGACCCCCAGGCGCCTCGCGAGGCCCGAGACGTAGCGCGGCGTCGTGGGCCGATGCCTCGCGGAGCCGGTGGTCGAAGTGGAAGACCGCGAGCCGGATCTTCAGGAGCCGCCGAAGCTGCCAGAGCGCGTGGAGCAGGCACACGGAATCGGGTCCGCCGGACACGCAGACGAGCACGAGATCGCCAGGTCCCAGCATGTCGTGCTCGCGCACCGTCGCGGTGACGCGTTCCAACACCCTCGCGACCGCGGGCGGGCGCCGCGCGACCATCGGCTCAACCGGCGACGCGCTCGACCCAGGCCGCCGGAGCGCCGATCTCGTCGAGCGTGGGCAGATGGTCCGGGGCGAGCCAGACCCGGTTGAAGCCATCCATGCCGGCCCGTGCGATGACCGCCCGCACGAACGCCTCGCCCCGGTCGTACTGCTGCACCTTCTGCTCGAACCCGATCGCCTTCTGCACGCTGCGCTCCACCCCAGAACCCTTGCGGCGCGTGGCGAGGGCGCGACGCATGCGGTCGACGTCGGCGACGTGCTCACGCGAGACCTCGTTCATCACATAGGAGGCATGCCCCTCGAGCAACGACATGAGGCCTTGCACCCGGGTGAAGAGCTCTCGCTGCTCGGGCGTGAGCAACAGGAACACGCCCCCCATGCGCGCGTCGGCACCCGAGCGGGCCTCCTCGACCGCGCGGCGCAACTGCGCGATGAGCTCCTTGCCGTCGAGCGACACGCCGCCGAGGTAGGTGTCGACCAGTCCACGCAGGTGAGGCCGCAGCCACGGAGCGGCGCCGAACTGCACCCGGTGGGTGACCTCGTGGATCGCCACCCACAGCCGGAAGTCGCGGGGCGGCAGCGCGAATCGGCGTTCCACCTCGGCCACGTTCGGCCCGACGAAGTAGAGCAGCCCTTCGTCGTCGGGCGGCAGGAACACGTCGTACTGGCCGAGCACGCGCCGCGCCACGTAGCCGAACAGCGCGCCGGCCTGCGCGCCCATGGCCTTGCGGCGGATCTCGGCGCGACCGGGCTTCTCGGCGAGCACCCGCTGGGCGAGCGGCTCGAGCAGTCGCTGCATACCGTTGAGGTTCGCGCGGATCCATTCGCTGCGGGCCATGACCCACGACCGCGATCGGAACCCCGCCACGCTCATGCCGGTGTGCTCGGTGATGAGCGATTCGGCCACGGGCACGAGCTCGCCGAAGTCCTCGCGCATACGCGCCCGCTGCACCGCGGGCACGGAGATGCCGGGGCCCGCGACACGGCGTCCGAGCTGCAGCGCGGTGTCCCAGTCGGCGAGACGTGCGGCCGCGGAGCCCATGGACCAGTCGACATCGGTGGCGTGCAACGCGTGCTCCTCGTGTCGGAACGCCGTCGCCGAGCCGGTGACGGGTGGCGAGACTCAGGCCTCGCCGGTTGCCTTCTTGCGAGCGGCGATCATGCCGGCGCGCCGCGCCTTGCCCTCGGCGATGCGACGATCGGTGCCGGCGTCGAGCAGGTCCTTCAAGGCGGCCTCGTAGGCCTCCTGGTCCATCGTGACCTCGGGGCGTTCCTCCGGGGGGGCAGGGGCGGCAGGCGCGGGAGCCGGTGCGGCGGCCGGGGCGTCGGCGGCCTGCGCCGGCGGGGCTGCCGCCGGTGCGTCGGCCGCGGGTGCAGGCGCCGCGGGTGCGGCGGGCGCGGCCGCTGCGGCGGGTGCAGCGGCGCCGGGCGCGGGAGCGGCTGCGGCGGCCAGCGCAGGCGCGGAGCCCGGCACGGCTGGCGGCGCCACCACGACCGGGGCGGCCTGGGACAGGTCGACGTTGCGGCGCGGCAGTTCCTGCCCGATGCGCACGCGGTCGGCCCGCACGACCTTGAGGCCTTCCTCGTCCTTGGCGAAACGCGGCGCGTACCGCATGTACTGCACCGTGAGGAACAGCACCAGCACGAGCCCGAGCACGCCGAGCGCGATGGCGAGCCAGTACACCCAGCCACCGTCGTTGCGCTCCAGCACGTCGACCGGGTTCACGATCGTCTGCGCGCTCGCGGTGCCGGCTCCCACCATCGAGGCGGCGACGGCGCCGAGGCCCACGAGGGACAGCTTCCGAGGCAGGTTCATCGCGGCGGATACTAGCACCACGTCTATCCTCGGCCAGCGGCAGCCGCGTCGCTCGCGTCCCCCTGGATCGGCACGACGCCGGTCACCTTCGCGCCGCGCCCGGGAGCCGATTCCACCCGCAAGGTGCCGCCGAGTGCACCGAGCCGATCGAGCATGTTGGTGAACCCGGCCCCGGCGCCACGGCTCCGCACGTCGAACCCGGCACCGTCGTCCGCCACGACGAACACCAGCGTTCCAGCATCGGCGCGGACGTCGACCGTGATCATGGCGTCGTCGCCCGCATACTTCCCGGCGTTCTGCAGCCCCTCGAGCACACAGAAGTACACGGTGGCCTCCACCTCGGCCCCGTATCTGCCGAGACCGTCGGTCTTGACGGTGACCGGGAGCACGGCGCGCCGAGCCGCCGACGTCAACGCATCGGGGAGACCCTTGTCGGCGAGCAGCGGCGGATAGATGCCGTGCGCGAGATCGCGAAGCTCCTGCAACGTGTCGTCGACGGCCACCGACAGCGCCTCGATGCGATCACCCACCTGCGACGGATCTCGTTCAGCGAGCTGACGAACGAGCTTCAGTTGCACGGCGAGTGCCACCAGATGCTGCTGGGCCCCGTCGTGCAGGTTCCGCTCGATCGTCCGCCGAGCCTGGTCGCCGGCGGCCACGATGCGCCCACGCGACGCCTGCAGCTCGGCGGCCTGGCGCCGTACCTCGTCGAGCGAGGCCTGGAGCGCTGAATCGAGCTGCGCGTTGTGCAGCGCGACTCCGAGGTGGCGCGAGATCTCGACGAGCGCCCGCTCCTCGTCGGGGGCGAAGACGGGTGCGTCGACCGGTCGTTCGACCACGACGACGCCCTGCAGTTCGCCGGCGCTCGCCATCGGGGCGAGCCGGACCGAGGCGTCCTCACGACCCTCGAGCATCTGCGGCAGCCAGACGCTCAGCCACCCGTGACCGGACAGTCCGGCTTGCACGATGGCCGAAGGGGAGACGGAGCCGAGGGCGACCGGAGCCCGGTGGAACCCGGGGTCGCCCAGCCAGGGCTGCAACGCTCCGTCGGCCAGCCGCCAGACCTCCACGGCGCGCACGCGGAGACCTTCGCGCATCGACTCGGCGGCCTGCAGCACGAGCTCGTCGAGCGGCACCGAGCGCGACATGCGCGAGGCGAACCCGCGCGCGAGCGCATCGGGCGATGTTCGTTCCCGGTGCAGGAGCGACAGCAGCCCGTGGGTGATCGCCGGCTGGAGCCAACGGAGCAGCGCGGCCGCGACGGCGACCCCCACGAGTGCGCCGAACACCACGTTCCACCGGTCGCCCTCGGGGACCTCCCCCGTGACCAGCACGATGGCGACCGCGGCGGCCACGAGGGCGAGCGAGAACGACAGCATCCATCCCAGCACGAGTGCGAGACGGCGCATCGTCATCACTCCGTGCGAAGGACCGTCGCCGGCTTCGTGCGACGCGCCACCGCCGCCGGGCCGAGCGCGACGAGGATCGCGGCCGCCAGCGTCACCGGCAGCACGAGCGCGGTGGCGCTCCATGCGAGCACCGGCTCGGACACCACGCCGAGCAAGCGCGTGGCGATCACGTGCCAGAGCAGCCTTCCCAGCAGGAGCCCGATCGGCGCCCCGATGGAGAACGCGAGGAGCACCAGGGTGGCCGCCTGCCAGACCACCGTGAGGCTCACCTGGCGCCCCCGGAACCCGAGCGTGCGCAGGATCGCGAGATCGACGCGGCGGCGGCGAGCAGACGTCAACAGCACGTGCACGAGCGACCCGAACGCGGCGATCGCGAAGACGATGGCGAGGTAGAGCGGCAGCCGTTGGTAGCGGCTGGCATCCTGCACCGAGGGACTGAGGTCGGTGATGTCGTCGGGGCTCACCTCGGCGCCCATCGTGCGCAGCGTAGGGTTGATCCGCTCGATCACGTTGGGGATCGACGCGCCGGGAGCGTAGTTTCCGATGGCCAGCTCGATCGGCGCGTCGGTGTGGAACACGTTCAGGGTCTCCATCGTCATGCCGACACCCTGCCCCAGGCCCGGGCCGAATCCGAAGTCGGGGAACACCGGCACGCCGACCACGGTCATGTCGACGCGCACCCCGCCCGCGCCGACCGACACCCGCTCACCGAGGGAGACGTCGAGCTCGCGGAGCGTGAGCGAGCCGATCGCGATCTCGTCGGCGGCGGTGGGCCACCTTCCTTCGAGCAGGGTCGGGGTCACGAGCCGACCCTTCGCTCGACTGAGGCCCCAGACGTTCACGCCGACCGACGAGCTCGCCGAGCGCACGCTGACCCCGTGCTGGAAGTTGCCGATGGTCAGATCCGACAGACCGCGTTCAGCCTCGAGCATCGGCACGGCCTTGCTCTGGAAGACCGGGCGCTCACCGAACGGCGACCCTGTGCCGAACGTGAAATCGACGCCCCACAGACGCGGTGTGTCGACGAAGTGCTGCATGCTGGCGGCGAAACCGAAGGCAGCCACCGCGACGGCGATCGCGATCGCGATCCCGGCCACGGCGCTCCGCACGGGCGTCGCGCTGCGTCCGTGCCCAGGATCGAGGGCCAGCCGCGTACCGGCGACGGCCGTCGCCGGGAACCCCGCACGAGCCAACAGCCCCGGCAGGGCGGCAGGGCGATCCGAACCCGCGTATTCGATCGTGCCGAGCACACCGCCGCGCGCCCGCGCGAGCCGCCATGCCGGCACCGACGCTACGGCGACGGGGAGCGCGAACATCAGCAGCACCCCAGGCACCAGCACGCCTGCATCGACCACGACCCCGGGGTCCGGCTCGACCAGCTCGGCGAGCCCGGTCGACGGCAGCGGCGAGGCCGCGACGGCGATCAGCGCCGCGAGCACGGCCCCGACCGCGCCCACGACCGCGGGCACCGCCAGCGACGCCCGGAGCACCTGTGACCTCGTCATGCCGAGCGATCGCAGGATCGGAAGGTCGATCGAACCGAGGGCGACACGCCGTGCGACCGCCTGGCCGATCATGAGGGCGGCGGTGAGAGCCACAGCGATCGCGAACAACCGAAGCACGAGGGCGGGGAAGCGTAACGACCTGGCCGCGAAGGCAGCCTCGATCGACGCGTCGAACGAGAACGCACCCGGCGCGATGTCGGTGACTCCCAGCTGGAACTCCTCCATGTCTGCGAGGCCGCGCTCGAGCTGGAACAGACCGATCGGCACGCCCGCGGCTCGCCCACCCGGCCCTCGGTCGAACGCCGGCGCCGCGACCATGCTCGATGCGTCGCCCGAGAGCTCGCCGTAGGGCACCACGACCCCCACCACCCGCAGATGCAGATCGTCGAGGTATGCCTTGGACGGGAGCGACCCCTCGAGGGAGAGGCCGTTGTCCTCGACCCACGCCGAGTCGAGGGCTCTCACCACGATCTCGTCCCCCACCTCCGCACCCGCTCCGTCGCTGGTGCTCCACGAGAGCGCGATCTCGTCGGCCGTGCGAGGCAGCCGTCCGGTCAGCACCTTCGGCTTCCATCCATCGGGGGGAGCACGACGATGTCGGCTTGGGGGGACTCCCGATAGAACAGCGGGGACTCACCGTCGGACGCGTACGCTTCTACGAAGACGTTGCGACCCTTCGTGAACGAGCTCACCTGCGGGAGCCGGCCGACTTCCTCGAGGTCGACGGGGGCGCCGAAGACTTCTGCATCGAAGACCATCGCCTCGGGAGCTTCGAAGCGATCGCGGTATCGGGCGTAGGACGTCTCGATGCGCTCGGCCCCGGTCAGGGCGACCATGACGACGCCGCCCGCGATCGCGGTGAGCACCACCAGCACGACGAGCGACAGCGGACGCGAACGCATGTCCGCCCGAGCCCGCATGCCGACGGCGCTCACGCTTCACCCAGCACGCCGAAGACCCCGCCCGTGTCGGTCGAGGCGCGCACGCCGTCGTCGTCCACCCGCCCGTCGCGCATGCGCACGATGCGGTCGGCCGCGTCCGCCACGTGATCGTCGTGCGTCACGAGCACGATCGTCTGCCCGCCCGCGTGCAGCCTGCGGAAGAGCTCGAGCACCTCCTCGCCGCCAGCGGAGTCGAGCGACCCGGTGGGCTCGTCGGCGAGCAGGAGCGTCGGCTCGTTCGCGAGCGCCCGTGCGATCGCGAGCCGCTGCCGCTGACCGCCCGACAACACTCCGGGCGCCTTGTCGGCCTTGTCGGCGATGCCCAGCAGGTCGAGCAGATCGCGGGCTCGCGTCTCCGCCGCCTTGCGCGAGCGGCCCGCCACCACCGCGGGCAGCGTGACGTTCTCGAGTGCGCTCATGCCCTCGAGCAGGTTGAAGAACTGGAAGACGATGCCCACGTGGCGCCGGCGCATCTGGGCGAGATCGTCCTCGGACGAGCCGGAGATCGACTCACCCCCGATGCGGATCACACCGTCGGTCGGCGTGTCGAGACCCGCGATCAGGTTCAGCACGGTCGACTTGCCGCAGCCCGAGGGCCCCATGAGTGCGACGAACTCCCCGTCGTCGACGCGCAGGTCGAAGCCGCGCAACGCGCGCACGGGCACCTGGTCCTCATCGGTGGCGGCGAAGGTCTTGCGCAGGCCGTCGAGCTCGAGGATGGAACCCGGCGTTCGTCTCGTCAGGGGATCATTGGCCATCCGTCGAAGGTACACAGGCCACGCGGTCAGCACAGCGGCGTGGCCACCAGCATCGTCGTGGGTCACGCACCCGGGCCGGTGGTGGGGTCAGCACCCAGCGGTCGCGGAGACGATCCAGAGCCGGAGATGGGATTCGAACCCATGACCTACCACTTACGAGGCGGTTGCTCTGCCAGGCTGAGCTACTCCGGCGACGGTCGGGGAGTCTACCAATGGGGTGCTGGCATCCCGGCCGGCGGACGCCTCCACGAGCGGCACCAACCGGCTCGTCACCCTGGTCGCTCACGCCGTGAACCGGCATGATGCGCGGATGAACGCAGAGGCCCAGCCGCAGGTATCCGGTCCGATCGAGCGCGTGATGGTCGGCACCGACCGT
Source organism: uncultured Actinomycetes bacterium (assembly GCA_963722795.1). Taxonomy (GTDB): domain Bacteria; phylum Actinomycetota; class UBA4738; order UBA4738; family HRBIN12; genus JAOUEA01. The sequence goes on from CAVROD010000001.1 coordinate 648,420, forward strand.
TCACAGACGGCCGAGCGAGCCGTGCGATGGGCGGCCACCTTCGCCGAGGCCTTCGCCGCCGAGCTGCACATCGTGCAGGTGATCGTGCCTTCGAGCCCGGCCGACACCGAGCACGGCGCGGCCGAGGCGACCAGGGCACGCTCGGCGGCCGACGACCTGCAGACGTACGCGCGCTCGATCGCCGGTGATCGCGCGCGCGGGCATGTCGTGATCCACGAGGATCCGGCGATGGCGATCGTGGAGGCTTCACAGGATCAAGCCATCGACGTGCTCGTGGTGGGCAACGCCGGCATGGCCGGACGCAAGGAGTTCCTGCTCGGCAACGTGCCGAACCGCATCAGCCACAACGCCAGCTGCACCGTGATCATCGTGAACACGATGGGCGACGGTCAGGTCGTCGCCGCAGCGCCCCGTCCCACCTCGGCGCGGGTGCGCGCGAGCGCCGCCGAGGACGTGGAGTTCCAGCCCCGGCTCACGGCGCGCGGCGGCCACATCGCCGCCGTCTTCGCCAAGCACGGCCTGAAAGAGCTCTTCGGCCGGCCCGACGAGGAAGGCGCGGTCGGCCGGCGCCGGCAGGGCAAGCGGTTGCGGTCCGCACTCGAGGAGCTCGGCCCCACATTCGCGAAGCTCGGCCAGATCCTGTCCACCCGGCCCGACCTGCTGCCGCCGGAGTACATCGAGGAGCTCGCGACGCTGCAGGACGACGTGCCGCCGCTCACCGAGGAGCAGGTCGTGCAGGTGATGGAGCAGGAGATGGGCGTGCCGTGGGAGGACGTGCTCGACCACATCGAGCCCGCGCCGCTCGCCGCCGGCACGATCGCCCAGGTGCATCGCGCGACGCTCGCGACCGGTGACCCGGTCGTGGTGAAGGTGCAGCGCCCCGACGCGCGCGAGCAGATCGAGCAGGACCTCGCCCTGCTCGAGGTCTTCGCCGAGAAGGTCGGCGAGCGCCCCGGACTGCGGCAGGTCATCGACATGGCCGCGGTCTTCGAGCACCTGTCGACCTCCCTGCACCGCGAGCTCGACTTCCGGCAGGAAGCGGGCAACATGGCGCGCATGCGCGAGATCGTCGCGCCCTACTCGCGCCTGCGGGTGCCCGAGGTGATCGGCGACCTGTCGACGTCGCGCCTGCTGGTGATGCAGGACGTGCAGGGCGGGCCGATCTCGCTGGCGCCCGAAGGGGATGCGCGCACGGAGGCCGCGCGCCAGCTGCTCGAGAGCTTCTACAAGCAGATCATGGTCGACGGGTTCTTCCACGCCGACCCGCACCCGGGCAACCTGATGTGGCGTCCCGCCGACGACACGCTCTACCTGCTCGACCTCGGCATGGTGGGCGAGGTCGGCCCCGAGATGCGCGAACAGCTGATGCTGCTGCTCATGGCCTTCTGGCAGGAAGACGTGCCCTTCCTCACCGACGTGTCGCTGATGCTGGCGGGGGCGATGGACCGCACCGACCTCGACGTCGACGCGTTCGGCGGCGAGATCGGCGAGATGGTGGCGAAGTACCGCACGGCGTCGCTGTCCGACATCCAGCTCGGACCGATCCTGCAGGAGATGACCGAGATCTCGTTGCGGCACGAGGTGCCGCTGCCGGCGTCGCTCGCACTCACCGGCAAGGCGCTCGCCCAGATGCAGCTCGCGACGGCCGAGCTCGACCCCGACCTCGACCCCTTCGACGTGGCCGGTTCGTTCCTGATGCGGGCCGTGATGCGTGACATGACGACGAAGATCGACCCGAAGGCGCTGTTCTACCAGGCGCAGCGGTTCAAGGTTCGCTTCCACCGGGTCGTGGAAGCGGTGGAGCGCCTGATCGGCGCCCGGCCGGGCCAGAAGCTCGAGGTGAACTTCCGCGCGGCCACCCTCGAGACGACGATCAGGCGGGCCGGGCGGCGCCTCGCCCTGGCGCTCACGGCGGGTGCGGCCATCCTCGGCACGGCGCTCACCGCGATCAGCGAGCGGGTGCCCACCTGGTTGCCGGTGACGTTCGGGGTCGGAGCGCTGTTGCTGACCCTCGGACTCGTCGTGGACCTGATCAGACGCCGGAACTAGTCTCGAATGGACTAGAGGTCGACGTCGACCTCCCCGCCCTTCGACACGACCGTGGTGAGCTCGTCGGGCTTGGCCTCGCCCTTCTTGCGCACCGAGCGCATCACGACCTTCTCGAGCACGAACGCGATGACGGCGAACGCCAGGCCGACGAGCCAGCGTTCGAACCGTCGGAAGCCCTTGGGCTTCGCGGCCTGGCGGGTCGTCATGCGTTCCCCTCTCCGTCGTCACCGGGCGCCGACGCGCCGACCGGCACCCGGCCGGCCACGGTCGTGCCCGACCCCGGCCGGCTCGTGACCTCGAGCTCGCCGTCGAGCGCGCCGAGTCGGTCGGCCATGCCCTGCAGCCCAGTACCGTAGCCGGTCACGGCCTGATCGAACCCCACGCCGTCGTCGGCGACCGAGAACGACAGCGACCCGTTCGCACGACGCAGGGTGACCGTGGCCCGGCTGGCGTCCGCGTACTTGGCCGTGTTCTGCAGAGCCTCGAGCGCCGAGAAGTAGACCGCGGCCTCGATGTCCTGGGGAAGGCGCTCGATGCCCTCGGCGTGCACCTCGACCGGCACCGGCGACTTGCGAGCCTGCGCGACGAGCGCCGCCTCCAGGCCCTTGTCGGCGAGCAGCGGTGGATAGATGCCGCGCGCCAGGTCGCGCAGATCATCGAGCGCGGTGGCCGTGTCGGTCTGGAGCTCGACCAGCATCTGCCTGGCCTTCGCGGGGTCGATGTCGACCAGCTGCTGCGCCAGGCGCTGGCGCACCTGGAGCGCGACGAGCTGCTGCTGGGCACCGTCGTGGATGTTCCGTTCGAGCTTGCGACGCTCGTGGTCCTGGGCGGAGACGAGGCGGCGCTGCGCGGCTTGCAGCTCGGCCAGACGCGCCCTGAGCGCCGACGTGAGCCGTTGGTTGCGGAGCACGAGCCCGGCCTGCGCCGCGAGGTCTCGAACGAGCCGTTCCTTCGACGGGTTCATCGGATCGTTCGGCGGCATCGCGACCGAGAGCGCACCGAGCAGCTCGCCGCGGTGACGCACCTCGACCGTCAGGTCGTCGTCGCGATCGGGGTCGGCAGGGTCCCCGGCCCAGGCGGCGACCTCGTCGAGCCCGTCACCGAGCTGCATCCACACCCGCGCACGCGCCGCGCCCACACCCTCGCCGAGCACCCGTGCGAGGCGGGCGAGGACATCGTCGGACGCATAGGCGCCTGCGAGGTGGTCGCCGAACGAGGTCATGACCTCGTAGGGGGTCGCACGGGCACCGTAGACCAGACGATCCGCCACGCGACGCGCTCGGGAGCGGACCGGCTGGAACACGAGCGCCACCACGGCCGCAGCCACCGCCGAGAGGATCGGATCACCCCGGGAGCCCACCAGCGCCCCCGCGCCGACCACCACGGCCAGGTACACCAGCGCGATCAGCGAGACCATGATCGCGAGCACGACGGTCTTGCGGATCACGAAATCGATGTCGAAGAGCCGGTAGCGGAGCACGGCGATGCTGATCGTCACCGGGATCAACGCGAAGGAACTCGAGGCGATGATGCCTGCCCAGTTCTGCCAGTCCTCCGACGCGCCGATCGGGTTGACGATGATGGCCAGCGTGTAGAGCACCGCGATCACGCCGGCTGCCCACGCCAGCCACCGGAGCTGCTCACGCTCCACCGGATCGCCGGCGCGGCGCAGTCGGCGGATCATCGCCACGGCTCCACCGACGATCGTGGCGGGCGCGATGACGACCAACACCTGGAGGAACGCGAGATCACCACCCTCGCCGAGCGCTGCGGCCGCGAAGGGGCTCTCGACGTCGGGCAGGTCGAAGTCGGCGCCGACCCCCGGGAGCAGCAGTTCGAGCGCGTACAGCACCACGAGGCCGACCCCGCACGACCACGCGAACCAGCGCCATCGGGGCGTCGGCAGGTGTCCGTCGGGGAAGAGCATCAGCAGGAAGCCCGACAGGCCGATGAACACGACCCAGCCTGGGTAGTGCAGCGCCAGGGCGAGACCGGCACCGGGGAGTTCCCCCTCGTGGGTGACCGAGACGTACCGGGCATACGCGGCGCCGGGGCTGAGGAAGAAGGCCCCGATCGCGAGCATCAACCAGCCGAGGGGGTTCCGGGGCCGCTTGGTCGCCAGCACGAGCCCGGCCACGGGGAACGTGAGGTAGATCAGCCCTTCGAACCCATCCCACTCCAGGTCGGAGTGGACCCCCTCGTTCAGGATCTGGAGCCAGAGCGTCGCGACGTAGCCGAGCATCACGAGCGCACCGGCGGCCCAGGCGAGCCCGACGGCCCAGCGCGGCCCCGCCGGATCGACGCTCGGAGCGTCAGGCCGAGACATGGGACGGGCGCCTTTCACGGTCGACATCCGGGGCGACGTCCGAGGCGATCGGCACGCGACCGCTCACGGCGGTGCCGCTCCCGGGAGCGCTGCGGACCTCCAACGCTCCGTCGAGCGCGCCGATCCTGTCGGCGATGCCCTGCAGGCCGGACCCGTGCCCCGTGACGGTCGCGTCGAAGCCGTCGCCATCATCGGTGACCGTGAACGCCAGCGCATCGTCGTGGCGCTCCAACGTCACCGACGCATGCGAAGCATGCGCGTACTTCGCGGTGTTCTGCAGCGCCTCGAGCACCGAGAAGTAGACGGCGGCCTCGATCTCCTGCGGGAATCGCTCGACCCCGTTGGCCAGGACCGACACCGGGATCGGGGACTTGCGAGCCTGCGCTTCGAGCGCGGCGGCGAGACCCTTGTCGGCCAGCAGCGGCGGATAGATGCCTCGCGCCAGGTCGCGCAGGTCGTCCAGGGCGGCGGCCGTGTCGACCTGGAGCTCGCCGATCATCGCCCTCGCCTTCGCGGGGTCACGCTCGACGAGCTGCTCGGCCAGACGCTGGCGGACCTGCAGCGCGACCAGCTGCTGCTGAGCCCCGTCGTGGATGTTGCGCTCGAGCTTGCGGCGCTCGTGGTCCTGGGCGGCGACGAGCCGCTTCTGGGCCGCCTGCAGGTCGGCCAGCCGGGCCCGCAGGGCGGACGTCAGCCGCTCGTTGCGGAGCACGAGGCCGACCTGTGCCGCGAGGTCGTGCACGAGCCGCTCCTTCGCCGGGTTCATCGGATCGCTCGGCGGCATCGACACCGACAGCGCACCGAGCAGCTCCCCCTGGTGCCGGACGTCGACGCGGAGGTCGTCGGGACTGCCGGCGTCGTCGTCGGCGGGCCAGGCGGCCACCTCACGAAGATCGTCACCGATCACGAGGAGCACCCGGGCTCGGTCCGCACCGACGCCCTCGCCCAGGACCCGCGCGATGCGCGGGAGCACGTCGTCGGCCGAGTACGTCTCGGAGAGCTGATCACCGAACGTCGCCATCACCTCGTAGGGCGTGGCGCGCGTGCCGTAGACGACGCGGTCGGCGAACCGGCGGGCGCGAGCGCGCACCGGCTGGAACACGAGGGCCACGACGGCGGCCGCGAAGGCGGACAGGACGGGGCTGCCGCGCGACCCGACCAGGGTGCCGACGCCGACCACGAGCCCCGCGTAGACCACCGCGATCAGGGTCCCCATGACGGCGAACACGAGCGTCTTGCGGATCACGATGTCGATGTCGTACAGGTGGTACCGAAGGATGGCGACGCCCGTCGCGAGCGGGATCAGCATGAAGCTGAGCGCGCCGACACTCTGGATCACACCGCCCCACCCGCTGTCGTTCCCCAGGCCCGGGAGGAACGAGAGCGCGAAGGAGGTGGCCATCAGCGACGCCGCGTACGCGAGCCATCGGATCTGGTGCCGCACGACGTCGTCGTCGGGGCGCCGCATGCGCACGACGAGGGAGACGAACCCCCCCACGACGAGCAGCGGCGCCGAAAGCAGCAGGACCCCGATGGCATCGTAGAAGGGCCCGAACGCCTCGATGCCGATCGGGTTCTCGACCCCTGGATAGCCCGAGTCGGCGAAGTCGCCGGGGTGGGTCCAGATCGCCACGGCGACCATGACCAAGCCGATACCGCAGGTCCACGCGAACCATCGCCATCGCCGCGACGGAAGGTGGCCATCGGGGAACAGCAGCAGCAGGAACCCTGACCCCCCGATGAACGGCACCCAGCCCGGGCCTCCGAGCGCGAGCGCCAACGGCCCGAACGGGAGATCGCGCTCGAGCGCGAGCGCTCCGTACGCGGCGATCGGGCCCAGCACGGCGAAGGCGAGCCCCATCGAGACCATCACCCACGCCAGGCGGGCGTCGGGACGTCGCCGAAGCACGAAGAGACCGACGGTCGGGAACGAGAGCACGAGCACGGTGAACGCCGCCTCTTCGGGCCTGCCCGCAGCGACCTCGAGAGCGAGCGTCGCCGCCGCCCCCGCGAAGACGACCACACCCGCCGGCACGACGAGCCGCCGGAGCGTCCGTTCGTCCAGGCTCATGGTCCTGTCTCCGTCACTGAGACCTCGCCCCGGACCGTGGTGCCGGCACCCGGCGAGCTCACGATCGCGAGCTCGCCGTCGAGCGCCTCCAGCCGGTCTGCGATGCCCTGGAGCCCGGTCCCGTACCCGCCGGCTGTCGGGTCGAACCCCCGACCGTCGTCGCCCACCTCGAACCGCACGGTGTCGCCGTCGCGCTCGAGCGTGACCCAGGCGCGGGAGGCCTCGGCGTACTTCGCCGTGTTCTGCAGTGCCTCGAGCGCGGAGAAGTACACCGCCGCCTCGAGCGACCGCGGCAGTCGCTCCACGCCGTCGGCCGTGACCGTCACAGGGATCGGGGCCCGGCGGGCCTGCGCGTCGAGGGCGGCCGCCAGCCCTTGGTCGGCCAGCAGCGGAGGATAGATGCCGCGCGCCAGATCGCGAAGGTCGTCGATCGCGGTCGCGGCCTCGGCCTGCAGCTCGGCGAGCATCGTCTTCGCCGTCGCCGGGTCGCGGTCGACGAGCTGCTCCGCCAGGCGGAGCCGCACCTGCAGGGCCACGAGCTGCTGCTGGGCGCCGTCATGGATGTTCCGCTCCAGCCGTCGCCGCTCCTCGTCTTGCGCGTCGACCAAACGCCGCTGCGCCGCGCGGAGGTCGTCGAGCCTGGCCTGCAGATCGGCCGTGAGCCGCACGTTCCGCATGATCAATCCGGCCTGGCCGGCCAGGTCGTGCACCAGCGCGTCCCTTGCCGGGTCCATCGGATCGTTGGCAGGCATCGCCACCGCGAGCGCACCGAGCAGCTGGCCACGGTCCCCGATCGGATACACGGCGTCCACGCCTGGGAGTGAGATGGGCGCCGGGCCTTCGGGGAGCGACACCCGCCCGTCGTCTCGACGTGATGCGTCCACGGGCCAGGAGGCCGCGATCCGCAGGGCGCCGCCCGTGCGGACCCAGACCTCCGTCCGGTCCGCGCCGATCCCCTCGCCCACCAACCGCGCCATCCTCGGCACGACGCTCTCGGCGTCGTAGGTCGCTCCCACCCGATCGGAGAACTCCGACAACAGCTCGTAGGGTGTGGCACGCTCGCCGTAGACCAGGCGATCGGCGAACCGAGTGGCGGCACGTCGAGCGGGCTGGAATGCGAGGGCCACGATCGCCGCCGCGATCGCGGACAGGAACGAACTCCCCCTCGACCCCACGAGCGCGCCGACGCCGGTCACGATCACCACGTAGACCGCCGTCACGAAGAGCGCCAGCATCGCGACCAACAAGGTCTTGCGGATCACGAGCCCCAGGTCGTACAAGCGGTACCGCAGGATCGCGACGGCCATCGCGAGAGGGATCAACGCGAACGACGCGAGCGACGCGGTCTGCAGGGCCCGGACCCATCCTGGGGTGAGGGAACCGGGTTCCCAGCCGCTCACGGTGGTCCAGGTTGCGAGGAGCGCGGCCGTGTAGGTCACGGCCATCACCGCCGCGGCGGCTGCGACCCACATGATCTGCTGCCGCTCGTCGGCCCGTGCCCGCCGGAACCGCACGACCAGACTGGCGACCGCCCCGATCACGCCGATCGGGAGCACGAACAGACCGGCCCCGAGGACCTCGAGGGCCGGCACGGCGATCGGATTCTCGACGCCGGGGTAGCCCTCGATCTGTCCGCCCGTGAAGATGATCCCGATCGATGCGGCGACCAAGCCGATCGTCACCATCCAGGCGAACCATCGCCAGCGCGGGCTGGGCAGATGCCCGTCGGGAAAGAGCAACAACAGGAACGTCGCCGGCAGGGCCACCACCGGGATCCACGTCCACCCGAGCAGCGCCGCGACCACCTCGCCCCAGGGCGCCTCGGAACCCGAGTAGATCGCCCACTCGGCGTATCCGCCGAACAGGTAGGACAGCCCGCTCGCGACGCCGATGCCGAGCAGCAGCCAGCCGACCGAGTTCTCGGGTCGTCGCGATGCGATCAGGATGCCTACCACCGAGAACATCACGGAGACCAGCAGGAGAACGAGGTCGCTCAGGCCGGGCGCGAGCATGCCCATGTCGGAGGCGCGCCACGCGACCAACGAGAACACCACACCGACGACCGTCGCCCCGATCGATGCCGCGAACAGCTGCCAGGCCAACCGAGCCCTCGATCGATCGGGTGGCGGTCGGTCGACGTCAGCGCTCGAGGACGACACGGAACACCTCCACGGCTTCCTCGCGCCCCTTCACGTGCCGAAGGCCGATCGGCTCGCACGCGATGCCGTCGGCGGCCGCCACGGTGCTCGCGGTCGCCACGATCTCGCCGCCGGCGGCCTCGTTCTGCAGCCGCGAGGCGATGTTCACGGCGTCGCCCACCACCGTGTACTCGAGCCGTCCGCCTCCGCCCACCGTGCCCGCGATCACGCGGCCGGTGTTCACCCCGATGCCCACGCCCATCACCGGCAGGTCGACGACGTCCCATCCCGCCGCGTTCAGCTCGGACTGCCTCGCCTGCATCGCGATCGCGCACCGCAGCGCCCGCTCGGCGTGATCGGACAACGGCTCGGGAGCACCGAAGACCGCCATCACCGCGTCGCCTTGGAACTTGTCGATCGTGCCGCCGTGGGCGGCCACGACCTCTGCCATCGCCTCGAGGTGCCGGCCGACCACCGAGGCCACCTGCCGGGCCTCCAGGCGCTCGGCGATCGTCGAGAAGCCCCGGATGTCGCTGAACAGCACCGTGACCTCGACCTCCTGCGGCTCGATCGCCGTCTCGGGATGCGAGGCGAGCCGCTCGGCGAGCTGCTGCGGCACGAAGCTCGCGAGGGTGTTGCGGGAAGCGGTCTGCTCCACGACCGCGGCATGCAACCGCTTGAACTCGTCGAGCAGCCCCGTCGACCCCTCACCGCCGCCCGCCATGCCGCGGAACAGGTCGGTCACCTGCCGGTCGACCGCTTCCTGCGTCGTGCCGAGCGCGACCGCGATGTCGGCGTACCCGAGGCCCTTGGCCATCATGTCGAGCAGCTCGCGGTCGCGCTCGGCGGCCTCGCCGCGCCCGGAGAGGCGCTCCGCGATCGTCGGGTCGACGGTGCTGCCGCCCGCGTGCACCTCGCGGATCGCCCGGGCGAGCTCGTCACCCTGCGCGATGCGGTCCTTCAAGAGGTAGGCCAGGCCGCTGTGCCCTCGCCCGAGCAACGCGATCGCGTATTCCTCGTCGTCGTGCGCGCTCAGCACCACGACGCCGGTGTCGGGGTGCTGCTCTCGGATCGTGTGGGCGCAGTCGATGCCCTCGAGCTGGAACGAGGGCGGCATCTTGATGTCGGTGACGACGACGTCGGGCACGTGGTCGGCGGCGGCGGCGAGCAACGACGGCCCGTCTTCGGCGACGCCCACGACCTCGATGTCGTCGTAGGAATCGAGCAGCGCGCGCACGCCCTCGCGCACGAGCACGTTGTCTTCGCCGAGCACGACCGTGATGCTCACGCCGCCCGTCCTCCTGCTCTTCGTCCGGCTGGAAGGTGCCCGTGTACCATCCGCGCATGCTGCGGGTCGTGTTCGCAGAGGACAACTACCTGGTCCGGGAGGGCACCGTCGCCTTGCTCTCCAGCGTCGACGACGTCGAGGTCGTCGGCACCGCCGCAGCCTACGACGAGCTCATCGCCGCGGTCGAGACCGGCGCGCCCGACGCGGTCCTGACCGACATCCGCATGCCCCCCACCGGCACCGACGAAGGCATCCGCGCTGCCAAGGCGATCAGGGCGTCGCATCCGCGGGTCGGGGTGGTCGTGCTCTCGCAGTTCACCGACGAGGAGTACGCCTACGAGCTGCTGAAGGACGGCGCCGAGGGGCTGGGGTACCTGCTGAAGGAACGCGTGGCCGACGTCGGCGAGGTCGTTCGGGCGCTGAACGAGGTCGCCAGGGGCGGCAGCGTGCTCGACCCCAAGGTCGTCGAGGCGCTGGTGGCGGCGAAGGACCGAATGGCCCACTCCCCGCTCGCCTCTCTCACCGACCGCGAGCGCGAGGTGCTGAGTCACATGGCGCAGGGACAGAACAACGCGGCCATCGCCAAGTCGCTCTTCCTCACCGAGCGGGCGGTCGAGAAGCACATCAACTCGCTCTTCCACAAGCTCGACCTCACCGAGGAACCCGACGTGCACCGGCGGGTGATGGCCGTGCTGGCCTTCCTTCGGGAGACCGAACAGGCGTAGGCTCCCACCGCCCGCAGCCCTTGCCCGACCGTGATCACACGGCCGAGAGCGACGCCAAGAGCGTTGGAGGATGCGATGAGTGGACGCGAGACGGTCGAGGCCCTGGTGGCCACCCTGAATGCGCGCAACGTGCCCGGCATGGACGACCTGTTCCACGAGGACGCCGTCATGGACTGGCCGCAGTCCGGGGAGCGCATCGTCGGCGGGGACAACCGGCGCGGCGTGTACAACGCGTTTCCGGCCTTGCCGACGATCACGCCGAGGCGCATCGTCGGCGAGGGGGACCTGTGGACACTCGAGGCGACGCTCGACTACGGCGGTGGGGCCGTGTACCGGGCGGTGTTCATCTTCGAGATGCGCGACGGGAAGATCGCCAAAGAGACCGCGTACTGGGCCGAGTCGTTCCCGGCGCCCGAGTGGCGTGCCGCCTGGGTCGAGCAGATGAACGCCTGAGCTCACTGCGCACGCCTCGTATCGACGATGAACACGCTGCAGGGTGAATGCCGCAAGACCAGGTTCGGCACGCTGTCCTTCACGCGCCACCACGACCCGCGGGTGCCGCGGTTGCCGACCACGATCGTGTCGGCGCCGACCTCGGCGGCCACCTCGCAGATGCGGTCGGCCGGGGCGCCGCGCTCGATGCGGGTCGTCAAGGGCACCTCGGGGTAGCGACGCGTGAGCTCCGAGAGGTAGCGGCCCGGGTCCGGGGCTCGGTCGGGGTCGACGGCGGCGCGCACGTCGCCGTCGGGGCGAACGAGCAGCACCATCAGTTCGGCGCCGCGATCTCGGGCGAGGCGTGCGGCATCCTCGACGGCAAGATCGGCCGCCGAGCTGGAATCGGTTCCCACCAGGATCGTGGTCATCATGAGGCTCCTCCGTGTGGTCGTGATGCGACCGTACGCCCCGGCGAGCACCAGGTTCGAGCCGGAGGGCATGCGGATCGGCCGGGGGTGCCACCACCCTGATCGAGGTGAGGTTCCCGACCCAGTGGCTCGCCTGAGAGCCTCCTTCCCGGGCTCACCGGCGGGGAGGAAGATGTGGCCATGACGCTCGAGTGGACGGACGGCCCGGCGACCCCCAAGGGCACAGAGATGGCGTCGGCGCTGCTGGCGCAAGCCACGTCGACCCTCGAGTTCTCCGTGCGCGACGACGGACGCGGCTTCGACCCAGGCGCGGCCCGCCGAGGGACCGGCCTGCTCGGCATCGAGGACCGGCTCGACGCGATCGGTGGCTCGATGCGCATCGAGACCGCCCCCCATGAAGGGGTCACCCTGTCCGGCAGCGTGCCAATGCGGGACCCTTCGTGACGCCGCGAGCCGCGCGACGTTCGGTGCGCGTGCTCGGGGCGATCGCCATCGTCGCGTTCGCCGCTGCGCTCGGATTCACGTTCGGCGATGCGACCGCCTCCGCAGACGACGTGCCGTTCATCGTGATCATGTCGATCGGCCTGACGCTGTTCACCGGCATCGGTCTCGCGATCGCCTCGAAGGCTCCGCACAACCCCATCGGCTGGCTATACGCCGCGGTCGGCGTCGGCATGCTCACCACCATCGCCACGAACGAATACGCGATCAGGGGCATGACCGACCTCGACCTGCCGTGGGTCGGGTACGTGCAGTTCTTCAGCAGCATCGCCATCGTGATCGCGGCCGGGGCCATCATCCTCGCGCTGCTGCTGTTCCCGTCGGGGACGCCGCCCTCGCCCAGGTGGCGGGCGGTCGGCTGGCTCCTCGCGCTCGGCTGCGCGGTCGCCGTGATGGCGGGATCGCTCCAGCCGATCCTCTTCGAGGTCGGCGAGGCGCTGTTCGTGCCGAACCCCTTCCACGTGAGCGCGATCGAGTCGTTCACGTGGCTCGGCCTCGCTGCGACGCTGCTCATCCTCAGCGCTGCGCTGGGTGCCGTGGCCTCTCTCACCGTCCGGTACTGGCGCTCACGCGGTGAGGAGCGCCAGCAGGTGCGGTGGCTGGTGTTCGCGGTCGGCCTGGTCATCGCGACGTTGCTGGTGACGCTCGCGATCAGCGGCACACGCTTCGGCGACATCGCCTTCTTGGTCTTCACGGCGTCGATCCTCGTCGGCCTGCCGGCCGCGACCGCCGTCGCCGTACTGCGCTACCGCCTCTACGACCTCGATCTCGTGATCAAGAAGACGCTCATCTTCGCGATCACGGTCGTGCTCGTGATGATCGCGGGGGTCGGCGTCCTGCTCGCGCTCAGCAGCCCGCTCACCGACATCGTGCCCGACGAGACCCAGGCGGTCGGCCTCACGGGGCTCGCGATCGGCGCCCTGAGCTGGCCACTGTGGCGGCTGGCCCGGCGCATCGGCGACCGGCTCGTCTACGGCGGCCGGGCCACCCCCTACGAGGCGCTCACCGAGTTCTCCGACCGGCTCTCGGAGACCTACGCGACCGACGACGTCGTGCCGCGCATGGCCGCGGTGCTCGGGCAGAGCGTCCGGGCGGCCGAGGCGCGGGTGTGGCTGCGCCTCGGCGGTCGCTTCCAGCCCGCCGCCGTGTGGCCGGCCGACGCGGCGCCGGTTCGAAGCGTGCCGACCCTCGGCGACTCGCTGCCCGACCTGCCCGGCGCCGACCGGGCCGTGGAGGTGCGGCATCGCGGCGAGCTGCTCGGGGCGCTGTCGGTGGTCTCGCGAGCGAACGACCCGATCGGCTCCGAGCGCACGCGGCTCATGCGCGACCTCGCCGCGCAGGCCGGACTCGTGCTGCGCAACGTGCGTCTCATCGAGGAGCTGCGGGCCTCACGTCAGCGCCTGGTGGCCGCCCAGGACGAGGAACGTCGCAAGCTCGAACGGAACATCCACGACGGCGCGCAGCAGCAACTCGTCGCGCTCGGCGTGAAGCTGCGGCTGACCGATTCCTTGATCGACCGCGACCCGGCGAAGGCGCACGAGATGATGGCGCAGCTGCAGACCGAGACGCAGGCGGCGGTCGACGATCTGCGCGACCTTGCGCGCGGCATCTATCCCCCGCTGCTCGCCGACCAGGGACTCGAGGCGGCGCTGCAGGCCCAGGCACGCAAGTCGCCCACGCCGGTGCGCGTCGAGGCCGAGGGCGTCGGACGCTACGACCAGGACCTCGAAGCGGCCGTCTACTTCTCGTGCCTGGAAGCCCTGCAGAACATCGCGAAGTACGCGAACGCGGGAAGCGCCTCGATCGCGCTCGCGCAGCGGAACGGATCGCTCGAGTTCCGAGTGCGCGACGACGGCGTCGGCTTCGACCCCGCCAGCGTCGCACGCGGCAGCGGTCTGCAGGGCATGACCGACCGCATCGACGCGATCGGCGGCACCCTCGCGATCGAGAGCGCTCCGGGGTCCGGCACCACCGTGCGCGGAAAGGTGCCGTGTCGGCAACGCGAGCGGCAGGGTTAGCCGGCGTCGGCCGAGGCGGCGGCCCAGGCGTCCTCGAGACGGTCGGGGCCGAACACCGCCTTCGGGATGTACGCGGCCGCGCCGCACTCGGCCGCCCGCGGCGCGTACTCGTCCTCCTCGTAGGTCGAGAGCAGCAGCACGACGACCGCGCCCGCCCCCTCCGCGAGGATCTGGCGGGTCGCGTCGAGGCCGTTGATGCCGGGAAGGTTCACGTCCATCAGCACGAGATCGGGCTGCAGCTCGGCGGCCATCGTGACGGAATCCTCGCCGGTCTCGGCCTCGCCGACCACGTCGAACCCGTCGGTCGCATCGACGACCATGCGCGCCGCCATGCGGAAGGGCGCCTGGTCATCGACGATGAGCACTCGAACGGTCATGGGTGCATGTTCCTCCACATGCAAGCGTCCCACGGGAGGTCCCGTGCGGCAGTGATGCCAGCACCACTTTCGGTGGGACCGGTTTCCCCCGCGACGCGATGGGTAGGACGCCCTGAGCCCGTATCCGACCTCGACCTCCCGGGAGGCTGTTCACTCATGCGACTCGCCCGTTCCAGCGCTATCGCCCTCGGCCTCGCCGCCGCCCTCGCTCTCTCCGCGTGTGGCGACGACGGCACCGACACCGACACCGACCCGGCCGCGGCGGGGTCCACGACGCCGTCGGCGTCTGCGTCGGCCTCCGACGACGCGATGAGCGGCGACGCGACGTTCACCGCCACGGAGTACGGCTTCGACGGCCCCGACACCCTGCCCGCCGGCAAGGTCACGATCACCCTCGTGAACGAGGGCGAGGAGCCGCACGAGATGGCCCTGTTCCCCGTGGAAGAGGGCCGCGGTCCCGAGGACGTGCTCGAGTACATCGAGGAGAACCCGGAGCTCGACGGCCCGCCGCCGCCGTGGGTGATCGGCGAGGGCACGGGCACCTTCGCCAAGCCGGGGAAGACGGCCAAGCCCGTGTCGGCGAAGCTCGAGCCTGGCACCTACCTCGCCGTGTGCTTCGTGAGCACGAAGCAGAGCGACGGCACGCCGCATGCGGCGCTCGGCATGATCAGCGAGATCACGGTCGGCTGACCCGGCCGCCGGTCACGCCGCGATCTCGGCCATAACATCGCGCAGCAGCGCCGAGACCGCGAGCAGCACCCAGTCGACCTGATCGCCTGGACGGCCTTCACCGGCCCTGACTCGGCTCTCCACCAGGCTCTTGCCCGACCAGAAAGGGGTGCCCCGTTCGGGGTTGCCCCCGGGGTGGTACGGTCCGCCGGACCGACCGAGGAGGAGCCAGGGATGTCGATCCTGCGCGCGTGCCATGACCGCCTTCGCCTGCGTCGCCGTGGTCACCTCCGTCATCTCCACCTCGGCGCGTGCGTGGTTGCCCCCGAGAAGTTCTCGACCTCGATCGAGGGGGCGTCTTCGGGGCCGACGCAGCGAGCCGTGCACATCGACGTCCGCCGCGCGCCGCGTCACGACCATGCCCGCCCAGGCCCGGGCGAGACTCGCCGAGCAACTCGGCGCGCAGGGCGTCGTGCAGATCGACCCCCTGCTGGGCACGGTGCGCTCGGTGCTGCGCCTCGACGGCACGCTGACGCCGCCGAGCGCGGACTCCCCGCGCGCGATCGCGCTCGGCTTCGTGCGCACCCATCGTGATGCGCTGGGGCTCACACGAGCCGACCTCGGCACCCTGGCGTCGCCAGGACTACGTCGACGTGCTCGGCACCCATCACCTCTCGTGGACGCAGGGGTCGGTGTGGCTCGATGCCTTCCAGGCGGGACTCGAGGCAGCCGTGACGGCCGATGGCGGCTCGTCGCTGTGCACGGGCCGATGGCGCGTGGGCTCGCCGGCACGTCCACGCGGTTCGTGCTCGATCGCGACCGCGCGTTCGCGGCGGCCGAGTTGGCCGGCGCCCCCGCCCGTGTGGCGCCCACGGCGATCGACACCGCCGAGCGGATCCTCTTCCCGATGCCCGGGCGCGGGCCCGCATGGGAAGGTCCGGGCCGCTCACGGGGCCGGCTCGCATCGCACGCCTGACTCGATCGTCGACGGCCGCACGGGTCGCGTGCTCTGGAAGCGCGAACAACGATCGTGCACGATCGGTATCGCGATCGGGACTGGCATGGCCCGCCTATCCGAGCGACACGATCCCCAACGGAGGCGGCGCCCAATCGCCGGTGACCTTCCCGGTGCTCGACGCGACGGCCCTGCTCGGGCAACAACGCGCACGTCTTCACCGACGTGCGCGGCGAGTGGGATTGGGACCCGCAACCAGCCGACGAGGTGCCTGCGGTCGATCCGGCCACCTTGTCGTGGGCCTCAACAGCCGTGCTCGAGAACGACCGGCCACGGCAGAACTGCACGCCCGATTGGAACTGCACCTGGGATTCCAAGGTGCCGCTCAGCTGGCGCACGAACAGGCTCGAGAGCGCGACCAACAGCTACTGGCTGATGAACCACTTCCACGACCACCTCGAGGCGGCCCCGGTCGGATTCACCGAGGACGCGGGGAACTTCCAACTCGTGAACGATGACGGCGCCGGAGGGCTCGACGGCGACCCGATGTTGGTGGCCGGCATCGATCGGGGCCAAGGGCCGCAACGGTCTCCCCGATTACGTGAACAACGCGTTCATCGGCCCGGAGCCGACGGCCAGTCACCGATCGTTGGGCTGCTGCTCTTCCGAAAGGAGGACTACGGTTCGGACTACCCGTTCGGACCCGGCTTCCCCTCAACCGATGCCGGCGTCGACGCGATGATCGTGTACCACGAGTACACGCATGGCCTCTCGCACCGACTCGTGACCTTCCCTGACGGGGAACCGGCCCTGAACTCCCTCGAATCCGGGTCGATGGGCGAGGCGTGGAGCGATTGGTACGCGCTGGACTTCCTCGAGGCCGACGGGTACCTCGTCGACTCCGCCGCGATCGACATGCCCGTCGGCATGCACATCACCGGGGGCGCAGGCATCCGGTTCCAGTTCGCGGACTGCCGCGTCGACAGCGCGGCCGCGGACTGCCCGGAGCCGAACCCGGCCGACCCCGGCGTCGGCCCCGGTGGGTACACCTACGGCGACATGACGCACATCGCCGGCTACCCCGAGGTTCACTCGGACGGGGAGATCTGGCTGCAGACACTGTGGGAGCTTCGCGACGAGCTCGGACGGGTTCCCACCGGTGGGCCTGGTGACACGCGCGATGGAGCTGTCACCGCCCGATCCGTCGTTCCTCGATATGCGCAACGCGATCCTGCTCGCCGAGATCAATCGTCTCCGGGGGCGTCGACCACGACGAGATCTGGGCAGGTGTTCGCCGGTCGCGGCATGGGCTTCTTCGCGGAGTCGGCGGGCCGGCGGCGCGTCGACGTGCAGGAGGACTTCACGCTGCCTGTCACCTGCCCGGGCGTGGGGTGCGGTCGCATCGAAGGTGTGGTCACCGACGCCGACAGCGGCGCCCCGATCGCCGGCGCGACCGTGACGATCGACGGTCCGTCCAGTGGTGTCCCGGTCCAGCTGAGCGCCGTGACCGCCGCCGACGGTTCGTACACCATCGACGACGTACCCAACCACGAGTATCGGCGCGTGGTCGCAGGCGCACCGGGCTTCGCGGGCGAGCGCGCCTCCGAGGTGCGCGTAGCGGGCACGGCAACCCTCGGATTCGAGCCTGGCGCGGAACTGGCGCAACTCGACGGCGGCGCCTCGATCACCGGCCAGGTCGGGCCCGGACTCCCCGGGGAGTCATGCGGGGCCGATCTGGCACTCGACGGCGATCTCGCCACCGGATGGACGACGCGACGCATCGACGGGCGGCGACCGTCGCTCACGATCCAGCTTCCTCAACCCGTCGACATCGATCGCATCACGATTGGCCCGGCCCCGTGCGCTCAGCACAGGAGCGCCGTCGAGAACTTCTCGATGTTCACGCGCAGTGACGGTGAGCCCTGGGTGAAGGTGCTCGTGAACCGAGAGCGGCTTCCGAAGGGAACGCCTGCTGGCGTCACCTTCCGCTCGACCGAGGGCGCACCGACGTGTCGCAGGTGCGGCTGGTGCTCTCAGGTGCGGGAGTCGGCCCTGGCCCTCACGTCTCGCTCGCCGAGTTCCGAGCGCGAGGCCTGGCCACGACTGACGGGCCGCCGGTCACGCCGCGATCTCGGCCAGGCACAGGAAGGCGCGCTCGAGCACGAGCCGCGTGTTGAGGTTGAGGTCCTCGGCGAGCTCGGCGCGCGCGGCCTCGATGCCCGCGAGGCCGCGCGCCGCCCGAACGACCGTCAGCTCGGCGCCCGGCGCGAGGTCGGGGTTCAGCAGGTCCTCGCGCCGAGCGCCGACGTTCGCGGCGACGCGATCGCGCAGCAACGCCGAGACCGCGAGCAGCACCCAGTCGACGTAGTCGCGCTCGGCCCGTCGCTCCCGTCGTTCGAACCGCTTCTCGATGCGCTTGATCGGACCCCGGTAGACGTCCTCGGGGCGCCCCTTGTCGTCGAGGAACGGCGCGAGCTGCTCGGCGAGCTCGGCCTTCATGCCCTTCTTGTACGCCGGCGCTGCGGCGAGCACAGCGTCGGCGGCCGCGAGGGCGCCCGACCGGTCCGGTCGCGGCCAGGTCGAGCGCCTCGATCGGCCGCGTCACGGAACGCGAGCCCGTCGTCGGTCGTCGCGAGCCGGCGCGCGCGACCGAGGTTGCCGCCGGTGAGCCGCGCCGCGAGCCGCGCCCGGGTCTCGTCGACGCCCTCGCCGGTCAGCGCCTCGACCACGAACGACTCCGACAGCGCGGTGAACGTCACCATGTGGCATCGCGACCGCACCGTGTCGGGCAGCTCGTGCGCCCGCGCCGACATCAACAGGAACACCGCGTCGGCCGGCGGCTCCTCGAGCACCTTGAGCAGCGTGTCGGCCGCGGCCGGCGAGAGCCGGTCGGCCTCGCGGATCACGAAGATCTTGCGGCCGGGCTCGGGCGCGGTGCGCGACGACGGGCGTCCAGACCTCTTCGCGGACGTGTCACGTGGATATCACGGCCCTCGGGCTCGACCAGGAACTCGTTGGGATGCTGGTCCTTCAGCGCCAGGCGGCAGTCACGGCACTCGCCGCAGCCACCGTTCGGACACAGCAACGCGGCCGCGAACGCCCGGGCGGCGAGTGACTTGCCGCTTCCCTCGGGCCCGGCGAGCACGTAGGCGTGATGCGGACGTGCGGCGGCGCCCTCGAGGAACGCCATCGCAGCGTCCTGTCCAGGCACCTGTTGGAGGACCGGGATCACCATGGCGCTGAGTGTAGCCACGGCTGGCGACGCGAGCCGACCGCTCAGGCCGGCTCGTCGCCGTTCGAGCGCTCGTACTCCTCGAGCGCCTTGTCGAGCGCCGCGCGCACGTCGTCGAAGACCTCGGCCGGTTCCTTGTCGGCGTCGATCACCACGAAGCGCTCCGGGTGCTCCTCGGCGATCTTCAGGTAGGCGTCGGACGACCTTCGCATGGAAGTCCTGCCCCTCCAGCTCCATGCGGTCGGGGGCCTCGGTCGAGCGAAGCAGGCCGCGCTCGGGCTCGACGTGCAGCAGGATCACGAGGTCGGGGAACAGGCCCTGCGTGGCCCAGACGTTCAGCGTGAGCACGTCGGTGCTCGCCGAGACCACGGGCCCAGCCCTGGTAGGCGAGCGACGAGTCGACGTAGCGATCGCAGATGACGACCTTGCCCTCGGCGAGCGCCGGACGGATCACGCTCGTCACCGTCTGGGCGCGGGCCGCCGCGAACAGCAGCGCCTCGCTGCGCGCGTCGAGCTTGCCCGTCTTCGGGTCGAGCAGCACCTCGCGGATCTTCTCGCCCAGCTCGGTGCCGCCGGGCTCGCGCGTGACGAGCACGTCCTGTGATGCTTGCGCGCGCAAGTATTCCTCGGCCATCGCGATCTGGGTGCCCTTGCCCGCGCCTTCCACGCCTTCGAAGGCGATGAAGAGCCCGGTGGCCGGCGGCCGCTTCAGCTTCGGCACGAGCGCGAGGGGTTGTGGGCGGGAGAGGCGATGGCGATGCAGCAGGCGGCGGGTGTTGAGCCCGGCGATCGCGGCGAGCGCGCCGGCGGTCCACAAGCGCCAGGCGCGTGCCCGACAGGTCGAAGCGCTGGCCGCCGACGTAGAACTCGTAGTCGCCATAGACGCTCGACAGGATAGGGAAGACGGTGAGGCTCAGGAACAGCCCCATGCGCGAGAGCGTCGTGAGCGAGGCGAACGTGCGCCCGCGGTACTCGTCCTCGACGTTCTCCTGCAGCAGCGTGTAGCCGCTCACCCAGGCGAGCCCGCAGAAGGCGCCGAGCCAGACGGTCACGACCGAGGCGAGCGGCAGGTTCGGCATCGTGGCCAGCACGAACAGGGCGCCCGCGGCCGCCACGAGCGCCCACACGAACGTGAACCCGCGGTCGACGAACTTCGCCACCTGGTTCGTGGCGGCCATGCCGAGGGCCATGCCGACGCCGAACGCGGTGACGATCACGCCCCAGGCCGCGTCGCCCGCGTCGAGCGAGCGCACGAAGATCGGGCCCGAGCGCGAGCACGGCGCCCACCGCGCCGAACGCCACCACGATGCCGGCGGTCATGGCCGAGGCGATCGAGTCCTCGCGCAGGAACTTCAGGCCGTCGACGACGTCGCGCCAGATGCGGGTGAGATCGAACCGGCCCCGCAGCCCGCCCGTCTTCGGCGGGAACGTGATGCGGCTCACCATGAACGCCGAGAACAGGAACGTGCCGCCGTCGAGCAGCAGCGCGAGCGACTGCGGACGCCCGCCGAGCCAGGGCACGCGCGCCGCGAGTCCGGTCGAGAACGCGGCGAGCAGCGCGAAGATGCCGCCCGCGAGCGGGCAACGTGCCGTAGGTGCTCACGAGGCCGATCGCGTTCGCGTTGGCGAGCTGGCGCCGGGGCACCATGTTCGGCAGCGACGCGTCGCGCGCCGGCGTCCACAGCAACGACAGACATTCGATCGCGAACGACAGCAGGAAGATCGCCCACAGTTCCCCGAGGAACGCCATCGAGGCGTACATCACGGCGCGCCCGACGTCGGCCAGGATCATGATCTGCTTGCGATCGACCCGGTCCACGAGCGCCCCGGCGAACGGGCCGAACAGGATGGCGGGCAGCATGCGGGCGGTCATCACCGCACCGACGGCGAGCCCCGCCGCCGCGGTCGTGCCCGACAGCCGGGTCACGAGCGACGTGACCGCGATGAACCCGACCCAATCGCCGAGCGACGAGACCGTCATCGCCGCGAGCAGGCGCGAGAAGGCCGGATGGGTGAGCAGGTCCCTCAGGGTCGCCGCACGGGTTCCGCGAAGCGCGGCGACCTCGTCGGCGACCGAAGCCACGAGCCGCTAGGCCTCCGTCGTCGCGGCGGTCGGCGGCGGCGGGGCCGGCTCGCTCACGCTCGAGGCCGCCTTCTTCGCGGTCACCTTCTTCGCCGTGGTCTTCTTCCGCGTCGTCTTCTTCGCGGCGGTCTTCTTCTTCGCCGTCGCCTTCTTGGCGGTGGTCTTCTTCTTGGCGGCGCGGGCGGCACGGGCGGCGGCCTTCGCCTCGCGGGCGGCGGTCTCGGCCTCGACGTCGCCGTCCTTCGTCACGTTGAACTCGAGGTCGAGCTCGGCGCCGCACCCCCAGCACTTCAGCGACTTGGGCCGGCGCAGCAACAGTGAGCCGCACTGCGGGCACGGGCGATCCTTCTCGGGCGGATTGCCCACGGCGCAGTCGCAGTCGGGGTAACGGCTGCAGCTGTAGAAGATGGAGCCGAACCGACTGCGCTTCTCGATCAGCTCGCCCTCGCCGCACTGGGGGCAGGTGACGCCGGTCGACACGGGCGGGTCCTTCTTGATGTAGCGGCAGTCGGGATAACCGCTGCAGCCGGTGAACGGACCGTAGCGGCCCACGCGCCGCTGCAACTGCTTGCCGCACTCGGGACACGTCTCGTCGAGCATCTCGGGCTCGGGCCGCACGCTGCCGTCCATGTTGCGGATGTAGCGGCATTCCGGGTAGTTCGTGCAGCCCACGAACTTGCCGTAGCGACCGAGCTTCACCTCGAGCGTGCCGGGCTCGCGCCCCTCGGTCGGGCACAGCGGACACGCCTCGTCGAGCTCCTCGCTGAACCGCTCGAACGAGTGCTCGGCCTTCTCGAGGGCACGCTCGAACGGGCCGTAGAACTCCTCGAGCATCGTGATCTTGCGCAGGTCGCCCTCGGCGATGTCGTCGAGCGTCTTCTCCATGTACGCGGTGAACGTCACGTCGACCACGTCGGGGAAGTGCTCGATCAGCTTGTCGGTGACGACCTCGCCGGTGTCGGTCGGGCGGAAGCGCTTGTCCTCGAGTGTCACGTACTCGCGCCGCTGGATCGTGTCGATGATCGAGGCGTAGGTCGAGGGGCGGCCGATGCCGAGCTCCTCGAGCGTCTTCACGAGCGAGGCCTCGGAGAAACGCGGCGGCGGCTGGGTGAAGTGCTGTTCGGGCAGCACGTCGAGCATGCGAAGGAGCTGCTCGACGGTGAGCACCGGCAAGGTCGACTCGGCGTCCTCGTCGGGACCCTCGTCGCGGCCTTCCTTGTAGACGCGGATGAACCCGTCGAAGGTCATCGTCTGGCCGGTGGCACGCAGGCCGTAGGTGACCGGCGCCGCGTCGCCGTTCGACGCTGCGCCGTCGCCTCGACGTCGATGCCGACCTGGTCGAAGCGCGCCTCGGCCATCTGGGTGGCCATCGTGCGCTGCCAGATCAGGGTGTACAGGCGCAGCTGGTCGCGATCGAGCGTGGCGGCCACCCTTGCCGGCGTGCGCATCACGCTCGTGGGTCGCACGGCCTCGTGCGCTTCCTGCGCGTTGCGACTGCGCGTCTTGTACCGGCGGGGCTCGGCGAGCGTGTATCGCTCCCCGTACTCGGTCTTCACGAGCTCGGCCACCTCGCGCAGCGCGGTATCGGCGATGTTCACCGAGTCGGTTCGCATGTAGGTGATGAGCCCGACGGTGCCCTCGCCGGGAAGGTCGACGCCTTCATAGAGGCGCTGGGCGAGGGTCATCGTCTTGCGGGCGGTGAACCCGAGCTTGCGCGCGGCTTCCTGCTGCAGGGTCGAGGTCGTGAACGGCGGCGCCGGCGAGCGCTTGCGCTCCTTCTTCTCGACGTTCGTGACGCGGTACGCCGCGCGGCGCAGGCGCTCGACGTGCTCGGCCGCCTGGGCTTCCTCGGACAGCAGCACGCCCTTCTTCTCGGGCGAGGCTGCGAGCCTTGCCCTCGGGCACCTGGGTGAGCCGGGCGGTGAACGGCTGCTCGGGACCGTCGCCGGGCGTGAGGCGGACGTCGACGCTCCAGTACTCGACCGGCACGAACGCTCGGATCTCACGCTCCCGCTCGACGATGAGCCGCACGGCGACCGACTGCACGCGGCCCGCCGACAGACCGGGGCGCACCCGCTTCCACAGCAGGGGCGAGATGCGGAAGCCCACGAGCCGGTCGAGGATGCGGCGGGCCTCCTGGGCGTCGTAGAGCTGCAGGTCGATGGCGCGCGGCTGGCCGAAGGCCTCGAGGATCGCGTCGCGGGTGATCTCGGTGAAGGTGACGCGCTTGGCGGTCGTCGGGTCGACGCCGAGCAGGCTGGCCACGTGATAGGCGATCGCCTCGCCCTCGCGGTCGTAGTCCGTCGCGAGGATCAGGTCGCCCGAGCCCGCCTTCATCACCTTCTTCAGTTCGCTGAGGTGCCGCTTGGAATCCTCGGGCACCACGTAGTCGGGGGTGAAGGCGTGCTCGACGTCGACGCCGAGGCCCCCGTACCCCTTGCCCAGGTCACGGATGTGCCCATAGGAAGCACGGACGGCGTAGTCGCCGCCCAGGTACTTCTCGATCGTCTTCGCCTTCGCGGGCGATTCGACGACCACGAGCGTCCTTCCGTTGGCCATGGCGGGGAACCTTTACGGGTCGGTGGGGACGGGTGTCAAGCCCGGTGTCGCACGGGGAACCCAGCGGCGACCGTACCACCGTGTCGCAACTCCACCGTGCACGGTCACGTGCCGAGACCTCGTCCGGAGGCTCCGCAACGCGCTGGTACGGTCCACATATTCCCGAGGTCGTGGAGCGGCACACGCATGCTCGACTGGCTGCATCAGTTCGTGATCGACGCCGTCGCCGGCTACGGCTACGTCGCCATCTTCGTGCTGATGGCGCTGAGCTCCGCCTGCGTGCCGATCCCCAGCGAGGTCACGATGCTGTTCGGCGGCGCCCTCGCCGCGCCGGGGTTCGCGGCCGAAGGGCAGGAACTCTCGCTCGTGGCCGTCGGTGTGGTGGGCTCGATCGGCACCCTGGTGGGCTCGTGGGCTGCCTACTGGGCGGGAGCGGTCGGCGGCCGTCCGCTGATCGACCGATTCGGTCGCTACCTGCTCATCCGCCCTCGAGAGGTCGATCAGGCGCACGAGTGGTTCGAGCGACACGGCGACGCGACCGTGGCCTTCGCCCGGGTGCTGCCCGTGTTGAACACCTTCATCTCCCTGCCGGCGGGCGTGGTACGCATGCCGTTCTGGCGCTTCACCTGCTACACGTTGATCGGCGCGGTGCCCTGGACGTTCGCGCTCGCCTGGTTCGGCTACGAGTTGGGCGATCGGTGGCGAACGGTCGAGCGGGTTCTGCAGCCGTTCTCGTGGGCGATCGCCGGCCTGTGTGTCATCGCCGCCGTCTGGTACGTGCGCCGTCGGTGGACCACGGTGCGTGCCGAGTACGCCGCCCTCGATGCGGCGAAGGCGCACCCAGGCACGCCCGAGGGGTGACGCTCAGAGGTTGACGAGCATCGTCCAGCTGTCGCCCTGCTCGCCCACCTTCTCGAAGCCGACGCGCTGGTACATCATGCGGGAGCGGTTGTGCACCGCGACCGAGAGCGAGAGCGTCTGGAAGCCGTCCTCGCGAGCCTGCACCATCGCCGCGCGAAGCAACGTGCCGCCGATGCCCTTGCGCCGGTGGAGCGGCTGCACCGCCACGGACAGCTCCGGGGTCTTCTCGTCGACGAAGCCGTAGCCGGGCTCGGCCTCGGTGAACTGCCGGTACCAGACCGCGCCCACGGGGTGACCGTCGAGCTCGGCGATCACGCCGCCGTCGCCGTCGCGACCCCACCCCTCGTGGTAGCGGCGAAGCACGGGGTCGTCGAGCACCTCGGCGATCGGCTCACGGGGCCAGTCGGGGTTCCACCGCGCCGACTCGTAGAGCATCGTCTTGAGGAATTCCGCGTCGTCCTGGGTCGCCGGACGGATGTTCACCTGGTTCGCCTCCCGCTGTGCTCACGGCCGTCGCCGGCAACCGTACCTCAGCCGGAAGAGGGCGCGGTGGCATCATCGTGCGCGGCGCGCGACGTCTCGAGCCGGTAGGCGACGCTCGTGAGCAGCACCCGTTCCTCGAACAGGAACAGGCGCTTGACGAACAGCGCGGTCTGCCCGTGCAGCGGCAGCTGCCACCACCTCGCGACCACGTACTCCGGCACCACGACGTTCACGACCGTGTCGCCACGATCGGTGTAGCGGCGCACCTCTTCGAGCATGGGGGTCGACAGGTCGCGGAACGGCGCCTCGACGATGTCGAGCGGCACGCCTTCCACCACGTCGAACCAGTCGTCGCCGACCACGAGCGCCGCCTCGGGGTCGAGATCGAAGTACACCGCGCGCGTCACCGTGGCGTCGAGCGTGCGCGCGTAGTTCACCGCGCGCACCGACACGTCGTTCACCGACGAGAGGAACACGAGCGTCACGGTGCGCTGCGGGATGAGCGGCTTGCCGCCGGCGGCCGACGGCGTGCCTTCCTCGACCACGACCGGCACGTCGGTGACCACGACGTTGCGGGTGCGAAGCAGGCTCGCCTTGAGCCGCACGAGGTCACGGCTGTGCACCAGGTAGGAGAACAGCCGTCGTGACCGGAGCACCTCGGGCACGACCACCGTGACGAAGTCGTCGGCGCCACGATCGATGCCCTCGATCAGCGCACGGATGCCGCCCGTGAGGTCCGACGCCGGGATGGCCTCGAGGTCGGGGATGCCCGGGCCGACGAAGGTGCGCCACCTCGCCTGCACCTTGGCCGCCACGGCGTCGTCGCGGCTCGGGAAGACGGCCCGGATGTCCTCGGGTCGGAACGAGCGCAGGTAGCCCACCGCTTCGGCCGTGGCCACGTCGAAGTCGCGCACGAGCAGCACGACGTGGTTGCTGCCCGGCGCGCCCGGTCGCACCCGGCCGGCATCGAGCTGGCGTTTCACGTTCACGTAGTGATGGTGGATCGAGTAGAAGATCGGCACGAGCAGCGCCATGATCAGGATCGAGAGCCACGCCCCGCTCGACCACTTGGACGCCGCCACGACGATGAGCACGACGAACGTCGTGACCGCGCCGATCGCGTTGATCACGATCGAACGGCGCCACCCCTTCATCGCGGCGTCGCCCGTGCGGCCCTCGGCGATCCAGTGCTTCACCATGCCGGACTGCGAGAGCGTGAACGACGTGAACACCCCCACCACGTAGAGCCCGATCACGGCGTTGAGGTTCGCGTCGAAGATGTAGATCATCAGCGCCGACAGCAACCCGAGCACCAGCACTCCGTTGGAGAAGACGAGGCGGTCGCCGCGGTTCACGAACTGGTTCGGCAGGTACCGGTCGCGCGCGAGGATCGACGCGAGCCGCGGGAAGTCCTGATAGGCGGTGTTCGCGGCGAGGATCAGGATCGCCGCGGTGAACACCTGCACGACGTAGAAGCCGATCGAGCCCTCGCCGAAGACGGCGATCGCGATCTGGGCGAGCACCGAGCGTTCCTCGCTCGCGATCACACCCTCGACGTGCGTGGCGAGCCAGGAGATGCCGAGGAACATCGTGATCGCGATCGCGCCCATGATCGCGAGCGTCGACGCCGCGTTGTGCGCCTGCGGCCGCTTGAACGCCGGCACGCCGTTCGAGATGGCCTCGACGCCGGTGAGGGCCGTCGCCCCCGACGAGAACGCCTTCAGCAACACGAAGAGCCCGACCGCGCCCGCGGTCGAGGCCGCGTCGTGGATCGGCTCCACGTCGACGTCCACCGCAGGGCATCCCCCGAGGCACTGGCCGAGGCCGAGCACGAGCAATGCACCGATCGACAGCACGAAGCCGTACGTCGGGATCGCGAACAGCACGCCCGATTCCTTCGAGCCACGCAGGTTCGCGAGGGTGACGAAGGCGACGAAGAAGACGCACAGCACCACGGCGTGCTCGTTGGCCACGGGCAGCGCCGACCCGATCGCGAACACGCCGGCCACGATCGAGACGACCACGGTCATCATGTAGTCGAACAGCAGCGCCGCGGCGGCGACGAGACCGGGGAACTGCCCCAGGTTCTCTCGGCTCACGATGTAGGCGCCGCCACCGCCCGGGTAGGCGCGCACCGTCTGGCGGTACGAGGCGATCACGAGCGCCATCAACAACGACACGGCGACGGCGATCGGCACCACGTACTGCTGCGGGGCCGCCGTCGCCACCGTGAGCACCAGCAGGATCTCGCCGGTCGCGTACGCCACCGACGAGAGCGCGTCGGAAGCGAAGACGGGCAGCGCGAGCACCTTCGGCAGCAACGTGTGCTCGAGGCGCGCGCTCGAGAAGGCGCGGCCGAGCATGACCCGCTTCAGGACGCCGGAGGACGACCCGGGCGATTCGATCTTGGCCATAGGCTTGCAGCCTACGCCGTGCCGACACCCTCGGGAGCCGGGTCGGCGTCGTCGCCCACCTCGGGTGCGGCGAGGTGGAACGGCACGCTCGTCACGACCACGCCGGGCTCGAACAGCAGCACCCGCTTGAAGAACAGCGCGGTCTGGTTGTGCAAGAGGCTCTCCCACCAATGTCGCGGCACGAGCTCGGGCAGCACGACGGTGACCACGGTGTCGCCTCGATCGGTATGCGCGCGGATCTCTGCCAGCAGCGGCGGACCGTAGTCGCGGAACGGCGCCTCGACCAGCACGAGCGGCACGTCGAGCTGGCGTTCGTGCCACTCGTCGACGACCGCCTCGACCTCGTCGGGGTCGGTCACCATGTAGATGGCCGCGATCTCGGTCGGGTGCAGCGACTTCCCGTAGATCACCGCGCGCACCGTGGGGTCGTGCACGGCCGAGACGGGCACGAGCACCACCGAGCGCTCGGGCTCGACGGGACGGTCGCTCGGCCACGCGGAGCGCGATTCCGACGGCACGAGCGGCACGTCGGTCACGACGACCCGCGGCTCGAACAGCAAGCGCCGTCTTCAGCAGGAACGCCTCCCGGTGACGCAGGAACTGCCAGATCGAGTTGCGCGGCAGCAGCTCGGGGATCACGACGGTGAGGAAGCGCTCGCGCTCGTGGCGAGGGAGCGCTCGCACGAAGCGCCGCACCGAACGCACGAGATGGCGGTCGGCGCCCTCGAGCGGCTCGAGGTCGCCCATGCGGGGGGCGACGACCGACCACTCGGCGGCGACCGCCTCGAACGACCCCGGCGCACCGACGTGCAGGGCTCGGAAGGCGACCGGTCGCACCGCGCGCAGGTAGGCCACGGCGTCGCGCGTCGCGGGCCCGAGGTCGGGCACGAGCAGCAGCATCGTGCCGGACGCGGCGTCGCGGCCCGTGAGGCGCCGAGCCTTCAGCGCGGCGGCGACGTGCTCGTAGTGGCGGTGCACCGCCCAGAAGAACAGCACGATGAACGGCATCGCGACGATCACGATCCACGCGCCCTTGGCGAACTTCGTGATCGTGACCACGACGAGCACGATGCCGGTCGTGGCGGCGCCGACGCCGTTGATCACCGCGCTGCGCTGCCACGAGCCCTCGCTTGGTGCGCATCCACCGCCGCACCATGCCGGCCTGCGACAGGGTGAACGCGGTGAACACGCCGACCACGTAGAGCTGGATCAGCCGGGTGAGGTTCGCGTCGAACGCCCAGATCAAGACGGCCGCGAGGCCCGCCAGCACGACGACGCCGTTGGAGAAGACGAGCCGGTCGCCGCGGTTGCGGAACTGCGACGGCATGAACCGGTCGCGAGCCAGGATCGACGCGAGCCGCGGGAAGTCCTGGAACGCCGTGTTCGCGGCCAGGATCAGGATGCCGGCGGTGAATACCTGCAGCAGCAGGAACATGAAGCCCCCACCGAAGACCGTGTCGCCGATCTGCGCCAGCACCGGCAGCTCGTGCGCGATGTCCTCGGTGATGCGCACGTGCAGCAGCTGCGAGAGCGCCGTGATGCCGAGGAACATCACGATCGACATCGCGCCCATCACGGCGAGCGTGGTCGCCGCGTTCTTGGCCTGCGGACGCCGGAACGCCTGCACCCCGTCGGCGATCGCCTCGACGCCGGTGAGCGCCGTCGCGCCCGACGAGAACGCCCGCGCGATGAGGAAGAGGGACAAGGTGTGCTCGACGTCAGCGGCAGGTCGGCCGTCTCGGCGAGCGGGCACCCGCCGAGGCAGCGCACGAAGCCCGTCACGAGCGTGATCGCGATCATCAGCACGAAGCCGTACGTGGGGATCGCGAAGAGCGAACCGGCTTCCTTCACGCCTCGCAGGTTCGCGAGCGTGACGAACGCGACCAGCACGATCGCGATGGGCACACGCAGCGGCACCAAGGTCTCCGGGGCGACCGAGGCGATCGCCGTCGTGCCCGCCGTGATGCTCACCGCCACCGTCAGGACGTAGTCGGTGAGGATCGCGGCGGCCGCCACCAGGCCGGGCAGCGTGCCGAGGTTCTCGCGGGCCACGATGTAGGAGCCTCCGCCGGTCGGGTAGGCGCGCACCGTCTGGCGATACGACGTCACGACGATCGCGAGCAGGAGCGCGATCGCGATCGCGATCGGCAGGCGCAGCGTCAACGCTCCCGCGCCGGCCGCGACCAGCACGAGCATCATCTCCTCGGTCGCGTACGCGTTCGAGGAGAGCGGGTCCGAGGAGAAGACGGGCAGCGCCAGGAACTTCGGCAGCAGCTGGTGTTCGGCCTTGTCGGAGGCGATCGCCCGCCCCAGGAACAGGCGCTTCAGCGGCCCGCCGCCGACGCGGCGAGGCAGGTCGAGCTCAGCCGGCACCGCGGCATGTTCGCACGTCGCGGCCCCGGCGACGAGCCGGAGCGCTACCCGGAGGGCTCGGCCACCCAGCGGTAGCCGACGCCCGGCTCCGTGACGATGAGGGCCGGCGCCTGCGCGTCGTCGCCGAGCTTCTTGCGCAAGGCCCGCACGTACGTGCGCAGGTAGGTCGTCTCGGTGCCGTAGCCCTGACCCCACACCTTCCGCAGCAGCCACTGGTGGGTGAGCAGCTTGCCCGGGTTCGTGACGAGAGCCTCGAGCAACCCGTACTCGGTGGGGGTCAGCCGGATCTGCTCGCCTCCGAGCGTCACGAGACGCTTCGGCAGGTCGACCTCGAGCGTGGCGAACCGCAGCACGGGGGAGGCGGGTTCGTCGGTCTGCTTGCGTCGCATCGCCGCCCGTGCCCGCGCGAGCAGCTCCTCCATGCCGAACGGCTTCGTGACGTAGTCGTCGGCGCCTGCATCGAGCGCCGCGACCTTGTCGGACTGCGATTCGCGCACCGACAGCACGATCACCGGCACCTCGCTGAACGCCCGCACGCGCTTGATCACCTCGGTGCCGTCGAGGTCGGGCAGGCCGAGGTCGAGCAGCACGAGATCGGGCGCCTGCTCGGCGGCACCGACCACGCCTTCTTCACCGGTGCCGACCGTGACGACCTCGTAGCCATGGGCCTCGAGGCTCGTGCGCAGCGCCCGCCGGATCTGCGGCTCGTCGTCGACCACGAGCACCCGGGTCATGCGCGCGCCTCGCGATCGGCGGCCGGGACGATCGGCGGATCGGAGCGCGGCGGCGCTGCATCGAACGCGTCGCGCTCGAGCGAGGCCGGGACGCTCGGACCATCGATCGGGATCTCGAACGCGAACGTGGCGCCGCCCCCGGGTGTGTCCTCGGTCCAGATGCGTCCGCCGTGCGCGGTCACGATGGCGTTCGCGATCGCGAGCCCGAGGCCCGTGCCCGGGGAATCGGGGATCGAGGTGCCCCGGTAGAACGCTTCGAAGACCCGCTCGCGGTCATCGGCCGGCACGCCCGGGCCGTGGTCGCGCACCCGCACCGCGACGCGGTCACCGGCCGGCTCGATCGAGACCCGAACCTCGCCGCCGAGCGGCGAATGACGTGCGGCGTTCTCGAGCAGGTTCGTCATCACCTGGTCGAGCTGCATCTCGTCGACCGCGACCGACGGCACGTCGTCGGCGATGTCGAGGGTGACGCGCACGTCGACGAGCCGTGGCGCGAGCCGGGCGACCACCACCTCGGCGATCTCGTCGAGGCCGGCCTCGTGCCGCGTGGGCGTGAGGGCCCCCGCTCTGATGCGCGCGAGGTCGAGGATGTTGCCGACCAGCCGGTTGAGACGGTCGGTCTCCTCGAGGATCGTCGTGAGCAGCTCGCGTTCCTGCGCCGGGTCGTGCACCGCGGCTGTGTCGAGCAAGCTCGTCACGCCCGCCTTGATCGAGGCGAGCGGCGTGCGGAAGTCATGGGTCACCGAACTGAACATCGCCGCGCGCAGCTGGTTCGTCTCGGCGTCGAGCTGGGCGAGCCGCGCGCGGGCGTCGAGCCGCGCGCGGTCGAGCGCGGCGGCGGCCTGCTTCGACGCCGCCTCGAGCAACAGGTGCTCATGGGGTCCGAGCGGCCGCCGCCCCGACGGCCGCTCGACCCGCAGGGTGCCGAACGACACCGGCCCCACCACGAGCGGCACGACGGTGTCGGGCCCGCCCGGCGTGAGCCCGGGCTGCACCGCCCGTGCGTGCAGCTGGGTGCCGTCGAGCTCGACGCGCACCTCCGCTTCGACGAGGCCGAACGGTTCGAGCAGCACGCGGACGAAGTCGTCGAGCACGCGATCGGGCACCTCACCCGAGACGAACCGCGACGAGAGATGCCCGAGCAACCTCGCCTCGCGCTCACGCCGCGAGGCGCGCGCCCGTTCCTCCGCGGCGCCCCCGACGAGGATGCCCACCACGAGCGCCACGGCGAGGAAGACGAGGGCGGTGAGGACCTCCTCGGTGCCGTCGAATCCGAGCTCGAACCGCGGGGATCCGTAGAGCAGCGGGAGGCCGATCGAGGACAGGGTCGCGGCGAGCAGGCCCGCCCACAGACCTCCCGCCACCGCGGCGATCACGATCGCGAGCAGGAACAGCGCGATGGCGGCCGCCGGCCCGTTGCGTGCGAGCGGGATCGACGCCACGCCGGCGACCGCGGGCGCGACCACGGCGATGACGGCCCCGCGACCACTCAGCCCGCGGACGCGTCGGCGCTCCGGCTCGCCCACTCCCAGTTCCATGGCAGGTCCCATCGTGCCATGCGTATCGGCACGGATCGGTCTTCACGTGATCTTCACGCCCCGGGGCGGTTCCTTCACGCAGCGCTCACAGGGCTCCGACGACACTCTCATCAGGAGTTGAACCCATCCTCCGAACCAAGCCCGGAGGCCGGACGGAGCCCTCCAGCTCGCCCGACCTCCGGGCCCCGTCCTTTTCCGGGGTCGTTCCGTCCCCCGACGACTGTCGCGGCGGCGACCGTGGACTAGGATGCCCCGCGATGCGAGTGATCATCATGGGTTGTGGCCGCGTCGGCTCCGAGCTCTCGCACGAGTTGCTCGACGCCGGACACGAGGTGGTCGTGATCGACAAGAACGCCGAGGCGTTCTTCCGCTACCCCCCGGGCGACGGCGCGCAGACCGTCGTGGGCCTCGGGTTCGATCGCGACGTGCTCGAGGAAGCCGGCATCGAGCAGGCCGATGCCTTCGTGGCGGTCTCGAGCGGCGACAACTCCAACATCGTCTCGGCCCGGGTGGCGCTCGAGAACTACCACGTGCCCAAGGTCGTGGCGCGCATCTACGACCCGCGGCGAGCCGACATCTACGAGCGACTCAACATCCCGACGGTCGCGACCACGACCTGGGGCGTGAAGCAGATCCAACTGATGCTGCTCCACGACCGTCAGGAGATCCGGGAGGCGCTCGGCGGCGGCGACCTGCTGCGCATGCGCATCCCGGTCAATGCCCACATGGTGGGCAAGGCCGCGACGTCGTTCAACGTCGATGGCAAGATCCTGGTCGCCGGCGTCTCGCGCGGCGGCGGCGGGTTCCTCCCGACCGCCGCAAGCACCCTGCAGGAGGGCGACTACCTCGTGGTGATGCTCACGAAGGACGGCATGGACACGCTCGACGAGGTCTTCGAACCGGTCACGGAGCACCACTGATGAGGGTCATCGTGACGGGCGGCGGCGCGGTCGGACGGCATCTCGCCGTCGACCTCTTCGAACGCGGGCACGAGGTCACGCTGATCGAGCAGAAGCGCAGCCTCGTCGAGAAGCTGCAGGTCTGGGCCCCCGGCGTGCGGGTGATGCTCGGCGATGCGTGCGAGCCGTGGGTGCTCGAAGGGGCCGACACCTCGAGCGCCGACGTGCTCGTCGCGGCGACCGGCGACGACGAGGACAACCTCGTCACGTCGCTGCTCGCGAAGCAGGAGTTCGCCGTGCCCCGTGTGCTTGCTCGCGTGAACCACCCGAAGAACGAATGGCTGTTCACCGATCAGTGGGGCGTCGACGCCGAGGTCTCTCCGCCGCACATCCTGACCGCCATGGTCGAGGAAGCCGTGACGGTCGGCGACCTCGTCCGGCTGATCCGGCTCGAGCAGCGGCCAGGTCTCGATCGTGGAGATGACGCTTGCCCGACGGGTCGCCGTCGGTGGGCCGTGCGGTCTACGAGCTGCGCCTGCCCGGCGACGCCGTGATCGTGGCGATCCTGCGCGAGGGACACGTCGTGATCCCCCAGCCCGAGACCGTGTTCGCCGCCGGCGACGAGGTGCTCGCCCTCGCGAGCGGCGCCGTCGAGCGCGAGCTGCGCGACGCCGTCGTGGGAGCCGACATGCCCGGCGGCGTGCCGACCGACACCATCGACGGTGCGGGCGGGGTGCGCTGAGTCAGACGCCGGTCACCGGCGGCGCCATCGCGGCCCGCAACGCCCGGTCGCGTTCGAGCAGCAGCGCGAGCTGGTTGCCGAACGACTCGAGGATGCGTCGCTCCGAGGGACTGAGCGGCTCGCGCACCCCCCGCATCACGAGCAATCCCAGGTTGCGCCGGCCCACGTTGAGCGGCAGCCGCTCGACGCCGTCACCGCCGGTGTGCGGCACGCTGCCCGTGTCGCCGCCCGCGGTCGCCTGCTCGACGAGCCCGCGGTCCGGGCCTTCCTGCACGTAGAGGGCACCGTCGATGAATCCGAACGTCGCGACGACCACTCGCAGCACGCCTTCGTACGGATGCTCCACCGCCTGCGGCTCGATCAACAACCGCGTGAGGTCTTGCTGGCGTCGCAGCTCCTCCGCCCGGGCTTCGGCCGCTCGCGCGCGCGCCTCGGCGCGCCCGACCAGCACAGAGATCAGCACGCTCAACCCGAGGAAGACGAACAGCACGATCACGTCGTGCGCTTTGCCGACCGCGAACGTCTTGTACGGGGGAAGGAAGAAGAAGTTGAACGCGACGAACGCGAGCACCGAGGCCGCGATGCCAGGTCCGAGCCCACCGAGCCCCACGCAGGCGAGCACGAGGAGCAGAGAATCCGAACCCCGTGGCGACGGGGTCGACCCGATCGCGGATCGGCGAGGCCGCGAGCACGATCGTCCCGGTCGCCACGACCGCCAGCGCGTAGGCGGCGGCGAGCCGCGGCGACAGATCGACGGCGCTGCGAAACGAGCCCGAGGGCGCCGCGTCCGTCCCGTGTCGGTCGGGACGTGCCGGAAGGTGTCTGCGTTCGCCGGCCGTCGTCATGGCACCGAGCCTACCCCCTAGCCATAAGATGCCCGGGTGGAACGCACGCCGGCCCGCGAGGCGACCCTCGGACGAGATCTGGGCGGCTGGATCGAAGCTCGTCCTGCTCGGGCGGGCGCTCGCCTCGCACAAGGCGGAGCATCAGCTGCTGCCGAAGCTGCTCGCGTTGCCCGTCTTCGCCTCCGATCAGCTCTCGTCCGTCGCCTACGCCACCGAGGAGATGCTGCTCGTCCTCGTCCTGGTGGGCTCCTCGGGCATGCCGCTGCTCACGCCGCTGTCGATCGGCGTCGCCGCGCTCCTCGTGGTGGTGATCGCCTCGTATCGCCAGACCGTTCGGGAGTATCCGCAGGGAGGCGGCTCCTACATCGTCGCTCGCGAGAACCTCGGGCTGATCCCCGGGCTCACGGCCGCAGGCGCGATCCAGATCTCCTACGTGCTCACCGTCGCGGTCAGCGTGACGGCGGGGTCGATCGCGGTCACGTCGGCGGCGACGGGCCTCGCGCCGTACAAGCTGCCGATGGCGATCGCGTTCATCGTGCTGATCACGCTGGCGAACCTGCGGGGCGCGAAGGAGGCGGGCCGGCTCTTCGCGATCCCGACCTACGGCTTCGTCGTGGTCGTCGGCGTCACCCTCGCCTGGGGCGCGTGGCGATGCGTGAGCGGGGGCTGCCCGCAGGCCGACACCGCCGATCTGCCGCTCGAAGCGGTTTCGGGGCTCACGGTGCTGTTCGTCCTCCGGGCGTTCTCCTCGGGCGCGACTGCGCTCACCGGCGTCGAGGCGATCGCCGACGGCGTGCAGGCGTTCCGCCGGCCCCAATCGAAGAACGCCGCATCGACCCTGCTGCTGATGGGCTCGATGAGCATCCCGATGTTCCTCGGGATCTCGGCCATGGCGTCGGCTCTCGGCGTGCGCACGAACGAGCACATCGCAGCCTCGAGGTCGGTGCTCTCGCAGATCGGCGAGACCGTCTTCGGCGACGGACCGATGTTCATCGTGCTGCAGGTCTTCACGGCTCGATCCTGATCCTCGCCGCGAACACCGCCTACCAGGACTTCCCGCGGCTCGCGTCGATCCTCGCGCGCGACGGGTTCATGCCGTCGCAGTTCCGCAACCGCGGAGACCGTCTCGTGTTCTCCAACGGCATCGCCGTGCTCTCGGCGCTCGCCGCTGTGCTCGTATGGCTCTTCGATGCCGACCTGTCCCGGCTGATCCAGCTCTACGTCGTCGGCGTGTTCGTCGCCCTCACCCTGTCGCAGGCCGGCATGGTGCGACGCTGGTGGAGGGTGCGTACCCAGGGCTGGCGGTGGAAGGCGGCGATCAACGTGGTCGGCGCCACCACCACCGGCTTGGTGTTCGGGATCGTGGTGGCGACGCGGTTCGCCCTCGGCGCCTGGATGGTGATCGCGGCGCTGCCCATCGTGATCGGACAGTTCCTCCTCGTGGCCCGCCATTACCGGGCGGTCGGCACGTTCGCTCGACATCGCGATGCCCGCCGACGCCGTCGCCGAGAACGAGGTGCTGTTCCTCGTGCCCGACCTCAGCCCGGCGACGCGTGACGCCATCGCGTACCTGCGAGCGATCAGGCCCGAACGCGTCACCGCCCTGCACATAGGGCCGGCGGCATCGTTCGACCTCGCGGCCGCCGAGTGGGCGCTGGCGGCCCCGCGCCTCGGCGAACTCCAACGCCTGGCCGGCGCCGACGAGCACCTCGTTCGATCGCTGCGATCGCTCCTCCACGGCCGAACACGCGCCGGCGACGGGTTCATCACCGTGATCGTGCCCGAGAACGCCGCCGATCGATCCCTGATGCGGCAGGTGATCCACAACCGGCGGTCTGTTCCTCCTGAAGACCTCGATGCTGTTCGAGCGCGGCGTCGTCGTGACCGACGTGCCGCTGCTCCCGCAGGAGCCGGTGAGCACCGGGCGACCGCACGAGCCGGAGCGCAGCTTCGTGATCGTGCCGGTGTCGAACGCGAGCTACGCCACCGCGCGGGCGGTCGCGTACGCTCGATCGCTGCACGCCGTGAAGGTCGAGGCGCTGTTCCTCGTGACCGACAATGCCGATATCGAGCCGGTCGCCTCGGCGTGGGTCGAGCGAGGCTTCGAGGTGCCGCTCGTGATGGTGGAGGCGCCGTTCCGAGAGCTGGGCGTCCCGCTGCTCGAGGAGATCCGCACGCACACCTCGCGCGGCGACACGATCGTGACGGTCGTCCTGCCTGAGATCGTGCCGCGCCGATGGTGGCAGTCACTGCTCCACGGTCAGACCGCCCTGTACTTCAAACGCCTGCTGCTGTTCGAGCCGCACGTGGTCGTCACGAGCGTGCCGCTGCATCTGCAGGAGCCTGAAACTCCCGCTCCCGCTACGCGCTGAACTCCAGACGGGGGTTGATCATCTTCGGGGGGCCCCCGCCTCGCGACTCGCCGAGCACGCCCTCGACGACCACCTTCGTGCCGAGCGAGAAGCCGCCGATGCCGCGGCGGCCCATGAACACCACGACGGCCTCACCGGTGCCATCGCTCACGAGCGCCTCGAGCGACTCGTGACCGCTCATCGGCAGCACGGTGATGCGCCTGATCACCCCCGCGATCTTGATGGTCGAGCGCAGGGGTGCATCGCCGAGGGGCACGGCGTCGGCGATCGAGCGGGCCCAGTCCTGGGTCTCGGCCGCGAGGCGCGTCTCGTCGCTCTCGGTCAGCCGGTCGAGCCAGCGACGGAGCCCGCTCATGTCGTCTGCCGCCTCCCGGGGCTCGGCCTCAGACGGCCGTGGCGGCCTTGTCGGCGAACTCCGCCTCGGCGTCGAGCTCGGACTTGCGCGACTTCGACACGTAGATCGAGGAGCCGAGCACCACCGCCGCCACCAAGCCCACCGCGATGCGGATCGCCGTCTCGTCGGCGTACTCGACCACGAGCGGCGCGATCAGCAGGGCCACGAGGTTCATGACCTTGATGAGCGGGTTCAACGCCGGGCCGGCGGTGTCCTTGAACGGGTCGCCGACGGTGTCGCCGATGACCGCCGCCTTGTGCGCGTCGGAGCCCTTGCCGCCGTAGTGGCCCTCCTCGATGAACTTCTTCGCGTTGTCCCACGCGCCGCCCGAGTTCGAGAGCATCACGGCCATGAGCTGGCCGGTGACGATCGCACCGGCGAGGAAGCCGCCGAGCGCTTCTTCCTTCAACAGGAAGCCCGCGATGACCGGCGAGAGCACCGCCAGCAAGCCCGGCGTGAGCAGCTCGCGCAGCGACGTCTTCGTGCAGATGTCGACGACGCGCGCGTAGTCGGGCTTCTCGGTGTAGTCCATGATGCCGGGGTGCTCGCGGAACTGCTTGCGCACCTCCACCACGACCTGCGCGGCCGCGCGGCCGACGGCGCGGATCGCGAGGGAGCTGAACAGGAACGCGATGGTGCCGCCGGCGAGCAGGCCGACGAGCACGTCTGGCTGGTCGATGCGGATGCCCTCGAAGGTGAAGCCGGCGTCCTTCAGGGCTTCCTCGAAGGAGCCGAACAGCGACGTCGCGGCGATGACCGCCGTCGCGATCGCGAGGCCCTTGGTGATGGCCTTCGTCGAGTTGCCGACGGCGTCGAGCCCGCCGAGGATCTCGGCCGGGCGGCCCTCGAACTCACCCGACATCTCCGCGATGCCCTGGGCGTTGTCGCTGATCGGGCCGTAGGTGTCCATCGAGACGACCACGCCCACCGTGGTGAGCATGCCCATGCCCGACAGGGCGATGAAGTAGAGGCGCTCCGCGAACAGGTTCGAGGAATCGGGGTCGGCGAGCAGGAACGCCGCCATGATCGTGCCGGCCACGACGAGCGCGGCCCACACGGCTGACTCGAGGCCGACCGAGAAGCCGGAGAGCACCGTCGTGGCGGGGCCGGTGACGGTGGAGTCGGCGACCTCCTTCACCGGCTTGTACTTCGTGTCGGTGAAGTACTGCGTGAGGATCTGGATCACCGAGGCGAGCACGAGGCCGATCGCCACGGCGATGCCCGGCCGCCAGCTCTCCATGTAGGTGACCGAGATGATCATCACGAGCACGGCGGAGATCACCGCCGACAGGAAGAAGCCGCGGTTGATCGCCTTCATGCCGTGCTCCTCCTCGGAGCGCGGCGTCACGGCCATGATGCCGATGATCGACGTGATGACGCCGACCGCGCGCACGAACAGCGGGAACATCACGCCGGCGATCGCGCCGATCTCGCTGTCGGCGAACGCGGCCGCACCGAGGATCAACGCAGCGACCAGGGTGACCTCGTAGCTCTCGAACAGATCGGCCGCCATGCCGGCGCAGTCGCCCACGTTGTCGCCCACGTTGTCGGCGATCGTGGCCGCGTTGCGCGGGTCGTCCTCGGGGATGCCCTGCTCGACCTTGCCCACGAGGTCGGCGCCCACGTCGGCCGCCTTCGTGAAGATGCCGCCGCCGACCCGCATGAACATCGCGAGCAGCGCGCCCCCGAAGCCGAAGCCCACGAGCACGGCCGTGGCATCGCCCTTGAAGATCATCAAGATCAGGGTCGCGCCGAACAGTCCGAGGCCGACGGTGAACATGCCTGCCACGCCGCCCGCACGGAAGGCGATGGTGAGCGCCTTGCGCAGGCCCGACTCCTTGGCCGCGTTGGCGGTGCGCACGTTGGCGCGCACGGCGAGCCACATGCCCGCGTACCCGGTGAGCATCGAGGCGCCGGCCCCCAGCAGGAACGCGATCGAGCGCCCGACCCTGATGGACAGTTCCGGCGAGAGGCCGAGCAGCGTCGTCGTGACGGCGTCGGAGACCGGCAGCGCGAAGAACAGCACGACGGTCAGGATGCCGAGGAAGATGCCGAGCGTGCTGAACTGCCGGCTCAGGTAGGCCTTCGCGCCTTCCTGGATGGCCGTCGCGATCTCCTTCATCTTGGGGCTGCCTTCGGGTTCGGCCAGCACCTGGGCGCGCAGGTACCAGGCGAACGCCAGCGCCACGAGTGAGATCGCCAGCACGATCCACAGCCACGTGTTCTCGAACGACCCGAAGGTGACCTCGAGCGGGCCGCCTTCCTGGGCAAGGACGCGGAACATGCAACCTCCTGAAGTCGGGTGGAGTCCTCTCAACGTGCCCGAGGGGGCCGGGCGACCGGTGCAGTATAGGGAACGTTCCCCTCGCTGACCTGCAGCGATGCGGGCCGACGACGGTCGTGTGCGAGCATGCCCCGCATGGGATTCGAAGGCACCACGCTGTGGCGCGTTCGCCAGAAGGTCGGCACCGACCTCGTGCTGTGGCCGGGCGCCAGCGTGATGGTCGTGCACGACGACGGGCGGGTGCTGCTGGCCCGCCGCCTCGACAACGGCATGTGGGCGATCCCGGGCGGTGGCGCGGAGGAAGGGTCGAGCTTCGCCGAGACGGCCGTCACCGAGCTGCGCGAGGAGGTCGGGCTCGAGGCCGACCCCGCCGACCTCGAGGCTTACGCCTGCATCTCACGGGCCGGCAACCACCTCGAGACCTACCCCAACGGCGACGTGACCCACTACTTCGGGCTGTGGTTCGTGCTGCGCCGCTGGCG
Organism: uncultured Actinomycetes bacterium; assembly: GCA_963722795.1. GTDB lineage: Bacteria > Actinomycetota > UBA4738 > UBA4738 > HRBIN12 > JAOUEA01. The sequence goes on from CAVROD010000001.1 coordinate 688,695, forward strand.
CGGCGAGCCCATCGGCGACGGGGAGGAGATGGGCGAGATCACCTGGGCCGACATCGAGGACCCGCCCCAGCCGCTGCATCGCTCGACCCGCGTGGGGTTCGACCTCTATCGGGCGTGGCTCGAGACGGGTCGCTTCCAGGCTCACTGATCGTCATTCGGCTGCGGCTCGGTCGGACCCTTGGCGACCGCCCCCGGCGACGGGGCCACACGCAGGATCACGTAGCCGAGCACGCCCGCCACCAGCGAGGCGGCGAGGATGGCCGTCTTCGCCTGGTCGAGCATCGGCCCCGGTGGGAACGCGAGCTCGGCGATGAAGAGCGCCACCGTGAATCCGATGCCCGCGGTCATGCCCATGCCGGTGAGGTCTCCCCACCCCACGTCGTCGGCGAGGCTGCCGAGGCCCGAGCGCACCGCGAGGAACGACCCGACGAGCACGCCGAGCGGCTTGCCGAGCACGAGCCCGAAGAAGACGCCCAGGGAGACCGGCGCCGTGAGCGCGTCGCCGAGACGGGTGAGGGACAGCTCCACGCCGGCGTTGGCGATGGCGAAGATCGGCAGGATCACGAAGCTCGTCCACGGCAGCAACGCGTGCTCGGTGCGCGCGAGCGGCGAGACGGCCTCGCGCGAGAGCCAGGCGAGCCGCATCCACCATCGAGCGTCGTCGTCGGCATATCTCGGCTCGTCGCTCGTCTCGTCGGCGGTACGGCGAGCCTCCTCGCTCACCGCCGCCGGACGCTGGAACGGGATCGCCGGTGTCAGCAACCCGAGCACCACCCCCGCGATCGTGGGATGGATACCCGCCTCGTACGTCGCGTACCACAGCGCGGCCCCGAGCACCACGTACACGAGGATGAAGCGGATGTGCACGGCGTTGGCGACCGCGATCGCACCGACGATGGCGAACGCCACCATCAGGGCGGTGGCCTCCACGCCGCCGGTGTAGAAGATCGCGATCACGATGATCGCCCCGATGTCGTCGACGATCGCGAGCGTGAGCAGCAGGGGCTTCAGCCTCGGCGACGCGTACGACGCGGCCAGCGCCAGCACCCCCAGCGCGAACGCGATGTCGGTGGCCATCGGGATACCCCACCCGCGCCCGGCCTCACCGCCGCCCGCGATCGCCAGATAGATCAGCGCCGGCGCCACCATGCCGCCGACCGCCGCCAGGATCGGAAGGGTCGCCACCCTGAGCTTCTGCAGTTCCCCCGAGACGACCTCGCGCTTGATCTCGAGGCCCACCACGAGGAAGAAGAGCGCCATGAGTCCGTCGTTCACCCAGAAGTGCAGGTCCTTCTGCAGGTCGACGAGCGAGCCGAGCCGCACGGTGAACTCGGTCGCGAAGAGGGACTCGTAGCCGGCCTTCCAGGGAGAATTGGCCCAGACGAGTGCGAGGACCACCGCCACGAACAACAACGACGCGCTGGCCGTCGAGGTCTGCAAGAACTCCTGCAGGGGCTGTACGACCCGCCGCGGGACCAACCGCTGCGACCGCGACCAGGGGGGCTTCACCTCGTCGAAGCCGTCGTGACGGGAACCCGGGGGCGGTGTGTGATCGACCGGATCGGACATGGCTGGGCCTTCCTGCCGACCAGTCTTCCCGGCACGCCTGTCGTGTCGTGGCCCATCGTACCCGTCACGGAACCGTCACGCCGATATCGTTGGCGCGGTCCGCACCCGCCGGTAGGCTCCGCACGATTTGGCAGACGGCAGGCACGCAGCCACCCCTTCCCGGAAGAAGCCACTCCTCATCGTGGGCGCCCTCGTGGTCGTCGCGCTCGTGGGAGTGGTGATCGCCTCGCTATCCGGCGGCGACGGGCCGCTCGGCGTCATCGTCGGCGACGATGTGCCCGAGACGCCCGAGTTCGCCTTCGAGGTCAGCAAGCCGAAGGCGGTGGAGACCTCGACCAAGCCCGACCACCAACAGGCCGCGGCGGCCGCCCAAGCCCCGGCCGAGGCCGTGACCCAACGCATCGACGACCTGTACACCGCGGCGTTCCTCGACCCGGGCAACTGGATGGATGGCAGCTACGACGACGTGCTCGACTTCTTCGCCGATGGGGCGAGCGACGCCGCCGAGGAGCAGCTCGACGTGCTCACCGCCGGTCCCGATGCGCCCGACTCGTTCGACACGATCAAGCCCATGCCGAGCACGCTCAAGGTGCACGTGCTGCTCGACCCCGAGGGTGTGCCCCGCGCCGTCGAGGGCAGCGCGCGGTTCGTGGCGCGTGGCACCGGCGCCGCCATCGACGTGATGCTCGTGAGCAAGGGGCAATTCGTCTTCGAGAAGTCCGACGGCGAGTGGGTGGTGGTGTCGTTCTCGGTGCAGCGCAACGATGAGGAGTCAGAATCGAAGCCCGGGTCCTCGTCGTCGCCCGGCGCGAGCGGCAGCGCCGAACCCTCGGAGGCCGAGGCCTCGTGAGGAAGCGCGCGGCGTTCCTGGTGGTGGCCCTGCTGGCCTGGGTGCTCGGCTCGAGCCTCGGCGCGCTGAGCGGCTCCGAGGGCGTGCGAGCGCAGTCCTCCGGCGTCGTGGTCGGCAAGGCGCACGCCGGGTACACGCCGTCGCTCACGGGCTCGAAGCCGGTCGTCATCCTCGCGATCGGATCGGGGGCGCGCGAGGGCGAGGACGTGATGCGCTCGCTCGGCGATTCGCTGCACCTGATCTTCCTGAACCCCGCGAAGAAGCGAGCGGTCCTCGTGGGGGTGCCGCGCGATTCGTACATGCCGATCCCCGGGCGCGGCAGCGGCAAGATCAACTCCTCGATGGTCTACGGTGGCCCCGACCTGATGGTGCAGACGATGGAGCAGAACTTCGGCGTCACGATCGACTACTGGGCGCTCACCACGTTCTGGGGCTTCACCGACATGATCAACGACGTGGGTGGGCTCACCGTCGACGTGCCGTTCCCGATGGTCGACTCGTACTCGCGCAGCGACTTCTCTCCCGGCGTGCAGAAGCTCACCGGCCCCGAGGCGCTCGCGTTCTCGCGCGACCGCCACAGCCTGGAGCAGGGCGACTTCGGCCGCCAGGAGAACGGCGGCCGGCTGATGCTCGCCGCGCTCACGCAGTTCCAGAAGCAGTTCCGTGCCGATCAAGCGCGCCTCTTCACGTGGCTCGGGGCCGGCATGCGCAACATCGAGACCGAGATGCCGCTGTCGGAGATCATGGCGCTCGCCTACACCTCCTCGAAGGTGCCCGCGAAGAAGGTGCAGAACGTCGTGCTGCCCGGCGGCACGGGCATGGTCGGCGGCATGTCGGTCGTCACGCTCGACATGGCGCGGGCACGCACGATCGTGGCCGACGCGGAGAAGGACGGCACGCTCGTGAAGCAGAACGTGCCGCCGAGCCCCACCGGCGGCGAGTAGTCCCGCTCCGGTAGGCTGCGGCTCGCATGAGTACCCCTCACGACGACGCCGGGGTGCACCCCACGCGCGCCAAGATCGAGATGGCCGCTGCGGCGGCCCTCACGGTGCCCGGCTTCGTGGTGCGGTTCACGCATCCCGACATCTCCCACCCACTGGAGGCGTTCCTCTTCGGCCTCGCCATCGTGGGCGCCGCCTTCATGCTCTCGTGGGCGGCCGAGGCCGCGCAGCTCGACATCTCGGCGGGCCTCGCGATCGCGATCCTCGCCCTGATCGCCGTGCTGCCGGAGTACGCCGTCGACTTCGTGTTCGCGAAGAAGGGCGGCGAGTCGTTCGCCCAGACGGGCGCGGCGTGCTTGCCGCTCGACGGCGGCACGGAGTCGCCGTGCCACCTGGCGCTCGCCAACATGACCGGTGCGAACCGCCTGCTGATCGGCGTGGGATGGACGATGGTGATCTTCATCGCCTACTTCCGCCTCAAGAAGCGCGACCGCCTCGTGAAGACGCCGAACGGCCGCTGGGAGGGCGTGCGCCTCGACCGCGAGCACTCCATCGAGATCGGGTACCTCGCCATCGCCACGATCTACTCGCTCACGCTGCCGCTGAAGCACTCCGTGACCTTGATCGACGCCGCGATCCTGATCGGGATCTTCATCGCCTACTCGATCCGGGTCTCGAGGGCGCCGGCCGAGGAACCGCACCTCGTCGGCCCCGCGAGCTACATCGGCACGTTCGGCACCGTGCCCCGCCGCATCACGGTCGGGGCCATCTCGGTCTTCGCCGCTGCGGTGATCCTGCTGTTCGCCGAGCGATTCGCCGAGGCGCTCGTGCTCTCGGGCGAGACGCTCGGGGTGAGCGAGTTCCTGCTCGTGCAATGGGTGGCGCCACTCGCCTCGGAGGCACCGGAGCTGCTGATCGCGGGTCTGTACGCCTGGCGATTGAACACGAGCGCGGGGCTCGGCACGCTCGTCTCGTCGAAGGTGAACCAATGGACGCTGCTCGTCGGCACGCTGCCGATCGTCTTCTCGTTCGCCGCGGGCGGGCTGCACGGGCTGCCGCTCGACACCGTGCAGCGGGAGGAGCTCTTCCTCACGGCCGCGCAGTCCTTCTTCGCCGTCGCGGTGATCTCGAGCCTCACGATGTCGTTGCGCGAGGCGCTCTTCCTCTTCGCCTTGTTCTGGGGGCAGTTCATCCTCGGCGGCATCGTGCCCGAGCAGTACCACGGCATCGAACGGGTCGCCGTGGGCATCGTCTACCTCGTGTTGGGCGTCTGGGTGCTCGCGAGCGACCGGTTCAACTTCCGGCAGCTGGCGCGGGACGCGTTCCGCGCGCCCTACGACGAGCTGGCGCGCGAGCGCGAGGCCGACGCGGCGGCCGCCGCCGCCCGCCGGCAGGTCTGACCCACGACCCCGGAGCTCGCCCCGTCGCCGGGTAGCGTTGCCACCGTGGACCCACGAGCGTTCCTCGACCGGCTCGCCGCCGACCCCTCGACGGCCGCATCGCTCGTGCACGTGCGGGAACTGCCGGCCCGCGCCCCCGTGGTCGAGCCGTTCCCCGAGGGCCTGCCCGACCTCCTGGTGTCGCGCCTCGGCCTCACGGGCGTGCACGGGCTGTACCCCCATCAGTCCGAGGGTCTCGCGGCGCTTCGCGAGGGGCGCGACGTGGTGCTCGCCACCGGCACGGCGAGCGGCAAGACGCTCGTGTACAACGCGGCGTTCGCGGCGGCGGCGATCGACACGCCGAAGGCCACCGCGCTGTACCTGTTCCCGACGAAGGCGCTCGCCCGCGACCAGCTGCGGTCGGTGCGTGCGCTGAAGCTGCCCCAGGTGAAGGCGGCGGTCTACGACGGCGACACGCCGAAGGCCGAACGCCCATTGATCCGCACGAACGCGAACCTCGTGATGACGAACCCCGACATGCTGCACCTGTCGCTGCTCGCCGATCATGCGCGCTGGGCCGACTTCTTCTTCCGGCTATCCCTCGTGGTGGTCGACGAGGCGCACGTGTGCCGCGGGGTCTTCGGCTCGCACGTCTCGATGGTGCTGCGCCGGCTGCGCCGGCTCGTGGCGCACTACGGCGGGTCGCCGCGGTGGTGCTTGGCCACCGCGACCGTGGGCAACCCGGGCGAGCTCGCGACCCGGCTCACGGGTCTCGACGACGTGGTGGAAGTCACCGCCGATGCCTCACCCTCGGGCGAGAAGCTCTTCGCGCTGTGGAACCCGCCCCTCGTCGACGAGGAGGCCGGCGTGCGACGCAGCGCGCTCGCCGAGTCGGCCTGGCTCGTCGGCCGGCTCGCGAGCGAGGGCACGCGCACGATCGGCTTCACCCGGTCACGGCGAGCCGCCGAGCTGCTCGCGGAGTGGGCCCGGCGCGAGGTGGGCGACGCGCAGCTGCGGGAGCGCATCACGAGCTATCGCGCGGGCTACCTCGCCGAGGACCGGCGCCGCATCGAGCGTGCGCTCGCCGACGGCGAGCTGCTCGCGGTGGCCTCGACGAGCGCGCTCGAGCTCGGCATCGACATCGGCTCACTCGACGCCGCGGTGCTCACCGGGTACCCCGGCACGCGGGCGGCGATGTGGCAGCAGGCCGGTCGTGCGGGCCGTCGCGACACCGACGCGCTCGCGGTGCTGGTGGCCCAGGACGACCCGCTCGACCAGTACCTCGTGCACCACCCCGAAGACCTGTTCGACAAGCCGCCCGAGGCCGCCGTGATCGACCCCGAGAACCCGTACGTGCGCGACCCCCATCTGCGATGCGCCGCGCGGGAGGTGCCGCTGCGCGATCACGAGCTGGGGTACTTCGGCAACCCGGCAGCGGTGCAGGAGGCGCTCGAGACGATGACGGAACGCGGCGACCTGGTGCGACGGCGCGAGGCGTGGCACGACCGTGGCAAGGACGCTCCGCACCGCGCCGTCGACGTGCGAGCCGGCGGCGGCCACGTGTACTCGATCGTGATCGAGGGCACCGGTGAGCTGCTCGGCACCGCCGACGAGCATCGCGCGTACGCCACCCTGCACCCGGGCGCGGTGTACCTGCACCTGGGTGAGCAGTTCCTCGTGCAGGAGCTCGACCTCGTCTCGCGCGTGGCGGTGGTGCGTCCCGCCGACCCCGACTTCTACACGCAGGCCCGCGACGTGACCGACATCGCCGTCGCCGCGATCCTCGCGCGCTCGAGCATCGGCGACGTGCAGCAGTGCTTCGGGTCGGTGCGGGTCACCAACCAGGTCGTGAGCTACGTGCGCCGGTCGGTCTCCACGAACGAGACGCTCGAGGAGTTCCCGCTGCCGCTCCCGCCGGTCGAGCTCGAGACCAGGGCGGTGTGGTGGACGATCCCCACCGCCGTGCTCGATCGCGCGGGCGTCGGGGCGCGCGACGTGCCGGGCGCGATCCACGCCGCCGAGCACGCTGCGATCGGGCTGCTGCCGCTCGTGGCGACCTGCGACCGATGGGACATCGGCGGCGTTTCGACGCCGATGCACCCCGACACCGGCCACACGACGATCTTCATCTACGACGCGTACCCCGGCGGGGCCGGCATCGCCGAACGGGGCGCCGCGACGAGCGAACGATGGCTGCGCGCCACGCTCGAGGCGATCAGGCAGTGCCCCTGCTCGCACGGATGCCCGAGCTGCGTGCACAGCCCGAAGTGCGGCAACGGCAACGAGCCGCTCGACAAGCAGGGCGCCGTGGCCCTGCTCGCTGCCTTCCTCGGGCAGCGCTGGGGCTAGGCGGCGGCCCTCGTCGCCGACGTGCGCGCTCCACCATCGCCGTGGAACCGCGCGACGCCCACGGGCCAACCCCGGATCCGCGGGTCCTCCGGATGCAGCTGGCGCGGTAGCCTCGACGCAGCCCGTGTATCCACACAGACTCACCCGCCGTCAGTTCATGAGCCGATCCGCCGCCGCAGCGGCAGGGTTCTTCGTGACGTCGTGCGTCGGCGAGCGGCTGTCGACGAGCCCGGAGCCCCGACCGACGTTCACGAGCACGCCACCGGAGAAGCTCGCCACGCGCTGGCCGGTCGATCGCGTCGTGTACCTGATGCTCGAGAACCGCAGCTTCGACAACATCTTCGGTCGTTACCCCGGGGCCGAAGGCGCGCGCAGCGGCATGCGGTGGGGCGAGGAGGTCCGGCTGCGACGATGCCCCGAATGGCTCCCCGGCGACCTGCCCCACGACACGGCCTCGTGGCACGCGATGCACAACGGCGGGAAGATGGACGGGTTCGCGATCGGGGAGTATGGCCCGTACTTCGCGTACTCCCAGTTCGACCGACCCGATGTGCCGACGTACTTCCAGTGGGCCGACGAGTTCGTGCTCTGCGACAACTTCTTCGCCTCGGTAGCCGGCCCGTCCTACCCCAACCACCTGTTCATGATCGCCGGACAGGCCGGAGGAGCGGTCAACAACCCCGAGAACATCAAGGTCAAGCAGCTGAACGACGGCCGCGCCTTCAAGAGCTGGGGATGCGACGCGTACGGCGACGACGTCTTCGTCTACGTCGAGGACGAGCAGGGCAACCTGGCCCGACACCCCACGTGCTTCGACATGAAGACCGTCGGCCACCAGCTCTCGAAGCGCGACATCGACTGGGCCTACTACTCATCCGACCCCCACCAGGCGGGCTACATCTGGCAGGCGTACTCGTCGATCGAGGACATCTTCCACGACGACGAGCTGTGGGAGCGACACATCTGGCCGGTCGACGACATCATGCGCGACATCGAGGCCGAAGCGTTGCCGCCGGTCACGTGGATCACGCCGAGGTTCCAGCTCTCGGATCACCCCCCGTTCAGCACGCGACATGCGCACAACTGGGTCACCGACATCGTGAACGGCATCATGCGCTCGTCGATGTGGGAGTCGATCGCGATCTTCATCACCTGGGACGAGTGGGGCGGGTTGTACGACCACGTGGCGCCCCCGACGATCGACGACGTGGAGCTCGGGTTCCGGGTGCCCATGATGGTGGTCTCGCCGTACGCCAAGCGCGGCTACATCGACGACGCCTTCGCGGAGTTCTCCTCGCCGCTACGGTTCATCGCCGACAACTGGGACCTGCCCTCGCTGACCCCGCGCATCGCGAACTCGCACAACTACCGGCACGTGTTCGACTTCGATCGCAAGCCGCGGCCGCCCTCGCTCGGCCGCCACGTGCGAGCCACGCACGACTTCTGGGACTGGCCGCAGACGTTCCCCGGCTGGCCGGAGTCGCTCGACCCGGAGGATCCGAAGATCCGCTACCCCTGATCGGCAGCCAGGTCCTTGCTGCCGTGGTCGGGCAGCTTGCCCTGCAGGCACGGCAGGTCCTCGACCATCTCCGAGGGGAACGCCGCGATGAACGCGCGTTCCGCAGCGACGCCGGGCTGCGCGGGGTACTGGTTGCCCTGCAGCTCGCCCTTCGTCACGGTCAGCAGGTACGAAGAGATCTCCTCGAGCGTCGTGCCGTTCTGCTGCATCTCGTCGTGGTCGATGAAGATGTGCGTGGGCTGCGTGAACTCGACGATGCGCACGTCGTCGCCGTCGGTGTCGAACCGCTCCTGGATGACGCCTGCGACCTTCGTCGGCTCGAGCGCCTGCGCGCCGCTCACCGCCGGGTCGGGGGTGTGGCCGTGGTCGGCGGTGAGCATCATCACCCATTCCCCCTCGCCGACGCGCTCGTTCAACAGGTCGATCAGGCGCAGCAGATCGGCGTCCTGCGCCTGCACCGCGTCGCGCATCTCGACGGCGTTCATGGAATAGAGGTGCCCGATCTCGTCGACCAGCTTGTAGTTGATGGAGAGCAGGTCGGGCACGTCGTCGGCGCCGAAGCCCTCGCGCCGGACGACCTCGTCGATCAGGCGCGTCTGCCATGGGATGCGGGCCGGGGTCTTCAGCGCCTCCTCGGCGCGGGCACCGTCGAGCGCCAGCTCGTGCCACTGCCCGTCGTCGCGACCGTCCTGCAGGTCGATCTCGTCGAAGTAGTCGGTGATCGGGGGCAGGTCGTTCACGTAGGGCAACATGCGGTAGTAGGGCGCGACGTTGCTGGTGAGGTTCCACGAGAGGCCTTCGGCGCCGAGCGTCGCGGCGCCCTCACGTTCGCGCAGCACGGCGATGTCCTGGTCGCCGCCACCCCAGAGCGAGCCGTGGCTCATCATGCCGAGGTGGATCGCCACGGTCGCGAGGGTGCCGACGAGCGGGCGGTTGCCCATGGCGCGGTCGTACAGATCGGCGAAGGTGGGCGCGACGAGGTAGCGCGGGCCGGCTTCCCATGGGTCGGTGAGGCGGTCGCCGATGTGCAGCTGGTGGGCCACGAGGCCGTGGGTGCGCGAGAACGCCCCCGTGCCGATCGTGGCGTGGATCTGCGCCGTGCTCGGCGGGGAGGACCCCACCTCGGCTTCCTCGTACCACGTGCCCTCGTCGATCAGGCCTTGCAGGTTCGGCCAGGCCTTCGGCCACGCGTCGAGCACGAACCGGCCGGCGCCGTCCCACACGACCACGACCACCAGCTTCGGCGGGTCGGCGCCGGGCACGAGCGACTCCGTGAGCGGTGCCCCGTCGGGTGCGTCGAAGGGGAAGCCGACGAGCGCGCCCTGGGTGGGCGCGATGTCGGCGAGGGTCACGACCCGATCGACCTCACCGCGGGCCTGGATGTGACCGGGCCCGTAGAGCCACAAGGGCACCTGGGCCACGTAGTCCCACGGTCCCGAGTGCGGCAGTCCACCGGTGCCCACGAAGTCGGGCTCCTGCGGGATGATGTCGATGTCGCCGCCGCGATCGACGCGATGACCGCGCCATCCGCGCACGAGCAGCTTCGTGGGCACGTCGCACGCCGCCGCCTCGAGCTCGGCGCGCAGCGCCTGTGTCTGCGCGAGGCCCGCCGCGACCGGCGCACCCGTGACCGTGCCCGCCCCGAGCGCCATGACCGCCGTCAGCACGACGACCGCCGCGACGAGGGCACGACGGTGCCTCACGACGCGCCCCCCGGCTGCGGGGGCACGAACGCCCCGTAGTCCTCGCCGCCGAACAGCATCACGACGAGGCCGATGTGCTTGGCCTCGGGCACGGGCGGGCGCTCGACCTGCCACTCGCTCTCGCCCTCGGGCACCTCGGCGGCGTCGAGCACGGGCCAGTCGACGCGCGAGCCGTCGCGCGCGTCGAGCACGTAGACACCCGCGCGCGGCAGCGCCGCCCCGGTGTCGTTGGTGACCGTGAGCACCGCCCCCTCGCCCTCGATCGCGATGCGAGCCTCGATGCCGGCCGCGTCGGTGAAGACATAGGAGTCGGCGCTCGTCACCGGCGGCGGCGAGGTCGTCGGGGACTCCTCGGGCGCGGGCTCCTCCTCACCGGTGCACGCGGCGAGCGCGACCATCAGGAGCCCGGCGACGAACAAGGCGTAGACGAGCGTGTGGGAACGGGAGCGGGAGCGCAGACCCATCGAGCGCCGGAGTCTAGCAGTGGGCCTTCCGCGGCCATGGCTCGGGCATGTGACGGTCCTGCGATACTCCGGGACATGGCCCCGCACGACGCCACCTACGTCGCCGTGATCGGCGCGAGCGACGCCACCGAGTGGGAGCTCGCGATGGCCGAGGACGTCGGCCGGCGCCTCGCTCGCGCGGGCGCCGTGCTCGTGTGCGGCGGCCTGGGGGGCGTGATGAACGCGGCGGCGGCCGGGGCCGCGTCCGAGGGCGGCACCTCGGTGGGCATCCTGCCGGGCGAGGACCGAACCGGCGCGAGCCACCATCTGACGGTCGCGGTCACCACCGGCTTCGGTGAGGGGCGCAACGTGCTCGTCGCGCGCAGCGCCGACGCCGTGATCGCCGTGGGCGGCGAGTTCGGCACCCTGAGCGAGGTCGCGCTCGCCCTGAAGATGGGCAAGCGCGTCATCGGTCTCGGCACATGGGACCTGCGCCGCGACGACATGGACGCCGACCCGCTCGTGCGCGCCGACTCCGCCGAAGAAGCCGTGCGGTCGGCCCTCGGTCGCTGATGGCGCGCCGGGGCATCGCCATTGCGTCCTAGCCGTTCTGCGGTATCGCCCTTCCAGGCCGGGGCGGGTAGCGTGCGCGTCCGTACCTGCAGTGGTCAACCGGAGCGCTCGTCCACCCTGTCGCGGCCGCCTACACGCGCTTCGTGGGCTCGAGAGCACGGATGACCGCGGGGCTCGACGGCGGCGGATCTACCCCCCGCCTGGTGTCGAACCGAGGAGGGCTCACGCTCATCGCGGTCGGCACGTCGTCGAGCTCCAACCGTCCCGGTCGTGGGTCGTCGGGGGGACCACCCACGACCGGGAACCCACTTCCGCGCCCGCATCGTCGTGGTCAGGTGCGCGCGCGACCCCGTGAGACCACCGTGCCGGCCATCCGCAGCGCCGTCGCACGTTCGTTCGGCTTCAGACCGATCGCGAGCAGCGCGATCACGTAGGCACCCGTGCCCGCCGCGGCCGACACAAGCAGGTTCACGAGCCACTTCGTCTCGGGCAACACCACATGCGCGGCCGCCATCGCGAGGCCACCCACGACGGTGGGCACGACGAGGCGCAGGTACGCCCCGTCGAACGGCCAGATGCCCAGGAAGCGCCGAACCAGGAACAGCCGTGCGAGCGCACTGAAGGTGAGCGTGACGGCCTGGGCGATCGCCGCCCCGCGGATGCCGAGCACGTCGGGCCGCGCCAGCGCGAGGGCGAGCCCCACGTCGATCGTGAACCCGGCGACGTAGACGAGCAGGTCCCACCCGGTGCGTCCGGCCATGATGAGGATGAACCCGACCGTGCCGACCATGACCGGCACGATCATGCCGATGATGAGGATGCGCAGGGCCGCCTCGCCCTCGACGAACTCGGCGCCGAAGACGCGCAGCACGAGCCCGGGCATGATCGCGAGCACGAGCAGCACCGGGATCGTGGCGGCGAGCGTCCACCTGGTCACCTGCTTGTAGAGCTCGTCGAGCTTCGTGGTCTCGCCCCGGTGATGCAAGTCGGCCACGAACGGACTGAACGTGAGCGAGACACTCGTGAGGAACAGGAACAGCGCCTGCCCGGCGCGCAGCACCGCGCTGTACACGCCGACCTGGCCCTCGGCCGCGGCGCCCTCGCCGCTCGAGAGCAGTGACAGCACGAACAGGTCGGTCCAGAAGATGAGCTGGGAGAAGAGGGTGCCGGGCGCGCGCAAGGCGCCGAAGCGCAGCAGCGCCCCGGTGTGCTCCTCGGGGATGCCCGTCGCCGGTGAGCTCGTGCGGGAAGCGCCGCTGCTCCTTCTGCCACCCGTAGACCGCGATCGCGAGGGCCAGGGCCCACGAGGCGCCGAACGCCCAGCCGGCCGCACCCGCGGTGGCGGCCCAGACCGCCCAGAACCCGAGCGTGAAGACGATCCAGCCGATCGGTTGCGCGGTCCACTGCGAGTACAGCGTGTAGCGCATGATCTTCAGCCCGCGCGTCGCGCCCATGTACGTGAAGGCCAGCGCCGCGAACGGCACGGTCACGGCCGCTGCGTGGAATGCGGGCACCGCGGCGTCGTTGCCGCTGAAGAACGTGTCGGCGAGCCACGGGGCGAGGAAGTAGGCGAGCACGGCGAACGGCACCGACACCGCCGCGGCGATCGCGCCGGCGCGCCGCACCAGGGCGCGACTGCGGGCGGCTTCCCCACGGCCGACCAGGATGGCCACAAGGCGCACGTTCGCGACGTCCATGCCGAAGCGGGTGGCCGCCGCCGCGATGAATGCGAACTGGGTCGTGAGCGTGACGACGCCGTAGGCGCGGTCGCCGAGGCGCTGGGTCATGATCACCTGCGCGGCGAAGGTGGCGACGCGCGCCGATCGCGAGCCCGAGCACGTTCTGGCCGGTGTTGCCGAGGATCACCCGTTGGTCGGACCCGCCCGGGCCGACGCCGCCGGGACCCGTGCCGCCCGGCCCCGTGCCGTCGGGTTCGGCCGCTTCCGTGACCTCGACGGCTTCCTCGACGACCTCGGGATCCATGACCGGCCAAGTATCGCGGACCCCGGGTCCACTGACCGTCAGGAACCTGTGACGACCTCGTTCCTTGACATGCGATCTTCTGGTTGCGTAGCGTGTGACGCGCAACCAGATGGTTGCGTTACTACTCGGTCGACCGAAGGAAGGAGCGCGGCGTGGCGGTGCCCGATCGGATCCGCAGGGAGCTCACCCTGCAGGCCCCTCGCGACCGGGTCTGGCGTGCGCTGACCGACCCGGCCGAGCTGGTGCGCTGGTTCCCCACCCAGAGCGCCGAGCTGGACCTGCGCCCGGGCGGCGCGTTGCGCCTGTCGTGGGAGCACGACGGTGACGAGGGTTTCGTGGACGAGGTCGAGCCGGGCACGCGGCTGGTGTTCCGATGGCGTCCGCGGGGCTCGCGGCGACCGCACACGCGGGTCACCGTCACGCTCGACGATGCGCCGGGCGGCGCCACCACGCTCGTGCTGGTCGAGGACGGCTTCGCCGCGCTCGCGGCCGACGTGCGAGAGCAGGCCATCGCCGGCAACACGCAGGGCTGGAGCGAGGAGCTCGAAGAGCTCAGGGCGATGGTGGAAGCCGCATGACGCGAGCGACCGGCTGATGGCCTCGGGCATCGACCCCACGACCGACGCAGGCCTCGATCGGGCGGGGCGCGTCTTCGCGGCGCTCGCCGACCCCACCCGGCGCGACATCGTGCGCGAGCTCTCGATCGACGGACCGCTCACGGCGACCGACCTCGCCACCCGGGTGGGCATCTCCCGCCAGGCCGCTGCCAAGCACTTGGCCGGGCTCGCCCTCACCGGGCTCGCCGTGGGCGAGCGGTCGGGCCGCGAGCATCGGTTCTCGCTGCGCACCGCGCCGTTCGCCGAGGCGGAAGCCTGGATGCGCGCGATCGGCGCCACGTGGGATCAGCGGTTGCAGGCGTTCCGCGAGCTCGTCGAGGGAGTCTGAGGCCGAGGTTTCGACTGCGAAGGCCCATGCCGCCATGCGAGGGGCCCGGACGCGGACATGAGCCCATGGTGCGGTCGCGGGACCCGTCTCGCGTTCGGTCGCGCAGCGCGACCGCTCCTCATGCGACGATGCTACGCTGCGCCGTCGTGGCTCCCGACGAGGGTCATCGCACGCGCTCGAGGTGCCACAGGTGCATGGCGGCGTAGGCACGCCATGGCCGCCACCGCTCGGCGTAGGCGCGGATCGCGCCCGGGTCGTGCGCGAGGCCGAGCGACTCGAATCCGTGCCGCACGCCGAGGTCACCGGCCGGGAAGGCGTCGGGGTCGCGCAGTGCCCGCATCGCGACGTAGGCGGCCGTCCACTCGCCGATACCGGCGATCGCCCGCAGCCGCTCGATCGTCGGCTCGCGATCGGCGGTGCCCGACAGGTCGAGCTCGCCGTCGGCGACGGCTCGGGCGAGCGCCACGATCGCGGCGGCGCGCGCCCCGGGCATGCCGAAGACCTCGCGCGGCGCCTCCGCCAGCCGCTCGGCCGTCGGGAAGAGCCGCACGATCGGTCCCTCGGGCGTCCACAGCGGCTGGCCGGCACGCTCGGCGATGCGTCCGAGCGTCGTGCGCGCGCCCGCCACCGACACCTGCTGGCCCACGATCGCCCGCACGGCCAGCTCGAACCCGTCGGTCGTGCCGGGCAGCCGCGTGCCGGGGGCTGAACGCACGGCCGAGCAGAGCACCGGGTCCTCGGCGAGGGCATCGTCGATCGCCTCGGGGTCGGCGTCGAGGTCGAACAGACGCCGCGAGGCCTGCACGACGCTCTCGAGCAGCGGCACGTCATCGCCCCCACCGCTCACACGCAGCGAGACCACGGGCTCCGTCGGGTCGGGCTCGAGCTCGATCACCATCGGAGATCCGACGGGCGTGCGCATCGCGCGGGCGTAGCGGCCTTCCCCGACGTGCTCCACGCCGGGGATGGCGCGCGCCGCGAGGAACGACAGCAGCCTGCCCGCGGCGAGCGGGGAACGGAACGGCAGACGCAGCTCGAACGCGTGCATGGTCATGGGTATAGCGCGTGCGGTCGTCCGTCCGCTGGCAGGTTCCGGACTTCCTGACGCCGAGACGCGCACACCGCAGAGGTTCACTCCCGGACGTTCACTACCACGATGCGTTACCGTCGAAGGCGAACCGAGGGGGAGTATCCCCAGACGTCGCCGTCAGCTCGGCCTCACGGCCCGGTGACGTCGGCCGCCGGAGTCCACGCGAACCGGTGGCCGGAGAGACCTTCGGTCCCATATGCCCGCGCGCTCGCCGCGCGGCCGGACCAAGGAGTCGCACGCGTGGAAGTCGGTATCTGGGCCTGGATCGGGTTCGTCGCCCTGATCATGCTCCTGCTCGCGCTGGACCTGTTCGTCTTCCATCGGGAAGCCCACGAGGTCTCGTTCCGGGAAGCCACGAAGTTCAGCATCTTCTGGATCTCGCTCGGGCTCGCCTTCGGGGTGGTCGTGTACTTCTGGCTCGGCGCGCAGGCCGGCGGCGAGTACCTCGCGGGCTACCTGATCGAGAAGAGCCTGTCGGTCGACAACATCTTCGTCTTCGCCCTCATCTTCACGTATTTCGGCGTGCCCGCGAAGTACCAGCACCGCGTGCTGTTCTGGGGCATCCTCGGGGCGCTCGTGTTCCGGGCGCTCTTCATCGCGGGCGGAGCGGCGCTGCTCGAGCGCTTCCACTTCACGATCTATATCTTCGGGGCGTTCCTCGTGCTGACCGGCATCCGCATGGCGATGCACCGCGACGAGGAGATGCACCCCGAGAAGAACCCGGTGCTCGGGCTGTTCCGCCGGGTGGTGCCGATGACCTCCCAGTACCACGGCCAGAAGTTCACGGTGCTCGAGGCAGGCAAGCGGGTCGCGACGCCGCTCATGGCGGTGCTGGTGCTGATCGAGACGAGCGACATCCTGTTCGCGGTCGACTCGATCCCTGCGATCTTCGCCATCACCGACGACCCGTTCATCGTGTTCACGTCGAACGCGTTCGCGATCCTCGGGCTGCGGGCGCTCTACTTCATGCTCGCCGGCATGATCAACCGCTTCATCTACCTGAAGATCGGCCTCGCGGTCGTGCTCGTGTACGTCGGCGTCAAGATGCTCGTCAGCAGCTGGATCCACATCCCGATCTGGGCGTCGCTCGGGTTCATCGCGCTGGCGATCACGGTGTCGATCGTGGCGTCGCTACGCTCGACGAAAGATGCGCCGGCTGACGGCGCGCTCCCGGCGTCGCATCCCGACGCCCTGGGCGGGTCCGAGGCGGCCCCCGGCGGGGAGCCTGCCGCCGAGCCCGTCGAGGTGCCGCGCGCCGGTGACGACGAAGGGACCGACCGATGAAGGTGCTGTTCGCCACCGACGGCGCCGAGCCGTCGGCACGGGCCGGCACGCTGCTGACGCGCCTCGCCCACCCCGCGAAGACCGACATCGTCGTGCTGTCGGTGAGCGACTTCGACGTCGCCATGCGCGAGGCCGGCAAGCACCACCACTACTCCGCCGACGACGCCCACGCCGCGGCGCAGCGAGCAGCCGACGAGGCGGCGGAGACCCTCCGCGGCGCCGGGTTCGAGCAGGTCGCTTCCCGGGTGGAGAACGGCGACGAGGCGATCGAGATCGTGCACATCGCCGAGACCGAAGGGTTCGGCGTCGTCGTCGTGGGCAGCGGGAAGGAGACGTGGCGCGACACGGTCGTGCTCGGCAGCGTGAGCGGCTCGATCGTGCACGCCGCCCCGTGCCCGGTGCTCGTCGTGCACCGCCCCCCGTCGGGCGACGGGCCGATCCGGGTGGTCGTGGGCACCGACGGATCGGACGGCGCGACCCGCTCGATCGAGGCGTTCGCGGGGTTCGCCGACCCCGCCCGGTGCGAGGTCACGGTCGTGGCGGCAACCGACGACGGCGAGCAAGCGCAGAGCCATCTCGAGGCGGCCGGCGGCGTGCTGACCGCCGCCGGCTTCCGCGTCGAGACCGCCGTCGTACCGGGCAAGGCGGCCCCCGTGCTGCTCGAGCAGGTGGAGCAGCGCACGGCGGACCTCGTCGTGATCGGCGCCCGTGGTCTCGGTCGCTTCCGCGCGAAGGTGCTCGGCTCGGTGAGCGACCGCGTCGTGCGTCACGCCCCCGCCACGTTCGTCGGTCGCTGAGAGCGCAGATCGCCCGAGGGTTGCCGGCGCTATCGGTAAGTAGTAGCTTACCGATATGCCGGTGACCGACATGCCACGATCCGCAGCGACGGCCGATCTCGCGTTCGACGCCCTCGGCGACCCCACACGCCGACGGGTGTTCCGGCTGCTGCAGGGCGGCGAGCGCTCGGTGGGCGACATCGCGGCCGAGCTGCCCGTGAGCCGCCCGGCCGTCTCCCAACACCTGCGGGTCCTGAAGGAGGCGGCACTCGTGACCGACCGACCCGACGGCGTGCGCCGCCTCTACTCCGTGCAGCGCACGGGGCTCGAGGCCCTGCGCGCCGAGCTGGAGACCATGTGGGACGACGCGCTGTCCGCGTTCGCGGCCGCCGCCGACGAGGGGCCCGAGCGCCCCGGCGAAGGGAGCCATCGATGATCGAGCCCATCCACCGCAGCATCACCGTGCGCCGTGCGCCCGCCGACGCGTTCCGCCTGTTCACGGCCGAGATGGGGTCGTGGTGGCCCCTCGACACCCACGGACGCGCCGACGAGCACGAGGGCGTGAAGACCGAACGCCTCGTCGTGGAAGAGCGCGAGGGCGGACGCGTCTACGAGGTGCTGTCGAACGGCCTCGAAGCCGACTGGGGCGTCGTGACCGCCTGGGAGCCGCCCACGCGGGTGGTGTTCGACTGGAACCCGAGCCCCGAGGACCGCCCCTACACCGAGGTCGAGGTCACCTTCGCGGACGCCGGCGACGGTGGCACCCGGGTCGACCTGTTCCATCGGCATTGGGAACGCCTCGGCGAGGACGCCGGCGCCGCCTACCGCGCGAACTACGGCCCCGGCTGGGCCTACGTGTTCGACGAGCGGTTCGGCGACGCCGCGGGGCGCTGAAGGGTCAGGTCTTCGGGCGCCACTGGTGCGCGCGCTCGCCTCGGGCGGCGAGGCTCGCCGTCTCCTCGACGCGCTTCGCGCGGGTCTCCTCGCGCTTGGCCCCGTAGATCCATTCCAGGATCTGCTTGCGCACACCGGGCGGGAACCCGTCCCACTGCGCGCGCGAGCCCGGGTGCCGGGCGAACCCGTCCTGCAGATCGTCGGGCACCTCGAGCGAATCGCTTCGTTCGAGCGCCAGCCAGGAGCCGTCGGCCTTGGCCGCCTCGATCGCCGCGAGCCCGGACTCGGTGATGCGCCCGTCGGCGAGCAGCTCCTCGATGCGGCGCTTGTTCACGGCCGACCAGCCGCTGCGGGGCTTGCGCGGCGCCATCCAGAGCAGGTAACGCTCGTCGTCGAGCCGGTTCGCGGTCGAGTCGATCCATCCGAAGCAGAGCGCCTCGCGCACGGCCTCGTCGTAGGAAAGGGACCCGCCCGTCGAGCCCTTCTTGTGCACCGTCAGCCACACACCGGCATCGCCGGTGTGATGATCGGTGAGCCATCGTCGCCAGGCGGCACGATCGGCCACCTCGACGATGACGCGCTCGGGCATGGTCCCAGTGTCGCAGCCCGTAGCCGGCCGGTCAGGCCTCGGGACCGCCGATGACCGGCAGCCGTGCGGTGATGCTCGCTCCCCCGTCGTCGTCGACGGCGACCGAGCCTCCGTGCGCCGCCACGATCGCGGCCACGATCGCGAGGCCGAGGCCGGCGCCGCCGGTGTCGCGCGACCTGGCCTCGTCGTCGCGGTAGAAGCGCTCGAACGCGCGGGCGCGCGCGTCCGCCGACAGTCCGGGGCCGTCGTCGGCCACCGTCAGCGCGACCTCGTCGCCCTCCCGCACGAGGCGCACCGTGGTCGAGGTGCCGGGTGGCGTGTGCACCCTGGCGTTCTCGAGCAGGTTGTCGAGCACCTGTCGCAGGCGACCGGCGTCGCCCATGAGCGAGACGCCGCCGTCGACCTCGAGCGTCACCTGCCGATCGGGTTCGATCGCGCGGGCCCCCTCGACGGCCTGCGCGGCGACGGTCGCGAGGTCGACGGGCTCCCGCTCGAGCGGACGCCCCTGATCGAGACGGGCGAGCAGCAGCAGGTCGTCGACCAGCACGCCCATGCGGGCGGCCTCGGTCTCGATCGCGGCCATCGAACGCGCGAGGTCTTCGGGGCGGCTGTCCGCACCGCGGCGGAACAGCTCCGCGTAGCCCCGGATCGACGTGAGCGGCGTGCGCAGCTCGTGCGAGGCGTCGGCGACGAACCGGCGCAGCCGCGATTCGCTGGCCCGGCGCTGCTCGAAGGCGGCCTCGATCTGGGACAGCATGGCGTTGAGCGCCATGCCCAGGCGCCCCACCTCGGTGCGAGCCTCCGCGGGATGCACCCGCTGCGAGAGATCGCCTGCGGCGATCTCGTCGGCGGTGCGGGCCATGTCGTCGAGCGGCCGCAGGCCGAGGCGCACGAGCCACAAGGCGAGCGCGGTCACGGCCGCGAGCACGATCGCGCTCGCCACGAGCTCGACGCCGAGCAGCTGGCGCAGCGTCGCGGTCGTCTCGGTGAGCGGCACGGCCACGACGAGGGTGCCCCCGCTCGGGAGCGTGGTCACGAGCGCGCGCCAGGCCGTGCCCCCGTCGCGCACCGTGAACGCCACGGTGCTCGGGTCGCCGTCGGCGCCCTCGTCGGGGGGCGGCACGGTCGAGGGCAGCGGCGGCACCGCGCGCTCCTGGTAGCCGAAGGTGGTCGCCGCGACCACGTCGCCCTCGGCGTTGCGTGCCTCGGCGTAGGTGCCCGGGGGCACCGCGACGCCGGGCGGCGGCGAGCCGAAGGGGCCCTGGTCGATCAGGGCCGCGGCGGCGAACGGGCGGGCGGCGGTGAGCTGCTCGTCGACCCGCCGCTCGAGGAACCGCTGCGTGAACGAGAAGGTGGCCACGTTGGCCACCAGCAGGCCGGCCGCCACGAGGCCGACGGTGACGAGCAGCAAGCGCGCGCGCAACGACATGCGGCGGTCAGTCCCGGGGCAGGCGCACCACGTAGCCCACGCCGCGCACGGTGTGGATCAGGTGGGGCTCGACGACGTCGACCTTCTTGCGCAGGTAGCTGATGTAGGTCTCCACGATCGCCGCGTCGCCCCCGAAGTCGTAGTGCCACACGTGGTCGAGGATCTGCGCCTTCGAGACCACGCGTCGCGCGTTGGCGAGCAGGTAGCGCAGCAGGGCGAACTCGGTGGCCGTGAGCTCGATCGCGAGATCGCCGCGCCACACCTCGTGGGAGTCCTCGTCCATCTCGAGGTCGGCGAAGCGCAGCCGCGGCGAGACCTCACGCGTACCGTGCGCGCGGCGCAGCACCGTGCGGATCCGCGCGATCAGCTCCTCGAGGCTGAACGGCTTCGTCACGTAGTCGTCGCCGCCGATCGTGAGGCCACGCACCTTGTCCTCGGTGGCGTCGCGTGCCGTGAGGAACACCACCGGGGTGGGCCGGGCGCGGTCGAGCAGCCGGCGCTGCACCTCGAAGCCGTCGAGGTCGGGCAGCATCACGTCGAGCACGATGAGGTCGGGGCGGAAGGTCTCGACGGCGGCGAGCGCCTCGCGCCCGTCGCGCGCGGCCGCGACCTCGAACCCCTCGTAGCGCAGAGCCGTCGACACGAGGTCGGTGATGTTCGACTCGTCGTCGACCACGAGCACGCGAGCGGGACCCTCGGGCGAGGGCCCCGCCGCATCGCGACGGTCGCCGTCGTCATCACGCGTCATCTCGCCGCGAGCGTAGCGGAGCGGCAGTTCCTCGAAGTCGCTCGGCATGGGGCCGTCACCTCCTCTTTCGACGGACGCTTCCTCGAGCGCCACCGCGAGCACACCATCGTGCGCTGGGAGGAACCTGAGAGCGCGCCGACCCCGGCTCAGACCGCGCGGCGGTACAGGCGCACCGAGATGGTGCCGAACACGGCGATGATGCGCGACGCTCCAGGCGATCGAGGCGATCACGTCGCCGCTGGCCGGACCACCGAGCGTCAGGGCGCGCACCGCCGAGGCGGTGACCGACACCGGCTGGTGCTCGGCGAAGACCTGCAGCCACGCCGGGCATCGACTCGACCGGCACGAACGCCGACGAGGCGAACACGAGCGGCGCGAGCACCGGGAACGCCGCCGCCTGCGCGGTCTCGGGGTCGCCGACGGCGAGCCCGACCGTCGCGAAGATCCACGACATCGCGAACCCGAACAGCACGACGAGCAGCCCGGCGGCGATCAGCAGCCCGAGCACGTCGGTGTGGATGCGCCAGCCCACCAGGAACCCGACCGACCATCATCAGCGCGACCACGAACACGTTGCGCACGGTGTCGGCGAGCGTGCGGCCGCGTCAGCACCGCCGACCGCGCCATCGGCAACGCGTGGAAGCGCTCCATCAGACCGCTCTTCATGTCGCTGGCCAGGCCGATCGCGGTGGCGATCGCGCCGAACACGACGGTCTGCACGAAGATGCCGGGCATCAGGAAGTCGACGTAGTCGACGCCGGCGGGCAACGCGGCCGATGACCGCGCCGCCGAACACGTAGCGGAACATCATCACGAAGATCACCGGCTGGATCGTCGAGAACACGAGCAGCTGCGGCACGCGCCGGTAGGCGATGAGGTTGCGCTGCACGATCGCGAGCGGTGTCGCGCACGACGCCCATCGGGATGCGGCGGTCGAGCGCGACGTCGAACGACGCGTCGGCGGTCGTGTCGCGCTCATGCGGCGTCTCCCGTCGGCTCGGTCGCTCCTCGGCCGCGATGGCCGGTGAGCGCGAGGAACACGTCGTCGAGGCTCGGCTCGCGCACCGACAGCGTGTCGGGCTCGACGCCGTCGGCGTCGAAGCGCCGCAGCACGTCGACGAGCACGTGCGGCGCCCTGGTTCGACGACACGCGCACCGTGCGGTGCTCGCGCTCGACCTTGCCGAGCCCGCCGCCGCCGAGCAGGGCCGATCGCTCGCTCGGCGGTCGGCTCGTCGGCGAAGTCCATCTCGACCACGGTGTCGCCGAGCTGCGCCTTGAGTCGCTGCGGGCGTGTCGTTCGCGATCACGTGCCCGCCGTCGATCACGGCGATGCGCTCGGCGAGCTGGTCGGCCTCCTCGAGGTACTGCGTGGTGAGCAGCACCGTGGTGCCGTCGTCGACGAGCTCGCGGATCATCTCCCAGAGCTCGTTGCGGCTCGTGAGGTCGAGGCCGGTCGTCGGCTCGTCGAGGAACAGCACCGGCGGCTTGGGCACGAGCGACGCCGCGATGTCGAGGCGCCGGCGCATGCCGCCCGAGTACGTGCGCAGCGGGGCGGTCGGCCGCGTCGCTGAGCGAGAAGCGCCGCAGCAGCTCGTCGGCCCGCGGGGCGATCGCCGGTCGCGGCAGCTGGCCGAGCACGCCGACCATCCGCAGGTTCTCGCGCCCGGTGAGGTTCGGGTCGACCGCGGCGTACTGGCCGGCGAGGCCGATGCGCCGCCGCACGGCGTCGGCCTCGCGCACCACGTCGCGACCGAGCACCTCGGCGCGGCCCGCGTCGGGGTGCAGGATCGGTGGCCAGCACCCGAACGGCCGTGGTCTTGCCGGCGCCGTTGGGCCCGAGCAGGCCGAACACCGTGCCTTCCGGCACCTCGAGGTCGATGCCGTCGAGGGCCGCCAGGTCGCCGTAGCGCTTCGTCAGCCCCTCGACCACGATCGCAGCGTCACTCATGTCGGCGACCCTCTCACAGATAGTTGAGCGGTGTCAAGTGTTGAGCTTCTTGGACAGTTGATGGCCATGAAGTATCTGTCGTATGATGGCCGCATGGCCGCCCGATCGAAACGAACCGTCGCCGGTGACGTGTGGCGTCTGATGGCCCGGTTCACCTTGAGCCAGGTGCAGCGCGGCGACCAGTTCGAACTGCTGCGCGAGCAGGGGCTCACACCGGGTCATCTCAAGGCCCTGGCGATCCTCGACGCCGACGCGCCCCGGCCCATGGGCGCGATGGCCGACGGGCTGCGGTGCGATGCCTCGCAGGTCACGTGGCTCGTCGACCGGCTCGAGGAGCGCGGCTTCGTCGAGCGGCGCTCCCTGGCGACCGACCGCCGGGTGAAGACGGTGGCGCTCACCGACGACGGCGCCGCGTTCCGGGCCCGGGTCCTCGAGCACCTGTACGAGCCGCCCGAGGCGCTGCTCTCGCTGGATGCCGCGTCGCTCGAGAGTCTCCGCGAGCACCTCGAGCGGTTGCCCGAGAGCGACGGCGACTCCTGGCTCGGGTCGGCGGCCGCTCGGTGATTCAGTTCTCGTCGGCGGCCTCGTCGGCGGCCTCGGCGGCGGCGTAGCCGGCGGCGCCCTGCAGGTGCAGCGAGACGTACGGCTCGTCGCCCACCACCCAGCTGTCGTGCCCGCCCGCGATCTCGAACAGGTCGCCGGGGCCCATCACGAACTCGGTGCCGTCGGCCATGCGCACCGCCGCGCGCCCCGACACCACGATGCCCACGTGCTCGACGTCGCACAGCGCCGTGCCGAGCGCCGCCCCCACGTGCTCGGACCACTTCCAGCCGGGCTCGTAGCTCGCCCGGCCGACGGTCATGCCGCCGAGCGTCACGAGCTCGAACGACCCGAGCGGGAACTCCCGTCGCTCGTCGGGCTCGTCGAACCGCTTGATCGCGAGCTGCATCGTCACGCTCCTCTCAACGGGTCGGAAGGGCGGCCAAGGTCGCGCGCGCCTGGCGCAGGTGGAACCGGTCGTGTCCCGCGATCATGCGGAAGGACAGGTCGTAGCTCTCGGGGCCTCGCTCGGCGTGCAGGCCCACTCGCGCACGGTCGGCCTCGGTGCTGCGGCGCCACATCGCCAGGTTCGCCACGCGCAGGGCCGCGAACACCGCGAGCAGGTCGGCGGCGTCTTCCTGCGGGTCGGCGTGCAGACGCTGCACCCACAAGTCTTGGTCATAGCCGAGCAGCGGCGGCTCGTCGGCGGCCACGATGAACCGGTAGCGCGCGCTCATCACGACTTCCGCGTCACAGACGTGGGCGAGGCAGCCGAAGACCGACCATTCCCCGTCGGCGGGCGCGACCCGCAGATGCTCGCCGGCGACGTCGACCATCGTGTGCCACTCGCCGGGCATCGCGCGCTGCACCTCGGCCGGGTCGTCGTCGCCGAGCAGACCCAGCAGATGCCGCTGATAGCCCTGTGGGTCGTCGATCGGGTCGGGCGAGGTCTCCGCAGCCATGCACCGGAGGCTACCTGCCCGCTTCGAGGTTCGAGCGACCGGTCGATGGGTATGGCGAGCACATGGACACCCAGACGAGCAACGGACACCGCATCACCGAGTTCGGCGAGGCAGCCCTCACAGGCTGGCGAGGGGCGGCGGGGCGTGCGATCGCGAAGCCCATCGCGCGCAGGACCCGCTTCTCCCAACAGCAGGTCGAGGCCGCGATCGGCATCGCGCTGGTCGCCTACGCGATCTACCGCATCGTGCGACCGGCTGTTCGGACGGCGCGCCGCTGAGGCGACGCGCCGCCTGAATCAAGTCTCACCGCTTCTTCGAGGTGGACTTCTTCCGTGCGGCCGGCTTCTTGCCGGCGGACGTCTTCTTCCTGGCACCCGTCTTCTTGGCCGCTGACTTCTTCGCGGTCGCCTTCTTGGCCGTCGGCTTCTTCTGCGCTCGGCTTCTTCGCGCTCGGCTTCTTCGCGCTCGTCTTCTTCGCGCTCGACTTCCTGGCGCCCGTCTTCTTGGCCGTCGAGCGCTTGGGCGACCGGCCGCCGGCCTTGGCGGCGCGATCCTTCACCGTTGCGGCGACGTCGTCGGCCTTGTCGACCGCGATCTCCTCGAGCTTGTCGACCACGGCTTCGACCACGCCCTGCGCGGTGTCGGTCGCGAGCACCTTCTTGCCGGCTTCCTTGCCGGCGTCGGCGATCTTCTTCGGAGCTTGCATGTGGGTCCCCCCTTCGATGGTGGTGCGGGGGGCGTACCCAACGACGCCCGGGCTCAACCGGCGATGACCGCGATCGCCTCGATCTCCACGAGCTGGCCCCGGTAGCCGAGCAGTGCGACGCCGACCAGCGTCGAGGGCACCGGGGCGAGCGGCGACCGCTGCACGACCTTCCACACGACGCCCTGCGTCTCGTGGGATGCCCCGGCGACGTACACGGTGGTCTTCACGACGTCGTCGGGTGCGGCGCCGCCGGCCTCGAGCTGTCGCAGCAGGTTCGCGATGACCTGCTCGGTCTGCGCCTCGGCGTCGTCGGCACCGACCAGCTCGCCGGTCTCGTCGAGCGGCACCGCGCCGGCGGTGAACACGAGCCGAGCCCCGGAGGCGACGGCGACGTGCGCGTACCCGGGCGGCTCGGCGAGGCCCTGCACCGTGCGACGGTCGATGCTCATGGCCAGGCAGCCTAGCGTCCAGGGCACGCACACCGATCTCGTGGTCGATGTCGATATCGCGCCCGCCCGTTCGTCGTGGGGGTAGCAGGCGGCGACACACAGGGTCGCCGCACGACGGACGAGGAGGGGACGATGGCAGACTTCGTGCTGCTGTACCGGGGCGGTTCCATGCCCGAGACCGACGAGGCCCGCGCCGCGGCGATGGACGCCTGGACCTCGTGGTTCGGCACGCTCGGCAGCGCCGTGAAGGACCCCGGCAACCCGTTCACCGAGACGGGCAAGTCGATCTCAGGCAACGGTGCGATCGGCGACATGGCCGCGGGCACCACGACCGGCTACTCGATCATCGAGGCCGACTCGCTCGACGCCGCGGTCGACCTCGCGAAGGGATGCCCCGTGCTGCAGGGCGGGGCCGAGGTGCACGTGCACGAGACCTTCCCGGTCATGTGAACGCCCGGATGCGGGGGGAGGCCGCCGGTCTCCTCCGCGTCCGTGCAGATCGCGAGGTCAGATCGCGAGGGCGATGCCCAGCGCGATCAGCCATACCGACCACGCGATGTAGAGCACCGGCACGGCGTCGCCGGCGAGCTTCCAGCCGCGTTCCTCGTTCGACCCGAGGAACTCCGTCGACCCGAGCACGAGTCCGATGCCGATCGGCACGCCGACCCACCCGAGCCACGCCGGCACGACGCCGTCGAGCGCGATCGCGACCCCGATCAGCCCGGTCCACACCCCGGTGAGCAGGTACCCGAGGTGCTCGCCCCACCCCCACGCCCAAGAAGCGGTGGAAGGCCTCGAAGGTGACCTCGAGCGTGGCGCGCTCCTGGGGCGTCGCCGCGCCCGCATGCGCCCGTGCGAGCCACGGCACCAGGTAGCTCCAGCGCAGCAGACCGAGCAGTTGCACGAGGGCGGCCAGCACGCCGATCACCGTGGCCACGCCGACGAGGGCGCCGCCGGTCGTCGCCGCGATCGCGAGCAGCACGACGGTCGGCACGAGCAGCAGCCCCGAGGCCGCGAACGCCCACCACGTCCACACGAGCCCGTCGCCCCCGGCGCGGAACCGCTCGAGGATGACGCCCGCCGGCTCGCGCAACACGCCCGGATAGTCGAAACGCTTCGCGAGCATCGCGAACGTCACGTTGAACCACACGGGCGCGACGACCAGGAAGATCGCCGCCCAGACCTCGTCGCTCACGTCGGCACTGTAGTCGGCGGTTGCTCGCCGATGCGCGATGATGGACAGCGTGAGCGCCCCAGAGACGCCCTACTACCGGCCCGACCTGGCGAGGGTGCACCACGAGGGGTTCGCCTTCCATGCCGACGGCGCGGCCCCCGGCATCGTCGAACTGCTGGAGCCCGTGCGGGAGCGAGGAGGGCTCGTCGTGGAACTCGGGTGCGGAAGCGGGCTGCTCACGCGTCACCTCGTGGACGCGGGCCTGCGCGTCATCGCCACCGACGCCTCGTCTGCGATGCTCGATCTCGCG
The DNA here is from genome assembly GCA_963722795.1 of uncultured Actinomycetes bacterium. GTDB lineage: Bacteria > Actinomycetota > UBA4738 > UBA4738 > HRBIN12 > JAOUEA01. The sequence goes on from CAVROD010000001.1 coordinate 715,849, forward strand.
CGCACGGTGGCGCCCGGCGCCGCGGCGATCGAGCGGCTGACGCTGCCCGACGACCCGATCCCCGAGTGCGACGCCGTCGTGTCGGTGGGCCACGCCCTCAACTACCTGCCCGACGCGGGCAGCATCGACCGCGCCCTGCTCGCGATCGCCGGTGCGCTGCGGGCCGGCGGCCTGATGGCGATCGACCTGTGCGACCTGTCGTACGGCGAGGCGCGAGGCGAGGCGCCTGACACGAAGGCATGGGTCACCGACGACTGGGCGCTGGTCACGCGGTTCCAGCGCCCCTCGCGCGCGCGGTTCGTGCGGCAGATGGCGATCTTCACCCGCACCGATGACGGCTCGTGGCGTCGCGACGACGAGCGGCACGACAACGTGCTGATCGAGGTCGCGGCGGTGCCCGCCCTGCTCGCCGATCATGGCGTCGAGGTCACGCTCGGATCGCGGTTCGGCTCCTACCGGCTTCCCGAGGGACTCTTCGCGGTCACCGGCCGGGAGCGGCCCTGACCCCGTCGTCCCGGCCGCGGCGGGGCAGCAGCACCATGCCCGCCGCGGCGGCCACGAACACGCCCGCCGAGGCGGCCACGAACACCGCGCGCGTGCTCATGAGGTCGACGAGCACGCCCCCGATCGCGTAGGCGAGACCGCTGCCGAGGAAGGCGGCCGTCGACGTGAGCCCGAACACGCGTCCGCGCATCGACGGCGGCACCGATCGCTGGATCAACGTGTCGCCGCCCACGTTGGCCCCGCCGTTGCCGACGCCGCCGAGCCACTGAGCGCCCGCGACCGCGACGACAGCCGGCCCGAGCCCGGTCGCGAGCGTGCCGAACGCCGTGAGCACCCACCCCCCGAGGAAGGCCGTGCGCGCCGACACCAGCCGTTCCCACCTGGTGAGGGCGAGCGAGGCGGCGAGCATGCCGAATCCGAACGCCGAGCTCACGACGCCGAACGCGGCCGGGCCGGCATCGAGCTCGTCTCGCGTGAGGAACACGAGCGCCACGTTGTCGACCGCCGCGAACGCCACGCCGACGAACAGCGTGAGCACGACGGCACGCGCCGTCGCGTGCGTGGCCACGAACGCCACACCGTCGCGTATCGCGCGCCCGAACGAGACCGTCTCGGTGTCCGTCGGTTCCGGCGGCAGGGCCGGCACCTTCGCGAGCGCGAGCGCCGACAGCAGGAAGCTCGCCGCGTCGATCGCGAGCGCCCACCGCACGCCGACGCCGGCGACGAGCAGTCCCCCGAGCAACCCGCCGAACGCCACCTGCAGGTTGAGCGCCGTGCCGAGCCACGCGTTCGCGCCCACGAGCTCCTCGCCCGGCACGAGCGAGGGGATGGCGCTGCTCGCCGCCGGCGCGAAGCATGCGCGCGAGCACGTTCGCGACGGCCACGAGCGCGAGCAGCACGGCGTAGCCCGGCAGGAACACGGCGACCGCGAGGTACACGACGCCTTGTCCCAGCTCGCAGACGAGCATCATGCGGCGACGGTCGACTCGGTCGGCGAGCGACCCGGCGACCGGGCCGAGCAGGCTCGGCAGGGCGGCGGCGAGCAGCAGGCCGGCCACCGCGGTGCCGCTGCCGCTCGTGGCCTGCACGTGCAGCAGCAGCGCCACGAGGGCGATGCCGTCGCCCACGTAGGAGATGGCGCGCGAGATCCAGAGCCAACGGAAGCCCTCGTGACGCCGGAGCAGGCTGGTGCGTCGGGGCGATGCGCTCATGCGGTTGGCTCCCCCGGCGGCAGCGCCACGAGCTGGGTGGCGACCACGTGCGGCCGCGCGGCGGGCTCCTCGCGACGGTCGAGCGCGGCGATCCTGCGCCCGGTCTCGATCATGATCCGCTCGGCCTCCGTCGACGCCCTCGGGCGTGAGGTGGCGCACCTCGAGCGAGAAGCCGGCCGTGCCGTCGGGCTTGGTGGCTCCGAGCTCGATGAGCCGCGAGAGCTCGTGCAGGTACGCGCGATCGCTCTGCGCCCTGACCTCGGGCGCCACGTCGTCGTCGATGCGCAGGACCGGCGGCGCCGAGTAGAGCACCTCGCGTCCGCCGCGCACGACGCGCTCGCCCGAGCGCGTGACGATGCCGGCGCGCTCCAACACCCCGAGGTGGAAGCGTGCCGACCCCGGCAGCACGTCGAGCTCACGGGCGAGCGCCGAGGCCGACGTGGGGGCGGCCCGCACGAGTCGCAGGATGCGCAGCCGCAACGGGTGCGCCAGCGCCCGATGGGCGGCCAGGCCGGGCGAGTGGGACTCGGACGTCATGGACCAACCCTACAAGAACTCTTGCAGGGTGGCAGGCTGCCTACACGTACCAGCCGCGGTCGCTCGGGGCGAAGTCCATGACGAAGGTCCCCGCAGAGCCGGAGCCCTCGGGCACCTTCGTGCGCACCTTCCAGCGGATCGACTTCGTCGGCGAGACCAGGCGGGCCGGCATGCGGCAGACGAAGCGATCGCCGTGGGCGACGCCTCGAACCTGCACGCCGTCGCTTCGGTGCCCCTTGGGCCAGACGAAGCACTGGTCGCCGAACGTGCTCACGATGTGGTCGACGCGCGGTCCGCCGCGCGCATCGAGCCGCATCCACAGCGGCCACCATCCGTGGCGCTCGTAGAAGCGCACCACGATCGAGAGCACCCGGCTGCCGGTGTCGCGGTCGACCAGCTTCCTCGTCGTCGATCGGATGTCGGGGTCGATGTGACCGTTCGGCGGGATGTCGTTGGCGTCGAAGCCGGTATCGCGGTCGACCACGACGGCCACGGCCGGCCCGGCGGCGAGCGACATGGCCACGAGGCAGCCCAGCACGGTGCAGATCGCGCGGCGCATCATCGCTCAGCCCCCGTAGCAGAGGAAGTCGACCAGGTCCTCGATCGACGCCGTGATGTCGCCGGGGTCGGCGTCGCCGCGGTCGTTGCCGAGGCCGCCGAGCACGCGATCGAGCGGATGCTCGTCGATGCCCGACAGGCAGATGTCGGAACCGGGTCCGCCGTCGACCAGGTCGCGCTGCTGCTGGCCCACCGCGGTGTCGCGCCCGGGACCGGCGAAGATGCGGTCCTGCCCGATGCCGCCCCACAGGTTGTCGCCGCCGAGGCCCCCGATGATGCGGTCCTGGCCGGGGCGGCCGTAGACCACGTCGCCGCCCTTGCCGCCGTAGACGACGTCGTTGCCGCCCTTGGCGTAGATGAAGTCGCGTCCGCCCCTGCCGCAGATCACGTCGGGGCCGGGCGTGCCGTTCAACTCGTCGCCGGCGCCGGTGCCTGTGATGGTGCACGGCGGCCGCGCGGAGGCGGTGACGGGTGCCACGACGACGATCGCGGCGACCGAGACCAGGGTGGCGAGGATCCGGAGTGAGCGATTCGAGCGCATGGCGCCTCCCCTCGCGGGCACGGACCTCACGCTATGCCTGCGCGCCGATCGGCGCAAACGGAGTCCTGCGGGCTCAGCCGGCGTGGCGGCCGAGGTGGGCGTCGAGCCGCCCCTCGAGGTGCGCGAACCGATCGTCGACCCGATCGAAACGCTCGTCGACACGGTCGAAGCGAGCATCCATGTTGGCGCTCAAGGCATCGATGCGGGAGTCGAGACGTGCCCCCTGAGCGTCGATGCGGGCGGCGAGTGAGTCACCCTGCGCGTCGATGCGGGCGGCGAGCGAGTCTCCTTGGGCGTCGATGCGCGCGCCTTGGGCGTCGATGCGGGCGGCGAGTGAGTCACCTTGCGTCTCGATGCGGGCGCCCTGCGCGTCGATGCGGGCGCCCTGGCTATCGATGCGGGACGACAAGCCGTCGAGCCCGGCCTCGATGCGACCGGCGAAGGCGTCGAGGCGCGCGATCAGCAGGAACAGGGTTCCCGTCGAGATCGCCGCGACGAGGGCGATCGCAGACCACATCGCTGCCGTTTCCATGGGAAGGCGAGCGTAGCACCCGTCATCGGGGCGGTTCCGTGACGGTCGTCACGATCGGGAGGCGTTGGGTGAACCGAGGGTGATACCGAAATCGGTGTCATGGCGGCGCTGGGCACGCCTTGACCCGATCGATACCGAAATAGGTATCACCCACCCGCGAAGCCCCCAGCCGCGGCGCGCCTACTCGATGTAGCCGAGCCCTCGCAGGTGCTCTTCCATCTCGTCGGCCTCGGTCTCGTTGACCGCGCTCTCGCCGCCCATGCCCGGGATCGTCATGCCCGGGATCGCCGGCCCGGCCGCCGTGGAGCCCTCGTCGCCCGAGGCCACCTCGCGCGACACCAGCGCGCCCTCGCCGCCCACGATCTCGGTGCAGCACGCGGCCCGTCGGCTTCACCGCCGTGGGCGCATCGAGCGCCGCCACCAGCGTCGGCGCCATGTCGATCAGCGCCGGCGTCTGCTCGAACGGCTTCACGTTCGGGCCGACCGCCACGATCACGCCTTCCATGCGGTGGTCGCCGCTCACCCAGTCGGCGTCCTCGATCGCGCTCTTGGCGTGCGTGAGCGAGTAGCCCTCGTTCGGCACCATCATGATGTCGGGCGCGGTCTCGGCGAACTTCCCGCTCGGGAAGACGTCCTCGCGCTTCGCGATCGACTTCACCGGCGACTTGCCCGGTCTTCGGGTCCACGTACGACCCGAGCCGGTCCATGAGCTCGTCGCGCACCTTGTCGTAGTCGCCGGGGTCGACGATGCCGTCGATGTCACGCCCCGCGAGGTTGATCGACACGCCCTCGCCCGTCGAGCGGATCGTCGTGTACGCCCGCGTCTTCGCCCAGTTCACCGACTGCGGCAGGGCGACCTTGCCGTGCAGGCCGAGCGTGTCGTAGACCTTGCGCGCGACCTTGCGCACGGGCCCCCACTGCATCGGGCCGAACACCGCGTTCGACGCGCTGAAGTCGAGGTAGCCCATCTCGTGCAGCATGCGGTCCATGTTCACCGCGCGCGTGCACGACTGGAAGCCGTGGTCGCTGATGAACAGGATGATGTCGTCCTCGCGCGCCCGCGACACGAACGAGCCGATCGCGTCGTCGGTCTGGCGGAAGATGTCGGCCACCTTCTTGCCGATGCGCGTGTCCTTGTTCTCGAGGTAGTCGGGGTGGTCGGGCGCCACGTAGTTGCTCAGGCAGTGCTGCGTGCGGTCGATCGAGACCCAGACGCTCGCCATCAGGTCCCAGTCGGTGTTGTCCATCAGCCACTCCGACGCCTTGATGCGCTTGCCCGTGACCTCGAACGCCTCGTCGAGGTAGGCGTCGGGCTTGTTGTGGTACGTCGTCCAGCTCATGCCGTTGATCGGCCACTCGAGCCCGGCCTTCTGCAGCTGCTCGGGCAGGTCCGCCGGCATCGTGAACTGGCGGTTCTTCGGCAGCACCCCGCCGGCCGCGAGCGTGCCCTGGATCGCCGGCGGCGGGAACGTGAGCGGCACGTCGAGCAGCAGCTGCTGCTTCTTCGCGGCGGTCAGGTCGTCGAGGAACGTGCGCGCCTTGATCGACTTGTAGGTCACCGGGTACTGCTTGTGCGTGCCCGGCACCGTCTCGAGGATGTCGTACACGCCGTGGTCCACCGGGTCGACCCCCGTGAGGAAGCTCGGCCAGGCCGACCAGCTGTGCGTGGGCACCGTGGAGCGCAGCACATCGCGCTGCCCCCGGTCGATCAGCGCCTGCAGGTTGGGCAGTGCGCCCTGCTCCAGCAGGGGGTCGAGGATGCGCCAGTCGGCGCCGTCCCACGCGATCAGGATCACTCGTGACATCTAGGAACTCCGTTTCCGCAGGTCAGGGAACGCGGCATTCTACCTTCGGGACGAGGACGTCCGACGTGTGGCGCCCGACCTGCTGCTCCGCTAACGTTCGATGATGCACTTTGAAGCAGATCCTAGAATTCTTGATTTGTTGGTGGGGTCGAACCTTTACCCAGAACCCGAGGTGTGCGTCCGCGAGCTTGTGCAGAACGCCTGGGATGCCATCGAGTTGCGCAAGGCGGCCGGCGATGGCCTTGGTGGAACGATCGTAGTCAGGTACCACCCAGACGAGCGCTGGTTCGAAGTAGAAGACGACGGAATCGGCATGACCGATGAGATCTTTGAAGACTCCTTCTTGAAGGTCGGTCGAAGCAAGCTCGAGGCCTTGGGGACTGCAGCCGATATGGGCGAGCAAGTTGCCTTCTTCGGCATCGGGGTCCTGAGCGCATTCTTGGTTGCTGGATCGATGCGGGTCGCGTCCCTGGCGTTAGGTGAGGAGACCGGTCGGACGTGGCTGATTCAAGGTCTCCACACGGACGTCGAGAGCCAACCGTCTGACCGTCAGACTCCAGGGACCGCAGTGCGGGTTCACCTCAAGCCAGATGCAACGATGGACCTGGACGACATGCCGACAACGGTTCAAGGTATGTGCGTCACGTCCCAGGGGTTCGTCTCGAGAACCGGATGACAGGGGAGACCCTCGAACTAGTTCCGACGTGGAATACGGATGGCTTGGTCGCGGCCTTCGAGTCCGTCCGAACTGCTCTGGTGCCGAGAAGTCGCGACTTGGGGTTCGCGGAAGGACTGACGTCGATGAAGGGCAATCTCCAATCGCATCACCCTGTGCAACGCCGGGTTCCTGGTTGAAAGTGCGGCCCTCGATCTGATTCAACCTAGCGTTCCCGTCGGCTTCGGTGGAGAAGTCGACCTACATCCCCATACCTTGCAAATCGTGATGGCCAGGGAACGTTTCCAGCGCGATGACGCTTGGAGGTCATTCGGGCGCACTTTATTTGCGGCATTTGTGTCAGAGGCGATTGGTCAGCTTTCAACTGGCTACTTGAAGCGGGGTCGCGGACTGGATGACCAGAATGTTCGTCGGAATATCTTGATTTGGTTCTGGGCTGTCCCATCGAGCGAACCAGCCACCTCTGATCTCAACGAACTGCTCCTTGAACGAATGCGGATGACAGTGCCCTTCAATGTTGCGGAATCATCCCCCACTTCGCTCGAAAGCGCCGTTGCGCGTTCTCGCGACCGACGCGTCGATTTCCGCCGCGTCGGGCGACGCCAGCAACAAACCAAACAGATCGATGATGAAGGACTGCCCATTCAATTCACCGAAGAGATCCGAGATAGCGTCCGAGTAGGTGCGCTCCGTGCGAAAGAGTTCGTCGTTCTTGAACTCAACAATCTGAATCTCTCGTTTCACGGCGAGAACGGAGTGAGCAACCAAAGGATAGAGGAATCGGAACTCGTGGGCCGCGCTCTTTCGGGTCTCAATGTGGAACTGCGAGACATCGCCCAGGCCCCCGAGGAGGACCTTGACGTAGGGAATCTGTCGACCCTACCCGTGCTCCAGAGTGTCCTAGATCTCCCCTTTGGCCAGCTCCGTTTCGCGCGAGTGCCCGATTCATTGCGACGGGTAATTGTCGACTCGGCCGGAGTGCGCTACCTCAACGTAAACAGTCCCGCAATTAAGGAGCTTTTGCGCGCAGTTCCCGAGGCCGTCTCCAATCCGCTTCGCCGTAGACTGTTGGAGATCTACTTAGGAGTCGAGGAGTATGAACTTTCACGTGTGCGGGACGACCTCATCTCCCTGCTGAATGAGCCGCACCTAGCTTCCCTGGCTTCAGCAGAATCCGCATTGCTGCTGTCTGAGCGCCTTGAGTTGAGCGTTGACCGCTTGCTTCGTGAACTTGCGGAGCCCGCTATTGACTAATGTTGCGGTTCTCCTTGGAGCTGGCTTTTCGGCGCCGTTTGGCGTTCCCACGATGGGGCACTTCTATACGGAGTTCATAGCATTCGCCAAACGACGGTACCCTGGTCTTGAGGCGACTCTCGAAAAGATCGTTGCGGAGTTGGGAGAGGATGCTGACATTGAGAACTTGCTTGCAAGATTGAACGCGGGTATGTCCCTGGGAGACGCCCTTCCTCCGGGCTTTGAGGCTCCCGAAACGGACGCTTGGCAGGCGCATTGCAGCATCCTAAGGAGCCATTTGCTCTCCTACATTGTTGAGATGTGCGAGGGCTTCGATCGCCGGACCGCGTCCACTGAGATTGGCGCCCTGGCGGGAGTGATCACCAGGCATGAAACGGCGATCTTTTCGACTAACTACGACCGCGTTGTTGAATTCTCCTTTGAGTCTGCGGGGCTCGCACTTGACGACGGCTTCGATACGAGCGACGACGAACCTGTTGCCCCTTGGCGAGGCTCGTTTAGGTCGCGTCCTTCTCTTGCGAAGATTCACGGTTCGGTCACGTGGTATGAAGAACCTGACAAGCCTGACGCCATCGTGAGACTAGATCGTGGCTATCCACTGCCTGGCCCTGACTTCCATCTTTCGAGACAGGGCCAGGAACTACGGCCGCTGATGATCGTGCCAACTCTGGAGAAGGACGCACTGCACCGACCCTACATGCATTTGTTTACCTACCTAAGTGATGTGTTCTCCGGGGCCAATCTGCTCCTGACAATAGGTTCTTCATTGCGTGACGACCACCTCGTCGAGGCAATAAGAGCGCGACGAGAGACGCTCTGTGTAGTGGTTACCGGACTTGACTCAGAGGTTGCCGCAGGTCGTCTTCACGGCGTTGCGGCTGTTCCGTTCGAGATCGCCACCAAGGAGTTCTTATCGCTACCCGAGGATGTTCTTGAGGAACTCTTCGCCGTGAGGCATGTGGCAGTCTTAGCTGATCGGGCAGAGACGGCTCGACGAATCGCTGAACGGAGCGAGAGCGCCTTGCTGTGGTGCTCGGTTTGTCGGAGTCACAGAAGGAGGCTCTTGGTGCCCTTCGCGGAAATGAGCCGACCACCATTCTCAACGGAATAGGCGCCCTGAGGGGAGATGCCCATCCTGAGGTTGTGACTTCACTTCTTCATCGTGCCGGTCATCCAGACGCAGACGTTAGGAGCGCCGTGGCGGGTGCGTTAGGTCTTGCCGGGCAGAGTGAAGGCGTGGCCTGCCTGAAACGGCTCGCAATTGAGGACCCTGTAACTCGAGTGAGGCTGGAGGCAAGGCTGGCTCTTCAACGCATCGGGGGACATGAAGCCCAGGAGGCGATTGACGCGGCCGAAGCCGAACGTCCGGACGAAGTCCTGCCCTGAGGCCTGCTGAGCCCGGAAGGAGAAGAAGTGTCGGAAGCGATGCGACAGAGGCGTTGATGTTTGTAGGGCCCCCTCCCCCGACATGGATGGGACGTTGATCCAAGGCGATCGATCAGCTTCAGTACGGTTCATCATCGGGAGCGGCGGCGGCGGAACGAGGCAGCTTTCACCTTCCAGGACGGTTGGCTAGCTGGCTTCACCGGCGGGGCTGTCATCGTGGCTTGCAGCAGGCGCTCCCACCGTGTGTCAATCGTGCTCGGAGAGGCCCGGGGCGTACCGTACGGTTCCCTGGCTGTCGTTTGACGGCGGCTATCAAACGTCTTCAACGAGTAGCGGCCTGATGGGTCACCGCCTCAAGAGCTTCAATACTCTCAGGAACCCTAGGTCACGGTGGCTTCGAACCGGTCGCCAATCGGCTTGATCGACCCTTTCCGCTGTAGCTGGGACAGGCCGGATTCCAGTACCCGGGCCACGTCTGGTCCGCGCCGTGCCCAACCCAGGATGGAGGCGACCTCCTTGGTCAGCTCGTCCTTCGTCACCGACCTGCTGTCCCTGATCGCCAGTAGGAGCGCGAGCTCAATCTCCTCCGGTGGCACCTGCTCCGCTGTTCTCTCGCTCGCGGGCTCACCTTCGGCGGGGACACGTACGGACGTGAGTGTTATTCCTGGTCTCACGAGGATGCCATCGCGGCGCCCCTCCAGCTCGCCTCCCTTGCGCAGCCGGCGGACCGCGCGGTCGACCGCGTCTCGTGCCGCCTTGGTGATTCTCAACGACTTGCGGAGCCGATGGATCAGCAGTTCGATCATGATCGGCCCCTCGGTGTCCACGATCCGTGCGATGACGCGCTCCAGCTCCCGCGCGAGCGACCGGTCATCGACACTCACCGTGCGGTACCTCGGGTCGATGACGGCATCCGACACCTCGTATGCCACAGCCCACGACGGCACCTCGTCGAAGTCGACCTCCTCCACGACCACATTCGTTTGAGCGTTGGCGGGGTCGACCACGAAGGGCACTCGGTCTCCGTCGAGGGCCGACTCGATCGCTGCGCGCAGTTGATCCTCCGCGCGCGACCGATCTCGGTACCAGGCGGTTCCCCAGATGCGATGGATCGTCCAGCCCAACCGTTCGAGGAGCTCTTGACGGAGGCGGTCGCGGTCGCGGGCCGTCCTGGACGAGTGATACATCGAGCCATCGCATTCGACGCCGAGCACGTAGGCACCGGCTCTAATCGGGTCCCGTACCCCGATGTCGACCCTGAACCCTGCGGTCCCGACCTGAGGTTCGACGTCGTAGCCCCATCCTCGGATCGTGCGCAGAACGTCTTCCTCGAAGGGGCTCTCTGCGTCCAGGCCCGTCGCGCCGATCTCCAGCGCGAGCGCAGAGACGCCGCGCTCTGCGTAGGCAAGGTAGATCGCGAGCGCACGAACGCCCTGGCTGCTGATCTCGTTCGGCGGGCCAAGCATGTCGCTCCCGATCGACGACACGATCTCGACGCGCCGCTTCGCGCGTGTGACGGCGACGTTCAGTCGTCGCTCACCCCCGGGCGGTTCAGCGGGCCGAAGTTCATCGTGAACTTCCCGATCTCGTCGGGGCCGTAGCCGATGCTGAAGATGATGATGTCGCGCTCGTCGCCCTGAACGTTCTCGAGGTTCTTGACGAAGAAGCCGTGTGAGGCGGTCGCCATCGAAGTAGCCGTCGAGGTCGGGACGGTCGCGACGCATCCGTTCGATCTCGAACTCGATGCACGACGCCTGCGCCTCCGAGAACGCCACGACACCCAGCGAACGCGTTGGGTGATGGCCGCGTGGTAGGCGACGCGCTCGAGCGACCTTGCGCGCCTCGACCTCGTTGTCACGAGCACCGCCTCGGCGGTAGACGCCGTCGACCCGGAAGAGCTCTATCCCGACGTCCGGGCCGGTCTCGAGCTGCGAGGGGAAGCTGCGGAGAGCGCCGTCGTAGAAGCTGATAGTTCGAGAAGGTGATCAGTGACTCGTGCTGGCTGCGGTAGTGCCATGGAGCGGCAGCGCCCCTAGCGCAACCGGCTGCCTTGCCACGTCCAAGGACCGACTCGAACTCATCGACCTGCTCTTCCTCGTACTCATCGCCGGTCGTCGTCGCCCATGCGCTCGAAAAAGGAGGTAGGAGGAAGCTGCTTCTGGTCCCCCGCGATGATGAGTTGCTGTCCGCGGTAGATGCAGTTCACGGCGTCGCTAGGTCGGACCTGTGAGGCCTCGTCGAAGATGACGCAGTCGAAGCGGAGGTCTGGCGGCAGGAACTGACTGACACGTGAGTGGGCTCATCATGAAGCAGGGCTTGAGGAGTTGCGCGGTCGCTCCGGCCCGCTGGAGGAGAGTGCGGATGGGCATGTGCTTCCGCTTCATCTGCGACTGCTGGAGGATGACGCCCGCCTCACCGATCGTGGTGGCGGGACGTCGGGCGTTGCAGGCGGCCATGATCCCGGAGCTCGACGATTCGATGACGCGTCGGTCGAGGGTCTTGAACTCTTGCACCAGATCGTCTCGATCCTCGGCCCGGAGCGGGTGAAGGCGCTCGTCGCCCTCGATGATGGCGTCAGCCCACCCTTCGAGGATGCTTCGCTCGAAGATCGGGACGACGTCGCTGCGATCGACCCCTTGCCCGATGCAGAACGAACACGACGGCTCCAGACCGGAACCAGCGAGTTCTTCGAGAGCCGCTCGGAACGATACCCACTCGTCGATGTCACCGATCGAGGCGAGGAGGTCATCGACCAAGATCGTCGCGTCTGCGTCCGACGCCTCAACGTCGTTCGTTACCTCAGCCCCACGCTCATCGGAGAACCTCGCGGCGACACGTTCCATCGCCTTCTCGAAGCCATTAAGGCTGCCGAGTAGGGGCGTGGCGTCGGTTCTCATCCAGGAGCGCGTCCGCAGTGGCTTGCCCAACCGGCCCGCCGAGATGCTCGCGCAGTCTGTCGGCCCACTGCACCGCCTCCTCCAGCGCGTGCCATGACGTCTCGAGACCCCGATACGAAGGACCCAACAGGGCCTGATCTGCGGCTCGGGCAGCGTCAAGCGCCGCCTCGGCATCAACCACCGTACGCCGCTGGTGCAACAATTCTCGCGAGCGTGCGAACCCGGTCGGCTCACCGACCACGCTCTCCACCGCGAGGACAGCCTCGGTGAGATCATGCGCGGCTACCTCGATCGTGCCGAACGCATCGATCGCGGCGTCGATCGGCTCGGCCAGCATCTGTGCCAGGGCGACCTCGTCAACGACGCCGCGCCAATCCGCGATCCACTCGTCAGATGCTCGGTCCAATCGACTGGCCACCTCGAGCGCCTCTTCGTCCATCGCGGATCCTCGGACCAGGTGCTCTTCCAGTGCGCGGGGCGGTGCGGAACCACCCAGTAGGTCGAGCGCGGTCCGCGCGTTACCGACGGCTTCGTTGAGGGCGTCGAGGTCTGTCTCCTCTCGCATGAAGTAGTGGGAGCCGATGGTTTCGCCGATCACCTCGTCGAGGGCGTCGAGAGCCTCGCGCGTTGCCAGCCATCCGACGGCATCCGGGAGGCGCTCGATCAGCGCTTTGTGCCAGCGTCCGTCCGAGGAGACCGAACGGAGCACCTTCTTGTCGGCACGGTACGTCGACTGAAGCCTGCCCAGGCCACGGTGCTCGTGTTCGAACCGACCCAGCAACGCGCGGAGGTCGAGGTCGAGTACGGCCGGCGCGTATGTCGGCGTGAGCGCCTTCGTGCTCTCGGAAGCGAAGGCAGACTTCCGTCACCTCAGGGAGCTTGACTTCGATCTCGGACAGGGTGGCCGGTCGAGCCAGACGCGATCCGGACGGTGGACCTCTCCACCGAGTAGACCCAGTGAAGCCAGGGTCGATGCATCCCCGATCGTCCCTCTGTTCCACCCGAGGGCCAGGGAGGTGCCAAGCGACCGAGCAGCGGCAGCGATCGCCGTGAGGCGCTCGCGCGCGGTCGAGACGAGCGTTTCGAAGCGCCTGAGCTGGAGGGCTGTAGCGTCGGCCGGCGGGAGGGCCCAGGGCGCGGTCGAGTCGATGAGTCTGCCGCCGTCATCGCCCGCACGCGCGAGCTCGCCGGCGAGAGCGCGCGCGGCGTCAGAGCCAACCGCTCAAGCGCAGCACACGCATCAGCGTGAACGCCGGCGATCTCGAGGACTTCCGACAGCCGTTCACGAACGGTACCGAGAGACTCCCTCGTGAGCCATTCAGCTGGAACGTCAGGCGGTCGGGAATCAAGCAGCTCCAGCAGTACGACCAGCTTCCGCGCCTCGACGAACGACGTAGTAGCGGCCAGCCGCAGGATGTCGGCGACATCTCTGGCCTCGTTCGACACGTGGCTGAGTGCCTCACGCAGTGCGCGGAGTTCGTCGCTGATCTGTTGCCGGGTCCGCGCGTCGAACCGCGTTTCGTTGCATCCTCTCCAAAGGAAGTCAGGGCCCCGCTCCACGGGTCCCCAACTCCGCGCCAGCTGGCCCGCAGCGGCGAGCGCCCCGGTGAGTTCGGGATCCGAGATCCCTGCCGCCGCGGAGGACACCGGCGCCTGAGGAACGGCGGTGAGCTGGCCACATCGGCCGAGCACGTCATGCAGCGAGCGTCCCAGCGGCTCACGCACCTCGTTCATCGCCGCGGCATAGGCACTCAAAGCGGCTCGAACCTCCTTGAGACGCTGCGAGTCCCGCGCGACATCGCTCGTCCCGGTACCGGGCGCGTAGTCAGGGCCTTCCCGAGGGACGCGGCCACATCCTTGCGGGTGGCTTTGTGACTGTGGAGTTCGAGGAGGTAGTCATCCAACCCGGCTGCCGCGAGTCGCGAGTGCACCACCTCGAGGCGCCGCCGCCTTCTCGCTCACGAAGAGGACGGTCTTCCCGCGCCGGATGAGCTCCGCGATCATGTTGGAGATCGTCTGACTCTTGCCCGTGCCCGGAGGTCCGTCCATCACGAAGCTCCTGCCGGCGGCTGCCGACGAGATGCACTGACGCTGCGTGGAGTCTGTGTCGAGGATGGCCGAGAGATCCTCAGCCGGCGCGAGCTCTCGAGTTCGTCTTCCGGGATCGGGTCGAACGTGTAGTCGATCTCGCGAGCGTCTGCTCCCATCGCGAGGCCGTACACGAAGTCGCTCGCCACGACGAGGTCCTCATTCTCCAGCAGGTCCCTGTACATCACCTCCTTGTGGAACGAGAAGACGCTGAGGACGACCTCGTTGGTGACGGTCCAGCCAGCCTGACGAGCGACAGAGGCGCGGATCCGGTCCAGGACTTGATGCGGCTGCTCCTCGTCCGCCTCGTCGATCAAATCGGGCAATTCGACGCCGAACCGCTGGAGCTGGACGACGAGGGCTTGGTTCAATACCGCGTCGTCGTCTGAGCGCATGAGCCGATACGGCGAGCGAGGGTTCTCGCGAGAGAGCATCACCGGCACCATCAGCAGCGGACTCTTGGCGGGCTCTCGCCGTTCGGGATCGACCCATTCGAGCATCCCGATGCCGAGGTGAGACCGAGAGCCCCTTGTCCATGAATTCCTGGGTGGCTCGACGCTCGAGGTTCCGTAGCGCAAGCTCGATCTGCCGAGGGTCGTCCCGATCCGTCACGATCTCGCCGGGCTGCGGAGGATCTCCAGCTTCGAGCTCAGGATCTTCGGGCGGGAAGTAGAACGTCCACCCACCCTTTCCCGGCTGGAGGAGCCGCGACATCAAGCGATCGGGCGGCGGCTCCACGATGGCGAGCGACGAGCTCTTGGTCGCTCGGTAGAACAGGAGTCGGTTCGATCGCGCGAGGTTGATCAGTTCGTCACGCCAGCGCTGGATCTGCGCCCGAACGCGTTCCTGAGAAACCACCATAT
>CAVROD010000002.1:0-670743 GCA_963722795.1 uncultured Actinomycetes bacterium
TTCCACCGCTGGCCTTCGGCTCGAATTGGGTTGGGCGCATACGAACACGAAGGCTCCCAGAAGTACGCATCGTACCGACGCCGCCACAACCAGGACGACAACGCAAGCAATCTCGGGAGACCTGGGCTAGAGACAGACAACCGCTCCCGATCATCGGCATGGGGGTGTGATCGCATGCCCCACTCCTGCTCAGGCATCCGTGGTGACAGGTGCGGGTTGCGAAGGCGACTATCCATCCCTCTCGGTCGGATTCAGATTCCCCCTGAAGACTCTCTAGCCAACCTCAACAGCCCTGCAGCCCCCTCCAGCCCGCTCTCGATGATTTCGGCGTCTCTACGCCTTCGAACGACGCGGATCGCACTGACAAAGGCTTGTCTTCTAGCTCGCCGCTCTACGCCTGGCCGCCGGCGCCTCTCCCTCGAACGAAGAAAGCGCTGCCAGCCTCGCCCAGCCTAGGCCGATCGTAACGAGGTCGAACGCGCGGTCATCCCAGGAACTGCTGTCGCCTGACTCGAGTCGCGCTCGAGCCCGTTGAATCTGAATCTGGTACTGCAGCGTCGCCAAGGCCGTCTGGTTTGGCCAAAGCTCGTCCGCGGCCAAGAGAGCGGAACGTTCAGTCCGTTGTTCGTCGCTCGGAATGGTGGCCTCCCAGAAACCAACGCTGACGAAGAGTGATGCGCAGCATGAGAAGTGTCAAGGCGCACGAGGACTCGATAAATGGGCCTAGCGTCATGCGTTAGCGAATGGGCACAGAGTCAGACGCAGGCTGGGCGCCGCGCTGCCCGTCCTCAAGCCCGAAGCAGAGCATCCAAGTCATAGGGCGTTTTTCGTTCGCTGATCCATATTCGCGTCAACCCATTTAAGGGGTTAGGCTGTAGGACGTTCAGGAATCGGCCCTTCGTGTCCAGCGATGCTAGGCCAGCTTTTCTTTCGTCGCGGGCTCAAACAGCGTCACACCCTGGGCCCGCGCCGCCTTCAGGATCGCTATCACAAGGTCCTCTGTCCCATTGAACATGATCGGATCCGCTCCTATCGATTTCACTCCGTGAGCAGGGTTGGGTCGAAACCCGACGTCACCCTTGAACCAGGCGTTGCCTGGCTTCACGTACCCTGCGCCCTTTTCGGCGATGTGGTCCGTGAACAGCCGCACGTTGATGGAAAGCGTCCGACCAGACCCTCTTCTCGATGAACACTTCCTCACTCATGCATCCCTCCTGTCTAACCGTGCATGTCCGCAGAATGGCCACGTACCATGCAGATATTAGATCGCAGCAAACAGAAGGGGGGCCGTTCAGGGCCGTCCCATATTTCAGGTAATTACCGAGTTCGTCGCCCCGATGCCCACTATCGGAGGTCGACCCGCGCTGGAAGGGAGGCGCGGGTCACCCACGTTGCCGTCCGGGCTGGGTTACTGCCACCGGCAACACTGTGGACTACGTCTAAGTGAATTCCACCAACCACCTGATCGGGGGTTCTTCCTGATCGGGGAGGGCGGGCGATCGTTGCAGCAGGGCGGTGAGTGGAAGAACCACGCTCGATGTCGGGTTGCGGTGGGAACATCGTCGGACGCCCGCCGCCCGAACCCCTCGACCTTCCTTGGAGAGACATGAGCAGCGTGCAGACACGGACCGCCACCGCGCCGCCGCAGGCGACGCGCCGGGACTGGATCGGTCTCGGCGTGCTCGCGCTCGCGTGCCTGCTCTACGCGATGGACCTCACCGTGCTGCACCTGGCCGTGCCGTCCCTCAGCGCCGACCTCGAGCCGAGCGGCTCGGAGCTGCTGTGGATCGTCGACATCTACGGGTTCATGGTCGCCGGCTTCCTGATCACGATGGGCACGCTCGGCGACCGCATCGGGCGGCGGCGGCTCCTGATGATCGGCGCGGCGGCGTTCGCGGCCGTCTCGGTGCTCGCGGCGTTCTCCACGAGCCCCGAGATGCTGATCGCGGCGAGGGCGCTGCAGGGCGTCGCGGGCGCCACGTTCGCGCCGGCGACGCTCTCGCTGATCTTCAACATGTTCCTCGACCCCCGGCAGCGCACGATCGCGGTCGGCGTGTGGATCGCCGGGTTCTCGGCCGGCAGCGCCGTGGGTCCCGTGGCGGGCGGACTGCTGCTGGAGCACTTCTGGTGGGGCTCCGTCTTCCTGCTGGCGGTGCCGGTGATGGCGCTGTTGCTCGTGCTCGGACCGAGGCTGCTGCCCGAGTTCCGTGACCCGAACGCCGGGCGGCTCGACCTGACGAGCGCGGCGATCTCGCTCGTCGCGATCCTGTCCGTGATCTTCGGGCTGAAGCAGATCGCCCAGGAAGGCATCGACCTGCTGCCGATCGTGACGATCGTGATGGGCGCCGTGCTCGGCGTCGTGTTCGTGCGGCGGCAGCGATCGCTCGACGACCCGATGATCGACCTCGAGCTGTTCCGCAACCGGGCGTTCAACGCGGCGCTCACCACGAACGTGCTCGGCATCTTCATCGCGTTCGGGTACTTCCTGTTCGTCGCGCAGTACCTGCAGCTCGTGCTCGGGCTCTCGCCGCTCGAGGCGGGCCTGTGGTCGCTGCCCTCGGCCGTGGGGTTCATCGTGGGCTCGCAGGTCGGGCCCGTGCTGCTGCACCGCTACCGCCCGGCCTACGTGATCGCGATCGGGCTGGCGATGGCGGCCGTCGCGCTCGCGATGCTGACCCAGCTCGACGGGTCGGCCGAGCTGCGCACGCTGGTCGGGGCGTCGGTGATCATCTCGCTCGGACTGGCGCCGGTGTTCACGGCGACCACCGATCTGATCGTGGGGTCGGCGCCGCCGGAGGAGGCGGGCGCGGCGTCGGGCATCTCCGAGACGGGCGCGGAGCTCGGTGGCGCGCTCGGCATCGCGATCCTCGGCAGCATCGGCACCGCCGTGTACCGCGCCCAGTTCGTCGATCTCGTGCCCGCCGGCGTGCCGGCCGAGGCGACGGAGGCGGCCCGCGACACGCTCGGTGCCGCCGGCGCCGAGGCCGAGCGGCTGCCGGCCGATCTCGGCGCGCAGCTGCTCGACGCCGCCCGGGAGGCGTTCGTGCGCGGCATGCGCGCGAGCACCGTCGTGGCCATGGTGGTGGCGGTCGCGGTCGCCGTCGTGGCGCTGACGATGCTGCGCGACGTGCGGTCGGGCGCCGAGACCAAGGCGGCCACCGACGACCTGGTCCGCGGGTCGCGACGCGATCACGAGTCCGGAGGCATCAGAACTCGCCTGAGGGACCGGGTTCGACGTCCGCCGGCCCGTCGTAGCGTTCCCCGATGCAAGCCGGCATGTTCGCCGAGATCGATGGGTCCGCGCGCACGGTCGTGCTCGTCGAGGGCGTGAGCGACCAGCGAGCCCTCGAGACCCTCGCCGCGAGGCGCGGGCACGACCTGGCCTCGGCGGGCGTCGCGATCGTCGCGATGGGCGGCTCGAAGAACGTCCGGTACGCGGTCGACCGGTTCGGCCCCGCCGGGCTCGACCTGGGGCTGGCGGGGCTCGTCGACGCGCCCGAGGAAGGCGACTACCGGCGCGCGCTCGAGCGGGCCGGGCTGACGCTCGGTCCGACGCGAGCCGATCTCGAGCGCCTCGGCTTCTTCGTCTGCGAGGCGGACCTCGAGGACGAGCTGATCCGAGCCCTCGGCCCGGCACGGGTCGAGGCGATCCTCGAGGCGCAGCGGCGATCTCTCGACGTTCCGCACGTTCCAGCGCCAGCCGGCGCAGCGCGGTCGTGCGATCGAGGCGCAGCTGCGGCGGTTCATGGGCACGAAGGGCGGGCGCAAGGAGGCGTACGCCGCCCACCTCGTCGAGGCGCTCGACCTCGAGGAGATGCCGCGACCCCTCGACCTGCTGCTCCGCCACGTCATCGAGAGCTAGGGTCAACGGGACATGCCCACGAGCCCGAACGATGACGGCGCGGTCGAGCGCCTGCGCGTCCTGCGATCGGTGATCGACGCGAACCGCTTCATGACCCTCGCCACCGCCGACGAACAGGGAACCCCCTGGGCGAGCCCTGTGTGGTTCGCGAGACGGGACGAGCGACGCTTCCTCTGGGTCTCGAGACCGACGACCCGGCACTCACGGAACATCGCGGCGCGGCCCGACGTCGCGATCGTGATCTACGACTCGCGGACGACCCCCGCCGAGCGCCAGGCCGTGTACATCGAGGCCACCGCGACACAGCTCGAGGGCGAGGATCTCGACGCGGGCATCTCGGCGTTCTCGCGCGAGTCGCTGTCGCAGGGGCTGCCCGAGTGGCCGCGCGAGCGCGTCACCGAGCCCGCCGACTTCCGCCTCTATCAGGCGACCGCGACCGCGTGGTTCATCCTCGCCGACGGCCCAGACGAGCGCCTTGCGGTGCGCGTTCCGTAGCTGCCGCAGCGTCTCACGTGATCGCAACCACGCCGGTGCCGTCGATATTCGAGGTGAAGATCCGGCTCCCGGCCGGAGTCTCCCGGTAGAAGACGAGCGATCCCCCATCCGGTGACCAGGCAGGCTGGATGCCCTCGGTCACGCAGCGGACGTCGGATGATCGGACCTCGAGGATGCAGACCATCGGCGATCCTGCCGTGCCCCGCGTGAACGCGATCGACGAGCCGTCGGGCGACCACATGGGATCGCCGTCGGACTCAGGGCCCTCGGTCAGCTGCTCCACTTCGAACGACTCCAGGTCGACGGTGAACAGGTCTCGGTCGCCGGATCGGTCCGAGGAGAAGACGATGGACGAGCCGTCGGGCGCCCAGGTCGGTTGCACATCGAGGCTGGACGACCGCGGCTCGGTGGAACCTCGGAGCTTGCCCTTCGCCGTCATCACGCAGATGTCGGACTCCTCGTAGACCGGTCGCCCGCACGCGTAGACGATCTCGTCCCCATCGGGCGACCACGCCGGATAGGTCGCCCACCCGTGCGTGAGCTCGGAGAGCGGCTGGGCGGCGTCACCGGCGAGCGTCGTCGTGTGGAGCTGCGCGAAACCGTTCGGCGACGAGCTGAAGAGCACGGTGCCGTCAGCACCCACCGCCGGGTCGTAGTCGAACTCCGACAGGTCGGCGAGGATCTCGACGCTGTCGGAATCGGCGAGCGGCAACATCACGATGTCGGAGTCCTCCTGCTGTTCGCGAACGAAGACGATCGACTCGCCATCGGGCGTGAAGCGAGGTGAGGTATCGCTGAACGCCTCGGGAGCCGGCGGCGTCGCATCGTCGACCTGGGATGGCGCCGGGTCGCAGCTCATGGTCGCGACCACTGCCATGGCCGCGAGCGCTGCAACCAGGGCGCGAGCGGCTCGGCTGATGCGAGCCCTCGGCCGATCAGGAACGAACATGCCCCAGGTATCGACCCTCCCTCGGGTTCGTTGAGGGAGCCTGCCGCTCACCCCGGAGGTTTCAGCAGCGGGCCGAGCATCGGGGCGAGCTGTTCGATCACCGCCGCCATGCCTTCCACATCGCGAAGAGCTGGTCGGCTTCCGACCGTTCCGGGTCCAGGCGCGACATGATCTCGATACCCAGGAACATCGCGCAGATCGCGTAGGCGGCTTCCCGCGGGGGCACCACGCTCGCGATGGGCATCGGGCCCGCTGCGCGCTCGAGCGCTTCCTGCACGAGCTCGATCACAGGTCGAAGCGGTCGAGCAGCACGCCACCGCGCTCGGGGTCGTTGCGGCAGCCATCATCTGCGTGATAAGCGTGATCGAGCCGCTCTGCAGGTCCTCCTCGTGCAGGCGGCGCGCGATCGCCACCAGGTCGCTCAGCCCGTCGAGCTGCCCCACGGCCTCGCGGTAGCGCGCGACCTGGTGCTCCGATGCTTGACGGAACGCCTCGTCGAGCAGCGCTTCCACCGACCCGAAGTGGTAGAAGATCAGCGCCTGATTGAACCCCCCCGTGGCCGCGATGGCACGGGCCGTGGCATCGGTGAACCCGTCGCGCCGGACCGTTTCGAGCGCGGCGTCGATGATGCGCTCGCGGGTCGCGGCTCCTGATCCGACGCGGCGGGACGCACCCGTTCCTTGCTCACAGCGCCTTCCGCACGGGCTCGTCGTGGCAGTAGGTGAAGTCCGCTGGGGCCGGCGCCGAGCCACCGGCCCCATCGATGCCGCCGCTTGGACACGTGCAGGAAGAAGCGCTCGGCGAATGGTGCCCACGTCGGCTTCGCGACCCGGCCCTGGACCAGCCGCGGAACCGAGCCGTGGCCACAGGCACGTCAGAACGGCCCGGGTCGACCCGGAGTGGCCGGCGACGACGGCGACGCCGATCTCGTGCCGGCCACGGACGGCGCCGAACCGCTCGCGCGCCTCCGCCGACCGGCGGCCAGCAGGTCGACCTCGACCAGACAGGCTGGGTCAGCAGCAGTCCTGCAGCGCCCGCGCAGAGGGTGACCGCGTCGTAGAAGTCGTCAGCATCGTTCAGCTCTTCCCGCCGGCGTGCAGGGCCACGCCGGCCACCCCGAAGCCAAGTGTCGCGTGGTAACACCAGCAGGGCGTACGGTCGACCGGGGTGGGCATCGTGCGCGCTCCGCCTGGTCGGATGCGCCAGAACACGAACACGTTGCCGAAGTGCACGGTCGCCAGCACCAGCAGCACGACGCGAGCGCGATCCATCGACAGACGCACCGGGTCGAACGCTCGAGCAGGGGACGTCTGGACAGTGCCCGCCGCGATCCGAGACTGACGATGGCGACCCCGCGTACCAAGCCGGTTCACCGCCGGTGAGACGGGTGTTCATCGACCGTCGAGCAGGCTCCCCCAGGCGTTACGGAACAGCGTCTGCGCGAGCCAGACGGTCAGAGCGGACGTGGCGCCCGCGTAAACCGCCGAGATCACCAGGCGTAGACGGTGCCTCCATCGCCTCGCCTCCAGGCTCCTGGGCTCGAGCATCGCTGAAATCATCCTTCAAGAGGCAGTCAGCACGTGGCCCCACCCGGCTCGCGCCAAGTCACGAAGTGACCTATTTCACGACCCGGTAGAGGTGCCAGCGGTCAGGGATGCCCTTCAGCTCGTGCTCGCCGGCGTCTTCGAAGGTGAGGCCGCTGCCGGCGACCAGGTCCTTCACGGTCTGGGAGACGAGGACCTCGTTCGCAGCCGCCTTCGCGCCCACCCTCGCCCCGATCGCGACGCCGAGACCGGCGACGTCGTCGCCTTCGAACGTCACCTCCCCGGTGTGCAGGCCGGCCCGGATCTCGACGCCCAGCGGCTGCACCTGCGCGGCGATCGCTTCCGCGCATCGGACACCTCGCGCCGGGCCATCGAAGGTCGCGAGGAACCCGTCGCCCATCGTCTTGATCTCACGGCCGCGGAACCGGACGAGGTTCGACCGCACGATCTGGTCGTGTTGTGTTCGCACCTCGGACCAGGCTCTGTCCCCGAGCGCCGCCCCTTGCGCCGTCGAGTCCACGATGTCGGTGAACAGCACCGTCGCGAGCACGCGGTTGAGGTCGGTCTCCTCGTCGCCGACCTCCGCCACGAACCGCTCGATCTCGACGAGCAGCTCGTCCTGGTTCCCTGCCCAGTAGTAGTGGTCGACGCCGGGGAACGAGACGAAGCGTGCGCCGTGGATCTGATCCGCCATCCACTTCGACTCCTCGGCGGTGAACAGGAGGTCGCCGTCGCGGGCGAGCGCGAGCGTCGGCACGTGGATCGCCGACAGCGCCGGACGGATATCGATCCCGCGGTTCATCCGCTCGAGCGCGATCGCAGCGCCGGGACTCGCGGCGTGGCGAAGGTAGTCGGCGAGCCAGCCGATCGTGTGGTCGTCGTTCGCAAGCGTGGGCGCGACCCAGTCTCGCAGTTCTTGCGCCGCGAACTCCCGCGTACCCCACATCCGCTCGATCTCCTCGACGTAGCGCTCATGCTCCTCGTCGGTGGGCACGGGGAACGGGTAGTCGATCGTCGGTCTCCAGCATGCGCTGGTCCCGAACAGCACGAGCGCGATGGTCCGCTCCGGATACGTCGCGGCGAACAGCGTGGCCATCGGACCGCCCTCCGAGAAGCCCATCACGATGGCGCGCTCCGAGCCGACCGCGTCCATGACAGCTCTCGCGTCATCCATCCGGACCTCGAGCGACGGGAGCCGATCGTCGGGCACGCGGTCGGAGAGTCCGGTACCGCGCTTGTCGAAGACGATCAACCGTGAGAACGCTGCCAGCCGGGAGAGGAATCGCGCGAGCGTCGGCATCTTCCACATCAGCTCGATGTGGGTGACCCAGGCCATCACGAAGACGATGTCGACCGGCCCGGTGCCGACCGTCTGATACGCGATGTGGACACCATCTGCGGTCTTCGCGTAGCGGGTCTCGGGGACGTCCACACCGAATCCTTCCCCGGATGGGACCGCGCCGCAACCGGAGCTCCAGGTTGAGGATGAGGATCTCGACGTGGGGGCGAACGTGCGGTCAACCCTCAGCGGCTCCGCAACCATCGGGCGAGGTGATGAAGTCCGGGCGCCGCCTCCAGTTGCTTGAGTACGCTCCCAGGGTCCTGACCGGTCCGCCGGGTACCGACGCGACCGACACGTAGACGGCGCGTGGCGGCGCCGTGAGGAGGGAGGCACCATGGCACGACTCGTCTTCCAGACGAGCATGACGCTGGACGGCTTCATGACCGGCGCGAACCAGACGGCGGCGGAACCGCTCGGCACCGACGGCGAGCACCTGCACGACTGGGGGTTCAGCTCGGACCCCGAGGATCGCGCGTACGCCGAGTCCGTGCTCAGCAACGGCGGCGCCGTGATCGCGGGGCGCGTGACCTACGATCACTCCCTGCCGTTCTGGGGCGCCGACGGCCCGAGCGGCGCGACGCGCCTCCCGGTGTTCGTCGTGACGCACGAAGCGCCGGCGGCGTCGCCGGAGAACGGGGTCTACACCTTCGTGACCGACGGGATCGAGTCGGCGCTGCAGCAGGCACGCAGCGCCGCGGGCGACGAGGACGTGGTGATCGTGGGCGGCGCCAAGATCGGACGGGCGTACATCGCGGCCGGTCTGGTCGACGAGTTGCAGATCCATGTGGTGCCCGTGCTGTTCGGCAGCGGTACGCGCATGTTCGAGGACATGGACATCGACCACCGATGGCTCGAGCCGATCCGGGTCGTCGATCGGCCGCTCGCCACGCACATCCACTACCGCGTCGTCCGCTGACGGACAGCCTGAGCTCGGAGGGCAGCCACGAGGTCCGTCACGCCGGCAGCAGGTAGCTCCAGCGCTCGTCCCACGAGATCCACGCCTGGCGCTGCGCCGACCCCTCCGGCAGCCGGCGATCCAGCGGGGTCACGACCGACAGGCGCGCGCTGTCCGGGCCCTCGACCAGGTACCGAACGACCGAACCTTGGAAGGTCTCCTCGAGCACGCGCACGGCCATGCCGGCGCGCCCGTTCGGACCACCTTCGGCCGTCAACGAAAGATGCTCGGGCCGGAGCACGAGCACACCCGACGAGCCCGCGACGGTGTCGGGCGACGCGCCCGTCACGCGGGCGAGTCCCTGCCCCGGCAGCGTGACCGACCACGTGTCGCCCTCGCGCGAGCCGACCTGCACCGGGATCAGGCTCGCCTGGCCGATGAAGCCGGCCACGAACACCGAGGCCGGACGCAGGTAGACCTCCTCGGGTGTGCCGAGGTGCTCCACGCGTCCCTCGTTCATCACGGCGATGCGATCGCTCATCGTGATGGCCTCGCCCTGGTCGTGGGTGACGTAGACGAAGGAGATGCCGACCTCACGCTGGATGCGCTTCAGCTCGAACTGCATCTCCTCGCGCAGCTTCAGGTCGAGCGCGCCGAGCGGCTCGTCGAGCAGCAGCACGGCCGGGCGGTTCGCGAGCGCGCGGGCGAGCGCGACCCGCTGCTGCTGGCCGCCGGAGAGCTCGCGCGGGTAGCGCTCGGCATAGCCCTGCAGGCGCACGGCCTCGAGCACCTCGCCGACGCGGGTGCGCACGTCCTGCTTCGAGAGCTTCTTGCGCTCCGGGCCGAAGGCGACGTTCTGCGCGACGGTCATGTGCGGGAAGAGGGCGTAGCTCTGGAACACCAGGTTCGTGTCGCGCCGGTAGGGCGGCAGGTTCGAGGCGTCGGAGCCGTTGATCAGCACCTGTCCCTCGGTCGGCACCTCGAAGCCGGCGAGCATGCGCAGCGTCGTCGTCTTGCCGCAGCCGCTCGGACCGAGCAGCGAGAAGAACTCGCTCGCGCCCACGGTGAAGCTCACGTGGTCGACCGCGGTGACGTCGCCGAAGCGCTTCACGACGTCGCGCAGTTCCAGGGCGGCCGGCTCGTTCATGCGTTCGCCTCCAGTCGTCGGATCCTGGCCGCCCCGGTAGCCCGCGAGGGCGACGACGACCGAGAGCGCCAGCAGCATGAAGCTCATCGCGGCGCCGATGCCCCAGTTCCCGGCCTCGAGCACCTGTTCCTGGATCGCGTTGCCCATCATGTAGCCCGAGGTGCCACCGACGAGCGCAGGCGTCGCGAACTCGGAGAACATCGGGATGTACACGATGATGATCGCCACGAAGATGCCAGGGCGCGGCGAGCGGCAGCAGCAGCTTGCGGAACGTGGTCGTGAGGCGGGCAGCCGAGGTCGTTCGCGGCCTCGAGCAGATCGGGCTCCACCGCCTTGAGGGCGGCGTAGATCGGGATCGTCGTGTACGGGATGTACGTGGTCGCGAGCACGATCACGACCGAGAGCCTGGTGAACAGCAGCGCGTCGATGGGCGCGTCGATCACGCCCACCGCCTGCAGCACGGAGTTCACCACCCCCTCGCGGCCGAGCATCGTGCGCCAGGCGTAGATGCGGATCAGCGGGTTCAGCTCCCCGGCCATGACGAAGAGCAAGAGCAGCAGCAGCTCGTAGCGCGGCCGGCACCCGGAACGCGAGCAGGTAGGCGATCGGCACGGCCACGACGAGCATCACCGCCATCGAGATCGAGCAGATCAGCACCGTGTTCCAGACGACCTTCAGGTAGGTGGGGTCGGTGAAGATCGTGGCGTAGTTGTCGATCGTGAACCCGCCGGTGCCGGCGATCGAGCGGCGCTGGAAGCTCATCCAGAACAGCAGCGCGAGCGGCCCGCCGAACAGCACGAGCAGCCAGACCGACGGCGGCAGGGCGAACCCGGCCACGCGCGAGGCCACCCGAACGCGGCCGGTGGTCTCTGGCTGCGCGGACGCGACGGCCATCGCTACCGCACCTGCCCCGCGAGCACGCCGGCCACCGCGTCGGCGTCCAGGCCGCCCGTCTTCTTCTTCGAGCCCACGGTGAGCCGCCACGCGAGCAGCACGACGATCACCTGCACGACCGAGACGAGCGTGCTGATCGCGTTCACGATCGGCACGTTCTGGGCGTGACGCAGCGTCGAGAACACCCAGATCGGGAACGTGAGCTCGAAGCCGCCGGTGAAGAAGCTGATCACGAAGTTGTTGAACGAGTAGCTGAACGCGAAGATCGCCGAGGCCGCGAGCGCCGGCGCCACGTGCGGCAGCACGATGTAGCGCAGCACCTCGCGCGGCTGCGCCCCGAGGTCGAGCGCGGCTTCCTCGATGCGATGGTCGAATCGCACGAGCCGCGCTCCCACGATCGCGGCGACGAGCGGGAACGCCACCGTCACGTGCATCACACCGATCGTCTTCAGGCTGAGCGGCACGTTGAGTCGGTTGAAGAACATGAGGGCTCCCACGCCGACGAGCAGCCAGGGCACGACGAGCGGGGCGGCGACGAGCCCCGCGACCCCGCCACGCAGCCGATAGCGGAATCGCGTGATCGCGAATGCAGCCAGCGTGCCGAGGATCAGCGCCACGGGTGTCACGACGAGTGCCACGGCGAGCGAGTTCTTCAGCCCCTCGAGCAGCACGGGGTTCGAGAGCGCATCGGCGTACCAGCGAGTCGTGAAGCCCTCGAACGGCAGGGCGATCACGATGGAGTCGTTGAACGAGAAGATCGCGAGCACGAGCAGCGGCCCGTAGAGCAGGAACACCACCACGAACAGGAACACGACGCTCGCCGCGACCGAGGCGACGCGGGACGGCCGAGGCATGGCGCGAGGTGAGGAGGCGGCGCCGGGCACCGCGCCGCCTCCCCCCTCGCGGGTCGAGACCTCTGAGAGCGCCACGAGCTCGTCGCGATCCTGCGAAGCACTGCCCTCCCGTCGCTTACGCGGCCTTGAACTCCCGCCAGACCTGCTGCCATGCGTCGTAGTTCTCGGGCACCGAGTACGGGATCGCGTTCTCGAAGCTGCCCGGATCCTCGAGTCCCGCTTCCTCGACCGTCTTCGCCGAGACCGCGTCCAGCGTGGCCTCGTTCGACACGAGGTAGAAGAAGTTCTCGGCCTGCCAGCCCTGGGTCTCGGGCTGCGCGTAGTGGTTGATCAGCGCGTAGGCCGCGTCGACGTTCGCGGCGTTGGCCCCGATCGAGTAGCCGCAGGTCCAGGTGAGCTGGCCCTCGCTCGCGATCGCGTACTCCACGGGCTCGCCGTCCTTCTTGAGGGTCTCGGTCGAACCCTTGTATCCGGGCACCACGACGTCGATCTCGTCGGACTTGAACAACTGGTACTGGTCGGCGTCGCCCTTCACGAGGCTGCGCAGCAGCGGCTTCTTCTCGATCAGGAACTGCCTTGACCTGCTCCAGCTCGGCGTCGTCGAGATCCATCGGGTCGGTGATGCCCAACGCCATCGCCGCGATCGCGATGCCCGACAGCGGGTCGTCGTCGAGCCCGATGCGACCGGCGTACGCCTCGTCGAACACGCTCGCGTACGAGTCGAAGCCCTCCGGCACCTCCTCGGCGTCGTACATGATGCCGCTCGACCCGCCGACCATCGGCACGAGGTAGACCTCGCCGTCGACCGTGACGCCCTTCGAGATCCTTGAACGCCGGGAACATCGAGTCCCACGCCGGGATGCGGCACGTGTCGATCGGCTGCAGCAGCCCGAGGTTCACCATGCGCACCGTGTCCTCGACGCACACGTTCACCACGTCGGCCTGGAACCCCCCCTGGAGCTTCGTGACGGTCTCGTCCCCGCTCGAGAACGCGGCGGTTCGCACGTCGGCGTCGGGGTTCGCCGCGTCGAACGGATCGAGCAGCGTCGGGCTCGAACGCGTCCTCGTAGGCGAAGAAGGTGATGGAGCCGGTGGCCGGCCCGGCGCTCGCCTCCCCGCCGGTGTCGGCGGCCGGCTCGTCGGTGCCACCGTCGTCGCTGCAGGCAGCGGCGACGAGCGACAGGGCCAGCACCGCTCCCATCGCGCGGATCGCACGTGCGTGTCCTCATGACGCCCCCTCCTTGGCTCGTGCGGGCTCGGCCGACGACAGCGAGGCCGCATCGGCGATCAGTTCGGCGAAGACCCGAGCGCATCGAACGACCTCTCGCGCGTCGATGTGCTCGTCGGGTCGGTGAGCGGCCCGCAGGTGTCCGGGTCCGAAGACCACGACCTCCGAATCGCAGCGGTCGAAGAAGCTGTGCGCATCGGTCCACGCCGGCATGCGCGTGTACCCGGGGGTGCGGCCGATCGCACGCTCGCTGGCTCGCTGCAGCGCCTGGACCAGCGGCGACGTCGGTCGCCGTCTCCCACCACCCGCCCTGGCTCGTCACCTCGAACGTGGCGTCGAACCGCCGACAGATCTCCTCGACCTGGGCGCGGGTCTCCCCGAGCGAGGGCTCCCCGAAGATGCGGCACGTGACGAGGATCGACGCCGCGTCGGGGATCGCGTTCATCGGAGCCGAGCTCTCGATCCGCTGGAACGTGATCGTGTTCCGCCCCGCGATCGGATGCTCGACCCGGGTGAACGGCGCCTCGAGCAGGGCGAGCGCCAGACGAGCGACCTTCTCGACCGCGTTGTCGGCCTCCTCGGGCAGCGAGCCGTGCATCGAGGTGCCGGTCACTCGCGCCCATCCGTCGACGAAGCCCGTCTCGACGGTCGCCACGTCGAGCTCGGTGCCCTCGGAGGCGACGACGAACCGGGGACGCAGCTCGTCGGCGAGCGTGCGCGACCCCTTGCCGCCCACCTCCTCGTCGACGACGAACCCGAGCGCCACCGACGAGCTCGCCAGATCGACGCCCGCCTCGCGTGCGAGGAGCGCACCGAGCATGATCGCGACGGCGCAGCCCTTGTCGTCCTGCGCGCCGAGGCCGGTCACGATGGTGCCGTCGACGGAGGCACGGTCGTCCCACGCCCACGCGGGATCGATCGTGTCGGTGTGGGCGGTGAGCAGCAGGTCCGGCGCATCGGTCGCGCCGTCCCAGCGCACGACCACGTTCGGTCCGGCACCGGCGATCGGATGCGACGTCGCGGGGAAGCCGAGCTCCTCGCATCGTGTCTGCAGGTACGCCATGAGCGCGTGCTCGCCATCGGAGATCGAACGGATCTCGATCTGGCGCACCAACTCGTCGATCGCCCACCGCACCGCCTCGTCGCCGTCCATCGACCCCCCTGAAGCTTCGACCGTTCGACGCGTTCTGCGAGGCCGAGCCTGCTCCGAACGGTCGACAGTCTGCAAGACAGGGAGGGGTCGGAATCCATGAATCGGAGGGCATGATTGCTCAGGAATCCGGAACGGGACGCCCGGCTCGGGAAGACTCCAGTGTTTCTGTCGGCCTAGCCGGAGGCGAGCAACCGGGTCCAGCGGTAGCTGTGCTTGGGGACGTCGAGGATCGTGAACGTCTCGATCGCTGTCCACGCCGGGAGCGGTGCGCACGCTCTCCTCCAGGACGCGGAGCATGTGGTTGTTGTCGAGGCAGACCACCTCGATCAGCAGGTCGAACGACCCCGTGCACACCGCGATGTAGTCGATCTCGGGGACGTCCTCGAGCTGCCGCGACGACGTCTGCCACCGAGGTGCCTCGCACCCGAACGCCCACCTCTGCGAAGACGAGGCCCAGCGCGAGCGCGTCGGCCACGAGCACCACCTGGATGACGCCCGCGGCGGGCGAGCCGTGCGAACCGGTTCGCACGGTCGCCTCGTTGAGCCCAAGGTTGCGAGCGACCGCGGCGAACGACCGACGCCCGTCCTCGTTCAGCTCCTCGATGATGCGCACGTCGGTCTCGTCGAGCACCTTCCGGAGCCGCTTCCCCTCGTTGACCGTCGTCATGGGGCAAGCCTATCCGGGAAGCTTCCTCAACTCCGAGCGGGAACCGCCGTCGCGCGCGTGACGTCCTCGCGCACGAGGTCGGCGTTGATCGCGATCGCTGCAGCCGAGCCCGCTCCCGCCGACGTGATCACCTGGGCGCGCGGATCGACCACATTGCCCGCGGCCCACACGCCGGGCACGCTCGTCGATCCAGTCGCGTCGACCGTTGGGAAGCCGGCCTCGTCGAGCTCGCATCCCAGTCCGGCCAACAAGCCATCGGCGTGCGGCACGTTCCCGGGTCGCACGAACACCGCGGTGCGAGCGATGACCCGGCCGTCCGCCATCTCGACGCCGGTCAGCCGGTCGTGCTGGACGACCAACCGGGCGACGGTGCCGTCGACGACCTCGATGCCGCGGGCCGCCAGGCCCTCACGCTCGGAGACCGCCAGCTCGTACGTGTGCGGGAAGAAGACCACGTCGTCGGACCACTGCCGCACCAGGTGGGCGTGGTCGACCGAGCCGGGCAGCGTGCCCAGCACCCCGAGGGGTTGATCGCGCACCTCCCAGCCGTGGCAGTACGGGCAGTGCAGCAGGTCGCGGCCCCACCGCTCTCGCACGCCGGTGATGTCGGGAAGCTCGTCGCTGACGCCGGAGGCCACCAGCACCCGCCGGGCCTCGACCACGCGACCCGAGGCCAGGCGAGCGGTGAAGCCGGGCTCGATGCCGAGCACTCGGTCCTCGATCACATCGACGCCGTAGCCGGTCACCTCCCGGCGGCCCATGGCCAACAGCTCCGACGGCGGCATGCCGTCGCGCGACAGGAACCCCTGCATGTGGGCCGCCGGCGCGTTGCGGGGCTCACCCGCATCGATCACGGCGACCGCCCTGCGAGCCCGGCCGAGCACGAGCGCCGCGCTCAGCCCCGCCGCCCCGCCGCCCACCACCACCACGTCGTATCGCTGCTCGTCCACGATCGATCACCTCCTCAGGCAGTATCCGACGCGAGTTCTTCCGGGAGCGGTGGCTCTCGGCATCTACTGCGGATCTCAGCCGATCGCGGCGACGATCGCCTCACAGAAGTCGTCGGTGCGCCCCGTCGAGCCCTTCACCGTGCCTAGGAACTCCAGGAACTCGTCGTCGGACGGGTCGCCAGGGGTGCCGCCGTGATCGAGCAAGATCTTGAACCGGACCTGGCCGGGGTTCCGGGCGATCGCCGTGCCGTTCGACCCGTACAGGGTGCCGTTGCCGGTCGCCAGCACCGTGACGGTCAGCGTGCCGTCGCCGTTGTTGGTGACGCGATGGTCCTTGCTCAGCACGGTGTCGACCTCGGTCACGTACTCGCGGGTCGCGACGTTCGTGATCACCTGGTGGACCTTCAGATGCTCCTGGTAGTAGGCCAGCCGGTCGGCGCCCTGCGACCGCACCAGGAACCGTCCGTCGACCGTGGTGTCGAGACGCACGGTCAGGCCGTCGACGCAGAAGTCCCGCACCCGATCGCTGAACTCGTCATGGAAGGTGTCCTTCTCGAGGATGACGGCCGACGCGCTGCCGGCCAGCATGAGTGCGATCGCACCGACGACCGCCGTGGTGATGAGCCCGAGCCTTCGCATGGTTCGCTGCCTCCCCGCGGGCTCCGGGTGTTCGGTGGCTGAGCATCTTCCGCACCGCCGTTCGGTGTCAATGCCGATGGCGACACGTCCATCGGCGGTACCGTGAACGGACGAGGTGCACTTCAGACTCCCCAGCGCTCGGAGGTAGCCATGTCCCAGGTCCGTGTCCACAACTTCGCGATCTCCCTCGACGGGTTCGGCACCGGCGACGGCATCACGTTCGACGCACCGTTCGGTCACGCCGGAGAGCGCCTGCACGAGTGGATGTTCGCAACCCGGTTCTGGCACTCCATGGTCGGCGAACCCGGTGGCACCGAAGGGGTCGACCAGGCGTTCGCCGAACGCCATTCCGTCGGTGTCGGGGCCGAGATCATGGGTCGGGGCAAGTTCACCGCGCAGACCGGTCCCTGGACCGATGTCGGCACCGACGACGAGTGGCGTGGATGGTGGGGGCCGAACCCGCCGTTCCACACACCCGTGTTCGTGCTCACGCATCACACGCGCCCGTCGATCGAGATGGAAGGCGGCACCGTGTTCCACTTCGCCGACGCGACCCCGCAGGACGCGCTCGACCTCGCGCGCAAGGCAGCCGGAGACCTCGACGTGCGCGTCGGCGGTGGTCCGACCGTCGTGCGCGACTTCCTCGCCGCCGGGCTGATCGACACGGCGCACATCGTGAAGGTGCCGATCCTGCTCGGCCGCGGCGTTCGGCTCTGGGACGGCCTCGAAGGGGTCGAGGAGCGCTACGACATCGAGATGGTCTCGTCACCGAGCGGCGTCACTCACCTGACCTTCACACGCCGATGACCGAGCCGACCGCCGCACACCCTCCGTCCTAGCTGGAGCGCTTCTTCGCGGCGGCCTTCCCGCCCTTGCGGCCGGCGGCCTTCTTCTGCGCCGTGGTGCCGCCCTGCGTGGAGTCGCCGCCGGACCCCGACTTCTTCCCCCCACGCTTCGAGGCTCCCGGCGAGTTCGCGATCTTCGCGGCTCGCTCCTTGGACATGCCCTTGTCCTTCAACGCCTCGTACTGCTTCTCGTTCTTCACGTTCGCACGTCGCTCAGGCATGAGCTTCCCTCCTTCGCCTTCTGCCTCGCTGTCGTTCGACGCCTACCCACGCGACGGGAAGCTCACGCCCACCCGGCGTGCCCGAACGAGATATCGTCGTCGTCGGAGGCATGGAGGGGGTTCGACATGCTGCGGACGTCGCTGTGTGAGCTGGTGGGGATCCGGGTTCCGCTGATCCAGGCAGGTATGTCGGTCTACACCTCACCGGAGCTCGCGGCGGCGGTCTCGACCGCGGGAGCCCTCGGCAGCCTCGGCGCGTGGCGGCGGCCGCCCGACCAGCTCCGGAGCGACCTCATCGAGCTCCGCGAGGGCACCGACCGACCGTTCGCCGTGAATCACGTCGTGCCCGACCTCGATCCCGCGGCGTTCGAGGTCACGCTCGAGGCACGGCCGGCGCTCGTGTCGTTCGCGCTCGATGACGCGGGGGAGCTCGTGCAGCGGGTGCACGACGTGGGGAGCCTGGTGATGCAGCAGATCACGACCGTGCGACAGGCCGAGACCGCCGCCGAGAGCGGGGCGGACGTCATCGTCGCTCAGGGCCACGAGGCGGGCGGCTACGGCGGCACGATCACGACGCTGACGCTCGTGCCGCAGGTCGTGGATGCGGTGGCCCCGATCCCCGTCGTCGCCGCCGGCGGCATCGCCGACGGCCGTGGTTTCGCCGCCGCCCTGATGCTCGGCGCAGCCGGGGCGAACCTCGGCACCCGGTTCCTCGCCTCGCGCGAGGCCCCGGTCGGTGGGGGCTGGAAGCAGGCGATCGTCGATGCCGCATCCGACGAGTGGTCGCAGCTCGATTTCTGGAACGACGCCTTCCCGACGCCGGGTGAGCTCGGATACGGCACGCGCGTGCGCGCCCTGCGCACCGGCTTCACCGAAGGCTGGGAAGCACGCCGGGACGAGCTGCGACGTGACCCCTCCGCCCTGATCGCAGAGCTCGAGGCGGCCGAGGAAGCGGGCACCCTCGACGAGCTCATCGTCGTCGGTGGCCAGAGCGCCGGGTTGATCGAACACGTTCTGCCCGCGACCGAGATCGTGGAGTCGATCGCGGCCGAGGCGGCGGCGATCCTTACCCGCGCATCGGACCTCGTCGAGTGACGGACTACGACGCGATCGTGTGCGGCGGGGGCACGGCCGGCTCGGTCGTGGCGTCGAAGCTGGTCGAGGCGGGGCGCAGCGTGCTGCTGCTCGAAGCCGGGCCCGACTACGGCGCGTTCGCCGAAGGTCGATGGCCGGCCGACCTGCTCGACGCCCGCACGATCCCGGTCTCGCACGACTGGGGATACACGGCGGGCGACGAGGTGCCCGGCCGTGAGCTCGCGTACGAGCGGGCGCGCGTGATCGGCGGGTGCTCCGCGCACAACGGCTGCACGGTCAGCTGGGGCCATCGCGCCGACTACGACGGCTGGTCGGCGAGCGGGCTCGAGGGCTGGTCGGCCGACGACCTGTTGCCGCTCTTCGACGAGGCGTCGGCGCGCATGCGGGTGCGCCGCTTCCCCGAGGACGAGGTCGCGCCCTTCCATCGCGCGTTCGTCGACGCCGGCGCCTCGATGGGGCTCGAGGAGACCGACGACCTCGACACGCTCGACGGTGGCGTGGGGGTGTGCATCGAGCCGTCGAACAGCCCCGACGGCGTCCGTTGGAACGCGGCGTTCGCCTACCTCGACGGGGTGCGCGATCGTCCTCTCCTGACGGTGCGGGGCGACACCCTCGTCGACCGCGTGATCGTCGAAGGAAGCCGGGCCGTCGGGGTGCGAGCGATCGGGCCGCTCGGGTTCACGGAGCTGCGCGCCGACCTCGTCGTCGTGTGCGCCGGCGTCTACGGCAGCCCGGCGATCCTGCTGCGCAGCGGCATCGGGCCCGCCGACGAGCTGCGAGCGCTCGGCATCGACGCGCTCGTCGACCTGCCGGTCGGCCGCAACCTGCACGATCACCCGAGCTACGAGCTGATCTTCGCGCCGAGCGAGGAGCTGGCGCGCCGCACCGCGGCGTTCGAGGCCGCCGGCCACGTGGTGCCCGACGAGCAGGGCTTCGCCAAGGGCGAGAGCGGGCGGGCGCAGGCTGCCGGTGAGCCGTTCGACCTGCACGTGTTCCCGGAGATCTCGATGGACGGGCGGCTCGGCGTGTTCGTCGCGATGCTCACGCCCCGATCGCGCGGTGCGCTCACGCTGCGCGAGGCCGATCCGACGTCGGCGCCCCGCATCGACCACGCGTTGCTCACCGACGAGGAGCATCACGACCTGGAGGCGCTCGTCGACGGCGTGGAGCTGGCGCGGGCGTTCGCCGCCACCGAGCCGTTCGCCTCGATGCTCGACCGCGAGCTGGAGCCAGGCGCCGGCGCACCGGCCCGCCACGACCTGCGCGACGCCGTGCGGGCCGGGGTGATCCACTACTGGCACCCGGTCGGCTCGTGCGCGATGGGGTCGGTCACCGACGCCGACGGCCACGTCCTGGGCGTGGAGGGACTCGTCGTCGCCGACGCGTCGGTGATGCCGGTGACGCCCAGGGCCACGACGAACATCCCGACGGTCGTGGTCGCGGAGCGCATCGCCCGGGCGCTCGTGCGCGCCTCCTGACCGGGCGCCCGGACCGGTCCCGTTCTAGGATGGGGCATGCCGACCCGGCTGGATCTGCAGCTCCGTCTGCTCGAGCGGATGGCCGCGCTCGATCCGCCCCTGCACATCATCGGCGGCTTCGCCGAGGACGCATTGATCGGCGCGGCACTCTCCCGCGAGCACGAGGACGTCGACTGGCTCGTGCCGCGATCCGAGCTGCCAAGTCGCCTCGAGCAGGCGCGCGCGCTCGGCTTCACGGAGCTCGAGACGTGGGGCGAGTCGGCTCCCGGCGAACCGTTCTACTTGACCGCACGGCAGGGAGCGCTCTCCATCGACATCGGGGTCTGCAACGAGGTCGACGGCGGCCACGTGATGGACGTCGGCCGGTTGATGTTCCAGATCGACGGTGCCGAGGCTCCCGCGGGCTTCCGGCTGCAGCTGCCCGCGGACACGTTCACGCACGATTTCGTCGAGCTTCAGGGCATCCGCGTGTGGCCGGCGTCACCACTCTGCCTGTACCAGATGCGCATCGGCATCGCCGCCAAGGGCGCCTTCGGAGCGCTCAACGAGAAGCAGCTGACTTCGCTCCGCCGCCTGAAGGACGCATTCTTCCCTGACCGTTCCGACGACGAGTTGATGCCCCGGGTCACACCGCTTGGGTCGCCCCTCGCCTGAAGGCGGGCGCATGCGGAGGCGCTCCCGGGCGAGCCCGGGAGCGCCTGAACCACCGCGTGGAGCGTTCCTACGCCGAGGCCAGCACGGGCTCGGCGTGCGGTCGAACCGTGACCTCCTCCAAGATCGGCGCCGGCCTGAAGCCCTTGACGATGAGGTAGATGCCGAGCGAGAGCTCCCACACGAACTCGAACGCCGTCGTGGCTGCCTGCCAACCCGATCCTGCGTCGAAGGCGCCGAACAGCACCCCGAGGAAGCCGACCACCAGCAGCGGTCCGCCGATGAGTCCCAGCACGGCCATGCGCCGAGGCACGAGGCCGGAGCGATACATCAGGTAGCCGAGGAGCATGCCGTTGCCGATGCCGGCGACGAGACCGGGACCGAACAGGAATGCCCACTCGTAGGTCGCCACGAGCGACGCGGCGACCGAGTCGGCCCCTCCGATGTCCTGACTCACGGTGACCACCGTCAGGAGGCTGAGGAGCCCGACCAAGATGAACCCGCACTCCACCACGCGTGCGGCGACGTAGCCGAGTGCACCGATCTCGCTCTGTCGCTTGAGGATCGGGTAGAGGAACACCGCGGTCGCCATGTTGGTGGCGATGACGCCGAACTCGAGGATCGATCCGACGTAGATGCTCGTGTCGGAGCCTTCACCGACGCTGACACCGAGATCGCTCCATGTTCCACCGAGCCCGGCGACGAACAGCAGGCGAGCTCCGATGCCCGTGACGAAGGTGGCGATGAACAGCCACCCGACGGTGTGTGCGATGCGCTGCGTGTGCATGTGACTCCCCTCGTGCGTGGATCCCGTCATCGGGTCCTCTGGTTGCGTACGCTGTACGCTTCGTCCGTGCTACCGTAGTGCGTACGGTGTACGCGTGTCAAGTGGAAGGCGGGAAGCGATGACCCAGCACACGACGATGCCGCTGAGCAGGCAGCGCATCGTGACCACCGCGGTGAGCCTCGCCGATGCGGGCGGCTTCCGGTCCCTCAGCATGCGCAACATCGCCGAGGAGCTCGGCGCCGGCACGATGGCGCTCTACCGGCACGTCGCGAACAAGGAAGACCTGCTCGACGACATGGTCGACGTCGTGTTCGCCGAGATGTACCCGCCCGCGGTCGGCGGGCGATGGAAGCACGAGCTGCGCGAGCGCGGGCTCTCGGCTCGAAGCGCCCTGCAGCGCCACCCCTGGGCGGTCGGGCTCATGGAGACGCGCATGCACCCTGGCCCGGCGAGCGCCACCCACCACAACGCGACGATGGGGTGCCTGCGAGAGGCCGGGTTCGGGTTCCGAGAGGCCGTGCACGCGTACAACCTGCTCGACGCCTACACGTACGGGTTCGCCTTGCAAGAATCGACGATCCCGTTCGAGACGCCGGAGGAGTCGGGCGACATGGCGGCGACGACCGTGGGCGATCGAGGCGACGAGTACCCGTACCTGGCGGAGGTCGTCGTCGAGCTCGGCGTCCGCGGATACGACTACACCGAGGAGTTCGAGTTCGGCCTCGACCTCATCCTCGACGGGTTGGAGCGCTACCGGCGCGCGATCCGCTCCCGCGCGCGCTCGAAGGCGTAACTCCGATCCGGGCCGGGCTCGTTCATGTAGGCGTGCAGGGCACCGATACGTGGAGTTGGATCGATCGTGTGCCGTGACCGCGGACCACGCGATCCAGGCCAGGAGCGGAGCGATGGCAACCGATCGATCGAATGCAGCGATGCTGGCGCGAGGAGCCGCTATCGCGGCACCGTGGTCCCTCGTGATCGGGCTCCTCGCCGGCCTCGCCCTAGAACGTCCGGCGTTCCTATGGGCCGGCGTGCTCATGACGTTCGTCCTGGCATGCCTCGCGGCCGTGCTCGAGTCGGATCGCATGGGGAAGGAAGGACATGCGCGTGTCGCCGATCGGCATCGTCGCTGCGGCCATCGTGCTCGCGGGCCTGGTCGCTTTGGTGGCCTACGCCCGCGCGTGGGCCGATTGGACGTTCTGACCGTCCGGGTGTCGACCGCGCGCCGACGCGAGGTCGACCCCTCGAGAGGAGAACGGATCGGCCAGGATGGGCACCTCTTTCGAAGGCGCCGTCGCCGCCTCCGTGCAGCAGCAGGAGCGACGGTCCGTCACCGTCGCTAGCCTGTCCCTCCCACAGGTTCGAAAGATGCCGCGATGGGTAGCGTTCCTCCGCCAGCCTCAGCGGGGAGCGAGCGTGGAGTCGTGGGTCGAGAGCCTGACGCGAGGGAACGTCTCGCAGGTCAAGACCGTGCTCGCCTCGGTCGTGCTCGTGCTCGCCGCATATCAGGTGCTGCTGATGGCCGTCGGCTACGGGAAGATCAACGTGTCGTTCCTGAAGCCGAAGGCGGCCTCGCTCACGCACCGAGCGGTCGGGGATGCCGCGGTGGCAGTCGGCATCTTCGTCGCGTTCCTCTGCTGGTCCTACTTCGGGGTCGGCGACGGGATCGAGCACGCTCGCGGTGAGGAAACGACCCGCGCCACGATCCACGTCGTGGCCGGCTCGCTCTTCGTCGTCGCCGTCGTCGCGAAGGTGCTCGTCGTACGGTGGTTCCGCTCGGCGGATCGCTTCCTGCCGGGCATCGGGCTGACGCTCTTCGCCCTCTTCTCGATCGCCTGGCTCACGTCGGCCGGCAACTACTTCTGGAGCAGCTGAGACGATGCCATCCACCACCTCGTACCGCACCCAGCTGATCGGCTCCTTGCTCGCGGCGGTGCTGCTCATCGTGATCACGATCGCCGTGGTGACCGCCGCGATCGGTCCCGGCCTCGATGCGACCGAGCTGCGGGAACGTCAGGAGTTGCAGGAGGAGCGCCTCGAGCGTCAGGAAGAGCAGGCCGACGAGAACAGGTGACGCACGGCGGCGCCGGCCGATCACTCGGCGTCGGGCATGGGCGCATCGAGGAACCGGGCCACGATCGGCACCACGAGCTCCGCGCGCGAGGCGATCGAGACGTGCGACGCCCCGGGGATCACCGCCAGCTGCGAGGCCGGCATGCCCGGCGGCATGTCGCCGAAGACCCCGCCCCCTCGCAGGCGGAACATCTCCACCGCGTGTTCCGGCGTGATGAGATCGGAGTCCCCGATCATCACGAGCGTCGGCGCAGCGATCGCCCGGATGTCGTCGGCCGACAGGTCCTCGGTCCGGCGATCCATCTCGGCCTTCTTCGCGAACAGCCGGTCGAAGTCCTCGGGCCGGGGGGCGATGCGCAGGTATTCGTCGTGGAACTGTGATCCGTGCATCATCTCCGGGGTCATCTCGCCCAGGCCTTCCATCAGGCCCGGGTGCACGCCCCCGAGCGTGTAGCCCGCCGACATCACGACGAGCTTGCGCACGATCGCAGGGTTACGGATCGCGACGAGCAACGCCACGAACGCGCCCATGCTGTAGCCGAACAGGTCCACCGGGCCCAGTCCGAGCCGGTCGATCGCGGCCACGACGTCGGCAGCCATCGACTCTTGGCTCAGCGGGCGATCGATGTCGGCCGTGTGCCCGTGCCCCTGCAGCTCGACGGCGACGACCTTGCGAGTCTCGGCGAGCCCGGGCAGGAGTTCGCCGAACGACGTGCCGATCGCGGAGAAGGCGCCGTGCAGCAGCACGAGCGGTTGTCCCTCACCATGGATCTCGTAGTACATCTCGAGGCCGTTCACCGGCACCGCGCCGGTCTCGACAGGCATCGTCATCGCGGCTGCTCCCTTCCCTGGCTTCCCGTGACCGCCATCGTCCCAGCCCGCACGTTTGCGCGGCACCGCACGGGGGGAAGCAGCGCAGATGCGCATCTCCACCGAGACCGACGCGATCCGAGTTCCCGCCGCCGCCGCCCGGTCCGCCGGGCACCTCACCGCCGACGTGATCCGCCGCTTCCGAGACGCCGACGGCACGAGCCATGCGCGAGCGCTCGCCTACCAGACGGTGTTCATCACGCTGTCGGGGTTCATCGGCCTCGTCGGGCTCGCGAGCGTGCTCGGGCTCGGCGAGATCCGACGCACCGTGCAGCACCTGGCCACCAGCGTGGCGCCGGGTCCGTCGAGCCGGCTGCTGCAGGAAGCGGCGCAGCAGGGCGCTTCGGGGGCGCCACGGTCGCCCTGATCGGTCTCGGCGCCGCGTGGGTCTCGGGCATGTTCGCGATGGCGCAGGTGCAGCGCAGCGCCGACCGCATGGCCGGCATCGGTCACGAGCACGAACGCTCGGGCGCTGCGAAGTACCTACGAGCCGCCGGCCTCGCCGTGCCCGTCGGCATCCTGCTCGGTGTCGGGGGCCTCGTGCTCGCCGGCGGCAGCTCGATCGTGGAAGGGTTCGGCCTCGAGGGCACCGCTGACACCATCTGGAACGTCGTGCGGTGGCCGATCGGTGCGGTGCTCGTCGGCGCCGGACTGCTGCTGATGCTGCGCTTCGCGCCCACCCGGCCGCTCGCCACGCCCCGCCGTCGCGCGGCCGGCGCCCTGGTCGCACTCGTGCTGTGGTCGGCGTTCACGCTGCTGTTGAGCGTGTACTTCGCGATGTCGACGACCACCACGCGCACGTACGGACCACTGCTCGCCGTGATCGCGCTCGTGCTGTGGTCGGGGCTGACGTCGCTGGCGCTGCACCTGGGCATCGCGACGACGGTCGAGCTGGATCGCGGCTGATCGCCGTGACGGCGATCGTCACCGAGATCGTCGACTGGCTGCGCCCGGCGTTCACCACCGCGGGCTACGCGATCGTGCCGATCGCGATGTTCCTCGAGTCCGCCGCCTTCCTCGGCGTCCTGATACCGGGCGACGTGATCCTCGCCGTGGCGGGCGTGTACGCCGGGCGTGGCGAGATGTCGGTGCCGATCGTGATCGCGCTCGGCATCGCCGGGGCGCTCGCCGGTGAGATGACGGGCTTCCTGGTGGGCCGCCGGTACGGGCGATCCGCCGTCGACCATCTGCCCTTCGCCGAGCACATCGGCCGCAGGGTCGACCGAGCCACCGACTCGATCCACGAGAACGCCGGAAAGACGATCGTGGTCGGGCGGTTCGCCACGGGCGTGGCCGGCATCGTGCCGTTCGCCGCCGGCATGGCCGACGTGCCGACGAAGACCTTCGTGCTCTACTCGGTGCCGCTCGTCGCGGCGTGGGCCACCGGGGTCGTGCTGCTCGGCGTGCTCGTCGGCAACAACGTGGAACTGATCGACCGCATCCTGTCCTCGCTGGGATGGGCGGTGCTCGGCATGGCGGTCCTGGCCCTCGCGGCACGATGGGCATGGAAGCGCCGACGCGCCCATGCTTCTTGAAGGCAGGCAAACCTGAAGATGTTCGGCGTACGACCCGATAGCATCCGATTTCCCATGGACCTCCTGGCCAAGAACCACGTGACCATGAGCGGGCCGCCCGATGGTCCGCCCATGATGTTCGCGCCGGGTTTCGGCTGTGACCAGACGATGTGGCGCTTCGTGATCCCGGCATTCGAGGACCGGTACCGCGTCGTGGCATTCGACCACGTGGGCACCGGGGGGTCCGACATCGAGGCCTATGACCCCGATCGCTACGCCACCCTCGACGGCTACGCCGACGACGTGCTTCAGATCTGCGGCGCCCTCGAACTGCCGCCCGTGATCTTCGTCGGTCACTCGGTGAGCTCGATGATCGGAGCGATCGCGGCGATCCGCGAACCGACCAGATTCGACCGGCTGATCATGGTGGGTCCGTCGCCCCGCTACATCGATGAGGGCGATTACGTCGGAGGCTTCAGCGCCGATGACATCGACGAGCTTCTCGCCTCGCTCGACAGCAACTATCTGGGATGGTCGGGAGCGATCGCGCCGGTCATCATGGGCAACCCTGACCGGCCGGAGCTCGGCGACGAGCTCACGGCGAGCTTCTGCAAGAACGACCCCGATATCGCGAGGCGGTTCGCCCACGTGACCTTCACGGGCGACAACCGCGACGACCTGCCGAAGGTCGCGACCCCGACGCTGGTACTGCAGTGCGATCAGGACGCGATCGCTCCCCGCGAGGTGGGCACCTACGTGCATGAACGGCTCCCCGACAGCGAGCTCGTGCTGCTGCGAGCGACGGGCCACTGTCCACACCTGAGCGCGCCGGAGGAGACGATCGCGGCGATGGAGTCGTTCCTCGCAGGACGCTGAGAGATGGAGCCGAGGGAGCCGACCGAGACAGAGACCGTTGAGGAGCTGTACGAAGAGGCCCCGTGCGGGTACCTGTCTGCGACACCCGAGGGCAACATCGAGCGCGTGAACGCCACATTGCTGCGGTGGACCGGGTATGCCCGCGAGGAGGTGCTGGGCCGCAGCTTCACGTCGCTGTTGAGTGCTGGCGGCCGCGTGTACTTCGAGACACACCTCCGGCCGATGCTGCAGATGCAGGGCCATGTGCGCGAGATCGCGCTCGAGGTGGTCTGCGCCGACGGCAGGCGACTGCCTGTGCTCGTGAACGCCGCGACCACGGTCACACGAGCAGGCGCCGCCGTCGTACGGATCACGGTCCTCGACGCATCGGAACGCCGCGAGTACGAGCGCGAGCTGTTGCGCACCCGGACCAACGTCGAGCGGCTCCTGCGCGTCACCGCCTCGATGGCGGCCTCCGTGGAGGTGGACGGCGTCGTCGACGCGGTGCTCGACGAGCTCGTGGCCGCCCCCACGGTCGACGCGTGCGTGCTCGGCCTGCTCGATCGGACCGGGAACCACCTCGAGCTCCGAGGAGCCAGGGGCACGAACCGAGACACCGCCGAGCGCTGGTCCTCATGGGCGCTCGAACCCGACACGCCGGCGGCCGACGCGCTCGCCGGTGGTGTCGCCGTCTACGTCATGCCCGAGGGGTCGATGCCTCCTCTCGGCACGACCGACGGCATGCTCGCCCTCGTGCCGCTCGTCGCCCGCGGCCGGCCGATCGGACTACTTGGTGTGTCGTGCGCCACGTCGTCGTTCTCGGCGGACGAGCGCAAGAGCATCGGCGCCATCGCGGAGCTCGCTGGGCAGGCGATCGATCGGGCGCGCCTCGCTGAGCTCGCGCACCGGAACGCGGAACGCGCGGGATTCCTGGCCGAGGTGAGTCGTGAGATGGAGGAGAGTCGCACCGTCGTCGATCGGGCGTCGCGTGCGGTGGACCTCGTCGTGCCGTACCTCGCCGACTACGCGACGATCGAGATCCCCGAGCGGGGAGATGAGCCGGTGGCCGCCGCCCATCGGGAACCAAGGCTCCTGCAGCCGTTGATCGACCTTCGCCGCCTCAACCGGCTCACGGCCGACACGCCGAACGCCGTGGCACGGGCGATCGCGACCGGCGACCCGCAGCTCCTGTCGGATATCCCCGAGACCGGCGACGCGGACGACACGACCGAGCCCGAGCAACGCGAACTCCTGCGACGGCTCGCGCCGCGCTCATACGTCGGACTGCCGCTTCGCGCGCGAGGTCACGTCGTCGGCGCCATGATGCTCGTGATCTCAGATGGATCGCGCCGTTTCGCTCCCGACGATCTGCCGTTCCTGCAGACCTTCGCCGATCAGGTCGGCCTCTCGCTCGAGAACGCGCAGCTCTACGAGAGCGAGCGAACGATCTCCTCCACCCTGCAAGAGAGCATGATGGCGGGCTCCCTGCCCGACGATCCGCGCGCCCGGCTCTCGGTCACCTACCTGCCCGCGACTGGTGACATGCAGATCGGCGGTGATTGGTACAGCATATTCATGGTCGGCCCGGCGACCCTCGCCCTCGTGGTAGGGGATGTCGTGGGCCGGGGTCTCGGCGCGGCGGCGGCGATGGGGCAGCTGCGGAGCGCGAGCCGCGCGCTCGCCCAGACCGGCATGGGCGTCGCGGAGATGCTCAAGGACCTCGAGCGCTTCGTGGTCGAGGTGGACGGGGCGCAGGTCGCCACGCTCGCATACGCCGAGCTCGAGCTCGACACGGGGGTGCTCCGCTGGGCGTGCGCGGGACACCCACCGCCCATGTTGCTCACGCCGGGCCGCGTTGCTCGATACCTGTGGGACGGGCGATCGATGCCGCTCGGGGTCCGGGACGAGGTGGAGGGGCCGGCGCGAGACGTGGGCACGTTGACGATGCCTGCCGGAGACATCGTGATCTTGTACACCGACGGTGTCGTGGAGCGCCGGGGGGAGGCGATCGACGAGGGGCTCGATCGATTGGCCGAACGCGCCGTGAAACTGTCCGGTGGGTCGTTCGACTCCATGGCGGCCGACCTCTGCGCGACGATGCAGGAGGGAGGCCCGGCCCACGACGACCTCTGCCTCGTCTGCCTGTCGTTCGAGGGACCGGCTGGGGGTCCTCCCGCCGGGGCGTGACCCCGGCGCACGGCGGTCCCGGTCCGGATCGCTGGGTCGGTCTGGACGCGCCGCCGCGCGCACGCTTGTTAAACCGGGCGGCGGGCCGCTACTCGAACGCCTCCTGAAGGTCGCGTTCGGTGCTCCCTTCGACGGGTGCCGCCGCTCCCTCGCACTCCGGGTGGCCGCACTCGCAGGCGTGTGCGTCGTGACCCGTGTCGCCCGCGTGCTCGCGGCAATGGTCGCTACAGAAGCCCCCGGCCTCCGCCACCGAGCAGGTGCATCCCTCATGTCCGCACTGCATGACGAGCTCCTTCCATCGACGGCGTGCTGCCTCTCGACGATATGCCCGTCGCGCCCGCCCCGGAAACCCGGCGCGCGCCCGGCCTTCCGAGGCGAGCGACGAACGGTCAGGCCCGGTAGAGATCCCAGGCGACCTGCATACGGTCGGCCTGGTCCTGCGTGAACTCGAACATGCAGGCGTCGTCGGTGTAGTCCATGAAGTTCTGGACCGGGTCGTCGCCGGGCTGCGCACAGGTGTCGCGATCTTCCGGGCACCCGAACGCGGGCGAGGCTTCGAACGGGGTGTCGTCGATGTAGTCGCCCGGGCGCCTCGCA
This sequence comes from uncultured Actinomycetes bacterium, assembly GCA_963722795.1. Classification (GTDB taxonomy): domain Bacteria; phylum Actinomycetota; class UBA4738; order UBA4738; family HRBIN12; genus JAOUEA01. The sequence continues at coordinate 29,793 of CAVROD010000002.1, forward strand.
GCCGTTCTGGAACGTGTGGAACAACTCGATCCAGTGCCCGACCTCGTGCGTGAGCGTGTCGCCCTCGTCGTACGGCCCGTAGTCGGCTCCCGGCATCGTGCGGTAGTCGATCACGACACCGTCGAAGAAGCGCGGTAGCTTGCCCTCGCCCACGAAGCTCGATGGGAAGTAGGCCCACCCGAGCAGGAACTTGCCGAGCGCGCCCGTGTAGACGTTCAGCGTGCCGGCGTCGCCCTCGTGCAGGGCTTCCTTGATCTGGATCTCCTTGTGCGAGCCGCGGAAGAACCGAGGATCGCCGCCCTGCGCGTAGAAGAACTTGAACCACGACGCTTTCGTCGTGCGGTCGATCGATCGCAGCTCGAAACGGAAGCCGGTGTCGGGCCCGCCGGTCTGACCTGAGAACGAGTCGTTCAGCACGTCGATCTGCGCTTCGATCCACGACCGAGGGGCATTGCCGCCGGCGACGGTGGTGTCCTTGCGCAGCACGTGGAACGCCACGGGGATCGTGACGACGGCCGAACGGCTGGCCGCGATGCGCGCAGCCTCCGGGTGGCGGGCGATCCAGCGGCCGACGGGGTCGGCACGGACCTCCTGCAGGTCGTCGCGGGGGATCTTGCCCTTGGGGGCGTCGGCGATGTCGCCGTAGATGACGCACTTCGCGTCGGGGATGCGGGCGCTGGCCGCCGGCATCGTGCCGACGATCACGGCGAGCGCGGCCAGGAGCGCGAGCAGCGCGCTGCGAGGGGTGGTACGGCGGGTCATGGTGACCTCCTCGTGCGTCGGGGGGACGGACCCAGGCACGATATGGCCTCGCCGGACATCTCGTACAGGAGTTCAGCCCCCCACGAGCGAGCGACGGATCAGGATGTCACCCATCGACGTGTGCGCCCGGACTTCGACCGATTCCTCGCCCGAGGAAGGGTCGCCCGACGCGTCGAGTTCGTTGCGCACACGCCCGAACTTCGTGTGCAGGTCGAGCCACGCCGGCACCCCGTCGCGCACGCCGATCTCGAGATCGCCGAAGGCGCTCTCGGCGACCGCGGTACCGTGTGCGACCTCGCCCAGGCGCACCTGGCCGTGCGCGCTCTTCGCGACGACATCGGCCCCCGCACGATCGATCGTGATGGTGCCGTTCGCCGTGCTGGCGCGAGCGTCGCCGCTGGCCTGCCCGATCCAGGTGTCGCCGTTCGAGTTCTTCACCCAGACAGTGCCATCGATATGCCCGACGCGCACCCCGCCGGAGCCGGTGACGACCTCGGCCCTGCCGGCCACACGGTCGACGGTGACGTCGCCCGCCCCGGTCTTGAGGTTCAGGGCACCGACCTCCTCGATCGAGACGTCGCCGACACCGACCTTGGCGCGGCACTCGCCCAGGCGGCCGGTCGCGCGCAGGGTCGCCACGCCGACCTCGGCGTGCAGATCCGAGCCCGAAGGCACCGAGATCACGACGTCGATCGAGTCACCGCGATGCGAGACCCATCGGCGCCAGCCGCTCGGTCCGTGCACGATGAGGTGACCGTTCGCGTACTCGACGCGGGTCTGCTCGGCGGCCCGCACGCCGGTGGGCGTGGCCGGATCGGACGGGCGGACCTGCACGGTCGTGTCACGACGATCGGTGGCCTCGATGCGGACGTCGCCCGCGCCGACCTCCAGGTCGACGGTGATCGGGTCGGGGGTGTCGAACGTGGTCATGGTCGGTCCCTCCTCGGGTCGAAGATCAGCGGGCCCAGCCCTGGTAGTGCTGGGCCCCGGTCGGGGCTCGTCGCTCGCGGCCTCGCTGCCCCTCGACGCGGTCGAGACGAGCTGCGGCCGCGCGCACGAGCCAGGCGTTGATCGAGAGCCCTTCGCGCTCGGCGGCGAGGTCGACGCGGGCCTTGAGGCGCTCGGGCATGCGCACGTTGATGCGGGCGACCGCGTCGTCGGCGTCGTTGGCCGAGGGAGGCGCAGCGCTGAGCCCCTCGTCGCCCTCGTCGTCGAGGGCACCGCTCGGCTCAGGAAGACTCACGACGAAGGTCGGCTCCCGCCCCCGCAGTCGCAGCTGCACCGAGCCGGGTGCGAGCTCCACCGTGATCTCCTCGGCCGCGGCCGCGAGGGCGTCCTGCAGTCCCAGTCGGATCGCGGCGTCAAGCGGTGCGGTGAGCCGGTCCGCCAACGCGCGGGCGTCCTCACCCCCCGCCTGCGCCGCGGCGTCGAGCTGGGCGTGGATGTCGTCGATGAACCGGTCGAGTTCCATGGCGGCATGGTGGCATCATTATGGCATCATGTCAATGCCACCTCGATGCCAGTCCCACCCACTCTCAAGTTCTTTCGGCGCGCATCCGACAGATTCCAGGTGAGAAGAGCGCTCCCCGTCGTGCTCGTGACGCTGCTCGTGCCCACGTTGGCCCAGGCGCATCCCGCGCCGCCGATCTCGCCCCGGCCCCCGGTGCGGGCGGCGGTGGATGCCTCGACGAGATGGCACTGGCTCGGGCCGATCGCGTTCGCGCGCACGGCGCACGGCGACGCCGACCTGTGGGTCGTGCGTGCGGACGGCACGCGCCTCGAGCGCCTCACGAGCAGCCGGAAGGACGACACGCAGCCGGCATGGATGCCCACCGGCGCACGCATCACGTTCGTGAGGACAGGGAACGGCGGACGGTCCAACCTGCACACGATGAACGTCTGGCGAGGGCGGCCGAGCCTCTTCCTTCGGAACGGCACGGCCCCTGCATGGTCGCCGGACGGCTCGCGCCTCGCGTTCGCGCGCACCGTGGCAGGCAACACCGACCTCTACACGGTGGCCGCCGACGGGACCGACCTCGTGCGCGTCACGTCGGATCCGGCCGTCGACACCGACCCGGCATGGGGACCCGGCGGCACTCGCCTGACCTTCGCCAGCGACCGCGACGGCGATTTCGAGATCTATTCCGTTGCGCCCGACGGCGCGGACGTGCGGGCACTCACCGCGGATGCGATCGACCAGCGGAACCCGTGGGACCTCTGGACCTGGCGCGACATCGCCTACGACCAAGGCCCGGAGGACGATCCCGTCTGGTGCTGGCAGACGATCGGCGTGCCCGAGCCCGTACCGGGGCCTGCTACCTCGTGCGCGGAGCCGGGCGTTCACTCCTACGCGGTCGGCACGTATGGCCCGTTCGTCCGCCTGGAGACGGGGTCGAACGGCATCGCACGCCTCTGGGCGTGGGCGGTCGGCGACGACCTGCGGTTGACGTCGGGCACGATGGAAGACTCCGATCCCGCCGTGCGGCCGGCGACCCAGGCTGTCGTGCGGCGTCTGACCCGAGCAGCCGGCGACATCGAAGCAGGGCTGGTCGGCGCGCAGACATGGGTGGACGCGAACGGCACCGGCACGGGGGCGGACGAGAGCCCGACGGGCCTGATCACCGTGGCGCCGTCGCTCTGCCTCGTGGACGCCCACGAGCCGTCGGTCGCCAGCGGGGCCACGTGCGAGGCGGGGAGCGGCTCCGGTTCGACGAGCGTCTATGCCGACGACGACGAGATCGCCTTCGCGCGCGACACCGGCCTCGGCACCTGCCTGATGGCCACCTACAGGTCGTTCGTGGGCTGGGAGGCCCTGCTCGCCAACACTGGCACGCCATCGGACTGCACCGGCATGCAGGCTCGCGAAGCCTCCTCGAACGGCTACTAGCCTCGAGCGCTCGCTTCCGGCAGCATCTCCGTGAGGAGGTGATGAGTTCGCATTCGACGTTCCGAGGGCTCTGGCTGCCGCCCGCCGGTACGAGGACCGGCCCACCGATCGACGGGTGAGCTTCCTCGAGCTCGCGTTCGACCGCGACCGGCGCGTCGCGGGGAGGCAGGCGACGAGCGACGGGGAACAGACCCGGCGCGATCGGCGCGTAGCATGCGCCCGTGGACGCCCCGAGGACATCGGCGGGGTCGGCGACCCGGCTCGCCCGCGTCGGCGCCGACCCCCGCGACGAGGCCGACCTGCGCGAGAAGAAGTCGCTCCTCGTGCTGCTCGCGGTGCTGATCCTGCCCGTCTCCCTGGTGTGGGGGGCCTCCTACCTCGCCTTCGGTTCGAGGGTCGGCGTGCTGCCGTTCATCTACTTCGCCATCTCGCTCGGTTCGTTGGTGGTCTTCTCGAGGTCGAGGAGGTTCGGGCCGTTCCTCACCGTGCAGCTCCTCGACGTGCTCCTCATGACGACGCTCGGGCAGATGCTGTCGGGTGGGTTCCTGCCGTCGGGAGGGGTCGGGCTGTGGGGCATGTTGGCCCCGCTCGGCGCTCTCGTGTTCCTCGAGGTGCGCCAGGCGATCGGCTGGTTCGTCGGGTTCGTGGCGGCCTTCGTGCTGCTCGGCGTCGCCGGCGAGATGTTCTTCACCGACATCGACGTGCCTGCCTGGTTCACCGCAACGATGCTCGCCTTGAACGTGGTCTGCACCGGTGCCGTGGCGTTCACGGTGCTGGCGCTCTTCGCCACGCAGCGCAACACGGCGCTGGCGGCGCTGCGGGTCGAACAGGAACGGTCCGATGCCCTCATCAGGAACGTGCTGCCCGGCTCGATCGCCGAACGACTGAAGGCCGGGACCGGGTCGATCGCCGACCACGTCGGATCGGCATCGATCCTGTTCGCCGATGTCGTGGACTTCACACCCCTCGCGCAGCGGTTGTCGCCGGCCGAGGTCGTGGGCACCCTCGATCAGCTGTTCTCCCACTTCGACACGCTGGTCGAGCAGCACGGGCTGGAGAAGATCAAGACGATCGGCGATGCGTACATGGCCGCGGCGGGCGTGCCCGACCCATGCGCCGATCATGCCCGCCGCGCGGCCCTGCTGGCCCTGGACATGCGCGCGGCGGTCGCGACCTCGACCGTCGCCGGGCGCGGGCTCGAGCTGCGTATCGGCATCAACTCCGGTCCGGTCACCGCGGGGGTGATCGGCACGAAGCGCTTCCTCTACGACCTGTGGGGCGACGCCGTGAACACCGCGAGCCGCATGGAGAGCAACGGCACGCCGGGCGAGATCCAGATCACACGCGCGACGTACGAGTTGCTACGGGACGGCTTCGACTGCCGGCCGCGGGGCACGATCGAGGTGAAGGGCAAGGGCGAGATGGAGACCTGGTACCTCGTCGGCCCACGATGACCGCGCTCTCCGGTCAGGACTCGAGTCGGACCACCTGGGCGTCGCCACCGGAGGAGCCGGTGATCACCGGGCGACCCTGCCGATCCAGGAACATCGCCTCGGCGTTCAAGGGTGTCGACGTGAAGACGACACCGGCCCCGCCGTACGAGTCGAGGGGAGCGCCTCGATGCCCGAGACGGAACGACGCGATGTTCCCTGCGAGGAGGGTTCCGGCGATCTCGCCGTCGCGACGGATCTCGACGTCGACCAAGCGATATCCGTCGGCCCAGTTCGACGAGATGCCGTCGCCGCCGCCGAAGTTCGGATCGAAGGAGCCACCCTTCCGCAACTGCACGATGTGCGGGTCGTACGACGACGAGAAGAGGTTCACGCCGAGCAGGACCCGATCGTCGTCGGTGAGATCGAGCCCGACGACCGCGTCATCACCATCGGCGGAAAGGTCGCGCACCCAGATGCCGTCGCCGGCGAACGACCGGTCGCGGCGACCGTCGGGCATCAGGCGCACAGCCACGGAGCGGTGGTCGCCCCCGGTCACATCCTCGCTCCAGCCCGCGAGCACGAGCCGGCCGGAGCGGGTCAGCGCGACCCTCCACGCACCGTCCTCACCGGGGCCGGGGTTCACGAGGACCTTGCCGTCGCCACCGAACGTGCGGTCGATCGTGCCGTCGGCCCTCAGTCGCATCGCGAAGAACTTGCCGGCGTCCCCGTCGAAGGTCTCCCCCACGACGACGAGCTTGCCGTCCGGTTGCACGAGGGCGTCGTAGCCGAACACCGGCACCCCGTCGGGTGAGCGGGACGTCATGAAGCCGTCGCCGCTGAACGACGTGTCGAGCCCGCCCCCCCGCTTGAACCTCGCGACGGCGACGCGTCCGTCGCCCTGCGCATCGTTCGCGAACCCGACCACCGAGATCCGGCTGTCGGGGTGCACGGCCACGCCATAAGCGAAGTCCTCGTGACCGAAATCGAGCGTCCTGCGTCCGTCGTCGGCGAAGCCGTCATCCGGCGCACCGCCGGCACGCAACCTCGCGATCGCGAAGTCGCCGTCGACGCCTCCCACCACGACGACCTTCGAGCCGTCGCGGGCGCCGTGCTGGAGTTCCTCCGACGTACCTCCGAAGTCAACGACGGCGATGCCGTCCATGGAGAAGGACGTGTCGACGTCGCCCGGCGCCGCGGCCGCGGCAGCAGCGGTGACGCCGACGATGACGGCAGCGACGATCACGGAACGGTGCGTGGCTCGCGACATGGCTTCCCCCTCGTCTGATGGTCACCGACGCCCCGGCGCCGATACCGGAGCAAGCATGCCATCCCGGGCCATCGCGTGGGAAGCCGCCCGACGGCTCGTCACCCGCAGGCGTAGCATCGCTGCGTGGCGTACGACGAGCACCTCGCCGGCCGTGTTCGAGCCCTGCTCGAGAATGAAGACGGCTTGACCGAGAAGACGATGTTCGGCGGCCTCGCGTTCCTCATCGGCGGGAACATGGCCGTCGCAGCGAGCGGCCAGGGTGGCCTGTTGGTGCGCGCCGACCCGGCGGCATCCGACGATCTGCTCACGTCACCGGGCGTCCGCCCCATGGAGATGCGAGGCCGGCAGATGAAGGGCTGGTTGCGCGTGGACGACGAGGCCGTGCGCACGAGGCAACAGCTCGAGAAGTGGGTACGCATCGGGGTCGGGTACGCGCGGTCGCTGCCGCCGAAGCGCTAGCTCCGAGCATGCGTTGCAAGGGAGACCGGCCTGACTCATGGCATCTGCACAGGTTTCGCGGAAGGACTAGGGTGGCCCCTATCCAGCCCGGTGCGCGTCTCGGCCCTCAGCGGGGTCGGCGCCGGTCGGGAGAGGAAGGGGGGGAAGCATGGCTGATCAGGAGCAGGACCTGGTGATCGTGCTCGCCGCGTCGTACGACAGTGTCTCCGACGCCGAGGTCGACTACGAGGCGATCAAGGCGCTGTACAACGAGGTGGGCTCCTCACACGACTTCGACGCCGCCGTGCTGGAGCGCGACGACGACGGCACGGTGCACGTGGCGAAGAAGCACGAGCAGCCCACGCGGCATGGCGCCGCGAAGGGGTTGGGGTGGGGTCTCGCGATCGGCGCGGCGACGGCGATCTTCCCGGGCATCGCGCTCGTGGGTGGTCTCGCCGCAGGTGGCGCGGCCGGCGCGGTCATCGGCGCCGTGAAGGGGCACGTCGAGGGCGGCATGAGCGACGGCGACCTCAAGCAGCTCGGCCAGGTGCTCGAACGTGGCCGCGCCGGCCTGATCGCCGTGTACGCGACCAACATGGCCGACCAGATCGCCGCGAGCATCAAGGCCGAGAACCGGTTCGTGTCGGCAGCGATCGACGCGCAGGCCGACGAGCTCGCGCGCCAGATCAAGGAAGCCGAAGCCGGCAGCTCGTAGCGAGGTGCAGACATACCCGCAGATCTCCGACCACGGGCTGATCGGCGATCTCCAGACCGCCGCGCTCGTCGCCACCGACGGCACGATCGACTGGTTCTGCGTGCCTCGGTTCGACGCACCGAGCGTGTTCGCCTCGTTGCTCGACGCCGAGCGCGGCGGTCGGTTCCGCATCGCGCCCGAAGGATCTGACTACGTCACGAAGCAGCTGTACTTCCCCGACACTGCGATCCTGATCACGCGGTTCATGACGCCGGACGGGGTCGGGGAGGTCATCGACTTCATGCCGATCGACGACCCGCACCGGGCGTCTTCCGACCGACGAGCTCATCCGCATCGTGCGGGTCGTGCGCGGGGAGATGACCTTCGCGCTCGAGTGCGAGCCGCGCTTCGACTACGGACGCGCGCCGCACGAGCTGACGACCACGGACAACGGAGCGCTCTTCCGGAGCCAGGGGCTCGACCTGGCGCTCCGCTCGACGGTCCCGCTCGAGCCGCACGGCAACGACGTTCGGGCCAGATGGACGGCGAAGGCGGGCGACGTCGCCGGCGCCGTGTTGGAGTCCGCACCCGGTCGCGAGAGCTCGCCGCCGGTCAGCCCGGCGTCGGTGCTCGCGATGTTCAACCACACGGTGCGGTTCTGGCGCACCTGGCTCGGCCGCTCGACGTACACGGGCCGGTGGCGCGAGGCGGTCGACCGGTCGGCCATGACACTCAAGCTGATGACGTACGCACCGACGGGAGCGCTGATCGCCGCGCCGACCACCAGCCTGCCCGAACAGGTCGGAGGCGAGCGCAACTGGGACTACCGGTTCACCTGGGTCCGCGACGCGTCGTTCTCGGTGTACGCCTTGCTCGGTCTCGGCTACACCGATGAGGCCGTGGCGTTCCTGCGATGGCTGCGCGACCGCGCCGGAGAGCGGGCGGGCACGGGGTCGGGGCCGCTCAAGATCATGTACCGCATCGACGGGTCGCCCGACCTCGAGGAGGAGACGCTCGACCACCTGAGCGGCTACCGCGATTCGAGTCCGGTGCGCGTCGGCAACGGCGCGTCCGATCAGCTGCAGCTCGACATCTACGGCGAGGCGATGGATTCCCTGTACCGCGGCGATCAGCGCGGGCTCACGATCGGGCATCAAGGGTGGAACGACGTCCGCACGATCGTGGACTGGCTCTGCGAGCACTGGGACGAGGCCGAGGAAGGCATCTGGGAGACGCGCGGCGGGCGCAAGGAATTCACCTATGGACGGGTGATGTCGTGGGTTGCGTTGGACCGCGCGATACGTCTCGCCGCCCGGCTGGGCCGGCCCGGCGATGTCGCAACGTGGACGGCCCAGCGCGACCTGATCTACGAGCAGGTCATGGACCGCGGGTGGAGCCACGAGCGGGGCGCGTTCGTGCAGCACTACGGCTCCGACGTGCTCGACGCGTCCAACCTGCTGATGCCGTTGGTGGGTTTCGTGGCCCCGCACGATCCGATGTGGCTCTCGACGCTTGACGCCATGGAGGACGAACTCGTCTCCGACAGCCTCGTGTACCGCTACGACCCGGCGGCGTCGCCCGACGGCCTGCGCGGCTCGGAGGGCACGTTCTCGATCTGCACGTTCTGGTACGTCGACGCCCTGGCGCGCTCCGGCAAGCTCGAGGACGCCCGTCTCACGTTCGAGAAGATGCTCACGTACGCGAACCATGTGGGGCTGTTCGCCGAGGAGATCGGGCCGACCGGGGAGCAGCTCGGCAACTTCCCACAAGCCTTCACGCACCTGTCCCTGATCAACGCCGCGATCAACCTCGACGCCCAGCTCGAGCAGCGACCCGAGTGGAAGGACCTCGCGCCCGGCGCCGGCGCCCCCGGCGGGCGGCGACGGAGGCTAGGCCCGTAAGCACAGAGGTTCGACCAGCGACATGGAGGAGGAGCACCATGATGGCTGATCCGACCCCTCCCGAGGGCGTGGTCTCGGCGGCGAGCGACGCCGACGGCATCGTGATCGTGCGCGTGTTCGACGCGCCGCGAGAGCTGGTTTTCAAGGCATGGACCGAGCCGGCGCACTTCGCAACCTGGTTCGGCGAGCACGGGTCGTCGATGCCGATCGAGAGCGTCTCGATGGACCCGCAGCCGGGCGGTGCGTGGAGCGCGCTGATGATCCACGGGCCCGAGCGCATCGAGATCCCCTTCGGCGGCACGTTCCGCGAGGTGGTCGAGCCCGAGGTCGTCGAGCTCGTGCTCGAGCTCGCGGGCGAGGCGCTGGAGGGACCCCCCGAGGTGCTTCGGGCGGAGTTCCGTGACCTCGGCGACGGTCGCACGGAGATGACGTTCACCCAGCGCGGCACGATGCCGGCCGACGAGTACTCACGCGCGATGCGCGGCTCGTTGATCTTCTTCGACCGCCTGGCCGAGCACCTCGCCGACGAGCTGAAATCGCGACACGACAGCGACACGCTGAAGGCTCGTCACGACACGGACTGAACACGGGCGACAGACTCGGCGTAGGCTCGGATCGTCGTCGACGATGGGTGGGGAGTGGACACGCCCGAGATCCGGTACGCATGGACTGGGGATGCCGCGCTCGCGTATCAGGTGTTCGGGCGAGGACCGGTCGACCTCGTCTACTTGCAGGGATACTGCTCGCACCTCGACCTCAGCTGGGAGAGCCCCTACCTCACGAGGTTCCTGCGGAGCCTCGGCGCTCGGGCACGCGTGATCGCGCTCGACCGACGGGGGTGGGGGTTGTCGGATCGATTCTCACCTGAGGCCGTCCCGCCCCTGGAGACCCTCACCGAGGATGTCGTGACCGTCATCGATGCCGCGGGCCTGGACCGACCGATCGTGTTCGCGTCCTGGGACTGCGGGCCGATCGCGATGTTGCTCGCAGCCACCCACCCAGACCGGGTGGCGGGCCTGGTCCTGGTCGACACGTTCCCCACGATGGCGGTGACGGAGGACACCCCGACCATGCCGACGGCGGACGCGTGGGATCGCATCGATCAGTCGCTGCGCGAGCACTGGGGGCGTGATTTCGACGACGACGCCTGGGGTGGGCCGCCGGCGCCGCGCGATGCCCGTGAGCGCGCGTGGTTCGACCGCTATTGCCGCTCCTCGGTCGCGCCAGGCGCGCTCATCGCGGAGGGCCGGCGCCTCACCCAGATGGACGCACGACCGGCACTCGGCTCGATCCAGGCTCGCACGCTGGTCGTCGGCTTCGAGAGCGGCGAGGGGGTGGTCGACCCGGTGATCGCCCGGGTGCTCGCCGATGGCATCCCCAACGCTCGAGTGGCACTCATCGGCCACGAGCACGACCGGGACGAGGTCGGCTGGTGGCATTGGTACGGACGAGGCGATGCCATCCTCAAGGAGATCGACAAACTCATCGGTATCGTGCCCGCACACGACATCGTCGATGACCGCGCGCTGGCCACCGTGCTGTTCACCGACATCGTCGGCTCGACCGAGCGTGCCGCTGCCCTCGGGGATCGAGCATGGAAGGACCTGCTCGAAGCGCATCACCGCATCGTTCGCCATCATCTCGAGGCGTTCCGGGGCACGGAGGTCGATACCGCCGGCGACGGCTTCTACGCCACCTTCGACGGTCCCGCCCGCGCCGTGATGTGCGCGGTGGCGATCGCCGACGCGGTCAGGTCGCTCGGGGTCGAGGTGCGGGCCGGCGTGCATACGGGCGAGGTCGAGACCATCGCCGGGAAGGCGGGTGGCATGGCCGTCGTGATCGGCGCACGAGTGAGCGCGAAGGCGGGCGCGTCGGAAGTGCTCGTGTCTCAGACGGTGAAGGACCTCACCGCCGGGTCAGGACTCGTCTTCGAAGACGTCGACCTGCACGAGTTGAAGGGAGTGCCGGAGCCGGTGCATCTCTGGCGAGCCCTCGGCGGTGGGGCCCCTACACGGTGATGACGACCTTGCCTGCGGCGTGCCCCTGCGCCAGGTACCTGATCGCGTCGGGCGCCTCGATCAGCGGGTAGGTCCGGTCGATGACCGCTTCGAGCGTGCCGGCTTCGACCAGCTGCGTCAGGGCGACGAGGTCGTCCTGCTCGATCTTGGTGGCGAGCCCGCGCAGCCGCTGTCCCACGAACAGCGACACGAGCGGCGCCCGCAACATGCCGCGGAAGAAGCCACCGGTCCACCGGCCGCCGCCGTCGCCGCCCACGATCACGAGGGTGCCCTTCTCGGTGAGGGCGCGCCGCAGCGTCGACAACGGGCGCCGACCGGCCGTGTCGATGATCAGGTCCCATCGCCGGGATCCGTCGGTGAAGTCCTCGCGCGTGTAGTCGATCACGTCGTCGGCCCCGAGCGATCGCACGAGATCCGCCTTCGCCGTGCTGCAGACGCCGGTGACCGTCGCGCCGAACCCCTTCGCGATCTGCACGGCGAGCGAACCCACGCCGCCAGAGGCGCCGATGACGAGCACACGCTGGCCCGCCTGCACCCGTCCCTCGTCGCGCACGGCCCGCAGGGCGGTGACGCCTGAGATCGGCAGCGCGGCGGCCTCTTCGAAGGTCAGCGCCGCCGGCTTGGCGACGAGCTTGTCGGCGGGCGTGCTCGCGAGCTCGGCGAACGAGCCCTGCTCCGCGGTGCCCATGACCTCGTCGCCGGGCGCGAATCGGGTGACGTTGGCGCCGACCGCTTCGACCGTGCCGGCGACGTCCCACCCTCGCACGGGCACCTTCGGCCCCCGCAGGCCGATCGAGGCTCGGGCGATGTATGGCATGCCGGCCATGAAGTGCCACACGTCGGGGCCGCAACCCGCTGCGCGCACGCGCACGAGCACGTCGTCGGCGCCCACCGCAGGTTCCTCGATGTCGCGGAACTCCAGCACATCGGCCGTGCCGTACCGGTCCTGCACGATCGCCTTCATCCTGATCTCCCTCTCGCTCCGTCGGTCGCACCTTGTGTACGCCGTACACTTAGACTGGTGGAGCGTACGTGTACGCCGTACACTTGTCAACCTCGGAGGTGGGAGGAGGTGGACCGATGAGCACCGAGACGGGACCCGGCACCCGGACCCGATCGCCGCTCACCAGGGAGCGGGTGCTGCAGACCGCGGTCGATTTGGCCGACCGCAACGGCATCGACTCGATCAGCATGCGCAAGCTCGCCGACGCGCTCGACGTGGTGCCGATGGCGCTCTACCGCCACGTCGCGAACAAGGACGAACTGCTCGGCGGCATGGTCGACGTCGTCGTGGGCGAGATCGACCCGCCCCGAACCGACGCCGACTGGAAGACGGCGATGCGCGAGCGCATCCTTTCGGCCCGGCGCGCGCTGCTTCGACACCCCTGGGCATCACGCGTGATGGAAACGCGCACCACCCCGACCCCCGTCGTGCTCGCGTACATGGATTCGATGATCGGGCTGCTGCGCAACGGCGGGTTCGCGCTCGATCTCACGCACCACGTGCTGCACGCGATGGGCAGCCGCACGTTCGGGTTCACCCAGGAGCTGTTCAACGACGCCCCCGAGACCGACCCTGCCGCCGACGCCCAGATGTGGGAGGCGATGGCCGGCACCTACCCGTTCATCTACGAGATCTTCACCACGATCTCCCACGACGACCCGTCCGTGGTCGGCGCAGGCTGCGACGACCAGGTCGAGTTCGAGTTCGCGCTCGACCTGATGCTCGACGGCATCGAGCGCCTCAAGGACCGCGCCTGACCTTCGGTCCGACCTGCCCCACCGCCCGACCCTCACGCGTACGATGCGCGCATGCGGTGCGCCACCTGCGGTCAGGACAATCCCGATCGCGCGAAGTTCTGCCTCGAGTGCGGGGCATCGCTCGCCTCGGCTCCCGAAGCGCAGGCGCAGACGCGGAAGGTCGTGACCATCGTGTTCGCCGACATGGCGGGCTCGACGGCGATCGGCGAACGGCTCGACCCCGAGGCCCTGCGACGGGTGCAGACCCGCTACTTCGACTCGATGGCCGCGGTGATCGACCGGCACGGTGGCACGGTCGAGAAGTACATCGGCGACGCGGTGATGGCGGTCTTCGGCATCCCCCGCCTGCACGAAGACGATCCGTTGCGCGCCGTGCGGGCCGCCCAGGGCATGCAGCACGCGCTCCTCCCGTTGCACGACGATCTGCGCCGCGAGCACGGCGTGGAGGTGCGCATCCGCATCGGGGTGAACACGGGCGAGGTGGTGGCCGGCGACCCGGCCGCCGGGCAGCGCCTCGTGACCGGCGACACGGTGAACGTCGCGGCGCGCCTCGAGCAGGCGGCTGAGGCCGGCGAGGTGCTGCTCGGGGAGACGACCTATCGGTTGGTGAAGGACGCCGTGCGCGTCGAGCCGGTCGAGCCGCTCGAGCTCAAGGGCAAGGCCGAGCGCGTGCCGGCCCACCGGCTGCTGGAGGTGCTGGCCGACACCGCCGGGCACGTGCGCAACCTCGACGCCCCGATGGTGGGCCGCGACAAGGAGCACGCGATCCTGCGCCAGGCGCTGCAACGCGTCGTCGACGAGCGCACATCGCATCTGTTCACGCTGCTCGGGCCCGCGGGCGTGGGCAAGTCGCGGCTCGTGCGCGAGTTCCTCGCTGGGGCGAACGGCGCCCGCATCTTGCGCGGGCGCTGCCTCTCCTACGGCGAGGGCATCACGTACTACGCGCTCGCCGAGATCGTGCGCGAGGCGGCTGGGTTGGCCGATGGCGCCGACCCTGCGACCGTGCGGACCGGCGTGGACGCCGTGCTGGACGGGACCGACGAGTCGGCCACGATCGCGGCTGCGATCGGCGGCGTGCTCGGCTGGGCCGAACCGGCGGGCGCGGAGGACACCGCGTGGGCCGCGCGCAGGTTGTTCGAGCACCTGGCGAGGACGCACCCGCTCGTGTTGGTGATCGACGACCTGCACTGGGCCGAGCCCCTCCTGCTCGACCTCGTGGAGCACCTCGCCGACTGGACCCGCGACGCCCCGGTGCTGCTGCTCGTGATCGCACGGCCCGAGCTGCTCGAGCTGCGCCCGGAGTGGGGCGGCGGCAAGGTGAACGCGACGACGATCCTGCTCGAGCCGCTGCCCGGCGATGCCGCCATCGAGCTGCTCGACAACCTGCTCGGCGAGAACGACCTGCCGGCGACGGCTCGCGAGCGCATCCTCGCGGCCGCCGACGGCAACCCGCTGTTCGTCGAGGAGATGGTCGGCATGCTGATCGACGACGGCCTGCTGCGATTCGACGGGCAGATGTGGCGCGCGGCCGAGGATCTGGCCGACCTCACGGTGCCGCCGACCATCCAGCTGCTGCTCGCCGCGCGCCTGGACCGCCTCGATGCCGAGGAGCGCGCGGTGATGGAGCGCGGCGCGGTGGAGGGCAGGGTGTTCCACGCCGGGGCGGTGACGTCACTCGTGCCCGAGGGGCTGCGCGCGCAGGTGCGACCGCGCCTGCTCACGCTCGCGCGCAAGGAGCTGATCAGGCCCGACCGTCCGGAGTTCGCGGGCGAGGACGCGTTCCGGTTCCGGCACCTGTTGATCCGCGACGCGGCCTACCAGGCCATGCCCAAGGAACAGCGGGCGGACCTGCACGAGCGCTATGCCGAGTGGCTCGAGGGCGCGAGCGGCGACCGCCGTGACGACTACGTGGAGATCTTCGGGCACCATCTGGAACGAGCGTGGCGCTATCGGCGCGAGCTCGGTGTCGACGACGAGCGGACCGAGGCGCTCGGCAACCGAGCCGCGGAGGCACTGCGGGCGTCGGCCGACCGCACGGTGACGCGCGGCGACCTGCCCACCGCCACACATCTGCTCGAGCGGGCGATGGCGGCGTCGACCGGGAGCACGCACGACACCGCTCGCATCGAGCTCGCCGAACTGTTGCTCCTGCAGAGCCGGTACGCCGACGCTGACGTCACGGGCTCCCCGCTGGTCGACACCACCGAGGACCGAGCCATCGGGATCCGCGCGCGACTGGTCGTCCTGGCCGTTCGCGAACAGACCGACCCTTCGTGGCGCTTCGACGACAGCGAGCACACCTTGCTGGCGCTGCGTGAGGAAGCAGCACGCCTCGGCGATCAGATGGTGATCGACCGGTGCGAGCTCGCGTACGGCCGGCTGCGCTTCTACGGCGGCGACTCGGGTACCCGACGAGCGATCTCGCTGCGTCTGCTGCCGCGTATCGAGGAGCTCTCGGTGTTCGACCGACGAGCGGTGGCCTTCGGCCTCCTCGGGGCGGTGGCATGGGGACCGGTCCCGGTCGACGAAGGACTCACCAGTGCGGAGGACGTCGAACGCATCCACGGCGGCTCGCTGCTGGGACGCATCCGCGGCAGGTTCTGGCGTGCGCTGATCGCCTCGATGCGCGACGATCCCGAAGACTTCGACGCGACCATGGCCGAGGTCGACGCGATGTACGACGAGCTGGGGGATGCGAACGTCCGCTACCTCAACGGTCAGCTCCTCTCGGAGAGCCTGTGGCGGCTGGGACGTGTCGATGACGCCGTCGACTGGGGCCTCGTCGTGAAGGCCGTGTACGACGACCTCGGCGAGACCGGCGCGAACTCGACGCTGACCGGCTTGACCGCGTACTACGCCTGTCATCGCGGGTCGTTCGAGCTGGCCGAGGAGCTCCTTCCCGCGGCACGAGCGATGGCCGCCGACGACGACTTCGCGGCGCAGGTGCCGATCGACTGGGCCGATGCGCGGCTCGCATCGGAACGAAGCGAGCACGAGCGTGCGCTGGAGTTCGTGGACGCCGCCGTCGCGCTCCTGGTGCCGACCGACTACCTGATCTTCCAGGCCGAGACCGAACGCGTGCGCGGCCACGTGCTCGTCGCCGCGGGGAGGGTTCCCGAGGCGAGTCAGGCGTTCGACGCCTCGATCGCCATGTTCGAGCGCAAGGGCGACATCGCGTCGGCTCGGCGGGTGGCGGAGCAGCGCCCCGACCGCGCCTGAGGACCGGTCACACGGCCATCACGTTGCCGACAGCGCTCGCTCGACGGCGTCGACACGCCCCAGGCAACCGAGCGCCTCGGCCCTCGTGAAGCGGTCGCGAGCGGCGTGCAACGCGGCCGCCGGGTCGATGCCGCTCGCGGCCTGCGCCCGAGCGAGATCGAGCAGAGCCCACGCCAACTCGATCGTGTTCGCGAGCACCTCGAGTCGTTCGGTCGCGTCGGTCAGCACCGCCACTGCGGTGGCGGGATCGGGCTCGAGCAACCCTTCGACGACGCGCCCGAGGGCGAGTCCGTACGGCGACCGGGCGCCGTCGCGCAGGTCGGTGTACGTCGTCGCTGCCGCACGCTCGCCCTGGGACAGGAGCACCCGGACGAGGGGTGGGTACGCCTCGGGCATCGCTTCGGCATGGAATGCGCGCCCCACCTCGACGGCGCGCCCGAGGGCGCGCACCGCCCCAGTGGTATCGCCGACGATCACGGCCAGTACGCCCCGCGCGTACTCGAGGACGAGCCCCAGTTGAGGATCCGGATTGGCGTGGGCGAGCGGAACGGCTCGTTCGATGCCCGCGGCCGCATCGTCCACATCCCCCCGCAAGGCTTGGATGACCGCGAGGCCACACAGGCGCATGCCGAGCAAAGGCTCGTCACCGATCCGCTCCGCGATCTCGACGGCTTCGAGAGCCATGGCCCGAGCTTCGTCGGTCGGTCCCGCTTGCTGGACGAGGGTGTCGCAGAGGTTGCCGAGCTGCCATGCGACGTTCTGCGATGAGCCGGCCTTGCGGGCCAAGTCCACGCCTTCCGCACTCACCTCGATGATCTTCGCGAAGTCCGACACCCAGTTCAGACCGGTGGCCGGGTAGTTGATGTAGATCCGCATCAACACGTTGAAGTCACCAGCGGCCTTCGCCAGTCGATAGGCCTCGTCCATGACCTGCACACAATCGTCCTTGCGCCCGAGCATCGACAGGGAGACGCCGAGGTCCATCATCGCTTCGGCGAGCACGACCGGTGCGTCGACCCGGGTGGCGACCTCGACCGCTCGTCGGAGCACGAGTTCGGCGCCGACAGCGTCTCCGGTACGCCACGCGAGCCACCCCGACGTGCGCAACGCGTCGGCGAGCTCGACGCTCTCCCCGAGGGGCTCGAGCAGCTCGATCGCCGAGACCGCCATTGCCCCAGCGTCGTCGTTGCGGGCGAGATCGAAATACACGCGCACCAGTCGAGCGCGGCCGTAGCCCTCCGCCAAGCGGTCGCCCTCCTGCTCGGCCAGCTCGATCAGGAGGCGTCCGATACGTTCGTTCTCCTCGACCGTCATCGTTCCCCAAGCCACATCGAGGTGGGCTCTCGCGAGAGACACCCGCTCGGCGAGTGGTGCCTCGATCAGACCGGCGGCGCGGGAGGCTTCGGCGTACCAGTCCGCCGCTTCGCCTTGGAGCCAGACCGCCGCGCTCCTGTCGCCGGCCGCGCGCGCCCACCGGTAGACCGCCCGCGCCGCGGCCGCATGATCGAGTCCCGAGTCGCCGAGCTCCTCGAGGTAGCGCAGCGCCGCGAGCGCGTGCGAGGCGACCAGCTCCGCCATCTCATCGGCGCGCTCCCCCGCGCGTTCGGCCGCCCACGCCACGACCGCGGCGTGTTTCTGCGCGCGCAGCTGCTTCGGCAGCGACTCGTAGGCCCCGTCGCGCAGCAGCAGATGCCGGAACGAGAACTCCGCCTCACCGCGGAAGCCCGACGTCTCGTGGGGCACGATGAGCTCCTTCACGCGCAAGCGCCCCAGCACCTCCCGAGCCGCGGCGGGCTCCAGGCCCGACAGCGCCACGACTGAGCCGAGCCAGAAGTCCCGTCCGACGACCGCGGCATCCTGCAACACGAGCTTCTCGTCGTCGGGGAGCCCGTCGAGCCGGGCCGCGATCAGCCCTTGGATCGACCGCGGCACCTCGACGTCATGGACCGCGGCCGCGACCTCCCATCGAGAGGCCTCGGTGGCCCGCAGCACTCCCCGGTCGATCAGCATGCGCACGATCTCCTCGGTGTAGAGCGGGTTGCCCTCCGCGCGCTCGACGATCATGGTGCGCAGCTCGTCGGGCACGTCGCCGGGCACGAGCTCGTCGATCATCTCGGCGTCTTCCTCGGCGTGAGAGGGGGTCGAGGTAGATCGAGTTCGCGTTGCGCTTGCCCCCGCCCCAGGTGGGACGGCGCTCGAAGAGCTCGGCGCGAGCGAGGGCCACCACCATGATCGGGCCCTGTGCCCAGTCCGCGACGTGCTCGATGAAGTCGAGCAGTCCCTCGTCGGCCCAATGGATGTCCTCGAGCACCAGCACCATCGGGTAGCGAGCC
The DNA here is from genome assembly GCA_963722795.1 of uncultured Actinomycetes bacterium. GTDB lineage: Bacteria > Actinomycetota > UBA4738 > UBA4738 > HRBIN12 > JAOUEA01. The sequence continues at coordinate 48,506 of CAVROD010000002.1, forward strand.
GCCATGCGTTCGAGGAAGCGCCGCCACGCCTCGAAGAGATCCTCGCGGGAGAACGAGCGTTCGCCGACCGACACGAGCGCGCCGATCGCTGGGGCGAGCTCCTGGTCGCCGAACAGTTCCTGCACGACGGCGTCGACCTTGGCGCGCACGACCTCGGCCGGGTCGTCCTCGAGGATCTCGCACTGCGCCTTGACCGCGTCGGCGAGCGCCGAGTACGCGGCGTTGCCGTAGGCCAGGCATCGCCCGACCCGCCAGTAGAAGAACGTCGGCAGGCCCTCGACGTAGGAGGCGAGCTCCGAGACGAGCCGCGACTTGCCGACGCCCGCGGGGCCGACGATCGTGACGAGCGACGGACGCGCCGAGTGCTCGGTCTGCTGCAGGGTCTGCTTGAGGACCGTCAGCTCCTCGTCGCGGCCGATCAGCCGGGCTTCCATGCCGAGGGAGGGACGCTCGCCGCGGCGCTTCGCGATGACCGATCGGGCATCCCAGGCCGGCACCGCATCGGCCTTGCCCTTCAACGCAAGGGGCGGCAGCTCGCCGAGATCGAACACATCCTTCACCGCCGCGAACACCGCCGGTCCGATCACGACGTGCCCCGGGTCGGCGGCAGTCTGCAATCGTGCCGCGGTGTTCACGGCGTCGCCCGTGAGCATGCGGTCGTGCGGGCCGGTGGTGCGCTGCAGGTCGACCAGCACTTCGCCTGCCTCGATGCCGATGCGCATCGCGAGCTGCGGCTTGCCCTCGCCGGCGAACGTGCGGTTCAACTCGCTCAGCACCGCCTGCATCTCGAGGGCCGCGCGCACCGCCCGCTCAGGGTCGTCCTCGTGGGTCTTCGGGATACCGAACACGGCGAGCACCGCGTCGCCCATGAACTTCTCGAGATGTCCCCCGTATCGGGTGATCTCCTCCGACAACCGATCGAAGGTGCGGCCCACCACCGACTGCACGACCTCGGGGTCTTCCTGCTCGGCGAGCGTGGTGGAGCCGACGAGATCGGCGAACAACGCCGTCGCGAACTTCCGCTCCATGCGACCGGGCGCCGGTTCGGCGTCGAGCGGCGTCGCGCACGCGAGGCAGAACCTGGCGCGTTCGGGGTTCTCCTCGCCGCACGCCGGGCACGTTCGCATGGTCGCGAGACTACCGCCGAGTCAGTTCGCGCGGAGCAGTCCACGGATCGGGTCGAGCACCTGCTCGACCTCGCCTTCCGAGGACAGGTGGGTGTGTCCCGGCAGCGACAGGAACGTCGCGGTCGGGATCTCCTCGGCCGCCCGTCGCGCCGCGTCATGCATCTCGTCGGCCTCGCCCACGTAGATCAAGCACGGCACACGCCACGCGGACAGGTCGTCGGCGATCGCTCCTTCCGCGGACACCGACAACCATGCCGCACGCATCGCTTGGGGATCGTTCCGCAGTTCGAGGGTGCGTGCGGGCTCGGGGAAGCGCACTCCCACGCCGCCCTCGAAGGCCTCGATGAACCCGAGCATGCCCGCGTCATGCGACGCTTGAGCACCCGCAGCGACGGCGAGCGCGATCGGCGTGGTCAGGTCCCACTCGTACGGCTGATTGCCGCAGAGCACGAGCGCGCGCACGCGGTCGGGCACGAGTTCGCCGATCGCGAACCCGAGACGGGCGCCCCATGAGAGGCCGAGCACGTGCGCGCGCTCGAGGCCGAGCGCGTCGAGCACCGCCACGTGATCGGCGACCCGGGTGGGCAACGCGTAGGCCTCGGGCTCGTGCGGGGCCCCCGACCGCCCATGACCTCGATGGTCGGCGAAGATGCACCGGAACTCGGGCTGCAGTGCGAGCACCAGCCCCGACGACTGCGCGACCTCGATCGGATCGAGGAACCCGGTGTAGACGACGACGGGCGGACCGGCGCCACCGGCGTCCTCGTAATAGATGTCCAGACCGTCGATCGGGTTGGTGGCGTACGGCACCTCGATGCTCCTTCTCGTGTCACGCCGCCGGTGTGGACAGCATCGAGCATCGCTCGCACGCTGTCGACCAGGAGTCTGTCGGGCTCGCTACGCTCACCGCCATGACATACATCCATCAGGAACCCTGGCCCGAACCACCGCTCGCCGCCGACGAGGCCACCGCCATCGTCGCCGCCCTCGAACGACAGCGTGCGACCATCGCCTGGAAGTGCGGAAGCCTCGACGCCGACGGCCTACGGGCCACGACCGCCGCGTCGACGATCAGCCTCGGCGGCCTGCTCAAGCACATGGCGCTCGTCGAGGACGACACGTTCGCCAGAAAGTTGGCTGGGGATCCGCCCGGCCTCCCGTGGAGCGCGGTCGACTGGGATGCGGATCCCGACTGGGAGTGGCACTCCGCAGCCGACGATGACACCCGATGAGCTGTACGGGCTCTATCGCGACGCCGTCGCCCGCTCGCGGGTCGCGCTCGGCGCCGCACTGGCCGACGGCGGCCTGGACCAGCCGTTGACGAGCATGACCGACGACCAGGGCCGGTCGCCCAACCTGCGGCGTCTCCTGCTCGACACGCTCGAGGAGTTCGCGCGTCACGCAGGCCACGCCGACATCATCAGGGAATCGGTGGACGGGTTGTCGGGTGAGGACCCGCCTCACTGAGAAAAGCGGGTGGACGGGTGTCGGTGACGACACCTAGGGTCGAGCGATGTCCTCCACACCGATCATCCTGGTTCCAGGGTTCTGGCTCGGGGCATGGGCGTGGCACGAGGTCGCCGAGGCGCTCCGAGCCGACGGCCGCGACGTCACCGCGCTCACGCTGCCCGGTCTCGAGTCCGTCGACGCCGATCGATCGTCGATCACGCTCGACGATCACGTCGAGGCGATCTGCGACGCGGTCCGTGCGCCCGAGGTGCCGGTCGTGCTCGCGGCGCACAGCGGTGCCGGCGTGCCCGGCTACGCCGCGACCGATCGCGTGCCCGAACTGATCGCGCACATGGTCTACGTCGACACCGGCCCGGCGACCGCCGCGATGGATCCGGAGTTCGTCGGCGACGAGTACCCCCTGCCGTCGCCGGATGAGCTCGCCGAGAACGAGAACCTCGACGGGTTGAGCGAGGAGCAGCTCGCCACGTTCCGCGCGCGGGCCGTGCCCGAACCCGCCGGCGCGCTGCGCGATACGCCCGAGCTCACGAACGATGCCCGCCTCGACGTGCCGAGCACGCTGATCGCAACGGCGTACACGTCGCAGGAATACCGCGAGGCCGCTGCCGAGGGCCAGACCTGGCTCGGCGGCCTCAACGAGCTGCGGCGGGTCTCCTACGTCGACCTGCCCACGAGTCACTGGCCGATGTGGAGCCGCCCGAAGGAGCTCGCCGACATCATCGGCGGCATCGCCGAGGGGGTCGGCCCCGCGATCGTCGAGCCGGCTCGTGCCTGATCGCGCCTCCCGAAGCCCGCTCGAGGCGCGCCCGCTGGCGCCGCTCACATGGACACGTCGACGATTCCTCGCGACCGGGCTGGTCGCGGCCGGCGCGGTCGCCATGCCCTCGATCGGAGCCGTTCGGGCTCGCCCGCTCCGCAGCGACAACGGGCATGGGCCCGACCTCGACCGAGCGATCACCGACCTCATGACCGTCGGCAAGCTCCCGGGGCTCTCGGCCGCGATCGTGCGGGGCGACGAGGTCGTCTGGGCCCACGGGTACGGATACGCGAACCTCTGGCGCGACGAGCCGGTTCGACCGAACACGCTCTTCATGTTGGCGTCGGTGTCGAAGACGGTCATCGCGACCGCCGTGATGCAAGCCGTCGAGCGTGGCTCCTTCTCCCTCGATGACGATGTGGACAGCATCCTGCCGTTCCCGGTGCGCACACCGACGCATCCCAACCGGCCGATCACGGTTCGCCATCTGCTGACGCACACCTCGAGCATCCGCGATCGGTGGCCGGTCTGGGACGACCTCTACGCCGAAGGCGACTCACCCATCCCACTCGGCACCTTCCTCGAGGGGTACCTCGTGCCAGGCGGCGACGACTACCGGCCCGCGAACTTCTACGACACGAAGCCGGGCGCGAGGTACCGCTACTCCAACGTGGGCGCGGCACTCGCCGCCTTCCTCGTCGAAGCGGCGAGCGGTGCCGGCTTCGACGCGTGGTGCGAGACGAACATCTTCCAGCCGCTCGGCATGGATCGCGCAGGGTGGCACCTGGCCGACGTGCCTGCGGACGAGGTCGCGATGCCCTATCGCTGGTCAGCCGATCGTGACCGTTTCGTGGCCTGCGGGCAGTACGGCTACCCCGACTACCCCGATGGCGCGCTGCGCACGACCGCTCCCCAGATCGCGCGCCACCTCGGCATGATGATGAACGGCGGCACCTGGAACGGCGCGCGAGTGCTCGATCGGGAGACGGTCCGCGAGATCCTGCGGTCACAGAACCCCGACACGTTCGAGGGACAGGGACTCATCTGGTACCGAACCCACTCGGGGGGAAGGAGATTGATCGGCCACGACGGAGGTGATCGCGGCGTGGCGACGGTCGCCTTCTACGATCGTGACGAGGATGTCGGCGTCGTCGTGCTCGCGAACGGTAACTGGCGGAGGGTCGGGGGTCGCTGGCCGCTGCAGCAGATCATGCACCTGCTGTTCGATCGGGAGCTGGGTCATCGGTCGAGCGTTCGAGCACGCCCACGATCTCCCAGGCTTCGACAGGGCGCCGAGCTCCCTTCACCGTGAGCTCGCCGCGTTCCTCGGCTCTCACGCGGTCCTTCACCAGGGCGTAGGTGCGGAACCCGCAGAGGATCGAGCCCGGCTCGGCCGCGGTCTCGAGCCGCGCGGCGACGTTGACCGCGAACCCCACGGCCATGTACGCGCGCATGGCGTCGCTCCCGAACACGCCCACGGTGCAGTGCGCGGTGTTCACCCCCACCCTGATCTTCAGGTCGGCCGGGATACCGCGCTCACGCAGCGCCACGGCGAGGTCGTCGCACCGACGGTGCATCTCCATCGCCGCCTGCACGGCCGCCCACGCCTGGTCGGCCTCCGGCATCTCCTTGGGCGCGCCGAACACCGCCATCACCCCGTCGCCGATCAGGTTGTCGACCGACCCGCCGAACGCGATCACCGCTGCGGTCATCTCGCGCAGGTAGCCGTTCAGCACCTCGGCGAGCTCCTCGGGCTCGAGGCTCTCTGCGAGGTCGGTGAACCCCACCATGTCGGCGAACAGCACGGTGATGCGGCGTCGCTCGAACGATTCCTGCTCGGTGGGCAGCGCGCCCTGCAGCAGGCTCTCCACGACCTGCCGAGGCAGGAAGCGCGCGAGCTCGCCGGTGCGCACGAGCTCGGCCATCTGCTCGTCGACGCGCGCCTCGAGGCGGCGGCGTGTGTGCTCGAGCTCGGTGACGTCGTGGTACAGGATGTAGAAGCCGCTGGGCTCGTCTTCCTGCTGCTCACGGATCGCGAGGATCTCGACGTCGACGAGCGAGCCGTCCTTGCGCGTCCGCCGGCCGATGCGACGGAACGACGTGGTGCCCCACGCCTCGTTGCTCCATGCGGAGGCCTCGGCATGGATCTCGGGGTCCCTCGCGACGAGATCGTCGAGGTTCGCGCCGATGGCTTCCTCGGCCGTGTAGCCGAACAGGCGCTCGGCGGCCGGGTTCCACAGGGTGACCACGACGTCACGGTCGACCATGATGATCGCCGTCGGGCTCGTTTCGACGAGCGACTCGAAGAACCGACGTTGGCGGACCAACTCGCCCACGTCCTCGTACAGCGCGAAGGCGCCCACGAGCGTGCCGTCGATCGTGATGGGAACCGAGCGGATCGAGACGTCGACGAGGGTGCCGTCCTTGCGGCTGCGCCGGGTGACGCGCTCGACCGGGCCGCTCAGCACCATCTCATTCAGTGCGGAGGCGTCAGGCAACACCGCCGGCTGCCGCGCGACGAGCTCGTCGATGTGGCGCCCGACCGCCTCCGCACGGGTCCATCCGAACAACCGCTCGGCGGCGGGGTTCCACGAGGTGACGATGAAGGCGGGATCGCAGGTGACGATGGCCGTCGGGCTCGCCTCGAGCAGGGTCGCGTAGTAGCGAGGAAGCTCTTCCGGCGCGCCGACCGGTGTCTGCGGGGTCATCGACATCGTGGCGAAGCGTAGAGCCAACCGCCACGGTGAGCTAGACCGATCCTCCGGCGCCGCGCAGCCGATACGTCGCGGCGACGAACTGCCCTTGTCGCTCGACGCTCGCCAGCGTGAGTTGCGACGACATCAGTCGCCGGGGCAACAGGGGCGCGCCGACGCCGAGCGTGACCGGGGCGATGCTCAGTTGGATCTCGTCGAGCAGACCTGCGTCGGCGAACTGACCGGCGAGATCACCGCCGCCGATGATCCACGTGTCCTTGCCGGCGGCTTCCGCGGTCATCTCGCGGTGCACGGCGACCACGTCGCCCTGCACGAACCGCAGGTCGGCGCCCTCGATCGCCGGCAGTTGCCGGTGGGAGAACACCCAGGCCGGGATGTCGCCGTATGACTGCCGCCACTTCTCCGGGTGTTCGAGCAGATGCTCGTACCCGACGACCCACTCGTACGTCGTCGAGCCCATCGCGATGGCGCCGACATCGGCGATGAAGCGCGCGAACCGTGCCTCGTGGCCCTCGGTATCGTCGCCGGGGGAGACCTCGAAGAGCCAGTCGAGGGAATCGTGCTCGTCGGCGATGAACCCGTCGAGGGTCGTGGCGGTGTAGAAGATCGTGGAGCCCATCACCGGAGCATCGCAGGTCGGGCCGACACATGTTCGGTGAGCCACGACGAGGGGTACGCTCGTTGACATGTCCGATGAGCGCCCGTACATCCAGGAGAACACGAGGGAACGCGATCGGCTGCGCGCCCTCGTCGAGGGCCTGAGCGAGTCCGACCTGCGCATCCGGGTGAACGAGCATTGGACGGTCGCCGCCGTCTTCGGCCATATCGCGTTCTGGGACGCCCGGGTGCTCTCACTCGCCGACAAGCTGGAGCGCGGCGAGGCGTTCACGGCCTCCGACGCCGAACCCGAGGACGTGGACTGGATCAACGACTCCTCGCGCCCGTTCCTGCACGCGGTCCCGCCGCTCGACCTCGCGCGGCTCGCGCTCGACATCGCCGAGCAGACCGATGCACGGGTCGCGACCCTGCCCACCCACCGCCTCTGGCCGGCCGACCCGCAGAGTCCGCTCTACGCGGTACGCGCCTCGCACCGCGGCGAGCACCTCGACGAGGTCGACGCTGCGCTTCGAGCCCGCTGACGGAGAGCGCGGTGAGGGCCATCGTGCAGAGCGCGTACGGCGCGCCTGACGACGTGCTCGCGCTGCGAGAGGTCCCGCTCCCGACGATCCGCGACGACGAGGTGCTGGTGCGCGTGCGCGCCGCATCGATGCACCCCGACATCTGGCACACGGTGTACGGGGTTCCGTACGCGCTCCGCATCATGGGAGGGGGACTGCGGGGCCCGAAGTACCCCGTGCTGGGCACCGACGTCGCCGGCGAGGTCGAGGCGGTCGGCGCCGCCGTCACGCGCTTGCACGCCGGCGACGCGGTGTTCGGCGAGATCGTGTCGGGCAACCAGTGGACGAACGGCGGCGCCTACGCCGAGTACGCGGCGGCCCGCGAGAGCCGGCTCGCACCGAAGCCGTCCGGCATCACGTTCGAGCAGGCGGCGTCCGTGCCGACCTCGGCCCTCATCGCGCTCAGGGCCGTCCGTGGCGAGGGACGGGTCGGGTCGGGACAGTCGGTGCTGGTCAACGGCGCGGGGGGCGGTGTCGGCACCATGGCGGTGCAGATCGCGGGGGCCGCCGGAGCCCACGTCACCGCCGTGGACAGCTCGAACAAGGCCGACATGCTCCGGTCGATCGGCGCGGAGCACGTCATCGACTACGCCCAAGACGACTACACGCGCACCGGCGATCGCTACGACCTGATCGTCGACCTCGCGGGCAACCACCGATGGCGACAGGTTCGGCGGGCGCTCACGCCTCGTGGCACCTACGTGCTCGTGGGCGACCAGCACGTCTACGGTGGCTCCGACCATCGCTGGGTCGGCAGCCTCGGCCGCTTCCTCGGATTGATGGTTCGGTCGTCGTTCGACCGCCGGCTCCCGGGCGTGCGAGCGTTCCGCGCGACCGACGACGACCCGATGGCCGTGGTGGCCGACCTCGTCGAGACCGGCTCGATCGTGCCCGTCGTCGACCGTACCTATCCGCTGAGCCAGGTCGTGGAAGCCATCCACGACATGGAAGCGGGCACGGCCAAAGGCAGGATCGTCATCACGATCTGACCGGCTGGGCCGCGGTGCTTAGCCCGTGGTCTCCCACAGCCCCATCACGTTGCCCTCCGGGTCCTTGAAGTACGCGAACGCACCCATGCCCGGGATCGACGTGCGAGGCGTCACCGTGGTGCCCCCCTGGGAGGCGATCTTCTGCAGCGCGTCGTCGATCGCATCGACGCCGATCGTGATGACCGGGGACGACGTGCGCTCCTCGCGGCGCATCATGCCGCCGTTGATGGCACCGGGTTCCGTGGGCACCTGGCTCTGCTCGTCGATCGGCGTCGTCATCGCGATCGTGTATTCGCCGCCGTCCATCTGCATCGTCTGCAGCTGCCAGCCGAAGACCGACCCGTAGAAGTCCTTCGCTCGATCGATGTCGTCGGCCGGGATCTCGAAGTGCACGACCTTGTCCATGACGTCTCCCCCTTCCGCAGCGAGCATCCACCATGCCCCACGCGCCGTGCGAAGGGCAAGAGTCATCATGTCTGGTAGTTCTGCGACAGAGGCACGACGAGTGGAGGGAGGAGATCATGGACCTGAACGGGATCTTGATCGGGTCGGAGGATCCGCAGCGACTCGCCGACTACTACACGGGGCTCTTCGGCGAACCGGGCTGGAACGAGGGTGGCTACGTCGGGTGGCTCATCGGGTCGGGCGGGGTCACGGTCGGTCCGCACGACCAGGTGCACGGCCAGAACCAAGAGCCGGGCAGGGTGATCTGGAACGTGTCGACGCCCGACGTGCAGGGCGAGTTCGACCGCCTGGTGGCGGCCGGCGCGACCGTCGTCAAGGAGCCGTACAACGCCGGCGGCGACGACATGCAGGCATGGATCTGCACGTTCTCCGATCCCGACGGCAACTACTTCCAACTCATGAGCCCGATGGACTGAGCTCACCGTCACCACAACGGCAGGATCGACCGGCGACCGGGCATGCGGCTAGCGTTCGAGCCCCCCGACCCTGGAGGTCCCGTGTCCCGCACGAGGAACGCCGGCGCGATCGCCGCCGTCCTGACGCTCGCTGCGTCGCTGCTCTCGCCCACCGCTGCCCCCGCCGCGCCGGGGCCGGTTCGCATCGCTGCGGTGGGCGACATCGCGTGCAAGAACCCGCCCGCTCACAACCGCAAGGTCTGTCAGTACGACGACGTGGCCGCGGCGATCGAGCGAGGCGACTACGACCGGTTCCTGCCGCTCGGCGACATCCAGTATGAAGCCGGCGCGTACCAGGACTTCGTCGACAACTACGACCGGTATTTCGGCTCGCTGCTGCCGATCACCGAGCCCGTCCCGGGTAACCACGAGTACGGCACGGCCGATGCCGACGGCTACTTCCGATACTTCGGGGCGGCAGCGCGCGGTCCGGGCGGGTACTACTCCTACGATCTCGGCGCCTGGCACATCGTCGCGCTGAACTCCGCGATCTGCCCCGCGATCACCGGGTGCGAGCCCGACCACCCGCAGATCGAGTGGCTGCGCGACGACCTCGCCGCGAGCGACGCCCTCTGCACGCTCGCGTACTGGCACCACCCTCGCTTCGACTGGCTCAAGTACCAGAACGCCGACTGGACCGAGGACTTCGAGTTCCTGCGCACGAAGCCGTTCTGGGATCTGCTGTCGGCGGCGGGCGCCGACGTGGTGCTCGCCGGCCACAACCACAACTACTCGCGATGGAAGCCGATGGACGCCGACCTGCAGGTCGACGCCACGGGCATCCGGCAGTTCATCGCGGGCAGCGGCGGACGCAACCTGAACAGCCTGGGCTCGGTCAGCACCAAGCCCGACACGTTCGCCCGGGGGTGGGCCGGTGGGTTCGGCTTCCTCGAGCTCACCCTGCGCGCTGCGAGCTACGACTGGCGCTTCGTGCCCGCCGAGGGTCAGCTCAACTTCATCGACGAGGGCACCGGCAGCTGCCACTGAGGGTCGGCGACGTCGCGCCTCGCGCGTACCCATGAGCGCTTGGCCGAACATCGTGAGCCACAGGATCGCCGGCGACCCCGTTGACAGGTCCCCCTCTCGTGGTCTATAACCTTCTTGTTCTGGAATGAGAGGGTTATAGATGCCACCGCTCACCGAGTTGCGTGCACGAACCGACGAACAGCTCGACGCCGTGTTCGGGGCCTTGGCCGACCCGACGCGCCGAGCGATCCTCACCCGTCTCACGCAGGGCGAGGCCACGGTCACCGAGTTGGCGAAGCCGTTCACCGTGTCGCAGCCCGCGATCTCCCGCCACCTCCGGGTGCTCGAGCGGGCAGGCCTCATCTCGCGCTCGCGAAGAGCGACGGCCCGCCTCAGCCACCTCGAGGCCGAGCCCCTGAAGGAGGCCACCGTGTGGCTCGCCGGCTACCGCGAGTTCTGGGAAGAGAGCTACGAGCGGCTCGACGAGTTGCTCGCGACGTTGCAGCAGGCCGAGACCGATCCGACGGGAAGGGGTACGTCATGAACGAGTTGCATGTGACCGCCGAACCAGGAGTGCCGCAGGTGCTCACCGAACGCGCCTTCGAGGCGCCGCGCGAGCTCGTCTACCGCGCGTTCACCGAGCCGGACCTGCTTCCGCAGTGGCTCGGACCGCGCGCGTACACCATGAAGATCGATCGTTTCGACCTGCGCGACGGGGGCACCTGGCGATACGTGCACACCGACGAGGCCGGCAACGAGTACGGCTTCCACGGCGTGTTCCACGGCGAGGCGACGATCGACGGCATGGTGCAGACCTTCGAGTTCGAGGGCGCGCCGGGCCACGTGCAGATGGACACCGTCACCTTCGCCGAAGCCGACGGCGTCACGACCGTGCGAACGAACTCCGTGTTCCAGTCGGTCGAAGCCCGCGACGCGATGGTGGGCTCGGGCATGGCCGACGGCATGGGCCAGGGATACGACCGCCTCGAGGAACTGCTGGCGAAGCTCGAGGCCAACCGCTGACGCACGACGCGGGAAGGAGCACGACGATGCAGAAGATCACGCCGTTCCTGTGGTTCGACGACCAGGCCGAGGCAGCCGCTGCGCTCTACACCTCGCTCTTCGACGACTCCGAGATCACCGAGGTGACCCGCTACCCGGAAGGGGGTCCGGGCGAGACCGGCGCGGTGATGACGGTCAGCTTCCGCCTCGCAGGACAGGAGTTCACCGCCCTCAACGGCGGCCCGCTGTTCCCGTTCACCGAGGCCGTGTCCTTCCACGTGCATTGCCAGGACCAGGACGAGGTCGATCGCTTCTGGTCACAGCTCATCGACGGCGGCGGCGAGGAGAGCCAGTGCGGATGGCTGAAGGACCGCTTCGGGCTGAGCTGGCAGATCGTGCCCGACCGCCTGAACGAACTGCTGGCCGACCCCGACCCAGCTCGCGCGCAGGCGGCCATGCAGGCGATGTTGCAGATGTCCAAGATCGACATCAAGGTGGTGGAAGACGCGGCGGATGCCGCCTGACCGACGACCGAAGGAGCCATCGAGCGTGGATCTGAAGCTGGAGCTGCTGCCCGTGCCCGTGACCGATGTCGATCGAGCGAAGGCGTTCTACGCCGACCGGCTCGGCTTCGTGGTCGATGTCGACGATTCGCCGATGGAAGGCATCCGCGTCGTGCAGCTCACGCCGCCGGGCTCGGCCTGTTCCATCATGGTGGGTACCGGCATCACCAGGTCAGCGCCGGGTTCGCTGCAGGGGCCCCAGCTGGTCGTCGACGACATCGAAGCTGCCCGTGAGGAGCTCGCGGGCAGGGGGGTCGACATGAGCCCGGTGCAACACTTCGAGGAACGCGGGCTGGTCGATGGCAAGGGCGGCCCCTGGAACTCGTTCGTGTTCTTCAGCGACCCCGACGGCAACGGCTGGGCGTTGCAAGAGCGACCGACGCCCGAGGAGGAAGGCTGAGCATCCTGCGACGCGGCCTCCGTCAGAGGCACCCGTGAAGCTCCGCGACGTCACGCTCGACGACCTGGCGTTGTACGAGCGCATGCGCTGTGACCCCGTGATGATGGCCGAACTCGGCGGACCGCTGCCGAGCGACGGCGTGCCCGACAAGCTCCGGCGCGACGTCGCCGCGGTCGAGGGCGACGAGTACTGGGTCTCGATCGTGGAGTCCGACGACCGCGAACCGATGGGTTCAGTCGTGTTGTGGCGCCACGACGACCACGGCGAGATGGAGAGCGAGATCGGCTGGATGGTGCTGCCCGAGTTCCAAGGCCGAGGGGTCGGCAAGCAGGCGGCAGCAGCGATGCTGCTGCGGGCTCGCGCCGACGGCCGATGGGGCGACATCAACGCGTACCCCGGCGTGGCGAACGCGGCGTCGAACGGCATCTGCCGCTCCCTCGGCTTCACCCTGCTCGGCGTTGCCGACGTGCGATTCGAGGGGCGCCCGTTGCAGGTCCACCACTGGCAGCTCGGCGCCGACGACGAGGTGATCTCATCGACCAGCGGGTGAGCCTCGTCACACTCGGCGTGACCGACCTCCACCGAGCCCGAGCCTTCTACGAGCGACTCGGGTGGCAGGCGGGGCTCGATGTCGAGGAGACCGTGTTCTTCCAGGCGGGAGGACTGATCGTCACCCTGTGGGCGCGCGACAAGCTGGCGGCCGACAGCGGCGTCACCGACGGCGGGGGGTGGGGTGGCGTCACCCTCGCTCACAACGTCTCGCGCGCCGACGAGGTCGACCGGGTGATCGAACAGGCGCGGGCAGCCGGTGCCCGGATCGCCCGCGAGCCGGCCGCGACGGTCTACGGCGGCTACGCGGGCGTCTTCCTCGATCCCGACGGGCACCCGTGGGAGGTCGCGCACAATCCCGGATTCCCGCTCGCCGACGACGGCACCCTCAGCCTGCCCTGAGATGCGAACGGGTTGACGCGACGGAGGCGGCTCATCATACTTAACCAAATGGTTCAGTCTGAGGTGCTCGATCGAACGTTCTCGGCGATCGCCGACCCCACGCGCCGCGACATCCTCGAACGCCTGGCCGCGGGTCCCGCGTCGGTCACCGAGCTCGCCGAGCCCTACGGCATCTCGTTGCCCGGCGTGCTGAAGCACATCCGTATCCTCGAGGGTGCGGACCTCATCGCGACGGAGAAGCGGGGCCGCACCCGCGAATGCCGGCTCGGACCCGCTGACATGGACGAGGCCAGCGACTGGATCGACCACCAGCGGGCTCTGTGGGAACGCAGGTTCGACCGACTCGATACATACCTCGCCGGCACCACGAAGGGAGCGACACGTGAGTGACCAAGCACCCGACCCCACGCTCGTCTCGGCCACGAGCGGCGCCGACGGCATCGAGATCGTGCGCCTGTTCGAGGCTCCGCGCGAAGCGGTCTTCGACGCGTGGACCCGCCCGGAAGGCTTCGCGGCCTGGTTCGGCGAGCACGGCTCGTCGATCCCGCTCGATCGAGCATCCATGGATCTCCGGCCCGGCGGCGCGTGGCAGGCGGTCATGCTCGTGGGCGACGACACCGAACTCGTCTTCGCCGGCTCCTTCCTCGAGGTCGATCCGCCGCACCACCTCGTGATGACGGTCACCGATCGCATCCCGACCGGCGACGAGCCGGTCGACGTCCTGACGGTCGACCTCGAAGACCTCGGCGATGGCCGGACCCGGATGGTCTTCAGCCAGCGGGGCAGCACCATGCCCGCCGACGAGTACGAGCGGGCGATGCGCGGGTGGCTCATCTTCTTCGAGCGCCTGGGCGAGCACCTCGCGACCCGCGAACTGAAGTCTCGCCACGACTCGGATACGTGATCAGCCGTCGACCAGCCGGCCGTCATCGATATGGATGGTGCGGTCCACGGCCCCGAGCACGTCGACGTCGTGCGTCGCGATGATGCACCCGCTGCCGGCCACGGCCGCCTCGCGGAGGACGCCGAGCACCGCGGCGCCCCAGCCGGCGTCCTGGTGCGCCGTCGGCTCGTCGGCGACGAGCAGCGTCGGCCCCATGACCACGGCACGTGCCACCGAGGTGCGCTGCTGCTCCCCGAGCGAGATCTCCCGGGTCGAGCGGCGCTGCATCGTGGTGAGACCGAGGGTTTCGAGCAGATCGTCGACCAACGGCCGTCGCTCCTCGAGCCGCCCGGCGAGTCGAGCCGGGTACTCCACGTTCTCCCGGACGCTGAGCTCGTCCATGAGGCCGAGGTGCTGGGGCACGACCGCCACGTCGTGCCAGTCCGGCGTGTCGCCGCCGGGGCGGTCGATCGTGCCCGCATCGGGCGCGTCCCACCCGGCCGCGAGGTTCAGCAGCGTGGTCTTGCCCGATCCGGACCGCCCGACGAGGCCGATCGTCTCCCCCGAGGTGACCGTGAGATCGACGCCGTGCAGGGCGTGCACCACCTGATCGCCGTCGCCGAAGACCCGCCGCACGCCTCGCATGCGCACGACCTGCGGCATCGTCGTCACCGAGCCATGCATCCTGGGGCGCTGCGGGGTCGGGCCATCGCAGCGCCGGCGCCACGGCGTGCGCGAGGGCGAGGTCGGGCCGAGCACCCTCTGCCGCCACGAGGCCGTGCTCCAACGTGATGCGGTGATCGGCCATGGCCATCACCGAGCGGTCATGGGTCGCGAGCACGAACGTGATGCCCTGCCCGGCGACGAGCGCGATGCGGTCGAGCACGGCGTCCGCTGCGTCGGCGTCGAGCTCCGCGGTCGGTTCGTCCGCCACGACGAGCGCGGCCCCCGACGCCAGCGCCTGCGCGACCGCCGCACGTTGCTGCTCACCGCCCGACAGCTCACGGGGCAGACGCCCGAGGTGACGCGCGATGCCGAGCGAGTCAGCCATCGCCACCACCGCGTCGTCGTCGCCCCGGCTCGCACCCGCGGCCAACCGCAGGTGCTGAGCCACCGTGAGGTGTTCCACGAAGTTGTCCGAGGGCCGCTGGAACACGTACCCGACCGTCGAATGCCGTACGGCGCGGCGGCTCCGAGCCGAGGCGCGGCCGATCTCGAGCCCCATCACCGCGATGGAACCCCTCGTCGGGCGATCGAGCCCCGCGACGAGTCGCAGCAGCGATGACTTGCCGCTGCCCGATGGTCCGACGACCACCGACACGCCGCCGGACGGGATCGTCGCCGTGACGTCGCGCAGCGCCCGCACCTCGCCCGTTGGTGTGCGATAGGTCCGCACCACCCCCTCGAACCGGACGGCCGGCTCATTCGGCAACGCGCATCACCTCCGCCGTGGAGCTCGCCCGGGCACCCCGGTCGGCCATCGCACCGCCCACGAAGGCGGCCCCCACGAGGCCGGCCGCCGTGACGAGGAGCGCGAACCACGGCACGGCGACCAACGGGGCCGGGGGGATCGACGGGAGCGGGTCGATGCTGGGCACGACGAGCGCGCTCGAGACGAGGCCGACCAGCGCTCCCGCAACGAACGACACGGCGAGCATCGCGCCGAGCTCCACGACCGACGCAGCTCGCATGGTCGAACGAGGCATGCCCATGCGGTCGGACAGCAGGGTCGCCACCAGTCGGTCGCGCTGTCGCGCACGCAGGTAGACCACGGCGACGGCGACCAACAGCACCACCGCCGCGATACCCAGCACCCGCAGCACGAGGAACGTCTGCACGGCGGCATCGATGAACGGGATGTCCTGCACCTCCTCGGCCGTGAGCACCAGTTGGGGCAGCACGCCGAGTTCGCCAATCGTGTCGAGCACGCTGTCCGTCGGCCCGCGTACCCAGACCTCCGTCGTCGCCCGCGGCGTCGCGAGCGGATCGGGGAGCCCTCGGAACGCCTCGGCGAGCGCGGTCCGGTCCGCCACGAGGAGCGGATGCGAGTCCGACGACGTGCCCGGGAATGTGGTCGCGGTGCCCACGACATCCACGGGCATCTCCTCCTGCCCGATCGTGACGAACGCCGGCTCGACGCCCGCACCGTTGGCGATGATGACGGGCACACGCCCACTCCCCGGTGCGTCGAGGCGAGCGAGCAACGTCGGGAGCGGCTCGTCGGCGAACGAGTCGTCCCAGTACGCGGCAGCCATGAACCCGTCGGGCTCGACGACGAGCAGGTCATAGCGGGCCTCGCCGTCCTCGATCGAACCCGCGTCACGCATCCTGGTCACGAGCGTCACCGCATAGGGGTAGCCGGGTGCCGGATCGGCGTCGTCGGTCACCCGCACCTGCACGTCGCTGCCGACGAAGATCTTCGATTTCGCGTCCACCGTGGCGCGCAGTGACGCCACGGTCGACGATGCCGTCGTCGACACCGACAGGGTGAGCACGCCCGCCACGAGGAACAGCGAGGTGAGCGTCGCGCCCGACCGCAGCCGCCGCGCGGCGAGCCAGGTCGCGCCGGCCCCCGATCCACCTGCCGACGTGGCCCATCGCAGCGCGAGGCGGGCCAGACGGGCGCACACGATGCCCGCCCCCACCGCCACCATCAGGGGAAGCACGTAGACCTCGGCCTGCGGCCGCTCGACGCCGTCGACCACGCGCACACCGCCCTCGGAGAGCCGCCCGGCGAAGATCCAGGCGAGCGCGAAGAAGCCGATCTCCCACGGTATCGCCGCCAGCAACCGCGTCACGCGATGACGATGCTCGTGCCGGGCGGCCGAGGCGAACGCCGACACCACGCCGACGATGACGACCGCCACCAGCGTGCCGACGAGCGCCGCTGCAGCAGCCGCCACCTTCGCCGAGGGTGCCGGCGGGGCATCGGGCCCCACCACGGCCACGAGGGCCGCCGCCGCCGCCCATCCGGTGAGACCCCCGAGGACCGCCGGCAGCCCCACCTCGACCGACGCCTTCATCCCGAAGGCGGCCGGCCCCCACCCACGGTTCGAGAGCACGCCGACCTCGACACGCCGGGCCGCGACGGCGAACAAGCCCGCGGCGGCCACCACCCCGAGCGCGATCGCGAGCCCGGCCAGCAGCAGGACGACCATGGGGGCCTGCACCGCCGCGATGCGCTGCTCCACGTCCTGCACGACGAGCCCGGCATTGCCGGTGACCGTGATCTCGGTCGAGCCGTCCCGCGTGAACCAGCGTCCGCAGCAACGGAACAGCGCGTACGACCCGCCGCCGGTGCTCGCCCGTTGCAGGAACGAGCGCTCGAACGCCGCCAACTCGATGGCATCGTTGAGGGTGAGCGGCGGATCGGTGCGGGAGGGAGCCTGCCAGGCGAAGTTCGCCCGTTCGAACCCCAGCGTGCGAGACAGCTCGAGCAGCTGCTCCGGCTCAGCGATGATGAACTGCGGCGGCGGCACGCAATCGACTTCGGGGCATGGATAGATGTCGTCGTTCCACAGCCGCCAGTACCCGCGGCGCGGCTGGCTGTACAGGCCCTCGTACACGCCGTCGACCGCGACCCTCGCCTCACCTGCCGGCGAGTGCAGCAGCACCTCGTCGCCGGGGCCGACCGACAACGGCTCAGCGACGATGTCGGGCAGCCAGAGGCCATCGCCCTCGACGCCCGAGCGCACCTCGGCGTGCTCGATGGCCCCGGTTCCCGCGAATAGCCGCCCGTCGACGACGCCGGTCGGCGGCGGCGACCCATCGAGGCCGGTGACCGTGACCACCCCGCCGAAGATGTGCCCCTCGACCGCATCGAGCGACGAGCTCCTTGCCGCCTCGGAGGCGAACGCCTCCCCACGACGCCGCCAAAGCGGCACGCGTCCGCCATCGGCGTCGATCGGGACGTCGGTGCTGCGATACGCGAGGCCCATGCCGTAACGGGTGACCGTGCCGTTGTCGATCGTGTCGGCGAGCAGGTCGTTCTGCGAGGCGGAGAGGAACATCGGGTACGCCGACGCCACCACCGACACGAGGAAGCTGCCGACCACGAACGCCGTGAACAACGATCTGAAACGCAGCAGCACCGTCGGCGCGGCGCGCCAGGCGGGGTTGCCGGCGGGCAAGAGCATCGGACACATGATGCCTGCTGACGCGTGACGGCGGGCGCAGGCGACGAGCGGCGGCGGGATCGATCAGTCGGCGACGGATGCCGCCGAGCGGCGCGAGAGCTCCGCACGCACGGCCGGGGCGACCTCGGCGCCGAGCAGCTCGATCGAGCGCATCATCTTGTCGTGCGGCAGGGCGCCCACGCCGAACTGCAGCAGCAGCCGATCGTGGCCGAAGATCTCGTGCTGGAAGAGGATCTTCTCGATCACCTGTTGCGGCGAGCCGACGAAGTTCGCGCCGCGAAGCGTGGCTTCCCCCTCGTACTGCTCGCGCGTGATGGGCTGCCAGCCGCGCTCGCGACCGATGCGGTTCATCATCACGGCCACGTGCGGGAACGACTCGTCGATCGCCTGCTGCGAGGTGTCGGCGATGAACCCGTGGGAGTTGATGCTGAGCGGCGGCAGCGGGTCGTGGCCCGCCTGATGCGCGGCGTCGCGGAACAGCTCGGCGAACGGGGCGAACCGCTCCGGGCGGCCACCGATGATCGCGAGGGCCATGGGCAGCCCGAGGGTGCCCGCTCGGAACGCCGACTCCGGTGCGCCGCCCACCGCCACCCAGATCGGCAGCTGGTCCTGCACGGGGCGCGGGAACACCCCCACGCTGCCGTCGAGCGGCGCCCGATGCTTCCCCTGCCAGGTCACGTGCTCGGCGCCGCGCAACGCGATCAGCATCTTCAGCTTCTCCTCGAACAGCTCGTCGTAGTCCTCGAGGTCGAACCCGAAGAGGGGGAAGGACTCCGTGAACGAGCCGCGCCCCGCCATGATCTCGGCGCGACCGCCGGAG
Organism: uncultured Actinomycetes bacterium; assembly: GCA_963722795.1. GTDB lineage: Bacteria > Actinomycetota > UBA4738 > UBA4738 > HRBIN12 > JAOUEA01. Next base: position 67,382 of record CAVROD010000002.1, read on the forward strand.
AGCAGATCGACGGTCGCGAAGTCCTGGAAGACGCGGACCGGGTCGTCGGAGCTCAGCACGGTCACGGCGCTCGTGAGCCGGATGCGCTCGGTGCGAGCCGCGGCGGCGGCCATCACGACCGCCGGCGCCGACACGATGAGGTCGGGCCGATGGTGTTCGCCGATGCCGAAGACGTCGAGGCCGAGCTCGTCGGCGAGCTCGACCTCGGCCATCAGGTGGCGCATGCGCTGCTCGGGGCTGATCGCGCGACCCGTGTCAGGGTCGGGATAGAGCTCCGCGAAGGTGAACAGACCGATCTCCATGGTTCCGGTTGAACCCACCACGGCCTGCCGATGTTCCTGCACGCGCGACTCAGCGCGCCAGCCGTGCTCGCAGCCCGGCCTCGTCCAGACCGAGCAGCGTGTCGATCTCGGCCCACGTGCCGTAGTCGTGCACGAATCGGCGAGGCACGCCGATGAACTCATACGTCGTGGGCAGATGCCCGAGCGCCCGGGTGAGCACCGGCGCGGTCGAGGCCTCGTACCAGGGCTCGACCACGACCAGGTGCGGCCGATCACCCACGAGCGCGGCGAGCCCCGCATGATCGAACGGCTCGACGCTCGTGGCGTAGGCGACCGTAACGTCGAGGCCTTCCGCGGCCCGCAGGGTGCGCGAGAGCATCGGTCCGAACACGACGACGGTCGCGGCGGCGCCGCGGCGCACGACCTCGAGTCGGCCGGGCGCGACATCGAACGAACGGTCGTTCGTCGCCAGGCTCGTGCGCAGATAGGTCGGCTCACCGTCGTCGTACGTGGCGCGCACCAACGCCGCGCACTCCGCCCCGTGCCCGGGCGCGAGCACCTGCATGCGAGGGATGGCGAGCATCGCCGCCACGTCGCCCGCCGCGTGGTGCGTCGCGCCTTCCGCGGCGTAGTCATAGGAGCCGCCGGATCCGACGAACGTGCCCCCAAGCCCCTGGTAGCCGATGTCGAGCTTCAGCTGCTCGAAGGGGCGCTCGGCCATGAAGGGAGCCAGGGAATGGGCGATCGGAAGGAACCCCTCCATCGCGAGGCCGGCCGCGACCCCCACCATCGTCTGCTCCGCGATGCCGACGTTCACCACGCGCCTCGGGTCGTGACGGCGGGCCTCGCGGAGCAGCTGCACGCTGATCTCGGCGAGCACGATCGCGACGCGCGGGTCCTCGACGAGCAGATCGGTCGCCGTGGCAGCGAAGGCGTCGCGCATCGGCAGCTCCGCCGCGGCCCCCGTCACCGCCACCGATTCACCACTCCCCCGCGGGCACGTCGGCGATGACGGCGAGCGGTGTCTCGCTCGGTGCCAGGAAGGCCCGCTCGAGCGCCTCGCGGTCGTGACCGTCGACCTCGCGCACCATCCACGCGAACGAGGAGAGCCGATGCGTCCACGACCCCGGCTCGAACGACGACGAATGGTTGTCGATCACGAGCATGGTGAGGTTCGCGAGCCCGAGCTCGGGCGCCAACGCGATCGCTTCCCAATTGGAGCCCTCGTTGAGCTCGGCGTCGCCGCAGAGCACCACGACCCGCGCCTCGGTGAGGCCCTTCACCCGCAACGCCTGGGCCACGCCGACCGCCATGGGCAGCCCGTGCCCGAGCGAGCCCGTCGATGCCTCGATGCCCGGCACGAGGGTGCGGTCGGGGTGCGACCCGAGCCGCCCGCCGAGCTGCATGAAGCGGTCGAGCCAATCCTCGGGGAAGAACCCCTTCGCCGCCAAAATCGCGTACAGCGCCGTCGGGCCGTGGCCCTTGCTGAGGATGAACCGATCGCGGTCCTCGGCCTCGGGCTCCGCGGGGTCGATGCGCAGCACGCGGTCGTACAACACCCAGAGGGCATCGAGCGTGCTCGTGGAGCTCTCGTCGTGCTTCTCGTCTCCCGCCGCGCGCTGCATCAGCTCGCGCACGTGCGCCAGCGCGTCGGTCGTGGTATCCATGGCGGGCACCCTAGAAGTTCAAGTGCACTTGAAGTCAAGCCACCGACCGGAGAAGCCCGTGCAGCGCGACGATCTGCTCACCATCGGCGAGGTCGCCGCCCGCAGCGGCCTGGCAGCCTCGGCGATCCGCTTCTACGAGGCCGAGGGGCTCATCGCCTCGACCCGCACCCCGTCGGGACAACGGCGGTTCCCGCGGCACACGCTGCGCCGGCTGGCGTTCGTGCGCGCCGCACGGCGAGTGGGCCTGTCGCTCGACGATGTCGCGACATCGTTGCGCACCCTGCCGGCCCATCGCGCGCCGACGAAGGCGGAGTGGGCCTCGATCTCCCGAACCTGGCGTCGGCGCCTCGACGAACGCATCGTGGACCTCGAACGCCTGCGCGACGATCTCACGGGATGCATCGGCTGCGGGTGCCTGTCGCTCGCATCGTGCCGCCTGTACAACCCCGGCGATTCGGCCAGTGTGACCGGCACCGGGCCGCGGTTCCTGCTGGGAGCAGAACGCACCCCCGCCCATGGTGAGCCCGCGTGAACGACGTGATCGGCCGTCGTGACCTCGGCCGCGCTCCTGCATCGCCGCCATCTACTCCGGCGGGCGGCGATGACGGCAGCCGAGATGCTCGAGCACGTCGTCGGCCAGCAGGCCCAGGTGCACCGAAGGACCCCTCTCTGGGGCTGTGGTCCCGGGACCACCGGCGCGAGCGCCCCCGACGTGCCGGTGCACTGACGCTAGTCGTCGGTGCCGGACTCCCCCGCGTCGTCGTCGACCGAGCTGCCGGTGACCTGGAAGGCGCCGTCGAGTTGCACCTCCACCACGCTGCCGTCGTCGAGACGGACCTCGACCTCGAAGGCGGCCCCGCCGTCGCCGACCTCGGACTCGACGACCGTTCCCCCTCCGGTGTGCGCGAGCGCCGCCGAGGTGGCGCGCTCGAGATCGCCGCCCTCGAGGGGACGGTCGTCGCTGCCGGTCGCCACGCTCACCGTCGCGGCGGCGCCCGCGATCACGAGGGCCGCCGCCGTGGCCGCCACGATCTTGGTCTTCGTACGCATGATGCTCCTTCCCGCTCGTTCCTCGTTGCGAGGCCTCATCCTGACCGAGGCGGCCTGACCCCACGCTGAAACACCGTCACGGACGGGCGACGGGCAGCCACAGCTCGACGCGGGCGCCGCCGAGCGGCGAGGGGCCGAGCGTCACGTCGCCCCCGTGCGCCTGCGCCACCGCCCGCACGATCGCGAGCCCGAGCCCGGCCCCGCCGTCGTCGCGGCTCCTCGCGTCGTCGAGGCGCACGAACCGGTCGAACACGCGCGCTCGATCGTCGGGGGCGATCCCGTCGCCGTCGTCGTCGACCGTGAGCACGGCGCGCGCATCGTCGTCTCGCACCGAGACGGCCAGCGTGGATGTCGCGTGGCGAGCGGCGTTGTCCACGATGTTGCGCACCGCCCGCGTGAGCTCGTCGGCGCGACCGAGCACGCGGGCCGGGCCGACGCCGCTCGTGTCGACCGAGTGCGAGGTCGCGTCGCGCACGCGCGCGGCTTCCGCGAGGGTGATGTCGTCGAGGTCGAGCTGGGCCGGCGAGCCTGGAGCGCCCTCGTCGAGCCGCGCGAGCAGGAGCAGGTCGTCGACCAAGCGCTCGACCCGCAGGTTCTCTCGATGCACGACCTCGGCGAGGGCGCCGGCCGACGTCGAGCCCGGGTGTGCGAGCGCCACCTCGCTGTGCTGGCGGATCGCCGCCACCGGCGAGCGGAGCTCGTGCGCGGCGTCCGAGACGAACCGGCGCTGCCGGATGTGTGCGGCTTCGAGCCGGGCGAGCATGCGGTTCATCGTGGCCGCCAGGCGCGCGATCTCGTCGCCGGTCGCAGGCTCGGGCACCCGGCGTTCGAGCGCACCCGCCGAGATGGTCTCGACCTCGGCACGCATCGCGTCCACCGGGCGCAAGGCGCGGCCGGTCATCCACCACGTGACCAAAGCCACCACGAGGGTGAGCAGCGGCACCCCCACCATCAGCAGCGGCACGGCCGCCGTCGTCGCTTCGACCACGTCGTCGAGGCTGCGGCCGACGATCACCGTTCGCCCGTCGGCAGCACCGACCGCCACCACGAGCGCGTCGTGGCCTTCGGGCAGCACCGCCCGCAGCCGCACCTCGTCCCCCGCCTCGAGCGAGGCCAGCACCGGCGCGTCAGGCACGTTGGCGCTCGAGGCCGCGACCGTGCCGTCACCCGACGCGACCTGCACGAACTCGTCGTCGGCCTCGCCGGCGTCGAGGTCCGCGGCATCGGGTGCGGCGGCGACCTCCTCGGCTCGACCGAGGGCGACCTCCCGCACGTTCGCCGTGAGCGAGCGGCCGAGCAGGACCACGAGCGCCACCGACGCCACCACGAGGGCGAGCCCCACCACGAGGGCAGCCGCGAGCGTGGTCCGCACACGGACCGACCCGGCACGACCCGCGGCCACGTCAGCCGCCGTCCACGTCACCCGCCGTCCACGTCGAGGCGGTAACCGGCGCCGCGCACGGTTTCGATCGCAGCACGACCGAACGGTCGGTCGAGCTTGTTGCGCAGGTGCCGCACGTATACCTCGACGATGTTGAGATCGCCGTCGAACCGGTCGTCCCACACGTGGTCGAGGACCTCCGTCTTCGACACGACCTGTCCGGCTCGCCGCAGCAGGAACTCGAACAGCGACGCTTCCCGCGCCGTCAGCCGCACCTCGACATCGGCGCGCCAAGCCCGTCGCGCCCCCGGATCGAAGCGCAGGTCGCCGGCCTCGAGGATGGGCGGGCGCTCGCCCGCGCCCCGCCGGATCAGCGCCCGGAGCCGGGCGACGAGCGCGACGTAGGAGAACGGCTTCGTGACGTAGTCGTCAGCGCCGGTGTCGAGTGCCTCCGCTTCGTCGTACTCGCCGTCCTTCGCCGTGAGCACCACGATCGGCGTCCACACCCCGGCGTCTCGCAGCGCCGCGCACACCTGGAAGCCGCTCATGCCGGGCAGCATGAGGTCGAGCACGATCGCGTCGTACGGGTGCTCGAGGGCCAGGTGCAGGCCGTCGGCGCCGTCGTGGGCGACGTCGGCCGCGAACCCCTCAGCCTCCAGCCCCCGGCGCAACCCGTCGGCCAACGTGCGTTCGTCTTCCACGACCAGCACCCGCATGCGCTCGCTCCTCGCGACGAGGCCATCCTCCCGCGTTCTCCTGAACGCGGGCTGAAGCCCGCGGGCGCAGGCGGATCAGCTGGCGGCGGCCGCGAACTCGTCCCAGATCGGGTCGGTCACGGCGTCGTTCTCGGCGAGCCCCCACACCTCGGTGACCTTGCCGCCGACGATGTGGAAGACGTTCACGTAGTTGTACTCGACGCTCGCGCCGCTCGGAGCGGTGACCACCGCGGTGCCCAGCACCACGGTGTGCTCGTCGTTGGCGATGACGTCGTGCACCTGCGCCTTCATCGTGTCGGGCGATGCGGCGGCGCCCATCAGTTCCCGCACCTCGGCCTTGCCCCGACGCACGCCGGCGGCGCTGCTGTTGCCGCCCGTGTGCCACACGATGTCGTCGGCCGTGTGGTCTTCGATCCACCCCACGTCGCCGCGTTCCATCGCCGCGAACATGTCACGCACGAGCGTGGCGTTCGGGTGTTCGTCCATGATGGCTCCTTCCTCGCGAAGAGGTGCGCGGGCCGCCCCTGTTCACCGGAACCCGAGCCTCGCACGACCGCCACCGCTCGCGCAACCGGCGGCGTCACACGAACGCGGCGATGCCCGCCTTCCAGGCTGCGTCGAGATCGGCGGTGGCCGGGAACCGGGCGTCGAGCTCGAGGATGGTCATGCCGTGCGCGAACGCCCACGTGGCCCTGGCCTTTGCCTCGGAGCCCGCCACCCGCACGACGGGCTCGGCGGCCCAGGCCTCCAGCCCTTCCGGCAGGCGTTCCCGCGGCAGGGAACCCTGCGTGGCGAGCCTGTACAGGTGAGGATGCGCGAGGGCCCATGCGCGATAGGCGCGCGCGAGGGCCTCGAGCGCGCGCTTCCTCGAACCGCCGCGAGGCAGCCCGTCGACCGCCTCGTGCGTGGCGGCGCCCTGGTCGCGCAGGGCCCACTCGATCAGCAGCACCTCGAGCTCGTCCTTGTCGGCCACGTGCTTGTACAGCGACGGGGCCTGCATGTCGAGGCGGCCGGCCAGGCGGCGCATCGTGAGCCCGTCCGGGCCTTCCCGCTCGAGCAGGTCGCGCGCGGCGACGACGATCTGCTCGAGCCGCGCCGACATGGGCGCGATCGCGGGGGCCTCTGCCTTCACGCCGCGCTCGAGCGCCGCTCGGCCACCCGGCGCGCGAGCGCCTCGTTCACCTCATGGAAGGTGGCGAGCGTGTCGACCTCGATCATCTTCCGCAGGAACGGCACCAGCAGCCCATGGAACCGCTCGTCCTGCCTGAACATCACCCGGCCGGGCTCCCGCTCCTCGATCGTGAACCGGTGTTCGCCGTCGAACAGGCCGGGCATCAGGAGTCGCCCGAGCCAGCGGAGCTCACGACCCGGCTCGGCCACCAGCACCGTGGGACGCATCGTCATCGTGCGCCCGCCGTGCAGCGCGAACCTGATCGTCAATCGCGTGCCGACGGTGGCCTCGCCCTGCACGCTCTCCATGCCCGGGTTCCACTCGCCATACGAGCCGAAGTCGCTCAGCACGGCCCAGACCTCGTCGGCAGATGCCTCGATGGTGGCCTCGCTGTGGATCTCGTTGCGCAACGCCATCTCCGTCCTCCCCCTCCTCGCGAGCACCCGGGTCCTTCCGGGACGTGCGGCTAACGTTGTTAGCCCACTGTAGGTGAACAGCGTTAGCCCGTCAACCCTTCCGTCGGGGTCACGTCGTAGAGTCGGCGAGATGGCAGCGCCGGCGTTCCTCTTCGACCTCGACGGCACGCTCATGGACAGCGTCTACCACCACGTGCTCGCCTGGCAGGAAGCCCTCGCCCGCGACGGCATCCACCTGTCGGTGTGGCGCATCCACCGGCGCATCGGCATGAGCGGTGGCCTGCTCGCCAACGCGATGCTGCGCGAGATCGGCCGCCCCGTGACGGCCGACGACGCCGACCGGCTGCGTCGGTATCACGCCGAGGCCTACGCACCACGCCTGGCACAGGTGCGACCATTGCCCGGCGCGGTCGAGCTGCTCGCGACACTCACGCAGCTCGGCGTGCCGTGGTCGATCGCCACCAGCGGCTACGTCGAGAGCGCCGCGCCGATGATCGCGATGCTCGAGGTGCCCGAGGGCGTGCCGGTCGTGACGCGCGATCAGGTGGCGCACGCGAAGCCCGACCCCGACCTGTTCCTGGCGGCGGCCGAGCGCCTGGGCGCCGACATCGAGCAGTCGGTCGTCGTGGGCGACAGCGTGTGGGACCTGCTGGCCGCCCGTCGCGCCCGCGCGCTCGGCGTGGGCCTGCTCTCCGGCGGCTACGGCGAGGACGAGCTCGCACGCGCGGGGGCCTACCGCGTGTATCAGGACCCCGCCGACCTGCTGGCCCACCTCGACGAGGTGGGCGTGCGCTCGCCCGGCGCCTGAGCGCCGGGCGAGCTCGGGCGCGATCGCACACCCGCTCAGATACCGCGCCGCATGAACGCCCTCGTGCCGGCGCCGAGGGAAAGCGCTGCCCATGCAATCAGCAGACCCGCCCCCACGAGCGGGGCCACGAGCGCCGCGTCGCCCGCGGAGATGCCGAGCAACGCCGTGCCCGCGTGCACCGGCAGGACCTTCGCCACCCCTGCCGAGATCACCTCGACGAGGTTCTCGCCGACCAACAGCCACACGAGCGAGCCAGCGATCGCCGCGACCTGGTGGGAGACGAACAGTCCCACACCGAGACCGATCGACGACCACAGCATGCCGAGCGCCGCCACCTTCACGAGCAGCACGGCGAGCGAGCCCGCGGCGACCGTGACGGCGACGCCGTCGACGGCGAGCCAGACCACCGAGATGACGAGCGTCACCACGATGGCTGCCAACGCGAGCGCCGCGCCCGCGGCCGCGACGACCACGAACTTCGCGCCGGCCACGCGCCGCCGATCGGGGCTCGCGAGCAGCGTCGGCATGATGGAGCCGTGTCGCGCCTCGTCGGTGTAGGCGCGCACGCCGAGCACGAGCGCGAACACGGGCACGACCATCACGAGCGGCACGACGACGGGCAGCGACGTGAGCGCCGCCGAGACGCCGAGACTGGTGCTCGCGAGGATGCCCCAGGTGGCCAGGCCCGACAGCGCCACGAGGCCCGCCAGCAGTCCCCATATCGTGCGGGTCGTGCGCAGCTTGCGGTATTCCGACCTGATCTGATCCTTCATCGTTGCGCTCCTTCGGTCATCTCGAGGAAGGCGTCCTCGAGGGTGGGCTCCCGCATCGCGAGCTCCGACAGTGCGATGCCCGCGGCATGGGCGATCGCGCCAACCCGTTCGGCGGCGGCGCCCGACATCACGTACGCCTCACCGTCACGCTGAGCGTCGAGCCCGGCGGCGAGCAGCGCCCGGCCCAGCGCGGCGTGGTCCGGTGCGGCGACCCGCAGCGTCGAGCGGCTGCCCGTGAGGTCGGCGACCGAACCCTGGCGCACGAGTCGCCCGTGATCGATGACGATCAGCGCGTCGGCCATCTGTGCCATCTCCGACAACAGGTGGCTCGAGACGAGCACGGCGTTGCCGCTCGCGGCGAACCACCGCAGGAACTCCCGCAGCCACCGGATGCCCTGCGGGTCGAGACCGTTCGCCGGCTCGTCGAGGATCAGGATCGCGGGGTCACCGAGCAGCGCGCCGGCGAGCCCGAGGCGTTGGCGCATGCCGAGGGAGTACCCGCCGGCCTTGCGATCGGCCGCGTCCGTGAGCCCCACCTGTTCGAGCACCACGTCGATCCTTGCGTCGTCGATCCCCGATGCCGCCGCGAGCACGCGCAGGTGATTCCTGCCGGAGCGCAGCGGGTGGAAGCTCTGCACCTCGAGCACGGCGCCCACCGCCGTGCTCGGGCGGTCGAGGCTCGGGTACGGCATGCCGAGCACGCTCGCCGAGCCTGACGTCGGGCGCACCAGGCCGAGCACCATGCGCATCGTCGTGCTCTTGCCCGCCCCGTTCGGCCCGAGGAAGCCGGTGACCTGACCCGGCCGCACCTCGAAGCTCAGGTCCTGCACGGCCGTGACCGCGCCGAAGCGCTTCGTGAGCCCGCGGGCCACGATGGCCGGGCTGCCGATCTGTCGTGTCTCGCCGGTCGGCGCGGCAGTGGTGGTCATCATCGTCGTTGCCTCCTTCGCGTGTGCTGACGCGATCCACGCTAGGAAGCCGGCCGGCCCGCGACGTCGGCCTGGAGTGCCGTTCGCGTCTCCTCCTGCGGGATGACGCGCCGGATGAGACGGCCCGGCAGGACGATCGCGTCAGGAGCCCGGCTGCACGAGGCCCGACTCGTACGCGAGCACCACGGCCTGGGCCCGGTCGCGCAGCCCGAGCTTGTGCAACACCCGCCCCACGTGCGTCTTCACGGTGGTCTCGGCCACGAAGAGGTCCCCCGCGATCTCGGCGTTGGACCGGCCGCGGGCCATGAGCACGAGCACCTCGCGCTCCCGGTCCGTGAGCTCGTCGAGGGCCGCGGGCGCAGCCGGGCCGCCGGGTCGATGCGCGAACTCCTCGATCAGTCGTCGCGTCACCGTCGGCGCGAGCAGAGCGTCGCCCGCCGCCACGACGCGGACGGCATGCACCAGTTCCTCGGGCGGGCGATCCTTCAGCAGGAAGCCGCTGGCCCCGGCTCGCAGCGCCTCGTAGACGTACTCGTCGAGATCGAACGTGGTGAGTATGAGAACCCGCGCGGCAGGCTCGAGTTCGGTGATGCGCCGCGTGGCATCGATGCCGTCCATCGTGGGCATGCGCACGTCCATCACCACGACGTCGGGATGCAGCCGCTCGAACCCGCGCACCGCGTCGGCGCCGTCGATGGCCTCGCCCACGACCTCGATGTCGGGCTCGGCGTCCAGGATCATGCGGAAGCCGCCCCGCATCAGGGCCTGGTCGTCGGCGATCAGCACGCCGATCGGGCGAGGGGCGTGCGCGCTCACGACGCCGACCCCTGTCCGAGGGGAAGCCGCACCCGCACCGAGAACCCGCCGCCGGGCCGGGCGCCGGTCTCGAGGGACCCGCCGTAGAGGGCGACGCGTTCTCGCATACCGATCAGGCCGTGGCCGATCAGGCCGTGGCCGATCAGGCCGTGGCCGATCAGGCCGTGGCCGATCAGGCCGTGACCCCGGCGGCGACTGCAGTGGCGCCGGGCCCATCGTCGGCGACCTCGATCGCGAGGGCGTCGTGGCTCCACTCGAGCAGCACCCGTGCGTTCGCGCCGCCGGCGTGCTTCACGACGTTCGTGAGCGCTTCCTGCACGACCCGGTAGGCGATGAGGTCGGCGCTCGGCGGCAGCGGACGCGGCTGCCCCCGTGTCACGGCCTCGACGGGCACCCCGGCGCCGCGCACCGTCTCCAGCAGGGCTTCGAACTGTGCGAGCCCGGGTTGCGGCGCCAGGTCGGCCTCGGTGCCTGGGGCGGTGAGGACGCCGATCAGCCGGCGCATCTCGGTCAGGCCATCGCGGCCCGTCTCCTCGATGCGGGCGATCGCGGCCTTCGCCGCCTCTGGGTCGCGGTCGATCACCGTGCGGGCCGCCCCGGCCTGCACCACCATGACGCTCATCGAATGGGCGACCGCGTCGTGGAGTTCCCGGGCGATGCGAGAGCGCTCGGCCATCACGGCGTCGTGTGCCGCCCGTTCGCGATCGCCGGCGAAGCGGCGGCGGCGGTTGTAGGCGATACGGCCGAACAGCATCGGCAGGCCCGCCGAGAACGTCGTGCCCACGAGCACCTCGACCCAGTTCGTATCTGGGTACGCGAGCAGGAGGCTCGCTACCGCAGCCACGACCGCGATGGGCACGACCGCACGCTGGAACCGCTCGCGGTCGACATGCGCCGCAGCCGCGAACGAGGCGACCACGAGCGAGAGCGCGAGATCGGCACCGGACTCCCGGGCGGCGAGCGCCGCGGCGGCGGCGCCGACGAGGGTCAGCACGATGACCGGTCGGCGCCGCCGGAACGCGAGCGGGGCGCAGCCGAGCACGAGCAGCGCGTAGGCATCGGGCCCCGGCGCCGCTCGAGGGGCGCCGCCCGGACCGTTCCCGAACGTCGTGCCGAGCACCGAGAGCACGAAGATGAGCGCGGCGAGCAGCGAATCCCAGATCAGCGGGTCGACCCGGCGCAATCGGTCCCAGCGCGTCGGCGTGTCCACGCCCCGACGGTAGCCCGGCGAAGGCCGTGACGGCGTCATCCTCGGGGAGGATGTGCCGACGGCGCGAGGGCGGCCTGTGTGCGAAGCTCCAGCAGATGGAGACGTGGGACGCGATCCGGTCGCGGCGCAACGTGCGCGCGTTCGCGGACAGGCCGATCGAACGGCCGCACCTCGACCGCATCCTCGAGGCGGCACGGCGCACACCCTCGTCGATGAACCAGCAGGCGTGGGACTTCGTGCTCGTGACCGACCCTGCGGCGCTCGAACGGCTGTCGAGGGTCTGGCGCTACGCGGAGCACGTCGCCGGCTCGGCGGCGACGATCGCGCTGGTCGCTCCGGCCACGCGCGACCCCGATGAGCGCGAGACCATCCAATTCGACCTGGGGCAGGTCGCGATGAGCGTCATGCTCGCGGCGGCCGACCTCGGCATCGGCACCTGCCACTCGGCGGTCGGCGACCTGGCACTCGCGCGTGATCTGCTCGGCTTGCCGGAGGACCGCGACTGTATGTGGCTGATCGCGCTGGGCTACCCGCGGGGGCGCGCGCTGGCACCGATCGAGCGGCCCGACCGCCGGGCCTTCGACGATGTCGTGCACCGCGAACGCTGGGCAGGGCCCACGTCTGCTGTCGAGGCATCACGGGGCCCCTGACCTGGGTGTTTGCCGGTTCCAGGCCGCTCGGTCATCCTTGGCGTGCCCCTTTCCCCCTACCGAGAGGAGCGACCCCGATCATGCGAACCGTGTTCCGCCGTACCCTCATCCTGGCCGCCGCTGTCGCCGTCGCCATCGGAGCCGCCGTCCCGGCCTCGGCCGCGGACGGCTCCGAAGCCGCGACCGGCGAGGGCGACCCTGTCACCGCCCGACGCCGCTGCGACGCGCGGGTGTCCAGCGGCAAGGCGCTGCGTCGGGCGATCAACCGACGGTCTCAGGGGGCGACGATCTGCCTGTCGGGCACGATCCGGATCAAGGCGGAACTCGAGCCCAAGCACAGGCAGGTGTTCGTCGGGCCGGCCGCGCTGAGGCCCACTCACCGACGCGTCGAGCAGGGGTTCGATCTCGACAAGGCGTCGGGCGTCGTGATCCGCCGCCTGAACATCTCAGGGTTCGAACTCCGGGCGGTCCGCTGCGGGCGCAAGGCCTTGATCACGCGGAGCCGGCTCCATCACAACGACCGCAACGGCATCGGGGGCGGGAACTGCGCAGGTCTCCGGATCGTGCACAACGAGATCGACCACAACGGCGACGCACATCACCTCGGCTCGGGATCGGGTGGTGTGAAGCTCGCCGGCGACGCCGATCACACCACGGTCGTGCGCAACTCCGTGCATCACAACATCGGCAACGGGCTCTGGTGGGATGCGGACGCCCGTGACGCGCTCGCGTCGCGGAACAAGATCATCGGCAACACGCGCAAGGGCATCAACTACGAAGTCAGCGGAGGCCCCGCGGTCTTCCGCTACAACGTGGTCAGACGGAACAACCGTGAAGGCCATCGGGACTCGGCTGGCATCATGGTCACCTCGTCACGGAGCGTGCGTATCGTGCACAACATCCTCGGACGGAATAGGAACGCCGGCATCAAGATCGACAACGCGGGCGGTCGCGGCTTCCCGCTCGAAGACATCTTCGTGAGGCACAACCGGCTGCGCGGCGACGAGATCCGTTGCGATGAGGGCCGGAACATCAGGTGCCAGCGGCGCTGACCTCAATACGGCAGGGGGCCCGAGGCCATCGCCTCGAGCTCCTCGGCGGGCATCGGGTGCGCGAACCAGAAGCCCTGCGCCAGCCGGCAGCCGTTCGAGCGCAGGAACACGTACTCGCTCTCGCTCTCGACACCCTCGGCGAGCGGCACCATGTCGAGCGACTGCGCCACCTGGATCATCGCGCGCACCATGCCGGCCAGGCGCACATCGCGGTCGACGTGGCGGATGAACTCCCGGTCGATCTTCAGCACGTCGACGGGCATGTGCTTGAGTCGCGAGAGCGACGAGTATCCCGTGCCGAAGTCGTCGAGCGCCAGCCGCAGCCCCCATGAGTGCAGCTCGCGCAGGGTGCGTTGCGTGCGGTCGGGGTCGGCCATCGCCGTCGACTCGGTGATCTCGGCCTGCACGGTCGATGGGTCGACATCGGCGTCGCGCAGCTTCATCAGCAGGCGGTCGGCCAATCGCGGCGTCCACAGCTGCCGCGGAGAGAGGTTGAACGAGACCTCGAGGTCGAGGCCGGCGTCGCGCCAGGCACGCTGCTGCGTCGCCACCTCGTCGATCACCCAGTCACCGATCGCCTCGATCAGTCCGAGCTCCTCGGCCACCGGGATGAACTCGCCCGGCGGCACGATGCCATGGTGGTCCTGCCACCGGATCAGCGCCTCGGCCCCCACCACGCGGCGGTCGGCCAGATCGACCACCGGCTGGAAGTGCAGCACCCATTCCTGCGCTTCGACCGCGTGTCGCAGGCGTTGCTCGAACGACAGGCGCGACATCGCGTCGTCGCCTTCGACCGCGAAGAACATGTGCCCGCCGGGCTCGATGCGCTTCGCCCGGTACATCGCGATGTCGGCGTTCTTCAGCAGCGTCTCGGCGTCGAGCGCGTCCCTCGGATAGACGCTGACGCCGATCGAGCCGCGCGCGTGGAACTCGGTGCCCTGCAAGCCGAACGGATGCGCCAGGGCCTCCGTCACGCGGTGGGCGACCCGTGTGGCCGCCGACTCGGCCTCGCTGGGGTCGAGGTCGGCCAGCAGCATCAGGAACTCGTCGCCCCCCTGTCGAGCCACGAGGTCGGTCTCACGGGTCGACGTGCGCAGCCGGTCGGCCAGCTCACACAGCAACAGGTCGCCCGCATGGTGGCCGAGCGAGTCGTTCACCAGCTTGAAGTTGTCGAGGTCGAGGAAGACGACCGCCACCGACGTCTCGTCGCGTTTGGCGCGTTCGACCGCGAGGATCAACGTCTGTTCGAACAGCTGTCGGTTCGCGAGCGAGGTCAGGCCGTCGTGGTAGGCCATGTGCGCGACCCTGGCTTCGGCGTCCTTCAACTCGGTGACGTCGAACATGATGCCGTGCTCGAAGACCGCCCGGCCCTCGGCGTCGCGATGGGCGTACGCGCGGTCGCGCACCCACACGATGCGTCCGTCGGGGCGGACCATGCGGTAGTCCTCGAGGTCGTCGCCCTCGCCGGCGATGAAGGCGCGGCTCTGGGCTTCGACCCGATCGCGGTCCTCCGGGTGCACCATGCGCAGCCACATGTCGGGGTCGGCCCGATACGCCTCGGGCGACACGCCGAGGATCTGCTCGATCTGCGGGTTCACGTACTCCGTCACGTTGCCGTCGTCGGCGTAGACGACGGCGGGGATCTGCTCGACGAGGCTTCGGTAACGCGCCTCCGCCTCGACGAGCGCCACCGCCGCCTCGCGGCCCGCGATCAGCTCACGCGCATCGCGAACGGAGACCACGGCCCGTTCGCCGTCCAGCGCACGCACACGAACCTCGACGGGAAGCCCGCCACCTCCGGGACAGCGGAGCTCCGCCTCGAACGGCGTCTCCGCCAGGCGGCCTTCACGCCAATGGGGGATCGTCGCGCGCACCTCGCCTCCGGTCGGGTCGTGGCCGAGCATCTCGACGAACCGCTCGTTCACCGCCTCGATCCGGCTGCCGTCAACCACGAATGACGCCTCGGGCGACGCCTCGAAGAGGCGCGCGGTCTCGAGGCCGAGGTCGAGCGGGGCGGAACCGTCACCGGACATGTTCCACGATGCATCGGCCGGCTCATCGCACGACCTGAGCGCCGGACCACGGTCAGTCCTCGTCTTCGGACTCGCCCTCGCCCTGGATCGGCGGTGAGTCACGCAGCATCTGCCGCATCGCCGCGAGCAGGGTCGCCCGTTCGGCGTCGGACAGGCGCGCCGCCGGGTGGATCAGCGAGTAGCTCGCGGGGGGCATCTCGCCCTCCCGCACCACCTCGAGGAGCTCATCGACCTCAGCTTGTGGACGGTCCCACTCCGAGAAGTTCAGCGTGGCACGGCCCTCGTCGACGTCGCGCTGCACGAGCCAGGAGCCGGGAGCGACGCTCGTGTACCAGGACCACACGGTCTCGTTGCTGTGGCAATCGAAGCATGCGCCGCGTGCGAGCTCGAGGCCGGGGCCTGGGGCGAACGCGGCGGCCTGCGTCACCGGCGGGTTGGTGTGGTCACGACCGTACGGCACGAACTGAGCGACGATCATCAGTCCGAGCAGAGCCCCGACCGTCCATCGGAACCAGCGAGGAAGCCGTCGGATCATGCCGTGATGGTATGACCGCGGCCGTCCCGTCGACGCCGGACATCGGTCCCGGCCTCGACCGGGACCTTCGTCGCGGATGGCCGGACGTCGAGCCTGAGTCAGATCGCGCGCATGCGGTTGTTGCGGGCGTTGTGCTCGACCTCGGCGAGCCCCATCGCCTCGAGCACCGGCGGCACGTAGTTGCCGAACCGGCCGCGCAAACCCTTCTTCAGCCCGTACCAGCCGCCCACCGGGTTGTCGGGGTCGCGGGCCCACGCCTCGACCGTGCCGTCCTTCGCGGGCTTCTGCTCGTCGGCGCTGCCGAGCGGTACCCAGTCGCCCGCTTCCTGCAGCATCGCGTGCAGATCTTCGATGGCGCGCAGGTGGTAGCGCAGCTCGGTGCTGCCCACCGTGCAGATCAGCGCCGGCGGGTCGGCATCGGGGTCGCGCACCATCTGGAACTCGCCCTGCAGGCTCGGCGTCTGCAGGACCCACGGATCGCCGGGGGTGCCGGTTCCCTGCACCTTCGCGCTCACGGGCGCATGGTAACCGTCATGTTACCGATGGGTCAAGCGGCACACGCCGAGCGGAAGCGCGGGAGTATGCCTGCCCAACCGTGGCCGTTGCGTTCTCGAAGGCCGGGACCCTTCGGTCCGAGCCGCTCCCAGCCGCGATGGACGATGCGGACCTCGGTACTCTCGTCGACGGGCACGAACGAGATCGTCACCACCGTGGCATCGGCGACCTCCTGGTTGAGGTGCCAGCGATAGCTGAAGGAAGCGGGAGGATCCCACGCGATGATCTCGCCCCACGTGTGCTCCTCGCCCTGGGCCGTCCGCTCGAGGATGCGCCCGCCGACCTCGCGCTCGATCGTGACCGTGAGCCCCGGGTCTCCGGAGACCGAGTGTGACGACGGCCACCACGTCGACGTGCGGCTCGTCCAGACCTCGAAGGCGTGCTCGGACGAACACGGCACCGTGAACCGCAGCTCGATCGGCTCGATCAAGGTCGGTTCCCGGTAGGAGCGGTGTTCGAGGCGGCGATGCGGAACCTCGCGCCGGCCTCCCCCCACACACGCTCGAGGTATGCGCGGATCTCTTCGAGGCCCCGGTCCTGCAGGTGGTAGAGGCGTCTGGTGCCGTCGGCCGTGTCGTCGACGAGGCCGGCTTCCTTCAACAGCCGAAGGTGCCGCGACACGGCCGGGCGGGAGATCGGCAGCTCGTCGGCGATCTCGCGCACGGAGCGGTCCCCATCGCGGAGCAGCTCGACGATCGCCCGGCGATTCGGATCACCGAGGGCCTCGAAGGGGTCGCGGTCGCTCGCTGGGCTCACCATGTGATCAGGTCGCGGGCTCGGCGCCGTCCTTCATCGCGCACCAGGCCCTCACGATCGCCGCCAGCTGTCCGCGCTTGGCCTCCACGTCAGCGAGGTCGTCGAACCGAGCGTACCGGGCGGTCTCGCCGCCGCCCTCGAGGAGCGTGTGGTTCCCGGGGATCGACGCCCCAGTGTGGAACAGGAGGCTGACGTGGGCCTTGGCCCTGGGGTTGAAGCTGGCGATGTTGCCCTCGTACATGAACGTCGGCGTCTTCCACTTGATCGCCTCGTCGATCCGATCGTCGGCATCGAGCACGATCTGGCGGACGCGCTGCATCTCGGCCTCGAGCGGATGGTCCAGCTCGCCGAACCAGGCGTCGACCTCGGGGCTCGTTCCCATCGACGCTTCGTACCACACAATCCCCGCTGCACGAACCTCTGGTCCGCGACCTCCCGGCAGGTCCCCACTTCCCGCAGACGCCCAGATGCGCCACGATGGCGTCCGCCGCGCGTCGAGAAGGAGTGAACCATGTCGCAGGCCGCCACCGTGTCGAGGGCCGAGGAGGCGCTGGCCGCCGGCGCGTGGCTCGAGGCGCGAGGGCTGTTCGAGGCCTCGCTCACCGACGGCGACGATGCGCGTGCCCATGACGGACTCGGCCGCACGATGTGGTGGCTCGGCTCGCCCGATCTCGCGATCGAGCATCGGGAGCGGGCCTTCGCCGCCTACCGGGCGGCAGGCGACACCGCCGCGGCCGCCGAGATCGCCGTCTGGCTGGCGAGGGAGCACCTGTCCGTCTACGCGAACGATGCCGTCGCGAACGGGTGGTTGGCCCGAGCCAGGCGGCTCGTGGGGGACGCGCCGACGACCGCTCGTGGCCGCCTCGACCTCGCCATGGCGAAGCGTGAGCAGGATCCGGCCGCGCGGGAGCGGCTCGCCGCGAGCGCCCTCACGACGGCACACGACCTGGGAGACGCCGACCTGGAGGTCGCCGCACTCGCCGAGCTGGGGTTGGTCGCCCTGCAGCTCGGCCGGATCGAGGAAGGGCTTGACCACCTCGACGAGGCGATGGCCGCGGCGACGGGCGGCGAGGCGGACATGCTCGAGACGGTCGCTGAGGCATGTTGCAGCCTGGTCGCAGCGTGCGACGTCGCCGGGGACACGGGCCGGCTCGAGCAGTGGGCCCGCATCGTCACCGGCTTCGTCGAGCGACGGGCCGACCTTCCCTTGTTGGGGTTCTGCAGGACGTGCAACGCACAGATGCTCGCTGCGTCGGGGCGATACGGAGAGGCCGAACAGGAGTTGGTCGCCTCGGCGGGCGAGCTGCGGAGCGAGGGGCACCGGTCGCGCTGCGTCGACCCGGCCATCAAGCTCGCGGAAGTCAGGCTTCGGCAGGGACGGTTCGAAGAGGCCGCATCCTTGCTCGACGGACGCGAGGGGCTCCCCGAGGCGACGCTGCCCGCCGCCCAGCTCCACCTCGCCCAAGGCGATACCTCGCTCGCCATCTCGGTGCTGCTCCGCCGGTTGAACGACGTCGGCCGAGAAGGGCTGCTCGCCGGGCCACTGCTCTCAGGTCTGGTCGAGGCGCATCTCGCTGCCGAGGACACCAGCGCGGCTCGCGCCGCGGCGGCCGACCTCGAGCGCATCTCGACCGAGGGAGGACATCCGTTGATGGGCGCGTACGCGCGGCTGGCCCGAGGGCGGGTGGCGGCGGCAGCGAGCGAGCCGGCCACCGATGATCTGGCGGCGGCCGCGGACCGTCTCGAGCGGTTCGATCGTCACGTCGAGGCTGCCCGCGCCCGGCTCGATCTGGCCAAAGCGACGACCGATCGAGCCGTGGCCGTGGCGGAGGCCCAGCGGGCGATGGCCATCTTCGGCCGGATGGACGCGCCCCGTGACGCGGACGAGGCGGCGGCGCTGCTCCGGGGGTTCGGTGAACGGCCGGCCGCGCCCCGCCACGACGAGGACCCGCTCACGAGACGCGAGCGGGAGGTCTTCGGACTGCTTGGCGAGGGACTCACGAACGCCGAGATCGCTGCGCGACTGTTCATCTCGACGAAGACAGCAGGTCATCACGTGAGCAGCGTGCTCGCCAAGCTCGGCGTCAGGAACCGGCAGGAGGCCGCGGCCGTGGCCATCCGGCAGTCGGTGCGCGATCGGGCAGCAAGATAGGGAACGTGCCCGATGCCCCGGTGGGTGCGATGACCGACGATCGGCTCGTCCATCCAGGAGGAGGCCGAACATGGGCACGAGGAGCACGGCAGTCAGCGCATCGAATGCGCTGAAACGGCCGATCGAGCTGATGATCGAGGCGACGTGCGAGGCGGCGGCGGGCGACGTGTACGGGCTGCTCGCCGACCCGTCATCGCACCTGGTCTGGGGCGGAGAGTTCCGAGGGTCCTCGTCACGCCTGCTCACGGTTGACGGACCGCGTGGACCGATCGGCGTCGGTGACGAGTTCTCGTCGACCGGCGCCGATCCGATGGGAGGCTTCGCCGATCGCTCGGTGGTGACGGAGGCGACCCCACCCCGGGCGTTCGAGTTCGTCACCCAGGCGACGCTCACGACGAACGGGGGCTCGACGTCGGTGTGGACGAACGTGCACCGGTACGAGATCGAGCCCGTGGTCCAGGGGGGGTGCCGCATCACCTACGCGCTGCGGGTCACGCGCATCAGCGCCCTGCCCGGCATGCTCCGGATCTTCAACTGGCCGGTGCTCTCAACGATGGGTGAGCGCGCGGCCTCGGGGTCGGCCGCGAAGGGCGTCGCCAACCTCGCGCGCCTGGCCGAGGAGCGCGCGAGCGCGTGACGGCCATCGAATCGAGATACGCCGGGGAGCCGGCGGGAAGGAGGCACCGATGCCAAGGATGTCGAAGGCCGAGGCGCCAGAGACGCTGGCGCTCGAAGGCTACGAGGGAGCTTTCGGTGAGCTCGGGCCCGACTACACGGTGGGGTTCGAGCGCTACACCGCCGACGCCGACCTGAGTCCGATGTTCAAGGGCCTTCCCGACGACCGCTGCCAATGCCCGCACTGGGGATACGTGATCACGGGGAAGCTCACGTTCCACACAGCCGAGGGCGACGAGACCTACACGTCCGGCGACGCCTACTACATCGGGCCGGGACACACGCCGGAGCTCTTCGCCGGCACGGAGGTCGTCGAGTTCCACCCGACCGCGGAGCTCGCGAAGACGATGGAGGTCGTCGAGCGCAACATGGCCGAGCTTGGCTGACCCGACCGCACGGCGGACGAGACCACCGGATGCCGGCCTCCGGTGGTCGATCCGTGCGCAGGGCCCTGCACCAACCACTTGGTCGCCGGAGATCGTGCTGCTCGAGGAGCGGACCCTCAGCTCGACGCGCGCGTCGCCCGTGATGGAGACGACACGCTCCCGGGATGGCGGCGCTCACCGCCCCTCGACGCGGCCTTCCAATATGCGCTTGAGCGTCCGAAGATCCTCGGCCACCGACCGGCGCACCTGGGCGGCGAGCAGAGGACCGGCCAGCCGGTACATCGACGAGGGCTCACCCTGCACACGTACCGATGCCTCCGTGGTTCCAGCGCGATCGTCGAAGGCGTACGTCACCTGCATCGGGAACGGGGCCTCGACCGATCGCATGTGCAGACGGCGGCCGGGTTCGAGCGTCTCGACCCGATTCACGTACTCGATGCGTCTGCCCATGAACGAGGCGACCCGGCGGACGTCGCTGCCGACCCGGAGCGGAGGGTCGCCGACCAATTCGGAGCTCGAGATACCACCGATCCACTCCGGGTCGTGCCGGTGGTCGAACACGTAGGCGGCGACGTCGGCTATGGGTGCGCCGATCACCTCGCGGACGGTGACGTCCATCACCACGGAAGCTCAGCGCAGTGCCGGGTCGGCCGCGCCACCCGACTCGACGACACCCTTCAGGTGCGCCACCACCGACGCCCATGTGAGCGCCACGCTCCCGAAGTCGAACTCGGGCATCGACTCGGGCAGGCCGTGCCGGAAGACGACCGCGGTGCCCCGCTCGCTCGATCCGAGCGACCACGATGCCGTCGAGCCGGACCACGCCGGCCAGTCGCCTCCGAAGGTCCACACGATCGAGGTCGGCGACTCGGCCGCCGAGATCGACGCGGGAAGGCGCGTGGGCGCGCTCTCGAATCCGAACGACAGCTCGCCGTCCGCGTCCCGCCTCACGTCGGGGGTCCAGAACGCCGCGAGCCCCTCGGGGCTCGCGATCATGTCGTACACGACCTTCGGTTCCGCCTCGATCTCGATCGCCAATAGCACGTCACGCGACATGTGCTCCTCCTTCGATCCCTCTGTCTCCGGATGCGGCTTCACGATCTATTTAAGGGTTACCTGAAGTTCCTGTCAACCTGAAGGATGTGCTTAACTAGCCAGCGTGCAGACGATGCTCGAGGCGGTGGCCAACGAACGTCGGCGTGAGATCCTTCGGCTCGTGTGGGACCGGGAACGGTCGGCCGGCGACATCGCCGCGCACTTCGAGGTGAGCTGGCCGGCGATCTCGCAGAACCTCGGCGTGCTGCGCCGTGCCGGCCTCGTGGTGGAGCGCCGGGAGGCGACGAGGCGCTACTACCGAGCAGACCGAGAGGCCGCCGGATCGCTCGCGCTCGTGCTCGAGGAGATGTGGGCTCGCGACCTCGGCCACCTGAAACAGGTCATCGAGGAGCAACGATGATCGACGGACGCAGCGTGCGGTTGCAGCTGCGCATCGACGCCTCGCCCGAGGCCGTGTTCCCGTTCCTGACCGACCCCGAGCGCTACACCAGGTGGCAGGGTGTGCGCGCGGAACTCGACCCGAGGCCGGGTGGCATCTATCGAGTGTGGATGGACGCCGACGCCGTGGCGAGTGGCGCCTTCGTCGAGGTGCAGCCACCCCGGCTGGTCGTCTTCACCTGGGGATGGGAAGGAGACGCCGAGGTCCCGCCCGGCTCGACGACCGTGCGCATCGAGCTCGAGGCGAACGGTGACGCCACCACGCTGACCCTGGAGCACTCGGGCCTGCCCACGGATCGCGCCGTCGAGATGCACGAGGAGGGGTGGCACATCTTCGGCGCCCGCTTGATCGTCGTCGCAGCCGGCGGCGACCCGGGGCCGATGCCCTCCCCGCCCGGCGATGCGTGAGGCAGGCTAGGGGCCACCGCTCGCCGGTGCGTGCTTGCCCGGTTCCCAGCGGCTGCCGTAGCGGGCGGCGGCGAACCCGAAGGGCTCGCGCTCGAGCTCGGTGGCCATCGTGTCGTTCCACCGGTTGAGGAACCCGAACAACCCCACGACGGCCAGCATCTCGACGATCTGCCCATCGTCCCAGTGACGGCGGAGGTCCTCGAAATGCGCGGGGGTCACCTCGTTGGGCACGAGCGAGGCGTCGCGCGCGAACCGCAGTGCCGCACGCTCGGCTTCGTCGAACGATGGTGAGCGCTCGAAGTCCCAGATGGCGGCGATCTTCTCGTCGTCGACGCCGCGTTCACGGGCGTCGATGGCCTCGTGGGCCTGGCAGTACCGACAGCCCGCGGCGACGCTCGAGACGATGCCGATCAGGGGTTTCAACTGCTGCGGCAGGGTGCCGGTGTTCCAGATCTGCGTGATCAGCTCGCTGAAAGCACGCAGGATCTCCGGGCGCCGGGCCATCGTGAACAGGCTGTTCGGCACGAACGAGAGCGTGCGGTCGTAGTGAGCGAAGAGGCCTTCGAGCTCGGGGTGGTCCTCCCGCCGAAGCGGATGCATGTTCGACATCGCAGGCACCGTACAGCTCAGCCTGCCCGTTCCCACACCATCTCGGAGACGTCGAACACCACGTCGAACCCCGAACGATCCTGGCGCGGGCGCACCTCGCCCTCGACCGCACAGACGCGGTCGTTGAGCCAGCGGTAGCGCACGTCGTCGGTCGTGTGCACGAGGCTGCCGAGCAGCCGCCGCATGCCGGTGTCGGTGAGCACCGCGAGGCCCTGCCATTCGAACAGGATCGTGGCGCCGTCGTCGGTCTCGAGCACACCTCGGAACTCCGGCACGAGCGCCGCGTCGACCCGCTTGCGCGGGAAGTTGGCCGCGCGGTAGCGGGCCGAGAGGCGCCCTGTGGAGCGCCCCTCGGCCAGCAGGAAGCTGCGACCTTCGGTTCCGGCGTCGCCCTCGACCTCCACGCTCCACGCTTCGGGCGTGGTGAAGGTGACGGTGTAGAGCGGATCCAGTCGCATCGTCGTCCGCCCTCCTCAGTTCGCCGCGAGCCCGGCCACCGTGGCCGGCACGCCGTCCCAAGAACCGAGGGGATCGAGCGACCCGTCGGCACCGACTGCCCATCCGTAGATGCGGCCGCCGTCGGCGTCGATCGCGTAGAGCGCTCGCCCGTCGGCGGTCAGGCCCTCGTCACGCAGACCGCTCATGCCGTCGACGGCGAGCGCCGCGGTGGCGTCCTCGAGGGTGAGAGAGCCGTCGGCGCCGATCGCATAGCGCGAGACCGCGCCGTCGGCGAAGTTCGTCGTGAACGCGAACCGGTCGTCGGGCGTGATCACCGCCCAGCAGATCTCGCTGCGGCCGTTGCCGACCGATGCCGTTCGAGGCAGGATCGACCCGTCGACGATCGCGTACGAAGATGCCGCCGCCGCACCACGTTCGGCCCGGAAGGCCTCCGTCACGACGAGCGTGCCGCCAGACGTGATGGCGAAGCCGTACGGGGTGGGGCCCGACGAGGCGATCGCGCGGGGTGCACCGAGCGTGCCGTCGGCCATGACCGGGTAGCTCACGATGGAGTCGGTGCCGCGCTCGGTGATCACGAGCATCGATCCGTCGGGCGTGAACGCCACCTGTGCCGGGTCGGCGTCGCTGGCCGCCAGCGCCTCGTCGGCGCCGATGACCGGTGCGATGCCCTCGTCGTCGAGACGGAACGCCGACACCCCGGGCTTGCCGGTGTGCAGCACGGCCACGAGCCCGTCGTGCTCGGCCACGCTCTTCGGTGCGGCGCCCGCGGGCACCCGGTGACGCAACTCGATCGAGCCGTCACCGGCGATCGCGAACACGCTCAGGTTCCCGCTCGCGGCGTTGGTGACCAACAGGTGCCGTCCGTCCCGCGTCAGCACGACCGAGCCCTGCGACGTGAGGTGCGGCGTGGCGTCGCCGTCACCACCGGTCGCCACCGCCCCGATGCGCTCGAGCGAGCCGTCGGTCATCCGCCGGAACGCGATCACCTCGTTGGGCGACGCGTTGGTCTGCACGTAGACGGCGCCCGTCGCGCCGCCATGCGATGCCTGCTGCATGGAACTCCCCCTTCCGTCGTGGAACCTGGACGGGCGTTCCGTATCGCCGGGGCACCGAGGCGTTACACGTCTACGGGCGCAGCTGATCGATCGTGCAGGAGGCCGGGTCGCGGTCGGGAAGCCAACGCACGAACGTCACCGCGTGGCGGAACCGAGAGCCGCGTAACCGCTCGTAGGTCACCTCGCAGACGAGCGCAGGCAGCACGTCGATCCAGTCGAGCCCGGCGGCGCCAGCGGCGTCCCCCGGGGAGACCCGGGCGAGCGCCGCCGCTGCGGCCCTGCGCACCGGCGCGCGGGTGAAGGCGACCGTGCGGCCCACATCGACGAGCCGGCTCCCGGCATACAGGCCGAGGCGGATCGACCCGACCCCCGCGCCCGCATGGCGGTACCCGGTCGCCACGCAGGCGGCCGAACGCACCCGGCGCACGCGCACCCACCGACGACCGTCGGCATGCCGGGCGATCATCCCGTCGCGCCCGGTGGCGTCGCGGTCCTCGAGCCAGGCGCGCGCCGTCGCCCGATCGAACGTCTGCGGGGACAGCACGAACGGCGTGCCGGGTGCGATGCGCCGCAGGTTGATGGGCGCCACCGGGATCGAGAGGCCGGCCGCGAGGTGCTCGAGCGCCCGTCGCCGTTCGGAGAGCCGACTGGATCGCATGTCGGTCGACCCCTGCATGACCAGGTCCGTGATCGCGAGCGTCGCCGGCGAGGTGAGAGCCAAGCTCTCGACGAGCGCGGGCGTCGGATGGAGCCGGCGACGAACGGCGGCGAAGCCCAGGCCGTCGGAGCTGGCCACGACCAGCGACCCACGCACGACGATGTGATGCGCGTCGAGCACCGAGAGCGCCCGCGCCACCTCGGGGAAGAACCGCTCGAAGGCCCGGCGGCGTTCCGAGACGAGCACCGACCGCCCGGGCCCGAGCCTGGCGGCGACACGCAGCCCGTCCCAATCGGGCTCGAACCGCCACGGCACACCATCAGGGATGCGGTCGACGACCTCGCCTACGTCGGGCACATCGGGGATCGAGACGACGTCGCCGACGACGTCGACCACCGTCTCCCCCCGCTCGCGCCGCATGCAGCGAGCCTGTCACCCGGTGTCCTCCTCCACATCGGGAGCATGGCGGAGTTACCGTCGGCCGTTGGTCGCGATCGCGGTGGTCCGCACGCATCCCCCAGACGGGGGAGACGACGCCCTCTGGCCGGTCAGGGGCGTCTACGCCGAGGGCGAGCCGGTCACCGTGGCGGCCGGCGAGATCGACGTGGCCGTCGTGGGCGATACCGCAGGTGAGGGCGCGACCGTGGGCGAGGCCGACGGCGCGACCGTCGGGGTCACGCTCGGCACCACTTCGGTTTCCACGAGCAGCGCGTCGATCGACTCGGCAGGGACGAATCGCACCACCCCGGCCCCGAGCGGCGGCACCGAGACGACCGAACATCCGGTGCCCGTGGCACCCGCAGGCGTGCACGTCTCCGCCGACCGATCGCCCACCATGACCAGGACGCTCATGTACCGAGCGCCGCGGTCAAGGGCCATCGCCTCACTGACGAGCACACGCCCCGCGGAGTCCCCGGTGGCGGTCACGCGCCCGATCAGGACGCCCTCGGCCTCTTCAGCCGAGTACTGACGCATCTCCACGGTCACGAGTTCGTCGGTCGCGATGTCGCGCCCGTCGAGTTGCACCGTGGCGGTCACCACGCGGTTCCCGGCCGCGAAGGTGATGATCGGCGCGGGCACCGGCGGCTCGGCGTCGAGCACCGGCGGCACGACGGCCGCGGCCAGCGCGACCGCGAAGATGCCGGCGGACAGCATCGACGAGGTCGCCAGCAACTGCATGCGGCTCGAGTAGTGACGCCGGAGCACGAACGTGTCGTTGGCGTTGCCCTCGGCATCGCTGCGTCCGATCAGCGAGATGAGGCCGACGGAGAACGCGGCCACGCCGAGCGTCACAGCGAAGCCGAGCCAACCCGGCGTCTCACGCACGGACTGCGCCAGTGCTCCCGACGCCCAGGCGAGCGCGACGAGCAGGGCGGCGATCGCCAGTTCGGCAACCAACAGGACCCTCAGGCGACGCTCGGCGCGATGGCTCGGCGTCGGCGGCGCGAGATCGATGTTCGCGGCGTCCTCGAGCGCGACGTCCCAGCCGACCGCCGGCGTGCCGAGCACCTCGGCGGGCTCGTGGTCACCGGTGCCGGTGAAGACCACCCGATGCTGCAGCGGCGGCTCCCCCACCGCGGTGGGGCATTCGATCACGACGCGCCAGGGGCCGGTGCGCTCGTCGAGCGGCGTGCCCATGGCGGGGGTGGCCTTGATCGCCTCGGCGATCGAGGCCTCGGTGGGCTGCGCGTCGGCGATGCGCGCCGACAGCTCCATCACCGGGAAGATGCCCTGCGGCAGCACGCGGGCACGCTGCACCTGCTCGAGCTGGGTCGTGGTCATCGTCTCGGTCTCGGCGCCCTGGGTCGATCCACCGATCGAGGACGTCGGTCCTTCGCTCAGGACGACGACGTCGTCGGCGCCGGGTGTCGCGTGATATCGCCGATCGATCAGGTCGGCGATCGAGTGGTCGCTCCGGCGGAGCTCGTCGAGCTCGTACAGCCCGGGCACGCGATCGGTGGCGCGAGCGGCGAGCACGACCGGGGCGTCGATCGGGGCGGTGGTACCGGTGAGGATGCGCCGGACCTGCGCGAGCCGGTCGACCGAGTCGCCTGAGCGCAGCGCCACCACGCGGGCGATGACGTCGTCGGTCGACGCAAGGTAGGACGACTCGCGGGGCAGGAACTCTCGCTCGAGCCGCACCTGGGCGGTCACGTCAACCGCCTGATGGCGGCCCTTGCGATCGTGGCCGGGGTGGGCGCACAGATAGCGGGTCATCGTCGGGGCCTCTCTTTCGTTTCCGGAACGCTCGCGCGACGGGACCGCTCGATCGCGTACCCGGTCCAGCCGTACGCTACACGGGGTGCGGGGTCGCGGAACAGTCCCCTTCCCTACGCACGACGCCAAGATGCGACCTTCGCCCTAGGTCATGAGGCGGACCTGCGACATGGCGGTCGCCGGGTAGTCTGCGCGCCGAGATGGCGACTGACCTGACCCTGCTGCGGCGCATCGACGCCTACCTCGACGCCGCACCGAGGACCGGGGCGCGCACGGAGACGATCGGGCCGTGCACCCTGTTCCTGAACGAGGGTCACGGATGGCGCTACTACGCCAGGCCGACCCCCGGCGCCGGCGGCGTCACGGCCGAGGCGATCAGCGCGGTGCGAGCCCGTCAGCGCGAGCTCGCCCAGCCGGAAGCGCTCGAGTGGATCGGCGAGCTCGCACCCGAGGCCGGCCCCGCCGCGAGGGCGACGGGGATGCGCGTCGTCGACCACCCCCTGATGGTGCTGACCCGCGACGCCGCGATCCGGCCCGCTCCCGACGGGGTCGACGTCACGATCGTCGACGCCGACGAGGACCTCGCCGCGTTGAGTGCCGTCGCCGAGGTGGGCTTCGCGACGCCCGGCACCGCGCCCGGCGCGCCCGGTGCAGCCGAGGCGGCAGCGGCGGCCGCGAGGCAGAGCCCGGACACCATCGCGTTCCAGCGGGGCCGCATGCTCGCCGGGCTCACCGTGGCCGCCGCCGCCCGCGTGTCGGGTGTCGTGGCCGCGGTAGGCTGGCACCAGCCGCTCGATGGCGCGAGCGAGATCGTCGGCGTCGCGACGCTCCCCGCGTTCCGTCGCCGCGGGCTGGGCACGGCCGTCACCGCGGCGCTCGTCGTGGACGCGCTCGAACGGGGCATCGACCTCGTGTTCCTCTCGGCCGACGACGACGACGTCGCGAGGGTGTACGCCACGGTGGGGTTCGAGCGCGTCGGCACCGCCTGCGCGGCGTCGGCGCCCGGCGGCGACTGAGCCTACGCGCGAGCGAACGACGCGCGCCAGGCGAGCACGTCGCCACGCTCCAGGTTCGTCTCGAAGGCCGCGCTCACGATCTCGAGGACCTGCCAGCCGTGGGCGAACGTCGAGCGCAGCTCTGCCTCGCTCACCCGTCGCGGACCCCATCCCGGCGGCTCGCCGTCGCTGAAGCACAGCAGGTGCACCACACCGCCGGGCTCGAGCACCTCGCGCAGGGTCTCGGCGTACACCGGGCGCTCGTGATCGTCGAGCACGTGGAACAGGCCGCAGTCGAGGGCCGAGCCGAACGGACGGCCCAGCCCGCCGAGCCCCACCGCGTCGGCGACGAGGAAGTCCACGCCGTCGAGATGGCGATCCCGCGCCTTGTCCATCGCCTTGCCGATGGCCCTCGGCGAGGCGTCGAGACCCACCACCTCGAGCCCGCGAGCGGCCAGCGCGAGCGCGTTCTCGCCGGTGCCGCATCCGGCGTCGAGCACCGGCGATCGGAACGCACCCGCCTCTGCGAGAGCCAGTACCTCGCGCTGAGGGCGCCCGATGTCCCAGGGGGGGACGCCGATGTACGCATCGTCGAAGAGCGGCTCCGCCGGCGTCGTCATCGCTCGCCACCCTAGTCCGAGCCTCGGTCCGCCGCATCGCACTCGGCGGTACGGTACATCTCGACGCCGACGACGGGGGGCCAGATGCACGACGATCGCTACGAACGAGGGCGCGAACGGTTCCTCGAGGTGCACGACGAGAAGGCGCTCGCCGCGGTGGAAGGCCTCGGCGACCTCGGCCGCGTGATCGTCGAGACGGTGTACGGCGACGTGTACACGAGGCCGGGCCTGTCCACGCGCGACCGCGAGCTCGCCGCGGTCGTGGCGCTCGTTTCGCTCGGGCGGTCGGCGCAGATCCCCCAGCACCTGCGGGCCGCCCTCAAGGCAGGGCTCACGGCCGAGGAGCTGCGGGAGGCGATCCTGCAGACCGCGACGATCGCGGGGTTCCCGCCGGCGATGAACGCGATGTCGACGCTGACGACGATCGTGCGCGAGCACGAGCGCGGCTGAACGGGAGGTCGACGATGCCGGTGATCGAGATCGCCACCCTGCCGCCCGCTCGTGACCTCGATGTCGCCCAGGCGCTCGCCGCCGTGACGACCGAGGTCGCGAGCTTCCTCGGCGAGGATCCGCGGGGCACGTGGGCGATCTATCACCCGATCGCAGCGGAACATTACGCCGAGGGAGACGACGCACCCGCCGTGCAACCCGCGACCACGCACCCGGCGATCGTGCGGGTCTTCGCGAACCGGCCGCCCGACCGGGCCGCCGATCTGCTCGCGACCGTCGGGGCGGCGGTGGTGCGAGCCTTCGGCCTCGAGGAGGGCAACGTCTTCGTGCGCTTCGAGCCCGCCGATCCCGACCGCATGTTCTGGGGATGAGCGGGACCACTGGGTGCGGTGGCGGACCCTCGAGCACCACGCAGCTGGCTCGCGGGCGGGCACGATCTGGGCGGTCACGGGAGCTGGCTGCTTCTGGCCGGTCTTCCCGCTGCTGGGGTGGGGCATCGGCATCGGGTTCCACGCCTGGGACACGTATCGCGTCGGCGAACCGAGTGAGGCACGGATCGAACGCGAGGTGCGCCGTCTGCAGCGCAGCGGCTAGCGGGGGCGCGTCGCGGCTCGCGGCCGGGCCGTACGCGGCGGCGGGACTATCCTTGGCGCATGCTCCTGCGACTGCGTGACGACATCCCGACGCTCAGCGCGCCGGTCCTGATCGGGGCCTTCGACGGCTGGATCGACGCGGGTGGGGCGGCGTCGACCGCGGCCGAACGCCTCGCCGAAGGCGCCGAGACCGTCGCGACCGGCGATGCCGACGCCCTGTTCGACTACCGCTCGCGCCGGCCCGTGCTCGATGTCGTCGACGGCACGCTGACGCACCTGGCGTGGCCCGAGATCTCGATCGTGCGTCGGACCGAGGCGGGCCGCGACCTGCTCGTGCTGCACGGCCCCGAGCCCGACTTCCGGTGGCGAGAGCTCGGGGAGCAGGTGAGCGAGGCGGCCGTGCGGCTGGGCGTGGTGCAGTGGGTGAGCCTCGGGTCCATCCCGGCGGCCGTGCCGCACACCCGTGCCGTGCCCGTGTTCGGCACGGCCTCGGCCGAGGGGCTGCTGCATGACGACGTGGAACAGGGCCCACAGGGACTGCTGCGGGTGCCGGCGGCCGCACTGTCCGTCGTCGAGATGGCGACGGCGCGCGCGGGTATCCCGACCGTGGGGTTCTACGCGCAGGTGCCGCACTACGTCGGCGGCTCCTTCGCCGCGGGCGCGATCGGGCTGCTGGAGCAGCTCGGGCGGCACGTGGGCGCGGATCTGCCGCTCGGGGACCTGCCCGACGAGGCGCTCGCCCAGCGCCAGCGCCTCGACGCGGCGGTGGGGGGTGACGACGACGCCCGCGAGTACCTGGAGCGGCTCGAGACGATCGCCGGCGACGATGCCGTGGCCTCGGGCGACGAGCTGGCCTCGGAGATCGAGCGCTTCCTGCAGCAGGAATCGGGCGGCGACGAGCCGCCGCGCCTGAGCTGAGCCGCCGCCCGCTGAGCTGAGCCGCCCCGCCCGCGCAGCGCCGCCGCCCGGCGGTCAGCGCACGAACACAGCGACGCCGCAGAGCAGCACGGCCACCTCGACGAGCTGGTTCGCCGCGCCGAGCTGGTCGCCGTTGATGCCGCCGACCTTCACGCGCACGACCGCGGCCGAGACGACCGTGGCGAGGCCACTCGCGACGACCGGCAACCAAGCCCACACGCCGAAGCCCACGAGCGAGCCGGCGCAGGTGAGGCCGGCCACGATCCACCCCCACGCCAAGGGTGCACCGGCGAGGGTCGCGAGACTGCCGGGCGCCGGCGCGATCGCCCGCATGAGCGGGAGCGACGACGCTCGTGCGAGCACCATCGCCGGCACGAGCGTCGCGGCGAAGGCGCCGAGCGTCATCGGCGCGAGCGCGACGACCTTGACACCGAACAGGACGATCAGCGCGAGCGTGCCGTACGTGCCGAGGCGACTGTCGCGCATGATGCGCAGCCGCTCCTCGGGGGTGTCGCCGCCCCAGAGCCCGTCGGCGGCATCGGCGAAGCCGTCCTCGTGGAACGCGCCGGTCGTGAGCACCATCGCGGCGAGCGCCAAGATCGTCGCGAGCGGACGGCCGAACCAGGGGGTGAGCGACCATCGCACCGCGACGCCGATCGCCGCGACCAGCGCCCCGACCGCCGGGAAGGCGCCTGCCGCCCGCCGCAGGTCTCCGGGTTCGAACCGCACCCGCACCGGGATGCGCGTGAGGAACTGCACCGCCACTGCGGCCAGACGCGCCCACTCCCGCGGGCCGCGAGGCGTGGCGCCGACCCCCACCGGATGCGAGGCACTCACGCGAGCCCCCACTCCTCGAAGGTGGCGACCTCGGTCACCGCCGCGGCGGCCAAGCGCACGATGGGCACAGCGACGAGGGCGCCGCTGCCCTCGCCCAGCCGCAACCCGAGGTCGAGCAGGGGCGTCATGGTCAAGCGCTCCAACAACAGCGCGTGGCCGGCCTCGGCCGACCGATGACCCGCGAGGCAGTGATCGAGGGCACCAGGGTGAGCGACGTGCAGCGGCGCCACCGACGCGCCGACCACGAATCCGTCGAGCACCACCGGCATCGACCGGCGCCGAGCCTCGACGGCCGCGCCGGCGATCGCGACCAGTTCCGCACCACCGACCTCGCGCAGCACGTCGAGCGGCAGCATGCCGCGAGCGCGCGCCGACGCGGCCTCGACCGCCTCCAGCTTGCGGGCGAGTCCCTCGTCGTCCACGCCGGTGCCGCGGCCCGTCCAGTCGACGGCCCCGCCCCCCATCACCGCGGCGCAGACCGCGGCGGCAGCGGTCGTGTTGCCGATGCCCATCTCGCCGAACACGAGCAGGTCGGCGCCGTCGCCGGCGGCCTTCTCGACGGCCTCGCGCCCGAGCTCGAGGCAGGCGTCGGCACGGTCGGACGAGAGCGCAGGCTCGACCCGGATATCGCCGCTCGGCGCCCCCACCCCGGCGTCGACCACCAGGAATCCCGCCTCGAGCGCCCGAGACATCGCCGCAGCGGTCGCGACCCCGCCCTGGAGGGCCGCGAGCATGGCCTTGGTGACCTCGGACGGATAGGCGCTCACGCCGGCAGCGGCCACGCCGTGATCGGCGGCGAACACGATCGTGCACGGCCGCTCGACCGCCGGACGGCTCGTGCGCTGCCAACCCGCGAGCCAGATCGCGACCTCGTCGAGCCGGGCGAGGGCTCCCGCCGGCCGCAGCACCGACGTCGCTCGCTCCGCCACGGCGGCGCGCGCCTCGGCGTCGGGCTCGGGCAGGTCGTCGAGCAGATCCTGGAGCGCCTTCACGCGAGCAGGTCTCCGTGCGCAACGGGAGCGAGCGCGATCGCACGACCGGCGACGACCAGCCACGCGGCTCCAGCTCGCTCGGCGAACGCCCCGTTCACCCGGCCCAGCAGATCGCGGTAGGCCCGAGCCAGGTCGTTCACCGGCACGACGCCCCATCCGACCTCGTTCGTCACGACGACCGTCGGCGCGGCACGACTTTCAGCCGCCTCGGCCGCCTCGACCGCGAGGTCCAGCACGCGATCGGGGGCGTCGCCGCCGCCGAGCCGATTCGAGACCCAGAGCGTCAAGCAGTCCACGATCGCGAACGCCTCGGCGGGGACCGCCGCGATCGCTCCGGCCAGCTCGAGCGGCTCCTCGGACACCCGCCACGACGCCGGACGGTCGGCCCGGTGCCGCTCGATGCGGGCGCGCATCTCGTCGTCACGCCCTTCGGCGGTCACCACGAGGTGGACCGGGCCCTGCCACTGCCCGGCGAGACCGGCGGCGAGGCGCGACTTCCCGCTCGCGACCGGACCCGTGAGCAGGGTGATCGCCATCAGAAGTCGATGCCCCGCTTCGCGAGGATGCCCGCCTCGAACGCATGCTTCACGCTGCGCATCTCGGTGACCGTGTCGGCGACCTCCAGGAGCGGCTCGGGCGCGTCGCGGCCCGTGGCGACCACGCTCACGCCCTCGTGCCGGGCGGCGATCGCGGCGACGACCGCCTCGGTGTCGATCCACCCCCACGTCATCGGGTACGTGACCTCGTCGAGCACCACGAGGTCGTGCGTGCTCCCGGCGAGCGCCGCGTCGGCGGCGGCCCAGGCCTCCCGTGCGAGCCCGGCGCTCGCCTCCATGTCGGCGGAATCCCAGCTGAACCCGTCGCCGATCGCGCGCCAGTCGGCGCCGAGTCGCTCGAGCATCGCCTGCTCGCCGGAGCGCCAGTCACCCGACTTCACGAACTGCACGACCATCACACGCCAGCCACGAGCGAGGCCGCGCAGGGCAACGCCCATCGCGGCCGTGCTCTTGCCCTTCCCGTCGCCGGTATGCACGAGCACGAGCGAGGCCGCGTGACCGCGCGAACCGGTCTCGGGCCCCACGGTGGGAGGCTCGCCGCTCACGGTGATCGCACCTCGCCGCGACGGCGGACCGGCACGAGCACATGGCCCGATCCGTCGATCGGCACCAGCCGCACCGAGGCGCCGAAGAACTCGCGCACCACCTGCTCGGTGAGCACCTCGGCGGGCGGACCCTCCCCCACCTGAGTCCCTTCGTGCAGCAGCAGCAGGCGGTCGGCGAACTGACCGGCCAGGGAGAGGTCGTGCAAGGCCGAGACGATCGTCACCCCGCGGTCGCGGCGCAGCGACTCGATGAGCTCCAGCACCTCCTGCTGGCGACCCACGTCGAGCGAGGTCGTCGGCTCGTCGAGCAGCAGCAGCGACGGTTCCTGGGCGAGCGCCCGCGCGACGAACACGCGCTGCGCCTCACCGCCGGACAGTGAGTGCACCGGACGATGCGCCACAGCGGACAGATCGAGCGCCGCGAGCACGTCGGCCACCACGTCTCGATCGTGCCGGCCGATCGATCCGAAGTAGCGGATGTGTGGCGTGCGCCCGAGCGCCGCGTAGTCGAGCACGGTGGCCCCCTCGGGCACGGTCGGCTTCTGGGCGACGACCGCGATGCGCATCGCGAGCTCGCGCCGGCGCATCGTCGTGGTGTCGCGCCCGTCGATCGCCACCGTGCCCCGGTACTCGGTCAACCCGGCGATCGCACGCAGCAACGTCGACTTCCCGGCACCGTTGGGCCCGAGCACGGCGAGCCAGCCGCCGCTCGCCAGCGAGCACGACACGTCGTGCACGACCTCGCGAACGCCGAGGTCGACCGACATGTTCGTCAGGTCGAGGTTCATGCCGCACCCCCCGAACGCCGCAGCAGCACCGCGAAGAACGGCGCCCCGATCACGGCGGTCACGACGCCGATCGGCAGCTCGCCGGGCGCGACGACGGTGCGCGCCGCCAGATCCGCGAGCACCAAGAATGCGGCGCCGCAGAGCGCCGACAGGGGCACGATCCACCGGTTCGACGACCCAACGAGCATGCGCACCGCGTGCGGCACCACGATGCCCACGAATCCGATCAACCCAGCCACGGCCACGGCGGCGGCGGTCGCGAGCGACGCGGCGACGATGACCGCCAGACGAACTCGGGCCGGGCGGAGCCCCAGGCTCTCGGACTCATCGTCGCCGAGGCCCATCACGTCGAGCAGCCGGCCATGGAGCAGCAGTACCGCGATGCTCACGATCGCGTACGGCAGGATCAGCACGACGTCGGACCACCCCGCGGTGGACAGCCGGCCGAGGATCCACGTGTAGACCTCGCGCAGCGTTTCGGAGTTCTGCTGCTGCACGAACGTCTGGACCGCCGTGAGGAACGACGCCACAGCCACGCCGGCGAGCACGAGGCCCGTCGTGGTGCGCCCTCCCATGGATCCACCGATCGAGTACGCGACGGCGACCCCGACCAACGCGCCCGCGAACGACGCGAGCGGCAGCAACGGCGTGCCGGCAACGAACGAGCCACCCGCCCCCGACACGAGCGCGATCGTCGCTCCGAGCCCGGCGCCCGCGGCGGCGCCGAGCAGATACGGGTCGGCGAGCGGGTTGCGGAACGCGCCCTGGTATGCGGCCCCCGAGACGGCGAGGCAGGCGCCCACCACGCACGCCAGCGCTACCCGCGGCGCGCGCAGCTGCCACAGGATCGTGGACTGCTGGTCGTCGAGCCCGGATCCGTTCACGAACGGCACCCACCCGAACAGTTCCTCGAGCACCCCTTGGACGTCGAGGTGTACCGGGCCGACGAGCAAGCCGGCGATCGCGGCCGACGACACGATGGCGACCGAGACCGCGATCACGACGGTCCGCCGTCGTCGGCTCGTCCTGGCCGTGATCGAGGTCACGGGGCCGACCCCTGCAGGCCCTCGGCGACCGCGCGCATGAAGTCCACCACCCGCGGTCCCCACCGTGAAGCCACGTCGTCGTCGATCGCGATGACGGATCCGGTGGTGACCGCGGTGAGGTCGCCCCAGCCAGGCCGCTCGGCCACGACCTCGGGCGTCTGATCGCAGCACTCGCTGTCGGCGAGCACGATCAGGCTCGGATCGGTGTCGACGATGTATTCCGACGAGAGCTGCGGGTACCCCGATCCGGCCCCCTTGGCCTCGTCGGCGATGTTCTCGACCCCGAACATCGCGTAGACCTGACCGATGAAGGTCTCCGACGTGACGCTGTAGTAGGTGTCGTCGAGCTCGTGGTACACGGTCATGCCCTGACCGTCGGGCGCCGACGCGAGGATCTCGTCGATCGCGGCACGCATCTCGCGTACGACCACCTCGGCCTCGTCCGCATGACCGGTCACGGCGCCGAGCTGCGAGATCTGTTCGTACGTGTCGTCGATGGTCACCGCGGCCGGCTGCACGAGCACCGGCACGTCGAGCCGCTCGAGGCCCTTGACCACGCCGCCGGTGTCGCCGGCGATCACGACCAGGTCGGGCGCGTACGACACGATGCCCTCGATGTTGGGCTCGAACCCCGAGAGGTCGGTCGTCGGCACCCCGTCGGGGAAGTCGGACTGGTCATCGACCGCCACGACCTGCGCACCCGCGCCGATCTCGAACAGCATCTCGGTAGCCGTCGGCGACAAGGACACGATGCGCATCGGCGGTGCCTCGATCGTGAACGAACCGTCGGCGGTCTCGATCGTGACGGGGAACGCCGCAGCCGGGGTTGCCGACGACGTCGCTGCGTCGGTGGACGCGCCCGAGCCGGTGGCGCACGCAGCGAGCGCGAACACCACCACCGAGACAAGAACGATGGAAGAGGACCTCTTCCACATGACACATCCTCCCTTCCGGAGGATGAGGGATACGCCCGGCGCTGGCGCCGAACGGACCGCTCCTCATCGCGAGAACGATTCCGTCGGCACGGGTCAGGCGACCTGGCTCGTCCCCTCGCGGGGCATCACAGCTGCGCGACAGCGCCGGGATCACACCGGACTTCGCTGATCACCGTGCCACCCGGGACGTCCCGCCCGGGCGCTCGAACGATAGCACCCGGCCGCGTGCGCACGCGAATGCAGGCTTGCGCTCGGGCCGACCCCCGCGAGTAGCATCTGGCCATGTCCCAGGCGCCGAGCGATCGCACGCGGGTCCACCGGCACCCCGAGCGCGCGGCCTACGACGTCGGCACGGTGCGCGCCGTGCTCGACGAGGCTCTCACCTGCACCGTGTCGTGGGTCGACGCCGACGGGAAGCCGCGGGCTCTGCCCACGATCCAGGCGCGCATCGAGGACACGCTCTACCTGCACGGGTCGCGCGGCGCTCGCGCGTGGAAGGCGGCCGCCGGCGGCGCCGAGCTCTGCGTGGTCGCGACCGTCGACGTGCCTGCCTCCATCCCGCGGCCCGGAAAGGAGCTTCCACGACCATGAGCAGCCAGGCACCGACCCCTCGCACCCGCGTCAGACGCCTACCTGAGCTCGGCGTGTACGAACGCCAGAAGGTGCACGCGATCCTCGACGAGGCCCTCTATTGCCACCTCGCGTGGGTGGGCGACGACGGCGATCCGCGCATCATCCCGACGATCCACGCCCGCGTCGGCGACACGCTCTACGTGCATGGCTCGTCGGCGTCGAGCACGCTGCGCGCGATCAAGCAGGGGCTGGCGGTCGCGATCGCCGTGACGATCGTGGACGGCATCCGCTTCGCGCGCTCGATGTTCGAGCACTCGATGAACTACCGCACCGTGATCGTCTACGGCCGCGCCCAGGAGGTCACCGACCGCGACGAACTCGCCGAAGTCTTCGACGTGATCACCAACCAGGTGGCGGCGGGCCGCAGCGCCGACGCTCGGCGGCCGACCGACATCGAGCTGAAGCAGACGACGTTCGTGAAGGTCGCGCTCGACGAGTGCAGCGCGAAGGTCAGCGAGGGCTTCCCCGAGGAGCCAGACGACGACCTCGCCCTCGACGTGTGGGCAGGCATCCTGCCCTTGCGCACCGTTCCCGGCGAGCCCATCCCCGATCCCCTCCTGCGCCCCGAGACGCCGGTGCCCGGCTACGTGCGCGACTACCGCCGGCCCGGCCAAGGCTGAGCCGCTCACTCGAACGGCGGCGTCAGGCGCACCACGAACCGCTCGAGCGCCGCCGCGGTCTGCAGCACCGTGAGCTCCCCGGTCGCGGCCACGGCCACGAGTGCGATCAGATCGTCGTCGTGCGCCTCGAGATCAAGCCCGTTGCGATTCAGGAAGACGGTGGTCACCAGCAGCGCCACCCTGGCGTTGGCGCGAGCGAAGGGGCGCATGCGCAGCAACGCCAGCAGCAGCGCCGCGGCCTTGGGCACGACGCCCGGAAAGACCTCACGCCCCTCGTCGCGTCGCAGCGGCTCGGCCACCGCCTCGGCGAGCCGCTCGTGGTCGACCGACGCGTCATCGCCGAGCTCGGCACGGGCGATCGCCATCACGTCGTCGACGGTGAGCGAGCGGGGCAGTTCTACAGGTCCCCCAGCCGGTCGAGCACGGCGCGCAAGCGCTCCCGCGCACGGTCGGCGAAGGCGGCGACCTCGGCCCCACGCCCCGATGTCTCGAGGTACCCGAGCATCGCGCGGCGCAGGTGCTGTTCCTCGTCGATGCCGGTCACGGCAGCGAGCAGCCGCAGCTGCTCGGTGACCTCGTCAGGGATCCGGATCGTCTGTTGCAGGGGGAACCTCCGGTCGCTCGCTCGAGCCTCTATCTTCACCCGGAACGTGCGCTGGGTCGAACACCCATCGCGCGCTTGCATCACGGCCGAGGTCGAGCCGCTCAGTCGCGCGATCCCGGCGAGAGGAACAGCAGCGCCGCGAGGATCACCATGTCCACTCCGAAGAGGAAGGTCACGCCGGCCGCCCAGCCGCCCATCAGGTCAGCGCCGTAGTAGCAGAGCGCCGCGCCCCGCGTGACGTAGAGGGGGCACGCACGCTGGATCGCGAGCAGCAGCGCCGCGGCGGCGAACGGCGTCGCGGCGAGAAGCCACAGCGCGTCCCAGCGCATCGGCCACGCACCTCGCGTGCGTCGCCGCGTCAGCGCCAGACCCAGCAGTCCGCCGCCCACGACCCCGGCGCTGAAACCCACTGCGACCGCTGCTGGCATGCCCCGCGGCCCATCTGCCCGGGATAGCAGATAGATGGCCACACCCCCAGCGAGGCCGGCGACGAGCGCGACGGTCACCGCGGGGGCGGGGCGCCACGCGACGAGCGCTCCGAGAGCAACGAGGACGACGAGTACCTGGACGATGATCCGCAACGTCATGCCCTCAGGGTGCCCGGTCCGCCCCGC
Source organism: uncultured Actinomycetes bacterium (assembly GCA_963722795.1). Classification (GTDB taxonomy): domain Bacteria; phylum Actinomycetota; class UBA4738; order UBA4738; family HRBIN12; genus JAOUEA01. Next base: position 106,041 of record CAVROD010000002.1, read on the forward strand.
CGAAGGAAGCCCCACGACGAGAGCCGCACGCCACCGTCACGGTTCCGCCACAAGGGACTTCGTCGCCTTCCGGAGAACGAGGGCCGAAGCCGAAGGGTCGCAGGAGCGTGTCTGCTTGACGCGACTCCTTCCAGCAGGTAGATATATCGGACCGATACATGAAGTCGATATATCGACTGGAACCTCAGCGGAAGGCTACGGCACACCGACATGCTCGAACTCGCGATCCTCGGCTTGCTGAAGCAGCAGCCCATGCACGGCTACCAGCTCTCCAGGGAGCTCGGGGAGTCGCTGGGCGGCTTCTGGCGGGTCTCCTACGGCTCGCTCTACCCGACGCTTCGCCGGCTGGAGCGCAACGACCTCGTCGCACCCGTGCCCGGGCAGCCGACCGGCGGGCGGCGCAAGACCGTCTACGGCATCACCGAGCAGGGCGAGCGAGCCTTCCTCGAGCTGCTGCAGGAGACGCCGCCCGACACCTCGACCGAGGACACCCGGTTCCGGGTGCGGCTCGCGTTCTTCCGCTACCTGCCGCCCGAGACGCGCATCCGCCAACTCGAGCGGCGGCGCGCGTTCCTCACGGAACGCCTCGAGCACATCGACGACTCGCTGCGCACCACCCGTGAGGGAGCCGACGACTACGCGCTCGCCGTGATGGAGCACGGACGGTCCGCCACCGAGAACGACATCGAGTGGCTCGACACGCTGATCCGCAACGAACGTGACAAGGCCGAGCGGAGCCTCGGCAACGACACCCAACGAGGGGGAGCGAGGACCCGCCGAACCGCGGTCCTCAGCAGGAAGGAGCACACCTCATGAGCACCGTCAGACTCGCGATCGTGGGCGTGGGCAACTGCGCGTCGTCGCTCGTGCAGGGCCTGACCTACTACCGCGACGCCGACCCGAACGAGAACGTGCCGGGCCTGATGCACGTCGAGCTCGGCGGCTACCACGTCCGTGACGTCGAGGTCGTCGCCGCGTTCGACGTCGATGCGAACAAGGTCGGCGCCGACGTCGCGGAGGCGATCTTCACCGAGCCGAACAACACGATCCGCTTCAGCGACGTGGCGCCGCTCGGCGTGACGGTGCAGCGCGGTCGCACCCTCGACGGGCTCGGCACCTACTACCGCGAGTTGGTCACCGAGTCCGACGAGCCCGAGGCCGACGTCGTGCACGTGCTGCGCGACACGCAGGCCGACGTGCTCGTGAGCTACCTGCCCGTGGGCTCAGAGGAAGCCGACCGCTTCTACGCGCAGTGCGCGATCGACGCCGGAGTGGGCTTCGTGAATGCCCTGCCCGTGTTCATCGCGAGCGACCCGACCTGGGCGACGAAGTTCTCCGACGCCGGCGTGCCGATCGTGGGGGACGACATCAAGAGCCAGGTCGGCGCCACGATCACCCACCGCATGCTCGCGAAGCTCTTCGAGGACCGCGGGGTCGAGCTCGACCGTACCTATCAGCTCAACTTCGGCGGCAACATGGACTTCAAGAACATGCTCGAGCGCGAGCGGCTGATCTCGAAGAAGATCTCGAAGACGCAGTCGGTCCAGAGCCAGCTCGAGACACCGCTCGATACGGAGGACATCCACATCGGCCCGAGCGACCACGTGCCGTGGCTCGAGGATCGCAAGTGGGCGATGATCCGCCTGGAAGGCCGCAATTTCGGCGACGTGCCCCTCACGATCGAGATGAAGCTCGAGGTATGGGATTCCCCGAACTCGGCCGGCGTGATCATCGACGCGGTGCGCTGCGCGAAGATCGCGAAGGATCGCGGCATCGGCGGTCCGATCATCGGGCCGAGCGCCTACTTCATGAAGTCACCGCCAATGCAGTTCACCGACGAGATGGCTCGCGAGATGGTCGAGCAGTTCATCGTCGGCACGGGCGAAGGCGCCAACGCCGACTGGACCGCATTCTTCGACGCCACGCGGGCCTGACCGCGCACGCGCATGGACGGGGCCGGACCCTGATCGGGCCCGGCCCCGACGCCGCCCGGGGGGAGCGGACGTCTACGAGATCGTGATCGTGAGCTGCGGCGACCAGGCCGACGACGCGCCGGTCGAGAGCGAGCGCAACCGCGCCTGGAATCGATAGGTGCCGGCGCCCGAGTCGGGCGTGAACACCGCTGAGCCGGGCGTGACGCCCGATTTCCACGAGGCCCACTTCTTGGCGCGCGGCCGCAGGATCTGCACGTCGACGACCGAGCCAGACGGCACGGCGGCGAGGCTCGACCACGTGAGCGTGATCTGCGTCGAGGACGAGCCGGTCGTGGCCGACGCGCCCAACGGCACCGACACCGATCCAGTCATCTTGCGGTGGTCCTTGCATCCGAACGTGAACGTGCCGGCCGTCGTGTAGCGGTGGCCGAACGTGGCGCCGGGGGCGCGGTTCCCTGAGGCGAACAACCCGAGCGAGCTCGAGTCGGTGACATCGTGCGTGCCGGTGCCGGCGAAGTCCCACACGACCCTCGTGCCCACGGCCACCGTCGGCGTCGCCGGCGTGAATCGGTTGTCGGTGACCGACACGTGGGCATCGGCCGGCGGGGGGGTCGTCGGGGTGGAGCCCGTCACGAGCGGGGTCGTGTTCGTGCTCCAGCTTGGGTGCAGGTCGTCGGCGCCCGACGAGGCGAGCGTCGTGCCGAGACCCGACGCCAGGTCGACCGAGACGATCTCGAAGCCCTTGGCCGTCGTCGCGGTGTCCTGACCGATGACGAGCCGGGCGCCGTCGGGCGACCAGGCGGGGGTGTAGACGAACGAGGCGTCGGTGGGCGCGAACGCGAGTGACGAGCCCGACCCGTCGGCGTCCGCCACGAAGACCTGCGTCGGCGCCGCGTAGAGGTCGGCTGCGCCGCGGTACGCGATGCGGCCCCCGTCGGGCGACCACGACGGCTCGCCGACCAGGGCGGAGGGCGCTGAGCCGGTGAGTGCCACCTGTGCCTGGCCCGAGCCGTCGGCCGCCATCGTGAAGAGCTGCGACGAGCCGGTTCGTGTCGACACGAACAGGATCCGCGCGCCGTCGGGCGACCAGTCCGGGGCCCAGTCGGCGTCGGTCCCCGAGGTGAGCTGGGTGGGCGCGCCGCCGGATGCAGGCACGCTGAAGACGTGTTTCACGCCGCCCGAGCGCGTGCTGGCGAACGCGATCGTCGAGCCGTCGGGAGACCAGGTCGGTCCGGAGTCCTGCACCCCGGAGGTGAACGGGGTGAGGGCGCTCGCAGCGGTTCCGTCGGCCTGCATGACCCAGATCGCGCGACACGCGTTCGTGCACGAGCCGGCACGCACGAAGGCCAACCTCGTGCCGTCGGGCGACCACACGGGGTCGGCGTCGAGGACGGTGTTGTCGGTGAGCTTCGTCGGCGCCGAGCCGTCGGCGTTGACGGCCCAGATCTCGAAGTCGCCGTCGCGTTCAGATTGGAACGCGATCTGTCCTGCGGGACCCGGCGCGACGGCGCTCGCGGGCGTGCCCGGCAGGGCGGCGAGGAAGACGGCGGCGAGCATGGCGGTCGTGGCGGTCGCGAGGGGGCGTCGGCGCATGGTCCCCAGGATGGGCGACGGGGTGTGCCCCCCGCTACCGCCGACGGGCCGACACCGGCGTCCCGATGGTCGCAGGCGCTGAGGGTCGGGCGCCTAGTCCGAACGACCGAGACGTCTAGCCGCGAAGGTCCATCAGACGCTGCACCGGCGACAGGTCGAAGGGGATGTCGCCGGACGTGCCGAGTCCCACGATCAGGTGTCGGGCGCCCGCATCGAGGAACGCCTCCAGCTGATCGACCTCGTCGTCATCGATCAGCACCGTGCGTTCGATCTCGGCCGGGTCGCGACCGATGCGCTCGCACCACTCGTCGAGCACGGCGTTCTTGGCGGCGAAGGTCTCGGGCGGGCCGAAGCTGTTCCACGCGTTCGCGTGTTCGGCGACCAGTCGCAGGGTGACCTTCTCGCCGCTTCCTCCGATGAGGATGGGCAGCGGCGAACGCACCGGGGGCGGGTCGAGCGACGCGAGCCGTGCTTCGATGCGCGGCAGGGCTGCCTCGAGCGCACGCAGTCGTTCGATCGCGGTGCCGAACGTGTAGCCGTACTCGTCGTAGTCGCGCCGGAACCACCCCGCGCCGACGCCCAGGATCAACCGCCCGCCGCTGAGATGGTCGACCGTGCGGGCGATGTCGGCGAGCAGTTCCGGGTTACGATACGAGTTGCAGGTGACGAGCATGCCGAATTCCGCGTGCTCGGTGTCGCACGCTATCGCGGCGAGCAGCGTCCATCCCTCGAAGTGCGCACCGTCGGGACCGTCGTAGAGCGGGAAGAAGTGGTCCCAGGTCCAGATGGAGTCCACGCCCATCGCGTCGGCCTCGCGCCAGCCACGGCGCAGGGTCTGCATCGTCGTCAGCTGCGGATGGAACTGGACCCCCACCTTGCATCGAGCCACGGCACCGCTCCCGTCAAGGACGGCGGCCCACGCCGGGCCGTCGCTCCGACGCTACCGCAGCCCGTCTCGAAGGGCGACGAGCGCTCAACCCACGCGGATCGAGGCCACCGCCGACCAGCGCGACGCCTCGCCCGTCACGGCGTCGCGCATGCGCGCCCGGAACCGGTACCGGCCCTCGCCGTCGCCCGGCAGGAAGGAGCCGGACCGCATCGTCACGCCCGAGCGCCACACCTTCCAGGGGTGGCCCGGCCTGCGCAGGCGCACGTCGAATACGTGGTCGCCGGTCGCATCGGCACTCGCCCACGTCATCGTGAACGTGCGATGGAGCCCGCCGGCGCGCGGAGCAGCCCGCATCGGCACCTCGACCCTGCCGCCCATGCCGGTGTGCGGTGTGCAAACGAATGGATAGACGCCCGCCGCCTCGAAGGTGAACCACGTGCTCGGCCCGCCCGCGCCGACCGAGCCCGAGTCGTAGAGCTGCAGCCCAGAGCTGTCGGTCGCCGTGTGATGCGCGGGCCCCACGAAGTCGAACACGACGGTGCCACCGCGCCTCACCGCCACGGTCGCCGAGTCGAACCGGTAATCCACGACCTCGACGTGCACCCCGTCGGGCGGAGAGGTCGGCCCGCCGGTGCCCGACGGGCTGGGGCTCGAGGTGGCGCTGGCGGTCGGGCTCGTGGTCGTGGCGATCGGGCTCGTGGTCGTGGCGGCGGGGGTCGACGTGGTGGCCGTGGTGGTCGTGGCGGCCACCGGCTGCCAGCTCGGATTCCGCTCGTCGGCGGCGTGCGACGCGAGCGTCGTCGCGTTGCCGTTGGCCGGGTTCACGACACGGATCTGCATGTTGTTCGCGCCGCCGGTGTCGACCGCGAGCACGATGCGCGTGCCGTCGGGCGACCACGACGGGGTGTAGACCGGCACGTCGCCCGGGTCGTAGACGACCGCCGAGCCCGACCCGTCGGTGCCCGCGACGTAGAGGTCCGGGGGCGTCACCTCCAGCACCGACGATCCGGTGAACGCGAACCGGTCGTCGCCCGGCGCCCACGACGGATCCTTCGCGAACGCCGATGCCACGTCGGTGCCCGCGAGCGTCACGGCCGCCTGCGATGCGCCGCCGACGGTCATCGTGTGGAGGCGCCCCGTGCCGTCTCGGTCGGAGGCGAAGACCACCGAGCCGCCGTCGGGGGAGACGTCGGGCACGTAGCTCGCCGCTGTCGTCTCGGTCAGCTGGGTCGCCGTGCCGCCAGTGACCGCGATCGACCAGATCTCCTTCGGCTGCAGGCCGCCGCCGGTCACCCGGTTGCTCGTGTACAGCAGCGTCGACGACGACACCCACACCGGCGCGGTGTCGGCGATGGCGTTCGACCAACCGGTGACCGAGGTCTGTTCGGTGCCGTCGGCGTCCATCACCCAGATCGCCTTGCACGCGGTCTGGCACGAGCCCGTGCGCACGAAGGCGATGCGGGTGCCGTCGGGCGACCACGCAGGGTCGTCGTCGTCCACGGCGTTGGACGTCAACTGCAGCAGGCCGGTGCCGTCGGACTCGATGGAATAGATCTCGAAGTCGCCGTCGCGGTCCGACGCGAAGGCGATGCGCCCGTTCGACCCCGGCACGACCGCGGTGGCAGACATGCCGGCGCCGGCCACCAAGAAGGAGGCCAGCAGGGCAAGGCCAGGCAGCGCCAACAGCGCCCGTCGCATCTGACGTGTATCGGCCTGGGAGCGGGCGAAACTGGAACGCGCCGGCGCACCTACCATGACCGCGATGAGCGACCGCGCCACCGCCCGCATCGGCAGTCCGCGCGACGCGCTGCGACATCGCGACTTCCGGCGGCTGTTCGCGATGCGCCTCGTGAGCCAGTCCGCCGACGGCCTTGTGCAGGCGGCGCTCGTGGCCTCGCTGGTCTTCTCGCCCGAGCGCGCGACGACGGCCGCGAGCTTCGCGCTCGCGTCGGCCATCGTGATCGTGCCGTTCTCGCTGATCGGCCCGTTCGTCGGTGTCTTCATCGACCGTTGGTCGCGTCGTCGCATCATGGTCGTGGCGCCGCTGCTTCGGGCGGCGCCCGTCTTCCTCGTGCTGGCGAGTCCGACCAGGCAGGCGGCGCTCTACTACGGCGGCGCCCTGTTCGTGACCTCGGTGAACCGCTTCTACCTGGCGACGGCCCAAGCGGTGGTGCCGCGACTCGTGCCGACCGAGGATCTGCTCGCCGCGAACTCCATCGCGACGGTGGGCGGCACCGTCGCCCTGCTGGTCGGGGTGTTCGCCGGCGGACTCGTGGCCGACGCGTTCGGCACCGTGGCGATCGTCTCGCTCGCCGCCGTGATGTGGGTGGGCGCTTCGTTCCTGGCCCGCGACATCCGCAGCGACCTGCGGCCGCTACAGCTTCCCGAGTCGCCCGAGCTGCTGCGCCACCAGGTGCGCCGGGTGGCGGTGGAGTTCACCGACGGGCTGCGACACATCGTGCACACGCCGAGGGCGGTGGGTCCGATCACGTCGATCGGGCTCGACCAGGTCGGACAAGGACTGATCCTGGTGCTGGCGCTGGTGGTCTTCCGCGAGCGCTTCGACCAAGGGGTGGGCTCGTTCTCCTGGCTCATCGGTGCGGGCGGCGTGGGCGTGTTCGCGGGCCTCGCGACCGTCGGCGCCCTCGACAGGCGGTTCCCGCGGGAGCGCATCGTGGCGGGAGCGTTCGCGCTCGGCGGCGTCGCGATCCTGCTCGTGAGCCTGCTCGTCGCCCCCTGGACCCTGCTCGGCACGAGCTTCGTCGTCGGCCTCACCTTCGCGTGGAAGAAGGTGCCCGTCGACACGATGGTGCAGGAAGCCGTGCCCGACGGGCTGCGAGGGCGCGTGTTCGCCGCCTACGACGTGGTCTACAACGTGGCTCGGCTCACCGCCGCGCTGCTGGCGGTGCCGTTGCTCCCCGCGGTCGGCGAGCAGGGAGCTGCGGCGATCGTGGGCGTCGCGTTCCTGCTGTGGGTGCCGGTGCTGCCGCGTTGGCTAGCGCGCGCGCCGGAGATCCGGCTTCGGTTCACGGAGGGCGGCAGAGCCGACGAGTGGCCGGTCGCCGTCGTATGGGGCGGGGTCGAGGAACCAGCCGAGGTCCTCGACAGCGCGCTCGAGGAACGCGACGGCGTGCGGATGCGTCGATTCCGTCTCGCGCTCGCCGACGGCACCGTGCTCGATGTCGGTCGAGAGGAGCCCGACGGCGAGTGGCGCATCGAGCGCGAGGTCGTCTGAACGACGCTCGCCGTGCGCGCTGCCCCCCACCTTTCCGGGGGATGGGTACGTAGCCCTACCTACTGAGGCTGTGGTAGCCGGTTTCCCCGCAGCCTGGGTATCGACCTGAACGTCGTTCAGGCGGAGCATGTGCCCGCGACGACGAACCACCGGCACCGAGGCACCATCGCAGCGACGGACACAGGACGGAAGGATCGGACGGATGAGCGAGCACCGCGAGCACCAGGCCGGCACCGTGAGCGGATGCTGGCACTGCACGAAGGTCGCGTACGAGCCGAGCTGGTACGCGTCGCTCCTCGCCTTCGCGCAGGCTCCCTCGACGGCACAGGTCGGACACGCTCAGACCGTCGGCTCGTAGCCCGGGATCCCCCTCGCGGGCTCACGGAGGCCGGAGCGGCCGGGAACGCGCCTCGCTCGAGGTGACTCCCGAGCCGCTCCGCCTTATCTAGGCCTCGGAGAGGGCGGGCACGCCGGCGCGGCGCCGCGCCACCAGCAGGAGCGAGACCCCGAGTCCCGCGGCGACGAGCCCGCTCAGGACGAACCCCACCCGGGCCCCCAGGTGCTCGCCGAGCACGCCTGCGATGGGCGCGCCGATCGGCGTCGAGCCCAGGAACACGATGCCGTAGAGCGCCATCACGCGGCCGCGCGCCTCGGGCCGAGCGTTCAGCTGCAACATGGTGTTGCCGGTGATCATGAACGCCATGATCGTGAAGCCCATCGGGATCATGGCGACTCCGGCGAAGAAGAGCGTGGGCGCGAACCCCGGCAGTGCCAACGTGACGCCGGCCGCCACCGCCCACAACGCCAGGTCGCGCATTCGCGGCTCGGGCACGCGGCTCGCCAACACGATCGCGCCCAGGAACGACCCCACGCCCGCGAGCGCGGACAACGCTCCGAAGGTGCCCGCATCGCCGCCGAACGTCCGCTCGGCCAGCAGCGGCACGAACACGGCGAAGTTGAACGACACCGTGAACACGACCGCCATCGCGAGCAAGGGGCGCCGCAGCTCGTCGGTCGCCCACACGTACCGCAATCCCGCGACGAGGTGGCCGCGGTCGCGGGTCGAGCGCTTCTGGGGATGCAGTTCCGCCGGGCGCATCGCGACCAAGGCGATCAGCACCGCGGCATACGACACCCCGTCGATCAGGAAGCACGTCGCGATGCCCACGGTCGCGATGAGCACCCCGGCGATCGCGGGGCCGAAGATGCGCGATCCCGTGAACGCCGCGGAGTTCAGGCTCACCGCGTTGCGCACGTGCTCCTCACCGACCATCTCGATGTAGAAGCTCTGACGCGAGGGGTTGTCGATGGCGGTGACGACCCCCGAGGCGAGTGACAGGGAGTAGACCATCCAGAGCTCGACCACGTCGGTCGCCACGAGCGCCCAGAGGCTCAAGGCGACGGCGGCGTAGGCAGCCTGGGTGATCATCAAGATGTGCCGCTTGTCGAAGCGATCGGCGAGCACACCGCCGTACGCACCGAGCACGAGCACCGGAAGGAAGTACAAGGCGACGTTCGCCCCGAGGGCCGTGCCACTGTCGGTGAGTTGCAGCACCAGCCACGCGCTCGCCGTGAAATTCATCCACGTACCGATCGCGGACACGGTCTGGCCGAACAGGTAGAGACGGAAGTTGCGCGACGTGCGCACCGATGAGAACGTGCGGCCGATCGCGGCGGTGACGCGGGGGCTCACTCGCCCGGCTCCACGATGCGGTCGAGCACGTCGGCTGCACGCTCGAGCGTGGCGAGGTCGGCAGGCTCGAGCCGCTGCAGGCGCTGGGCGAGGTAGCGATCGGTGCGTCGACGGACGTTGCGCATGCGCGCGCGGCCGGCCGGCGTCAGCTGCACCCACGAGACACGCCGGTCGATCGGATCGGGGGTGCGTTCGATCAGTCCTTCGTCGACCAGCGCCGCGAGGATGCGGGTGACCGTGGGCTTGCGCACCTGCTCGTGCGCCGCGAGCGCGCCGGCCGTGATCGGCCCGTGCCGTTCGATCGTGGCCAGGGCCGCGAGCAGCGTCGGTGAGATGCCTGCCTGGCTCTCACGCCGCAATGCGCGCGAGGCGCGGAACACCGACAAGCGCAGGTGGGAGGCGAGGGCGGCGAGATCGGTGGCGGGGGGAGCGGTCGGCATCACGCCTACGATAGTTCACACCGCTAACTAACGTCATGCCGCGCGGCGACATGCGTGGGTTCTGCCTGCGACGACTATCGTGACGACCAAGGTATCCGGCGCTTCAACGACGACGACGGGGAGCGGTCAATGGCGAGCAGGAACGGACACGGAGCGCACGAACCGGCGCGCCGGAACCGGTCCCGGCGCGCCGTGCTCATCGTCGGCGCCGTCGTGCTGCTCGCCCTCGCGTTCGGCGGGGGGTACCTGCTGGCCGGCGGCGACGACGAGGCCACGTCGCCGACCCCGCCGCCCGCATCGCCCAGCCCGAGCACCGAGCCGACGGCGAGCGACCAGGTCACGCCGACCACGTCGGCCTCACCCGCACCCTCGCCCGAACCCGTGCTCGTCGACGGGCGGCACTTCGTGTACGCGCGATCGGCGAAGGCCTCGCCGGCATCGATGCGCTTCGACCTCGCGGAGTTCCTCACCGACGAGGCCGCGCAGGATGCCGCGGAGGAGCACGGCGACGAGGCGGTCAACGGCTACTACATCGTGAACGACAACCCACGGGTGCGCGCCCTGCCGGTGGCCGCGGACGTGCGGGTGCGCTACATCCCGGTGAGCGCCTGTTGTGACGTCGTTCCCGGCACGTGGGAGCAGTTCGTCGAGGCGGTGAACGCCACGGCCCAGACCGACCTCGATGCGTCGGCGCCGTGGTGGATCACGGTCCGCAGCGAGCAGGTCGTTCGCATCGAACAGCAGTACCTTCCCTGACCCAGGCCCTGACCCAGGCCCTGACCGACCTTCAGCGCGGGATATCCCGGTGTGCAGCCCGTGCGGGGGTAGGGTCGTCGTCATGAACCACGCCGATCACGAGCCCGGCACGATCGACGACTGCCCCGATTGCCGTGCCCTCGCCCTGGAACCCGGCTGGTACAAGGTCATGCGCGACGACCGCATCGTGGCGCGCCCCGACCAGGTGCTCGTGCCCGAGGTCGGCGAGCCCGACATCGACGTCGTGGTCGTCGAGGTGCCGACCCGGCCCGATATCGAGGTGCTCGACCTCGAACGCGCCGACGCCGAGGAATAGCCCCGAGCCGACCCTCGTGACGCGCGACTGGAACGCCGCGGAGTACGACCGGTTGCCCATCCCCATGACCCGGTGGGGAGAGACGGTGCTCGGGCGGCTCGAGCTGCGCGGCGACGAGCGGGTGCTCGACGCCGGATGCGGCACCGGTCGCGTGACCGAGGCGCTGCGGGCGCGGCTTCCCCGAGGAGCGGTGATCGCGCTCGACGGATCCGACTCCATGATCGAGCAGGCTCGCTCGCGCCTCGGCGACGACCGGGTCACCTACCTCGTCGCCGACCTGCTGCGACCGCTGCCGATACCGAGCGACGAGCCTGTCGATGCCGTGCTGTCGACGGCCACGTTCCACTGGGTGCTCGACCACGACGCGCTGTTCCGCAACCTCGCGGCCGTGATGCGACCGGACGCCCAGCTCGCGGCCCAGTGCGGCGGCGAGGGCAACATCGCGTCGATCGAGGCCGCACTGGGCACGATGGGCGAGAGCTTCGCAGGCCGCAAGCTGTTCGCGGGACCCGACGAGACGCGCGCGCGCCTCGCAGCAGCCGGGTTCGTCGAGGTGACGACGTGGCTGCACGACGAGCCCTCGCCGCTGCCGCCCGAAGAGCTCGAGACCTACCTCGCCACGATCTGCCTCGGCGACCACGTCGAGGCGATGGCCGACGACGAGCGGCGCCGGTTCGTGCACGAGGTCGCCACGCGGCTGCCACGCCCCGAGATCGACTACGTGCGCCTCAACATCAGGGCGCGGCGGGGGCCGTCAACGCTCGAGTAGCCCGTACCAGACGAGTCCGGCGAGGGCGCTCGCGGCGATCACCGGCAGCGCCTTCCAGCGCAGCTTCCACATGCCCACGAACGCGACCGTTGCGATGGCCGCCGCGAAGGGGTCGACGCTCGACCACACGGGCGCGGGCACCTCGAAGCGACCGAGCACCCGCGCCGTGCCGACCCGCTCGAAAAGGGTGGCGATCGCGAACGTCACCGCCAGGTTCGCGATCACGCCCACCACGGCGGCCGTGACGGTCTGCAGCGCCGCGGCGAGCCGGCGGTTGCCGCGCAGGCTCTCGACGTACGGTGCCCCCAGGAAGATCCACAGGAAGCACGGTGCGAACGTCGCCCACACGGCGACGAACGCGCCGAGGGTGCCGGCCACGAGCGGATCGAGCCCGCCGGGGTTCTGGTAAGCGCCCACGAACCCCACGAACTCGAGCACCATGATGAGCGGGCCGGGCGTGCTCTCCGCGAGGCCGAGGCCGACGACCATCTGTCCGGGCAGCAGCCAGCCGTACGTCTGCACCGCGGCCACATTCACGTAGGCGAGCACGGCGTAGGCGCCGCCGAACGTGACCAGCGAGGCGCGGGAGAAGAACCAGCCCATGTCGGTGATCGTGTCGCCCCCGCCGCGCCAGGCGGCGATGAGGGCGATCGGCACGAGCCAGACCGTGAGCCCGACGACCAGGGTGCGCGTGGCCCTCGCGCGCGACGGTACGGTATGGGCTGCCCGCGGCGCGTCGTCGCGGATCGCGATGCGCTCCTGTTCCTCGAGCTCGTGGGCAACCCCGACGTCGAACAGGTCCGGACGCACGGCGCCCCCCACCGCTCCGACCGCCAACGCGCCGAGCACGATGAACGGGAACGGCACGTGCATCACGAAGATCGCCACGAACGAGACGATCGCCACGCCGAGCATGAGTCCGTTGACGAGGGTCTTGGCCCCGATGCGGATCGTGGCCGCGGCCACGATCGCGATCACCGCCGGGGCGAGCCCTGCGAATACCGCTTCGACCCAGGTGACCTCGCCGTGCGCGACGAAGAGCCACGAGAGCCCGAACATGACGAACACGCTCGGCAGTACGAACATCACGCCCGCGACCAGCCCGCCGCGCACCCGGTGTAGCAGCCAGCCCAGGTAGATCGCGAGCTGTTGCGCCTCGGGACCCGGCAGCAGCATGCAGAAGTTGAGCGCATGCAGGAAGCGACCGTTCGAGACCCACGCGCGCCGGTCCACGATCTCGTCGTGCATCAGTGCGATCTGGCCTGCCGGACCGCCGAAGTTGATGAACCCCAGCTTGACCCAGAAGCGCGCGGCCTCGCGGAACGACACGTCGTGCTGGCGGAAGGGAGGCGGCTCGGCCGTGCTCACCCGGGGAGTGTAGGGGGAGGGGTCCGCCTCATCGCGCGGCGGCTCGGCAGGGACCTGCGTGTTCCGGCGCAGGCCTGACTACGGAGGTCTCTGCCGAGTCACGCCGAGCGAAGCGGCCCGGCGGGCTCCCCACCCGGCTACCTCAGATGAACAGCGACACCGCCGCGTCGCGCATCTCGGCGATCGCGGTGGCGGCGCCGATCGGTTCCTCGAGCCCGTCGATGAGGTCGTCCCGCTTGAGCCCCAGCAGGTCCATCGTCATCTGGCACGGGATGAGTCGCACGCCGAGGTCCTGGGCCGTCGCGATCAACTCCTCGGGCTTGGCGACCTGACGGTCGCCGGCGAGCTTCTTGAACATCGCCGGCCCGGCACCGGCGAAGTTGTAGTGCGAGAGCTTCGCCTTCTGGGCCGACCCGGGGTTCATGGCGCTCATCATCTTCTGCATCCAGTTGTCGCCGGTGATGCGCACGTCGGGCTTCACGATCGCGAACAGCCCCCAGAACGTGAAGAACACCGTCGACTCCATGCCGCTCGCGGCGGCCGTGGTCGCGAGGATCGTCGTCGGCCAGATGCGGTCGAGGTCGCCGCCCCACGCGATGATCGTGAGCTTGTTCGTCTTCTTGACGGCGCCGGCCTGGGCGGCTTCCAGGGACTCGATGCGCGCGAGCAACTCCGCGTACGTCGGCTCGGCGACTCGCCCCTCGACCGCGACCCGCTCCTCGGTGGCGGCCATGTCAGACCTTCCTGACCAGGAAGCGGAACTCGCCGTCGCCTTCATGCGACTCGAGCAGCTCGTTGCCGCTGATCTCGGCCCAGCTCGGCACGTCGGAGCGCGAGCCTGGGTCGGTCGCGAGCAGCTCGAGCAGGTCGCCGGGCGCGGCTTCACGCAGCGCCTTCGCGAGCGAGACGAGCGGACCGGGGCAGGATTGTCCTCGGGCGTCGACGGTGGTGGCGATGGTCGTGGACACGGGTGCACCTCCGGTGCGGGTGAGGTGGGACGAGAGAGCGAGAAGGTGGAGCGCGCGGCGCTGAGGCCGGTCCCGGTCAGCGGGAACAGCAGAGGCGGTCGGGGATCATGGCCCCCACGATGCCGGCTTCGCGCGTGCAGATCATTTGCAGGTGCAACACCATAGACCACCGGCATGTTCCAGACAAACCGGACACACCGACGGCCCTCACGGCACCGCCGGGGAGACGAGGCAGCCCTGCGATCGTCCGAGTCGTCGCAATCCCTCGAGGTCGCCGGGTCCGAAGCTCGCCATGCCGCCGCCCGCGGGATGCATCAGTTGGCCGCGTTCGCGCACGTGGTCGAGACCCATCACGTGCCCCCACTCGTGCAGCACGACCGGGCCCTGGTCGTCGGAGGAGCCGAACCCCGGCGGGTTGGGGTCCTCGGCGTTGATCGCGATCCACCCACTCACGATCACGTCCCCGCCCGGGGGCGTGAACGGGGACGCCACCCCGGCCGCCACGTCGTCGCCGCTGCGGAACGAGACCGCCGACGTGTCAGGGTCGACCCACGACACGAGGACCGGCGCCCATCGGTCGCCGTAGCGCTCGACCTGCACCACGTCGCGCCGTCGTTCGAGCACCTCGTCGGTGAGGCCGTCGTAACTGAACGTGATGCCGGTGGCCGCGGAGATGCGACGCACGGCTTCCTGCACGTCACCGAGCGAGCCGGGCGGCGCCTCGGCAACGTTCACCACGTAGTGCACGGGCTCGCACGGGTTCCATCGCACCGGGTCGCCGGTGAAGTCGCGGGCGATGAAGCGGTACTCGTCACGGTGGTCGGCGGGGTCGTAGCGCAGCACGAACGACGCCGCGAGCGCGCCGACCATCATCAGGATGGTGATGACGGCCGAGCCGATCACCCACACGGGGAACCGGCGCTGCGAGCCGGGTTCGAACGGCGGCCACGCGTCGGGCAGCAGGTCGGGACGGGGCGGCGCGGGGGGAAGCGGCGTGGCCAGCGGAGGCTCCTCGGGGACGTGGGACGCTACCCATGCATCGTAGGACGAGGCGTCGTTCTTGAGGACCCGGCGCGCCCGACAGCCACGCTCGCCTCGGTAGCATCGCCGGATGACGCTCACTCGGATGTTGCGGGTCATCACCGCGCTCGCCCTGGGCATCGGCTCGGTCGTGGCGATCGCACACCCCGCGAGCGCCGGCGCATCGACGCGCACGGTCGACACCACCGCCGATTCCTACGACGGGTCCTGCGACGACGGTGACTGCTCGCTTCGCGATGCGATCGCCTCGGTGGCGCCGGGCGGCGTCGTGCGCGTGCCTTCCGGCTTCTACACGTTGTCGCTCCCCGGGGCCGGGGGGGTCGGGGTCGGCGACCTGAACCTGCGCGCGTCGGTCACGATCGCCGCGACCGGTGACACTGGCGTGTTCATCGACGCGTCGGCGCTCGGCCAGCGCGCCTTCACGCTCGGCTCAGCGTCGGGAAGTCGCCGGTACGTGCTCGAGGGCCTCACGGTGTTCGGTGCGCGCGACGCGTCGGTCGACGGAGGGGCGCTCGCCGTCGAGCACGGCGACGCCCGGCTGCGCGACTCGACGATCGTCGGCGCATCGGGGGCCGACGGCGGCGGGGCATGGGTGGGCGCCGGGGCATCGTTGACCATCGTGCGGAGCTGGTTCCTCGGCAACTCGGCGGCAGGCACCGGCGGCGCGATCCACAGCGAGGGCACGTTGCGGCTCGCGTCGAGCACCATCTCGCGAAACGATGCCGCCACCAACGGCGGCGGCATCTGGGCGAGCGGCGCCGCCACGGTGACCGATTCCACCGTCGCCGGGAACGCCGCCACCGGCCAGGGCGGTGGCCTCTCGCTGCACGGCGAGGCCGCGCTGTCGTTCGTCACGATCGCCGGGAACACGGCAGCTCGCGGGGGCGGCGTGCACGCGACCACTGCAACCGTCGAGGTCGGCGACGCGATCGTCTCCGACAACAGGGCCGACCGCCGACCGGACTGTGCGGGCGATCTCGTCTCCGCGGGCGGCAACGTCGGGCGTGCGCGCGGCTGCGCGTTCGACCGAGCGAGCGACGTGACCGGTGTAGACCCTCAGTTGCGCGCGCTCCGGTCCAACGGAGGGCAGACCCCCACGATGGGGCTGCGGCCGACGAGCCCCGCGGTCGATGCCGGCGGCGATTGCGGCGATCCCGACCAACGTGGCGCCCCTCGGGACCGGCGTTGCGACGCGGGGGCCTACGAGTTGGTGTGGTGCCTGGGCAAGCCGGTCGACATCGTCGGCACGCCCGGTGACGACGAGCTCAGCGGGGGCCGGGGGCCTGACGTCTTCCTCGGGCTGGCGGGCGACGACGAGTTCCAGGGGTCGATCGGGAAGGACCGGGCCTGCGGCGGACCGGGTCGCGACCTGCTCATCGCCGGCCCGGGCAACGATCGGTTCTGGGGCGACGGCGGCAACGACCGCGTCAAAGGAGAGGCGGGCGACGACCTGCTCTCTGGCGGGCCCGGACGCGACCGGCTCGCCGGCGGGCCGGGTGAGGACGTCTGCGACGCCGACCGGCGCGACGCGCACGCGCGGTGCGAGCTCTTCGTGGCCGGCGCCGCGCGAGCGGCACCCGGCCCTATCTGACGCGGCGGCGGCGTTCCCGCGGCCAGTACACGAGCAGCACCCTGGCCAGCAGGTGCTCTCCGCGCACCGGCCCGAACTGGCGCGAGTCGGTCGAGGCCGCCTCGTGGTCGCCCTCGACCCAGTACTCGTCGTCGCCGAGCGTGCGATCGCCGACGATGTCGCCGGGCATGCCGACGATGCGCTTCACCATCTCGTAGCCGGGCCGTCCGGGGTGCTCGACCACCACGACGTCGCGCCGCGAGTACCGAGACGGCGAGGCCACGAGCGCCCAATCGCCGGGCGCGAGCATCGGCGCCATCGAACCGCCCTCGATCTCGACGCGGCTCGGCTTCCACCGCAGGCACGCCCACCCCAAGCCGGCCGCCACCGCGGCGGTCGCGCCGGCCGCCGCAACCCGTTTCCGACCGCGGTGATAGGTTTCGAACGAACCGGAGCCGGAGACCGTTGCGTCGGTTCCATCGTCGGAAGGAGGACCGTCCATGCTGGAAGCATTCCTCAAGCCGAGCCGTCGCGTCCATGCGCACTGCGACGTGCCGTGCGGCGTGTACGACCCCGCCCAGGCCCGCATCGAAGCCGAGTCGGTGAAGGCGATCCAGGAGCGTCTGCAGGACCCCGAGGGCAAGAAGTCGGCGACCGAGACGACCGAGGAGTACCGCGAGCGCTGCATGTTCATCAAGGAGCAGCGCGCCGACCTCGTGAAGCACCACCTGTGGGTGCTGTGGACCGACTACTTCAAGCCCGAGCACCTCGAGAAGTACTCGGACCTGCACGACAAGTTCTGGAACGCCACGAAGCTCGCCGGCGCCTCGAAGCGCTCGAGCGACCCCAAGCAGGGTCAGCAGTTGCTCGACGCGATCGACGAGATCGGCAAGATCTTCTGGGAGACCAAGAGCTGAAGAAAGAGGCCGGTGGGCCGGGGCCGTCGGATCCCCGGCCCACCGGACGATGCGCCCCCTCGGCGCACATCTCGAACTCGTGCCGACCTGGCTCGAACCGTCCCGTCCAACCCGTCCGGCTCCCGAACCGCGGGCAGCCCGGGAGCGAGCCTGGCGGAGCGGAGTGGGTCTGGCGGCACCCCGCTCCGCCCGGTCTCGCCACTAGCATCGGTCAGCGACCCCCCCACTCCGCATCGGACCAAGGGCGGTTCATGCTTGCCGAAGGTCCGAAGCATTTCGGCGCCTCCGGCGCGTTCCGGACCCCCTGTTAGGCTCGCCGACCGTGAAGGACGTGGGTCTGGTCGGGGTTCCCTACAGCGGCAAGTCCACGCTGTTCACCGCCCTCACGCGCGCCGGATCGCACGGCGGACAATCGAACGTAGCCGTCGTCTCGGTGCCCGACGAGCGCCTGCAGGTGCTCACCGACATGGAGCGCTCGGCGAAGACCGTCGCCGCCCAGGTGCGGTTCGTCGACGTGCCCGGCGGCGTGTCGAGCGCCCAGGGACTCGCGAAGCTGCGTGAGGTCGATGCGCTCGCGGTCGTGCTGCGGTGCTTCGGCGCCGACGCCACCCCCGCGGACGACCTCGAGACCGTGCGCGCGGAACTGTTGCTCGCCGACCTCGCCGTGATCGAGAGCGCGCTCGACAAGGCGGTGAAGAAGGCGCGCCAGAAGCCCGGCCCCGAGGTGGACGCGCTGCGGCGGGCCAAGGACGCGCTCGACGCCGAGACGCCGTTGCGCGACGCCCGTGTGACCGATGACGACGCCGTGCACCTTCGCGGCATCGCGCCCCTCACCCTGAAGCCCGAGGTCGTCGTGGCCAACCTCGAGGAAGGCCTCGAGGTGCCGCCCGCGCTGGCCGACGTCGGCGCGGTCGGCGTGTACGCCTCGATCGAGGCCGAGACCGCGGAGATGGACGCCGACGAGGCGCGCGCGTTGCTCGAGGAGTTCGGCGTGTCGCAACCGGGCCTCGAGACCGTGATCGAGGCCTGCTACCGCGCGCTCGACCTCATCACCTTCCTCACGACGGGCGAGGACGAGACCCGCGCGTGGGAGGTGCGCCGGGGCGCCAAGGCGCCCGAGGCCTCAGGCGTGATCCACACCGACCTGGAACGCGGCTTCATCCGCGCCGAGGTGATCGGCTACGAGGAACTGGTCGCCGCCGGCTCCATGGACGCCGCCAAGTCGTCCGGCAAGCTCCGCGTCGAAGGCAAGGACTACGAGGTGGCGGAAGGCGACATCCTGCACGTGCGCTTCGCGGTTTAGCTGTCCCCCTCCCACGCCGGATAGGAATCGAAGCCGTCCTCGATGCCGGAGCCGGCGCACACGAATCCCGATGAGATCCGTGTTTCGCCGGTGTCCGAGTCGAGCCAGACCGACCCGAGGACATTCCCGCCGCGCATCACACTGAACAACGATCGCTCGGCCCCATAGCCACCGGGCACGACATCGTCACTGGGCCTGACGGCTGGGATCAGCGCACGAACCGCGTCGGCGCCTTCCAACCCAGCCAGATCGGATCGCGCGCCGGCGTCGAACGCGACCTGGTCCTCCAGCGCGCATCCCGGGATCCAAGGTGTATAGAAGTCCCCCGGATCCGCCACCCGGGCGATCGCCTCCCCATCTCGAGGCTCCGGGGTGATCCTTCCCCCGCCGTCCTCCTCTCGATGGCAGGACACGATCACCTTCCCCTCCGGAACCGCTCTGACGAAGACCCCTTCGATGCCGCTACTTCCCGAGCTGAAGTTGACGACCGGCCAGCCGAGGGGCCGAAGCTCGATCACGTCCGCGTGATCGACAGAATCCGGGGTCGCCTCGACGTGAAGGCCGTCGGCCCGGGCGGCTACCTCGGGAGTGAGGACCTCAGCTCCTGCATCCGTGCAACGAACGCGTAGTACACCTGGGAGCGCCGTGGGCTCATCTTCGGCCGGCGCCTCACCGAACGTCGCCTCGTACACGGCGTCGGCGAACCAATTGGGATCGACCGACCCCACCCGTTGGGCGACGACCCTGCCATCGGGAGCCATCACCCACACCGACGGCAGCATCTCGATCCCCCAACGGCTCCGATCCGTCTCAGCGATCACGGAAGGGAACGAAATATCGAGATCGCGAGCCATCTGGCGCGCCCGATCTGCATCGGAACGCTCGACGATGCCGATCGCCGTCGGGGACAGGCGAGACACCTCCGTCAAGTCATGTATCTCGGCCAGGGTGTCGACGCATGGGTCGCAACGCGTCGACCAAGCAACGGCGATGATCGCCCGCTCCTGGAAATCCCTCGGGTCGAGTGGGCGTGCGTCGAGGGTCTGGGCATCGAACGATCGAGGAGGCACCAACTCCAACAGGGGGACGGACCCATCGACGTCGGCCGCCTCAACGATCTCGATAGGGAAGGCGAAACGTGCGGTCTCGAGGGTCCCTTCCGATGCCCAGCTGACCTTTCCGTGCTTCCAGGCGACGTCATACGTCAGCAGGTACCGCCCCCCATCGATCCCATCCAGGGATTCCCCTGGCAGCCGAGTGCCAACGCCATCGTCCCAAGGAGGCGGTTCCGCACTGATCCGCAGCTGTTGATCGGTCGGACCTTCGCCCACGACGACATCGGCCTCCGACTCGATGCGCAGGAAGGTGGGGGTGGTCGGCGGTGGTTCACCTGGGAACTCGCTGAGCACATCGGAGTAGTGGAACGAACTCACCCTTCGGATGCCATCCGTCAGGGCGCCGTCGATCGCGATCGAGGCGGTCGCCTTTCCGGCACCCCCGCCCTCGGTCGCGACGATCTGCGCGGTGCCAGGCTCCACGAGGCTCACGGCGCGAACGACCCGGGCGGGACCAGTCGGGAACTCGGCTTCGATGAGCATCACGTAGTCACCTGGCTCGGGCGGGAGGCGATCGATCCGCTCGAGCCTGTCGAAGTTCGGCCAGTCCTCCGCTCTCAAGATCATCACGCGAGGGTTGTATGCCTCGGACTCGATCGACACGGGACTGCCAGCCACCGGCGCTGGAAAGAGCTGCGGCAGCTCATCGAGCGACGTCGGGAGACGGCCAGGTGGGCTGGTGGTGACACTCTCATCACGAACCTCGCCGTACTCGATCACCGCTTCGATCTGCCATGGAGCAGGGTCACTCCCGATCCCTGTGGCGGCTCTCGCCTCGAGGGAGACCTGCAGAATCGGCACGGTGGGTGCCGGACCCACCGTCCGATCTCGCTCTGAAGGGGTGACCGCACGGACGAGGAAGGCGCCCGCGGCGATGAACACGCCGAACGCGACGACGCCGGCGAGCACCCGTTGGCGCGTCGGAGGCATGCCATCGCCTTGTCGCGGTTCGCTCGGCCGGGTCGACCGCGCGCGGATGCGCTCGGTGGGCGCCGGCACATCGCCGAGGCGACGCAGTTCCCGTTCCCATCGCTTGGGCATCAGTCGCTCACCTCGTCGTCGCCGAGCAGAGCCGCGAGATGGCGGCGTCCGCGCGTGAGATGCACGCGCACGGTCGCAGACGCGATGCCGAGCCTCGACGCGACATCCGACACCGGCAGGTCGAGCACGTAGAAGAGGGCCATCACCGCTCGTTCCCGAGGAGGAAGCTGTTCGAGCGCCTCGAACAGTCCCGCGACCTCGGGGGCAGGGTGCGACTCCGCCTGCGCGGGGGTGCGATCGCGTCGCTCGCGGCGGATCTCGTCGTTCGCGACGTTGAACGCCACGCGGTAGAGCCACGCGGCGGGGTCGCGAAGGGAGTCGCTCTGCGCCGTGGCCCGGGCGAAGGCTTCGCCGACGGCTTCCTCGGCGATGTCGGCCCGGCCGCCCGTGTACGCCAGGATCGTGCGGTACATGGGCGCGGCATGCGCCTCGAAGATCGACGTCAGGTCGATGGGCTCCGCCTGGCGCGATCGCGCCCGCTCGGGTCGAACCGCGTCCGGGGTCAGTCGGGCCTCCGTCATCACAGCGTCCATCGCCGACGATAGACGCGTGTGACGCCCGAAAGGCTTACCCGCCGGGACTCCGTCGTGAAGCCTTCGCCCGGGCAGGCCCACCCAGCGGTCAAGCGCCACCATTCGGGAGTCCAGTCGCTGAAGAGGAGCCAGGCGACCACCTCGCCCTCCCGAACGATCCTGTACGCCTGACGGAAGAGCCCTCGTAGCCCGCTTCCTCGACGAGATCCGAGCCTCGCAGTCCTAGCACGCGAGCGATGGCCTCCTGCGGCGTCTCGTCGCCAACCTTGGTGATGCTGCCGCCGTTCTCGACGGAGTCGATCGGTTCACCGCCGCCGCAGACGAGCGTGGTTGGACATCCAGAATGGGTGGGATCGATGACCTCGAACGTCTGCCCACCCGACGACGCTGCTTCGATCTTGCTGAGGCCCGACGACACACCCTGCCCTCCAGCGACCGGGGACCAGCTCCCGGACGAACTCCCCGTCGACCCCGACTGCTGCCGCTCCAGAACTGAAGCGGGAAATCATCCAGCGGATCGAGGACGAGCTCTCCGAATCCGCCTGCCTCGTCCACGACGACATGAACCCATCCGCCTGCACCGCAACCAGCGGTGTCGACACCACCGCTCCGCCATCGGTGCAACTCACGTGGAGCGTTTCGGAAGCCGCTTGCCGAAGCCGACGGCGTCGGGGACGCTGAGATGGATCCGGAGGCGTCGGAACGACCGTGATCTCGGCTGACCCGAACTCATCGCCCCAACCCGCGCACCGCACCATCCAGTCACCTGGGGTGAGGGGAACGGTGGCTGCGGTCAGCGTGTTCCCGAGCGTCACTTCCGTCTCGTTGCCCGCGGACGCGGCCACCGGGACGAACTCGACGCGCTTGGCGTGCCCGGCAGGTCCGAAGATGCCTTCGACACCTTGGGTGTGGCGACGACCTGCCGACCGAGAACCTGGGTGCTGCTGGGCAGACACTCGACACGGAGGGAGTCGACAGGTGCCCCGCCCACCCTCGCCGCGGTGAACGACCCCGCCGGTCCGGACACGGTCAACGTGGACCCATCGGACGTCCAGGAGTCGGCTGCCCCGAGAAGAGCGAACCACGCTTGTTCGCCGGCGCAGGGCCCGACCTGCGTGCCCCCGATCGCGTCGACGAAGAACGACGAGCCGTCGACCTGGTACTTGCCCGCCGAAGGAATTGCAGCCGGACCAGCCTCCGAACTGGTTCTCCTTGAACTCGATCGAGGCACCGCCGAGCCGATCGCCGTCCTCGTCGATCGGAACTCCGTCGAGCGCGGTGAGTCGCCACTCGGTCCCCGCCAGGGTCGTGAGTGCCCCGTCGACCGCCGGCTCCACGATCTCGATCGGGAAGTAGAAGGAGGTAGGTCTCCGTGGTCGCGCCAGTGTCCGACTGGACCTCCATGCACGTACCGTCCGGGCTCGGGCGTCGAGCGGTCAGCGGGCCTCGAGCGGGCCGATGCTCATGGCCCTCGGCGCCGCTCGGGAATCGCTCGCCGATGGAGGACGCATCGGCTCCAGTCCGCGTCACCTGCTAGTTCCAGGGTCGCCGGCAGTCGATCGCAACGTAATCAGTGCCTGCGATACGAGGCTGCTCCAGCCACGGGAGCCGACGAGACTCGCGCCATCCCGACACGTAGCTCGTGGCGCCGGCCCTCATGGATGACTCCGTCGACCTTCAACGTGGCGACCGGGAACGTATCCGTACCCCTCGCTGACGCGCAGGGTCACGAGGGCCTCGGTCCCTTCCGTCGACCCCAGCCTGGGGTTCTCGGCCATCGGCCGAAGCGCCAGCCAGCCGAACGAGGCCGCCGGCGAAGAACACGCCGAACGCGACGACGCCGGCGACGATCCGCTGACGCGGCGGCGGAAGGCCGTCGCCGCCCGGTGCGCGCGTCGCTGCCCGGTTCCAGGCGTCGCGTTCAGGCTCGACGGTGCCGAGCTTGCGAACCTCCCGCTGCCAGCGCTCGGTCATGGTTCGTCGACCTCCTCGGCGCCGAGCAACTCGCGCAGACGAGCACGGCCGCGATGGATGTGCACCCGCACCGTCACGGCCGCGATGCCCATGCGGCGCGCGACCTCGTCGACCGGCAGGTCGGCCTCGTAGCGCAGCACGATCGCCGCGCGCTGGTTCGGCGACAGACGGCGCAGGGCCGCCAACAGCCCCGCGACCTCGGGAGGGTCGGCGGGCATGTCGGGTTCCGACGCGGGCCGGCGGCGCTCCGAGCGAAGCTCCTTGGCGGCCAGCCGGAACGCCGTGCGGAACAGGTAGGGCACGGGCTCGCGGATGTCGGCGTCGTGTGCGATCGCCCGAGCGAAGGCTTCCGCCACGACCTCGTCGGCGATGTCGCGCCGGCCTCCGGTGTAGGCGAAGATCGCCCGGAAGAGGCCCGGCCCGTGGTCGCGGTAGACGCGCTCGAAGTCGTGCCGGGCCTCGGCGCCCGCCCGCACGGGTTCCGCGTCGGACGCGGCCGCTCGCTCGTCGATCGCGCGCTCCTTCACCGGGGCCATCATCAGCGTTGCGTGCACGGTTCGCACCTCACACAACGACAGAGCGCCCAGGCGGCGTCAGACGTTTACGTGAGCGGATCAGGCAGGGATCGAGGCAGGCTGCGCGATGGCGGTCGCCCCTTCGAGTTCCACTCGCACGTCGAGGCCAGAGCGGGTGATGGCCGTCCCGACCGCGCGCCTCAGGTGCCCGGCGACGAGAGCCACCGCAGCCTCCGGTGTGGCGGCGTCAGCCATCATCATGAATTCCACGGAACCCGAGCTCATCGTCGCACCAGCATCCGGATCGACCAGGTCGCGGACCAGCAAGAGCTCATCGAGCACCTCGTCTGTGACGCGATCGAGCGCGTCGCGATCCACCCGCCCCTCGGCGGTGAGTATGGTGCCGCTGAACGTCACGAGGAACCGGCTCATCATGACCTCCAACATGGCTGGCGGCGGAACCACGCCCCCGTGTTGCGACCGTAGTTCGGGTTACTCGGCGTGAGATGGATCGACCGCTTGTGTTGTTCGGGACACGGACAGTATGCCTTCCAGAACCCCTTCTTCGGCACCACGATCCGCCAACCTGCACGCTCGGCTTCCCTGCAGATGAGTTCGAGTTCCTTCCTCGGATGGCGTCGGCGCGGCACGCGGCCGACGCTGACGCTGACGACTCCCTCTCGAGACGTCGGTGACGACCGTCACCTCGGGGTCACTATCGGCCGCTCAGGAGCTTCGGTAGTCGACGCGCGAGAACGGCCAATCGGAGTCGAGCCAGTCCGAGACCTCCTGCCAGAGCGCTGAGTCGAGTTCGGCACGCGATGCGCGGACCCACGACTCGACGCGTGCGTCGTGATTTTCGTCCGCCGACGGGTAGATGTAGGCGCAGCCGATCACCTCGTCGGTGTCAGGGTCGAGCACGGAGTACGTGAAGCCCCGCCGGGCCGCGAAGTCGGCCGCATGGCGCTGCAGATCGCCCAGGTTCTCCTCGAGCGACATCGGGCGGGGCCATGGCGTGGCACCGTCGTCGGTCGCGTCGCTCTCCCGGAAGCCGGGAGTGGCTCGGATGTGATCGATGCTCGAGGACCAAGCCTCGTGGTCCCGCTCGTTGTGCTCCGGACCGAGTGGCTCTAAGCGCATCCCGGGCAGCGCCAGCTCGGCGGGCGCCTCGAAGTCATCGGGGACGAACGGCTTGGCCATGCCCCGAGTGTGGCAGGTCGGTCGGGTCGACCGCGCGATGGGTGCACTGCGGCGCGGGAAGCGTTACGCCCCAGATGACGCAGCGACGTCGTCGAAGGTCACATCGAACGTGCGCTTGGTCAGCTCACCGAGCTGGAGACGGCCCACCGCCGCACCGCCTGTGTTGTCGGTCCTGGTCAGCGTGCCGACCGGAACGTCGTCGAACCACACCTCGATCCGGCCCGACGTGCCGGCGATGACGACGCGCAGGCGCACCTCGTGCCACTCGCCGAGCGGCACCGGGATGGCGCTGCCCTTGTTCTTGCCGGTGACGTGGTTCGCGTATCGCAGGTTCCCGGTGCCGCTGCGATGCAGGGTGACGATCGGCGCGCCGGCCGAGGTCTGCAGACCGATCAGCGTGACGCTCTTCGTGCCCTGATGGGCGTCGACCCGAACCTGCGCCTCATACGTGACATCGGTGAGCTCCGTGGCCAGATCTGCGGTGGCGAAGCTCCGCGAGGACGCAGCGACCGCGCGCGCGGCATAGGAGCCGGCGAAGACCTGGGCGGTCTGCGCCTCGACGACGCCCGATACGAGCCAGGCCGAGAGGCCGCCGGACTCGAACCCGTCGGCGAACAACCCCGCGGGGGTCGCCGGCGTCGTCACGGTCACGGGATCGCTCGGCCCCGAGACGTTGCCCGCGTCGTCACGGGCCCTCACGACGTACGCGTACGTCATCTCGGGATCGACCGTTCCGTCGGACAGGGTCGTCTGCGAGGTCGACCCGATGAAGATGTCGTCGCGCCACACGTCGTAGGCGACGACGCCGATATCGTCGCTCGCTGCTTCCCAGGCCAGGTCGACCCTCGACGACGACACCACGGTCGCCTCGAGCCCAGTGGGCGCGGACGGGGCGAACGTGTCGATGCAGACGATGCCCCACTCGCCGCAACGACGGATCAGGTCGCCGTTGGCGACGTTCCCCTCGACGACGATGTCGAAGGGCGCGTCGTAGAGGCGGCTGTCGTCGCGGAAGTTGACGCCGGCGACCATGTTGCCGCCGAGCGTGTTGTTGCGGATCACACAAGACGCGCCCGGTGGGCACGAGCTGTTCATCGCGATGCCGCCGCCGGGAGAATTGACCGAGAGCGGTCCGAACGAGCCGCTGTTCAGCGGGCAATCAGGGTTGCCGTCACCCCAGTACAGGGGGGAACAGTTGTTGTCCTGCACGGTGTTCTGCTCGATCACGGCAGGGCCGAGGCTGGTCTCGAAGAAGACGCCACGCCGAGTGGACCCCCGCACGGTGTTGCCGGTGACCGTGAACGTGGTGCACCCCGCGTCGCACCAGATGCCGTTGCCGACGTTCGCATCGACGACGTTGTCACGGATGGTGACCGCTTCGCCGTTGGCGACCTTCACCCCGGCGGCCCCGCTGCCGACGTGGGCGGCTTCGCCGTTGCGTTCGATCAGGTTCCCTTCGATCAGCAGCGGGCCCAGCCCCTCGAGGCCACAGCCGATGCCGTTGCGTCCGTTGTCGTGGATCCACGAATCGCGGACCACCATGCCCCGCCAGCACGCGACGGCGCGCAACGAGAAGCCGTGCATCTCGAGTTGCTCGATCACCACGCCGGTTGCGCCCGTCGCGGAGCCCGGCGTGCGCGCCTCGAAACCCGTGGCGGCGCCGGCGCTGCCGTCGATCACCGCGGGGCCGAGGAATCGCTGGTCGGACTTCGGCTCGATCGGGGCGCTCAACGAGAAGGCGCCGGAGAGGCAGATGAGAGCGCCCGTCGGCGCCGCGTCGACAGCCGCCGCGAGATCGTCGGTGGGCCCGACGAGCGTGACGTCGCACACCACCTCAGCCGTCGCGACAGCTCCCGGAGGCCAGACCGGGATGAGTACCACCAACAACGCCGAGACGAGGTATCGCCGCGTCGTCCTTCCCCCCTCCGCCACGGGAGCGCCGACGAGTCATGCTTCTCTAACCCTCTGTGCTCGGCGAGTCAAGACTGTGGGCGGCTCCTCGGTGGCGGCCAGACCAGGCGGAGGGCGTCTGCGTACCGAACTTCCGCATCGCCATAATCGGGTCGTGGATGCCAAAGGGCCGCCAGCGGTCGATGCCGAGACGCCATGGTTCAACCCAGGAGTGCGATCGATCGGGCTGGCGAGCTTCCTGTCCGACGTGGGCCACGAGATCCCGACGTCGTTGCTGCCGAGCTTCCTCACGGTGACGCTGGGTGCGCCTGCGTCTGCCCTGGGGTTGATCGAAGGCGTCGCCGACGGCACGGCGGGCGTCGCGAAGCTGGCCGGCGGGGCGCTCGCCGACGACCCGCAGCGCCGCGCGAAGGTCGCGGTCGGGGGCTACATCACGACCGCGGTGCTCTCGAGCAGCATCGGGCTCGCGACCGCGCCGTGGCAGGTGTTCGTGCTGCGAACCGGCGCCTGGGCTGCGCGCGGCGTGCGCGGTCCGAGCCGCAACGCGATCCTCGCCGACGTGGTGCCGCCCGAGGCGTACGGGCGCGCCTACGGGTTCGAGCGCGCCGCTGACAATCTCGGGGCGATCGTGGGGCCGCTGCTCGCGATCGCGCTGATCGCGATGTTCGACGTGCGCACGGCGATGCTCGTCTCGATCGTGCCGGGACTGCTCGCGGCCGTCGCGATGCTCGCCGCCGTGCGGCGCGTGCGGCGACCGAGCACACGGGAGCGGCGGCCGATCCGCCTGCAGGTGCGCCCGGTGCTGCGGGGCGGACTCGGGCGCCTGTTCGCCGGCATGGGGGCGTTCGAGTTCGGCAACTGCGCCGCCACGCTGCTCATCCTGCGCGCCACCGAACTGCTCGAGCCCGGGCGCGGAGCCGGACCGAGCGGCGAGCATCGCGGTGCTGCTCTACGTGGCGTACAACGTGGCCGCGACGCTCACGAGCCTGCCGGCCGGCCATCTCGGCGATCGCCACGGCACCCGGCTCGTGCTGCTGGCGGGAGCCGTGTCGTTCCTCGCCGCCTACGTGCTGTTCGCGGGCGCCGGCGCCAGCGTGGCGGTGCTCGCGGCCGGGTTCGTGCTCGCCGGCGTCGGCATCGGCGCCGCCGAGACCGCGGAACACGCCGCCGTCGCGGCGCGGGCGCCCGAACAGATCCGCGGCAGCGCGTTCGGGCTGCTCGCCGCCTTGCAGAGCGCCGGCAACCTCGCGGCGAGCGCCGTCGCAGGCATCCTGTGGATCGATGGTCTCGCCCCGGTGTCGCCTTCGTCTGGCTCGCCGCGTGGATGCTCGCGGCCGTCGTGGCGTTCGCGCTGATGCCCGGCGACCGCGCGAAGGAGTAGCCTGCCGAACGATGACCGACGCCTATCGCATCGGCGAAGCCGCGAAGGCGCTCGGCGTGCGCGTCGAGACGCTGCGACGCTGGGAACGCGACGGCAAGCTGCGCGTCGAGCGCACCGAGGGCGGCCAGCGCACCGTGCCCGCCTCGGAGGTCGCACGCCTGCTCGTCCGAGCGGCGGCACGAGGAACCGATCGCGCAGGCGAGCGCCAGGAACCGCTTCCCCGGCGTCATCACCGAGGTGAAGCGCGACGGGCTCGCCGCGACCGTGGAGATCCAGGCCGGCCCGCATCGGGTGCTCGCGTTCATCACCCGGGAAGCCGCGGATCAGATGGGTCTCGAGCCCGGCATGGAAGCCGTCGCGACGGTCAAGGCCACGAGCGTCATGGTGAATCTTCAGAACGAGTAGTGGCAGGTTTTCCTAGCTATGAACCCTGGTAGAGCTGGTATCGTTCGTCGATGCGCCGCTTCCTCAGCTCATTGGTCGTCGTGCCGCTCGTGGCCGGCTGCGCCGGGGCGGGCACCAACGATGGCGCCTCTGAGCTGACCGTCTTCGCTGCGTCGTCACTCACCGCCGCGTTCACCGAACGCATCGGACCGGCGTTCGAGGCCGAGCACGAAGGGGTCACGGTGACCTTCAACTTCGCAGCGTCGGACACGCTCGCCGTCCAGATCCAGAGCGAGGGCACCGCCGACGTCTTCGCGAGCGCGAGCGGCACGTGGATGGACGCGGTGCAGGACGACCCGGGCGTCACCGGTCGGGTCGATTTCGCGACGAATCGGCTCGTGATCGTCACGCCGGTGGACAACCCTGCCGGCATCGCATCGATCGAGGACCTCGCGGAGGAAGGCGTGCGATTGGTGCTCGCCGCCGAGGGAGTGCCGGTCGGCGACTACGCTCGCGAGGCGCTCTCGAACGCGGGTGTCGCCGAGGCGGCCGAGGCCAACGTCGTCTCGAACGAGGAAGACAACGCGAGCGTCATCGCCAAGATCGCGGCGGGAGAGGGCGACGCCGGCATCGTGTACGAGTCCGACATCTCGGCGGCCGCCGGCAACGACGTGGCCGCCGTGACCATCGACGATGCCGTGAACGTGATCGCCACCTATCCGACCGCCGTGGTCGCCGGAACGCCGAACGCCGACCTCGCCTCGGCGTTCGTGGCCTTCCTGACGGGCCCCGACGGCCAGGCCGCGCTCGAGGAGTACGGGTTCATGCCCGTCTGATCCATGCGATCGCGCACGCCCCTTCCCCTGTGGATCCTCGCCGGCGTCGGCGTCGTGTTCGTCTCGCTGCCCCTGCTCGCGCTGGTGCTGCGGGCGCCATGGGACGACATCGGCGCTTCGCTCTCGGGCGCCGGCGCCGCCGAGGCCCTGCGGCTGTCGATCGTCGTGTCGCTCGCCGCGACCGGGCTGTCGCTCCTGCTCGGCGTGCCGCTCGCGTGGGTCCTGGCCCGGTCGCACATGCCGGGGCGCGCCGTGCTGCGGGCGATCGTGGTGCTGCCGGTCGTGCTGCCGCCGGTGGTCGGAGGCATCGGGTTGCTCGCGGCGCTCGGACGGGGCGGCGTGATCGGCCGGTGGCTGCACTCGACCGTGGGCCTGCAACTCACGTTCACGACGTGGGGTGCCATCGTCGCCACCACCTTCGTCTCGATGCCGCTCGTCGTGCTCGCGACCGAAGCGGGTCTGCGGTCGATCGATCGTCGCTACGAGCAGGCGGCGGCGGCGCTCGGTGCGCGCCCCCGCTACGCGATCCGACGTGTCGTACTGCCGATGCTCGCGCCGCAACTCGTGGCCGGGGCGGTGCTGGCATGGGCGCGGGCGCTCGGCGAGTTCGGCGCCACGATCACGTTCGCGGGCAACCTCGCCGGGCGCACCCAGACCTTGCCGCTCGCCGTGTACGAGACCCGGCTGAGCGACCCGGGCGGTGCGATCTTCCTGTCATTGATCCTGGTCGTGCTCTCGATCGCCGTGCTCGTGGCGATGCGCGATCGCATCACGCAGGGCCGCTGATCGCGATGCCGCTGCGCGCCGAGCTCGTCGCCCGCCGCGGTTCGTTCGAGGTCGACGTGGCCTTCGATGTCGCCGACGGGGAGACGCTCGCGCTGCTCGGCCCCAACGGCGCCGGCAAGTCCACGGTGGTCGACGCGCTGCTCGGCACGCTCGAGCTCGTCCGGGGCACGATCACGATCGACGGAGCGCGCGTCGACCGGCAGCCGCCCGAACGGCGCCCGATCGGGGTGTGCTTCCAGGACGACCTGCTCTTCCCGAGACTCTCGGCGCTCGAGAACGTGGCGTTCCCGCTGCGGGCTCGCACGGTCGCCAAGGCCGACGCGCGCCGGCGGGCGCGCGAACTGCTCGAGCGCATCGCTCCTGCCGTCGATGCCGGCGCGCGACCGAGCTCCCTGTCGGGCGGCGAGCGGCAGCGGGTCGCGCTCGCCCGCGCCCTCGCGTCACGGCCCAGGTTGCTGGTGCTCGACGAGCCGTTCGCGAACGTCGACGTGTCGGCTCGCCGGGGCCTGCGAGCTCTGATCCGCGAGACCGCGCGTTCGTTCGGCGGCGCGACGGTGCTCATCGCGCACGACCCGCTCGACGCGCTCACGTTGGCCGACAGGGTCGCGCTGCTCGACGGCGGCACGATCACCCAGACCGGCACGCCCGACGAGATCCGGGCCCGGCCGTCGTCGCGCTACGCCGCCGACCTGGTCGGCGTGAACCTGTTCGCCGGCGTGCTGGAGCCGCTCGAGGACGGGGCGGCGACGCTCCGCACGCCCGACGGCGTGATCACGGTCTCGCCCCAGGTCGCCGTCGCGCACGGTGACCGCGCGATCGCCAGCCTGAAGCCCATCGACGTGTCGCTGCATGCCGGACCGCCCGAAGGGTCGGCCCGCAACGTCTTCCGGGGGCAGATCGAGGAGATCGCGGTCGATGGCGACCGGGCACGCGTCCGCCTCGCCACCCGTCCCCCGCTCATGGCTGCGGTGACCGCGGGGTCTGTCGAGAGGATGGGTCTTCGCGAGGGCAGGGATGTCTGGGCCAGCTTCAAGGCGGTGGAGGTCTCGTTGCAGATCGACATCGACGCCGGTGAGGATCGCCCGACGGGTACCCTTGCTCGGTGAAGACCAGCCAACGCGAGTCGCTCGAGGCGCCCGAGCCCGAGCACGACCCGAAGCACGCCCCCAAGAAGCACCGGAACCCGATCACGCAGTTCCTAGGCGAGTTGCCGGGGCTCATCATCATGGCGTTCGTGCTGGCGCTGCTGATCAAGACGTTCCTCGTGCAGGCGTTCTTCATCCCGTCGGGGTCGATGGAGCCGACGCTCGTCCCTGGCGACCGGGTGCTCGTGCTGAAGGTGCCGTACTACTTCGGCGACCCCGACCGCGGCGACATCATCGTGTTCGAGGACCCCGACCCGAGCGGCGTGCCCGACCGCGGCCTCGTGAGCGGGTTCTTCCATTGGATGTTCGAGGGCCTCGGCGTGCAGCGCCCCGACAGCGAGGACTTCATCAAACGGGTGGTCGGCACCCCCGGTGACACCGTGTCGGCCAAGGACGGTCAGGTCTACGTGAACGGCGAGGCGATCGAGGAGCCGTACCTCACGCAACCCACCGACGACTTCCGCAGGACGATCGTGCCCGACGGTCGGTTGTTCGTGATGGGCGACAATCGCGGGAACTCGCTCGACTCCCGCTTCTCGCTCGGGTTCGTGCCCATCGACAAGGTCATCGGCAAGGCCGAGATCGTGATCTGGCCCCCCGGCGACCTCAGCCTCATCTAGTCTGACCCAGACTACTCGGGAGGGCCGTCGTCGCCCGGCGACCGCGAGTCGGTCGTGCCGCCGGCCAGCAGCACGTCGCGGGCTTTCGGCCCGACCGGCGCCTCGCCCGGCACGAACAACCGGGCGAACGACCACACGATCGCGGCGATGCCGAACCCGGCGAGCCACACCACGAGCGGTGGGTCGTCGAGCGCGAAGAAGGTCTGCGTCGGCCCCCAGGTGAGCGCGATCGCGAACAGGCCGGCCATCGACCAGATCAGGGCGAGCCGCGAGCGCGTGAGCGGCGCCGACAGGATCGTCAGCACCAGCAGGCCGATCCACGTGAGCACCATGACGGCGGTCGTCTGCGCCTGTTCGAGCGTGACGCCCGGTTCCTCACGGGCCAGGGCGTAGGCCAGCAGGGTCGCGATGGCCGCGAGCGTGCCGGTCGGGATCGCGAATCGCAGCACGCGGCGCACGAAGCCGGGCCGGAATCGGTCGGTGTTGGGCGCGAGCGCGAGGAAGAACGACGGGATGCCGATCGTGACCGCGCCGATCAACGTGAGGTGCCTCGGCAGGAACGGGAACACGAAGCCCACCACCCCGGTCGCGAGCGAGATCAGCATCGCGTACACGGTCTTGTTGAGGTACAGCCCGCTCGTGCGCTCGATGTTCCCGAGCACCCGGCGGCCCTCGGCCACCACCGGGGGCAGCGAGTCGAAGGTCGAGTCGAGCAGCACGAGTTGGGCGACCGCGCGCGTGGCGTCGCTGCCCGAGCCCATGGCCACGCCGATGTCGGCGTCCTTCAGCGCGAGGGCGTCGTTCACGCCGTCGCCGGTCATGGCCACGGTGTGCCCGTGCGACTGCAGCGCCTGCACCATCTCGCGCTTCTGCTGCGGTGTGACCCGCCCGAACACGGCGTGGGACTCCAACATCCCGGCGAGCTCGTCGACGTCGTCGGGCAGCTCGCGCGCGTCGACCGGCTCGTCGGCGCCCTCGAGCCCGAGCTGATGCGCGATCGCCCCGACCGTGCGCGGATCGTCGCCCGAGATGACCTTCACCGTGACGTCCTGTTCCCGGAAGTAGCGCAGGGTCTCGGCGGCGTCGGGTCGCGGCCGGTCGCCGAGCACGACGAGACCGGCCGGCTCGAGGTCGGGGGGCAGATGCTCCTCGGTGAGGCCGTGCGCGGTCGCGACGAGCAGCACGCGGTGGCCCTCGTCGGACAGCGCACGCACCCGCTCGCGCAGCTCGCCCGCGTCATCGACGGCATCGAGCATCACGTCGGGAGCGCCGAGGAACCACGCCCCGTGCGCCTCGAACGCCGAGGCGCCCCATTTCCTCGACGACGAGAACGGCACGCCATCGGTGGCCCGCCAGTCGGGCGCATCGGGGTATCGCTCTGCGATCGCGTTCGTCGTCGCGTTGGGTGCGGGGTCGGCTGCCGCGAGGGCGGCGAGGGCGGCGCCGAGCGCCACCTCATCGACGGCGGCGGGCTCAAGGTGATCGACCGCGAGCTTGCCTTCCGTGAGGGTGCCGGTCTTGTCGATGCACAGCACGTCGACGCGCGCGAGCCCCTCGACCGCTGGCAGCTCCTGCACGAGCACCTGTCGCTTGGCCAGGCGCACGACCGCGACGGCGAACGCGAGCGACGTGAGCAACACGAGGCCTTCGGGGATCATCGCCACCGTGCCCGCGACGGCGCCCGACGTCGCCTCGCGCCAATCGTCGGTGGCGCGGAACTGGCTGAAGAAGAGCAGCGCCGCCGTCGGCACGATGGCGAAGGTCACGTAGGTGAGGATGCGGTCGATGCCCGAGCGCAGCTCCGAGCGCGTGAGCGAGAACCGCCGGGCGTCCTCGGCGAGTTGCACGGCGTAGGCCTCGGCGCCGACCCGGGTGGCGCGGTACCGCCCGGCACCCGCGGCCACGAACGAGCCGCTCAGCACCTCGTCGCCCGGCGTCTTGCCGACCGCGTCGGATTCGCCGGTCAACAGCGACTCGTCGACCTCGAGACCGCGGGTCGTGAGCACCTCGCCGTCGACCACGATCTCGGACCCCGCGCCGACGTCGAGCACCTCGTCGAGCACGACGTCGCCGACCGCCACCTCGCGCACCTCGCCATCGCGCACGACGCGCGCCTTCGGCGCGGTGAGCACGGTGAGCCGGTCGAGCGTGCGCTTGGCGCGCAGCTCCTGCACGATGCCGATGCCGGCGTTCGCGATCAGGACGAGTCCGAAGAGGGCGTCCTGCAAGGGCCCTACCACGAGGATGATCGCGAGCATCGCGCCCAGGATCGCGTTGAACCGCGTGAACACGTTGCCCCGCACGATCTGGGCCACCGTGCGCGTGGGGGCGGCAGGTACGTCGTTGATCTGTCCGCGGGCAACGCGATCGGCGACCTCGGCCGCGGTGAGCCCGCGCTCGGGGTCGGCGCGGGGCGCCTCGGCGGTGACGGTCGCGCTCATGTCCGCCGAGCGTAGCGGGGCTACGCTGGAACGGTGCGAGGGCTCGTGATCGCGATCGGCGTCGCCGCGGCCATGTGGGCGGTCGCGATCGCTGCATTGTGGTTCTTCGGGCGTCGGGTGGCCGCCAGGCAGCTCGCGCGCACGATCCCCGATCTGGTGGTGCTCACACGCGGCCTGCTCGGCGACCCGCGGGTGCCCGTCGGCTCGAAGGTGCTCCTCGGCGGCGCGCTCGTCTGGCTGCTTTCCCCGATCGACCTCGTGCCGGAGTTCATCCCGGTGCTCGGTCCGCTCGACGACGTCATCGTGGTGGGTCTCGTGCTGCGCCACCTCGTGCGGCGAGCCGGGGCCACTGTCGTGCAGGACCACTGGCGCGGCGACCCGCGCGTGTTGCGCACCGCCCTGCGGCTCGCCGGACTCGGCCTTCCGGAGTGAGTCAGCGGTCGACGAAGGGGAGCTCGACGAACCTCGGCGCCCGGCGCGCCTGGGTCGCGTGCTCGAACGCGTAGGCGTAGCGGAGCAGCTTCGGCTCCTGCCACGCTCGAGCCATGAACGACATGCCGATCGGCAAGCCACGAGCGAACCCGGCGGGCACCGTGATATGCGGATACCCCGCTGCGTTCGACGGCCCGGCGGCGCCGTTCCCGTTCGACGGGTCGTCACCGCCCCGAAGATCCATCACCCATGCCCTGAGGAAGGTGGGAGCCACGATGGCATCGAGACGATGTTCCCGCATGGGTCGGTCGAAGGCGGCGCGGCCGAGACGGCGTGAGCGATGCAACGAGCGCCGGTAGCCCGGGTCGGAGAGCGGCGGCTGCTCGTTGGCCGACTCGAGCAGGCCTTGGGAGTGCCAGCGCAGCTCCTCGTCGCGATGCGACTCATTGAACGCGATCACGTCGGCGAGCGTGCGCATCGAGGTGTTCGTGAGACCGGACAGATACGCCCGGATGTCGTGACGGAATTCGTAGAACATCACCGACACGTGCTCACCGGTCGCGTCGAGCCAATGCGGCAGTGCCACCGGGTCGACCACGCGTGCGCCGGCTTCTCGCAACGCCGCGATCGCCTCCTCGATGACCCCCGCGACCTCGTCGTGCTTCCACAGATGCTTCGGTCGCCAGACACCGATGCGGGCGCCGCGGAGTCCAGCGGGATCGAGGAAGCGCCGGTAGTCCGCATGCACGTGGCCCACGGACCCGATCGTGAACGGGTCGAGAGGGTCCTCGCCGGCGATGGCGCTCAAGACGGTGGCCACGTCGACGACCGTGCGACCGATCGGGCCGAGCACGTCGCGGCTGTGGGCGATGCCGATCGAGCCCGATCGACTGACGAGCCCGTGGGTGGGCTTGAGGCCGACGACGCCGCAGAGCGACG
Organism: uncultured Actinomycetes bacterium; assembly: GCA_963722795.1. GTDB lineage: Bacteria > Actinomycetota > UBA4738 > UBA4738 > HRBIN12 > JAOUEA01. Next base: position 142,086 of record CAVROD010000002.1, read on the forward strand.
AGGGCATCACGATCGAGCCGTACGTCTCGAGGCCGATCGAGGCGCCCGCGAAACTCGCCGCGACGGCGGCCGCAGACCCCGAACTCGAATCACCCGTGCTGCGGCTGAGGTCGTAGGGGTTGCGGCCCGTGCCCGCCCGGGCGCTCCAGCCGCCGTGCAACGGCCAGCCTCGGAACGCGTTCCACTCGGACATGTTCGCCTTGCCGAGCAGGACGGCACCGGCGTCGCGGAGCTTCGTCACGAGCCCTGCATCGCGAGGCACGCGTGATCCCGTCAACGCCAGCGAGCCGGCCGTGGTCTGCATGCGGTCGTCGGTTGCGATGGCGTCCTTCAACAGGATGGGGATGCCGTGCAGGGGCCCTCGCACGTGGCCGTCGGCTCGCTCCTGGTCCAGTGCGGCGGCGATGGCCTCCGCGTCGGGGTTCACCTCGATCACCGAGTTCACGCGTGGGCCCGCCCAGTCGAGCCGCTCGATGCGCTCGAGATGGTCGAGCATGATGCGACGTGCGGTGCTCGCCCCCGACTCCATCGCCACCCGCATCTCGGCGATGGTCGACTCGCTCCAGGGGAACGGGTCGGGGGCGGCGGACATCGCGGCACCGGCTGACGGGAGCCCCAAGCCGGCGGCCCGGGAAGCCGCCGCGGTCGCGCCGATCGCGGCCGACGTCTGCAGGAAGCGACGGCGGGTGACGGGGCTGCTCATGTCTCGCTCCTTCGTGGTGGCGGGATCTCGTTCACGCGAGCCGGGCGACCCCGACGGCGATGAGTGCCAGCACCGCAGCCAGAGCGGCGGCGGCCAGGATCCAGCCGAGAGCGCCACGCCCCCGGCCGGACCCTCGACGGTCGCGGTCCGATCGATCCATCGACTACGCCACCAGATCGAACGTGTGGGTGAAGTCGTCGCCGCTCGTCTCGAGGGTCACGACACCCCCCGCCCCGGCGTAGGCGCCGGTGCCGCCGACCACGGCGAGCGACTCGCCGCTGAACCCACGGAAGATCCCCATCGCGACCAGCGTGCCTCGCATGCCCGGCGAACCCTTGAGCCCGTAGACCACGGTGCAGTGCCAGTCGGTTCCGTTGGCGCAGTTCCAGCGGATCGTGCCGACGCGCTCACCGTTGACGTCGAGCGCCTCCTCACGGATCTGGCTCGAGATGCCCCCGGATCGCTCCGCGAGGACATCGCCGCTGGCCAGCTCGGTCACCTGCGCGCCGGCTGTCGCGCCCTCATCCCCGTTCGAGACGCCGACCAACACGCCTGAGACCATGAGCGCCGCGACCGCCGCCGCGATACCCAGCTTCTGCCGCATGACTCCCTCCCTTTCCAGGTGCGCACCCTCGGTGGGTGGCATCGGGCTCACCCTCACCGACGGTCCTCGGAGGCAGCGCAGGAGACGAGCAAGACGCCCGCATCGACGTTCTTGCGAAGTTCTTGACGGCAGCAGGAGACGGTTGCGTTGCGTATGGACCAGGTGACTCGCTACCGTCGTGCGGTGCAGTTCCGCGTCTTGGGACCTCTCGAGGTCGACGCGGGGGATGGCCCGGTTCCCCTCGGTGGACCGAAACAACGCGCCGTGCTCGCCAGCCTGCTCATCCGCGCGAACCAGGTCGTGCCGACGGACCACTTGATCGACGAGATCTGGGGCGACGATCCGCCTGAGAAGGCGCGGAACACGCTGCAGACCTACGTCTCGAGCCTGCGGGGGTCCCTCGGCGATGACCGGCTGCAGGGACGGTCGCCCGGATACGTGCTGCTCCTCGACCCGACGGAGCTCGACGCGACGCGGTTCGACTCCCTGGTGCGCGACGCGAAGAAGGCGATGACGGTCGACCCGGGCATCGCGATCACGACGCTCGACGATGCCCTGGGACTCTGGCGCGGGCCCGCGCTCGCTGATCTCGCGGACCGTCCGTCACTGCTCGCCGAAGCGGCCAGGCTCGACGAGCTCAGGCTCGAGGCACAGGAGCACCGCATCGAAGGCCTGCTTGCGAGCGGGATGGACGCGCGGGCGGTCGGCGAGCTCGAGACGCTGGTCGTGCAGCTTCCCTTGCGCGAAGGCCTCTGGGGACTCTTGATGCTCGCGCTGTATCGCAACGGGCGGCAGGCCGACGCGCTCCATGCGTTCCAGCGAGCACGCGAGATCCTCGCGGAGCAGCTCGGTATCGATCCCTCAGCCGAGCTCGTGCGCCTGCACGAACGCATCCTTCGCCACGACCCCGCACTCGACCTCAGGGGCGAACCGCTGCGCGGCTACCGTCTGCTCGAGAAGCTCGGGGACGGGCCAGACGGGGCCGTGTTCCGCGCGATCCAGCCGCACGTGGGGCGCGACGTCGCCGTGAAGGTCTTCCGAGAAGCGGTCGCAGCCGACCCATCGTTCGTGCGTCGATTCGAGCTGGACGCCCAGGCCGCGGCGGCGCTCGAGCACCCGCATGTCGTGCCCACCTATGACGCCTGGCGGGAGCTCGGCCGGGCCTACGTGGTGTCCCGGTATCTGCGGGGAGGAAGCCTGCGGGCGCTCCAGGCCCGTGAGGAGCCGATGACGAGCGAGCGAGCGGTCCGGATCGTCGAGCAGGTCGCGTCGGCACTGGCGTTCGCCCACCGCCAAGGGGTCACGCACGGCAACGTGGGCGGATCGAACGTGCTGTTCGATGCCGACGGCAACGCCTACCTCGGCGACTTCGCCGTGCGATCGGCCACGGTCGTCGACATGCAGGACGACGTCCGCCGGCTGGCACGGCTCATCCGCGAACTGCTCGGCGCGCGGATGCCCGATCGCATGTTGGAACTCGTCGCGGCCGCCGAGCTCGGGAGCGGCGGAGCCGACGCGAGCCGGCTCGCCGACGGCGCGCGGGCGATGCTCGGGCCCTCGGCGGTCGCCGACGAGGTGCGCGCCGACGTCCGCAATCCGTACAAGGGGCTGCGAGCCTTCACCGAGTCCGACGCCGGGGACTTCTTCGGACGCGACGCGCTCGTCGATCGGCTGATCGCGAGGCTCGTCGAGCCGCACCCTGGCGCGCGATTCCTCGCCGTCGTGGGCCCCAGTGGCGGCGGGAAGTCGTCGGTGGTGCGGGCCGGGCTGGTGCCCGCGATCCGTCGGGGCGCACTCGGGGAGGGCGATCGCTTCGTCGCCGACATGCTGCCCGGCACGCACCCCATCGAGGAACTCGAGGCCGCCCTGCTCCGCGTCGCGGTGCGAGCGGCGTCACGAGTGCGCGACACACTCGAGGCTGGTTCCAGGGGGCTGCTCGAGGCCGTCGACCTCGTCGCTCCCGATGGCGCCGAGGTGGTGCTCGTCATCGACCAGTTCGAGGAACTGTTCACGCTCACGTCGAACGAGCGGGAGCGTGCGCTGTTCTTGGACTCGCTCCGCGTCGCGTGCGTCGATCCCGAGAGCCGCGTGCAGGTGATCGCCACGATGCGCGCCGACTTCTTCGACCGGCCGCTCGTGTACCCGCGGTTCGGCGAGCTGCTCGCGGCCCGAACCGAGGCCGTGCCGCCACTCACACCCGACGAACTCGAGCAGGCCATCCGTCGCCCGGCAGAACGAGCCGGTGTCCACCCGGATCCCGGGCTGGAAGCGGCGATGATCGCCGACGTCGCGGATCAGCCGGGTGCCCTTCCACTCGTGCAGTACGCACTGACCGAGCTGTTCGAACGACGCGCCGGCGACCGGTTGACCCTCGATGCCTACCGCGAGATCGGCGGCGTCGCGGGGGCGCTCTCCGCACGGGCGGAGCGTTGTTACCGCGACGCCGACCCGGGCGTGCAGCGCGTGACCCGACAGGTGTTGCTGCGCCTGGTCGCACTGGGTGAGGGCTCGCGCGACACGCGTCGGCGTGTCGCGCGGAGCGAACTCGATGCGCTCGACGTCGACCCTGCACACATCGACGAGGTCCTCGACACACTCGGTCGTCATCGATTGCTCACCTTCGATCGAGAACCGTCCACGCGGGAGCCCACCGTGGAGGTCGCTCACGAGGCATTGCTCGGGGCGTGGGCCCGGTTGCGCGCATGGATCGACGAGGCGCGCGACGATCTCCGTCACGACGAGCGCCTGGCGCGGGCCGCGTCGGAGTGGCAGGGGTCAGGCCGGGACCCGAGCTTCCTCCTGCGAGGCGCGCGGCTCGAGCAGGTCGAGTCGTGGTCGGCAACCGCCGACCTCGCGATCGGCCGGCCCCAGCGCGAGTTCGTCGGGGCCAGCATCGAGCGGCGAGCGGTCGATCGAGCGGTCGAGGTGGAGCGGCGCGAACAGGAGATCCGCACGGAACGCCGGGCCCGGGGGCGACTGCGCGCCCTCGTGGCCGTGTTCGCGGTGGCGGCGCTCGTGGCCGGCGGGCTGACGATCGTGGCGACGGATCAGAGCCAGCGAGCGGCGAGCGTGGCCCGCATCGCGCGGGCGCGAGCGCTCGCCGCAGCCGCGATCTCGACCCTGGAGCAGGACCCCGAGCGCAGCGTGACGCTGGCCGTGGCAGCCGTGCGCGAGACACGGTCGGTCGACGGGTCCGTGATCCCCGAAGCGGAGGAGGCACTCCACCGTGCGATCGTCACGTCCCGCGTCGTGACCACCGTGCCGGGCGTCGGCGGCGAGGTTGCATGGAGTCCCTCGGGGTCGTTCGCGGCGGTCGGCGGCGATGGCCAGGGAACGATCGTCATCGGCGACGCGATGACCGGCGAGATCGAGCACCGACTCGAGACTCACGACGGCATGGTGACCGGGCTCGCGTTCAGCACCGATGGCGCTCGTCTGGCGTCCACGGGCGCGGACGGGGCCCTGCGCCTGTGGGACGCCGACTCGCTCACGCTCATCGCGACGGTCGGCGGCAGCGGCACGGCGATGGGTCCGGACTTCAGCGCGGACGGCAGTGTGGTGGCTGCGGGCTGGGAGGAACGCGGCACGATCCGAACGATCGATGCTGGGTCGGGACGCGTGAACGGCTCCATGCGGAGCAACGGGGCGTCGGCGATCACGCTGAGCCCGGACGGCCGGACGGTCGCGTTCGCGCGAGGACCGTCGTTGGCGGTCGTCGACGTGACGACCGGCCTTCCACGCTTCGCCCCGATCCCGGTTCCCTTCGGAGCCGGGACGCTCGCATGGAGTCCCGACGGCCGATACATCGCGTCGGGGGGCATCCCAGGAGCCATGATCTGGAGCGCGAGGACCGGCGATCTTCTCGACGAGCTCCCTGGGCATCCGTCGGTGAGCGCGCTCGCCTGGGGCCCGGACTCGGCCACCCTGCTCTCCGGCAGCGATGAGGTGCCGGGCGTCACGGTGTGGAGCATCCGTGATGGCGTTGCCGACGAGCGGCTGACCCTGTCGTCCACCGAGACCGACCGCGGGGTCGGGGGGGTCGCCGTCTCCCCCGACGGCACGCACGTGATGGCGGGAGCGGCGGATCACGGCGCCGTGAAGGTCTGGGACCTCAGCGATGCCGGCGCTGCGGAATGGGCGAACATCCCGACGGTCAAGGAGTTCGGAGACGTCGCGTTCCAGCCGGATGGCGACCTGGTCGCGGCTGACGCGCAGGGCGATATCCGGGTCCACGACCTCGAGTCCGGCGAGACATCGCCACCCATCGGTCCACCGGTCAAGGAGCACTGGTTCGCGCTCAGCCCCGATGGCACCACGATCGCGATCGCCTACTCGCACGAGGCGGTTCGGTTCCGGCGACAGACACGGGTGTGGGACACCGACACCGGCCAACGACTTCCCACGTCCCCCGTCGTACAGCACGCAGAAGGCGTCGCCTGGAGCGCGGAGAGCACCGTGCTCGCGGTCGCGTCCCCCGATCGTCGGGCAACGCTCGTCGTCGATCGTTCCGGAGCGGTGGTCGCCGAACTCCCCGATCGAACGTCCGAAGGGATCACCGGCACGAGCTTCAGCCCCGATGGCCGACTGCTCGCCACGATCGGCGGCGGGCAAGGAGACGGCAGCCTCATCGCGATCTGGGACTGGCGTCGTGAGGAGCTCCTCCGGACGATGCGGACGGAACCGGCGGAGGGACTGACCTTCGACCCGACCGGCTCCTACGTCGTCACGATGTTCGGGGCACCGGTCGTCTGGGATGTGCGGTCGGGAACGAGGGTCGGCGCTCTCGAGATCTCTCCGGGCAGGGTCGGCACGGTCGCCGTCAGCCCTGACGGACGGCGCATCGCCGCGCCGGTCTCGAATGGGGTCGGCCTGTTCGACTCGGGTTCGGGGCACCGGATCGTCACGCTGCCCTCGCCCGATCTTCGCCACCCGTATCGCCTCGCCTTCAGTGCCGACGGTTCGATGCTCGCGACGCAGGCGCCCAGCACGCTGGGTGGACCCGGTGTCGTGCGGGTCTGGGCGATCGACATCGACGACCTGCTCACGATCGCCCGGCGCGAGGTCACGAGGGCCGACGCGGGCAGCTAGGCTCGCGATCGATGGCTGAGGACCGACCGGACCGACGGATCGACGGTTCGCGGTCGACCTGTTCAGCGAGGTCTGGGCGCTGCTCGAGACGACCGACCGCACGCCCGAGCAGGACGAGCGCATGATCCACGCCGCCCATGGCTCCCGGCTGCATTGGGAAGCCGCGGGCACCGCCGAGAACGTGGCGATCGGCGACTGGCTCTGTTCCCGCGCGTACTCGACGCTCGGTCGCGTCGAGCCGGCGCTCTACCACGCGCGGTGGTGCCTGGCGCGCGCGGAGTCCGCAGACCTGCCCGGCTGGATCCGTGCCGAAGCCCATGAGGCGCTCGCCCGGGCACATGCCGTCGCCGGCGAGGCCGACGACGCACGGCGCCACGCGGACGAAGCCAGGGCCATCGCAACCACGATCGAGGACGACGCGGATCGCGAGGTCGTGCTCGGCGATCTCGCGACGCTGCCGCTCGCGTGAACCCATATGGGTCACCGGCGCGTACCGTGAACGGGTGACCATGCGTGACCTGATCCGGCCGGCGCCGATGCGCGAGTTCGACATGGGCGAGCGCACCGCCACCTGGCTCGAGCTGTTCTTCGACCTGTGCTTCGTGGCGGCGGTCGCGGCGCTCGCCGACGGGCTGCACGCCGACCCGACCTTGCAGGGCCTCTGGCACTTCGTCGCCCTGTTCGTGCCGGTGTGGTGGGTGTGGATGGAGTTCACTTGGTTCGCGACGGCGTGGGACAACGACGACCTCCTGCACCGGCTCGGCATGCTCGTGGCGATGCTGTTGGTGATCGTGCTCGCGGCGGGCATCCCGCGTGTCTACGAACAGCACGACACCCTCTTCGTGTCGGCCTATGCCGGTCTGCAGGCCGTGCTCGTGCTGATGTTCGTCCGCGTGCTGCCCCACGCCGGATCGGCTCACCGCTTCGCGCGCAACTACCTGATCGGCGACGCGATCGGCGGGCTCATCATGCTCTCGTCGTTGCTGGTCGACCCCCCGCTTCGCTACTGGATCTGGGCGCTCGCCCTGCTCGTGCTCATGGCGGCGCCGATGTTCGCCGTGCGCGCGTACGAGGGCCAGCCGTTCGACTCGCGGCACATCCCCGAGCGCTACGGGCTGTTCACGATCATCGTGCTCGGCGAGAGCGTGGTGGTGGTGGCCGCCCGTCTCGGCGACGTCGCGCTCGACGGCGGCGCGATCGCCTCGGCGCTGCTCGGGTTCGGCATCGCCGCAGCGATCTGGTGGACCTACTTCGAGACCGTGTCGTCGACGTCGCTGTCGCGCGAGCGCATCGGGGCATCGTTCCTCTGGGGCTACGGGCACCTGCTGGGGTTCGCCGGCATCGCCGCGGCGGCGATCGGCGTCGAGCTCGCGATCGAGGCGGGCGCCGCCGATGACCACGGGCTCTCTCTCGCCACCAGGCTCATGGTGTGCGGCGGCGTGGCGTCGTTCCTCGTGTCGCTCGTCGCGGTGCACACGGCCGAGGTCGGCTGGTGGGGGGCCGGCATGTTGCAGCGATGGGCCGCGATCGTGGCCCTGCTGGCGCTGGCCGTGCTCGCTCGTGGATGGCCCCCGGCGTTGGTGGTCGGCACGGTCTTCGGCGTGCTCGTGGCGACCGCCGCGCTCGACGTGGCCCGGCACGGGGGCAGGGGCCTCGCCGCCGACCACCTGCCCGACGACGAGCAACTGCCCCCGACGCCGTAGCTCAGCCTCGCAGGCCGCGCTGCGTCGCCCAGGCGTCGAGCAGGTCGTAGGCCTCGTCGTCGGGGATGGGCCCGCGTTCCATGCGGAGCTCCATCAGGTACTCGAGCGCTTCCCCCACCTGCGGGCCGGGTTCCAGACCGAGGTGACGCATCACCTGCGTGCCGTCGAGTGGCGGCCGCAGGGAGTCGAGGTTCTCCTGCTCGGCGAGGCGCGCGATGCGCTCCTCGAGATCGTCCTGCAGCGCCTGGAACTTCGCCGCGCGCCGCTCGTTGCGGGTGGTGACGTCGGCCCTCGTGAGCTGGTTCAGCTTGTCGAGCAGCGGTCCGGCGTCGCGCACGTAGCGCCGCACGGCGGCGTCGCTCCAGCCTTCGCCGTATCCGTGGAAGCGCAGATGCATCTCGACGAGCGTGCGCACGTCGTCGACGACGTGGTTCGGGTAGCGCAACGCGCGCAGGCGCTTGTCTGCCATGCGCGCGCCGACCACCTCGTGGTGGTGGAACTGCACGCCGTCGGGCGTGATCTGGCGGGTGGCCGGCTTGCCGATGTCGTGCAGCAGCGCGGCGAGCCGCAGCACCTCGTCGGGCTCGGTGTTCTCCACCACCGCGTAGGTGTGGCGCAGCACGTCCTTGTGCTGGTGCACCGGGTCCTGCTCGAGCTCGAGGGCTGCGAGCTCCGGCAGGAAGGTGTCGGCGAGCTTCGTGTCGACGAGCAGCGCGAGGCCCGCGGCCACACGCTTGCCGAGGAGCAGCTTCACGAGTTCCTCGGCGATGCGCTCGGCCGAGACGATCTGCATGCGCTCGTGCATCGCCGCGATCGCCGCGACCACGCGCGGCGCCGGTTCGACCTCGAGCTGCGACACGAAGCGCGCCGCCCGCAGCATGCGCAACGGATCGTCGCCGAACGACACCTCGGGTTCGAGCGGGGTGTCGAGCACCTTCGCGGCGAGGTGTCGGACACCGCCGTGCGGGTCGACGAACCCGCCGTCGGGAAGCCGCACGGCCATCGCGTTGATCGTGAAGTCGCGCCGCGAGAGGTCGGTCTCGATGTCGTCGCCGAACGTGACGGTGGGCTTGCGATGCTCCTCGGCGTAGACCTCCTGTCGGAAGGTCGTGATCTCGAGCCGCTCGCCGTCCTTCAGGGCCCCGACGGTGCCGAACCGCACGCCGACGAGGTAGCGGCGATCCGCCCACCCGCGCAGGATGCGTGTGGTCTGGTCGGGATGCGCGCTCGTCGCGAAGTCGAGGTCGGGCGAGGGGCGCCCGAGCATCAGGTCGCGCACGCTGCCCCCGACGAGGAAGAGCTCGTGCCCGGCATCGACGAACCGAACGCCGAGCTCCTTGGCGATCGCGGGCACGTCGAGCACGGCGCCCGACGGTGTCTGGTTGGCCATGACGCCCGAGCTTACCCCCGAGGCGCAGCGCGGCAGGGCCGCGCGGCGTCCACGCGCTACCGTGGGCCGCGATGCCCACCTGGCTCGGATTCATCTGGACCTCGCCGAACACACTGATCGGCTTGGTGCTCGGACTGCTGACCTTCCAGCGGCCCGCCCTGCGCGACGGCGCGCTCATCTTCGACCGGGCACCGCGCGGACTCACCAAGCTCATGCCGCGGCTGCATCGAACCGCGATGACCGTGGGCTTCGTGATCGTGTCGGCCGAGCCCGTCACCGGACGGCTGCTCGCGCACGAACGTTGGCACATCAAGCAGTTCTGCGCATGGGGTCCGCTGTTCATCCCGGTCTACTTCCTGCTCGCCATCCCGTTCGGGTACCGGCGGCATCCGATGGAGATCAGGGCGCAGATCGCGGCGGGGGAACGAACACCGCTGCGACCCGACCAGCGGGTCTAGCGCTCGCCCCGGGACCGGCGGCGTCGCTCGGCCAGGTGCTGCGCGCCCCACACCACCGCCTCGCCGATCGACGCACCGACGACGACGCCCGCGACCACGTCGCCCGGGTAGTGGACCCCGGCGTGCACCCTCGAGTACCCCACCGCCGCGGCGGCGCAGCCGAGCGGCGCACCCAGCGCCGGCACGACCGAGGACACCCCGGCGGTGAAGGCCGCCGCCGAGGCGGAGTGCCCCGAGGGGAACGACGCCGAGGTCGGCATGGCGACGCGGCGAGATTCGGGCACCGCCGCCGCGTCGGCGTCCGGGCGCCGCCGCGCGCCGGCGAGCTTCAGCGGCAGGTTCACGATCGCCGACGTGGCGGCGATCGCCGCGAGCCCGGTGAGCGCAGCACGACGACCCTTGCGGCCTCCGACGACGAACAGCACCGCTGCCGAGCCGACCCACAGCTTCGAGTGGTCGGCGGCGGCGGTGAAGCGGCGCAACGGCCCATCGATCGTCGGCGTGGGCGTCGCCGCGACCGCGCGATAGACCGCGCGGTCCACGTCCCCGAGCTCGCGCAGCACCCGCAGGAGCACCGGAGCGGGAGCGACGGGGCGCGCCTCGAGCCGGTCCGCGAGGCGATCCGACGGCGGGTCGGCTGGTCCCTGCGTCACCGGTTCGCCGGGCTCGGTCACGAGAGCGACCGCCCCATGGCGATGCGCGCGAGTTCCCGCAGCGTCGAGCGCGACGTGACGTGCACCGCAGCGGCGGCCGGCGACAAACCCGAGGCATGCCGAGGCATGCGCAGCCGCAACGCTCCCCTCCTCGTCGTGAACACGAGCGGCGGGTCCATCGTGAGCGCCTCGCCGTCGACGCCGATCTCGATCGCATCGCCCGAGGCCACCTCGAACCGGTCGGTGGTCCATTCGCGCCATCCGTCGAACCGGTCGAGTTGGCCCACCGCTTGCATCGACAGCATCCGTTGCACGTCGGCGGCGCTGGACAGATTCAAGGTGACGACGCCGAGCACGCCATCGTCGATTCGTTCCCGGGAGCCGCGACCCTGGGCATGTCGCAGCTCGTACGGACCGTTCGAGACGAGGATCACCGCCGCCGTCTCGAGCGCTTCCCCGTCGGGGCCGGTGAAACGGAGGTCGAGCGGTTCCGCATCGGGACCGATCAGCTCGGGCAGCATCTCGACCGCGGTCTGCACCTTCGCGTCGCGGTACTCCGGCGACTGCACGATCTTCGCGTAGAGCCCCAGCGTGGCGTTGTTGACGAAGACGCGACCGTTCACCTCCGCCAGGTCGATCGTGCGCTCCACGCCGTCGATGAACGCGTCGAGGGCGCCCACCACGTCGTCGCGATCGAGCCCCAGATCGAGCGCGAAGTGGTTGCGGGTGCCCGCGGGCACCACGACGTGCGGGATGCCGTGCGCGCTCGCCACCGCGCCGACGAGCGCCTGTGAGCCGTCGCCGCCCGCCATGCCGATCACGTCGGCGCCGCGCGCAACCGCGTCTTCGGCGAGTTGGCGGAGGTCGTCGTCCGGGCCGAGCACGATCGGCTCGATGCCTCGCTCGCGACACTCGCGCTCGAGCTCGAACTTCTCGGCCTTCCCGCCTCCCGACTTCGGGTTCATCAGCAGCACCGGACGTTGGGGTGGCGGCGTCGGCTCGGTGCCGACGTCAACGCTCGCTGCCTGGCGGCGCTGGGTGCTGCGCAGCGCGTATCCGGCCGCCGCCACCGACACCACCGACGAGACACCTGCGATGACCCACGGCCAGAGCTTCACCTCACCGACGACGAGGGTGACGACCACGAGCCCGGCGCCGACGACGATGAGGGCAAGGGCCAGGAGCCGGACCACGCCCTCCCGCGACAGCGAGTACCAGCAGCCCACGATCGCGAGTGCGAGCCCGACGCTCGCCACGATGATGCTGCCCAGGTTCTCGAGCGCAACGATCGCGACGACGCCGACCGCGACCAGCAGCGCAGCGATCGCAGCGATCGCAGCGAGCCGTTGCGCGATCGTCGGTCTCGTGACCGCGGTGCTCGTCACGTGGGATCCTCGTCGTCGGTTCGCCATCGCTCGTCGAACTCCGCTCGGTAGGCCTCGACGGCTGCCTCGATCGTCGGGAAGAAGTGCCGGGGATCGATGGTGCGGGTGAGCTCGTACCGCTCGATCTTGCGTCGAACCGGATCCTTCATCTCCGCGAACACGAGCGAGACGCCGCGTGCATTCAACCATTCGTCGAGGTCTTCCAGCATGTCGGAAGCCGTCGTGTCGACGTCGGTCAGGGGCTCGGCCGCGAGCACGATCCATCGCAGACCGGGCGTCGCGATGACCACCTCGGTGATCTCCTCCCGGAACGTGCGGCAGTTGGCGAAGAACAGGGGCGCATCGAACCGATACATCACGAGGCCCGGCAGGTGCTCGGCGCCGGGGTACTGCGTCACGTCGTGGAAGCCCGGCAGCCCTTCCACCCTGCCCAGGCGGGTCTGGTAGGGCCACCACGCGCGCCGGAAGACGTTGAAGATCGACAAGGCCACGGCGATCACGATGCCCGGCAGCACCCCCAGCAACGCCACCCCGAGGAGCGCGGCGATCGAGAGCCACCACTCGGTGCGTCGCTGCCTCCACAGACGCACCGTGCCCGGGATGTCGGCGAGCGAGAGCGACGCGGCGATCACCACCGCGGCGAGCGTGGGCTGTGGCAAGTTCCGGAACAGTCCAGGCGCCACCACGAGCAGCAGCAGGATCGCCCCCGCCCCCACCAGCCCGGTGACCTGGGTCTTCGCGCCGGCCTGCTCCGCCACGGCCGTGCGCGACCCGCTCGTGCTCACCGGGAACCCCTGGAAGAGGCCCGCAGCCACGTTCGAAACGCCGATGCCGATCATCTCCTGGTTGCCGTGCACGTGATCGCCGCGCCGAGCGGCGAAGGACGAGGCCGTCGAGATCGTGTCGGCGAGCGCGACGAGGGCGATCCCCAACGCGCCACCGACCAACGACGGCAGGTCCGACCATGAGACGTCGGGCACGGTGAACGGCGGGACGCCCCCCGGCAGTGTGCCGACGACCGAGACGCCGCGCGCCACGAGGTCGAACACCTCGACGGCCGCGATCGCGAGCACCACCGCGATCAGCACCGCCGGCAGCTTCGGCAGGCGGCGTTGCAGCATGAGGATCACCGCGAGACTCGCGATCCCGATCGCGAGGGCCGCCCCGACGGTGGCGCCGTCGGCCACGCCGTCGATGAACCCCTGCGCCTCCGCGACGAGGCCGTCGGCGTCGACCGAGAACCCGAAGAGCTTCGGCAGCTGCCCGATCAAGATCGTGAGGGCGAGGCCGTTCATGTAGCCGATCTGGGTGGGCTTGGAGAGCAGGTCTGCGACGAAGCCAAGCTTCGCTACCCCGGCCAGGATCATCACGCCGCCGACGAGCAACGCCAGCATCGACGAGAGCGCGATCGCGCGCGCCGGATCTCCGTCGGCCACGAGCAGCGGGGCGATGGTGGCCGCGATCATCGGCCCGAGCGACGAATCGGGCCCCAGCACCAGGATGCGGGACGGTCCGAAAAGGGCGTACCCGATCAAGCACAGGATGGACGTGTAGAGACCGGTGATCGCGGGCAGCCCCGCGAGTTCGGCATACGCCATGCCCTGGGGCACCAGCAACGCGGTGAGCACGAGGCCGGCCACAACGTCCTTGGGAAGCCAGGCGCGCTGGTATGCGGCCAGCGCCCCGAGGCCGGGGATCGCGGAGAGCGACGAGCGATCCATCGGCGGAGCATGACACGACCGTCCTGTGCCGGCCTCATCCGTTCCGCTGTAGAACCGCTGCTCTAGAAGGGGAGGCCCTCGTTGTCACGGTCACCGAGCGACAACCGGTCGAGCACGCCCCGCATCTGCAGGTCGAAGTCGTGCGGATTCGTGGCCGCGCGCCGCGCCTCGTCCTCACTCACGAGACCCTCCTTCGTGAGCTGCACGAGCGACTGGTCGAAGGTCTGCATGCCGTAGAACTCGCCCTCGGCGATCACGTCGACGATCTGGTCGGTCGTGGCGGGGTCGACGATGCGATCGAACACGCGTCCGGTGTTGACGAGCACCTCGATCGCCGGCACGCGGCCCTTGCCATCTGCCTTCGAGACGAGACGCTGCGACACGATGCCGCGCAGCGATCCGGCGAACGAGGAGCGCACCTCCCGCTGTTGCTGCGGAGGGAAGAGGTCCAGGATGCGGTTGATCGTCTCCATGCAGTCGATGGTGTGCAGCGTCGAGATCACCAGGTGGCCGGTCTCCGCGGCCTGGATCGCCGACATCGCGGAGTCGCCGTCACGGATCTCGCCGACGAAGATCACGTCGGGGTCCTGTCGGATCACGTGCCGCAAGGCGTTCCCGTAGGAGTCGGTGTCGATGCCGATCTCACGCTGCTGGATGATCGAGAGCATGTCGTCGTGCATCACCTCGATCGGGTCTTCGATCGTGACGATGTGCGCCCGTCGATGCCGGTTGATGTGGCCGATCATCGACGCGATGGTGGTCGTCTTGCCGGTACCCGTCGGCCCCGTCACCAGCACGAGCCCTCGCGGTGAATCGGCGAGGCTCGCCATGACGCGCGGCAGTCGCAGCTCCTCGAACGTCGGCACCTCGCTGCGCACCCGCCTGACCGCGAGCCCCACGACGCCGCGCTGGCGGAACACGTTCACGCGGAAGCGCCCCACGCCCGGCAGCGTGTACCCGAGGTCGGCCTCATTCGTCTCGGCGAACTCGAGCTTCTTGTGCTCCGACATGAGCGACGCCGCCGCCGACTCGGTGTCGATGCTCGTGAGCACGTCGAACTCGCCGGGCAGCAGGTCGCCGTCGATGCGCACGAACGGCACGTTGCCGACCTTCAGATGCAGGTCGCTCGCGCCGCGTTCGACCGTGTAGCGCAGCAGTGCATTGACATCCATCGCCGACGGCAGCCTCCGTTCGACCCGCGCCGGTTCGCGAGCCACGCCCATCCATCGACCTATCCAAGGGCGGACCTGAGCGCGACGGCTAGGATTCTCGCGTGACCGACGAGCCAACTACCGACGGGCGGCAGGCCCCGAAACGACGGCGGCGTCGCCGACGCAAACCCTCCGCCGGGGCGAAGACGCAACCTCCCGTGCAGCGCGAGGTCTCGGCCGGCGGGGTCGTCTACCGGCGCGACGGCGACGAGATCGAGATCGTGCTGGCATCGCGCCGTACCCGCCGCGGCGAACTCGCGTGGGGACTCGCGAAGGGCGGCATCGAGCAGGACGAGACGCACGAAGACGCCGCGGTGCGCGAGGTGCTCGAGGAGACCGGTTACACCGCCGAGATCGAGGCCTCGCTCGGCGACACGCGCTACTTCTACGTGTGGGAAGACACCCGCATCCGCAAGACCGTGCACTTCTTCCTGATGCGGTGCACCGGCGGCGACCCCGCCGATCGCGATGACGAGATGGAAGAGGTGCGGTGGTTCCCGCTCGAGCGCGCCCTGAAGCGGGCCGCCTACAAGGGGGAACGCGAGGTGCTCGGGCGGGCAGCCGAGCTGCTTCGGTGAGCCGCGAGCTGCCGTGACGGCCCTCGACGTGGTGCTCGGCATCCTGATCGGCCTCGTCTCGGGCTTGCTCTCGGGCCTCTTCGGGGTCGGCGGCGGCATCGTGATGACGCCGGGGCTGCAGGTCGTGCTCGGTGCGGCGCCCATCGTGGCGCTCGCCACGCCGCTGCCGGTGATCCTGCCCACCGCGCTCACCGGCGCCATGACCTACCGGGCCTCGGGCGAGCTCGACCAGCGCGCGGCCGCCTGGATGATCGGTCCCGGCATCGGTGGCCTCGATCGTGGGGGCACTGCTGACGAAGTTCGTGGACACACACCTGTTGCTCGTGGTCACCGCGGCCCTCCTCGCCTACCAATCGGTCGGCATCCTGCGTGGCTCGCGCGAGCGCCGTGGCCCAGCCCTCGAGGCCACGCCGTCGATGTACATGGGCATCGGGCTCATCGCCGGCTTCGTGAGCGGACTGCTCGGCATCGGCGGCGGTCTCGTGATGGTGCCGATGCTCGCGGGCTGGCTGGGCATGCCCCTGAAGCGGGCGCTCGGCACGTCGCTCCTCGCGATCGTCGCGCTCGTGGTGCCGGGCACGATCACGCACGCTGCGCTCGGCAACATCGACTGGGCGTTGTTCCTGGTGGTCACGCTCGGCGCCGTGCCGGGCGCCCGTCTCGGCGCCAGGATCGCGCTGGGCACCCGGGAGCGCACCCTGCGCCTGCTCGTCGGCAGCTTCCTGCTCGTGATCGCCGCCGCCTACGGCATCTCCGAGGCCGCCGCGCTGTTCGGCGAGTGAGCAGGGCGCACCTCCGAGGCGTGCGTCCTCGGGGCTACGATGGGGCACCGCCATGAGGATCCTCCGCGCGCTCGGCGCGCTGTTGCCGCTCGTGCTCGTCGCGATGACCGTGCTCGTCGGCACGGTCCCCGCCGGCGCCCAGGAGCCGTCCGTCGACCTCACGCTGCGCGCGCAGACCCCCGTCACCAGCCTCGAGCGGCCCGAGGTCACGATCACCTTTCGAGCCGAGAACCTCGGAGAGGAAGCCCTCGGGGAACTGACGGTGGGCTACGTCGTGGGCCCGGCCATCACGTCGCGTGGCGATTTCACCGCCTCGCTCACCGAGGGACCGGGCCCGCTGCCGATCGGCGCCGACACGCTGGAGCAGAGCGGCACGCTCGACCCCGGCGCCACCAGGGAATTCCGCCTGACGTTCGACCTGAGCCCGATCGGCGAGGTGAGCGACACCGACTCCGCCGTGTATCCCGCGCGCATCGACCTGCGCAGCGGCGGCGTGCAGGTTGGCTGGATCGATACGCCACTCGTGCACCTCGTGCGCCGACCCGACGTGCCGGTCGAACTGGCGTGGTGGGCCGAGTTCGATGCCCCGATCGCGCTGGACCCCCTCGGGCGCCTCGCCGATCCGGCGTTCGAAGCGGCCATCGGACCCGACGGCGGGCTCACGCAGCAGGTTGCGGCGCTGCGGGCGGCCGTCGCGTCCGACGACGGCCGTATCGAGGTCGACCTGGTCGTGGTGCCCGCCGTCGTGGACCAGTTGACCCGCATGGCCGACGGATACGAACGCAGCTCGGGGGAAGCGGTCGGGCCCGATGAGCCGCCGGCCACGAACGCCGGCGCGCTGCTCGCCGACCTCCGCGCGCTGCTCGCCGACCCCGACGTGCACCTCGTGGTCACGCCCTTCGCGGCGCCCCTGCTGCCCTCGCTCGCAGCGGGGGGTCTCGGCCCCGAGCTCGATCGCCAACAGGAGTACGGCGAGACCGTCGTGACCGAGCGACTCGGTCGGGAGCCGTCGGCATCGGTCGGCCCGACCTCCGCAGGGCGCGCTCGACGAACCGAGCCTGCAGTGGCTCGCCGAGCGAGGGGCCACCACCCTGCTCGGGCAGGCCGACACGGTGGCGCGGCCCGCACAGACGA
The DNA here is from genome assembly GCA_963722795.1 of uncultured Actinomycetes bacterium. Classification (GTDB taxonomy): domain Bacteria; phylum Actinomycetota; class UBA4738; order UBA4738; family HRBIN12; genus JAOUEA01. The sequence goes on from CAVROD010000002.1 coordinate 159,496, forward strand.
ACGACTTCGCGCTGCTGCCGACGGCGACCGTGGCGACCGACGACGGCGCGGTCCTCGACCTCGTGATGCCCGACCCGGGGGTGCAGGCGCTGCTGGGCGATCCGACGCTCGTGGACGACCCGGTGCTCGCCGCGCAAGCGGTGCTCGGCGACCTCGCGACCGTCTGGCGCGAACAGCCGGTTCCGGGCCTGCAGCCCGACGGTACCGAGACCGTGCGGGGCATCGCGGTCGCGATGCCCGCCGCGCTGCCCCCAGGCGTCTGGCCCCCGCTGATCCGCCGGCTGGCCGAGGCCCCCTTCCTGCGCCCGACCCCGGCCGCAACGTTCGTCGAGCAGGTCAACCCGGTGCAACCCCCGGCGACCGTGATCCCGTCGCTCGAACGCTTCCCTCGTGACTACGTCGTCGCGATCCGCGACCAGCGGCGCAACGTGGCCGCGTACCGCTCGATGCTCGCCGGTCGACCCAGCCCGCAGCCCGCGCGGCTCGATCGCAACCTGCTCTACGCGGAAGCGGGGCAATACGTGGGCGAACCGGGTGTAGGACGACGCTGGTACGACCAGGTGAACGCCGCGACGAGCACCGTCTTCGAATCCGTGCTGCCCGACGTGCAGCAGGAGTTCCTGCTGACGTCGGGCGAAGGCTCGATCCCCCTGCGCATGGGCGATCCTGGGCCGACGCCGCTCACCGTCCAGATCGTGCTGCGCTCCGCGTCGTTCGAGTTCCCCGATGGTGCGCAGCAGACGGTCACGCTGCAGGGCCCCGATGAGATCGTGGCCTTCGACGTGGTGGCCAAGGCCGGCGGTCCGCAGACGATCCGCGCGAAGATCCGTGCGCCGTCGGGTCGAGACCTCGGCGAGGACCAGAACCTGGCGGTGCGCACGACCGCCGTCAACGGCGTGGCCTTGTGGATCACGATCGGGGCCGGCCTGCTGTTGCTGCTGCTGTGGTCGAGGAGGTTGTTCCGACGCCCGACGACGTGACGCCCGAGCGAGGGCCGGCTCCGCACCACCCCGCCGACGTCGGCGGCGCGTACGCACGCAACACAGCGTTGATGACGGTCGGCACGACCCTGTCGAGGCTGACCGGCTACGTGCGCATCGCTGCCCAGACGGCCGCACTGGGCGTCACGGTGGGCACGCTCGGCAACGTCTACGTGCAGGCCAACACGACGCCGAACATCGTCTACGAACTGATCCTCGGCGGCATCCTCACGTCGGTCGTCGTACCCGTGTTCGTCGATCATCAGCGGCGCGACGGACGCGAGGCGGCGTTCGACCTCGGGCGGCGGGTGCTGACGCTCGCCCTGGTGCTGCTGTCGGCCGCCGCGCTGCTCGGCATCGTGTTCGCGCCCCAGATCATGCGCCTGTACCTCGTCGCCTCCGACGCGCCCAACGTCGAGACGCAGGTCGAGCTCGGCGTCTTCCTGATGCGGTGGTTCATGCCCCAGATCGTCTTCTACGGCATCGGCGCGATCGCCGCCGGGCTCCTCAACGCCGAGCGCCGGTTCGCCGCGCCGATGTTCGCCCCGATCCTCAACAACCTCGTGGCGATCGCGACGTTCGGCGCGTACGCGATGCTGCGCGCAGGCACGCCATCGGTCGACCACATCACCACCCTCGAGAAGCTCGTGCTCGGAGCAGGCACGACGCTCGGCGTGGTCGCGATGACCGTCGCGCTCTGGCCGTCGCTGCGCCGCACCGGGTTCCGGTGGCGCCTCGCCGGGGGGTGGGGCCATCCGGGCATCCGGCGCATCGTGCGCCTCTCCGGCTGGGTGTTCGTCTACGTCGTGGCCAACCAGCTCGCGTACATCGTGATCATCATCCTGGCGGGCGGGGTGTGCGGCGCGTGCTACCAGGTGTACGCGACCGCCTTCATCATCTTCCTGCTGCCGCACTCGATCTTCGCGGTCTCGATCTTCACGGCGCTGCTGCCGGCCATGGCCGAGCGATGGAGCGACCGCGACATCGACGGCGTGCGCGACCGCTTCTCGCTCGGCCTGCGCGACACGGTCGTGGTGATCGTGCCCGCTGCGTTCGCGTTCCTCGTGCTCGCCGGGCCCATCGTGTCGCTGTTGCTGGAGTACGGTGCCGCGACCCCTGCCGACGCCCGCCTCATCGCCCGCACCCTGCAGGGCTTCGCGATCGGCCTGCCGTTCTTCTCGGCGTTCCAGCTGATCACCCGCACGTTCTACGCGACCCAGGACAGCCGTACACCGGCGCTCGTGAACGTCGGCGGGGCGATCGTCACCGTCGCGGTCGACGTGGCCCTCGTGCGTGCGATCGGCTGGGACGTGCCGGGGCTCGCGCTCGGCCACGCCGCGAGCTACGTCGTCGCTACCGCCGCCGGGCTGGTGCTGTTGCGCCGGAAGCTCGGCTCCCTCGACGGTCGCAGGGTCGGGCGTACGATCGGGCGAGCGGTGCCGGCGGCGGCTCTCACCGCGATCGTGGCCTGGCTCGTGGCGGCCGCCGTCGCCGGGGTCGTCGACACCGACCTGGTGCTCTGGCGGTTCGTGCAGGTGGGGTTGGCGGTCGCCGCGGGGGTCGGCATCTACCTCGCCACGGCGCTCAGGTCGGGCATCGAGGAGGTCGATGAGGTGGTCGGCGCGGTACGCAGGAGGTTCCGCTGATGCACCGTACGATCGACGGCCGGCAGGACCCGGCCAAGGATCCGAACGGACAGGCCGGCATGGTCGGCAAGGCCCTCGTGGTCTGGCTGCTGATCATGGCCGTGCTCGTCGTGGGCATCATCGACGCCGTGTCGATCGCGCGGACGACGCTGCACGCCTCGGAGATCGCCGCGGTCGCGGCGAGCGACGGCGCCGCCGCCTACCGCGCGCAGGGCCACAACCTCGTGAAGGCGTGCGAGGTCAGTCGCCGCCACGATCGCCTCGACACGACCCAGTCGCTGAAGCTCGGCCGGAACGGGTGCACGGTCGATGATGCCGGCCGGGTCGACCGTCACGATCAAGACGGTGGCCACGACGATCCTCGCCGGTCGGCTCGGCCCCACTGAGCGGTACGCCCTCGTCGTCGTGCGCGAGGCCAACGGCGGGGCGAACGTGTAGCGTTCGAGGCCGTGACCGAGGCCGAGCGCGACGAGGAGCTCGTCCGGCGCTTCCGGGCTGGCGAAGCCGAAGCTTTCACCGATCTCGTCGCAGCGGCACCAGCAACGCGTGTACTCGGCTATGCCTGCGGGTGCTCGGTGACGCCGACGCCGCGGCCGACGTCGCACAGGACACGTTCATCGCGGTGCTGCGCAAGCTCGATGGCTTCCGCGGCGACGCGGCGTTCACCACCTGGCTGCACCGGGTCGCTGTGAACGCGTGCTACGACGAGCTGCGCCGAACAGCGGCGCCGGCCGATGCTGCACGTGCTCGCCGATGACGGTCCCGAGCACGAACCGGGCCCGCCCGCACCCGATCATGCCGACGAGGTGGCCGGCACCTCGACGCCGCCGCGGCGCATCGCCTCGATCCCCGAGGAGTTCCGCATCGCGGTCGTGCTCGCCGACGTGCACGACATGGCCTACGAGGAGATGCTCGAGGTGCTCGACGTGCCGGTGGGCACCGTGAAGTCGCGGGTGCATCGAGGCCGGCTCGCCCTCGGCGGCGACCCTCGGCATCGATCCGCGCGGGAACCCGGCGCGCGCGCTCGGGACGTCGGAGCAGGAGCCGTGACCCATCCCCTCGAGCACCTCGCCGCCTACGTCGACGGCACCCTGGCCCCGAGCGAGCGCGGCCGCGCGTCGAGGAGCACCTGCGCTCCTGTGCCCGGTGCCGAGGCGAGGTGACGGCCGCTCGGGCCGCCCGCCAGGTGCTTGCGGATCGCTGCCCGAACCGACCGCCCCCGACCTGGCCGCGAGCTCGTTCACGCCGCGAGCGCGTCGCCGAGCTCACGGCACCCCGCGTGGCGACCCGGTCGCCGTGGGCGAGGGTCGTGCCGGCGCTCGCTGCTGCGGCCGTCGTGGCCCTGGTCGCGATCGCGGTGCCCCGGCTCGGTACCTCCTCCGATGACTCCGGCGTCGGGCGGCCTCGAAGCGGCTGACGCGGCCGTTGTCCGCCCCGGTCCCGTGCGCCTGGCGCTCGACGATACCGACTACGACGTCGCCGAGCCTGCAGGAGGTGGCCGTCAGCTACGCCGCCTCGCTCAGGGCCGCGAGCGACGCAGCCGCAGCGGGCACCACACCGTCGAAGGGGCCTCAGCGGCCGCAGCCCCCGACGAACCGCGCCGGTTCGCCGGGCGCACCCGATCGGCCGAGGCGACGAGGTGCCTTCGGCGGGCCTTCCCCGGCTTCCCGGGCGAGATCGTGGAGGGCGCGTCTCGCACGGTTCGAGGGTAGCCCGCCTACCTCGGGTTCGTGCTCGAGCGCCCGGGTCCGGGCCTTCCCCCCGACACGCTGTCGATCTGGGTGGCCTCGCCGCAGGACTGCTCCATCCTGTCGATCACATCCGCTCGCCTCTGAGGGCGGGCATGTCCTGCGAGGCTCGTGCGTTCACACCTGTGGGAGGATTCGCAGACCATGACCGATGTCCGCAACGTGATCGTGATCGGCTCGGGCCCAGCCGGCTACACCGCCGCGCTCTATGCGGGTCGAGCGAACCTGGCACCGCTCGTCCTCAAGGGCCTCGACGCGGGCGGGCAGCTGATGCTGACCACCGACGTCGAGAACTTCCCGGGCTTCCCCGACGGATTGCTCGGCCCCGAGATGATGGAGCGGTTCGAGAAGCAGGCGGCGCGCTTCGGCGCCGAGATCGTGCCGGCGCACGCGACCGAGGTCGACCTGTCGAGCCGGCCGTTCCGCGTGCGGGCCGGCGACCAGGAATGGCTCGCGGCCGACCGTGATCATCTCGACGGGCGCGAGCGCCCGTTGGCTCGGGGTGCCGGGCGAGGAGCAGCTTCGTGGCAGAGGCGTGAGCGCGTGCGCCACGTGCGACGGCTTCTTCTTCAAGCGACCGCGAGCTGGTGGTCGTGGGCGGCGGCGACTCGGCGATGGAGGAGGCCACCTTCCTCACCAAGTTCGCCTCGAAGGTCACGATCGTGCATCGCCGCGACGAGTTCCGCGCCTCGAAGATCATGCAGGAGCGCGCGCTCGACAACCCGAAGATCGAGGTCATCTGGAACGCCGCCGTGACCGAGATCGTGGGCGAGGGCGCCGTCACGGGCGTGCAAGCTGCGCGACACGGTCACGGGCGAGGAACGCGAGATGGCGACCGACGGCGTCTTCATGGCGATCGGCCACGACCCCAACACGGCGCTGTTCGCCGGACAGGTCGGCCTCGACGACAACGGCTACGTACTCGTGCAGGAGCCTCGCACGCACACGACGTGCCCGGGGTGTTCGCCGCGGGCGACGTGACCGACACGATCTACAAGCAGGCGGTCACCGCGGCCGGCCAGGGGTGCAAGGCGGCGATCGACGCCGAGCGGTTCCTGGAAGAGCAAGCGCACGGCGGCGTGAGTCCGCGGTGATGCGGGAAACACCGGCGGGAATCGAGTGAAGCGGCGTTCGGCGTTGCAGGCACAGGCGGGTTCGATCCGCCATCCGAAAGACCATGAGGAGACCGGATATGGCGAACGTGAACAGCGTGACCGACCAGGAGTTCCAGACCTCGGTGCTCGACTCCGAGACGCCGGTGCTCGTGGACTTCTGGGCCGAATGGTGTGTGCCCTGCCACATGGTCTCGCCGGTGGTCGAGGAGATCGGCCAGGACAAGGGCGAAGCCTTGCGGGTCGTGAAGCTCAACATCGACGAGAACCCCCAGGCGACGCGCACCTACGGGGTGATGAGCATCCCCAGCCTGATCCTGTTCAAGGGAGGCCAGGAGGTCGCGCGCGTGATCGGCGCCAAGCCCAAGGACGCGATCCTGCGCGACATCGAACCGCATCTGGCCTGAGCCTCGCGTCCGGAACGACCAACGCGTCGCGCTCCCCCGGTTGCCGCTGGCGGCACGCCCAGCGCAGACTCCTCGGGTGCGCATCTACCGCCTCGGCGACGAAGGTCCCGAGGTCGGCGACATCCAGGAGCGGCTGACCCGGCTCGGTCATCCGATCGACACCGGGGAGTCCGGCGTCCGCTTCGGGTCGTCGACCGATGTCGCCGTGCGCGAGTTCCAGCGGCGACGATCGCTGCGGGTCGACGGGCTCGTGGGACCCGACACCTGGGGTCAACTCGTCGAAGCCGGCTACCACCTGGGCGACCGCACCCTCTACCTGCATTCCCCGCACTTCCGCGGCGACGACGTGAGAGCCTTGCAGCGCAAGCTGAACGCGCTCGGCTTCGACGCGGGCCGCGAGGACGGCCTGTACGGCGTGAACACCGACCGCGCGATGCGCGAGTTCCAGCGCAACGTCGGTGAGGAACCCGACGGCATCGTCGGGCTGCATGTGATCGCGGTGCTCGAGCGCATGCGCCCGCTCGAGTCGGGGCCCAGCCGCGCGCTCGTGCGCGAGGCCGAGGAGATGCGGCATGCGCGCACGTCGATCGACGGCCGGGCCCTCGCGATCGACCCCGGTGACCCGGGGGAACCGGGCGGCGCCTGCACGTACGCCGTGGCACAGACGTTGCACGACCAGCTGGCGGCCATGGGTGCCCGACCGGTCCTGCTCCGAGGGCGCGACGAGCCCCTCGGCCCGACCGAACGCGCGCGGGCCGCCAACGAGATGGGCGCCGCGATGTGCGTCTCGATCGAGCTCGCATCCGGCCTGCCCGAGGCCTCTGGCCCGACCGTCTCCTACTTCGGCAGCGACCAGACGCACTCCCCCGCGGGCATGCTCGCTCGCCCAGCTCATCCTCGAGGAGGTCGAGGCCACCCTCGTGACCAGGGGCCGCCTGCAGCGCCTGTCGGTGTCGATGCTGCGCGAGACCCGCATGCCCGCCGTGCTGGTGGAGCCCGCGTTCATCTCCAACGCGCAGGAAGCGGCCCTCATCGCCGACCCCGTGTTCGCCGAGCGGGTCGGGCGCGCCGTCGCGGCGGGTATCAAACGCTACTTCGCGGGGTGAGGAGGCGCAGCACCGCCCCGAGGGCCATGCCGAGCACGACGGCGCCGATCACCCGTTCGCGCTCAGACGGATGTCGGGCGGGTGCCGTTCGGCTCCGGTGGGCTCGACATCGCGGGCTATGCTACGCGCCGATGCGCTTCTGTCTGATGCTCGAGGGACAAGAGGGTGTCACGTGGTCCGACTGGCTCGGGGCGGCGCGGGCCGCCGAGCGACTCGGGTTCGAGGCGATCTTCACGTCCGATCACTACCTCTCCGTGATCCGCCATCGCGACCGCGATCGCGGGTCGTCCGACGCATGGACGATGCTCGGGGCGCTCGCCGCCTCGACCGAGACCATCCGCCTCGGCACGATGGTCTCCCCGGTGACGTTCCGCCTGCCGGCGGTGCTCGCGAAGGCGGCGGTGACCGCCGACCGCGTGAGCGGCGGGCGCGTCGAGCTCGGCATGGGCGCCGGGTGGTGGGAGGACGAGCACCGCACCCACGGCTTCCCGTTCCCCGAGGTGTCGACCCGTTTCGACATGCTCGACCGAACAGCTCGAGATCGTGCATGGACTCCTCACGGAGCAGCGCTATTCGTTCCAGGGCAGGCATTATCACCTCGATGACGTGCCGTTCGCGCCGAAGAGCGTGCAGGACCCGCACCTGCCGATCGTCGTCGGCGGCAACGGCGGCCCACGCATCGCCGAGCTCGTCGCGCGATGGGCCGACGAGTTCAACACCGTCGGGGTCTCCCCCGAGCAGGCACGCGAGCGCTTCGGCCGCGTGCGCGATCGGCTCGACGCCGACGGCCGCCCGCAGGACTCGCTCACCACGTCGATGATGACCTGGTGCTACGTCGGTGAGACCGAGCACGACGCGATGCGCCTGATCGAGAAGGCTCGGACCCGGGCGATGCGTGTCGCGCGGTTCGACGACGAGCTCGACGAGTTGCGCGCTCACTGCGTGGTTGGCTCGGCCGATCAGGCGGCGGAGCGGTTGCAGCAGTACGCCGCGGCTGGCGTGCAGCGCGTGATGCTCAACCACGAGCTCTTCGACGACCTCGAGATGCTCGACGTGCTCGCCGAGCGCGTGTTCCCGCAGGTGGCGAGCGTCTCGTGACGGGAATCGCGATGCCGGCGCTGCCGGCCGACCCTCCGAGGCAGGCAGGCGAGCGCGAAACGCTCGCCGGGTTCCTCGACCTGCAGCGGGGGGTGATGCTGCGCAAGGTGGCCGACCTGGACGACGAGAGCCTGCGCCGGTCGATGACCCCCAGCGGGCTCACCCTGCTCGGCATGCTGAAGCACCTCGCATACGTGGAGCGGTGGTGGTTCCGCGCGGTGTTCGCCGGCGAGGACGTGACGTTCCCGTGGACCGACGACGACCCCGACGCGGACTGGCGAGCCGAACCCGACGAGTCGGTGGACTCGATCGCCGCCCTCTATCGCGATGAATGCGCGAAGGCCCGCGAGGTCGTCGCCGCGGCGTCATTCGACGACGCGTGTACGACCCCGAAGGGTGACAGCATCACACTGCGCTGGATCGTGGCGCACATGATCGAGGAGACCGCCCGTCACCTCGGCCACGCCGACATCATGCGCGAGGCGATCGACGGCGCCACGGGAGACTGAGGCGATGGCCGAGTTCTCGATCGACCGCTTCGTGGACCTCTACGCGCACCGCACCTCGGGCATGTCGGCATCGGAGGTTCGAGCCCTCTTCGCCGTGGCTTCGCGGCCCGAGGTGGTCTCCCTCGCAGGGGGTATGCCATTCGTCGAGGCGCTACCCACCGACGACGTGCTCGAGGTCGTGCGCCGGGTGCTCGACGAACACGGGGCGGCGGCGTTGCAGTACGGCGGCGGCCAAGGTCACCTCGGCTTGCGCTCGAGGCTCGCGGGGTTGATGGCCGCCGAGCACATCGAGGCCGACCCCGAGGACATGGTCGTCACGACCGGGGCGCAGCAGGCCCTCGACCTGATCGGCAAGATCTTCATCGACCCCGGTGATCTCATCGCAGTCGAGGCGCCGGCCTACGTCGGCGCCCTCACGGCGTTCGGGGCGTACGAACCCCGCTACCTCCAGATCGAGATCGACGACGACGGCATGGTGGTCGATCACCTCGAGGAAGCGCTGGTGCGCGGCGAGCGCCCGAAGTTCGTATACACGTGCCCCAACTTCGGGAACCCTGCAGGTGTGACGCTATCATACGCACGGCGAGGGCAGCTGGTCTCCCTCTGCCGGGAGGCGGGCATCCCGATCATCGAGGACAACCCGTATGGGCTGCTGCGGTTCGAGGGCGACCCGCTGCCGGCCCTGCGCACCCTCGACCCCGACAACGTGCTCTACCTCGGCACGGTGTCGAAGGTCTTCTCTCCCGGCGTGCGCGTGGGCTGGGCGCTCGCGGAGCAATCGGTGGTACAGCGCTTGGTGCTGGCCAAGGAAGCCGCCGATCTCTGCGGTTCCTCGTTCACGATGCTGCTCACCGAAGGGTACTTCGCCGACGAAGCCCGCTGGCGGGGGAACCTCGCCACGCTGACCGACATCTATCGATCGCGACGCGACGCCATGCTCGAGGCGATCGGCGAGCATTTCCCCGACGGGGCGAGGTGGACGAAGCCCGAGGGTGGCTTCTTCGTGTGGGTCACCCTGCCCGATTGGTTCGACACGCGTGCGATGCTCGCGGCGGCGGTCGAGCGGCGTGTGGCGTACGTGCCGGGCACGGCGTTCTACCCCGACGGGCGCGGAGGCAACCAGATGCGCCTGGCGTTCTGCCTCCCACCCGAGGAACGCATCCGCGAGGGCATCGCGCGCTTGGGCAGCCTGCTCGAGGACGAGCGGGCCCTGTATCGGAGCCTGCATCCATGAACATCGCGGTGCTCGCGGGCGGTCGCACTCCCGAGCGCGACGTGTCGCTGCGCGGGGGCCATCGGGTGGTGGGTGCCCTCGGCGAGCTCGGCCACCAGGCCACGATGCTCGACCCGGGGGAGACCTCGCTCGCCGAAGCCCTTCTGGAACGCTCCCCCGATCTGTGCTACCTCACGTTGCACGGCAAGGAAGGTGAGGACGGTACCGTGCAGCGGCTGCTCGACCTGCTCGGCCTCGCGTTCACCGGCACCCGCGCCTACGATTGCGAGATCGCCTTCGACAAGCTACTCGCGAAGGACGCCCTCGCGAGGGCGGGGGTCCGCACGCCCGCGTGGGCGCCGATCGAGGGCTCCGCCCTGCGCGATCTCGGCGCGGGTGCCGCGCTCACCCGGGCGGTCGAGCGGGTGGGCCTGCCGTGCGTGGTCAAGCCCTCGCGGAGCGGCTCTGCGCTCGGAGTCACGACCGTCGAGCGCGGATCCGACCTGCCTGCGGCCGTCATGGCTGCGCTGTCGTTCAGCGGGGGAGTCGTGGTCGAGAGTGCGATCGCGGGCATCGAAGTGGCGGTGGGCGTGATGGGCTCGCCCGGCGAGGCGCTTCCGGCGGTCGAGATCGATGCCAAGGGCGGCACGTACGACTACGCGGCGCGCTACACCGCCGGGGCCACCGAGTACTTCGCCCCGGCGCGCCTGACCGACGAGGTCGCGGCGAGATGCCGGGAAACGGCGATGCACGCGTGGCGGACCCTGCACCTGCGCGACGTCACCCGGGTCGACATGATCGTCGATGCCGACGGCCTCCCATGGGTGCTTGAGGTGAACGTCGCCCCCGGCATGACCGAGACGAGCCTGCTGCCCATGGGGGCTGCAGCCGCCGGTATGGGGTTCGCGCAGTTGTGTGACGCGGTCATCCAGTCAGCGCAGACCCGAGAGGATTGAGCGAGCTCAATCGGGGGCGAGGCCCGGACCCGAGCCGACGATCTCGGAGACGATGCGCTCCAGGTCGTCGACCGAGCCGAACTCGATGATCACCCGGCCCCGCTTCTTCCCGGTCTGGATCTGCACCCTCGTTGCGAGCTGCTCGGACAGGATCTCCTCGACCTCGGCCATGCCGGCATCGGTCGAGGGTGTCGTTGCGACATCGGCAGCCCCCTCGGGCTTGGTCGGGGGCTCCAGGTAGCGACGAACGAGATCCTCGGTCTCGCGCACCGACAAGTCCTCGGCAGCGACCCTGAGGGCCAAGGTGTTCATCGCGTCGGGCTCGCCGAGCGCCAGCAACGCGCGGGCGTGCCCGGCCTGGATCTTGGCGTCGGTCAGCAACTGCTGAGTCTCGAGCGGCAGCTGCAGCAGCCGGATCGTGTTCGCGATGTGTGACCGCGACACACCGACTCGGTCGGCCAACTCTTCCTGCTTCAAGCCGAGATCCTCGAGCAGCTGGCGAAACGCCTCGGCCAGCTCGATCGGGCCCAGGTCCTGGCGGTGGATGTTCTCGATCAGCGCTTCCCGCAACAAGTCGGCGTCGCCGGTGTCGCGCAGCACGACCGGCACCGTCGCGAGCCCGGCGACCTTGGCGGCGCGCAGGCGGCGCTCCCCCGCGACGAGCTCGTACCCGTTCTCGCCGGCACGTCGCACCACGATGGGCTGCAGGATGCCGACTTCCCTGATCGAGGCGGCGAGCGCCTCGATCTCGGCGGGGTCCCAGTGGGTCCTGGGCTGTTTCGGGTTCGGCGAGACCGCGTTCACCGGCACCTCGAGCAGGCCGGAGAGACCGTCGCCGGTCTCCGGGGCGCCGGGGATGAGCGCCGACAGGCCCCTGCCCAGACCACCTCGTTTCGACATCACTCTCCTCCCTTGCGGAACAGTCGCCATCGGCGCTTGTGGGAGCCGTCGTGGTCCTCGAGTGTGGCGCCGATATCGGCCACGGGATGGCCCTCGGGCGGCGCGGCCTCGGGTTCGCTTCGGCTCGGCTGTGAGGGCGCTCCGAGTTCCGCGTCCTCGTCGATGACCACCACCCGACGTTCGGGAAGGTGCCCTGGTGGGGCAGGGGACTGCGGCGGCGCGACCCTTGGCGAGTCGGAGGACGCATCGGCCTCTTCCCACACGTCCTCTTCGTCGAGAGCGGCGGGCGGGGGACGATGCGTCACATCAGCTGCGGTCGGTCGCGGGGTCGTTTCAGGCGCCGGGTCGGGACGCGGGGGGCCGGGGTCCGGTTCCGCCGGCACGGCGTGGGTAGGCTCCGGCTCGAGCGTGCGAGTTGGCGCCGGCTCCGGCTCCGTGGGGGGCGCTGGCTCCGGCTCCGGGGGCTCCGGCTCCGTGGGGGGGCCGGCTCCGGCTCCGGAGCGGGGACAGGCTCGGGGATCGGGCCGGGCATCGTCGCCTCGGTCAGGTCGTGCACCATGGGTACCTCGCCGACCTCATCCTCATCGAGGGGTTCGGCGGGTCTCGCGCTCTGGTCCAGCGGCGGCACCACGACCGTGGGCAGGTCGTCGTAGATCGGCATCGGCTCGGTCGGTGGGGGGCGAAGGGCGACCTCACGACCCAACTCGCGATAACTGGCAGCTCCCTTGGACTTCGGGTCGTACACGGTGATCGGTTGTCCGAATCCAGGCGCTTCCGAGAGGCGAACGGTCCTGGGGATGATGACGTCGTACACGAGCTCTCCGAAATAGCGCCTCACTTCCTCTACCACCTGCTCGGAGAGCTTGGTCCTCGGGTCGAACATCGTCATCACGATGCCCGAAAGGCGCAGTCCTTGATTGATGTTCTGCTGCACGAGGGAGACGTTGCGCAGAAGCTGACCCAAGCCTTCCAGGGCGTAGTACTCGCACTGGATCGGCACGATGAGTTCCTCGGCCGCCGTGAGCGCGTTGATCGTGAGCAGGCCGAGCGATGGCGGGCAATCCAGCAGGATGAAGTCGTAGACCCCCTCGCGAACGGCTGCGAGCGCCTTCTTGAGCCTCGTCTCGCGGGAGAACTGGCTCACCAACTCGATCTCGGCACCCGCCAGGTCGATCGTGGAGGGGATCGCGGAGAGGTGCTTCACGGGTGTCTGCACGATCGCGTCGGCGACCGATGCTTCCGCCACGATCACGTCGTAGACGGTGATCTCCCGAGCTTCGTGCCGGATGCCCATGCCGGTCGACGCATTGCCCTGCGGATCGAGGTCGACCACGAGCACCCGATAGCCGAGGTCGGCGAGCGAGGCCCCGAGACTGACCGCGGTCGTGGATTTGCCCACGCCGCCCTTCTGGTTGGCGATCGCGATGATGCGCGCCACGCCCGGCACGTCCGGGGGAACAGGGATGGTGGGGATGGTCTTCTTCTTCTCTCGTTCGGGACGCTTGGCCTTGGATGCGATGGCAGGACCGCCCTTGGAACTCGAGCGAGTGGACGTGCCCGGGGCGGCGCCGACGCCGGCGGAAGCCTTGGTCACTGCCGAGCCATGATAACCAGCGGGCCCGACCGTGCAAGCGCCGAGGTCGTGAAATGCGTCGCGGATACGCCCCCGGGCAGGTCGATCGCCCGATCGTAGGTGACGCCCGCCCAGTAAAGGAGCCGGCCCTGCGGCACGAGCACCCGAGCGGCGGCCTCCCAGGACTTCCGCGGCGGGCCGAACGCGCGAGCAGTGCACGCATCGACGTCCTCTCGGAAGGTCTCCAAACGGCGGGCATGGACCGTGACGTTCCCAAGGTCGTCACTGGCACGCGCGAGGAAGGCGGCTCGGTTGCGTCTCACTTCGACCAGCACGAACCGGAGGTCGGGCCGAGCGATCGCCAGCACCAGGCCGGGGAAACCCGCTCCCGAGCCCAGGTCGCAGACCGATCCGGCGGGAGGGAGGTGCGGGAGGCGCACGCAAGCTGTCGACGATGTGGCGCTCCCGCAAGCGCTCCGCGTCTGATGCCGACACCATCCCGAGGGGAACGGCCTGTTCTCGAAGGAGACCCTCGAACCGTTCCAGCCGTGCGATCGTGGCGGCGTCCAGGTCGGCGCCGACGGCAGCGGCGAGATCCCAACCCTCATGTTTCACGTGAAACATCGCCGTCCGCGCACGATCGAAGATTACGACACGGGGTGCAGGGCGCGGCGATGGAGGGTGCGGTTGATCAGGCGGGGACGATGACCACGTAGCGCTCGGGGTCGACGCCGCGAGATTCGGTCTCGACGCCATCGATCTCGGCGAGGGCATCATGCACCAGCTTGCGCTCGTAGGAGTTCATCGGCTCGAGGGCCTCTTCCTCCCCGGTGTCACGCACGCGCCCGGCGATCTCGCGGGCGTCTTCTTCCAGTCGGGCCTCGCGGCGCTTGCGGTAGTCCTCGACGTCGACGATCACGCGGACCCGCTGGTCGAGCCGCCGACCCACCGCCAGGCGGGTGATCTCCTGGATCGCCTCGAGCGTCTGCCCGTGGTGGCCGATCAGCAGGGACATGTCTTCTTCGGCCCCGTCGACGATGTCGACGTACATGTGCCCCTCGAGCGCGTTCGGCTCCGCGATGGCGTCGATGTCCATGCGGGCGAGCAACTCCTCGAGGAAGTCGGCGGCCGCATCGGCCTGTTCCTCGAGTTCGTCGAGCGTCGGGGCGTCGTCGCGCTCACGCGCCATGCTTGCCTCCCGACCCGGGCCGCTTGGGCTTGCGCTGGTTCCCTGAGGCCCCCTTCTTGGGGGGAGGGTTCTTCTTCGCCTCGGACTCACGGCGCTTCCGCTCTTCGTCGGCGCGCTCCATCATGCCCGACAGCAGCCCCTTCTTCGCCGGCTTGTCGGCCTGGGCGGCCATCTTCTCCTTCTGCTCGGCCATGCGCCGCTCGAGCGCGTCGGGGCCGATGTGACCCGCCCGCAGCAGCAGGGTCTGCTGCCCGATCATGAACAGGTTGGAGACGGTCCAGTACAGCACGAGTCCGGACGGGAAGCTGAAGCCGATGAAGCCGAAGAACAGGGGCATCACCCGAAGGATCATCTGTTGCTGGGACGAGGCCGCGCCCTGTGGGCTGGCTCGTTGCGTCTGCAACGTCTGGTAGAAGGCGCTGGCGATCATGAGACCGAGCAGCAGCACGTACCCGATCTTCGACGTCAGCCCATCGGCACCGCACGGCAGCACCGGCTTCGCGACGAACGAATCCAGCGGCTGACCCTCGGCGCCCAGGAGAGGCAGGCCGGGCTCGACGACCTCCTTGTTGCTGTCGCGGATGGTGCTCTTGTCGATGTCGCCTGCCTGCGCCGCGGAGCATTGCAGGTTGAGCCCGAGGAAGCCCGTCCCTTCGTGCGTGACGACGCTCGCGAAGAGGGCACTGTCGGTCGGCAGGTGATTGTTCTCGATCTCGTAGCCAACGACGACCTGCTCCGCCGTCGCGTCTTGACCCGAGGCTGTCACCGGCTGGTACTCGGGCGGGCGGATCACCGCGTACATGGCGATGAGCAGCGGGAACTGCGCGAGCACCGGCAGACAGCCCCCGAGCGGATTGACGCCAGCGTCCTTGTAGAGGCGCATCGTCTCCTCTTGCGCCTTCTGCTTGTTCCCCTTGTACTTCTTCTGGATGTCCTTGATCTTCGGCTGAAGAGCCTGCATCGCCTGCATCGACTTGATCTGCTTCATGCCGAGCGGGAAGAGCAAGAACCGGAGGAACAGCGTCAGCAGGATGATCGCGAACACCGTAGTTAGGGATGACGTCATACAGCCATGCCAGGATCCATCCGATCGTGTCGAGCAGACCCTGGAAGATGGGGGAGATGACGGGGATCTCAGCCAGCATCTAGGCGTGAGCCTCCTCGCGGTGTATGGTGACATCATACGCCGCCCGACCGGACGACCGGCCCGGCGGCACCGGATCGAACCCCCCACGGCCGTAAGGGTTGCAACGGGCCACACGCCACGCCGCCATCATCGAGCCTCGAGCGGCGCCGTGGCGGCCGATCGCGACCTCGGCGTAGTGCGAGCATGTGGGGGCGAAGCGGCACTGGCCCCCGAGCCAGCCAGACAGGAACCTGGAGTAGACACGGATCGCCGCGAGCAGCACCCAGCGAGCGGGAGCGCCGGCGCGGTGGACGAAGGCATGCGTCGTCATCGGACGCGGCCTTGGCCCAGCACGTCGGTCATGTCATCCACCAGATCCTGCGTCGTGGCGTCCCGGATCGCCTCGCGGGCCACCAGGACGGTGTCGAGATCACCTGTGACCTGCGGCGATACCTGTCGCCAAGCTTCCCGCAGGATGCGCTTGGCCCGGTTGCGCTCGACGGCCCCGCCCACACGCTTCGTGGCCACGACTGCCCAGTCGCCCGAGCCGGGCGCAAGGAACAGTACCACCCGCTTTCCGCGGCGCGGACGCGCCTGATCGAGCACAGCGCGCACCGTGCGGGAGCGCACCTCAGGCGGAGAGACGCGCGCGGCCCTTGCGGCGACGCGACGACAGGATCGAGCGTCCGGCCCGCGTGCGCATACGCAGGCGGAAGCCGTGGCGTCGCGCTCGTCGGCGGTTGTTCGGCTGGTAGGTTCGCTTGCCCTTGGCCATGGGAGAACGGTCCTTCTCGTGGTCGGATGTCGGTCGATCGGAGGTTGCGATGGCCGTACGGACGCGGCCGCGAGGGAGTATACGAGGCCCCATCGCCGCAGGACAAAGGCCTTGACAGGAGAAAGAGTGTCAAGACCCCCGGCCCGGCCGGTAGGCGCCGAAGACGGTGTGCTAACGTGCGCCCCGCCTTCCCCCCGGCGAACCGGGCCCCCATACGGCGCGGCGTCACGACGAACCTTCCCGTGTTTTCCACCGTTGTGGAAAGGTGCTGTGGATTCGAGATGGCGGTAGCGTCCCCTGAACACGAAGCCCGCGACGCGTGGGCCCACGTGCTCGACCGGGCTCGCGAGGAGCTTCCCGAGACGACCGTCGTCATGTGGTTCGCCGATGTGCGGCCCGTTCGGGTCCACCACGACGCGATCACGCTGGCCGTGCCCAGCCCGCTCGTGCGAGATCGTCTGCAGCACAACCACCTGCCGCTCATCTCGCGTGCCGCAGAGGAAGCGACGGGCCGGCCGCTCGCGGTCGACCTGGCGGTCGATGAGGCTCTGCGTGAGCACGCGTCGACCGACGGCCTCGACCCAGCGCCTGCCGACGACATCGGTGACCCAGCGCCGGCGTCCTACGCCGCGATCGGGGCACCCGCCCCGGTGCCGTCGTCAGCGGCCACGATGGGCGCCCCCGGGCTCCCGTTCCCGAGCTACACCTTCGATGCGTTCGTGCCCGGGCCGAGCAACCGGTTCGCCCACGCTGCGGCGATGGCGGTGGCCGAGGCGTCGCCGTCGACGGCCTACAACCCGCTGTTCATCTACGGCGGCGTCGGCCTGGGCAAGACCCACCTGCTGATCGCGGTAGGCCATCACATGTACCGGCTCGCGCCGGCCCTGCGGGTGAAGTACGTCTCTTCGGAGCAGTTCGTGACCGAGTTCATCAAGGCGGTGCGCGAGCGGCAGGGCGGCGACGCCTTTCGCCAGCGCTACCGAGAGGTCGACGTGCTGCTGGTCGACGACATCCAGTTCCTCGCCAAGCGCGAGGAGACCCAGACCGAGTTCTTCCACACGTTCAATCACCTGCACGGCGCCGGCAAACAGATCGTGATCGCCTCCGATCGCCCCCCGCACGAGCTTTCCGGGCTCGAGGAACGCCTCGTGAACCGATTCCGGTGGGGCCTGTGCGTCGACGTGCAGCCGCCCGACCTTGAAACGCGCATCGCGATCCTGCAACTGAAGGCCGAACGCGAGCACATCACCGTGCCCCCCGACGTCATCGAGTTCGTGGCATCGAAGTTCGATCAATCGGTGCGCGAACTCGAGGGCGCGCTGGTCCGCGTGGTGGCCTGGAGCGAGCTCACCGCGCAGCCGATCGACAACACCCTCGCCGAACGAGCGCTCGAAGACCTCATCCCGCAGACCCAGCATGAGATCCCGCCGCCTCTGATCCTCGACGAGACCGCGAAGTACTTCTCGTTGTCGACGGGCGACCTCATGTCGAAGTCGCGGTCGCGGCCCCTCACCCAAGCCCGGCACATCGCGATGTACCTCACGCGCGAGTGCACCGGCCTGTCCTTGCTGAAGATCGGTGAGATCTTCGGCGGTCGCGACCACACCACCGTGCTGCACGGCATCCGCAAGGTCGAGGACGAGATGCGGGCGCGCGACGCCACCTTCCGCCAGGTGCAGGACCTCACCCGCATCATCCGTGGAAGGGTCCGCGCGGCATGACCTGCAGTCGTTCCGGCAAGCCCACCGGTGCAGCGGCATGTGGACAACCCAGGTGTTCCCTGGGGACATACGCCCGTCGTCGCGAGGCTCCTCGGGGAGCGCCACGTTTTCCCCACCGGTTTCCCACATGTCCGATGGCCTCGATACGCTGCGAGAACAACCCGTCCGTGCAGGTTTCCACAGCGCCTACTACCGCAGTTCTTTCCTTCTTCAAGACAGTAGATGCAGGGGGTGGACCGAGTGAAGTTCCGATGTGATCGAGACGCGCTGTCCGAGGCGCTGCAGACCGTGCAACGCGGTGTTTCCTCGAGGCCGGGCATCCCGGCGTTGACCGGGGTGCTGATCGACGCCGGCGACGACGGGCGCCTCACGCTCACGACGACCGATCTCGAGGTGTCGGCGCGCCTGGCGACCGACGCTCAGGTGAGCGAGCCCGGCGTGGCGCTCGTGCCCGCCCGGCTGCTCGGCGACACGGTGAAGTCGCTGTCCGATGCGCCGGTCGACGTCGACACCGACCAGTCGCAGGCGCACATCCGCTGCGCCGCGTACGAAGGCACGTTGCGGCTCCTGCCGGCCGAGGACTTCCCGGGACTGCAGGAGCCGAGCGGCACGAAGATCACCGCCGACGCCGGCGCCTTCGCCGAGGCTGTGCACCAGGTGGCCCGTGGGGCCTCTCGCGACGAGGCTCGCCCGGTCCTCACCGGGGTGCTGATCGAGGTGAGCCGCGAGGGCGTGGTGATGGTCGCGACCGACTCGTACCGTCTCGCGGTGCGTGAGCTCGTGGCGACCGCCGACGGCGAGGGCAAGGCCATCGTGCCGGAGCGCGCGCTCACCGAGGCCGGCCGCGCCGCGGCGGCCGACGAGAAGGCGAGTCTCGACATCTTCGTCGACGAGTCGCAGGTGGCGTTCCGCATCGGCGAGCTCACGCTCACGTCGCGGCTCATCGAGGGAGAGTTCCCGAACTACCGCCAGCTGCTGCCCGACCAGCACGAGAGCCGGCTCACGATCAGCCGCCAGCAGCTGCTCGACGCCGTGAGCCGCGTGGGGCTGCTGGCCCGCGACACGACGCCGGTGCGCATGGAGTTCAACGCGCTCGGGGTGAAGCTGTCATCGTCGAGCCCCGATCTCGGTCAAGCGGTCGAGACCGTCGAGGCACGCTACGAGGGCGACGACCTCACGGTCGCGTTCAACCCGCAGTACCTGGCCGACGGGCTGCGAGCAGCGGTCGGGGAGAGCGTGCGACTCGACGTGCGCGACGGCCTGAAGCCGGGCGTGGTGCGGGGCGACAGCGATGAGTTCACCTACCTCGTGATGCCCGTGCGCCTGCCGGCCGCGGTCTCCTGATCGCGCGCACGCGGGCCCCCACTCGCGATGCGCCTGGCATGGGTCGAGCTCCGTCGGTTCCGCAACCACGAACACACCGAGATCGGGCAGCTGCCCGACGGGCTCACGGTCGTGGTCGGGCCCAACGGTGAGGGCAAGACGAACCTGCTCGAAGGCATGCACGTGCTCTACGGGCTGGGCTCGCCGCGGGTGTCGTCGAACGCCGCGCTCGTGCAGCACGGGGCCGACGCCGCCTACGCGCGAGGGGAGTTCGAGACCGCCAACGGCAAGGTGCTCGTGGAGGTCGAGATCCCCGTCAAGGGGGCGAGCCGGGTGAAGGTCAACCGATCGCCGGTGCGGCGCAAGCGCGACCTGCGGCGCCAGGTGCGCGCGGTGCTGTTCGGCCCGTTCGACCTGCCGATCGTGATCGGCGACCCGTCGAAGCGGCGCACCTTCCTCGATGAGGCACTGACCGCGCTGTGGCCTCTCAAGGAAGGACTCCTCACGACGTACGACCGCACGCTTCGGCAGCGCAACCGGCTGCTGAAGGAATGGACCGGCGCGGGGGCGCCGCCAGGCATCGACGCCTGGGACGAAGAGCTGATCGCAGCCGGCGCCGCGCTCGCGCAGGCTCGGCATGACGCGATCGAGCTGCTGGCCCCGCACGCCGCCGGGGAGTTCGCCGCCCTCGCCGGCTACGAGCTGCTCGTTCGCTACCAGCCGAACGTCTGGCCCGCCTCCGGCGACGAGCTGACACGACGCGTTCCGCGCACGGCTCGCCGAGCGCCGGGGCGACGAGCTCGCACGGCGCACCTCGCTGGTCGGACCACACCGTGACGACCTCACCCTCGAGGTGCGTGAGCTGGGCGCTCGTACGGCGGGCTCACACGGGGAGACGTGGGCGACGGCGCTGTGCCTTCGGGTGGGGCTCGCCTCGGCGGTCGCCGAGGAGCTCGGTGAGCCCCCGGTGCTGCTGGTCGACGATCCGTTCAGCGCGCTCGATCCCGAGCGACGCGACCGCTTCCTCGCGCGTCTCACCGCTCACGGTGGCCAGGTGTTCGTCTCGGTGGCCGACGAGGCCGACGTGCCCGGGTCGGCGCGAGCGGTCTGGGACGTGCGCGCCGGGGTCGTCACCGCTCGGGCGGGAGCCGCGTGATGCCAGCGGGAGACGGCTGATGCCCGACGCCAAAGGCTTCGGCGGTCGTCGTCGCCCCCGTTCGGAAGAGGTGGTCTCGATCGCCGACATCGTCGACGGGCTCATGCGCGAGCAGGTCTTCAGCCGTGGCATGCCGGTCGCCCAGCTCGCCTCGACGCTGGCCCGAGATCGTGGGCGAACGCATGGCCGCCGAGACGGCGCCCGCCGCCTTCGACGACGGCGTTTTGACCGTCGAGGTCTCGAACGGGCCGTGGGGCGCCCAGGCGACGTTCCTGCACGAGGAGATCCGCCGCAAGGCCGACGAGGCGCTCGGCGGCGACCAGGTGCGCCGGGTCCGCATCGTGGTCCGAAATCCCAGGTAGATAGCTGTTTTTCGGTCCCGGTTCCCGGTCGGGCGTCGCTCGGCTGCGGTAAGATGACAGGGTTCGTGCGACCCTTCCCTCGCGCGCTCCCCACCGGCAGTGGTGGCGTTCCGCGTGGGCAGGTTCCGCCGCGTTGAGCACCGTCGAACGGAGGCCCGTTGGCAACCAGGACCAAGAAGCGCACAGCTGCATACGACTCCAGCAACATCCAGGTGCTCGAGGGGCTCGAGCCGGTCCGCAAACGTCCCGGCATGTACATCGGCACCACCAGTTCGCGAGGTCTGCACCACCTCGTCACCGAGGTCGTCGACAACGCGATCGACGAGGCAATGGCCGGCTTCGCCGACAAGATCGTGGTCACGATCCACGACGACGGCTCGCGTCAGCTGCCTCGACAACGGCCGTGGCATCCCGGTCAAGCCGATCCCCGGCGCCAAGGATCGCCGCCCCGCCGTCGAGGTCGTCCTCACGGTGCTGCATGCCGGCGGCAAGTTCGGCGGCGGCGGGTACGCCATCTCCGGCGGACTGCACGGCGTCGGTGTCTCGGTCGTCAACGCCCTCAGCGAGAAGCTCGAGGTCGAGGTCATGCGCGACGGCTTCTCGTGGACCCAGTCCTACGAGCGCGGCAAGCGGCTCGCGGCGCTCAAGAAGGGAAAGGCGACCACGAAGACCGGCACCCGAGTGCGGTTCTGGCCCGACCCCGAGATCTTCATCGAGACCCTCGAGTTCAAGCGCGAGATCCTCGGCGAGCGGCTGCACGAGCTCGCGTTCCTCAACAAGGGCATCGAGATCAAGCTCGTCGACGAACGCGAGACACCCGAGCACGAGCAGGTCTTCAAAGCGAACGGCGGGCTCGTCGACTTCGTGAAGTACCTCGGTGCGGGCAAGGAGGCGGTCGACCGCATCATCGCCGTCGAGACCGGGCCTACCGACGACGGCGAGGTCGAGCTCGCCATGCAATGGAACACCGGCTACACCGAGTCGCTGTACTCCTTCGCGAACACGATCAACACGCACGAGGGCGGCATGCACGAGGAAGGCCTCAAGAAGGCCCTCACGAACGTGCTGAACCGGCACGCCCGGGCCAAGGGCCTGCTGAAGGAGAAGGACGACAACCTCATCGGCGAGGACGTGCGCGAGGGGCTCATCGCGATCATCTCGGTGAAGCTGCGCGATCCGCAGTTCGAGGGTCAGACGAAGACGAAGCTCGGCAACGCCTCGATGCGCTCGCTGGTCGAGACCACCGTGAACGCCGAGTTCGCCTCGTGGCTCGAAGAGCACCCGGCCGACGCCAAGCGCATCTTCGCGAAGGCCTCGAGCGCGGCGAAGGCCCGGCTCGCGGCTCGCCAGGCCCGCGACCTCACGCGGCGCAAGTCGTTCCTCGAGAGCGGCTCGCTGCCCGGCAAGCTCGCCGACTGCCAGCTCTCCGACCCGGCATCGTGCGAGCTGTACATCGTCGAGGGTGACTCGGCCGGCGGGTCGGCCAAGAGCGCGCGCGACCGGGCGACGCAGGCGATCCTGCCGATCCGTGGCAAGATCCTCAACGTCGAGAAGGCGCGGCTTGCACAAGATCTTGGAGAACAACGAGATCCAGGCGCTCATCACGGCGATCGGCACCGGCATCGACGAGGAGTTCGACCTCGACAAGGCCCGCTACCACCGCATCGTGCTGATGGCCGACGCCGACGTCGACGGGGCGCACATCCGCACCCTGCTGCTCACGTACTTCTTCCGGTACATGCGCCAGCTGATCGAGGCGGGCTACGTGTACCTCGCGCAGCCGCCGCTCTATCTGCTGAAGCAGGGCAAGGAGGAGCACTACTTCTACACCGAGCGCCAGTGGGACGAGTTCCGCAAGAACGCCAACGGCAAGAAGGTGGGGGAGCCGCAGCGGTTCAAGGGTCTCGGCGAGATGGACGCCGATCCAGCTGTGGGACACGACCATGGACCCGGAGCACCGCACCTTGCTGCAGGTCACGCTCGACGACGCCGTCGCCGCTGATCGCCTCTTCAGCATCCTGATGGGCGACGACGTGCCGTCGCGCAAGCACTTCATCGAATCCAACGCCAAGTACGTGCAGAACCTCGACGTCTAGGAGCTGATCAGACACCGTGAGCCAGGAAGGTCTCTTCGCCGGCAACGTCGAGCAGGTCCAACTCGAGGATGAGATCCAACGCTCCTACCTCGACTACGCGATGTCGGTCATCGTGGGGCGCGCGCTGCCCGACGTGCGCGACGGCCTCAAGCCGGTGCACAAGCGCATCCTGTGGGCGATGCTCGAGGCCGGCTACCGGCCCGACCGTCCCCACCGCAAGTGCGCCGCCGTGATCGGCGACGTGCTGAAGAAGTACCACCCGCACGGCGACCAGTCGGTCTACGACGCGCTCGTGCGCATGGCCCAGGACTGGTCGCTGCGCTACCCGCTCGTCGACGGCCACGGCAACTTCGGCTCGGTCGACGGCGATCCGGCCGCCGCCTACCGGTACACCGAGGCGCGACTCGCCCCGATGGCGATGGAGCTGCTCCGCGACATCGAGTCCGAAACCGTCGACTTCGTGCCGAACTTCGACGGCTACGAGCAGCAGCCCACGGTGCTCCCCGCGCGGTTCCCGAACCTGCTCGTCAACGGCGCCGGGGGCATCGCGGTCGGCATGGCGACCAACATCCCGCCGCACAACCTCAACGAGGTCATCGACGGCGTCGTGCACTACCTCGACAACCCCGAGGCGACGCCTGCCGAGCTGATGAAGTTCATCAAGGCACCCGACTTCCCGACCGGCGCCACGATCATGGGTCGCCAGGGCATGCGCGACGCCTACGAGACGGGCCGCGGCTCGCTCAAGGTGCGCGCCGTCACCCAGATCGAGGAGAGCACGAACGGCAAGTCGAAGATCGTCGTCACCGAGCTTCCGTACCAGGTGAACAAGGCGCGCTTGGCCGAGAAGATCGCCGACCTCGTCAAGACGCAGAAGCTGAAGGACATCGCCGATCTCAAGGACGAGTCCAACCGCGAGGGCATGCGCCTGGTGATCGAGACCAAACGCGGTGCCAACCCCAACGTGGTGCTGAACCAGCTCTACAAGCACACGCAGCTGCAGGAGAACTTCGGCATCATCATGCTGGCGCTCGTCGACGGCGTGCCGCGCACGCTGAACCTCTCGGAGATGGTCGGCTACTACGTCGACCACCAGGTCGACGTGGTGACCCGCCGCTCCAGGTTCGACCTGCGCAAGGCCGAGGAGCGCGATCACATCGTGCTCGGCCTGTTGATCGCGCTCGACCACCTCGACGAGGTCATCAAGATCATCCGAGGGTCGGCCGACGCCGACGCAGCGCGCAAGAAGCTGATGTCGACGTTCACGCTCAGCGAGATCCAGGCGAACCACATCCTCGACATGCCGCTGCGCCGCCTCACGAGGCTCGCCCGCACCGAGCTCGACAAGGAGCACGCCGAGCTGCTCGAGAAGATCGCCTACTTCACGACCCTGCTCGAAGACCCGGTGAAGCTGCGGGCCGTCATCAAGGACGAGCTGCTCGAGATCAAGAAGAAGCACGGCGACCGGCGCCGAACGACGGTTCGGGCCGACGAGGGCGACTTCGACGTCGAGGACCTCATCGCCGAGGAAGACGTGCTGATCTCCGTCAGCCGCGCGGGCTATGTGAAGCGGCTGCCGCTCGACGCCTTCAAGAAGCAGCACCGCGGCGGCAAGGGCGTGCGGGGGCAGAACCTCAAGGAAGAGGACGTCGTGAAGCACGTGTTCACCACGACGACCCACCACTGGATGCTGTTCTTCACCACCAAGGGCCGCGTGTACCGCGTCAAGGCGCACGAGATCCCCGAGTCCGGCCGCACCGCGCGGGGCATGTACGCGGCGAACCTGCCGGGCGTCGCCCTCGACGGCGACGAGAAGATCAGCGCGGTGATCGACCTGAAGGAGTACACCGAGGGTCGTCTGCTGCTGTTCGCCACCCGCAAGGGCATCGTGAAGAAGACGAAGCTGCCCGAGTACGACTCCTCGCGCAGCGGCCTCATCGCCATCAAGCTCCGCGGGGACGACGAGCTCATCGACGTGCGCCTGACCGTGGGCGACGACGAGGTGTTCCTCGTGTCGCGGCGGGGACAGGCGATCCGGTTCAAGGAATCGCTCGTGCGTCCGATGGGCCGCGACGCCGGCGGGGTGATCGGCATGCGCCTCGGCGACGACGATCGCGTGCTGGCCGTGGGGCTCGCTTCCGACGGCGAGGAGCTGATCAGTGTCACCGAGCAGGGGTACGGCAAGCGCTCGAAGCTCGAGGCTTATCCCCCGAAGGGCCGTGGCGGCAAGGGCGTGATCGGCCACCAGCTCACCGAGAAGACCGGGCTGCTCGCGGGCGCCTACATCGGCAGCAAGGACATCGACATGTTCGTGATCTCCTCGAGCGGGCAGGTCGTTCGTGTGGGCGCGGGCGACATCCGCCGGGTCGGTCGGTCCAGCCAGGGCGTGCGCACCATGCGGGTCGAGGACGACGCCACGGTCGTGGCGCTCGCGCCGGTCATCACCCAGATGGACGACGACGAGGGATAACGGGGGGTTCGTCACCCCCCGTCATCCGTGCCAGGCCTGGTTCGGGTCTCAGCAGACCGCCGCGAGGTACATGAAGGCGTCGACCGCCCCGCCGTCGCCCGGGTGCCACTCGAAGTGGTTGTGCGGGGCGGTGGCGTTGCCTGTCATGCCCACGTAGCCCACGACGTCGCCGGTTCGCACCGAGCCGAGCTTGCCGTAGGCCGACAGGTGCGCGTTGTACACGTAGCCGCCAGCCCCGTAGATCTTCACCTGCATGCCGCCGAGGTCGCTCGAGGACGCCACCGCGTTCCCGTCGAACGGCGCCACGATCGGCGCGCCGGTCGGAGCTCCGATGTCGATGCCTTGATGGATGTGACGGGGCGTGCCGGGCATGTCCCGGATATCCCCGAAGTTGTCCGACACGCTCACCGAGCCTGCCACCGGGCACCGCTGGAACGGCAGGGAGTCGATCCAGTTCGCGAGCTGTGTCCGCCGCTGCCGCAGGGCTCGAGCCCGGGCCCGCGTGCTCATCACGAGCTCGCGCTCCTGGACGCGAAGGGTGTCGAGTCGCTCGAGCTGGCGCTCGCGGAAGAGCTGATAGCGCGAGTGGTTCCCGACCTCGCCCGCCCCGGGCGCGTTGTGCAGCCGCGCCTTGGTGAACCGGATGCGCTGGTGCAGCATCACGCGCCGCAGTCGCCGTGTCTCCTGGATCTCCTCGATGCGTTGCTGCAGGTCATGCTTCTGGCGCAGCGCCACCTGCACCGACGACTCCGCGCTGGCCGCCATCATCAAGCCGCCCGCCGTCAGGCTTCCTGCCACCATGATCGCGGTGATCCGTACCGTTCGTCCCCGCATCCGTTGCCAGCTCCCTCGCCTCGATCGCAATGTCCGACTGCATATCGGCAGGTGGGATGGCCACGCTTGAGCAGAACGGGCAGGCACTACGTAGTCATTTCGGACCGGTGGCGGCGGTGGCGACGTACGCCATCACCATCTGCCATCACCATCTGCCATCATCATCTGATGGCCCTCGGCATCGGTGCGATCGCGCTCGGGACCGTCGCGTTTCTCGCCGGCCTGGCCGGATCGCGCGCGGGCCGGCACGTGGCCATCTGGTCGGCGACCCTCGCGCTGGCCGGGGTGGTCATCGCGACCGGCAGCCTGCTGGTGCAGCACGACGCAGACACCGCCTCGTGGCTCATCGCTCCGGTGGCGGGCGCGATCCTCTCGGTCGTGCACGGCCGCGCGCTCTTCGCGCCCGGCGGCCCCTTCCGCACCTGAGGCTCCGGGTACTCGGGCCGGTGAGGGCGTACCCTGAGGACTCGCGTTCCGAGGAGATGGTGCACACGGCCGATCAACCCGACACCGCCGAGCCACGCACGGCGCCCGACCCGGTGCCGGCCGCGCCGCGCCCCCGGACGGCGCCCGCCCCGCCCGCCGCGTCGGGACAGCCACCCGCGCCCGGCGGCTCGCCGTCTTCCACGACGACGGCCCCGACCACGGCCGCGCCGGCCTCCGATCCGGGCCGCGTGCTGCGGGTGCCGAAGATGACCCGCGCCCCGCGCATGCGCTCGGCGCCGCGCCGCACTCGGGTCGTGGTGCGCAAGATCGGGCCGCTGTCGGTGCTGAAGTTCTCGCTGCTCTTCTACCTGTGCGTGATGCTCATCGTGCTGTTCGCGATGGTCATCGTCTACGGGGTGCTGTCGGCCGCCGGCGCGATCGATTCCTTCGAGACGGTGCTGGGCTACGTCTTCGGCGAGGGCACCACGCTCGACCGGCGGAGCCGAGCCGATCGAGGTCGACGGCGGCACCGTGTTCATGTGGGGCCTGTTCGGCGGCATCGTGTTCGTGGTCGTGTGGTCGGCTGATCACCGTGTTCGTGGCGATGCTCTACAACCTGATCAGCGACATCATCGGCGGGGTCGAGGTCACGCTCGCCGAGAAGCCGCAGCGCCTGACGTTCACCGCGGCGTTCGTTTGACAGGCGTTTCGGGCCGTGGCTACGCTGCGGGAAGGGCTGTCGGCCCGCGGGACCTCCACGCTGTGACGGCGGGTTCCGGCAGAGAGGGCCTGTAGCTCAGCCCGGTTAGAGCGCTTCCCTGATAAGGAAGAGGTCGATGGTTCAAGTCCATCCAGGCCCACTCCCGGAAGGAGGGCTCCTCCCATGACAGACGAAGCCACCGTGACGGTCGAGACCGTCGAAGAGAAGAAGAAGGGCGGATTCTTGAAGAAGCTCATGAAGCTCGCCGTGATCGGCGCCGTCGTCGCCGCGGTCGTGGCGTTCGTGAAGCGTCGCCGCGGCGACGACCTCGACGACGTCGAGTGGCAGGAGTTGCCGCCGCCCGCCGGCGGCTGATCCCGTCGCTTCATCGACCGGATCGAGAGGACCAGCACCATCGGAAGGCCCGCCGGGAACGGCGGGCCTTCCGTCGTGTCGGGCAGGGGCGCCGGGTCCCGCGGGCGCGTCGATAGACTCGCGCGCGATGAACGCGGCGTGGAGGCTCGCGCACGATGCGGCGTCGGCCGCCGGCGTGTCGCTGCGGCCGCTGACGACGCTCGACGACGCCGACGGCGATCGTGCGCGTGATGGTCGGCGACCTGGGGCGAGGAGATGCCCCGCGAGACGATCCGCGCGCTCGCCGGGTCGGGCAACGTGCCCTGGGGGGCCTTCGACGGCGACGACCTGGTCGGCTACGTGCTCGGCTGGGCCGCGGTCGGCGACGACCGACGGCCTGCACGAGCACTCCCACATGCTCGCCGCCCTTCCCGACCGGCGGCACGGGGGCGTGGGCTTCGCCCTCAAGCTCGCGCAGCGCGCGTCGTGCCTCGACCGCGACATCCATCTCGTGCGATGGACGTTCGACCCGCTCGTGGCGCGCAACGCGCACCTGAACATCAACAAGCTCGGTGCGACGTGCGACCGCTTCCACCGCGACTACTACGGACAGATGCCCGACGCGATCAACGCGGGCGACCGCAGCGATCGCCTCGTGGTGCGCTGGCGAGTCGACCCCGAGCCGCGGGCCCCCTCTCGCCCGACGACCGCTCAGCCGGTCGTGCGCAGCGAGGGAGAACCCGACACCCCGACGGCCGACCTCGACACCGGCGTACTCGACGCGATCGGCGTCGGAGCGTTCGACGGCCAGGCCGTTGCAGTGCAGATCCCGATCGATCACGCGAGCCTTCGAGCGGCCGACCGTGCGCTCGGCGCCGCGTGGCGCGAGACGGTCGGGGCCGCGCTCGAGACCTGCGTCGCCGCGGGGCTCGCGGTCGTCGCGTTCGACCCCGACCGCCAGGGCGGCAGGCCCACGTACTTCCTCGCCCGGGAGGCTGCGGCGTGAGCACCGTCCGGGCGATCGAGCTGCGCCTCGATCGGGCTGCCGCTGGTGCGGCCGTTCCGCACGAGCTTCGGCACGTCGACCGAGAAGGTCTGCGTGCTCGTGCGGCTCGTGACCGACGACGCCGAGGGGTGGGGCGAGTGCGTCGCCGACATCGAGCCCGGCTACAGCGAGGAGTTCAACGACGGCGCTTGGCTCGTGCTGCGCGATCACCTCGCCCCCGCGTTGTTGCGCGCCGGCGACGTGACGATCGACGACCTCGACCGCGTGTTCGCGCACGTGCGCGGCAACCCGATGGCCAAGGCGGCGATGATCGACGCCTTCGTCGATGCAGAGCTGCGTGCCCGCGGCGAGTCACTGGCCGCCTGGCTCGGCGCCGATCGCGCCCGCGTGAAGTGCGGCGTCTCGATCGGCATCGCGGACACGACCGCGGCGCTGCTCGAGCAGGTCGAGGGCTACCTCGCCGAGGGCTATCGTCGCATCAAGCTCAAGATCGAGCCGGGCCTCGACGTCGAGCGGGTGCAGGCCGTGCGCGCCGCGCACCCGGGCATCGCGCTCAGCGTCGACGCCAACGCCGCGTACTCGATCGCCGACGTCGACGTCTTCCATGCGCTCGACGCGTCGGACCTGCTGATGATCGAGCAGCCACTGCACCACGCCGACCTGGTGCGGCACGCCGAACTGCAGCGGGCGATCGACACCGACCTCTGCCTCGACGAGTCGATCCGTTCGGCGGCCGATGCCGCCGCGGCGATCGAGTTGGGCAGCTGCCGCATCGTGAACATCAAGCAGGGCCGCGTCGGCGGCATCGTCGGAAGCCCGCCGCGTGCACGATGTGTGCCTCGCGGCCGGGGTGCCGGTGTGGTGCGGCGGCATGCTCGAGACCGGCGTGGGGCGCGCGCAGAACCTGGCGCTGGCGGCGATGCCGGGGTTCACCCTGCCGGGGGACACGAGCGCGAGCGCGCGCTACTTCCTCGACGATCTCACGGACCCGTTCGTGATGGAGCCCGACGGCACGATGGCGGTGCCCGCCGGACCCGGCATCGGGGTCTCGCCGCGGCTCGACCGCCTCGCCGAGACCACCCTGCGCGTCGAGTCGGTCGCACCTTGACCCCAACCCTGCCCAGGAAGTGTGACAAGAACCCCCCGATCGGTTTGACGGGTCCGGCGCGCCGGCCGTATCGTCCGTCATGAGAGACCGCTGGGGCCCCCGGGTTCCGGCGGTTTCTCACTTTTCCGGCCCGCGTCGCTCGCCGCTGCGGTTCGTGCCATGTGCTTGAGCCGGGGCCCGGCAGGGGCGACCATACGCAGGCCGGGGCCAGGAGCGCCATGAAGAAGCGAGTCGTCCAAGCTGGAGAGTTCGAGGTCGTCGACGACGACGGTCGGGTCCGCGTGCGCATCGGCCTTTCCAACGACGAGGATCCGTTCTTCTCGTTGCTCAGTCCTGACGGCCAGGTGCGCATGCGGTTCGGGCTGTCGGGCGACGGCGCGGCGGGTCTCGCCGTCGGCGACGAGAACGGCAAGGTGCGCGCCACGGTCGGTCTGTCGAGCGACGGCAGCGCGAGCCTCGCGTTCGGCGACAAGAACGGGCGCATCCGCGCGAAGTTCGGGCTCGCGCCCGAAGCCTCGCCGACGATGGGCATGACGGTGAGCGACGGAGAGCTCTCCCAGGTGTACTCCCTCGCCGAGCAGGGCTCGCCGACGCTGGGGCTGTACGACCATGCCGGCAAGGTGCGTGTGCGACTGGGCCTGGCCGCCGAGGGCTCGCCGGTGCTGCGCCTGCTCGATCGAGACGGTGAGCTGCGGGCGATCGTGGGCTTGGCCGGCGACGGCTCGCCGTTCGTGCAGTTCCTCGACGAGGCCAAGGCGCCGACCTGGACGATGCGATGACGCTCGAGGGGTCGGTCGAGCGATGACTGGATGGTGGGCCTTCGCCTTCGTGGTGCTGTGGCTGCTCGTGGTCGTGCTGTGCATCGTGGTGATCGCCCTCGCCAGGCAGGTGGGCACCCTGCATCTGCGGCTCGGGCCACGTGGGGCGCTCGAGATCGACGACGAGGGCCCGGCCCTCGGTGAGCCGCTGCCCTCCGTCGAGGCCGCCGCCGCCGGTGGTGCGCGCGGTGATGCTCGGGGGCGCCGGCCGCCCCCGTCTCGTGCTCTTCGCCTCCGAGACCTGCGCCGTGTGCCGTGAGGTCTCGCCCGGCATCCCTGCCGCCGCCGCCGCGGGCCGCCTCGAGGGCCTGGTCGTGCATGACGCCGACGCCGAGGAGGCCCTCGGCGTGCCCGGCACTCCGTTCGTGGTGGTGCTCGACGAGGCAGGCGTCGTGCGCGCGAAGGGCACGGTGAACAACCTCGAGCAGGTCGAAGGACTCGTCGACACCGCCAACCGACGCATCACGGAGGAACGCGAACAGTGGGCAAGCTGACCTCGATCGAGCGAGCCGAACGCTCGCTCGCGACGCGCACGAGTCGCAGGAGCTTCCTGGGGAAGGTGGGCCGCGGCGTGGTGGCGCTGGCGGGCGGGGGACTCGTGGCCGCGGCCGCTCGCCCCCGGCCGGGCGCAGGCCTACCACATCTGTGGTCACACCTACACGACGGGCTCGTGCCCGCATCCGTATTCACCGCTGTCGCGCACCGATCGTTACGGTTACCCGATGCACCCCCAGTACGGGTATCCCGGTCGACGACGAGGGTGACAAGTACGTCGACCGGTCGACCCAGACCAGGCGCAAGACGTGCGAGCAGGTCACGCCCGACGAGTATCCGTTCACCGGCTCGCCGCGCTACGGCGGCGGCTGGACACGCTGCTGCTCGGGCCGGCTGCGGCACATCCAGGACTGCTGCTCGCGCTCGGACGTCCGCATCAACGGCGACGCCGCCGTGCGCGGCTACTGCCCGCGACCGCTGAAGGTCTTCTGCATCACCTACCGGGAGCTCAACAAGCGGTGCTGACCGATCCGTTCGGGGGCGATGCCCTCGCGGCGTCGCTGGTGCTGGTGCTCGTGACGGCCTCGGCGATCGCCGGGTGGTCCGCGCTCTACGGCCCCTGAGGCCTGTCGATGGTGGAGACCATCACCCCCGTCGTGTACGGGGGGCGCGCTCGATGGGTCGTGGCCTTGGCCCTGCACGTGCTGGGAGCGACCGTCACGGCCGCCCTGTTCGGCGCCGCGCTCGGCGTGGTCGGAGGCCTGCTGGAGGCGCCGTGGGGCCGTGCTGGAGCGTCGTTCCTCGCCGTCGTGGCCCTCGTCTACGCGCTCGGCGAGCTCCCGCGCGTGACCGCGACCGTGCCGCAGCTGCGGCGGCAGGTGCCCGATTGGTGGCGCGAGTTCTTCTCGTGGCCGCTCGCGGCCACGCTCTACGGGGCGGGCCTGGGCATCGGCTTCTTCACCTACGTCTCGCATGGCACGCTCGTCGCGGTGGCCGCGGCGGCGCTCGCGACCGGCGACCCGGTCGTGGGCGCGATCGTCGTGGCGCCGTTCGGGCTGGTGCGGGGGCTGTCCGCCGCCCGATCGGCCGGGGTGCGCACCCAACATGACTCCCAGCGGCTCGTCGACCGGCTCGCAAGCACGCCCGAGCGTCGCCGCTCGATCGCGAACGGGCTCGCGCTCGCGCTCGTGGCCGGCTTGGCCGCCGCGCTCGCGGTGCGATCGACCGACGGCTGGGCGTCGTTCGCGACCGCGGGACTCGCCCTGGCCTTCGCGTGGGCCGCCGCATCCAAGGCCGTCGACATCGACGGGTGGCGGCGCACCCTCGACGCGCACGGGCTGCCGCGCGACGTGGCCACCACGGCGACGTTCGCGGTGCCGGCCGCCGAGGCGCTCGTGCCGCTGCTCGCCGCCTCGGGCGCCACGCGGGCCGCGGGCGTGTGGGCGCTCGTGCTCCTGGTCGCCTTCACGGCCGAGACCTTGCGTGCATGGCGATGGCTTCGGTCCCCAGGTGCCCTGCGGATGCTTCGGGGGCCGGGCCGCGATCGCCCCGAGCGCGTTGCTCCTGCGCAACGCCGGCCTCGCGGCCCTCGCGCTGGTGGTGGCCCTGCGTGCGCCGCCCGACGCCGTGCTCTCGTGGCCGGGATGGCCTGCGGCCGATGAGTTCCTGCCGATGGTGTTGGCCATCGTGGGGCTCGCCGTGGCAGGCTGCACCGCGTGGGCGGCGATCAGATGGCTGGGCAAGGGCGCGAGCGCGTGACACGAGGATCCGAGCGGTTGACCACTGGACGGATCGTGCGCGCGTTCCAGCTGCTGCGGCCGGCGGTGCCCTTCTTCGTGGCGTTCACGGTCGCGGCCGTGGCGATCGCCGCCATCGCGGCGCCCTCGTACCACAGCGACGCCCGCGACCCCAACGACACGCGCGGCCTGCTCGACGTGCGGCGCGTGCGCCTCGATCACGAGGGCCGCACCGAGGTCACGGTCATCACGTTCGCCGAGTGGACGGCGGCCTCGATCTGGGACCGGGGCAACGCGTACGTGTTCCTCGACACGGAAGGTGGCGAGAACCCCGAGTACTTCGCGGTCGTGCGCAGCACCGGCAGCGACCTGCAAGCCTCGTTGTGGCGTGACCGCCGCGAGCACCGCGACGTGTTCCTGCGGAACCTGCGGGTGCGGCGCAAGTCGCGCGACGGGGTCTCGATCGAGTTCCCGATCAAGACGCTCGAGTTCGGCCGATCCCGTGAGTCCTACTTCTGGTGGGCGACGACGAGCTTCACGGCCGACGCGTGCCGGCGCACGTGCATCGACCGCGCCCCCGACGCCGGCTCGGTCGAGCAGTGGCGCCCGGGCATGTCGCCGTCGCCCACGAACACCACTTCGCCGAGCCCCTCAACTGGCTAGCGTTCCCGCCGTCGCCGGTCGCGCTGCTGCCTCGGCGAACATCGACGTCACCCGCACGATCGCGGGCTGCGCCGGGAACTCGCTGAATCCGAACCTGGCGGCCGGACAGGCCCTCGGCGCCCCGAGGTCGACGCCGTCGATCGAGGCCTCGGCGTCGGCCTCCCGAAGGTCGTGGATCGCATACCACTCGCGCGCGCCGGCGAGCGTGACGCCCGTCGTGCGTACGCCCGTCGTCCCGAGCCCCGTCGCGGCGAACAGCGGCTGCACCACCGGACGCAGCACTCGGTCCTCGACCGTGATCCACGGGCGCCAGGTGCGCAGTGGGCGTGGACGCACGGCGAGCAGCGTCGAGACCACGCCCCGGCGCCGCGCGCGAAGCATCAGCCGCACGGGCCCGGCGATCGCCTCGATCGCCCCGTCGTCGGTGCGTTCGACGCGGACGTTGCCGACGGTGAGCTCGTCGAACGCATAGTGGCCGGCCACGAAGTCTCGAACGCGCTCGTCCGGCGCGAGCAGCACACGGCGCCCGTCGGGCCGGCACCACATCAGGTCGGCGAACGGGCCGAAGGGAGACCGGAACCAACGTCCGGCGACGAGTCGGTCGCCCGTCGCGAACGACGCTCCCATGATGTGCCCGTCGAACGTCGTGACCGCCATCGGGCCATCGTGGCAGCTGCCGGGCCCCTCGTGGCACCGTAGGCTACGCACCCGATGGCATCGACCGGGCGGGCTCTCGAGGCGGTCTTCACGCGATGGGCGCGCCGCGAGCGCGCGCCCGGCATCGCCTGGGGGCTCGTGCGCGACGGAGCGCTCGCCGCGGGCGGCGGCGTCGGTTCGCTCCGGGCAGGCGAGGAAGCCGCGCCCGGCGTGGACAGCGTGTTCCGCATCGCGTCGATGACGAAGAGCTTCACCGGTGCCGCCCTCATGACCCTGGTCGCCGACGGACGACTGCGTCTCGACGACCTCGTCGCCGACCACGTGCCGGAGCTGGCCGCCTGGCGCGGCCCCACCGCCGACGGCCCAGCCCTCACCGTGCGCCACCTCATCTCGATGGAATCCGGCCTGCCGACCGACGACCCGTGGGCCGACCGGCACATCGACCTGCCCGACGAGGGCATGGATGCACTGATCGCGGCAGGCGCGACGTTCGCTTGGGCTCCCGGCACGAGGTTCGAGTATTCGAACCTGGGATGGGGGCTCGTGGGGCGCGTGATCGAGCGCGTGGCGGGCATGCGACCCCAAGAGCTCGTGACCTCGGCCTTGCTCGAGCCGCTCGACCTGACCTCGACGACCTGGGTGCGCCCGCCCGGGCGCGACGTGGCCGATCCGCACCGCGTGCGCGACGAGGGCTGGCTGCACGAGGGCGAGCCCCTCGGCGACGGCACGATCGCACCGATGGGCGGCATCTGGTCGACGGTTCGCGACCTGGCACGGTGGGTGTCGTTCTTCCTCGATGCCTTCCCGCCGCGCGACGGGCCCGATGACGGTCCGCTGCCACGCTGGGCCCGTCGCGAGATGCAGCAGCTGCGCCGGGTCGACGAGCTCTCCAGGTCCCGCCCGTCGCCGGGGGGCACCTCGCGCTCGAGCGTCACCGGCTACGGCATCGGGCTCGCCGTGCGCATCGACGAGCGGCTCGGAGTCTCGGTCGGCCACAGCGGCGGGTTCCCTGGGTGGGGGTCGCACATGCGTTGGCTACCCGAGCGCGGCGTGGGCGTGATCGCACTGTCCAACGTCACATACGGCCGCATGGCCGCCGCATGCCTCGACGCACTCGATGCACTCGCCGATCGCGACGAGCTGGGGCCGGCTCGCGGGGTGCAGGCATCGCCTGCGCTCGTCGATGCGAGCGCCAGGGCGGCGTCACTGCTGTCATCGTGGGGCGACGCCGACGCCGACGACATGCTCGCCGACAACGTCGGGCCCGACGAGCCGTACGAACGCCGTGCCGCCGAAGCGGCGACGCTCGTGGCTCGCCACGGCACCCTCCGCGTCGAGTCGCTCGAGGCCGAGACGCCGATGCGGGGCTCGTTCTCGACCGCCGGGGGCGACGTGACGGTGGAGCTGGGGCTCAACCACGCGGAACGCGTGCAGTGGCTCGACGTGGAGGACCGTCTTCGTCCGTCCGAGGCGCCGATCGTCGTTGACGAGCGTTGGCTGAGTCGCCTAGCCGGCACCGCGTACGTCGTGGTGCGCCCGGTGGGTGAGCTCGCCGAGAAGTTCACCACGTGGCAGGGGGAGGTGCTCGACCGGCTCGGCGTGGCATGCGTCGCGCCCGGCGCCCACGCGACGGTGAAGAGCTTCGGGTCGACGAAGGAACCGCTCTCCGACGACGACGAGCGCGGGCTCGTCGAAGTCGTACGGGCGTGGGCAGCGTCATGCCCGCCAGTGGTGCTGCACGCCGAGCGACTCGAAACGTTCGCAGATGCGTCGACCCCCGTCGTGCGCCTGCACGCGACGCCGTCGTTCGTCCACGCGCTCTCGTCACTGCGCACGTCGGCGTCCGAAGCCGGGTTGCCGGCGGGTAACGGCGACGAGATCGCGGCGGTCGACTGGGTGCCGCACCTCTCGCTCGCCTATCCGGTCGATGCCCCGGGAGCGGTGGCCGAGGTGGAAGCTTGGATGCGTGGCGTGCAGGTCGAGGTGCCGCCGTCGACGGCGCTGCAGGTCGAGGTGGTCGCCTACGACGGTGGATCCGAGCGCCGGCTCGCCACGTTCCCGCTCGCAGGCGAGTGAGGAACGAGACACCTCGACTCTTCGCAGCGAGCGTGAAGAGAGCTCGAGGATATAGTCCGCAGATGGCGCTCTTCGAGCCGATCTTCGCGGCGCTTGATGCGGCCGGAGTTCGCTACGTCGTGGTCGGTGGAGTAGCGGTCGTGCTGCACGGGCATGCCCGATTCACCGCCGATCTCGATATCGCGATCGATCTTTCGCCGGATGGAGCACGCGATGCGATGGCAGCGCTCGGTGGCCTCGGGCTCCGTCCCCGGCTCCCCGTGAACGCGAGCGACTTCGCCGATCCCGATATCCGGGCGGGCTGGGCGCGAGAGCGTGGGATGCGGGTGTTCTCATTCTTCGACCCGAGCGAGCCGCTGCGATCCGTCGACGTGTTCGTCGAGAACCCGATCGCCTTCGAGGATCTGTGGGCTCGTTCCGAGGTAGTCGAACTCGACGATGGACAGACGCGGATCGCCTCCATCGCCGACCTCATCGAGCTGAAGCGACAGGCCGACCGTCCGCAGGACCGGACGGACATCGACGCGCTCGAAGCGATCGAGCGGGTGCGGAAGGACGACTCGTGAGCGCCGGGGATCCACCCACGCGCGACGGGTGGGCCGCGCATCGCGACATGGAGATACAGGCGCATCTCTCGAGCACGCCTGCGCAGCGCCTCCGATGGCTGGAGGACGCGATCCGCTTCGCGGCCGTCGCAGGGGCGCTCGAGGTTCGGTCCGGGGGCGAGGCTGGCTCGGCGCATAGAATCATGCGGGGGACGTAGCTCAGTTGGGAGAGCGCCGGCTTTGCAAGCCGGAGGTCGCCGGTTCGATCCCGGTCGTCTCCACCGCTCCGACCTGCGCCCGGCGTACCATCGACCGAGCGTCCTTCCGCCCGAACAGGAGACCCGCGTGTCACGACAGATGCTGAACGAGAAGACGTTCCAGAACACCCCACGCCTGGAGCCCATCACGATCCCCGGCCGGCCCGACGTGGCACCCAAGGTCATGACGCTCGAGGGCACGATCTGGCGCTCGGCGTTCCTGCTGGTGTTGGCGATCGCGAGCGCCTCGTACGGGTGGTCGTTCGGGGGTGAGATCAGCGGCACCGTGAACGCGATCATGCTGATCGGCCTGCTCGGTCTGATCGTGCTCTCGCTCGTCACGGCGTTCAAGCCGCAGATCGCGCCGTTCACCGGGCCCGTGTACGCGGTGGTCATGGGGTTCTGGGCCGGCGTCATCTCGTTCGGCTACGAGCAGGAGTTCGACGGCATCGTGCTGCAGGCGGTCTTCGCCACCTTCTCGGTGTTCGCCGGGGCCCTGTACCTGTACGGGTCGCGCATCGTGAAGGTCACGAAGAAGTTCGTGGCCGTCGTGATGGTGGCCACGCTCGGCATCTTGCTGACCTACGTCGCCTCGATCGTGCTCGGGTTGTTCGGCATCGAGCTCGGATTCATCAACGATCCGTCCCCGCTGGGCATCGCCGTGAGCGTCGTCATCTGCATCGTGGCGGCGCTGAACCTCTTCGTCGACTTCTACTTCATCGAGGAAGGCGCGAAGGCCGGCGCCCCCACGTACATGTCGTGGTACTGCGCCTTCGGGCTCATCGCGACCCTGATCTGGCTCTACCTCGAGATCCTGCGGCTGCTCGGGAAGGTGCGCAGCTGATCGTTCGCCGCCTCGTCGTCGTCGCGCTGCTCACCGCCGCGATCGCGGCCTGGGGCTCGCCCGCGCGCGCCGGCGCGCCCCAGTACGAGTCGCGCATCTCACCCATCGGGCCCGCCACGCGCGAGCTCATGACCGGCCGGTCCTGGCGACCGGGGTGTCCGGTCGGGTTCAACGACCTTCGCATCGTGCGCATGTCGTACTGGGGCTTCGACCGCCGGGCGCACACCGGTCGCATGGTCGTGCATCGGTGGTACGCCGACGACGTCGCCCGGGTCTTCCACCGGCTCTACGACGCCCGGTTCCCGATCAGGCGCATGCGCCTCGTCGACCACTACGGGGCCGACGACATGCGATCGATGAAGGCGAACAACACCTCGGCGTTCAACTGCCGATGGCGTGCCGGCGTGTGCTGCCGGTGGTCACAGCACGCGTACGGGCGCGCGCTCGACCTGAACCCCGTGCAGAACCCGTTCGTGTGGAGGGGCGGGGTGTCGCCGCCCGCAGGTGAGGACTACCTCGACCGGTCCGATCGGCGCCGCGGCATGGTGTTCCACCACGATCGGGTCTGGTGGGCCTTCCACGCCGTGGGGTGGGAGTGGGGCGGCGACTGGACCGGCGAGAAGGACTACCAGCACTTCTCGGTGAACGGTCGCTAGCCCTGCGTTCGAGCGTCAGCAGCTGACGCTGAGGTACGGGTTGGGATCGACCGCCGAGCCGCCGTACGGGTGCCACTCCAGGTGGTCGTGGGCGGTCGTGGCGTCGCCCGTCGCTCCGACGTAGCCGATCACAGTGCCGGCCCGCACGGAGCCGAGCGTGCCGTACGAGGACAGGTGCGCGTTGTACACGTAGCCGCGCGGGCCGGTGACCCGCACCTCGAGTCCGCCGAGCTCGCTCTGCGAGGCCGACGCGTATCCGTCGAACGGCGCGACGATCGGCGTGCCCGAGTACGCGAGGATGTCGTTGCCCTCGTGTCGGTGCACCGGCACGCCCGGCAGCCGCACCGTGATGCCGAAGTTGTCGGCGATCGAGTGCCAGCCTCTGATCGGGCAGGTGCGGAAGATGCCCCACGTCGACAGCCAGCCGTCGATGGAACGGCGGCGAGCCTGCAGGGCACGCACGCGCCGTTGCACGAACCGCCCGGATCGATGGATGCGCTGCTCTGCCCAGCGGCGCTGCTGCACCAGCTGCCGACGCAGGTGCATGAAGCGCTCGGGGTTGGCGGCGGCGCCCCGGCCCTGCATGTGTTGCAGGCGGTTCGAGGTGCGGCGGACCAGGGTGCGCATCGCGGCGGCGGTGTCGACGCGCCGCTCGCGCAGCTGCGCGATCGCGCCGTCGACCGCCGATCGTTCCGCCAGATAGCCTTCGACGGTCGTGCGGGCGTGTGCGGGCGCGGCAGCGCTGCCGATGGCCATCACGAGCGTCAAGACCGTGAGCACACGTCGGAACGAACGGGGACATGTCATGGGTGCGAGGGTCCTTCGGAGCGTGGGCTTCGGTCGGGTATCGGAGCCGGGAGTCCGAAGCTTGAGCGCGGTGGCGCCGTCGTACCGTGATGCCGGTCACCGCCAGTCGCAGGTACGGACGACACGAGCCCGGTGCACGCCCGGGGGGAACTGAAGGGACGCCGGCAGCCGGCCGATGATGCGATCCATGGAGGACCTCCGGTCGCAGCTCGCCCGATGGTGGCGCCCGCTCGTCGCCGTGACCGTCGGCCTCGCCTTGTTCGGGGCTGCGGCGCTCGCCTCGGCGCAGCAGGACGACGAGGCCGCATCGCGGCTCGGGGCCACGACCGCCCGCGAACTGCAGGTGCTCGCCATCGTCGCCCTCATCTTGGCGGCGGCCATGGCCGTGACGACCGCGCTGAAGCCGCGGCCCGCCGATCAGGTCGCCGACGTGCCCGACGAAACCCGCGACCCGAGCCGCGGGGAGACGGCGGTGGCCTTGGCGGAGGTCGCGCACGAGCGTGACGTCTCGATGGCTCGCGCATCCGACGCCGAGGAGCGCGCCCGCCTCGCCGACGATCGCCTGGCATCGCTCGGGCCACTCGAGCAACGGGTGGAGGTCGCCGAACGCAGGGCGCTCGACGCGGAGCGACGCCTCGACGAGATCGACGAACGCGTCGGCGCCGCGACGATCGACGAGCCGTCGGACGCACCGAGCGAACCCATCGCCGCGGCGAGGCAGACGGCGGAGCTCCGTGCCCGGCTCGCCCGCACCGCCGCCCGCAAGAAGCCGACCGGCGGGGACCGTTAGCTCACACGATCACACGCTCACACGCTCACACGCTCAGACCGCGAGCGCGTCGACCGCGTAGATGTCTCGCAGGCGCAGGGCGACGTCGTCGGCGCTCAGCACCGTTCGAGGCGACACGCCGTTGCGCCGAGCGACCTCGAGGTGCTCGTCGCACATCGGCATCAACACGTCGCGCGGGAACCACCCGACGTGGGTCGGCGCGGCCCGGCGCGCGCCCGTCATCCAGAAACAGAACTGGCAGATCAACCGGAGGCGCTGTGGGTAGGCGAACTGCGCCCGGTACCCGTGCTCGTGCTCGACCACGCGCCCCCACAAGGCGACCCGGCCGAGCACCGCGGGGCACTTCGTCTTGCGAAGCACCTCGAGTCCGTGCGTGCCGTGCAACCCGCACGTGCAGGCGGGGTCGGGAGCATCGTGCCATCGGGACGTGCGGCACGATGCCTCGACGACCTCGCGGGGGCGCCAGGTGCGCGCTCGCTTTGCGACCGGCCGAAGCAGCAGCCCCGTGCCGTCGCGGTGACCGGTGAGCGCCCAGGCCCGCCAGGCCACGATGGGCTCCGACGCCGTGTCGATCGGGAGCCCCTCGAGGGTCGGGGCCAGGCCGCTCACGGCAGGCGCTGCTCGGGCGAGGCCGGGACCGGTTCGCGCTCGGGCTGCCGGACGGGCTCGCGCTCCGGCTCCACCTCGCCCGGCACCGGCAGCGTGGCTGGCTCGATCTCGATGATGCGCTTGGGCTGTCCGATGTCCACGGTCCTTCGAGGGTACCCCTACCTGCACGTTCGGGGAACCCTACGCGGGCCGCAACCGGTAGATCGCGCTGAAGTCGCTGAAGTAGATGCGACCGCTCGGGCCGACCTCCATCGACAGCACCGAGCCCCCTGGTGAATCGAGCATGACCGTCGGACCGCTCGCCACGTCGTCGCGCGCGGCGTCGAGCGTCACGCGCCGGATGCGTCCTCCGCCGCAGCAATCGCCGAACAACAGGTCGCCCTGGCGGCCCGGCAGACCGCATCCGTCGCAGAACGCGGCTCCCGTGATGCCGATCGGGCTCGCGAAGGTCACCTCGGGCGCCCGCCGCGGCACCGGGCCGCTCTGATTCGTGTTCGGGCAGTTCGCGCTGGCGCCCCAGCCGTAGTTGTCACCGGGTCGCACGAGGTTGATCTCGTCGTTGCACTCGGGGCCGTTCTCGGTCTCCCAGAGGTTGCCGTTGTCGGGGTCGAACGCGAAGCCGAAGGAGTTGCGCATGCCGAAGGCGAAGATGCGCGAGCGGTCGCCGCCGATGGTCGGGTTCGTGGCGGGCACCGACCCGTCGGGGTTCATGCGCAGGATCTTGCCGCGGAGGTCGCGGGTGAGGTCCTGGGCGTTGGCCGCCGAGTGTCCATCGCCCACGATCGCGTAGAGCTTGCCGTCAGGCCCGAACAGGATGCGGCCCCCGTTGTGATACGGGCTCGAGCTCGCCGGCGTCGACACGATCGTGGTGAAGCCGACACCGTCGCCGCCGCGCTCGCGGATGCGGAGGATCTGGTTGCGCAGCTTCCCACCGGCCCGACGCGTGACGTAGACGTAGACGAACGGCTTCTCGGGCCAGCGCGGATGCAGCGCCACGCCGAGCGCGCCCCGTTCGCCCTCGCCGTTCACACCCCTGATCCGGAAGAACAGCCGATCGAAGTCGGTGGCCGGGTTCCGGAATCGCACCTGGCCCGTGGCCCGTTCCAGATAGACGATCGTGCCCTTCGGGCTGAACGTGAACGCGGCCGGTCCCTGCAAGCCCGAGGCGACCCGTACCGCCCGCACGCCGCTTCCCGCCGACGATGCTGACGCGCCGACCGTCACGACGAGGGCTGCGGCGATCGCCACGGCGAGCACCCGTAGAGCGAGCCGCCTTGGGACGAGCCGTGTCGGCGCGGTCATGGGAGGCGTCGGTGTGTGCATGTCGTGCGTCCTCCTCGTCGGGCGCCCTCGTCAGGCGGGGGCCAGCCGGTAGATGCCGATGCCGTTGCTGAAGTAGATGCGGCCGCCGGGTGCGGCTTCCATGGAATACACCGCACCACCGTAGTTCGTGAGCGGCATCCGCTGCGGCGGGGCCGCGAGCGCGCTGCGCCCCGGTCCGAGCTGGGCGAACATGATCGGGCCGATCGAGGCCTTGCAGGCGCCGTTGGCGCACCCGGCCACGAGGGTGCCGCCGTACGGCGGGCCCAGCCCGCACCCTCGGCAGAACGTCACCCCCGTGATCGCCACCGTGTCGGCGAACGTATGCTCGGGCAGTTGCTTCGGATCGGGCCCGTCCTGGTTCGTATCGCCGGGCACAGGCGGCATGCCGCAGGACTGCGTGGGTCCCCAGGCGTAGTTGCCCCCTTCGATGATGTGGTTCAGCTCGTCGTTGCACTCGGGGCCGTTCTCCGTCTCCCAGAGCTCCCCGAGCTTCGGGTCGAACGCGAAGCCGATCGAGTTGCGGTGGCCGTAGGACCACACGAGCGAGCCGAACGGGTTCGACGCGGGCACCGACCCGTCAGGGTTCATGCGCAAGATCTTGCCGCGGGGTTCACCCACGAGCGTCTGGGCCGTGCCGGGATCCTCGCCGCCGTCGCCGACGACCACGTACAGCTTGCCATCTGGACCGAACGCGATCCGTCCGCCGTTGTGGTTCGCGCGCGCACCGATCGGTGAGTTCAGGAGCACCTCTCGGTCCACCGAGCGCCCGTCGCGTATGCGGAGACGCAGCAGCTGGTTGCGCAGAGCGCCGCTGCGCGGGGCACGGGAGACGTACACGTACGCGTATGGCATGCGCGGCCATCGAGGATGCAGCGCCACGCCCAGGGCACCGCGCTCACCCTCGCTGTCGACGCCGGTGATGCGGTGCCACAGGCGGTCGCGTCCCGAGCTCGGGTCGAGGACGCGAACCTCACCCGTTGCGCGTTCCAGGTAGACGATGCGCCCGGCCGGCGTGAAGGTGAAGCCGACCGGTTGGTTCAGGTGCGCCACGGTCACGACCCGCACCTCGGGGGCG
Organism: uncultured Actinomycetes bacterium; assembly: GCA_963722795.1. Taxonomy (GTDB): domain Bacteria; phylum Actinomycetota; class UBA4738; order UBA4738; family HRBIN12; genus JAOUEA01. The sequence continues at coordinate 202,741 of CAVROD010000002.1, forward strand.
CCGCCCGCCGACGCCGGCGCGGCGGCGAGCAGCAGCGCGACCGCGGCACCCACGACGCCGAGCGCCGCCGTTCGTCGGAGCCTCTGCACGATCGTCCCTCCTCGTCGGCGGAAGCGCCGTGGGACCATGGGCCCGTGACGACGCTGCCTCCCTCGATGTTCGGCGTGCCCGCCCTGCGATCCGAGGATCCGCGCCTGCTCACCGGACGGGCACGGTACCTGGAGAACCTGCCGATCGAGGGCGCGTTGCGAGCGGTCTTCGTTCGCTCCATCATGCCGCACGCGCGCCTGCACGGGGTCCAGGCCGAGGCGGCGCGGGCCATGCCGGGCGTGGCCGGGGTGTACACCGCCCGCGATCTCGACCTTCCTCGGTTGCCCGCGAGCGGCGTCGTGGAAGGCGGTGGCGGCGTTCTCGAGGGCCCATTCGGGCGTGAGGCGCTCGCGCGCGACGTGGTGCGGTTCACGGGCGAGGCGGTCGCCGTCGTGGTGGCGGACTCGCTCGCACACGCCGAAGACGCCGCCGAGGCGGTGCTCGCCGACCTGGACCCGATGCCCGCCGTCACCGACGTGGAAGCCGCGCTCGCCGACGGCTCGCCGCTGCTGTGGCCCGACCACGGCTCGAACGTGGTCTCGTCGTTCGAGTCGCACTGGCACGACGACGTGCTCGCCGGGGCCGACGTCGTGGTGCGCGGCCGGTTCGTGAACCAGCGGGTCGCTCCGGTGCCGATGGAAGGCAACGCGATCGCGGTCGAGCCCCACGGCGACGGCACGGTCACCGCGTGGGTGTCGACGCAGGTGCCGTTCGACGTGCGCGACGACCTCGCCGACGCGCTCGGCGTCGACAAGGACGCCGTGCGCACGATCGCGCCCGACGTCGGTGGGGGCTTCGGCGCGAAGCTCCAGGTCTATCCCGAGTACCTGGTGGTCGCCGCGGTCGCGGCGAGGCTCGGGCGTCCGGTCCGGTGGATCGAGTCGCGTTCGGAGGGCATGGTCGCCCTCACGCACGGGCGTGCGCAGGTGCAGCACGTGGAGATCGGCGCGCGCCGCGACGGCACGCTCGGCGGGGCTGCGCGCCGACCTCGTCGCCGACATGGGCGCGTACCCGATCGGCGCGTTCCTGCCGAACACGACGCACGAGATGCTCGCCGGGGTCTACACGGTGCCGCGCGATCGCCTCGCGTGGCCGCAGCGTCGTCACGAACGCGACCCCGATCGCGCCGTACCGTGGCGCGGGGCGGCCAGAGGCCACCGCGCTCATCGAGCGAGCCGTCGACCTGATCGCGGCCGAGCTCGGCATGGATCCGATCGAGGTGCGGCGGCGCAACCTCATCCCGCGCGACGCGTTCCCGTACCGCACCGCGTCGGGCACCGTCTACGACGTGGGGGATTACGAGCGCGCCTTGGGCGAGGCGCTGCGGCTCGCCGGGATCGACACCCTTCGCGCCGAGCAGGCCGCCCGCCGGGAACGGGGCGACCACCTCGCGCTCGGCATCGGCGTGGCCACCTACGTGGAGATCACGTCGTTCAGCTCCAAGGAGTTCGCGTCGGTGCAGGCGCACGCCGACGGCACCGTGACGGTGCTGGCCGGCACGTCGCCCACGGACAGGGACACGAGACGGCGTTCGCCCAGCTCGCATCGGGCGTGCTCGGGGTGCCGTTCGACCTGGTACGCGTGGTGCACTCCGACACGGGCATCGTGCGCCGCGGCGCCGGCACCTGGGGCTCGCGCTCGCTGCAGGCGGGCGGGTCGTCGGTCGTTCGAGCGCTGCGGCGAGGTGCTGGAGCAAGGCAAGGGCGTGGGCCGCGCATCTGCTCGAGGCCGATGTGGCCGACCTGGTGCTCGATCGACGGCGGCGGGTTCGCCGTGCGCGGGGCGCCCGACCGCTCGATGTCGCTCGCGGCCCTCGCGGAGGCCGCCGAGCGAGCCGACCGGCTGCCGCCGGGCATGGCCGCCGGGCTTCGGGCCGAGGGCGTCTACCGCGAGCCGGGGTCCACGTTCCCGTTCGGCGCGCACGTGGCGGTGGTCGAGGTCGATACCGAGACCGGCGAGGTGCGCCTCGTGCGCCATGTCGCGGTCGACGACTGCGGCCGCGTGCTGAACCCTGCGCTCGTCGAGGGACAGGTGCACGGCGGCCTCGCCCAGGGCATCGCACAGGCCCTGTACGAAGAGGTCCGCTACGACGCCGAGGCCAACCCCATCACGTCGACCCTCACGACCTACGCCATGCCCTCTGCGGCCGAGTTCCCACACTTCGAGACGATGCGCACCGAGACTCCGACGCCCGTGAATCCTCTGGGCGCCAAGGGCATCGGAGAATCCGCCACGATCGGGTCGACGCCCGCCGTGCAGAACGCGGTGGTCGACGCGCTGGCGCCGTGGGGCATCCGGCACCTCGACCTGCCGCTCACCTCCGAGCGGGTGTGGCGGGCGATCCGTGGGTCGCGGTCGAACGATGGCCGGTAGGCTCGCGCCCATGAGCGATCGAACGCCTGACTGGGAACGCCGGTTCCGCGCCCCGGCCACCTCATTCCCACGTTGGGCGCGCGACGCGCCAGAGCGTCTCGTGTTCTGGAGCACGGAGAGCGGCGTCTACCAGGTGCACGCTTGGGACCGGGCCACCGGCGATCGCCGGCAGGTCACCGATCACCCCGTTGGGCGTGACCGCGGGTGCGCTCACCGTCGATGGCGAGCGCGTGCTCTTCTGGCAGGACGACACCGGGAGCGAGGCCGGCCAGTGGTACGCCGCGCCGTTCTCGGGGGGTTCTGCCGAGCCGTTCCTGCCCGGTGTCGCCCAGGGTTGGAACCAAGGACTCACGCAGGTGGCGGGACTCGTCGTGGCAGGTATCAGCGACAGCCGACGGATTCGCCGTGTACGTCTCGGTCGACGGCGAGCCGGCCGCCGAACGCTGGCGCAGTGTCGATTCGATCTCGATCGGCGGGAGCGACGCTGGCCGCGGGGATCTCGGTGGACTGTCCGCCGACGGCACGATGCTCGCCCTCGAGCACGCCGAGTACGGAGGGAACCTGCACCCGGCCGTACGGGTGATCGACCCGCGCACGGGCGCGACGATCGCGGAGCAGGTCGATGCGGACATGGCGCTGCGGGCCTCGTGCTGGTCGCCCGTGCCGGGCGACCAGCGGCTGGTGCTCACCCACGAGATCAGGGGCGATGAGGGTCCCGCGCTCTGGGACCTCGAGACGGGGGAGCGGACCGATCTCGACCTCGGCCTCGCCGGCCCGGTGGAGGCGGTCGACTGGTGGCCCGACGCCTCCGCCCTGCTCCTGGTGCACAACGACGAGGGTCGTGACCGGCTCCACCGCTACGACGTCGAGTCGGGCTCGCTCGAAGCCATCGAACACGCGGCGGGTTCGATCGGGGCCGCCCGGGTGCGGCCCGACGGCGATGTGTGGTTCCGGTTGTCGAGCGGCGAGCGCTCTCCCGTCAGCGCTCGACCTGGCCGGCGCCGAGGTGGTGCGCGCCAGTGGCGATCCGGCGCCGGCGGGCCGACCGTTCCACTCGTGGCACTTCGACAACGGCGAGGGCGATCGGGTGCACGGGTTCTACGCGACGCCCGCGGGCGAGGGGCCGTTCCCGGTGCTGATGAACGTGCACGGGGGGCCGACCGGGCAGGACACCGACGGGTGGGATCCCGAGGTGCTCGCATACGTCGACATGGGCTTCGCCGTGGGCATGGTGAACTACCGCGGGTCCACCGGCTACGGCCGCGCGTGGCGCGACCGGCTGATCGGCGACATCGGCGGTCCCGAACTGGTCGACGTGAACGCCGGGCTCGCCGATCTCGTCGCTCGAGGCATCGCCGATCCCGCGCGCGCCGTCGTCGGGGGCTGGTCGTGGGGCGGCTACATCACCGTGATGGAGCTCTGCAAGCATCCCGACATGTGGCTGGCCGGCGTGGCCGGCGTGCCGGTCGGCGACTACGAGCTGAGTTACGAGGATCTCTCACCAGAGCTGCAGGCGTACGATCGCGCGCTACTCGGCGGCACGCCCGACGAGGTTCCCGACCTCATGCGCGATCGCAACCCGATCTATTTCGCCGACCAGGTGCGGGCACCCGTGATCTTCCTGATCGGTGAGAACGACTCACGGTGCCCGTTCCGCCAAGCGATGGCGTTCGTCGACAAGCTGCGCGAGCGGAACCACCCTCACGAGGTGGTGCTCTTCGGCACGGGACACGGCTCCTACGACATCGACGAGGAGGTCCGACAGATGCGGGCGATCCTCACGTTCCTCGAACGACACGTGCCCGGCGTCGCGGTGCCGTTGGACCGATCGTGACCGCGCACGTGTCGTAGCGTCGTGGGTATGACGATCCTCGTGACGGGCGCCACCGGGGCCATCGGCGGCCGACTCGTCGAGCGGTTGGTGGCCGAGGGGCACGCGCCCCGTGTTGCCTCGCGTCGGCCCTCGACGTTGCGCGATCGCTGGCCCGGTCTCGACGCGGTCGAGGTCGACGTGCTTCGCCCCGAGACCCTCGAGCCGGCGCTCGAGGGCGTGACGGCGGCCTACTACCTGGTGCATTCGATGGAGCCGGCGGCCGCGGGCGGGTTCCGCGAACGTGACGCCGACGGCGCGCGTGCGTTCGGCGAGGCCGCCCTGACCGCGGGCCTGCAACGCGTGATCTACCTCGGCGGGCTCGGGGACGACGAGGGCGGGCTCTCGGAGCATTTGGAGAGCCGGCACGAGACCGGGCGCATCCTGGCCGAGGCAGGGCCGCCGCTGCTCGAGTTCCGGGCGGCCATGGTCGTGAGCGCGGACAGCGCGTCGTTCACGATGCTCACCGACCTCGTGAATCGGCTACCGGCGATGATCGTGCCGCGGTGGGTCGACACGCCGTCGCAGCCCATCGCCGTCCACGACGTGCTCTCCTACCTCGTCGCCGGCCTCGAGACGCCGCTCGACCGCGCGCGTACGATCGTCGAGATCGGCGGGCCCGATGTCACCACGTATCGCCGCATGATCCAGACGGTCGCCGCCGAGCGCGGCCGTCACCCCCTGATCGTGGGCGTGCCCCTGCTGAGCCCGCGGCTCTCCTCCTACTGGTGCGGCCTCACCACGTCGGTCTCGAGCTGCGCTCGCCCGTCCGTTGATCGAAGGCATGACCACGCCCATGGTCGTCCGCGACGACGAGGCCCGGCGACGCTTCCCCGAGATCGAACCGATGTCGTTCGACGAGGCACTGCGAAGGGCGTTCGCACAGATGTGATGCGCTGCGAGGCAGCCTCGTGTGCCGGGAGGGGTTCCGGTCGAGGGTGGTCGCGTGGCAGGATGACGCACCGTCGATCTCGACGCGAACCGGTGGGGGGCGCATACCTCGTGGGTGAGTACGTCCGACGTCTGATGGCCGACGTCACGGCCAAGAACGCGAACGAGCCGGAGTTCCTGCAGGCGGTGCGGGAGGCCGCCGGATCGCTCGAGCTGTGCCTCGATCGCCACCCCGAGTACCGCGAGGCCAGGGTGCTCGAGCGGTTCGTCGAACCCGAACGCGTCATCTCGTTCCGGGTCTCCTGGATCGACGATCGCGGCGAGGTGCGCGTGAACCGCGGGCACCGGGTGGAGATGTCGAGCGCGATCGGGCCATACAAGGGCGGGCTGCGCTTCCACCCGACCGTGTACCTCGGCATGCTGAAGTTCCTGGCCTTCGAGCAGGTCTTCAAGAACGCCCTCACGACCCTGCCGCTCGGCGCCGGCAAGGGGGGCGCCGACTTCGACCCGAAAGGCAAGAGCGAGCACGAGGTCATGCGCTTCTGCCAGGCGTTCATGACCGAGCTGTATCGCCACATCGGCTCGCACACCGACGTGCCGGCGGGCGACATCGGGGTGGGCGGTCGCGAGATCGGCTTCCTCTTCGGCCAGTACAAGCGCATCACGAACGAGTTCACCGGCGCGATCACCGGCAAGGGTCTCGAGTAGGGCGGCTCGCTGATCCGACCCGAGGCGACCGGGTACGGCGCCGTCTACTTCGCCCAGGAGATGCTCGCGACGAGGGACGACTCGCTCGAGGGCAAGACCTGCCTCGTGAGCGGCGCCGGCAACGTCGCCCAGTACACGGTCGAGAAGTTGCTGCATCTGGGCGCCAAGCCGGTCACGCTGTCGGACTCGGGCGGGTTCATCCACGACCCCGACGGCATCGACGAGGAGAAGCTCGCCTGGGTCATGGACCTCAAGAACGAACGCCGCGGGCGCATCATGGCGTACGCCGATCGGTTCCCGGCCGCCTCGTTCACGCCCGCCGACCCCTCCGACGACCACAACGCGTTATGGGAGGTGCCGGCCGACTGTGCGTTCCCGAGCGCGACCCAGAACGAGATCAACGGCAAGGACGCGGCGAACCTGATCGGCGGGGGGGTGCGGGTCGTGAGCGAGGGCGCGAACATGCCGACCGAGCCCGAAGGCGTCGACCAGTTCGTGACGGCGGGCGTGCTGTACGGGCCAGGCAAGGCGGCGAATGCAGGCGGTGTCGCCGTGAGCGGCCTGGAGATGTCGCAGAACGCGATGCGCCTGTCGTGGACGCGCGAGGGTGTCGACGAACGCCTGCGCGAGATCATGCGGCGGATGCACGTGCAGTGTCGCGACACCGCGGAGGAGTACGGCGAGCCGGGCAACTACGTGCACGGCGCGAACATCGCGGGCTTCTGCAAGGTGGCGGACGCGATGCTCGCCCAGGGTGTGATCTAGCGGCTCGCGGCGCCGCTGTTAGCGTGGAGGTGTGCCGGACTGGTTGCTCGTGGTCACCGCGATCCTGGTCGGTGCGCTGATCTGGCGCATCGGCATCGCGTCGTTGCGCGTGTTCTCGCCCGACCCTGACGAGGTGCCGACGCCCTCAGAAGCCGAAGACGTCGAGGCGCTCGAGGTGTACTTCGTGTGCGGTGAGTGCGGCACCGAGCTGAAGGTGTCGCGGCTCGGCGAGATGCAGGTGCCGCGCCACTGCGGCGAGAAGATGCAGGTGGAGCGGCGGCCGGCCGGGATCTGAGGGTTGTCCACCGGGTTTCCACCGCGTTCGGGGTGGTGGGGATGGGTTTTCCACCGGCTGCACACCGCGTCGTCCACAGCGGTGTGACGGGTGCGTGAACGCGGGATGTCGGCGCAGGTGGTTTGTCCACTGGTGTGGGAAAGCTGTGGAAGGATCACAACGATGTGATTCGGGAAGGCGGAGGGGTCCGTTCCGCGTGATGATGGCAAGTGCTTGCGCGGGGGGAGGGGGGTTGGTTGCGGGCGGGTCGTCAAGTGCCTCCGCTGTTTGACCTAGGTGGGAGTCGTGAGGCGCTTGGCAAGACGCCCGGAGCAGACCCCATCGGCTCGCCGCAAGCGCTTGCCGCCAACCCTCCGGCTCAGTACCAGAAGCTCGTGCCCACGAATCCGGCTCCCAGGATCCCCAGCCCCACCCAGAGCCACACCGACGATGCGGTCCCGTCGGTTCCCGGGATCAGCCCCACGTAGTTCGCCACGATCACGATCACGCCGAGCGCCATCAGGCCGATGAGCAGCGGTCCGTACCAGCGCGGGCTCGAGCGATGGCGCTTCTTCGCCTGCTGGGGCGCGGCCCGATAGCGCGGCGCGCGCTTCTTCTGTCGTCCCTTGGAAACCGGCATCTCAGCCCGAGATGGTACCCGGCACGAGCCGCGCCACGGCGACCGACGCGGCCTCGACCGCCGCAGGCGTGAACGGCAGTGGGTGCGCCTCGCCCGCGAGCCAGAGTGGCGCCTGGTCGTTCCAGTGCGCGCTCGCCGGGTTTCCACTGTTGCCGGCGGGCAGCACGCCCACGCTGCGATCGAGGTCAGCGAGGTCGTACACCGCCCGCCACGACGGGATCACCGCCGCCGGGAACCCTCCGCCCCGCGCATCCACCCCCGTCTGCAGCACCGTCTGGTCGTCGCCGCCCACGCCGGCTTCCAGCGCCACGAACAACGCCTCGAACCCCGGGATCGCCGCCAGCGGATGCGCCAGCGCGACCCGATGCAGGTCGCCCCATCGCCAGTCCGAGGCGTCGTCGCCGAGCCGCTCGCGCAACTCGCCGAGCGCTGCGTCCAACGCCTCGCCGAGCTCCTGCCCGCCGAGCACCCCGTCGCGCAGCAGATCGGCCAACGTCCCGCACTGGAACGGTTCGCGCCACGCGTGGTAGCGCTCGAACACCTCCTCGCCGAGCTGGGGCACTAGCCACCGGCGGGCGATGTGCCCGCACCACGTCTGGTAGATCGCCGTGGCCGCCGAGTCGGCGGTCATCGCGCCGCGCCACGAGCCCAGCAGTCCCAATGCCTCGCGCCGTCGGGCCGAGTCGCCCTCGTCCACGAGATCCAGCAGCAGCGGCGCGTTCTCGCGCGCCGAGAGCGACACCACGTCGACCTGCAGCGCAGCCATGCCGGGCACGTCGTGCCCATCGTGCGAGCCCAGCACCTGCGCGATGCGTCGCGCCCGCCACGGCGTGTGGAAGTCGTGGCCGACCAGGTGCGGATATCCGTCGTCGTGCATGCGGTGGTTCGCCGTCACGAGGAACCCGCGCTCCGGGTCGACGCCCCACGGCAGCTCCTCCGGCGGCACCCAGCCCGTCCACGCGTGGTCGTCCGTCCATCCGGGCACCGGCGCAGTGCCGTCGCCGCGCGCTCGCACCGGGTATCGACCCGTGCACGCGTACCCGATCGTGCCCTCGACGTCGGCATACACGACGTTCTGGCCCGGGCACGCCAGCCCATCGAGCGCCGCAGCACGGAAGGCTCGAGAACGACGTCGCCTGCGCCACGTCGAGCACGAGCGATGGCCGGATGCCGTGCTCGAGCCCGACCCACGACAGGGCGTAGGCCGGCTCGGCCGGCATCCGTACGTGCTCGGGGTGCAGCGAGCCCGACACGAACGTGTCGAGCAGGGGCCCGTGTCGCGTCTCGCCCACGGAAAGCATCCGGGGCTCGTCCTCCCCGCGCACGACGATCTCCTCCCGATGCACGGTGAGCGGCTCCGCCACGCCGTCGTGCTCGACCTCGGAACGGCCGCCGTCCACACGCTCGACGAACAGGTCCTGCACGTCGCCGCTGACGTTCGTGACGCCCCACGCGTGATGCTCGGTGCATCCCAGCAGCACGCCGGGCGAGAAGGTGAGCGCGACGCCCCGCGCCCGGTAGCCCGGTGCCGAGAGGTGGCACTCGAGCCAGATGCCCGGCTGCACCGCGAGCAGATGCGGGTCGTTGGCGAGCAGCGGTGCGCCGCTCGTCGTGCGCGAGCCCGCGACGACCCACGCGTTCGAACCCTGTCCTTTCGCCCGCGGCATCGCGTCGAACAGCGCTCCGGCGAGCGCGCCGGGCACGACCTCTGGTGCCACGGCGGGGGGCGGCGGCAACAGGCGCGCCGACCAGCTCGTCGTCGCTCGCATCGCCGATCCAGGCGCGCAGGAGCTCGGTGTCCCAGTTACCCGAGAGGCCCCACGCCAGCAGCACGAAGGCAGATGCCCACGCCCCTTCGTCGTCGGGCACCCACGGTGCGGCGTCGAGCAGGGTGTACTCGAGCGGTGCGGCGGGCATCGCGTCGACCCACGCCCGCACGCCAGCCCGGAACCGGGCGTGCATCGTGCGCGAGCGGTCGTCCCATCCGGCCGCGATGCGTGCGCCCGCGCGGTGGAAGCCGATGGTGCGGGCGAGGCGGTCGTCGTCGAGCGTGCGGTCGCCGAACAGCTCGCTCAGCCGTCCGGACGCGGCGCGCAGCGTGAGCTCGAGCTGGAACAGCCGCTCGCCGGCCGTGACCACGCCGTGGGCGAACCACAGATCGTCGAGCGAGGCCGCCTCGATGTAGGGCACGCCCCAGGCGTCGCGTCGCACCGTGACCGGCTCGCGCAGCCCGCCGAGCGAGATCTCGCCATCCACGGGAAACATCGCGTTCTCGGCGATCGCGCGCAGGCCGGCGAGCGGATCGCTCATGCGGAGCCGTTTTCGAGCTGGGTGTTGCCGAGCCAGCTCTCGTACAGCGCGGCGTACACGCCCCCGCGCGCCACGAGCTCCTCGTGCGTGCCGCGTTCCACGAGCTCGCCGGCGTCGAAGACGAACACGTGGTCGGCGTGCTCGGCGGTGCGACAGCCGGTGCGCGATCGTGACGGTCGTGCGGCCCGCCGACAGCCGCCGCAGCGCCTCGGTGATGCGCCCCTCGGTCGCCGGGTCCACCGCGCTCGTCGCCTCGTCGAGGATCAGCAGGCCGGGGTCGGCGATCTGCGCGCGCGCGAGCGCGACCAGCTGCCGCTCGCCGACGGACAGCGCCTCGCCGCGCTCGCCGACGCGGGTGTCGAGCCCGTCCGGCAGCGAGCGCACCCAGTCGCCGAGCCCGAGCTCCTCGAACGCGGTGTCGACGTCGCGGTCGGTCGCGCCCTCGCGCCCGACCCTCACGTTCTCCCGCACGGTCCCGTCGAACAGGAACCCGTCCTGCGGCACCATGCGGATCGCGACCCGTCGCGACGCGGGCGCGACCTCGCGCAGGTCGACGCCGCCGACCTCGATCTCGCCCTCGGCCGGGTCGGCGAGCCGCGTGAGCAGCTTCGCGAACGTGGTCTTGCCGCTGCCGGTCTCGCCGACGATCGCGACGTGCGCGCCGGCCGCGATCGTCGACGCAGATGTCGCGCAGCACCGCGCGGCCCCTCGCGGTAGCCGAACGGTCACGTCGTTCACGGCTACGTCGAGCGCACCGTGGGTCGGCAGCGCGCACGCCGTCGTCGGGCTCGACGATCTCCACCGGCAGGTCGAGCACCGCGAGGATCTTGCGCCAGCCGGCGATCGCGGTCTGCGTCTCGCTGTAGATCTCCGGCAGGTCCTGAACACGTGCAGGAACACGTCGCCGAGGAACAGGAACGCCGTCGCCGTGCCGAAGGTGAGCCCCCAGCTCGGGCCCGAAGATCGCGCCGACCGCGACCACGACCGCGAGCGCGAGCGCGTAGAACACGCTCGACATCGGCAACAGCGTCGCCGCGCGCAGGTGCGCCATCACCTCGGCGTCGTAGCGCCGGCCGATCGCCCGCGTCACCCGGTCGTCGATCGTGTCGTCGAGCCCGTAGGCGCGCACGACCGCCGCGCCCATCACGCTCTCGCTGACCTCGCTCAGCATCTCGCCGACGCGCGTGCGGGCGGCGTCGAAGGCGGCCGACAGCCGCGCCTGCAGCGAGCCCATGATCACGACGAGCGGGACCATGAGCAGGCACGACCGACGATCGTCAGCTGCCACGAGTACACGAGCATCAGCGCGAGCGCGCCGAACGCCTGCACGAACGAGATGAGCCACGCGATGCCGCCCCACTCCGTGAACTGCTGCAGCGAGTCGACGTCGGCCGTCACCCGCGCGACGAACACGCCGCGCTTCTCCTCGCTCTGCTCGGCGATCGACAGCCGTGGATGTGGGCGAACGTGCGCACCCGCAGGTTCATCAGCGCGTCCTCCGAGGCGCGCACGAGCCGGCGGCCGGCCGCCCGAGCCGCGAGGAACGCCACGATCACGAGCAGGAACGCCAGCGACGCAGATGCCGTAGACGAACCGCGGCCGGAACTCCGGCGTGAACCCGTGGTCGAAGACCTGCTGCACGAGCACCGGCGTCACGAGCGAGACCGCCGTGATGCCGAGCGAGACGATCAGCGTGAAGCCCGAGGCCCTTGCGCAGCTCCGGGCTCTCGCGCACGCCGCGGCGCAGCACCGCGAACGAGCCCTTGAGCTCTCGGGCACCGGCAGGCTCGTCGTCGAGCCCGCGCAGGCGCGTCAGTTCGTCTGCCACGACCGCTCACCCCGCTCGTATGCCTGGATGATCGCCCCGTAGCCCGGCTGGGTCGCCAGCAGCTCGTCGTGCGTGCCGGTGGCCTCGACCCGCCCTCCCCGAAGGAAGATCACCCGGTCGGCGAGCCGGATCGTGGACAGGCGGTAGGCCACGACCACGAGGGTCGTCGAGAGCTCCCGGCGCAGCGCCGCCCAGGATCTCGGCCTCGATCGACGGGTCGACCGCGCTCGTGGCGTCGTCGAGGATCAGCACGCGCGGCGCGCGCACGAGGGCGCGCGCGAGCGCGACGCGCTGCCGCTCGCCGCCCGAGAGCGTCATCCCGCGCTCGCCGACGACGGTGTCGTAGCCGCGTGGCAGCGCCCGGATGAACGGTCGCACGCCGCGATGACCGCCGCCCGCTCGACCTGCTCGTCGGTCGCGCCGGAGTCCAGCGCGATGTTCGAGCGCACGCTCTCCGCGAACAGGAAGCTCTCCTGGAACACGACGGCCACCGACGACCGAAGCGACGCGCGGTCGACCTCGCGCAGGTCGACGCCGCCGATCTGCACCTCGCCCTCGTCGGGGTCGACGAGCCGCACCAGCAGCTGGGTGAGCGTGCTCTTGCCGACGCCGGTCGGCCCCACGATCGCCACCGACTCGTCGGGCGCGACCTCGAAGGTCACGCCCTCGAGCACCGGCGACTGCTGCTCGTACTCGAGCCGGAGGTCGTGCACGTGCAGGCCGAGCGGCCCGTCGGGCAGCGGGATGCCCTGCGCGCGCCGGCGTCACCGTGACCGGCTCGCGCAGCACCTCCTCGATCCGGGCGTAGCCGACGACCGCGCGAGGCAGCTCGGCGAGGATCCAGCCGATGAACCGCATCGGCCAGGCCAGCAGGTGGAACAGCGCGACGAACCCGATCAGGTCGCCGAGCGTGATGTCGCCCGCTCGACGACCCGCCAGGAGCCGACCGCGAGCAGCAGCGCGATCGCGAGCGTCGGCAGCGCGTCGAGCGCGGCCTCGAACGTCGCGCGGATCGTGCCCGACCGCACCCGCTCGTCGCGCAACGCCCGCGCCTTCTCGAGCAGGCGTTCGGTCTCGGCTTCCTCGCGCCCGAGCGTCTTCACGACGAGCGCGCCGTCGATCGACTCGTGCGCGACCGCGCTCACCTCGCCGATCCGCTCCTGCGCCCGCCGGGTCGGCTCCTCCATCCGCCTGGCGAAGATGCGGTTCATGATCGCGAGCGAGGGGAACACGAAGAGGCCGACGAGCGCGAGCACGGGGTCGGTCACGAACAGCGCGATCAACGCGAACAGCGTCAGCACGATCACGCCCATCGCGAACGGCACCGGCCAGAACACGTCGACGGCCGCCTTCACGTCGGCCTCCATGTGCGCGAGCAGCTCGCCCGTGGGCGTCTCGCGGTGGTAGCGCAACGACAGCGAGCGGTAGCGCTCGGCGACGCGCGTGCGCAGCGTCGCCATCACGCGCTCGCCGGCAACGCCCGAGTAGTAGCGGCGCAGCATGATGCCGAGCGCGCGGCCGACGCCGCCGATCATGAGCGCGGCGAACGCGAGCCAGACCTTCGACCGGTCGAGCTCGCCCTCGAATGCCGGCGCGAGCACCTCGTCGGTCGCCCGCCCGAGCGCCTCGGTGAGCCAGAGCGAGGCGAACGCGAACAGCACGGCGCCGGCTACCGAGGCCGCGAAGGGCTTCGGGTGCATGCGCACGTACGACCCGACGAGGCGCATGCCGCGTCGGAAGATCGCCCGGTCGATCGTGGGCGCCGATGAGGTTGTGGCTACCTGCATGGTGAGACCTCGTCAGGATGGAGGAGGGCGCACAGCACGAACGCCCGCCCACGCATGGTACGAACCGCGCGAGCCGGCGCCCGTGATGCGAGGTCCGCGGCGTGCGGCCGCGGCCTCAGAGCTGCGGGATGCCGGTCAGGCCGTCACGGTGATCCAGGCCTGCGTGAATCCGGTGCAATAGAAGATGTCGCCGGACTCAGGCACGCCGTCGCCGTCATCCACCCATGCGCCGGTCACGCCGAGCACCGCCTCGTCACCAGCGCTGGCGGTGTTCGGGGACTTGAGGCCCACCTGAACGATCACGTTCTTGTTGACCTTGTTCCGATCGTTGATCGGCGTCGGGGTGATGAACCCCTTCCACGTGATCCCCGTGATCGCCGACAGCTCGAACCCGTTGGAGTCGCAATCGGTGCCGACGACGGTCTCCAGGTTCGCAGACACCGGAAGCGGGTAGGGGCCGCCGTACGTCCCGTTCGCCCCCCACGTCGCCTTGCCTGCCGTGAGGTCGTCGATGTCAGCCACACCGACGAGGAAGAACTGATGGGCGTTGTCGCTCGTGGTGCTGGCTGCGTGGAGCTCGAAGACCGCCTTCGTCTTTCCGCCCGGCGCGATCGAGTTGGCGACGATCCAGAATCCCTGGAGCACGAAGCACGCGCTCAGCAGGAACGCCAGCGGGATCGCGAGCAGTCCGAACAGTGCTGTCTTCCTCATCGTGAAGCCTCCCCCTCGGTCGTGCGACGGCAGCCTCGATGGTTGCATCAGAGCGCGCCGCGCGCAAACCCGCTGGCTAGCGGGCTCGGTCGAGCGGATCGGCGCCGATGCGTTGAGCGAGCCTCGCCGTCCCGGGTTGCCTGCTCGGCTCGGCGCGGCGATGATGCGCCCCATGACCGACCATCGAGCCTGGTTCGACTCGTATCCGCCCGACGTACCCCACTCGCTGGCGCCGTTCCCCGAGGAATCGGTGTTCACGCTGCTGCGCAACGCGGCGGCGGGGTTCCCCGACAAGCCGGCGCTCGCGTTCTTCGGGGCGCACATGAGCTACGCGAGGCTGCTCGCCGAGGTCGAGCGGTTCTCGGCCGTGCTCGCCGGGCTCGGGGTGCGCAAGGGCGACCGTGTCGGCATGATCTTGCCGAACTGCCCCGAGTACGTCATCGCGTTCTTCGCCTGCCAGCGCATCGGCGCGGTCGCGGTCGGCAACAACCCGCTGTACACGGAGCGTGAGCTCGAGCACCAGATCAAGGACTCGGGCGCCAAGGTGATGATCGTGCTTGACCAGATCTATCACCGGTTCGGCGAGATACGCGACGGATCGGGCGTGCAGGAGGTCATCGCGGTCAAGCTGAACCACTACATGAAGGCCCCGATCAAGTGGCTCGCGCCGCTGAAGTTCAAGGCCGACGCCCGCGCGCACGGCACGCCCATGCCGTTCATCCCGCCCGGTCACACGGTGCGTTGGTGGGCCGACGTGATGCAGGCCGCAGGCCCGGTGCCGCCCGAGGCGACGGTCGCCGACCCCGCGACCGAGCTCGCCGCCCTCGTCTACACCGGCGGCACGACCGGACTGTCGAAGGGCGCGATGCTCTCGCACTCGAACCTCGTGGCCAACGCCCTGCAGGCCTCGGCGTGGCTGAACGTGGTGCGCCAGGGCGAGGACGGCATCGTGGCGGCGCTGCCGTTCTTCCACTCGTTCGGCACCCTCGTGATGAACTTCTCGATGACGAAGGCTGCGAAGCTGATCCTGCTGCCCCGCTTCGAGATCGACATGGCCCTGAAGGCGATGGCGAAGGAGAAGCCGACGCTGTTCCCCGGCGTGCCTCGCATGTACATCGCCCTCAACCAGGACCCCCGCACGCCCAAGCACGACCTCGCCTCGCTGAAGGCCTGCATCTCGGGGGCGGCGCCGCTGCCGATGGCGGTGGCGAAGCGGTTCGAGGAGATCACCGGCGGCGCGAAGGTCGTGGAGGGCTACGGCCTCAGCGAGTGCTCGCCGGTCACCCACGCGAACCCGTTGGTCGGCGTGCGCAAGGAGGGCTTCATCGGCATGCCGCTGCCCGACACCGACGTGAGGCTCGTCGACCTCGACGAGCCCGACCGCGAGGTGGCCCAGGGCGAGCGCGGGGAGATGTGCATCAAGGGACCACAGGTGATGCTCGGCTACTGGAACCGGCCCGACGAGAGCGGGCTCGTGATCCGAAACGGATGGCTGCACACGGGCGACGTCGCGATCATGGACGAGCAGGGCTACTTCAAGATCGTCGATCGCATCAAGGACATGGTGCTGGTGTCTGGGTTCAACGTGTACCCCACCGAGGTGGAAGCGGTGCTGTTCCACCATCCGAAGATCCTGAAGTGCGCCGTGATCGGCGTGCCCGACGACACGACGGGCGAGCGCGTGAAGGCCTTCGTGGTGCTGAAGCCCGGCGAGTCGGCCACCGCCGAGGAGATCATCGCGTGGTGCCGCGACCCGGACCAGGGCCTCACGGGCTATCGCGTGCCCAAGGAGGTCGAGTTCCGCGAGGAGTTGCCCGAGACGCTGATCGGCAAGGTGCTGCGGCGGGTGCTGCAGGACGAGGAGCGCACGAAGCGGGAAGCCGCCGGCTCCGCATGAGCGGGGGCGGCGACCCGCTGCCGGTGCCGCTCGGCGACGACGGCGCGCTCGTGCGCCGGTTCATGATGGACGATCTCGACGCCATCTGGGCCGTCGCGTCCGGCGAACGGGAACGACTCGGCGAGTGGATGCCGTGGGTCGAAGCCACCACGTCGATCGACGTGCAACGGGCCTGGCTCGAGAAGGTGGTCGGCGAGGTCGAGGGGCTCGAGGGCTGTGGCATCTTCGTCGACGACGAGCTGGCAGGGGCCGTGGGGCTGTCGTGGGACCCCTACGGCATCGCGGGCGAGATCGGCTACTGGATGCGCCAGCCGTTCGAAGGTCGGGGGCTCATGACGAAGGCTGCGCGCGAGTTCACGCGACTGGGGTTCGAGCACGTGGGGCTCAACCGCGTGATCATCCGTGCGGGCGTCGACAACCTGCGCAGCCGGGCGGTCGCGGAGCGCCTTGGGTACGTGCAGGAGAGCGTGGAACGCGGCGGCGGGCGCGGGCTCGGCGGCTTCTACGACATCGTGGTGTACGCGATGCTGGCCGACGAGTGGCGATCACGCACCGGGTCCTGAGGGGTCCCGATCCTTGGGGGTTCCCTGCGGTCGTCGCAGGCTCTCGTCGCGCCAACAGGTACACGCACCCCAACCCGGGCATATCACCACCCGCTTCATGGGCAGGTCAGCGGCGCTCAGCCCGCCCCGCTCACCGCCACCCGGCCTCGGTACCGCCGACGATGGAGCAGCGCCGCCACGCCGCCCGCCGGCAACGGCAGCCAGAACGACACGAGCCGGTACGCGAGCACCGAGAGCACCGCGTCGCCGGCCGACACCCCGGCCAGTGCGAGCAAGCCGGTCAGGCCGGCTTCCACGAACCCCAGCCCGCCGGGCGTGATGGGGATCATGGCCAGCACCATCGCCGCGGAGTACGCCAACAGCACGAGGGTGGGGCGCGGCCGTGAGCCCACCGCCGTGATCGCCGCGAGCAGGGCGAGGTAGTCGAAGAGCCAGTTGCCGAGCGAGAACAGCAGCGCCTTCCACCAGGTGTCGCCGAGCGCGTCGCGGATCTCGTCGCGCTGCACCACGAGCCGCGCCGGCAGATCGGTCGTGGGCGGCTTCCCTCGCTGCGTGCGGTTGCGAAGCCACTGCGCTCCCTCGCCGAGCCGTCGCAGCAGTCGGTTGTGGGAGAGCAGCCGCCATCCGAGCACGAAGCCCACGACGAACACCGCACCGCCCATCCAGGCGGCCTGGAGGAGCCCCCCGGGCACCGGCCGCCCGAGCAGCGCGGCCGGCAGGGTCAGCACCGGCAGCACGAACAACGTGCCCGTGCTGATCAGCGACGCGGCGGTGAGCGCAGTGGCCACGCGGGCGCCGTCGACCCCGGAATCGGTCAGCATGCGCCACTGCAGCGCCCCGCCGGCGGCCGCGCCCCCGGGCACGATGCGGCTGAGGGCGTTCGCCGAGAGCTGGGCGGTCGCCACGCCGAACCAGCGGTCGGTGCGCAACGCGATGCGCTGCAGGCCCCAGATGCACACGAAGCTCATGGCCTCGAGCACCAGCATGGCGACGAACCATGCGGGGTCGAGATCGAGCAGCTCCGGCCACGACTCGAAGACCGTGAGCAGGCTCGGCCACAGCACGTAGAGCGCCACCCCACTCACCAGCAGGAACACCACGCGCAGCGCGATCGCCCGGCGCTTCGAGCGCATCTCCATCCGGATCTCGCCGCTCGACTGCTCCACGGTGCGGGCATCGGGCGGCTCGATCGGCGCCGCGTTGGGCGCCTGTGGCGATCGGGGTCGGTCGCTGGTGTGGTGGGTCATCTGGGCCTCTCGGGGGCAGCCGGCGAGCCGGCTCGCGTAGCCTGGAGCCTACGCGAGCCGCCCCCGAGGAGGACCACGTCCCGATGGTCATGGTGCCAGGCATCACGTTCCGCAGGATCGACGAGTCGCAGCCGGGCGCGAAGCTCGCGGCGGTCTACGCCCAGCGGGCGAAGGCCTACGCGGCGTGGTACCTGCAGCACGGCGACGCCGCTCGCCCTTCGGCCGCGGAAGGCCTCGACGCCCTGCGCCTGCACATGCCCGAGCTCGTGCCCGTCTACGACGCGATGCTGCGCGAGGTGGCAGCCGGCGACCCCGTGGCCGCCCGCATGTTCACGATGTGGAAGCCGCCCGGCGCCGCCATCGCGTGCTCGCAGGCCGTGCTGCACGATGCCGAGCGCGGCGCGAGGCTCGCTCGCAACTACGACTACCCCGCCGAGCTCATGGATGCCGTCATCCTGCGTACCAGGTACCTCGAGCGCGCCGTGATCGGGGTGACCGACGCCGTATGGGGCCTGTGCGACGGCATGAACGACCGAGGCCTCGCCGTCTCGCTCACCTTCGGCGGCCGGGCGTCGATGGGTGAGGGCTTCGGCGCGCCGATCGTCATCCGGTACCTGCTCGAGACGTGCGACACCGTCGAGGACGCCCGCGCCGCGCTCGCACGCCTGCCGAGCGCTCACACCCACAACCTGACGCTCGCCGATGCCTCGGGCGGGGTGCTCACCGCCTACCTCAACCCCGACCGCCCGCCGTCGTTCCGGCGGCTGCCGATCGCCGTGAACCACCAATGGGCGGTGGAGTCGTGGGACCCCGTGCTCGCCGAGAGCACGCTGCAGCGTGAATGGTGGCTGCTGCGCCTGCTCGACGACCCCGACGTCGATCACGAACGGTTCCTGGGCGCCTTCCTCGTGCCGCCGCTGTACAGCCTGGCCCACGATCTCGGCAGGGGCACCGTGTACACGGCCGCCTACGATCCGGCCGAGGGAGAGATCACGTACGTGTGGCCGATGCAGCGACTGGCCCTGCGGTTCGACGCGTTCGTCGAGGGTGAGCACGAGATCGTGTTCCCGCCCTCGCCGCCGTCGGTCTGAGGACCGGCCGTGCCCTGCGCGATCGGGTCAGCCGTGGCGGCGGTGCAGTAGCCGCCGGAGCCACCCGGTCCGGCTCGAGGCCTGGTCGGCCTTCACGGCCGCATCGTCGAGGGCCTCGGCGACGACGGGGTCGTCGTTGACCCTGGCGGCCTCCTCGATCGCCTCGGCGGTCTCGACGGTCGCCGCATGCGCGGCAGCGGCACCCACGATCTCGGTGCTGACCTCATCGTTCGGCATGGCCCTCTTCCATCGGACGGCGCGGCCCCGCGAGCGGGAGACAGCGGCTGCGTTCCCTAGATGATGCGATGCGGGGCGCCATATGTCTACGTCTGCGTTTGGCTCACCCTGCCGGTGGAAAGACCTCCCTCGACATCTGACCGCGCGTTCGCGCGCTGAGGGAGGAACCATGTTGCAGACCGGACTCGCGCTATTGGCGCAGAACGGCGGGAACGAAGGAGCCACCGACACGATCCTGTGGGTCATCGCAGCCGTGTTGGTCGTGGCCGGCATCGTCAGCATCGTCCGCGGGGCGCTGCTCTGGGGCATCGTGCTCATCATCGGTGGCCTGCTCGTCGGCCCTGGCGGCGTCAGCATCTTGGACTGAGAGGAGCGCCACATGCTCGCAGAGATCAACGTCGAGCAGGGGCTCGAGGAGGCCTGGGCGGACGTCGTCACGTTCGCGCCCAAGTTGCTCGGCTTCTTCGTCATCTTGCTCATCGGCTACTTCATCGCCAAGGCGTTGTCGAAGCTCGCGAACACGCTCCTCGAGCGCGTCGGCTTCGACGGCCTGGTGGAACGTGGCACGATGCGCCAGGCGTTCGAGCGCAGCAAGACCGACCCCTCCGACGTGATCGGCGTGGTCGTCTTCTGGCTCGTCTTCTTGGTCGCGCTGCAGCTCGCGTTCGGCATCTGGGGTCCCAACCCCATCAGCGACCTGATGGAAGGCTTGATCGCCTACCTGCCGAACGTCATCGTCGCCGTCGTGATCCTCGTGATCGCGGCGGTGCTCGCGAGGGCGCTGACCGACATCCTGACGCCGATGCTCGGCGCCGTGCGTGGTGGCTCGATCATCGCGAGAGGGGCCGGCATCGCGATCCTGGTCGTCGGGATCTTCGCGGCGCTCGACCAGCTGCAGGTCGCCCCGGCGATCGTCACCGGTCTGTTCTACGCGCTGCTGGTCATGATCGTCGGTTCGGCGGTCGTGGCGTTCGGCGTGGGGGGCATCCCGATCGCCCGCCGCTACCTGGAGCGTTGGAGCGGCTCGGTCGAGGCTACCGCCCGCGACGTGAAGACCGAGGTGCAAGCACGCGCCGCCGAGGGCAGCGAGCCCACGATGCCGATGCCACCGGTGGCGTCGGACCCGACATCCTGACCCAACCCGACCGAACGACCTGACCGAAAGGAGCCCACGTCATGGGCGAGAACCTGGACAAGGCGAAGGGCACCGTCAAGGAGAACGTCGGCGACGCGACCGACAACGAGCGGCTCGAGCGCGAGGGCAAGATGGACCGCACCGGCGCCGACGTGAAGGAGAAGGCGAACGACGCCGTCGACACCGTGAAGGACAAGGTCAACGACCTGACCGATCGCGACTGAGGCGTCCATCGCAGCAAGCCCGCCACCCCCGGTGGGTACTCGATGACTCGCCCGGCATGCGCCGGGCGGGTCGTCGTTCGGTTCGGGCCCCGGCCTCCGTTGACCCCTGGCGTTTGCGTCGCGCCGAGCGAGGGAACCGCAGCGACATGACCCTGCCGGTGCGAGGCCCCCTGAGTGCGAGCGCGTCGGCCTTGCTGCGCGGCGAGCCGTCGGTGCCACCTGCCGTCCACGTCTCCGACCCGCTCGCCGACGACGATCTGCACCTGGCGCTGTACCTGTGCTACGAGGTGCACTACCGCTCCCTCGACGGCGTCGACGAGCGCGTCGAATGGGACCCACGGCTCCTGGCTTTCAGGGCCGAGCTCGAGCGGTGCTTCGAGGGCGCCCTGCGTGGCGCTGCGGCGGTGACGCCGCCAGCGCAGCCCGTCGACGTGGCGCTGCGGCGGCTGATCGAAGCCGACGACTCGCCGTCGGTCTCCTCCTTCCTGGCCCGGGAGGGCACCGTCGCGATGTTCCGCGAGTTCCTGATGCACCGCTCCGCCTATCACCTGCGGGAAGCCGACCCGCACACGTTCGCGATCCCCAGGCTGCGAGGTCGAGCCAAGGCGGCCATGGTCGAGATCCAGGCCGACGAGTACGGCGGAGGCGACCACCGGTGGATGCATTCGACCCTGTTCGCGACGGCGATGCGTGCGCTCAGCCTCGACTTCCGGGAGGGAGCCTACGTCGCCGTGTTGCCGGGTGTGACGCTCGCCACCGTGAACCTGATGTCGTTGTTCGGGCTGCACCGCCGCTTGCGGGGAGCCGCGGTGGGTCACCTCGCCGTGTTCGAGATGACCTCGTGCATCCCGAACCGCCGGTACGGCGACGGCCTGCGGCGGCTCGGCTTCGACGAGCAGGCGACCCGGTACTTCGACGAGCACGTGGAGGCCGATGCGGCCCACGGAGCGATCGCGGCCACCGACATGGCCGGCTCGCTCGTCGACGACGACCCGGCGATGCTCTGTGACGTGCTGTTCGGGGGCGCGGCGCTGCTCGCACTCGAGCACCGGTGGGCCGACCACGTGCTGCACGCGTGGCGGTCGAGGCGCGATGCGCTCTGGACCGCTGCTGCGCAGGACATGCCGACACCTGCCCTCGCTTGAGAGCGAGCGCGGTCAGCGTGCGGTAGGCCAGCCGTTCGCCTCGTCGCGCCGTGGGCCCGAGGCTTCGTGCGCGCCGTCGCACAAGGGCTGGGTTCGCGACCGGCCGCACCGGCACAGCGGTACGACCCGTCGACGCACCTCGATGCGCCGGCCGTCTTCGTCGACCACGACGACCGGGCCCCGCACGAGGAGCGGGCCGTCGCGGTAGGCGGTGATCGTCGGCTCGGAGCGCGTCATGGGTCCGTTCTACCCCGCCTCGCGGTGCCGCAACCGTTTGACTCGCCGGATCGGGGGAACCCTTCCTTCCGAGACCGACGCACCGACGCGGAGGCCGGGAAGGAGCAGACACATGGTGACCGAGAGCCCGGGCGAGAGGCCCGAAGAGATGCCGGAAGGCGACCGTCCGCAGGAGATGCCGGGCAACGAGCCGCAACCCATGCCCGAGGGCGACCGTCCGCAGGAACTGCCGGAGAACGAAGATGACGCGCTCGAGCGTGCCCGCGAGCCGTTGAGCCCGGAGATCGGTCAGCCGCCATCGGCGCCCGATGGCGCCGGTGGATGATCGCGCCTTCGCCGCATACCTCGAGGATCACCTCGCGGGGTCCGGCGTCGGGCTGACGGTGGCGCGCCGACTGCGGCGGGCGCATCTCGGCGACGAGATCGGCTCGGCCATGCTTCGCCTCGAGATCCAGATCGAGGACGAGCAGCGAGCGCTGCGCACCGCCATCGCCCGGCTCGGCGGCTCTGCCTCGGGCCCCGGGCTCGTGGGGCAGTTGCTGGGCCTCGCAGCCGGCCTCGCCACGACCGCCAAGCGTGTGGTCATGCCCGAACCGGTGCCCACGCTGCTCGAGGACCTCGAGACCCTCGCGGTCGGAGTATGGGGCAAGCGGCTCCTCTGGGGCGCCCTCGCCCGTCGGGCGATGGAGGACCCGAGGCTCGCCGACATCGAGATCGAGGTGTTGGTCGGCCAGGCCGAAGCGCAAGAGTTGGAGATCCTGCGCTTGCGTGATGACCAGTTGCAGCCGGCAGGGCGCTGATCAGAAGGCAACGCGACGAGGGCGGGGCCATCGGCCCCGCCCTCTCGTCGTTCGCGTGCTCGGTCCTGCTCGGCGCCGTCAGGCGCCGGTCACGGGATCGGAGGCGGCGGTGGTCGTCGTGCCGGTGGGCGTCGCGGACTCCCACGAGCGGTTCTCGCCGGCCGCGCGCTCGCGCGCCGAGGCGGACAAACCCCGCACCTTCTCGACGATCTGGTCGTAGCGCTCACGACCGGCGCGGGCGCCGAGCACGTATGCGCCGCCGCCGATCACGATCGCGCGCAGCACCCGGCCGCGGCGCTTGGGCGTCTTCGTGTGCACGGTCACGTGCTCGTCCCGCTTCAGCGCGTCGAGAGCGCGCTCGAGCGAGCCGCGTTCCTCCTGCAGGTCGTCGCGCAGCATGCGAACCTCCTGCTTGAGGCGGTCGTTCTCGCGATCGAACTTGTCCAGGCGGGCTTCCGTGCGGCGCTCACGCGCCCGGTCGCCGAGATCGCTCACGCGCTCGGTCATGCGCTTCGTCATATGGGTCCTCCCCGTTCTTCGTGCCCGACACCAGGAACGCCGGGCTGTCCGTATCGGAGAGATACCCATCACGGCCCGGCCGCACACCCACTGCGGCGAGCGAGACCACGTCACCTACCACGAGCGTGGCTGGCGGCCCGATGCTCGCGGCGGCTGCGAGGGTCGGCAGATCGGCGAGCGTGCCGGTCACGGCTCGCTGCTCGTCGGTCCAAGCCCATTGCACGAGGGCGGCGGGTGTGCTCGCCGGCCGCCCGGCATCGATCAAGGCGTGGCACGTCTGGGCGAGCTTGCCGGCGGCCATCAGCACCACCAGCGTGTCGGTGGTGGTCGCCATGCGGGCGAGATCGACGGTGTCCTCGGCGTGGGCGGCCGACCCGGTGACGACCGCGAACGACCGGGCCGTGGCGCGATGGGTGAGCGGGATGCCCACGGCGGCCGGCGCCGCGACGGCGCTGGTCACGCCCGGCACCACCTCGACCCGCACGCCGGCCTCGATGCAGGCGAGCATCTCCTCGCCGCCGCGACCGAACACGAACGGGTCGCCACCCTTCAACCGCACGACGGTGTCGCCGAGCCGTGCCCGCCGCACGAGCAGCTCGCCGATCTGCGGCCTGCGGCAGGGCGTGCAGGCCCGGCTCCTTGCCGACGTAGATGCGCTCGGCGCCCGCGGGCGCCAGGTCGAGCAGCGCTGGGGCGGCGAGCCGGTCGTAGACGACGACGTCGGCCGCGGCGAGGGCCGCGGCCCCCCGCACCGTGATCAGGTCCGGGTCGCCCGGGCCGGCGCCGACGAGCAGTACGCGCCCGGTCACGCCGGCCGCCTCGAGCAAGAGACGAGCGCGCAGCAGGGCGGCGAGCTCGTCACCGCGTCCCTCGCGCACGAGCGCCGCCGCCTCGTCGAGGTCGAGGGCCTCCCGCCAGCGACGTGCGCTGGTGGCGAGGTCGGGCAGCGAAGGCATCGTCTCGGTGCGCACCTTCCGGAGCACGGCGAGCACCTCGGCCCATTCCTCGCCGTAGGCCGCCGAGAGTTGCATGCGGAGCGCCTTCGCGAGCGCCGGGGACGCGCCGCCGGTCCCGATGGCCAGCACGAGCTCGCCACGGCGCACGACGCTCGGCGCCGACCAGTCGCAGTTCGGGACGTCGTCCATCACGTTCACCAGCGCTCGCCGGCAGCGGGCCTCCCGGGCGATCGCGTCGCGCTCGCCGGCATCGCGGCTCGCCGCGACGACCAGGAACGCACCGTCGAGGTCGCCGGCGCGCCACGCGCGGCGCTGCACCGCCACACCGTCGATCGCCTCGAGTTCGTCGAGACGGGCGGCCGGGCCCATCGCGACGACCAGCACGTCGTCGGCGCCGGCGGCGAGCAGGCCTTCGACCTTGTCCTCGCGAACGGCGTCGTCGCCGATCACCACGCACCGCCGGCCGGCGAGCTCCAGCATCACGGGATAGCCGAACGGCATCAGACCCCGCCTTCCACGCCCGCGTCGGCCTTCTCGCGGTCGCTCTTCGAGCCCGCGAGCTCGACGCTGCAGTGGATGCCGCATTCCTTGTCGGTGTCCTGCTCCCACCACCAGCGGCCGGCGCGCTCGGGCTCGCCCGGCTGCACCGGGCGCGTGCACGGCGCGCAGCCGATCGAGGTGTATCCGTGGTCGAACAGCTCGTGGTAGGGGACCTCGTGCTCGCGCACGTAGTCCCACACCTGGTCGAGGGTCCAGTCGGCGAGCGGGTTCAGCTTCACGATGCCGCCGTGGTCGCGGTCGAGCTCGACCTTCGCGATGTTGCGCCGCGACGCCCACTGCTCCCGGCGCAGGCCGGCGACCCACGCGTCGAGCGTGGCGAGCTTGCGCTTCAGCGGCTCCACCTTGCGGATGGCGCAGCAGGCGAGCCGCAGATCGACCCCGCGATACATCAGGTTCGGGCCTTCTCGGTTCACCAGCGAGGCGACCGCATCGGTGTCGGGATACTCGAACTCCACGGCGATGCCGTAGCGCTCGCGCACCTCCTCGAACAGCGAGTAGGTCTCGGGCGGCAGCCGGCCGGTGTCGAGCGTGAACACGCGCACGTCGGGGTTCATGCGCCACGCCATGTCGATCAGCACCATGCCGTCGACGCCGCCCGCCGCGCTGATCGCGAGCTTCGGGTGGAAGCGCTCGAGCGCCCACTCGAGCAGGTCCTCGGCTCGGGTGCCCTCGAACCGCTCGGCCGCCTCGTGCACCCAGGCGGCCTCCTCGTCGAGCACCGGCATCGCCGGCTCGTGCATGGCGCCCTCGGGTCGGCGTCGGCCATCAGCCCGCACCTCCCACCGTGATCGCCGTGAGCTCGAAGCCGCGCTCACACGACTCGCACCGCCAGCCGACGACGCGGCGTCGTCGGGGCGGATGTCCTGCTCGCCGCAGAACGGGCAGTAGAACGGCACGCGCGCGCACGCTCATCGCAGGCCCCCGAGGCTGGCGGGCGGCTCGGCGAATCGCGCGAGCCCCTCGGCGTCGAGCGCGTTCACGAACGTCGAGAACGTGTCGTCGTCGGCGCGCTGCTGCTCGTAGCGGCGCAGCAGGTGCTCGACGTAGTCGGCGGTGTCCTCGGCGTAGACCTTCACGCCGCGCACCTTGCGGCCGAACGCTGCGCCCTCGCCCATCGTGCCTCCCAGGTGCACGAGGAAGGCGTCGCTCTTCGTGCCGTCGGGGCGCGTGCGCAGCGCCGACATCAGCCCGATGTCGGCCACCTGGAACCGCGCGCACGAGTTCGGGCACCCGTTCACGTGGATGCGCACGTCCTCGTCGAAGCCGGGAAGCCGCGCCTCGAGCTCGCTCGTGAGCCACGTCGCCCGGCCCTTCGTCTCGCCGATCGCGAGCTTGCAGAACTCGATGCCGGTGCAGGCCATCGTCGACCTGCGGAACACGCTGCCCTGCGCGCGCAGGTCGAGCCGGTCGAGATGCGGCCACGAGCTCACCGGCTCGCGCGGCGTCGACGTCGACGATCACGAGCTTCTGCTGCGCCGTGGCCCGCACGGAGCCCGTCCCGAACGAATCGGCGAGGTCGGCGACCAGCCGCAGCTGGTGCCCGGCGATGCGGCCCGGCTCGCGGCGCGAACCCCACCGACACCCGGCCGTCGCGCTGCGGTCATGACGCCCACGTGCTCACGGGCGCTCATCGGCGCCGTGGGAGGTGCGTGGACCGTCGGGCAGCGGCCCGCGCTCGAGGAACTCGCCTCTCCAGCACCTCGCGCACCCGCTCGGGGCCCCAGTCCTTCACCAGGAACTTCAGCCGGGCATGGTTGCGCGAGCGGCGGTAGCCGTACTCGCGGAACAGCGCGGTGACGCCAGCCCAGGCTTCCGGCACGCGGTCGCGGGGCACGAAGGCACCGAGCCGCTGGGCGAACATCGGGTTCGTCGAGAGTCCGCCGCCGACCTGCAGGTCGTAGCCGGGTTCGCCGCCGGGTCCGACGACACCGACGAACGAGACGTCGTTGATCTCGTGGTTCGTGCAGCCGGCGAGGCAGCCGCTGATCGACGTCTTGTACTTGCGCGGCAGGTTCGAGAACGCCGGGTCGCCGATGAAGCGGTCCGCCACCGCACGGATGTCGGGCGTCGCGTCGAACACCTCGTCGGCGGTGACGCCTGCGAGCGGGCACCCGAGGATCACGCGCGGCGTGTCGCCGCAGGCTTCCTGGGTCGACAGTCCGACCGACTCGATGCGCTCCCAGATCGCCGGCACGTCCTCGATGCGGATCCAGTGCAGCTGCACGTTCTGGCGGTCGGTCACGTCGGCCACGTCCCGGCCGAACCGTTCGCTGGCCCACGCGATCGCCCGCAGCTGGTCGCTCGTCATCGCGCCGCCGTCGATGCGGATACGCATCATGAAGAACTCGTCCTCGAGCTCCTCGGGCTCGGCGCTGCCGGTCCGCTCGCCAGGCACGCCCTGCTTGCGCTGCGTGTAGAGCCCCCACCACCGCATGCGGCTTCGCAGGTCCTGCTTGCCGATCGAGCGGAAGCCGCCGGGCGCGAAGATCCGCTCGATCCGCTCGCGCACGTTGAGCCCGTCGTCTTCCTTCTTGATCTGCTCGGCCGCGTTGAGCGGCTCGTGGTAGCCCAGCGCCCACTGCCCCTCGCCGCGGCGGCGAGGGGTGCGGGGGGCGGGGGGCGAGGTATCGGTGCTCATGGCATCTCCCGTGGAACCGGTGCGGGACGGGCCTGGGAACGACGAAAGGCCGCCGACGTCGGCGGCCCGGGCGACGGTGATGAGGGGAGGTCAGGCAGGCACGCAGGTGCCGGCGCCCGAGTCGCGGGCGGCGACGGGCATGCCGCACAGGCGCGAGGGGATCATGGCCCCCACCAGCCCTGCCGTTCGCGTGCGGATCACGGTGTTTCGTACCCCTCGGGTCGGATTTGCAGGTGCAAACCGTAGCCGGGTGGCGGAAGCGATGTCAAACCGGCTCGTTTGCCCCGGCCCGGGCCCGGGGAACCGAAGGTTCCAGAGCCAGGAGGTGGGGTCGATGCCGCAGAAGGCGTGGAGCGACAAGCGCGAACGGCAATACCAGCACATCAAGGAAGGCCTGCGAGAGCGCGGGCGCAGCGAGGACACCGCCGAGGAGATCGCGGCGCGCACCGTGAACAAGGAGCGTGCCCGCTCGGGCGAAGCCATACAGAGCTCTCGCACCTCCCGCGAGGACATCTCGAGCGGTCGCCGGGGCGGTCTGCGGTCGCACCGGGGTCCGCAGGGCCGAACGCGCGACCAGCTCTACGAGGAAGCCAAGGATCTCGGCATCGCAGGCCGGTCGTCGATGAACAAGCAGCAGCTGCTGCGTGCGGTGAACCGACGCACCGGTCGATCCGGTTCCTGACCAACATGGGTACGCCGGGGGAGCGGGTTCGTGCGGTCGACGCGGACCCGACCCGACGACGTGCCGACCGCACGCCTCCGCCGGCACCGGACCTCCCGGCGTGTGTTCATCTCGATCATGGCGCTGTTCGTCGTGCTCGGGCTCACGAACCGGTTCGGGCTGCGCCTGGCGTCGGCCACGGTGGAGCGCGACGGCGTCACGTTCCGGGTCGAATACGCGAGCGTGACCCGCTCGGGCCTCGCGACGCCGTGGCAGGTCGAGGTGCGCTCGCCCGGGGGCTTCGGGGGGCCGGTCACGATCGCGACCTCGGCGGCCTACTTCGACCGATTCGATTTCAACCAGTGGTACCCCGAGCCGTCGGCGACCGCCACGCGGGGCGACATGCTGCTCTTGACGTTCGAGCGGCCTGAAGGCGGGCTGTTGCGCATCCGGTTCGACGGGCGTGCCTCGCCCACGTTCGGGCCGTGGTCATCGGCCACCACCAGCCTCGAGACGGCGGGGCTGCCGCCGCTCTCGGTCGCCTACCGGACGTGGGTGATGCCCTGATGGAGATCGTGCTCCGGGCCGCGGCCATCTTCTTCTTCCTGTGGGTGTTGACCCGGGCCATCGGCAAGAAGGAACTGGGCGAGATGTCGGCATTCGAGCTCGTGCTGATCGTGACGATCGGCGACCTGGTGCAGCAGGGCGTGACGCAGGAAGACATGTCGGTGACCGGCGCCATGCTCGCGGTCGGCACCATCGCGCTGCTCGTCGTCGCGATGTCGTACGTCGGGTTCCGTTGGCCCGGCTCGAAACGCGTCATCGAAGGCGTGCCGGTGGTGGTGGTCGATCGAGGCGAGATCGTCGACGATGCTGCCGCCATCGAGCGCCTGACCCGCGACGAGATCATCACGTCTGCCCGCGAGCAGGGCATCGACGACCTCCGTCACGTGCGGTTCGCGGTGCTGGAACCCGACGGCTCGTTCTCGTTCGTGCGTGAGCGCGGCCATGAGGGGCCGCTGCACGATCCGGCGAACTGAGCGTCAGATGCCGCCGACCTCGCGGGCGAGGCCGAGCACGTGGTCGCGCTCGGCATCGGTGAGCGCTCGCAGCGGGGGGCGAACGTCGGGCGCGACCAGCACGTCGCGGGCGACGAGCACCTGCTTCAACGCGGCGTGGAACGGGATGCCCGTCAATCCGTCGCGCAGCCGGCAGACCTGTTCGTGCGCCTCGGCGCTGCGCTCGTGCACGAGCGCAGCCGTGATCTCGGGGAACGCCGCGGCAAGCCCGCTCACGCACCCCACGGCCCCCGCCGCCAGACCATCGAGCAGCAGGGGCTCGGAGCCGATGAAGACGTCGAGCTCGAGATCCAGGTAGGGCTCGACCGCCGTGAACGGGGCGTCGGAGACCTTCATGCCGACGACGTTGGGCGCGTCGCGCCGGACCCGCGTGACGACCCCGGGCGGGATGGCGTATCCGCTGCGACCGGCGAACTCGTACACGTAGAACGGCAGGGGGTCGGCCGCGTTGGCCGCCCCGACGAGGTGCCGGGTGAGCTCGTCGTCGTCGAGCGGGAAGTACGGCGGCGCGATCACGGCCACGGCTTGAGCGCCGGACGCCTGCGCATGCGCGGCCAGCGCGATCGTGTCGTGCGACGTCTGCGCCCCCGCGTGCACGGCCACGGCGAAGCCCATGGGGCTGCTCGCCGTGAACGCCTCGGTGACCTCGCGCCGCTCCGCGACATCGAGCAGCACCCCCTCGCCGGTCGTGCCACACGCGAGGACACCGTCGACGCCGCCCTCGGCCAGGAAGCGGGCGAGCCCCTCGATCGCGCCGAGATCGACCGCGCGTCCCCCGTCGCGCATGGGGGTCACGCTCGCGGCGAGCGCGCCGTGCAGTCGCTGCATCATGGGCGGAGTCTACGGGGCGCCCAGGCGCTCACACGAGGTTGCGGAGGGCGAGCAGCGTGTTCTCGACGGGCTTCTCGGCGAGCCGGCGCATGAACCACGGGTACCAGTGATCGCCGAAGGAGATGAGCGTGCGGATCGCGTAGCCCTCGCGCGCCAGACGCAGCTGGTCACCGGTGCGGATGCCGTACAGCATCGCCACCTCGAACCGACCGCGGCCGCCGGCGCCCAGCCCCTGCTCGACGCGCTGCACCATCGGCATGTCATGGGTGCCGAGCACGGTACGGCGCACCCGGCCTGCGGGGTCGCCTGCCAAGTGCAACGCCAGCCGCAGGTAGGCCTCGTCGATCACGCCCCGATCGGTGAAGACGTGCGCGGGCGATTCCCGGTAGGCGCCCTTCACGAGCCGGATCGACGGGCGGTTCGGCAGCAGCCGCTGCACGTCGTCCCACGTTCGCCGCAGGTAGGCCTGCATGCACAGCCCCACGTCGTGGCCCTCGACCAGCAGGCTCTCGTAGATGTCGAGCGTGCCGTCGACGTAGCCCACCGCTTCCATGTCGATCCACACCGTGCGGCCGAGCTCCGCCGATCGTTCGGCGAGGCGCTGCACCTGCATGCGAGTGTGCTCGACGTCGAGGTCGTACCCGAGTTGCGTGAGCTTCACCGAGACCTCTGCGTCGAGGTTCGTCTCGTGGATGCGGTCCAGCAAGCGAAGGTATTCCCCGGTCGCCGCGGTGGCCTGCGCGAGATCGGTGACGTGCTCGCCCAAGACCGTGAACGACGTCGGCACGCCCTGCGCGGCGAGGCGCGCCGCCGCCTCGATCGCCGCATCGGCTGACTCTCCCGGCATGAAGCGCGCGACGGTCCGCTTCACGAACCCAAGCCGCGGGAGCCTCGAGCTGAGCGCCGGGCTCTGGGATGCCCAGAGCAACGCTTCCTTCACGGGGTTCATCGCCCGGCATCGTACGCGCGACGACGTGCTCTGGTCAGTGGTGTCAGGTGAGCGGTTCGGGGACAGGGGATGGGGCCGGGGTCGGGTCGGGAGCTGGGGTGGGGCCAGGCTCGGGCACCGGCCCCGGTGAGGGAGGCACCGGTGGCCGGGGAGGGGGCGGGGGATCCTGCCCCCAACCCCGGCTCGGCGCGTGCGGCAGGGGGGGCCGCCGCACTCTGGTCGGGCTGGGCCGAGTCTCAGGCGACGCGTGCGTCGTCTGCATCCTTGGCGTCCTTCCGACGCTTGCGCGGAGCCTGCAGCACGTAGGCGTGGGGCGTCTCGTGCTGCCAGCACCAGCCGGTGGAGTTGTAGATCGACAGCACGGTGGCACAGCCCTCGTCGGCGCACACCCGTCCGGTCTCGTGCACGTTGTTCGAGCGGATGTCGCCCGGGGCCATGCGCCCTCGCAGGATGCGATCGGATGGCTTCGCACTCACGGCTTCCTCCCACGTGCGCTCGCGCGTCACAGTCGTCCCATCTCGGACACGTCAGGTAAACGGTTACCCGGGCGCGGTGAGGTCGAAACCTGCGCCCGGGCGTGCGGTGGGTTACGTGGCCTGCACGTTGTCGAGTTCGAACCAGACGCGGTGCAGCCCATCGCGTTCGACCCCCCAGCGGTCGGCGAGACGAGCGACGAGGAACAGGCCCCACCCCGACTCGTTCGAGGCATCGATCGCGCGAGGTCGTGGCTCGAACCCCGACCCGGCGTCGCCGACCTCGACACGCAAAGCCCCGTCCCGAACGATCATCACGAGCTCGATCTCCTGATCGCTCGACAGCGAGGCGTGACGCAGGCTGTTCGTGACGAGCTCGCTGACCATGAGACGGGCGTCCTCGTAGGCCTCGTCGGTCAGCCGGTCACGCATGCGCTCGAGCTGCTTGCGGGCGACGCCGACCGCGTCGGGCGTGGGTCGCAATCGCAGCATCGTCCGGTCGCTCACGTCGCGACTCCGGCGCCGGTTTCGGGGTCGCCGTCGACGAAGTCGAGACGCTCCTCGAGCAACGCGAGCTCGAACACGCGATGCACCGACGGGCGGCCCTTGATCACCTGGAGCCGGCGCCCGTCGGCGCGGAGCCGACCGTCTGTCGTGAGCACGATGCGCAGCCCCGTCGAGTCGATGAATCGAAGTGGGCGCAGGTCGAGCGTGATCGAGCGGACGCCGGGATCATCCATCGGTGCCGCGATCGCCCGTTCCAGGGCGGGTGCCGTGGACAGGTCGAGCTCGCCGCTGGCTCGCACCACGGCTGTCTCGCCCGCGATCTCGACGTCGAAGGCGTGTTCACTCATGACGCACGCACCACCATGAGGGCGATGTCGTCGGCGAGCGTACCCGAGGAGAACGTGCCCACCGCGTCCATCACGTGCGCGACGATCTCGTCGGGCGAGCCACCGGCGACGGACACGAGTGTCTCGCGCAGCCGCTCGACCCCGAACTGGCGCTCGCCGTCGCGGGCGTCGGTGATGCCGTCGGTGTAGAGCACCAGGGTGTCGCCTGCGTCGAGCGACGTGACGGCGTCTCGCAAGGTGGGGTCGGGGAACACCCCGAGCAGGCTCCCGGCTTCGCCGAAGGCATCGACCCCTCCTCCGGCGCGCACCACGAAGGGCGGCGGGTGCCCGGCGGTGCACACCGTGAGTGACCCCGCCCCCGCGGTCGTGATGCGGGCGAGCGCGACGGTGGCGAACCGTCCGCCGGGGGAGTCTCGAAGGAGCGACTCGTTGAGCGTGGTGAGCAGGTCCGACGGTCGCGTGCCGCGCAGGGCGGCGGTGCGCACGGCGTAGCGCGACATCGCCATCACGGCCGCCGCCTCGGAACCCTTGCCGCACACGTCGCCCACCACGAGCAACCACGAGCCGTCGATCTCGAAGACGTCGTAGAAGTCGCCGCCGACCTGCGTGCCGTCACCCGCCGGACGGTACGCCAGCGCGAGCTCGTGACCGGGGATGTCGGGGGGGCTCGGCGGCAGCAGGCTCTGCTGCAGCGTGTCGGCGATGAATCGCTGCTCGCTGTAGAGCCGCGCATTGTCGAGTGCTTGCGCGGCCCGGTCGGTCAGGTCGGCGATCGCGCCGCGCTCCTGCTCGGTGAACGCCGCCGAGGTGTCGAGCCGCCCGGCGACCAGCACGCCGAGCATCCGCTCGCCAGACATGACCGGCGCGATGACGGCCGAGCCCCAGGCTCGGTCATCACCGAGGCACCGGGACAGCCAGACATCGTGAGGCGCGTGTCCGACCGTGGCCTCGCGGTCGAGCATCGCGCGGGTCACAAGATTCTCCGAGCCGTCGAAGTCGATGACATCGATACCGAGTTCGTCGCCCTCCCAAACGCGATCGGTGCCTGTTCGAGCCGAGATCGTCAGCGCGGGGATGCCATCGCGGTCGAACAGGCACACGGTGGCGGCGTCAGCGACCTCATCAGCGACGAAACGCGCGAACGACTCGGCCGCGGACCGGAGCTCAGGCGAGGACGTCAGGACCTCCCCGAGCGTCACGAGCACCTGGGTGCCGCGCCGGGCCGCTTCCGCGTCGACGCGAGCCCGATGCTCGGCCTCGTAGAGCCTGGCGTTGCCGATGGCGATGGCGGCCCGTGCGGCGAGCTCCTCGCCGAGTTGCAGGTCCAGCGGCGTGTAGCGCCGGTCCGACTCGGCCATCACGAAGGTGATGGCCCCGATCGACTCGCCCCCGAGAACCAGGGGCACCACCATGGAGCTGCGGAGCTGCAGCTCGGCGAGAAGCTCGCGCAGCTCCGGCTTGCCCTCGACGGCGCGTTCGAGCAGCTCCCGCGGGATCTCCTCCATCAGCTCCGACCGACCTGAGCGGATCGCCGCCGGCAACCCCTGCGGCGCATCGGGGTCGGGCGGATACCGCCGCCGCAGGTCGATGGCCAGGGCGACCTTGTCGGGGTCGACGTGTGCGACCGCGAGCTGGCGGATCGTGCCGTCGTCGTCGAGCAGATCGACCGCGCACCAGTCGGCGAGATCGGGCACGGCCATGCGGGCCACGGCGGCCAACGTGCGCTCGTAGTCGAGCGACGTCGCGATCTCCTGACTCGCCGAGGCCAGGAAGGCCAGCCGGTCCTGGGCGCGCTCGGCCTCGGCCCGCGCCGACCGATCGGCCTCGAGCAGCTCGAGGCGGCGACGCGCGAGCGCGAACTGCTGGGCGGCGCCCACCATGAGCTCGATGTCGCCCGGGTCGAAGTGGCGCTCGTCGGGGAACCGCAGCCCCAGCACCCCGGCCGCTCGGTCAGCGTTCGCGCTGGGGATGGCGACGACCGAGCCCGCGGTCGCCTCGGCGATGCCCGATGCGGCTGGGAAGCGCCGCGCGTAGTCGGCTTGGGACTCGATCACCACCGGCTCGCTGGTCGTCGCGGCGACGCATGCCGGCAGCGGGGTGGTGAGGGGCACGTCGCCCCAGGCGCGCACAAGGTCGTCGGGGTACCCGAACGAGGCGACGACCCGCAGCGCGTCATCGTGGACCTCGAACAAGGCGCCAGCGCTCGCTCCCAGAGTCTGGCGCGCGCGGGCGAACAGCAGCTCCTCGAGGTCGGTGCGCGAACTCGCCGAGTCGAGGTCGGCCGTGAACCGCTGAAGCCGACGGAGCTGGTGCGCGGCGTCGCGCTCGCCGTCCGTCGAGCGTTCGTGCGTCGGTTCCTCTGACGCCTTCGTGCCGCTCACTCCCCTCGAGACGCCGGGCCGGCCGCGGTGCTCGTCCGACCGCCAGCTATCCGACCACCGCGGTCGGCATCGTCGCAAGGCGAGGATCGGGAAGAGACGCCGGTGCCCGCAGGA
This sequence comes from uncultured Actinomycetes bacterium, assembly GCA_963722795.1. Classification (GTDB taxonomy): domain Bacteria; phylum Actinomycetota; class UBA4738; order UBA4738; family HRBIN12; genus JAOUEA01. The sequence continues at coordinate 237,580 of CAVROD010000002.1, forward strand.
TGCCCGCGACGTCGGCTCGATGCGCCTCGGTCACGCCGGCAGGTCGTCGAGCGAGGCCTCGATGGTGAACGCCGCATCGAGTCCGGTGAGGGCGATGACCTTCGCGGGCGAGCCGCTCACCCCCACGAGCCGCAGCTCGCCGCCGCGCTCCTGCACCTCTTTGAGGCAGGCGACGAGCACCCCGAGGCTGCTGGAGTCCATGAAGGTCACGCCCGAGAGGTCGACGGCCACCCTCGGCGCCGAGTCGCCGGCCGCTTCTTCGACGGCCGCCCGCAAGGCAGCCGACGTGGAAAGGTCGAGCTCGCCCTGGACGTTCACCACGGTCCACGATCCGCTGGTGCCCGTTTCGAACGTCGGTTCCACGGAGAACTCCTCTATCGTGACGCATGGCGCCGGACGAGTCGGCGTATCGCGGCGAGAGTATAGGAAGGAATGGTGGACGACATCGACACGACCGTGAACCTGAGCGTGCCCGCCGATCCTGGGTCGATCTCGGTGGTGCGCGCCCTGGTGGCGAGCGTCGCCTCCAAGCTCGACCTGCCCTACGACGCGGTCGACGACCTGCGCATCGCGGCGGCGGAGGCAGCCGCGCTGCTGCTGTCCGGGGCCGAAGGAGCTCGGCTCTGTGTCGATCTCGACCCCGACGAGGCGGGGCTGCGCCTGACGATCTGGGTCGAAGGGTCGACGACGCCGGACCTGACCGATCGCGAGGGGCTCGCGTGGCGCGTGATCGAAGGCCTGTCCGACGAGGCGAGCGTGCGTGAGCGCGACGACGGCGGGTCCGCGATCGAGCTGCTGCTGCGGGCCGTCGCCCGGTGAGCAAGAGGGAGGGCCGGCCCGCGGGCCACGAGGCGGGGCGCCGCCCCGACGACGCAGACATCGAGCGTCTCTTCGAGCGCATGCCCGACCCGGCGGCCCGCGACGAGCTCGTGTCGCAGTTCGTGCCGTTCGCCGAGTACCTCGCTCGGCGCTTCGGCGGCCGGGGGGAATCGCTCGAGGACCTCACCCAGGTCGCCATGATCGGCCTGTTGAACGCGATCGACCGGTTCGACCCGAGCCGCGAGGTGCAGTTCTCCACGTATGCGGCGGCCACCATCGTGGGCGAGCTGAAGCGGCACTTCCGCGACAAGGGATGGGCCCTGCGCGTGCCTCGGCGTCTCCAAGAGCTCGCCGTGCAGGTCAATCGCGCGCTGCCCGAGCTCACCCAGAGCCTCGGCCGGGCGCCGACGATCCCGGAGCTCGCCACCCATCTCGGGGTCGCGACCGACGACATCGCCGAGGCCATGGACGCCGTGCAGGCGTACTCCACCAGCTCGCTCGAGACCCCGATGGGTGAAGAGGCCAAGGCTCCGATCGACTCGCTGGGGGGTGAGGACCCCTCGATGACCCTGCTCGAGGAATGGTCCTCGATCGCTCCCGCCGTCGCCGAGCTGTCGCCCCGCGACCGGCGCGTGCTCTACCTGCGGTTCTTCCGAGACCTGACGCAGAGCGAGATCGCCCAGGACGTCGGAGTGAGCCAGATGCACGTCTCGAGGATCTTGACCCAGACCCTCGAGAAGCTCCGCCGCGGCGCGTTCGACTGACCGCGTTTGCACGCCGCGGGTGCCGGGCATAGCGCCACCATGCCGCGACTCCACCGCGTCGACCCCGCCGCACCGGGGCTCGCCCGCCGCCGCCGAGGCCGGGGGTTCTCCTACGAGGACCGTCGGGGCCGCCCGGTGGACGACGAACGGGTGCTCGAGCGCGTCGCCGGGCTGGCGATCCCGCCGGCGTGGACCGACGTGTGGATCTGCGCTGACCCCGACGGGCACCTGCAGGCCGCTGGCACCGACGCCGCGGGCCGGCGCCAGTACATCTACCATCCGGTGTGGCGGGCACGACAGGACTCGCGCAAGTTCCAGCGCATCGAATCGTTCGCCCGAGCGTTGCCCGACCTCCGCGTGGCATGCAAGCGCGCCCTCGATGTCGACGGGCTGCCGCAGGACACGGTGATGGCCGCCGCCGTGCGGCTGTTGGACAGGGCCACGTTCCGCATCGGGTCGGAGACCTACGCCGACCGCAACGGGTCCTTCGGGCTCGCGACCATCCGCAAGAGCCATGTGCAGGTCGAAGGGTCGACGCTGCTCTTCGACTACACCGGCAAGGCCGGGGTCCGGCGCATCCATCGCATGGACGACCCCCTGCTCGCTCCGATCGTGGAGCGGCTGAAGCGGCGGCGTTCGGGTGGCGTGGAACTGTTGGCTTATCGTGACGACCGACGATGGGTCGACGTGCGCTCGGGCGACATCAACGCGTACATCAAGCGCCTCGTCGGTGAGGAGCATTCGGCGAAGGACTTCCGCACCTGGCATGCCACGGTGCTGGCGGCGCTCGATATCGCCGCCGCCGAGCCGTCCCTCGGGAGCGCCACCGCGAAGCGGCGAACGGTGGCGGGCACCGTGCGACGTGTGGCCGAGCATCTGGGCAATACCCCCGCCGTGTGCCGGGCGTCCTACATCGACCCGCGCGTGTTCGACCGATTCAACGAGGGCCTGACGATCGCCCGGGAGGTGGAGGGCATCGATGGTCTCGACCCCGACGATGCCCGCGCCGAGGTGGAGCGGGCCGTGCTCGATCTGCTGCGCTCCCAGCACCCCGCGCTCGCCGCTTGAGCGTGAGCGGGCCCGAGGGCGGACCGGTGTTCGGATAGGGTCGAAACGTTACGCGGGCAGTGGAGGCACCGTGTCGTCGGTGGTGCGCCGCTCGACGTCGAGCTCCCTCTGGTCAGCCTCGGCCAGGGATGGACCCGCCACCGAGTGACCGCAGCTGTACGTGATCGTCTCGCGGCTGTCCGCCCGCTGCGCGGGCTCCCGGCTCGACGGGTCCACGTCGTAGGCGATATCGACGAACGCACCCTCGCCGCAGACGGGGCAGCGGTCCGGCATCGCCTCGGCGCCCTCGTGCGCGCTCACAGGAGCGGTGCCACCTCCGCGCGCCGGGTCACGTCATCGTCGGGAAGCGGCATCAGACGCTCGCTCATGCGGTGGCGTTCCGGCTCGTGTACGAGCACCGGGACGACGATCGTCGCGGGACCGATGTAGGTCCACCCGTCGCGGGCTCGGTGGGCGGCACAGCGACGACAGACGCACCGCACGAGGTCGCCCTCAAGCGTGACCCGGTCCCTGCATGCCATGCACACCATCTGACGCATGGTGTCCCGCTACCCCTCGCTCGACGAGGGCAAACCCTGCGTCGCGGCGTCGTCCGACTCTTCGCGCACGAAGGCCGGCCGATCGGCGATGGGCCGCTGCGTGTCCGAGGGCTCCTGGCCGGGGTCGGGGGACTCGAGACTCGAGTAGCCCGCCCACAGCAGGGACAACAGGGTGCTCGCGACGACGGCGCCAACGAGCACCATCGCCGCGGCACGGTTCCACGTGCCGATGGCGATGGTCGCGATCACCGCACCCGCTGCCAGGCCGATCACAGGCCCGAGCACCGCGGCGATGGTCAGTCGCCGGCCTAGACGCGAGCGCAGGCGCTGGGTGGAATCGTCGGCTCGTTCCATGCCCTCACCGGTTCCCGCGAGATGCATCATCCAAACGGATGCCCGGCCCTTCCAGACGAGGTGTGGCCGATATGATCGCCGGGTAGGAGCGACTCGCGCTCGCCCGGCTCCGCCCTCGGAACCGGCGAGTGCAGCGGATGTTCAGACACAGAGACTCGAGGAGGAACCAGATGCCCGGCTACGTGGACCCGTTCGCCGACCGAGCGACCAAGCAGAAGGCTGCAGATGACGGATCGGATCCGTCGTCGGACGACGCAGCGGTCGTGGTCGATGATGACGAGGACCTCGACGCGCGGGATGACGACGTCGATCCTGCGCATCGGGTGCGCTCGCTTTGATCGCCGAACGTCAGCGTTGCCGGACGACCACGATCGCCACGTCGTCGTCGGGCATGAGCTCCTGCACGAGGTGCTGTTCGATGCGCTCGACGATGCCCTCGGCCGAGAGGCCCGCGCACCCGGAGAGCAGCTCGGCGAGTCGCACCTCGCCGACGTCGATGCCCAGGTCGCGGCGTTCCACGAGCCCGTCGGTGTAGGCCACGATGGCGTCGCCCGGCGATAGGTCGATCGCGACGTCGTGCAGCTCCGGGTCGGCGAACGAGCCGAGCAGAGTGCCGGGCTCGCCGAGCTGTTCGACCTGCCCGTCGGCGCGCACCACGAACGGCATCGGGTGGCCCGCGAGGCATACGGTGACCCGGAGCTGGCCCGTCCCCGGCCGCAGCCGCATCTCGCATGCGGTGCAGAACCGTTCGGTCGAGACCCCCTCGGCGCGAAGCAGGATGTCGTTGAGCGCGCCGAGCACCGCGCTGGGCCGTTCCTCATACCGAGCCAGCGCCCGCACCGTGTGCGCGGCGATGCCCATCACTGCAGCCGCCCCGGGCCCCTTGCCCGAGACATCGCCGACGACGACGCCCCATGCGCCCGAGCCGTGCGGGAACACGTCGTAGAAGTCGCCACCCACGTCGTCGTTGGGCGAGAACGGCCGGTACAGGGCGGCGATCTCGACCCCTTCGATCGTCGGAAGGGTGTCCGGCAGCAGACCCTGCTGGAGGGCCTGCGACATCGCCGAGCGGCTGTCGTAGAGCGATGCACGTTCGAGCGCCGCCGCGATGCGGTCTGCGGCGAGCTCGAGCACCCCCACCTCGTCGTCGCTGAAGCGCCGCTGCTCGACGGTGGCCACGTGGATCACTCCCCGAACCTGCCCTCGGTACACGAGCGGCACCCCCATCAACGAGCGCATCCGATCGGTGAGCCAGTGCCGCACGGCTTCCCTCTTGGAAAGGTCGTCGATCACGAGCGGCGCGACCGAACCGGCGATGCTGCCGGCGATGCCGCGTCCGATCGGGACCGGGACCCCCGGCCCGTCGGTCTCGACCCCAACAGTCATGTGCTCCTGGAGCAGGGCGCCGGTGCGATCGACGAGCAACAAGGTCGCGGAATCCGTTCGCAGCACCTGACGCAGGGTGTGCAGGAGCCGATCGGCGAGCTCGTCGAAGGTGAGGCTCGCGAGCGCGGCGTCGGTCACCGCCTGGATCTGTTCGAGCCGCTCGGTCGTCCGCTCGAGCCGTCGTTGGATCTCCATCCGATCGGTCACGTCCTGGAAGACGGCGATGCCCCCGGTGATCGCCTCACCGTCGCGGATCGGGGATGTGTCGACGTCGATGATCACCTCGCTGCCATCGGCGCGTTCGATCGAGATGCGTTCACCCAGCACGACCTGGCCGTGTCGCAGCGATCGCGTCAGCGGGTAGTCCGTGGCTTCGTATGGGGTGCCGTCGGGCCGCCGGGCGGTCCACGGTGTGACGTACCCGATCGGTTGGCCGACCGAGTACTCGTGCCCGAGCAGCCCCTTCGATCGGGGGTTCTGCATGATGACGGCGCCGGCCGCGTCGACCACGAGCACGCCGTTGGGCATCTGCTGCAAGATCTGGTCCATCAGGGTGCGCTCGACGGCGAGGGCCAGCGCCAGCCGTTCGACGTCGGATCGCGCGCGCTCCGCGTCGTCGCGGGATGCGTCCTTCGACGACAGGGCGTAGGCGACGACGAACGAGAGGGCCGCGAAGACACCGACCGCGATCAGGTCTGCCGTGTGCTCGCCCGGGAGACGGCCGTCCGGCTCGAGGTCGAAGTAGGTGATCAAGAGCCCCGACGTGGTCGTCGCGACGAGGCTCGCGCCCAACCGCCCTATGAGCGTTGCCGTGACGATGGCGGCCAGGAAGGGGAGCGCCGGGAAGCGCTCGAGGACGCCGAGGTTGCTGGTGAGCCACACCGCGGCCCACGGCAACAGCAGGGCGAGGGCGATGCCGAGCACGAACTCGCTCGTGCGGTTCGGTCGCCAGAGGCCTCGGCCGACCGCGGCCGTGAACCGCCCGCGGGATCGTTGGCTCATCGCTCCACCTGTCTCAGGGGTCCACAGGATACGCGTGGCCCGGTCGGGCGACCCGACCCGACGCACGCACGCGGTGGAGCGAGCGCTCGACGGCGCCCCGATCTAGCGCTCGGTGAACTGCGCCTCTTCGGTCGAGCCGGTGAGGGCAAGCGTTGAGGAACTGCCGCCGCTGATCACGGTCGAGACGCGGTCGAAGTAGCCCGTGCCCACCTCGGCCTGGTGGCGGGTGGCGGTGTAGCCCTCGGCTTCCATGGCGAACTCGCGTTCCTGCAGCTGCACGTAGGCGCTCATGCCCTGGTCGGCGTAGCCCCGGGCGAGCTCGAACATGCTCGCGTTGAGGGCGTGGAAGCCGGCGAGCGTGATGAACTGGAACTTGTAGCCCATGGCGCCGAGCTCCTTCTGGAACTGCGCGATCGTCGAGTCGTCGAGATGCTGCTTCCAGTTGAACGAGGGGCTGCAGTTGTAGGCGAGCAGCTTGTCGGGGTACACCGAGTGCACGCCCTCGGCGAAGGTCCGCGCCTCGTCGAGGTCTGGGGTCGAGGTCTCGCACCAGATCATGTCGGCGTAGGGCGCGTAGGCCTGGGCGCGTGCGATCGCGACCTCGAGCCCGTTGCGAACCCGGTAGAAGCCCTCGTGCGTGCGCTCGCCGTTCACGAACCGTCGGTCGCGCGGGTCGATGTCACTCGTGAGCAGGGTGGCCGCCGAGCGCATCGGTGCGTGCCACGACGAGCGAGGGCACGCCGAGCACGTCGGCAGCCAGGCGAGCCGCGGTGAGGGTTCGCACGAACTGATCGGTCGGCACGAGCACCTTGCCGCCGAGGTGGCCGCACTTCTTCTCGCTCGCGAGCTGGTCCTCGAAGTGCACGCCCGCGGCACCGGCTTCGATCATGGCGCGCATCAGTTCGAAGGCATTGAGCGCGCCACCGAACCCGGCCTCGGCGTCGGCGAGGATGGGCACCATCGAACGGGTGTCGGCGCCCTCGCTCCACGCGATCTGGTCGGCGCGCTGCAGGGCGTTGTTGATGCGGCGAACGACCGCCGGCACCGAGTTCGCTGGGTACAGCGACTGATCGGGGTAGGTGTGCCCGGCCAGGTTGGCGTCGGCGGCGACCTGCCAGCCGCTCAAGTAGATCGCCTGCAGTCCAGCCTTCACCATCTCGACGGCCTGGCCACCGGTGAGGGCGCCGAGCGCGTGCACGTACTCGGTCTCGTGCACGAGCTGCCACAGGCGCTCGGCGCCATGGCGGGCGATCGTGTGCTCGACGAGGAAGGACCCGCGCAGCCGGATGACGTCCTCGGCCGAGTAGTGGCGCTCGACGCCCTGCCATCTCGGGTGGGTCTCCCACTCGAGCTCGAGGGCCTCGGCCTCGCTCGCGATGCGTTCCTCGATCGTGTCGCCCATCGTGTGCCCCCTTGCAACCTCTCTCGCCTACCCGTGGAAACGAAAGGACCTCTCGTCCGACGAGAGGTCCCCCTGACGCACGCGGACGCGAGGTCGCGTCCCCGGCGCCTACGCGCTCGATACGAAATTGAATGCTGATTCAAACACTGACCGGATTGTGCCACATCGACCCGGGGGCCTGTCAATCCTGCCCCTGACTCGATCCCGCTTGGGTGTGCCCGTCAGGAGGCCAGCAGGCGCGCCACCGCGAAGCGGCGGCTTCCCCGGTCGAAGCCCTCGCCGGCGACGACGATCCTTCCGTTGGCCGCGAGCGCGACGTCGCGCGCGGTGTCGTCGCCACCCTGGAAGTTCACGACCACGCGGCCGTCCTTCGAGAAGGCGAGGTCGTAGGCCCCGTTGGGCTTCAGTCGCACGACGCCGAAGTGGTCCTCCTCGGAGCGCCGGATGCGCCCCACGACCACGATGCGACCGTTGGCCTGCACCACCGACGCCTGGGCGAACTCGTAGTCGGGCCCGAAGCTCAGGATGCGGATGCCGTCGCCATGGAACGTCTCGTCGAGACGTCCGTTCGGCCCGTAGCGCAGCACCCCCCAGTCGGCCTTGCCGCCGTTGGCCACGTGGCCCACGACGATCAGCTTCCCGTCGGCCTGCTCGCTGACGCCGTAGGCCGTGTCGGTGCCGTTCGCGACGTCGGTGATCTTCACGCCCCTCTTGCCGAAGGTGCGATCGAGCGGACCGCCGCGCTGGAAGCGGGCCACCGCGATGCGCGGCGACAGGCTCGATTCGACCGAGCCCACCGCGACGATCTTGCCGCCCGCCACGACGGTGAGGTCGTTGATCTGCTCGGCGCTCGGTGAGAGGTCGACCGTCACGCGCCCGTCGCCTCCGAAGTCGCGGTCTCGGGAGCCGTCAGGTCGCAGACGGGCCAGGGCCCACCGGCTCGACTCGCCGTTCGAGGTCGACCCACCCAGCACGATCGTGTCGTTCTCCGTCACGGCAACGGTGTTCGCGCCCTGGAACTCCTTGCCGAAGCCGACGAAGGTGATGCCGTCGCCGGAGAAGTCTCGGTCGAGTCCGCCGCGCGGTCCGTAGACCGCGACCGCCATCTCGGTCCCCGAGGGACGATCGCGCTGCCCCGCGACGACGATGCGACCGTTCGAGCCGAGGGCGATGTCGAACCCGTAGTCGGTACCCCCGAGGTCGGTGGTCACGCGCCCGTCGCCGCCGCCGAAGTCCGGGTCGGGGGTGCCGTTGGGCCGGAAGCGCGCGAGCGCGAAGTCGGTGTCGCCATCGAGGGTGTAGCCAGCCAGGAGGATGCGCCCATGGGCGTCGATCGCCAGCCCGAACGCGGTGGCCCCTCGCGGGAACGTGGTGGCGCGCCCGTCTCCCGAGAACGTCTGGTCGAGCTTGCCGCCGGCACCGAGCGCCGGCAGAGCCGGGCCCACGAGCGTGACCGCCATCGCCACCGCCACGATGCCTGCTCGCTGTCTCCTGCCCTGCATGTGACCCCCCCCGTTGCTCGGCGAGGGTATGGGCGAGAGAGCGCGCCGGTCAAGGTGGCGGGTCACGGGGGCCGGGGGACCGCCGGCCGTCAGGGAACGATCTTGGAGATGGGGAGTTCCAGGATGTCGGCCGCGCCGGCCGCCTTCAGCTTCGGGATCAATCGATTGACCCCACGCTTGTCGACCACGGTCTCGATGGCGAACCCGCCGTCGGCCAGGGGCGAGACGGTCGGCGCCTTCATCGATGGCACCACCGCGAGCACCGCGTCGCGGTCGGCCTCCGACACGTTGAGCTTGATCAGCACCCGGCCCTCGGCAGCCAGCGCGCCGAGCAGCAACGTGGTGATGTCGTCCATCGCGGCGCGCTTGGCCGTGTCGGCGGCGGCCTCCCGGTTCGCGACGAGCACGGGGTCCGACGTGAGCAGGGTCTCGATGATCTTCATGCCGTGCGCCCGCAGCGTGCTGCCGGTCTCGGTGACGTCGACGATCGCGTCGACGATCTCGGGCACCTTGGCCTCGGTGGCCCCGTAGCTCCACGCCACCCGCACCGGGATGCCGAGGGACTCGAAGTGGCGCTCGGTGATGCGCACGAACTCCGTGGAGATGCGCGAGTCAGGCGGCATCTCGGCGGCGCTGTCGGCCGGGTGCTCGTTGGGTACGGCGAGCACGATCTTGGTGCCGTGCCCGGTGCCCGTCTTCGCGTAGCTGAGGCTGGTGAGGACCTCGACGTCGCTGCCGGTCTCCGCGATCCAGTCCTGGCCGGTGATGCCGAGGTCGAACAGCCCCTCGGCCACGTAGGTGGGGATCTCCTGGGGACGCAGCACGCTCACCCGCTCGATGCGGTCGTCGTCGATGGAACCGTGGTAGTCGCGGCTCGACGAACGGCGCACCGCGAGGTCGGCGGCTTCGAACAGGCGCAGGGTCTGCTCCTCGAGGGAGCCCTTGGGGATGACGAGCTTCAGCACGCCCGGAGTGTAGCTACCCCCCGGAACCGGCGAGCGTGCGGAAGAAGCAGCTGCGCTCGCCGGTGTGGCAGGCCGCGCCTTCCTGGTGGACGCGCGCCACGATCACGTCGGCGTCGCAGTCGACCCGCAGCTCCTGCCAGTGCTGCACGTGCCCGCTGGTGTCGCCCTTGCGCCACAGCTCCTGCCGCGAGCGCGACCAATAGACCATGCGGCCCTCGGCGAGCGTGGCTTCCAGCGCGGTGCGGTTCGCCCACGCCATCATGAGCACGTCGCCGCTGCCGGCGTCCTGCGCGATCACCGGGATCAGCCCGCCCTCGTCGAACCGCAGCGCGTCGAGGTCGACCGGTGATCGGTCGAGGTCGTCGGCGCCGCGCGGGCGGGGCTCGGTCACAGCCGTACCTCCACGCCGCGATCGCGCAGGTACCGCTTGATCTCGCCGATCGTGAGCTCGCCGAAGTGCAGGCGGCTCGCGGCGAGCACCGCGTCGGCCCGGCCGTCGCCGAGGGCCTCCGCGAAGTGGGCGAGATCGCCGGCGCCGCCGCTCGCGACCACCGGCACGCGCACCTGCCCGGCGATGGTGCGCAGCAGCTCGAGGTCGTACCCCTCGCCGGTGCCGTCGCGATCCATCGAGGTGAGCAGCACCTCGCCGGCGCCGTGCTCGATGGTCGCCTCGACGGCCCACTCGATCGCGTCGCGCCCCGTCGGCGTGCGCCCGGCGTCGACGAAGACCTCCCAGCCCGCGCCCTGGGCTCGTCGCTTCGCGTCGATCGCGATGACCATGCACTGCGTGCCGAACCGGTCGGCGCGTGCGCTGCAGCAGCGCCGGGTCGCGCACGGCGGCCGAGTTCACCGCGACCTTGTCGGCGCCGGCCCGCAGCAGCGCGTCGACGTCGGACTCCTCGCGAACACCGCCGCCCACGGTGAGCGGGATGAACACCTGCTCGGCGGTGCGCGCGATGACGTCGAGCGTGGCGGCCCGGTCCTCGACCGTCGCCGTGATGTCGAGGAACACGAGCTCGTCGGCGCCTTCCCGGTCGTAATGCGCGGCAAGCTCGACCGGGTCGCCGGCGTCGCGCAGGTCCTGGAAGCGCGTGCCCTTCACGACGCGGCCGGCGTCGACGTCGAGGCAGGGGATCACGCGCTTGGCGAGCGTCATCGCGCCTCACCCCTGATCACCTGCGAGAGCTTCAAGGTCTTCTCGTAGAGCGCCTTGCCGGTCACGACCGCCTCGCAGCCCAGGTCGCGCAGCGCCCAGACGTCGTCGGCGTCGCGCACGCCGCCGCTCGCGATGAGCGGGGTCTCGGTGAGCTTCAGCACGTGCTCGTACAGCTTCGGGTCGGGCCCCTTCAGGGTGCCGTCGCGTGCGATCGAGGTGACCAGGTAGCGCGGTGCTCCCGCCCCGTCGAGCGCCGGGAACGCGTCCTCGACGACGGGGCCCTCTTCCTGCCAGCCGCGCACCATGACGTGCCCGCCGCGCACGTCGATCGCGACCACGATCGCCTCGGCGTGCTCCTCGACCGCGCGACGCACGAACCCGGGGTCGGCGGCGGCGGCGGTGCCGAGGATCACCCGCTTCGCGCCGGCGGCCAACAGCCCCGCGATGTCGTCGTTCGACCGGATGCCGCCGCCGACCTGCACCGGGACCTGCACGGCGCGGCAGATGGCCTCGACACGCTCGCGGTTGTCGCCCTCGCCGAGCGCGGCGTCGAGGTCGACGACGTGCAGGCGCCGGGCGCCTTCCTCCTGGAAGCGCACCGCGACCTCGACCGGGTCGGCGGAGTATGTCGTCTCGGCCTGGGGGTCGCCCTGCATCAGGCGCACCGCTCGCCCGCCGCGCAGATCGATCGCGGGGATCACGATCATGCGAGCGACCTCACCAGGCGTTCGTAGACGTGCAGCCCGGCATCACCGGACTTCTCCGGGTGGAACTGCGTCGCGAACACGTTGTCGCGCGCAACGGCCGCGGCGAACGTGACGCCGTGGGTGGTGGTGGCCACAGCGGTCTCGCCGACGGCGGGGGCGAAGGAGTGCACGAAGTAGAAGCGTGTGCCGTCGGCGAGCCCCTCGAGGTAGGGGTGCGACGAGATGATGGTGGCGGTGTTCCAGCCCATGTGCGGCACCTTGACGTCGCCGGTGAGCCGCTCGACGCGTCCGGGCAGCACCCCGAGACCTGGTTCGTCGTCCTCGTCGCTTCCCTCGAACAGCACCTGCATGCCGACGCATACGCCGAAGACCGGCCGGCCGGTGGCGCGGAAGTCCTCGATCGCGCGGTCGATGCCGTGGCGGCAGATCGCGCGCATGCACGCGCCGAAATGGCCGACCCCCGGGATCACGAGGGCGTCGGCGGCGGCGATCTCGCGGGCGTCGCGGGTCACGAGCGCGCTGCCGCCCACGCGCGCGATCGCGCGCGAGACCGAGTGCAGGTTGCCGGAGCCGTAGTCGGCCACGGCGATGGTCTGGGTCATCGAGATCCTCTGCTAGAGCGTTCCCTTGGTCGACGGCACACCCGTGCCGCCCGTGAGGCTGCAGGCGTCGCCCAGCGCCTTGGCCATCGCCTTGAACTGAGCCTCGCAGATGTGATGCGGCGACCGTCCGGAGCGCAGGTACACGTGGATCGTCATGTTCGCGGCCTGCGCGAACGCCCGCACGAAGTCCTCGAGCAGGCCGGTGTCGAACCCGTCGATCGTCTCGTACGGCACGGGCACCTCGTGCACGACGAAGTTGCGCCCCGCGAGATCGAGGGAGACCTCGACGGCCGCCTCGTCGAGCGGCACGGTGATGCTCGCGAACCGACGGATGCCGGCCTTGTCGCCGAGCGCCTCGGCCAGCGCGGTGCCCAGCGCGATGCCGCAGTCCTCGACGGTGTGGTGGCCGTCGACCTGCAGGTCGCCCGTGCAGGCGATGTCGAGGTTCCACCCGGCGTGCTTGCCGAGTTGCTGCAGCATGTGGTCGAAGAACGGGATGCCCGTGGCCGCACTCGACGATCCGCCGCCGTCGAGGTCGAGCTCGACGGTGATGTCGGTCTCCTTCGTCGTGCGCGTGACGCTCGCCGTTCGTCTCTCGGCGGTTCGGCTCATGCGGACAGCACCTCTCTCACCCCGGTGAGGAACAGGTCGACCTCGTGCTCGGCGCCCGCGGTGACGCGCAGCGCGTTCGGCACGACGGCGGTGAGGTCGCGAACGAGCACCCCCCGGTCGAGCAGAGCCTGCCACACCTTTCCCGCGTCGTGGGGCTCCGGCGGCACGAACAGCACGAAGTTCGCGTCGCTCGGGAAGACGGTCATGCCCTCGATCGCCCCGAGCTCGCGCACGATGCGGTCGCGTTGCGCGCGGATGGCGTCGAGCAGCGCCAGGGCCTCGGTCGTGTGACGCAGCGCGACGATGCCGGCCGCCTGGGCGAGCGCCGACATGTGATACGGAAGCCGCACGCGCTGCAGGTCGGCGACGACGTCGGGGCTCGTGAGCACGTACCCGAGCCGGGCACCGGCCATCGCGAACGCCTTCGAGAACGTGCGCACGACGGCGACGTTGGGGTGCTCTGCCACGAGCGCCAGCGCGGTCTCGCCGCCGAACTCGATGTAGGCCTCGTCGACGACGACGAGCGCCGAGATGCGCGCGGCGAGGGAAGCCACGGTGTCGAGGGGCTGCGCATTGCCGGTCGGGTTGTTGGGCGAGCACACGAACACCACGTCGGGCGCGGCGCCGAGGGCCTCGTCGACGGCCGCCTCGTCGAGGCGGAACGGCGGCGCCAGTCGCATCCGAGTGACCGCCGTGTGCGTGAGCCACGACAGACGGGAGTGCAGCAGGTACGTGGGTTCGAACACGACGGCCGCTTGGCCGGGCCCGCCGTAGGCCAGGAGCAGCTCGGTGAGCACCTCGTTCGATCCGTTCGCGGTCCACGTGCCGTCGAACGGGTGGCCGTGGTGAGCGGCGAGCTCCTCGCGCAAACGGGTCATCTGTCCGTCTGGGTAGCGGTTGAGGGGCAGGTCGCGCACCGCGTCCGCCAGCTCGTCGGCGAACGCCGCCGGCAGGGGGTAGGGGCACTCGTTCGTGTTCAGGCGCGCGACGACGTCGAGCTGCGGCGACACGTACGGATCGACGTCGCGCACGCCGGCGCGGGGCACGGCGGCGGGGGTCACGGTTCCACGACCTCGGCGTCGCCGGCCCTGGCGTCCATGGCGCGGGCGTGCCCGACGAGCCCCTCGGCGTTCGCGATGGCCGACGTGCCGGGCGCGTAGCGGGCGGCCGAGCTGCGATCGAGCTCGACCACCGAGGTCACCGTGACGTAGTCGGCGGCGCGCAACCCGCTCGAGAACCGGGCGGTGCCCGCGGTCGGCAGCACGTGGTTCGAGGCGACCCCGTAGTCGCCGAAGGGCACCGCGCTCCACCGGCCCAGGAAGATCGCGCCCGCGTTGCGCACCTGCGACAGGAAGGCACGAGGGTCGGGCAGCAGCAATTGCACGTGCTCGGACGCGAGGTCGTTCACGACTTCCGCGGCTTGATCGAGGTCGCGCACGAGCACCGCCCTCGTGTGGTCGAGCGCGGCGTCGACGATCTGGCGGCGCCCCGCGTCCTCGAGCGCCCCGGCGAGCGCCTTGGCCACACGCTCGACCAGATCGGGGTCGGGCGTGATGAAGAAGGTGCGCGCCTGGGGATCGTGCTCGGCCTGCGCGATGAGGTCGAGCGCCGCCATGTCGATGTCGACGTCGCCGTCGGCCACGATCGCGAGCTCCGACGGCCCTGCGAGGCCGTCGATGCCGACGATGCCGGCTACCTGCCGCTTCGCCTCGGTGACGTAGGCGTTGCCGGGTCCGACGATGCGGTCCACCCGCGGGATCGATTCCGTGCCATAGGCCATGGCGGCGACCGCCTGGGCGCCCCCGGTCTTCCCGACGTAGTGGGCGCCGGCACGGCTCGCGGCGTAGAGCACCGGGGCGGGGATCGAGCCGTCCTGCTGCGGCGGCGTGCACAGCACGATCTCGTCGACGCCGGCCACGACCGCGGGCACCACGGTCATGCACACCGACGAGGGGTACACCGCCCGCCCGCCCGGCACGTAGCAGCCCACCGACTCGAGCGGGCGCACGATCTCGCCGAACCGCACGCCGTCGCGCTCGTCCCACCATTCCGCTGGCAGCTGACGTGCCGCGAGGTCGCGCAGGCGCTCGATCAACTCGTCGAGCGCGGCGCGCAGCTCGGGCGGGATTCGGCGCTCGGCCTCGGCGAACTCCGCCTCGGTCACGAGCACGCCGCCCTCGCTGAGCTCGGCCCCGTCGAAGCGGTGGGCGAGCTCGATCAGCACGTCGTCGCCTTCGACGAAGACGCGCTGCAGGATGCCGGCGACGGTGTCGGCGACGGTGGGGTCGGTCTCGAGCCTCGTGGCGTCGAGACGCTCGCCCCGCTTGCGCAGGTCGAGGAGCTCGAGCATGTCAGCGCTCCTCTGGAACCTCAGGATGTACCGCGGCGCCGTTGGCGACGGGGGCGAGCGAGTGGCGCATCTTCCGATCGCGTGCGAGCAGCACGAATCCGCTCACCCCCACCGCGACGGCGGCGACGGCGAGCATGACGATGGCGACGAGGAGCAGCGTCTCGCGGTCCATGGAAGGGTTCCAGGGTACCGAAACCGATGCGGTGCCAGCCGGGTGCCGATGCGAGCGGGCCGGCGCCATCGGCGCCGGCCCGCGGTGGTGCGGAGAAGTGGGGGTGCCTACTTCACGCTGCTCTTCAGACGCGCGCCCGCGGTCACCTTGACCGTCGCGCTCGCCGGGATGTTGATCGTCTCGCCCGTGCGCGGGTTGCGGCCCGTGCGCGCGGCGCGCTTCACCTTCTGGAACGAGATGAAGCCGGGGATCGAGATCTTGTCGCCCTTGGCGACCTCGGCCTCGATCGTCTCGGTCATCGCCTTGATGACCTCGTCGACCTGGCTCTTCGCGATGCCGGACTTGTCAGCGATCGCGTCGACCAGCTCTGCCTTGTTCATGCGAACACCTCCCCAGGTGTAGTCGGAACCCCGGAAGCCTACCCGGATTCGGCCTGTTCCCGCGGATTTCCGCGGGTTTTCCGCCATCGTCGCAGGTCAGGCCCCGTCGAGCGCTACCGCGCGCTCCTCGAGCGCCGTCGAAAGAGTCGTCGGCGTGGGCTCCGGGGTCGATGCGGTCCCGCAAGGCCTCGTCGGCCAGGCGGAACGCCATGGCGCTCACGTCGAGGTCCTCCCGGTTCGCGAGCACGATCACGGTGGTGCGCTCGGTCGCGAACCGCACCATCTTCGACTCCCAGCCAGGGAAGTTGCCGCCGTGGCTCACGATCGGCAGCCCCCGGTGCGTGCGCACCGACACGCCCCACGCGTAGTGGATCGTCGTGCCGTCGTCGAGCGTGCCGCGGGTCGTGAGCCGCTCGGGCAGCCAGCCGCCGGTGAGCCGGTCCTCGTCGAAGTTCGCGCTCCAGGCCGCGAGGTCGCGCGCGGTCGTCCACAGCCCGCCTGCCCCCACCGCGTGGAAGCGTGCCGGCTCCTCGTACACGTTCCCGTCGTGCCCTTCGAAGTGCCCGCGGAGGGCCCGATCGGGCAGGGGCGTCTCGGCGTCGCGGAAGAACGTGTCGCGCATGCCGAGCGGCTCGAAGATGCGCTCGCGCGCCAGGTCGGCGAGGGTTGCGCCGCTCGTCGTCGGCCACGACCTCGGCGAGCAGCAGGTACCCGCGGTTCGAGTAGCCGTAGCGCGACCCCGGCTCGAAGTCGAGGTCGGTGACCTGCCGGAGCGTCTCGAGCAGCTCGGCGTTGCCCCACGCCGGCACGCCGTCGGCCGGCACACCGGGACCCTCGCGCGACCGCTCCTTCACCCCCCCGGTGTGGTGGAGCAGGTGCCGGACCGTGACGCGGTCGCCCCATGCCGGAAGGCGCGGCACGTGCCGCGACACCGGGTCTTCGAGGTCGAGCGCGCCGTCGCGTTCGAGGAAGGCGACGCAGGCGGCCACGAACTGCTTCGCGATCGACCCCACGTAGAAGATGTCGTCGAGGCCGAGGGCGCGAGGCGTATCGCCACCCTCGACGAGCCTGGCCTCGGCCGGCTTCCCGCGAGCGACCGCGGCGACCGATCCGGGCGGCGACATCACGCCTCGCCGGTGCCTCCCTGCAGCGCCTTGCGCTTGGCTTCGGTGCGGCGTTCGGCTTCCAGGCGCTCGAGGTCGACCTCGTCGTAGCTCACGTAGCTGAACGTGTCGGCGATCGACGGGTGCACGTCGGCGATCAAGCGATGCATCGTCTGCGCGACCCGCCGGTAGATAGGGTGCCCGGCCGGCTGCGAGCGCAGCTCCGTCAGGTGCATCGCCTCGCGCGCGGTCATCTGCATCACGAACCGGATGCGGTAGGCCATCGACACCGCGTACTGCGCCTGCTCGACGAAGCCGGCATCGAGCAGGGCGCGCTCGGTCTCGGCGCTCGCCTCCATGACGCGCTCCCAGTCGCTGCGCAGGCCGGCGTCGTCGATCTGCGCTGGAGTCTCGTAGCCGTGCTCGGTGGTGAGGCGCTGCCACTCGATCGTGAGCGGACGGTGGCGCTGCAGGTCGCGGAACGCGCCGTAGTCGCACAGCACGTCGAAGCGGTAGCTCGTCCGCTCCCAGGCGCGGCCGGGCTTGTGCCGCCGGTTCGTGCGGTCGCCGACGCTCGCCAGCAGGATCTCGGCGACCTGCTCGCGCGGCATCGAACGCGCGAGCGCGAGCAGCTGGTCGTCGGGCATGGAGGACGACGCGTACAGCACGGCCGCGGCGATCTTCGTCTCGCCCTCGGGGTCGAAGTCGACGAGCGTGACCTCGTCGCGATGCTCGGGCTTCGCGCCGGCGTCGGTGAGCACGCGCTCGGTGAGCTCCCCCACACGCGAATGGTTCGCCTGCCAGTAGCGCGACCACGCGACGCCGCGGTCCTCGACGTCGACCCGCTTCAGGAACTCGGGGATCACCTTGCGCAGCTCGACCTTCATGAGCTCGCCGTACTCGCGCATCTCGGCGAGCGGATGCGCGGCCAGCCGCATCAGCAGCTGCTCGTAGGACTGGCCGGTCGCGTAGATGCCCAGGTTCGACCGGGTGCCGGCGGGCAGCAGCACGCGCAGCGTGTCGCAGGTCTTCGCCATGATCGTCTGGCGGTAGACGAAGTCGCAGTCGCCCTCCTGCTTCGGGAAGCGCTCGCGGAACCACGCTTCCATCGGCTCGTACATGCGGCCGTACGTCGCGAACGCCTCGTCGAGGAACGCGTAGTAGCGCTCGCCCGCCGGGGTGCCGTCGAGCTCGGGCGGCAGCGTCGCGCGCCACGCACCGCCGGGCCTGTCGTCGTAGCGCATGTAACGCGTCGACTGCTCGAGGTAAGCGGCGAGGCGCCCCCACTCGAGCGCCTTCGCGAGCAGCTGCGACGACTGCTCACACGCGAGGTGCACGCCGCCGAGCTGCGCGACCGAGTCGTCGCCGTACTCCACGAAGACCGAGTCGTACAGTCGGGCGGCGCGCTCGCTGCCCGCCTTCGACGACCCCACGGCATGCGCCCGGGCGAACTCGTCGATGTCGCCCGCGAACTCGTCGAGGAAGAGCCGCCGCAACGACTTCGTGGTGCGCGAGTAGCGGGCGAACATGGCGCCCTTCACGGCCTCGGGCAGGTCGACCAGCGCGAAGACCGGGCCGTCGAGGTTCGTGAAGTGCCGGCCGAGCACCGCTCGTTCGTCGGGCGTGAAGCTCTCGGTCACGAAGGCGAGCGTCATCGCTTCACGGTACCCCGACGCTCAGACGTCGCCACCCCCGCCGGGGAAGACGGTCACGGTCGAGCCTGCTTCCACCAAGGTGCCTGCCAGGGGCTCCTGGGCGATGATCCGGCTGGGGTTCGCGCACGCGTCGGTTGACGGCACGGGGTCGCCCTTCGCGATCAGGAGGCCCGCACCCCTGATCAGCTGGCCGGCACCTCCATAGGAGAGGCAGCCACTCGACACGTCGGGCACCTCGACCATCTCCGGACCGGTCGAAACGACGATGTCGACCACCGTCTCGGGCGTTACCTCGTCCCCTTCGGCGGGCTGCGAACGGATGACCAGATCCGGCTCGATGTCGGCGCTGGCCTCGGGGATCGTCGATCCAAGCCGCAGACCTGCCTCGCTGAGGGCCGCCTGGGCTTCGGATTGCGTGAGTCCTTCGAGCGGGGGGACCTCGACCGTGTCGGGGGCGACGCCGACCGTGAGGGTCACGACCCCGTCACCGCGGGCAAGCTGGGTGCCGGGCCGCGGATCCTGTTCGAGCACCCGGCCGACCTCCGTCTGGTCGTCGGTCTCGCGAGCGACCCGGGTGACGCTCAGGTCGAGGTCTTCGATCGCGCCCTTGGCATCGAGGAAGCGCTGTCCGACGTAGTCGTCGATCTCGACCAACGGGTTGCCGCCGTTCCCATCGTCGGTGAGGCTCGTGACGAGCAGGTAGCCGGCGCCAGCGAGCAACGCGAACAGCAGCAGGCCGATCAGCACGCCGAGCCACACCTTGCGGCCCGAGCCCTTCGGTTCCTCGGTGGGCGGCAGCACGGCGGTGTGGGATGCGGGCCGGCTGATCACCTGGGTGGCGTCGCCGATCGCCGCCGGCATGAGCGGCGTGGCTTCGACCTCCTGCCCCGCGATCACGCGGTCCAGATCGGCGGAGAACTCCTCGGCGGTCTGGTAGCGGTTCGACGGGTTCTTCGACAGCGCCCGCATCACGACGGCGTCGAGGCGCGGCGGCACGTCGGGGTTCAGCGACGAGGGCACCGCGGGTGCTCGTTCACCTGCTTGTAGGCGACCGCGACCGGTGAGTCGCCCGTGAACGGCGGGCGTGCCGTGAGCAACTCGTACAGCACGGCGCCGAGCGAGTAGATGTCGGTGCGCGCGTCGACCGGACCGCCCTGCGCCTGTTCGGGTGAGAGGTACGACGCGGTGCCGAGCACGGCGCCGTCTGTGGCGCGGTCTCGGGCCCGAGCATGCGGGCGATGCCGAAGTCCATGACCTTGATCACGCCGTCGCGCGTGATCATCACGTTGCCGGGCTTGATGTCGCGGTGGATCACGCCCTGAGCGTGCGCGGCGGCGAGCGCCTCCGCGATCTTCTGCGCGATCTCGGCCGCCTGCACCGGGGTCGGTCGGCGTCCCGTGGCCATGAACTCGGCGAGCGTGCGTCCTTCGATGTACTCCATCACGATGTACTGCGTGTCGCCGTCGGCGCCGGTGTCGTAGACCCCGACGATGTTCGGCTGGTTCAGGCGGGCGGCGGCCTGCGCCTCGCGGCGGAACCGCTC
Source organism: uncultured Actinomycetes bacterium (assembly GCA_963722795.1). GTDB lineage: Bacteria > Actinomycetota > UBA4738 > UBA4738 > HRBIN12 > JAOUEA01. Next base: position 257,661 of record CAVROD010000002.1, read on the forward strand.
CACGAAGCTCGTGTCGCGCGCGAACTGCGGCAGCAGCATCTTGATCGCGACGGTGCGGTTGAGCACCTGGTCGAAGCCGCGGTAGACCTCGGCCATGCCGCCTGCCCCGATGCGCGCCTCGACCTGATAGCGATCGCTCAGCACTGACTTCATCGCGTCATGGTCTCCCAATTACAGGTACGCCTCGATGACCGCCCTCGCGATCGGGGCCGCCACCTGACCGCCCGTGGCCTCGCTCCCGAGGTCGCCGCCGTCGAGAACGATAACCGCGACGGCGATGGTCGGGCGGTCACCGGGGCCCGCGGGGGCGAACGCCGTGAACCACGCGTTGGGTGGACGATCCTCGCCGTTGGTCGCGGTGCCGGTCTTGCCCGCCACGTCGATCGGGAAGCCCGAGAAGGCGGTCGAGGCCGTGCCGCCCTGGGTGACCGAGAGCATCATGGCCCGCATCTCCCGGGCGCTCCCGTCGCTGATCGGCTGGCCGTACTGCTCGGGCTCGAACTCCCGCACGACCTTGCCGCTGGGGTCGCGCACCTCGGTGACGAGCCGCGGCTGCATCATCACGCCGTCATTGCCGATCGCACCGGCGATCAGCGCCATGTGCAGCGGGTTCGTGAGCACGTTGTCGAGCCCGATCGCCGAGAACGCGAGTTGGGGCTGTCGGTCGGCGAAGTACGACGCCACCGGGAACCGTCCGTTCTGCCAGGGGAGCACGAACGGGATCGTCGGTTCCTCGCACTCGATCTGCGCGGGCGGGTCGGTCGGACAGAACCCGTACGCTCGCGCCTGCTCGCTCATCTCCTTGGCTCCGAGCGTGAGCCCGATCTCGGCGAACGTCACGTTGCACGACTCCTTGAAGGCCTCGGCCATCGACACGGTGCGCGAGCCGCCGTTGCAGAAGGAGCCCCCGAAGTTCTCGAGCGTGTTCGTCGTCTGCGGCAGGTCGAGCACGTGCGGGTTCGGCCACTGCTCCTCGGCGGGTGGCCGTTCTCGAGGGCGGCAGACGCGGTGATGAGCTTGCAGGTCGAGCCCGGCAGGTACAGCTCGTCCTTGGCCCTCGAGAGGAGCGGCTGCTCGGGGTCGGTCGTGATCGCATCCCATGCGGCGTTCATGTCCTCATCGGTGCCCGACGAGATCGCGTTGGGGTCATACGACGGATTCGCGACGAGCGCGAGCACGTCGCCGGTCTCGGGCTCGATCGCCACGACCGCGCCGGGCAGGGTGCCGAGCGCGTCGGCGGCGGCTTCCTGCAGGTCGCTGCGGATCGTGGTGGTGATCGACCCTCCCTTGCGCTCACGGCCGAGGATGAGGTCGGTGAACGTCGACACGGCGAGCTCGGGGGCGTCGCCCGACAGGTACGGGTTGGCCGCCTGCTCGAGCCCCGCGCGCCCGAAGATGCGCGAGTAGTAGCCGATCAGCCCCGCGTAGAGCGGCCCGTCGGGGTAGACCCGCTGGAAGAGCAGCTCCGCGCGGCGCTCCTCGCTGCGCACGCTCTGGGCGAGCACCTGGCCGTCGGCCGACAGGATCGGGCCGCGCTCGACCCGGTACTCGGCGATGATCTGGCGCCGCGCGTTCGCCGGCTGCGCCTTGATGTCGTCGGCCGCGAACACCTGCACGTAGGAGAGCTGGGCGAACAGCAGCGCGAACAGCGCGACGAGGCCGATGCCGAGCCGGCGGATGCGCCTATCCACCGGCGCGCTCCATCGGACCGCTCGACACGCGGATCAGCAGCGCGAGCATGATGAAGGTCGCGACCCGGCTCGACCCCCCGTAGCTCACGAGCGGCAGCGGCACGCCGGTGAGCGGGATCAGGCGGGTGACGCCGGCGACGATCGCGAACGTCTGCAGCGCCAGGATCGTCGTGAGGCCGGTGGCGAGCAGCTTCCCGAACGTGTCGGCTCGCTCCATCGCGATGCGCAGGCCCCGCGCGATCAGGACGAGGTAGAGCAGCAGCAAGGCGACGGCGCCGATCATGCCGAGCTCCTCGCCGAACGCCGCGAAGATGAAGTCGCTGCCGACATAAGGGATCAGCGTGGGCGAACCCTGGCCGAGGCCCGTGCCGACGATGCCGCCGGTCGCCATCGCGAACCACCCCTGTGCGAGCTGGAAGTACCCGAGTCCCGTGACCTTGTCGGGGTCGAGCGCGTGCAGCCACGTGTCGACGCGCGCCTGCACATGGTCGAACGCGAGGTAGCCGAACCAGGCGCCGAGCGCGAACATGACGAGCCCGAGCCACAGGTAGGCCGCGCGCCCGCTCGCGATCCAGAGCATCACGACGAACACGCCGAAGAACAGCAGCGAGGCGCCCATGTCGCGCTCGAGGAAGAGCACCGCGAGCGAGGCGCCCCACGCGAGCAAGAGCGGCCCGAGGTCCTTTGCGCGCGGCAGCCCGAACCGGCCCGAGCCGGCGGCGAGCAGCTCCTGCTTGTCGGTGAGGTAGGCCGCCAGGAAGACGACGATGAAGATCTTGCCGAACTCCGCCGGCTGGAACGAGAACGGCCCGACCTGCGCCCACAGCCGCGCCCCGTTGATCTCGCGTCCGATGCCCGGCACGACCGGCAGCAGCAACAGCACGACACCGACGAGGCCGAGCGTGTACGTGTAGGCGTTCAGTTGCCGGTCGTCGCGCACGAACCAGAGCGTGAGGCAGAACGCGGCCAGGCCCACCAGCAGCCAGATCGCCTGCTCACGCGCGACCGTCGACTCGCCGCGCGCGACCATGATGCGGTAGAGCATCGCGATGCCGAGCCCCGCGAGCGCGGTGGCGGTCGGGTACAGCACGGGGTCGGCTCGCGGGGCGGCCCACCGCACCACCAGCCACCCGGCCACGAAGGCCGCGCAGAAGACCACGCCGTACACGATGATGTCGCGCGGCGTGCGCCCCTTGAGGCCGAGGCCCGCCATCGCGTAGGTGGCGAGCGAGATCACGAGCGCGACGATCAGCAGCCCGAGACCGGTGACCGGTCGTCGCGCGTCGGTGGTCGCGGGGAAGGCGGCCTCGCTCACCCTGAGCCGCCCCCGCCACCCGAACCCCCGCCGCCATTCCCGCCCCCGCCGCCATTCCCGCCCCCGCCGCCCGCGGGCTCCTGCGCCGCGGCCTGCTCATCGAGGTCGGTGCGCATCTGCTCGACGATCGCGAAGGCGTCGTCGCGGCTCTCGGCGCTGATGCCGTCGGGGAGGTCGCCGTAGACCGGCAGGGCTTCGACCTCGGTGGCGGCGATCTCGGTCTGCGTGTCGAGGTCCGACAGGGTGATGCCGAGCGGTCGGGCGGGGATACCGCGGAACACGGCCACCTTGCCGTCTGCCTCGCCCACGTACCACTGGCGGTCGACGTAGGCCCGCACCCCGAAGAGCGCGGCCGCGAGCACGACGACCACGATCAGCGCCCCCGCGACCACCCGCTTCGCGCTCGGGCGTCGCGACAGCTTCGGCAGCTGTCCGGAGGGCGGGTCATCGTCTTCGGCGTGCGCGTCGAGCACGAGCACGGTGATGTTGTCGATGCCGCCGGCCCGGTTGGCCGCCTTCACCAAGCGATCGGCCGCGCGCTGGGGGTCGGGCTCGGCCTCCAGGATCGCCTGGATCTGATCTTCGGTCGCCATGCCGGTGAGGCCGTCGCTGCACAACAGCAGCCGGTCGCCGTCGAGCAGCGGCACGGTGTCCTCGTCGACCACCACGGTCGCCTCGGTGCCGATCACCTTGGTCACCACGTTGCGGTGGGGGTGCACCGCGGCTTCCTCGCGGCTGATCTCGCCGGCCTTCACCATGCGGGCGACGAGGGTGTGGTCGCTCGTGACCTGGCGCAAGTCTCCCGCTCGCAGCAGGTAGGCGCGGCTGTCACCGACGTGCACGAATCGGGCGTCGGTGCCCTCGATCGTGACGGCGGTGAGGGTCGTTCCCATGCCGCGCACCTTCTGGTCGGCGACCGAGCGCTCGTGCACGGCGCGGTTCGCTTCCCGCACCTGATCGGCGAGGGTACCGGCCTTGTCGCGGAACATCGCCTCGACCGTCTCGAGCGCGAGGCTCGACGCGACGTCGCCCCCCTTGTGCCCGCCCATGCCGTCGGCCACGGCGTACAGGGGCGCCTCGACGAGGTAGGAATCCTCGTTCACCTCGCGCACCCGGCCGATGTCGGTGGCCGCCCCGACCTCGATCCTCATCGGCGCAGCTCCAGCACCGTGGTGCCGACGCGCACGCGGTCGCCCGGCTGCACCATGGCGGGAGCGGCCAGCCGCTGGTCGTTCACGTAGGTGCCGTTCGTGGAGCCGAGGTCCTCGACGAACCATGAGCCGTTCTTCGCGAAGAGACGGGCGTGCTGCTGAGAGATGAAGGTGTCGTCGAGCGGCAGCTCGCAGGCGTCGGCGCGCCCGATCACCATGTTGCCGCTCACCGGCACGGTTCGCGGCTTCGACCCCTCGGTGTGGATCACGACCGTCGAGGGGCCGGGCGGCATCGCCGATGCCGCCACAGCCCCGCCCTTCTTCGCCGAACGGCGCGACGACCGCGTCGCGGTCTCGACGCTCAGCCCGCGCACGGCCCATCGCATCGAACGCCAGATGAAGAGCAGCAGCAGGGCGAACAGCCCGTACTTCAAAGCGCTCAATGCGAACGGCGTCACGCTCTGCGCGAGCGGCGTTGCCCATGGACTCACGGCGCACCCCGGTGGAAGACGAGTACGGTCGTGCCGATCGTGATGCGGTCGCCGTCGTCGAGCGTCACGGTCTGTGCCGCGTGACCGTTCACCTCGGTGCCATTGGTGGACCCGAGGTCGGTGAGGGTGGCCTCGCCGTCCTTCAGGCGGATCTGCGCATGCCGTCTCGACGCGCCCCGGTCGGCGACCGTGATCTCGCACTCCGGCAGGCGCCCGATCGTGGCGATGGCTCCGCCGAGCGCAACCGTGCGTTCGGCGCCGTCCTCGCGCACGACCACCCACGGCGTCGGCGCGGCGGCCGGCTCGATCTTGTCGGGGCCTTCCACCAGGGTCGCGACGCACCCGATGTCGCCCTTCTTCAGACGGTCGTCGGCCTCGAAGGTCACCTCGGGCGGGCCCACCAGCCCCCAGCCGCGCTCGCTCGCGTTCTCGCGGATCACCGTGCCCAGTTCCGTCGCGATCGCGGTTGCAGCCTGCTCGAGCCGGTCGTGGTCGACGGGGGACAGCGAGAACGCGAAGTGGTTGGGTGCCCATACCTCGTTGACGCCCACGGTGCGCCCGGCGTCCATCTCCTTGATCAGGCGCTTCGCGAGCTCGACCGGCTGCACGCCGGAGCGGAACGTCTTTGAGAAGAGGCCTTCCACGAGGCCTCCCAGACGGCGTTCGAAATCACGGAGGTTGGGCACAGGCGTCGTGACGGAGCGTGTGGGAGCCCCGTTCCCGGCGCCTATGTTACGCCGCGGGTTGTGTCGGACCGGTGTCGGCGCCCCGGCGCTCCGAGGAGCGGCCGTGCTCGGCGAGCGGGTTCGAGAACCCGTAGCGCTCATCGGGAGGAAGCTTGCCCCACCGCCACTCCCGCACCTCCCAGTAGGTGCGGCGCGCGAACACGACGATCAGCACCGCCAGGAGGAAGCGCAAGGTGGCCGTGGGAGAGACCGACGCATAGCCGCTGAGCACGCCGACCCCCGAGGCCATCGACCAGGCGGTCAGGGCCACGAACCCCACGACCGTCAGCACGCGCATCAACCCGTCGAAGTCGATGTGGTCGGCCCGCGCGGTCATCGCTCCGGTATCGGCAGCTACCCGGTTCCGGGTACATCGTCCGAAGGGCTCGTTCCCGGTACCAGTCGTTCGGGGGACGGGTCTGCGACGGTGGGCTTGCTACCATCCCACCCTGGCACTCGGGCGAGTGGCGGAATTGGCAGACGCGCAGGATTCAGGTTCCTGTGTCCGAGAGGACGTGGGGGTTCAACTCCCCCCTCGCCCACCTACTCTGACCGGCATCGGCGTTCGATCGGTACGGGTTTCGGGGATTCCTCGCGTGGCCGCTCCTCCTAGCCTCGGGCTCACGATCGAGTCGAGGAGGAGGAGAGAACCATGGGCACGAACGCCGAAAGGATCAGAGTCGAAGCCCGGCCGGCGGGGTTCACGCTGTGGGCATCGGTGGTGTCGATCCTGGCTGTCGCAGCGCTGGTCATGAGCTCGGCGGCGCTCACCGTGGCGGCGCGCGATCGCGCGGACACCGCCATAGCGGACGGCGGCATCCACGAGGCGTCGAGCACCGAGGTGTCGCGCTGGAACGCGGGCAAGCTCGACGCCATGGAAGGGCGCATGCTTGCCGAGAGCATCCGGATCAACGGATACGTTCCGCTCTGGAACGCGGGCAAGCTCGACGCCATGGAAGGACGCATGCTGGCCGAGAGCATCCGGATGGACGGGTCGCGTGCAGACCCGTGAGGGAGATGCGTTGACCGCAGACGTCGTCGGGCGCGAGCCCGAACTCGAGACCCTCGATCGTTTCCTGGACTCGATCCCGGCCGGTCCGGCGGCTCTGCTCCTCTCCGGTGAGGCGGGCATCGGGAAGACCACGGTGTGGAGGGAAGGCCTCGAGGGTGCCCGGCGACGGCGGTACCGAACGCTCTCGTGCGGTCCGGTCGAGGCGGAGACGCGCCTGTCGTACGCTGCCCTCGGTGACCTCCTCGAGCCGGTCCTCGAGGATGCGCTCCCGACCCTGCCGGAGCCCCAGCGCCGAGCCCTCGAGGTAGCACTCCTGCTCGTGCCCAGCTCCGGTGCCCGCGCCGACCAGCGGGCCGTCTTCCTGGCCGTGCTCGGATGCCTTCGGTCGGTGGCCGCCAGCACCCCCGTCGTCGTTGCCATCGACGACATCCAATGGATGGACTTCCCCTCGGTTCGGGTGCTCCAGTTCGTCTCGCGCCGTCTCAAGGAGGAAACGATCGGCTTGATGACGACGGCTCGAGGCACCGACCCTGACGAAGACCCCTTGGGCGTCGCCGGGTCGCTCCCCGACGATCACCTGCATCGCGTTCACGTCGGAGGGCTCTCCGTCGACGCGATAGAGCGGGTGCTCGGCGACACGGTCGGTGACAGCTTCCCACGGGCCACGCTCCTCGGCGTTCACGAGACCTCGGGAGGCAATCCCTTCTTCGCCCAGGAGATCGGACGTGCGCTCCTGCGTCGTGGAGGTGAGGTGGCGGCCGGGGAACGGCCCCCGATCCCCGAGCGGCTGCAGGAGCTCGTGGAGGACCGCCTCGAAGGGCTTCCCACCGAGACGCTCGAAGCGCTCGAGGTCGTCTCGGCCCTGTCGACCCCGACGCCGGATGCGATCGCGGCCGCGATCATCGATCCTCCCGACGTCCGCCGTCGCCTCGATCCAGCGGTCCAGAGCGGCGTCGTCGAGGTCGTCGGCGACCGTGTCCGGTTCACCCATCCCCTCCTCGCATCGGCCGTCTATCAGACGATCCCGCTGGCACAGCGTCGTGAGCTGCACGCGAGGCTCGCGACGATCGTTCGAGATCCGGAAGAGCGGGCCCGCCACCTCGCGCTGTCCGTCGACGGTCCGGACGTCGTCGTCGCCGCCGCCCTCGAGGAGGCCGCCCAGCTGGCATTCTCGCGGGGAGCGCCGCAGTCCTCGGCCGAGCTCTGGGAGATGGCCCGCCACGCAACGCCGCCGGATCGCGGTGAGGACCTGGTGCGACGGATCCACCAGGCGGGCCTGGCTCATCACGAATGCGGTGACCTCGGGCTGGCGCGGAACGTCCTGGAGCAGGCCGTGGACCTCTCGACGGCCGGGCCGGCTCGGGGCCGCGTCTTGCTGGACCTCGGGATGGCCCTCGCCGAGACCGAAGGGTGGCGGAACGCCTGGGCCGCGTTCGAGGCGGCTCGGGGTGAGGCGGGGAACGATCGCACGCTGCGGGCCTCGATCGAGCAGAACCTCGGGTACACCTGGCTGTTCAGGGGAGATTGCGCGGCATCGGAGCGACACGCGCGTGCCGCGCTGCAGTTGGCCGAGGAGCTGCAGGATCCCCGGGTGATGGCCGAAGCGTTCCAGGCGTATCCGTTCGTCGAGTTCGTCCTCGGACGGGGGGTCGATCGGGAGCTGCTCGATCGCGGGGTCGCCTTCGAGAGGCACATGGAGGGCGAATTCAAGTTCCACGTCCTCCGTGCGAGCTTCGTCGAGGCGATGCTCTTCAAGTACACCGATCGCCTGGACGATGCGCGACGCACGTTCACCGAGATCCTGGCTGATGCCGCGGCGCACGGTGTCGAGAGCCCGATCCCCCAGTTCCGGTACCACCTCGCCGAGTTGGAATGCTGGGCGGGCAATTGGGATGCGGCTCTGGAGCACGCTCGGGCGAGCAACGCGGCCGCCCAGCGACACCGCTGGGGGGCGCCGTTGGCGTCGGAGGGCCACTTCGCGGTCGGCCTGGTGCAAGCCCATCTGGGGCAGGCCGATGCGGCGAGGCTCGCGGCCCTCGAAGGCCTGCGGGTGAGCGAGGAGGCGGGCGAGGTCCTCATCCAGATCATGAACCTCGGGGCCCTGGGGTTCCTCGAGCTCTCCCTGGACCGTGCCGCCGAGGCCGATGCCTACCTGTCCAAGGCCGTCGAGCTCGAGCACGCGATGGGAGTCCGGGAGCCCGCCTTCTTCCGCATCGTCCCGGACGAGGTCGAGGCGCTCGTCACCCTCGGGCGCCTCGACGAGGCGGAGTCGCTCGTGACGCCGTTGGAGGAGGCCGGCGCGCACCTCGACCGAGCCTGGGCCATCGCCACCGGCGCTCGGTGCCGGGCGCTCGTGCTCGCGGCCCGTGGCGATCTGGACGGTGCGACGGCCGCTGCGGATGCAGCGATCGAGGAACACGATCGCCTGCCCCTCCCGTTCGAACTGGGGCGCACCCTCCTGGTGCGCGGAGCCGTGCAGCGTCGTGCGAAGAGGAAGCGCGAGGCCCGAGACACGCTCACGAAGGCCTTGGGGGTCTTCGACGATCTCGGTGCTCCGTTATGGGCGGACAAGACGCGTGCGGAGCTGGCGCGCATCGGCGGACGGGCTCCCTCATCGCAGGAGCTGACGCCGACTGAGGAGAGAGTGGCGGCGCTGGTGGCGGGGGGCAGCACCAACCGAGAGGCGGCCGACTCGCTGTTCATCAGCATCCACACGGTGGAGGCCAACCTCAAACGGATCTACCGCAAGCTGGGCGTTCGTTCGCGCACGGAGCTTGCCTCGAAGTTCCGACACGACACGTAGTGCAGGCGACGTGCGCGGCCCGATCTCCCGTTCGACCGGTCGAGAGCCGGTCGTCTCGGTATCCTGGCCACATGTCTGCCCTGGCGAGACGTCGTCCCCGTCTTCCAGGCTACGACTGCTGTGATGCCGACTGCTGACTGACCCCGTCGCCGGGTCAAGACATCAGCGTCGACACAGGAGTCGAACATGTTCGCATCTCGTTCACGCTCTGCCGTACTGATCGGTGCGGCCGCGTGCTGGGGACTGGGCACCGTCCTGAGCAAGTATGCACTCGGTGGCTTCGATGCCGCCGTGCTGCTGCCGTTCCAGTTGACCTGCAGCGTCGTGCTCTTGGGCGCCTTCGTGTTGATCACCGGTGCCTCGGTGCGAGGCATCGAGCATGCCGTCAGGATCGGTGCGCTCGGTGTGTTGAACCCGGGGATCGCCTACGCGCTCGGTCTGACCGCGCTGGCGCAGATCGATGCGTCGGTGTCGGTGATCATCTGGGCGACCGAGCCGGTCCTCATCGTGCTGCTGGCCTTCGCCTTCCTGCACGAGCGCCTTCCATTCTGGAGTGTGCTCTGCCTCGGGTCGGCGATGGCCGGTGTCGCCCTGATCGTGGGAGCCCCCTCCGAGGCCGGTTCTCTGACCGGCGTCGTGCTCACGTTCACGGCCGTGCTGGCTTGTGCGCTCTATTCGATCCTCCTGCGCCGGATGGAGCTCACGGACGGCACCCTTCCCGTCGTCTTCCTGCAGCAAGCCAGTGCCCTCGCGTTCGCGCTGGTGATGTTATTCGTGGCCAAGGGTGTGAGGTCCTGGGAGTCAGTCGACGTCACCTCCTTGCAGATGGTGAGCGCCATCGCCGGGGGCGGCCTCTATTACGGTGCGGCGTTCCTCCTGTTCGTCGCGGGCCTGCGGCGCACGTCGGCAGCGCGCGCCGGGATGTTCCTGACGCTGATCCCCGTCTTCGGTTTGGTGTTCAGCGCGTTGCTGCTGGGGGAGACGATGGATGCGCGCCAGTTCCTCGGGTCCATGGTCGTGGTCAGCTCGATGGCCGTGCTCGCGGTACGGGAGGCGGCCGAGTTCCGACGGGTCGAGATCGAAGCCTGAAGCCGCGGGAGTCTACGCGCGCCACGCGACCGGCACGATCTCGAGAGCCTCGTTCGTGAGCGGCGTGCCGCGCCAGTCGCTCCACCATTCCACCTCGTCGAAGCCGGTCTCGCGCAACAGTTCGGCAACGTGCTCCCGGGTACGCAGGCGCAGGGTGCTCGGGCTCGTGTACTCCGATCCGTCGGGCAGCACGTGGCGCGTGTCGAAGGTGATGAGCTCGCCGTGCTGCTCCCGGAAGGCATAGCTGACCTCGACGTCGCCGGTGTCCTCGACGTGGACGACCTCGCGCGTCTGGTCCGGCGTCCACTCCTCCCACTCCAGGGTGCTCGGCTCGCGCGTTTCGAAGGTGAGCCGGCCGCTGGGCGCGAGGTGGCGGCGAGCGGTCACGAGCACCGCGCGGGCGTCGTCGTCGGTCAGGAACACCTGGAAGACGTTTCCCGTCATCACGATGAGGTCGAAGCGCGTGTCGCCGAGGTCGACGTGGCGGGCGTCGCCCTCGATCCATCGCACGCGGCCGTCGACGTCGCGCGCGCGGGCGATCTGGAGCATCGCGGCGGCGGGGTCGACGCCGACGACGTCGTGGCCGCGCTCGGCCAGCATCAGCGCGAGCCGGCCCGTGCCGCAGCCGAGGTCGAGCACCCGCACCGGCTCGGAGCCGGCCAGCTCCACGAGCCCGAGCTGGTCGTCCTCGACGGGGTTCAACGCGTCGTAGAGGCGGGCGAGCCGTGGGTCGGCGAAGAGCGCGTCGGGCGTCACGGTCTGCGGAGCATACGGGGTCGCCCTATCGTGTCCCGATGCCGCTGAAGAACCGGGTGACGCCCTTCGGCACGTTGGCGTCCGACCGCGCCCGCGGGCTCGTCTACGGCAACCGGGGCTGCCTGCACGACACCCACGGGGAGATCCGCCGCCCCTACGGAGTGCGGCGCTGGATCGCCTGCCGCCTCGAGTTCCGGGGGTGGCACCGAGCGCCCCTGATGCAGCCCGGGCGGTTCACCGAGCTGTTCTTCCTCGACGAGGCCACGGGGTTCGCCGCCGGTCACCGCCCGTGCCGCATGTGCCGGCACGACGACTACGCGGTGTTCGTCGAAGCCTGGTCGTCCATCCATCCGGGGCAGTCCGCCAAGGCGGACGCGATCGACGGGGTGCTGCACGCGGAACGCTGGGACACCGCCGCCCGGCGGCAGCGGCACCACTACGAGCCCTGGCGGTCGCTGCCCGACGGGGCCTTCGTGGAGCGCGACCGCGACGCCTGGCTCGTGCTCGATGGACGCCTCCTTCGCTGGACGCCCGCGGGCTACACCGAGGTGCGCCCTCGACCGTCGCGCGGGGAAGCCTCGGTGATCACGCCGCCGTCGCTCGTCGGGTTCCTACGGACCGAGCGTGAACCGCTCGTGCCATTCCTGCACCCGAGCGCACACGCGCGAACCCGTATCCGACACGGATGACCGAGCGCGGACGAGCTGTACGGGCTCAGCCCGTACAGCTCGTCTCGGTACCGCCCGGGAACAGCGCGTCGTGCACGTTGGTCGAGTTGCCGCCGCCCTGGTCGTCGGCACCGCCGGCGATGTAGATGCCGCCGTTGCACACCGCGCCCTGGATGCCGTGGCGGGGGTTGGGCATCGGTGCCAAGGAGCGCCAGGAGTCGGTGGCGGGATCGTAGGCGTCGACGGTAGGCCAGGCCTGTCCGTAGCCCTCACCGCCGATGATGACGATCTCGCCATCGAGCACGACGGACGCGAAGCCACCTCGAGGGGTGGGAAGCGGAGCGAATCCGGTCACCCACTGACCAGTGTTGAAATCGAACGCCTCGTTGGCCGCCGTGGTCTCGTTCGGCTGCACGTTGCGACCGCCGATCGCCCAGAACTGTCCGTCGAGCACCGATGCCTGGAAGTGGTCGCGCGCCGTCGGCATGTCCGGCAGCTGTGTCCACGTGTCGGTCACCGGGTCGTAGACATCGAACCAGTTCACGGCCAGGCCGTTGTGCAACCCACCTGCGTAGTAGATCTTCCCGTCGTAGACGCCGATCCCGCCCGCCCCTCGTTGGCGACTCACCGGCATGGGCGTTCCCTGCGAGACCGTGTTCGTGTCGGGGTCGTAGATGAAGACCGTGCCCACGTCAGGCGTGGGCCAATTGGTGAGCCCGCCGAGGAGGTAGATCTTCCCTCCGACGGTGACTCCCTGGATGTGATGCACCTTGAACGGCAACCCCTTCTTGGTGCTCCACGTCTGGGTCACCGGGTCGTACACGTGGTGCGACTTCGCGCCGCCGAAGAGATGGAACTCACCGTCGAGCTCCACGTAGGCGACCTCCGAGCGGTTGACCGGCAGGTCCACCTCGTCGCGCCATGCGCCCGGCAAACCCGGGGCGGGTTCCACCTCGATCGCACTGATCATCGGCTTCATGTTCTCCCCCCCTGGGAAGAAGTCGATGTCGAGGTTCGCGTCGGTCACGATGTCGAAGGTCTTCACCACGCCCTTGTTGGCTCCGACGTCGGCGAAGATGTCGTACGCGTCGAGCACCTCGACCCCGTTGAGCTCGACGTCCATCGTGCGGGCTCCGACCGACATGAAGTTGGGCACGGTCTCAGCGAAGTACAGCCGCAGGATGTAGGCGCCCGGCGACACCGGGATGTCCCATTCCATATTGGGCTTCTCCGCGGGGTCGAACCGCGCCGCCTTGAAGATCGCCTGCGGCGTGCCCGCCGGGATCGACGGGTGGGTCATGTTGATCGCGGTCGTCACCGTCTGCGTCTTGTTGCCGGTGGCGAGCGCGTTCACGAACGGCGACGGGCTCCCCTTCGTGTCCTTGTTCCAGGTCGGTGGGCCGGACACGTCGGGCCCGCCCGCGTTGATGCGGTGGATCGGCGTCGCGGCGCTGCCCATGGTGCCGAGCACGGCGACCAAGCCGGCGACGAGCACGATGACGAGCGACGTCGCGACGAGCAACTGTCCTGTCTTGCGTTGGCGGTCACGCTTGCGTTCCATGTCGATCCTCCTCATCCGATCCCGTCAACGAGCCGACCGCGACCGGGCTCATGCGATGCCCGACGTCCTCGGCGCCTCGGTCAGGGATGGATGTGTGTGGGGGGTTCACCTAGGGGAAACGGCAAGGTAGCCGCTCCGTGCCGGTGCGCCAGCTATTCCGCTCCTGCTGAGTGCGTATGTTGGGACTACGAAGGAGGATGATAACCACATCCCCCACTCGGGGGATAGCCCCTGCCGTATACGGACTAGCTCGAGGGGTGCCTCCCGAGGCGGCCGGCCCCCGCCGACATCGCGAGGGAAACGGCCAGCCAGGCCGCGCCCACCACGAGGGCGGGGCCAAGCGATGCCCATGGGGGCGAGCCCACGCAGTCGGCGAGTGAGTCCCCACACTCCCTCGTGACCTCTTGGAGCATCGCCTGCGTGATCGCGAGGAACTGGAGCCCTGCGGCGACGATCACTGTCACGATGCCGGCTCGCGCGGACGCTCGTGCGACGAACCGCTCCGGGTGGCACCGGCAGAGGAAGTTCGCGAGCAGGAGTGCCGAACCGGCGAGGGCCAGCCATCCGCCCAGAAAGGCGGCGGCGCTCGCCGGGTCATGATGTTCGGTGGCCGTGACCCACATCGCGCGGAGCGTCGGGTAGCCGAGCAGGAAGCTCATCCAGGCCACCGCGAACACGAGCACGCCCACCGCGGGACCCGTGCCGTCGGATGTCCGCCCCGAGCGGAACGATCGTACGGCGATCGCCCCCGCCGCGGGCAAGGTCGCCTCGAGCGAGAAGAATCCCGCCCCAGCAAGCCCCAGAGCCAGGATCGCTTCACGATCGGCGAGCGGTCGCAGCCGACGTGCCATCGGAGAGACGATAGACCCGAGTCGTGACACCGAGCGAGGGGCACCTTGCTGTTCCTTGCCGTTCTCTGCTGGATGCTAGGAGAGGCAGAGCAGCGGGGTGTCGACGTGGACCTCGTGAGACCATCCGCTCACGCGTGGGCCGTCGAAGGCCCGGATGCGGTACGTGTACGAGGTGTCGACCCCGAGGTTGACGTCGCGGAACCACTCGGTGTGCACACCCCGCACCCGCGCCACGAGCACACGCTCCTCGGGTCCGCCTCCCCTCCAGATCTCATATCCCTTCACGGGGGCGTCGCCCGTCCAGGTGAGGTCGACGCCGGTCGAGAAGAGGCCGTCGCACGAGGCTGCGGCGCGCAGCCCCGTCGGAGCGGGCACGGGATCGGGGCCCGACACCCTGGCCGCCGCCTGCGGGGCAGACATCGCGACGAGGACCTGACCGAGCAACAGGGCACCACCGAGGACGATGCACACGAGGGTGCCGCCGACCATCGCGCTGACGATGCGACCCGTTCGAGGGTGCCGTCGAGTCGTACGAACAGCGACACCTCGCGCTGGCTCGAGCATCGACCGCTCGGCGGGCGCCGATCCGAGCGGTCGCGTGGCGATGCGCGCGAGCGGCTGGGTCCGATCGCTCGCTCGGTCTTCCTCGTCTCCGAACGAGGCCGACGCCGATCGCTCGGCGAGCGTGTCGAGTGCCTCGAGCGCTCGGGCGAAGCACGCGGCCGAGCGGAACCGCGCCCGGGCTTCCGGCGCGGTGGCCCGAGCCAGCACGTCGGCCAGCGCACGATCGTCGAGGTCGCCAGCGAGCTCCCGCAGCACCATGCCGAGCGAGAACACGTCGGCGCGAGCGTCGGCCACCTCGCCTCGCAGCACCTCGGGCGCTACGTAGGCAACCGTGCCTCGCGAGGCCGCGGTCGCGCTGGGACCGCGGGCGATGCCGAAGTCGAGCACCTTCACCGTGCCGTCGGCCGTGACCATGATGTTCGCGGGCGACACGTCTCGGTGGACCACGCCGCGGTCATGGGCGTGCGCGAGCGCCCGCGCGGCCGCCGCGCCGATGCGCGCGACCGAGGAAGCGTCGTCGCGGCGACCGAGCTCGGCGAGCGTGCGCCCGGCCACCAGCTCCATCACGATGAACGTGCGGCCGTCGTGCTCGCCGATGTCGTGCACCGACACGATGCCCACGTGCGAGAGCCGGGCTGCGGTGGCGGCTTCCCGTCGGAAGCGCGCCAGGAACCGCTCGTCGCCGGCAAGGTCCGGGTGCAACACCTTGATCGCGACCGTGCGCGAGAGCCGCCGGTCGACGGCCTCGACGACCTCGCCCATGCCGCCGCGACCGAGGGGCGCGCGGATCTCGTATCGGTCGGCGAGCAGCGAGCCGAGCAGGGAAGGTCCGGTCAGGGGGGCCAGCATGCGGCCTCGATGGTATCGCGACCGGCCGATGCGGGTGGCGAGATACGACCGCCTACACTCGTGCGGTGCCAAGCGTGATCGAGGTCGAAGGGCTGCGCAAGGAGTATCGACGGCTGCGGGGTGGACGCACGCTCGCGGTCGACGACCTCGATCTCGACGTGCCCGAGGGCGGCGTGTTCGGCTTCCTCGGGCCCAACGGCGCGGGCAAGACGACCACGATCCGTTGCCTGCTGGGGCTCGTCGCGCCCAGCCGCGGCCGGCTGCGGCTGTTGGGCTCCGACGTGCCGGATCGCCTTCCCGCCGCGATCCGTCGAGTCGGTTCGATCGTCGAGGCGCCGGCACTGTTCCCGAGGTTCTCGGGCCGTCGCAACCTCGAGATCCTCGGGCGCATCGATGGCATCGGCCGCAGCGCGATCGACGTGTCGCTCGAGCGGGTGGGGCTCGCGGAGCGCGCCGGCGACCTGGTCAAGACCTACTCGCTCGGCATGAAGCAGCGGCTGGGCATCGCCGCCGCACTGCTCAAGGATCCGGCCGTGCTCGTGCTGGACGAGCCGGCGAACGGGCTCGACCCCGCCGGCATCGTCGACGTGCGGAGCCTGCTGCGCTCGTTGGGCGCCGAGGGCAGGACGGTCTTCGTCTCGAGCCACATCCTCTCGGAGATCCAACAGACGGCGGACCGGGTCGCGATCATCGCCCGGGGGCGCCTGGTCACGAGCGGCCCCGTGAGCGAGGTGCTGGCCGCGCGCGGAGGCGGTGGGCTCGTCGTGAAGGTCGCCGATCTTCGGGCGGGTTTCGAGGCGCTCGCGGCAGCTGGCCTCGAGGTGTCGATGGCCCCCGACGCGCTGCGGGTGTCGCTGCCCGACACCGAGGCGGAACGCGTGTCGCGCACCCTCGCGGAGCGAGGCCTCTTCGTGACCGAGCTGCGTCCCGACGAGGTCGACCTCGAGACCGTCTTCCTCGAGCTCACGCGCGGCGACCAGGACGCCGCGCCGTGAGCGCCGGCGTCTCCCTGCGTGGGCTCGTCTCCTCGGAATGGCTGCGCGCTCGGTCCCGCCGGCTGGTGAAGGTGCTCGCCCTGGTGGCCGTGGGCGGGGTCGTGCTCGCCGTCGTGATCGGGGCCGTCCAGTCGCGGCGCCCCGGCGAGGCCCAGCTGGCGCGGGCGGAACGGCGCGCGGAGCGGGTCGTGCAGGACTGCATCGCCCAGGACGGCTACGGCGCGGTCGCCCCCGGCGACGACGTGGCGACGTTCTGCGCCGAACAGGGCGACGCGGCGGCCTCCCTCGACGGTTCGCAGATGCGCATCGCCGATCTTCCGTCGATCCTGCGCGGCATCTCGTTCATCGCGATCCTCATCGGATTGGTGATCGGCGCGTCGTCAGTCGGTGCGTCGTGGGGTTCGGGCACGATGACCACGATCCTCGCGTGGGAGCCCCGGCGGGCCCGGGTGGGCCTCGTGCGAGCGGGCGTCGTGGCCCTGCTGGTCGTCGCGCTCGTCGCGATCCTGCTCGGGATCTTCGTGGGCCTGTTCGCGATCGGGGCGAGCGTGCGAGGGGTCACGGCTACCCCCGTCGGGTGGGGGTCGGAGGTGGTCGACGTGACGGTGCGGGTGGCGGTGCTCGCCGGCGCCGCGTCGGTCATCGGGGGTGCCATCGCCATGGTCGGCCGCAACACCGCGGCGGCGCTCGGCGGGGTGTTCGTCTACCTCACCCTGTTCGAGGGCGTGCTGCGAGGTCTGCGACCGGCGCTCGGCCGATATCTGCTGGGCGACAACATCGCGACGGTGCTGAGCCCCGAGGGCCTCCGCATCCAGGGCTCCATGCTCACGCCGGCACGCGGCGCGATCACGGTCGCGGTCTACGTCGTCGTGTTGTTGACCGTGTCCACGGTCTCGTTCCGCGTGCGCGACGTGCAGTAGCGACGACGCGGTCCGGGTCCGGGGGGGTCGTATAGTGAGGCCTCGCGGGCCGCGGCACGCCCGCGCGCACCGTCCGCCGACCGTTCCGAGGCCGCCATGACCCTGTCCGACAGCACGCTCACACTCGTCGCCCTCGTGGCGATCGGGCTGTCGGTGCTCGCCATCGTCTTCTCGATCGTCGGCTCGGGCTCGCGGCGAGCGAAGGAGCAGGCGGGTCCGATCCAGATGAGCCAGGCGCTGCGGGAAGTGCTGAGCGGCCAGGCCCAGCGTGTCGAGCGGCTCGAGCAGGCGGTGCGTGCCCTCAACGCCACCGACAAGCGGCAGCAGTCGCTCATCGACGGCACGGTGCGCCACGTCGCCCTGCTGCGGTTCGACGCGTTCGAGGACGTGGGCGGGCGCCTGTCGTTCTCGTGCGCGATGCTCGACGACCACGGCACCGGCGTGGTGATCACCTCGATCAATGGGCGCCAGGAGACGAGGGTCTACGCGAAGCCGGTCACCGAGCGCGCGAGCAGCTACAACCTGTCCACCGAGGAAGCCGAAGCGATCCGCCAGGCCATGATGGCCGACCCCGAGCCGGCGGCGGCGCGATGATCTTCCGGCGCGACGACGACGACGCGATCGCGGCGACCGCGCCCGAGTCCGCCGCCGTCGAGCATCCCCGGCGAACCAGAACGAGAGAACAAGGAGGCGACATGGCTGAGAACAACGGTGAGGTCACGATCGTCGGCGCCGGTGCGCGCCTCGAAGGCAACGTCGTATCGGCCGGGAACCTGCGCATCGACGGGCAGGTCAAGGGCCAGATCAACGCCGACGGCGACGTGACCCTCTCGCCCCAGAGCCAGGTCGAGGCCGACATCCGCGCTCAGAACGTGAGCGTGGCCGGCAAGTTCAAGGGCAACCTCGTCGTGAAGGGCAAGGCGCACCTCGCCCGCGGCGGGCGCATCGACGGCAACATCACGTCGAAGACCCTCGTCGTGGAAGAGGGCGGCATCTTCCACGGGCAGAGCATCATGGACGGGGGCTCGGGCGCCGCGCCCGCCCAGCAGGGCCAGGCGCCGCAAACCGAGGCCAAAGGCGGCGAACAGGTGAAGGTGCCCTAGCGCGATGCTCGACATCAAGGCGGTCAGGGACGATCCCGAGCGCTCCCGTCAGGCGCTCGCACGCCGCGAGCTGGCCGGGGCCGTCGACGAGCTGCTCGAGGCCGACGAGCGGCGCCGGGCGCTCACCGTGCAGGTCGACGAGCTGCGCGCCGAGCAGAACAAGGCATCGAAGGCGATCGGCCGCGCCGATGGAGACGAGAAGCAGCGGCTGATCGACGAGGTGGCGCGCGTCTCGGCCGAGCTCAAGTCCATGGAGCCCCAGCTCGCCGACGCCGAGCAGGCCCTCGCGGCCGTGCTCGCCGCCACCCCCAACCTGCCGCACGAGAGCTCGCCCGATGGGTTCACCGACGACGACGCTGTCGAGGTGCGCCGTCACCTCGAGCCGACCGAGTTCGACTTCGAGCCGAAGGATCACGCCGAGCTCGGCGCCGCGCTCGGCGTGCTCGACACCGAGCGCGGCGCCCGCACGAGCGGGTCACGGTTCGTGTACCTGCTCGGCGACCTGGTGTTCGTGCAGTTCGCCCTGATGCGCCATGCGATGGACATCCTCGCCGGCAAGGGCTTCGTGCCGGCGATCCCGCCGGTGATGGTGCGTGAGGAAGCGATGTACGGCACGGGGTTCCTGCCCGCCGACGAGGCCCAGCTCTACACGACCACCGAGGACGAGCTCTACCTCGTGGGCACCGCCGAGGTGCCGCTCGCTGCCTTCCACATGGGGGAGATCGTCGAGGAGGCCGATCTGCCGCTGCGGTATGCGGGCTACTCGACCTGCTTCCGGCGCGAGGCGGGCACCTACGGTAAGGACATGGGGGGCATGTTCCGCGTGCACCAGTTCGACAAGGTGGAGATGTTCGTGTTCACCACGCCCGAGGCGAGCTGGGACGAGCACGAGTACCTGGTGAGCGTGGAGGAGGAGATCGTCGGCAACCTCGAGGTGCCCTACCGCGTGGTGAACGTCGCCGCCGGTGACCTCGGGGGCAGCGCCGCGAAGAAGTACGACATCGAGGCGTGGCTGCCCGGCCAGGGTCGCTACCGCGAACTCACGAGTTGCTCGAACACGACCGATTACCAGGCCCGGCGGTTGCAGACGCGCGTGCGCCGGGCCGACGGGCCGGTCGAGGTGCTGCACACGCTGAACGGCACCGCGACCGCGATCGGTCGCACGTTGATCGCGCTGCTCGAGAACCACCAGCGGGCCGACGGGTCGGTCGTGATGCCGGAGCCGCTGCATCCGTACCTGCCCGAGCAGGCCCGGGTGCTGCGACCCCGGTCCTCCTGAGGGTCAGTCGTCCGTCGGCGCCTCGCCGACCCGCACGGGCAACCCGTCACGCTCGATGTGGCGCGTCACGTCGATCGCCGTGCCGTGCCAGGTGGACGGCGAGTCGGCAGTGCGTCGGCCGCAGCTCAGCACCCACCGCACCGAACCGTCGCGGTGCAGCACCCGATAGAGCTCGTTCCACGGTCCACCGGTCTCCTTGCACCGCTCGCTCGCGGCGAGCACGCGCGCCCGGTCGTCGGGGTGCACGAGCCGGGTGAAGTGCGCGGACTCGGCCATGAGTTCCTCGGCGGTGTAGCCGAACATCTCCTCGGCCCCCGGTCCGATGTAGGTGAAGCGCGCCCGGCCGGTGCGCGGGTCGATCACCTCTGCCCAGGGCACGGCGGGCGTCGTCTCGACGATCGAACGGAGCAGCGCTTCCTGCGCCCGAAGTCCTTCGAGCTCTTCCTTGAGTTCGGTGATGTCGACGAACGCTCCCTGGAACACGCGCGGCGTACCGTGGTCGTCGCGGTCCGTCACGCGGCCGCGGTCGAGCAACCACACGATGCGACCGTCGCCGGCGATCACTCGGTACTGCAGGCTCCAGGGTCTGCCATCGGTCCAGTTCGCGAAGGCGGTCGTGAGACCTTCGCGATCGTCGGGGTGGGTCATCTCGAGCCACACCTCGAGACGTCCCGCCCAATGTGAGACGGGGTAACCGACCATCTCACCGATCTGCGGGCTGAGATAGCGCATCTCGACGCGCGGCGGATCACCGGGCACAAGCTCATAGATGTACGTCGCGACCGGACCGTCTTCGAGCACCGCGCGGAAGCGCTCCTCCGCGTCGGCCGCGTCTGTCTCTGCCCGCTTGCGATCGGAGATGTCGAGGATCATGCCCTGGAACCACCGGGCCCGGCCACCTTCATCGCGCGAGAGCAGGGCCGCCCGCTCGAGCACCCAGACGATGCGCCCCGCCTTGTCGAGGTAGCGGAACTCCTCGTCGAAGACCACACCCGTGTCGCGGGAACGCTGGGTGGCGGCCAGCACCCGGTCTCGGTCGTGCGGGTGCACCCGGGTCTCCCAGAAGTATCCGTCTCCCCATTCCTCCTGGGTGTAGCCGAGCAAGGTCTCGATCTGGGGGCTCGTGTAGGTGAGGACGTCGGTGCTCTCGGTATCCTCCGGCGCCGACACGCGCCAGGTGTAGATGACCCCCGGCAGATGCTCGATCACGGCGCGCAGCTGATCCTCGGCGGCACGCAACTCCTCCTCGATACGCCGGCGTTCGCCGATCTCGAGGTTCATCATCTCGTTGGCGTCCTCGAGTTGCGCCGTGCGAGTCAGCACCCGCATCTCGAGCTCCTCGTTCGCCAACCGCAGCAACTCCTCGGCCTGCTTCTGCGGGGTGATGTCGAGCATCACGCCGAGCCAGCGAGAGCCATCGTGGTCGACCACGAGCTCGGCATGGTCGCGCACCCAGACCTCGCGTCCGTCGCTCGCGATCAACCGGTACTCGCGCTGCCAGGGTTCGCCGGTCTCGTTGTGTCGGTCGTGGGCGGCGAGTTCCTGCTCCCGGTCGTCGGGGTGCAGCAGCTCCACCCAGATGTCGGGCTGGTCGAGCCATTCCTGCCGGGGGTAGCCGAGGATCTCCTCGACCTGGGGAGACACGAAGAGCGTTCGGCGCTCGTCGTCGGGGCCCATCTCGTACATGATCGCGGGCACCTGATCGACGAGGGTGCGGTAGCGCGTCTCCGACCGGCGCAGGTCGCGCGCCGCCTCGCGCTCGGCCGTGATGTCGAGCAGCACACCCTGCCAGAACAGCGGCGTGCCCTCGTCGTCGCGCACGAGCATCGAGTCGTCGCGTACCCACACCACGGTGCCGTCGGCCTTCACGTCTCGATACTCCGCGTGGAACGGCTCGCGCGTCGCGACGGCCTCGGCCCATGCGGTTCGCACCCGCGGCAGGTCCTCGGAGTGCATCGAGTCGAACCACAGGTCGGGGTCGGCGAGGTACTCGCGCGGCCCGTAGCCCAAGATCTCGCGGGAGTTCGGGCTCACGTACAGACTGCGCGGCGACGCCTCGTCGGAGTCGACGTAGACGATCACCGGCAGGCGCTCGACCAGCGCGCGATAACGGGCCTCCGATCGATTGGCCTGATCCTCGGCGAATCGCTCCGAGGTGATGTCTTCGGTGAAGCTGTGGCGATGGCGGATCGTGCCGTCGGCTTCGAAGATGGGCCAGGACGTTTCGCGGAAGATGCGCCACTCGCCGTTGCGATGCAGGAAGCGGTAGTCGGCCGTGAACCGTCCGCCGTCGGCGACGGCAGCGTTCCATCTGGCGCTGACCCCCTTCGCATCGTCCTCGTGCAGGCGGGCGAACCAGAGCCCCGAGTCCCTGCGCAGCTCCTCGTCGGTGAAGCCGGTGAACTCCTCCATGCGGGGGCTCGCGTAGAGCACACGGGGAACACGCTCGTTCGTGAGCACGAGCACCGCGGTCGGTGAATTCTCGACGATGCGTCGGAAGAGGTCCTCGTCATGCGTCAGGCCAGGGGTCGACGTCACCGGCGCAGGGTATCGCGCGAGATCTCGCCCGAGAAGGGCGCCATCGCCTCGCCGAAGGGGAACCCGGGGTCGGATGCTTGCCTTCGACCGTTCCTGGCTCGTCTTTACAGGTTCGACCAGCCCAGAGTACGGTTCGCCGCGGATCTCGGAGGGAGGGCTCTTTGGACTGGGAGCGACCGCGCCTGCGCAATGCCATCCGACTCGCCGTGCTCGTGATGGCCGTCGCGCTCGTCGCGTGCAGCGGTGACGAACCGGAACCGCCGCCGCTCGCGCAGCGATTCGTCTCGGCCGCCGATGCGCCCGGAAGCACGATCGACACGGTGGAGGTCCGGGAGACCGCGGATGAGGTCGACGCGTTCGTCTCGCTCTTCAGCCAACACATGGTCGACGCCGACCGAGACGAGATGACCGCGGTCTTCACCGACGCGGACTTCCAGTCGGCGGGGACCGAGGTGCGTTTCATCGGCGAGGAGCATTCGCCGGATGAGCCGCACATCTTCAGTTCGTTCTATGAGCTCGGATCGGAGGACGGAGCAGCGAGCGCGCTCGTATGGCTCATGACGGATTCGACGAAGCCATGCCCCGAGAGCTGTGCCACGGTCGTCAGCGAGTTCGAGGTGTCCGGCATCCCGGACGGCAGCGGTGTCCGCCGTCTCACGACGGCCGAGGCCATCGACGCTGCCGGGACGGAGGAGCAGATCCCCCGTGACAGCTATTGGGTGGGGTTCACCGTCGGTTCCTCCGTCTACACGATGGAATTCGCGGGGCCTCCCGGATCCGTCACCGTGCAGGAAGCTCAGGAGATCGCGAGCGCGTATCACGACCGTCTCGCCGACGAGTAGAAGTGCAGATCGAGCTGCCTCCCGATTTCCTGACCGAGCTTGCTCAGACGCCGGAGAAGTCGAACTCGGTGGCACCACAGCAGGTGGGGAACCGACGACGATCGCGGTCTCGCGCTCGTCCACGAGTGCGATATCCGCCGGGTTCCCTCCGTAGGGCTCACCGTCGACCGACACCTCGATCGTCGTGTCCGTGCTGCAGTACTCAGCAACACAGTCGGCATCGAGGGTGACCCCCACTCTGAGGGGAGAACTGCCCGAGCGTGTTGGGCGACGTGAGCGCCGATTCGGTGTGCAGGACGCCGTCCGCGGCGTGCGTGTGCAGTGGTAGATGCACGGGTTCTCGCAGCCCTCCGTGGGGTCGATCCCGACCGTAGTCCGTGCCGAACTCGGAGGGGAACTCCTTGACCGCGGGATCGTCGATCACGATCCCGATCGCCGCAGGCACCTCGAGGGGCT
Source organism: uncultured Actinomycetes bacterium (assembly GCA_963722795.1). Taxonomy (GTDB): domain Bacteria; phylum Actinomycetota; class UBA4738; order UBA4738; family HRBIN12; genus JAOUEA01. The sequence continues at coordinate 281,320 of CAVROD010000002.1, forward strand.
CACCGTCGACGAAGACATCGAGGTGCACATGCACGTGGTAGTCGAGGTGCTCGACGGTGTGGAGTTCCAGACCGGCGGCCTCAGCGAGTTCGGCGGTCCGTGCTGGTCGCGGCCATGCGACGGCGTCGCCGGCCGAGGTGCGGGCTGGTCGTGCCGGATCCTCTGCGTCTGTTTCCCCGCACGCCCCGAGCAGAACGAGGGTGCCGGCGAGCGCACCTGCGACCGTGATCCGAAGCATCGTCGTCCCCTCGGGCACCCGAAGGACCGCCTCTCGCTTCGAGCGAAGGGTAGCCCATCCTTGCGCGTGTCACACCTTGCCTGACCTGCGAGGATGCTGCGCTGGGAGGATGGCCGAGCGGACGAAGGCGACGGTCTTGAAAACGGTCTCCGGTGCGCCGTTGCGCCTTTTGCGCCGCCTCATACCGCTGCGCCCCCCTCGGCGCAAAGGTCCGTTGCTTCGCCCGAACACACGTTTGGATGATGCTGGTGCTCTGATCGCCGAGACGACCGGCAGGGTACGTGCGTTTGCGAAATGCGCAACATGAGCGGAGAATCCGAGAACATGAGGGGGGCGGCATGCATGGGTGGCTCGCCGAGGCGTTACATCGTCTGGTGTCGAGCGGGCGGCAACTCGGCTGGGAGCCCGTCGATGAGCGTAGCAACATCCGTCACAGCCGGTTCGACCCCGTCCGTGCGATGCACCGGCAAGCCGATGTCCATCTGCGATGCGAACAGGAGGACGAGGCATGGTGGCTGAGCAATTCGTTGAGGCAAACCGGTTCGTCTTCGGGGGGAAGGACATCTTAGGGTCGGTCGATACGACGTCGATTACTGGTGGGCCGATCGCCTCGATCACCGTCGACGACATCCTGACCCACGAACCCGCAGTCGAACGCGGCTGGCTCGGGTGGACAGTCACCGCAGACGTCGACAGTCGACCGGATCTGTACAGCCGTGCAGTGACGGTCGTCCTTCCAAACGTCAACGTCGATGCTGGCGCCAGTGAGGGTTTCGACGGATTGATGATTGTGGTGCGACGGCGAACGAGCATCGGCGGCTCTGGGCTCGTGAAGGGTCCGATTGAAAGCTACGAAGTCAGGACAGTTACCGGGACCGCGTCGAGCGTGCAGAGCTGACCGCTCCGCGATGCGCCGTCCTCCGGTCAGGGGGAACGGCGAGGAGGGACGAGCATGGCTACGCCAGTTGAGCGACGGAACGTCTACACCCTAGGGGAGCCTTGGCATCCGGTGCTCCGCGCGTACGCCCTAGCCGTTCGTGAGATGCGCGAGCGGCCGCCGAGCGATCCCACGAGTTGGGCGTACCAGGCTGAGGTCCATGGCGTTGGGTCGCCATCCGACCCGCCGCCGGACAAGTTCCGCAGTCAGTGCCAACACAACTGCTGGTACTTCCTGCCCTGGCACCGCTGGTACCTCTACTACTTCGAGCAGATCATCCGGTCGGTGTTGGCCGATCTCGACGAGGTTCCGGATGACGTGGCGGCGTCGTGGGCCCTGCCGTACTGGAACTACGCCAGCCCGGGCGGCGACAGGCTGCCGCCGGAGTTCGGGAACTCGAAGGCCTGGGACGGGCGGGAAAACCCGCTCTATGACTCCACGAGAAGCCTCGGCGTCAATGAGCGGACGGCGGCCTTGAACCAACTAGAGACCAAGCCGTTGCCGGGCGTGCTCCAGCAACCGTTCAGCTCCAGCGATGACAACGTCGCAACCTTCGCAGGAACCGACTCGGGCTGGAAGCACTTCACGGACGGCGGTGGTAGGCCGGGCGGCCTCGAGGCTAATCCCCACAACGCCGTGCATAGCTTCGTGAACGGCAACATGGGTGACTTCTGGAGCGCCGGACTCGATCCGGTGTTCTGGCTGCACCACTGCAACATCGACCGTTACTGGGAGGTGCGGGGCCACGATGACGATCCCATCGGAACATGGGCGAACGTCACCTTCCACTTCCGCGACGCCAGTCGGTCCGATGTGGTCGCCAACGCAGATGGGTGCGTCGATACAATCGGGCAGCTCGGCTACCGATACGACGACACCGTGGCACCGACGCCCAGCCCTGCAGAATCCGTACGGATGAGGAGGAGCACGATGGCTGCCACGACGCCGCCCCCGGATCTGCCCTCCGAGGTCGTGGGAACACGCGGTGCAGTGCACCTCAGGGGTGAGCGCGTCGACGCGCCCCTCCAGATCGGCGGAGTGTCCTCGCAGTTCCGCAACACCCGCGGTGGTGAAGCGGAGCCACAACGGGTCTATCTCACCGTGAACGACATCACGGGCGACTCCAACCCGGGCATCAGCTACGCGGTGTATATCAACGACGCTGTCGAGGAGAATCTCGCCGGTCTGATTTCGTTCTTCGGCATCCAGGGGACTCGCGAAGGTGCGAACGCCTTGGCGTACTCGTTCGATGTGACCGACATCGTCCAAGCGTTGCGGGATGAGGATGCATGGGACCCGGCCAACGTCAACGTCCTGTTCGAGCCGGTCGGCGCCGACCACGATGATGACGGCGGCCCGCCGCTCACCGAGACGGCCCCGGTGGACGTCGGTAGCGTCAGCATCGCCTTCAAATGACGAGCCTTGCCGTTGGCCAGTCGCACGCCTCGGGCGTGTCGGTCCTGCGCTTGAAGACTCACCGCTTCGCCGCATGGCATCCCGAGTGGTGGCTGGCCGCAGTCCCGCTGGTTGCTTGGGTGGTCATCGTGGCCCAGGGTTTCGTGGGATCGGGCTCTGTCGAGCCGATGCACCACGGCCACCACGACATGGCGTCGACCGATGGTGTCCTCATTTTCGATCGAATGGTCCCGGCGGTAAGCGCATGGCTACTCATGCTCGCCGCCATGATGCTTCCCATCCTCGTTCCCCGAGTGCGACGCGTGGCCTCGTGCTGCGTCGGTGTGGTCCGGAACCATGCCATTGCCGAGACGGTCATGGGAGCCCTGCTGCCCTGGTGTGTTCTCGGCGTCGGTGTCCTCGTCGTGGTCTTCGTGTTTCCTTCAGTAAGCCCCGGTCTCCTGCCGGTGCCGTATGTCGTGATCTGGGTGGCGGTCGCCGGGTGGCAGTTGAGTCCCCTGAAGCGGATGGCGTTACGCCGATGCCACGTCGTGCAGGTCCCTCGAGGTGCTGGAGATGGGTGGCTACGGGTTCGAGCCGGAGCCTCCCAGTCTGTGTGGTGCACGGTCGCGTGCGGGCCAGCGATGGTGGCGATGGCGTGCACCGGCCACTCGACCGGGATGATGGCCCTGCTGACAGTAGGGCTCACAGCCGAACGGGTAGCGCGGCGGCCCGATCAGGTGTCACGGCTGTTTGCTGTGGGTGTCGTGACAGCGGCGCTTGTAGCGGTGTTCGTCGCGGCGGGGTCCTGAGATGCAGTGGCTCGGAACCAGTGACTTCCTGGTTCTCGACGCCGATCTCGATCTTGATGACGCGCGTTCACTGGCAGACGAGCTGACGCCTCAGTTCCTCGTGATCCGGACGGAGCTCAGCGAGGACGAAGACGACGAGCCCTCCGCTAGGGTCGCGTACTTCGTGGTCGATATCGGCGACGTCAGCGACGACGGCGAGACGTCGACGGAGTGGCACACGATCGGTGACTTCGTCCGGACGCGGTGCTCGCCGGCACTGGCCCTGGACACAGACGACGGCTGGGTGGCGACGAGTTCGATCGTCGAGCCGGGCACCGACGTGAATGCCGTCGTACTCGGCGACGACGGCATCGTGTCGACGGTGGTCCCCGATCTCTCGGTCTTCGCGATCGGCGAGGAGCACGCGTTCACCCAGCCGGAGCTGATTCCGAACGAGGTGTGGCACCACGTCCAGCGCGCCGAGGACGCGACGGCGGCAAGGAGCGGGCTCAACGCCACGTCACCAGCGGTCGCGGCCGACTCGGCGCTTGGTGTCGCCAACGCCGAGGACGCAGACACATTGGCTCTTCAGGTGCGCTTCCCCGATGCCGTGCGGCTCGGCGTCACGTGCCACTGCTTGTGCTCCTCGAGCTCGGGCCTGGGCCGGCAGGCTCAGCGCCGATCACAGCTCGTCCAGGCGAGGTCCTCGAGATCATGGCGTCGCCGTCTTCGGGATTCACGCTCATGGATCAGCCCGCAAAGCCGATGACGGTCGTTCCCGAGGGCCAGACGCTCCCGGTAAAGTTCAATCTGCGGGCCGATAGCGAGGGCAAGGGCGTAGTTAAGGTATTCGCCTTTCGCGAGGGTGTTTGCGTCGCGTCGCTTACCGTCTCGGCATCGATCGGCACCTCGGCGATGGCGCCGGCCAGCACGACGCCGGCCACGATGCGTCTCCCGCCTGCAATCAAGGCCCAGGCTGACCTCGACCTCATGGTGTTCCGAGAGTCGTACCGAGGGGGCCAGGCGCTGCGATACCGTCTATCGAGCGCGGACAGCCAAGTGACCTCAGACTTCGGTCCGCACCCACTCGACTCCGATCCGAGCGCCTACGTCCATGCAGCATTCGATGAGATCCAGGCGCTCAGCGCCACTCCAGGAGGGTGGGGCGCCGCGGAGCGTACCCGGCTCGAACGGATAGGCGCGGATCTCTACGAGTCGCTCGTTCCCTCGGACCTTCAGGAGGTGCTGTGGCAGACGGATCGTGTGCGGTCGTTCCTCATCCAGACCGAGGAACCGTGGATCCCCTGGGAGCTCTGTCGCATGACCATCACCCGCGATGGGCGCACTGAGGCGCGCGGATACTTATGCGAGCTCTTCGAGATGAGTCGGTGGCTCCCCGGCGTTCCGGCCAAGACATCGCTCAGCGCGACGCGGGTCGGAATCGTCGCGCCGCGCGACAGTGGGCTTGCGAGTCGCGAGACAGAGGTGGCGATGCTCCAAGACCTGGCGGCATACGGGCCGTCGGTTAGCCGGGTGAAGGCGACCTACAAGGCCACGATCACCGCGTTGGGTTCGCACCAATACGACGTCGTGCACTTCATTGGCCATGGACGCAACGTGTCGCCCGCCAATGCCACGCGCTCGGAGTTTCGCCTCGCAGGACGGTGGCGGCTGACACCTTCCGATATCAGCGGCGAGACGCGGAACCTCGGGATCGAGCTCGCCGATCATCTTCATGAACGCCTGCCAGGTTGCGCAGGGATCGATGGCGCTGAACGGGATCGGCGGCTGGGCGGCGGCACTCACTCGTGCGGGCGCAGGCGCGTTCGTCGGAACGCACTGGGATGTTCGAGATGACCTCGCGCAGGGGTTTGCCAGGGAGTTCTACGAGCAGCTAAGTGAACGGGCAGACGGTGGCAGCTGCAGTGCAGGCGGCACGGCGGGCACTCCTACTCCGCGACGATGGCGATGCCACGTGGCTCTCGTACTCGGTGCATGCCTCACCTGGTGCTCGCTGCCGTTTCGCGCCACCCGCCGAATGAAGAGGCTAAGGCGCAGCGGCTGCAGTCCGAGGTGCAGCAGCCGGCTGAGCCGACTTGCAGTGACCGCTCAATTCTCGGTCCAGGGTCGCGCCGCCGAGCAGCACGCCGGAGCTCGCCTGCGACGAGGGTGAAAAGATTCTCGATCCTGTTACGTCGCTCATTGCATCGAAGGCGCTATGCGGTGATGTTCGAGGACGGGCTGCGCAGAACCTCGGGTGGCAGGTAATTGGTTCACTCACCGCCGATCGCAGAGGGCGGTGCGTCGTGTCTCTCTTCACAGGCGTGGAGTGCGTGTGCTAAGACGACGGCAGCGCTGAGCACTGAAATCATCCTTGTCTGGCTCGGGTTGAACTTCGTCTCGTGGGACTTGAGTGCGTGTAGGTTGAGTGGCGGTCGGGGGCGATCTATAGGGGATGTACTGGATGGCCTCGAGCTGCAAGGACTGACATTCCCGTATCCAGCGCAAGAAAAAAAAAAAAAAAAAAAAAAAAAAAAAAAAAAAAAAAAAAAAAAAAAAAAAAAAGAGCTTGCCCGGCCCGCTTTATATTATAATAATAAGAAAAAGGAACTTCAACGACACGATATTGAACAACCTCCGTGCGGCGGCCAAGACAGCGTGTGAGACGGGGTTCCACATCGGTCTTGATGCGGGGCCGGCCTGCGACTCGCCCATCGGTCGGCCTGGCGTCTCGGGGTATCCCGCGGCCCCACAGATTCATCGCGCTAGTCGGCGATCGACGTCGATTTCATCCGGACGTGGGCGACCGAGGCAGGAACGAGGGGAACAATGAACACCAGGAACTACGCGTCCCGCTCGCCTTCCCCTCGTCGGGTGACTCCTTCGACGACTACATCGTGCAGTACTTCCAGGCCCAACGACGCGTCGCGAACGTCCTGCGCGAAACGATTTGGGGCTGTTGCCGATGGGGTCGACGCACGCACGTGCCGTGGGCGTTATCGCGCTGGCGGGGCCCACTGAACTCTACGCAGGGGCGACAGTTGGGTTCGGACGCTGCCCTGACGCCGACCCGAATGACGGCAACTGCGACACGGTGACCGGCTCGATCACGACCGAGGCGCGGCGTGACGAGAACCAGCAGGACTGGCTCGACGCGGCCGAGGAGTGGTGCTCCGGTTGCCCGGGCGACCCCTCCCGCTTCAACTTCGGCGACCGAGTACCGCGGTCCTCACCGAGACCCTTGACCAGCACGTCGAGGCGTACGGATCAGCGTCGGACGACCTTGCTCGGTGGCCTATATCAAGGGTTCGGCGGGTGGCCATGTTCATCGACGAAGACCTCGCCGGGATCGAGGGCCATCGGAAGATCCGAAGAATTCATCGAGTCGCTCAGCCGCCCGAACGTCGCCCGAGGTGAACGCCTACGACACCGACTAAGCATGGTACTCCGGTGAGGATCGACGACCTCTTCCTCGACCTTGCGCAGGCCGAGGCTACGATCTTGGCGCACAGCTGGCGGGGACGGGCATCACGCCCAGCGGCCAGCCGACCGTCGACGCGGCCCAGCACGCGGTCACCTCGTGGAGCTCGGACATAACGGACGATCGACTTCCAGGACGGACGCCTCAAGGGGGTCACGACGTACAGCCTCACGTGGCCGGTGGATCTGTGCAATGCATGCCGCCTCAGCGACTACGCATGTCGGTACCATCGGCTTCGGCGATTGAACCTCACGACAGAGTGTGCCGTGAGGTTGTCGGCCGAAGAGACGAGGGGAGGCGAAGGACGTGCGTCAGCATAGAGGGAATAGGCGAGTCGCGCTCAGGTCGCGGCCAGCCTCGCGCATCAGGGCGTTTGTCGTGGGCTGACTCATTTAAGCTGACCCACCAACTTTCCAGACGGAGCGACCTGGCGCGACCCGTGGCAGGGTCAGGCTCGTCGAAGACAGCACGCCGCTGCGCCCAAGCCAGGCGGTAAGAGGGTACGTGGCGCGACCCTGGCTGAGTCAACGGTTCTCTCTACGAGGTCGCCCTCCGCCACCACTCCTTTCCCGGCTCCCTCTGTTCGAAGCGCTCTGAACGAAAGGCGCGTTCGCGTGTGCTGTGTCGCTTGCTGAACTTGGCTTTGTGGGCCAGACCGACCTTGATATGGGGCCGGTGAGCGCGTCGGGAACCAGGGCGGCCGCTACATCTGGCAGCTCGCGGAATCAGGCGCTCAGTCCGCCGCCTGGATGGAGACGCCGGAAGAAGTCCCGCGTGACGTGGAGATGAGGCTCCTGGCGGAGTTTGCGGCGTCGCACGACGGTCGGAAGCCCTTCGCGAACATCGCCTCCGGCAAGAACGAAACTGAGGCCCACGGCATCTAGCGCGAAGGAGCGCATTCATGGCAATTGTGGACGCGACCGACGAAGACGAACGCCAGGTCGCTTCAGCGATCCTGGACACGATCACGGCCGGCGCCGCCGCCAAGCTCGTAGAGCTCGACCGTCAGTCCGGACTGGCCATTTGCGGGCCAAACGTTCGATGAGCTCGGCGGTGGGGCTCTCCACGTCGCCGAGCTCGATCAACGAGGCCGATGTGCTCGCCGTGTCGCTCCTCGATGCCGATTCCTCCCAGGGCAGTTCGGCGACTGCTCGCAGACGAGGCGCTCATCGCCACGATGGACCGACTGCTCAAGAAGGTCCCAACCCACGCAGACCTGTGGGAGGTAGAGCGAGGGGTTCTCGAGGCTGCGGATCAAGGCGTGGGCAGAACTCGTCAAGCTGCGGGACGTTGGTCCGGTCCGCGCCTGCAAGCAGCTCGCGAGGATGCAGGTCGATCGTTCCAATCTGGGATGAGGTTGACGCCTCGGTCGTCGCGAGACGCACCGGGACCGATGTCCTCTCGAAGCGCATCGTCGTGACGGCGCGGTCGCCGGGACGGGCAGCGATCACGTGCGGTCATTGCGGTTCGCCGGCTCGCTCCCGTTGAGGACGGTAGGTTGCGAGACAGTGTCCTCCTGGCCGTGGCTTCGCGCTGCGGCTCTCTGCGCTGCTGTCATGTTCGCCGTGTTCGCGGCTCACCTCGCCATGCTGCTTCGGAAGGCTCCGATCGCCCGATACAGGAACCTGACCGGTGTCACTGAGAAGTAGGCCGGGATTCTCGTCGAGGCCGATGAGGAGAGCTGCTGGCATGCAGGCTCGCGAACTCACCACCGGGTCTGGTCCCGTCCCCTCAGGTCTCTACAGCGGCTAGAGCCGATTACCTCCATTCGCGAGCCTAACTGCGGGGCGACTGGAGCAACGGGAGGTGGAGGTGATGCTTAGGACTACTTCGAGCGCCAGAGCCGTGGTCACGACGATGCGAGCGACCTACGAGGAAGCCCTTCGCGTCAGTTCCTCGAACGGGTCCAGGATCACCGTCGATCCGCAGCTCTGATGCTGAACCCAAGCGGAGGTCAACCCGCCTGGCGCGCCCAGCCGATCGACCGGGGGGTTAGTGTGGCGGCGAGGATTGAGATGCCTGAAGCGAGTGTTGGTAGGCCGACCAGCAGATCCCCGGGAGGCACACCCTGTTCCCCAAGCGTCAAGACGAGCTCACCAATGACACCCGCGATGCCTACGAGCAGTAGCCCCGCAGATGCCCACCGCGTGCCCACTGCGACGCCTCCCCCGGACAACGCAAGGACAGCCCGATAATCAACGAGACCGGGTGCGTTTCGTCGGTCGCTAGCTGAGCAGATGTGAGCCACGCGATGAACTGACCCACGCCAAGGAAGCACACTACGCCGCCACAGACTCGCAGATACCAGGGTGGCCGCTTCATCTCACCAGCTAAGCGGGTTGCAGCGCCTCGAGGTTGGGGAGCGGGCGATTGCGCGAGGGCTGAACCATTATCCGTCACCCGGCACTTGCCGGTCGACCCATTTGCCAAGCCTCACAGCCAGTCGCTGCCCAGTCATTCTGAGCGAGGTAGCCATAGAGCTCAGTCATTGGCCAAACCGACCAGAAACCGCTAACGTTGTACGAGGCAGTGTTCAAGTTCGTGTACCACCCGAGGCCAAACACGTCCGTGTACCTGTTGCTGAGCGTAAAGGCGACTGACGCTCCCTCGCCGGCAGGGTGGCCCTCACGCGCTCTCCACACGGTGTACGTGTCTCCGAGTGAGATGACCTTTAGTGGGAACGACTGGGTGTAAGGCCCAATGGTCTTCGTGAGGCTGAATGTATCGTGCAGTCGAAAGCGGTTCGGACACCGATTTAGTGGGAACAAGGTGTGGCAGTGGTTATGCAGCCCCCGGAATGCAAGACGGGCACGCCTCTTGGCGTCAACTAGCCAGTTCCATGAGTAGTCTTCACCCGAAAGGTCCGTGCAGTTAACAGGATCAGCTCCACAGTAGTCATAGTCGTTTGCCGATCCGCCCTCAACGGGGTCGGTCTGTGCGAATCGGCCGATGGAGGGGACGTATAGGCGAGCACCCATCAGCATCGCGCCGGTGGCCGGCTCACGGCCAACCTGCTGGCCCCCGAGCCACCCGTAGGCGGATGGAGTCGGCTCTTTAGGCGCTCCAAACTCATCGTAGTCAACGAGCGTGGTGGGGGACGTCGCGGTCGCGGCGGCAGGAACCGTGGCGACGATATCTCCGTGCAGGTTCGTCAGCTGGAGCTCCGTCGCTCCCGTCTCGTCGATGAGCGCAGCGACCGTGCCGGACGGGCCGGCGACCCAGCGATGCCACTCGGTCGCTGCAGCATCCTCAGCGACCCAAGTAGGCGTACTGCCGTCGTCGGCGTAGTGCCATGTCTGGGTGGCCGCACCTGCGGTCGCCGACTTCACTCGTCAAGCGGATCCAGTGTATACGCAGTCGTGGATGACCCGTCCGTCAGGCTGCTGACAGCGTCGTTCTCGAAGTATTCAATTTCGAGCGCAACGCCCCCATTGTGCGTAGCCGGAATCTCAACAGTGCGACCCAAATCATCGAGGCTGAAGCCGGCTGTCGTGGTTCGATCCGCAGCGTCGTACGAGGTGGTGATGACGGCGCCTGTGGCTGTCGTATTGCACGTTCCATCCGAGTTTGGAGAACGGGAAGTCACCGATGTTCGGTTCGAGTTCGCGTCGTAGGTGTATTGCCTCGTCGTGCACAACTCGGCCCCCGTGTCGGACACCCATTCGAGTCGGCCCATCGCGTCGTACGCAAACGAACGGGATGCGAGAGTCGAGTCTTCGGCCAGCCACTTCCCATCCACTGCGACTGTGACATGATCGGTGTACCAATCGCAGTCAGCCGAGCAGTTGGTTGTTTTCGTATGAACGAGGCCGACAGGCTCGCCGGCGACATTGTAGCTGTACGTGGACGTCATCCCGTTGGGCCAGATCTGGGACGATACCCGGCCGTCGGCATCGTGCGAGGCTGTAAACTCACCCGCAGCCGAATCGTCGACGGAGGTCAGGAGGCCCCGACGCTCCGATCCTCGTCATATCCGAAGGTCATCGTTCCCTTCCCGTCGTCGCGTGACACCAGCCTGTCGCGGAGGTCATACGCCATTGACGATGTCACACCCGAAGCGTCGGAATAGTCGGAGAGCCGGCCAGCCGCGTCATATGTCCTCGTGATGGTCGCGGTTCCGGCCGTGGTCGTTTCGAGCAAGCCAGTATCAGCGTCATAGCCGAACTCGGTGTTGGGCACAGCGGTGCCGTCACCGCTGACGGATACCGAGAGACTCCTCCCCGCATCGTCGTAGGTATAGTTCCACGTTCGGGTCGAGGAGGTTCCGGGGGTCTGCTCGTCGATCGTGGCTGCGTTACCCCACATGTCATATGTGTATTCGAAGACCGGAAGAGCCGTTCCCGACTGCGGTTGCGCAGCAGGCTGGACCCGGCAGAGCAGCCCAACCCACTCGGGTGCGTTATCGCAAGAGCTGTGCGCGCTCGATGCGTCACCCGTGAAGTAGACGTAGTCGGTCTCGCTTGCGTCGCCGCCGCTCGGGTTTCCAGGCATGAACGAACTGGTCAGGCCGCCGGTAGCTGGGTCGTATTCGGCCCTTGTTACGAGCTCCAGGCCACCCGGGTCCGTTGTCTGCGTTACAGGCTCGAGCAAGTCCCAGTCGTAGGTTGTCGTAGACACTCTGAGATCCGTGTCGACGGTCTCACCTTCGACAAGGACTCCATCCGTGACGGTTGTGGCAAGATGGAATGGCCCTCCACTGCCTGAGGGGGCCCCTTCGTCGTACGTGATGTGCTTGTGGAGCCGGCCATCAACGATGGAGCCGTCATCGAGCTGAAGCTGATGCTGCGGCCCGTACACATCGAGCAACTCAATGCCATCATCCGCGAACACGAGTCGGGTGTCGACCACCTGGGCGATCGCGAGGGCCTCGCCGGCCGTCACTCCGTTTGCAATCGCATAGTCGCGCGCGGACGGAGTAAGAGACCGCACGACATTTCCAAACTCGTCGTATTCAGTCGTCCCGATGCTGTAGTCTCCACTGGCGTTCTGTGCGGCCACGTTTACTTGCTGACCACTAGCGTTGAAGTAGTGCAATGATGCCCACTCGAAATCCGTGGGAGGATTGGCGGCCGGAACATGTCCAGGAGGGAATATCGCCGTCGCTTCTGTGGGGAGGTCCGTCTGTCCCCAGGCAGCGATGTCTGTTGGCCCCATGTCGATCGGCGCGCCTGATCCAGTAATTGGGATGTTGTACGCGAAGGTTGTCTGGGCGCTCCCAGACGGGATGCCTGGCCGAGACATCGACAGCAGGCGACCTGGGTTCGGGTCTTGACTCGTCGATGTATACGTGAACGACCATGGGCTCAAGCCTGGAGGCGTTAGCGTGACGACGTGGCCTTCGGAATCATATACGTAACGGGTCTTAAGCGCAGGGTTGATCCGTGGGTCCCAGGTCGCTCGGAGTCGCCCTTGCGAATCGTACAGATAGGCTGCCGTGTCGCTCGACTCCATCTGGCTTGTAGATGGATCCCACGCGGTGAAGGCGATCCGACGCACGAGACCTTCAAAGTCACCCCACTGTCCTTCTGCGGTCCCTGTCGGCGGTCGTGCTCGTCGCGTACTCGATCTCGAGACTCTTGCAGCCGCGTGTCAGGAGAGGCGATGTGCAGTCGACTCCCGTCGGAGGGTCGAGCACTGTGAGCGTGGGTTGGGCGATACCTCCTACGATCTGATAGGTGGTCTTGACTTCGCCTTCCGCGCCACCCACGTCGACTGACGTCGCTACGAACACATCATCGTTGGTGGGGCTTTCAAAAGTCGTTACCGTGGCGTCCGACACATCCTCCGGGCTCTCACGGAGCGTGAAGACGCCGTTGTCAAGCGTCAACTGATACGAGGGAGAGGTCTGGGGGGAAGCGTGCGAAGGCACCATCTGCTCGCTCGGTGAAAAAGACGCTTTCACCGGTGCCGGTCATGATCCGGACGACGCCCGTATCCTCGTCGTGCGTCAGGGAGCGCCACGGCGAAGTCATGTTCAGACCAGACTCCCACCCATCGCCGAACAGACCACCGTTGGCGCCGGCGTCGGGTCGTCGTGAGTTGTGTGTGCGGCTTACTTGCAGGCCAGGGATTGTCACATCGAGGCTCGTGAGACCCACGTTCCCGCTCAAGAGGTCGACGTGAACTGGTCCAACAGGAGCGGCCGCGCCAGTGATATCCGGATCGAACTCCACAGTCACCGGGGCCGAGCCAATCGAATCCACGAGCATACGCACCTGGATTGGACTCGGCGACGTACCGAGTGTGCCCTGCACATCCCACGATAGCCTCTCGGTTTCACCTCCGGTTAGGGCAACATCCCAAGACCCGATCGGGTCACTGTCGCGAGCTCGGTAACGTCGGCGGCAGGGATGTCGTTCCACCCATTTGCATCCACGTCTGAGAGCCGGTACTGGAAGCGAGCCGAGGTCTCCGGGCTGGGAGCCTGGCCCTGCAGTGTCAAGAACCGATGTGTGCGTTCGAAGGATGCAGGACGTGTCACAGCTGAGGTTCCGAGGTGAACCGCATAGTGAGAGACCTCACCCCAGTTCCCGGCACCGTCCCGAGCGGCGACGTGGAGGTACCAGACACCATCGGCTTGCAAGGTCTCTGAGAAGGTCGTACCCGTCTGAGTAACGCCGAGCGGATTGAAGTCAGGGGACTGATCAAGCTGCACGGCATACCCTGCGACTCCAGATGTCGCGTCGGTTGAGGCGGTCCAGGACGCGATAAACGACTGTTGGTGCGAGGGGTACCAGGTCGATTGACTACCATGCGAAGAGCTTGAGATGACCGGGGCGGTGGGCGTCGTCGCATCGATTGTTATGAGACGTCCGTTGGCTGCTGTCGATGTCCAGGCGGAGACATCCGTGCCATCGTCGCCGCGGGCGCGCCACCTGTAGCTCGAACCATCCGTGAGTTCGTTCAAAGGAACGGTCCATGGGTGATCGGTGCAACTCGAGACCTTGGCGCGCGACGTATCACTCGATGTCATAAGGGAGGAGCCGGCACTGTTGTAAACCTGGAAGTTGACTCGAAGCTTCCCTCCATCCGGATCGCATGACTTCCCGTGGAGCGTCGGCCTCGTCGTGGTGCTGTAGACATCCTCGGCGGGCGACAGGGTCTTAGGTGTGTTCGGGATCGAGTTGTACGTGACGACGAGCTCAGGGTGGTTCGACGAGGCGTCGGAGGAACGGAAGATCTTCCACGAGTTGGTGGCCGACTCATCGGCGGCGCGCACGGCGAGCCCGTTGTTTTCGATCGAGCCTTCGGCCCACCCTTGGACGAGGTCGGTCACGGTATTGCCGCTGTAGGGGTCACCGTCGTCGAACACGACCCACCCATCTGGACAGGAGCCCGAGTAGCCCTTCGCGAAGGACTTCTCAGCGTAGATCGCACCGTAGGTGGGCTGATTGTTCCACGTCGGCCCAGTCCAGCTCGAATTGACGCGGTAGACGCGTGTGTTCGTGTTCGTGCACGAGTACGACCAGGTCTCGTAGAGCCTGAGCTTCGCTTCGAGGACGTGTTTGCCGTCAATCGACCCGGTCGTGAACTTGATCAGGCTCCGTGCCTTCTCCGAGCCGGCGACCGGGACCTTGCCGACCTTCAGCTCGTTCTCGTTGGTGTAGGTCTGGTTCGGATACTGAGAGTGGACGTATGTGTCCTTGCTGACTTCAAGCGTGACGGTCGGGTCGATGACGAGCGGGTACTCAAGGTCTTCCCGCGCCAAGAATGCCGCGTCGGGCGTGACCTCAAGGGTGAGCCCGTCCGGGGTCTCGACGAGCTGAGTCTGGACGAAGGCCTGCTTCTCTGGTTCGGTCGAACGGTCCCCAATGGCCGAGTCCCACATCAGGGCTTGATCCGACGAGGCGACCACTGTGCCGTCTGGCCGGGAGAAGGTAAGCGCCCCGAACTCGTTGATGGATGGGACAAGACCCTCGACTCGGAGCGGGTATCGGATCGTGAGCGGCTCCTTGGAGGGCTCGTTGACGACGAGAGACTGCGAGAAGCCCGCAGGGAGGGCTCGGACGACGAGGTCGACCCCAGGCATGACGTCCGCGTAGGTTGCAGTGTCCTCCGAGAGAGCCGGCTTGGGCAGCCGGCCGGGCCAAGACACCTCGATGCTGCGCTTCCCGCTGGTGAATTGGGCGAGCGGCTCGGCCCCACCGGCAGAAAAGCGGACTTCCGCCGCGGCAGCGACGGGACGTACGCCGTCCCGACCATCTTCGAGGGTGGTATCGATCGGCCTCCAGCCGCCCTCGGCCTCAGCATCAGGAATGCGAACTGGTCCAGCACTGAGCTCCGACGTGAAGGTGCCGTCGGGGTTCGCGTAGGTCAACGTTGTAGATGTTGTCTCCGTATCGATCCGTACCGGCTTCCCTGTTGATGCCGCCTCGATTTGGGCGAGGTGCCGATCGAAGACTGACGGAGCTTGATTGACCCCCGTTTCGTCTGGCCCAGAGAGGACATGCTCAGTCTGGCCCGACGCTGGGACGAGGGGCTGCAGTGCTCCCGCGGCCAGGATCGCCGCGAGAACAAACGAGGCCAATCTTCGCGTCCGGCGACGATTCGTCATCTGTCGACTCGTCCAAGGGTTTGCAGCGCGAGTCGCGGAGGAGAGTGGTCAAGTGCGCCCGGGGCGTCAGCCTGGGCTGTGGACCCGGCTCCCACCCGCAGCTCCATGCGTTTGGAGGATGGAGGAGCCTCGCGCCCTGGGAGGGGGTGCAGCCAAGCGTTGTCGGCACCAGTTGGCGACGAGATCGCGGTAGCGACGTGCCTGGCCACACGTCGCTTGGAGTTCTCGGCTATCTTAACGGGGCCTTGGACCGATCGGGGTTCGACCTGCGCCACTGAGATGATCGCTGGCCAGAGCAAACCCTGCACCCCATCGGGTCTTGAAGTCAATCCCGAACGTTGAACCATTCAGCCCTCCCTCAGCGACGACGACCGGAGATCGTCTGACGGCGCCGCAAGGCTACATCTCGGTTCCGAACCAGACATCGGACTATTGGCCAGAGTCAGGCCCCCTTCGACCGAGGGCCAGGCTCCCGACCGAAGCGCGTCGCTAGGGCGAGGTGGTCGGCGCTGAGCGCAGGCATGCCTCGGTCAAGGAGTTCAGTCCGCCGGGAAAGGGCTTTCATCCGCGAGCACACGCGCTTGCCCCGCATTCTGGCGGACTCCAATTCTTGACATCGCACCCCGACTTCGACCGGATCGCGAAGGCGCTGAAATGAAATGTAACGAGAAGGGCCAAGGTCCGACGAGGCCCAGCGCCGATCACCTTGCGATCTAACACGGACGTCTACTAGCGAAGGATCACAGGGCGCTCGGGCGCGCGCCCCCGGACCCTGAAAGCCGCTCCTCGAGTCACCCGCATGTCTCCATCAGTACCTCGCGCAGAAGGCGAGAGTTAACAGCCGCGGCCCCGCCTGTGGAAGCCGGGCCAGGCTAGGACGATGGCTTTCACGCTATCAGGACCTCACGCGGCCCAGCCGCACTCGGCTTCGCGCGCAGCCGTTCAACCGGCAGGGAGCAGGCCCAAGACGGCTACGCGCGCAGCCGGATACCGCGTTCGCCGAACGCCACGTGGTCGCTGGAGGCGGGCGAGGGCAGGGAAGGCTCACTCGCCCGCACGCGACGAGCCGACCAGTCGATTACTCCCGTCGTGCACAACTGTGGCTGATCGGTGTCGGTGAGGCTGGCGTAGGTCACCTCGAGCGTCCCGTGCGCTCGTGCCCAGCGCACGGTGCCCGTGACGTTCCATTGGGCGGCGAGGACCTCGCCCGGCAAGTCGCTGTGCTCATCGAGGAAGGCTCCATCGGCATCGAGCCTCCCTCTGCCGCCCAACACGTAGTTATGCGCGGACGTGTCCTCGCACGTTGCCACGAAGCCGAAGAGTCCGAGCCGGAGGGTGCGCGCACCCCCGTCCTTCTTCACCACCAAGAGCTGTACCTGTTGGCTCTGGGATGTCTCCCCTCTGTAAGTGATTCGCTGTCTGGCGGAAGCTGGAATAGCCAATGCAACGCCCAGCGTGAGCGTCGTTGCGGCAACGAATGTTCGGCGGGCGAGGGTGTTCATCGCAACTCTCCTTCATTCATCAAGGGCAACCCCATTTGCTCTTCATCGGTCGTCCGCCTCGGATAGATGAGGTGAACATCGGGAGAGTACGGGACCTTGATCGCTCTAGTACCTCCAGCCGAGAGTAGTCGACGCCATAATGGCTGCTGCGCCGAATGACCAGGCACCCTTCCTCGCGGCTCAGGGCATCACCATCATGACCTGCCACCGGGGAGCATGTCCCGCACCGACGACGACACCAGTACCGTCCCGGGACCGGACTCGCTCATGATGCGAGCGGCGCCAACGACGACGAGGCCGGCGGGTTTGCCGTCGACCGTCTCGACCTGACCGAAGTGCACGCCGGCTCGGATCTCGATGCCCAGTGCTCGCACCTCGCGCTGCAGGGCGACGGCGCGGCGGACCGCGTCGGCAGGGTTCGTGAACGTCGCGAAGAACCCGTCGCCGGCCGTGTCACGTTCCTGGCCGCCGAACCGCTTCAGGGTGCGTCGCACGATCTCGTGATGGGCGGTGATGAGCACGCGCCATCGCGCGTCGCCCAGCTCGGACGCGACCTCCGTCGATCCGACGATGTCGGTGAACAACGCCGCCGCGAGCGATCGGTGCGCACCGCGTCGTCCCATCGATGGAGTGTGCGCGACGCAAGAACCTCCGGCAAGGGTCACGACCTGCGAGGATGGGCGCCGGGAGGATGGCCGAGCGGACGAAGGCGACGGTCTTGAAAACCGTTAGCGGGGCGACTCGCTCGTGGGTTCGAATCCCACTCCTCCCGCGACGATGTGATGTACAGCACGCATCGTCATCATGCGGCACGCGGGGGTACGAAGATCTCCGGCGCGACAGGGTCGTCATCCGGGTCCGAGGGCTCGACGTGTCCGTCCCCTCGCTCGCCGACGTGGCCCGTTCGAAGGAGGCGGCTGGGCGGGAGCGCGACCGAGCCGTGCTGCCGGGCCCGCGTGAGCTGCTGGCGCGCGGGTCGCGGGGACGGTAGCGCTCAGCTCTCGGCGATCGCGCTCACCAGTTCGCGGCAGAAGTCGGGGATGTCTTCGACCACGCGACCCCACACGATGTTCCCGTCGCGGAAGGCGGGCTCGTCGACCCAGGTGGCGCCCGCGTTCACGAGGTCGTCCTTGATGCCGAGCGAGCCGGTGGCGCGGCTGCCGGCCACGATGCCGGCGGAGATGCCCACGAGGCCGGCGTGACAGATCAGGCCGACGATGGCGCCGCGCTCGTGGGCGCCGCGCACGAGGTCCTTCACCGAGTCGTAGCGGCGCAGCTTGTCGGGCGCCCAGCCGCCGGGCACGACCACGGCGTCGAAGCTCGAGCCGTCGATCGCGTCGATCGTAATCTCGGCCGCATAGCGCAGACCGTGCTTGCCCGCGACCTCGTCGGTGCTGAGCCCGGCCACGGTGACCGCAGCCCCTTCTTCCTGCAGCCGCATCATCGGCACGTGGAACTCGAGGTCCTCGAAGCCTTCCGCCAGCACGATCACCACGCGCTTGCCGTCGAGCCGTCGCGTCATCGTCGTCACACCTCCTGCCCACACCCTAGCGAGGAAGACGCAGAGGGTTGGGCCGGTGATGCTCCGTAGACTGGAGGCGTGAGCTCGGCCCCCTTCCGCGACCGCTTCCTGCGTGCCTGCCGCCTGCAATCGGTCGACCGCACGCCCGTCTGGTTCATGCGCCAGGCGGGCCGCTACCTGCCCGAGTACCGGGAGCTGCGCGGCGACCGCGACATCCTCGAGACGTGCAAAGACCCGGCGCAGGTCGTCGAGATCACGCTGCAGCCGCTGCGCCGCATGGACCTCGACGCCGCGATCGTGTTCAGCGACATCAT
This sequence comes from uncultured Actinomycetes bacterium, assembly GCA_963722795.1. Lineage (GTDB taxonomy): Bacteria > Actinomycetota > UBA4738 > UBA4738 > HRBIN12 > JAOUEA01. The sequence goes on from CAVROD010000002.1 coordinate 300,054, forward strand.
GGTGCCGCTCGCGGCCGTGGGCGTCGACGTGCGGATCGAGCCGGGGCGCGGGCCGGTGGTCGGCACGCCCGTCCGCACACCGGCCGACCTCGCCCGGCTGCGGCCGCTCGAGCCCGAGCCGACGTGCCCGAAGTGCTCGAGGCGATCCGGCTCCTGCGCAAGGAGCTCGAGGTGCCGCTGATCGGGTTCGCCGGCGCGCCCTTCACGCTCGCGAGCTACCTGATCGAGGGCGGCCCGAGCCGCACCCACGAGCGGACGAAGGCGCTGATGCACGGCGATCCGGCACGTGGGACGCCCTGATGCGAGCGCTCGTCGCGATCGTGCTGCCGCACCTGCGGGCGCAGGTGGAGGCGGGTGCGCAGGCGCTGCAGGTCTTCGACTCGTGGGTGGGGGCGCTCGATCGCGACGACTACCGGCGCCGCGTGCAGCCGCACATGCGTCGTTGTTCGACGGGCTCGCCGACCTCGGCGTGCCGGTGATCCACTTCGGCGTCGGCACCGGCGAGCTGCTCGGCGAGATGGCGAGGCGGGCGGCGACGTGCTCGGCGTCGACTGGCGCGTGCCGCTCGACGAAGGGTGGGACCGCGTCGGCCACGACCGGGCCGTGCAGGGCAACCTCGACCCGGCGGTGCTCGGCGCCCGTGGGAGGTCGTGGAGCGCAAGACGCTCGACGTGCTGCAACGGGCCGGCGGCCGGGACGGCCACGTCTTCAACCTCGGGCACGGCGTGCTGCCCGACACGCCGCCCGACGTGCTCGCCCGCCTCGTCGACCTGGCACACGCAGAGACCGAGAGGAAGCCGCAGTGACCGAGCCCACCGATCGGCGTGCTCGTGATGGCCTACGGCACCGCGGGCGGTCCCGACGACATCGAGCGCTACTACACCGACATCCGCGGCGGCCGCGCGCCCAGCCCCGAGCACCTGCAGGAGCTGCAGGAGCGCTACGCGGCGATCGGCAACGTGTTCCCGCTGCTCGACACGACGACGCGCGCAGGCCGAGGGCCTCGTCGAGCGGCTGAACGCCGACGGGACGGCGAGACCTTCCGCGCCTACCTGGGCATGAAGCACTCGCCGCCGTTCATCCCCGACGGGGTCGCGCCGATGCGCGACGACGGCATCGAGCGCGGCATCGGCATCGTGATGGCGCCGCACTGGTCGGGCATGTCGGTCGAGACCTACGTCGAGCGCGTGGCGCAGGCGGTCGACGACGACGGCGAGACGCCGGCGTTCTCGTTCGTGCGCAGCTACCACGACCACCCGGCGTTCATCGCGTTCCTGACCGCGCGCGTGCGCGAGGCGCTCGACGCGGCTGCCCGACGAGGAGCGCGCGGACGCCGCCGTGATCTTCACCGCGCACTCGCTGCCGGTGCGCACGCTCGACGACGGCTCGCTGCGGTGCAAGTACTGCGACTGCGACGACTCGTGCCGCTACCGCGACGGGCTGCAGGAGACGGCCGACCTGGTGGCCGGGCGAGCTCGGCCTGGCGCACCACTCGATCGCGTGGCAGAGCGCCGGCCGCACCGCCGACCCGTGGTGGGGCCCGCCGATCGAGGACGTGATCCGCGCAGCTCGCGCGCGACGGTCGCCGCGCGGTGCGTCGTGTGCTCCGCCGGGTTCGTGGCCGACCACCTCGAGATCCTCTACGACCTCGACATCGAGGCCGCGCAGATCGCCGAGGAAGCGGGCATCGCGTTCGCGCGGACGCGGATGCCGAACGCCGACCCCGAGTACCTCGACGTGCTCGCCGAGGTCGTGCGCGACCACCTCGCGCCGAGGTGCCGGCGCGGTGAGCGGGCCCGGCGCGCGGCGGGTGGCGGTCGTCGGCGGCGGGGTCGCCGGCCTCACCGCCGCCTACCGGCTGCTGCAGCGCGACGCCGCGGTCGACGTCGCCGTGCTCGAGGCGCGGTCCGCGCCGTCGGCGGCAAGCTGCCGCACGCGCGACCGGTCGGCGACCTCGCGCTGCGCGGCGGGCGCCGATTCGTTCCTCGCGCGCAAGCCGTGGGCCGTCGGCCCTGTGCAAGGAGCTCGGCATCGAGCTCGAGACGCCGGGCGCGACCGGGCGCCTAGCTGTGGACCGACGCCGGCCTCGTGCCGCTGCTCGAGGACGCGCCGTTCGGCATCCCCGGCGACGTCGGCGACGTGCTGCGCTGGCCGGGGCTGTCGCGGGCGGGCGCCGCCGGGCGGCGCAGGACCTGGTGCGTCGCGCAGCGCCGCAGGACGACGACGACGAGTCGCTCGGGTCGCTGCTGCGCCGCCGGCTCGGCGACGAGGCGACCGACCTCGCGGTGGCGCCGCTGCTCGCCGGGCTGTACGCCGGCGACGTCGATCGGCTCAGCGTGCGGGCGACGTTCCCCGAGCTGGCCGCGTGGGAGCGCGCCCAGGGCAGCCTGATCCGCGGCTCGCAGGCGGCGCGTCGAAGCTCGCCGCGCCGATCGCAGCCGGTCCGATGTTCCTGCGCCCCCGCGGCGGGCGTCGACCGGCTGCCCGACGCGCTCGCCGACGCGCTCGGCGAACCGGCGTGCGCACCGGCGTCGCGGCGCCGCCGTCGAGCCGGCCCCGGCCGCGTGACGCTCGAGAGCGGCGAGATCGTCGAGGCCGATCGCCGTCGTGCTCGCCACGCCCGGCCCACGAGGCGGCCGGTTGCTCGCCGATGCCGCGCCCGATCGGCCGCGCGCCGACCTCGCGGGCGATCCCGTACGCATCGACCGGCGTCGTGCTCCTGGTCTACGCCGCGAGGACACGCAGGCCGGGCTTCCCGACGGCACGGGCTTCGTCGTGCCGCGCGGCATGGCGCCGATGACCGCGGCGACCTGGCTCAGCAGCAAGTGGCCGAGCGAGGCCTTCGGCACCCGAGCCGTCGTGCGGTGCTACGTCGGCGCGCGTCGGCGAGGAGGACGTGCTCGACGCCGACGACGCCGACATCGTCGACGCGTGCGCGCGGCATCTCGGCCGCGGTCGTGCGACCTGCCCGACGCGCCCGAGCACGCCGCCGTCGTTCGGTGGCCCGCGTCGATGCCGCAGTACGAGGTGGGCCATCTCGAGCGCGTGGCCCGGATCCGCGACGGACGCTGCCGCCCGGTATCTTCGTGGTGGGCCAGGCCTACGACGGCGTCGGCGTGCCCGACTGCGTGCGCGCGGCCAACGGGGCGAGCGAGCGGCCTGCTTGCCGGCCACGGCGCGCGACGTCGGGGGGGGGGGCGGGGGGGGAGCGGGCGCGGGAGGGCGACGAGCGACAGGAGAGAGCGCACGCGCGCCCCCGGCGGCGCGACGCACGGCACGGCGACGGCGAGAGGCCACGCGAGCGCCCAGACGGCCGCCCGAGACGGCGGCCCCCACGGCGAAGGTCCCCGGGCCGGCGCCGCACGGCGCAGCCACCGCCAAGGAGACCCGAGCCCGACGGCGCCGCCGCCCCGGGCGCCGCGCGCCGCGCGGACCGCGCCGGAACACGGGCGCGCGCGCGGAGACCACGCCGGACACGACGGCGACGCACGCGAACGCGTAGGAGAGCGGCCCGCCGCGCCGCCGACAGACGCCGCCCGCCCGACCGCCGCCCGCAGACGCCGACGAGCGCCACCCGGCCCGCCGAGGACCGCCCACCGCCAGCAGCCGACGCCCGGGGCCCCGACGAGCGACCGCACCAACCCCGGCGACCGAGCGGACGGCCCGCCGACGAGCGCCACCCGAGGTGAACCCGACGGGACCGGGGGCGGCCCCGAGGCGCGAAGCCACCCCGCCGACCACCCCAGCGACGAGGCCCGAGAACCGGACGACCGAGTCGAGCGAGGCGGCGACCGCCACCACCATGCGGGCCACGGGAGCCGAGACGAGGGGAAACCGTGACGTCCCCGCCCGAGCGCACCTCGGAGACGAGCCCGGCCAGGCGGGAGCGCCACGCGCACGCGGCGGAGCCACGCACCGCCAACGTCGACACCCGAGCCGGCGCCACGCAACCGGAGAGGGCGAGCGGCGACCCGACCCGTCGTCGAGCCCCGGCGACCCGCGCCCACGCGCGCCACCGACGCCAACGAGCGCCCGACACGAACGAGCAGCGCGACGCCCGCCGCCGCGAGACGCGCGCCCAAGGCGACGCGACGGTGACGCGCGACCACGGAAAGATGTGAAAAATCCGGTGGAGAGGAAACGTGTTTAGTTTGGATCGACGAACCGAGCGAACACGAGGAGACGGTTCCATGACCGATCAGCCCGACACGATCTACGCGCTCTATCCGGTGTTCAAGGCCACGGCCGGTTTCCGCGACGACCTGCGCGATGCCGACGACCTGCGCGATGCCGTGCAGGAGGTGGAGAACCTCTACAAGGCGTGGCAGGGGCGCGTCGACGTGCGTGGCACGTACTCGACCGTGGGGTTCCGCGCCGACGCCGACCTGATGCTCTGGCTCGTCGGGCACACGCCGCACGACGTGCAGCGCTTCCTGGTCGAGTTCCGGCGCACGCGCGCCGGACGGCTGATGGACCTGACCTGGACCTTCATGGGGGTCGTGAAGCCCGCTGAGTTCACCCCCGACCACCAGCCCGCGTTCGCCAAGGGCGTGCCGCCCGAAACGTTCCTCTGCGTCTACCCGTTCGTGCGTACGCCCGAGTGGTACCTGCTGCCCCGCGAGGAGCGCGGCGAACTGCTGCGCGAGCACGGCGTGGTGGGCCGCGAGTTCCCGCAGGTGCTCGCGAACACCACGAGCGGGTTCGGGCTCGGCGACTGGGAGTGGATCCTCGCGTTCGAGGCCGAGCAGGCCGATCACCTCGTCGACGTGATCCGCGAGTTGCGCAACACGAAGGCGCGGCTCTACACGAAGGTCGAGATCCCGTTCGTGACGGGCATCCGCAAGCCGGTCGCCGAGGCCCTCGACGACCTCGTCTGACGTCAGCTCCGCGTCGTGCGCAGCACCTCGGCAGCGTGGTCGGGCACGTAGGTGTACAGCTCGCGCGGGGGGCGCACGTAGCCCTCGTCGCGCTGGCGGGGCGGCATCACGATCTCGGGCACCGGCCTCGCCTCGTACGGGATCTGCGAGAGCAGGTGCGCGATGCAGTTCAGGCGCGCCTTCTTCTTGTTGTCGGCGTCGACCACGTGCCACGGCGCCTCGGGGATGTCGGTGTGTACGAACATCTCGTCCTTGGCGCGTGAGTAGTCGACCCACTTCGTGCGCGAGTACAGGTCGGTCTCGCTGAGCTTCCAGCGGCGCAGCGGGTCGTCGATGCGCTTGGCGAACCGGCGTTCCTGCTCCTCGTCGCTCACCGAGAACCAGTACTTGATGAGCACGATGCCGTCTTCCACGAGCAGCCGTTCGAAGATCGGTGTCTGCCGCAGGAAGCGGTAGTACTCGGCCTGTGTGCAGAAGCCGAGCACCCGTTCCACGCCGGCGCGGTTGTACCAGCTTCGGTCGAACAGCACGATCTCGCCGGCCGCCGGCAGCTCCTCGACGTAGCGCTGGAAGTACCACTGCGAGCGCTCGCGGTCCGAGGGCTTCGGCAGGGCCACGTGCCGGGTCACGCGCGGGTTCGTGTGCTCGGTGATGCGCTTGATCGCGCCGCCCTTGCCGGCCGCGTCGCGCCCCTCGAAGATCGCGACGACGCGGGCGCCGGTGTCGGCGACCCACTGTTCCATCTTCACGAGCTCCTCCTGCAGGCGGAAGAGCTCGCGCTCGTACGCCTTCTTCGGGAACTTCCCCTTGCCGGACCCCTCGCGTTCCATCGCCTCGGACATTGCGCATCCACCTCGCGGTTCGTCGTGACGAGAGTCTATGTGGCTACCCTGGGCGGTGAGATGACGAGCCCCCGCGCCGACCCCGACCTGCTCGCCGACCCGAAGGCGATGCGTGCGATGCCGATCCACGAGCGGCCCAAGCCGCGCATGCGCGGACGACTGCATCAGGTCGCGTTCGCCGCGTCGATCCCCGCGGGCCTGCTGCTCGTGCTGCTCGCGCCCGATGCCCGGGCCCGCGTGGCCACGCTCATCTACGCGCTCACGCTCTCCGGGCTCTTCGGGGCGAGCGCCGCCTACCACCTCGGCGACTGGAGCGAACCCGCATACGCCCGCATGCGTCGCCTCGACCACTCGATGATCTTCGTGCTCATCGCCGGCACCTACACGCCGTACTGCCTGCTCGTGCTCCAGGGCACGATCGCGACGATCATGCTGATCGTCGTCTGGGCAGGGGCCGCCGTCGGCGTGGCGACGAAGTTCTACCGCGTCGATCTGCACGTGCTCTCGGGGTTCATGTACATCGGGCTGGGGTGGACCGTCGCGATCAGCTTGCCGGCCCTGCTGCGCGGTCTCGACACCGCCGAGACGCTGCTGCTGATCGCCGGTGGCCTGCTCTACTCGCTCGGCGCGCTCGTGCTGGCGACGAATCGGCCCAACCCGTGGCCCCGCACGTTCGGCTACCACGAGGTCTGGCACACGGCCACGATCGCCGCCGCCGCATGCCAGTACGTGTCGATCCTGCTCGTGGTGCTCGGCCTGCGAGGCTAGCTAATCCTCGAGCAGCGGCGCGAGCGTCTCGATCGGCCGGTGCCCGTTCATGTCGAACGGGCGGCCCTCGAGCGCCTCCTCGGGGCGCAGGATGAGGAACGTCTGCAACCCGACGGCGGCTGCGCCGTCGCAGTAGCGCACCTGATCGTCGACGAAGACCGAGCGCGCCGGCTCGGGGTCGCCGAGTCGCGTGAGGGCCTCACGGTAGATCGCGGGGTCGGGCTTCATCGCCCCGACCTCGAACGACAGCACCACCGCGTCGAACTCCCGCTCGAGCCCGAGGCGGTCGACGATCGGCCGCGTGTTGTGCGAACAGTTGCTGACGAGGGCGGTCGGCACGCCGCCGGCTCGTAGCGCTCGCACGACCTCGAGGGAATCGTCGTAGAGCCGTACCGAGTCGGCCATCTCGCGCTCCATCTCGAGCAAATCGGCGACGATGCCGGGTGCCGGATCGATGTCGGCCGCCTCGAGCATCGCCACGAGGTCCGACTCGGTGTCGGGCGTCGCGCCCACACTGCGAGCCGGGCGCGTCTGGGCGAACGCCCGACCGATCGTCTCGTGCGTGACCCCGAGGTGGCCGGCGACGCGACCCTGCCAGGAATACCAGTCGCTCCACACGAGCGTGTCGTACAGATCGAGCAGCACCGCGTCGTATCGCACCCGTTCAGGCTACCCAGGCGGCGACGGAGCGGGTGCCGCCGACCGACTACTCCGACCACAGATCGGCGAGGTAGGCGTCGACGTCGACCGTGCCACGCAGATCGACGACATCGGGTGGCGCGTCGACCCGTGGGCCGTGCTCTGCGAACGTCGACCGGACCGACGCCGGCTCGAGGAAGCGCGAGAGCTGCGAGAACGAATGCGGGTCGCCCTTGGGCTTGCGGTAGTAACGCATCGGCCGATACACGTGCAGCGCGTCGCGGGCGCGCGTGAGCGCGACGTACAGCAGGCGGCGTTCTTCCTCGATCTCGTCGTCGTCGCCGGTGGCCATGTCGCACGGGATCATGCCGTCGGCCGCGTGGATCACGTGCACGACACGCCACTCCAGGCCCTTCGCGGAATGGATCGTCGACAGCACGAGCCAGTCCTCGTCGAGCAGTGGCGGACCGGCGAGGTCGCCGGTGCTCGACGGCGGGTCGAGCGTGAGCTCGGCGAGGAAGCGCCCCCGCGCCTCGTAGCCGGCTGCGAGTGCGGCCAGCTGCTCGAGGTCACGCAACCGGGCGGCCGCGGCGTCGTAGCGCCGGGCGAACACCGGCGCGAGGAACGTGCGCAACCGTTCGATCTGGCCGGCAGGGGAGAGCACCGTCTCGTCCGTGCACCCGCGCAGCGCGGAGCGCAGCTCCTGGATGCCCTCGAGCGCCGCCCGGGGCACGTCGACAGGCTCGTCGAGGAACCGCAGCAGAGGCGAGCCGTCGTCGCTCGTGCGCACGCCGATCGCCTGCATCAGCCGGCGGGCGGTGGCGGGACCCATGCCCTCGGGCAGCTGCAGCACGCGGAACCACGCCACCTCGTCGTGCGGGTTCTCGAGCACGCGCAGGATGGCGAGCGTGTCCTTGACGTGGGCGGCTTCCATGAACTTCAGGCCGCCGTACTTCACGAACGGGATGTTGCGACGGGTGAGCTCGACCTCGAGGTGATCGCTGTGGTGCGCGGCTCGGAACAGCACCGCCTGCTCCTTGAGCGGCACGCCCTGCTCGCGGTGGGCGAGCACCGTCTCGCAGACCGCGTCGCACTGCTCGGCCTCGTCGAGGCAGGTGCGCAGCGTCGGCTCGCCGTCGCCGCGGCGGCCCGACCACAGCGTCTTCTCGTGGCGCTGGGGGCTCGACGCGATCACGGCGTTGCTGGAAGCGAGGATCGGCGGGGTGGACCGGAAGTTCTGCTCGAGCCGCACGAGCGTCGCGCCGGGGAACCGTTCGGGGAACTCGAGGATGTTGCGCACGGTCGCCGCGCGGAACCCGTAGATCGACTGCGCGTCGTCGCCCACCACGGTGAGGTTGCGCGGCGTGCCCTCGGGGCGCAGCCCTTCGAGGATGTCGGCCTGCAGCGCGTTCGTGTCCTGGTACTCGTCGACGAGCACGTGCTCGAACATGCCTGCGAGCTGGGTGCGGGTGGCGGGCGACGTGGCGAGCGCCTTCCAGAACAGCAGCAGGTCGTCGTAGTCGAGCACGTGCTGGGCGCGCTTGCGCTCCGTGTAGGACCGGAAGATGTCGCGCAGCCCGTCGGCCTCCTCGAGGCACCAGGGGTAGTGGCGCCGCAGCACGTCGCCGAGCGGCTCGCCGGCGTTCACGGTGCGGGAGTAGATGCCGGCGATCGTCTCCTTGCGCGGGAAGCGACGCTCGCGCGCGCTGAACCCGAGTTCGTCGCGCAGCAGGTGCATCACGTCGGCGGCGTCGGACTGGTCGAGCACGGTGAACGAGGGGTCGAGCCCCAACGCGCGTCCGTGCAGCCGCAGCAGGCGGTTGCCGACCGCATGGAACGTGCCGCTCCAGATGCGCGACGCGTCGATGCCCGCACCGGCATCGGCCGCCATGCGCTCGGCGCGCGAGGTCATCTCCCGCGCCGAACGCCGGCTGAACGTGAGCAGCAGGACGCGCTCGGGCCGCACGCCGTCGGCGAGCAGGCGGCCGACCCTGGCGGCCAGCGTGGTCGTCTTGCCGGTGCCCGCGCCGGCGACGATCAGCAGCGGCCCATCGCCGTGCGCGACGGCCTCGCGTTGGGCGTCGTTCAACTCCTCGAACATGTGTTCGAGGATGCTACACCCGAACGGCGGCGCCTCGGCTCAGGTCGGCAGGCCGAACAGGTCGAACGAGTTGTAGGTCTTCACGGTCTCGGTGAGGCGCTTCAGCACGCCGCCGTCGACCGGGGTCGAGTACAGATCCATCGAGACGGAGCTGAACCGCGCGAACATCACGCGCGAGCCGTCGGGCGTGTACAGCACGCGGCCGACGGTGCCTGCCCGGTGATCGGCCCGCCGCCGCCGGCGCTCATCAGTACGCGGGGAGCGGGCGGGCGCCGGGGCCGAGGCTTCAGCGTCTGGGCGATCAGGAAGGCCACCCGCTGGCCGTCGGGCGACCAATCGCCCGCGATCTGATCCTTCGTGTCGTCGTCGGTCAGCCATCGCCGTCCGGTGCCGTCGAGTCGCATCCGAGGTCGTAGTCGGCTATGCCGATGCGACGGCCGTGCCGGCGGTCGCGGTCATCAGGTCGGCCACCAGCGCGGCCACGACGATGCTGCGAGGGTGTCTCACGAAGGTCCTTCCCTTCCGGTTGCGGGCTCCGGTTGCGGGCACGACGAGGGGAAGTGCCGCGAATATCGCACGGAGTCCACGTGACCCTCGCATCCCGACGTGACATCTGCGACGAAGGCGGCGACGATGGAGCGCATGGCACCGACCGACGACCCGCAGATCCAGGTGCAAAAAGACGGCCCGTACGTGGTGAGCGGCGACGTCACGATCACGCGCACCGCCCAGGTCGAGACCGAGTTCGGCGAGCCGGTGGGGTGGGTGCCCGACGAGGAACTCGACCAGGCCCCGGCACGCTACGAGCTCTGCCGGTGCGGACGTTCCGCCGACAAGCCCTTCTGCGACGGCAGCCACCTGTCCGGCTTCGACGGCACGGAAACGGCCGAGCGCTCAGACATCGCCGAGCGCCGCTACGAGTTCCCGGCGGGCGAGGGCACGGTGAGCTTCGATCTCGCGACGTGTCAGCACGCGGGGTTCTGCGGCGACCGGTTCACGAACTGGCGCCGCCTCGCACGGCGGGCCGACGACCCCGCCGTGCGCGAGCGGCTGATGCAGATGGTGCGGCTCTGCCCGTCCGGCGCCCTGGAGATGCAGCCCGACGAAGACGGCGGGCAACTCGAGCCCGCCCTGCCGGTGAGCATCGGCGTCGTGCGAGACGGCCCGTACTGGGTGCGCGGACGCATCCCGGTGACGAGCGCCGACGGGCACACCTACGAGGTGCGCAACCGGGTGACGCTCTGCCGCTGCGGCCGATCGGAGACGAAGCCCTTCTGCGACGGATCGCACGCCCACGTGGGCTTCCGCGACGGTTGAACGACCCCGACCAGCGTCAGGCGCCGGCGCGCACGAGTCCCAGCCGCTCGAGCAACCCTGACGGCAGCACGTGACAGTAGGGCTCGTGCCCTGTCTGCTCGTAGTAGCGCTGGTGGTAGTCCTCGGCGGGGTAGAAGGGGCCCGCCTCGGTGATCTCGGTCGCGATCGGGCGGTCGAAGCCGGCCTGCGCCCGCTCGCGTGATGCCTCGGCGGCCGCCTGCTGCTCGGGCGAGTCCGTGAAGATGGCGCTGCGGTACTGCGTGCCGGTGTCGGGCCCCTGCCGGTTCACCTGGGTCGGGTCGTGCATCGCCCAGAAGACCTCGAGCAGCTGCTCGTATGTCACGACCGCCGGGTCGAACTCGACCCGCACGACCTCCGCGTGGCCGGTGGTGCCGGTGCAGACGAGACGGTAGTCGGGGTCCTCCACGAAGCCGCCCGCGTACCCCGAGACGGCCTCGAGCACGCCGGGCACCTGACGGAACACCCACTCGACGCCCCAGAAACACCCTGCGCCGAACGTGGCGAACTCGCTCATGTCCATGACCTCCTCAGCTGTGGTCGACCTCCCCACTGTCTCAGCCGAGAGCCGAAGCGTTACGCGGCGTCGGCCGCGGCGCTCACGCGTTCCCGCAGGTAGGTCAGGGTGAGCCACGCCGCCGCCATCAGTACGAGCACGATCAGCAGCGACACCCACCCGAGGTCGGCGACGAGGAGCACCAGGGCACCGAGCGTCACCGTCGCGGCCTGCAGCACCGTCGCATGGTCGCCGATCCAGCGAACCACGCCAGTCTCGAGCGGCACGATGGTGCCGTCGGAGGCCCGCTCGATCGTGCGGCGCACCCACGGCGGGCGCCCCGCAAGGTATGCCCCCAGCCCGACCACGATGGCCGCGACCAGCAGCAGCGTGGTGAAGTCCCGAAGGTCCTGGAAGACGTCGCCCGTCACCGCGCCCACCGCCGCCCGGTTGGTCTCACCGGTCACGCGCTCCACGATGGCGTCGTCGAGCCGCAGCGCGAGCCGTCGTACGACGATGAGACCGATCGCCGCACCGAGGCCGAGCCATAGTGTGGTGCGCAGGCGGCGGGGCGAGATCACGAGTGCCACCACGGCGAGCACGAGCGTGAGGGCCCCGAGGGCATAGATCAGGCGGTCGGTGGCGGCGACCGCAGCCTGCGCGGCGGGCAGCGCGTCGGACTCGAACACCTTGATCTGACCGAAGTCGGCCGGCAGGTCCACGCCGAACTGCTGTTCGAGCAGCCCGACGGCCTGCGTCACGTTCTCGGCGGTGATCGTGGGCACGTCGATCGAGCGGTTGAAGATCTCCGAGAGTTGCGCCTCGAGTGTGGCGAGGGCGTCGTTGACGAACGGCAGCAGGTTGATGTAGACGGCATCGCCCTCGATCGTGGCGTTCGTGGCCTCGCCCCGCAGCAGCGCGATGGCCTGGGCATGGGCTCGGGCGAGCACGTCGTACCACAGTGTGCGCACGGCGTCGCTCGCGATCGCCTGTTCGATGCGCTCGAGCAGCACCGTGCGGATGCCGTCGGCGATCGGCGAGGCCAGCAGGGCCGGCGAGACGGGCAGGTCGCCGCTGTCGAGTCCCGAAAGGGCCGAGGCGACCCGTTCCTGCACCTGCAGCCCTTCCATGACCCGGTCGGTGAGCCGAACGCTGAGTGCTTGCTGCACCGAAGGCTCGTCGATCGCCGGGCCGATCGTGGCGACGAAACGGTCGGTGTCGAAGGCGACCGCCCTGGCCCACGCTCCCACGACCGTCACGACGAGCGACAGCACCGTGAGGAACACGAAGAGACCGGCGAGACGCCGCCGCAGCTTCCGGCGAGCCGGTTCACCGCGAAGCGGGGTGCCGCAACTCGGGCAGAACTTCACCGACGCATCGGTCTCGACCCGGCCGCAGCTCTCGCATGTGACCCGCCCATCCTGATCGTTCACGTTCGACCCCTTCCGTCGGGCGGCGCGCCGAGCGGGCGGCCTTCGGCTCATTATGGGCGCCCGTCCCACGGGTGGGTTCACCCAGATGGCGCGAACCTGCCGGCCCGCTACCGGCCTGCGCGGGGCCGGGTGTAGGCTCCGCTCCACCGGTTTGAACGGAGATTCAATATGACGCAGCAGCAGGGGAATCGATACGACGCCGTCGTCGTCGGCGGGGGCCACAACGGCCTGGTCGCCGCGGCGCTGTTGGCCAAGCGCGGCGCACGCACGCTCGTGCTCGAGAAGCGGCACAAGACCGGGGGGGCTGCCGACACCAGCGAACCGTGGCCCGACGAGTACCCGGGGGTCAAGGTCAACACGCTCAGTTACACGATGTCGCTGATGCCGCCGTCGCTACGGCGCGAGCTGCAGCTCGAGCGGTTCGGGTTCAAGCTGCTGCCGCTCGGGCAGGGGTACATGCCGATGCGCGGGGGCGGCTCCATCATCCAGGCCGACGACGACCAGAAGACCCGCGACTCGATCGCGAAGCTCTCCAAGCGCGACGCCGACGCGTACTTCGAGTTCTACGAGTGGATCTCCCGCATCTCCGACATCCTCGGGCCGATGCTGATGGAGACCCCGCCCCACGTGGGGTCCAAGAGGCCGACCGACCTGTGGGACCTCGGCAAGCTCGCGTGGAAGCTGCGCGCCCACGTCGACGAGGCCACCGTCGGCGACGTCACGCGCCTGTTCACGATGAGCGCCTCCGATCTGCTCGACCGCTGGTTCGTGACGCCCGAGATGAAGGGCTTCATGGCGGTGAACGGCATCATCGGCACCTGGGCCGGTCCCGATGCACCCGGCACGGCGTACGTGCTCATGCACCACTCGGTGGGCGACATCGGCGACGGCCAGGTCGCGAGCTGGGGCTTCATGGAAGGCGGCATGGGCGCGGTCTCGAAAGCCTGCGAGGACTCGGCGAAGTTCTTCGGCGCGGAGGTGCGGGTCAACGCCCCGGTGCGAACGATCGCCACGACGAACGGCCGGGTCACCGGCGTCGTGCTCGATGACGGGGAGGAGATCGCCGCGCCGCTGGTCGTGACCGCCGTGCACCCCAAGATCACGTTCCTGCAGCAGCTCGATCGCAGCGAGCTGCCGAGTTCGTTCGTGCACGACATCGAGCATTGGAAGACGCGCAGCGGCACCGTGAAGGTGAACCTCGCGATCGACAGACTGCCCACGTTCACGGCCGACCCCGACTTCGATCCGGAGATCCACGGCGGCGCCATCGAGCTGCTCGACGACGTGGAGCAGCTCGAGCAGGCCTACCAGCAGGCGCGGTTCGGCGAGGCGGCGACCCGGCCGTTCAGCGACACAGAGATCCCCACGGTCGTCGACACCACCCTCGCGCCCGAGGGCATCCACACGGTGTCGATGTTCACGCAGTGGTGCCCGGCCGACTGGGCCGACGACGAGGACGACCACACCGCCGAACTCGAGGCCTACGCCGATCGCTTGATCGACCACATGGACGAGGTCGCGCCCGGCTTCCGTGACAGCGTGCTGGCCCGTCAGATCATCGGTCCCAAGCAGATGCAGGAAGGCTGGGATCTGATCGGCGGCAACATCTTCCACGGAGAGCTCACGGTCGATCAGCTGTTCCACATGCGGCCGGCGGTCGGCTACGCCGACTACCGCACGCCGATCGCAGGGCTGTACCAGGCGTCGAGTGCCACGCACGCGGGCGGCGGCGTCACGGGTCTTCCGGGGCATCACTGCGTGCGGGAGATCCTGCGCGACAAGAAGCGCACGATGTCCTCGTAGCGGGTACGTCCACGAGCACGAGATCGCATGGGTCGACCGGGAGGAACGGCCGTCCTCCACCTAGGCCCAACGACCGATGCGCCAAGAACCGCCGAAGGACCTATCCGGAAACACCCTCCGGTACCCGAAAACAGGTAAGCAGGCGTCCCCGAAGCTCGGGAGGGTGAGAGACATGCGACAGTGGGAACTGATCGGCATCACCGACACGGTACAGATCCCTCAGGCACCGCCGCCGCCGCGCTCGCGGTTCGCGAACGCGGAGTCGATCGGTGCAGCCGCCGGCGGGCATCCCGTGTTCTTCTGGAGCACCGACACCGCGCTGCGTGTGCGCACGGTGACCGGCGCAGCGTCGGAGGTGCTCGGGCTGGCACGCTCGAAGGTCGAGGGTCGCGACCTGATCGCGATCTTCGGCATGGAGGGTCCAGGCCTCGAACTGCTCGATGCGCACGTGGCCGCGCTGAACGGCGAAACCGCCGAGTTCACGCTCGAAGGGCAGCACGCGACCGTTCGGTGCACCGTCGCGCCGACCCACGATGCGTTCGACCGCGTGATCGGCACGTTCTGCCTCGCGACCACGGTCGAGCGGGTGGACCTGCGCGAGGAGCTCGAGCACGCCGCGGTCGCCTAGCCGCAACGCGTCTCCGGCGTCCGACCGCCCGTCCGGCGCCGGAGACCGACCGGGATCGGCCAGCCTGCCGCGCTAGTCCCGGAACGACGCCACGGCCCCGAGGATCCTCTCCGTCTCCTCGGGGCCGTGCGCCGTGCAGAGGGTCCACAGCTCGTAGCCCGACGGCGGCAGGATCACGCCGTTCGCCAGCATGTGGTGGAAGAACCGTGCGTACCGCTGGTGATCGGCGGCCCGCGCGCCGTCGAAGTCGCGCACCGGCGTGTCGGTGAAGAACACGCTGCACAGCGATCCAGCCTGGTTGATCGTGACGGGGATGTCGGCCGCCGAGAAGGCGCTCGCGAGCCCAGCCACGAGCAGGTCGGCCGTCGTCTCGAGAGTGGGGTAGGGCTCCTCGGCGCGGGCCAGGTCGAGCGTCGCGATGCCGGCGGCGACCGCGACCGGGTTCCCGCTCAGCGTGCCCGCCTGGTAGACCGGGCCCTCGGGCGCGAGCTCGGCCATCACGTCATCGCGCCCGCCGAACGCGGCGCACGGGAAGCCGCCTCCCATCACCTTGCCGAGCGCCGTCAGGTCGGGCATGACGCCGTAGTACGTCTGAGCGCCACCGTAGGCGATGCGGAACCCCGTGATCACCTCGTCGAACAGCAGCAGCGAGCCGTGCTCGATCGCAGAGCGCTCGCAGCCCCTCGAGGAAGCCGGGCTCGGGCGCCACCACGCCCATGTTCGCGGCGACCGGCTCGACGGCGACGACGGCGACCTCGCTCCCGCGCTCGGCGAAGATCGACCGCACGGCGCCGAGGTCGTTGAAGGCGGCGGTGAGGGTGTCGCGCGCCGCGCCCTCGGTCACGCCCGGCGACGACGGGATGCCGAGCGTCGCGAGCCCACTGCCCGCGCCCTTCGCGAGCAGCGAGTCGGAATGCCCGTGGTAGCAGCCCTCGAACTTCACGATCAGGTCGCGACCGGTCGCGCCGCGCGCCAGCCTGATCGCGCTCATGGCGGCTTCGGTGCCGCTGTTCACGAGCCGCACGCGGTCGATGCTCGGCACCGCCTCGACGATGCGCTCGGCAAGTTCCACCTCGCCGGCGGTCGGTGCCCCGAACGACGTGCCCCTCGTTGCCGCCCGGGTCGCGGCGTCGACGATCTCGGCCCGTGCGTGACCGAACAGCAGCGCCCCCCACGATTGCACGAGATCCACGCGGCGTTCGCCGTCGGCGTCGATCAGGTAGGCGCCTTCACCGCGCTCGATGAAGACGGGTGTGCCACCGACGGCCCCGAACGCCCGCACGGGCGAGTCGACCCCCCCGGGGATCACCGCGCGCGCGCGTTCGAACAGGTCCCGCGACCTCGTCATGCGTCGGCGCGCAGCCACCGCGCGGCCTCGTGCGCGTGGTAGGTGAGGATGAGATCGGCGCCTGCTCGGCGGATCGCGGTGAGCGTCTCGAGCACGGCGCGCCGCTCGTCGAGCCACCCGTTGGCGGCCGCGGCCTTCAGCATCGCGTACTCCCCGCTCACGTGATACGCCGCGAGCGGGAAGCCCGTCTCCCGCTTCGCTCTCGCCACCACGTCGAGGTAAGGAAGGGCTGGCTTGACCATGACGATGTCGGCGCCCTCCTCGATGTCGGCGTGGATCTCGCGCATCGCCTCGTCGGCGTTGGCGGGGTCCTGCTGGTAGCCGGTGCGGTCTCCGAACCGTGGGGCACCCTCGGCGGCCTCGCGGAACGGCCCGTAGAACGCGCTCGCGAACTTCGCCGCGTAGGCCATGATCGCGACGTCGTCATGCCCCGAGTCGTCGAGCGCGGCGCGGATCGTCGCCACCTGGCCGTCCATCATGCCGCTCGGTCCGACCACGTGGGCGCCGGCCACGGCCTGGGCAACCGCGATGCGCGCGTACCGCTCCAGGGTGGCGTCGTTGTCGACCTCGTCGCGCTCGTTCAGCACGCCGCAATGCCCGTGGTCCGTGTACTCGTCGAGGCAGAGGTCGCTCATGACCACGGCGTCGTCGCCGAACTCCGAGCGCAGTGCCTCGATCGCCCGCTGGCCGATGCCGTGGGGGTGCCAGGCCTGCGAGCCCTCGGCGTCCTTCGTCGCCGGCACACCGAAGAGCATGAAGGCACGCACGCCCGACTCCGCGATCGCGACGGCTTCCTTGCGCAGTGACTCGAGGGTGTGCTGCATCTGCCCCGGCATCGAATCGATCGGGGCGGGCTCGTCGATGCCCTCCTTGCAGAACATGGGCATGATCAGGTCGTCGGGGTGCACCCGCGTCTCGCGCACGAGCGCGCGCATCGCTGCCGTGCGCCGCAGCCGCCGCGGCCGTCGCTCGGGGTAGCTCATGGCGCCAGCGTACCGTCGCCGCGCGCGCCCATGCCACCGGCCGGATGCTCGTCCGCGGTGTTCATCGAACCAGCACGCGCAGGAGGGCATCGACGAGGCCATCGATCGTGTGCGGTCTCGCGACGGCGTGCACCGTCAGGCCGTGCTCGCGGGCTTCCCTGGCGGTGACCGGTCCGATGCACACCACCTTCGGCGCCCCGGCGACGGCGTCGAGCGCGCCCACGAACCCCCGCACGGTCGAGGCGCTCGTGAAGGTCACGGCGTCGACCTCGCCTGCCCGCAGCGCGTCGCGAGCCTCCCGCGCGAGCGCGCGTGGCATGCGGGTGCGGTAGGCGTCGACGCGCGTGGGTGACCAGCCCTTGGCGGCGAGCGCGTCCTCGAGGCCGGGCGGCGCGATGTCGGCGCGCGCGCAGAGCACCCTGCCCTGGCCCCGCGGGAAGGCGCGAGCGAGCCCGGTCGTCGTGAACGACGCCGGCACGAGATCGGGGTCGCGACGCGCCCATCGACGGAACGCGGCCGCGGTGCCGTCGCCGATGGCGGCCACCCGCGCGTCGCCGAGCGCGCGAGGGCCCGGGAGCCTCGAGGCCAGCATCGCCACCGTCGCTCGGCTGGTCAGCGTGATCCATGCGAAGTCGCCGGCTTCCAGGTCGCGCAGCGCCTTCGTGAGCGCGGCGGAGCGCGCGGGCACGATCTCGATCGCGGGGGCCACGATCGGCCGGGCGCCCAGCCGCCGCAGCCTGGCGGTGAGCGCCGCCGACTGGTCGGCCGGGCGGGTGAGCACGACGGTGCGTGCGGCGAGCGGCTTCCCGGGTCCGCCCCGGGCGGCGGCGCTCACCCCGCCTCGACGTCGTCGAGGATGCGCTCCGCGCCCTGGGCGATGAGCTCCTTGGCCGCCAGCGCCGCGGCGTCCTCGGGGGTCGGGCCTTGGGTCTCGACCCGCAGCACGGTCGTGCCGTCGACGGTCGCGATCACCGCGGACAGTCCGATCGTCTCGACCCCCACGGTCGCGAGGGCGCCGAGGGGCAGGGCGCAGCCGCCACCGAGCCGCCACATCAGCGACCGCTCCGCATCGAGGGCTCGGTGGCTCGGCGCATGATCCAACGGGGCCACCGCGGCGATCGCGTCGGCGTCGTCCTCGCGCGTCTGGACGGCCAGGCACCCTTGGCCGGGCGCGGGCACCATCATCGCGAGGGGCAGCGCGCGGGCGTTGTCGGGCGCGAGCCCGAGGCGCGACAGCCCGGCCGCCGCCAGCACGGCGGCGTCGACCTCCCCGTCCTCGAGCTTGCGCAGCCTCGTCTGCACGTTGCCGCGCAGGTCGACCACCTCGAGCCCTGGGAACGCCGCCAGCAGCTGCGCGCGGCGCCGCACGCTCGAGGTGCCGATGAGGGCCCCGCCGCGCAGCTCGCCCGGTTCCCGGCAGATCAGCACGTCGGCGGGGTCCTCGCGTTCGGGCACCGCCGCGATCGTGAACCCTTCGTCGTCCTCGGCCGGCAGATCCTTGGCCGAGTGCACCGCGATGTCGATCTCCCCCGATTCGAGCGCGTCGAGGATCGTGTCGATCCACAACCCTTTCAGGCCCTGCGCCGAGTCGGCCGGCAGCACGCCGTCGTCGCCGGTCGTGCTCATCGGCACGATGTCGGCGAGCACGCCGGTGGCCTCGAGCCGCACGCGCACCTCCTCGGCCTGGGCGAGCGCCAGCGGGGAGCGGCGGGTGCCGATGCGCAGCGCGCTCACGGTTCGATGATGTCGATGCCGAGCAGCTCGGCCAGCACCCGCGCATGCACGCCGTCGGTGCCCGGCTCCGAGCGCTCCTTGAGCGCCACGATGGGGTCGTGCAGCAGCTTGGCCGCGATGCCTCGCGCGATCGCCTCGACGGCCTCACGCTCGTCGGGCGTCAGGCCGGCCAGGCGCGGCGCGAACCGGTCGATCTCGCCGCGCACGATCTCGTCGCCTCGGCGGCGCATCTCCCGGATGAACGGCGCGAGCTCGTCGCCGCGCCGGCGAACGACGTAGCGGTGCACCTCATCGGCCACGATCTCTCTCGCGCGCGCGATGTCGCCCGCCGTCTGTGCGTCGTGCTCGGCCAGGCGCTCGCGCAGCGAGACGATGTCGATCACGCGCACGCCCTCGACGTAGGTCGTCTCGGGTTCCACGTCGCGTGGTACGGCGAGGTCGAGCAGCACGAGCGGGCGTCCGTCGCGCGCGATCATCGCGTCGGCCACGGCCGCGCGCTTGATCACGATGCCGGCCGCGCCGGTGGCGCTCACGACCAGGTCGGCGTGCCGCATCGCGTCGGGCAAGGCGTCGAGCTCGCCGTGATCGGCGTTCGTGCGTTCGGCGAGCGCCCGCGCGTGCTCGAGCGAGCGATTCAGCACGCGCACCGGGCCCACGCCGCGCTGGCGCAGGTGCTTCACGGCGAGGGCGGCCATCGTGCCGGCGCCCACCACCACGACCTCGCGACCGGCGAGGCCCGAGACGGCTTCCTCGGCGATGTCGGCGCCGAGCGCGACGAAGGCGTCGGGCGCGGCGCCGAGCGAGGTTTCCTGCCGCACCCGGCGCCCCGCCCGTGCGGCGGAGTGGAAGAGCGCGGTGAGCGGCGGCGCTGCGGCGCCTTCGGCCTCGGCGCGGCGCAGCGCCTCGCGAACCTGCGCGTAGATCTGCGTCTCGCCGAGCACCATGGAATCGAGTCCGCTCGCCACGGCGAACAGGTGGTCGGCGGCGTCGCGCTCCCAGTGGGCGTACATCGGGTCGGCCAGTTCCTCGCCCGCGACCTCGCGCGTCTGGGTGAGCAGACGCTTCAACGCGAGGAAGCCGGCGTGGTAGCTCGTGACCTCGCCGTAGACCTCGACGCGGTTGCAGGTCGACAGGACGACCGTGCCGTCGACCCCGTCGAGGTCGCCGGCCACGCGGTAGGCCTTGGCGAGGTCGTCGTCGGTGAACGCGAGCCGCTCCAGCAGCTCGATCGGCGCGCGACGGAAGGAAACCCCGAGGGTGAGGATGGCCATGGCAGGTAGGGCAGGCATCGTATCGTCGCAGGTCCGAAGGTGTCTCCCCGAGTACCTGTGTGCAGATGCTCGCGTTCTCGACCGCGAACGCGAGCGAGCTAGGCCGGCCGGTCGAACCGGAGCGGGTCGTAGGGCGCCGCGTCGAACGGCGGCGGTTCGCCCCCGATCTGCGCCGCGACGAGCTGTGCCGTGCCCGCGCCGAGGATCACGCCCTCGGAACCGTGGCCGGTCGCGACGTGCAGCCCTTCCCGCACGGCGCCGACGAACGGACGCTCGTCGGGCGTGAGCGGGCGCAGGCCCCACCACGACGACTGCACGCGGGCATCGGCGATCGCCGGCGCGAGCTCGATCGCGGCGTCGAGCAGGCGGCCCACGATCCGCTCCTCGGGCGGTTCGGGGGTGAGCCAGATCTGGCGGGTCGAGCCGATCACGATCGTGCGCCCGTCGCGATGGGGGTGCAGCAGCGAGCCGATCTCGCTCGGGGGCTCGCCGTCGGCGATCACCTCCGCGGCGGTGGGCCACGACGGCGCGGCGCCGTCGCGCAGCGCCGCGTGCGGCCCGGGCGCCTCGATGAGATGCGTGAGGAGGTCAGACTGGGTCGGGGCGACGCGCACGAGCCATCCTCGAGCGCCGACGATGGGCAGGTGCACGCCCGCCTGCTCGAGCAACGGACTCGACCACGGGCCGGCCGCCACGATCGTGGTGCTGGCTTCGACCGGACCGTCGTCGGTCACGACCCCGCGCACGACCCCGTGGGCCATCGCGAGGGCGCGGGCGTGCACGTGATGGCGGATCTCGGCGCCTCGCTCCGCCGCGGTGAGGGCGAGCGCCACCGTGAGTGCACCGGGATCGAGCCGGTGCCCGGCGTGCAGCAGCCACGCGCCCGCCACGTTGCGGGTGAGGCCCGGCTCGTGGTCGCGGATGTCGCCGGGTCCCGAGATGTCCTCCACCACGATGCCGTGACCCTCCGCACGGGCGACGGCCTGCTCGGCGAGCTGCACCTCGCGGCCGTTCATCGCCGCGAGCACGGTGCCGACGGGTTCCGTGTCGAGCTGCACGTCGAGGGGCGCCTCCGCGGCGACGCGCCGGTATACCTCGAGGCTCGCGAGGGCCATCGGCACGTGCACATCGTCGTCAGGCAGCACCCACAAGCCCTGGTTGCGGCCGGAGGCGTGTGCCGCCAGGTGGTCGCGCTCGAGCAGGGTCACGCTCGCGCCGCGCGAGGCGAGCTCGAGCGCGCATGCCGCGCCGATCACCCCGCCTCCCACGATGATCACGTCGGGCATGGCGCCGAGCCTACCTGCGAGCCTGCACGGCCCCGACCGGTAGAATCGTGAGCGGAGACGTGCCTGAGAGGCCGAAAGGAGCCGCCTGCTAAGCGGTTAGGGGCATAACCGTCCCTCGAGAGTTCGAATCTCTCCGTCTCCGCCCTCAGGTCCGGCCGCTGGCAGCGTCAGCCCTCCAGCGCTTCCTTGGCCTTCGGCACGGTCTGGTCGGCCTTCACGCGGTACCACGCCCGTGCCACTCGCCCGTGCTCGTCGATCAGGAACGACGACCGCGTGATGCCGATGGAGGTCTTGCCGTAGAGCTTCTTCTCGCCCCAGGTGCCCCAGGCCTCGGCGACCGCGTGGTCGGTGTCGGCGAGCAGGGGGAAGCCGAGCGAGAACTTCTCATCGAACGCCAGTTGCTTCGCCGGCTCGTCGGGCGAGATGCCCACCACGTCGAGACCGAGGTCGGCGAATTCCTGCCGATGGTCACGCACGTCGCACGACTGCGTGGTGCACCCGGGCGTGTCGGCCTCGGGGTAGAAATACACGAGCAGCGTCCGTCCGCGGAAGTCGTCGAGGCGCACGGTCTCGCCGTGCTGGTCCGAGAGCGCGAAGGGGGGAGCCTGGTCGCCGGCGTCGAGCTTCGCCATCGAGCCAGCCTCGCAGACGACGACTGGCAACGTCAGCCGGTCGTGTCGGTCTCCGATCTCGCCTGCAGTACACGAACCGCGGGATCGACGAACCTCGCCGCCACCGGCCCGATGACCGCCATGAGCAACACGTATGCCCCCGCGAGCGCCGCGAGCCGGGGTTCGATGCCTCCCGCCGCACCGATGCCGGCGATCGCGATCGAGAACTCGCCTCGCGCCACCAAGGCGACGCCGGCGCGGAATCGCCCCCGCGTGGCGATGCCCTCACGCCGGGCGCTCCACCATCCGGTGAGCACCTTGGTGGCGATCGTGACCAGGCCGAGCATCACGGCCACGCCGATGATCGGGGGGATCGTCGCGGGGTCGATCGACAAGCCGAAGAAGACGAAGAAGATCGCTGCGAACAGGTCGCGCATCGGACCGAGCAGGTCGTGGGCCCGCTCGGCTGCGGGACCCGAAAGCATCAGGCCCACCAGGAAGGCCCCGACGGCTGCGCTGATGCCGATCTGCTCCGACACGCCCGCGACGAGGAACGTGATGCCGAGCACCGTGAGCACGAGCGTCTGGTCGGAGCGACTGAACACGGCGTCACTGACGATGTGGCCCCACCGTTGTGCGGCGACGAGCAGCGCTGCGACGGCGCTCAGGGCGACCGCCAGTGTGATCACGCCCTCGACCGGCCCCGCACCGCTGACGAGGACGGCGATCAACGAGAGGTAGCCCGCCATCACGAGGTCCTCGATCACGAGGATCGAGATCACCACGGGGGTCTCCCGATTCCCCAGCCAGCGCATGTCTTCCAGCAGGCGCGCGATGATGCCCGACGACGAGACGTACGTGATGCCGCCCAGGAATGCTGCCGCGATCGGGCCCCATCCGAGCAACAGGCCGGCGATGAACCCCGGTGTGAAGTTCAAGACGACGTCGGCGACCCCGGCGGGGGCGTGGCGTCGCAGGCCCGACGTCAGCTCGGCGGCCGAATACTCGAGCCCGAGCATGAACAACAGCAGGATCACCCCGATCTCTGCGCCGAGCGCCACGAATTCCCCGGCGGTGATGAGGGGCAGCACGCCCCCTTTCCCGAACGCGAGGCCAGCCAGCAGGAACAGCGGCGACGCAGGCAGCTGCCATCGAGCGGCGAGTCGTGCGAGCACGGCGAGGCCCACGACGATCCCGCCGAGCTCCAGCAGGAACGCTGGTTCGGCCACGTGCCTAGCCGGTCCGCAGGATCACGACGAGGTCTTCGATGCCCCGGGGGGTGCCGACGACGACCAAGGTGTCACCCGCGAGGAGTCCGTGTTCCGGGCCCGGCGCCGGGATCGCATCGTCGTCGCGAACGACAGCGACGATCGATACGCCGGTACGGGTCCGTGCCGCTGTGTCGCCGATCGTGCGGCCGGCGAAGGGGGAAGTGTCGTCGAGCGGAAGCCAATCGATCGCGAGGCCCTCGATGCGCTGACGGAGCCGACCGAGGTCTTCGACCACCCTCGAGGAGCCGAGCATCTCGGCGAGCGTACGGGCTTCCTCCTCAGACAGGGAGATGGTCTCGGCGACCGTATCGGGGTCGGCGGAGTCATAGACGAGCAGGTCCGCCCGCCCTCCTTGCCGTTGCAGCACCCCGACCCGGGCGCCGCTCTTGGTGACGAACTCGAAGCGCACGCCGAGGCCCGGCAGTGGGGTCTCGCTGACGGTCGGCATGGCCCTATCCTCGCAGCTGGCCGCCTGTCTCGTCGGACACCCGGTTCAGGCGGGCTCGACCAGCTTCCAGTAAGAGTCCTTGCGCACGATGGATCCGTCGCGGAACTCCCAGAGGTCGCACCCTCGCACCTCGAGACGCACGCCGTCGGTCGTGGTGCCGGTGAGCGTCCATTCAGAGGCGCCGCGATCGCCCGCCACGAAATGCCGATCGTCGCCGTAGTGCACGTCGGGGATGCCCTCGAATCGCGCGGCGAGCCCTTCGCGCACCGCTTGCTTACCCTCGAAGCGCGTGCCCCACGGGTTCGGGCCGCGCGGCGACTCGAACACGGCGTCGTCGGCGAAGGCCGCCATGATGCCGTCGAGGTCGTGGTCGTTGAACCGGTCGAGCACCTTTTCGAGATCATCGGTGCTGCGCTGGTCGGCCGGCATGGCTCCTCCGTTCACCTGGGCTTCGATGGTGGTTGCAGTTTAGGCAGGGGGCCCTTGGTAGACTCGCTGCCCACGCGCCCCTAGCTCAGTCCGGATAGAGCGTCTGACTACGGATCAGAAGGTCGGGGGTTCGAATCCCTCGGGGCGCGCGAGGATCATCGCAGCTCAGTAGGGGCGTGAAGCAGCTCGGACCAGCGTCGACCCACAGTTCCACATCGTTCTACGAGCCAGACAACGGTTCGTGGAGATGAGGGTCGATCATGGGTGGACAGAAGCGGCTGCCGGGCGTCTCGCGCGTCGCGAACAAGAACGGGTCGACATCGTTCCGCGCGTCCGGGTACGACCCGTCGGACGTAAGGTCGCGAAGACCTTCCGCTCGCTGGCTGACGCGAACCGCTGGAAGCTCGACAGGCAAGAGCGCGGAAGCCGACTACGTCTACGTCATGGACTTCGATGGCGACAAGATCCGCCACATGACGAAGATCTGGAACGACGGATTCGCTATGCAGCAGCTGGGGTGGGCCTAACCCGAGGATGGCGGCAGAACTCGCTTAGCCGACCGATCTGCGGCCGGACTCGGAGGCAACCGACCGCCGCCAGCGGGTCCCATCTCGTGTCTGATCTTCGAAATCTGGCCGAGCTGCCCGAAAGCCCATACTCATTTCCTGCATGCCCTCAGGGAACCGCTTGTCCTGATCCCCGGTCTCCTAGCCGTGTCAGTCTCGGAACAGCTGCGCCCACGACCTGCGGTGGCCCGCTCGGTGCTCGTTGGGTTCCTCGTGGCAGCGTTCTTCGCGGTAGTCAGCCAGCGACTAGCAATGGCCAAGGGTGAGCGCTGCCCCGGGCCGGTCCTCGGTGACGTGTGGGAACACCTCGCGGCGAACGCTTGCGCGGGACGAATGGGCCGGACCGGATCTACGGCCTCGGCGGGGATGACGTGATACTCGGGCTCGGAGGCAACGACGTCCTGTGTGGCGGCGGCGGCGATGATCGGATCGATGCTGGGACGAGCCCTCGAACCGATCTCGTCTCCGGTGGTGGCGGCAACGACAGGATCATCGCGGGAGGCGGAGACGCCGAACTGGATGGAGGCGCGGGCGGCGACTTCATCCGTGACGGTCCAGGGAGGGCGGAGATCGACGGCGGACCAGGCCGGGATCGACTGCTCGGAGGCTCCGGCGGTGACGTGTTCTCACCGGGTGCGGGCGACGACCGGGTCGTGGGGGGTCGTGGGCCGAACACCGCTTGGTACTACTACGTCCGCAAGGCGCTCCGAGTGGATCTCGGTGCCAAGCGGGCAACTGGCCAAGGCACCGACCGGCTGGAGTCCATCACCCGGGTGGTCGGTGGCTCGGAGGCCGACGTCCTCATCGGCACTGCCCACGACGAGAAGTTCGTCGGCCAGTGGGGTCCGGACGTGATCCGTGCGGGTAGCGGTGACGACGTGCTGCAGGGCCACCATGGCGACGATCGGCTGTTCGGCGAGGGCGGAGACGATCGGCTCGAAGGTCTCTACGACCGAGATCTGCTCGACGGGGGACCGGGGACGGATCTCTTAGACGGTGGTCCTAAGTGGGACAGGTGCCGGAACGGCGAGGAGAACGACCGGTGCGAGGCGGCGTGAACACTCGCGGTCGTGAAGGCATCCCACGAAGACTTCTCTTCCACGCCGCCCGGACCATCAGATGGGTCATGACGTGTCTGCTCTGGCTTTTGGTGCTCTGGCTCTCGGCGTGCACGCCGTCACTGAATGGCTCACAGGGACCGTCGCCGACCCCGACAGGGCCAGAGGCCGAATCGCCTCTACCTCTACCCGTGCGCGTGAACCTGGCGGGCGAACCAGATGCGAGGGATCGATGCCCACGACAAGGCCCACTTCCCCGAGCCGCGACTGAGCTAACTCCTTCATCAGGGGAACCGGGAACGTTGGTCACGCTCAGCGGTGAGACGGGTCGAGACGAAGGCGCGCGGTGGATCCCGGTGTCGAGGATCGAGGTGTGGTGGGATGAGCGGTCACCCGACGCTGGCGGAGCGGTCGACGGGAACCTGCGCCTCGCGTCGTTCCGCCCGGGGAGCGCATGCACCTTCGCGGTCACCCTCCCAGCTCCTGAAGCCCCGCCTGGAGTGCACTCGCTTGTTCTGCGACTCCATGACCGAAGAGGCTATGGGATCGACCCGCCGATTTCGTTCAGGACCGAACCGGTGGGTAGGCCATAGGGCGACCGGACTGATCTACATCAGGATCGCTCGCGTGCGGGCCACGCCCAAACGACGGCTCCCCGCTGCACATGACTCGGCCCGGATACGAGCCCACGACGAACACGCTCTGGGTGGGGGTCTGCCTCAAATCTTCGATCACGAGGGTGACCGCTCCTTGAATGCGAGGCCTTGATAGCCCGAGGGAACGCCTCTCGGTTCCAAGGTGTAACAAGGTCATGCAGTGGTTGGCCATGGCTCTGTGCCTCGCATGGGTCGGCTGCGCCTCGGTCGCGAACCCGGCCGATGTCGCGGAGACATCGACCGTCGTGATCACGTTCGTCGACATGGCTGGCTCGGACGCCTGGCCTTCGGCGACGGCGACGTTCGCTGGCCGTGCATCGGCGATGTGTCCCGTGACGATCGTGGTGGACGGTCTTGCCGACGACCTTCATTGCGACTATCCGATCGGTCCGCTCCCAGTCCCCGAGACATTCGACGTTCGGGTGCGTGGTGATGCCGACAGCGTGGAGGTGTCCTCGACCGAGACCGAGATCACGGCCGATGCCTCCTGGGGCGCGGACCACGTGTCCTACCGGCTGGACATCGTTCGTGGCGCTATGGCACCGCCAGATCCGAACGCCGCCTCCGACGTCCTGCGCGTGACGTGCGATGGCAAGCGCACCACGACGGCTACCCCCATCGTCGAAGCCCAGGACGGCGGCATCTCCTACGAGGTGGACGCCGCGCCAGACGTGCGAGGGCTGATGTTCCATCACATCGCCTGGGAGCACGGGACGGCCGTGGGGGCTGACACCGACGGGAAGTGGCCGTCGCCGATCGAACCGGGCCTGATCGTGGTCGCCTGCCTCCCGACGAATCGCGCATCCTACTGGGACGTCGAGTTCGCCACCTTCGAGCTGATCGATCCCAATGGTCTCTGGATCGAGGATGGGATCGACTGCCCGGAGACGACCTCCTCCGAGGGCGGCGTGTCTCCCTGGCCGCTGATGGTGTCGCATCTCCGCCTGGACGAAGAGTTGCGGCCCGATGTCAGCGGCCTGCAAGTCGATGACGTGTTGAGACCCGTCGGCTATCCGGACAGTCCTGGGATGAAGACCGCCCTCTGGAACGGTCTCGTCGTCCGAGAGGGTGAGCGTGTGGCCAGGGTGACGCTGGACTTCGACGGAGCGATGGCCGTCGAGGCCTGCGTTGGGTCGGGGATCGCTGCTCGATCTGACTAGCGGCTAGACCCTGCCGTGCTCCCTGACCTCGAAGTGGCAGCGAAGAACAGGGGCATGACAACTGACTCGGAGGCAACCAGCTGCCGCCAGTGGGTCCCCTCTCGTGTCTGGTTCGAAATCTGGTCGCGTATCGTGACGCGCGATGCGAACCCAGAGCCGGCCCGACGTTCCCGTGGCTCGGCGGTGGCGGGTCGACCTCGGCGTGATCGCCGTGTCGCTGGCCGTGCTCGGGCTCTGCGTGGCGCTCGCGAGCGGACCCCTCACCGATGTCGAGGAGACGCTCTTCCGGAAGGTGAACGGGCTGCCCGAGAGCCTCTTCCCGCTGATCTGGCCGTTGATGCAGTACGGCACCTTCATCACGATCCCGCTGCTCGCGCTCGTGGCGTTCGCGTTCCGTCGCTGGCGGCTCGGCCTGGCGATGCTCGTGGCGGGCGTGGGCGTCTACCTCGTCGCCAAGGTGCTCAAGGAAGTCGTGTCGCGCGGGCGTCCGGGCGGTTTGCTCGACGATGTGAACAGCCACGAGTCGTTCGCCACGGGCAGCCTCGGCTTCCCGTCTGGGCACGCGGCGGTGTCCGCCGCGCTCACCGCCGTCGCGTTCGCGTTCCTGCCGCGCAGGGTGGCGCTGATCGCCCTCGGGGTCGCAGTGGTCGTCATGTTCGGGCGCATGTACGTCGGCGCGCACCTGCCGCTCGACCTCGTGGGTGGGGCGGCCCTCGGTGCCATCGCGGGCAGCCTCGCGAACCTGCTCGTCGGTGTGCCCTCACGGAGCCAGGCCGAGGCGCCGTCCGACTAGGACTTGCGGCTCTTCGCGCCGTAGGTGTACGACCCGAGGTCGGTGATGAGCGCGAGCACCACGAACACCCACCCGAGGAACGACACGCCTTCTGCCGGGTTCGGGTTGTAGACGAGGGCGTACACGAACGTCGTCCACGGCAGGAAGATCAATCCGATCAGGGGGAGCGCGAAGCTGTCGTAGGCCCGGTCGACCAGGTCGGTGAAGATCCACGTGAACAGGAGCGCCACCCGCGGCCCGATCAGGGCCATCAACACGATCAGGCATCCCATGGTGTTCGCGCTCCTCGCTCTCGGGTGGGTGTCGGGTGGAGCCTAGTCCTCCCGGCGTCCGTTCCGCTAGCGAGGAGCGGCGCGCCCGACGGTGCGGTTCCACGGTCGATGCCGGACGCCGTCGATAAGCTCCGCCGATGAGCCGTGTCGCGCGCCTGGGCATCGTGCGTCCACTCGCGATCCGCGATTTCCGGCTGCTCTGGCTCGGCACCGTCGTCTCGTTCCTGGGCGACGGGGTCTACATCGTCGCGATCGCCTGGCAGGTATACGACCAGTGGAACCGGCCGAGCGCGCTCGCCGGGGTCGGCATCGCCTGGAGCCTGCCGCAGGTCGTGCTCGTGCTGGGCTCCGGCGTGCTGAGCGACCGCTTCGACCGCCGCAAGCTCCTGATCACCGCCGACGTCATCCGGGGACTGTCGATCGCGGCGCTCGCCACGCTGGTGACCCTCGACCTGCTGCAACTGTGGCACGTGTACGGCCTGGTCGTGCTCTTCGGCGTGGGTCAGTCGCTCTACGGCCCAGCGCACAACTCGATCCTGCCCGACCTCGTGCCGAGCGATCAGCTCGTGCAGGCGAACTCGCTCGCGCAGTTCTCCCGGCCGTTCGCCATGACGCTGCTGGGCCCCGCGCTCGGCGGCATCCTCGTCGGCACGGTGGGCGCCGGGCTCGCGTTCTACATCGACGCCGCCACCTTCGCCTTCTCGGCGCTGATGTTGCTGCTGATGCGCACCGTCACGCGGCCCGCGCCCGACGGGGGACACGCCTCGGTGTGGCACGACGCCCGCGAGGGATTGCGGTTCGTGTTCCGTCGGCCGTGGTTGTGGGCCGGCATGGCGGCGGCCACGATCAGTCTGCTCTGCACGTGGGGCCCCTGGGAAGTGCTCGTGCCCTACCTCGTGAAGAACGAGCTCGGCGGCAGCGCGGGCGCGCTGGGGCTCGTGTTCGCCGCAGGCGGGGCCGGCGCCGTGCTCGCGGCCGTCACGATGGGCCAGCGTGACCTGCCGCGCCGGCCGATCACGTTGCTCTACTGGGCCTGGGCGGTGTCCGCCTTCGCGATGATCGGCTTCGGTGTCTCGGGCACCATCTGGCACGCGATGCTCGCGAGCTTCGTCATGGAGTCGGGCATCACGGTGCTGCTGGTGCTCTGGTACACGGTGCTGCAACGGCTCGTGCCGAGCTCGATCCTCGGCCGGGTCTCGAGCCTCGACTGGCTGATCTCGGTGGCGGGGGTGCCGGCGTCCTTCGCCCTCGTGGGGCCGATCGCCAGCTCGATCGGCACGCGCAGCACCCTGGTCGCGGCGGGGGCGTCGGGCGGACTCGTGATCCTGCTCTTCCTCTACCTGGTGCCGGGCTCTCGGGCGCCCGAGCGCGACGGGTCGATCGAGGCCGCGAGACCCGGTGCGCAGGACGCCGAACGTTCATCGAGCCCGGCGTAGACTCGTCGCCATGGAGTACACCCACGTCGGCCGGCTCGGCCTCGTCGTCTCGCGGCTGTGCCTCGGCACGATGAACTTCGGCCCGCACGCGTCCGAACCCGACTCGCACTCGATCATGGATGCCGCGATCGCCAACGGCATCAACTTCTTCGACACCGCGAACGTGTACGGGCGCCACCTCGGGGTCGGCGCGACCGAGGAGATCATCGGCCGCTGGATCGCCAAGGGCAGCGGCCGGCGGGACAAGGTCGTGCTGGCGACGAAGGTCTACGGCACCATGGGGGACTGGCCCAACGAGTCGCGTCTGTCGAAGCTCTCGATCGTGCGCCAGTGCGAGGAGTCGCTGCGCCGCCTCGGCACCGACCGCATCGATCTCTACCAGATGCACCACATCGACCGGAACGCGTGGTGGGACGAGATCTGGGAAGCGATGGAGCAGCTGAAGCGCACCGGCAAGATCCTCTACGTCGGTTCGTCGAACTTCGCCGGGTGGCACATCGCGCGAGCCAACGAGATCGCCGGCTACCGGCATTCGCTGGGGCTCGCCACCGAGCAGTCGCTCTACAACCTCACGGCCCGCACACTCGAGCTCGAGGTCATCCCCGCGCTCGTGGAGTACGGCATGGGGTTGATCCCGTGGAGCCCGCTGTCGGGCGGGCTGCTCGCAGGCGCGCTCTCGAAGGTCGAGGAGGGCCGGCGGGGCACGGAGTACATGCAGGGCGAGATCGAGGCGAATCGCTCGAAGCTCGAGCCATGGGAAGCCCTCTGCTCCGAGCTCGGCGAGGACCCCGCCCACGTGGCTCTCGCGTGGCTGCTGCATCAGCCGTCGGTGACGGCGCCGATCATCGGGCCGCGTACCGAGGAGCAGTTGCTGCACGCGATGCACGCGCTCGAGATCAAGCTCGGAGCCGACGTGCTCGCGAAGCTCGACGAGATCTTCCCCGGACCGGGTGGTCCGGCGCCCGAAGCCTACGCCTGGTAGGCGCGCGGGCGCGGTTCCGCGCGGGCGAGCAGCACGTCCTCGGTCTCGGCGTCGAGCGGCACGTCGTGCTTCAAGCGCAGGTAGAGATCGCGCAGGAACCACACGAGCACGATCACGAGGATCGGGTGCCCGATCGCCAGGTCGACGTGCATCCACTCGGGAAGCCGGAAGTTCTCGGTCGTGAGCTGGGCCGTGACGAGGGCGATGAACGAGAACTCGAGCGTGCGCCTCGGCACGCGGGGCAGCGCCCATGCGACCGGCAGCATCCACGCGAAGTACCACGGGAACAACGTCGGCGAGAACAGCATCATCAGCAGGAACGACCAGCCCCACGCCGCGGCCAGGAACGACACGGACCCTTCCTTCGCGTGGCGCAGCACCTGGCGCATGATCGTGAATAGCCCGGCCGCGAGGGCCGCGAACATGCCGAGCCGGGCGAGCACCACGCCCGCGGTGCCGCCGATCTCGCCGCCGACAGCGGTGCCCACGGTCTCGAAGATGCGCTCGACCAGGGCGGGCGGCGCGATCCACGAGCCGTGCTGCACGAGTTCCACCATGCCGAGGGTGGGGTTCGAGCGCTGCATGAAGGGCACGGCAGCGATGAACGCGATGCCGGCCGCGGTGCCGATGTGGGCGCCGGCGACGCGCCAGCGACGCGAGGGCTCCGCTCGCACGATGACGTAGGCGATCAGCAGGACGAGCGGCACGGCCGCGGAGATCTTCACGAGCGCCCCCACCGCGAGGGCGACGGTCGCCGGCAGTTCTCGCTGGGTCGCCACCAGGTAGATCGCCGCGGCCACGGCGAGCATCACCAGCACGTCGACGTGGCCGCCGCCCACCGTGTGGAACAGCACCACGGGGTTGAGGCCGATCATGACGGCTGCGTAGGCCTGGCGCTGCGGGCGCACGCGGCCCACGAGCCGCACCACGAACCAGAGCGACCCCAGGCTCGCCGCCACCGCAACGAAGCGGAAGGCCTCGATCACGTCGACCATGCCCCGGAAGACGGCGGTGATGGCGGCGGCCAGCCACACGAACACCGGCCCGTAGACCGACGGGGTGTCGCGCCACCCCGGCCACACGAATCGCGAGAGGTCGTTGGCGGGGAAGTCCGCCGGCGTGCTCACGTATGGGTTGTGCCCGTACTGACTCAGGATGCGACCGTAGAAGGCGTAGCTGAAGACGTCGCGTGAGAGCAGCAACGGCAGCAGCAGCACGACGCCGTGGTAGACGAGGGCGAGCGTCACGACCGTGCGAGTCGAGACCTCGCCGCGCTCGGCCGCCCACAGCATGAGCAGGAAGGCCACCCCCGCGGCGATCATCGCGACGAATCCGATGACGATGAGCACACCGTGGGGCAGCTCGTCGAGGAACAGCAGCTGCGAGAGCAGTCCGACGGGCCCGTTGCCCTGCGTCTCGGGGAGCACCGGGTGGTAGGGAGACCCGGGGGTCGCGGCGATCAACGCGACGGCGCTGAAGGTCGCGATCGACGCGGCGATGGCCCGGCGGCTCGTGAGCCATCCATCGACCGAGCGCTGCAGACCCTGGACGCGAGACATGTGCGCGAAGCTTACGGGACGGGGTCAGTTCCGCGCCACGCCGAGAGCGGCCTCGATCTCGTGGGCCGCGGTCGTCACCGCCGGGGCGTAGCGGCGTCCCCGCAGGGCGCCGATGCGGTCGGCGGGCCCCGAGACCGAGACCGATGCCACGATGCCGCCGGCCGCATCGAGCACCGGCGCACTCACCGATGCCACGCCGGCCTCGCGCTCCCCGATGCTGTCGGCCCATCCTCGCCTGGCCGTGGTCGCCACCATGCGGGCCAGCCGCACGGACTCGTCGGGTGGCAGCGTCGACAGCACGCGTCGCCGGTCCTCGTCGGAGGCCTTCGCGAGGAACACCTTGCCGGCAGAGCCCTTGGTGAGCGGCAGGGTGGCCCCGACCACGACGATCGTGCGCAGTTCGCTGTCGGATTCCACGGCGTCGACGCACACCCGCTCGTCGCCGTCGCGCACGTACAGCTGCGCGCTCTCACCGGTGACCTTCGCGAGTCGCTCGAGCGCCGGGTGGGCGAGGTCGCGCAGGGGCAGTTCCCGCATCGCCGACGAGGCCAGGCTCCGCAGACGCGGACCCAACGCGTACCCGGCCGGGCCGGCCTGCAGCAGGAAGCCGTGCTGTTCGAGCGCGCGGATGAGCCGGTGGGCGGTGGGCTTCGACAGGCCGGTGACGCGCGTGATGTCGGTGTAGGTGCGGGCGCCGGCTTCCACCGCGTTCAGGATGTCGACCGCGCGGTCGAGCGTGCCCACGGCCGTCTCGGGGCGCGTGTCGGACGGGCCTACTCCCACCTGCTATCCTGCCTCCTCCGTTCCAAATAACGGAACTGAGTTCCGAATAATGGAACCAGGGTAGCAGCCGCGGCAGCGGAGGCCCCGACAGGCCAGCGCAGAACCAGGAGGAAGACCACCGTGCCTCAGACGCTCGCGGAGAAGGTGTGGGAACGCCACGTCGTGCATCGCGCCGACGGCGAGCCCGACCTGCTCTACGTCGATCTCCACCTCGTGCACGAGGTCACGAGCCCGCAGGCGTTCGAGAGCCTCCGCCTGCAGGGGCGCACGGTGCGTCGCCCCGACCTCACGGTCGCGACGATGGACCACAACGTGCCCACCACCGATGGTCCGGTCACCGACGAGGTGAGCGCGCGCCAGATGCAGGCGCTGCAGTCCAACGCCGACGAGTTCGGCGTGACCCTGTACCCGTGGGGCGCGGCCGGCCAGGGCATCGTGCACGTCATCGGTCCCGAGCTCGGCTACACCCAGCCCGGCATGACGATCGTGTGCGGCGACTCGCACACCTCGACGCACGGCGCGTTCGGGGCGCTCGCGTTCGGCATCGGCACGAGTGAGGTCGAGCACGTGCTGGCGACCCAGACGCTGCCCCAGCACCCCGCGAAAACGATGGCGGTGACCGTCGACGGCGAGTTGCCCGCCGGCGTCGGGGCGAAAGACGTCATCCTCGCCATCATCAACCGCATCGGCACCAGCGGCGGCGTCGGCCACGTGATCGAGTACCGCGGGTCGGCGATCCGCTCCCTGTCGATGGAAGGCCGCATGACGATCTGCAACATGTCGATCGAGGGCGGCGCACGCGCCGGCATGGTCGCGCCCGACGACACGACCTTCGCCTACGTCGAGGGGCGCCCGCACGCGCCGACCGGCACCGACTGGGAAGCCGCCCTCGACGAGTGGCGGGCTCTGCCGAGCGACCCCGGCGCGTCGTTCGACAGCGAGGTCGAGATCGACGCCGCACAACTCAAGCCGTACGTGAGCTGGGGCACGAACCCCGCGCAGTCCGTGACGATCGACGCCGCGGTGCCCGACCCCGACACGTTCGAGGAGCCGTCGAAGCGCGACGCCGCCGCGCGGGCGCTCGCGTACATGAACCTCGCGCCGGGCACCGCGATCCGTGACATCCGTCCCGACACGATCTTCATCGGGTCGTGCACGAACTCCCGCATCGAGGACCTTCGGCTCGCGGCAGACATCGTCGCGCGGCCGCGCGGTCGCCCCGAACCTGCGCGCCCTCGTGGTGCCGGGCAGCGTGGCGGTGAAGATGCAGGCCGAGCGCGAGGGCCTCGACCGCGTCTTCAGCGAGGCCGGTTTCGAGTGGCGTGGCGCCGGCTGCTCGATGTGCCTCGGCATGAACCCCGACATCCTGACGCCCGGTGAGCGGAGCGCCAGCACGAGCAACCGCAACTTCGAGGGCCGTCAGGGCAAGGGCGGGCGCACGCACCTCGTGAGCCCGGCGGTGGCCGCCGCCACCGCGGTGCTCGGCCGGTTCGGAACCCCCGACGAGCTGCCGGCCGCGGAGGTGGTGTGAGCATGCAGGCGATCTCGGTGATCGAGGGCACCGCGGTGCCGCTCGACCGTTCCGACGTCGACACCGATCAGATCATCCCGGCGCAGTACCTCAAGCGCATCGAGCGAGCGGGGTTCGGCCCGTTCCTGTTCGACGAGTGGCGCAAGGACCCCGGCTTCGTGCTGAACGACCGGCGCTACGACGGCGCGTCGATCCTCATCGCGGGCGCGAACTTCGGCAGCGGGTCGAGCCGCGAGCACGCGCCGTGGGCGATCGAGGACTACGGCTTCAAGCGCCGTGATCGCGCCGAGCTTCGCCGACATCTTCCGCAACAACTGCTTCAAGATCGGCTTGCTCCCGGTAGAGCTGCGCGCGGAGTCGGTGCGGGCGCTCATGGACGCCGTGCTCGACGACCCCACCACGCGCATCGTGGTGGACCTGCCGAACCGCGCCGTGCGGGCGCCGGGGCTCGACGAGACGTTCGACATCGACGAGTTCACACACTGGCGCCTCACCGAGGGCCTCGACGACATCGGGCTCTCGCTGCGCAACGAGGAGAAGATCAGCGCGTTCGAGGCGACGCGTCCGAGCTGGCTTCCGACCGCCTAGCGGTCCCGCGCTCAGCCCGGCCAGGTCGCGGCGAGGCCGGCTCGCCGATCACCTCGGCTCGCCGGAACCGCAGGATGTCGGACGATCCCGTCCGGCAGTTCCGCCGATCGACGTACAGATGGTCGTGTGATCCGGTGGAGTCCACGTTCAGGTTCGCGCCCTCGCGACGATCGCGGAACTCGTGGATGAGGAACGGGGTGCCGTCGGGCTCGACCCGATAGAGGGCCGCCGCCGATCCACATCGATCGCCGCTCTGGGCCACGTAGGCCGTGCCATCGGACGTGACCGTGACCCCGTACTCGTCTCGGTCGGTCGGCAGCAGCGGCGTGCGCTCGCCCGTGCGGATGTCGTAACGCCACGCGGTCGCATCGGCGCCCACCGCCCACGTGACCCAGGGGTAGGCCACCGTGCCGGGGAACATGCACCCGCACCGGTTCGTCGTGGAGTCGAGCAGGGTGCGCTCCCCGGTGCGCCCGTTGGCGAGGTAGAGGCGCCAGCTCGCCGAGGCGCTGCCGAAGCGGTTCACGCCGTAGACGATCCACGGCGTGCCTCGGTGCGTGTCGATCGAGGGGTTCCACTGCCAACGGCCGTCGTTGAGGGCGCTCAGCGGGGTGCGACGGCGATCGCCGATGTCGTAGAGGAACAGGTCGCTCTCATCACCGCGCACCTGCTGGAAGATCACGTGGTCGGTGCCCGGCGTCGAAGCCGCCGATGTAGGCGCTCGTGCGTGCAGCGTTGATGCGCGTCACGCCGCCGCCGCCCACTTCGACGAACGCCCCCAGGTCGGTGTGGGTGCTGCCGACCTCGTTCGACCACGCGAACAGGCGGCGTCGCTCGATGTGCGTGGCGGCGCCGTAGCCCTCGAACAGCGAGGTGCCCTTCACGATGTCGAGACTCGGTGCGGCCCCCGATGGACTCGGGCTCGGCGAGGCCGACGGCGCCGCGACCAGCACGAGCGCCGCGGCCACGGTGAGGCGGAGCATGTTCCTCATGTGCGCCCTCCCCCGGGGGGATCGGTTCGGGTGTCTCGCGAACCCTACGGTGGCGCGGCCCTCGATACAAATCGGTCGAACAGCTCACCCGAGGCCGGCGAGGAACCCCTGCGCGGCAACGGCGTACGCGTCGGGGTCGAGATTCCAGCACGCGATGTGCTCGGCGCCGGGGCATGTCACCAGGTGAACGAGGTCCGGCGATGACCGCTCGAACCGCCGGCTCGTGGCGATCGGCACGGTCGTGTCGGCGGTGCCGTGGAACACGAGGAAGGCAACCTCGTAGCGGCTCGTGTCGTCGAGGTAATCGAGCGCAGGCCAGTTCACGTCGAATCGGCGGTCGGCCATCCACTTCGCGACCGCCGTGAGCGACGACGGCAGCGGGGTCCCGATCACGGGCAGCGTTTCCCGCGATGCGTTGTCGTCGACCGTCGTCGAGAAGTCGAGCATCGGCGCGTCGAGGATCACCGCGCGCACCTCGCCCGCCAGCTCGGAGCGCTGCAGGAAGGCCATCACGATGCCGCCGCCCATCGAGTAGCCGTCGAGCACCACGCCGTCGGATCCCTGGTCGAGCGCGTAGCGCACCATCGCCTCGAGGTCCCGCCACTCGGTGAGGCCGTAGCGCAGCTTGCCGCTCGGGTCTCCCGGCGCGCCCGGGTCGTTGCGGTAGGTGGCCACGAGGGTCGGGAACCCGGCCTCGGTGAGGATCGGCACCATGCGCAGGCCGTCGGCGGGCGACAGGGAGTTCCCGTGCACGACGATCGCCCAGGTGGGCCCGTCGGCCGCGCCGAACCACGCCGGGTAGTCACCGAGCGGCCCGGCGACCGTCACGCCTGTGAGGCCGAGTCCGGAGTCGTCGGGGTCGGCGGGGTAGGCACGCGCGTCGAGCTGCGCCGGCGTGCCGGGCAGCGGCAGCTCCCCGTGCACCAGGGCGAACGAGCGATCGATCTCGGTCGCGCCAGGTGTGCCGGCATCCTCGGTGCGAAGAGCATCGATGCGCCCGTACCCTTCGGCCCACCGCAGGCCCTGCACGCCGGCCAGCTCCTCGTCGAGGTCGTCCTCGAGCAACCGCAGCGTGATCGTCGCCTGGGTCGACCCGGGGTCGGTCGACAGCGTCACCACCTGCACGTTCGGCTCGAGTTGGGCGGCCGCCTCGCGCATCGATGCGGCGTCGAGCGCGCGTTCGTCGAGCACGTTCGAGAAGTAGAAGCCGCCGCCGGCGTAGAACAGGGCCACCAGCACGAGCAGCGTGAGGGCCGCCACCCACGGCCACCGACGCTGCCGCGATCGCTCGATCGGTTCCTCGCTCATGTCGCCGCGCCGGAGCGGCGCCCGGCCTCCTCGCGCGTGCGTTCGGTGAGCTCGCGCAACGCCCGGCTGTGCGGCACCACCACGTGCTCCGGATGGGTCAGGCGCCTCGCCTTGCTGGGCACATGGGCCAGGTCGGTGCGGAAGCGAACCTGCGCCTCGGCCAGGGCGGGCGAGGGCGTGAGTCGCCGCCCGTGGCGCATGACGGGGGAGAGCATCGGCTCGGCCCCGTCGATGCCGTCCTCGTCGCGAAGCGTGAGCACGTCGTCGTGCTCGGCGGCATCGCGCCGCCAGACCTGCTTGCGCCCGGGCGGGGTCACCTTCGCCGACGAGAGCTTCATCGCGGCTCGCCCGTCGTACTCGACGAGCTTGTACACCGAGTCGACGTAGGGGGCGTCGGCGGAGACCCCGAGCTGCGTGCCGATGCCGAACGCGTCGACCGGCGCGCCGGCCTGCACGAGCTCGTGTACCTCGTGCTCGTCGAGACCGCCGCTCGCGAAGATGCGCGCGTGACGCAGGCCGGCGTCGTCGAGCAGCGCCCTCGAGTCGCGCGACAGGGCGTCGAGGTCGCCGCTGTCGAGCCGCACGGCGAGTGTGCCGTCGAGGCCCAGATCGCGGACCGTCTCGATCGCCGCCCGCACGCCGCCGAGCGTGTCGTACGTGTCGACGAGGAACGTCGTGCGGCCCGGATGGTCTTCGGCGAATGCGCGGAACGCCTCGGCCTCGCTCGGG
This sequence comes from uncultured Actinomycetes bacterium, assembly GCA_963722795.1. GTDB lineage: Bacteria > Actinomycetota > UBA4738 > UBA4738 > HRBIN12 > JAOUEA01. Next base: position 338,770 of record CAVROD010000002.1, read on the forward strand.
AACGCCTCGATGAACGAATGCGCCATCGTGCCGGCCACCTCGATGCCGTACCGTCGGGCGGCCTCGACGTTCGAGGTGGCGGCGAACCCCACGAGGGCGCTGGCACGCGCCACGGCCATCGCGGCTTCCACGCCATGGGTGCGACGGAAAGCGAAGTCGACCAGTTGCCGGTCGCCGGCGGCCAGGGTGTAGCGCGCCGCCTTCGAGGCGAGCGTCGTGTGCAGGGTGATCTGGTTCAGCAGCAGGGTCTCCACGACCTGGGCCATCGCGACGGGGGCGGTGACCTCGAGCAGCGGCTCCTCGGAGTACACGATGCGGCCCTCCGGCACCGCCCAGACCTCGCCGTCGAAGCGCAGCGCCGCGAAGTCCTCGAGCGCGCGATCGTCGAACCCCATCGGCCCGAGCGCCGCGAGCTCGTCGTCGGTGAACGAGAACGACTCCAGGAAGTCGAGGCATGACTCGAGCCCGGCCGCGACCAGGAACCCCCGCGCCTTCGGGCAGCCCGCGCACGTACAGGCTGAACGTCGCGAGGCCGTCCATGTCGCGGCGCAGGTAGCTCGCCGCCATGTTGCAGCTCGTAGAGGTCGGTCAGGAGGCCGCCCGGCATGCGCGTAGGCTACTTGCATGTCGTCCGGCCGCCCGATCCCCGACCCGCGCGGCCGCCCGGACAGGAGCGCTTCATGGCCCTGGTCGCCGAGGCGCTCGACGCCCTGCCCGACTGGGTGCACCGCACGCTCGACAACGTCGAGGTGCTCGTCGACGACCGCCCGCCCGACGACATCGACCCCGCCACCCTCGGCCTGTACGAGGGCATCCCGCTCACGGAGCGTGGCGGTGACTACTCGGGCGTGCTGCCCGATCGCATCACGTTGTTCGCGGAGCCCATCGCCGCGGAAGCCGGCCCAGAGGACCAGGCGCTGCGGCGCGTGATCGGCGAGACCGTCGTGCACGAGATCGCCCACCACTTCGGCATCGACGACGAGCGACTGCACGAGATCGACCGCTACTAGTATGGCGCAGACGAGCGACACGGACGACGACCGGCTCATGCGCCTCGCGCTCGACCGGGCGCGTGCCTGCGTCGAGCACGGCGACGTGCCGGTGGGCGCGGTGGTGGCCCGTGACGGCGAGGTGCTGGCGGTCGCCGGCAACGCGCGGGAGCGACTGGGCGACCCGACCGCGCACGCCGAGATGCTGGCGCTGCGCGAGGCGGCCGAGCGCGTGGGCTCGTGGCGTCTCGAGGGGTGCACCCTCGTCGTGACCCTCGAGCCGTGCGCGATGTGCGCGGGCGCCATGGTGCTCTCGCGGATCGACCGGGTGGTGTTCGGCGCCGCCGACCCCAAGGCCGGGTTCGCCGGATCGCTCGGCGACCTGGTGCGCGACCCTCGGTTGAACCACCGAGCGGCGCTGACGCCAGGCGTGCTCGCCGACGAGTGCGGCGAGGTGTTGCGGGCGTTCTTCCGGGAGCGCCGAGGGCCTGACCGGTCCTCGGCTTCCGATCAGTCCTCGGGGTGACGCGGCGACCGCTCGTGCACCGCCGCGTGGATCTTCTCCGCCACGTGGGGCAGCTCCCGCTGCATCGCGTCGAAGTCGCGCTGGTGCATCACGACCGCGGTGATCGGCGTCGTCGCCGTGACGCTCGCCGTGCGCCGGTCGCCCTCGATCAGCGCGACCTCCCCGAAGAAGTCGCCGGCGCCGAGGTCGGTGAGATGCCTGCCGTCCTGGGTCACCTCGACGTCGCCGGCGAGCAGCACGAAGAACTCGTGCGCGAACGCCCCCTGGTCGCACAGGTGGTAGCCGCTCGGCAGGTCGACCACGTCGGCGTGGTGGGCCACGCGCTCGCGGTCCTTCTTCGACAACCCCGCGAACAGGGGCACGGCCTCGAGTTGCTTCGCGTCCATCTCCGCCCCCGTCGGTGCGGCCGGGGCCTGCCCCCGGCGTGCCAGCCGATGATGCCACGGAACGGCCGGGCCCGCGTTGCTAGACTCGTCGACGGAGGCGTGCCGGAGTGGACGAACGGGACCGCCTCGAAAGCGGTTAGGGGCCTAATCCGCCTCTCGCGCGTTCGAATCGCGCCGCCTCCGCGCGACATCGCGGGGCCGGGGCTCGTCCCCGGCCCCGATGGTGTTCCAGGCTTCCTGCGATCCTCAAGTGCCCTGTGCTGCCGGCCGTTGAAGGGAACGATGGGCCTCAACGACCGCTTCCCCCACCGCCCACTCGTCGCGGCGCTGCTGTGCGCGGCGCTCCTCGCCCTGACGGGCACGGCCGCCGTCGCCGCCGGCCCGCCGAAAGGCCGCTTCGTGGTCGGCGATTCGATCGCGCTCTCCGCGAGCGACGAGTTGCAGCAGCTCGACTACGGCGTGAACGCGAAGGTGGGCCGCCAGTTCGGCTCGGGCGTGTGGATCGTGCGGCACGAGGCCGAGCTCGGCACGCTGCCGAGGCGGGTGATCGTGCACCTCGGCACGAACGGCACGATCGACCCCGACGATTGTGACCGGTTGGTCGCAGGTCGCCGGCCCGGCCCGGCGCGTCTTCCTCGTGACGATCAAAGTGCCCCGCAGCTGGGAGCTGCCGAACAACGAGACCCTTCGCGCGTGCGCGAGCCGCTCCGACAAGGTGCACGTGATCCGATGGTGGTCGAAGAGCCACGATCATCCGGAGTGGTTCGCCGACGACGGCTACCACCCGAACACCGACGGCCAGCGCGTCTTCGCGCGCTACGTCGATCGCGAGGTCGACGCGGTGCTCGCGGCGCTGCGCACAGAGGCTGCTCGCTAGACTCGGCGACGGTGGCCTGCCCGAGCGGCCGAAGGGACACGCCTGGAAAGCGTGTAGGGGGGCAACTCCCTCGAGGGTTCGAATCCCTCGGCCACCGCCCAGGTCGACGCTGCGCGCTCAGGCCTCGTCGAGCCGCTTCGTGTACCGAGTGAAGCTCTCGCGCACCGACATGCCGACGTGCTCGTACAGCCCCAGCGCTCCGGTGCGCGAGTCGGTCGACAGGCCGCAGTGGCGGAACCCCACCGCGTGGAACCGGCGGAAGCTCTCCTGCAGCAGCGCCCGACCGAGCCCCCGGCCCCGGTAGCGCTTGTCGACCGCGAGGTGCTGGGTCCAGCCTTCCCCGTCGCCGTCGTAGCGGTAGTTGAGGGCCACACCGACGATGCGATCGCCTTCGACCACGAGCGGCACGAGCTCGGGCACGACCTCGTCGCGATGCAGCGACGACGCGACCCAGTTCTCGAAGCCGTGCGATTCGCGGTCGGGCCACTCGGCGAACGCGACGTCGATCACCTCGAACAGCTCCCGGTCGTCGTGGGCAGGGCGGAAGTCGCGGAAGGCGAGTCCCTCGGGCAGCGCCGGTGAGGGCGGCGGGTCCTCGCCGAGGTCGATGCGCAGCGCCCACGCCGTGTGCCCGACCTCGTAGCCGTGCGCTCGGAAGAGCTCGGCGGCGTCGGTGCGCCGGTCCGAGACGGTCTGGCCGACCGTGGCTCTGCCGTCGGCGCGGGCGACGGCCCACGTCCATGGCAGCATCGCCGACCCGATGCCGCGGCGCCGGTGCGCCGGCGCCACGTCGACCTCCGCCCGGCCCATGAACACGTCGCCGGTCGCCGCGAGCTCGTCGCCCCGCCAGACCGACAGCGACATCGCCCTCAGGTCGAAGTCGGGACGATCCCAGTCGGCGGCGATGTCGCTCATGGCGACGTCGACGCTGCCGCTGTCGTGCAGCTCGCAGTCGGCGACGAGGCGGAAGGTGGCCTCGAGGTCGTCGCGGGTCGTGGGCCGCGCGGTGTATCCCTGGGGAAGGACGATCGCGTGCATGCGGCTCAGGGTACGGTCCACCCCGGGCATCGCACGGGCGAGACCGGTCCCGGAGGAGGCTCGTCGGACTCGAGCCGGGCTCGCACGTCGTCGAAGTCGCGCCAGGCCACGTACGGCACGCCGTCGCGTTCGCAGTGCGCGACGAGTGCCAGCTTGGCGAACGTCACGTCGGCGTACAGGGCACCGTAGCGGTCGCTCGAGCCTTCGCCGACGAACGCGACGGTGCCGCGGTCGCTTCGCGCATCGAGCACCGCCTGCATCTTGCAGGTGCCGCAGCCGAGGCATTCCACGTGCCGGCGGGGGAATCGCAGTTCGCCCGGCCGGTCGTCGCCGGTCCATCGCTGCTCGTTCGTGATCACCGTGATCTCGGGCACCCCCGCGGCGGCGAGCATCGGCTCGATGTAGAAGCCGAAGCCGTCGGAAGCGATCGCGACCTCGATGTCGTGCGTGTGTGCCCACGCCACGAACGGCGCGAAGGTCGGGTCCATCGGGCAATGTGCCGCGGCGAACGCGAGCATGGTGTCACGCTCGGCGTCGAGCATCGCGCTCTGGGCCGCGACGACGTCCTGCGAGCCGAGGCGGCCCCGCTCCCATGCATCGTCGAGGCTCTCCCAGTCGTCGTGGGCGAACTCGCGCAGCAGATGCTCGGCGACGTCGTGCGAGCATGCGGTGCCGTCGAAATCCACGATGACGGCTCCGACCTGCACCCGGCGAGCCTACCGGGCGTCGCCCTGGCAGACTGCCGCACGTGGATCGAGCCGAGCGACTCGCGTCGGGCCTGGTGGCCGCCGAGCGCGCCCGCCGCGCGCAGGTGGCGGGCGCCGAGGTGCTCGAGATCGACGGCCTGGTGCTCGCGCTGGCGAACCTGCCCGACCCGGCGCTCAGTTCCGTCGTGGTCGAGTCGGAACCGGTCGACGCGAAGACGGCGCTCGCGGCAGCGGAGGTCGAGTTCACCAGGCGAGGGCTGCAGTTCGGCATCGACCTGCAGGTGGCTCGTCACCCCGGCGTCGACGAGGCCGTGCGGGCCATGGGCCTCACGCGCATCATCGAGCGCCCTGGCATGGTCGCCGACCCTCGGGCCTTGCCTGACGTGGCGCCGCCTGAGGGTTTCGACGTCCGGCCGGTCGCTGGGCCTGACGACGTGGAAGCGCTCGTGCAGGTGGGCGTCGCGGCGTTCGGCGACGACCCCGAGGTCGGCCGGGCCTTCTACGGCGCCGGAGCGCTCGGATGGCCGGACGTGCGGACGTTCGTGGCCTGGCGGGGCACCGATGCGGTCGGCATCTCCGCGGCTTACCGCGACGGGGCGACGACCGGGGTGATGGGCGTCGGCGTGCTGCCGTCGGCGCGTGGCATCGGCCTCGGCTCGGCGATGACGGTGCGGGCAGCTCGCGCGTTCCCCGACGGCGATCTGGCCTGGTTGCATCCGTCGGACGAGGCGCGATCGATGTACGCGCGCCTCGGGTTCGAGCGCGTCGCCGACTGGGAGGTGTGGACGAGGGACGCGAGCGCGGTCGATGCCGCAGCCGAGGCGGCTCGCCTGCCCTGAACGCGAGTCAGAGCGCCCCGTCAACGACCGTGCGGCCGTCGACGGGCTCGTCGAGCTGCACGACCACCCGCTTCAGCACGCCGATCTCGATGCAGGCGACGTCGCCGGCGTTCGGGTCGTGACCCTCGAAGAGGGTGATGGTCACGGTCGAGGCGCCGGAGCGAACCTCCACTCGGTCGAGCACGGCGCACGGCTCGATGCCGCTGACGAAGTCGATCGTCACGGTCGTGTCGTCCTCACCGACGGTCGCGGTGTCGAAGGGCCTCGCGACCACGTCGGCCATACCCGGCCGGGGCTCGACGACCTGGGGACCACCGTCGTCGGGTGGTGGGTTGGCGGTGATCGGCCCTGAGCTCACGGGGGTGTCGGGGCCGTCGGTCGCAGCAGCGAACGCTGCGCCCGCTGCGACGACCACCAGTACACCGATGACGACGATCATCACGGGACGGTAGGAAGCGGCGTTGCGCATCGTGTCCTCCGGGCAAGCTCGAGGGCCGTCTCGCGGCCCGTCGTTGCTGACCCTCCTACGACGGCGCGAGGCCCGTGATGGGTTCCCGGCTCGCGTGCTTACGTGGCGAGCACCGTCGGGGGCACGCACGGGAGCCGCTCGATCGTGGAGGTCGGGAACACCGCCTGGAAGGCGGGCGCGTCGGCCTCGCCCGGCTGGGTGCCGGTCGCGGTGGCGACCTCGCTCTGCGTGAGGCCCTGGATGAACTCGGCGACCTGCTCGACGGTGTAGCCCTCGCGCTCGAGCAGCTCCTCGTCGAGCCACATCTGGGTCGGGCGAGCCTTGAGGATGACCGGCCGGAAGGCGGTGCCCCCGAACGCTTCCTCGACGGCGGCGCTCAGGCGCTCGATGTCGATCAGGAACGCCCCGATGGCCGCAGGGTCGCGCTGCATGCCGTGATCGGCCGTCAGGATCATCGCCCACTCGCCGCGGCCGACCTCGTCGTTCAGGAACCGCACGAACCGTCGCAGCTCGCCGTCTTGGATCTCGAGCCCGTCGGTCATCTCGTCACCGTCGGCCGAGAACTGGTGACCCATCGTGTCGATGATCTTGTAGTTCAGGTAGAGCAGGTCGGGCACCGAGTCGGCGCCGAAGCGCTCACGTCGTACGAGCTCTTCGAACAGCGTCGTCTGGTACGGCGAGCGTGCCGGCGTGTTGAACCCGCCCGCCATCTGCTCGATCGAATAGCCGCGCCAGAGCCCGTCGAGGCTGCCGTCGCGTTGGTCGAGCGCCGTCTTCGCCTGCTCGAGGGAGGCGTCGATCGCGTCGTCGTTCACCCACTCGGGCATGCGGTAGTACGGACGCATGCCGTCGGTGAGCCCCCACTCGTTCGCGGTGTCGTCGCCGCCGGTGGCCGCCCCCTGCACCTCGCGCGCGATCGCGATGTCGTCGTCGCCGCCCTTCCAGCCGAGCCCGTGGCCCATCATCATCAGGTGCGCCGACAGGCTTGCGGCGCCGCCCACGATCGGCTCGTTGCCCATCGCCAGGTCGTAGACGTCGGCGAGCGTCGGCAGCTTCAGGAAGGTCGGGCCCTCGGCGTTCGGCTTCTGCAGCGAGCCGTTGATCCAGATGTACTCGTCGGCGAACCCGTGACGGCGCGGGTAGGCACCGGTGCCGATCGTGGCGTGGCTCGGCGGGGTGTTCGCCGGCGCGGAGTTCAGGCTGGCGTCGGTGAACCACGCACCGTCCCGCGCGAGGTCGCGCAGGTATGGCCAGGACTTCGGCCAGCGTTCCAGCAGGTCGACGCCGGCCGAGTCCCACACCATCGTGACGAGCAGCTTCGGCGGGGTGCGCTGGTCGGAGGGCAGCAGGGCCTCGTCGAGCGCGCGCCCGTCCGGTGCGGTGAACCCGCCGAACTCGAGCAGCGACGCGGCGGTCTGCGAGATGTCGGTCAGGTGCACGGTCTCGTCGTAGACCCCGGGCTTCACGTACCCGGGTCCGTACAGCAGCAGCGGAACCTCCTGTGTGTGGTCGAACGGCGTCGCATGCGTGAGCCCGGACGACACGTAATCCGGGAAGGGCGTGATCATCTGCACGTCGCCGCTGCGCACGGGGTGCGTGCCGTTCACGGTGCGCACGAGCACCTCCCTCGGCACGGTGCGGCAGACCCGGCGGGCCAGGCGATCGGGCGGGAGGGTCTCGGCGTCGGAGGGAGCCGGCGGCTGGGTCGAGGGCGCGTTCGCCGACGGCGACGAGGCGGTCTCCGACCCCTTGGAGGTCGGCCAGGCCAAGGCGATGGCGGCGATCGCCACGAGCACGACCACCGTGATCGCCATGGTTCGCCTGCGGGTGAAGATCGCGGAGGCCAGCATGGGGGCACCAGGGTACCGCGGCGGGTCAGGCGATCCGGGGTCAGTCGAACGCGGTCAGCCCGAAGGCGAGCGCGAACCCCAGCACCACGAACAACCCGGTGCGCAGCCCGGCTTCCCGATAGGCGTCGGGCAGCAAGGAATCGGCGATCAGCGCCAGCAGTGCGCCGGCCGCGAACGACTGCACGAGCGCGACGATGCCCTCGTCCAACTCATCGAGGGTCGCGCCCATGCCGGCCACCACAGCGCTCACCAGGGCCACCACCAGCCACAGCAGCAGCACGCGCCCTCGCCGATGCCCGGCGTCGAGCATCCCCCGGGTCGACGACAGCGATTCCGGCACGTTGGAGACGAAGACGGCGATCACGAACGTGACGCTGATCGCCCCGCCCGACGCGAGCGAGATGCCGAGCACGAGCGACTCCGGCACGCCGTCGAGCACGGCACCGAGCGCGATCGAGAGTCCACCGTCGTCACCCGCTTGCCCCCCGGGGCCGCCGCCGCGCTGACGGCGACGACCGGTGCGTACCAGGGCCGCGTCGCCGGCGGTGAAGACCACGGCGCCGAGGCCGAGGCCCGCGACCACCGGCCACAGGTCGGCTCGATCGAACGCCTGCTCGACGAGTTCGAACGTGACGGCGGAGATGAGCGTGCCGGCGCCGAAGGCCATGATCGCACCGACGGTGCGCGTCGAGAGCGTGGTGCGCATCGCGACGAGAGCGCCGAGCGGCAACGCCGAGGCGGCCACGAAGCCCCACAGGGCCGCCTGGATCACGTCGCTGCTCATGCCGCCTCCGCTCGTCGGACCCCCCACGTATACTCCCCGTGGCCGTGCTAGGCGGGGAGCTAGCGGTGCCCTGTACCCGCGATCCGCTTCAGCGGGGCTGAATCCCCGCCCGAGGCCCGGAAGGTCCGGGGCAGCCCTCGGAACGGAGCGTTGAAGGTCGGGTCCTGCGCGACATCGGCCCGCGAACCCGGTCAGGTCCGGAAGGAAGCAGCCGTAAGCGGAAGCCGGCGGGTGCCGTAGGGAGCGCCTGGCTGGAGCTGCCGTTCCGGGTAGCGCCCGAGTCATCCGTGGTCGACGGCGGGTGCACGGCCACCTTCTTCCCCTTCGGGGGCGAACGAACGGCGACCGGGGAGGCGAGCGTGGCGGAGGAGCAGCAGCACCAGGCGCTGTACCGGCGGTACCGGCCGCAGACGCCGGCCGAGGTCCTCGGGCAGGACCACGTCGTGCGCGCGCTGACGGGCGCGATCCGCGAGGGCCGCCTGCACCACGCGTTCCTGTTCTGCGGCCCGCGCGGCACCGGCAAGACCTCGACGGCCCGCATCCTCGCGAAGATGGTCAACTGCGAGCCGGCCCGACCGCCGAGCCGTGCGGCGCGTGCTCGCAATGCGTCGCGGTCCGCGAGGGCACGCACCTCGACGTCGTCGAGATCGACGCCGCGTCAGCACGGAGGGGTCGAGGATGCGCGCGAGCTCCGCGAGAAGGCGCCCACGGCGCCGGTGCAGGGCCGCGAGAAGGTCTACATCATCGACGAGGCGCAGCGACTGTCCCGCGAGGCGTTCGACGCGCTGCTGAAGGTGTTCGAGGAGCCGCCGCCGGGCGTGCGGTTCGTGCTCGCGACCACCGAGCCGCACAAGATGCCGGCCACGATCGTCGGCCGATGCCAGCGGTTCGACTTCCGCCGGTTCACGCTGGAGACGCTGTCGGAGCAGCTGCATCTCGATCGCGTCGCCGGAGGGCGTCGACGCTCACCGACTTCGGCCGCTCACGCGATCGCCCGGCAGGCGCGAGGGCTCGTCCCGCGACGCGCTCTCGCTGCTCGACCAGGCCAGCGTGCTCGGCGGCTCGACGATCGACGACGACGTGGTGCGCACCGCTGCTCGGCGCGCCGCGCGGCGAGGTGCAGCACGAGCTCGCCGACGCGGTCGCGGTCGGCGACGCAAGGGGCATCGTTCGAGATCGTGGGCCGGCTCGTGCAGGACGGCCAGGACCTGCGCAACGTCACCGCCGAGGCGCTCGCGCACTTCCGCAACCTGCTGCTCGTGAAGACCGCGCCCGGGCAGCCCGACCTGCTCGACGTGCCCGACGACGCGCTACGACGCCCTGCGCATCCAGGCGGAGAAGTTCACGCCCGGCGAGCTGGCGCGCGTGTCGCGCTGCTGCTCGCCGCCCAGAACGACATGCGGTGGACGACCTCGCCGCGCCTGTCGCTCGAGCTCGCGCTCGTGCGCGCCACCATGCCCGAGACCGACGCCGACTCCGTCGGCGCTGGTCACGCGGCTCGAGCGTCTCGAGCGGCTCGCGAACCTCGACCCCGGAGCGGTGGTGCCGACCGCAGCCGACGTCGTGCACGGTCGCCCGCGGCCAAGAGCCCCGCCGACGACGTCGCGCCCGTGGCGATCGAGCCCCCGCGCCACAGCCGGTCGAGCCCGCTGCAGCCGGTCGAGCCGGCGGCTCGCCGCCGAGCGCTGCCCCGGCGAGCCCGCCGAGCCCGCGCCGCCGAGGCCGCTGCGCCGGCTACGCCAGATGCCGGTGCCGCACGCCGCCGACGTCGGCAGCGTCGACGTCGCGCTGCTGCGCCGTTCGTGGAAGACGCCTGCTCGAGCACCTGTCGGCGAGCCGCGAGATGATCCTGCGCTGCCATCCTCGAGTCGGCCACGGTCGGCGAGCTACGACGGCTCCACGCTCGAGCTCGCGTTCCCGCCCGACCGCAAGGTCGGCCCGCAGAAGGTCGACGCGCAAGAAGGCCGAGCTGCAGGCTGCCCTCGGCGACCTGTTCGGCGTGAGGCCCGACATCGTCTGCGTGGTGCGCGAGGTGCGCGACGCCGGCGGTCCCGCCACGGTCGAGCTCGTCGAGGAGGACGAAGTGCGTCGACGAGGCCGAGGCCCTCAAGCGCGTGCAGGAGATGTTCGGGGCCCAGGTCGCCGCCGACTCGGAGCCGGCGGAGTAGCCGTGTACGAAGGTCCGATCCAGGAGCTGATCGACGAGCTGGCGCGGCTTCCCGGTGTGGGGCCGAAGTCGGCGCAGCGCCTCGCGTTCTGGCTCGTGAAGGCCGACCCCGCCGACGCGAAGCGTCTCGCCGCCGCCATCGTGCAGGCGAAGGATCGCATCGCGTTCTGCCGCGAGTGCGGCAACGTCGCCGAGGGCGATCTCTGCCGCATCTGCCGCGACGAGTCGCGCGACCGCACCGTGCTCTGCGTCGTCGAGGAGCCGAAGGACGCCGCCACGATCGAGAAGGCCGCCCTCATCAAGGGGCGGTTCCACATCCTCGGCGGCGCGATCAGCCCGCTCGACGGCGTCGGCCCCGACGACCTGCGCGTGCAGGAGCTGCTCGATCGAGTCGAGCGCGACCACGTCACCGAGGTCATCCTCGCCACGAACCCCAACCTCGAGGGCAACGCCACGGCGATGTACGTCGCCGCGCTGCTGAAGCCGCTCGGCGTGCGCGTCACCCGGCTGGCGAGCGGGCTGCCCGTGGGCGGCGACCTCGAATACGCCGACGAGGTCACGCTCTCCCAGGCCCTCGACGGCCGCCGGGAGATGTGAACTGAGCTCGACGTCACGACCGACGGTCGACGAGGTCAGCGACCGAGCGCTCGTGCTCTACGCCCTCGTGCGCCGCGCCACGATCGAGTACGTGGTCGCCGAGACCGAGGGCGAACCGAGCCGCATCCGCCAGGCCGAGACGGCCCGCCGCGAGACCGACGACTGGCTCGAGCGCGAGGGGGTGTGGCCCGCGGTGACCGAGGTCGAGCGGCGGCTGCTCGAGGCGCCGTCGGGGTCGTGGCCTCGCGAGGCCGTGGCCGACGCGATGTGGCGCAAGGAAGCCTTCGGCACCCTGCTGTGGGCGCTCGAGCACCTCGAGGCGATGCCCGACTACGGGCTCGAGTTCGAGCAGCCGCGGCTCGACGAGGCCGTGACCCGGTACGGCTCGGTCGCCGGCTTCCGGGCCGCGGGGCGGCTGCGCCCCGACGAGCACCTCGAGTCGGCCTGGCTCGAGGCCGACGCCTGGTTCGGCGCCACCGAGGGCCGCGCGGGCGACGATGCCCAGGTGGCCTCGGCGGCGGCCGAACGGTTCCGGGCGCTCAGCTGGCTCCGCGATCGCGACGCCGCACCAGCGTGAGCACGCCCCACGCGAGCAGCGCGATCACGCCGAGCGGGATCAGGTAGCCGAGCCCGATCACGATCGCGCCGACGATACGCAGGAACCCCTGCACGGCGAGCTCGAACGAGTCGGCGATGCTCGGGTTCTCGGTGTCGGGGCCCGGGTCCTCGCGCTGCACGTCGCGCTCGCGCACCTCGACGTTGATCGTGGCCTCGGCGACCTGGTCGCTGGAGGAAGCGCTGTCGTCCCTGGATGTTCTCGATCTCCAAGGTCACGTCGTCGATCAGCGCGGCGAGCCGCAGGATCTCCGACGACGACGTCGCGTCGGCCTGGATGTCGCGCAACAGCTCGCGACGGTCCTGCAGGATGTCGAGCCGCGCGCCCAGGTCGATGAACTCGGCCGTGACGTCCTGACCCGTGATGTCCTGGAACTCGACCTCGCCGTCGAGCTGACCTGAGAGCGCGCGCAGCGCCAGCATCGTGTCGTCGAAGCGCTTCGCAGGGATGCGCAGGGTCAGGGCGCCGCTGCGCTCGTCGCGCGAGCTCGACTCGAGCACGAACCCGCCGTTGCGACGGGCGATCTGCGTGACGCCGGCGACGCCCTTCGAGAAGGAACCGTCGGCGATCACGATGCCGATGCGCCCGTCCCGGATGATCTTCGTGAGGTCGCCCTGATCCGCAGGCACGGCCCCGATGCCTTGGACGCCGCGTCCGCTCGACCCGCCGGCGTCCCTGCCTGGTTCCCGATCGAGTACTGAGCGTCGGCGGCCTCTTCCGATGAATCCGCCTGGAGCGCGCTCGCGGAGCCGGGTCGCGTCTCGAGCCCGGGCGCGGTGCGTCGCCTCCGGAGCCTCGCCTCCGACCCACCGCCGCCCGACACCGCATCGCCGACTTCCTCGAAGCGATCCCGGCCACGGCCGAGTCGGCAGATCGAGCCGAGTCGTCACTCGCGCCTTGCGACAGCACGCCGATGCCGCCGGCCAGCACGAGCACGACGACGAGCGCCGCGGCCATGCCGCCCCAGTTGCGGCCGCCACCGCCACGTCCGCGCCGAGGAAGGCGGCGCGGCCCGCCGGCACCGGCCTCGAGCGCGCGTTCCAGCGAGGCGAGCCGGTCGCGCTCCCGCGCGGCCACGGCCTGCAGATCGTCGTCGAGCAGTTGGAGCGAGCGGATCTCGGTGTTCATGCCTCCACCTCCGTGGTGAGCTGCATCCCCCGCTCCTGCAGCAACAACGCGAGCTTCTTCAGGCCCCGGCTCACCCGCTGCCGGGCGTTCTGTTCGGTGCACGCCAGGCGCTGGGCCACCTCCGCGTAGCCGAGCCCGTCGATCACGCGCAGGCGCATCGCCTCGCGTTGGTCCGGGCTGAGGGTCTCGAGCGCCTCGGCGAGCGCCTCCCGGATCGGCGCGAAGTCGATGAGGTCCTCGATGCGTTCGTAGTCCTCCGAGGGCAGGTCGCGTTCCGGCATGCCGAGCTTCCGGCGGGCGGCGGCGTCGACCCGGCCGCTGCGGAAGAACCGGCCCAGGCGGTGCCGTGCGATGCCGTAGAGCCATGCCACGCCGTTCACTCCCTGGTCTCGATAGGTGGCCCTCGAGGCGAACGCTTCCGCGAACGTCTCGGCGGTGAGCTCGGCGGCGGTCTCCGGGTCGAGGGTGCGCCGCGCGAAGTAGCGCAGCAGATCCTCGGCATGGCGCCGGTAGAGCTCGGTGAAGGCTTCGGGCTCGGTGCGCGATGCGATCAGCAGTTGCGTGTCGGTGCGCTCTTCGGGCACGGCCTCACCTCTCGTGTCCGTCCCGCGGGCCGGTCGTGCAGACGTGCGTACGACCGGTCATACCGCAAGGGCTTCGGTGTGTGACAGTCGGACGCCCCTTCGGCCCCAGCTGGTTCCCCGCTGTGGGAGGCATAGCGTTGAGCGATGGCTCGCCGGATCCTGGGATGGCTGCTTTTGACGGCCGGCTCCGTGGTCGTCGCGCTCGGTGCGTTCATGGCGTGGTCGACGTGGGACATGACGTCGTGGGGGGGTTCGATTCGATCTCGCCCACAGCGACCCTGGCGGCCGGCCTCGGTGCCATCGCGCTCGTGGTGGCGCTCGTGCTGCTGGGCGGACGGCGGCGTGGGTCCGCGATCGCCGTCGGCGTGCTCGGCGTGTTCACGGTCGCGCTCGCCATCGACCTGTTCGCCAGGAACGCGGGCGGGTCGCTGTTCGGCGACGCCCTCGACTGGCAGGGAAGCGACGCCGAGGGCATCTCCTCGCTCGTGCCCGCGTGGGGATTGGTGGCGATCGGGATCGCCTTGTTCGCCGTCGCTACGTGGGCATGGCAACGGTCGCGACGCCCGGCTTAGCGCGTGAGCACGACCTTGCCGAGCTGGTCGCCGGACGCGAGCCGGTCGAGCGCCGCCGGGAACTCCTCGAACGCCACGACGGTATCGATCGGGATCTCGACCGCTCCGCTGCCCACGAGCTGCACCGCATCGGCGAACTCCTGGTGGTCGTTCATGGTGGAGCCGATCACCTCGAGCTGACGCCAGAACAGCGTGGGCAGGTGCAGCTCGGCCGTGCGCCCGCTCGTGGATCCGTTCGTGACGAGCCGCCCTCCCCGAGCGAGCGACCGCAGCGACCGCTCGAACGTCGCGGTGCCCACGTTGTCGATGACGAGGTCGACGCCTCGGCCCTCGGTGGCCTCGCGCACCTCATCGTTGAACGGACCTTCCGATGAGAACCCGCCCGACGCACCCTGTCGTTGCGCCCAGTCGAGCTTGTCTGGCTCGCGCGACGTCACGAACACGCGCCCGGCGCCGAGCGCCGTCGCGAGCAGCACTGTAGCCACCGACGTGCCGCCGCCCACCCCCACGACGAGCGCGTCGTGGCCCGGCTCGAACCGTGCCCGGCGTAGCATGCGCAGCGCCGACGACGTGACCAGCCCGCTCGCGGCCGCCTGCTCCCACGACAGCGAGGGCGGCTTCGAGCGCACGTTCACCGCCGGTAGCACGACCATCTCCGCGTGGGTGCCCCAGCGGTGTTCGCCGACGATGCGGAAGTCGCGACAGAACGGCACCTCACCGTGCAGGCACGCGCGGCAGGCTCCGCACGACGTCGACGGATCGAGCATGACCTCGTCGCCGACCCCGATGTCGTCGACCTGCGGCCCGACCGCGTCGACGACCCCGGCGCCGTCGGCCCCGGTGATGTGCGGCAACGACGGGGGAGCCGGCATGCCCCGTGCGACCCAGAGGTCGAGGTGGTTCAGGGCCGAGGCGTGCAGTCGCACGCGCACCTCGCCGCCGGCCGGCTCGGGGGTCGCGACGTCGCCGAGCCGATAGCCCGACGGTCCCGAAGCATCGTGCAGGAGCCAGGCGCGCATGCACCGATGGTACGTTCGGCGGGCGATGCCGTTCAGCGGGGAAGGAGCCGCGGCGTGTCCGACACGGAGATCGAGGAGCTGCAGCGTGGACTGCCGCACGTGCTGGGGTCGCCGCGTGATGAGGGCAGGGTCGAGATGGTCGTGCGGCGACCCGCCGAGGGCGAGCGCGAGGTCCTGACCGAAGCGCGCATCGAGCCGGGCCGCGGCGTCGTCGGCGACCGATGGGCCGCGAAGCCGACGCGATCGCCCGAAGCGGAGGTGACCCTCATGAACGCCCGCTGGATCGCGCTGCTCGCCGGCGAGGTCGACCGGTGGCCGCTGGCGGGCGATCAGCTCTACGTCGACTTCGATCTCAGCGTGGCGAACCTTCCAGCCGGTACCCGGTTCAGCGTCGGTGATGCCGTGCTCGAGGTGAGCGGGAAGTTGCATCGCGGGTGCGGGAAGTTCTCAACCCGGTTCGGTCCCGAGGCGTTGCGGTTCGTGCGCTCCGAGGAAGGCCGCGCGGTGAGGCTGCGCGGCATGAACGCGCTCGTCGTGCGCGGCGGCGTCGTGCGCACCGGCGACCCGATCGCGAAGGTCGGCGACGGGCGCGGGGCGCCATGACCGACTCGTTCCCCCGGCAGTACGCGCGCACGCGCGGGTTCAGCCTCGGGCTGCCGAGGGCGTTCCGCATCGCCGACGACGGCTCGCGCGTGACCTTCCTGCGATCGCGGGCCGGCGACGACACCGTCGCGGGGCTGTGGGTGCTCGACGTCGCGACCGGCGAGGAACGCGAGCTGTTCCACCCCGACGCCGAGGAGCGCGTCTCGCGCGAGGAGCTCGACCGGCGGGAACGGGCGCGCGAGCCGCAGTCGGGCGTGACCGCCTACGACGCCGACGCGAACCTCACGCTCGCGACGTTCGCCGTGGGCGGCTCGCTGGGCGTGGTCCAGGTGGCCGACGGCTCCGTCCGCACGCTCGAGACCGTGGGGTCGCCGTTCGACGCGAGGCTCGACCCCACGGGGGCGCGCGTCGCGTACGCGAGCGACGGCGCCCTGCGCCTGCACGACCTCGCGAGCGGCAGTGACGACGTGCTCGCCGCCGATGACGACCCCGACGTGCGCTGGGGCGTGGCGGAGTTCATCGCGGCCGAGGAGATGGAGCGCCTGCGCGGGTTCTGGTGGGCGCCCGACGGCACCCGCGTGCTCGCGTGCCGCGTCGACGACCGGCCGGTCGGCGTCTGGCACATCGCCTCGCCGATCGACCCCGCGGCCGAGCCCCGCGCGGTGCGGTACCCCCGGGCCGGCACGGCCAACTCGATCGTCACCCTGCACGTGCTCGGCCTCGAGGGCGAACGGGTCGACGTCTCGTGGGACCGCGACGCGTTCGAGTACCTCGTCGCCGTGTCGTGGACCGACGAGGGTCCGCCGCTGGCCCTCGTGCAGTCGCGTGACCAGCGCGACGTGCAGGTGCTCGCGATCGACGTCGAGCACGGCACGACCGAGGTCGTGTGGGCCGATCACGACGAGCGCTGGACCCACATCACCGAGGGCGTGCCGGCATGGCTGCCCGGCGGGCGCCTGCTCACCGTCGGCCACCGCGACGACACCCGATCGCTCCTGATCGACGGCGACCCCGTCTCGCCACCGGGCCTGCAGGTCGACGCGGTGCTCGCGGCGGGCGACGAGGTGTGGGTGCGCGCCACCGAGGAGCCGACCGAGATGCACGTCTGGAGGCTCACCGCCGCCGGCTCGCTCGATCGGGTGAGTGACACGGTCGGTCAGCACGGAGGCGTGGCAGCCGGCGATCTCGCGGTCGTCGTCAGCGAGACCGTCGACGAGCCGCTGCCGGTGGCGCGGCTCGTACGGAGCGGTGAGACGCTGCACACGTTCGCGCACTCGGCCGAGACCCCGGTCATCGCTGGGGCGCCGACGTACCTGTCGGCGGGGCCCAAGGAGCTGCGGGTGGCGATGTTCACGCCCGGCGGCGCGGAGCCGGGCGGGTCGCTGCCGGTGCTGCTCGATCCGTACGGCGGACCGCACTGGGGCCGGGTCGTGCGCGCCCAGCGACCTCTGCTCGAGTCGCAGTGGCTCGCCGATCAGGGGTTCGTCGTGCTCGTCATCGACGGGCGCGGCACGCCGTTCCGCGGTGTCGCCTGGGATCAGGCGGTGCACCGCAGCTACGTCGACGTCGCACTCGAGGACCAGGTCGAGGGCCTGCTCGCCGTGGCCGAGCGCTTCCCGTTCGTCGATCGCTCGCGTGTGGCGATGCGCGGCTGGTCCTACGGGGGCTACCTCACTCTTGCGGCGTTGCTGCGGCGCCCCGACGTGTTCCGCGCAGGCATCTCGGGCGCGCCCGTCACCGACATGCGCCTGTACGACACGCACTACACGGAGCGATACCTCGGCATGCCTGACGCCGACGCCGACGCGTACGCCAACGCCGACCTGGTTCCCGACGCGCCGAAGCTGCAGGGTGAGCTGCTGCTCATCCACGGTCTGGCCGACGACAACGTGTTCGTCGCCCATTCCCTGCGTATGACGAAGGCCTTGATGGAAGCCGGCCGCCGCCACGCGATGATCCCGTTGAGCGGCGTCACGCATCGGCCGATCGACCCTGCCGCCGCCGAGGCGATGCTCGGCATCGAGGTGGAGTTCCTGCATCGGGCGCTCGGTGCTCCCGGGGGCGGCGAGCCGCCCGGATAGAATCGGGTTCCCGCCACCGTGCGGCGACTGGAGCGCCACAGCATGCCCATCATCGTGCAGAAGTACGGCGGCACGTCGGTCGGATCGGTCGAGCGCATCCAGGCGGTCGCCGACCGGGTCGTGCGTGCGCGCGAGGACGGCAACGACGTGGTCGTCGTCGTGTCGGCGATGGGGCATACGACCGACGAGCTGCTCGCGATGGCCCACGACATCGCGACCGTGCCCGACCCCCGCGAGCTCGACATGCTGCTCACGGCCGGGGAACGCATCGCCATGTCGCTGCTCGGCATCGCGATCAACGCGCGCGGGTGCCGTGCGGCGAGCTACACCGGGTCACAGGCGGGCATCATGACCGACACCCAGCACGGCTCGGCCAAGATCGTCGAGATCCGGCCCAAGCGCATCCTCGAAGCCCTCGACGCAGGCAACGTCGTGGTGCTCGCGGGCTTCCAGGGCCTCAGCATGAGCCAGTACGAGATCACCACGCTCGGCCGCGGAGGTTCCGATCTCACGGCGGTCGCGATGGCCGCCGCGATCGGGGCCGGCGTCTGCGAGATCTATACCGACGTGGCCGGTGTGTTCACGACCGACCCGCGGGTCGAGCGTGCCGCACGCAAGCTCGACGTGGTGAGCTACGACGAGATGCTGGAGCTCGCCGCCGCGGGCGCCCACGTGCTGCAGTCGAGGTCGGTCGAGTACGCGCGCCGCACCGGCGTGCGCTTGCACGTGCGGTCGTCGTTCGAGGAGGGCCCGGGCACCTGGGTCCAGGAGGTGGAGGAGCCGATGGAAGGCGTGCTGATCTCGGGGGTGGCCCTCGACGCCGACGAGGCCAAGGTCACGCTCGAGCGCGTGCCCGACCGGCCGGGCGTGGCGGCCACGGTGTTCAAGGCGATCGCCGACGAGGCGATCTCGATCGACATGATCGTGCAGAACGTGTCGCACGCTGGCGCGACCGACCTGTCGTTCACTGCGCCACGCGCCGACCTGCCCAGGGTGCACGGGGTCATGGAGCGTCTCGTGAAGGAAGTCGGGGCCGATTCCTACACGATCGACGACGACATCGCGAAGCTCTCCCTCGTGGGTGCGGGCATGAAGACCCACCCCGGGGTCGCCGCCGACATGTTCGACTCGCTCGCCGGCGAGGGCATCAACATCGAGATGATCTCGACCTCTCCGATCCGCATCTCGTGCGTGATCAGGGCCGGCGACGGCGAGCGCGCGGTGCGGGTCGTGCATCGTCGCTTCGACCTGGACGCCACCGGCTCTTCGCCCGACATCCCGACGGGGTGAGCGTCGTGTCGTCGCAGCCCCCGCTGCCCCCGCCGCCGGGCGTGCCCACGGCGTCCCCGACGCCTGCGCCCACGCCGCCCGCGACGGCCGGGCCGCAGGCAGCAGGGGCAGAGCCGGAGCCTCCTCACGGGCCGGTGGTGTTCCTGGCGATCGCGCTGGCGGTGGTCGTCGCGGTCGGCACAGTGGCCCTCGTGTCGTGGGCTCGCGGCGGCGGCGGGTGCGAGCCCGGCAGCTTCGAGTCGCGCCGCTTCGGATACTGCGTGCGGGCGCCGTCGGGGTGGTTGGCGTCGGCGGCCGGGGATGCCGCGGCGCCGCTCGATCGCTTCGTCGTGCCGGACGGCGCCGCCACGATCACCGTGACAGCAGTGCCGCTCACCCAGGGGCAGGATCTCGCGCGGTTCGAGCAGTTCGTGCGGGGCTACGTCGAGGACGCGGGTGCGACCGCGGACCCGTCGCATCCCGTGACCGTCGACGGGGTCGAGGGTGTCGCGTTCGACGTGCGACTCGAGGGTGCCGACGGGCAGGTCCGCTCGCGCGAGGTGCTCTTCGCTCGTGACGGCATCGCGTGGCGGGTCACGCTCGCCGACGAACAGGTCGGGTTCGAGGCCAACGCCCGCCGGCTCGACGAGATGCTCGCGTCATGGCGGTTCGTGTGATCGAGGCCACTGGTACGGTGACGCGACCATGAAGGTCGCCGTCATCGGAGCCACCGGGGCCGTCGGCCGCGAGATGACCCGCATCCTCGAGGAGCGGCGCTTCCCCGTCGACGAGTTCGTGCCGCTCGCCAGCGCTCGCAGCGCCGGCCGACGCGTGTCGTTCGCTGGCGCGGAGCACGAGGTCCGCGAGCTCACGATCGATGCCGCGCGGGGCGTCGACCTGGCGCTCGTCTCGGCGGGGGCATCCACGTCGAAGGCGTTCCTGCCCGCGATGGCGCAGGCCGGCACGCTCTGCATCGACAATTCCAGCGCCTTCCGCATGGAGCCCGAGGTGCCCCTGTCGGTGCCCGAAGTGAACCCCGAGGCGCTCGAGGGGTGGCCGCATGCCGGCATCATCGCGGTGCCCAACTGCACCACGATCGCGGCCGTGTTGGCGCTCGGCCCGTTGCATCGCGCGGCGGGCTGCACCTCGCTCGTGCTCTCGAGCTACCAGGCCGTCAGCGGCGCCGGGTGGAAGGGCACCCGTGAGCTCGCCGAACAGGTCGGCAAGCTCGGCGGCGACGTGGACGCGCTCGCCCACCCCGATCACGACGCGTTGCCCCGCGGCGACGTCTTCTCCAAGCCCATCGCGTTCAACGTGGTGGCGCAGATCGGTGAGTTCGAGCCCGACGGGTTCACCGGCGAGGAAGCCAAGATCATGGCCGAGCCCCGCAAGATCCTCTCGGCGCCCGACATGCACGTGGTCGCGACCTCGGTGCGGGTGCCGGTCGTGACGGGCCATGCCGTGTCGATGGTCGTCGAGTTCAGCCGCGCCATCGCCGTCGAGGAGGCCCGTGCGCTGTTGGCCACCGCGCCCGGGGTGGCGCTCATGGATGACCCGTCGAGCGGCGTGTTCCCCTCGCCGCTCGAGGCGGCCGGTGGCGATGACGCGCTGGTGGGGCGCATCCGTCAGGTGCCGGGTCGCGACGACGCGCTCGTGCTGTTCAGCTGCGTCGACAACCTGCGCAAGGGCGCGGCGCTCGACGCGATCCAGATCGCCGAGCACCTCTACCCACTCTGACCGCGAGGCCGGGTAGGGTTCGCGCATGGATCTCAGCTATCAAGACGTGATGTCGGACGCCGTGAAGGTGTTCGAGCTGGTGGGGGTCGCGATCCTGATCGTTGGCAGCGGCCTGGCGTTCGCGGGCTACGGCCTCGAACTCGTGCGCCGGACCCCCCGGCTCACCGCGTTCAAAGATCTGCGCGCATCGCTCGGGCGCTCGATCTTGCTCGGCCTCGAGGTGCTCGTGGTGGCCGACATCGTTCGAACCATCGTCGTCGAGCCGACGCTCGAGAGCGCGCTGACGCTCGGGGCGATCGTGCTGGTGCGGGTGCTCTTGAGCTTCGCGATCGATGTGGAGGTCGACGGTGTCGCCCCGTGGCGCAAGGCAGGCCGCGCCGATCCGCCGGGTTGAGCGGGTCAGTTGTCGTCGGCCGGCTGCCCTCCGAGCGTGACGTCGTCGGCGAGCGGTTTCACGACCCACGCCCCGTAGTCCTGCCACCCCTCGCGCCGATAGAAGGCGATCGATGCCTCGCGCCACGAGGCGGTCACGAGCGCCATACGGAAGCAGCCTCGCTTGCGTGCGAGCTCCTCGGCTCGACCGAGCAACGCCGAGCCGATGCCGGCTCCTCGGACGCGCTCGGTCACCACCACGTCGTTGACCCGTGCCTGCGGCCGGTGGTCACCGAGGCGCTGGTGGTACTCCATGTCGACGACCCCAACGACCTCGCCATCGATCTCCGCCACGAGCGTCACATTGCCGAGCTGCCGGAGGTGCCCCGCGAACGATTGCCGGTGCGTCGGGTCATCGGCGGTGCCGGCCGCCACCCCACGGCCGAGCTCCACGAGCAGACCGGCCACCGCCGCCCAGTCGGCAGGCGCCGCCATGCGCACCGTGACGTCACTCATCGGCCGCATCAGAAGAAGAACGGCGACCACGGGTCGGGGCCGGCGAACAGGGCGGTGAACGCCGACAGGGTCGGGTCGTCAACGGTGAGCAGGCCGAGCCGTGCCGCATCGGCCGGACGCAGGTAGCCGCTGAACATCGACGAGAGCGCCCCGATCGCGATCGGCGGACCTGCGGCGCCGGCTTCCTCGCGAACCATCGTCGCCACACCGCGCTCGACCTGCAGCCGCCACGGGCCTGCATTGTCGGGGAAGAGCGGGTCTTCGACCGAGAACAGGGCCCCGGCGTCGATCGTCGGCCATCCGCGCTGCTCGAACGCCGCTCGCACGTCGAGCAGTCGCAGCATCCACCGGTAGTGCATGTCGACCGACAGCGTCTGGTCGTCGGCGAGCAGCCCGATCGGGTCATTGGGCGGACCGCTCCACTGGAACCACTTGCCGAGCCCGCCGAAGCGCCGCACGTAGCCGAGCAACGAACGCAGGGCAGGCTCGGTGTTCGCGACGAAGGCCTCGGTCCACAACCCGAACTCCACCTCGAGCGGACCGGGGGCGGGCTCTCGTCCGGTCACGAGGAAGCCGGTGACCTCGCCGGCTTCCCGCACGACGACCGCGCGGCGGCTCTCGTCGTCGGTGCGCATCATGATGCGCTCGGCCCAGTACCCGTCGCCGGTGGGCTCGACCGGCCCGGTGTGACGCGAGGCAAACGCCCGATAGGCGCTGCGCACGTCGGCGAGGTCGCGCTCGAGGTCGAAGGTCTCCGGCGCCGGGCCCGCGTCAAGCTGGGCGGGGATCGCGTCGATCGCGATTCGATGTTTCGTGAACGTGCCCGCCAGCTCGTAGCCGAGCGAGCGGTAGGGCTTCACCACGGCGGGGTAGAGGGCGCTCACGATCGCGCCCCGGTCGCGCCCGGCGCGCATCACCGCCTCGGTCACGGCCGATGCCAGGCCTGTGCCGCGATGTTCGGGCAACGTCGCCACCCCCCAGACCGCGCAGCACGCGAGCGGCTCGCCCCCGAACCACTGGTCGAACCGGAACTCCGCGGCCGTCGACGCGATGGCGTCGTCGACGACCGCCACCCGCATGTCGCCGAGCGGATACAGGTGTGAGCGAGCGATCGACGCTTCGCGCGGGAAGTTCAACGAGGTCGCGAGGGCCTCGGCGAGGGGCTCGCGCTCGTCCTCTCGAGGTTCCCTGATCTCGACGTCGCTCATGGGAACGGACATGCGCACGGCGTCTCGCCGCAGCGCGGGCAGGTGTCGGCGTACCGCGACACCGCACGCTCAAGGTCGACCCCCTCGAGGTTCGCGAGCGAGGCCAGCCAGGCGAGCACGTCGCCGAACTCATGCTCCAGGTTGGCCCGATCGCCCGTGCGCATGGCCTTCGCGAGCTCGCCGACCTCCTCGGTGAGCCAGCGGAACGTGGCGTCGCGCCCACGCTCGGCGTCGCGAGCGCCATACAGACGAGTCATCGAGGCCTGGAGCGAGGTCAGCTGCATGGCGCGGAGTCTAATGACTCGACGGCGTCGCTCTCGAGTTGTCTACCGACCGGTAGAGAAGGCATAATCTGCCGCGTGGCAGAGACGCGGGCGCGCGCACCCTCCTCGATCGTCGAGGCCCTCTCGGGCTCGACGATGCTGCTGACGGGGGTGACCGGCTTCCTCGCGCAGGTCGTGTTCGAGCGGCTGCTCGCCGACTTCCCCGAGACCCGCGTGGTGCTGCTCGTGCGCAGTCAGACGGGCGCATCGAGTCGCGACCGGGTCGAGTACCTGTTCCGCAAGCCGGCGTTCGACACCCTGCGCGAGCGCGTCGGCGAGGACGGCCTGAAGGCGATGCTCGACGAGCGCGTCGAGGTGATCGACGGCGACTTCGGCCGTGGCCAGCCCGAGATCCCGGCCGGCATCGACGTCGCGATCCACTCGGCCGCGACCGTGAGCTTCGACCCGCCGATCGACGAGGGGTTCAGACGAACCTGCAGGGCGCGATGAACCTGTACGGCGGCGTGCTCGCCGGCGGTTCGACGCCCGCGCTCGTGCACGTCTCGACGGCCTACGTCGCCGGGGTGCAGAAGGGCGTGATCCCCGAGGGACCGCTCGAGCACCGCGTCGACTACATGCTCGAGCGGAGCTCGCGCATGGCCGGCGCGCACCGACGTGGAGGCGGCGAGCCGCAAGCCCGAGATGCTGAACGCCTTCATGGACGCTCGCGCGCGACGAGCATTCGCGCGCAGGCCCCACGACCGTGGCCGAGGACGCCGAGGAACGCCGGCAGGAGTGGGTCACGAAGCGGCTCGTCGAGTACGGGCGCACGCGCGCGCGTTCGCTCGGATGGCCCGACGTCTACACGTTCACGAAGGCGATGGGCGAGCGCGCGGTCGAGGAGCTCGCGGCCGAGGCGAACCTGCCGCTGTCGATCGTGCGCCCGTCGATCATCGAGTCGGCGCTACACGCACCCGTTCCCCGGGTGGATCGACGGGTTCAAGATGGCCGACCCGATCATCCGGGCGTACGGCCTCGGGCAGATCCCGGAGTTCCCCGGCATCCCCGAGGGCATCGTCGACATCATCCCGGTCGACTTCGTCGTGAACGCGATGCTCGCGGTCGCGGCGAACCCGCCCGAGCCCGGCGCGGTGCACCACTACAACGTGAGCTCGGGCTCGCGGAACCCGCTGCGGTTCTTCGAGCTGTACGAGTGGATCGCGAGCTACTTCGAGGCAGCATCCGCTGCCCGAGCGCGGACGCGGCGAGCACAAGGTGCCCGAGTGGGACTTCCCCGGCAACCTGACGGTCGAGCGCATGCTCCGGCGCGCCGAGCGCCTCACCGACATCGCCGAGCAGGTCGTCACGCACCTGCCGAAGTCGAAGGCGATGCGCGACGCCGTGCGCCGGGTCGATCGCGACAAGGCGCGGGTCGACTTCGTGAAGCGCTACAGCGACCTGTACGGCATGTACACCGAGACCGAGGTCGTCTACACCGACGACCGCACGCTCGCGCTGTTCGAGTCGCTCACCGACGACGACAAGGCGACGGTTCCCGTTCGACGCGGCCATGGTCGACTGGAAGTACTACCTGCAGGACGTGCACTCCCCGGCCGTCACGCAGTCGCTGCGCGAACTGTCGAAGCGTGACCGCGCAGCGCCCGAGCGTGTCGATCCGCGAGCGCGAGGAGCCGGTCGTCGCCGCTGTTCGACATGGAGGGCACGATCATCACGTCGAACGTCGTCGAGTCCTACGTGTGGGCGCGCATGGCCGACCTCGCCGCCCGAGGAGTGGCCGCGTGAGCTCGCGAGCGTGTTCGGCCGGATCCCCGGGTACCTGCAGATCGACCGGCGCGACCGGGGCGACTTCCTGCGCACGTTCTTCCGGCGGTACGAGGGCGCGAGCGTCGAGGGCATGGACCGGCTCGTGGCGAGCCACGTCGGGGAGTTCATGCTGCAGAAGGCGAGCGCGGCCGCGATCCGCCGGATCCGGGAGCATCGGGCCGCCGGTCACCGCACGATCCTGATCACCGCGGCCGCCGAGCCGTTCGTGCGCCCGCTCTCGCCGCTGTTCGATGTGGTGATCGGCGCCGAGCTCGCAGGAGCGCGACGGCCGCTACACCGGCTTCATGTCGGCTCCGCCGCTCGTGGGGGAGGCGCGGGCCGCGTGGCTACGCCGGTACGCGCTGCTCGAGGGCATCGACCTGAAGCATTCGTACGCGTACGCCGACTCGTACTCCGACCTGCCGCTGCTGCGCGCCGTCGGCAACCCCGTGGCGGTGTCGCCCGACTGCCGCGTTGTACCGGTACGCGCGCCGGCGCCGCTGGCCGATCGAGGAGTGGGGCATGACCAAGGGCATGCCGCGCGTGCGCTTCCCGAGGCCGGCGGTGCGACGACGGGCTGATGGCGCTCGCGCTCGAGTACTTCCGGTCGATGCCGCGGTACGTGGGCTCGCGCGTGGCCGGGCGCCAGGCTGCCCGGGCTCGTCGCGGGCGGGCCGCTCGCGCCGCTGCGCCTGGTGACCCAGCCCGACCCCGAGCCGACGCGCGAGGGGTGGGCGCGGGTGAAGCCGCACGCTCGCCGGCATCTGCGGCAGCGACCTGTCGACGATCGCCGGTGCAGTCCTCGTTCTACTTCTCGCCGCTCGTGTCGCTGCCGTTCGTGCCCGGGCCACGAGGTCGTCGGCGAGCTGCTCGACGACTGCGGGGATCTCCCGGCCGGCCAGCGCGTCGTCCTGTCGTCGGTGCTCGGATGCGCCGCGCGCGGCCAGGCCGACCTGTGCGAGCACTGCGCGGCGGGCGAGTACGGCCGGTGCGACCGGGTGACGGTCGGGCTACGCTGAAGCCGGGCCTGCAGACCGGGTTCTGCATCGAGCACCGGCGGCGGGTGGAGCCGCATGATGCTCGCCCACCGCTCGCAGCTGTGGGCCGTGCCCGACGGCATCGACGATCGCGACCGCCGTGCTGCTCGAGCCGCTCGCGTGCGCGATCCACGCGGCGTTCCGC
The DNA here is from genome assembly GCA_963722795.1 of uncultured Actinomycetes bacterium. Lineage (GTDB taxonomy): Bacteria > Actinomycetota > UBA4738 > UBA4738 > HRBIN12 > JAOUEA01. The sequence continues at coordinate 364,973 of CAVROD010000002.1, forward strand.
GCGCCGCGTCCCCGAGGGCGCCGACGTGCTCGTCGATCGGCGCGGGCACGGTCGGGCATCCTCACGCTGGTCGCGATGCAGCCGCTACGCGCAGCCCGGGCGCGTGATCGTCGCCGCCAAGCACACCGCGCAGCGCGCCGCCGCGACGATGGCCGGCGCCGACGAGGTGGTGCGCCCCGAGCATGCGCTGAAGGCCGTGCGCCGCGCCGGGCACGCCGTGAAGCTCACGCCGGAGCGCGGCCAGGAGTTCCTGCTCGGCGGCGCCGACGTGGCGATCGAGTGCACGGGCTCGAAGCGCGCACTCGACCTGGCGCTGCGCACGACGAAGGCCGGCGGCCGCGTCGTGGTGAGCGGCATCCCCGGGGCCGGGCGCCGACCTCACGCCCGCTGTGGTTCCGCGAGCTCGAGCTCGTCGGCGCCTACACCACCGGCATGGAAGAGACGCCGGAGGGCCGCCGGCACGTTCGACCTCGCGCTCGAGCTCGCGAGCCAGATCGGCCCGATGCTCGCCGCCATGGTGGGCGCCACCTACCCGCTGGCGCGGTGGCGCGAGGCCATCGACCACGCGATGTCCGCCGGACGCCTCGGCACGTTCAAGGTGGCGTTCGCGCCGCAGGAGAGCTCCACGCCGGCGTGCCGAGCGCACATGCCCACGACGACCTCGACGGCCACGACCTAGGAGACGACACCGATGCCCAGACCCGGATTCGTGTTGCGAGGTGGACGAACGCACGCCGCCGCTGCTCGTGCACCAGGGCGAGGGCTTCCGCATGCAGAAGTTCCCGCTCGGCACGCGCGTGGTCTACCCGCCCGACCCGCTGCCGGGCATCCGCGACGTGCGCGGCGGCGATCGCGCCACGCGCTGCTGAACCCGGTGGGCGATTCGAAGCCGCTGCCCGAGCTGCTGGTCGCGGGCATGAAGCTCACGATCGCGATCGACGACATCTCGATCCCGCTGCCGCCGATGCGCACGCCCGACATCCGCCAGCCGATCCTCGAGCACGTGATCGAGCTCGCGGCGCGCCGGGCGTCGAGGACGTGGAGCTCGATCGTCGCGACGGCGCTGCACCGGCGCATGACCGCCGGCCGAGATCCGCCGGATGGTCGGGGAGCGGGTCTACCGCTCGTTCTACCCGGAGCACCTGAAGAACTTCGACGCGGAGGACCCGCAGGGCCTCGTCGAGATCGGCCGCACCGACGAGGACGAGGTCGTCGAGATCTCCAAGCGCGCCGCCGAGTCCGACCTGATCGTGTACGTGAACGTCAACCTGGTCGCGATGGACGGCGGCCACAAGTCGGTCGCGGTCGGGCCTCGCGGGCTACCGCAGCCTCAAGCACCACCACAACGTGGACACGATGCTGCACTCGAAGTCCTACATGGACCCGCGCGAGGGGCACAGCGCGATCAACGACTCGGTCAACCGCATGGGCCGCGTGCTCCGCGACGCCGGCGTGAAGATCTTCCAGATCGAGACGACGGTGAACTCCGAGACGTTCCCGTCGAACCTCGGCTTCCTCAACAAGCGCGAGTGGGAGTGGGGCGCGTACGACCAGGCGCTGATGATGGCGGCGAAGAAGGCGAACGACATGGCGCCGCCGCGGGTGCGCCGCGAGTTCTTCCGGCGGATCGAGGCGCCCTACAAGCTCACCGGCGTCAACGCCGGCGAGGTCGAGGCCGTGCACGAGCGCACGCTCGCGAACCTGCACCGCCAGCAGCTCGTGGAGGTGCAGGGCCAGAGCGACGTGCTGATCATGGGCGTGCCCTACCTCGGGCCGTACAACGTGAACTCGATCCTGAACCCGATCCTCGTGCACTGCCTGGGGCTCGGCTACCTGTTCAACATGTACCGGAACAAGCCGCTCGTGCGGCAGGGCGGCGTCGATCGATCATCGTACCACCCGGTGCCCTGGGAGTTCCACCAGATCCACCACCCGAGCTACATCGACTTCTTCGAGGAGGTGCTCGCCGAGACCACCGACCCGAAGACGATCGAGTCGAAGTTCGAGGAGCGCTACGCGACCGACCCGTGGTACATGCACCTGTACCGGACGAGCCACGCGTACCACGGCGTGCACCCGTTCTACATGTGGTACTGGGGCGCGCACGGTCGTGACCACGCGGGCGACGTGATCTTCGTCGGCGGCGAACCCGTCGAGTCGTGGCGCGCCTCGGATACCGGCGCGCCGACTCGATGCGCGACGCGCTCGAGATGGCGAAGGACACGGTGGGCTCCTCGCCGTCGATCACGTACTTCCACGCGCCGCCCGTGATGATCGCGGACGTGCGCTGAGAGAGGCAACGCGATGGGCGTCCGCGACGAGCTGAAGGACGATGGCGGAGGGGTTCCGCTGGGGCCGCCGGCCGATGGTGCCGCGCAGCGCCGAGCCGCACACGCCGCCGCACGAGGATCCCGCGTTCCCGACCGACTGGGCTCGCACGCGGCGCGGGCACCGCGACGCGGCTCGTCATCTTGAACGTTGGCCTCGGAGCCGCTGCTGCGGAGCCAGGTGGCGCTGCGCGTCTACGGCCTGGAGCACCTGACGGTGATCGACGGCGCCGGTGATCTTCTTCTCGAACCACTCGAGCCACCTCGACGCGACGATCATCCTGACGGCGCTGCCCGAGCGATGGCAGGAGAAGACCGCCGTCGGCGCCGCGCGCGACTACTTCTTCGACGTGTGGTGGCGCCAGGCGTTCACCGCGCTCGTCTACGGCGGCGTTCCCGATCGATCGGTCGCGCGGCGGCGCGGGGCGCCGTCGACGAAGGCGCGCGAGCTGCTCGACGACGGCTGGAGCCTCGTGGTGTTCCCCGAGGGCACGCGCTCGCCCGACGGGCACGCGAAGCGGTTCCGCCACGGCGCGTCGCGCCTGTGCATCGAGGCCGGGGTCGGCGCGGTGCCGATCGGCATCCGCGGCGCGTACCAGGCGATGCCGAAGGGCCGGTGCTGGCCGCGCGCCGGCCGTCCGCCCGTCACGCGTGCGCATCGGCGCGCCCCTGTTCCCCGAGGAGGGCGAGACGCACCAGGTCGTTCACCGCTCGCATGACGCAGGCGGTGGCCGAGCTGCTCGACGAGGACCGCACGACCTGGTGGGAGTCGCTGCACCGGGCGGAGCGAGGCGAGACCCCGCCGCTCGTACGGACCGAGCGGGCCCGAGTGGCTGAAGCGTTGGGAAGGCACCCGTCCGATCGAGCGGCGCGGCAGCGGGAAGACCTGGGAGTGAGCGCGTGCCCCGCACCGGCGGCGAGCAACGGCGCACCACGATCGTCGCGGAGGCGATCCACCAGTTCGGCCGCGACGGCTACAAGGGCGTCGAGCATCGAGGGCATCGCCACGGCCGTCGGCGTGCGCAAGCAGACGCTGCTGTACTACTTCCCGAACAAGGAAGCGCTGCTCGAGGCGTGCCTGCAGGCGGCCGGCGAGCGGCTGGCGTCGGAGCTCGCTGCAGCGCTCGAGGGCAAGGAGACCTACTGGGATCGGGCCGAGGCGGTGATCCACGGGGTGTTCGGGCTGGCCGCGGAATGGCCGGAGTTCCCGATGTTCGTGCGGGAGGCCGCTCGCCTGGGCCCCGACGCCTTCGACCGGTTCGCCGACGTGCTCGATCCGCTACGGCTGCGCGCGATCGAGTTCCTGCAGACGGGCATGGACGCGGGCGAGATCCGCAAGCAGGACCCGGCGATGCTGCTGTTCACGCTGTACACGGCGGTCGTCGGCTCGCTCACCGAGGCCAGCGTGCTGAACGCGGTGGTCGGGGTCCGACACGGGCCAGGCATCGCTGCGCCGGCGTGAGCGCGAGGTGCTGCTGTTCGTTCGCGCCGCCCTGCGCCCCGCGGACTGACCGCGCCGGCGTTGCCGGTGCCCGCCGCGGGCGTCAGGATGCACCCCGTGGAGATCCGCGACGAACGCCGTGACGTGACCGCGCTGTTCGCCGACCTCGTCGGCTCGACGGCGCTCGGGGAACGCCTCGACCCCGAGGAGCTGAAGCTCGTCGTCGGCGATGCGGTCGCTCGCATGGTGACCGCGGTGGAAGCGTTCGGCGGCACCGTGAAGGACCTCGCCGGCGACGGCGTGCTCGCGCTCTTCGGGGCCCCGGTCGCGCACGAGGACGACGCCGAGCGGGCCGTCCGCGCAGCGATGCGCATCGTCGACGACATCGCCGCGTTCGCCCGCGAGGTCGAGGAAGCCTGGGGCATCGACGCGCTGAACGTGCGTGCCGGCATCGACACCGGCCCGGTCGTGACGGGCTCGATCGGCGCCGGCAGCCGCGTCGAGTACTCGGCGCTGGGCGATGCGGTGAACGTCGCGGCCCGGCTGCAATCGCACGCACCGCCCGGCGGCGTGCTCGTGGGTGCCGCCACCCAGCAGAGCGTGGCCGATCGCTTCCTGTGGCGCGATGCCCAGGCGCTCGACCTGAAGGGCAAGGCCGAGCCGGTCACCGCGTTCGCGCTCGACGGCGTCGCGGAGGGCGCCGCCACGCGCACCGATGCCGGCGCGTCGGCTCGCACCGTGGGTCGAGACCGCGAGCTCGCGCGCCTGCGCACCGCCGTCGAGGCGGCCGCGGCCGGCGCGGGCGGCGTCGTCGTCGTGTCGGGCGAGCCGGGCATCGGCAAGACGCGCATGGTGCACGAGCTCCGCCGGGCGTTCGGCGCGCACGCGCCCGAGCACGGACGGTCGCTGTGGCTCGAGGGTCGCTGCGTCAGCTACGGCGGGTCGATCCCGTACTGGCCGTTCCGCGACCTGTTCCGTTCCTGGCTGGGGGTGGGCGACGACGAGCCGGAGCTGCGGGTGCGCGTCGCGCTGCGCCGGCATCTCGACCGATCTGCCGGGCATCCGCCGCCGACGAGGTCGTGCCCTACCTCGCCGCGCTGCTCGGACTCGCGCCGGGCCAGTGGCGAGGCCGAGCGCCTGGAGGAGCTCTCGCCCGAGGCGCTGCAGTACCGCACGTTCGAGGTCGTGCGGTCGACGTTGCGACGCCTGGCCGACGACGGACCGGTCGCGGTCGCACTCGAGGACCTGCACTGGGCCGACGCGACGTCATTGCAGCTGCTGCAGGAGCTGATCGGCGACACCGAGCGGCGCGGCGCTGCTCGTCGTGTGCACGATGCGACACGAGCGCGACCACGCGGCGTGGCGCCTGAAGGAAGACATCGCGCGCACGTTCCCGCATCGCTTCCACGAGGTGGCGCTCGAGGCGCTGTCGGGCGACGCGGGCCAGGAGCTGCTGCGCGCCCTCGTCGGCGAGGGCACGTTGCCACCCGACGTGGAGCGCCAGATCCTCGAGCCGGCCGAAGGCAACCCGTTCTTCCTCGAGGAGCTCGTGCGCTCGCTCGTCGATGCCGGCTCGCTCGTGCCCGACGAGGGGGGCGGAAGGTGGCGGTTCGACCACGCCGTCGACCTGCACGTGCCGCCGACCGTCGAGAAGGTCATCCTCGCGCGCATCGACCGGCTGCCGCCGGCGGCGAGCGAGGCCGTCGTGTGCGCGTCGGTGATCGGGCGCTCGTTCAGTCTGCCGCTGCTGCAGGCGGTCGCGGTCGGCGACGACGTGCGGGCCGCGCTCGGCGACCTGATGCGCGTCGACCTGGTGCGCGAGGGCCGACGGTGGCCCGAGCCCGAGTACCGCTTCACCCACGCGCTGATCCAGGAGACGGCTTACCGCACGCTCGTCGCTGGCGACCGGGAACGCCTGCACCGCAAGGTGGCAGCCTGGCTCGAGCAGCACCATGCCGGGCGGGAAGCGGAGGTCGCCGGGGTGCTCGCCTACCACTGGCTCGGCGCGCGCGACGAAGACCAGGCGATCCGATACCTCACCGTCGCGGGCGACCGTGCGCGCCAGGAGTACGCGCTCGACGAGGCGATCGCCTACTACCGCGACCTGGTGCCGCTGCTCGACGGGCGCGGCGAGCGGCAGGAAACCGCGCTCGTGCTGTTCAAGCTCGCGCTCGCGCTGCACATGTCGCTGCGGTTCGCCGAGGCGAACGACGCCTACCGGCGGGCGTTCGACCGGTGGACGCCACAGCCACCGCCGCCGGTCGCGCTCGACGCCGACCTCCGCGTCGCGACGAGCTTCCTGCCCGACGACCCCGACCCTCGCTCGGCGATCGCCTGGCCGAACATCCAGCTGTGCATGCAGCTGTTCGACCGCCTCGTGGAGCAGTGGCCCGAGCGCACGATCGTGCCTTCGCTCGCCGAGCGGTGGGAGATCGCCGACGACGGCCTGCGCTACGTCTTCCATCTTCGCGAGGGGCTCACGTGGTCCGACGGGGAACCGCTCACGGCCCGCGACGTCGAGTTCGGCATCAAGCGCGTGCTCGACCCCGACGCGCCGGGGTCCTCGGTCGCGATCTACTTCGTGCTCGAGGGTGGCCAGGAGCGGTACCTGCGCCAGACGCCCGACGACTCGCAGGTCGGCGTGCGCGCGCTCGACGACCGCACGGTGGAGTTCCGGCTCGCGGCGCCGGCGCCGTACTTCATGAGCGTGATGAACCGCCCCGACGGAGGACCGCAGCCGCGCCACGCGATCGACGCGGCCGGCGAGGGCTGGACCGAGCCCGGGAAGCAGGTCGTCTCGGGTGCGTTCCGGGTCACGGAACGCTCCGACGAGCGGCTCGTGCTCGAGCGGCGTTCGGACCTCGGCGTGGCCAGGCGAGGGAACGTGGCGCGGGTGACGTACGTACGGTCGCGCATCGCCGACGCGCTCGAGCCGTACGAACGAGGCGAGCTCGACATGATCGCGGCGCGGTACACGCCGCGCCTGGCCGACCTCGTCGCGCGTGACCTGCCCGACGCCGTGGTGGGCCAGGCCGGATGGTCGGGCTACCTCGCGTTCGATCACGCGAGCACGATCGGCGCCGACCTCGACCTGCGTCGCGCGCTCGCCCACGCGATCGACCGCGACGCGCTCGGCGCGGCGATGCCCGCGAACATGGCCGTGGCCACCGGCGGCATCGTGCCGCCCGCGCTGCAGGGGCACACGCCCGACATCTCGCTGCGCTTCGACCCCGACGAGGCGCGTGCCTCGTTCGCCCGGTCGCCGCACGAGGGGCCGATCGTCGTCGCCTCGCTCGACGACGATCTTCCGATCTCGGACCCGGTCGTCGCCTCCTGGGGCGAGGTGCTCGGCGTCGAGGTCGAGCGACGCACGTGGAGTCTCGCCGACATCGGCTCGATGCGGCCGCCGCGCGAGCAGGCGCCGATCTACCTGACCGGGTGGCTGCCGGGCTACGCCGATCCGGAGTACTTCCTGCGGCTGCTGTTCCACTCGCAGAGCCGCACGAACGAGGGCGGCTTCGTGCATGCGCCGTTCGACGAGCTCATCGAGCGCGCGCGTCAGGAGCGCAGCGACCGTGGCCGTCTCGCGCTGTTCCACGAGGCCGACCGCATGGCGGTGGCCGACCGGGTCGCCGTGATCCCGCTCGTGTACGGGCGCAGCCTCGCCGTGCTGAAGCCGTCGGTGCACGGCTGGTGGGAGTTCGGCAAGACCTCGGCGAACTTCGCCGACCTCACCGTCGACGGGTAAGCCTCAGTCCACCGACGGGAAGTCGTCGTCGGCGAACGAGCGCAGCACGTGCTCGGCGCCCGCCGCGCGCAGCGCCTCGACGTCGAACTCGCCGGTGGCCACGCCCACCGCGATCGTGCCGGCGCCGTGGGCCGCCTCGATGTCGCGCGGGGTGTCGCCCACGACCATGACCTCGGCCGGGTCGATGTGGTGGCCCGAGAGCGCCTCGGCCCGCGCGATCGCCGCGAGCGTGAGATCGCTGCGCACCGACGAATCGCTGCCGTAGCCTCCGAACAGGAAGTACCGCCCGAGCCGCGCGCGCGAGAGCTTGATGTGCGCCGCCCCCTCGATGTTGCCGGTGACCAGCCCGAGCAGCGTGCCGGCGTCGACGAGTCGGGCGAGCAGGTCCTCGACGCCCGGCATCACGCGGTAGCCGGGCGAGGAATCGACCTCGACGGGCAGGCGCAGCACGTATCGCATCATCAGCCGGATGACCTCGTCGGTCGTGGCCTCGCGCCCCATCGTGCCCTGGTACGTCGCGCGGGCAACGACCGGGTCGGTCATGCCGACCTCGCTGAACTTGCGGATGTCGCCCTCGACCCCGAACGCCTCGTGGAAGGCGTAGGACCAGCTCCGGCCGCCGGCGCCGCCGGTGTCGATCAGCGTGCCGTCGACATCGAAGAGCACGACCCGCCGCTGCACCATGGCCTCAGCGTTCCCGTAGCGCGGCTCTGGCTGGGCCGCCGTCGCCGTCGACGAGGCGCAGCGGCATCACGACCAGGTCGTAGGCACCCTCGGGCACCCCGCGCAGATCGAGCCCCTCGACGATCACGACGTCGTTCGACAGCAGGGTCACGTGCGTCGGATGGTCGCCGGAGCCCCGCGCTTCGACGCCGAGGAAGTCCACCCCAACGAGCCGCATGCCGCGGTCCACGAGCCATCGTGCGCCGTCGGCCGCGACGCTCACGTACGACTCGGGGAACGGCCCCGACGGCTGGCTCCATCGATCGGAATTCTCGGTGCGCAGCAGCAGGCGGTCGGTGCCGGGGGGCACGCCGAGCGCGTCGAGGTCGTCGGCACCGACCGCGCCACCGCGGCCCGTCGCGTCGGCGACCCAGCACGGGCCGATCAGCACGTCGAGCGGCACGCGGTCGACCCCTGCGGCGCCCTCGAGGAAGTGCACCGGCGGGTCGACGTGGGTGCCCGAGTGCGTGCCGAGCCGCAGCTCGCTCACGTTCGCGGCGTCGCCGCCGGCGATGCGCTGGTTCGCCAGCACCTCGACCGGCGGGTTGCCGGGCCAGGTGAGCAGCTCGGGCGACAGTGGCAGCGACACGTCGATCCACCCGCTCACGTGTGGTGCAGCTCCCCGGGCCGGGTACGCAGATGCCAGGCATGCGGCTCGATCAGCTCGTCGGCCTGCGGCGGGCCCCACGAGCCCTGCTTGTAGAAGAACAGCGGCGAGGGGTGCTCGAGCATCGGCGTCACGATCTCCCACGCGCGCTCGACCGAGTCCTCGCGGGTGAACAGCGTGTGGTCACCATCCATCGCGTCGTGCAACAGCCGCTCGTACGCCTCGGCGAGCGCGTGCGCGAACGAGCGGTCGTAGTCGAAGTCCATGCGCACGGTCTGCAGCTCGTAGCCGGGCCCGGGCACCTTGGCCTGGAACGCGAGTGAGATGCCCTCGTCGGGCTGGATCCTGATCGTGAGGTGGTTCGACGGCACGTGCTCCATGTCGAGCTCGCGGAACAGCACGTCGGGCGCCTGGCGCAGGTACACCGCGATCTCGGTGTCTCGCTCGGGCAGCTTCTTGCCGTGACGCAGGTAGAACGGCACGCCGTCCCACCGCCAGTTGTCGATCCAGAGCTTCGCCGCCACGAACGTCTCGGTCTGACTGTTCGGGTCGACGCCCTCCTCTCGGCGGTACCCGTCGTACTGGCCGCGCACCACGTCGGCGGGGTCGATCGTGCGCACCGCCTTCAGCAGCTTCGCCTTCTCGTCGCGGAACGCTTCCGCCTCGAGCGCGCGAGGGGGCTCCATCGTGAGGAAGGCGAGCACCTGCAGCATGTGGTTCTGCACGAGGTCGCGCGTGGCGCCCGCCTGCTCGTAGTAGCTGGCGCGCCCCTCGACCCCGATCGACTCGGCGACCGTGATCTGCACGTGGTCGACGACGTCGCGGTTCCACATGCGCTCCCAGACCGTGTTCGCGAAGCGGAACACGACCAGGTTCTGCACGGTCTCCTTCCCGAGGTAGTGGTCGATGCGGAAGACCTGCGGCTCGGCGAACGCGGTGTGGATCTCGGCCGACAGCGCCTGCGCGGACTCGAGCGAGTGCCCGAACGGCTTCTCCACGACGATGCGCGAGTCGGGCGTGTTGGCCCCGATGGCCGCCAGGCTCTGCACGATGGTCGGGAACGCGCCGGGGGGCACCGCCAGGTAGAACAGGCGGCCCTCTTGGCAACCGAGGTCGTGGTCGGCGACCTGCAGGGCCTGTTGCAGGCGCCGCAGCGCGTCGGCGTCGTCGAAGGTGCCGGTGATGAACGAGAGCGAGTCGGCGAACGGCTTCCACACGGCCTCGTCGAGAGGGGTGCGCGAGTGGGTCTCGATCGAACGCCGGGCGTGGTCGCGGAACGCGTCGTCGTCCCAGTCGCTCATCGCGAATCCGATGATGCAGTAGTGCTCGGGCAGCAGCCCCGCGACGGCCAGGTTGTAGAGGGCGGGGATGACCTTCTTGTTGGCGAGATCGCCGCTCGCGCCGAAGATCACGATGGCTTGCGGGGTCGGCGCCTGCAGCGTCATCGCTCAGCTCTTTCCGCTCGATGAGCGGTTCGATCGGCCGCTCGATGGCTCACGCAGGCGACGGTACCGGTCGATCAGGCCGAGCGTCGAGGGGTCGTGCGAGCCCACGGCCGGTGCCTCGTCGGCCTGCAGCTCGGGCAGCACCACCGTGGCGAGCGACTTGCCGAGCTCCACGCCCCACTGGTCGAACGGGTCGATGTGCCAGATCACGGCCTTCGTGAACACCGCGTGCTCGTAGGTCGCGATGAGCTGGCCCAGGGTGCGCGGGGTGAGCGCCGGCGCGAGGATCGTCGACGTCGGATGGTTGCCCGCGAACGTGCGAGCGGCCACCTGGTGGGCCGGCACGCCCTCGGCTTCGACCTGTTCCCGGGTGCGGCCGAACGCCAGCGCCTCGGTCTGTGCGATGAAGTTCGCCATCAGCAGGTCGTGGTGCCCGGGCATCGGGTCGGTCGGCCTCGCGAACCCGATGAAGTCGGCCGGCACGAGCCGCGTGCCCTGGTGCAGCAGTTGGTAGTACGCGTGCTGGCCGTTCGTGCCCGGCGTGCCCCATACGATCTCGCCGGTGTCGTAGCCGACGGGGTCGCCCTCGACGTCGACCGACTTCCCGTTCGACTCCATCTCGAGCTGCTGCAGATAGTCGGCGAGCTTCGACAGGTGGTGGCTGTAGGCCAGGATCGCCTTGGTCTGCGCGCCCAGGAACGTCGCGTACCACACGCCGAGCAGCCCCATCAGCACCGGCACGTTGCGGTCGAACGGCGCCTCGCGCACGTGCTCGTCGATGTCGCGGAAGCCGGCGAGCATCTCGCGGAACGCCGCCGGGTCCGATCGCGATCATGAGCGAGAGCCCGATCGCCGAATCCATCGAGTAGCGGCCGCCGACCCAGTCCCAGAACCCGAACATGTTCGCGGGGTCGATGCCGAACGCCCGCACCTTCTCCTCGCGCGGTCGAGACCGCGACGAAGTGCCGCTCGACGGCGGCCTCGTCGCCGCCGAGGCCGGCCAGCAGCCAGTCGCGCGCGCTGTGCGCGTTCGTGAGCGTCTCGATCGTGCCGAACGTCTTCGACGACACGATGAACAAGGTCGTCGCCGGGTCGAGGTCGCGCGTGGCCTCGGCGATGTCGGCGCCGTCGACGTTCGAGACGAACCGGTAGGTCATGTCGCGATCGGTGTGAGTCGCGCAGCGCCTCGACCGCCATGTGCGGCCCGAGGTCGGAGCCGCCGATGCCGATGTTCACGACGGCGCGCATGCGTTCGCCTGTGGCCCCGGTCCACTCGCCGGTGCGCACCCGCTCGGCGAACGCGCTCATGCGATCGAGCACCTCGTGCACGTCGGGCACCACGTCGTGCCCGTCGACCTCGATGCGGGTGCCTCGCGGCGCCCGCAGCGCGACGTGCAGCGCAGCGCGATCCTCGGTGACGTTCACCCGCTCGCCGGCGAACATCGCGTCGATGCGCTCGCGCAGCCCGGCCGCATCGGCGAGGGCGAGTAGCATGCCGACCGTCTCGTCGGTCACGATGTGCTTGGAGTAGTCGAGGAACAGCTCGCCGGCTTCCGCCGACAGGCGCTCCGCGCGGTGCGGGTCGTCGGCGAAGAGCCCGCGCAGGTGCGCCTGCCGCATCACCGCCGCGTGCTCCACGAGCGACGCCCACTCGGGCGTCTCGGCGGGCTTCACGCGGGCGCCTGCTCGTCGTGCCCGCCGAACTCCTTGCGCATCGCCGAGAGCACGCGGTTCGCGAACTCCGCCTCGCCCCGCGACTCGAACCGGTCGAACAGGGCGGCCGACAGCACGTGCACCGGCACGCCCTCGTCGATCGCGGCCGTGCAGCGTCCATCGCCCCTCGCCCGAGTCGGAGACCCGCCCGTGGAACCCGTCGAGGTCGGGGTCGGCGAGCAGCGCCGCCGCCGTGAGGTCGAGCAGCCACGACCCGACCACGCTGCCACGGCGCCACACCTCGGCCACCTCGGTCGATGTCGATGTCGTAGCGGTAGAACTCGGGCTCGCGCATCGGCGTGGTCTCGGCGTCGGCCGGCCGCTCCCGGTTGCCGGCGTCGGCGTGGCGCAGCACGTTCAACCCCTCGGCGTAGGCGGCCATGAGCCCGTACTCGATGCCGTTGTGCACCATCTTCACGAAGTGCCCTGCCCCGACCGGCCCGCAATGCAGGTACCCGGCCTCCGCCGTGGAACGACCGTCGGCGCCCTCGCGCCCGGGGGTGCGCGGCGCCGCGTCGACGCCGGGCGCGAGCGCCGCGAAGATCGGGTCGAGGTGGCGCGACGACCTCGGGCTCGCCGCCGATCATCATGCAGAAGCCGCGCTCGAGCCCGAACACCCCGCCGCTCGTGCCGACGTCGACGTAGTGCATGCCCTTGGTCGCGAACGACTTCGCCCGCTCGACGTCGTCGCGGTAGTAGGTGTTGCCGCCGTCGATCACGATGTCGCCCGCGTCCATGAGACCGGCGAGCTGCTCGGCGGTCTCTCCCGCGAAGGCGGCCGGCACCATGATCCATGCGGTGCGCGGCGGCTGCAGCGCGCCGACCAGGTCCTCGAGCGTCGTCGCGCCCGTGGCGCCCTCGCCCTCGAGCACCGCGATCGCGTCGGCGTCGATGTCGTGGACGACGACCTCGTGCCCGGCCCGCATCAGCCGGCGCGTGAGGTTCGCGCCCATGCGACCGAGCCCCACCATGCCGAGCTGCATCGCACGTTCCCCCTCAACTCACGGTGGGCATGCGCCCACCCGGTCATCCTCGCAGACGGGGAAGGAACGGATCGGCTGACCTGAGAGAGACGCCGCCCTCTACGAGTAGTACTCGACGATGAGGCGTTCCTCGACGGCGACCGGCAGTGGGACCTCGTCGCGCTCGGGCAGTCGCGACAGGGTTCCCTGCAGCGCCTCCTTGTTGCGGTAGAGGTAGCCGGGTGGGTCGGGGGTGATCTCGACGGCCTCGCGCACCGAGACGAAGTTCTTCGCCTTGCCGGTGACCTCGATGGTCTGCTCGGGCTTCACGCGGGCGCTCGGCACGTTGAGGCGCTTGCCGTCGAGCAGCACGTGGCCGTGCGAGACGAGCTGGCGAGCCTGGCGGGTGGTGAGCGCGAAGCCGAGGCGCAGCACGACGGTGTCGAGACGGGTCTCGAGGCGGCGGATGAGCTCCTCGCCCGTCACGCCCTTGCTCGCGGTGGCTTCCTCGTAGTAGCGGCGCATCTGGCTCTCGCTCACGCCGTAGATCGCGCGCAGCTTCTGCTTCTCGACGAGTCGCGTCTGGTACTCGGAGATGCGCTTGCGCCCGCGACCGTGCTGGCCGGGCGGGTAGGGACGCTTGTTCGACGGGCAGTTGGGACGGCCGCAGAGCGGCTCGCCCACGCGCCGGCACATGCGATGCTTGGGTCCGATCTTGTCCATCAGGTCTCCCGTGTTCCTCCAGCCTGTTTGGGTGTTCCCGCTGGCCAGGGCGCGTGGGCTGGGCTGCCCCTGACCGTGGAGACGTCGCCGAGTGCGACAGGCGCGCTGCGAGAACTCGTGCCCTTCCGGTGTGCACCGACGATACCAGCCGACCTGCGAGGCCGACCTGCGAAGATGCCTCGCGTGGAAGCCGCCGATCGCATCGTGGCCGGCGTGGTGGGGCTTGCGCTGGGCGATGCGCTGGGGGCGCCGTTCGAGTTCCGTCGCGCCCCCGACGTGCCCGACCCGATACCGGCGCTCGAGCTGCCGTGGATGGGCCTGCCGCCCGGGGCCACCACCGACGACACGGCGATGGCCCGCAACCTCTGGACGAGCCTCGTGGCAACCGGCGGCGACCTCGACCTCGACGACGTGCTGCGGCGCCACCTCGAGTGGTTCGCGATGTCGCCGCCCGACGTGGGCACCCTCACGCGTCGCGTGTTGCGCGGGTGGCGCGATGGCGAGCCCGACCCGGCCGCCGCCTACGTGGCCGAGCGCGGCCCGGAGGTGAGCGCGGGCAACGGCAGCGTGATGTACTGCGCCCCCCTCGGTCTCGCGTTCGCCGAGCGGCCCGACGATCTGTTCGAGTCCGCGCCCGCGTTGAGCGGGCTCACGCACGCCGACGAGCGATGCCGCACCGCGTGCCTCGCGGTGACGCTCGCTGCCGCCGCGCTCGTGCGGGGGGACAGCCGGAGTCCGCCGTGCGCGATGCGCTCGCCGCCGTCGACGGCCGCGAGGGCGCCGAGGAGCTCGAGTACCTGGTGGGCGGCGCCGGCATCGATCGGCCGATCGACGGCCCGGACCAGGGGTTCGTGTTCTTCACGGCCGGAGTGGCGCTGCGGCTCGCGGGCGAGGCTCGCCCGTTCGAGCAGGGATTGCGATCGGTGGTGGCGCTCGGCGGCGACACCGACACGAACGCCGCGGTCGCGGGGGCGCTGCTCGGCGCGTTGCACGGCACCGATGCCCTGCCGGCCGCCTGGCTCGAGCGGCTCGCCGAGCACGACGCCATCAGGAAGGAAGCCGCCGCGCTCGCGCGGGTCGCGCTCGGGCGCTGGCGCGGGCGCGAGCGCGGACCGGCTAGCTAGTCTGTCGCGGACTACTCGCCGTCGCCCATCACGGTGAACCCCCCGTCGTCTCCGAGGCGGTGCACCATGCCTGCGCTCGCGAGCTGCAGCAGGATCCTGCCGGTGAGGGCGGGCGATGCGCCGACCGCCAGGGCGAGGCTGCCGCTCGTCCACACGTCGTACGGCTGCCGGTTCAGCGCCCGCACGATGGTTCGGCGGGTGTCGTGCTCGTCGTCGTCCTCGATCCGCTCGATCTCGTCGGTGCGCATGTCGCCCTCCCGTGGCCGTCTGATGCCGTCGCGTGTCACGTGGAAGTGTCCGACGACGGTGCGGGCGGGGGAACGGCCTGCGGAGAACGTTCCCGCACCGTTCGCCGGACGTTTCAAGGGCTCCATGCCGCCCGGACTGCGCCTGTGACAGGCCGGCGCGTAACGTTCGGTGGCAGCGCGATACCGTTCGTGTCGAGCCAGCAACACGGGAGGCAGCCAGCACATGAGCGAGACCATCGCGATCTACGGGGCACATTGGTGCCCCGATTGCCGCCGGGCGAAGAAGTTCCTCGCCGACCAGCGCGTCGCCTTCGAGTGGCACGACATGGAGAGCGAGCCCGACGCGGGACGCATCGTGCAGGAGCGGAACGACGGCGACAACACCATCCCGACGATCGTCTTCCCGGACGGTTCGCATCTGTCCGAGCCCACGAACGAGGAACTCGCGGACAAGCTCGGTCTGCAGCGCAGCGCGATGCAGCACGTCTACGACCTCATCATCGTGGGCGGAGGCCCGACCGGCCTCACGACGGGCATCTACGCCGCGCGCGAGAACCTCGAGACCCTGATCGTCGACTCCAAGGGGCTCGGCGGGCAGGCGGGCATCACGGAGCGGCTCGACAACTACCCCGGGTTCCCCGACGGCATCGGGGGCGCGGAGCTCGCCGACCGCATCGTGCGGCAGGCCGAGCGCTACGGGGTCGAGACGCTGCAGGCCATGTCGGTCACCAGCATCACCGACGAGGGCCACCACGAGCTCGACGTCGAGACGGCGACCGGCGAGCACTACCACGCCCGCGCGGTGCTCATCGCGACGCGGCTCGTCGTACCGGCGCACCGAGGCGCCCGGCGAGGAGGACCTGATCGGGGCCGGCATCCACTTCTGCGCGACCTGCGACGGTCCGTTCTACAAGGGAGCCGACGAGCTGATGGTGATCGGCGGCGGCAACTCCGGTCTCGAGGAGGGGCTGTTCCTCACCCAGTTCGCCGAGCGCGTGTGCGTGGTCGAGTACCACGAGGAGCTGCGAGGCTCGAAGTTCCTGCAGGACAAGGTGCAGCGCCACCCGAAGATGGAGGTGCTCGCGAACCACGAGGTGCAGGAGTTCCGGCCCAAGGACGACGGCAGCGGCAAGCTCGGCACCGTGGTCGTGCGGGATCGCGCGACCGGCGAGTCGACGGAGCACCATCCGGCCGGGCGTGTTCGTGTTCATCGGCCTCGACCCGAACACCGGGTTCCTGCGCGGACAGATCGACCTCGACGAGGCGGGGTTCGTGCGCACAGACCACGCGTCGATGACCAACGTCGAGGGCGTGTTCGCCGCCGGCGACGTGCGAGCTGGCTCGACGAAGCAACTCGCGTTCGCCGTGGGCGACGGGGCGGCCGCCGCGATCCACATCCGCCAATACCTCGACCGCATCGAGTCGATGGCGACCCTGTGACCACCACGCCCGACGACCATTGCCTGCGACGAAGCTGAGGAAGGAGCCACCATGGAACCGTCCGAGATCTTCGAGCTGATCGTGAAGGCCGACGAGAAGCTCAAGTACGCGACCGCCACCAAGGGCGACGTGCGCGCCAAGCAGGCCGGCGACCTGTTGGCCGAGGCACTGCGCGAGGCCGAGGCGATCGGCAACGACGCCCTCGTGCAGCAGGCGAAGGTGCGCATCGCCGACCTCGACGCGATGCTGCAGGGGGGCGGCACTCAGGAGTGAGCAGTGTCGGCGGGATCAGCTCCCGCCGCCCGCCGGTGGCCCGGGTCCCGCCCGGAAGCGTTCGCCGTTCGGACGGCACCACCGCACGGTCGCATCTGGCTCGAGCGACAGCCCCCACCCGCCCTCGTGCACGAGCCGATGGTGGAACCCACACAGCAGGACGAGGTTCGACAGGTCGGTGCGCCCACCCTGGGACCACCACACGACGTGGTGGGCGTCGGTGTAGCGCACCCGCTCGCACCCGGGGAACCGGCACGTGCGGTCACGAGCGCGCAACGCCCTCACCACAGCCGCCGAGGGGGTGCGGCTACGCCGCCCGAGCATCAACGGCGTGCCGTGGGCATCGTCGAGCGAGACCTGCAGCTTCGCATCGCACGCCAGGCGCCTGAGTGTCTCGGGGGCGAGCACCGGACCACGCTCGACCTCGCCGTTGGGAGCTGTGCGATCGGCGCCGATCAGCGACTCGGCTCGGGCGTGGACCACCACGGTGGCCCTCACGGGCTCGGGGATCGGAAGAGACCGCACCTGCACACAGGGCCACGAGCGCATCGGCCCGCCGAGCCTCGAGCGGCCAGGGGCCGTCGGCATCGGGACATGCGGGGATGCGCTCGGCGAGACGATCGAGCGTGCTCGCGAGCACGGCTCCCTGGTCTGCGGGGAGCTCGGCCTCGAGCTCGAAGCGCGTGCCGTCGTGGCTGTAGCCCCAGCGCACAGATCGCTCGCGTTCAACCGAGGCCAGCTCAGCTCGTTCCCGGCGGCGTTCGAGGTCGGCCCGGTGTGCGATCGCTCCCGATGAGCGCTGTTCGGCCCAGCCGAGCAAGTCGCCTTCGGTCTCGGGGGCAGCGAACCGGGCGAGCTCGGCCACCTGGTCGATGCCGAGGCGTCCGGCACCCAGGGCGGCGCCGATCTGGGGCAGAGACCCGAGCGCCTCGGCCGCATGGACCCACCGCTGGGCCTTCCGGGCGCTCAGGTGATAGCGCATCGCCACCCAATGGGCGAGGTCGTGGGCGCCGTCGGCCCGCCAGGCCTCACGTCGTTCGACCTCCGAGATCAGCTCCAGCAGCTCTCGGTGGGCTCGGCCGACCGCACTCCAGGCACCGTCGGTGCGCCCGAGCAACTCCTCATCGCTCAGGACTTGCGTCGTCGTCGATCGCTCGAACATATGACCGAGCCTGAGGCATCCGTGCGCTCGCGACCGTGACGCAGGTCACGTTCGGAGCCAGGTTCTCGACGCGAAATGCGATCGACCGCGCGCCTCGCGACCGACCCCACCGACCCCTAGCTCGCCGCCCCGTCCTCGCGCCAGCGGCGGAACACGTCGCGCATCGCCTCGCGCTGCTCGCTCGTGACCGCTTCCTCGGTCAGGCGCCCCGCGACCTCGATCGTGGTGCGGAACTGCGACACCACCGCGGTGCAGCCCGAGCAGTCGGCGAGATGCCGCTCGAACCGGGCGCGGTCGGCGTCACGCATCGCGCCGTCGAAGTAGTCGGTGATGACCTCGACCAGTTCCTTGCAGGTCAGGTCGTCGTCGGGCTGGGTCATGAGGCTTCCTCGATCTCCGTCTCGCGTTCGAGGGCCCGGCGCACCTTGGCGCGGGCTCGGTGCAACAGCACCCGTTGATTGGTCTCGGTGAGGTCCAGAGCGTTACGGACCTCCTCGGACGTCCATCCGAGCACGTCGCGCAGCCTGATCACCTCGGCCTGCATCGGGGGCAGGGCGTCGATCGCCGCGCCGCACCACCGCGAGGGTCTCCGAGGCCAGCGCGCGTTCGTCCGGGAGCCCGCGCCACTCGGTGGGCATCGACGACCAGTGCCCCGCCCACTCCTCGCCCGGGCCGAGGAATCGGTCGGGGTCGAACGTGGGCCGGTCGAGGTCGTCGCCGGCGAGCGAGGCGAACGGCACGCTGCGGCCTTCCCGCTGGCCCTTGGTCTTCGCGATGTTGCTCACGATGCGCAGGATCCAGGTGCGCAGCGACGAGCGCCCCTCGAACCGGTCGATGCCCTGCAGCACGCCGAGCCAGGCTTCCTGCACGACCTCTTCGGCGACGGCCTGCGACGACACGTACATGCGCGCGACGCGCAGCATCATCGGTTGCAGGCGATCGACGAGCGACATGAACGCGGCCTCGTCGCGAGCGCGCAGGCGCGCGACCAGCTCGAGGTCGTCGGACGGTGCCGCGGTGGTCGCCTCCACGGCGCGAAGCCTAGTCGCAGCCGGGGCAGGTGAGGAAGCCGGTCAGGTCGGGCGGACGATGCGCACGACCGGGGTGCCGTAGCCGGCCACGGAGCCGTACTGCACCTGGCCCCCTGGGCCGGGGTGCCGCGCGTGGACCATCGTGCCGCCCCCCACGTACAGGGCGACGTGGCTGATCGGGGAGTAGAAGAAGAGGAGGTCGCCCGCCTGCGCTCCCGAAAGGCTGCACGGCCCCGACGAACACACCACTGCGCCGGAGCTCGCTTGTGCGGCCGAGGAGTGCGGCAGGTAGACGCCGGCTTGCGCGTAGGCCCACGACGTCAAGCCGGAACAGTCGAACGTGTCAGGGCCGGCCGTGCCCCAGACGTACTCAGCGCCGAGCTTCGAGTCGGCGGCGGCGATCGCGGCTGAGGCTGCCGATCCGTTCGGCGGAGGGGGCGGTGGCCCGGTGCTGCCGGGATCGACGGTGCCAGTGTCGCTCGCGGCTTCCTGCTCGGCCGCAGCGGCCGCCGCCGCCTGCTCCTCCTGGCGCTCGATGTACTCCCGGTACTCGCGGTCCAGCTGATCGCGAGGGCCCGCTGTTGCTCGAGCATCCCCTCGATCTCGGCCCGCTTGGCCTGCATCTGCTCGAGCTCGGCGGTCTTCTCCTCGATCGTCTCGGCATAGCGTTCGGCCGCCCACTCGGGCCTGCTGCTGGGCGTTCTCTGCGGCGCTCGCCAGGTCGGCGTCGTTCTGCGCGAGCGCGCCCATGAACTCGAGGCGGTCGGAGAACTCCGAGAGGTCCGAGGCGCCGAGCAGGACGTCCATCTGCGAGCCGGCGCCGGTGTAGGCCTCGACCGCTCGCTGCTCGAGCTGTGCCATGGCTTCGGCGGCGAGGGCCTGAGAGGCCTGCTTGTCATCGAGCGCGTCGGCGAGACGGTCCTGCACACCCTGCAAGCGCACGCGAGCGTCGTTGTACTGCTCGATCGCCACCTCGAGTTCGTGCCCGATGCGGTTGGCTTCTGCCTGTGCGGCCTCGACCTCGGCCTTCGTGGGGGCCGCGAACGAGGTGGCGTTGAAGCCGGCGACGATGGTTGGGACGACGAAGACGACGGCTACCGCGAGCCGTGCGATGCGCCTCGGCGTGCCGGTCATCGTCCTCCTGGGGTCGACCTACGGGAATGCGAAAGGCTCCGGTTCTTCCGGAGCCGACCCGAGGAGGCTACCGAGCCCCAGGGGGGTCGTCAAACCTCTGTTGCGTCTCGCAGAACCGTTTTCTAGCTCGTCCGCTCGCCCCATAGGGCCCCCTGGAACGACCGAGGGCGGGTCGCATCGTGCGACCCGCCCTGCGGTTTCCTGGTCGGGACGGCGGGATTTGAACCCGCGACCTCAGCGTCCCGAACGCTGCGCGCTACCAAGCTGCGCCACGTCCCGAGGAGCTTCGAGTGTAGCGGTCCGTCGCAGCTCCAGCAGCGTAGCTTCGGGCCGGCATGCGAACCGGAACGGGGCGTACTTGCTCGTGCCGAGCCCCGGGGAGGTGTGCAGCACCGCGCCGCCCATGCGCATCAGCCCCGACGCGAGCCGCCGGGGCATCGAGCAGTTCGTGACGAGGGCCCCGTCGAAGGGCACGCAGACCTGCCCGCCGTGGGTGTGGCCGGCGACCATGAGGTCGTAGCCGAGCGCGGCGGTCTCGGGCGCGGAGTCGGGCGAGTGCATCACCGCGAGCCCGAAGCGCTCGGGTGCGCGCCGAGGCGCGACCGTGAGGTCGTGCCAGCGGAGGTGAGCGTCGTCGAGCCCGAGCAGTTCCACGGCAATGCCGTCGAGCTCGATCTCCCGGCGCACGTTCGTGAGGTCCTGCCAGCCGTCGGCCACGAGCTGCGCGATCAGCTCGGGCCCCCGCCCCGGGTCGGCGCGGCGGCTCTTCCGATGCCCGCGGAAGTACGCGAGGTAGTTCAGCGGCCTCGGCGAGTAGTAGTCGTTGGAGCCGAGCACGAACCACGATGCGAGCCGCCCGCGCACCGGGCGCACGGCCTCGACGACGCGTTCCACGGCCTCGGGCTCGGCGAGGAAGTCACCCGTCACGATCGTGACGTCGGCCACGGGCAGCCCCGCCAGGAAACGGGCCTTGCGCTCGTCGCCGCGCACGAAGTGCAGGTCGCTCAGGTGCAGCACGGTGAGCGAGTCGGGGCCCTGCGAGCCGGCCGGTAACATGGCCAGGCGGTACCGCACCAACCGGTACCAGCGGCGCTCGATCGCCACGCCGTAGAGCACGCACCCCAGGCCCAGCGCCGCGAGGGCGCCCACGATCTGCAGCAGCGAGCGGGGAAGCATCTGGAGGAGTGTAGTGACCGACTCACCGTTGAAGGCCGAGATCCACGAGCGCATGACCGCCGCCATGAAGGCGCGCGACGAGGTGCCGCTCGGCGCCCTGCGCATGCTGCTGTCCGCGATCCGGTACAAGGAAGACGAGCTCGGCCACGAGCTGAGCGACGACGAGGTGCGCGAGGTCGCCGGCAGCCAGGTGAAGAAGCGCACGGAGTCGATCGAGGCGTTCGAGCAGGCGGGCCGCACCGAGCTCGCCGCCAAGGAGACGGCTGAGCGCGAGGTGCTCGCCGCCTTCGCGCCCGCCCAGCTGCCCGACGATGCGGTCGACGCGCTCGTCGACGAGGCCATCGCGTCGACCGGGGCCACCTCGATGCAGCAGATGGGTCAGGTGATGGGCGCGATCATGGGCAAGGCCAAGGGCCAGGTCGACGGCTCGCTCGTGCAGGCGAAGGTAAAGGCCAAGCTCGGCGGCTAGCCGCGGCGGCCAACTCGACGATCAGCCGCCGCCGCCCTTCTTGCCCACGACCAGCGTGACCGTCGAGCCGTCGGCCGCCGGGGTGCCACCGGGCGGGTCCTGGCGGATCACCTCGCCGACCTTCGACTCGTCCTTCACCTGCTCGTAGACGACGTCCACCACGAACCCGGCCTGTTCGACGGCGGCGCGTGCGGCGCCCTCGGGCATGCCGATCGTGCCGGGCACCTCGGTCTTCGGCGGCTTGCCGCTGCTCACCTCGATCTTCACGGCGATGCCGAGATCGACCGTGGTGCCGCCCGCTGGGCTCTGCGCGGACACGATGCCCTCGGGCTCGAGGGAGTCGACCTCCACGATCGACACGTTGAAGCCCGCTTCCTGCAGCCGTGCGACGGCCTTCTCCTTCGTGAGGCCGACCACGTTGGGCACGGTGGCGGTGGGCGGCGGCGGCGGCTCGGGGAAGCCTTCGACGGGCATGCCGTTCACGGCCCTCGCCATGTAGTCGCGCCAGATGGGCGCCGCCACCGAGCCGCCGAACACCGAGCCGAGGGAGTACGGGTTGCCGTTGGACCCGACCCACACCGCGGTCGCGAGCTGGCGCGTGTAGCCGCAGAACCACACCGCCTTGTTGAGGTCGGCGGTGCCGGTCTTGCCCGCCACCGGGCGCGTGCCCCAGCCGTAGAAGGCGCTCGCCGCGGTGCCGCTGGTCGGCACGCGTTCCAGCATGGCCGAGATGAGGTGGGCGATGTCGGGGCGCAGCACGCGCTCGCAATCGGCCTCGTGCTCGTACAGGGTGTCGCCGTCGCGCTCGATCGTCTCCACGGTGTACGGGGTGCAGTGCACGCCGCCGTTGGCGAGCGTCGCGAAGCCCACCGCCATGTCGAGGGGCGAGACCTCGGCGGAACCGGTCGCGAGCGAGGCCACCGGCGGAAGGTCGGCCGTGACGCCCATCTTCTCGGCGACCGGTGGCACGGTCGCGGGCCCGATGTCGAGGATGAGCTGGGCGAACACGACGTTGATCGAGTCCTCGGTGGCGGTCCACAGGTCGACCTTGCCGCTGCCGCTGCCCTCGGCGTTCTCGACGCAGTTGTCGTCGTCCTGCCACAGCTCGCTGCAGAAGGGCGAGGCGCTCGAGTAGGTCTGCGTGGGTGGCACGCCCTGCTCGAACGCGGCCGCGAGCACGAACGGCTTGAACGCCGAGCCGGTCGGGTGCGGGTCGGTCGCGAGCGCGAGCTCGTCTTCCATGAAGTTCTTGCCCGAGAGCATCGTGCGGATCGCGCCCGAGTTCGTGTCGACGGTGACGATCGAGGTGTCGGGATGCGCCTTGCCGTTGGAGGGCATCGCCACCCGGTATGGCTGGTTCGCGGCCTGCTGCGCGAACTCCTGCCACTGCGGGTCGACGGTGGTCGTGATCTGCAGGCCGCCCTCGAACAGCGTGCGCTTGCGCGCCTTCACGCTGCGCCCGAGCGTGTCGAACTGTCCGTTCGCGTTCTCGAGCACCTGCTGGATCATGTAGCGCACGAAGAACGGCTGCTTCTTCTGCGTGAGCTTGCCCACGCCCTTCGGCAGCCCGAGCGGCAGCGCCTTCGCGCGCTCCTCGCGCTCCGACGTGATGCCGACCGGCGACTCTGGACCCAGCGCGCCCATGCGCACGAGCACCTCGTTGCGACGCACGAGCGCCTTCTTCGGACGGTCGAGCGGGTCGTAGTACTCGGGCGCGCGGATCATGCCCGCGAGCGTGGCGCTCTCGACGAGCGTCAGCTTGCGGGCCGGCTTCTGGAAGTAGAACTCGGCGGCCGTGCCGATGCCGTAGACGCCGTTGCCGAAGTAGATCTGGTTCAGGTACAGCTCGAGGATCTCCTTCTTCGAGTACTTCTCCTCGACGCGGATCGCGAGGGCGAGCTCCTGGAACTTGCCCTCGAAGCTCTGGTCGAACTGGCTCGACGCCGAGCGTCGCGCCCACGAGCTGCTGGGTGATCGTGGAACCGCCCTGCACGATCTCGCCGGCCTGGGCGTTCTCGATCAGGGCGCGCACGAGCGAGCTCCAGTTGAGCGCGCCGTGCTCGTAGAACTCCGCATCCTCGATCGCGAGCACGGCGTTCTGCGCGACCGCGCTCACGTCCCTGAGGCGGATGAGCTCCCGGTTGTCGAGGTAGACCGTGGCGAGCTCGGTCCTGCCGTCGTTCGCGTAGATCGTGGAGCGCTCGGGGAAGCGCGGGATGCGGGTGAAGTCGGCGCCGAGCGTGGAGAGCTTCGCGTCGACGCGCATCACGCCGAGGGCCACTCCCAGGAACGGGGGCGCGATCACGATCGCGAGCAGCCCGCTCGCCAGCAGGATGACGGGCACCAGCAGCAGCGACCGCGAGCGGCTTGAACGCGGGCCGGTCGGAGATGGGCCGCGGGTCGGGGCGACGGGGAACGGAAGATTGAGGCATGGGAGTTGCGCCCAGGATACCCCCCATGCCTGCGGGTACGATGGGCGCATGCGTCGCGTGGCCCTGTCCTCCGTCGTGCTCGCCGCACTGCTCGTGGTGCTCGCGGGCGGGCCCGCGAGCGCCGCTGACCCGACCGCCGTGGTCGTGCTGCGGGTCGAAGGCCCGATCGACCGCTCGACGCTCGCCTACCTCGACGACCGCCTCTCGCAGGCCGAGCGCGACGGCGCCGTCGTCGTGCTGCAGCTCGACACCTCGGGCACCCTCGGCGAGGACGGCCTGGCGCTCGCCCAGCGGGTCGCCGACCTCGACGTGCCGGTGCTGGCCTGGGTCGGCCCCACGCCGGCGACCGCATCGGGGGCGGGCCTGCTCCTGATGTACGCCTCGTCGATCGCCGGGGTCGCCCCGGGGTCGCAGACCGGACCGCTCGACCCGCTCGACCTGCTGCATCCCGAGGAGCTGCCCGCCGGCCTCGAGACCACGATCCAGGGGTGGCTCGACGCACGCGGGAGGGACACGGTGCTCGAGCGCACCGGCGAGCCGCTGCCGGCGGCCGACGCGATCGATCTCGGCATCGCCTCGGTGGCGGCGACGTCGGTGACCGGCTTCCTGGCGGAGGTCGACGGCGAGACCGTGCAGACCCCCGGCGGACCGGTCACGCTCGAGACGCGCATCGCCACGAACGAGTCGGAAGCCGAGCAGGGCACGGTGGCGCTGCGCTTCGACAACCTGGGGCCGATCCAGCGGGTCGCCCACGCGATCTCGACGCCCTCGATGGTCTACTTCCTGCTCGTGTTCGGGCTCGCGGCACTGGCCTTCGAGATCACCCAGCCCGGGTTCGGGTTCGCCGGGTTCGCGGGCGTCGGCATGCTCGCGCTCGCCGCGTACGGGCTCTGGGTGGTGCCGCCCTCGATCGTGGGCATCGTGCTGCTGATCGGCGGCATCGGCCTCATGACGCTCGACGTGCGGCTGCGCAACCTCGGGGTGCTCAGTGCGGCAGGCCTCGTCGCCTTCGGCGCGGGCTCGGTGCTCGCCTGGTCGGGCGTCGCCGACGCGATCGCCATCTCGCCCTGGCTCATCGGCGGCGCGCTGCTCGCGTCGATCCTGTACTACGGGTTCGCGCTCACCGTGGCGATCCAGTCGAGGGATCGCATCGTGAACACCCAGAAGGGCCTGATCGGGTTGACGGGGGAGGCCCGCGGCAAGCTCGCCCCCGAGGGACCGGTGTACGTGAAGGGGGCGATGTGGCGCGGCCGCACCCAGGGCGAGCCGATCCCGCCGGGCACCACGGTGCGGGTCCGCGGGGTCGACGGACTCGTGCTGAGGGTCGAGCCCGAGCCCGGCGCCGAGGCATCTGTGCGCTTGTCGTGACGGGCAATCCGCGGCGGCCCCCTCGTCCGAACAATCAGATGAGATGTGGGACCCCGCCGAGGACTGGCAGCACGACGCCGCCTGCCGCGGGCAGGACGCCGTGTTCTTCTTCGCCCCGAACTATTTCGAACGCCGGGAAGAGAAGAACGCGCGCGAGGCGGTGGCCAAGTCGTACTGCGCCCGATGCCCGGTGCGCGACGTGTGCCTCGAATACGCCTTGGCCATGCGTGAGGCCCACGGCATCTGGGGCGGCCTGAACGAGATGGAACGTCGCCGCCTGCTGCGCGAACGCGCTCGCGCCGCGAGCTGAGGCGACCCGCGCGGCGGGCCGACGCCGCTCCGTCCGTGCGAGGATGCGTCCCATGGACGATCGAGCGATCCTCGCGCGCATCACCGAGCTCGGGCTCGAGCTCCCGGACCCGCCGAAGCCCGTCGCCTCCTACATCCCGGTGCGAGTGAGCCATGGGCTCGCCTTCGTCGCCGGGCAGGTGCCGATGATCGACGGGGCGGTGATGCACGCGGGGGTGCTCGGCGGCTCCGAAGGGGGTGTGTCGACCGAGCAGGGCGCCGAGGCCGCCCGCCGCGCCGCGCTGCAGGCGTTGTCGGCCCTGCGCGACGCGCTCGGCACCTTCGAGCCGCTCGCCGGCATCGCGCAGGTCGCGGTGTACGTCGCGAGCGCTCCGGGCTTCACCGAGCACCCCGCCGTGGCCAACGGGGCAAGCGACCTGCTCGTCGACGTGTTGGGCGACTCCGGACGCCACGCCCGTGCGGCGGTGGGCATGGCCTCGCTGCCGCTCGGCGCCTCGGTGGAGGTCGCGGTCACCGCCGAGCTCGGCTGACCTCCGCCTGGCGGGCTGCCTGACCTCAGGCTATCGGGGGAACCGCAGGTCGCCGTCACGGCGGGTGACGCCGATGCGGTCGAGATGCTCGAGCAGTGGAAGCGCGAACTTGCGGCTCGTGCCCAGCGCCTCGCGGAAGGCGCTGACGGTGATGCCGCTCGTCGCCGCGCGCGCGACGGCCTCGGCCCGCGCGACGATCGACGGCGTGAAGACGAGATCCTTCGAGACCCGCACCGCGAGGCCGCCGGCGACGGCCGCCTCGACCACGTCGCGGGCGATGCCGGCGGCCGCCAACTCGGCGAGCGTGGGCGGGGTCGCCTCGTGGCCGCCCCCGATCGCATCGAGCAGCCGCCGAACGGCGGGGTCGTCGGCATCGAGCGAGACCCGATGGCCTGCCAGGCGCACCGACGTGGCGGTCCGCTCCACGTCCCCCGTCGCCACCGCATCGTCGAGCGCCACCTCGACGAGCCCCGCCTCGGTGGGCGCCCCGCTGGCGCGCAGGGCGCCGGCGACGACCGAGCGCACGTCGCCGATCGGGGCGCCGGCCGCCAGGGGCTCCCGCTCGTGGAACGCCGTCAGCCGATCGGCGATCGCCCGTCGCCACGCGGCCCGCACCTCGGGGTCGACCGCCCAGCTGCCGATGACGTCCGACGCCGGTGGCGGCGCGCCCACGAGCAGCGCGACCTCGCTCACCGGCACCGCGCCCCGCTCGCGCACCAGCAACGCCGGTAGGTCGGCGGGGTCGGCCGCCAGACGGGCCTCGAGGCGCTCGGGGCCGCGCGAGGCCTTCCCGGGGGCGATGTCGAGCACCAGGCCGCCGGCGACGGTCTCGCGCCGCCCGGCCTCTCGCAGCACGAGCCGGTCGCCGATCGCGAGCACGAGCGGGTGGGACGTGCGCACGCGCGCGAACGCCCGGCCGCCGGGCTCCAGCGTGGTCGCGCCGAGGAACCGCACGAGCGCGTCGGCCTCCGCCGGCGCCTGCGTAGACCTTGAACGCGCCTCGGGCGGTGAGCGGCTTGGCGAGCCCGCGCACGGCGCGGAGCTGCACGTCGAACGTCGACGTCGGCGCCCACCGGCCGGGACCGGTCACGACGTCGCCGCGCGCCAGGCCTGGTCTCGCTCGACCCCCACGAGGTTCGCGGCGACGCGGGCGACCGGACACGCTCGAGCTTCGCGGTGGCGATGCGTCTGCACCGAGCGGATGCGCGCGCGCCGATCGCCGGGCTCGATCGCGACCTCGTCGCCGACATCGAGACACCCGCCGGTGAGCGTGCCCGTCACCACGGTGCCCGCGCCCGTGATCGTGAAGACGCGGTCGACGAACAGGCGGGTCCGCGCCGGCGTCGGGCGGCGGCGCTCCGCTCGATCATCGCGTCGAGCGCGGCGCGGAGGTCGTCGAGGCCCTCGCCGCTCGACCGACGAGACCGCCACGACGGGCGCCCCCTCGAGCACGGTGCCGTCGAGGTGCTCCTCGACCTCCTGCTCGGCGATCGCGAGGGTCTCCGCGTCGACGAGGTCGCGCTTCGTGAGGGCGACCACGCCGCCGGCGACGCCCGAGCACGTCGAGGATCTCGAGGTGCTCCTCGGACTGCGGCTTCCAGCCCTCGTCGGCGGCGACGACGAACAGGACGAGCGGCGCCGGTCCGACGCCGGCCAGCATGTTGCGGATGAACCGCTCGTGGCCGGGCACGTCGACGAAGCCGATCTCGCGTCCGCTCGGCAGCTCGCACCACGCGTAGCCGAGGTCGATCGTGAGGCCGCGGCGCTTCTCCTCGGCCCACCGGTCGGGGTCCATGCCGGTGAGCCGCACGATCAGCGACGACTTGCCGTGGTCGACGTGGCCGGCCGTCGCCACGACCCGATGGGTGGCCGACGACGGCGCCGCCACGTCGCCGACGTCCGCCACCTCAGTCCTCGTCGTCGAGGTCGTCGCCCTCGAGGGCGTACCAGGTCGCGCGGGCGAGGTCGGGGACCTGCGTCGTCGGCCACCGTGCGCAGGTCGAGCAGCACGTGGTCGCGCTCGACGCGGCAGAACACGCTCGGGCGTGCCGGCCCGCAGGCGAGCCGCGAAGGCCGACGGGTCCGGCACCGTGAGCGCGACGCCCCACGAGGGCAGCGTCGTGCCGGGCATCGAGCCGCCGCCGACCGCCGACTCGCACCGGTGCACGTGCGCGTGCTCGAGGTCGCCGCCGATCGTCTCGCGACAGCAGCTGGGCGCGCCGATCGCACGGACGCGGCCGGCTCCCGCAGCATGCGCACGACGGGCACGTCCGCCTGGGCGCCGGTCGCCGACCATCGCGAGCACCTGCTCGAGCGCGGCGACCTGCATCTTGTCGACCCGCGACCGCGCGCGCGACCGGGTGCGCGCCGCAGCCGCGCCACGAGTCGCGCCCGCCCGAGCGACGATGCCCGCCTGCGGTCCGCCGAGCAGCTTGTCGCCGGAGCACATGACGAGGTCGGCGCCCGTCGTCGAGCGCGTCGGCGACCGACGGTTCGTCGGGCGGCATGCCGCGCCTCGTGCCGCAGCAGGCCCGAGCCGACGTCGTAGAGGAAGGGCACGCCGTGGCGCCCGGCGAGCGTGGCGAGCTCGGGCGCGGTCGGCGGCGGCCGTGAACCCGACCACGCGGTAGTTCGACGGGGTGCACCTTGAGCACCGCGCCGATCGCGGTCGGTGAACGCCGCGCGGTAGTCGCCGATCCGCGTGCGGTTCGTGGTGCCGACCTCGACGAGCTTCGCGCCCGAGGCGGCCATGATGTCGGGGATGCGGAACTCCCCGCCGATCTCGATCAGCTCGCCGCGCGAGACGAGCACCTGCTTGCCCTTGGCGAGGGCGGCGAGGGCGAGCAGCAAGCGCCGCGGCGCAGTTGTTCACGACGAGCGCGTCCTCGGCGCCCGTGAGGGCGATGCAGCATCGCCTCGGCGCGTGCTCGAGCGCCTGCCCCGCGTGCCCGGCTGTCACGGTCGACCTCGAGGTCGGTGTAGCCGCGGGCCGCCCGCGCCGCGGCCCGCGCGGCGCGCTCGGGCAGCGGCGCGCGCCCCAGGTTCGTGTGCAGGATCACGCCGGTCGCGTTGATCACCGGCGTGAGCCCTGTGGCGATGCGCGAGGCGCGCGCCGAGCGCCCGGGCCAGGAGCTCGTCGTCGAAGGCCGGTCGGCGCTCTTGCGCTCCGCCGCATCGGCCTGGGCTCGCAGCTCGGCCAGCACGCCGGCGAGCTGCCGCTTCAGCAGCGGACGCCCGACCGTGGCGGCGGCCCGCTGTGCCGGGCTCGGAGCGCAGCAGCGCGTCGACCGAGGGAAGCGTGCGGCGCGCGTCCGGTCATGGTCGCGGAGCCTATCCCTCGCGTCGGCGACACGGCTCCGGCGACCGCTCGGGCGCGGGACGCGGCTTCCGTGGCAGGATGTGCGCCGATGGCCGACACCCGCGAGCGCCCCGCCTTCCAGAGCTCCCAGGTCGCCTAGCATGATCCGCGGCGGCGGCCTCGACGTCGAGGTCGTCCCGACGGTCGATTCGCGACCGAGGAGATGATCCTCAACATCGGCCCGCAGCACCCCTCGACCCACGGCGTCCTGCGCGTGGTGCTCGAGCTCGACGGCGAGGTGATCATGCGCGCCGAGCCGGTGATCGGCTACATGCACCGGGCGGCCGAGAAGCTCGCCGAGTTCCGCGACGCGCGCCAGATGCTGGTGCTGATGAACCGCCACGACTGGATCAGCGCGTTCAACAACGAGCTCGGGTTCGTCGATCGCGGTGGAGCGACTCGCCGGCATCGAGGTGCCCGAGCGCGCCCAGTGGATCCGCACGATGTTCGCCGAGTGGAACCGCATCCTGAACCACCTGATGTTCAGCGGGCTCCTATCCGCTCGAGCTCGGCGCGATGACGCCGATCTTCTACGCGTTCCGCGAGCGGGAGATGATCCAGGACCTGATGGAGAGCGCGACCGGCGCCCGCATGCACCACTCCTACTGCCGGGTCGGCGGCCTCAAGGACGACCTGCCCGCCGGGTTCCTGCAGCGATCGCGTGGGCGTGCTCGCCGCGGTGCGCAAGACGATCCGCGACTTCGAGTCGCTGATCATGGGCAACGAGATCATCTTCGCCCGCTGCCGCAACATCGGTGTGCTGCCCGCCGAGACGGCGGTCGCCTACGGCACGAGCGGTCCCGTGCTGCACGCGAGCGGCGTGCCGATGGACCCGCGCAAGGACGAGCCCTACGAGAAGTACGCCGAGGTCGAGTTCGAGGTGCCCGTCGGACAGACCGGCGACAGCTACGACCGCCTGTGGGTGCTCGTCGAGCGCATGAAGCAGAGCTGCAACATCATCGAGCAGTGCCTCGACAAGCTGCCGGCCGGCGACTTCCGTGCGCCGAAGCTGCCGAAGACGCTGAAGCTCGAGGGCGAGGTCTACGTGCGCACCGAGAACCCGCTCGGCATGATGGGCTACTACCTCGTCGGCGACGGGGCGGAGCAGCCCTACCGGCTGAAGATGCGCACCCCGTCGTTCTCGAACGTGAGCGTGATCCCCGCGATGCTGCCGGGCACGCAGTTGCCCGACCTCATCTCGATCCTCGGCTCGATCTTCTTCGTGGTCGGCGACGTCGACCGATAGCCTCGATGCGGCCAGCCCGCCCGGCGGCCCGCGCATGAGTCCGCTGCCCGCCGACCTCGGCCTCGCGGAAGCCGCCGTGCGCGCCCGCTCGGTCGCCGACGAGGTGCTGTTCCCCCGGGCCCAGCTCACCGATCGAGCGCCGCTCGTGCCGCGCGAGCACCTCGAGGCGCTGCGCGATGCCGGGCTGTTCGGTCTGCAGGGGCCTCGGGAGGTGCCGGGCGGGCTCGGCGCCGATCACGCCGGGGCGCGGCCCGTGCTCGAGGCCGTCGCCGGCGGGTGTGGGGCGACCGCCTTCGTCTGGGCCCAGCATCACGGCGCCGTGCGGCGGGTGGCCGGCGGCGACGGGCCCGCCCACGACCGGTGGCTGCCGCGCCTGTGCGACGGCTCGGTGCTCGCGGGCATCGGCTTCGCCTACCTGCGCCGCCCGGGGCCGCCGGCGGTACGGGCGACGCGCACTGCGGCTGGCTGGCGCATCGACGGGGAAGCCCCGTGGATCACCGGGTGGGGGCTGATCGACGCGCTCGTCGTCATGGCCCGCGTCGACGACGGCTCGGTCGACGACGGCCCGGCGGGCGATGGCTCGGTCGACGACGGCCCGGCGGGCGACGGCTCGGTTGTGACCGTCGTCGTCGACCGCCCCGGCGACCACGAGCGCCTGCACGCCGGCGAGCCGCAGGCGCTCGCGGTGATGGCCTCGACCGGCACCGTCGCGCTCGCGTTCGACGCGCTCGAGGTTGCCGAGCGCGACGTCGTCGGCGTGCAGACCGGCGCCGCGTGGCGTCGGCGCGACCGGCTCGGCTCGGCCATGCCGCCGCCGGCGCCACTCGGCATCGCCGACCGGGCGATCCGCCTGCTCGCCGAGCGCCCGCCGGGCCCGGGCGTGGCCGAGGCCACATCGGCGCTGGGTGACGAGTTGCAGGAGCGCCGGGAGGCTGCGGATCGCGTGTCCGCCTCGATCGCCCGCGTCATGGGCGAGGGCACCGGTGACATCGACCGCGCTCTCGTGGCGGGTGCCGCCGAGCGCGATCGCGGGCTCGACCTGGCCCGGCGCGCCACCGATGCGCTCGTCGCCGCGACCGGTGGCGGCGCGATGTCGCTCGATCATCCGGCGCAGCGTCTGAGCCGCGAGGCGACCTTCTTCCTGATCCAGGCGCAGACGGGCGACCTGCGGGAAGCCTCGCTCGCCCGGCTCGCCCGGGCGGAGTGAGGCGAATCCGGGGACTCCAGTTCCGCGCGGAGCCGTGCCGATACAACCCCTGACAGGCATCAGCCCTGAGGGGGGTTGCAGCGTGGAGGCGATCGGGTTGTTCCGCACACGCGTCGCGCGCGACGGCGCGGTGGAGGTCTGGGCCAAGGGCTGGCGCCTGGAATCGCAGGTGACGGTGCTCGTACCGGCGGTGATCGCGGCAGGCTTCCTCTTCGCGCCGTTCTCGTTGTCGGTGCGGGCGCTCGGCGCCGCCCTGCTGCTCGGGTGCTCGTGGATCGTGTTGCGCATGACCCGCCTCGGGTTCCGCATCGACGTTGCGGGCGTGCAGGTGATCGACGTGGTGCGCACCCACCGGGTGATGTGGGACCGTCTCGACGGGTTCGTGGGCGAGCGCAACGAGCACGAGGGCCGGTGCGTGCTGCTCACGACCGACGGACGGCGGCTGCGCTCCCCAGGCACGCTCGACCCCGACGAGATGGATCCGTTCTGGGCCGAGGGTGACGTGTCGGCGGTCGATCAGCTGAACCGGCTCGTGGCGCGTCTGCGCCGGGCGCTCACCTCGAGCGCCGGCGCGACGAGCGCTCGTCCGGCGGTGATCTCACTCACGGAGCCCGACCACGGCGCCGAGCCCGACAGCGGCGAGGGGCTCTCGCCCGGGGCTCGACGCCTCCGCACGCTGGGCTGATCGCGGCTGGCTCTGACCTACAGCTGACGGTTGATCCACGCGCCGCCGGGGCCGGTGTAGCTGTCGCCCTCGCCCCACACGCCGATGAACTTGCCGCCATTCGTGATCGCGGCCTCGCCGTAGTCGCCGTAGGGCTCACGGAACCCGGCCGCGCTCTTGTACGCCGTGCCGCTCGTCGCGTCGGAGATCTTGACCGCGGCCGACCAGGTGAGGCCGCCGTCGGTCGAGGCGCGGTACCACACGTTCCACGCGTCGGGACCGCCGTCCTGCTGCATGTAGAAGGCGCGCACGTCGCCGGCGCCGCGCGATTCCATGGCCGGGAACGAGGCGAACACACCGCTGGTCGACAGGGTGGCGCGGGCGCTCCAGGTGGCGCCGCCGTCGGTCGAGCGCTTCGCCCACACCGTCTGCGGACCACCGGCGGTCGTCGCGCCGTCGTAGAGCATGACGAGCGCGCCGTTCGCGTCGGCGCTCACGGCCGAGTGCCCGAGGTAGTAGTCGGCGCTGCAACCCGCGGCCACGCACTCGGCACCGAGCTCGGCGGAGTCGACGATCACGTTGGACCAGCTCGAGCCCTGGTTGGTGGAGCGGATCGCGTGCACCTGCACCTGGCCTTCGGGCGCGGCGCCCGGCCCCGTGTAGCTGATGCTCGACTGCGAGAACACGACCGTGCCGTTGGGCAGCACGTCGCCGTCGAAGGCGAAGTAGTACCGGGTGGAATCGACGACCTTGGTCTGGGTCCAGGTGGCGCCCGCGTCGTGCGACTGGGCGACGTAGGGGTCGCCGCCGCTCGGGCCGTTCCACGCCACGTACACGTGCTGGCCGTCGTCGCTCACCGCGAGGATCGGCTTGTCGTTCCAGCTCACCTTGCCGTAGGTCTTCACCGGCGCCGTCCAGGTGGCGCCGTTGTTCGTGGACTTCGAGAAGTACACGTCGAAGTCGTTCATCCACACCGAGTACACGTGGCCGGTGTTCGGCACGACCTCGACGATGGGGTCGAACTGACCCTTCTGCCCGCGGCACTCGCACAGGAACTGGTCGGCCATCCATGAGACGCCGCCGTCGCTCGAGCGCCGCAGCACGATGTAGGGGGTCGGGCAGCGGTTGCCGCACGCGTTCGGACCGGTGTAGCG
This sequence comes from uncultured Actinomycetes bacterium, assembly GCA_963722795.1. Taxonomy (GTDB): domain Bacteria; phylum Actinomycetota; class UBA4738; order UBA4738; family HRBIN12; genus JAOUEA01. The sequence goes on from CAVROD010000002.1 coordinate 398,987, forward strand.
GGTGGTCATCATGTAGACCCACGGGGTGGTCGTCGCCGCGGCGATCGCCGGCTCCCAGTCGTCGGCCGTGGGGCTCGCGAGCTGTTCCCCGGCCCACCCGGGCGCGGCGGCGGCCACGATCGGCTCGGTCTGCCCGAGCTGGCCCGCGCGGCGAGCATCGGCCGCCGCGCTCAGCCGCGCGTCGGTGGCGGTTGCCTGCTCGATGCGCTCGGCCCGTGCGCGACCGGGCGCGACCTGGGCGACCCCTCCGCCGCCGGTGGCGAGGAACGCCGCCACCCCGACGAGCGCCACCGCCACGACGGTCGTCACCGCTGTCCTCACGCTGCGCGCCTGCATCATCGTCGCGACCCTCCCGCTCACGTCGACCCTGACGAGCGGACGCTACACCTCCTCGCGCAAGTGCGCGACTGAACGGTGTTCAGGCCTGGACGTTGATCCACACCCCGCCCGGGCCGAGCCAGCTGAAGCCCTCACCCCAGACCGCGATCGTCTTCCCTCGGTTCGTGACCGCGATCTCGCCGTAGTCGCCGTAGGGCTCGAAGAAGCCCTGCGCCGTTTTGTACCCGGCGCCGCTCGATGCATCGGAGAGCTTCACCGGTGCGCTCCACGTGCGCCCGCCGTCACCGGAGTCGCGGAACCACACGTGCCAGCGGTCGGGATCGTCGCCCCCCGCCGTCTGGAAGTACGCCAGCCGCACGCCGCGCCCGCCCGCGAACTCGAGCATCGGCGCGGTCGCGTTCTCGCCCGCGACCGACAGCGCGGTGCGCGGGCTCCACGTGGCGCCGCCGTCGCTGGAGCGGCGCACGTAGATGCGCTGGGGACCCAGCGGTTCGGTGGCACCGTCGTAGGCGATCACCAGCGCGCCGGCGGCGTTCGAGGACACGCTCGAGTGCCCGAGGTAGTAGTCGGCCCGGCAGTCGGCGCACGGCTCGCCCACCGGCACCGAGTCGACGACGACGTCGCGCCACGTGCGCCCCCGGTCGGTGGAGATCAACGCGTGCTGGATGACGACGCCCTCGGGGTCGCCGCCGGGGCCGGTGTAGGTGAGCGAGCCCTCGCTGAAGACCACGGTGCCGTCGGGCAGCACGGTCGCGTCGTAGGCGAAGTAGTACCGGTCGGAGTCGACCGCCTTCGTCTGGGTCCAGGTCGCGCCGCGGTCGTGCGACACCGCCATCCACGGGTCGCCGCCCTGCGGCCCGTTCCACGACACGTACACGTCGCGCCCGTCGACGCTCGTCGTGAGCACCGGCTTGTCGTTCCACGAGACGTTGCCGTAGGTGGCCACGGGCTCGCTCCACGTGCGTCCGTGGTCGCTCGAGCGCACGAACACGACGTTGTAGCCGTTCATGTAGATCGCGTAGACGTCGCCGGTGTCGGGCACGACCTCGATGATGGGGTCGAACTGACCCGAGCCTTTGCAGGCGCAGAGCGGCACCCCGTCGCGCCAGGTGCGCCCGCCGTCGTCGGATCGCTCCAACACGATGAACGGCGTCGGGCAGTTGCCGGCACAGGGCTTCGGCTGGCCGTACCGGGTCGCGAGCACGTACACCCATGGGCTGTTCGGGTCCGCGGCCACGGCCGGTTCCCAGTCGTCGGTGCCGGCGTTGAGCAGGCGTTCGCCGAGCCACCCGGCGGCCGGCCGGGAGACGATCGGCTCGCGCCGGCCGAAGATGCCAGCCTGCCGGGCGGCACGCAGGGCGTCGAGGCGCTGCTGCGTGGTCGCTGCCTGCTCCGCGGCCTCGTCGGCGCCGCCGCGGGTGCGCGAGCCGTTCGGCAGGGTGGCGCCGTTGGTGGCGACGCTCAGCGCGGCGGCGAGCACGAAGAGCGAGATGACGGTGACGAAGACCGTTGACGACTTGCGCACGGGGTCCCTCCCGGGGGTCGAGGGTGCGAGACGGCTGCGGCGGAGCCTAGCCCGGCAACCCCCTCGGGCGGTAGTCCCCGGTGGCTTCGGTATCGCCGATGTGCCGCGCCGAACCGCTCGAGGAGGCGACACGCTAGGCTCGCGGGCCATGGCCGAGACCCCACCACGAGCGCCGGCGCGCCGCGAGCCCACGTTCGAGCGGCGAGGGCGGCTCGCTCGTCAGGCCGTGGCCGTGCCGGTCACGCTCCTGTTCCTGGTGCCGCTGTGGCTGATGGTCGCGGGGTCGCTGCGCCCGCTCGGCGAGGCCCCGCCGCGATCGGTGTCGTGGGTGCCGACGTCGCCAGCGTGGAGCAACTACGCCGAGGTGTTCGACGTGGTGCCGCTCGCGCGGTACACGGCGAACTCGCTGCTGGTAGCCGCCGTGGCCGTGCCGCTGTCGGTGCTCGTCGCGTCGTGGGCGGGGTTCGCGATCGCCCGCCTGCCGAGGCGATCGCGGGTGTTCCTGATCGGGCTGTGCGTCGTGGTGCTGATGATCCCGGCGACGTCGCTGTTGGTGGGGCGGGTGAGCGTCTTCCGCTGGCTCGGGCTCACCGACACGCCGATCCCGCTCATGGCGCCGGCGCTGCTCGGCACCTCGCCCCTGTTCGTGCTGCTGTACGCGTGGACGACCTCGCGCCTGCCCCGCGACCTGTTCGACCTGGCGCGGGAACGCGGCCTGTCGCCGGTCGCCACGTGGTGGCGCGTGGCGATGCCGATGCAGCACGGCACGACCGCCGCCGTGGCATCGCTCGCCTTCGTGCTGTCATGGGGCAACTTCCTCGACCCGTTGATCTACCTGTACGACGAACGGTGGTTCACGCTGCCGATCGGCATGCGCTCGCTCGCCATCGTGCCCGTGACCGACCAGCCACTCATGCTCGCCGCCGCGGTCATCGCCTGCGCGCCAGTCGTGCTCGCGTTCGCCTTCGTGCAGCGACGACTGTTCACCGACCCGACGATGGAGGTTCCGAGGTGACCCGACCCGCCCGCTTCCTCGCCTCGATCGCCGCGTGCCTGCTCGTGCTCGCGGCGTGCACACCCGACGACGAGCCCTCGCCAGGCTCGGCGACCACGGTCTCGGTCTGGGTTTCGGGCGACCCCGAGGAGACGCAGGCGTTCGTCGACGTGGCCGAGGCGTTCGAGGCATCGCAGGATGCGATCGACATCGATCTCGTCGTGATCGCCGAGCGCGACGACCTCATCGCCCGGCTGTCGACGTCGCTCGCCGGCGGCGAGCCACCCGACCTGTTCCTCATGAACTACCGCTACCTCGGCCAGTTCGAGGCCAAGGGGGCGATCGAGCCCGTCGGGCCCTCCCTCGATAGCTCCTCCGCGCTCTCGTCCAGCGACTTCTATCCCGAGGCGATGTCGGTGTTCCAGAGCGACGGCGTGCAGACGTGCATGCCGCAGAACGTCTCGAGCCTTGTGACCTATTACAACGCGGACCTGTTCGAGCAGGCCGGCGTCGAGCCGCCCGCCGACGGGTGGACGTGGGCCGACATGGTCGAAGAAGGCGACCGAGCTCACGCAGGACACCGACGGCGACGGCACGGTCGACGTCTACGGCATGGGCACCGACGTCGAGATCATCCGGCTCGCGCCGTTCATCTGGTCCAACGGCGGCGACGTGGTCGACGACCCCGAGCAGCCGACGCGATTCGCCATCGGCAGCCTGCGCGCGATCCAGCCGATCCAAGCGTTCCTGGACCTGCGGGGCGTGCTGGGCGTGACCCCCACCGACGAGGAAGCCGAGTCGGCCGACTTCGAGACGCGGTTCCTCGAGGGCTCGCTCGCGATGATGATGGAATCGCGCAAGGTCGTGCCGGCGTTCCGCACGATCACCGACTTCGAGTGGGACGTCGCCCCGCTGCCGGTGCACCGCCAGCCCGCGACCGTCCTGCACTCCGACGCCTACTGCATGACGGCGGGCGGCGAGCACCACGACGAGGCGTGGCGCTTCCTGGAGTTCGCGCTCGGGCCCGAGGGCCAGCGGATCGCCGCCGCGACCGGGCGCACCGTGCCGTCGCTGCGCGAGGTCGCCGAGTCCGATGCGTTCCTCGACCCCGCGCTGCCGCCCGCGAGCTCGCAGGTGTTCCTCGACAACATCGCATCCGTCCAGGCGGTGCCGCACATCGAGACGTGGCCCGAGATCGAGGACGTCGTGAATGCGCTGCTCGAGGAGGCCTACTACGAGCCCGCCGGCAGCGGGGAAGCGGGCGAGCTGGTGGTCGCGATCCTCGACCAGACGAAGCCGCTGTTCGAACGGGCGAACGAGGGCGGCTGAGCCATGGCGATGCGCATCGACCGCGAGCGGCTCGGCCTGTGGCTCATGGCCGCGCCGTTCCTGGTCGGCGTGGTGGTGCTCGTGGCCGCCCCCGCCATCGTCACGCTCGTGATGTCGCTGTTCGAGTGGGACCTGCTGCAGCCGGCGCGGTTCCTGGGGCTCGGGAACTTCCGTGAGCTGTTCGGCGACGTGGCCTTCCGGGCGTCGCTGCGCAACTCGCTCACCTACGTGGCCATCGCAGTGCCGCTGCGCGTCGCGATCGCGCTCGGCCTCGCCTTGCTGATGCACCGGCGCATGCGCGGGGTCGGGGCCGAGCGCGCCTCGGTGTTCTTCCCGACCGTGATCCCCGACGTGGCCTACGCGCTGCTGTGGCTCTGGATCCTGAACCCGCTCTACGGTCCGCTGAACCTGCTGCTCGGCGGGCTCGGGTTGCCGACGCCGTCGTGGCTGTCGGTGCCCGCGTCGGCGCGATGGGCCGTGATCATCATGGGGTTGTTCCTCATCGGGGAAGGCTTCCTGATCGCGCTCGCCGCCCGACGCGCCGTGCCCGGCGAGCTGTACGACATGGCCTCGGCGAGCGGCGCGGGGCCGATCGCACGGTTCGTGCGGGTCACGCTGCCGCTCATGGCGCCCGCCCTGCTGCTCATGGCCACGCGCGACACGATCGTGAGCTTCCAGGCGACGTTCGTGCCGGCGCTGCTCGTGACCGAAGGCGGACCGCCGCCCTACGGCACGACCTACCTGCCGCTGTTCGTCTACCGCAACGCGTTCGAGTACCTGCGCTACGGGTACGCCTCGGCGGCGACGGTGCTGCATGTTCGTGCTCACCGCATCGATCGTGTGGCTGCAGTACCGCGCGATCGACCGGGTGCGTCGCGGCGGGCTCTGGGCCGGCTCAGGACTCGGCGGCTGAACGACGCTCTCGCGCGTCTGCGAGCCACGCGGGCTCGCCGACGCCGGGGGTGGTGGCCACGAACCACCGGAAGCGTCCGAGCCCGGCGGGGTCGGCGAGCATCGTCGCGCGGCTGCGACCTCCCCAGGTGCGCACGGCCCGGGCGCCGCGCCCGGAGTTGAGCTCGTCCTGCTGGCGCTCGAGCTGGGTATGCAGCCAGTCCTCGAGCCCGAGCGCACCGAGCGCGTCGTGCTGCGACACGGTCGGGAACGCCAGCAGTCCCTCGGCCGTGCGCCGCCCGCGCGAGGAAGCCGAAGTCGACGCCGGCGGTGATGTCGGTCGGCCCCAGGCGCGGCGAGCAGGTCCTCGACGACCCGGTGCGCGGCGTATCCGTGGGCCGGTCCGCCCGCGCCGTGGTCGGAGCCGTAGTCGATCGCGAGCAGGGCTCGCGGCCCAGGCCCCGCGAGGGCCTCGGTCACGAACGCCGCCGCGCCGGTCGGCACGACCCACTCGCCGTCGGCCGCCGGAGTGGCGGCGGGCGCCTCGAGGTCGACGACCGGCGCCAGCACCTCGACGAACCGGTCGCCGTCGAGGCCCACGTGCACCTCGCGGAGCCCGTCGTCGGTGGCCCGCAGCCGGCGGAAGGCCAGGTTGTCGAGCAGCTCGTGGGCCACGATCACCGCCGGGGCGCCGGGGGACGGCATCGCCTCGCGCACGGTCACGCCCTCGATCGCCTCGAGTGCCCGCCGCGCCCCGGGACTGCGCTCGACGGCGACAACGCGCATGGGGAGGTGCGCGAGCTCCGGCATCAACGCGCGCAGCAACGTGCCGTCGCCTGCCCCCGCCTCGATCAGCTCGACCGGCTCGGGCCGGCCCATCGCCTCGTGCAGGCCCGCGACCCCCTCTGCGACGAGCTGCGCGAAGACCGGATGCACGTGCGGGCTCGTGACGAAGTCGCCCGCGGGGCCGGCGCCGACGGGCGGCTCGTCGTAGTAGCCGCCGGGCGCGTACAGGGCGAGCTCCATGAAGCGGTCGAAGCGCATCGGGCCGAGTCGTGCGATCTCCTCGGCGATCGTGGCGGCGATCTCGCTCGGCCTCGCGGGGTCCATCGAGCGGCAGGGTACCTGGGAGGATGAACGCTCGATGAGCGACCAGATCCGACACGCCGCGTCGGTGATCGCGGTGCGCGAGGGCGACGGCGGGCCCGAGCTCCTGCCGAGGTCCTGGTGGTCGAGCGCGGGTCGGCGAGCCGCTTCCTGCCGGGGTACGTGGTCTTCCCGGGGGGCGCCGTCGATGCCGACGACGCCGCGCTCGCCGCTCGCTGGTTCGGTGACGACGCCGAGGCCGCCCGCGCCGCCGCCGTGCGCGAGCTCGTCGAGGAAGCCGGCCTCGCCCTCACCCGCGACGGGCTCGTCGACGCCGGCACGCCCGAGTCCCTCGACCCGGTGCACGCGGCGCCGCCTTCGCCGTCGCAGCTGCACGAGCTCGCCCGCTGGGTCGCGCCCGACGATGTGCCGGTGCGCTTCGACGCCCGCTACTTCACGGTCGCGGCCCCCCTCGGCCTCGAGCCGGCGCCCGACGGCGCGGAAGCCGCGCTCGCGTGGTGGGCCTCGCCGCGCGAGCTGCTGGCGGAGTGGCAGGTCGGCGCCCGCAAGCTCTACTGGCCCACGTACGCCACGATGCTCGAGCTCGCCGCATGCGACAGCGCCGAGGCGATCGCCGGGCTCACGTTCGAGACCCGCGAGCCCGACGACGACGAGGTCGTGCGGCTTCCTCGATCGGTGTTCTGGGAGGACTGATGCTGCCGATCGTGCGCGTGCTCGCCCCGAACCCGAGCCCCTACACGCTCGAGGGCACGAACACCTGGGTGGTCGGCGACCGCAGGGGTCCCGTCGATCGTGATCGACCCCGGGCCCGACGACCCGGGTCATCTCGACGAGGTCGCGCGAACCGCGGGCACGAACGTGGCCGCCGTGCTGGTCACGCACGACCACCCCGACCATGCGCCGGGCGCCACGGCGTTCGCATCGACGGTCGGCGCGCCGTTGCTCGCGTTCCGGCTCGACGGCGCCGAGCACCTGCGCGACGGCCAGCAGGTTCGCGCCGGCGCCTCCACGCTCACCGCCGTGCACACCCCGGGGCACACGAGCGACCACATGGCGTTCCATGAGCCCGCCTCCGGGGCGCTGTTCGCGGGCGACGCGGTGCTCGGGCGCGGCACGAGCTTCATCGACCCGCCCGACGGCGACCTGGGCCAGTACCTTCGCTCGCTCGCGCGCATGCAGGAGCTCGGCGCACGCACGATCTACCCGGGCCACGGTCCGGTCGTGCTCGACGCCCCCGCGAAGCTGCAGGAGTACCTGGATCACCGCGCCGAGCGCGAGCAGCAGATCGTCGACGCCATCTCGCACGAGCCCCGCACGATCGGCGACCTCGTGGCGGAGATCTACGCCGCCTACCCGCCCGAGGTGCATGACCTCGCCGCTCGGTCGGTGCTCGCCCACCTGCTGAAGCTCTCGGCCGAGGGCCGGGCCGCCCACGAGGGCCGCGGCGACGACGCCCGATGGCAGGCCGTGGCGCCCCGGGCGTGCGAACGCTGCGGCAAGCCGGTCAAGGGCCGCGGACGCTACTGCGGCTCGTGCAGCTTGATCCTGCTCCAGGAAGGCGCCGCCGAGAGCCCCTGACGCACGACGATGCGCCCGCGCCGGGGCACCGCGACGCGCCCGCACCGCACGAGCTCGCCCATCGACCGGGTCACCGACTCGCGGGTCGTGCCGCAGAGGTCGGCGAGGTCGTCGTGGGTGAGCCGCAAGCCGATCTGCAGTCCGCCCGGCACTGGGTGCCCGAAGCGTTCGGCGAGCACCCGCAGCCGCGCGAAGAGCCGGGTCGGCACGTCGAACCACGCCAGGTCGGCCGCAAGGCGCGCCGCGCGCTCGGCCCGCCGGGCCAGCAGGCCGGCTTCCTCGCCCGGCGCAGGGTCGCGCAGGCGCCCCGGTTGCAGCGCGCGCACGGTCGCCTGCGCGGCGCGACGCTCGTCGGCACCCTCGGGCCAGCCGAGCCCGTCGCCCGGGCCGAGCACGTCGAGCACGAGCCGACGGCCATCGTGGCGCACGACCTCGACCACGAACGCCCCACGATCGACGACCTGCATGGGCGGGCTCGGCTCGCCCTGGCGGACCACCACGCTGCCGGCTCGAACGGCGGTGGCAGGGGGGAGCGGTTGCAGGCTTCGCACCGCACGTGCGACCACGGGCACCAGCTCCTTCCGGGGGAGGAGCACCGGGGGAGGAGCGCATCGCCTTGCGGGGACGAGGACCGTACCGTCCGGGACCGACATGCGCGCCTTCGAGAGTGCGCCGAACCGGCCCTGCACCGCCCTCGGCCCGACCGGATAGGCTGTGCCGCGAGCCCACCCACGATCACCGGCTCCAAGGAGGAACCCTCGTGGCCAAGCCGAAGCAGAAGCAGAAGCTCGAGCCCGTGCTGGCGGCCGTGCCGCTGTTCGAGGGCCTGTCGAAGCGGCACCTGAAGAAGCTCGCCGGCCTCGCCGAGATGGCGAACTTCATGCAGGGCGCCAAGATCGTGAAGGAAGGCGACCCGGGCGACAGCTTCTACGTCGCCCTCGTGGGCGAGGCCAAGGTCATGGTCAAGGGCCGCACGGTGCACCGCGTCCTGCCCGGCGACCACTTCGGCGAGATCTCCCTGCTCGACGGCGGCGAGCGCACCGCGACCGTGTCGGCCGAGACCCCCATGACCCTGCTCATGATCCAGCGGAAGAACTTCCTGCGGGAACTCGAACAGGACCCCGAGGTCGCGGTCTCGTTGCTCGAGAGCCTCGCGCGCATGATCCGCCGGGTCGACCGGTCGCTCGCGCGCTGAGCGCCGGTACGCTTCCTGCATGAAGGTCGAGTTCTACCGAGCCGGTCCGCCGTCGCCCGCTGACGGGGAAGCTCCCCCGCCTACGCTCGTCGGCATCGCCCGGTGGATCGACAACACGCCCCTGGTCGAGTGCGACGACGACGATCTGCGCGCGGCGTTGGAACGCGCGTTCCGGCGCACGCCGGTCATCACCGACGACGCGTCGTACCGGCGGTTCGGCACGCACGGCGAGGTGATGATCCCGCCCGGCGATCTCGAGTGGTTCCGCGCGGCCGCGTTCGTGCGCGCCCCCGCGGAAGCCGGCGTGGACGCTCGCCTCGTGCCCGGCGTGACCGAGGGCGGCTACGACCCCGCGGCGCAGTACCGAGGCTTCGAGGACTCCATCGAACGGCTGTCGTCGCGGAGCGACGCTGCATCGGGCGTGGAGCCCTCCTGAGCGACCACCGGCCTGTTTGCGTGAGGCTCGGGCCCGCCTGAGCGGCTCGCTAGGAACCGGGTAGCGAGATCTTTGTGAGGTCATAAGAGCCAAGAATCCACAGTACGTTCGTCGTCTCATCCAACACGGCGCGGCCACCTTCGAGGAAGGCGATGTCGGCGATTTCGATCGAGTCATCGGCCGCCGAGCCGTCAGGCTGGAGGCGGCTCACGACGAGTCCGTTTTGATCGGCGTTGAGGCCCCAGACGTAGACGTCCCCGCCCGCGACCGCGAACGGAACGCCAGCGAACGCGAACGGCCATCCCGGACCCGTCATCGGGATCGGTCCCTCGGCGATTCGGCCGGATCGAGCATCGAGAGCGACGAGCTCGAGGTGACCATCCCACCAACGGGTCGCTGAGACGGGCTCATCTTCAGGCTGTATCGCGACCCACACGCGATCGCCATCGGTCGCGAAGCCGGCGACGGCGCCTGTCGCCAGCACATCCACCTGTTCGGTGGCGACATCGATTCGAACGGTCGTGCCGCTTTCGGCGCCCGCTGCCCACACCGCTCCGCCAGCCCCGACGAGTTCGGTGCTCGGGAAGCATCCGCTCTGGCAGACCGGGGCTGCGACCTCGGCCACGACCTCGCGGCGTCGCGGGTCGATCCGGATCACGCCTGGCTGCTGATCGTGAGCATCGCCCAGGGAGGCGACGCTTACCCACAGGCTGCCCTCGTGCGCCACGATCGCCCCCGCCCCGGTCGATGCCCCGCTGGGCAGGGCAATCGACTCGAGCGGCACGCCGGAACCCCGGTCGACCATGGTCACCCAGCTCCCGCCCCCTTCCCCGCGCGGGTGACCCACACCGACTTCCCGAGCACAGTGAGGTCGGCGGCACCGGAGACCTCGGTCCTGCTCAGGATGCGACCGGTCGCTTGGTCGAGCCGCAGCACGGCGGTGGCTTGGCGAGGATTCACGGCCGCCAAATCGAGGACCCATACGGAGTCCCCGTCGAGAGCGAGCTGGGAGAGAGCGCCGTCCTCCGGGAGGTATCGGAAGATCTCCGTCGACTTCCATGCGGGTTGACGCCGCCGGCGTAAAAGTCCGCTCGTCGAACAGATCGATACGAGTCAGTTCGCCCTCCCATCCGAGCGCCCAGAGCGTTCCGTCGAGCACGGCCGCGGCGCTCCACCCCACCTCGACATCGAACGTCTCGATGGTCCCCGATGACGGGTCGAAGCGGCTCAACTGATCCGGCGCGCTGCCGTTGCCGCCGGGGTATGCGCCGAACCACACGCCGGTCGTCGGATCGATGACCGGGCCCGAACGTGGGAACGCATGCTCGGTCGTGAACGGGTAGGTCTGACCCACGGGCGATGCCGATGCCGGGTCGAGTCGGGAGAACCCCCCGTCCATGCTGGTCCACACCTGCTCGTCCCAGACGAACAGCTCGCCGATCCCGCCACACGTCCCGGGGTCGGGGCTTTCGGCGATGGGCTCGACGGCCCCGGGGTCGATCGACGTTGCGATGCCGCATGGACCGTCGCCGCCATGCCAGTCCCACTGTCGGGTCATGACGACATCGTCGGTCGAGACGACCTGGCGAGCCGTCTCGCCACGAAGCGGTACTTCCGGGGCATCGATCTTCCCGAACTCGGGATCGACATGGGTCAGCCGCGGCACTCCATCGATCCGTCCGGTGACCCAGACGCCGTCACGGCTCACCGAGACGTCGGCGGAAGCGGGCTCGCCTCCGAGGAGGATGACCTCGACCTCCAGGCTGGTGGGGTCAACGCGGGAGAGCGTCCCTTGAGCTGCTCCATCGATGCGGTCGTAGCCCGCCACCCAGATGGAGTCCTCGCCGACGGCGACTCCTCCTCCGCCGGTTACCCAGCCGGAGACGCCCCCTACGGGAATGACGTCCGCGACCTGATCGGTCACCGGGTCGACCCGCAGCAGGGCGGCGTCGTCGGGACCACCACCACCGGGCACCCCATAGGCGGTGATCCAGAGGCTGCCGAAGCCGGCGACGATGCCGCCGACCTGGCCTCGCGTGCCGACCGGGAAGCTCGTCGTGATCTTCGGGGCCACGTCAGGAAGCGTCGGCTCGCTGATCACGTCTTGGTGCGAGTCGAACGCACGCACCAGGACGGCGAAACCAGCGACCGCGACCACCGATGCGAGCGCACCAGCAGCGATCCGACGGCGAAGCGACCGACGATGCCGGCGTCGGCTGAGTGATTCGAAGCCTTCGGTGCCACCGGAGGGTGGTTCCGATCCGTCGCGCAGGCGTTCGAGCACGGGTCGGAGGTCATCCATCGTGGTTCCCTCCCATCGCCTTCCGAAGGGCTGCTCTTCCTTGAGAGGCGAGCGACCGAACGGTCCCTGGGCGCGTTCGCATGAGCCGCGCCGCCTCCTTCGACTCGTAACCCAGGAGGTCCATGAGGATCACAGCTGTTCGTTGGCGAACCGTGAGCGATCGCATCGCGGTCGCCACGTCGGCCAGGTCGTCGGCCCGATCGAAGGGGTCGGTACCGGTGTCGATCGTCGAGCGACGAGCCGCAGCTCGCGCGAGCGCCCTCCTGTGCTGACGGATCAAGTTGAACGCGGTTCGGTAGAGGTAGCCGACGGGCTCAGGATGCACGCTCACGCGGTCCCACCGCTCCCACACCCGCACGAACGCCTCCTGCACGAGCTCCTCCGACTCCATGCGGCTTCCTGTGACCATCGCGAGCGTGCCGAACAACCGGGCTCGCTCAGAACGGTAGAAGTCCGCGAACTCGGGCGGCTCCCCTGCTCGTTCCGATGCCTCGGATGCATCCTCGGCGACCGGTCGTTCCCCCACATGAGTAACCATGCCGCAGAACGCGGAAGTGTTCAGACCCAAGGAGGAGATCGCGCGCAGCAGGATGTGGAGCCAGCTACGCCTGCTCTGCTGCGAGCCAAACCTGGCCGGCGTCGCAGAACGAGCGGAAGTCGCAGTGGGTGCACCACCGGCCGGGCGTCGGATCGAAGGCGCCGTCGCCGATCGCGGCCAGCGACGCCTCGACGCGTGAGCGGACGAGCGCCGGGTCGTCCATGGGCTTCGTGACCTCGTCGCCGCTCGCGAGGTAGAGGTAGGTGAGCGTGAGGTCCGAGGGCGCCTTGCCCCAGATCTCGACGGCGGCGAGCCCGTACACGTCGAGTTGCAGGCCCAGGGTGGGGTCGTCGGCGGTGGGCCTGCGGCCCGTCTTCCAGTCGACGATCTCCCAGGGGCCGTCGGGCTCGCCGAAGATCGCGTCGATGCGTCCGCCGACCGTGAACTCGCCGAGGCGCAGCAGGAAGGCGCGCTCGGCGTAGAGCGGCGACATCGACGAGAACCGGCTCCCGAGGTAGGACTCGCGCAGGCGGTCGACGCGGCCGGGGTCGCCCGCGAGCTCCTCGTCGGTGAGGTCGGGGCGGTCCTCGATCTCGAGCAGCTGGCCCTGGCCGCGGGCGCGGCGTTCGATCCAGGCGTGGATCTCGGTGCCGATGCGGGCCGCGGGGCCGCTGAAGCGCGGCAGGGGGCGCACGCGCGACCAGTAGAAGCGCTTCGGGCACATCACGTAGGTGATGAGGTCGCTCGCGCCGACCGCCTGCGGGGCGCGCTCGACGCTCGGGCCGCCCTCGACGGCCTCGCGCTCGCGCAGGTGGGCGGCGAGCTGGCGGCGGTCGGCGGCCACGCGCTCGAAGGCCGCGCGGTCGTCGGCGTCGAGCGCGTCGACGAGCGCGGTCTGCACGGCGCCGGCCTCGATGGCGGCGACGGCGGTGCGCCGCCAGCCGGTCGGGGAACGTCGCGTCGGCGTCGTCGGGCCTCGCCGGGCCGGGCCAGTCGCGCACGAGCGACTCGCGGTAGCCGAGCATCGGGTTCTGCTCGGCGGGGCCGTCGTCGTCGCCCGAGGGCGGGCCCGATGCCTCGATCGTCACGTCGGCCTCCCCGGTCGTGGTGGCCCAGTCGGCGAGCTCGGCGAAGAACTCGCTCGGGCCCTTGGCGCGCACGTTCTCGCCGTACCAGTTCGAGGCGCTCACGTGCAGCGAGCGGCGCGCGCGCGTGAGGGCGACGTACATCGTGCGGCGTTCCTCGATCACCTCCTGGGCCTGCAGGTCGCGCTTGAAGTGCGAGAGCACGCCGTCGAACGTGGGCAGGATGGCCGCGTCGCCACGCAGCTCGAAGTCGAGCGAGTAGGCGCGCTCGGCGGGGTTCTGCTGGATGCGCTTGCTGGGCATCAGCCCCGCCGCGACCCCCGGCACGAACACGTGGTCGAACTCGAGCCCCTTGGCCTGGTGGATCGTCATGACCTTGACCGAGTCGGACTCGCTCGGCTGCACGGGCTCCCACTCTTCCTTCTCGAGGGCCTCGACCGAGTCGACGTAGTCGAGGAAGGCCCGCAGGGTGAGCTCGCCCTCGACGGGCTCGAACGCGTGCACCTGATCGAGGAAGGCCGCCAGGTTGCGCGAGCGCTGGGCGGCGGCCGCGCGGTCGACGTCGGCCTCGAGCTCGTCGACGATGCCGATGCGCCGGATGACCTCGCCGAGGAACTCGGGCACCGGGCGGCGCGCGTCGACGCGCAACACCGACAGCTCGGCGCGGAACTCCTCGAGGCGGGTGCGGCCCTCGTCGGAGAGCCCCTCGACCTCGTCGAGATGCTCGAGCGCCTCGGCGAACAGGAAGGGCGTCTCCTCGTCGTCGCCGCCCTCGTCGCGCCAGGCGTAGTTCTTGCCCTTGGCCCAGCAGGCGACGAGCGCGAGATCCTTGAAGCCGACCCGGTAGCGGGGGCCCATGAGGATGCGGGCGAGCGCCACGCTCGCCATGGCGTCGTTGGCCGCGCGCGCGTAGGCCATGACCTCCACGACCTCGGGCGTGCGCAACAGGCCGGCGAGCCCCACGATCTCGGCCGGGATCTCGCGCTCGGCGAACGTCTGCTGCAGCAGGAAGAACAGCCGCGACGTGCGGCAGAGCACCGCGATCTCGGACCATCTTGTCTGCGCTACGCCTTCGGCTGCTTGAGCGCCGCCGCTGCCGCCTGCGTGGAGCGCCTCGATGCGATCGGCGATCGCGCGGGCCTCGGTGAGCTCGTCGCGGTGCGAGGTGACGGTGACCTCGCCCTCGCCGTTGGGGCCGAAGGGCACGAGCCGCTTGTCGGGGTCGGGGCGCTGGGCGGCGGGCAGCGGGGAGATGATCGTGTCGGCCGCGTGCAGGATGCGAGCCCCCGACCGGAAGTTCGTGAACAGCGGCAGCCGCTCGGCGGGCGAGCCGTCGCGCTTCGGGAAGTCGGTGGGGAAGTCGAACAGGTTCGACAGCGACGCCCCGCGCCACGCGTAGATGTTCTGGTCGGGGTCGCCGACGGCGGTGACCGGGTGCCCGCCCGCCGAACATCGCGCGCATCAGCTTGGCCTGCGCGACGTTGGTGTCCTGGTACTCGTCGAGCAGCACCGCGGCGAACCGGTCGCGGTACTCCGCGCCGACCTCCGGGTGCTCGGTCGCGACCTGCACGCGCGAGCTCGATCTGATCGCCGAAGTCGATGACGCCGAGGTCGCGCTTCAGCCGGCGGAACACCGCCACCGCCTTCGCGAGCTCGATGCGCTCCAGCGCGGTGTAGTACACGCGGTCGGTGCGCCCGATCTCCTTGAAGACGGGCAGGCGCCCTTCCACGAAGGCCACCACGTCGTCGGGCTCGACGAGGTGGTTCGCGATCTGGCCGTCGAGGTTCAGGATCTTGTCGACCACGCTCGGCTGCCACTCGGTCTTCACGTGCTCGAACGTCATCTCGTCGAGCACGCGGCCGGCAACGCGCGACCCGCTGCGCCTGGCTGAGCACGCGCCCGCGCTCGATGCCCGCCAGGATGCCCGTAGCGCTCGAGCACCTGGGCGGCGAGCGCGTGGTAGTTGAGGATCTCGGGTTCCTCGCCCTGGGCGAGCTCGACGCCCGCGAGCGCGCGGCGGATGCGCGAGCGCAGGTTGTCGGTGGCCTTCACCGTGAACGTGAGGGCCAGCACGTTGCCCGGCAGCACGCCGGGCGCTGTCCGCGATCGCCGTCGACCCGTCCGAGCGCGGCGAGCGCCAGGTAGACCACGCGCGCCGCGATCACGCTCGTCTTGCCCGACCCCGCGCCGGCGATGAGCACGGTCGGCTCGAGCGGCATCGTGATCGCGCGCCACTGTTCCTCGGTGGGCGGCGCGCCGCCCATCGCCGCGACGACCTCGGGCGGGAACGGCCCGCTCATGCCGGCGCTCCCGCCGCCACGACCTCGACCGGGAACACGGGCTGGCCCTCGGCGTACAGCGGGCAGAGCGTCTGGAAGTCGCAGAAACGGCAGTTCGCGTACGGGTTCGGCCGGAAGACCTCGCGCTCGTTCAGCTCGCGCTTGCGGGCGATCAGCTCGGCGAGCCGCTGGCGCATCTCCGCCTGGTAGGCCTGCTCGTCGCGCTCGGTGACCATCCACTTGCGGTAGTCGATGTCGGGGCTCTTCCAGTTGCCGCGCAGGAACGCGAGCTCGACGGTCTTCACCGGCTGGAACTCGGCGAGGTCGGGCGATTCCTGCACGGCGATGTAGTAGATGCCGAGCTGCAGGCTGTCGCGCGGCGGCCCGGCGTTGTCGCTCTTGCCGGTCTTGAAGTCGGTGATGCACGTAGCCGTCCTGCACGGCGGGGCCGATGCGGTCGATGTAGCCGATGACCTGCGCGCCCTCGAACTCGAACTCGAAGAACCGCTCGATGCCGGCGGCCGGATGCTCGGCGTAGTGCTCGAACCAGTTGCGCAGCATGTGGTCGTGGGCGAGCTGGCAGAAGGCCGTCGAGACCGCCATCGACGGGAACTCCTGCGGGCGCCAGCGGGCCTTCAGCTCGGCGACCGCCACGGGAGGATCCTTGGCGATCTCGCCCTTCTCGATCTGCTCGATGATCGTGTGCACGGTCTTGCCGACCCAGGCGTGGTAGCCGCCGGGCCGGCCGAGGCCGAGCTCGTCGCCGAGCACGTGCATGAGCTCGCAGGCCTCGAGGTTCGACAGGCGCGAGTACGACACGCGGATCGTCTCGTGCAGCGGGCGCCCGGTGTCGGTCCAGTCGCGCTGGAACCACCAGCGGCGCGCGTCGACGCCGAGCGCGACCAGGCCGTCGAGGGCCGCCACGCGCCGCCACGACGGGCCGGTCGAGTCGGCGAGCTGCGAGCGCCACGCGGCGGCGGCCTCGCGCGTGGACACCGGGTCGTCGAAGGGCCCGGCGGGCGCCGGCTGCCAGCCGCTCGGGCTCGACGAACCGGGAGCGCGACCGAGCGCGTCGTCGGGGTGCGCGTCGGCGCACGAGAGCACCACCCGGCGCCGGGCCCGCGCGATGACCATGTCGAACAGCCGGCGCTCGTCGTCGAGCCGCTCGCGGTTGCGCTCGGCGTTCGTCACGGCGCGCTCGAGCACCGCGAGGTCGAACATCGGCTCGGGCCTCGACAGGCTCGGGAAGTTGCCCTCGGTCACGCCGGTCACGAGCACCGTGTCGAACTCGCGGCCGACCGCGCCGTGGGCGGTGAGCACCTGCACGGCGTCGAGCCTCGCGCGTTCCCACGCGGAGTAGCCGGGGCCGTGCTCGCCGGCGTCGAGCGACTCGAGGAAGGCCGCCACGCCCGCGTCGGCGCTCGCCTCGTCGGTCTCGGCCACCACGTTCGCGAACGTGACCACCGTGTCGAGCTCGCGGCGCGCCTCGGCGCTCTCGCCCGCGCGATCGACGAGCCGGCGCGAGCACGGAAGGTGCTCCCACAGGTGACGGAAGGCGTCCTGCACGCTCATGCCGGCGAACAGCGCGGCGCGCGAGAGGGTCTCGCGGGCCGCGACGACCGAGTCGGCCTCGGCCGCGGTGAGCCCCTCGGTCACGTCGAGCGCGTTCGCGACCGAGCCCGTGCTCGTGCGGGCGGCGCGCAGCAGCCCGCGGGCCGCGGCCGGCGACAGCCCAACGACGTCGGACACGAGCAGCTGCTCGATCAGCGATTCCCTGGCGGGCTCGTCGGCCACGAGCCAGCGAAGCGCGATCACGTACGGGCGCGTCGCCGGCTCGGCGGTGAGCGAGAGCCCGCGCTCGGGCATCGCGCGCGGGATGCGCGCGTCGTCGAGCGCCCGCAGCAGGCCTCCGAGATGCGCGCCCTGGCGGCGCACGACGACCGCCATGTCGTTCCACGCCACGTCGTGCTCGACGTGCAGCCGCCGCAGCTCGCGCGCGACCGCGGCGTGCTCCTCGCTCGCGTGGGGCGCGACCCAGGCCTCGACGGCCACCGGCTCGGGCGCGCGGTGGTTCGTGGCGAGCTCGACGTGCGCGGCGCCGGCGAAGACCTCGGCGAACCGGTCGAGCGGCACCCGGCTCGTGCCCTGGAACGAGAAGACGTGCCCGCCCGGGTCGGCGGCCACGACCAGGTCGGGGGCCCGCAGCCCGCGCAGGATGGCCTCGGCCGCGAGCGTCGTGTCGTGGTAGTCGTCGACGAGCACGTGGTCGAACAAGGGCTCGCCTTCGGGTGCCTCGCTCGCACCCCGCTGCAACAGGGTCGCGAAGTCGGCGACGTCGAGCGCGTCGAGCACGCCCTGGTACTCGCCGAGGAAGCGCGCGAGCTCGCGCCAGCCGCCGAGCCCGCGGCGCTCGGCGGCCTCGGCGATCTGCTCGGGCGTGAGCAATGCTTCCTGCGCACGCGAGAGGAACTGGCGCACCTCGTCGGCGAACCCGCGCATGCCGAGCAGCGGACCGTAGGCCGGCCATTCGTCGGGGTCCTGCGAGGCGAGCAGCTCCTGCACCTGGGCGAACTGGTCGGTGGCCGAGAGCAGCTGCGGCGGCTCGGACGCGCCCTGCTGCTCGGCGCGCGCCTTGAGGATGCGGTTCGCGAGCCCGTGCATCGTGACCACGTGCAGGCCCGACAGGGACGTGGGCAGGCGCTGCAGCAGGGCGGTTCGGGCCGAGTCACGCGCGGCGGCCGAGCCCACCACGAGGGCGATGCGATCGGGGTCGGCGCCCTGCTCGACGAGGCGGGCGAGGCGCTCGCGCAGCAGGGCGGTCTTGCCCGTGCCGGCGCGACCGGTCACGAGCAGCGTGCCCGAGGCGTGCTCGAGCACGAGCGCCTGGCGCTCGTCGGGGGAGAAGGGGGCCGTCACATCGCGGATGCTACCGCCGCGCACCGACAGCTCCCCGGGCTACAGGTCGGGGCGGGCCGGCACGACCACGTCGTGCTCGTCGGGGCGCCCCTCGATCACCCGGCGGTACCAGCGTTCCACGTCGCCGGGGCCGAGCGCCCCCACGAGGGTTCCGTCACGCAGCACGAGGCCCTCGCGACCCCCGAGCCATTCCAGCGCGTCGTCGAGGGTCTCGTCGGGCGCCACGACCGGGGTCTGCGCCAGCGGACGCACGCCGTCGCGCACCGGGCGCGTCGGGTCGCGTCCGCCCACCTTGCGGGCGCTGTCGATCGAGACGGTGCCGACCACGCGCCCGGCGTCCACCACCGGGAACGCCTGCCCGTCCGCGCCGCGCAGGTACCCGTCGAGCGCCTGCACGAGGGAGATGTCGATCGGCACCGTCGGTGGCGGAGGGCGCATCGCGTCGGCCACCGTTCCCTGCACGAGTTGGTCGCGCAGGGCGATGCGCTGCTCCATGCCGCGCCCCGCCGCGATCATGATCATCGCCACGAAGCCCAGGAACACCGCGGTGTCCGCCGCGCCTTCGGCGATCATCCAGACGGCCACGCCGCCGAGCAACGCGCCGACGCCGATGCCCCCGTAGCCGGCCACGCGCATCGCGGTGCGACGGCTGCCGGTGATGCCCCAGACCGTCGCGAGCAGCATGCGTCCCCCGTCGAGCGGGAACCCGGGCAGCGCGTTGAACGCCGCGAAGAGCAGGCTGAGCTCCGCGAGCGACGCCATCGTCACGGCCACCCATCCGTTCGTGAGCGACTCCCCGACCCAGAACGCCCCGGCGAGCACCAGGGTCGTCGCCGGGCCCACGAACGCCACGAGGAACTCACCGAGGGGCCCCTTCGCGCTGGCCTTGGTCTCGGTCGCGCCGCCCCAGAACACCAGGGTGATGCCCGAGACCGGCAGGTCGAGCGAGCGGGCCATGACCGCGTGGGCCGCCTCGTGCAGCAGCACGCTGCCGAAGAAGAGCGCCGCGGCGAGCACGGCGATGGTGGCGGCTTCCGAGGGCTCGACCAGGACGCGGGTGAGGTCCTCGTAGCGGATCCACACGTAGAGCGCCGCGATCACGAACCAGGAGGTGCTCACGTACAGCGGGATGCCCCGCACGGTCGCGACCTTCCAACGCTTGCCGCCTGTGCCCATCGTGCATCGAGCGTACCCCGGCGCGGGCGAGAGGCCGTCGCCCGATGCATCGGTTCGGCCACGCGTACGCCTAGCCGGCGCGCCTACGGTGGTGCGATGGGCTCGGTCGTGCTGTTCACGCGGGATCTGCGCCTGCACGACCATCCGGCCCTCGACGCCGCGGTGCGGGCGGGCGGCAGCGTCGTGCCGCTCTTCGTGCTCGACCCCGACCTGCTGCGGCGCAGCCCGAACCGGAGCCGCTTCCTGGTCGAGAGCCTGGTCGACCTCGACCGGTCGCTCGTGCGACGGGGGTCGCGCCTGGTGGTGCGTGAGGGCGACGTGGTCGCACGCACGCTGGACGTGGTCACCGAGGTGGGCGCCGGCGCCGTGCACATGAGCGCCGACGTGAGTTGGCTCGCGCAGCGGCGCGAGCGGCGGCTGCGCGAGGCCCTCGCCGCGCACGGCGTCGACCTGCTCGTGCATCCCGGCGGTGCGGTCGTGGAGCCGGGCGAGGTGGCGCCGCCGGGCAAGGAGATGTACTCGGTGTTCACGCCGTTCCACCGGGCGTGGGCCCAGGCGCCGAGGCGAGCCGTGCTGGCGGCGCCCACCGCGATCGAGACGCCGGCCGGCCTGCCCTCGGGGCCGCTGCCCGACCCGGCCGCGACCCGCCCCGACTCGATCGACCTGCCACCGGGCGGCGAGACGGCGGCCCGCAAGCACCTGGAGGCCTACCTTGCGTCGGGCGCGTCGGCGCTACGCCGAGGTGCGCGACGATCTGGCGGCCGACGCGACGTCGCGCCTGTCGCCCTACCTGCGGTTCGGCTGCGTGAGCGCGAACGAGGTGGTGGCCGCGGCCGGGCAGGTGCGCGGCACCCAGGAACTCGTGCGGCAGGTCGCCTGGCGCGACTTCTACGGGCAGTTGCTGGCGCACGACCCCACGATCGCCTGGCGCGACTTCCGTTCGCCGCCCGACGACACGCCACCGAGCCCGGCGCACCCCGGGTACCTGTTCGAGTGCTGGCAGCACGGACGCACGGGCATCCCGCTCGTCGACGCCGGCATGCGGCAGCTGCGCCGCGAAGGCTGGATGCACAACCGCGCCCGCATGGTCACCGCATCGTTCCTGACGCGACGGCTCGGCATCGAGTGGCAGCGCGGCGCCGAGCACTTCATGCGATGGCTGGTCGACGGCGACCCCGCGAACAACTCCGGCGGATGGCAGTGGGTGGCCGGCACCGGCACCGACCCCCGGCGGTCGCGCTCGTTCAATCCGGTGCGCCAGGCCGAGCGGTTCGACCCCGACGGCGCGTACGTGCGGCGGTACGTGCGCGAGCTGGCCGACGTCTCGGCGCCCTGGATCTTCGCCCCGTGGTGGGACCCCGAGCTGCTGCGTGCGACCGGCTACCCGGCGCCGATCATCGAGGTCCCGTCGTCGAAGCCGCCTGGCCCGGGTGTCACACCCTTCCGTGCGGGTGAGCCCGCGCACCCGGGCCAGGCGCCCCTGCCGATCTGACGACCCGTCAGTCAGGCAGGTCGAGGTCGAGCAGGTCGCCCAGGTCGTGGGCGTTGCGCACCGCGAAGTCGCGGTAGCAGTTGTTCATCAGCACGTGGGTCTCGCGCGCCTGACCCGACGAGCTCCTCGACCTTGGGCACCCACTCGGCGAGCTCGTCCTTCGAGTAGTCGTAACGGAAGCGTTCGCTCGCCGTCTCGGCCTTCGACTCCCACGCCTTCGGGTCGCGCCCGTGGAAGCGCACCATCGCGATGTCGTCGGCGGTCGCCGCCGCGATCGGCGGCAGGCTCGAGTCGAACCCCTGGGGCATGTCGACGCAGACGTAGGGCAGATCGCGTTCGCGACAGGAACCCGAGCGTCTCCTCGACGTTGCGCTCTTCCATCCAGCTCTTGTGCCGGAACTCGACCGCCACGCGGAAGTCGGGCAGCCGCGCGGCGCACTCCTCGATGTAGGCCTTGTTCTGCTTCGAGATCACGAACCACTGCGGGAACTGGAAGAGCACGGCGCCGAGCTTGCCCGCGGAGTGCAGCGGCATCAGCGCGTCACGGAAGCGCTGCCACACCTCGTCGACGACCGCATCGGGCAGCTTGTCGCGGTAGATGCGCCGCTTCGCCCTCGTCTCCTCGGGAAGCTCCGCGGCGAGGTCCTTGTAGAGCGACTCGGTGCGCGTCGGGTGGTTCGTGAGCAGCGAGTACGCCTTGATGTTGAACGTGAAGTCGGCGGGCGTGCGCTCGATCCACAGCACGGAGTTCTTCTCGCTCGGCGGGAAGTAGTAGGTGGAGTCCACCTCGACGAGCGGGAAGCGCGAGGCGTAGAACTCGAGCCGCGCCTTGGCCGTGGTGGTGCCGGGCGGGTACCAGTTGCCCTCCTTGACCAGGGTCGGGTCGGTCCAGCTCGACGTCCCGATCTTGACGCCAGTTATCCCATGCGAGGGTGATGTCGCCATGACAGTCGCGGCCATCTCTACGCGCGTCTCCGTCAAGGACGATACCTCCAACGCCCGACAGCTTGAGGCGTGCGTGGCGTTCTGCAAGGCGAATGGTTAGGACGTCCGGCCGACCTTCCAGGAACCGGGATCACCGGTACGGGCAAACGCGACCGGCCGCAGTTTGGCGCAAGCTCACGGCGGCGGTTGAGGCGAAGGCCGAGATGATGCCTATTCGTCGTCGTCGAGCATGATGGCTGGAACCGAAGTCGATGGGCGGACACCATAGAGAAGATGATCGACGACCCGACCGATCGCGAGCTCTGGCGTCGCGTCGCGCAGGGCGATGCTGATTCGTTCGGCCTCCTGTTCGATCGGCACGCTCGGACTGTCTACAACTTCTGCTTCCGGCGAACCGCTGACTGGGCGTTGGCAGAGGACTTGACCTCCACCGTCTTCCTGGAGGCGTGGCGTCGGCGAGATGACGTGCAACCTCAGCATGAGACTTTGCGTCCCTGGTTCCTTGGGGTCGCAACCAACGTCATCCGGAATGGAGCGAGGTCTCGGCAGCGGCGCGAAGCAACGGAGCTACGGAGCGCCGTCGCCTCAGTGTCCCCGGATCCCACTGACGACATCGCGGCCCGGCTCGACGATGAGACTCTGATGCGTCGCGTCGTGGAAGCCCTCGGCTCGCTCTCTCCTGCCGACAGAGATGTCCTGACCCTCTACGCCTGGGGAGCTCTGAGCTACGCCGAGATCGGCGACGTTCTTGGCATCCCGGTCGGCACCGTGCGTTCGCGCATGTCGCGGGCCAGGGCGCGGTTGGCGGAACTGATCCCGCGCGGCGGACACGTAGAGGGTGATCTCGATGAGACGAACGCGGTTGCCCCGTCACTGAGGAGGAGCCCACGATGAACAGCCTGCTTCCCGCTCCGCCCGAGCGCGATCTCCCCCCTGCCCTGCGAGCCAGGCTCCGGGCGGAGCTCGTCAACGCAGCGGCCTCGAGCACGGATGGGTCAGCGTCGCGCGTACACGGTAGCGATCGTCGTCGCTCATCCCGACGCGTGATCTTGCGGCCCGTATCCCTAATTGCGGCTGTGCTGGTTGCGGTCGTGCTGTTCGTGGTGTCAGTAGTGCTTCCGTCCGGGAGCCCCGCGGGGGTGGACCCTGCAGCCGCGTCGTTGCTCCATCGCTTCTCCGCGCTCGCGCTGAACCTGCCAGGAGAACGACCCCTGCAGGACGGTGAGTACGTCTATCAACGAACGATGGAAACGAGTTTGATGTCGTTGACCTCCGAGGGGCTTGGCACGTCATTCCGGTACTTCGTTCCGACCACCGACGAACGGTGGCTGGGCACGGATGGGTCCGGCAGATCGGATTGGACGGTCGGGCAGCCAACGTTCCTGACCGACGCGGATCAGGCCCTCTATGAGCAGTATGTGTCGTCCGGCCTGATGGAGCAGGAGTGGGGCGACAGCCTGACAGGCCGGAATGCCGGGTCCGACGATTATGGCCCCGGCGAGTGGACTTTCTTCGACTTCTCTGACCTCCCGACGGACGTGAACGAGCTCAAGGGCATGATCGAACGCCGCGAAATCATCGGCGGACCGGAAGGTGATTGGGAGACGTTCAATCTATCCGCGGACATCCTGACGTGGAGCTATGCGCCGCCAGAGCTGCGATCGGCGTTGTTCGAAGTGATGGCCAGTCTTCCCGGTGTGACGGCGACCGGCCGTACCCGCGATGCGTTCGGCCGACCCGGCATCGTGGTTGGCTACACGCACGAGGACTCGCGGCAAGACGTCGTGTTCGATCGCCAGACGGGCCAGGTGCTGGAGCGCAGATGGGTTTCGATCTCAGGCGATCCTGACCCGCTCTCGCCCGATGATGTCTGCAGCGGCCCCACGGGGAGCTGTGGCGCGGGCGAGATGTGGATCGCCGGACCGCCGGGGACGTTCAGCAGCGTGATCACGTACGAGGTGTATGGCGCCGTCGTCGATCAGATGGGCGACATCCCGTAGGCCCATGAACGCCACGCGATCCGCCAGTTCCACGAACGTGGAGATGACAGCATGGTCGAAGTGCTCACGAAGTCCTCGCCGTCGAGAGGCAAGGACGAAGCTGGACGCGCTGAGAGGGCGGCGCTGCGGAAGCACCTGCTGGCATCGCCGACGATCGCGGATCGGGCCGTGGACACCGGCTCGTCAGGTCCCGCCCCGCACCGGGGCGAGACCCGCAGGGAATCGTCCCGCGAGGCTCCACAGTAGTTCCATCGCTGCGTTGCCGAGCCGCCGCGACCATGCAAGCGGGTCCCCGCTGTCCGGCCCGAGGCAGTCGTACAGCTGTTCCTTGCTCTGATCCTTCGAGAGCAGCTCGAAACCCAGAGTGGACGCAAGCGGCGCAGCTATGGTGCTCTTTCCGACTCCTGGCGCGCCCGAGACGATCACTCTTGAGGCCATGCCTCCCTCGCCCTCCTGCCTCTCCTCGGTCGCTCACCTGGCGTGGCCCAACCTGCGCTCGTCGTGGCGGCGATAACGATGTGAACGATGCGGAGGAACAACATGGATGCATCGGCCGCCGGCATCGCCTCTCCTCTCGGGGCGCCGAGAGTCTCCTATGAATCCAGACCGTACAGTCTCCTCTATGGACAGGCAGGACCTTCTCTTCCTCGTGCGCTATCACGTGCGGGCGAATGAACGGATCTTGGACGCGACAGGGGAGCTGTCGGAGGAAGGATTCCGACGCCCAACGACCCTGGACTACGAGACCGCCTACGAGACCCTTCTCCACGTGGCGATCGTGGACTGGAGCTGGCGAGAGTTATGCATCGGAAACGATGACGACGACTCGTATCCGGAAGACTGGCCGCCAGGAGTCTCCAAGGCATCCGTTCGTTCTGGGCGGATGAACACGAGCGTTTGCTGTCCTACGTCGGGTCGCTCGACGGTCGCGGTCGCGGTCGCGGTCGCGCCGAGCCGATCACATGGACGGGAGAAGATGGGCTCGTATCCGCATCACGCAGTCTCGTGATCGCTCATATCGTGAACCACGGCACACAGCACCGGAGCGAGCTTGCCCGATACCTCACCGAGTGTGGGCGGTCTCCAGGGGATCTGGACCTGCTCTAGTGAGTGATGCCGGCGCCTGATCCGCCCATCGATCAGCTCGCACTGACCCGACCAGGATGGAAGAGGCCGTGGCGACGGTCGGTGTCACAACCAGCTGAAGAACTCGACGAGGTTGCCGTCAGCATCGAGAGTGGCGAACTCGCGTGTCCCGAAGTCCGTTTCGGTGACGCCGTCGCGAGACACCGGGTGGAGCACGTCTGCGGCGGCGAGTTCCTCGTAGAGACCATCGACATCTTCGCTTTCGATCCGACAGCTTGCGGTGCCGGCGAGGAATGACTCCGCCCCGGAAACGACGGGCCGCTCCCGCAGGTCCTCGCGCCCTGACCAGCTCCGGTCGGCAGCCGCCCACAGGTGGATGCGCGCCTTGTCGCGTGGACGACGGCGAAGCCTTCCTCGATGTGGAGCGCGGTGAAACCGAGCCTGTCCTGGAAATGCGCAACCGCGATTGCCACGTCCTGGACAGGAAGCGCCGGGATGGCAGGACCGAGGCTCGCCACGCCCTACAGTCTCCCAGCGCGTGAGTTGAGGGCCACCTGCGGCGTACCAGCCCCGAGAAGGGCAACCGGCGAACAGGTCGACGTCGATCAGGATGCGACCGGACTTCTCAGAGGTACCGTGCCGCCGCCATCGCCACGACGGCGAGAAGGACCAGGGTGAAGCTCACCCGCTCGGCGATGACCAGCCGGTGCTGCAACGCGCCGATGCGAGCAGCCGTCTCGGGCGGGGGTGGGCCACCCGACTCGGCCACCTGTTTCCCCAGGGCAACGAGCCGACGGATCGTGGGACGCGTGAGGCTCGCGGCGACGCCGAGCCCCGCGATCGCGAGCAGGGCGCCCACCGTCAGGGAAGCCCCGAAGCTCGAGTCGATCCAGTCGCCGAAGCTCGGATACGTGTGCCAGTCACGCCAGTACAGGAACGCACCGGCGACGACGGTGAACACGGCGTCGATGAAGACGACATCGACGAACCGGCGCCGGCGAAGCTCCGACATGAACGGCGCGCCGGCTGCGCCGAGCGCTGCGGCGCTAGGCTGCAGGAACACCACCACCACGAACAACGAGCCGACCCAGATGACCCCGGTGGCGATGTGGACGATGCGAAGGACCACCATGGATGCATCGGCCGCCAGCATCGCCTCTCCTCTCGGGACGCCCGCGAGTCTCCTATGGATCGAGCGACCGTGCCACACCGCACGGGAAGTCGGGAGGGATCGATGAAGGCGATCGTGCAAGACAGGTACGGCACGGCGGACGACCTCGTGCTTGCGGATATCGATCCACCCACGGCCGCACCTGGCGAAGTGCTGGTCCACGTGCACGCGGCCAGCGTCTTCATCGGGGACTGGCACGTCATCACGGGCCTTCCGTATGCGATCCGCCCGACGCTCGGCATGCGCCGTCCCAAGGCCCGCGTCGCCGGTCAGGAGATGGCGGGTCGGGTCGAGGCGGTCGGCGACGGGGTCACCCGGTTCCGCCCGGGTGACCGTGTGTTCGGCACCTGCTCTGGTGCCTTCGCCGAGTACGTCTCGGTGCCCGAGGGCCTGCTCGCGCCCACACCCTCGAACCTGACCGACCAGCAGGCCGCGACCGTCGCCATCACCGGTACCAGCGCGCTGCAGGCCGTCCGTGACAAGGGAGGCGTGCAGCCGGGGCAGAAGGTGCTGATCATCGGTGCGGCCGGAGGTGTGGGGTCGTTCGCCGTGCAGATCGCGAAGGCGCTGGGCGCTCACGTCACCGGCGTGTGCAACACGGCGCAGGTCGACGCCGTCCGATCGATCGGCGCCGACGAGACGATCGACTACACGCAGCACGACTTCACGACGATGGGCCGGCACTGGGACGTCATCATCGAGACAGCCGGTGGCCGTCCGGTCTCCGAGCTTCGGCACGCCCTCGCACCCCGGGGCACCCTCGTCATCGTCGGCGGTGAGGGGGGCGGCAAGTGGGTCGGGAAGGCCGGGCGCATGGTCTGGGCGCCCGCGCTCTCGCCCTTCGTGAACCAGACGCTCACCACGCTCGCCGTCAAGCACAACGGAGCGGACCTCGTCGTGCTCAAGGACCTCATCGAGGCTGGGAAGGTCACCCCGGTGATCGGGAAGACCTACCAGCTGCAGGAGGTCCCCGACGCGATCCGCGATCTGGAGCAGCGACGCACCCAGGGCAAGTCCGTCGTCATCGTGTGACCGACGCGCTCAGGCGGCGTCGTCGGTGGGCGCGGTCGTGGTCACGCCGTCAGGCTGAGCCTTGCGCGCCTCCCGGTTCGCCTTGCGTTGGGTGACGGCGTTCTTGGCTTGCTCCGCCTTGCGTTTGGCGGTATCGAGCAGGCGCCGGGCCCACATGTACTCGGTCGACAGGATGCCGAGGCCGACGAAGATCAACAGCCAGCCGGGGCCCGGCAGCACGAGCAGGGCGACGCCGGCCAGCAGCACCGCGAAGCCTGCGATCGTGACGGCGATGCGCTGGCCGTTCCGGCCGATGAACCGGCCCACCGCCTTGGTCCACACGATCGTGGGGTGGTCGTGCCACTTCCGCTCGATGCCGGGCTCGGCGAGCAGCTCTTCGACGACCGCACTGGCGTCGCGCTCTTCGGGGTCGTCGCCCCACACGTCGTGTCGATGGAGGTGGTCGCTCATCGGAGCATCCATCCTCTCACGAGGTGGCGGTTCCGAGGAAGCCGTCAGTCGTCGTCGGCGTCGTCGTCGCCGGAACCCGAGCCCGAAGAATCGTCGTGGTCGTCGTCCGAGCCGCCGTCGGAGGGTTCCTCGCTGGGGCTCGGACCGGTGGAATGGTCGTCGTCGCCGGGGCTCGGGTCGTCGCTGGGGCTGTGCGATGGCGATGAGGTGGGCGACCACGAGGGCTTCCACTCGCCGGTCGCGTCGGGTTGGCCGTTGCCACCGCCTCCACCCTGACCGTCGCCGGGGGTGGGCGCGAGCGACACGCTGTGGCCGATGACGATCGGGCCGGGCGTCTCGCTCAGCTGCCGCGTGGTGACCGCGAACGCGCCGAGCGACACCACGCCGGCGAGCACGAGTCCGCCCACGGCGTAGGCGACGACGATGAGGATGCGCTTCATGTCGATGAGCCTAGGACCGGGCGGGCTAAGAGGAGGTAAAGGGTCGGCCCGGCCTGCGGCTCCGCGGCCAGCGCTTCAACTCGTAGATGTCGTCGCGCCCGATGAGCCAGGCGATGTGGCGCCACCACTCGAGGGCCTCGTCGCCCTCGGGGGCCACGGGCATGATCGGGCCGTAGATCGGCAGCCCGTCGTCGAGGCGCAGGGTCGGCACCCCGAACACGTCGAGCTCGCGCGCGTCGCGGTAGGCCTGGCGCACCTCGTCGGCGAGGCTCGGGTCGGTCACGGCCCGGTCGACGAGCCCGGGCATGCCGGCGTGACCGGCGGCGCGCCGCACGAGCTCTGGGGAAACCCGCTCACCCTCGTCGTGCAGGATCTCGCCGAGCGCGACGTAGTAGGCCTCGAGCGCCGGGTCGCCCCCCTCGCGTCGGGCGAGCGCCATCGCGGTGAGGGCCTCGCCGTATCGGTCGGCGGCCTCGCCGAACGGCACGTCGAGCCCGGCGGTGTTCACCTCGAGGCTGAACAGCCGCCATTCGATCGCGAACGTGCCGCGGTCGCGCAGGTCGCGCACCCAACGCGCCGTCTGCCATGCCCATGGGCACCCCGGATCGATCCACACGGTGAGCGTCGGCGTGGTCACGTGCCTCGGCTCCCATCGGCGCCGGGACCGGTGAGCTGCGCCGACCGCAATCGCACCTCGACGAGGGTGCCGCCGTCGGAAGGGCCGACCACGCGCAGGCTGCCGCCCCATCGCTCGGCGAGGTCGCGCGCGATCGCGAGCCCGAGGCCCGACCCGCCCGACCGCGCCGAGCGACCCCGGGCGAAACGCTCGGTGACCCGTTCGCGTTCCTCGGGGGCGATCCCGGGCCCGTGGTCGCGCACGGCGAGCACGGCGTGCCTGGGCTCGGCCGCGACCGAGACCTCGATCGGGCCGGGCGCATACGCCGTGGCGTTGTCGAGCAGGTTGTCCACGATCTGGTCGAGATCGGTCGGGTTGGCCTGCACGGGCGCGGCCCCGTCGACGACGGCGGTCACCGCGGCCCCGCGCTCGGCCGCCCGTTCGGCCCACCGCGCCACGCCGGCGCGCGCGGCCTCCCCTGCATCGGCCTCCGTCGGCGCGCCCTCCTCCACCTCGTGCGCCATCTCGAGCATGCGATCGACCGTGGCCGCCATACGGTCGACGTCGACGTCGGCGGCCTCGAGCTGGGCCTGCAGGTCGGGGTCCGTGGCATCGTCGGCTGCTCGCTCGATGCGCAGCTTCATGCCCGTGAGCGGGGTGCGCAGCTGATGCGATGCGTTGGCCACGAACGAGCGTTGCGCGCGGAACGTGCGCTCGACCCGGTCGGCCATCTCGTCGAACGATCCGGCGACGTCGCGCACCTCGTCGGGACCTCGGAGCTCGCCGACCCTCGTGGACAGGTCCCCCCGGCCAAGGCTGCGCGCGGCGGCCGCGAGCCGCGCCAACGGGCGTGCGAGTGACCCGGCGAGCACGAGGGCCACGAGCATGCCGGCCGCCAACCCGGCAAGGCCGATCACCACGATGCCCAGCGTCGCCCGTCGCACCGAGTCGGTCACCCGCTGCACGTCGAGCGTGATGCGCACCGCGCCGACGATCAGGGGCCGCCCGCCCGGGTCGTCCACGATCGGGGCCGACGCGAGCAGCAGATCGACGTCGAGCTCCTCGCTCGTTCGCACAAGGGCGTCGGGTTCACCATCGGCGAGCGCCGTGAGCACCTCGGGACGCTGCGGCGTGGCGTAGTCCTCGCCCACGGCCGAGTTCGACGGTTGCGGGAACGGGTTCGCGTCGGCGAGCACCTCTCCGGTCTCGTCCATCACGAGCACGCGCCCGTCGATCTCCCGAGCGTCGAGTTCGGCCTGACGAGCGAGGCGATCGCGAGAGGCGGGCGCGAGCGATGACTCGTCGAACGAGGCCGCGATGGCCTGCGCGGTGACTTTGGCCTGCCCGAGGAGTTCTGACTCGGCGCGCTCCCGCTGGGTCACCGCGAGCGGCACCGTGAGCGCGACGATCACCGTGATCAGCACGTAGGCGAAGGCCAGGACCAGGCGCGTGCGGACCTTCGTGACGTCCTCCTCAGTCGCCCGGCTCGCCGGCACGGCAAGGTCGGCCACGTCGCTCGGCGTCGCGAACCGGAACCCGACCCCGCGGATCGTCGTGATGTAGCGGGGATGCCCCGGGTCGTCCTCGAGCTTCTTGCGCAGCCACGAGATGTGCACGTCGAGGGTCTTCGTGGGACCGAACCAATGCGGATCCCACACCTCGTCCATGATCTGCTCGCGGGGCACGACCTCCCCGGCGTGCGCCATGAGCATCTGCAGCAGGTCGAACTCCTTCGCGGCGAGCTCGATGGCTCGCCCTCCTTCGTGACCGTCCGCGACGCCGGGTCGAGGGTGATCGCGCCGATCGAGAGGACGGGCTTGGGCCCATCGGCTGCCGCGGCCCTTCCCCGGCGCAGGATCGCCCGCATGCGAGCGACCAGCTCGCCCGCACTGAACGGCTTCACGACGTAGTCGTCGGCCCCCAGCTCGAGGCCCACGATGCGGTCGATCTCCTCGCCACGAGCGGTGAGCATGATGATCGGGACGTCGGAACGGCGCCGGATCTCTCGGCAGAGGTCACGTCCGTCGCCGTCCGGCAGCATCACGTCGAGCAGGATGAAGTCGGGCTCTGGCTCTCGCATGAAGCGGCCGCATCCTCGAGCGTGCCGGCGACCTCGGGGTCGAACCCCTCGCGCGCCAGGTGCTCCGCCAGCGGCTCGGAGATGCTCGTCTCGTCTTCAACGACGAGCACACGGGGCTTCATGCATCGGATGGTAGCCGCGCCGCTCGAACCCTGGTGGAAAAGTCTTGTCACACTCCTTGCCCGATGTCACCGCCGCCGGGTAGAAACCTGCCACGCCCGAGAAGAAGCAAGGATCCGAGGTTCAAGGGGGAGGAACTTCAGGTGTCAGTCCTGTTGATTCTGTGGCTACGGGGCGATGTCGCCGAACTGCAGGCTTCGCTGCTTTGAAGTCGAGTGTCGGTGTCCGCTGATCTGTGCCATCCTTTCGGCGCGGGTACTGGGCCGGGGCCCTAGGTGGCGAGCCGTCGGATCGTCGACCTCATCGCATGGGCTACTGCTTATCGGCTGCGGCGGCGGCTCATCCCTGTTCCCTCGGGCAGGGCTCGTCTACCTCGGGTCTCGATATGCCCGTCGCTGCTCGGCCGCGGGCTTTGTGTTCGGCCGGCGATTGCTGGCGGGCATAATTGCACTCATCGGCGTCCTAGACCTCAGGGAGTTTCGGCGAGAGATCCCCGTTGGCCGGGCGCTCTTCAATCGTGGCCAGGTGGCCTTGAGTGTGATGGCAGGTTCCTGGATCTTCATGCTCGCTCGGGGTGACGTTGGCGCCCTGACCATGGGGCCGTCGATCCTCCCGGGACTTGCGTGCGATCTCGCCGTCGACATCGCGATCAACTACTTGTTGGTGTCCATGTACTCGGTTCGGATCAAGAGCGCCCGGCCACTCCTGGAGGTCGTTGCCGACATCCGACTCGGTTCGGCTCGCAGCTTCGCGTGCATGCCTACCTCTGCTTCGGCTTCCTTAGTGTCCTCGCTGGCGGCTGCCTTCGTGGCGCTAGGGGATTGCTGGAGTCCTTGCGTTCACCGCCCCGGTTGCCACTTGCTCGCCAAGGGCGCTTCCAGCAGCGTCACATGCTTGAGTGGGCAGATCGTCGTCTGCAGGACAAGGATGAAGCCCTAAGGCCGAAGTTGAGACGCAGATCGTGAAGGAGCGGCGGGACGAGCGGCTCGTGCTCGCGGGAGAGCTTCACGACGAGGTGCTTCCACCCCTCTTCAAGGTCCACCTCATGGGGCAAGTCCTAAGGCAGGACCTAAGCACCGGCGGCTTCTTGAGCTCGATGAGGATCTGCCTGAACTGCTGTCGGCAACTGAGACGGCTCAAACGGCGATCCGTGAGCTGGTCCTGACCTGCGTCGATCGCCGCTTGGGCCTGAGGGCCTCGTGGAAACGCTCAGGCTCTTGGCGAACCAGCTCGAGGTGCCGGGTCGTACGGATCGCCCTCAACCTTGCTCCGGTCGAGGCTTCGCACGTGACTCAGCTGCTGGCGTACCAGATTGCCCGCGAGGCCTTGAACAATGCTGCTCGGCATTCCGAGGCGAGTCGGGTCGATGTCCGCCTGTGGCAGGAAGCTGGCCTGATCAGGCTTTCAGTCAAGGACGACGGCGTCGGCTTCGATCGGCGCGGTCGATCGAGAAAGCCATTTCGGGCTGCAGCTGATCGCTGAGCGAGTGGAGGCAGCTCAGGGGAAGGTCGTGATTGACTCCCGGCTAGGCGAGGGAACGACGGTCAGCGCCGTCCTCCCTTCACGCCTAGGCTCGTCGAGCCAAAGATGCGACAAAACAAAGGACCCCGTGACGGGGTCCCTTTGAATTGTGCTTAGGTCGCTGACTAGCCGCGCCAGTGCGCGCCACCCGCGAGGGCGAGGGCCAGCAGCGAGCCAAGCGCGATGGCGATACTGCCGTGCGATCTTCATGTCTCACTCCTTCTCCGAC
The DNA here is from genome assembly GCA_963722795.1 of uncultured Actinomycetes bacterium. Lineage (GTDB taxonomy): Bacteria > Actinomycetota > UBA4738 > UBA4738 > HRBIN12 > JAOUEA01. Next base: position 431,860 of record CAVROD010000002.1, read on the forward strand.
GGTCTCGTCACACTTCGATTCTGAAACCGCCCCCATCTGGGGGACACCAGCAACTATCGGGGGACACCCGTTGGGGGACAACGGGGAGTTGACGCTACATCGAATCGACGTAGGGCCGACGGGCGGGTCAATCACGTCGTCACCCTGCTTTCAAACGGCGTGACGAGGGCCGAAGATGACCGCGATGAAGGCCTCAGTCCTCGCGCAGTCGCGCTCGCTGGCGATCATCATCCTCGCCTTCGAGCTTGCCGTAATCCTCCCGACCCTGACTGGCGCTCGCGGTCTCGCTCGAGGTCGACCCGATCGACTTCCGACCCAGCTGCATCTGTGGGCGGTTCTCATCGCCGCCGTTGAGCTGCTGCCAGTTCCGGCTTGGCGGGGCTCCACTTGAGTCTCGGCTTTCCTTTGCTAATGATGGTGGCGATACTCTTCACCCCCCGCCGCGGCCGGCTTGATTGCCCTGCTCGGGCGCCTTCGACCCGCGAGAGCTTCGGAGGCGAGGTCAGCTTCCTACGGGCCGCTCTTCAATCGGTGCCAGGTGAGCCTATCGGTCATTGCGGCGAGCTCTGTCTTCCACTCGCTGGCGGACTCCGACGGCAAGAACGATTCCAGCATGGCTCCTCCTGGCGGCGGCCTCGCTATGGTGCGGCTATCGCCGACTACGCGGTCAACACCGCGCTGGTGACCGTCTTCACCAGCCTGCGGGTTGGACTGCCGCCGATCGAAGTGATGCGCGAGCTTCGGATCGGCAAGCTCAGCGAGTTCCTCGTGTCAGCTATCTGGGTCTCGGTGTGCTTGGGCTAGCTCTGGCGTCGTCTTCGTGGAGAGTCGGCTCCTGGTCCGTTCCGGCCTTCCTGGCTCCGTCTGCTGCTGGCTCGGCAGATGTTCTTCCGGTCGCAGGCGCTGGAGGAGGCGCATAAGGAGCTGCAGGAGCGGGAGCAGGTGCTCAAGACGCTGTCGAACGCCATGGCGGAGGAGCGGGCCGACGAGCGCCTCCAGATCGCCGGGTACCTGCACGACGACCTCGCGCAGGTGCTCTTCCGGCTCTCGATCCAGGTCGACGTCGCGCGCAAGCTGCTCGAGAAGGACGACGTCCCCGCCGTGCGCGAGCAGCTCGAGAAGATCAGGGAGTCCAAGCAGGACACGTCCGACCGCATCCGTGCCCTGATCCGCGACCTGCACCGCTCCCCGTTGGGCGCCAAGGGGTTGGCCGAGGCGCTCGAGTCCTTCACCGACGAGGTCGGGCGCGACGCCGACGTCACGTATCACCGCGCCATCGACGAGATGCCGCTGCCGGCGCCGATCGCCCTGCTGATCTTCCACATCGCCCGCGAGGCGGTCATGAACTCGCTCAAGCACGCGCAGGCGACGGACTTCTGGATCAGCGTGCACGAGGACGAGGAATGGATCGTGCTCGAGCTGCGCGACAACGGCGTCGGATTCGACCCCGAGGCACCGGGACCCGAAGGTCACTTCGGCATGGCGATGATGCGTGAGCGCGCGCAGGTCGGTGGCGGGCACGTTCGACGTGCAGAGCGCACCGGGCGAGGGCACCACGATCACGGTGAAGTTCCCGAGCTCGCTGCTGCAAGAGGATGCCCCGCCCCAGGCCGTGACCGGCGGGGCAGGCGGCGCTGGGGCGGAAGGTGCTTCCCCCGATACATCTGGATCCACGCGGGGGGACGACGATTTTCCTCGAAGCGTCCCCGCATGACGATCACCGTGAAGGTCGCGATGCCCGCGTAGAGGAACAGGTCGCCGATCGACAACACGGTGGCGACGGGTGGCGGCAGCGCGATGACATCGGCGAGCGGGGTCAGCACGTCCGATGAGGTCATGACGTGGTGTTTGCCGTCGTCGATCGCGGCCGGCAGCGTGCCCTCGGTCCCGCCACTGGTCTCGATCGCCGACTCGCTCACCGGCATGCCGCCGTTCAGCGTGATCACGGTCATGTTGAGCGCCAGGCCGATCAGCAGCAGCGGCGCGGCGGGCAGGCGCCGGTTCACCCAGACGAACGCGAGCAACAGCACGTAGCTGGCCACGAGCGCGGCGACGACGGCGTCGTCATCGACCCACCGGCCAAGTGGCACGACCTGCAGCACTAGTCCGCCGATCGCCGCCCCCCACCAGTGCACGTGCACCCGGTCGAAGTTGCGCACGCTGCCGCCGGCGAGGTACCCGGCGAGCAGGCCGGCGACGGCGACGGTCGAGACGACGATCATGGTGGGGAAGGATGACGCGTGCGAGCTCCGATCGTCCCATCGGGGCGGGCACAAGTCCAGCCGGGCGACGGCGCAGAGGTTCCGATGCGTCGTTGCGCGGTGCCGCACGTACGCTCGGACCATGGCGTCGACGCGCGACAGCGGCTACTTCGGACCCGAGAGCGTTTCGTGGCAGGTGCACCGCGAGGTCACGGTGCTCTTCGGCGGAGCGCGAGCGCTGTTGATGCAGGCGGCGCACCCGCTCGTGGTGGCCGGCGCCAACCAGACCGCCATGTACGAACGGAACCCGTGGAAGCGTCTGCAACGCACGCTCATCCTGACCTACACGCTCACGTTCGGCACGAAGGCGGAGGCCCACGCCGCCGCCGACAAGATCAACGAGGTGCACACGCGCATCAACGGCATCGACCCCGTCACCGGCAAGCGCTACGACGCGCTCGACCCCGAGCTGCTGCTGTACGTGCACGCGTGCCTGGTCGATTCCGCGATCCTGTTCGAGCGGCTCACGGTCGGCGCGCTCGACGACGCCGGGCGGCAGCGGTTCCACGAGGAACAGATGCTCGCCGCCGAGTTGTGCCTCGTGCCGCGCGAGACGATCCCGCCGACCTGGCAGGGCCTCAGCGCATGGCTCGCCGACTTCGGGGATCGCGGTGAGTTGCAGGTCACCGAGGGCGCCCGCCGTGTGCTCGACCTGTTCTTCGATCCTCCCCAGGAAGCGGAATGGCGGCCCGTGTTGCGCGGGGTCTCGCGGCTCGCCTACGGCACGCTGCCCGACGGCATCCGTGAGATGTACGGCGTGCCGTTCGGCCCGCTGAAGCGTGGCGCCATGCGCGCGTCGTTCCCGGCGATCCGAGCGGCGCGCCCCCTGCTGCCGCCGAAGTACCGGTTCATCGCGCCCTACACCGAGTTCCTGATGCGGCAGCAGGGCATCGACCCCGGCGTCGATCTCGCCGAGGCGAGGAAGCGGGTCGGCATCCGCCTGTAGGAACGGCCTCGTCCGGTCGTGGCAGACTGCCGCCATGACAGCTTCCCTCGACGTCGACGGGCTGTTGCTCGACATCGATGGCGTGTTGGTGACGTCGTGGCAGGCCTTGCCGGGTGCGATCGAGACCGTCGAGATGTTGCGAGCCCGCGGCGTGCCGTTTCGGCTGATCACGAACACGACCACCCACACGCGGGCGGCGCTCGCCGGGACCCTGGCCGGGGCGGGGTTCGCGATCGCGCCCGACGAGATCGCGACGGCGGTGACGGCGACCGCCTCGTACCTGCAGGCCGAGCATCCGGGTGCCGGCGTGTTCGTGCTGAGCGACGGCGACCCCGGCGAGGACCTCGGCGCCGTGCACATCGTCGATGTCGAGGACGCCGACGTGGTGGTGCTCGGCGGCGGCTGCGACGACTTCAGCTACGACGCGATGAACCGAGTGTTCCGCCGGGTGCACGAGGGCGCGGCATTCGTGGCCATGCACCGAAACCTCTACTGGCGTACCACCGACGGCCTCCAGCTCGACGGCGGAGCGTTCGTCGCGGCGCTCGAGGCTGCGACCGGTGTCACCCCCGTGGTCTGTGGCAAGCCGTCGGAGGCGTTCTTCGCGTCGGCGCTCGCGATGCTCGGGGTGCCGGCAGCGCGCGCGGCGATGGTGGGCGACGACATCGTGAACGACGTCGCGGGTGCGCAAGCAGCGGGTCTGACCGGCGTGCTCGTGCGCACCGGGAAGTTCCGGGCTGCCGATCTCGATCGCGGTGCGCCCGACGCGGTGGTCGATTCCCTCGCCGACGTGCCCGGGCTGCTCGGTCTCGAGGGGCGAGCGTGACGTCGGACCGCGGGGCGGCGCCCGGCCTGTTCACCGGCATCGCACCCCAGTACTCCTGGGCGGGCGCCGTGCTCTCGTTCGGTCAGGACCCGCGATGGCGTCGCGCCATGGTGTCGAAGCTCGGCGCGGTGCCCGGCTCGCTCGTGCTCGACGTGGCCGCCGGCACCGGGCTCGTGTCGCGTGAGCTCGCCGCCCGCCGCCGGGTGCGCGTGGTCTCGTTCGACGCCAGCGAGCCCATGTTGCGCGCCGGCCTGCCGTCGAACGAGGCGGCCGCGCTCGACGATCGCATCACGCCCGTGCTGGGCCGGGCCGAGGCGCTGCCGTTCGCCGACGACGCCTTCGACGCCCTCACGTTCACCTACCTCGTGCGCTACGTCGACGACCCAGCCGCCACGATGCGCGAGCTCGCCCGGGTCGTGCGTCCTGGCGGGGCGATGGCATCGCTCGAGTTCCATGTGCCGCAACAGCCGGCGTTGCGCGCCGGGTGGTACGCCTACACCCGCGGGGTGCTGCCCGTGCTCGGTTCGTTCGTCTCGCCGCAGTGGCGGCACACGGGCAGCTTCCTCGGGCCGAGCATCAGCCGTCTCGAGCAGCGGGCGCCGTTGCCCGAGCAGGTGCGGTGGTGGCAGGAGGCCGGCATCCGGCACGTGCGGTCGCGGGAGCTGACGCTCGGCGCGGCGGTGGTGATGTGGGGCGTGAAGCAGGGCCGCCGGCGTGGCTGAGGGCGACCCGAGCCCGGCGAGACCCGCCTTCTACGCCCTCGCGCCCGGCGGCTGGCGGGACTGGTGGACCCTGCTGCACCCTCCCTACACGCTGTGGCATCTCTCCTACGTCGTGATCGGTGCCTCGCTCGCGCCCGACGTGCAGTTGCGATGGCTCGGGGAGACCCTGCTGGCGTTCTTCCTGGCGATGGGGCTCGCGGCGCACGCGCTCGACGAGCTGCACGGGCGTCCGCTCGGCACGCGCATCCCGAACGGGGCGCTCGTCGCCCTGGCCGCCGTGGGGCTCGGCGGCGCCGTCGCACTTGGCATCGACGGCATGGTCGAGGTCTCGCCGTGGCTCGGCGTCTTCATCGTCGTCGGCGCCTTCCTCGTGCTGGCGTACAACCTGGAGCTGTTCGGGGGCGCGTTCCACTCGGACCTGTGGTTCGCGGTCGCGTGGGGGGCGTTCCCGGTGCTGACGGCCGCCTTCGCACAGACCGCCGACGTGCGTGTGGCCGCCGTGATCGCAGCCGCCGCGTGCGCCCTGTTGAGCGCAGCTCAGCGTGCGCTCTCCACGCCCGTGCGCGACCTTCGGCGGCACGTCGCCGAGGTGCGAGGCTCGATCGTCGACCGCAACGGCGGCACGCGCCCGATCGACGCCGGCACGTTGCGCGACGCACCCGAACGCGCCCTGCGAACGCTGTCGGTCGCCGTGCCGCTGCTCGCGCTCGCGATGCTCGCGGCCAAGGAGCTCTGAGCGGCCGCCGCCGTCAGCCCTGCGCCACGATCGCGAGCACCTCGTCGGCGTAGCGGTCGAGCTTCGCCGGCCCGACCCCGCTCACAGCCGCGAGGTCAGCCCAGTCGCCGGGCTTGCGCTCCGCGATCTCGGCGAGTGTGGCGTCGTGGAACACGACGTATGCGGGCACCCCGTCGGCGGCTGCGCGCCTGCGGCGCCATTCCTTGAGCCGGTCGAACAGGGCGCCGCCCGCGCCGGACACCGTGACGGGCGTGCGGGGTGCTCGTGCCGTCGCGGCCGGCCGGGCCGCCGCTGGTTGCACCACGCCGATCTCCTGCAGGAACGGGCTCGGCGCCGACCGGGCCTCGCGCGTCCATGATAGGAACAGGTGCTCACGTGCGCGGGTGATGCCCACGTACAACAGGCGCCGCTCCTCGTCGGGGTCGGCCTCGCTCGTGCGCGCGCGGAACGGCAGCTCGCCGTCGAGCAGCCTCGGCAGGAACACCGCATCGAACTCGAGACCCTTCGCTCGGTGATAGGTCATGAGCTGCACGCCACGACCCTCCCGCTCGGCCGCGAACCGGTGTTCGAGCTCGGCGAGGAACCCGGCGACGCTCGCCTCCTCGCCCGTGGCCGCGGCGTACTCGCCCGCCAACGCGCGCAGGCGGCCGAGGTCGGCCTGGCGGGTCGTCTCCTCCTCACCGGCGTCGTCGCCCGCCCCTTCGGGCAGGAAGCCGATCGCATCGGTCACGGCGGCGACCGTCTGCGCCACCTCGACCTTGCCCTCGGCGCGTCGCAACCGGGCGATCACCCCGCGCGGGCCCGGCCGCCGTAGGAACGATCCGTCACGCACCTGATAGGGCACGTGGGCGGCGGCGAAGGCTTCCTCGTACGCCTCGGAGCGGGCGTTGATGCGGTAGAGCACCGCGATCTGCTCCCACGCCAGGCCCGAGTCGTGCAGGCGACGGGCCTCGCCGACCACGAACGCGACCTCGGCGTCACCGTCGGGCAGCGCCCGCGCCGTGGGGTTCGGGCCGTCGCCGCGGGTCGCGCGCAGCGTCTTGGCGAACCCGCCCATCGAACGGGCGAGCGCGTTCGCGACCGTGAGCACCTGTGGCGAGGACCGGTAGTTCTCCTCGAGCCGCACCACCGTGGCAGCGGGGTAGCGATCGGGGAACGTCAGCAGGTGCTCGGGCGAGGCGCCGGTGAACGTGTAGATGGTCTGGTAGTCGTCGCCGACGACGCAGATCTCGTCACGCCCGCCGAGCCACCGGTCGAGCAGGGCCTGCTGCAGCGGGTTCACGTCCTGGTACTCGTCGACCGTGAACGCGTGGAACCGCTCGCGCACGAGCTCCGCCGCGTCGGGCTCGTCGTCGAGCAGCCGCACGAGCATCAGCAGCATGTCCTCGAAGTCCATGCGGCGCTCGCCCTTCGTGCGCTCGTACGCCTCGAAGATGCGCTGCATCAGGTCGGGTGGCAGCGGCGGGGTGCGGCCGTCGGCCTCGATCGCCTCGAGGTAGCCGGCGGGGTTCACCAGACGGTTCTTCGCCCATTCGATCTCGCCGGCGAGCTCGCGCCGCGGCAGGAAGCGGTAGGGCGCCGGCAGCCCGTTCGCGATCGGGTTCAGCACCTGCGCCTTGGTGTCGAGGATGTCGGGCAGCTGTCTGCCGGTGAACCGAGGCCACAGGGAGCCGAGCTGCCGCAGCGCCGACGCGTGGAACGTGCGCGCCTCGACACCCTCGACCCCGAGGCGGCGAGGCGGGCTTCAGCTCACCGGCGGCCTTCTCGGTGAACGTCACGGCCAGGATCGACCCGGGCGAGAACGCTCCGACCAGCACCTGCTGGGCGATGCGATGCGTGATCGTGGTGGTCTTGCCGGTGCCGGCGCCGGCCAGGATCGCGACCGGGCCGCGGATCGCCTCGACCGCCTGACGCTGCGCGTCGTTCAGGCCGGCGAGCGGATCGGTGCTGCTGCCCATGGCGGCGACGCTACCAGCGGTCCCCGACGCATCGGGTGGCCCGAACCGTTTCAGATGCTACGCAGGGCGCCGATAGGAGATCATGACCCTGTTGGAGGATCGGCCACCCGGCGACGTGTCGGGCCGTGTGCCCCTGCACTACGCGTCGTTGTTCGGCGACCTCCACCACGCGCAGGAGCTCGTAGACCGTGGGGACGATCTGCGGACCACGGATCATGCCGGTCAGACGCCCCTGCACTACGCGGCGCAAGGGTGCTCGGTGGCCGTCGCGGCGCTGCTGCTGTCGAAGGGCGTGGAGATCGACGCCGAGGACCACGACGGCAACACCCCGCTCTGGCACGCCACCTTGCGCACACGTGGTGAGGGCCCGATCGTGCAGTTGCTGCTCGGCCACGACGCGGATCCGCACCACGAGAACCACGACGGTCGCTCACCCGCCCGCCTCGCGAAGGCGCTCGGCGGGGTCGACATGACCCTCCGCAGCGCCTCGTAGCATCCGGAGCGCTCCCCGAACGCCGGCCGCCTTATCGGCGAGCCGGTCTACGCTGGTCGTCATGACCGACCTCCCGACGACCCTCGGCGCCCTGCGCTCGTCCGGCTTCCCCGACCGCACCGTGAAGCGAGAGCTCCGCGACAACCTGCTCGCCGAAGCTCGCATCGGGCGAGGACCTGTTCCCCGGCCTCGTCGGTTTCGACGACTCGGTGCTGCCGGCGCTCGAGCGCGGCATCCTCGCCGGGCACGATCTGATCCTGCTCGGCGAGCGCGGACAGGCGAAGACGCGGCTGGTGCGCGCCCTGGTGGGCTTGCTCGACGAGCGCACGCCGGCGATCGCGGGCACCGAGACGAACGACCACCCGTACCGGCCGATCAGCGCGCACGGACGCGCGCTCGTGGCGGAGCACGGCGACGAGACGCCGCTCGTGTGGATCGAGCGCGAGGAACGCTACGCCGAGAAGCTCGCGACCCCCGACACGAGCGTCGGCGATCTGATCGGCGACGTCGACCCGATCAAGGTGGCCGAGGGCCGCTACCTCGGCGACGAAGGCACGATCCACTACGGCCTGATCCCGCGCACGAACCGTGGCATCGTCGCGATCAACGAGCTGCCCGACCTGCCCGAGCGCATCCAGGTGAGCGCTGTTCAACATCCTCGAGGAGCGCGACGTGCAGATCCGCGGGTACCGGATCCGTCTGCCGCTCGACATGCTGCTCGTCGCAACGGCGAACCCCGACGACTACACGCACCGCGGGCGCATCGTCTCGCCGCTGAAGGACCGCTTCGGCACCCAGATCCGCACGCACTACCCGGAGACGCTGCGCGAGGAGATCCGCATCATGGATCAGGAAGCCGCGCCCATCGAGGGCGCCGTGCCGCTGCGCGTGCCTGCCTTCATGAAGGAGGTCGATCGCCGCGCTCACGGCCGAGCTGCGCCGGTCGCCGCACGTGAACCATCGCAGCGGCATCAGCGTGCGCTACTCGATCGGCAACCTCGAGACGCTGCAGGCGGCGGCCGTGCGCCGCGCCGCGCGGACCGGCGAGCCCGAGGCGGTGCCGCGCGTGGTCGACCTGCCGTCGGTGCTGATGAGCTCGGAGGGCCGCGTCGAGTTCGACACGATCGAGGAAGGCCGCGAGGCCGACATCCTGCTCCGCGCGATGCGCACGGCCGAGCTCGAGGTCTTCCGACGGCGGCTGTCCGGCTACGACTTCGCCGCCTTGCTGGCCCGCTTCGACGAGGGACTCGCCGTCGACACCGGTGAGCTCACCCCGGCGAGCGACCTGCTCGGTGCCGTCGGCGACCTGCCGGGCCTGGCGAAGCTGCTGGGGCGGCTCGGGGTTGAGGAGGAGAGCCCCGGCGTCGCCGCGAGCGCGGTCGAGTTCGCCCTCGAGGGTCTCTACCTGTCCCGCCGTCTCAACAAGGACGGCGGCGACGGGTCGGCTCGATACACCGGCCCCGAGGCCGACTGAGGCGCCGCCGCGTAGTATCCGCGCGATGTCGCTTGTGCACGAGTGGGTCGGGTTCGCCGTGGTGGCCATCTTCGCCATCGGCTGGCTCTGGCCGTTGGGCGCCCTGATCGCCCGGCGAGGGCCTGGCGAGCGCTACTGGCAGTGGCTCATGGTCGCCCAGGTCACGGCGGGGCTGCAGGTGCTGATCGGCATCGTGCTGCTACTGCTCGGCCGGCGTCCGACCGAGTGGCTGCACTACGTCTACGGGTTCGGTCCCATCGTGATCTTGATCATCGCCCACGCCCTTGCGCGCGATCTGCAGAAGACCCAACCGGGCGCGAAGCCCATCCAGCCGTGGGTGCCCTTCGCGTTCGCCGCGTTCATCTGCTTCGGCCTCACGCTGCGGGGCCTCATGACCGGCCTCGGCGTCGGCTGAGCAGACGACTCCCCGCACCAGCCGAACCGCTCCCTTGACCCCCGCCTTTATTAGATACACAATCTATCCAATCTTATGACGCCACGACGGTACGACATGCAGAAGCGTTCGCAGGCGCGCGACGACGTGCGCCGGCGCATCGTGGCCGCCACGATCGAGCTGCACACCGAGCACGGCATCCTCGGCACCAGCTACCGGCAGATCGCCGAGCGCGCCGATGTCGCCGTGGCGACCGTCTACAACCATTTCCCCTCGCTCGACGAGCTGGTGCCCGCGTGCGGGGAGATGTTGATGCAGCGGCTGCAGCCGCCCTCGCCCGACGATGCCGACGCGGTCATCGGCGATGCTGCGGACACGCAGGACCGCCTCGAGCGGGTTGCGCGCGAGCTGTTCGCCTTCTACGAGCGCGGTGGGCCGCATCTCGACCTCTTCCCGGGCGAGCGCGATCTGCCGGCGATGCAGGAATGGGAGCAGTACCAACGCGGCACCGTCGAGGCGTTCGTGCGCGCGGCGCTCACTGGGCCGCGGCCGTCGGCGCGGGTGGTTCGTCTCGTGAGCGCGCTGTTCGACCTGTCGACCTTCCGGGCGTTGGAAGGGCGTGGCTTCGATGCCCGATCCGCGGCGCCGATCATGGCTCGTGCGGCGGCCTGCCTGCTCGAACGCCCATCGGAGCAGGCCATAGCGAGGAGGCGATGATGATGCAGACCGCACCGCGACCGGATCACAACGCAGGAGTGCTGATGGCCGCCGACGGAGGCGAGCGGCTCTCGTGGATGGGGGAGCCCACCCTGCTGAAGGTCACGGGCGCCGAGACGGAGGGCCACTACGCCATGGCGGAGATCCTCGTCACCCCTGACGGACTGGTGCCCCTGCACGTCCATCACCGTGAGGACGAGGCGTTCTTCGTGCTCGACGGCGAGGTGTCGTTCGCGATCGGTGACGACACGTTCGACACCGGACCGGGCGGGTTCGCCTTCGGACCTCGAGACGTGCCGCATCGGTACACGGTGCGCACTCCCACCGCCCGCATGCTGATGATCTTCTCCCCGGCCGGGTTCGAGGGCTTCATCCGCGAGACGAGCGAACCGACCGACTCGCTCGAGACGGTCGTGCTCGACGACATCGATCTCGATCGGATCGTGGCGGCGGCCGGGCGCTACGGCGCCGAGGTGCTCGACTGAGCGGTCAAGTCCGCCCCCGCGGGGGCCGAATCGTATGGCGATGACCCAGGAAGCTTCGGGATCAGCTGCCGTCGCGAGGGAACTGCGGCGGCTCGACGCGTACAGCTTCTTCGTGCTGCCCGCCCAGGAATGGCACGCCGACTTCGCGGTGCTCGGCACGACGGGCGCCTTCCTGATCGCGGTCTGCGACCTGCCGGGCGTCGCGCACATCGGCGGCCGGCGACCCACGATCGGCGACGCGCACGTCCCCGACGTGCGGAAGCTGCGAGCGGGCGCCCGGCGACTCTCCGGGCGACTCGTGAACGGCGCGATGTTCGCGCGCATCGAGCCGATGATGTGTCTCACCCAGGCCATCGCCGGTCCGCCGACCGACGCCGCGGGCGTGCGCTTCGTGAAGGTCGGCGACATCGCCGGTGCCATCTCCGCGCGACCGGGCGTGCAGTCGCATACCCGGGCGCAGGCCGCCGCACGGGTGCTCGGCGTCACCGTGGCCGGCGACCAGAGCCGCCACTTCACCGTCCGCCGCTGAGCCGACGAGCCGGCGGCCGTCCGGCTTGCGCGCGACCGCGCGTAGGCTGGTCGCATGCACTTCCGGTACTCGCGGTGGGACGGCACCCAGGACCCGTTCGGACCCGACGTGCCCGCTGCGGAGGTGCTCGAGGAGCTCGCCGACGAGATCCTCATGGGGGGCGGCGCCGATCACGCGCTGCAGCGACTGCTGCGCCGCGGCATGCAGGGGCGCTTCACCGGCATCGACGCGCTGCGCCAGCGCCTGCAGCGGCAACGCGAGCGAGAGGAGTCCCTGCTCGACCTCGCCGGCCCGCTCGAGGACATCCGGCAGCGGCTCGAGGAGATCGTGGAGCGCGAGCGTTCGGAGCTGAGCTTCCGCGACGACGACGACGCGCGTGCGCGCGAGGCGTTCCTCGACGCCCTGCCGCCCGATGCGCCCGGCGCGATCGGCGAGCTGCGCGAGTACCGGTTCGTCGACCCGGGGGCCCAGCGCATGTTCGACGAGCTGCAGGAGCACATCCGCGAGCAGGTCATGGGCTCGTACTTCCGTCAGATGGCCGACGGCATGCGGAGCATGACGCCCGAGGACATCGCGCGGTTCAAGGACATGCTGGCCGAGCTGAACGGCCTGATCGAGATGCGCGAGCGAGGCGACGACACGCAGCCGGCCTTCGACGAGTTCATGTCGCGCCACGGCGACCTCTTCCCCGACCGACCGGCGACGCTCGACGAGCTGCTCGAGCAGATGGCACGGCGCATGGCCGCGATGAGCGAGCTGATGGCCTCGCTCTCGCCCGAGCAGCGAGCGGAGCTCGCCGGCGCTCGCCGAACAGGTGATGCAGGACATGGACCTCGCCTTCGAGGTCGACCGGCTGAGCGCGAACCTGCAGGGCGCGTTCCCCGGCATGGCGTGGGGCGAAGGATCGGGCCAGGGCCTCGGCGACGGGCAGGGCATGCCGATGTCGGCCGCCGTCGATGCGATGGAGCGGCTGCACGACTACGAGGAGCTCGACCGTGCGATGCAGGGCGACTACGCCGGGGCCTCGCTCGACGACGTCGACGAGGAAGCCGTGCGCCGCACCCTGGGCGATACGGCCGCGCAGGACCTGCGACGGCTCAAGCAGATCGAACGCATGCTGGAGGACGCGGGCCTCGTGCAGCGGCGTCGCGGCCGGCTCGAGGTCACGCCGCGCGGGGCGCGCAAGCTGGGCGAGCGCGCGCTCACGCAGATCTTCGAGGAGCTGCAGCGCGACCGGGAGGGCACTCACGATGCCCGCGACGCGGGCGGGCTGGCCGAGCCCACGGGCGCCACACGGCCATGGAGCTTCGGCGACCATGGGCAGATCGCCGTGCAGCGCACGGTGTTCAACGCGGTCACGCGCTCGCAAGCCGGGAGAGCCCGTGCGCCTCGTGCCCGACGACTTCGAGATGGTCGAGGCCGAGCAGCGCACCGAGACGGCCACCGCGCTGCTGCTCGACCTGTCGTTCTCGATGCCGCTGCGCGGTCACTTCATCCACGCGAAGAAGATGGCGCTCGCGCTGCACGCCCTGATCGAAGGGCGCTACCCGCACGACACCCTGTACCTGGTCGGCTTCAGCGACTACGCGCGTCGGCTGCAGCCCGAGGATCTCACCGCGCCCGGGTTCGAGCGTGTGTACGGCACGAACATGCAGCACGCGTTCATGCTCGCGAACCGCCTGCTCGCCCAGCACCCACGCGCGACGCGCCAGGTCATCATGGTGACCGACGGCGAGCCGACCGCGCACCTGGAGGGCGAGGAGGCGTTCTTCTCCTGGCCGCCGGTGCCCGAGACGATCGAGCGCACGCTCGCCGAGGCGATGCGACTGGCGAAGGCCGGCGTGCAGCCTCAACATCTTCATGCTCGAGGAGTCGCCGGGGCTCGCCCGTTTCATGGAGCGGCTCGCGCGCGTCACGAAGGGCCGCGTGTTCCTGATGGACGACGACCGGGTGGGCGAGTTCGTGCTGCGCGACTACGTGGCCCGTCGTTCCCGGTGAGTCCCCGCCATCGCGGTGCCGGCTGCCGGCCGCGGTAGGGTCGCACCCGTGCGACGGCTCGGGAAGATCGTGGTGTGGACGCTCGTGTTCGCGGCGTGCGCCACCGTGGGTGCCGTCGTCGCCGCCAACACCGACCCCTTCCCGCCGGGGGTCGAGGACCCTGGTGTGCGATCGAGCGCGGCGCCGACCGAGTCACCCGAGCCCAGCGCGTCGAGCGGACCCTGGCTCGTGCGCATCGACACCCGTACCTACCACGACCTGTTCGTCGGCGGCCGGTGTGCGGCGAACTGGCGCATCGATGTCGGCATCGCCGTGGCCGACGGTCCCATCGAGGGCGCCGGTGCCGCCGTGCGCAAGAGCGACCTGCGGTGCGACGAGCCGACCGCCCAGGTGCAGGCCGAGCGCATCGACCTGCGTGCGGTGGGCACCCTTCGCGACGGCGATCTTGCGGTTCAGTCTCGAGGAGACGGGGCGCAGCCCCGCCGGGTCGCAAGAGCTGAGCGGGTTCCTCGATACGATCCCCACGCTGGTGCTGAAGATGCCGGCCCGTGACGGCGCCACCGCGAGCTTCGACTTCGAACGGCCCGACAGCGGTCAAGGCTCGGTCGGCGCCGCGGCGCACGGTCGTGCTCACGGCCGCCGTCGCCTAGATCGGGTTCACGTCCCACCACAGCGTGACCACGCGCTGCTCGCTCGGTCCGGCGCTCCACAGACCGCCGTGCTCACGCAGCCTCGAGCCGAGCGCCCGGGCGATCTCGTCGTCGCGCTCAGGCGTGAGGCAGAGCCGGCGTCGCACGAGCGCCGACGGCATGCTCGCGGCGTTCGAACCCGCTTCCCGCCATGTCTTCGGTGTCGACCCGCTCGTCGCGGCGCACGTCGAAGCCGAGGGAACGGCACAGGGCCTCGGCGTCATCGGCGCCGGGGCGCTCGGGCCGCTGCACGCCGTGCAGGACCAGCCAGAGGTCGTTCATCCACGACAGCGGATGCCGGTCGGTGAGCTCGAGCACGACGCGACGTCGCGCGTGCGCCGTGAGGGCGACGACGAACGCGTCGAGATCGGGTGCGTTGTAGGCCACGTGACCGCACACGGCCACGTCGGCCGCAGGCGTCTGGGGCGCCACGTCGGGCCAGCGTCCGACGATCGTCGTCACGGGCAGTCCGAGCGCCCTGGCTCGCCCTTCGACCGCCTCGAGCATCTCGGCCTGACCATCGATCGCGACGAGCCCGGTGCAGCTCGCCGCGAGCGGGAAGCTGGTCGCCCCGCCCCCGGCCCCCACATCGAGCACCGTGCCGCCGTCGCCGAGCGCCTGGGCCGCCGCCACGGTGGTGGGCGTCGGTGGAGCGTCATCGCCGGCGGCCCGGTCGGCCCGCCGGATGAAGAGCTCGGCCGGGAACCCGAACGGTGACTCCGGCGCCACGTCGAGGATCTCGGCTGGGATGGCCCACGACTCCAGGTCGCGCGCCCACGCCGCCGCGAGCCGGGGTGCATCGGGCGAGGCCGGGTCTTCCGTCACGACCCCCACACCCCCTCGGAGTCGGCGCCGAGGACCGGCGGCGGGAGCCGCGTCGGCAGCCGCCGGCCGTCGAACCGCAGCGGGTTCGCCACGAGCCGCAGCGAACCGCCTCGTGCCGGGTCGTCGATCTCGTCGACGAGCGCTGCGCCCTCCGGCGAGGCGAAGACCTCGTCCAAGCTGCGGATCGGGGAGCACGGTACGGCGGCTGCCTCGAGGGCGGTCGAGCCATTCGCCGGCGCGGCGCGATGCGAACCGGTCGGCGAGCATGGGCACGAGCTCGCTCGCGATGCGCGACGCGATCCTCGTTCGTCGCGAACCGATCGTCGTCGGCCCACTCCGCATGCCCGACGACCTCGCAAGTCCGTCGGAACAGCCGGTCGTTGCCGGCGGCGACGATGAACGGGCGGTCGGCCGCCGTGGAACGCCTGGTAGGGCACGATGTTGGGGTGCGCGGTGCCGAGCGCCGAGGGCACCATGCCGCCGATCAAGGTGTTCGCGGCCTGGTTCACCATGGCGGCGACGCTCGCGTCGAACAGCGACACGCTCACGTGGCGCCCCACGCCGGTGCGCTCACGCTCGGCGAGCGCGGCGAGGATGCCGATCGCGGCGTGCAGCCCCGTCACCACGTCGAGCAGCGCGACCCCCGCCTTGACCGGCTCGCCGCCGGGCTCGCCGGTGACGCTCATCAGGCCCGCACAGCGCCTGCACGATGATGTCGTAGCCGGGCCGCGCGGCCGTCCCCGGCGCGTCGTCGCCGAAGGCGGTCAGCGAGCAGGTGATCAAGCGAGGGTTCGCCCCGCGAAGGTCATCGAGCCCGAGCCCGAGCTCGGCCATCAGGCCCGGCCGGAAGTTCTCGATGAGCACGTCGGCACCCGGCGGCCAGCCGCCGCACGGCCTCGACGCCATCGGCGGTCTTCAGGTCGACCGCGACCGACCGCTTGTTCCGGTTGAGCGACAGGAAGTACGCGGCGTCGTCGCCGGCGAACGGCGGACCCCAGTGACGCGTGTCGTCGCCGCCGTCGGGTCGTTCCACCTTGACGACGTCGGCGCCGAGGTCGGCCAGGGTCATGGTCGCCAGGGGCCCGGCGAGCACCCGGGAGAGGTCGAGGACGCGCAGGCCTGCGAGCGGCGCAGGTGGCGAGGCCTCAGGACCGCCGGACATGGTCGCGCAGCCTACCGGCTGGGGCCCGAGCCAGGGTTGCGACTGCGGTGCCACTGGCCGACGTCCCGCCGGTCCGCCATGATGGGGGCGGTGAACGAGCAGAGCCTCGATCGCGTGAACGCCTTCCTCGCCGCGGCGGCCCACCGGACGCCGGTCGGTGAGGTCATGTCGGTGACCCCTGCGGAGATCGGGCGGGAGCTGGGGTTCCCCGACGCGCTCTCGCACGGCCCGGGCAGTGCGGGCGCTGATCGCCCGCAAGCGCCTGGAGCCGGCGATGGGCTCCTACCGGCTGCTCGATGCCACGCCGGTCGATGCCGCCGAGAAGGAATCGCTCGGGCGCCGGCCCCGCAAGGCTCAGGCAGCCACGCGCGGCGACGCCGTCTCGCTCCGAGCCGGGCTCGGCCCGCTACTCCGACTTCGGCCGCGCGGTCGTGGACCGGCTGGTCGAGCTCGGCCGGGAGGCGGCCGAGCTGCGCGCGGCGCTGCGCACCGCGCGCGAGGAGGCCCGTGACGCCCGCCAGGCGACGCGACGAGGCCGAGAGCCGGGCTCGCGCCCTCGCCGAGAAGGTCCGGGAGCTCGAGGGCCGTGCCGAGATGGCCGAGGCGAACCTGCGCACGATGCTCGCGACCGTGCGGTCCAAGAACGCCGACGACCCGGCTCGTGACGCGAAGGTGTCCGACTCCGAGATGGAAGCGATCCTCGGGGTGCTGAAGGGCGAGCGACCAGGGCGACGCCGACACCGGCCGTGTCCGACGCACCCGCCTCCTGACGCCCGGATCGGGGTCCGGATCGCTCAGGCGGTCGCGGCGTCGATGCCGTGGCGCAGGTCCGCCTCGTAGCAGGCCGCCTCGTGCTCCGGCGCGAACGCCCGAAGCCCCAGGTCCTCGCCCTTGCAGCGAGCTTCGATGCCGAGCTCGGCGGCGCGCCCCGACGCCACCACGGGACAGCGTGGGTGGAACCGGCAGCCGGGCGGGATGCGCGTGGGGTCCGGCGGCTCGCCCGTGAGGATCGGGCGCTCGAGCCCGCCCGCCTCGGGCACGACGTCGAGCAGCGCCTTCGTGTAGGGGTGCTCCGGGCGCATGAGCACGTCCTCGGCCGGGCCGATCTCGACGATGCGGCCGAGGTACATGATGGCGACGCGGTCGGCGACGGTCCACGCGAGGCCGAGGTCGTGCGTGACGATGATGATCGTGAGCCCGAGGTCCTCGCGCAGCTTCATCAGCAGCTGCAGGATCTCGCCTCGCACCGAGGCGTCGAGGTTCGACACCGGCTCGTCGGCCACGATCACCTCGGGCTCGAGCACGAGCGCACCCGCGATCACCACGCGCTGACGCTGGCCGCCCGAGAGCTCGTGCGGGTAGAGCAGGAAGAAGCGCTCGGGCGGGCGCAGGCCGGCGCGCGACAGCGCGCGCGCGACGAGCTGCTCTTCGGGCTCGCCGTTCGGCCCGCGGTCGATGCCGTGGATGCGCAGGCCCTCGGCGACGATCTCGTAGATCGTCTGGCGCGGGTTCAGCGTGCCCGTCGGGTCCTGGAAGACCATCTGCACCTTGCGCCGGTAGGGCTTGCAGGTTCGTCGGGGAGCGGCTTGCCCTCGAAGAGGATCTCGCCGCCGTCGACGGGCTGCAGCCCCATGATCGCGCGGGCCGTGGTGGTCTTGCCGCAGCCCGACTCGCCCGGCGAGCGCCATGACCTCGCCCCGCCGGAGCTCGAACGAGACGCCGTCGACCGCGCGCGACAGCGTGCCCTTCTTGCCGCGCAGTCCCGCGAACACGCCGACCCGCCCCTGGAAGGTGACCTGCAGGTCGCGGACCTCGATGACCGACCTCTCGCTCGGGGGCGATCGGCGGTGGGGTCGAGGCTTGCCTCGATGCTGCTCATGCGCCGGCCCCCGCGCCTGCTCTCGCGGCGGGCACCAGCAGGCAGGCGGCGCGCCGGCCCTCTCCCGCCGGGTAGAGCTCGGGCACGATCGAGGTGCAGTCGTCGAACGCTTTCGGGCACCGGGGGTGGAACGAGCAGCCCGGCGGCACGTCTGCCGGGTCGGGCGGGTCGCCGCCGAGGCCCATCGGCTTGCCGCGGAACCGCTGGTCGCCGATCTCTGGGAACGCCGCCGCGAGCGCCTCGGTGTAGGGATGCTGCGGCGAGTGGAACACCGTCTCGGCCGGACCTTCCTCGACGATCTTGCCCGCGTACATGATGGCGAGACGGTCGGAGGTCTCCACGAGCACGGAGAGGTCGTGGGTGATGAAGATCATCGACAGGCCGAGGTCGCGCTGCAGTTCCTTCATCAGCCGCAGCACCTGCGCCTGCACCATCACGTCGAGCGCGGTCGTCGGCTCGTCGGCGATGACGAGCGAGGGCTTGCACGCGAGCGCCATCGCGATCATCACGCGCTGCTTCTGTCCGCCCGAGAGCTCGTGGGGGTAGTCCTGCATGCGGCGCGTGGGCAGTCCGACCTGCTCGAGCAGGGCGCCGACGCGTACCCTGGCCTCCTTCTCGCCGGCCTGCTGGTGCACGGTGATGGCCTCGGCGATCTGATCGCCGATCCGCTGCACGGGGTTCAGCGCGTGCATGGCGCCCTGGAAGATGATCGAGGCCCCGGTCCAGCGCACCGCGCGCAGCCGGCCGGGCTTCATCGTCGGGGACGTCCTCGCCGTCGAGCAGGATCGCGCCTTCGATCTTCGTCTTCGGCGGCAGCAGCCGCAGGATCGCGCCGGCGATCGTGGACTTGCCGCAGCCCGACTCGCCCGCGAGGCCGACGACCTCGCCCTTGTCGACCGTCAGGTCGACGCCGCGCACGGCGGGCACGCCGCCGCCGGCGGTGTGGTAGGTGATGCGCACGTCGTCGAGGCGCAGGACGTCGGTCATCGGTCCCTCAGCTTCGGGTTGATGATCTCGTCGAGCGCGAAGCCGATCATGGTGAAGGAGAGTACGACCAACACGATGCACACGCCGGGCGCCGCGATCCACCACCAGTTGCCCAGGGTGGTCGCGCTGCCGTTGAAAGCCGCCTCGAGGATGCCGCCCCACGAGGTGCTGTGCGGGTCGCCGAGGCCGAGGAACGACAGCGCCGTCTCCGACAGGATGGCGATCGCCACCATGAGCACGGTGTTCGCGAGGATCACGGGCGTGACGTTCGGCAGCACGTGGCGCGAGATCAGGTGCCAGTTCCCTGCGCCGAGCGCCCGGGCGCGCTCGACGTACGGCCGTTCGCGCACCGACAGCACCTGGGCACGGACCAGCCTGGCCGTGCTGGGCCACGACGTGAGGCCGATCACGAGGATGATCGTGACCAGCGACGGACCGAGGATCGACGCGAGCACGATCGCGAGGGCGAGCCACGGGATCACGAGCGCGAAGTCGGTCGTGCGCATCAGGAACGTGTCGAGGCCGCCGCCTCGATATCCGGCGGTGATGCCCACGAGCGTGCCGATGACCATCGTGATGACCGATGCCGTCAGTCCGACGAGCAGCGAGATCGCCGTCCCCTGGATGACGAGGGTGAGCACGGAGATGCCGAAGTCGTCGGTGCCGAGCGGATAGTCGCGGGATGGTGGCGCACGAACCGGGCCGGAGGTGAGCGTCGGGTCGATGCCGCTCTTGTCCGCGAAGACGGCGAAGATGCCGACCGCGATGAAGAACACCAGGATGATGAGTCCGGCCATGCCCATCTTCGACTTGCGGTACTCGCGCCAGAAGCGTTGGAGCGCCAGCCGACGGCGTGCTCGCCGGATCTGCCTGGGCGACCTGATCTCGCCGATCGACTCGATCGGTTGCGTCGGCCTCGTGGATGGGTCGCCGCCGGGGGTGATGGGGGGTGCGTGCATGTCAGGCCTCCCTGACCCTCGGGTCGAAGTACCCGTATATGAGATCGGCGATGAGGTTGAGCAGGATCACCGCTGCGCTGGCGAACAGGAAGACACCCTGCAGCAAGGGGTAGTCCCGGGCGTCGAGTGCGTTGAACGTGAGGTAGCCGAGACCCTGATAGCCGAACACCAGCTCCACCGTGATGGCGCCACCGAGCACGAATCCGAACGACAGGGCGACGAGCGTGATCGTGGGGAGCAGCGCGTTGCGAACGGCGTGGCGACGCAGCACGAACTTCTCCCGCACGCCCTTGGCCCGTGCGGTGGTGATGTAGTCCTCGCCCAGCACGTCGAGCAGTGAGGATCGCATCACGAGGTAGAACTCTCCCACGAACGCCAGCGTCAGCGTCAGGAGCGGCAGGAACAGGTGATTGAGCACGTCGGCCACGTAGTCGAGGCCGGTGAGGTCCTGCCCGACCGACAGCCGTCCGCTCGCCGGGAACCACCCGAGCGTCGTCGAGAACAGCAGGATCAACAGCATGCCCAACCAGAACTCCGGCATCGAGTAGAGCACGAGCGAGACGCCCATCGAGCCCGTGTCGAGCGCCCCTCCTCGCTTCCAGCCCGAATAGATGCCGAGCACGATGCCGATGATGGCCGAGAAGAAGGTCGACAGACCGACCAACAGGATGGTCGGCCAGGTCGCGGCGAGGAACACCTCGACCACGCTCTGGCCGGGGCGAAGGATCGTCGAGTCACCGAAGTCGAGTCGCAGCGTGTCGCCCATGAAGTCCAGGAACTGACCGGGGAACAGGGGCTTGTCGAGGCCGAACTCGGCCCGTAGCTCGGCCTGTTCCTCGACGCTCAACTGCGCTCCCTGGCTGCGCGTCAGCAGGGCGACCGGGTCCGCGGGCAGCACCCGGAACAGGAAGAAGTTGAAGACGACGACGGTCAGCAGGGTCAGGAACGCCTGGAAGAGCTTCCGCAGCACATAGCCACGCGTTCCCACCCCGCTGACCGCCCCGTCCTATCCTCGGGGCCTCAGGCCTTGTCCTCGTCGGACCCTCGACCGCGTGCGAAGAGCACGCCACCGATGATCACGACCACCGCGGCCACGATGCCGATCCACACCCCTGCCGGGATGCCGCTCGAGCCGCCGCCTGCCGATCCTGCGTCGGCCGACGCCGGTGCGATCGTGAGGTAGGAGTAGTTGCCGTACTGGAACAAGGCGTACCCGCCCTCGCCGTTCTCATCGGGCGTCGGCTGGAACTGGAACCCCTCCCAGCGATCGCTGCGCCATGCCTGCAGGTCGTTGTCGTACCAGAGCACGACCTCGGGCACGTCTTCGTAGAGGATCTGCTGCATCTCACGCACGATGCCCTGGCGCTCCTCCTTGGACTCGGGGGTGCGCTGATCCTCGTAGAGCTGGTCGTACTCGGGGTTCGAGTAGCAGGTGTCGCTCCACGAACCGCATTGGTCGGTCGTGAACGTCGACAGGATGAAGTCCGGGTCGGGGTCGGGACCCCAGCCCCAGATGTAGAGGTCGTAGTCCAGCGCGTACCACAGGTCGATCAGCTTCGAGTCGGTGACCGATTGCGTCTCGGTCGAGATGCCCAGCTGCTCGATCCAGCCGACGATGAGCTTGCCGGCCTTCACGCCATCGGAGGACTCGGTGCGGGTGATGAAGCGGAACTCGAGATTCTCCCCACCGCCTGGCATGTTGCGGATGCCGTCGCCGTCACTGTCGGCATAGCCGGCCTCGTCGAGCAGCGCGTTGGCGCCCTCGATGTCACCGCCCGCGATGGCGGCGTCGGCCGGGTCCCAGTGCCAGTACGGCGTGGTCGGCACCACGATCGTGTCTCCCGGCGTGCCGTAGCCGCCGAGGATGCGCTCGACGAGGTTCTCCTTGTCGATCGCCATCGCGATCGCCTTGCGCACGTTGACGTCCTCGAGGGCCGGGTGTCCCGTGCTGCCCTCGCACGCCTTCTGCACGTAGCACTGGTTGAAGCTCATCTGCGAGAACGAGAACGAGCCACCGACGTTCGCCTGGATGCCCGGCTCGTTCTGCAACGACTCGAACAGTTCGACCGGGATGGACTCCGCGAAATCGATCTCGCCGGCCTTCAGGTCCTGGATCATCGTCTCGTCGTTGGTGTAGCGCTTGAAGATGACCCGGTCGAGGTTCGGGGCTCCGCCGAAGTAGTCCTTGTTCGCCTCGAGGGTCCAGTCCTCGTCCTTGTTCCACTCCACCATGTGGAACGGGCCCGACGTGACCGGCGCGCCGGTGGCCTCGTCGAAGTTCTCGAAGTCGCGGATCTCGTCCTTCGTCATGCCGCCGAAGACGTGCTCGGGCAGGATGTAGATCCACGGCGGGATCAGCGGGGCGATCGAGGGCTCGGTGGTCTTCCACACGAGGGTGGTGTCGTCGGTGGCCTCGATGCTGTCGGTGAAGGGCAGGTAGCTCGTGAACGTCGACCAGTTCTGGTCGAGGATCAGGTTGTAGGTGAACGCGACGTCGTTGGCCGTGAGGGGTGTGCCGTCGCTCCACGTGACGTCGTCACGGATCTTGATCGTCCAGGTGAGGCCGTCGGCCGAGAGCCCACCGTTCTCTTCGGTCGGCATCTCGGCGGCGAGGCCCGGGATCGCCGACATGTCCTCCTTGGCGAAGTCGAACAGCAGGTTGTACTGCATCGAGAGCAACTCGTACTCGGGCGCCTCGATGGCGCGGAGCGGGTTCACGGTCACGATGTTGTTCGTGAGACCGATGATGAACGTCAACGGTTCGTCGGTCGCGCTCGTGCTGGCGTCCTGCGCCAGCGCGGAGCCGGAGAGGCCGAGGCCCGCCAGCATCCCGAACACGACGATCGTGGCCATCGCCCTTCGGATGGTCCTCATGCCGCGCCTCCTCCTGTACGTCGGTATCCGTGGCCGTGGCTCCGGCCGTCTCCATCTGTCTTACGCAGCAGCCGCGACCCCCGGTTGGTCGATCGTCAGCTTCCGGGCGTCGGCATCGAGGGTCGCGGTGACCCCCAGCGGTATCGACGCCAGGTGCTTCCCGTGTCCGAGAGGCAGCTTGTATAGCACCGGGACGCCCAGCCCGGCTAGGTGTCGCTCGAAGGCATCCTCGAGTGAGCGGTCGCGCGGGGTCTCGGGGCGTTCCTCCCGCCACCCGCAGTCCTTCATCTCGCCGATCACGACCCCCGCGATGCCGTCGAGCTTGCCGGCGAGCCGCAACTGGTCGAGGTGCACCTCGATGACGTACGTCGGCTCGTGCACCTCCTCGAAGAACAGGATCGCGCCGTCGAAGACCGGATCGAACGGTGTGCCGATCAGGTGCACGAACGTGAACAGGTTGCCGCCGACGATGGGCGCCGTGACCGTGCCGGGCGCGAGAGCACGCACGTAGGGGTCGTCGGGGTCGCGTGGCACCTCGCCGGCAGCGCCCTTCATGAAGGCGTCGAGCGCGGAGTCCCAGGTGAACGCCGTGCGCTCGGGGATGCCCATCGAACCGAGACCGGGCCCGTGCAGGGTGGCGAGCCCGGTGCGCTGGCGGATCGCGATGTGCAGGTTCGTGATGTCGGAGTACCCCATGAGGGCCTTGGGGTTCGCTGCGATGAGGTCGTAGTCGAGATGGGGCAGCATCTGCATCGCCCCGGTGCCTCCCCACAGCACCTGGATCACGTCGACCTCCGGGTCGGCGAACAGCGCGTTGAGGTCGGCGGCTCGCTGCTCGGGCGAGCCCGCGACGTAGTCGTCCTGGGCCCAGACGCCGTCGCTGAGCCGCACCCGGAACCCGCGCTCCTGCCACCACTCGACCGGTCGTTCGATGTCGCTGCGGTTGTAGTACGGACCGCTCGGCGAGCAGACGCCCACCGTGCCGCCCGGCGGCAGCGGGGCTCCGAACATCGTGGCGGCGACGTGTCTCACGCGGGCGTTCTCACCTCTGCCCGCCATGCCGCACCGAACAGATCGGTGCTGGAACCCGCTCCGAAGTGCATGACGTTCGGTTCTGCCCCCACGATGCCGCGGATTATGCAGGGTCTAGGCATTCCACGCTAGTCCTGTTTCCGGTTCCTTGACCGGGGATCAGGCACCGGCGGTCTCGGCGCGCTCGACGACACCGGTGATGAAGGCCGTCTTGGCCTCGGTGTAGCTCAGCGTGTCCCTCGGGTGGGCGGCGGCGAGCTCGCGCTTGAGATCGCCGTAGGCCGCCGCATCGTCGGGGTGCGAACGCAGCCAGTCCCGGAAGACCAGGTGGCGCCGTTCCCATCGGGAGCCGGCGGCGCACACGTGCAGATGGAAGCGGCGCTCACCGTCGATGTCGCGGCTGAAGTACTCGTGGTCCACGTCCCAAGGGTCGAGCACCCATCGGTAGCCGAGCGCGACGAGCGGCCCCACGTAGGCATCGCGAGGCGCCATCGCGCGCAGCGACAGCTGGATGTCGACGATCGGCTTCGCGGCGAGTTCCGGCACCGAGGTGGAACCGACGTGGTCGACACGGGCGACGAGCCCCGAGGGCAGCGCCGCCCTGATGCGAGCGGCCTCGGCCTCGTAGCGATCGGGCCACGTCGGGTCGGGCTCTGCGATGCGGTAGACACGGCCACGGCCTTGAGCCTCGCCCGGCCTGGCTCGCGACCCGCGCAGGCGCGCGAGCAGCACGAGCGCATCGAACAGCGACTGCTGCGCCGGGTCGTCGGCCGCCGTCTCCTCGGGGTGCCACTGCACGCCGACGATCCACGGCTCGACCGTCGGGTCGTCGGTCGGTGCCACGTCGAGCTCGATCGCCTCCACCAAGCCGTCGGGGCTGTGCCCGGCTACGCGCAACCGGTCGCCTACCCGGTCGACGCCCTGGTGGTGGTGCGACGAACAGACGAGGTCGCCCGACTTCGTCACCGCGGCGAGGTAGGACGCCGGCTCGGGCGTGACCACGTGACGCGTCTCGGTGCCCTCCAGCGGCACCCCGTGCTGCAGCAACCCGGGCATGGCCGGCAGATGCTGATGCAGGGAGCCGCCGTAGGCGACGTTCATCACCTGCATGCCGCGACAGATGCACAGCACGGGCACGCGCAGCCGCTCGGCGGCCAGCACCAACTCGATCTCGAACGCGTCGCGGTCGGCCTCGACGCCGTAGTTGTGCTCGATGTCGGGCGCTGCGCCGTAGCGCGCCGGATCGATGTCGCCGCCGCCGACGAGCAGCACACCGTCGTACGGCTCGAGCGTCTCCTCGGGCGAGCCGGGCTCACCGGGCGACACGATCGCCGTACGCGCGCCCGACCGGCGGAGCGCCCCGACGTAGGGCGCCGGCACCCCGTAGCCGCCGTCGGGCCAGCGCGCGACCCGGTCGCCGGCGAGGTGGTAGGCCACGATCGCCACGAGCGGGCGGTACGCGCCGTGGACCCCGGCGCCGCTCGTCATCGCAGGGTGTCGGCCAGCGCCGCGAACCGGGCGAACACGGCACGACCTTTCATCTCGTGATCGGCCTGGAAACGGTCGGCTTCCTCGCGGACGGTCTCGGCCGACTTTCCCCACGAGGTCTCGAGTGGGCCGTCTGCTCGCTCGAACGAGACGAGCCACTGCTCGAGCTCCGGGCGGTCGATCTCGAAGTGCCACTGCACGCCCCACGCGCGCTCGCCCACCCGATACGCCTGGTTCGTCACGAGATCGCCCGAGGCGAGTCGGATCGCACCGTCGGGCAGCCCGAAGGTATCCATGTGCCACTGGAAGACGTGGTCGCCATCGGCGTAATGGCCGAGCAGCGGGTCGATCTCGGCCTCGTCGTTCGGCCGGATCGGCTCGTAGCCCACCTCGCGCGTCGGCGCCTTCACCACGGGTGCGTCGAGCGACCACGCGAGCATCTGCGCCCCGAAGCAGATGCCGAGGTAGGGGATCTCGCGCTCGACCGCCTCGATCGTGAGCGCCCGCGCATCGGCGATGAACCGCTGTTCGTCGGCGTGCTCGACGTTGTAGGAGCTGCCGAAGAGCACGACGCCGCCGATGCCGTGGAGCGACGGCCGAGGTTCGCCGTCGACCGCCTGCCAGACCGTCGTCGGGGCTCCCGCGTGCTCGAGGGCCGAGGGCGCGACGCCGAAGGTCTCGCCGGCGTCGCATCGCACCAGCAGGATGGGGTCCATGGCTGACGAGTCTAGGTGCTACCGTCGCCGTATGAGCGCTTCGATCGACCCCTACGACATGCTGGACATCGACCACCTGCTGAGCGACGACGAACGAGCCGTGCGCGACACCGCGAAGGAATGGGTGCGTGGTCGCATCCTGCCCGAGGTCGAGGACTGGTACGAGGCGGGTGAGTTCCCAGCCCGCGAGCTGGCCAAGGAGCTCGGCGAGATGGGATTCCTCGGCATGCAGCTGCAGGGCGAGGGCATGCTGGGGCTCAATGCGGTCGCCTACGGCCTCGTCGAGCTCGAGCTGGAAGCCGGCGACTCCGGCCTGCGGTCGTTCGTGTCGGTGCAGAGCGCCCTGGCCATGTTCGCGATCCTCACCTTCGGCAGTGACGAGCATCGCGCCGAGTGGCTGCCGCGCATGACGAGCGGCGACGCGATCGGATGCTTCGGCCTGAGCGAGCCCGATTCCGGCAGTGACCCCGGCTCGATGCGCACGTTCGCCCGCCGCGACGGCGACGACTGGGTACTGAACGGCACGAAGATGTGGATCACGAACGGCAGCGTGAGCGACGTCGCGATCGTGTGGGCCAACACCGACGACGGCGTGCGCGGCTTCGTCGTGCCGTGCGACGCACCGGGTTTCACCGCCCCCGACATCCACAAGAAGATGTCGCTGCGCGCGAGCGTGACGAGCGAGCTGGTGATGGACGACGTGCGCCTGCCCGCAGGCGCGATGCTGCCCGGCGTCGAGGGACTCAAGGGCCCGTTGTCCTGCCTGAACGAGGCGCGGTTCGGCATCATCTGGGGCGTGATGGGCGCGGCCCGGGCATGCTTCGAGTCGGCCCTCGACTACTCGAAGGAACGCGTGCAGTTCGGCAAGCCGATCGGCGCCTTCCAGCTCACGCAGAAGAAGCTCGCCGACATGGCGCTCGAGATCGAGAAGGGCACCCTGCTCGCCTACCACCTCGGTCGCATGAAGGAAGACGGTCGCCTGCGACCGGAGCACGTGTCGATCGGCAAGCTCAACAACACGCGCGAGGCGATCAAGGTGGCCCGCACGTCGCGCGGCATCCTCGGTGCCAACGGCATCACGCTGGAGTACCCGATCATGCGCCACATGACGAACCTCGAGTCGGTGATCACCTACGAGGGCACCGAGGAGGTCCACACCCTCGTGATCGGCGGCCTGCTCACCGGCCACCGCGCATTCGTGTGACGCTCCACTCGGAGCGGGTGGCTACTCGCCGTCGAGGGTCGAGCGGGCGAGCAGGGTCGCGACGTCGGCCACCTCGGGACCTGTCCACCCCGCGGCGTTCGAGGCGTCGTCGAGCATCACGAGGCAGAACGGGCACGCGGTCGCGACCACGTCGGCGCCGGTGGCCGCGGCTTCCGCGTAGCGCGTCTCGTTGATGCGGGCGTCGCCGCCTTCCTCCATCCAGAATCGCGCCCCGCCGGCACCGCAGCAGAACGAGCGCTCACGGTTGCGGGGCATCTCCTCGACCTCGCCGGCCGTGGCGCCGAGCACCTCGCGAGGGGCGTCGTAGTTCCCGTTGTGCCGGCCCAGGTAGCAGGCGTCGTGGTAGGTGACCGCGACCGAGTCACGGGAGGGGTGCAGCCGTCCCTCGCGTACGAGGCGGGCGAGCAGCTCCGAGTGGTGCACGACCTCGTACGTGCCGCCGTAGTCGGGGTACTCGTTCGCGAGCGTGTTGAAGCAGTGGGCGCAGCTCGCCACGATCGTGGTGACGCCCGCCTCGTTCAGGGTCGACACGTTGCGTTCGGCGAGCGACTGGAAGAGGAACTCATGGCCCATGCGCCGGGCGGGGTCGCCCGTGCACGACTCGCGGGTGCCGAGCACGGCGACGTCGAGGCCGGCGGCCTGCAGCAGTCGCACCGTCGAGCGGGTCGCCTCGCGCGCCCGCTCGTCGAAGGCGCCGGCGCACCCCACCCAGAAGAGCACCTCGGGTGCGGGGTCGCCGGGGGCGAGCACGCGCACGTCGAGCCCGGCGGCCCACTCCATGCGGGCGCTCGCCGGCTGGTTCCACGGGTTCTCGCCTGGCCCCTCGACGCCGCGCAGCAGGCTGCCCGCCTCGGAGGGGAACCGCGACTCGGCCATGACGAGGTGCCGGCGCAGGTCGACGATCGTGTCGACGTGCTCGATGTCGACCGGACATTCGCGCACGCAGGCGCCACACGTCACGCAGTCCCACACGACCTCGTCGGTCACGGCGTTGGGCACCAGGGGTTGCAGGGCCACCTCGCCCGCCGGCGACGCACCGATCACGTGATCGCGCAGCCCCATGATCAGCAGCTTGGGGCTGAGAGGCTTGCCCGTTGCCCATGCCGGGCACACGTCCTGGCAGCGTCCGCACTCGGTGCACGAGAACAGGTCGAGCGTCTGCTTGCGCGTGAGGTCGGTCGCGACCTCGGCGCCCAAGCGCAGGTCCTCCTCAGGCCCTTCGAGGTCGATGCGCAGCGGCTCGAGCCGCCCCCCGGGCCCGGTCTTCGCGAGCCAGACGTTCGGCGCCGCCGTCACGATGTGCAGGTGCTTCGAACCCGGCAGGTAGGCGAGGAACGCGAGCACGAGCAGCAGGTGCAGCCAGACGAACGCGCGCTCGGCCCGCTCGAGGGTCGCTATGCCCACGCCGTCGGCGAGCCCCGCGAGCCAGTCGGAAACGGGGCCATGCGCGTCGGTGAGCCCGAGCGCGACCCGGGTCGCCTGCCAGAGCAGCAGCGAGACCACGATGGCCGTGATCATCAGCAGGATGCGGTCGGCTTCCTCGAGGTGTGAGCCACGGAAGCGGTCGGGACGCTGCACCTTGCGGATCCACACCGCCACGGCCACACCGGCGAGCACGCCGACGGCGAACAGGTCGACGATCCAGCCGAACCACGTCGCGTCGCCGAGTAGCGGCAGGTGCCCCTCGCGATCGACGATCGCGATGGCCGCCTCGACGATCGTGGGCAGCAGCACGACGAATCCCCAGAAGATCGCCGCGTGCATGAGCCCTGGCACGATGCGCTGGAAGAGCTTGCGCTGGCCGACGACCTGCGTGAGCTCGCGTGTCGCTCGCTCGCTCGCGCTGCCCGCGCGCCCGGGGTCGTCGGGGCGGGCCGCCCGCAAGGTCGCGATGCGCGGTGCGGCCCGGCGCCAGGCGAGCGCCGCGGCAGCGGCCACCACCACGGCGAGGAGCCCGGCGCTCAGCGCCCCGTCCGTCGCCGGACCTCCTCGGTGAGCGCCGGCAGCACCTGGAAGAGATCGCCCACCACGCCGAGGTCGGCGAGCCTGAGGATCGGCGCCTCGGGATCCTTCGTGATGGCCACGATGCGTCGGGAACCCTTCATGCCCACGGCATGTTGCAGCGCGCCGCTGATGCCCGCCGACAGGTAGACCTCGGGCTTCACCGTGGATCCGGTCTGCCCGATCTGCATCGCGTACGGCACCCATCCGGCGTCGACCGCGGCGCGCGAGGCGCCGATCGCGGTGCCGCCGATCGCATCGGCCAGGGCTTCGAGCAGCCGGAAGCCGTCGGGGCCACCAAGTCCACGGCCGCCGGCGAGCACGACCTTCGCCCCGTCGAGGCTCGGCCCGCTCGCGGCGGCGTCGGTGCGCTCGAGCACCCGCACCTCGGCGAGGTCCGCCGGTTCGACGACGTCGACGGCGACGACCTCGCACGTGCCGCCGACCGTCTCGGGCTCGAAGGAGCGCGGACGCATGAGCACCAGATGCGGCGTGGGTCCCGCCAGGTCGACCTCGACGATCGTGGTGCCGCCGAGCACCTCGGCGCGCGCTCGATCGGGGGCGGGCACGTCGACCGCGTTGGCCATGAGGCTGGCGCCGGTGATCGCCTGCAGCCGCCCGGCGACGTCGCGCGCGCGGTACGACGAGGGGAAGAGCACCAGGTCGGGCCCGTGGGCGGCGATGAGTGCCGCGAGCGTGTGCGCGGCCACGCGCGACGACGGCTCGGCGAGGCGCTCGTCGTCGGCCGCGTAGGCGACCGGCACGCCGTGCTCGCCGAGCGCGGCGACGGCATCGGTCGCACCAGGGCCGAGGGCGACCGCGCACAGCTCGTCACCGAGCGCCCGAGCCTTCGTCGCAAGCTCCGCCGCTGACGACGCGAGGCCGTCGACGCCGAGATCGGCCCATATCCACACCTGGGTCACGTCAGATCACCCGGGCTTCGGCGAGCAGATCCGCGATCTCGGCCGCCGTGTCCGGCCCGGCTTCGACCACGCGGCCGCCCGACTTCGCGGGCGCGGCTTCGACCGACACGATCGACTGGGTGGCTCGGGTGTCGTCGGGAGAGAGCGGGAGCGCATCGAGCGAGAGCCGCTCGAGCGGCTTCGACTTCGCGGCCATCACGCCCTTGAGGCTCGGGTAGCGAGGCTCGGCCACGCTCGTCGTCACCGTGACGAGCGCGGGCAGCGGGCACTCGACCACCTCGGTGCCCGCGGCGGTCTGTCGTTCGGCATGCAGGGTCGTGCCGCCGAGCATGTCGAACGACGTCGCGAACGTGACGCTCGGCACGGTGAGTAGTTCCGCGAGGGTGACCGGCAGGGTGCCCGTGTAGCCGTCGGTCGATTCCACGGCCGCGACGACGAGATCGAACGGGCCCGCCGACGCGACCGCCGCCGCGAGCACCCGGGCGGTCACCATCGTGTCGGCGCCCCCCAGGTCGTCGTCGGTCACCAGCACGCCACGCGCCGCCCCCATCGCCAGTGCTCGCTGTACCGCCGCGGCCGCGACCTCGGGGCCCATCGAGATGGCGGTCACCTCACCGCCGTCGCGTTCCACCAGTTGCAGGGCGCGCTCGAGGCCGAACTCATCGCCTGGGTCGAGCGCGCCGTCGGCGCCCGCACGCACCAGCCGGAAGTCGGGCCCGAGCACGGGCGTGCCCGAGGGTTCGGGCACCCACTTCACGAGGACGGCGACGTTCACGGGCCGATGCTAGCCGCTGCTAGCCTCGACCGGCAGGACGGGAGCGACCGTGGGCCACGTACATCTGGAAGACATCGAGGTCGGACTCGAGCTGGTGAGCGCCGAGCGGGTGGTGTCGGCGGCCGACATCGCGGCGTTCGCCGAGCTCACCGGCGACCACAACCCCCTGCACGCCGACGTCGACGCCGTCGCCGAGGGCTCGCCGTACGACGCCCCGATCGCGCACGGGCTGCTCGTGACGTCGATCTCGAGCGGGCAGCCGACCTCGGCCGACGAGTGGGCGCTCGGCATCTACCTGGAGGCCACGCGGCGGTTCACCGCGCCGGTGCTCGCCGGCGATGCGATCCGCACCATGTCGACGGTGACCGAGGTGCGGCGGTCACGATCGAAGCCCGATCGCGGCGTGGTCACGATGCAGGTGCAGGTGCGCAACCAGCGCGACGAGGTCGTGCAGACCGGCATCGACGTGGTGCTGGTGGGCGCGCGTCTCGGGGACCCCGCTCCCGAGGCGGGTCACCCGCGCTCGAAGTAGCGGGCGAGCTCCCAGTCGGTGATCGTGAGGTTGTCGAAGATCGTCTGTTCCTGCACCGCGGTATTGAGCAGGTGCCCGTAGACGAAGTCGCCGAACATCTCCTTGGCGGCCTTCGACTTGCGGAACACGTCGATCGCCTCGTGCAGGCTCGTCGGCACCCTCGGCACCCGCTTCGCCTCGTAGGCGTTGCCCTCGAACATGGGCGGCGGCTCGACCTTGTTCGCGATGCCCCACATGCCGGCGGCCACGGTCGCGGCGAAGGCGAGGTACGGGTTGGCGTCGGCGCCCGGGATGCGCGACTCGACGCGGAACGCCGTGCGTTCGCCCACCGTGCGGTAGCCGCACGTGCGGTTGTCGCGGCTCCATACGATCGCGGTCGGCGCCCACGAGCCCAGCTGATAGCGCTTGTATGAGTTCACGAACGGGGCGTACATCCACGCCATCTCGCGTGCGGTCGCCATGAGCCCGCCCAGGTACCACCGGAACTCGTCGGTCATGTGGCCGACGCCGTCCTCCTTCCACGTGAGGCTCTTCGTGCCCTTGGCGTTCCAGATCGACGAGTGCAGGTGGCACGACGAGCCGGCCTCGGCCATCGTCCACTTCGCCATGAACGTGGCGGCGACCCCGTTGAGCGCCGCGATCTCCTTCACGCCGTGCTTGTACAGGGAGTGGTGGTCGGCGTTCGACAACGCGTCGGAGTAGGTGATGTTGATCTCGTGCTGGCCCTTGCCGAACTCGCCCTTGGAGAACTCGATGGGGATGCCGGCACCGCGCATGTCGTTGCGGATCTTGCGGATGATCCACTCGTCCTTGGTGGTCTGGAGCATGTGGTAGTCCATGATGTAGCTCGACGACGGATGCGCATCGCGGTAGCCGCGCTCGGCCAGCTCGTCGTAGCCGTCCTTGAACAGGTAGAACTCGAGCTCCGACCCGGTCTTCACGGTGTAGCCCATCTCGGCGGCCTTCGCGAGCTGGTCCTTCAGGATCTGGCGGGGCGCCACGCGCACGGGCTCGTCGGAGTCTTCCTCGTCAGATGTCGCAGATGACCATGACCGTCTTCTCGAGCCACGGACACATGCGCAGGGTCTCCATGTCGGGCACCATGCGGAAGTCGCCGTAGCCGGTCTCCCAGCTCGCGTACTCGTAGCCGGGCAGCGGTTCCATCTCCATGTCGATGGCGAGCAGGTACAGGCAGGCGTGCAGGCCTTCCTCGCCGAGGATCTCCTCGAGGAAGAAGTCGGGCAAGACACGCTTGCCCATGAACCGGCCCTGCAGATCGGTGAACATGCACAGCACGGTGTCGATCTCACCGGCGTCGGCGAGCGCCTCGAGTTGTTTCGCGTCGAGCATGCCTACCTGTTCCATCGTTCCTCCTCGCCGCCGATAAGGACACGGCGGCCGTCGCCGGCCGCCGTGTCCTCGAGGTCAACCGCTCTCTTCGTCTAGCCGGACGGCGGCGGTGTCGACGACCCGCCGTCACCCCCGCGCAAGATCGCCTCCTGCTCCGACGCTGAGGAGCTGAAACCCGCTTCCTCGGGAACGCCCTGCTCGCCCTGGGTCAGCGCGAACTCCTCCTCGGGGGAGAGCACCAAGCGGTGCCGGCCCACGATCGCGAAGTAGAGGATGCCGAGCACGAAGTACACGGCGACGCCGTACACGCCGGGTCGGTAGTCCTCGTTGAGGAAGATCGACACCAGCGCGACGAGCGCGATCGTGCCGGCGATGTAGGCGCCGGCCAGACCCCACTTGCTCACGTACGGCCGGTCGATGTTCGGCAGGTTCTTCCGCAGCAGCACGAACGAGAGGCACTGCAGCACGTAGGCGAGCACCGCTGCGAACACGGCCATGTTCAGTACCGCCGCCACGACCTGCGCGCCGAGGTCTCCTTCCTGCCGGCCGAGGTACCAGACGATCCACAGCACGGCGTAGCCGACCACG
Organism: uncultured Actinomycetes bacterium; assembly: GCA_963722795.1. Lineage (GTDB taxonomy): Bacteria > Actinomycetota > UBA4738 > UBA4738 > HRBIN12 > JAOUEA01. The sequence goes on from CAVROD010000002.1 coordinate 465,404, forward strand.
GCGCCTGCGATCAACGCGACGTGCGGCGTCTTCCGTGTCTTGTGCGTCTTCGAGAGGAACTGCGGGAAGTACCCGGCCCGTGAGAGCGAGTACGTGTTCCGCCCGTACGCGTACATGATCGTGAAGAAGCTCGCGATCAGGCCGACGAGCCCCATCATGCCGAGCAGCACGGCACCGGTGTTGTCGCCGAAGATGGCCTTGAAGCCATCGAACAGCGGTGTGCCGGATTCGCCGATCGGCGAACGCTCCGCCGCCGACACCCGAGTTGAGCAGCAGGACCCCGATGCTGAGCAGCAGCAGCGTGTGCATGCCGCGGATCGTGCCCTTGGGCACGTCACGCCGCGGGTCCATCGACTCCTCGGCAGCGAGCGGCACCTCCTCGATCGCGAGGTAGAACCAGATCGCGAACGGCAGGGCTTTGAAGATGCCGCTGATACCGAACGGCAGGAACGAGCCGTCGCCGGCTGGTGCCTCGCCGCCTCCATCGGCGATGTTGAACCACAGGTCCGGGCTGAACTCCCCGACTCACGAGCGCTGCGACGTAGAACACGACCAGGATGCCCATCGCGACGATCGTGATGCCGACGGTGAAGCGGAACGTGGCCTCGACGCCGCTGATGTTGATCGCGAGGAACACGACGTAGAACACCGCCCACCAGAACGGTTCGCTGTTCCAGAATGGATCGCCGACGATGTCGAAGAGGTCGGCGACCACCGATTGCGCCAGCAGCGCGATCGCTCCACCGACCACTGCGGTGGTGATCACGTACTCGGCGTTCTCCGCGAGGCCGGTGATGAAGCCGCCCCACGGTCCCATCGCGGAGCGCGCGAACGAGTACGCGCCCCCGGTGTGGGGCAGGGCCGGAGACATCTCCGCGATGCTGTAGCAGAGCCCGTAGTACATGATCGCGATGACGATCGTGGCGAACAGCAGGCCACCGAATCCGCCGACGGACAGGCCGAAGTTCCAACCGTAGTAGTCGCCGGAGATGACGGCGCCCGACCCCGAGCGCCCACAGGGACCAGACGCCCGCGTGGCGTCGGAGCCCCCGCTCCTCGAAGTAGCCTTCACCCACCTCTCGGTACGTGACTGACCCGACCTTGCGCTCGGACATGCGTCACCCTCCCTCCCGCTGACCCCCCGTCAGCGGACACCGCGTATGGAGACACAATCCCGTTTGTCTGTCAAACGGTCGGGGGATGCCTTCGACGCAACCGGCCGACGGCGATCGCCGACCCTCCCATCACCAACGCCGTCCCAGCCGCGACGGGAAGGACACCCCATGCGGCGACGGCATCGGCGATGAGCAGGCCGCCAAGGACCGCGGTGAGAGCGACCCCCGTCCTGCGGGGAAGCCGCAGCCAGCGGAAGGCGACGAACAATGCGAGTGGGATGCCGATCAACGGCCAGAAGTTCCATCCTTGTGCCGGTCCGGTCACCACGGGGACGCCGACGGCCGTGAGATCCATGGAAAGGATGCTACGGCGAACCGCGGCTTTGACAGCATTTGTCAGACAAACTAGGCTGCCGCCGAGACGAGGGGGCTGAGTGGCGAGGAAGCGACTGTCGTTCAGGGTTCGTGACGATCTGCTGTCGCGCATCGCGACCGGACGGATCCCGCCGGGATCGAAGCTCCCCCCGGAGCCGGAGCTGGCCGAGGAGATGGGGGTGTCTCGCGCCAACGCTTCGCGAGGCGCTGCGGTCGCTCGAGGAGGACGGGTTCGTCACGAGGACCAGCGGCGCCGGCACCTACGCCACCCACCGACCCAGGCTCCGCAACAACCTCGACGTGAACTTCGGCGTCACCGAAGCGATCCGCGCCGCCGGCATGGAGTCGGGGACGAGTCAGAGTGCGGTGTACACCGACGGCCGCCACCGAGGAGGAAGCGTCGACCCTCGACCTCCACGCAGGCGATCCGGTGGTCAGGCTCGAGCGTGTGCGCACGGCCGACGGTCGCGCGGTCGTGTTCTCCGTCGACATCGTGTCCGCCGCTCGCGTGGGTGCCGCAGAACTGACGTCGATGCCGCTCGACGGCTCCGTGTACGAACTGTTCGAGCGTCACGGCACCTCGGTGGAACACGGCGTCGTGAGCGTGGAGCCCGCCCGAGCCGATCGTGCGCTGGCGAAGCGACTCGCGGTGAAGACCGGGTCGCTGCTGTTGTACCTGCGGCAGGTCGACTACGGGCGCGAGGGCGAGCCCCTGTTGCTGTCGCACGAGCATCACCTCAGTCGAGGCGTTCGAGTTCACCGTGGTCCGGCGAGGACCGGGAAGGAGAGGACCGTGACGACCAGCGTCGGCAAGGCGATGCGGCTCAAGCGCGTGATCGACCCGGAGGGGGTGTCGGTGATCTGCGCGCTCGACCACGGGATGACGTCGCCCACGTTCCTCGAGCCGTTGGCCGACATCACGCAGCGCACGAGCGGAGGCGGTGGCCGGCGGGTCCAACGTGATCATGATGAGCAAGGGCATGATCCGCATCGCGGCCGACGGCGTTCTCGCCCGACGACCTCGCTCGCGCTGCTGCTCTCGGCGAGCGCCTCGCCCGACGGCGACCGTCCCGAGATCGTGCAGATCGCCGAGGTCGAGGAGGCCCTCGCCCTCGGCGCCGACGCCGTGGTGCTGTTCACGGCGCTCGGCGGCGACACCGAGGCCGGCATGATCGACATCCTGTCGGCGGTGGGTCGCGAGTGCGCGATGCTCGGCATGCCGTTCATCGCCGAGGCGGAGTTCCCGACGACGTACGCGACGGTCGAGGAGCTGAAGCAGCAGTACGGCTTCGAGTACCTGCGTCGCAACGTGCGCCTGTGCGCCGAGCTCGGCGCCGACATCGTGAAGACGAACTGGCCGGGCGATCAGGACTCGTTCGCCAAGCTGCGTCGAGGCGGCGAACGGCATCCCGGTCGTGCTCGCCGGGGGCTCGCGCCTCGAGGACGCCGAGCTGCTGACGCGCATGGAGCAGGCGATGGCCGCCGGCGCGATCGGCTGCTCGGTCGGGCGGAACATCTTCATGCACGCGAACCCCGAGGCGATCACCCGGGCGCTGTCGCGCGTGATCCGGGAGCGGTGGACCGCTGAGAAGGCGCTCGACGCGCTGCGCCAGGAGACTGGCAGTAGATGCGCGCCGCGTTCATGACCGACGTCAACGTGGTCGAGGTCCGCGACGACGCCGAGGAGCCCGAGCTCGATCCGGCGCGGCGCGCTGCTGCGGGTCGAGGCGTGCGGCATCTGCGGCACCGACGCGCGCACCTTCTTCAACGGCGACCCGAAGGCGCCCGTCGCCGTGGCAGCTCGGGCACGAGCCGGTCGGCGTGCTGGAGGAGGTGGGCCCGCAGGCGGACCTGCCGCCCGGGTGTCGCGGCGGGCGATCGGGTCTTCCTCGGGTCGATCCTCACGTGCGGCGAGTGCCGGTGGTGCGCGGAGGGGTTCCAGAACCTGTGCGAGCACCACCTGCTGTACGGCTACGACCCGTATCCCGGCGCCTACGCCGAGCTGGCCGCCGTGCCGCCGATCGCGACGAAGAACCTGATCCCGTTGCCGCCGGAGCTGCCGTCGCGACCTCGCCACCGTCGCGGACCCGTTCGCGTGCGCGCTGAACGGCATCGAGCAGCTCGACGTGCGGCTCGGCGACACCGTCGTGATCCTCGGGACCGGTCCGATCGGCTGCTGGCAGGCGGTGATGGCCCGCGACCGCGGCGCATCGAGGGTCTACCTCACCGACGTCTCCGCTGATCGGCTCGACGATCGCGCTCGACGCGGTCGGGCGACGTCGTCGACGACTCGTGGGTCGCGGGCGAGGACAACGGGGTCGAGGAGGTGCTGTCGCGCACGGGGGGTCACGGCGCCGAGCGCGTGAGCGTCGCGGCGCCCGCCAAGCCCGCGCAGCAGGCCGCGCTCGAGATGGCCGCCAAGCGCGCGAAGGTCGTGTACTTCGCGGGCCTGCCCAAGCACGACCCGGTGAGCCCGCTCGACATGAACCAGCTCCACTACAAGGAGCTCGACATCCTCGGGCGCCTACGGCGCGACGCATCGCCAGTACCGCATCACGATGGACTACCTCGACCGCAAGCAGGACGTGCTCGCCGCGGTCGTCACGCATCGGTGGCCGCTGGAGCAGATCGGCGAGGCGTTCGAGACGATCCGCGCGGGCACCGGTCTGAAGATGGTGATCGTGCCGTGAGCGGCCCGTACGTGATCGGCTGCGACGTCGGCAGCCAGGGCACGAACGCCGCCCTGTACCGCGACGACGGCGAGCTGGTCGACTCGGCGTACGAGGCCTACGACGTCGTCGTTCCCGCACCCGGGGTGGGCCGAGCAGGACCCCGACCTGTGGACCGCGCGCGGTCGAGCGCGCGTGTGCGCGCCTGGTCGCGGCGAGCCCCGGCGGCGCCGCCGCGATCCGCGGCCTGTCGTTCGGCTCGCAGCTCGACGGCATGGTCGTGTGCGACGGCGACGGTCGTCCGGTGCGTCCCGCGATGATCTGGATGGATCGCCGCGCCGAAGCCCAGGCGGCCGAGCTCGCCGAGCGCATCTCGCCCGAGGACTTCTACCGGGCGGTCGGCGCGAACCTCGACTCGTCGCACGCGGTGTTCAAGGCGCTGTGGGTCCGCGACGAGGAGCCCGACGCCTGGAAGAGCGCCGCGCACATCATGCCGCCGGGCTCCTACGTGCTGCGTCACGCGACCGGTGAGCTCGCCGTCGACTACTCCAACGCGAGCTCGCTCGCGCTGCTCGACCCGCGCACCCGGGCGTGGTCGGCCGAGGCGCTCGACGGCGACCGGCGATCGACGAGTCGATGCTGCCCCGAGCTCGGCGCCGGCACCGAGCCCGTCGGCACCGTGACCGCCGCGTTCGCCGAGGCGAGCGGGCTGCGATCCCGACGACCGTCGTCGCGATCGGATGCGGCGACGAGATGGCTGCCACGCTCGGCGCCGGCGTGTTCGAGCCCGGCGAGGTCTGCGACGTGGTCGGCACCGCCGAGCCGGTGTGCGCGGCGAGCGCCGAGCCTCGCGAGGACCCGACGATGCTGGTCGAGTGCCACCCCCACGCCGACCCCGACGCGTGGCTGCTCGAGAACCCTGGGTTCGTCTCGGGCGGCAACCTGCGCTGGTGGCGCGACCAGTTCGCGCCGATCGAGCGCGACGCCGAAGCGGTGGGCCTCGGCGACGCGTACGACTTCCTCTCGACGGAGGCGGGACACGTGGACCCGGGCGCCGAGGGGCTGGTCTTCCTGCCGTGCATGCAGGGCGCGATGGCGCCCGAGTGGAACGGCGCCGCTCGTGGCGTGTTCTACGGGCTCACGCTCGCGCACACGCGCGATCACATGACGCGGGCGATCCTCGAGGGCAGCGCGTTCGCTCTGCGCGACATCCTCGATGCGATGCGTGACGCCGGGCTCGGCGTCCGGCGGCTGACGATCGTCGGAGGCGGTGCGAAGGGTCCGCTGTGGCGTCAGATCAAGGCCGACGTGACGGGACTGCCGGTGCGGGTGCCGGAGATCGGTGGAGACCACGGCCACGGGCGCCGCGATCCTCGCGGCGGTCGGGTGCGGGCGTGCACGCGACCGTCGCTGACGCGGTCGAAGCGTTCGTGCGGTTCCGCCCGGAGGTGCACGAGCCCGACGCGGCGAACCGCGACGGCGTACGAGGAGGCGTACCGCCGATACCGCGCCGTGTACGTCGCGCTGCGACCCGTCTTCGGCACGTGAACCGTCGACCTGCGCCCTCGGGCGCCGGCGTCAGGCGGCCGTCGGCATGACGAACGTGCCGGCCTCGAGATCGTCGGCGACCTTCCGTTGGTCCCGTCGGATCTCGCCCGATCTCGGACATCCGAGTTGGCCCTCCTTCCAGGGCGCGCACACCTGCCCTCCTTGCAGGAACACGTCAGTGAACCGCTCACCGGTGGAATCGGTGTAGGTGAGGAGCACACCCGGGTATCCATAGGTTCCTGGTCGCGAGGCAGCGAGTCCGAGGACGATCTGGAACCCGCCGTGTTCCACCGCTTCGCCTGAGATCCTCCAGCCTCCGAGTGGATCGACCCGGCAACCCGCCGGCGGGAACGAGCGTGAGGAGCCGACGCAAACGAAGCTCCCGCCTCGTCCTGTGGAGGCAAGGGCGCCGACCACCCGAAGCTCGTTCGGAGCACCGATCAGACGGACTCCCTCGATCCGGAGATTGGCGGGCATGTCGTGGGACACCACCTCGACGCCGATCGATACAGGCTGGCCGACCCGCGCCGGAACTCCCGTCAGCGTGATCGTGCCCCAGGGTTCCGTCCCTTGGAGCGGTCCCGGGTGATACGTGGATGCGGTCTCAAGGTCGTCCCCCTGCATGCACGAGATCGAGATGACGGTGATCAGGGCGAGCACCGTGGGCACGATGGGCTGAGACAGCCGTCGCGGCACGCCTCTGTCAGTCCTCGGGTGTCACATAGGCGGCGGTGATGCCGCCGTCGACGATCAGGCTCGAGCCGGTCATGTAGCTCGAGTCGTCGCTCGCCAGGAACAGCGCAGCCTTCGCGAGCTCCTCGGCGTGGCCGAGGCGCCCCATCGGGATGTGCACGAAGCGGCGCCGCTTCTTCGCGTCGTCGGACAGCAGCGCGAGCAGCAGCGGCGTCTCGATCGGCCCCGGGCAGAGCGCGTTGCAGCGGATGCCCCTGCGCGCGTACTCGACGGCGATCTCACGCGTCATCGCGAGCACGGCCCCCTTCGAGGCGGTGTAGGCGGTCTGCGACGTGGCCGCGCCCATCCACGCGACGAACGACGCGACGTTGATGATCGAGCCACCGCCGTGCTCGAGCATCGCGGGGATTCCGAACTTGCAGCCGTACATCACGCCCTTCACGTTGACGGCCAGCACCGAATCCCAGATCGACCCGTCGGCGTCGGTCACCGAGCCGTCGTCGAGCGGCATGATGCCCGCGTTGTTGTAGAGCACGTCGAGCCTTCCGAATCGCTCGACCGCGGCGGCCACCATGGCCTGCGCATCGGCTTCCTTCGAGACGTCAGCGTGCACGTAGAACGCGCGCTCGCCGATCGACGACGCGGTCGCTTCGCCCGCCTCGTCGTTCACGTCGGTCAGCACCACGTTCGCCCCCTCGGAGGCGAACAGCTCCGACGCCACCTTGCCCATGCCGCTGCCGCCGCCCGTGATCAACGCCACCTTGCCCTCGAGTCGCATGGTCCCCTCCGTCGGTGTCGGAACGGCCGAAGGGTACGCCGTCGTTCTACGATGCGCATCGTCACGGGCCGCGGAGGGGGAAGCCATGACCGAGCTGCTGGTGCTGGGGGGCGAGCGGGTGGCGGCCGCCGACGGTGCGACCGAGCGAGGTGATCGAGCCGTCGACGGCCGACCCCGATGGCCGAGGTCGCGAAGGCCGGCGCCGAGGACGCCGCTCGCGCGGTCGACATCGCCGCGCGCGGCGTTCGACGAGGGCGCGTGGCCGCGCACTGTCCGCCCGGGAGCGAGGGCGCGTGCTGACGACGGCGTCGTTCCTGATCCGCGAGCGGCCAGGAGGAGCTCGCCCAGCTCGAGGCCCGCAACGGCGGCAAGCCGATCGCGGCGGCGCGCGGCGAGATCGACATCGTGGCGAACGTCTTCGAGTACTGGGGCGGGGCCGCGAACAAGATCACCGGCGAGACGATCCCGATCGTGCCGCCGGGCCTCGACGTCACGCTGCGCGAGCCGGTCGGCGTCTGCGCCCTGATCACGCCCGTGGAACTTCCCGGCCGTGATCGCGAGCTGGAAGATCGCCCCGGCGCTCGCGTGCGGCAACACCGCCGTCGTGAAGCCGGCGTCGCAGACCCCGCTCACCGCCCTCGCCATCGCCGAGATCCTCGACGAGGCCGGGCTGCCCGAGGGCACGCTGAGCGTGCTGCCCGGGCCCGGGCTCCACGACGGCGGCCGCGCTCATCGCCGACCCGCGCGTCGCGAAGATCTGCGTTCACGGGCTCGACCGAGGTCGGGACGCCGGTGATGCAGGCGGCGGCGACCAACATCACGCGGGTCTCGCTCGAGCTCGGCGGCAAGTCGGCCAACGTGGTCTTCGACGACGCCGACCTCGACGCCTGCATCGAGAAGTCGCTGTGGTCGGTCTTCGACAACGCGGGCCAGGACTGCTGCGCGCGCTCGCGCCAGTTCGTGCAGCGCCCGATCTACGACGAGTACGTGGAGCGGTTCGCGGCGCGCACCGAGGCGATCGCGGTCGGCGAGCCGCTCGACGAGTCGACCGAGATGGGGCCGCTGATCTCGTCGGGGCAGCGCGCAGACGTCGCTCGACTACCTCGCGATCGGCATGGAGGAGGGCGCGCGTCACGTGACGGGCGGCGAGCTGCCCGACGGCGCCGGGTTCTACCTGCGCCCGGCCGTGCTCGCCGACGTCGACAACGCCTGGCGCGTCGCCCAGGAGGAGATCTTCGGCCCGGTCGTCTGCGTGATCCCGTTCGACACCGAGGAGGAGGCCGTCCGGCTCGCGAACGACTCGCCGTACGGTCTCTCCGGCTCGATCTGGACGCGCGACCTCGGCCGCGCGATCCGGGTCGCGAAGGGCATCCGCACCGGCGATCATCAGCGTGAACTCGGCGAGCAGCGTGCACACCGAGGCTCCGTTCGGCGGCTTCAAGCACAGCGGCATCGGCCGCGAGATGGGGATGCACGCGGCGCAGCTCTACACCGAGGTGAAGAACGTCTACTTCAGCGAGGAGTGACGCCGCGCGCCGGCGCGGTTCCCCGTCGGTAGACTCGCCGCATGCCCGAACTTCCCGAAGAGCTGCGGAACCGCCCGCCGCGAGGCGCGGGGCAAGAGCCCACCGCGACCCTCACGCTCGACGCCTATCAGCGCCTGAAGGCCGAGCTCGAGGAGCTCACCACGCACGGGCGCGAGCGCATCACCGAGCAGATCAAGGTGGCGCGCGAGCACGGCGACATCAAGGAGAACGCCGAGTACGACGCCGCCAAGGACGAGCAGGGCATGATGGAGTCGAAGATCCGCAAGATCCAGCACATGCTGCGCGACCCCGAGATCGTGGAGGCGCCGGCCGACGCCGACGCGGTCGGGCCCGGGCATGCTCGTCACGATCCGCCCGCTCGACGAGGACGACCCCGACGACGAGACCTACCTCCTGGCCGAGCACGCCGAGGAGAAGGCGCCCGGGGCGCGCACCGTCACGACGACGTCGCCGCTCGGCGCGGCGCTGCTCGGCGCCGCCGGCGAGCAGAGGTCGTCGTACGAGGCGCCCGGCGGCACCTTGCGATACGTGGTCGTGGGCTTCGAGCCGTTCGCGGGGTGACCGCGAGCGAGCCGGGTGTGGACCCGTGACGAGCGAGCGTGCGAGTCGGCCCGAGCGAGAGCGCCCCGGGTGCGGGACATGCCCGCGCCGCGCAAGAACGAAAGCGCCGCCGGCGGCGCGATGCAGCGCCTGCTCGCCTGGCCGTACCGGGCGATCCTCGCCTTCCTGATCTGGACGGGCGTGCGGCCGTGGCAGCTCACGCTGCTCTCGCCGGTGTTCATCGTGCTCGCCGGCTGGCAGATCGTGGAGGGCAACTGGTTCGTCGCCGGCTTCCTGCTGCTCGTCGGCAGCCTGCTCGACGTCTTCGACGGGTCGGTGGCCCGCCATCGCGGCGAGGAGAAGCGATCGGGCGCGTTCATGGACTCCGTGCTGGACCGTGTGTCGCGACATGATCCTGTTCTCCTGTCTGTTCTGGAACCTCGCGGCCGCAGGGCGAGACCGTGCAGGCGGCGCTCGCGCTGCTCACGCTGGTCGTGAGCCTGGGGGTGAGTCAGATCCGAGCGGAGGCCGAGGCGGTCGGCATCGAGCTCACCGAGGGGCTGTTCCAGCGGCTCGAGCGGATGCTCGCGCTGATGGTCGGTCTGCTGATCCCGGGCATGATGGTCCCGGTGCTGATCGTGCTGGCCGCGCTCGGCGTCTTCACCGTGCTGCAGCGGGGTTCATCGCGCTGTCACGCGGCCTGAGCGACGACGAAGGAAGGAGACCCGGATGGACTTCGTCGAGGTCGGGGCGCTCGGGGAGATCCCCGAGGGCGAGATGCGGGCGTACGACACCGACGGCGGGCCGCGTGACGGTCGCCCACGTCGAAGCCCGGCTGTTCGCGTTCGGCGACGAGTGCACGCACCAGGGCTGCTCGCTCGCCGAGGGCGAGTTCGACGACCGGGCGGCCACCGTCGAGTGCCCGTGCCACGGCAGCGTGTTCGACGTGGAGACCGGCGAGCCCACCGAGGGCCCGGCCGCAGGACGCCCTGCCCGGTCTTCCAGGCTCGCGAGGTCGACGGGTGGGTCGAGGTGGCGACCCGTCCGGGCGAGGGGTAGGCTCGCGCCGACTCGACAGCCGCGCGAGGAGGGCTTCCCGAATGAGCGAGGACCGCACCCGATTCGACCTGCAGCCCGACCAGATCCCCACCGCGTGGTTCAACCTCATGCCCGACATCGTGAAGTCGGGCATCGAGCCGCTGCCCCCGCTCAGCCCGCAGACGAAGCAGCCGCTCGGCCCCGACGACCTCGCGCCGCTGTTCCCGATGTCGCTGATCGGCCAGGAGGTCTCGCACCGACGAGTGGATCGACATCCCCGGCGAGGTGATCGACATCTACAGGCTGTGGCGGCCATCGCCGCTGTTCCGAGCCACGCGGCTCGAACAGGCGCTGCAGACCCCGGCCCACATCTACTTCAAGTACGAAGGGGTATCACCGGCGGGAAGCCACAAGCCCAACACCGCCGTGCCGCAGGCGTTCTTCAACAAGGAGGCGGGCATACGGCGCATCGCGACCGAGACCGGCGCCGGGCAGTGGGGCTCGTCGATGGCGCTCGCGTGCCAGATGTTCGGCCTCGAGTGCGACGTGTACATGGTGAGGGCCTCCTACGACCAGAAGCCGTACCGCCGCATCTTCATGGAGACGTTCGGGGCGAGCGTGGTGGCCTCGCCGAGCGACAAGACGAACAGCGGGCGCGCGATCCTCGAGGCGAACCCCGACTCGACCGGGTCGCTCGGCATCGCGATCAGCGAGGCCGTGGAGGACGCCGCCACGCACGACGACACGAACTACGCGCTCGGCAGCGTGCTCGGCCACGTGCTGCTGCACCAATCCGTGATCGGCCTCGAGGCGCAGCAGCAGATGGCGATGGCGGGCGAGCAGCCCGACGTGGTGGTCGGCTGCGTCGGCGGCGGGTCGAACTACGCCGGCATCTCCTACCCGTTCATGGCCGGGAAGCTGCGCGGCGAGACGCCCGACATGCGGTTCCTCGCGACCGAGCCGGCCGCGTGCCCGACCCTCACGAAGGGGCGGTTCGCCTACGACTACGGCGACACGGCGCAGCTCGGACCGATCGTGCCGATGTACACGCTCGGCCACGACTTCGTGCCGGCGCCGGTGCATGCGGGCGGGCTGCGCTACCACGGCGACTCGCCGTCGCTGTCGCTGCTCGTCAAGCACGGGCACATGGAGGCCGTGGCCTACACGCAGAACGAGATGTTCGAGGCGGGGCTGCTGTTCGCGAAGACCCAGGGCATCCTGCCGGCGCCCGAGGCGAACCACGCCGTGAAGGGCGCGATCGACGAGGCCATCGCTGCCCGCGAAGCCGGTGAGAGCGCGTGATCTTGTTCAACCTCTGCGGGCACGGCCATTTCGACATGCAGGCATACGACGACTATCTGGCTGGGCGGCTGCCCGACCTCGAGTTCGATGCTGCCGACGAGGACGCCGCGCTCGCGAACCTGCCCGAGGTGCCGATCCAGGTCTAGGTCGCCGCTCAGTCGTCGAGGGTGGCTGGGCTCAGCCGGAACGCGTCGGTCATGGACTCGATGACGGCCTCGGCCATCAGCTCGTAGCCCAGCGGGGTGAAATGCAGACCGTCGCTCGCGCGGACCAGCTTGGCCCGGCCGCCTTCCCAGAGGAAGGGCGTGTACTGGCCGTCGCGGTCGGCGAGCCGGTCCCACATGTCGACGTAGACGGCGTTGGGGGTGGCGTCGACGACGCGCTCGAAGATGTCGTTCTGGCGCTGCATCACGTCCCAGCGCTCCTTGCGCTGCACGATCGGCAGGCCCACCCACACCACGTGGGCGCCGCCGTCGACCGCGATGCGCGTGAACTCCTCGACCCGGTCCTCGTAGGCCCGCGGCCACTCGAAGGAGCCGATCTCGGCGACGGTCTGACCGCCCGGTGACTGCAGGCTCTGGTTGTCGTTGTCGCCGATCATCACGACCACCAGGTCGGGGGAGAACCCGTTCTCGATCTTCTGCATCGCGCCGAGCCAGTCGAAGTAGTCCAGCCGCGAGAGCCCGGTCGAGATGCGACCCTGGCGCGAGAGGTGCACGAGGGCCGGACGGAACTCGCGCTCGAGGTACACGCCGAGGCCGGCGGCGAGCGAGTCGCCGACGACCACGACCCGCAACTCGTTCGTGGGGGTGGGCCGGCGGATCTTCGAGTCCTCGACCACCGGCTCGTCGGGCTTCGGCGAGGCCGTGACGCCCGGGTCGAGCGTGGGGAACGCGTCGGGGCCCGGCACGTCGATCGAGCCGCCCGGCGCAGCGTCGGGGTCGCGCCCGAGCAGCCGCATCGCGCCGTCGGTCGCCGAGGAGAGCATCACGAAGTCGCTGATCGCGGCGACGGGGCGCAGCACCCACAGCGACACGGTGCGCCGGGTGCCGAGCGGCTGCGCCTCGGAGGCGCGCTTCAGGCTTGGCGCCGACAGCAACCCCCACACGAGCAGCGCGACGAGCAGCACGACCAGCACCTTGCCCGCCGGCATCGTCTGCCGCCCGCGCGGCACCGGGGTGCGCGAGTCCTCCCCGTGGGGGTCGGGGTGCTCGAGCGTCGCCTTCGGCCGGTCGATCATGTGTCGCAGGTCCTCGGTCGTCAGAACTGGAAGTAGATGAAGGGTGCCACGCCCTGTGGCCCGAGCGTGCTGATCACGAACAAGGCGCCGGCGCCCGCGAGCCCGATCGGCACCGGACGCCACCGCGAGATGTGCTCCTGCAGCACGAGGCCTGGCTCGCGCGGGGCGTACTGCAGCGCGAGCATCAGGGCGATCGTGCCGAGCACGAGCGGGGTGACGAGCTCGGTGGGCGAGGCCCAGCCGAGCAGCAGACGGCCGAGCAGCGTGAACGCGGTCGTCGATCGAGTCGGCGCGGAAGAAGACCCACCCCATGCACACGAGCGCGAACGTCGCGAGGCGCTGTCCCCACACGAGCATCGGGGTCTCGGGCCGCTCGGGCAGGTGCGTTCGCTTCCAGGCGCCGATCGCCTGCCCCACGCCGTGGTAGAGGCCCCAGAACACGAAGGTCCACGCGGCGCCGTGCCACAGGCCGCCGAGCACCATCGTCGCGACGATGTTCACGTAGGTGCGGGTCTCGCCCGTCTTCGACCCGCCGAGCGGGATGTAGAGGTAGTCGCGCAGCCACCGCGACAGCGTCATGTGCCATCGGCGCCAGAAGTCCTGCAGCGACCGCGCCGTGTACGGCCGGTCGAAGTTCTGGGGGAACTGGAAGCCCGAGCAGCTTCGCGACGCCGATCGCGATGTCGGTGTAGCCGCTGAAGTCGGCGTAGATCACGCACCGCGTAGGCGACCATCGCCGGTGATCGCGTCGACGCGGAGTGCGCCGACGGGTCGCCGAACACCGGGTCGACGATCGACGTCGCCAGGAAGCTCGACACCACGACCTTCTTGAAGAGCCCGCCGAGGATCAGCCACGCCGCGCCCGCGACGTCGACGTGGCGCGGGTCCGCGCGCACGTCGAGCTGCGGGATCAGCTCGTCGGGACGCACGATCGGCCCGGCGACCAGGTGCGGGAAGAACGACAGGTAGAGGAAGACGTCGATCCAGCTCGCGACGCGGGTATGCCCGCGGTAGACGTCGACGACGTAGCTGATCGCCATGAACGTGAAGAACGAGATGCCGACCGGCAGGACCAGCTGCAGCAGCGGCAGCGCCCAGGTTCTCGAGTCCGAGCGCTCGACGCGGCGTTCGTGAGCGTTGAGCGAGAAGAAGCCGTAGTACTTGAAGTACGAGCAGCGGGGCGATGCGCGCAGCGCGACGCCGCCGGCCATCGCGCACGCGCTTCGGCGTCTCGTCGGTCTGGCGCGACACGGCGATCGCGCCCGAGCTGCGCGATCGCGCTGACACGCCGGCGAGCAGCCAGATGAAGTGCGCGTCCCACCACGCGTAGAACACGTAGCTCGCCCCGATCATGAACAGCTTCCAGGGCAGGCGGTTCGGGTTCAGCAGCCAGTGGCCCAGGAACGACCAGGGCGAAGAAGATCGCGAAGTCGATCGTGGGGAAGAGCATCGACGCAGAACCCTAGCGCACCCCGGCCTGAGGGCTGGGGGCGCGCCTTCAGAGCTCCTCGAGGCGCCCCTGCAGGAAGTCGCGCTCGGCCGGGTTCGTCGCGAGCTCCAGCGCTCGGCGGTAGGCCGCCGCCGGCTTCCTCGCGACGCTCGAGGCGGCGGAGCAGGTCGGCGCGCGCGGCGTGGAACAGGTGGTAGCGTGTCGAGGTCGTCGGCGAGCGCGTCGATCGAGCGGCAGCCCCGCGCCGGGGCCGTCGGCCATCGCGACCGCCACGGCGCGGTTCAGCTCGACGACGGGGCTCGGCGCGGCCGCCGCGAGCGCTCCGTAGAGGCGTCGCGATCTGGGGCCAGTCGGTGTCCTCGGGCCGGGGCGCCTGCGCGTGCAGCGCGGCGATCGCCGCCTGCACCTGGTAGGGACCGGGCGCGCGCAGGCCGAGCGCGTCGTCGAGCACGGCGACACCCTCGTCGATCATCTCGTGGTCCCAACGCGCGCGGTCCTGGTCCTCGAGCAGCACGAGGCCGCCCGGCGGCGTCGGTCCGGGTGGCTCGCCGGGAGTGCTGCAGCAGCATCAGCGCGAGCAGGCCCCGCACCTCGGCCTGGTCCGGGCAGCAGCCGGTCGACCATGCGCGTCGAGCCAGATCGCCTCGTCGCACAGGTCGACGCGCACGAGGTCGTCGCCGCTCGTGGCGCTGTAGCCCTCGTTGAACACGAGGTAGAGCACCGCGAGCACGCCGTCGAGCCGTTCCTGCGAGCAGCTCGCGCGGCGGCACGCGGTAGGGGATGCCGGCCTCGCGGATCTTCTTCTTCGCTCGCACGAGCCGCTGGGCCACGGTCGGCTCGCGGCGACGAGGAACGCGCGGGCGATCTCGCGGGTGGAGAGCCCGCCGACGGTCCGGAGCGTGAGCGCCACGCGCGCGTCCATCGGCGAGCGCCGGGTGGCAGCACGTGAAGATCAGCCGCAGCCGCTCGTCGGGGATCTCGTGCATCTCGTCGCTCAGCGTCCTCCAGGGCCCGGAGTCGATCGGCGGCCTCGGTCTTCGCCCGGCCCGTCTGCTCACGGCGGATGCGGTCGATCGCGCGGTTGCGCGCCGTGGTCGTGATCCATGCGCCCGGGTTGTCCGGCACGCCGTCTCGCGGCCAACGCTCGAGCGCGATCGCGAACGCGTCCTGCACGGCGTCCTCGGCGAGGTCGAAGCCGCCGACGGCGCGGATCAGGGCCGCGACCGCCCGCCCCGACTCGCGCCGGAACACGCGCTCGACGACCGCGTCCGACGTGGAGCTCAACCCGCGGGCATCTCCATGCAGTCGGGCGCGACCTCGATCGTGCCGTACCTCGCGCCCGGGCATCTGCGCCGCCGCCTCGATCGCGTCATCGAGGTTGCTCGACATCGACAGGTAGTAGCCGCCGAGCTGTCTCCTTCGTCTCGGCGAACGGCCCGTCGGTGACGATGCGCTCGCCGTTCGGCCACGCCGCACGCTGGTTGCCTGTTCCACGTCGGCGAGGGCGTCGCCGGCCTGCATCCAGCCCCGTCCGGCGAGCCACGCCTGTAGTCGGTCCACTCCTGCATGTTCGCCGCGCGCTCCTCGTCGCTCATCTCGAAGAAGGGTCGGCGGTCGCTGTAGATCAACAACATGTATCGCATGGTCGTGTCCTTTCGTCGCAGCGGTCAGGGGGACGAGTCCGACACCTGCCGGACCTCCACGGCGCCGGTCGCCGCGCCCGGGATGGCCGCCGCGTACTCGAGGGCCTCGTCGAGACTGCAGTCGACGAGGTAGTACCCGCCGAGCTGCTCCCTGGTCTCGGTGAACGGGCCGTCGAGCACCTGCGGCGCCTGGTCGCGAACCCGAACGATCTTGCCCTCTGCCGACGGGTGCAACTCGTCGCCGGCGATGAAGTGCCCGTGCTCGCGCATCGCTGCCGACACCTTGCCGTAGCCCTCGTAGAGGCGCGCGCGTTCGCCCTCGCTCGCGTCGTCCCAGCCCGTCTCGTCGACGTGGATCAGCAGCATGTACCTGCTCACTCGATGCCTCCCATCCTGACGGCGGCCGGGCGGCCGCGTTCACCGAGACGACGAACGGGGCCCGGCCCTCCTCGACATCCTGCCCCAACTTCCGGCGGCCCGCCCGTGCACCGGCGCACGAACCGGGCTCAGGTAGCCTGAGGTCACGGTGCGCCGGCGTCATGGCCGCCACGACATATCGCCATCACCACGGAGGAGACCCGATGTCCCGCGAGAGCGACTGGGCAGTGTTCGAGAAGGCATGCGAGATCACCGCGTCGGCGGTGCGGGGCACGATGAGCGGCGCCGACGGACAGCAGGCGTCGTTCGTCGCCGACGTGTTCCGGGCGGTGCACGAGGCGTTGCAGACGGCCGCCGACGAGATGCCGAACAAGGACTCGAAGGCCGGGTTCTGAGCCGGGCTGGGTGCCCTACGGGCGGCGCGTCACGTCGCGCATCGAGACGATGCCGACGACCCGTCCGCCGTCGACGACCGGCAGGTGCCGGAAGCCGAACGCGAACATCGATTCGAGCGCCTCCGTCGCGTCGACCTCGGGCCCGATCGTCTTCGGGTCCTTCGTCATGAACTCGCTCACCGCGTGATGCTCTGCATCGAAGTCGGAGCCCACCGCGCGCAGCACGTCGCGTTCGGTGAAGATGCCGAGCAGGCGCTCGCCGTCGAGCACCAGGGCGCTGCCGACCTGGCGAGTGCTCATCATCGTCGCCGCGTCGGCGATCGTCGTGGTCGGTGCGACGATCGTGAGGTCGGTGCTCATCACGTCACGGATCACGGTCATGATCGGTCCCTTCGAGACGGTTGCCGACGGGCAGCAGCCTAGCCCGCGCGGCGAGGCGCAGGAAGCCCTGCTGCGCTGGTACCGGCCGCGGCGGCGAGCCTACCCGTGGCGCACGCCCGCCCGGCCCGGGGCTCGTCTCCCCGACGCGTACGCGGTGCTGGTGAGCGAGTGCATGCTGCAACAGACCCAGGCGCCACGGGTCGCGCCGGTGTTCGAGGCCTTCCTGCAACGGTTCCCCGACGTGGGGTCGTTGGCAGCAGCGTCGAGGGCCGACGTGCTGCGGGCGTGGGGGCGTCTGGGGTACCCGCGCCGGGCGGTCGCCCTGCACGCCGCCGCCGCGCAGATCGTCGAGCGCTGGCACGGCGTGGTGCCCCGCGACCCCGTGGCGCTGCGCACGCTGCCCGGCGTCGGTGCGTACACGGCGGCGGCGGTCGCGAGCCTCGCCTACGGCGTGCCGGTCGCCGTGGTCGACACGAACGTGCGCCGCATCTGGGCGCGGGTCGACCACGGCGCCGAGCCCGACGAGGTGCCGGCGCACGACCTGGCGGCCGCGGCCGAGCGCTGGCTCGACCGCCGACGACCCTCGGCGTGGAACCAGGCCGTGATGGACCTGGGGCGCGAGGTCTGCCGCACCACGCCACGGTGCGGTGCGTGCCCGATGCGACCCTGGTGCGCGTTCGCCGCCGCGGGGCGCACCGGGCGGCCTTCGACCCGCCGCCAGACACGGTTCGAGGGGTCGCTGCGGCAGGTGCGCGGTGCGGTCCTGGCCGAGCTCAGGGAGCGTTCGCCCCGCACGCTCGGTGGTCTCACCCGAGCGGTCGGAAGCCCGGAGCCCCGAGCCGCCGACGCCGTGCGAGGCCTGCATCGAGACGGCGTGGTGGTGGCCTCACGGGCGGCCCTCGAGGGCCGGGCGGGGGGCCGGGTCTCGCTGCCGGACTAGCCGCCGGCGATCTCGCGCAGCGACGGCAGCACCTGTTCGCCGAACAGGCTCACCGCACGCGCGGCGTCGTCGAAGGCCATGCCCGGGTAGTGCAGCCGCACGATGAGATCGGCCTCGGCCCGCTGTGCGAACGAGCGCACGAACGGCTCGAGCGCGTGTGCGACGTCGTCGGGCGCCCCGGCGGCGGTGGCCCGGCGTGCCGCGTGCTCGTCGCTCACGATCGCTTCCAGCGAATCGTGCTCGGGGGTGTCGTGGCCGGCGTCCCAGGCCTCGTAGGCCCCCAACTGGTGCAGCACCCCCGGGGCCGCGATCTCCCACGCGCGATCCTCGGCCACGAAGGCGTTCGCCATCAGCGCCAGATGCAGCCGCTCGGGGTCGCGCCCGGCGGCGCGCGCCCCTTCGCCCATGAGCGTCACGGCCTTCCGCACGTGCACCAGGTCGTCGGCGTCGGTGATGTGGCCGTCGCCGATCTCGCCCGCGCGGCGAAGGGCGGCGTCGACGTACCCGCCCAGCAGGATCGGCGGTCCCCCCGGCTGCGCCGGTGGCGGCGTGACCCGCACCCGGTCGAAGCGGTAGATCTCGCCGTCGTGGGAGAAGCGCTCGCCCGTCCACGCCTTCCGCAGGATGGCCACGGTGTCGAGGGTGCGCGGCAGCCGTTCGCGCACCGGCACCCCGAACATGCGGAATTCCTCCTCGCGCCAGGCGATGCCGAGCCCGATCGTGAGCCGCCCGCCGGAGAGCTGATCGACGACCGCGGCGTCTTCGGCGAGCCGGATCGGGTCGTGGAACGGGGTGAGGATGACGCCGGTGCCGAGCCTGATCGTCGAGGTCGCCTCGGCGAGGGCAGCGAGCATCACGAGCAGCGAGGGCAGGTAGCCGTCGCTCGCGCCGTGGTGTTCGCTCACCCAGGCGGCGTCGAACCCGACGGTCTCCGCGAGCCGCACGAGCTCGACGGTGTCGCGGTACTCCTGGCCGAAGGAACGGTCGGACCCGGCGGGAACCTGGCCCGTGAACAGCCCGATGCCGACGCGCACGCCCATCGCATCGGACGCTATCACCGGTGGCCGCTGCGGCGCAGCCGTTGACGATACATCCCACGGCACGTACGTTCTTAGGGAAATGAGAGCGATTCTCAGTCTTATTCTCGTCTCGCTGGCGGCGCTGTCCGCCTGCGAGCGCGGCGCCGGCTCGGCAGACCGAGCCGGCGAGCATGTGGGCGCGGTCGCGAGCTTCTACCCCCTCGCGTTCGTCGCCGAGCGGGTCGGCGGCGACCGCGTCACGGTGACGAACCTGACCCCGCCGGGCGTGGAGCCCCACGATCTCGAGCTCACCCCCGACGACCTCGAGGCGGTCGGCACCGCCGACGTCGTGCTGGCCGTCGGTGGGGGCTTCCAGCCATCGGTCGAGGAAGCCGTGCAGAGCGAGGCGTCCGGCATCACGATCGATGCCCTCGCCGGCGTGCCGGCGCTGCCCGGGCTGGAAGGCGGCGGCGACCCGCACGTGTGGCTCGACCCCACGCTCGTCGCGTCGTTGAGCGACCGCCTCGCCGCAGCCTTCGCCGAGGTGGACCCTGCAGGCGCGGCCGGGTTCGCCGATCGGGCCGAGGCGCTGCGGATCGAGCTCGAGTCGCTCGATCGGGAGTTCCGCGACGGGCTCGCCTCGTGCCGGTCGCGGGTGCTGATCACGAACCATGCAGCGTTCGGCTACCTGGCCGCCGCCTACGACCTCGAGCAGCGGGCGATCTCGGGCCTCTCGCCCGAGGCGGAGCCCGACCCCGGGCGCATCGCCGAGCTCGCGGCCGAGGCCGAACGTGACGGCGTGACCACGATCTTCACCGAGGAACTCGTCTCGGCCGAGGTCGCCGAGACCCTCGCCGCGGAAGCCGGTCTCTCCGTCGCCGTGTTGAGCCCCCTCGAGGGACTCACCGAGGAAGACGCCGCGGCCGGCGAGGACTACCTGAGCGTGATGCGCGACAACCTGGAGGTGATGCGCGATGGCCTCGGTTGCGCCTGACGTGCTGCCCGACGACGGCGACGCCGGCGCCGAGGAACTGCTGGGGGCGACCGGGCTGTCGTTCGGGTACGGCCGCGAGCGCGTGCTCGATGACGTGAGCCTGTCGGTGCATGCGGGCGAGTTCGTCGCGCTCGTCGGCCCGAACGGCTCGGGCAAGTCCACGCTCCTGCGGCTGCTGCTCGGCTCGCTGGAACCGTCGGCGGGCTCGGCGCGGCTCTTCGGACGCCCACCCCGATCGGTGCGCCGGCGCTCTCGCCTGGGATACGTGCCGCAGCGGCCGAACCTCAGCTCCGAGCTGCCGGCCACCGTGCGCGAGATCGTCGCCGCCGGCCGGCTCACCGACGGCCGGTGGTGGATGCCGATGTCGCGCACCGACCGCGCCGAGGTCGAACACGCGATCGGCTCGGTGGGGCTCGCCGAGCTCGCGCGGCGGCCGGTGAACGAGCTCTCCGGGGGCAGCAGCAGCGGGCGTTCATCGCCCGCGCCTTCGCGAGCGAGCCCTCGCTGCTCGTGCTCGACGAGCCCATCGCCGGTGTCGACGCCGCGTCGCAGCGCCTGTTCCGCGATTCCCTCGTGCACCTGATCCGGGAGCACGGCGCGGGCGTGCTGCTCGTCTCGCACGAGCTGTCGGCCGTCGCCGACGATGTCGATCGCGTGATCGTGCTGAAGCGCCGCGTGCTGTTCGACGGCCGTCCGAGCGACCTGGCCGCGCGGGGGGTGGGCAGCCTCGGCGTGCACGCCGAGGACCTGCCGAACTGGCTGGAGCAGCTCTCGTGATCGCCGAGCTCGCGCTGCCGTATCCCTTCGACCTGGGCTTCATGCAGCGAGCCCTCGTCGCATGCGTCGCGGTCGGAGTGTTCGCGCCGACGATCGGGGTGTTCCTGGTGCAGAAGCGCCTGTCCCTGATCGGCGACGGCATCGGCCACGTCGCGTTCGCGGGCGTCGGGGCCGGCCTCTTGGCGGGCTGGGCGCCGCTGTGGACCGCGCTCGCGTTCGCGGTGGGCGGCTCGCTCGGCATCGAGTGGTTCCGCGCCCGGCGGCGCACGTCGGGCGACGTCGCGCTCGCGATCCTCTTCTACTCGGGCATCGCGCTGGGCGTCGTGCTGATCTCGCTCGGCGGCGGGCTCTCCGCCGACGTGCTCACCTACCTGTTCGGCCAGCCACTCACCGTGCGCCCCGACGAGGTGTGGGCGATCGTGGGGCTCGGCCTCGGCATCGTCGTCGCGGTGCTCGCGCTGCGTCGCGCGATGTTCTCGGTCGTCACCGACGAGGAGTGGTCGCGTGTGGCCGGGCTTCCGGTCGGGGCGCTGAACGCGCTGCTCGCCGTGCTGACCGCGGTGGCGGTGGTCGCCGCGATGCAGATCGTCGGCATCCTGCTCGTCGCCGCCATGATGGTGCTGCCTGTGGCGAGCGCCCAGACGCTCGCGCGCTCGTTCCGCGCATCGCTCGCGATCGCGGTGGTGATCGGTGTTGCGGCGTCGATCGCCGGGCTCGCCGTGTCGGGCGTCGCCGGCACCGCGCCGGGTGGCACGATCGTGCTGGTGGCCGCCGGCGTGTTCGTGGTCGTCGCGATCGCGTCACGCACGGTCCACGCTCGCATGAGCGACCCGGAGGCCGACGCATGATGGCGCCCGGCACGCGTGAGCTGCACGGGGTGGTCGCCGAGCGCCTGCGACGCGTGGGCCAGCGCTACACCGCCCAGCGGGAGGCTCTCGTGGCCGCCCTCGAGCGATCGCACACGCCGCTGTCGACGGCCGACCTCGTCGAGTCGCGCACAGGTCCGCAGAGCTCGGTCTATCGCAACCTCTCGGTGCTCGAGCATGCGGGCGTCGTGCGGCGCGTCATCACCGAAGGCGAGTTTGCCCGGTTCGAGCTCGATGAGGAGCTCACGGAGCACCACCATCACCTGATCTGCTCGACCTGCGGCCGTGTGGAAGACGTCACGATCCCGCGAGATCTCGAATCGACGATGGACCGCACGGTCGACCGGCTGGCCAAGCGCAGCGGCTTCGCCAGGGTGCGCCACCGGCTGGACCTGATCGGCACGTGTCGCTCATGCGCGGAAGCGACCCCGGGGGTCAGGGCGTGAGGTAAGGCTCGTCGGGCTGCTCGATCGGCTCGATCGATTCCGCCTGCACGAGGATGTCGCTGCCGAGCGGGTAGATCGGGCCGACGACCCGCACCCACTCGTCGGTGGTGAAACTGCCCGGCGGCGCGTCGACCACCGTCACGTAGCTGATCGTCGCGTCGGCCACACAACACGTGATGACGAAGCGGGTGAGCTGGAAGCGGTCGGCTTCCCCCGGCTCCTCGGTCACGAATCCTTCGATCGTGACCCGCTCGCCCGCGCGCGCCTTGAGGGCCGTCTCGGCGTCCGCGACGGCGCGCGCAGCCGCCACGTCGACGAGGTCGATGGGTCCGCTCACGATGCGGGCGCTCGATCCGATGCCCGTGGAGTTGGACCGTCGGCTCACGGCGTAGGAGTCGAGCGTGGTCGGGGGCAGCGTGAGCAGCAGCACGACCGGCAGCACGATGATGCCGATGGCCCAGGTCTCGCGCGAGCCGAGGGGCTCGGGGTCGCGCACCCGCGCCGACGCCAGGCGCCCCAGCGCGCCGGCGGAGGCGAGCACCGCCCCGAGCGGCACCAGCCATGCCGTGCGGCTGGACAGGTACAGCGACGTGCGTCCGGCGGCCATGAGGAACCAGAACAATCCTGCCCATGCGCCGATGGCGAGCCCGGCCGCGACCCGGGGGGTACTGACCTGCAGGCGGTCACCGGGTCGCTCGCTCATCCCCAGATCACCTGGATCCACAGGGTGGCGACGAGGGTCGTCGCACCGACGGCGATCACGACCGTGCGCACGAACCCCTTCTGATAGGTGCCTGCGTACAGCGCCGCGAGCTTGAGATCGACCATCGGCCCGAAGACGAGGAACGCGAGTTGCGGCGCGGGGCCGAACGCGGTGAAGGACGCCGCGACGAACGCGTCGGATTCCGAGCAGAGCGACATGACGAAGGCGAGCGCCATCATCGCGAGCAGGCTGATCACCGGCAGGTCGGCGACGCTGTCGACGATGGACCGGGGCACGAACGTCTGGATCGCCGCTGCGAGCGCGGCGCCCAGGATCAGGAACCGTGCCATGAACACGACGTCGCCGGTCAGGTGGCCGAAGAAGCGGCGCCAGCGCGGTTCCGCCTCGTCGACCTCGTGCGCCTCGACCGTGCCCGCTCTCGCCCGCAGCAGCTCGCCCGACCGCAGTCGCCCCAAGACCCAACCGACCGTCATCGCGACGATGAACCCGAGCGCGAGACGGCCGAGCACCATGACCCACAGCGTGTCGCGACCGCTGTAGGCCACGAACGTCGACGCCACGACGACCGGGTTCACGATCGGGGCGGCGAGCATGAACGTGATCGCCGCGCCCGGGGCGAGCCCCTTGGCAGCCAGCCGCCGGGCCACCGGCACCGAGCCGCACTCGCAGACGGGGAAGGCCACGCCGGCAGCCGCCGCGGCCGGCAGCTGCAGGCCGCGCGGCAGGAGCGCGATGCGGGCGAACGCCGAGGGGGGCACGAGCACCTCGATCGCGGCCGACACGGTCGCGCCCAGCAGGATGAACGGCATGGCTTCGACCAGCAGCGACCCGAATACGATGAGCAGGTTTCGCAGCCACGGCAGGCTGGCGGGGTCGGCGAACCGCACCAGCACCGCGACGCCGGCGAGCATCGCCAACACCCAGGCGACCGGAGGGCCCGAGCGGTCGCGACGACGCTGCCGGCGCGCGGGTGCCCGGGGCTCGACGTCGACGGCCATCAGCAGTACCTCGAGAAGGCGACGGCGAACGACGGGTACACGTCGGCGAAGAGCGGCACATCGCCGCCCCCCCGCTCGGCGCGCAGCGCGTCGGCCACGTGTTGGGCGGTGAGTGAACGGTCGACCAGCACCTCGCGGTCGAGGAAGAGCCCGTCGGCGGCGGTCGCCGCCACGACGGGGGCGCCGACCGACGCCTCGACGGCGGACGCCAGGCCCGACGCGTCGAGTGCCCCCGGGGCGGGCTGCGAACCGGTGCCGGCGATCACGAAGGTCGCGCCGGGCACGTCCGCACGCACCGCCTGCACCACATCGGCCGAGGCCGCGTCGATCTCGCCCACCCGACCGTCGAGCACCACGCCGAGCACGTCGGTGAGGCCGTCGTCGCCGAAGCCGCCCGCGGTCATCATGGTCCGCACCGCTGCGCCGGCGCGCCGCGGGTCGATGGCGCGCGCCACACGATCATGGTCGTCGCTGTCGAGGTACCAGCCGTCGCCGATGATGCCGCGGTCGGAGGGCGAGGTCAGCACGGCGCCCACCGCGGCCCGCTGCCCACTCGCGGCGTCGAGGTCGTCGGCGAACGTCGCGATGACCGAGCCCGCGCCCGACCACGCGCGCCGGACCGTGCCGTCGTCGTCACGCACGAGCGAGCCGGTGATGCCGTGGGCCGAGGGCAGCCCTCCCGAGCCGATCGTCGTCAAGGTCGCGGCGGGGTCCAGGGGCACCGACCCGGTCACGGCCTCGATGGTGCCGGCTCCTTCGCGGATGGCACGCCGAACGAACGGCCATGCTCCAGGGGCAGCCTCGAGGTCGGGCGTGCCGACGCCCTTCCACGCGATGACCACGACGAGGGGTGAGGGGCTCGTTCCGTCGGTGATCACGCCCGGCAGCGCATCGCCGGTGCGCACGTCGGGGTGGGGTCGGCGCAGGCCGGAGACCACCTCGAGGGTGGGCGTGATCGCGTCGAGACCGACGCCGTCGGGCATCGGGCCCGCCGAGACCCCGCCGCCCAGGAACACGATGGGCACGCGCATGTCGGTGGTGGCGCCGCCCGAGTCCGCGCCGGGCCACGCAACCCGCACGCGATCGCCGAACCCGGCGGCGACCGTGCTCACGCCGTCGGTGGCCGCCATCACGTCGGGTGAGCGCCCCTCGCGGAACCCGGCCGCGATCGTTCGGCGCAACGACTCAGGCAGCGGACAGAACGGCACCACCGAGGCCGCTTCGCTGCCGCCTGCATCGCAGCTGTTCCCGACGCAGAACACCCGAAGCACGATGGCGGGCGCTCCCACGAGCGCCAGCACGAGCAGCAAGGTCGAGAGCCGCCGGCCGATGGGCACGGCCCCACGCTACCGCGCCGCCGACCGCGCCCCGGCCACGACGGCCGCCGTCACAGACTCTCCACGACGCTCGGTTGTCGGGCCCCCTGGCGGTCGTGTTCCCTAGTGCCCACATGTCCGCCCGTCGATCGCTCGTGCCCATCGTGTCGATCGCCGTGCTCGTCGGAGCGACGCTCACGCGTCCGCAGACCGATGCCATCGCGCAGTCGAACGAGCGCGACCTCATGAAGGTGGCGTGCTCGCTGCCCCACGAGCAACTGCTGCGCATCTGGCGAGGCTGGCGGCCCGATCGAGGCGCGCAGCTCAGCTTCGTGCCGAAGGAACCCAACTTCGTGGGCTCGGGACTGCCGCACGTCGGACCCTGGGACTACATCCAGACCGTGCCCATGTTCTGGTACGGCCCCGGCTTCGTGCGGGCGCAGGGCGAGGTCGACCGTCCGGTCACCGTCGCCGGCATCGCGCCCACCGCCGCGGAGGTGTTGAAGTTCGACGGGTTCCGTGCGCCCGACGGGCAGCCGATGACCGAGGCGCTACTGCCCGAAGCCGAGCGCGACGTGCCGAAGCTGCTCGTCACGATGGTCTGGGACGCCGGCGGCATCAACGTGCTCGAAGAGCATCCGGAGGCCTGGCCCTTCACGAAGTCGCTCATCCCCGAGGGCACCTGGTACACCGACGCCACCGTGGGCTCGTCGCCGACGAGCACCGCGCAGATCCACGCCACCATGGGCACGGGCGCCTTCCCGCTGCACCACGGCATCGTCGGGCACAACATGCTGGTGGCCGGCCGCATCACCGGTCCGTGGAACCAGGGACCGAGCTTCCTGATCGAGCCGACGTTCGCCGACATCTACGACCGTGCGATGGACAATGACCCCGTCGCCGGCATCGTGGGCACGGTCGACATCCATTTCGGCATGCTCGGCCACGGATCGTTCTTCTCCGGCGGCGATCGCGACATCGCGCTCACACGATCGGTGATCGGCGGCGAGACGCTGACCGACGAGGGCTTCGAGTGGAACCTGCCCGAGCGCGAGGCGCCCTACTACCAACTCGCGGGGTACGCGAACGACGTGGGTGGGTTCGAGCGCGACAAGGAAGCCGTCGACCGGGCCGACGGCCAGCTCGACGGCAAGTGGCGCGACAACGACATCGAGGAGCTGCTGCAGGGGTTCGACACCCCCGCCCGCACGCCGTATCAGCAGCGCGTGGTGGAGCGCGTGGTGCGACAGGAAGGGTTCGGCGCCGACGACGTGCCCGACCTGCTGTACCTGAACTTCAAGGAGATCGACTATGTGAGCCACGTGTGGTCGATGAACTCCCCCGAGATGCTCGATGCGGTCGTGGCGCAGGACCGCGCGATGAAGCGGCTCGTGACGTTCCTCGACCGTGAGGTGGGCAAAGGCGAGTGGGCGATGGTGCTCACGGCCGATCACGCTTCGATGCCCGACCCTGCGGCGAGCGGCGGCTATCAGATCTCCACCGGCCCGATGCAGGAGATGATCAACGAACGGTTCGGCGCTGCGGGCGGTCCCGACATCGTCGATCTGATGCAGCCGACGCAGGCGTTCCTGAACCTCGAGGAACTCGACGCCAACGGGCACACCGTCGATGACGTGGCCCGGTTCATGATGACGTTCACGCAGGCCCAGACGGCCGGCGGCGGCATCGTGCCGAACCTCGGCGAGGAGAACGACCCGGTGATGGCCGCCGCGTTCCCGTCGGCGCTGATGCAGGACCTGCCGTGCCTGCCCGAGGCGGCGGCGTGAGCGTGGCGGCGCAGCGTCCCGGCAACGCCAGCCCGCTCGTCTATCCTGTGGCGGTTCCCATGGCCTGTGCGAGGTTGTGGGCTGCGCGAACGACATCTCCAGAAGGGACATCCGCTCCATGACAGCCACCGATACCGTGACCGCTCCGGCCGGCGACCCGCCCGCATCCGACCGGGCCCCCGGCTCTCGGTGGCTCGGCTCGTGGTGGATGATCGGCGGCTTCGCATTGCTGATGCTGCTCGTGCTCGGCTGGAAGTTCCTGGCCGACCCGAGCCTGTCGGCGCCCACCCGCGACCCCGCCTGGTACACGTGGCGCGCCCAGGTGATCATGGAAGGCGACCCGGTGCGGGTCGCCGAGGAGTGGGGGCCCAACGGCCTGTTCGCCGGTGGCTACCGCGTCACGGTGCCGTTCGCGGGCGCGCTGCTGCAGCAGGTGGTCGGCATCGACCGCTACACCTTCAGCACGTACCTGATGATCGGGATGCCGATCCTGACCGGCTTGGCGCTGGGCGCGGCGATGTTCCGCAGCCGTCGCGACCCCCTCGTCGTGCTCACCACGCTCCTCGCGACCGTGGGGCTCTTCCTCACCACGCCATACCTCGGCTACCTGGACAACGTGACGGTGCTGTTCCTGCTTTCCCTGATGATCCCGTTCGTGCACGAGGCTCGCACCTCGTGGGGGGCGCGCACGGCGCTGTTCCTGATCGGCATCGCGGCGGCGTTCACGCACCCAACCACGTGCGTGATCTTCGGCGTGGTGCTGTTGGCGGTCTTCGGCTTCCACTTCCTCACGAGCCGGTTCTCGCTCGGTTCGGCCCTCCGCTCGGACGGGCCGATGTTGCTGTCGGTCGGCTCCGGCATGATCGCGGGACTCGCGTGCTGGGTCATCGGCATCTGGGGCAAGCCCGCGAGTCTTGCCGAGGCGGCGCTGCCGCCCCCGTACACCGCGAAGTTCTTCTCCCAGCGTCTCGTGGAATGGACGCTGTCGCTGCAACCGGCCGTGATCGTGCCGTTCATCATCGTCGCCATCGTCTCGACGGTGTTCTGGGCGCGCGCATCCAGGAAGCCCGTGCGCCAGGAAGACCAGGTCTCGATCTGGTGGCTCCTCGCCTTCGCCGGGGTGGCGTCGGTACTGACCGGGGCGGCGCTGCCGTACTACCGATTCATGAATGCCAGCGCAGCCCCGATGGTGCTCGCCGGGCTCGGCGCCTTCGTCGCGATCCGGTGGTTCCTCCGGCTCGACGGCGCGGCCAAGATCGCCGGGATGCTTGGCGCTGTGCTCGTGGTCGCCTCGCTCGGGTACGTGTTGTACGACGGGCTCGCGAACCGGTGGGTGAGCGACGAGAACCAATGGGCCAACCAGCAGGTGCGGACATCGCTGGCTGCGGTCAACGAGGTCGTCAGCGCGGCCGGCGAGGGGCGGGCCAACGTGCTGGTGGTGAACCGCGACGATGGTGACGATCCGGTCGACGGCACCAATGTCGGTTACGGCTGGGCCAAAACCTACTCCAACGTCTTCCGGACCGGGTTGCCGGGCACGGCGGTCGAGCGATCCGTGACCTACTTCGGCACGCTGGAGAACTTCCTCGCAGGCCAGCCCACGGAGTCCTCGAGCGGCAGTGAGGGATATGACGACGCGGCACTTTCGCACTGGTGCGAGGCGTTCGGGGGCCCTGACTCGGAGTGCGACCCCGACGGCAAGCTGGCCGATGACTTCCAGCCGCGGTTCGAGGAGTACAGCGAGCCGCCCGTCGTGTTCCTGATCGGTCAGTACTACGGAGGCCTGTGCAACGGCGTCGACGAATGTTCCAGCGACGTGGAGCAGGCGAGCCTCGAGGCCGTGACCTCGCAGGGCGTCGAGGTGGGGCCCGATGTCTTCGTGATCGAGGGTGAGGGCCTGTACGTCCCGCCGACCGACGTGGTCGAGCGCGCGCGGGCCGCCGCCGCCGAGGAAGCCGCGAAGTTCGAGGCGCACCCCGGCGCGCTGGAGAACCTGCCGCAGAACCTGCTCGTGATCGCGCTACTCGCGTTGTTGCTGATCGTGCCGGGGTGGCTCGCCGCGAACTGGCTCGGCATCCGCACCACGGTCGATCGCATCGCGCTCATCCCCGGCATGTCGGTCGTGATGCTGCTGCTCGCCGGCATCGCGGTGCTCGCGGTGTGGCGCGGCCCGCTCAGCGTGGCCAAGGGGTGGACGGTGGTCGCGGTCGCGATCGGCCTCGGCGCGGCGTTGCGCCTGGCCGACGCGTGGCTGCGTAGGCCGCTCGACGCCTTCGCGGGCTTCTTCAACGCGATGTTCTCGACGTTCTCCAACCGCGACTTCTCGGTGCTCATGGGCGTGCAGTTCCTCGCGCAGGCCGGGCAGGGGGTCGTGCAGGGGGCGATCGCGAAGTCGCTCGCCTTCGGCGGCCAGGAGGGCTTCGACGTGCAGAACCTGCCGTCGGCCGATTACCTGCTCACCGTGGTGCTGGCGCTCTACGTGCCGTACACGCTCATCTCGCCATTCGTCGGCGTGTTCATCGACCGGTTCCCCCGCCGTCGCGTGGTGTGGTGGGCCGACGTCGCGACCGCGATCGTCGTGACCGCGGTGGCGCTCGCGGTGCTCGTGCCGCTCGGCTCCGACACGACCGAGGGCAAGACGTTCTCGACCGCCGCGCTGATCGTCGGGCTGCTCGCGGTGCAGGCGTGCGTGCGCATCGCCCTCGCGGTGAAGTCGGCGGCGTTGCCCGACGTGCTCTCGGGCAAAGACCTGCTGCAGGCCAACGGGCTCTCGCAGGCCGGTGGCGCGCTCGCCCAGATCGTCGGCATCGTGTTCGGCGCGGGCCTGGCCGGGTTCGTGCCGCCGTTCGTGCCGGCCATCGCCGGGGCGGTCGTGCTGCTCCTGGGTGCGTTCATCGCCAGGCAGCTGCGCCACGCCGAGCTCCGCCCGCACGAGACCACGTTCGGCCAGGAGGCGTCGCAGGTCGTGCGCAACGTCGTCGCCGGTCTGAAGGAAGTCGTGAGGCGCGCTCCCGCCGCCCTCGGTCTTTCCTCGTTCCAGATGCTGCGCTACCAGTTCTGGGGCTTCGGGCTGTTCGTGTTCGGCCTCTACGCCAAGAACCTCGTGGCCGGCGGCGATTCCGACACGTTGTCGCTGGCGCTCTCAGGCCTCGGCGGGCTCGTCGGCGGTGCGCTCGGCATGGTGGTGGCGCAGAAGTACAAGGACCGTGTCGCCCCCGTGCGGCTGCTGCTCGGCTCGATGGTGTTGCTCGGCATCGGCACGATCGTCGGGGGGGTGTTCGTGTCGGTGGCCGGGTTCGCGGCGATG
The DNA here is from genome assembly GCA_963722795.1 of uncultured Actinomycetes bacterium. GTDB lineage: Bacteria > Actinomycetota > UBA4738 > UBA4738 > HRBIN12 > JAOUEA01. Next base: position 495,670 of record CAVROD010000002.1, read on the forward strand.
CTGTTCATCGGGTTCTTCGCGTTCTTCGTCGGCAAGATCTCGGCCGATACGATCATGCAGCAGACGATGCCCGATGACTTCCGTGGGCGGGCGTTCGCGCTGTTCGACATCGCCTACAACCTGGGCTACATCGTGCCGGCGATCATCCTGTTCCTGGTGTGGACCGAGGACAGCGAGGCGACGACTCGATCGATCCTGATCGTCTCCGGGGTGATCTTCCTGGGGCTCACCGTGCTCATCGCCGGGTGGGCCAGGCGCATCCGTGATCAGTTCGCGCCGCAGGACGACATCGTGCAGATCGACGGCGAGGTCGTGCAACCGGCCGACGTCGAGTGAACCTCCGGGCCTTCTCGATCGTTGCTGGTGTCGGTGCTGCCACGGCGGCGCTCGTCGCCTGGCTCGGCAGCACACTGGTCGGCGGCATCGCCGGTGTCGCGATCCTGCTGGTAGCGATCCTCGTGTCGTTCCTCGCTCCGAGCTCATCGGAACGGCCGCACGACCCCGATCGGCGACTCTTCCTGGCCGGCGCGAGCGTCATCGGTGTGGCGAGCGTCATCGGCGCCGCGAGCCTCGGACGGGTCGTTCGTTCGAGCTCGAGGCCGCACCCCACGAACGCCCAGGCGCGTGCGGCGGAACGGCTCGGAGCCGAGTACATGGAGCTGATCGATCGAGCGATCATGCCGGGGCGATCCGGCGATCTCCAGCTCGTGCTCGCCCCGTTCAACAGCGCCAACTATGCCCCGGAGTCGACGTCGTTGACCCCGAGGGATCCTCGCACGAGCCACGCCAGCGTCTGGATGTATCTGCAGCGCATCCCGCTCGTCATCTACGGCCCTGGGGTGATCGCACCCGATGATTCCGTCGAGCGCGTCACGCTCGCCGACCTCGCTCCGACGACGGCCCGCTTGGTCGGGATGTCGACGTGGCCGGACGGGCGTGATGGCCGTCCGCTCGGTCCTCGACCGCTGCGGCGACCTCGCATCGTCGTCACCGTCGTGATCGACGGCGGTGGCTGGAACACGCTGTCGCGGTTCCCCGATCGATGGCGGAACCTCCGGCGGATGATGCGAGGCGGCGCCAACCATCGCGATGCCATCGTCGGATCCTTCCCGGCCGTGACTGCATGCGCGCACGCGACGATCGGGACGGGTGCCTTCCCGTGGAAGCACGGCATCACCGGCCACAACATCCGGTCGGGCGATGCCGTGCGCAAGGCGTACGGCATCGCCGGGCTCGCCGACCCCGACGACATCCTGCTCCCGACGCTCGCCGACCTCTGGAGTGCCGAGACCGCCGGCCGGGCTTGGATCGGCGAGATCGGCTATCAGGTGTGGCACCTGGGCATGATCGGTGCCGGCGGCGTGCCAGCCGATAGACGCCCGCCGGTCGGGGTCTACTGGAACGACGTGACGGAGGCGTGGGAGCCTCACCATCCCACCCGGTACCGACTCCCGAACGCCGTTCCCGACCCGGAGATCCTGGCCGGGTATCGAGCGCGGTTCGTGCCGCCGTTCGCAGATGAGCGGGCCCTCTCGGAGCGCCAGGCTCTGTGTTGCCGGCCGCCGATCGTCACCTTCCAAGGGGATCTGATCGAGGAGACGCTGCGATCGGAAGCGCTCGGGGTCGATGAGACGGCACTGCTGTACACCACGTTCAAGGCTCCTGACTACACGGGCCACACCTACGGCCTGGCGAGCCCCTGGGTTGGTCTCGCGTTGGAGAGCGTGGACGACCAACTGGGGCGCCTGGAAGCCTCGCTCGAGCGCCACTTCCCGGGGGAGTACGTGTTGATCGTCACCGCCGACCACGGCCAGTGCCCCCTGCCTGACGACAGCGGAGGCGTGCGGCTCGATCCCATCCAGCTCCAGGCGAGACTCGACCAGGAGTTCGGCGGCTTGCTCGGGACGGTGCAGAGCGTCGTCCCGTCCGAGGTATACCTGGACGCCCGTGGCTTGTGGGAGAGCGGTGCCACCGTGGACGACGTCGCGACCGCGTTGGCCGGGCTGACGTACCGCCAGAACATCGGGCCCTACGTGCCGCGCGACGCGATCCAGCAAGATCTGCTCGAACGACCGGAGTTCACCGCCGTCTTCTCGGCCGCATGGCTGCTGTCGGAGAGGGCTGGCGCCGCGCATCGCGGGCCTACGGTGTTCGCCGGCGAGGATATCGACCCCGGTGTGCCACCTATCCCGTAGAAGGAGCATAGATGGAAGCTCCTTCGGATCGCTCGCAAAGCCGGGCGACGACGGTCGCGACATGGGTCTTGCTGGTACTCCGAGTGATCGCGGTCTCGAGCGTCGTCCTCGGCACGCCTCACTACCCCACGTCCACGAGCGACCGATACACCCAGGTCGCGCACGAACCGGGACGCCCGTACGCCGACGTCGAGGTGGAGTACGCACCGGGTGAGCTCGGCATCGCGACGCTCGTTGGCTCCGACAGCCCATCCCAAGCCCGGAGCCGGCTGGCGTTGCTCGCCTTCGCGGCCGATCTGATCGCGTTCTTCACGCTGAGGCGATATTGGAGCCGCACCATCGCCTTCCGATACCTGTGGCTCGGCCTTCCCCTCCTGTTGTTCATGTACCGCAGGAGCGACCTCGTGGTCGTGGCGATGAGCGTCCTCGCGATCGCGCTCTCGAGGAAGAAAAGATCTGCGACCGCCGGATCGCTGCTGGCGGTCGCGGTGCTGACGAGACTCTGGCCAGCGATCCTGATGCCGATCTGGTTGATCGAGCGGCGGGTGCGCGCGCTGTGGGTGTTCGCTGCGGCGACGGCAGGGGGCGTGATCGCGTGGGCCGCGTTCGGAGGGGTCGACGCCCTACGCCAGGTGTCATCGTTCCGAGGGGCCACCGGCTGGGAACTCGAGTCGACGGTCGGTGTGATCGTGTGGACTCTGACCGGGGAGCATCGATTCGAGAGCGGGGCCAACCGCACCGGGCACATCCCGGACTGGGCGAGCCTCTTCCTGCTCATCCTGCTCGTGTCACTTCTCGTCTTCATATGGTGGAAAGGAGCGCGGGGGAGCTCGGATCTTGCCGGGTCGACCTCGCTGGCAGCTGTCGCCACCCTGCTCGTGCTCTCGCCGCTCCTGTCACCGCAGTACGTGATCTGGCTGCTGCCGTGGATCGCGATCGCGGGGAGAAGTGCACGACGATGGTCCATCATGGGCTTCGTGCCCCTCCTCCTCACTGGGACCGTCGTGGCAGGCTGGTACCTGGACCTCGCGTTGGGAGCCGGTCGCGATCAGTTGATCCTCTTCCTGCGCAATGCCTCGCTCGTCGCGATCGTCGTCGCCTATCTCATGCCCAGCATCGCCCGTGACCCCACCGCGTCAGCGGGGCGGCGCGATGTCGTGCGGGTATGACGGGAAGTACCGCGTGATCTGCCCGAGGTCGAACGTGGCGAGGATCTGCTCCTTCGACTCGCGCTCGAGCAGGAACCGGAGCGAGGCCTCGACGAGCTCCTCGGGCGTGCGGTAGCCGATCCCGAATCGTTCCCACTCGGCGCGCGAGACGGTGACGTCGTGCTCGGTCGAGTTGCCGTCGCCGTCGGTGAGGCGCACGTGGAACCGCGAGAGCAGGTTCTCGACGTCGCTGCGGTCGATCTCGATGGAGATCGTGGCGCTCGGGTCGTCGCTCGGTTCGTTGACGTTGGTTGCGTCGGGACTCATCGCAGGTCGCATCGTACCCTCGGGAACGATGAGTGAGGTAGCCCGAAGCCCAAGACGAGCCCGTGCCTGAGCTCGCGACCAGCGACGTCACCCTGCACCTGGCCGTCGAGGGCTCGGGTGACCCGGTCACCGTGTTCGCGCACGGTCTGACGAACTCGTGCATGGAGCTCGCGGCGTTCACGCCCATGGCGCCAGGCACCAAGGTCCGCTTCTGCTTCCGGGGGCACGGACACTCGAGCACGCCGCAGATGGGAGCCTTCGCCTACGCCGACTTCGCTCGCGACCTCGACGCCGTCGCGGCGCACGTGGCAGCGACCGCCGCGGTGGGCACGTCGCTCGGCGCCGGCGCGCTCGCCCACCTGGTGGCGCGGACGCCCGATCGCTTCGAGCGCCTCGTGTTCCTGCTGCCGCCCCCGCTCGAGGGCTCGATCGGCGACCGCCCGATCATCGAGCGCACGGCCGAGCTGCTCGAGTCGTTGCCCCGCGGCGAGGCGATCGAAGCGATCCTGTCGGAGTCGGGACGGGCGAGGAACTACGAGGCGCAGCCGGGGCTGCGCGAGTTCGACATGCTGCTGTGGCAGGACATGAACCCGGCCGGCGTGGCGCGCGCGATCCGCCAGGTCGTGCGCGACGCCGCGGTGCCGGACCTCGGTGTGCTCGGGGCGGTGCGCGCGCCGGCGCTCGTGATCGCGCGCGAGGGCGACCTGCTCCACCCGGCCCACGTGGCGCGCCGGCTGGCCGACGCGATGCCGAACGCCGAGGCGATCGTGCTCGAGTCCGAGCAGGACCTGCTCGCCTCGATCCCGATGCTCGTGCAACGCGCGAGCAGCTTCCTCGCGGGGGCGTCGTGAGCGAGGTCGTGACGCGCCGGGCGACCGATCGCCGGGGCGAGCTGATCGGCTCGGGCCTGTCCCTGGCGATGGCGGTGCTGTTCGCCGGGGTGGTCATCCTGGGGTCGAAGGTGCAGGCGGGCGGACCGCCGTTCGTGACGCTCGCGATCAGGTTCGGCGGTCAGTCGGTGCTGCTGGTGGGCCTCGCGCTCATGCTCCGGCGGCCCGGGCTGCCTGCCCCGGGGGAGCGACTCGCTCTCGCGCTCGCCGGCACGCTCGGCTACGGCACCGAGGCGGCCCTGTACTTCTCGGCGCTGAACCACGGGTCGGCGGCCGCGGTCACGCTGCTCTTCTACACCTACCCGGTGTGGGTGATGCTCGCCACGATCGCGCTCGACCGGCGTGCACCGTCGCCGCCGCTGTTCGTCGCGCTCGCCCTCGCGATCGCCGGCAGCGCCGTGGTGGTGCTCGGCGGTGGCGAGGGCGCCGACGTGGAACCGCTCGGCATCGCGCTCGCGCTCGCGACCTCGCTCACCTACACGGCGTACCTGATCGGCACCGACCGCCACGTGCGCCGCACCGACCCGGTCACGGCAGCCGGGTGGCTCGGCGCCGGCGCGGCAACCTCGAACGTGGTCTTCGCGATCGTGTTCGGTTCGTTCGTCGTGCCGGCGGGGGCCACGCCCGCTCGCATGGCCGCGATCGTGCTCGTGTCGGCCGGCGCGTTCGCGACGATGCTCGCGGGCCTGCAGCGTGTCGGCGCGGTGCGCAACGCGATCATCGGCGTTCTCGAGCCGCTCACGGTCGCGGTGCTCGCGGCGGCATTCCTCGATCAGCCGATCACCGCCACGGTCGCCGTGGGCGGAGCGTTGATCCTCGTCGGTGCCGTGATCGCATCGGTCGTGCGCACGACCCGCATCGCGGAGCCCAACGTCTGATGGTCGTCGCTCCTGAGATCGAGCTGCGGGCGATCACGCCGACACTGCGGGTGTCCGTCGTCAGCCTCGATGTCGAACCAGAGCAGCGACGCTTCGTCGCTCCCGTCGAGCACTACCTGGATCTCTGCGACCGACCGGGCTCGCCATGGCGGCCGTTCGCGGTGCTGGAGCGCGGGGCCGTCGTGGGCTTCGTGATGCACGGTGTCGACCCCGACGACGACAGCGCCTGGATCGGAGGGCTCGTGATCGATCGGGCTCACCAGCGCCGCAGCATCGGCCGGGCGGTCGTGGATCTGCTGGTCGCCCGCGCGGCCGCCGAGGGCCGGGCATCGGCGTTGAGCTACGAGCCCGCGAACGCCGTCGCGAAGTCGCTGTACGAGCGAGCCGGGTTCGCCGAGACCGGGGAGCGCGACGGCGCCGAGGTCGTCGCTCGCCGGCCGCTGACGTCGGCGGAGCGGCTGCGGTAGCGTCCGGTGCGATGACCGACGCCCTGTACGCACGCGACGCCTACCTGCGATCGTGCGAGGCCACCGTGGTCGAGGTGCGCGACGACGGCGTCGTGCTCGACCGCACCGTGTTCTACGCGCGCGGGGGCGGGCAGCCGGGCGATTCGGGCGTGCTGCGCTGGAGCGAAGGGGAGTGCCGCGTGCTCGACACGACCAAGTCGCGCGACGACGGGGAGATCGTGCACGCGATCGACCCCGCGGGCCCGCCACTGCCCGTCGGCACGGCCGTGACCGCCGAGATCGACTGGGACCGTCGCTACCAGCACATGCGCACCCACACCGCACTGCACGCGCTGTCGGGCGTCGTCTTCACCGACTTCGGCGCGAAGGTCACCGGCGGCAACATGGACTCGGGCGGCGTCGCCCGCATGGACTTCGAGCTCGACGGCATCAGCCAGGAGTTCGGGCGCGAGGTCGAGGAACGCCTCAACGCTCGTCTCGCCGACGACGTCGAGGTGCACGTGCTCGAGCTGCCCCGGGCCGAAGCGCTCGCCGACCCCGATTTGATCCGCACGAAGGTCTCGTTGATCCCCGACTCGGTCGACCCGATCCGCGTGATCGACATCACCGGTATCGACAAGCAGGCCGACGGCGGCACGCACGTCGCCCGCACCGGCGAGGTCGGCGTCGTGCGGGTGGTGAAGACCGAGTCGAAGGGCAAGGCGAACAAGCGCATCCGCATCCAGCTCGCGGAGCCGTGAGTCAGGCGTTCACCCGCCGAGCAGGGCGGCGAGCGCGGAGATCGCGAGGGTGGCCACCAGTCCTCCCGCGGTGAGCATCAGCCGCAACTGCGAAGGGATCGGGGAGCGGCCGAACGCGAAGTACAACAGGGGCCCGGCGAATGGCACGAGCAGCACCACGGCCATCCATCGGGCGCGGAACGAGATCGGTTGTGACTCCTGGCGGATCAGATCCCACAGGGCGATCGTGACCCACGCGCCGTACAGGATGCCGGGCAGCACGTACCCGTAGAGGCCGATCAGCAGGCTCCACCATGAGGTGGCGAGCGGGGTCGCGAACACGGTGAGCTCCTCGTCGATGGTCGGTGCGCCGGGTTCGATCGAGCCGACGGCGCGGATGCGGTACGGCTGGGGCACGGACTGTTCGGGGATCGCCGGGCGCGGGGGGGCGTTGGCCGGGTCGGGCATCGAGGGCTGGTCGGGCGGGGCCGGCTGGGTGCGCCAGTCGCCGTGCGGGAACGCCCCGTCGAGGGTGTCGACCACCCGTACACCCGCTTGCAGCGTGGGTGCGAACGACCCGCCGCCGATGGCGGCGAGCCAGGAGTCGCACCCTCGCAGCAGTTCGACGGCCGGTGGCGACGTGCGGGCCGCGTCGTTGCCCGAGAAGCAGTCGCCGCCCGCCGACGGCGCTCCGAGGGCGAGGTCGGCCAGGCCCGAACCCTGCACGACGTTGTCGCGCACCTCGTTGCCGCTCGTGACCCAGACGGTGCGGTCGATGCCCGGCAGCACGGCGATGCCGTAGCGCTCGTGGTCCTGCACGAGGTTGCCTTCGATCAGGTTGCCGGCCCCGCCGGACACGAGGATGCCGGTCCCGAAGGCCGGGTAGGTGAGCGCCGTCGAGCCTGCGGTCACGGAGTTGTTGTCGTGCACGAAGTTGCCGGCGATCACCATGTCGCGCTGGGGTGGGCCCGACGCGGCGTCGAGCGTGTTCGGCACGATGCCGGCGAGGTTGAGGCGCCATTCGCTGTTGACGATCGCGAGGTCGCCCCCGGCGTTCGTGCCGCTGAACCCGATCGCGTTGTGCTCGGCGAGCACGTCGCGCGCGACCGCATGGCACGGGAAGCACTGCCCGATGGAGAAGCCGGCATCGCGCGAACCGCTCGCGTAGGAGCGATCGATCTGCCCCCAGTCGGAGCCCTCGGCGATCACGCCGTGGTCGCCGTTGTTCACTGCCGTGAGGAACGACCCCCAGTAGCCGTGCACGTTCGTCCACTGCACGCCGTTGAGCAGATGGTCGCGAACGGTGAGGTTCTCGATCGTCACGCCGTCGGCTTCGACCACGTGGATGCCGATGGCGCGTTCGAACCCACCCTCGATCACCACCCGGTTCCGGTCGAGGCCGCGGATCGTGACGAAGGGCGTCATGACGAGCACCGATTCGCGGTAGACACCGGGTGCGATGAGCACCATGCCGCCGGGCTCGACGGCATCCACGGCTTCCTGGATCGTCGCCGCGTCGTGGGGAACCCGCACCGTCTCGGCGAATCCGCCCGGCACCGTTTCCATCCCCGGGCCGACGTCGGCGGCCGAGGCATTCGGCAGCGCCGACGCGAGCGCGACGAGGGTTCCGACGAACGCGAAGCGCGAACGCGAGCGCGAGCGAGCGGCGGCCGGCCATCGGCCCGAACCGTAGCATCCGTTCGTCGCCGCTCGTGGGTCGGAGTACGCTCGACGCACGATGACCCCCGAACGCCTCACGAGCCTCGACGCGAGCTTCCTCTACCTGGAGACCCCCGCCGTGCACATGCACGTCGCCGGCGTGTCGGTCTTCGACCCTCGCGACGACGGGCCGCTCACCTACGACGACGTGCAGCGTGTCGTGACTGCCCGCCTGCACCTCGCGCCGAGGCTGCGCCAACGGGTGATGCAGGTGCCCTTCGGATTGGCCCGCCCACTCTGGGTCGATGACGACCGCTTCGATCTCGACTTCCATCTGCGACGTTCGGCGGTGCCGTCGCCGGGCGGGCGCTTCCAGCTCGAGCGTTCGGTGGGCCGTGTGCTGTCGCGCCCGCTCGACCCGGCCAAGCCGCTGTGGGAGCTCTACGTGTTCGAGGGGCTCGCGGAGCGGCGCACGGCGGTGCTGCTGAAGATGCACCACGCCCTCGCCGACGGCATCTCCGGCATGACGATCGCCTCGGCGCTGTTCGATCTCGCGCCCGACGCCGAGATCGGTGTGCCGCCGGCGACGCCGTGGGCACCCGAGCAGCCGCCCTCGCGTGACGACCTGCTGCGCGACGCGGCGCAGGACCTCGTGCTGCATCCACTCGAGGCGATCGGTCGCGCGGTGAGCGCGCCGGCTCGCACCCTCGGCGTGCTCGCCGAGACCCTGTCGGGGGTGCGCGACGTGGTCGACATGGGGGCGCCGCCGACGGGCCCGTTCGACACCGTCATCGGCCCGGCCCGGCGGTTCGCCATGGCCGAGGCGTCGTTCGCGCGCGTCCGGGAGATCAAGCGAGCCCTCGGCGGCACCGTGAACGACATCGTGCTCACCGCCGTCGCCGGCGGGCTGCACGACCTGCTGGAACACCGGGGTGAGCCGACGAAGAGCCGCACCCTGCGCGTGATGGTGCCGGTGTCGGTACGCTCGAAGGCGGAACAGGGGGACGTGGGCAACCGAGTCGCGCCGGCGTTCGTCGACGTGCCGGTCGGGCCGATGCGAGCTCGCACCCGGCTGCAGCGGGTGCGCCGCGCCACGGCACAGCTGAAGGGATCGACGATGGCGCTCAGCGCCGACTCGATCATCGGGCTCGGGGCGTACGCGCCGCCCGCGCTGCACGCGATGGCAGCCCGCCTCGCGAGTCGCGGGCGCTGGTTCAACCTGGTCGTGTCGAACGTGCCGGCGCCGCAGGTGCCGCTCTACCTCGCCGGCGCGCCGCTCGTCGCGAACTACCCGGCGATGCCCCTCGGCGAACGCAGCGGATTGTCGGTGGCCTGCACGAGCCTGGCCGGCACGATGGCGTTCGGGCTCACCGCCGACTGGGATTCCGTGCCCGACGTCGAGGTGCTGGCGCGGGGCATCGAGACCGCCGTCGACGAGCTCGAGAAGGCTGCGGCGGCGGCGCCCACACGGCCGTCCGCTCGGTAGTCCTGATCAGGCGCCGGCGTCAACGCCGGTGTCCACGGCGGTGGCCGCGCCGGGCTGGCGCGTCGGGATGCGCTTCGTGAAGAACAGGGCGATCGCGCCGATCAACGCGAGCAACGCGAGCGCCGAGCGCAGGCCATCGACGCGGGCTTGGCCGTTCTCGGCGACGACCGCCTGCGTGGTCGAGGCGTCGACGCCCGCATCCTGCAGGGCGGCCTCGAGGTTGGCATCGGAGATGAACGGTGCTCCGTCGGCGAGCTGGACGGTTGCCTGGTCGGCGATGTCGTTCGGCACGTCGGGGTTGTCGGCGACACCGGTCAGGAACGAGGCGGTGAGCGAGGCGATGAGCACCGAGCCGGCGAGCGCCGTGCCCAGCGACGCCCCGAACTGCGTGGCGGTGTTCTGCAGGCCGCCGACCTCCGGGCTGTCCTCGTCGGAGACGGCCGAAACGGTGACGCTGCCGAGTTGCGAGGCGAGGCCCCCCATCGCGAAGCCGATCAGGATCAAAGGAACCGTGACGATCTCGGCGCTCGCGTCGACATCCATCGCGCTGAGCAGGGCCACGATGCCGACCACCGCTGCCACGAGCGAGACGTCGACAACGCGTCGCGGGGAGGCCGACGGGAAGAACCGCGGGATGCCTGCGGCGGCGAGCAACATGGCGAGCGACAGCGGCGTGATCCGGATGCCCGTGTCGATCGCCGAAAGGCCGAGGGCCACCGACAGGTACAGCGGGATCACGAAGAACAGCCCCATCATCACCACGAACTGGAAGAAGAACATCACGAGGCCGCCGGTCATCTGGCGATTGGCGAACAACGACGGTGTGATGAGTGGTTCCTCGCCGGCCACATCGAGTCGTCGCACGTGCCGCATGAAGAGCCAGATCGCGACGAAGCCGCCGAGGATCATCCAGATCACCGGTGACATGTGGAAGATCGAGGGCCCGCCGTCGGCCGGCAGCAGCCACCCCCACTCCGAGGACTGCAGCACCCCGAGGATCGCCAGTCCCATACCGAGCGCCCAGAGCGTCGAGCCCAGCAGGTCGAGATGCGGGCGCGCCTCGACCGGATGGTCGGCCATGCGGCGGCCGAAGAGCACGATGCCGGCGCCCACGACCACCTCGCCGGCGAACACCCAGCGCCACGATGCGTAGGTCGTCGCGAGCCCGCCGATCAGCGGGCCGACGGCGATCGCGATGGCACCGGCCGCTCCCACGAGCCCGTACGCGCGTGGGCGCTCCTGCGAGGCGAAGTTGCTCGCGACCAATGCGACGATCGCGGGCATGATGAGCGAGGCGCCGACCCCTTCGAGGAAAGACCATCCGAAGAGCAGCACGCCCAGGTTCGGCGCCAGCGCCGTCGTCAGCGAGCCGGAGCAGTAGATCACCAAGCCGAGCATGAACGCGCGCTTGCGGCCGATGATCGAGCCGATCTTGCCGCCCGTGACCATCAACATCGCCATGACCAGCGTGTACAGCACGATGGCGCTCTGGATGCCGGTGACCGTGGTGCCGAGGTCGTTGGCGACCGTGGCGATCGACACGTTCATGACCGAACTGTCGAGGGCCATCAGGAACTGCCCCGCAGCGAGGGCGAGCAGCACGGTGCCGGCCGCACCGGCTGCTCGAGAGCCGCTCGCCTGAGTCGCCATCGGGCGGACTCTACCCTGCCGACGTCGTCGCGCAGCTACGTCGACCCAGCCAGCATCCGCTCGATCACGTAACCCGCGAAGGAAGGGCGCACGAGCAGGCGCGTCGTGTCGGCTCGCTCCTGCAGCAGCACCTGGGCCTTCGCGAATAGCGTCTGGGCGCACATGCCTGCCCGCCACGACCTCGGGTGCAGGTCGAGCGTGCATCCGCTCGCCAGCACCTCGAGACGATCGGGCCCGGCGAGCACGAGGGCCAGGCGGTTCGCGCTCACGTCGAGGATCGAGCGGTGCAGCCCGTCGAGCGCTGCCCCGAGTTCGGCGACTAGGTCGCCGGCCGCGCCCGGCGGCCCGAGCACGAGCCACTCGTCGGGGCCGAGCCAGAGCGCGGATCGAGCGCCGTCGTCCCAGGCGGTGTTCGGCTCGAGCGGCAATGGCACGGGCGCGCGTGCCACGAGCGAGGGGTCGAGTCGCAGCGAAACCTGCGCCGGGAACGGCTCGTGCTCGAGGCGGATCCGTCCGCCGGTGCGCGAGGACATGCTCGCCATGTCGCCGGCATGGACGGCGAGCGCGTCGCGAGCGAGGCCGTCAACCGTCACGACGCGTTCCTTCCGGGTCGTAGAAGACCGGCGACGTGACCTCGGCCTCGATCGGGCCGTCGAGCGTCGGTGCGACGACGTGCCCGCCGATGCGCTCGCGTCCGCCCGCCACCATCGCGAGGGCGAACGTGCGGCCGAGCGCTGTGCTGCGATAGCTCGAGGTCACATGCCCGAGCATCGGCACCGGCGGCGACGCCGTGGCATGCTCGGGCGAGACCACCTGCGCCCCCTCGGGCAGCCAGCGGTCACGGTCGAGCGGCAGCAAGCCCACCAGATGCTTGCGGTCGGCCCGCATCGTGTCGGGGCGCCGCAGCGACCGACGGCCGATGAAGTCGGAGTCGTCCTTCCGCACGATCCACGACATGCCGAGGTCGTGCGGCGTGACCGTGCCGTCGGTGTCCTGGCCCACGATCACGAAGCCCTTCTCCGCGCGCAGCACGTGCATGGCCTCGGTGCCGTACGGGGTGAGCCCCAGGGGCTCGCCGACGCCGAGCACGGCGTCCCACATCGCGAGGCCGCAATCGCCGGCGACGTTGATCTCGTAGGCGAGCTCCCCGCTGAAGCTCACGCGTGCGACCCGGGCCGGCAAGCCGGCCACCTCACCCTCGCGCCAGGTCATGAACGGGAACGCCGCCGCATCGAGGTCGAGGTCGGTGCCGGCCGCGACGAGCACGTCGCGCGCCGCCGGACCGTTCACGGCGATCGTCGCCCACTGCTCGGTGACGCTCGTCGCGTACACGCGCAGGTCGGGCCACTCGGTCTGCAGCCATTCCTCGACGTGGTCCATCACCTTCGCCGCGCCGCCGGTCGTGGTCGTGATGAGGAAGTGGTCCTCGGCCAGGCGCATCGCGACGCCGTCGTCGAACACCATGCCGTCGAGGCCGAGCATCAAGCCGTAGCGGATCGACCCCACTCGGAGGGTCGACATGCGGTTGGTGTAGAGCCGGTCGAGGAAGGTCGCCACATCGGGTCCGACGAGGTCGATCTTGCCCAGGGTGGAGGCGTCCATCACGCCGGCCTGGCGCCGCACCGCGAGGCATTCGCGTTCGACGGCCACGCGCATCGACTCGCCCGCGCCGGGGAAGTACCACGGGCGGTGCCACTGGCCGACGTTCTCGAACGCCGCGCCGCGCTCGACGTGGCGCTCGTGCACCGGGGTCGTGCGCACCGGATCGAGCAACGTGGGCCCTCGGTCGACGCCGGCGAGCACCGAGTAGGGCACGGGAGTGTAGGGTGGGCGGCTGTTCGTGGGTCCCTGGGCGCCGGGGCCCGCGCCCCAGGCCTCGTTCACGATCGCCGCGGTGAGCGCACCGCTCGTGCGCCCCTGGTCGATCGCGGTGCCGATGTAGGTCGCCCGCTTCACGTGCTCGGTCGAGCGCAGCTCGTGGCCCACGGCGTCGAGCACGTCGGCGACCGTCGAGTCGCGCTGCAGCTCCACGAAGTGCTCGGACAGGTCGTCGGCCGGCGTGTACCAGTACGGCACGCTCGTGGGCACCTCGCCGGCTGCGGCGCCGATGACGGAGAGCCACGGCGGCCCAGCACCGTCGGGCACGAAGCAGGCCCGAGGCTCGTCCCATCGCAGCCCGCCGCCGATGCCGCGCCAGAGCTGCGCGGTCGGGTTCCAGCCGCCGGCGACGAGCACGAGGTCGGCCTCGATCGTGTCGACCGCTCCGCCGGGCCCGACGAGCGTGACCGAACGCACGCCGGGGTCGCCGTCGGCGGCGAGCACGGCCCACCCGTGCGCACGTCGATGCCGGCCTCGCGAGCGGCGTCGCTCGCCTGGCCGCCCTCGCCGGGGTCGACGATGGCGGCGATGTGCATGCCCGCCGCCGCGAGCGCCATCGCCGCCTCGTGTCCCGCGTGGTTCGTGCTGAAGACCACGGCTCGCTCGCCCGCCAGCACCCCGAAGCGATCGGCGTACAGATGCGCGGCCGAGGCGAGCATCACGCCCGGGCAGGTCGTTGCGGCGGAACCCGATCGGACGCTCGTGCGCGCCGGTCGCGAGCACCACCCGGCGAGCCCGCACGTGGTGGACCCGCTCGATCGGCGCCGTTCGCTCGTACACCACCACGTACCCGTCGTCGTAGACGCCGAGCGCGGTCGCATCGGTGAGCACGGTGACCTCCGACGCGCTCGAGAGCGCGGCCGCGGTGGTCGCGACCCACGTGTGGGCGCTGCCGCCGTCGACCGTGTCGGCCGAGGTGACGGTGCCGCCGAGCCACGACCGCTCGTCGACGAGCATCACGCGGTCGCCGGCCGCCGCCGCCTCGGTCGCCGCGCGCAGGCCCGCGATGCCGGCGCCCACCACGAGGGTCTCGACGTGCACGTGGCGGTGGCGCGCCGGCGGGCGCACCCGCGTCGTCGCCGGGAAGCCGCCCGACCCCCGCTCGCGACGTCGCCGACGAGGCCGTCGACGAGCGGGACCGCGGTCGCCGGCACGATGGGCCGGAACGCCGGCGCCGCGAGCTCGACGAACGCGTTCGGCTCCTCGACGCCGGCCGACACGACGCCGCGGGGGCGCCCCTGCAGCGGCGAGCGCGCGACGACGTCGACGCCGTTCGCGAGCAGCGCGCTCGCGAGCGTGTCGCCGGCGAACCCCTGGTACTCGACGCCGTCGAAGGTGAACGCGAGCGGCCGCGACCGATCGACGCCGTGGCCCGCTGGCGCGGGGAGCCGCCGGCCGCTCACGGCGGCGTCACCGCCGTGCGGCGGCGCGATCTCGTTCGTGGCGGTGTGCCGCTGCCAGGTCGAACCACCGGCGGCAGCCGGCGGCGTGCATCCAGCGCTCGGTCCACCAGCCCCTCGGGTTGTCGCGCATGAAGAGGTAGTCGGCCCATTCCTCGTCGGTCAGCGCGTCGGGGTCGGCCGGGTAGCGAGATGCCCGCCTGGCCGCCGTAGCGGAACTCGATCTCGTCGCGCGGGCCGCACCACGGGCAGGGGATCAGCAGCACGGCGTCACGCTTCCTGCCTCGTCGAAGGCGCTGACCAGCGCTTGCGGGTGCGGTCATGCGCCAGGCCTCGATGATCAGCTCGCGCACCTCGTCGCCGTCGGCCTTCGAGAGCACCGCGCCGACCCAGCCGCTCGGTCCCACGTAGGGCGGCGCGAACCACGCGTCGGCGTCCATCGCGACGAGCGCCCGCTGCTCGTCGTGCACCGACTTGATCCACGCGTGGCGCTCGCGCTCGCTGAACATCAGCGAAGATCTTGCTCCGCACGCGGAAGGTCGCGGTGTCCCACGTCTCGCGCTCCTCGGCATCCGGGCAGCGAGAGGGCGAACGTGCGAACGGTGGATGCCCGGATGCCCATGCATCAGTGCGCGACCGCCGCCGCGCCGTGCTCGTCGATCAGCGCGCCGGTCGTGAACCGCCCGAGCGAGAACGGCCGCGCGAGCGGCCCGGGCTCCCCGTTCGCGATCGTCTCGGCGTACACCCAGCCCGACCCCGGCGTGCCCTTGAACCCTCCGGTGCCCCATCCGCAGTTCACGAACAGCCCGTCGATCGGCGTGCGGTCGACGATCGGCGACGCGTCGGGGCACACGTCGACGATGCCGCCCCACGTGCGCAGCACCGAGGCGTGGGCGAACATCGGGAACAGCTCGAGCGCCGCCGCCATCTGGTGCTCGATCACGTGGAACGACCCCCGCTGGCCGTACCCGTTGTACGCGTCGATGCCGGCGCCCATCACGAGCTCGCCCTTGTCGGCCTGGCTCACGTACACGTGCACCGCGTTCGACATCACGACGCAGTCGAGCACCGGCTCGTACAGCGCGCTCACGAGCGCCTGCAGCGGGTGCGACTGCAGCGGGAAGCCGCAGCCCCACCATCGAGGCCAGCACGCTCGTGTGCCCGGCGGCGGCGAGCGCGACCGTGTTCGCGCGGATCGTGCCGCGGCTCGTCTCCACGCCCTCGACCCGCCCGCCGTCGCCGCGCAGGAAGCCGGTCACCTCCGCGTGCTCGACGATGTCGACGCCGAGCCGATCGGCGCCGCGCGCGTAGCCCCACGCCACCTTGTCGTGGCGGGCCACGCCGCCCCGGCGCTGCAGCGTGCCGCCGAGCACCGGATAGCGCACGTCGGGGGAGACGTTCACGAGCGGACAGAACTCCTTGACCCCGGCGGCGTCGAGCCACTCGGCGTCGACGCCGTTCAGCCGGTTCGCCTCGACGCGGCGGATGCTCGAGCGCACGTCACCGAGGTCGTGCGCGAGGTTCAGCACCCCGCGCTGGCTGAACTGCATGTCGAAGCTCAGGGCTTCCTCGAGACCTTCCCAGAGCTTGAGGGAGTGCTCGTAGATCGCGGCCGACTCGTCCCACAGGTAGTTCGAGCGGATGATCGTGGTGTTGCGCGCCATGTTGCCGCCGCCGAGCCAGCCCTTCTCGACCACGCACACGTCGGTGATGCCGTGGTTCGCGGCGAGGTAGTAGGCGGTGGCGAGCCCGTGCCCGCCGGCGCCCACGATGACGACGTCGTAGGCTGGCTTCGGTTCCGCGGCACGCCAGTAGCGCTCAGCCATCGCCGCACAGGGTAGGACGTGAGCGCGACGCTGCCGTGACCCCCGATGCGCGATGCGCAACGGGATGGCTCGGCGGGGCGCCGGCCGGCGAAGTCCCGTTCATCGCCCCGAAGATCCGCCGACCACCACATCCAGCACGTCCGCTGACCGCTCCGTTGCGCAGATTGACAGGTCCCGCGGCCCGGCGTAGCGTCCGCGGCGCAGTTGCGCACGAGACCGGGGCGTTGCGACATGCGAGACCAAGAGAGCGGCGGCAACCTCCAGTCGGTCCGGCGCGCCCTGCTCGCCCTCGAGCTGATCAGCGAGCACGGCGAGCTGGGCGTCACCGAGCTCGGACGCAAGCTCGGGCGTGCACAAGGCCACCGCCTCCCGGCTGATCGCGACCCTCGCCGAGCGCGGGTTCGTCGAGCGAGATCCGCTCACCGAGAAGTTCCGGCTGGGGTTCGGGCTGATCTCGCTCGCGGGCGCGGCCGTGGGTGGCAACGACCTCGTGCGCGCGGCGCGGCCGATCCTCGACGAGCTCGCGGAGCGCACGACGCGAGACCGTGAACCTCGGCGTGCTCTCGGGCGATTCGGTCGTCTACGTCGACCAGATCACCGGCACGCGCGCGATCGTGAGCGTGAGCTGGGTCGGCCGTCGTACGCCGCTTGCACTGCACGTCGAACGGCAAGGTGATGCTCGCCTTCTCGACCGAGGTGGAACGTGAGCGGCTGCTGCGCTCGCCGCTCACGAAGCTCACGCCGCGCACGATCACCGACGTGCGCAAGCTGCGCGCCCAGCTCGAGGAGATCCGCGTGCGCGGCTACGCGCAGACCATGGAGGAGCTCGAGGAGGGGCTGAACGCCGTGGCGGCGCCGGTGCGCGGGCATGAGCGGCGAGCTCGTCGCGGCGCTCAGCGTCTCCGGGCCGGCGTTCCGCATGCGGCCGGTGGACCTTCCCCGCATGGGCAAGCTGACCGCCGAGGCGGCGAGGGCGATCTCGCGCCGGCTCGGCTACGTGGAACGAGGGGTGCGCGCAGGGTGATCGAGCACGAGCAACCGCCGGCGATCGGATGGGGCGTCTACCGCAGCGAGGTGCCGACGCTGCTCGACGCGATCGGCCGCACGCCGCTCGTGCGGCTGCAACGCGTCGCGCCGCCCGGCGTCGAGGTGCTCGCGAAGGTCGAGTGGTACGGGCCGACGGGCTCGGTGAAGGACCGCATCTACGCCGCGATGCTCGCGAAGGCGGAGGAGCGCGGCGACCTCAAGCCGGGCATGACGATCATCGAGTGCACGACCGGCAACGCCGGCATCGCGTGCTCGGCGGTCGCCGCGATCAAGGGCTACCGGTGCACGATCGTGATGCCCGAAGGCATGAGCAACGAACGCAAGACGATGATCCAGGCCTACGGTGCCGATCTGGTGCTCACGCCCGGGCGCCGGCACCGACATCGACCTCGCGCTCGAGGGGATGCGCGAGATCGTGGCCGCCGACCCCGACCGGTATTTCTTCCCTGGGGAGTTCGAGAACCCCGACAACCCCGAGGCCCAGCTCGCGAGCGGCGAGGAGATCTGGGAGCAGACGGGCGGCCGCATCGACGCGGTCGTCGGCGCGCAGGGCACAGGCGGATGGATCAGCGGCGTCGCGCACGCGCTGAAGGCTCGCAACCCCTCGCTGTTGGCGTTCGCGGTCGAGCCGGCGGAGTGCCCGTTGATCAGCGAGCACACGTGGGGCACGCACGGCGTGCCGGGCATCGGTGACGGCATCGTCCCCCCGAACCTCGATCTCGCCGCGATGGACGGCATCGTCACGGTCTCGACCGAGGAAGCGCTCGTCACCGCGCGCCGCCTCGCCCGCGAGGAGGGCCTGCTCTGCGGTCCGTCGAGCGGCATCAACGTCGCCGCGGTGCACAAGGTGATCGAGCATCATCCGGAGCTCAGGCGCGTCGTGACCGTGATCTGCGATACCGGGCAGCGCTACCTGTCCGGCGAGCTCTACGGCGAGAAGCTCGAGGTCGAGGAACCCGATCGCGACCACACCCTCGACCCCGCCACGGTCGCGGCCATCGAGGCGCACCGAGACCGCCTGGAGTTCATCGCCTGACGGGGTCGCTCCTGCGGGCGACGAACGAGACGATGCCCGAGGCTTCGTCGCTCCCGTCCATCTCGTCTGGGTCGACGGTCCACTCGGCCGTGACGCGCACCGGCGAGAAGCCCGCAGCCGCCAGGCGGGCCGCCAGCTCGGCCGGGTCGACCGGGACACACGTGTCTCCGGCGTGGAAGGCGCGAAACCCCGGGCTGTCGAGGCTGTCGGATCCGATGAACGCGGCGCCGGGCGCGAGCACCCTCGCGACCTCGGCGAAGAGCCGATCCTGGAGCTCGGCGGTGGGCACGTGATGCAGCATCGTGAACGACGCGGCGGCCGTGAACGCTGCATCGGGGAAGTCCATGTCGGTCGCGTCACCCTCGATGACGCGGACGTTCCCGCCGGCGAATCGGTCGACGAGTCGGGTCGCGTAGTGCGGGTCGATCTCGACCGCCGTCACGTGGGGGGCCCTCGTGCACAGGACGTCGGTCGCAAGGCCGAACCCTGGCCCGATCTCGAGCAGGTGGTCACCGAGGTCGATGCCCGCGAGCAGATCCGGCAGCACCTCTGTCGCAAGGTACTCCCCCCATTCCGGGCTGGAGCACAGCTGCTCGTGCCCCTCGTTCATGCCGAGCTCCCGCGACCCCCGCCGGGCCGGCCGGATGCGGTCATAGCTCGTCGATGTTGAACGTGTCGCAGCGTTCCGGATCGCCGGTGTCGAACCCGACGCGGAACCACTTCGCGCGCTGGTCCGAGGAGCCATGGGTCCAGCTCTCCGGGTCGATGCGTCCCGTCGTCGTCTCCTGGATGCGGTCGTCGCCGATCGACTCGGCCGCCGCGAGCGCTTCCTCGAGGTCGCCCTCGCTCAGCTCGCCTTGGGCCAGCGCCGTGTGACCCCACACGCCGGCCAGGCAGTCGGCCTGCAACTCCAGGCGCACCGACAGGTCGTTGGCCCGTTCCGGTTCCTGTTGCGACATGCGCTGCACCTCGGCATCGATGCCGAGCAGGTTCTGCACGTGGTGGCCGTACTCGTGGGCGATCACGTAGGCCTGCGCGAAGTCGCCCGGGGCGCCGAACCGATCGCGCAGCTCGCGGAAGAACGACAGGTCGATGTAGATCTGGCTGTCGGCGGGGCAGTAGAAGGGGCCGGTGGCGGCGGAGCCACGGCCGCAGCCGGTCGATGTGGAGTCCTCGAAGACCACGGTCGTCGCTTCCTCGTAGCGCTGGTCGGACTCGGCGAAGATGTCGGTCCACGTGATGTTCACGTCCTCGACCACGGCGTTGACGAAGCCGAAGAGCTTGTCGTCGGGGTCGAGCGGGGTGGTCGTGTCGCCCGGCTGCGCCTGCCCGAACCCCGAGAACGGATCGCCGCCGAGGATGTCGCCGAGGTCGCCGCCGTCGCCGCCGAGCTGCGGGGCCACGCACACCGCGAGCACGATGAGCACGATGACGAGACCGATGCCGCCACCCTTGCCGATGGGGATGCCGCCGCCCCCGAGTCCCCCTCCCGATCCGCCGCCGAGCCCGGGGAAGCTCATGCCGCCGCCACCCTGGCCGCGACGGTCTTCCACGTTCGAGCTGCGCCTGCGTCGGAGCTTCATGTCGGCATCCTCTCTTCCCATCGGGGCGTGTGTCGAACCATCTCGCGGCGAGGGGGCCGGGCAGGGTAGCCTGCGCGCCATGACCGAGCCCTGGGAGATGACCGCCACCGACGCCCTCGCCGCCATGCGGGCGCGCACCCTCTCGCCCGTCGAGCTGCTCGAGAGCGTCGAGCGGCGCGCCGACGAGGTCGAACCGGCCGTGAACGCCCTCTGCGAACGGCGACACGACGAGGCGCGCGCGGCGGCCGAGACGAGCGAGCGGCGCTACGCGACGGGTGCCCGCATCCGCCCGCTCGAGGGCCTGCCGGTCGCCCTCAAGGAAGAGGTGACCGTCAAGGGATGGCGCATGCGCTACGGCTCGCTCGCCATCGACGAGATCGCGACCGACACGGCGCCGATCGCCGAGCGCATCCTCAAGGCCGGCGCGGTGGTGCACGCCCGCACGACGACGCCCGAGTTCAGCTGCACCGGCTACACGCACTCGAAGCTCTGGGGCGTGACCCGCAATCCGTGGAATCCGTCGGTGGCGGTCGGCGGCTCGAGCGGGGGCACCGGGGCCTCGCTCGCGAGCGGCACGTCGCTGCTGGCGAGTGGGTCCGACATCGGCGGGTCGATCCGCATCCCGGCGTCGATCAACGGCGTGGTGGGGTTCAAGCCGCCGCACGGCCGGGTGCCGACGGGGCCGCCGTTCAACCTCGATCGCTTCTGCCACGACGGCCCGCTCGCTCGCACGGTCGCCGATTGCGCGCTGTTCGAGAACGTCGTGGCCGGCCCGCATCCGCGCGATGTGACGTCGCTGCGACCGAAGGTGCGCATCCCGGACCGGCTGCCGGGCATCGAAGGGTGGCGCATCGCCCTCTCGGTCGACCTCGGCGCATGGGCCGTCGATCCCGAGGTTTCGGCCAACACGAGGGCGGTCGGTGCGGCGCTCGAGGAAGCCGGCGCGATCGTCGAGGAGGTCGCGATCCCGTGGAACCTGCAGCACGTGATGGCGACCGCCCGCCGCCATTTCGCGGCGATCTTCGGCGCCGAGATCGGCGGGGCGGCCGCGGCGTTCGGCGACCTGCTCAACGACTACGCGCTCGCGTGGGCCCAGGAGGCCCAGATGTACCTGAGCGAGCCCCGGTCCTACCTGACCGGGCTCGAAGGCGAGCAGGAGATGTGGGAGCCGATCGGGGAGCTGTTCCGCCGCTACCGGGCGCTCGTGTGCCCGACGTGGGCGGTCACCGGCATCCCGGCGGGCGACAGCTTCCTCGGGAAGGTCTTCGACGACGGCGGCCCGAACGACCGGCAGTTCCTGTGCTACATGACGACGCCGTTCAACGTGCTGTCGCCGTGTCCGGTGCTGGCGGTGCCGAGCGGCGTGGCCTCGAACGGGGTGCCCACGGGCGTGCAGATCGTCGGTCGCACCTATGACGACGTGAGCACGTTCCGCATCGGGGCAGCGCTCGAGCGCGCGCGGCCGTGGGCCGGGGTGCAACGCGAGGTGCCGGTCCTTCCATGAGCGAGGTGGAAGCCGCGTTGCAGGCGCTCGTGGAGCGCGACCTGCGCGCGTGGCCGCAGATGCCCGCCCGGCTCCTGCATGTGTCGGCGCCCGAGCTCGGCCTCGACCTCGAGGTGGTCGCCGGCGTGTCGGACCTCGCGACCGGGCTCTCGCTCGTGCCGGGCTCGAGGTTCCGCATCGCGAGCGTGACGAAGCCGTTCGTCGCGGCGGCGACGCTGCGACTGGTCGAGGACGGGCGGCTGTCGCTCGACGCGACCGTAGCCGAGCTGTTGGCAGGAGAGTATGACGAGCTGCTGCGCTCGGGCGGTTACGACACCGGCGCGATCACGCTGCGGCACCTGCTCACGCACACGAGCGGCATCTACGACTTCGCCTCCGACGCCTACGACCCCTCGATCCCCGACGGCTTCACGGCGCAGGTCTACCGTGACCCCGCCCGGCGATGGACACGTCTGGAGCAGGTGGGGTTCGCCGTCTCACACGGCAAGCCGTACGGCCCGCCCGGCGAGCGCTTCGGGTACTCGGACACCGGCGCCTGCCTCGTGGGCGAGGTGCTCGAGCGGGCGACCGGGACCACGATGGGCGCGGCGATCCGCGAGCTGGTCGGGTACGAGCGGCTGGGGCTCACGCACACCTGGCAGGAAACGATCGAGCCGGAACCGGACGACCTGCCGCCGCTCTCGCATCAGTACGAGGGCGAGCACGACGTGGCCGACATGGACGCCTCGGTCGATCTCTACGGTGGCGGCGGGTTGATGTCGACGAGTCGCGATCTCGGGCGGTTCTTCCGGGCGCTGCTGCGGGGGGAGGTCTTCCGCGAGGCGTCGACGCTCGAGACGATGACCACCACGCTGGCGGCGGTGCCTGCCGCGGAGGGAACGAGTGTCGATGACGACCCGTCGTCGGCGGCGATGTACCTGTTCCGCGACGAGATCGCCGGCGAGGAGTGGTGGGGACACAGCGGCTACTGGGGCACGACCGCGTACACGTGCCCGGCGCGCGACGTGACGATCGTGGCGGGGCACCAGCGTTCCGACATGCCGCGGGAGTTCGATCGCATGGCGATCGTCGGCGAGGCGTTCGAGGTCGTGACCTCGAGCTGAGCCTGGAGGCCGCTTCCTTGCTCGCGGCGACTTGGCAAGGACCTCCGTAGTTCCACCTGCGGTGAGAAGAGGGAGGTCCCTGCCAAGTTGGCCGGGAGTGAACCCCGACGCTCCCACCTTCCGCGCCGCACGCCGCCAGCTCACGGGCGCCACCGACCCTGCCCTACACTCCGCGCCATGACGACCTACCCGCTCTCCGAAGAGGACCGCGCGATCCAGCAGCGAGCTCGCGACTTCGTCGACGGCAGCTCATCCCATGGGAAGAGCACGCCGAGGCCAACGGCGGCCACATCCCCGACGAGGAACGCACCAAACACCACGACCTGGCGGTCGAACTCGGCTTCTACGCCATGAACATGCCCACCGAGCTCGGCGGCACCGGCATGACCACCCTGCAGCAGGTGCTGGTCTCCGAGCAGATCGGCCGCGTCACGAACGCGCTCGGCTGGTGCGTGCACACCCCGCCCGCGTGGGCGCCGGCGGTCGTGAGCGAGCACCAGATGCAGACCTGGATCCTGCCGACGATCCGTGGCGAGCAGCACGAGTGCTACGCGATCACCGAGGCGGGCGCCGGCAGCGACGTCGACGCGATCGAGGCCACCGCTCGCCGCGACGGCGACGACTACGTGCTCGATGGCGAGAAGATGCACGTGACCAGCTACAACAACGCCACCTACTGCTTCTTCCAGGCGAAGATCGTCGGCGGGCCCAACGAGGGCGCGCACGCCATGTTCTTCGTCGACAAGGCCACCTCCGGCGTGCGGCTCGTGCGCGAGCCCGCCTACACGCACACCTACCCCGACTCTCACGCGATCGTGGCTTTCGACGACGTGCGCGTGCCCGCCGCCAACCTCGTCGGCTCAGAAGGCGACGGTATGGCCTTCACCTACGAGTGGTTCCGCTACGAGCGGCTGATGATCGCGGCGCGCTGTTGCGGGGCCGCCGAGCGGCTCATCGACGAGGCCACCGCCTTCGCGCAGCAGCGGGTGCAGTTCGGCCAGCCGATCATCGAGCACCAGGCGATCTCGCACATGCTCGCCGACTCGCTCACGGAGCTCTGGGCCGCCCGCCTCATGACCTATCGGCTCGCCGAGAACATCGACGCCGGCGTCGACGTGAAGATCCAGCACGGGCAGTGCTCGATGGTCAAGCTCTATGCGAGCGAGATGGCCGGACGCGTGGCCGATCGCGCCGTGCAGATCTTCGGAGGCCGCGGGTACATGCGCGAGAACGTCGCCGAGCGGTTCTTCCGTGAGCTGCGGGTCGATCGCATCTGGGAAGGCACGAGCGAGGTGCAGCGCAACATCGTCGCCGACCAGTTGCGGAAGCGAGGCACGCAAGCGCTGGTGGGATGAACGCCGTGCCGGGCGCTGACCGGGAGCTACGCGCTGAGCACGGCGGCGTCTTCGCGCGCCCAGGTCAGCACGACTTCATCGCCTTGGTGTACCGACGACGAGCGGTCGTCGCTCAGCCGGTGCACGATCAGGCGCTTGCCGATCGAGGTGTCGACATGGAACTGGGTCAGCGTGCCGAGGTAGACGACCTGTGCGACCGTGCCCGACAGCCGTGAGCTGCCCGGCGTCGCGTCGCCGGAGGCCAGCTCGACCCGCTCGGGGCGCACCGCGACCAGCAGTGACGACCCGACACCCGCATCGGTGCCGGTGGGACCGACGGGCACGACCACTCGGTCGCGCTCGTCGACCTTCATCACGAGGTCCTCGCCGCTGATCTCGTCGACACGTACGTCCATCGCGTTCAGCACCCCCACGAAGTCGGCGACGAACGGGGTCGCGGGCTGTTCGTAGACCTCGCGCGGGCTGCCGAGCTGTTCGATCACGCCCTGGTTCATCACGGCGATGCGGTCGCTCATCGACAGCGCCTCGTCCTGGTCGTGCGTGACGTAGACGAACGTGGTCTTCAGCTCGTGCTGGATGCGCTTGAGCTCGAGCTGCATCTGCTTGCGCAGCTTCACGTCGAGCGCACCGAGCGGCTCGTCGAGCAGCAGGGCCGCCGGCTGGTTCACGAGGGCCCGGGCGAGGGCGACGCGCTGCTGCTGGCCGCCCGAGAGCTGTCCGGGCTTCCGCTGCTGCAGCCCGGCGAGCCCGACGATCTCGAGCATCTCGGCGACGATCGACCTCCGGTCGTCCTTGGGCACCTTCTTCAGCCGTAGCCCGTACTCGATGTTGCGCTCGACGTTCATGTGCGGGAACAAGGCGTAGTGCTGGAAGCACATGTTCACCTCGCGCTTGTTGGGGGGCACACCGACGACGTCGTCGCCGCGCAGCAGGATGCGCCCCTCGTCGGGCTCCTCGAAGCCGGCGACCATGCGCATCGTGGTGGTCTTGCCACACCCCGACGGGCCGAGCAGGGTGATGAACTCGCCCTCGGCGATGTCGAGCGAGATGCCGTCGACGGCGTGCACGTCGCCGAACGACTTGCGCACACCCTGGATGCTGATCGCCACGCCGGTCTCGCTCACGCCACCGATACCTCCTCGTCGTCGATCACGGTCGTACCGGCTTCCAGTCGTCGATCCGTCACCTTGCGGAGCACCTCCGACGCGATCACCACGATCGCCGAGATGAGGAGGATCACGACGGCCACGGCGATCATCGCGGGCAGCTGTCGTGGCAGCCTGAGCTGCGAGTACAGGTAGACGGGGAAGGTCACCTGATCGCCCGACACGAACGACGCGACCACGACCTCGTCGAACGAGATCACGAAGCTGAGCAGGAACGCCGAGAAGATCGCCGGCAGCATCAACGGCCACGTGATCTGGCGGAACGTGGTCAACCAACCGGCGCCGAGATCGCGCGACGCCTCTTCGAGCGACGCTGGGATGCGCTCGAGCCGTGGCACGAGCGTGAGGATCGCGAAGGGCAGCGCGATCACGATGTGGCCGATCGCGATCGTGAGTCCCGAGAACGGCATCCCGATCGTGTTGAACAGGATCAACAACGCCGTGCCGAGCACGACGAGCGGGATCACCAGCGGTGCCAACATGACCCCCGATACCAGTCCTTTGGCGAAGAACCGGCGCCGCACGAGGGCGATCGAGGCGGGGATCGCGAGCACCGTGGTGGCGACCGCGGTCAGCGTCGCCACCCACATGCTCATGCGCAGGGCGGCGATGATCTCGACGTTGTCGACGAAGGTGCTGTACCACCGCACCGTGAAGCCTTCCCATGGGAAGGAGACGAGATCTCGGTCGTTGAACGAGAAGATCACGAGGATCACCAGTGGCGCGTACAGGAAGACCACGAGGATCCAGAAGGTCACCCACAGCCAGCGACGGCCGGCGTTCGAGACCGCGACGTTCATTCCGCCACGCTCCGCACGTCGAGGAAGCGGCCGAAGACGACCAGCAGCACGGCGACCGCGAAGATCAAGAACATCGCCATGGCCGATCCGAACTGCCAGTCGAGACCGGCGGTGAACGCGCTCTGGATCGCGCTGCCGAACATGAACCCACCGGGGCCGCCCACCAGTTGCGGCGTCACGTACTCGCCGATCGTCGGGATGAACACGAAGATGAACCCTGCTGCGACGCCGGGAAGCGAGAGCGGCAACGTGACCGTCCAGAACGTCCGCAGTCTGCTCGCCCCGAGATCGCTCGAGGCTTCGAGCAGATGGTGGTCGAGGTTCTCGAGGGAGACGAAGACCGGCAGCGCCACGAACGGGACCCACACGTAGGAGAGCACGAGGTAGATCGCGAACTGACTGTTGAACAGCCACCGCACGGGCTCTTCGACGAGCCCGGCAGTCTGCAGGAACGAGTTCGCCACGCCCGACTCCCCGAGGATCACGCGCCAGGCGAGCACCCGGAGCAGGTAGCTCGTGAGGAACGGCACGATGATCACCAGGAGCAGCGTGTACTTGCGCGAGCCCGCGATCAGCGCCAGCAGGTACGCGACCGGGTAGGCCAGCAGCACCGCCGTGATCGAGACGCCGAGCGACATGCGGACCGATTTCCAGAACAGGCTCAGATACGTGTCGCTCGTCAGGAAGAAGCGCCAGTGCTCGAGCGAGAGGTAGTCGTCGTTGCGCAGGAGCGTGAGCAGGCCGACGCTGTACAGCCCGACCATCACCACGGGCACGACGAAGAAGACGATCAACCAGATCGTGGGGGTCGCGAGCAGGCCGCTCGTCGCGCGCCACCGGCCGGTGCCGCGACGGCGTCGGGGCCTGGACGCGACGTCCTCGACAGGCGCGATCTCGGTGGCCATCGGCTTGGGCGGAAAAGGACCCGACTAGCCCGCTGCGGCCTTGACCTCGTCCCAGGCTCGGTTGTACTCGGCCCGTTGGGGTTGGTAGGCGTCGAAGATGCCGCTCGAGAGCGCCGTCTCGAGGTCGTTGAGCCCGAAGACCTCCACCACGTCGGGGTCGATCTGGGAGAGGTCCACGTCGGTGTTCGCGTGGCCGTAACCCCACGTGCTCACGAGCCGCTGTCCGACCTCGACGCTCGCCCACGCGTCGGCGAACTCATGGGCGTGGTGGTAGTTCTCGGTCTCCGAGCGCAGGATCAGGCCCTCAGCCCAGGTGAAGACACCCTCCTTCGGCTTCATGTACTGCACCGGCTGATCTTCCTTCAGCACCACGTAGGTGTCGGGCCACGAGTAGGCCGCCCACACGTTGCCCTTCGCCACGTCGTCCCACATCTGCGCGTAGTCCACCCAGATCGAGTGCAGGTTCTTCGTGGCTTCGATGCAGTGCTCCTTGGCCGCCTGCAGGTCCTCGGGGGTCGCATCGAGCGGGTCGGACTCCAACCCGAGGGTCACGTGCGCCATGGAAAGGATCCACGGCGTGTCGAACCACGAGATGTGCCCGGCGAGCGCATCGTCGAACAGGTAGCTGTACGAGTTGATCGACGGATCGACCTCGTCGGTGCGGATGATCACGCCGGAGTAACCCCAGTCCAGCACGATCTCGTACTGCTCGCCGTTCAGCTGACCCGTGCCCTGCAGCGTCGGATCCAGCTTCGGGAAGTTCGAGATCAGCGATGTGTCCCAGGGCTGGATCGCGCCGAGGTCGAGGTAGTCCTGGATGTAGCCGACCTCCGGGTGGGTGAGATCCCAGTAGAAGCCGCCTGCGGTCTTCGCGATCACACCTTCGGTGTTCGTGAGGAAGCTGAAGGTGGGATCGGGGTACCCGCCCTTCGCATAGTCGCGCCAGAGCCACTTGGCGTCGTAGCCGGCCCACTCGTGGATCTTCAGCTCGCCGGTCTCTTGCGTGATCGGCGGGATCGCCCCGGCTGCCGTGCTCGACCCGTTCGAGCCGCCGGACTGCACGTCCTTGCGGCAGGCTGCCAACACCCCCATGCCGCCGACCACGGCCATCGATCGCAGGAACGCGCGCCTGCTCTGCGCGTTGCCCATCACCGAGTCGAACTGCCCCATGTTCGCCCTCCCCTTCGCTGCGCCGGTCCTCGCTCGTGCGGATGATGGTCTTTTCCCGGCCGACGCGCAACCGAGGTGACCGAGGGCGCAACGACGTGATCACGTCGCTCGATACCATGCCCCGACGAGGGGAGCTGATAGGTCATGGAACGGCTGAGCCATTGGGTCGGGGGCAAGTTGGTACCGGGTGAGAGCGGGCGCACGGGTCCGGTGTACAACCCCGCCACCGGCGAGCAGACGCACGAGGTCGACTTCGCCTCGGTCGAGGAGGTCGACCAGGCGGTCGAGGCCGCCCGCGAGGCGTTCGCGTCGTGGCGGCGCACGTCGTTGTCGAAGCGCGCCGACATCATGTTCCGCATCCGCGAGACGGTGCACGAGCATCGCGCCGACATCGGGCGCATCATCACCGAGCAGCACGGCAAGGTGTTGTCCGATGCGATGGGCGAGGTGGCCCGGGGCCTCGAGAACATCGAGTTCGCCACCGGCGTGCCGCACCTGCTCAAGGGCGGGTTCACCGAGCAGGCCTCGACCGGTGTCGACGTGTTCTCCATCCGCCAGCCGCTCGGGGTCGTCGCCGGCATCACGCCGTTCAACTTCCCGGCCATGGTGCCCATGTGGATGTTCGCCAACGCCATCGCGTGCGGCAACACATTCATCCTGAAGCCCAGTGAGAAGGACCCCGGCGCATCGTTGTACATCGCCGAGCTGCTGAAGGAAGCCGGCCTGCCCGACGGCGTCTTCAACGTCGTGCACGGCGACAAGGTCGTCGTCGACCGGTTGCTCGAGCACCCCGACATCGAGGCGGTGTCGTTCGTGGGTTCCACCCCGATCGCGAGGTACATCTATGCGACCGGCACCGCCAACGGCAAGCGCGTGCAGGCGCTCGGCGGCGCGAAGAACCACATGGTGGTGCTGCCCGACGCCGATATCGACATGGCGGCCGACGCGGCCGTCTCCGCCGCCTACGGTTCGGCCGGCGAGCGCTGCATGGCGATCAGCGTCGCGGTCGCGGTCGGTGACGCCGGTGACCGCCTCGTCGAGGCGATCAAGCAGCGGCTGCCGCTCGTGAAGATCGGCAACGGCCTCGAGCCCGAGTCGGAGATGGGGCCGCTCGTGACGCGCGAACACCGTGACAAGGTCGCGGGCTACCTCGACAGCGCGCGCGAGCAGGGCGCGACGATCGTGGAAGACGGCCGCGAGCACGGCTTGTACCGCGAGAGCGACGGGTTCTTCCTCGGCGTGTCACTGCTCGACCACGTCACGACCGAGATGGACGCCTACCGCGACGAGATCTTCGGCCCGGTGCTCGAGGTGATGCGGGCCGACACCTACGACGAGGCGCTGCGGCTCGTGAACGAGAACCCGTACGGCAACGGCACCGCCATCTTCACCCGCGACGGCGGCGCCGCGCGCGCGTTCCAGTTCGACGTGCAGGCCGGCATGGTCGGCGTCAACGTGCCGATCCCGGTGCCGGTGGGCTACTACTCGTTCGGTGGGTGGAAGGACTCGCTGTTCGGCGACAACCACATGTACGGGCCCGAGGGCATCAACTTCTACACCAGGGGCAAGGTCGTCACGGAGCGTTGGCCCGACCCGGGCACTTCGAGCGTCGACCTGGGCTTCCCGAGGACACGCTGATGGCCGATCGCGAGGAGCTGCTCCGACGTGAGGCCGAAGCGTGGGCGTCGTTGCTCGGAGCAGCCGAACGTGTGGCGCCCGAGCTGCGCACCGTCGCAGGCGTGGTGCCCGATTGGTCGGTCGTCGACCTCGTCTTCCACTGCGGGAAGTACGCCGAGCTCACCGGCGGCCGGCTCGAGTCGATGGCGGCGGGCACCTACGTCGACGTGGAGCAGCCCGAGCACGAGTGGCAAGCCATGAACGCCGGGTGGGCCGCCGAGTCGAAGACGCTCACGTGGGAACAGGCGGTCGCGGCGGCCGAGGCCGGGCGCATGAAGGCGCGGGCCGCGCTGGAAGCGTTGGCAGAGGTCGATGACGCCGCGGCCACCTGGTTCAGCGACGAGACCTTCGAGCACTACGCGGAGCACGCCGAGGAGATCGCGCGGTTCGCCGACGACCCTGCGTGAGCGTCGAGCGTCACGGATCGAGGCGCATGAACCAGATGTGCGGGCCGCCCGGCGCGGGCGAGCCCTCGTCCACCACGCGGAAGCCGAATCGCTCGTAGTAGCCCACGTTGCGCTGCACGGCCGTCTCCAGGAAGGCCGCCGCGTCGCCGGCGCGCGCCAGCTCGAGCCCGTGCCGGATCAGCGCGCCGCCGATGCCCTCGCCCTGCCGCGGGGGGTCCACGCCGAGGGCGTCGAGATACCAGACGTCGCGGGGCACGTGCTCCTCGATCCAGTCCCACAGCGTCTCGTAGCGCGCGCCCCCGTCGTCGGTGAGCGGGGCGAGCAGCCCCCGCACGGCCTCGTCGCTCGCGAACATGTCGTCGGCCGCACCCGCCGGGATCCACACCGCGAACCCGGCGGCGTCGCCGGCTTCCCAGATCACGCCCTGATCGGCGATGTCGAGATAGATCGAGGCGAAGATCTGCCGCAGGCGGTCGCCGACATCGGGCCTGTCGGGCAGCGGCCAGCGCAGCATCGGGTCGTCGATGAACGCGCGCGAGAGCGTGTCGGCCATCGCGTCGACGCGATCGGGCCCGGCCGGGGTGATCTCGATCGACGCGCTCATCGATGGGGCGGCTCGCCGGCTCGGCCGAGGTCGGTGTAGCGGAACGTGCCCTTCGCGATGCGCAGGCCCACGAAGGAATCGACCTCGAGCACGCCGGGCACGGCCCGCACCTGCTCGTGCATCACGCGCAGCAGGTCGTCGCCGTCCTGGGCCACGATCTCCACCAGCACATCGTAGTGACCGGTGCATTCGATCACGTACACGGCCTCGGGGATCGCGCAGAGCCCGTCGATCGCCGCGCGCACGTCGCGTCCGCCGAGCCGCACGCCGAGGTAGGCGAAGAGCAGTCCCAGCTCGTGCGGCTTCACGTCGGTCACGAACCGGATCGCGTCGATGCGCTGCAGCCGCGCGACCCTGGACCGGATCGTGGCCTCGGCCACGCCGAGCTCGTCGGCCACCGAGGTGAATGGCCGTCGCCCGTCCTCGGCGAGCGCGTCGATGATGCGAAGGTCGAGGTCGTCGAATCGTGCTGTGGGCATGTCGTTGCGATTCTCGCAGACGAACGGGGGCCGCGGTGCGATATCCGCATCAAGTCTCGCGTCTTGAACTACCGATACCCGGTCATCGGGCGATACGCTTGCCGTTATCCGCGACTTTCCACGAGAGAAGGAACCCGCCTCGATGGCCAAGACCGAGCACGAGATCAAGATCCGCAACGACGAGGTCGAGTGGGAGCCGCGCCCGACCTTGGGCAGCGCCGATTACGCGAGTCGCGAGGTCTGGGAAGACGAGCGAGAGAAGATCTGGTGGGGCGAGTGGATCTGCGTCGGGCGCACCGAGGAGGTCGCGAACCCCGGTGACTACGTCGTGCGCGACATCGCGGGCGAGTCGGTCTTCGTCGTGCGCAACGACGCCGGGGAACTGCGCGCCTTCTACAACGTGTGCAGCCACCGAGGCACGAAGTTCCTCGACGACATCGAGGGCACCCAGCGTGTGCGCAAGGCGTTCGTCTGCCCCTACCACGCGTGGGCGTTCGACCTGAACGGACAGCTGATCGGCTCGCCCAACGTGAAGGAGGACGAGCACTTCAACCGGTCCGATCATCCGCTCTACGACATCGCGATCGACGACTACGCCGGGTTCATGTTCGTGAACATGACGACCGGCGGTCCGAAGCGCTCGCTCATGACGTCGCTCACCGACGGCGCCGAGTCGATCACCGCGTTCGAGCGCTTCAAGATGGACGAGCTGCGCGTGGGCGTGCGCCTCGTGTACGAGGTGAAGGCCAACTGGAAGATCGTGGTCGAGAACTACAACGAGTGCCTGCACTGCCCGCAGGTGCACCCCGAGCTCGTGCAGGTGATCCCGCTCTTCCGCTTCGGCGAGGTCTGGGACGAGGAGATCCCCGACGACGGCAACCGCATGATGGAAGGTGCCACGTCGTTCACGCCGACCGGCGAGAGCCGACTGCCGAAGTTCCCCGATCTCGACCCCGACGACTACCAGATGTATTACGGCTCGTACCAGTTCCCGAACCTGATGCTGAACCTGCACCCCGATTGCGCGATGATCTACATCGGCTACCCGAAGGGCCCGAACCACACGACCGTCGTGAGCGAGTTCATGTTCCGGCCCGAGACGATCGCCGACCCCGAGCTGTTCAAGCCGGAGCCCACGGTCGAGTTCTGGGACATGATCTCCAAGCAGGACTGGGGCATCTGCGAGCGCGCGCAGACGGGCGTGAGCTCCCGGGCATTCACGCGCGGCGTGTACCCGCGCCAGGACCGCTTCCTCTACTGGTTCAACGAGGAGTGGCGTCGCGCGATGGGTCGCCGCACGCTCGGCTAGGAACGCCGAGGGGGTCAGCCCGCGACGTCGCTGTACACCGATCGCAGGAGCGTCTCGGTGCTGCCGCTGTCGCCGGCGAGGTCGAGCACGATGCCGACGTGGTCGTCGGCGCGCCACATGCACACACCGACGCCGGCGCCACCGGCTTCCACGCCCACGCAGCGATACGACGCGCCGTCGAGCTCGCCGGTTCGCCGTGCGGTGCCGACCGAGGCGCCGCCCTGGCTCATGCCGTCGACGAACGCGTCGAACATCTCGTCGGTGGTCTCCGGGGTCGATCCGTTCACGACCATGAGCAAGAACTCCGGCACGCCGGCGTTGCCGAACGCACCAGCTTCGGCGTCAACGCCATAGGTGCTCACCTCGGCGGCCATCTGGTCCTCGAACTGAGTCGCCATGCCGTCGTGCAGTCGTGCGGCGCCCGCGACCGTGTCGGGGATCTCGACACCGCCACCCCCGATAAGTTCCTGCACGCCGATGTAGCCCAGGAAGGTGGCGAGCAGTCCGACCACGATGCGCACGGCCGTGCTCGCGCCGCCGGCGCTCGTGACCGCAGGTGCGGGCGCCGGCGTCCCGAACGGCGCGGGAGACCCCGACGGGGGCATGCCCGGCGCCGGGGGCATGGCCGTGCCGAGCGGCGCGAAGCACTGCCAGCAGGTGTCGATGTCCGTCCGGTTCGCCGCACCGCATGCGGCGCACGCTCGCTTGCTCTCCGTCTGCATCCCGCACCTCCTCGGTGCGCGAGCCCGGTCGATCCGGGCGCGTTGGTCGAGGAGGTATCGGCTCGCGTCGCGCCGACCTGAGCCAAGCAGTGCCTCGCCGATCCGGCAGGATCCGCGTGGTCAGGAGCGGCGACCGATGCCCAGGAACATCGCGACCGCGAGGGCGGTCAACACGATCGAGGCCGCGAGCAGCGGGGTCGCCGAGCTGCCGACCGCGAGGTCGCTGGCGAGCCGAGTGCCGAGCGTGTCGTAGACCTCGGTGAGCTCGCCCGCGCTGGCGGCGGTGGAGAGCGAGCCGCCCGAGTCGCTCGCGATCGTCTGCAACAGGGCCGTGTCGCCGCCCTCCTGGTCCTCGTCGCCCACGATCGCCACGGTGAACACCGGCACGCCCATGTCGCGGGCGCGCGCGGTGGCGTCGGCCGGCGGCACGACGCTGCTGGTGTCGGCGCCGTCGGACAACAGCACCACCGCCGACGGAAGGTCGGAGTTGTCCACCCGTTCGGCCGCGACCACATCGAGCGCTTCGGTGAGCCCGTCGCCGATCACGGTGCCCCGGCTGGCCGAGAGGCCGTCGATCGCCTCGGCGGTGGCATCGCGGGCGAGGCCGGGCTCGGCGACCGTTTCGGCGGTGCCGGCGAACGTCACGACCCCCACGCGGAACGCCGCCGGCACTTGGCCGAGGAACGAGGTCGCCGACGCCTTCGCGGCGCTGAAGCGGTCGGGCTTCACGTCCTCGGCGAGCATCGAGTCGCTCACGTCGATCGCGAGCACGACCGTGGCCGTGGTCTCGTCGCGGTCGAGGCGGATCTGGGCGAACAGCAGCACGAGGCAGGTCGAGGCGCCGAACAGCAGTGCGAACGGGGCGGTCTTGCGGATCGCGCCGGAGACATCGACCGGCAGGGACGCGCCTCCGTAGCGACGGCGGAGCCGGGCTCGGCGCACCACCGTTCGGGCGAGCACGACCACGACGATCACGCCCCACAACCCGAGCCAGGCGGTCAGCAGCAGCTCCGTTCGCATGCCAGGTGCATCGACCGCCAGCCGCCCGTCCTCAAGTGTCGGCCGCGGTGTGCTCCGGCGTAAGCTGCACCGCATGACGATCCCGGAGCATCTCGCCAACCGTGACCTCGATCCGTCGGCGGTCGTGCCCGCATCCGAGCTGCCCGATCGCGCCCGCGTCGTGATCGTGGGCGGCGGCATCATCGGCAGCTCGATCGCGTATCACCTCACCCGCGAGGGTGAGACCGACGTGGTGTTGCTGGAGCGAGGCCGACTCACCAACGGTACGACCTGGCATGCCGCTGGGCTCGTGTCGCAGGTGCGCGGCACCCACGCGCTCACCGCGCTCGCGCGCATCAACGCCGAGACCTACGAACGGCTTCCGGCCGAGACCGGCGTCGAGACCGGCATGCGCCGTGTCGGCGCGCTCACCGTGGCGCGCACCGAGGGGCGCATGCAGGAGATCCTCTACAGCGTGGCGATGGCGCGCGACGCAGGCGTCGACGTCGAGGTGCTCGACCCCGCGGCGGTGAAGGACCTGTGGCCCTCGGCGGTGGTCGACGACCTCGTGGGGGCGGTGCTGTTCCCGACCGACGGCACGGTGAACCCCGGAGACGCGGCGCTCGCCTTCGCCAAGGGGGCGGTCGATCGCGGTGCGCGCTACGTGCCGGAGACCGAGGTGACCGGCTTCCGTGCCGACGGCGACGGGCGGGTGAGCGGTCTCGAGACGACGCGCGGCGCGATCGACGCGGAGACCGTCGTGCTCGCGGCCGGACTGTGGACGAGCGAGCTCGCCCGCGCGGCCGGCGCGAGCGTGGCGCTCTACCCCGCGGAGCACGTGTGGGTCATGACCGAGGAAGCCCAGGGAGCGCGCGCGGACGCGCCCTTCCTGCGCGACCTCGACGCATACCTGTACATCCGTCACTATCGGGGCCGGTACCTGATCGGGGCCTTCGAGCCCAACGGGAAGCCGAAGCGCCCGGGCGAGATCCCCACCGACGGCTTCGTGGAGTTCGGACCCGACTGGGATCACTTCGCCCCCGTGTTGCAGGGTGCGCGCGAACGGGTGCCCGAGATCGAGACGATCGGGTTCTCCCATTACCTGCGCGCGCCCGAGAGCTTCACTCCCGACTCGAACTTCCAGCTCGGGTTCGTGCCCGAGGTGCCGGGGTTGTTCGTCGCGGCGGGCTTCAACTCCCAGGGCATCATCTTCGGACCGGGGGCGGGCATGGCCGCGGCACGGTGGATCGTGGCGGGGCATCCCACGATGGACCTGGCCGAGGTCGACGTGGCGCGCACCGGGCGCTGGGCGAACCAGCGCGCCTGGTTGCGCGAGCGCACGGTGGAATCGCTCGGCGGGCTCTACGAGATGCACTGGCCTGCCAAGCAACCCAGGACCGCCCGAGGGGTCCGGCGCGTGCCGCTGTACGTATCGCTGCGCGAGGCGGGCGCCGCGTTCGGCCAAGCGGCCGGATGGGAGCGCGCCAACTGGTTCGAGCCCGGCGTGGTGGCGCCCGAGGTCGTGCATGCGTTCGATGCGCCGTCGTGGTTCCCGGCGGTGCGCGACGAGGTGCGCGCGACCCGCGAGGGCGCGGCGCTCTTCGACCTGTCGACCTACGCGAAGGTCCTCGTGCAGGGGCCGGGTGCGCTCGCCGGGCTGCAGCGCCTCGCGACCTCGAACCTCGACGTGGCGCAGGGTCGCATCGTCTACACCTTGCTGTGCAACGCACGCGGAGGCATCGAGATGGACCCCACCGTGACGCGCCTGGGCGAGGACCGGTTCCTCGTGCTCGCGCCCACCCTCGCCCAGCGGCACACGGAGATGCTGCTGCGCTCGGGGCTGCCGGCCGACGCCACGGTCACCGACGTCACGAGTGGATGGGCGACCCTGCACCTGGCCGGGCCGTCGTCGCGCGAGCTGCTCGCGCGGCTCACCGACGAGGATCTCTCGAACGACGCCTGGCCGTTCCTCTCGGCGAAGGAGATCGACGTCGCGCGGGCCCGCGCGTGGGCCTTCCGGGTGTCGTTCACCGGCGAGCTCGGCTGGGAGCTGAGCGTGCCGACCGAGTTCGTGGTCGACCTATACGAGCACATCGTCGAGGCGGGCTCCTCGCTCGGTCTGCGGCACGCGGGCGCGTTCGCCTTCGACGCGGCGCGCATCGAGCGCGGGTTCCGTTCGTGGGGCCACGACATCGGTCCGGTCGACGATCCGTTCGCGGCGGGGCTCGGGTTCGCCGTTTCGCGGAAGAAGGCCGAGGACTTCGTGGGGCGCGAGGCTCTCGAAGTCCTGCGCGACGCGCCGCGCGAACGGCACCTCGTCTCCGTGCACGTTCCCGGGGCGGTGCTCTGGCACGGCGAGTCGGTCGTCCGTGGCGACGAACGCCGCGGGCACCTGACGAGCGCCGGCATCGCGCCGACGCTCGGCGGTTCGGCGGGCATCGCCTGGATCCACGGGGAACCCGAGGGTGACGGCTGGGGCGTGGAGGTCCGGGCCGAGGTCGTGCCCGCGGTCGTGCAGGCCGACCCGTTCCATGACCCGCGCGGGGAGCGCCTGCGCGGGTGAAGCAACCGAGACACGAGGAGGACGATCGATGACGACACGGGTGGCCGACGGCGTCTACGTCTCGAGCACCGATGCCGACGACTACGCGCCCGACCCCGAGGTGGGCGGTCTCACGCACACGCTGCGCGAGGACGACCATCTGCAGGCCGGCATCTGGAAGGCGCCCGACGACGCCGCCGACGGTGCGACCCCGTTCGAGTTCCCTCACGACGAGACGATCCTCGTGCTCGACGGCGAGGTCGAGATCGAGATCGAAGACGGGCCCACACTGCATCTGCGCGCAGGCAGCATCGCCTCGTTCTCGAAGGGCGTGCGAAGCACCTGGCGCCCGAGCGGCGGCTTCCGGGAGTTCTGGGTCTACTCATGACCGGCGTGACGCTCTTCGGCGTGCCGATCGACTGCGTCGGCGAACCGGTGGGCACGGTGCGCACGCCCGGGGTGCTGCGCGATGCGGGCGTCGTCGACGCGCTCGGTGCGCGCGACCTCGGTGACCTCGACGTGTTCCTCGGGCCGGCCGAGCGCGATGCGGCGACCGGCATCGTCGGGTCGGACTCGGTGCTCGATCTCACGCGCACGGTGCGGCGCGCCACGGCCGACGCGCTCGATGACGACGGCACGCTCGTCGTGCTCGGCGGGTGTTGCACGCTGCAGGTCGGCGCCACGGCGGGGGTGCGCGACCGCTACCCCGACGCCCGTCTCGTGTTCGTCGATGGGCACATGGATCTCTACGACGGCGAGACCTCGCCCGGCGGCGAGGCGGCCGACATGCCGTTGGCCGTGCTGCTCGGGCGGGGGCCGCGAGCCTGGGGCGACGTGGTCGACGCCCCGGTGCTCGGGCCCGCCGACGTGTCGCTCGTCGGGTTCCGTGATCTCGAGGAAGCCCGCGACGTGGGCTCGATCACACCGGAGGACCTTCCCGGCTTGATCGCGATCGACACCGAGGGCGTGCGGGCGCGCGGCATCGAGGGCACCGTCGCCGAGGCGGCGCGGCCCCGACGATCGTCGCTTCTGGGTGTTCACCGACGTCGACGTGCTCGACCCCGGTGAGCTCACGGTCGACGCGCCGCAGCCCGACGGCCTGCACTGGCGCGAGCTCACCGCCCTGCTGCGGCCGCTCGTGCACGACCCGCGCTGCCTCGGCATCACGCTCGCCTGCTACAACCCCGACCTCGACCCCGACGGGGCTGGCGCACGCAAGGTGGTGGGCCTGCTCGCCGACGTCGTTCCCGCATGAATCCCTGGTCGCTCGCGTCGAGCTACGTCGACTCGTCGATCCGGTCGCGGGCGGGCATGCCTTCGCGCGCGCCGACCGTCTCGACCGAGATAGCCGCAGCGGCGACCGCACGCCGCAGGGCGTCGGCGAGCGGCCGACCCTCGAGCAGCCCCGCGGCCAGCACGCCGTTCAGCGTGTCGCCGGCGCCGGTGGCGTCGACCGCCCGCACCTTCGGCGCCGGCACCTTCGTCTCCCCGTCGGGGCCGTAGGCGATCGCGCCGTCGTCGCCGAGCGTCACGACCACGGTGAGCCCGTCGTAGCCCGCCGCGAGCCGTCGCGCGCCGCCGCGAGGCTCCTCGGCTTGGGCGGCGAGGATCGCGAGCTCGCCGGCATTCGGCGTCACGACGCTGGTGAACGGCAACAGGTCGTGGGCCTCCGCGCGCGAGGGGGCCGGGTTCAGCACGAAGGGAAGTCCCCGTTCGTGGGTCCAACGCGCGGCGGCCTCGACGGCGTCGATCGGCACCTCGAGGCTCGCGAGCGTGGCCCCCACCGCGGGCGTGATCGCGTCGAGGGCGGCGGTGACCGATGCGGGCGTGAGGCCGGCGTTCGCGCCGGGTGCGACCGTGATCTGGTTCTCGCCCCGCGCGTCGACGGCGATGAGCGCGACGCCAGTCGCGGCCGAGCGATCGATGCGCACGTGGGTCACGTCGACGCCCTCGATCGCGAGCAGCTCGCGGGCGGGCTCACCGAACGCGTCGGGTCCCACGGCCCCGACCATCGCGACCCGCCCGTGCGTGCCGAGTGCTCGCGCCGCCGCGACGGCCTGGTTCCCGCCCTTGCCCCCCTGGTGTTGGGAGAACTCGCCGCCGACCACGGTCTCGCCTGCCGCGGGCAGGCGTGCCGTGCGCACGACGAGATCCACGTTGATCGCCCCCAGCACGACGAGCGTGTCGCCGGCCGCGGCCGCGGTCACGTCGCTTCCACGAGCGAGCGAAGGCGCTCCGAGAACCGTCGCAGGAAGCGGTCGACGTCGACATCGAGCGCGACCCGGGCGTTCTCCTCGGCGTCCCAGCCCACCGGCCACGGGCTGTGCCGCACTCCGTCGAGATCGGCGACGGTCATGCCACGCGTCCACTGGCCGTCGGTCTCGACCTCGACCCGCGTGGTCTCGAACGTGCCGAGGGTCTCGTCCATCGCGAACGCGAGCGCGAGCGCATCGTGCATCGACGCGCCACCGGTCACACCGATGCGCTCGTAGAACTCGATGTAGTACGGCACGGCCTGCTGCAGGAACCGGGCCACCGGCGACTCGGGGACCGGCGCACAGATCTCGTCGAGCGCAGGCCTGGACAGTTGCACGCGGTCGGTCACGTCGAGCCCGGCGCACAGCGGGAGCGCGTCGAGGGGCCGTCCGGAGAACCCACGGAACACGGCCTGTGCCGCGTCGGGATCGACCCAGATGTTGGCCTCGGCGGCCGGCGTGGTGTTGCCGCCGCGTGCGAACGCGCCGCCCATGATCGCGAACCCGCCGAGCAGCTCGGGCAGCGCCGGCTCCTCGGCGAGCGCGAGCGCCACGTTCGTGAGCGGTCCGGTCGCGACGAGCACCACCTCGCCGGGCCGCTCGCGAACGACCTCGACGAGCAGCTGTGCTGCCGAACGCGTCGAGGGCGTCCGCGCCGGCGCCGGCAGCTCGGCGACGCCGAGCCCTCGCTCGCCGTGCACGACCGGGAACGGCTCGTGGTCGCGCACGAGGGGACGCGCGGCGCCGCGGGCCACCTCGACGTCGCCGAGGCCGGCGAGCTCCAGCACGGCGAGCGTGTTGGTGGTCGCGTCGTCGAGCGTGACGTTGCCCATGACGCTCGTCGCGGCGATCAATTCGACCTCGGGCGAGGCGGCCGCGTAGAGCAGTGCGAGGGCGTCGTCGACCCCGGTGTCGACGTCGAGGATCAGAGGACGGGCGGCCACCGACACAGCCTAGCGGGGCGTCAGACCGGCACACGGACCGGGAACGTCGCGATCCAAGAGGCCGTCACGAGGAAGACGGCGCACCCGATGCCCACCACCACCGTACGGATGCGGTGGTTCGCGAGCTTCGTGCTGATACCCGCGAAGAACAGCGAGACGGCGAACAGCACGACGCCGAGCGCGCAGTTCGTGGCGCGCTGCACGTGGTCGCGTGCCTGTGCTGCGGTCGACTCCGCCTCGGCGTCGAGCGCGTCCGCCTGTTCGCTCGCGGCCAAGCACGTACTCGGGCATCGCTGGAGGGGTGCTTCCTACGCCGGCGCCGCGGGGGCCAGCTCGAAGCCGATCAAGTTCGAGGCGACCTCCTGGCACATGCGCTGCATGTGCTCGGGTCCGACCTGCGTGTCGTTCATCAGCACCTGGATCGCGAGGCCATCGATCAGCGCGCCGAGCTTCATGCCGATCTCGTCGGCGTCCTCGCCGTCTGCGAACTCGCCGGTCGACCGACCCTGGCGAACGATGTCGGCGATCGACTGTCGCCAGCGGCGGTCGAGCACTTCACGTTCCTTGGCTAACGCAGGGTCGCGGAGGGCTCGGACCCAGATCTCGATCCACAGGGCCCACTCCTCGAGGCGTTCGAAGTCCGGCAGCAGCCCCGGCACCGACAGGTCGATCAGTCGCCAGAGCTGGTCGCGCGCCGAGTCGAGCCGGCGCAAGTCGCGCGACTGCGCGAGGTAGTACTTGTCATTCGCGTACGTGAGGGCCTCGACGAGCAGGCGGTCCTTCGATTCGAAGTAGTAGAGGATCAATCCCGGCGAGACGCCGCACTGCTCGGCGATGTCCTGGATGCGCGTCTCGGCCAGCCCGCGATCGGTGATCACGCGCGCGGCGGCTTCCAGGATCTCCTGGTGGCGGTCCTTGCCGTTCTTCTGCCGTGCGCGAGCCAACCGGGGCCTCCTCCTGAGTGCCTGTCGTCCTGAACGCCGCACAGCCAGAGGCCGCGAGCGCCCGTTCCTTGTATGAACGTTCAGGCAACTGTAGCGGCATGACCTGGGAAGTCCAAACCAGGACCCCGAGGATTCCGAGTTGACTGGTGATTCAAACTCAGGCCATACTGCCCGGGTTCCGGAGACGTCAGAGGCCCACTCGAGGGGAAGGACGCGTACGGCTATGGCTTCGAACACCTACGACGCGATCGTCATCGGCGGCGGTCACAACGGACTCACGAGCGGGGCCTACTTCGCCCGCCACGGCGCTCGCACGGTCGTGCTGGAGAGCCGCAACAAGACCGGCGGGGCTGCCGACACGAGCGCGCCGTTCGCCGAGCATCCCGAGATCAACGTCACGACCTACAGCTACGTGATGTCGCTGATGCCGCCGACGATCATCCGCGAGTTGAACCTGAAGCGTCACGGCTACGACGTGACGCCCTTCGGTCCGTACTTCCAGGCGTTCCCCGACGGCCGCGCGATCACGGTGTACGCCGACGATGCCAAGAAGAGCTACGACTCGATCGCCCAGTTCTCGAAGAAGGACGCCGACACGCTGCCCAAGTGGGAAGCCTGGATGAAGGGCGTGAGCGACGTGCTCGGCCCGCTGCTGCTGAGCGTGCCGCCGCACGTGGGCTCGATGAAGCTCGGCGACCTGCTGCCCCAGCTGCAGACAGCATGGAACATGCGCAAGCTCGGGCAGCGGGGCGTGGCCGACGTGACGCGGCTGTTCACGATGAGCGTGACCGACCTGCTCGACGATTGGTTCGAGTCCGACGCGATCAAGGCGATGCTCACGGTGAACGGCGTGATCGGCACGTGGGCCGGGCCCGACGAGCCCGGCACCGCCTACGTGATGCTGCATCACTCGATCGGCGACGTGGGCGACGGTCACCTCGGCAGCTGGGGCTTCCAGCAGGGCGGCATGGGTGCGGTGAGCGACTCGATCCGTCGCAGCGCCGAGTCGTTCGGCTGCGAGATCCGCACCGAAGCCAAGGTCGAGAAGATCCTCACGCGGGGCGGACGCGCGGTGGGCGTGGCCCTCGAGAGCGGCGAGGAGCTGCGCGCGCCGGTGGTCGTGTCGTGCATCCACCCGAAGATCGGGTTCCTCGACCTGCTCGATCGCAACGAGCTGCCGGCCGACTTCGTCTGGGACATCGAACGCTGGAAGACGCGCTCGGGCACCGTGAAGATCAACGTGGCGATCAGCGAGCTGCCCGACTTCACCTCGATGCCGGGCACGGAGCAGCAGGACCATCACACGGGCTCGGTCGAGCTCTGCTTCTCGCCGCAGTACGCGGAGCGCGCGTTCCAGGACGCGCACATCGACCGCAAGCCCTCGGTGGCGCCGTTCGTCGACGGCACGATCCCGACGACGCTCGACAAGCAGCTGGCGCCCGAGGGCGTGCACGTGTTCTCGATGTTCACGCAGTGGGTGCCCGACGATTGGGTGAACGAGCCGCATCGTGAGGAGCTCGATGCCTACGCGAACCGCATCTTCGACGGCTACAACGAGCTCGCGCCGAACTTCCGCGATTCGATCATCGATTACCAGGTGATCGGCCCCTACGATATGGAGCAGGACCTCGGCCTCATCGGCGGCAACATCTTCCACGGCGAGCTGAGCGTCGACCAGCTGTTCCACATGCGTCCGGCGCCCGGGTTCGCCGACTTCCGAACGCCGATCAAGGGCCTGTACCACGGCTCGTGCGCCACCCACGGCGGCGGGCGGCGTGAACGGCATCCCCGGGCTGGCAGGCGTACAAGGCGGCGGTGAAGGACAAGGCGATCTCGAAGAAGTAGGTGGCGAGCACGACGGAGACGCCAGCCGCGCGACCGAGCCTCGAGCCCATGCTCGAGGCTCGTTCGGTCGCGGTCGTCGGCGCCTCGGTCAAGGAAGGCTCGCTCGGCCGCTCGATGCTCGAGGAGCTCGAGCGCGGCGGCTACGAGGGCGAGATCTTCCCCGTGAACCCCGGGCTACGACGAGGTGCTCGGCCATCGGTGCTTCCCGTCGATCGAAGAGTTGCCCGGTGACGGGGTGGACCTCGCGATCCTGGGCGTCGCGAACCAGCGCATCGAGCAGGCGGCCCGCGACGCGGTCGCCGCCGGCGCCCGGTCGATC
Source organism: uncultured Actinomycetes bacterium (assembly GCA_963722795.1). Taxonomy (GTDB): domain Bacteria; phylum Actinomycetota; class UBA4738; order UBA4738; family HRBIN12; genus JAOUEA01. The sequence goes on from CAVROD010000002.1 coordinate 538,908, forward strand.
GTGACGTTCTCATCGCTGTACGAGGACGAGCCGCCCAAGCCCGGTCTGCCGCCGCTGACCGAGCGGCTGGCGGCGATCGTGCGCGACGCCGGCGATCCCGATGTGCGGCGGCAACGGCATGGGGTTCTGCCACGAGACCACGCGGTTGCGCGCGACCGGCTTCCCCACGCCCGACCACCTGCGGCACGGACCGGTCACGTTCATCTCCCATTCGGGCTCGGCGTTCGCGGCGCTCGCGTTCAACGACCGTGACATCGGCTTCAACCTGCTCGTCTCGAGCGGCCAGGAGCTCGGCTCGACGATGGCCGACTACATGCGCTACGCGCTCGGACGCGAGGAGACCCGTGTGCTCGCGTTGCTGCTGGAGACCGTGCGCGACCCCGCGGGCTTCCGCGACCGAGCTCGAACGCGCGGCCGCGCTCGACGTGCCCGTCATCGCCCTGAAGGTCGGACGCACCGAGGGTTCGAAAGCGATGGTCACGGCGCACTCGGGCGCGCTGGCCGGCGAGCACGGCGCGTACGAGGCGTTGTTCGACGCGACCGGCGTGCACGAGGTGCGCACGCTCGAGGAGATGGCCGACGCGATGGAGCTGTTCTCGTCGCCTCGCCGGGTCGGCGCCGGGCGCGGCATCGCGAGCGTGCACGATTCCGGTGGGGAGCGCGCGCTGTTCGTCGACCGGGCGCACGACCTGGGCGTCGCCTTCGCGGCGATCTCGCCCGAGACGCTCGCCGCCATCGACGACGCGCTCGACCCCGGGCTCGAAGCCGCGAACCCGCTCGACGCCTGGGGCACCGGTATCGACGCCGACCGCATCTTCCGGGAGTCGTTCCTGGCGTTGCACGACGACCCCGACACCGCTGCCATGGCGTTCGTGGTCGACCTCACCCGCCAGGGGGAGCCCTACGACGAGGGCTACCTGCAGGTCGCGAAGGACGTCTGGCACGCGACGACGAAGCCGTTCTGCGTGCTGTCGAACCTGGCGAGCGCCGTCGCGCCCGAGGAAGCGGCGGTCCTGCGCGATCTCGGCATCCCGGTGCTCGAAGGCACGTCGTCGGGTCTGGTCGCGCTCCGAGCGTTGATCGCTCACCGCGATGTGCGGGCGCGCGAGGCCGCCGAGCCTCCTGCGCCCGTGCGCCACGAGGTGCGTGCTCGGTGGCGGGAGCGGCTCGCCGCTGGCGGCGAGGTCAGCGAGCTCGAGGGGCTGGAGCTGCTCGCCGACTACGGCGTGCCGGTGACGCAGGCGCGGGCGGCCGCGAGCCTCGACGAGGCCGTCGACGCGGCCGAGACCGTCGGGTACCCGGTGGTGCTGAAGACCGCGGCGCCCGGCATCGCCCACAAGTCCGATGTGGGCGGCGTGCGGCTCGGGCTCGCCGGCGCGGACTCCGTGCGGGCCGCCTACGACGATGTGGCGGGGCGACTGGGGCCACAGGTGGCGGTGGGGGCGATGGCGCCCGCCGGCGTGGAGGTCGCGCTCGGCATCGTGCGCGATCCGACGTTCGGGCCGCTCGTGCTCGTGGCCGCCGGCGGCATCCTGATCGAGCTGCTGCACGATCGGGCCCTGGCGTTCCCTCCGTTCGACGAGACGGGGGCCCGGCGGCTGATCGACCGGTTGCAGATGCGTCCCCTGCTCGACGGGGTCCGCGGGGCGCCGGCGGCCGACATCGATGCGGCTCGCGCGCGCCGTCGCACGGCTGTCGGTGCTCGCCGCCGATCTCGGCGATCTGCTCGCCGAGCTCGACGTGAACCCGATGATCGTCTCGCCCGACGGGTGTGTGGCGGTCGATGCCCTCGTGGTGCCCGCGCCGACGAACGCACCCTGAGACGAAGCAGAACGGCGGGCCGGCCACATCGCGTGGCATAGTCCGCGGATGCAGCTCACGCGACGGGTGGCCGATGCGACGTCGTCGCTGGTTGACGCCTTCCGGGTGCCGTCGCTGCGCCGGCTCGAGTCTGCGTGGGCGCTGACGGTCACGGGGGACTGGGTCTCGACCATCGCGCTCGCGGTGTACTCCTATTCGGTCGGCGGGGCGCTCGGCGTGGGGGTTCTGGGCGTCGTGCGCATGGTGCCGGCGGGGCTCGCGGCGCCCTTCCTCGCGATGCCGGGCGACCGCTACCCGCGTGAGCGTGTGCTGACCGTGGTCACCCTGAGCCGAGCCGCGCTCACGGGGGCCGCCGCCGGGGCGGTGTGGCTCGAGTGGCCGGTCGTCGCCGTGTACGGGCTCGTGGCGCTGGCCTCGGTCGTGTCGAGCGCGACGCATTCCACGCAGTACGCGCTGCTGCCGCTCCTCGCGAGATCGCCGCACGAGCTGGTGGCGGCCAACGTCGGGCTCGCGACCATCGAGGGGCTCGGTACGCTCGTGGGTCCCGTGATCGGTGCGGGCCTGCTGGCCTTCACCGGACCGTACGCGCTGCTCGCCTTCGCAGCCGCAGCGTTCGCCGGCGCCGGCTGGCTGATCGCCCGCATCGACAGCGGTCCCGGCTTCACGCCCAGGGAAGCCGCGCGCCCCGGGCCGGTGGCGGAGTCCCTCGCCGGGTTCCGCGCACTCGCGCGTCTTCCCCACCCTCGGCTGGTGGTGCTGCTGTTCACCCTGCAGACGGTGGTGCGGGGCCTGCTCGGCGTGCTGCTCGTCGTCGCCTCGTTCGACCTGCTCGACCTCGGTGAGTCGGGCGTCGGGCTCCTCTCGGCCGCGATCGGATTCGGTGGATTGCTCGGAGGGTTCGTGACGCTGCTGCTCGTCGGGCGTCCTCGCCTCGCCCAGCCGTTCGGCATCGGGCTGCTCGCGTGGGGGCTCCCGATCGCGTTCCTGTCGCTGACCGCCGCACCGCCGGTCGCCTTCGCCCTGATGATGGTCATCGGTCTCGGCAACAGCCTCGGCGACGTGGCGGGCATGACGACGCTGCAACGCACGGTGCCCGACGAGGTCATGACGCGGGTGCTGGGGGTGCTCGATTCGCTCGTGCTCGCGGCCGTGGGAGTCGGTGGCATCATCGCGCCCGCGCTCGTCGTGTGGTTCGGCGAGCGCGGCGCGTTGGTCGCGGCCGGGCTGCTGCTGCCGGTCGCCGTCGCGGTCGCGTGGCCCGCCCTTCGGCGACTCGACTCGGAAACGATCGTGCCCGAGCACGAGCTCGCCGTGCTGCGCTCCATCTCGATCTTCGCCCCGCTCGACATCCCGACCGTCGATCACCTCGCGCAGCAACTGAGAGCGAAGCTCGCGCCGGCCGGCGCCGAGATCGTGCGGCAAGGCGATGTCGGCGACCGCTTCTACATCATCGATCGCGGTCGCGTGCGGGTGTCAGCGGACGGGCGCACGGTGGCCGAGCTCGGGCCCGGCGCCTATTTCGGTGAGATCGCTTTGCTGCGGGACGTGCCCCGCACGGCGACCGTCACCACCCTCGAGGAAACACGGTTGCTCACGCTCGAGCGTGAGCAGTTCCTCGCCGCTGTGACCGGGTACTCCTGGAGCCTGCTCGAGGTCGATCGTGTCACCACCCAGCGCCTTCGCGATCTCTCACCGGGGACGTAGTCGCGCTTCGGTGACGACGGGGTGTTTCGAGCCCGACATCGCGGGGAATGCCTCCAGCACGAACGCGCAGGGTGCTCGTTCACGAGGAGGGAACTCGCATGATCGCCATCGTTGGGTTGCTCGCGCAAGCGGGGGACAAGGGGGCCGACCTGGACGTCGCGTCGATCCTCGGGTACATCGTCGTCGGCGCCATCGTGGGCGTGCTGGCACGGTTCTTGGTGCCGGGTGACGACCCCATGGGCATCGTGGGCACGATCGTGCTCGGCATCGTCGGTGCGCTGATCGGTGGCTGGGCCGCCGGCGCGATCTTCGAGGACACATCCGGCGTCGACTGGATCGCGTCGATCGTCGCAGCAGTGCTCCTGGTGCTCGCGTGGCGTGCCATCGCAGGCAACCGCGTGCGCAGCTAGCGACCGCGGCACCACCAGACGCAGATCACATCGAACGGGTCGGGGGTTCCCCCGGCCCGTTCGTCGTATGCGCAGTAGCCTGCGGCCCGTGACCTCGTCGAGCGAGCTCTGCTTCCTGCCCGCGACCGAGCTGGCTCGGCGCATGCGCACCCGGGAGCTGTCGGCCCGTGAGGTGCTCGCCGCCCACCTCGACCGCATCGAGGCCGCGAACCCGGCCGTGAACGCCATCGTGACGCTCGCCGCCGAGCGCGCCGTCGACGCTGCGAGCCGGGCCGACGAGGCGCTCGCCGGTGGCGCCGAGCCGGGACCGCTGCACGGCCTGCCGATCGCGCACAAGGACCTGGTCGCGACCGCGGGCGTGCGAACGACCGGTGGCTCGCCGATCTTCGCCGACGTCGTGCCCGACGCCGACGATCTGCTGGTCGTGCGGGCCCGCGACGCGGGCGCCGTGCTGCTCGGCAAGACGAACACGCCGGAGTTCGGTGCCGGATCCCACACGTTCAATCCGGTGTTCGGCGCGACGAGGAACCCCTATGACCTCCAGAAGACGTGCGGGGGTTCATCGGGCGGAGCGGCCGTCGCGCTCGCGTGCGGCATGGTGCCGATCGCCGACGGCAGCGACCTCGGCGGCTCGCTGCGCAACCCGGCGAGCTTCTGCAACGTGGTGGGGTTGCGGCCTTCACCCGGTCGCGTGCCGTCGTGGCCGACCACGAACGCCTGGCAGGACCTGTCGGTCGAGGGGCCCATGGGCCGAACGGTCGAGGACGCCGCGCTGCTGCTGTCGGCGCTCGCCGGACCCGATGCCCGGGTGCCGATCTCCTCGGCCGAGCCCGGCTCGCTGTTCGCTCCGCCGCTCGCCGCCGATCTGGGCGCACCGGTGGTGGCCTGGGCGCCGGACGCCGGCGGCACGATGCCGATCGACCCGCGCATCGTGCAGATGGTCGACGACACCCGGTCGGTCTTCGAGTCGCTCGGATGCCGCACCGAGGACGCGTTCCCCGATCTCGCCGGCGCGCGCGAGGTGTTCCTCACCCTGCGAGCCCACTCATATGCGGCCGATCTGGGCGACCTGCTCGAGGCCCACCGGCACGAGATGAAGGAGACGATCGTGTGGAACATCGAGCAAGGGCTCGCGCTCAGCTCCGCCGACATCGCGCGTGCCGAGCGCGTGCGGACCGGGTTGGTCGAGCGCGTGGCGGCGTTCTTCGGCCGGGTCGACTACCTCGTGATGCCGGTGACCCAGGTGGTGCCCTTCGATCTGGAGGTCGAGTACCCGACCGAGGTGGAGGGCGTCGCGATGGCCACCTACCTCGATTGGATGCAGTCGTGCTGGTGCATCACGGTCACCGGTTCGCCCGCGATCTCGGTGCCGTGCGGGTTCACCGAGCAGGGTCTTCCGACCGGGGTGCAGATCGTCGGGCGTCGAGGTGACGACCTCGGCGTGCTGCGCCTCGCGCACGCGTTCGAGGGCGCGACCCGTGTCGGGGAGCGTCGCCCGCCCGTTGCCTGACCGACGGTCGGCCTCGCGCGCCGCGGTCTGTGCCAGCATGCCGGCGTGAGCGTCTCGTCGATCGCGGAGCATGGCGTCGATCTCGAGCGGCTTCGCCTGGGCCGTCTCGAGCGGCTGCAACGGGCGATGCGCGACCACGACGTGGGCGCGCTCCTGCTCGCGAACGAACCGAACGTGCGCTACGCCACCGGGGCGACGGCGATGCCGGTGTACGCGATGAGCACCTTCGCCCGATGCGCGCTCGTGCCTCGGCAGGGCACGCCGATCCTCTTCGAGCACGGGAACTCGATGCATCGCTCGGCGCTGCGCGCGCCCGACGTGCGGCCGATGCACGCGTGGGAGTTCTACGACGACCCGGCCCCGCAGGCCGCGAACTGGGCCGCCGAGACGCTCGTGGCGCTCGAGGAGCTCGGCGCCGCCGGCGAGGTCGTCGCCGTCGACCGCCTCGGCACGCCGGCATTCCTCGCGTTGCTCGAGCGAGGGATGCGGGTGCGCGATGCCGCGCCCGTCACGCAGCAGGCCCGGCGGGTCAAGACCCCCGAGGAGGTCGACCTGTTCGACCTGAACGCAGGGCTCGTGATGGGCATGCTCGAGACGTTCGAGGCCGCGATCGCGCCGGGCGTCTCCGAGCGCGAGCTGCTCGCGGTGCTGTCCGACGTGATGGTGCGCGGCGGCGGCGAGTACCTCGCGACGACCACGGTGTGCTCGGGGCCGAACACGAACCCCTGGCGCGCCGAGGCCACCGACCGCCGGCTCGAAGAGGGCGACCTGGTGTTCGTCGACACCGACACCGTCGGCGTAGAAGGGTGCTTCTTCTGCGTGTCGCGCACCTTCCCGGTGGGCGAGGCGGGGCCGAGCCGCGAGCAGCGCGCGATCTACCGTGAATCGTTCGAGTGGCTCACCGCGATGAAGGCGCTCGTGCGCCCCGGTGTGACCTGTGGCGAGCTCGCGACCGAAGCGCCGGCCTTCCCCGAGCGGTTCACCGCGCAGCGCTACGAGTGCTACGTGCACGGCATCGGGCTCGAGGAGGAGAACCCGAGCGTGTGCCACCCCGCCGACGTGCAGCCCAACCCCGACACCGTGCTCGAGGAGGGCACCGCGCTCGTGGTCGAGCTCTACGCGGGGGAGGTCGGCGGGCGCGACGGAGTGAAGCTCGGTGACGAGATCCTCGTCACCGGCGACGGGCATCGCGTGTTCGCGCCCTACCCGTTCTCCGAACGCCTGCTCAGCTGAGCCTTCGGCGTGCGCCCACTCGACCGACGGCCGCTACAGCGACCGGTTGAACCAGATGCCGCCGGGCCCGGTCGAGAAGCTCACGCCCTCGCCCCATACCGCGACGGTCTTCCCGGTGTTCGTGATGTCGATCGCGCCGTAGTCGCCGTAGGCCGATGCGAATCCGGCCGCGGTCTTGTACGTCGCGCCCGTGTCGGCGTCGGAGATGTCGACCTCCGCGCTCCACGTCTGGCCGCCGTCGGTCGACGAGCGGTAGAAGGTGTTCCACGCGCCCGTGCGGTCGTCGGCGTAGTGGATGCGGAAGTCGCCGGCCGCGCCACCCGCGATCGCCGGGAAGCTCGCGTTGGCCGCGCCCGTGCCGAGCTCGACGGCCGGCGCCCACGTGACGCCGCCATCGGTCGAGCGACGGGTCCAGATGTGACCGTTGCCGCCCTGGCTCGTCGCGCCCGAGTAGAGCGCCACGAGCGTGCCGGCGGCGTCGCTCGCGAGGGCGGTGGTCGAGGAGGTCTCGAAGTTGACGCCCGTGAACACCTGGCCGAGCACCGTGCGCGTCCACGAGACGCCGCCGTTCGTGGTGCGCCAGGTCTCGATGTTGATCGGGCCGCTCGCCTGCTGCGAGCCACCGGGGTAGTCCGATGCCGAGAGCACGGCGGTGCCGTTGGCGAGCACCTCGAGGCCGTTCGGGTAGCGGTAGCGGCCGGTGTCGTTGTTGAGCTTCACCGCGGGGGAGAACGACGCGCCGGAGTTGTGTGAGGCCGCCACCCACACGTCGGAACTGGTGGCGTAGGCGATGTAGACGTGCACGCCGTCGGGGCTCACGCCGATCCACGGCTTGTCGCCCCACGGCGAGCCCGACACCTCGATCGGCGCGGTCCACGTGGCGCCGTGGTTCGTGGACTTGCTGAAGACCATGTCGTACTTGTTCATCCAGGTGGCGTAGACGACGCCGTTCGAGGCGACCTTGACCACCGGGTCGTACTGGAACTGCTTCACGCCGGGGCACGGGCATGGGTAGGTCTCGGCGCCCCACGTGAGGCCGTTGTCGCTCGAGACCCGCAGCAGCATCGGGATCGGCGGGCACGACTTGCACGCCTTCGGTCCGCCGAACCGGTTGTACATCACGTAGACGTAGGGTCCGCTCGGGTCGGCCGCGACCGACGGCTCCCACGTGTCCTCGGTGCCGACCTTGATCTCACCCGCCCACCCAGGGGCGGCCGCGAGCGGCTCGAGCGCCTGGGCCTCGCGTCGCGTGATCGGTCCCGTCGCAGCGCGGTCCACCGCGACGCCCGGGTGGCCCATCACCTCGGAGGCGCGCAGCTCGCGCGTCGAGCCGGTGCCCCGGCCCGAGCTGAAGGCGAAGACCGCCGCCGCGACGAACGTCACGAGCGCGGTCACGGTCAGGATCGATCGCTTCCTCTGCACGGTGTACCCCCCGAGGTCGGCTTCGGGCGACCGTATGCCGATGCGGGCCAGCGGTCGAATCGAGCGGTGACCTGGGGTCAGGTCGAGGGGGCGGGCTGGGGCTCGATCGTGCGGGCCCGACCACGCAGGCGCATCGCAAGCACCAGGCCCGCGACGACCATGCCGGCGCTCAGGTACTGGGCGCCGGTGAGCCCTGCGACGGTCTCGTCGTACGCGCGCAGGAGGTCGGTCAGGAACCGCTGCAGGCCGTACCAGACGAGGAACGCCACCGTCAGCCACCCGGGTGCGACCCGGCGCCGCTGCAGCCACCAGAGCAGGGCGACCAGCGGCAGCAGCAGGAACAACTCGTACATCGCGGTGTTGTGGATCACCGCGTCGACGCCGCCGTCGACGGGCTCTCGCGTGTCGCCACCGAGGTACTTCCACGCGAGCGGGAAGCTCGTGGCGGTGCCGAGGTGCTCACCCACCGCCATGCATCCGAGGCGTCCGATCGCGAGGCCGGGGGCGAGCCCGTAGACGATGCCGTCGCTGACGGTGAGCCCGGGCATCTCCGGGTGCCGGCGGGTGAACCACACGATCACGACGATGGAGATGAGGAACGCGCCCGAGAACTGCAGCCCTCCCTGCCACACCGCGAACGCCGAGAGCGGATCGTCGGAGAACTCGCTCCAGTGCGTGAGCACGAACAGCAGGCGCGACCCCACGATGCCGAGCACGATGACCCACCATGCGAGCCGCGAGAGCAGGTCGGCGTCGAGGTTGCGCTCCCTCGCGTACCGCAGGAACACCCCGACGCCCACGAGGATGCCGATCGCCACGAACACACCGAACGTGCGGATCGTCAGTGGTCCGATCGTTACCTGTGGGAACGTGCGGAAGGGGATGGCGGCGAGCATGTCGCCGCCCATGCTACGGGCGCCCGTGGTCGTCGTCCGCCGCCGACTTGGGCACGAGTCGGATCGACGGGAAGAACGCGGGCACCTGCTCGGCCGGCGCTCGGCGGTACAGGGGCTCCAGCGGCTCGCCGGGCAACAGGTCGACGGCGTAGGCCTCGAGCAGGCGGCTCTGCAGGGCGCGAGCGTCGCCGGCGGTCGACAGGGTGCGCCGCCCGCCCGGCAGCTCGAGGCCCGCGGCGTGCTCGTCGCACAGGGTGTAGCGGCGGTCGCCGAACGCGTGCACGACCGTCGGCACGCCGGGCCCGGGCTCGATCCACGCGCAGACGACGCACACGAGGCGCAACCGATCGGGGTAGGCCAAGGCGGCCCGCCACCCGCGTTCGTGCGCGATCGTACGGCCCCACAGCGCCACCCGGCCGATCACGGGGGCCGGAAGCCAGGCCGGGCGTTCCCGCGCGACCACCTCGAGCGAATCGCTCGCGTGGATGCCGCATCGGCAGCCGAGCGCCGGGGCCTCGTGACGGCCGCGAGCCCAGGTGAGCACACGTGGCACGGTGCATCGAGCTTCGAGCGGGCGGCGCCTGGGCCACGGGTCTGCCCCCGACCCCGCCGGCCACAGCACGGGCCCGGCCGTGTCGTCGTCGCTGAGGTTCCAAACGCGCCATCCGATGACGGGTTCGGCGCCGTGCTCGAGGGTCATGCCTCGATGTTCACACGAACCCGGCGAACGGACGCTGTGGAGCTATGCCTCTTCCTCGTCGGCGGCTTCCGCGAGCACCTCGGCAGCGACGATATCCTCCACCGCTGCTTCGGCCAGCGCCTCGGCGGAGGCTTCCTCCACGATCGCTTCCGCCTCGAGTTCGTCGGCGACGGCCCGAAGCTCCTCGGCGGCCACCGCCTTGTCGACGGCGTCGGCGTGCAGCACCTCGGCCACCGCGGCTTCCTCGACGGCGTCGTCGATCGCGCTCTCGGCGGCGTTCAGCAACTCGTCTTCCACGTCGGGCCCCCCTCGGTCGATGATGGTGCCTCGAGGGAGCATATGCCCGATGCGTCGGCCGCGCAGCCGCGCCGAGCGCTCAGGCGGGAGGTGGTGGCAAGGCGCCGGTGGCGCCGGGAAGCGGGGCGGCCCCGGTGGCGCGGTCCCAGATGCGGTTCATGTGGTCCTGCATGTACGGCGGGTTCGCGAGCGAGAACACGATCTGGAAGACGAGCACCAGCACGGGCTCGATCTGCTGCTGCACACCGGCCCGCTGCTCGGCCCGCTGGACGTGCGTGGCAGTGTTGTAGATCGCGATGAACGGCGGCACGATGATGAGCCAGCCGAACAGCACGGCCATGAGTGAGCGCATCGGGCTGATCGTGTCGTCGCGCTCGTACCGCTTGAGCTCGTCGTTCACCTTGTAGTACCAGTAGAAGAAGTAGATGCCGAGCGTGACGAGGCTGAGCACCAGCACGACGATCGGGCTGCGCTTCAGGTACGACTGCCCCTCGATCGTCACCGTGTCGGCCATGGCCCGATGCTACTTCGGTTCACGGCGGCACAGCCGTTGGAGGGTGCGACGGTAGGCTGCACCCATGAGTCCCTTGCAGGTCGGCGACGTCGCGCCCGAGGTACCAGGGTCGTCCACCGGCGACGGACCCCGCGGCCTGTTCTTCTACAAGGTCACGTGCCCGACCTGCCAGATGGCGGCGCCCGCGATGGCGCGCTTCGAGCAGGCGTTCCCGGGGCGCGTGGTCGGCGTCGGGCAGGACCCGAAGTCGGCGCTCGCCCGGTTCACCGAGGAATTCCGCCTGGGCATCGAATCGGTCGAGGACGCGCCGCCATACACCGCTTCCGATGCCTACGCGGTGGAGTCGGTGCCGACCCTCTACCTCGTCGACGACGGCCGGGTGCTCGACGTGGTGGGTGCGTGGGACCGCGACGGGTTCAACCGCGTGGCTGCCTCGCTCGCCGAGCGTCTCGGCGCCGAGCACACGGTCGTCTCGACCCCCGCAGACGGGTTGCCCGAGTTCCAACCGGGGTGAGGCGCCCGCAACGTGCGCTCGGTCTGAGCGCGATGAGCGAGATGCTCGCTGCCCTTGCCAGATGGATGCTCGCTGCGCTGTTGGCCGTCGCGGGCGTCGCCCACTTCGTGCTGCCGGACTCGTTCCTCCTGCTCGTGCCGTCGTGGTTGCCGTTGCCGTCGGCGATCGTGTGGGTCACCGGGGTCGCCGAGATCGCCTTCGCCGCTGCCCTCCTGCTCCTACCCCAGGGGAAGCGTCTCCGGACCGTCGGCGTCGCGCTGGCCACCTTCTTGTTGGTGGTCGGCGCCGGGAACCTCTCGCAGGCACTCTCCGGCGCGAACGCCTTCGGCCTCGGCACCGACGCGGAGCGCTGGGCCCGGCTCGCGTTCCAACCGGTCCTGATCGTGTGGGCGCTGTGGGCAACCGGCTTCTGGTCTTCGCGGCGACCGCCACGCTAGGCTCCGGCACCCCTGGTCCCGAGGTTCGCCGGGCCCGGTGGCCGCTCGTGGAGGCGGACGCCTGTGGGCCGGGGCTCATCGTCTCGCGCGCGTCCTCGCTCGCCGTTCCGGGTCTAGACTGGGCGCCGATGCCCGACAGCCGCCGTCGAAGCAGCCTCGCGCCTGTCGTCGGTGGCGCCGGCCCGGTCATGCTGATCGGCGGCGCGGAGGACAAGCTGCGCGGCCGGCAGATCCTGAAGCGGTTCGTGCGGCTCGCCGGCGGCGCCGAAGCCACGGTCGCCGTCATCGCCACCGCCTCGGAGATCGGCGAAGAAGCGCTGCGCCTGTACGAAGCGTTGTTCCTCGAGCTCGGCGTGGCCGGCGTGACCGGCCTGCACCCCAAGGAACGCAACGAGGCCGACCTCCCAGAGGTCGCGTCGAGACTGAGCGGCGCCACGGCGGTGTTCCTCACGGGGGGCAACCAGCTGCGGCTCACCTCGGTCGTGGCCGGCACTCGGCTGCACCAGGGACTGCATCTCGCCCGCGATCGCGGGGCGGTGATCGCCGGCACATCGGCCGGCGCGAGCGCTCTGGCCTCGCACATGATGGCGTTCGGCCAGCCCGGTGCCACCCCCCGCCACGGCAACGTGCAGACCGCCGCGGGCCTCGATCTCGTGGAGGGCACCGTGGTCGACCAGCATTTCGAGCAGCGCACCCGGCTCGGACGGCTGTTGAGCGCCATCGCGCAGTCGCCCTCGCTGATCGGCCTGGGGCTCGATGAAGACACCTGCGCGATCGTGCACTCGAACCGGGCGATGGAGGTCATCGGCCGCGGGTCGGTCACCGTGGTCGACGGCTCCCACATGGAGACCGACGCGTATCGGCTGCGCGGGCGGCGCCCGATGATGGTCTCGGGCGCGCAGCTGCACTCGATCCCGTCGGGGTACTGGTTCGACCTGCGAGCCCGCGCCTTGATCCACGAGGAGGGGTCTGCCACCGACGAGCGCGAGGCTTCTGAATGACGGCACGCGGAGGCCGTCGGATGACGGCCGCGGAGGCCTCCGAGTGACGACCGCCAAGGATCGCGCGAAACCTCGGCCGAAGCGGCGGAAGCCGCCCGCCGGTGCACCGCCGGCCACACCCGACCTGCGCATCGTGCAGACGCAGGTCTTCCGGGGACCGAACTACTTCTCCTACGACCCGGCCATCAGGCTCGTGGTCGACCTCGGTTCGCTCGAGCGCTGGCCCTCGAACACGATCGCGGGCTTCAACGAGACCCTGCTGGAGCTGTTGCCCGGCGTCGGCGAGCACTCCTGTTCCCGTGGCCATGCCGGCGGGTTCCGCGAACGGCTCGAGGAGGGCACGTGGGCCGGTCACGTCGCCGAGCACATCGCGATCGAACTGCAGCGCGAGTCGGGCGCCCAGGTCTACCGAGGGAAGACGCGCGGCACCGGCACCCCCGGCCAGTACAACGTGACCTACGGCTACTGGGAGGAACAGGTCGGCCTGGCGGCGGGCCGGCTCGGGGTGCGCCTCGTCAACCACCTCGTGAAGCCGGAGGAGGGGTTCGACTTCCGGGAGGAGCTCGAGCGCCTGATCCTGCTCGCGGAGCGCCGTGCGTTCGGGCCCTCGACGCAGGCGATCCTCGACGAGGCCGCGAGCCGCGACGTGCCCTTCATCCGGCTGAACGACCAGAGTCTCGTGCAGCTCGGCCAGGGCCGGTACCAGCAGCGCATCCGGGCCACGATGACCTCGCTCACCTCGGCGCTCGCGGTCGACATCGCAGGCGACAAGCAGCTGACCCGCCAGTTGCTCGCCTCGGCGGGACTGCCGGTGCCGCCCGGCCAGGTCGTCCGCAGCGCCGATGACGCGGTCGCGGCCGCCGCGCGCATCGGGTTCCCGGTCGTGGTGAAGCCTCTCGACGGCAACCACGGCCGGGGTGTGGGCCTCGATCTCACCTCGGTGCGGGCGGTGCGCGGAGCGTTCGGCCGGGCGCTGAAGCAGAGCCGAAGCGGCTCGGTCGTCGTCGAGGGCATGATGGCGGGCCGCGACTACCGCATCCTGGTGATCGGCGGCACGATGGTCGCGGTGGCCGAGCGCGTGCCCGCCCACGTCGTCGGCGACGGCACGCACACCGTGCGCGAGCTCGTCGATACCGCGAACGGCGACCCCCGCCGCGGCATCGGTCACGAGAAGGTGCTCACGCGCATCCGCATCGACGACGTCGCGGAGGCCCTCGTGCGATCGCAGGGCTTCGGGCTCGGCGACGTGCCCGACGCCGACGTCGCCGTGATGCTCGCGGCGACCGGCAACATGTCGACGGGCGGCAGTGCGATCGACCGCACGTGGGAGGCCCACGAGGACAACGTGGAGATCGCCGAGGAAGCCGCGCGGGTCGTGGGCCTCGACGTTGCCGGCATCGACTTCATCGCGCCCGACATCACCGTGCCCGTGCGCGAGACCGGCGGCGCGATCGTGGAGGTGAACGCTGCGCCCGGGTTCCGCATGCACACGCACCCCACCGAGGGCGAGCCGCAGTACGTGGGGCGGCCGGTGATCGACCTGCTCTTCCCGGCTGGCTCGCCCTCGCGCATCCCGATCGTCGCGGTGACCGGCTCCAACGGCAAGACGACGACCGTCCGCATGATCGCGCATGTGATGAAGAACATGGGGCGCAAGGTCGGGCTGACGTCGACCGACGGCATCTACATCGACGGCCGACTCACGAAACAGGTCGACGCGAGCGGCCCCCGCTCGGCGCAGACCGTGTTGCAGAACCCTCGGGTGGACTTCGCGGTGTTCGAGGTGGCGCGCGGCGGCATTTTGCGGGAAGGCCTTGGGTACGGGCGCAACGACGTGGCCGTGGTGCTGAACGTGACGGGCGATCATCTCGGCCTGCGCGAGATCGACACGATCGAGCAGCTCGCGGCGGTCAAGCGCGTGATCGTGGAAGCCGTGCCGCGCGACGGCTACGCCGTGCTGAACGCCGACGACCCGCTGGTGCTCGACATGCGCAAGCACTGTTCGGGCAGCGTGATCCTGTTCACGATGAACGATCAGCACGAGCTGATCGAGCGGTGGGTGCGGCGAGGGCGCAAGGCCGTCGTGCTGCGCCGCGAGACCGGGGGCGAGCAGATCGTGCTGCGTGACGGGCGCCGAACGATGCCGGTGGGCTACACGCACCAGTTCCCGGCCACCTTCGACGGCCGGGCTCGGATGAACGTGCAGAACCTGCTGGCGGCGGTGGCGGCCTGCCACGTGTCGGGCGCGCACCTGCACGACATCCGTCACGGGCTGCGCACGTTCTCGACCGACTTCTTCCAGGCGCCGGGGCGCCTGAACCTGGTCGACCTGGGCGGGGTGACGGTGCTGCTCGATTACGCGCACAACGCGGCCGGCCTGCAGACCGTGGGCGACTTCGTCGAGCGCATGACGGCCTCGCCGCCGCCCGCCCATCCCGGCTCGCCGTCGTGGTCGGCGAACCTGCGGGTCGCCGTGGTGGCGACGGCCGGCGACCGACGCGACGAGGACATGCGCGAGCTCGGGCGGGTGGCCGCGCGCTACTTCGACGAGGTGATCGTGCGCGAGGACGTGAACCCGCGCGGTCGCGAACGCGGCGAGACCGGCTCGCTCGTGATGCAGGGCATCGACGAGGCCCGGCGTGAGGGCGCTCGGGTCGGGCACGCCGAGATCGTGACCGACGAGTTGGAAGCCTGCCGCTCGGCGCTCGACCGCAGCCGGCCCGGCGACCTCGTGGTGCTGTGCGTCGATCGCGCCGCCGAGATCTGGGACGAGATCGAGGCGCGCCGCTCGGCGGCCCGCGAGGGTTAGGGCCGGCGGGCTCCCCGGCCTCGCCTGGCTCGCCGCACGAGCCGGCGCACCGTCGCCGCGTCGGCGCGCCGCGCGCCGAGCTCTGATTCGAGCAGCGCGAACATCTGCGGTCGCTGGGCGAGCACGGTGATCGCGAGCACATCGCGAGGATCCGACCGCTCGAGCATGTGCCGCAGCGCCGAGGTCTCGTCGGGCAGCGCGGGCACGTCGTCGGCGCCCCCGTCGAGGGCGCCGGCCCGCAGCCGGCGCACCAGGTCCTCGGGGTCGCGCCCCCGCAGGTAGCGATGCAGCTCGGCGACGACCACGTGGTCGGCGCCCCGGGCGGCTCGGTAGCCGAGTCCGTGCAGGATCGCATCGTCACGGTCGCCCGCGGTGCCGAACGCGATCCACGTCTCGGCCCCGGCCGGTCGCAACCCGGCCGCGATCTCGGCGAGCCCCTCGATGCCCGCCTCGTTGTGCGCGTAGTCGAGCACCACGACGCGCTCACCGAGCGTGTAGACGTTCGCGCGTCCGGGGTTGGCCTCGGCGTCGGGACGGAACGAGCGCAGCCCCCGCACGATCGCAGTGCGCGGCAGCCCGAGCGCGAGGGCTGCGGCGGTGGCCGACATCGCGTTGTGCACGTGCTGGGACGCGATGCCGGCGAGCGTCATCGGCACCTGCTCGAGATCGACGAGCGTGCGGGAACCACCGCGCCCGAGCTCGGCGAGGCGGCGGTCGAGCACCGTGAGCGCGCGGCCGCCGTCGGCCAGCGCCTCGCGCAGCGCGGGGTGCCGAGGGTCGAGCGAGCACAGGAAGGGCCGGCCCTGCGCCTGCCGGCGCATCGCCAGCACGCGCGGGTCGTCGGCGTTCAGCACGTGCCACCCCTCGGGGCGGGTGATCGTGGTGATGGTCGCCTTCACCTCGGCGAGCTGGTCCAGCGTGTCGACCCCGTGCAACCCGAGATGGTCGGCGGAGATGTTCGTGACGACCGAGACGTCGTTGTGCGTCGTGCCGATGCCCCGCAGCAGGATGCCGCCTCGCGCGGTCTCGAGGACCGCCACGTCGATGTCGGGCTGCGCGAGCGCCATCTGCGCGCCGCCGAACCCGGAATAGTCGCCCTCCTCCACCAGCACCCCGTCGTGGAAGACGCCGTCGGTCGAGGAGTACGCCACGCTGCGGCCGGACGATCGCACGAGGTGGGCGAGCAGTCGCACGGTCGTCGTCTTGCCGTTCGTGCCCGTGACCGCGACCACGGGCAGCGTGGGGTCGGTCACGATGGGCGCGGATCCCGGGTCGACCGCCGCGACGGCGACGGCAGCGTCGGCGGCGAGGCGAGCGAACGACCGCCGGGAGACGAGCACATCGCCCATCACGGCGGCGACCTGACGGGCGAGCGCCTCGGCCGCATCACGTCGCCGCCACGGGAACGCGAGCACGATCTGATCGTCCCGAGGACCGGTGCGGGCTCGCACGCCGAGACGCACCGACGACGCCTGGGCGATCGCCCTCGTGACGTGGGCGCCCACGCGAGCGACGAACCGGCGCCGCTGCTCGCTGCCCGTTGCACCTGGCCGAGCGCGACCGGGGAGCCCGATCTCGCCCGCGAGTCGCTCGAGCCGAGGCTCGGTCGCGCGCATCCAGCCGGGCACGGCGAGCGTGAGCTTGATCGCGGGCCGCGTGAAGTACAGGTTCGGGCCGTCGAGCACCCGCAGTTCGACGATGCCGACCGGCTCGGGCATGGCCGGGCAAGCCTACCGGTGCGCAGCGTCGCTCGTGATGTCGCCGGTCGAGGGTGACGGCGTGGCTTCCACGCGCTGCTTGAGCCCTCGCAGGTGGCTACGGCCCATCACGAAGTCGGCACACAGGGCGGCTCGGTACGCCAGGGCGAGCCACGGCGGGCGGCCGCGCCCCTGGTCCGCAACAGCACTCGAGCCCTGCCGTCGCCGCTATCGTCGATCGCCCAGATCCACACCCAGTCGATCCACGCGTCGCGGGAGCCGCGGCGTCACGTGTGTCCTCGATCGCAGCGCGAGCACGTGCGGGGGGTCCCGTGGTCGGTGACGAACATGGGACGAGATACGAGGTCGTCGCTCGGCAGGTGGCGCGTGCGCTCCTCGGGTGTGCTTCCCCAGGTGCGCCCGAGGCGGGTGTCCCGATGCCGAGCCTGTCGTCATCGACGGGCAGCCACCACACGGCGGGAGGGCCCGGGGGTTTGTGGGGCGTTGGTCGCTCGCCGGCCGATCAACCGCGGACGATCGGCTCCTCGATGACGTGGGCGGCACAGAAGTAGCGACGCACCCCGTCGATCTCGACCGAGCCGACCGACGGCGCGCCACAGGCCTCGCCGATCTCGTCGGTCGCGGGGGCGCCGCCGTCGGCGGTCTCGCGCTCCCTGATCATCTGCTGCATGGTCAGCGCGACGTCGGTGTACTCACACGGGGGGAGTGGTTCGGCCATGGTTCCTTCCTCCGCTGGCACGGCGCTCATGCGGACGCCTGTGTGCGCAGCTTGTAGTAGGCCCGCTCCACCATGAACAGGGAATCGGGCGAGGACGGCTCGGCGATGGCGATGCGCAGCCATGCCTTCACCTCGTCCACCTCCACCGACTCCGCGTTCAGGCGGCTGGGGCGGGTGAATCGCTTGCCTCGGACCAGCGGGGCGAGCGCCTGCATGGCGTCACCGAGCTGACCGAGTTCGACCAGCCGGAGCGCCTCTTCGACCTTGGTGACGTCGATGGGTGTTTCCTCCCTTCGGGGTGCGCGCCTGCCCGTTGGAGGTGCGCGAACGTCCGCTGCCATCGTGCTGCGATGCGGGCTTCGACAATCCTGCGTCGACGAATTCCGCGTGCAGATCGAGCTGTTTGGCGATGCGGCCGACCTCGAGCCGCTGATCGGGGGTCACGAACGTGAGGCCCTCGCCCCCGCGCCCGGCCCGAGCGGTGCGGCCCACGCGATGCACGTACGCCTTGTCGTCGGCCGGCGCGTCGAAGTTGATCACGTGGGTGATGTCGTCGAGGTCGAGCCCGCGCGCGGCGACGTCCGTCGCAACGAGCAGGTCGTTCGAGCCGCTCGCGAACCGGCCGAGAGCCCGCTCGCGTTGGGGCTGCGACATGCCGCCGTGCAGCTCGCCCGCGCTGAAGCCTTCTTTGCGCAGGTTCCGTGCGAGACGGTCGGCGCCGCGTTGGGTGCGCACGAAGATCAGGGTGAGCCCCCGGTCGGAGGCGAGCTCGCGCACGAGCGCCCGCGTCTTCTGCGGGTGCTCGACGGCGATGAACCGGTGCGTGGCATGGTTGATGTTCGGACCGGCGTCGCCGTTCTCGTGCAGCACGGCGTCACGAGTGAAGCGCTGCGCGAGCCGTCCGACCTCTCCGTCGAGCGTCGCGCTGAACAGCATCGTCTGGCGGTCGGCCCGCAGCATCTCGAGGATGCGCGTGACGTCGGGCAGGAAGCCCATGTCGAGCATGCGATCGGCCTCGTCGAGCACGCAGGCGCGCACGCGGTCGAGCCGCAGCAGCTTGCGCGCCACCAGGTCGAGCAGCCGGCCAGGGGTGGCGATGAGGATGTCGGCGTGCCGGGCGCGCTTGGCTTGCGGTCCGATGCCGACGCCGCCGTACACCGACGCCACCTGTAGGCGGCGCACGTCGGCGATCGCCCGGAATTCCTCGGTGACCTGGCTCGCCAACTCGCGTGTGGGCGCGAGGATCAAGCCGGTGGGGCTGCGGTCGCTGGGGTGAAGCCGCTCGACGAGCGGCACGGCGAAGGCGAGCGTCTTGCCAGAGCCGGTGCGCGAACGGGCCAGTACGTCGCGGCCCGCGAGGGCGTCGGGTAGCACCAGCGTCTGGATCGCGAACGGGTGCTCGAAGCCGCGCATGCGCAGGGCTTCGGCGACGGGCTCGGACACGCCGAGCTCTCGGAAGGTCGGCTGCTCTGGCTCGTGATCGAAGGATCTCGCTGCTGCGGTCGTGGTTCGCACGGTTCGGTGTGTCCTCTCCTGGCTCATGTTCGATGCGCGTCGAGGGCAGGCGCCTCTGCGCAGGAACGCCCAGGAGGGCGGTGCGTGCGAAGGATCGCGAGACTTCGTCGCGCGCGCATTCTCGGTCGAGATCGGCGCGGTGTCTCCCGATGATACGCGATTGGCGCCGGTCTTCGACCGAGGACGCTCAGTCCTGCGTCGGATGCACCAGTCGTTCGAGGCCGCTGCGGCGTATCTGCGTAGGCTGACCACATGACGGCGCTCGCCGGTCCGCGTGCCTCGACCCACTTCCGCATGCCGGGACCCGACGCCTCGAGCCGACGAGGTCCCGCGGCCTTGCCGGATGAACTATGCATGAGACCAGCCGATACGTCCGGCTCTGCACGGGTTCCGAATCCATCCAAGACAGACGGAGGCAGAGAGTCATGAAGCTCAGCGCGAAAGCATCGATCCTGATCATCCTCGCAGCGGCGTTCGTATCGTTCCTGCTCTCGGTGTCGCTCTGGTTCGGCGTGCTCGGCGATCCAGATCGGGAGTTGGGGATCTTCGTGGGATTGTGGGTGCCGTCGATCCTGGCGCTCGGTGCCCTGCTCAGTCCAAGAGGGTCCGCACGATGACGCCCTTGCTGGCGATCAGCGACGGCACGATCTTCGCGATCGGAAGCGTGATCTTCATTGCAGTGTTCACTGCCGCGCTCGGCCTTGCCTACGCACGCTTCGAGGAATTGGGCGAAGACGACCGGCGTTCCAGCAAGGGTTGATACGTGGACGTCGCGATCACAGGCGCCAGTGGTGTGATCGGCGGCTCGCTGGCGCGCCAGCTCGAGGCCGACGGCCACCGGGTTATCCGGCTCGTTCGGCCGCAGACCTCGCTGCGAGAGGGCGACACGGTCGCCTGGGACCCAGCGGGGGGAACGATCGACGCCGGTGGGCTCGACGGGCTCGACGCCGTCGTGCACCTCGCGGGAGCTGGGATCGGCGATCGACGGTGGACCGAGGCTCGCAAGCGCGAGATCCTTCGGTCGCGCACCGAGGGTACATCGCTCCTGGCAACGGCGATCGCCGGACTCCAGCACCCTCCTGCGGTGCTCGTCAGTGGCTCGGCGACCGGCATCTACGGCGATGGTGGCGACCGCGAGCTGACGGAACAGGCGCCGGCCGGCATCGGGTTCCGGGCCGAGGTCGTGACGGCGTGGGAAGCCGCGGCGCGCCCCGCCGTCGACGCGGGCATCCGCACGGTCTTCTCGCGCAGTGCGAACGTGCTCACCACCGAGGGAGGGCTTCTGCCGTTCCTGCTCACGCCGTTCAAGCTCGGTCTCGGCGCTCGGTTCGGTGACGGCCGGCAGTGGTTCCCCTGGATCACGCTGGCGGACGAGGTCGCCGCGATCCTGTTCGTGCTCTCGAACGATGCACTGCGTGGACCGCTCAACGTCGTCGCCCCCGAGGCGGTCACGAACCGGACCTTCACGAAGACGCTCGCGCGGGTGCTGCACCGGCCGGCACCGTGGTGGGCGCCGGGACCCGTGCTCAAGGTGATCGCCGGGTCCGAACGGACGGAAGAGGCGCTGCTATCCAGCGCCAAGGTCGTGCCGGCGGCGCTCGAGGCCGCGCGGTTCGACTTCGCCGATCCGCTGCTCGAGCCGGCGCTGCGCCGCATCGTGTCGCCGCAGACGGGCCGAGCACCAACGCTGCGCACGCCGTGACCCAAGGTTCCGCACTCTCCGCCGATCTCGCGGGCGCCCCTGTCGCCGAGGCAGCCGTCGGGTCCTTCGGCAGGCTCGTCGCCCACGTCAACGCTGCGGGCATCGTGGCGTTCGGCTCCGCCGAGCACGACGACGACACGATGGAAAAGCTCTTCGCGAGCAACGCCATGGCGCCGCTGTGCCTGGTACGGGGCGCCGTGGACGCGGCCACGACGGCCACCCTGAGCGCGGCCGACGCAGGCCTCGCGTCCCGGCCGATCCTCGGGACGGCGCCGACGCTGCCCGAGGGGTTCGCCCCCGCGGCGGTCACCGCCCGGATCGTGCGTGCCATCGAGGCCGGAGCGACGTCTTTCGCGTCCAGCGTGTTCTCGGACGGCTCCTGATGGAGGTCCGCGACGGGTTCCCGGCATCGACGCCTGAGCCCATCTGCCCCGAACCGGTGGTGCGCGCCGTGATGACGAACCGCTGGCGGTGGCTCACCTACCTGCACTGGTCCTACGACCCCACGGTCGTGCAGGCGCTGCTTCCAGAGGGCCTCCAGGTCGACACGTTCGACGGGAGGGCATGGGTCGGGCTGATCCCGTTCCGCATGGAAGTCGCCCTGCCCGGCCTGCCGCCGGTGCCGTACCTGTCGACGTTCCCCGAGACGAACGTGCGCACCTACGTCGTCGGCCCCGACGGGAAGCCGGGCGTGTGGTTCTTCTCGCTCGACGCCTCGCGCCTGCCGGCGGTGCTGGTGGCGAGGGGCTGGCTCGGGCTGGCCTACCGGTGGGCGACGATGGGCATCGAGCGCCGGGGTCGTCGGGTGCGTTACACGAGCTCGCGTCGCGAAGGCCCCAGCGCGAGCAGCTCCGTCGAGGTCGAGGTGGGCGACCCGGTGCCGGCCGGCGAGATGACCGACCTCGACCACTTCCTGGCCTCGCGGTGGCGCCTGTACTCGGTCGGCCGCGGCGGTGGCCTCGTGCTCGGCCGCATCGATCACGCCCCCTGGGCGTTGCGATCAGCGGAGCTCGTCGACGTGCGACAAGATCTGTTGGAGGCCGCCGGGTTGCCGAGCCCGCGCGGCGAGCCGATCGTGCGCTACGCCCCGGGCGTGGGTGTGCGCATCGCCCCGCCGACTCACCTCGGGATCCGCCGGCGATGACTCCCGAGCTCGATGCCGTCGTCGTCGGCGCAGGACCGAACGGGCTCGCGGCGGCGATCCGGCTCGCTCACGCCGGCCGGCAGGTGCTGCTCGTCGAGGCCGAGGACTCGATCGGTGGCGGGTGTCGTTCGGCGGAGCTCACGCTGCCGGGCTTCGTACACGACGTCTGCGCCGCCGTTATGCCGCTCGGCGTCGGGTCGCCGTTCCTGCGCCGGTTGCCGCTCGCAGACCACGGGCTCGAGTGGATCCAGCCACCGTTGCCCGCCGGGCATCCGCTCGACGGTGGCATCGCTGTCGTGCTGCACCGCTCGGTCGAGACCACCGCCGTCGGCCTCGGCCGCGACGGCGCGGCCTATCGCCGGCTCGTCGGCCCGCTCGTCAGACGATGGAGCGCGCTCGCCGAGGCCTCACTCGGCCCGGTGACCGAAGGGGTGCGCCACCCACTGGTCATGGCGCGGTTCGGCATCCCCGGCATGCTCGGCGCCACCCGGCTCGCGGCATCGGCGTTCCGGGAAGAGCCGGCCAGGGCGTTGTTCGCGGGCATGGCCGGGCACTCGATCCTGCCGCTCTCGCGGCCGTTCACGGCTGCGTTCGGGCTGATGCTCTCGGTGAGTGGTCACGCGGAAGGCTGGCCGATCCCGCGAGGCGGTGCGGCGCGCCTCGTCGAGGCGATGGCGTCATACCTGACCTCCCTCGGCGGTCGCATCGAGACCGGCCGGCCGATCCGATCGCTGGCCGAGCTGCCGAGCGCTCGGGTCACGCTGTTCGACCTGGACCCGGGCCAGGCGGCGCGCCTCGCGGGCGATCGCTTGCCCGACCGGTACCGGCGCAGGCTGCGCAGCTTCCGGCACGGACCGGCCGCATACAAGCTCGATCTCGCGATCGACGGTCCGATCCCGTGGGCAGCCGAGGAGCTGCGCGAGGCGGGGACCGTGCACATCGGCGGTTCCATGGCTGACATCGCGGCGGCTGAGGCCGAGGTCGCGCGCGGAGATCACCCTGAGCGGCCGTACGCGCTGGTCGCGCAGCAGAGCATGTTCGATGCGACCCGCGCCCCCGCCGGGCGGCATACGGTCTGGGCGTACTGCCACGTGCCCGCGGGCTCGACCGTCGACATGACCGATCGCATCGAGGCGCAGATCGAGCGATTCGCGCCGGGGTTCCGCGAACGCATCGTCGCCCGTCACGTCACGAGCCCGGCCGACTACGCGCGGTACAACCGCAACTACGTCGGCGGCGACATCTCCGGCGGTGCGCACGACGGGCTGCAACTCTTCGCCCGCCCGACGCTGCGATCGGTGCCCTACGCCACCCCGGCGCCCGACCTGTTCATCTGCTCGGCCTCGACCCCGCCCGGGGCAGGCGTGCACGGCATGGGCGGATACCACGCCGCCGGCGCAGCGTTGCGCCGGCTGGGCCGGGCCTAGATCAGGCGCTCACTCGAGCAGGCGTTCGCCCCCGACCTCCACGGCCTCGCCATCGATCCGGTCTGCCAACTCGGCGCGAGCCGGCGTCACCGGATCGGTCGAGGCCACGAGCTCGCCGGTCGTCTGGTCGAGCCGCACCCGATGGTGCACGAGGCTCTCGCGGTCGAGCTGGGGGAAGTCGGCACGGTTGTGCGCCCCGCGGCTCTCGCGGCGGGCGAGCGCGCCCATGACGGTGGCCTCGCCGGTGAGCAGGGCGGACCGCAGATCGAGCAGGTGCCCGAGGTCGCCCCAGCCTTCTTCGGTCGGGCTCACGTCGACCGAGTCGAGCGAGCCGCGGAGGTCGCGCAGACCACCGAGTCCGCGGCGCAGCCCCTGCTCGTCCCGAACGACGCCGCAGGTCTCCCACAGCAGGTCGCGCACGGCGCGCTGCATCGGCCGGGCGAGCTCGTCGCCCGGGTGTACGAGCGCCTCGAGCTCGCCTGTGGCTGCGGCGACCACCGTGCGCGGGCGCATCGAGATGTCGGTGGACGCGGCTCGCGCCGCCGCGTGCTCACCGGCACGCCGTCCGAAGACCAGCGTTTCGGCGAGCGAGTTGCCGCCGAGCCGATTCGCGCCGTGCATGCCTGCCGTGACCTCGCCCGCGGCGTAGAGCCCGTCGATGTCGGTCGCGGTGGTTTCGGGGTCGACCACCACGCCTCCCATCGAGTAGTGCGCCGTGGGGGCGACCTCCATCGGATCCTTCGAGATGTCGAGCATCTGGTGCTCGATGAACTGGCGGTACATGCGAGGGAGCTTCTCGAGGATCACCGGCCGTTCGAGATGCGAGACGTCGAGGAACACCCCGCCGTGGGGCCCACTTCGACCCTGCAGTATCTCCGTGTAGTTCGCCAGCGCGACCCGGTCGCGGGTCGACAGCTCGAGACGCTCGGGGTCGTACCGCTCCATGAAGCGTTCCCCGAGAGCGTTGCGCAGGATGCCACCCTCGCCGCGTACGGCCTCGGTGACGAGCGTGCCCGCCGCGTCCTCGGGTGCCACCATGCCGGTCGGATGGAATTGCACGAGCTCCATGTCGGACAGGCGACAGCCGGCGAGCAGCGCGAGCGCCATCCCTTCCCCGTAGTTCTCGTCCCGCCTCGATGACGATCGACGCCAGATGCGTGTGTGGCCGCCGGTGGCCAGCACCACCGCGTCGGCGAGGAAGGCCGTGCGTTCGCCGGTCACCAGGTCGAACGCGGATGCTCCGAAGCAGGTGCCGTCGGCGACCAGCAGCCTCGACACGTATTGCCCTGGCACGAACGTGAC
This sequence comes from uncultured Actinomycetes bacterium, assembly GCA_963722795.1. Taxonomy (GTDB): domain Bacteria; phylum Actinomycetota; class UBA4738; order UBA4738; family HRBIN12; genus JAOUEA01. Next base: position 563,702 of record CAVROD010000002.1, read on the forward strand.
GCCGAGGTCTGTCACCATCGATCCAAGGGTCTGCACGATCGCCCGGCCCGTGTAGTCGCCTGCGTAGCACGTGCGGCGGTAGGTGTGCGCACCGAAGAACCGCTGGTCGAGGCGGCCGTCGGATGTGCGCGCGAAGGCGCACCCTCGGTCAGCCAGCTCCAGAACCGCCGCGGGCGCCTCGCGGGTGAGGATCTCGACCATCTCCGGCTCGGCGAGGTGGTAGCCGTCGCGCAAGGTATCGGCGAAGTGCTGCTGCCAGGAATCCTCCGGGTCACGCGTGCCGAGCGCCGCGTTGATGCCGCCGGCCGCCAGCACGGTGTGTGCGTCGTGACGTTCGCGCTTACCGAGCATGATGACGTCGGCGCCCGCCTGGGTGGCCTCGATCGAGGCACGCATCCCGGCGCCGCCCGAGCCGATCACCAGGACGTTGGTGGCTCGTGTTCGCAAGGGTGCGGACATGTGCATGGCCTCCTACCCCCCACGCTAGGAACGTCGGTGCCGAACGAGCCGGCAGGACCTACGCATCTGGTGTGGGGCCTGTATCGGTGGTTCGGCGAGGACCCGAGGCGGCACGAGGTACCGCCGCTCGTGAGCACGCGCTTCCCGTCCCCGTGCCGGATCGACGTGGGTGGTGGAGTGTGACATCGTGAACGGACGACTCGTCACGGAGGGGAGGATCATGGCCAGCAAGGACAAGGGCGGCGCCAAAGGTTCGAAAACGGCGGCGAGCAAGACCCTGAAGGAGAAGCGCGCCGCGAAGAAGGCCAAGGGCAAGGGCGGCTCGGGCTCGACGGACTGGAGCGGCTCGAAGTAGCAGGTACGACGGGCGGCGCTCGCACGCTCGGCAGGCAGCGCGGAACCTCAACGTCGGCCTCACACACGGCGACCGGCTCGACCGACCGGGGAATCGATACGCTCGGGTGATGAAGCCGGCCCCCTCTGCCTCGCTCCGCGTCGCGATGCTCGCGCCGATCTCCTGGCGTGTGCCGCCGCGCCATTACGGCCCGTGGGAGCAATTCGTGTCGCTGCTCACCGAGGGGCTCGTCGCGCGCGGCGTCGACGTCACGCTGTTCGCCACCGCCGATTCGGTGACCTCGGCCAGGCTCGTCGGCTCCGCGCCGACCGGCTACTCCGAGGACCCGACCCTCGACGCGAAGGTCTGGGAAGGCCTGCACATCGCATCGGTGTTCGAGCGAGCGAGCGAGTTCGACCTGATCCACAACAACTTCGACTTCCTGCCGCTCACGTATAGCGGGCTCGTCGACACGCCGGTCGTCACCACGGTGCACGGCTTCTCGTCCGAGCGGATCGTGCCGGTGTTCGAGCGCTACGACGGCCATGCGCACTTCGTGTCGATCAGCGACGCCGATCGTCACCCGAACCTGACCTACGCGGCGACGATCCACCACGGCATCGACATGGCCGGGTTCCCCTTGGGGGAGTCGCCCGAGGATCGGCTGCTGTTCTTCGGCCGCATCCATCCCGACAAGGGCGTCGAGGAAGCGATCGAGGTCGCCGCGCGCGTCGGCATGCCGCTCACCATCGCCGGCATCGTGCAGGACACGAACTACTTCGACGAGCGCGTGCTGCCGCGCATCGACGGCGAGCGGGTGACCTACGTCGGCGCGGTGGGTCCCGCCGAGCGCGGGGAGCTGCTCGGCAGCGCGACCGCGATGCTGCACCTCATCAACTTCGAGGAGCCGTTCGGTTTCAGCGTCGTCGAGTCGATGGCGTGCGGCACGCCGGTCATCGCCCGCGGGCGCGGCTCGATGCCCGAGATCGTCGAGCACGGCGTGAACGGCGCCCTCGTCGACCTGGTCGATCTCGACGAGGCGGTCGCTGCGATCGACACCGTGCGCGGCCTCGACCGCGCGGCCGTGCGCGCCTCGGTCGAACGTCGGTTCGACGTCTCGCGCATGGTCGATCGCTACCTCGAGCTCTACCGGCGCATCGTCGACCCGAACCGCGCGATGCACGCCGTGCGCCGTGCCAGCTGAGGGCTCGTCCGAACCGTTCCACCTGGGGGTGAACTACTGGCCCGCCTCGTCGGCCATGGCCTGGTGGTCGCGCTTCGACCGCGACGAGGTGCGGCGCGACGTCGCCAGAGTGGTGGCGGCAGGCATGGACTCTGTGCGGCTCTTCCTGTTGTGGGAGGCCTTCCAGCCCTCGCCCGACCGGGTCGACCACGAGGTGCTCGCTCGGCTCGTCGAGGTGGCCGACATCGCAGACGCGGCGGGGGTGCGCATCATGCCCACGCTCTGCACGGGCCACATGAGCGGGGTGAACTGGATCCCGGGCTGGGCTCTGGGCGGTTCGCACCGCGACCCGCGGTTCCGGGTCGTGAGCGGTGGTCGCGTCGTCGCCGACGGGCTACGCGATTGGTTCACCGACGGCGATATCGGGCGTGCGCAGGCGCTGCTCGCCCACGAGGCCGCGGCCGCACTCGGCGGGCACCCGGCGCTCTGGGCGTGGGACCTCGGCAACGAGCACTCGAACTGCGTCGTGCCGCCCGACCGCGAGCGCGCTCGACGCTGGCTCGACCAGATGATCGCTGCGATCCGGCGCGCCGACCCCGCAGCGCTCGTCACGATCGGGCTGCACATGGAGGACCTCGAGCAAAATCGCCGCCTGGGGCCACGCGAAGCCGCGGAGGTCTGCGACCTGCTCACGATGCACGGCTACCCGATCTACGCGACGTGGGCCGACGGGCCGCTGGACCCGCACCTCGTGCCGTTCCTCGCGTGCATCACGCGCTGGCTCGGAGGTGGGGCTGACGTGCTCTTCTCCGAGTTCGGCGTGCCGACCGTCGCCGCGGGGGGCGCCGCCGGGCCCGTCGACGGCCCGGCCCTCGTGCCCGAAGCCGACGCTGCCACCTACACCGCGCAGGCGCTCGACGGGCTCCGTGCGGCCGGGTGCGTGGGGGCGATGCTCTGGTGCTACGCCGACTACGACCCGGCCATCTGGGGCGCCCCGCCACTCGACGAGGCACGGCACGAGCGCACGTTCGGTCTCTGGCGCTCCGACGGCACGCCGAAGCCCGTCGTCGACGAGGTCGCCGCGTTCGCCGGCCGGGCCCGGGTCGAGCCGCGCCCGAACGACTGGATCGATGTCGACCGGCCCGACTACTGGCGAGAGCCGGGCGCTCACCTCGCCCGTCTGTACCGGCGCTACCGCGAGCGAACGCAGCCGGTCAGCTGACCTGGGCGCAGGCGGCCACCGAGAGCGCGCCGGAGCATGCGAGCGCACGCCCTGCCGATGGCGCAGACGCAAGGCCACCGTGGTGGATAGCATCGAGCGTCCGCCACACGCCGGCCGCACCGAGGAGGAAGACATGGGAGACAGCCCCGAGAACGAGCTCCGAGACGAGGACATGCTCACCGACCGCCCCGGCGCGGGGGCCTCCACCGAAACCGGGCCGCACGACGCCGACGGCACCGACGCCGACGGCACCGACGGCACCGACGGCACCGACGCCGACGGTACCGACGGCGATGCGACGGACACCACCGACGGTGACGGCACTGACGCGGACGGGACCGACACGGCGTCCTCGTGACGCCGACATCGAGCGAGAGCTTCGGCGAGGGCTCGGCGCTCGCGAGGTGCATCGACGACGTCGCAGGCTTCCTCGACGTCGATTGGGGACGGCGGGCGCGTGTCTGCGTGGCGCGTGAGCGGGCGGCGGACTTCAGCGACCTCCTGACCCTCGACGGTGTCGACCGCGCGTTGACCACCACGGCCCTGCGCACGCCGTTCTTCCGGTTGGTGCGTGCCGGTGAGCGCATCCCGCCTTCCGCCTACACGCGGTCGGGCCGGGCGGGCTCGAGGCCGGTGGCGGGCATCGTCGATCCGGCCGCGGTGGCCTCGCTGTTCGAGCAGGGGGCCACCATCGTGCTGCAAGCGATGCATCGGTGGTCCGAGCCCGTGGCCCGCTTCTGCCGTGATCTCGAGGTGGAGCTCGGCTTCCCGTGCCAGGTCAACGCGTACATGACGCCCGCGGGCGCCCAAGGCCTCGAGCTGCATCACGACCCGCACGACGTGTTCGTGCTGCAGGCGTTCGGGCGCAAGCGATGGGAAGTGCACGCGGCGCCCGGGGACGCGCCCCGGGCACCCTGGGACGCGGAGGTGGGCGCCGGTGACACGATCTACATGCCCACCGGCACGCCCCACGCCGCGTCCGCCCAGGATCAGGTCTCGGGGCATCTCACCGTCGGGGTGCACGTCGCCGCCTGGCGCGACGCCGTCGCCGGCGCATGGTCGTCGGTCCTCGAACATGAGCCGTCGCTCGCCGAGGCGTTGCCGGTCGGATGGCATCGGCGCGACCCGGACGAGCTAGCCAAGGAACTCGGCGAGAGGCTGCATGCCGTCGCCGACCGGCTCCTCGACGTCGACGAGGCCGGCCTCATGCAACAGCGGGCCGATCGGTTCCTCTCCTCGCGTGGTCCGTCGGCCCGGGGCACGATCGTCGATCGCGCCGCGCCGCCGATCGTCGATGACAACTCGGTCGTGGCTCGCCGCCCCGGCGCCATCTGTGTGATGAGGGTCACCGAGGGTTCCCTCGTGTTGCTGTTGGGCGACCGGCGCATGCGCATGCCCGAGTGGCTCGAGCCCGCCGTGCGACGGCTCGCCGACGATCGCCCGGCGAGGGTGGGCGACCTGGCCGACGTCGTGCCCGACCCCGGGAGCCGTCTCGTGCTCGTGCGGCGCCTGATCGCCGAGGGCTTGCTTCGGGCCGAGCCCGTGGCCGGCCGGGACCCGGCGCGCTCCTCCGACGCCGGGTTCGGCGACGGGTGAGTCGCCACCTCGATCGCTGCTCGGTGCGCAGCGAGGGAGCCGACGAGCCGCTCGCCGGCACGGCGTCGACCATCCGCCGATGGATGCTCGTCGAGCATCCCGGTCCCTGGGGTCGAGACGGCTTGCTCGACGCCCGTTTGCCCGAGGGCCTCGGTCGGCGGCTTCGCGCGTTGGAGCGCCGGACCCGAGCCCGTGTCCTGCTGATCCGCCGGCCCGTGCGTCCCGCCGGCGCCGGCTCCGCATGCTTCGCCGTCGATACGGCCCTCGGCTGGATGGGGTCCACCACCCTCGAGACCGTCGAGGACGCTGCCGGGCTCGACCCGTCCGACCCGCGACTGTTCCCGCAGGCGGTGGACCACGCGGTCGCGGTCGTCTGCACGCACGGCCGGCGAGACCCCTGCTGCGCGGAACGCGGGCGCCCGCTCGCGGCCGCGGCGTCGGCTCGGTTCCCCGACGAGGTGTGGGAGAGCACGCATGTCGGTGGCGACCGCTTCGCGGGGAACATGGTCGTGTTCCCGCACGGACTCGTCTTCGGCCGGGTCGAGCCGGCGGAGGGCGCCGCGATCCTCGAGGCGGTCGCCGACGGCCGCATCCTGCTCGATCGCTACCGAGGTCGAACGAGCATGCCGATGCCGTCGCAGGCTGCCGAGCGGGCGCTCCGCTCCGATCGGGGGCTCGACGGGCTCGACGACGTGCGCCACCTGGGCACCGAGCGCCACGGCGGGCACGCCTCGGTGCGACTCGGCACCCACCCGGGCGAGACGCTCGTTCGTCTCACGCGCCTCGAGCTCCCTGCGATGCGGCTGACCTGCGCCTCGGACGTCGACGAGGCCGCGGCGACCTGGCGGGTGGACTCCATCGAGCCGCTCACTCAGTAGACGAAGGCGAACCAGGGGGAGGGGTCCCAGGCGAACATCGCATCGGCTCGCGCCAGCGCTCCCGGCGTGCGTTCCCCCACCTGGTGGGCCCGCGCCAACTGACGGAAGGAGCTGGCCCCGAAGTAGGCCGCGCCGAGGGTCGTCACGCTGCACGAGAGGTCGGGCTCGGCATCGGTGCGCCGGCACGAGCCCTCGTCGCCATCCACGACCAGTTCGTACCTCCCCGACGTCGCGGGCCGGAACCCGTCGTCGATCTCCAGCACGAGTCGGCCCTCGCCGGAGTACCGACGACCGCCGAGCGCACGCTCCACGTCGAGCACCCGCAGGAACAGGCCGTCGATGACCATCGCGTGCAAGCGCCGCGGCTCGGCCACGAGCCGGAGCAGCTCCTCGTCGACCGGGCGATCCTCGGCCGTGACCGTCGCGATGAGGTCGACGTCGAACAGGAAGCGCCACAGCGCCGCGGTCGCATCGGGGTTCGTCGCGATCAGGTCGCGCACGCGCAGCTCGTTCGTCGGCACGCTGTGCCGCCACTCGTGCTTCACCGTGTAGACGGCGTAGCCGTCGACGGTGCCCTCGTCGTCCTCGTGCACCGCGAAGAAAGGCGGCCGATCCTCGTCGCGCTTGCGCTCCTGCCAGAGCGATGCCCACCACCGGTCGTCGAGCGCGATCATGCCGGGGCGCGTGGGCGCGACCGCGTCGTAGACGGGGCGCATCAGCGGCAGTGCATGATCGCGCTCCAGCACCCGGATCCGCCCGCCGATCCGGACCCCCGGCACGAACGCCGATCGGTCCGCCGCCATCTCGATCTCGGTGCAGAGCGAGGCCATGCCGTAGCCGAAGCGGCCATAGATCGCCGTCTCCGATGCCCACAGGTACGCGAGCGCCTCGCCCCGTGCCGCGGCCTGGTCGAGGATCGCTCCCATCAGCCGGGTGTTGATGCCCCGTCGCCGGTGCGAGGGCAGCACGCCGACCGCGGTGACGCCGGGTGCCGACATCGAACCGCCTGGCACCGTCAGCTCGGTCGTGCAGGCGCCCGCCGTGCCCACGATGTCGTCGCCGTCGAGGGCCACGAACCAGCGATCGGGCTCGGCGATGAGGCGATCGGGTTCGGCGTCCTCGGGTATCCATCGCCCGTGGAAGGCACGCTCGACCACCTGCAGGAAGTCGTCGAGCTCACTCGCCTCGATCGAGCGGATGGTGATGTCGTCCATCGTTCAGCGGGGCGCGTCGTCGTCGTCGAGGTCGGTGACCGGCGTGGCCTGCTCGATGGCGTCGGCCTCCGGCGCGTCGTCGGGCAGCTCCACCGGGGCTTCGAGGTCGTCGCTGCGATCGTCGGCCGGCATGGCCTGCTCGATGGCGTCGGCCTCGGGTATCGGTTCGGCTGTGTCGTCGTCTGGTCGGTCGTGCATGCTCGTTCCTTTCCGGTCGGGGCTGGTTGCCCCGAGCCTACGTCGCCGGTAGAGCGGGTGGACGGCTCATCTGTCGGTGATCTCCGACGCCCACGCGATGACCTCCCGCGGTGTGCGGTAGTTGAGCACTTGGTCGCGAGGCACGCCCGCCAGGGCGGCGATCGCGAGCCCGAACGGCAGGAACGCGAGTTCGCCGGCATCGTGCGCGTCGCTGCCGATCGAGAACCAGCGCACGCCGCGGGCCACAGCGAGCCGCGCCAGATCGACGCCGAGGTCCTGGCGGGCGGGGGTGGCGTCGATCTCGAGCGCCTTCCCCAGGCGCGCGGCCTCGTCGAAGACCATGGCCCAGTCGGCCACGAGCCCGGGCCGCCGCCCGTACATGCGGGTCGTCGGATGCGCGAGCACGTGCACTGAGGGGTTCCGAAGCGCGGCGAGGTAGCGCTCGGTCACGTCGTCGGTGACCCGCAGCTTCGAGTGGAAGGCGCCGAGCACGAGATCCAGGTCGCGCAGCACCATCGCGTCCATGTCGCCCGATCCGTCCTCGAACACGTCCATCTCGATCGAGCGCAGGACCCGGAAGGGGTCGCCCGCGGCGACGGCGTCGTCGTTGAGGCGATCGATCATCGCGCTGTGCGCGACCAGCTCCGTCGCGTCCATGCCGTTGGCGATGCGCAGGCTCTGCGAGTGATCGGTGCTGGCGATGAAGGTACGGCCGAGCGCCCTGGCCGCCGTCGCCATATCGGCCAGCGGCAGCTTCCCGTCGCTGTCGGTGCTGTGCACCTGCAGGTCGGCGCAGGGCACCGCTGCCCACCCCGGCTCGGCCCCGAGCACGCGGGTGGCCTCGGCGAACGTGAGGAACCCGCGTCGCTCCGGGCCGGGATCAGGGAGCGATGGCGGGTCGCTCAACCACTGCTGCATGCGGTGGGCCACCCATGGACCCACCGCATGCAGCTCGGTCAGGAGTCGACCCTCGTGGTCGAGCGTCGCGGCTTCCTCGGTCCAGAAGCGTGCGGCCCTGCTCGCGCGCTCGAGGGCGCGTCGCCGATGCGCGGCCTCGTCACGGGCGGCCTGCCAGAGCAGTTCGGCGAGCTGTCCGTTCGTGAGCGGGCCCATGCGGCCCCAGCATGGCGCGTCAGGAGGGGATGTCGCCGCGCCAGCCGTCGGTCGCCGTGCCCCGGCTCTCGACCAGTTCCTTGAACCGCCCGAGATCCTTCGACACCTGGCGGTCGTCGAACCCCAGGGCAGCGCCGACGTTCTCCATGACACCCTCCGGCTGCCAGTCCATCTGGACCGTGACGCGGGTCTCCTCGTCGTTCAGCCGATGGAACGTGACGACGCCGGCGTTGCCCTTGCCACCGCGCGCCGTCCACGCAACACGCTCGTCAGGGTGCTGCTCGGTGATCTCGGCGTCCCATTCCTCGCGCTTGCCGCCGAACTCGGCGACCCAGTGCAGGTGGGTGTCGTCGATCTGGCGGATCTGCTCGACACCCTGCATGAAGGTGGGGAACTCCTCGAACTGCGTCCACTGGTCGTAGGCGACCCGCACGGGAACCGCGACGTCCACGGACTCGGTGATCTCTGCCATCTCATATCTCCTTCGCTCGATGGTGGGAGGGGATTGCCCAACCGTGCGAGGTCCCACACCTCGCGAACCCATGCGACTTCGTCAGCGCGCTGCGTGAACCGGTTCGGGCGCCGTCGGGGCGACCACCGGCGGGTCGGCCGAAGGCGTGAGCGGAACGCCCAACAGCAGGTGCAGCACCGAAGCCATCGCTGCACCGATCGCGGCGCCGCTCACCACGTCGAGGGGCAGGTGGGCGCCCACGTACACGCGGGCGAACCCCATGAAGACCGGGAACAACAGCACCGGCCAGCGCCAGCGCCGAGGCAGGTAGGGCAGCGCTGCGACGACCACTGCCGCGGCGACCGCGGCATGGCCCGACGGGAACCCGAGGCCCGAGGCGTCCACGTCGCGCAGGTGCACCTGCTCGAAGATCTCGCCGGGCCGGCCTCGCCCGATGGCGACCTTGCCCGCCCTCGCCAGCAGGTACGCGCCGAGGCCGGCGATGCCGACGACGAAGCCCATGCGGAACTTCCGGAACACGCCGCACACGACCATGAACAGCGGCACCGCGGCGAGCGTGCCGAGGAACATCAGCGGCGTCACGACCACGTTGAACGCGCCGGGCAACTCGTTGACCGAGTGGAACGCGGAACGCTCGAGGTGGGGAACGCGATCGATGCGTCCGAGCATCACGAGGGTGACCACCAATACCGCCAGGGCGCAGGCCAGGGTGATCGCGTCGACCCTGCGGCGCCGAACGGTGTGGCTCACCCAGCCCGGAACCCGGATCACCGTGCTCGCGTGCCTTCCAGCGGCTCGAAGGACGAGCGAACTTCGTCTCGATCCATCAGCACGCTGAGCTCCGACATGGGAAGGTTCTGCCCCCGGCGGTGCGGGTCCAAACTTGGCTCGAACCTCCGCAGGTTCCTCGACCATCCGGTCCGGTTCCGCATGGTTTCCGAAGCGGCCGCGAGGAAAGGAGAGCGGCATGCGGTTCGACCCGAAGACATCGATCCTGATCATCCTTGCGGCGGCGTTCGTCTCGTTCCTGCTCTCGGTCTCGCTGTGGTTCGGCGTGATCGGCGAGCGGGACCGGGAGTGGGGCTGTTCGTGGGCCTGTGGGTGCCCTCGATCCTGGCGCTCGGCGCCATGCTGAGTCTTCGAGGGGGAGCACGGTGAGCCCGCTCCTGGCGCTCAGCGAGGGGGCTCTCTTCGCCATCGGCAGCGTGATCTTCATCGCGGTGTTCACGGCCGCCCTGGGGCTCGCGTACGCGCGGTTCGCCGAGCTGGGCGACGACGATCGGGCCGCCGATGCCGAGCCGACGGGGGTTCGGCCCGCGAGATGAGGTCGCTGACCCTCAGCCGGCGATCGCGGTGGCGAGCACGAACGGGTGCACCGGGCCGCTGCCGGCCAGGCGCAGCGCCCTCGCCACGACCGTGAGCGTCCATCTCGAGTCGGTGAGGTCGTCGACGAGCAGCACCGGCCCGTCGGGCGCAGCGCCCGTCACCTCGAACGCGTCCCACGCGTTGCGCAGCTGCTGCGCGCTGTTGCGCATGGCTGCCTGCGGTTGGTTCTCGGCCGCCTTGCGCACGACCTCGTGCAGCTCGAGCCCGAGCGCCGATGCGAGGCGCCCGGCGAAGTCGGGCACCAGGTCGGGATGCGTCATCGACGGCACGCACGCGACCCAGGCCGGCGCCGGCTCGGGGCGCCATCGATCGCGGATCAGGGTGGCGCCCGCCTCGACCAGCTCGTCGGCGAACCGCTCGTCGTCGCCCCGGCCCGAGGCGACCAGGCGCCCCCACCCGCCGTCGCCGACGACCGAGAGCGCCCGGCCGGCCAGCGGGCGCTCGGCCTCGTCGATGCGGCCCTTGGGTAGCCCGAACGCGGTGAGCCCCGACGGCCACTGCTTGCGCGGCTCCACGACGAGGTCGAACCCGCGCAGGTGCTCACGGGCTGCGACGCGCATCGCCTCCGACGGGTCCACCACGAGCGGTGACGCCGTGCACCGCATGCACCGGCCGCACGCCGCCGCGTGCGGGTCGTCGAGCTCGCGGCGCAGGAACTCCATCAGGCACCCGTCGTGACGCGCGTAACGGCGCATCGCCTCCTGCTCGTGGCGGCGCAGCTCGGTGATGTGCTCGATACGCTCGGCCGGGTAGGCCCACGCGTCGTCGGTGCGCACGTATCCGCCCCGCTCACGAGCGACCGCGCCCTCCACCTCGAGCACCTTCAGCATCGACTCGAGCCGGTTCCGGCGAACGTTCACCGTCGCCATCAGGTCGTTGAGCGACATGGGCTCGCCCGCAGAGGCGAGCAGCGACACGATGGCCTCGGCTTGCTCGCGCGGCGGGAAGGCCGTCTCGATGAAGTAGTCCTGGATCTCGCGGTCCTCGACCCCGCAGAGCAGCACCGCGGGCGCGTGGTCGAGCGCGCGGCCGGCGCGCCCCACCTGTTGGTAGTAGGCGATCGGCGAACCCGGCGACTGGTAGTGGATCACGAAGCCGAGGTCTGGCTTGTCGAACCCCATGCCGAGCGCGCTCGTCGCCACCAGCACCTTCAGCTCGTTCGCCAGCAGCGCCTGCTCGAGCCGGATGCGGTCGTCGTTGTCGGTGGCGCCGCTGTACGCCTCGGCATCGATGCCCTGGCGGCGCAGGAAGGCGGCCACCCGCTCGCCATCGGCGATCGTGAGCACGTAGACGATGCCGGAGCCGGCCAGCGTCGGGATCGTTTCCGCGAGCCACGCCATGCGATCGGCCTGGCTCGGCACGTCGGCCACCGCGAGCGCCAGGCTCTCGCGATCGAGCGTGCCGCGGAAGGTCAGCAGCTCGTCGCCGAGCTGGTCGGTGATGTCGGCGATCACGCGGTCGTTCGCGGTCGCGGTGGTGCAGAGCACGGGCACGCCGTCGGGCAGCGCCTCGAGCACCCGCACGATGCGCCGGTAGTCGGGCCGGAAGTCGTGGCCCCAGTCGCTGATGCAGTGGGCCTCGTCGACCACGAGCAGCCCGGCCGTGTGCGCGATGACGCCGAGCATGCGCTCACGGAAGCGCTCGTTCGCGAAGCGCTCCGGTGAGACGAGCAGCAGGTCGATCTCGTCGCGCGCGAGTCGCTCGGCGATCGGCTCGAAGTCGTCGGGGTTCGTGGAGTTGATGGTCTCGGCGCGCACGCCGATGCGCCCGGCCATCTCGATCTGGTTGCGCATCAGGGCGAGCAGCGGCGAGACGAGCAAGCGTGGGACCGGCGCCCTGCTCGCGCAGCAGCTTCGTGGCGATGAAGTAGACGGCCGACTTGCCCCACCCGGTGCGCTGCACGAGCAGCACGCGTCCGCGGTCGCGGGCGACCGCCTCGATCGCCTCGAGCTGCCCGGGCCGGAAGGACGCGTCGGGACCGAGCATCTCGTGGAGGTGCGAGAGGGCCTCGGTCATGCACGCACGGTACCGAGTTCATCAGACACGAGTTGTCGCCTGAGCGGGCCGAACCGAGGGACCTACTCAGTGGTGCGGTAGGCGAGCGCCGCCGCCCGCAGGCGTGACGCGATCTTCTCGAGCGGCGCGTTCTTCTCGATCAGGTCATCGGCGCCCATGAACTCGGCGAGGTCGCGGGCGCGCTCGCCGGGGAAGGCGGTGAGGATCACGACCTGGGTCCGGGGCTCGACCGCCTTGATCTGCACGGTGGCTTCGATGCCGTCGACCCCGGGCATCCGCAGGTCCATCAGCACGACCTCGGGATGCAGGGCCGCGACCTTCTCGCCGGCCTCGGCGCCGTTGCGGGCGTTCCCCACGACCTCGAAGCCGAACGCGGGGAGGCTGTCGCGCAGGACGAGCGTGGTCTGCTCGTCGTCGTCGGCGATCAGCAGGCGGATCGGGTCGTCGAGCAGGCCCGGGCGGGCAGACTGGTGTCCGGCTGGGTCCTCGGGAAGATCGGACTTCATCGTTGCACCTCGGTCATCCTGCGGGCGACGCGGTTTCCTCTCGTGCTGAACCCTCGTCAGGAGGGACGGGGCCCTTGAGCCGCGGTCAGGTGCAGGCGTTTCACGGGCGCGGCCCTGCGGGGCCTACACTCCTGCGGCCCACCGCGAACGAGCCGAGGAGGATGCGATGTCGCTGCCCGATCACACCACGCTGAACTGGGGCCCCTGGTACCGCCGGTCGCCGTTCTTCGAGGCGACCCTGCGCGCGGGGTGCAGCGCCTACGACGTCTACCAGCACATGTACCACCCGAACACCTACGGCGACCCCGTCGAGGAGTACTGGGCGCTCGTGAACGACGTGACGCTCTGGGACGTGAGCGTCGAGCGCATCGTCGAGATCACCGGCCCCGACGCGAGCGCGTTCACGAACCTGCTCACGTGTCGCGACCTCACGAACTGCGCCGTGAAGCAGGGCAAGTACATGCTGGTGACCGCCGAGGATGGCGGCATCGTGAACGACCCGGTGCTGCTGCGCGTCGAGGAGAACCGCTGGTGGCTCGCGCTCGCCGACTCCGACGCCGGTCTGTACGCGATGGGGGTCGCGGTGAACTCGGGGCTCGACGTGCACGTCGGCCACCCCGAGGTCTACCCGGTGCAGGTGCAGGGGCCGAGGGCCAAGGACACGATGCGCGACCTGTTCGGCGACTGGATCCTCGACATGAAGTACTACTGGTGCGACGAGGCCGATCTCGACGGCATCCCGGTCGTGATCAGCCGCACGGGCTGGACAGCCGTCGTCGGCTACGAGATCTACCTGCGCGACCCGAGCCGCGGCGACGACCTGTGGGAACGCATCCTCGACGCCGGCAAGCCGTACAACATCCGCGTCACGCCCTCGTCCGACATCCGCCGCATCGAGGCCGGCATCTTCGACTGGGGCTCCGACATCGGCCTCACCGACAACCCGTTCGAGATCACCGGGCTGGAGCGCCTGGTCGAGGAGCAGCAGGCCGACTACGTCGGCAAGGAAGCCCTCGAGCGCATCCGGCGTGAGGGTGTCTCGCGCAAGCTCGTCGGCATCGAGCTCGAGGGCCAGCCGGTCGAGCAGCCCACCCAGCACTGGCCGGCCGCGCACGCGGGCGAGACCGTCGGCCACGTCACCGACGCGTGCTGGTCACCGCGCCTGGAGAAGAACATCGGCTACGCGTGGGTGCCGATCGCGCTCGCCGAGCCCGGCACGCGGCTCGATGTCGAGACCGACGACGGCACCCGTGCCGGTGCGACCGCGACCCTGCCGTTCATCGACCCGCAGAAGAAGGTGCCCGCGGCCTGAGCGCAGACCGACCTCCGCGGCCACGCGGGTAGGGTCGATGCATGACCGTCACGAGCGAACGGGGTCGGCCGAGCGCGAGCCGATCTCTCGTGCCGGCGCTGCTGCGAGGGCTCGTCGTCGTCGGCACGCTGGGCGTGGTCTCCGTGCTCGCCGTCGCGATCGGGCTGCTGGTGACTCCGTCGCCGTCGGTCTCCGCGTTGGGCCAGACCGTCGAGGTGGGGGCAACCCCGCCGTCGCTCGACCTGTCGGGCCCCGGCGAGGTCGTGCTCTTCGGGCGGACGTTGCCGACCGAGGTCCACTTCGTCGGGCCCGTGAGACCCAGGCTCGTGCTCACCGACATCACGCTCGACGCCCAGGTCGCCGGTGCGTTCGCGCCGCCGGGGCAGGCCGCCGCGGCCGAGGAGGTCGGCGCCGCGCTCTCGAGCGGCTGGCGCACCTACTTCCTGTGGGAGTCGGCGGTGGTGGGCGCCGCCGCGATCGTGCTCCTCGGCGCCATCGCGGGGTGGCGCCGCTACGACCGGCGCCGCTCGGCCGTCACGATCGCCGGCGGGCTCGTGTTCGTGCAGGTCGTGAACGTGACCATCATCATGGTCACGGCCTTCACCGCGCCCAGCGTGCTGCGCGAGGTCGGAAGCTTGAATGAGCTCGTCGGTCGGGAGCAGGTGCGCCCGATCGCGCCGGTCCCGGGTCCGGCGGAGACCGGCGTGCAAGCCGTCGTGATCGGCGATTCGGTGGCCGCCGGCCTGGGCGGCCCGCCGATCGCCGAGGCTTCGCCCGACGACATCGCGTGCGAGCGCAGCTCGTTCGCCTTCGCCGAGACCCTCGCCGTCGTGAACGGATGGCGTGTGGAGAACCTCGCGTGCAGCGGGGCGACGATCGAGCGCGGCCTGCTCGGTTCGCAACGCGCCGGGAACCGGCGGCTGCCTCCGCAGCTCGCCGCCGCCCAGCGCATCGCCGACCCCGAGGTCGTGATCGTGAACGTCGGCGCCAACGACCTGCACTGGAGTTCGCTCGTCTACCTGTGCGGCGTCGCCGACGCGTGCGAGAACCGGGGGCTCACCGCGTATTTCCAGCGCTCGCTCGATGGCTTCACCCAGGACTACTATGAGTTGCTCCGTCAGCTCGCCGCGCTGCCGGGCGACCCGCTCGTGCTGATCAACAGCTACTACGCGCCCTTCGACCCGGCGCTCGATTGCCTGGAGCCGCTCGGCCTCACGCGCGACAAGCTCGAGGT
This sequence comes from uncultured Actinomycetes bacterium, assembly GCA_963722795.1. Classification (GTDB taxonomy): domain Bacteria; phylum Actinomycetota; class UBA4738; order UBA4738; family HRBIN12; genus JAOUEA01. The sequence goes on from CAVROD010000002.1 coordinate 578,825, forward strand.
GCTGCTCGACTGGCTCGAGGCCCTCAACGAGGTCATCGGGACCGGCGCCGAGACCTTCGGCTACCGAGCGGTGCAGCCCGACTTCGGCGGGCACGAGCTGTGCACCGAGTCCCCGTACGTGCAGGGGCCCGACGAGGAGGCGCCGCTGCATCCGAACGCCAGGGGACAGCTCGTGATCGCGCTCGCCGACGAGCGAGCGTTGCTGGAAGCGGAGTAGCTCACCAGGCGGCCAGGATCTTCGCGGCGGTCTGCTCCCATGTCCACTCGCGCGCGACGAACGCATGCACGCCCGTGCGCAGCTCGCCCCGCTCGAGCGCCGGCAGTGCAAGGATGCGCTCGATGCCTGCCGCGAGCCGCGCGCTCGCGCCTTCCCCGGGTGCGAACGAGAAGAGCCCCGGGCGTCCCACCTCCGACTCCAGCGCCTCGGCCACCTCGGCGAGCCCCGAGTGGCGGGCCACGATGGGCAGGGCTCCCGCCGCGGCCGCCTCGGCCGCCACCATGCCGAACGCTTCCTGCAGGATCGACGGCACGACCATGACGTCCATCGCTGCGAGGGCGTCGGGCGCGTAGCGATGGTCGAGGCGCCCGGTGAAGGTCACGCCCCGACGGGCGCCGTCGGGCGTGGCCGAGCCGTCGATCGGCATCGAGGCGGCCTCGCGCAGCCACGAGAGGGCGTCGGGGTCGCCGCGACCCAGCGCGAGCGCCAACGCGGCGAGCCATTCCCGATGGCCACCGAACCCCACGATGAGTGCGTCGCTGTCGCGGGTGAGCATCCGTTGCGCGTCGAGCACCAGCTCGACCCCCTTCTGCGGGATCAGCTTGCCGAGGTAGCCCACGATCGGGGTCTCCGTGGCGGCGAGCGCACGCAGTCGGGAATCCGCCCCGGGTTCCGGCACCGCCTGGTCGTAGGTCGTCGCCAGAGCATCGAGCGCGGTCGCGTCCCGGGCGTCGAGGGCGCGCACGACCAGATCGTCGGTTTGGTCGGGCCGGCCGCGGGCCGTGTCGGGATCGACGTCGAGCCTGGCGGCGAGCACGGTCAGCGAGGCGGCACGAGGTCGCAACGAGAAGGCCTCCACGTCGACCCCGGGCGCGACGACGGCCCGGCGGACCTGCCCCATCTCCGGCACGAGACCAGCGCATCGCGCCAGCACCTCGCGGGTCGGGCCGAGCACCGCTCGCGCGCCGGAGAGGCCCTCGGCGGCGAGGTCGCGCAGTCGTTCCTGCTCGCGCACCGCGTACTCGAGGTCGCTGCCATGGATCTTCGCGACGTAGCGCCCGTCCCCGAGCGCCCGGCGTGCGATGGCGGCCCCGGGCATCGCGTGCCCGATGAGCGCCACTTCGCTCCGATGCCACTCGTCGGCGCTGGTCAGGGCCGCGACGTTCGCACGCAGATATCCCTCGAGCTCGCCGTCGGCGAGATCGGTGAACGGTCGTACGTCATCGAAGCCCTCGTAGCGGTCGACGACGAACACCGGCAGCGTTGCGCCGATGTCCGGCCTGAGCAGCACGCATCGTCCCGCGCTCGCCGCCTGTCCCGTTCGCCGCACCTCGCTTGGCCCTTCTGCGTCGATCACACCGGCCGCGTCGATCCAGGGGTAGCGCTCGGGGTGGCGTTCCTGACAGACGAGCACGACGTCGTGCCCGGCGGCTCGCCATACCTGCGCGGTGCGAGCGGTGCCCACGTTCGAGCCGGAGCCTTCGAGCAGCCAGCCGTGCCAGATCAGGATGCGCACACGGGCATGCTAGAGACTGAACCCGCGCCGTCGTGGGTATGGCCCAAGTCGACGATCGAGAGGGACGACCGACGAGGAGGCACGACCATGGGATTGCTCGGCACGATCACGACGGCCGGCATCGGCTATGCGGCCGGGGTCATGACCGCACGCCGCAGGATGAACCGTTCCGACGACCAGGCCACCATCGACATCCGGGAGATCCGCGAGGTCATGACCGCGGCGCCCGACGCCGTGCGGCCGGCCGACACCCTGCAGAGCGCCGCGCAGCTCATGCGGTCCAACGATATCGGCGACGTGCTCGTCGAGGACGACGAGGGCCGTCTGCTCGGCATCATCACCGATCGCGACATCGCGATCCGTGCGACCGCCGAGGGCTCGGACCCGACGACCACCACGGTCGGCGAGGTCTACACGCGTGACATCACGGCCCTGGCGCCCATGGACACGGTCAGCGATGCGATGCAGCTCATGCGGGCGGGCGATGTCCGTCGCCTCCCGGTGGTGGAGAGCGGCAAGGCGATCGGCATCGTCTCGCTCGGCGACGTGTCGATCGAGACCACGCCGGGGTCGGTGCTCGCCGACATCAGCACCGCCTCGCCCGACCGATGACTCGCGGCGTGCCTGCGCGGCTCCGAGGCGTGCTCGCGTGCGCCGGCGTGGTCGTCGTGGTTCTCACCTCGGCCGCGTGCACCGAGGAGCAGCGGGGCGACCTGGTCGACCAGGGCACCGAGGCGGTCGTGCGCAACGTGGCGGCGGCGGCCGCCACGGGCGCCTTCGAGCGCGAAGGTGTCGAGGTCGAGGGCACGCTCGACTGCACCGCATCCTCGACCGGCGGAGCGGAGCGTCTGCAGGTCCGCTGCACCGGGTCGTCGACGGACGGTGAAGAACTGGTGCTCGAAGGCGAGGCCATGACCGGCGACGCCGAGCCCGGCAACCTCGTGCGCGGGTCGTTCGTCGGCACCGTCGACGGCGAGCAGGTCTTCGAGCAGGACTGCCTCGGCGACGACTGCTGACCCCGGAGCCTATCCTGGGGCATGTCCACTTCGGTGCTCGTGCTCGGGGCCGGCTTCGGCGGCCTGGAACTGTCCACCCGGCTGTCGGAGGAACTCGGCGACCAGGTCGACGTCACCCTGATCGACCGAGCCGACGCGTTCGTGTTCGGCTTCTCGAAGCTCGACGTGATGTTCGGCATCCGCGAGCCCGACGAGGTGCGGCTGCGCTACGCCGACATCACGACCCCGCACGTGCGCTTCCGGCAGGAAACCGTGGTCGCGATCGACCCTGAGGCCCGCCGGGTCACGACCGATCTCGACTCGTACGAGGCCGACGTGCTCGTGCTCGCCCTGGGCGCCGACTACGACGTCGCCGCGACGCCGGGCCTGGCCGAGGCGGGCAACGAGTTCTATTCGGTCGCCGGCGCCGAGACGCTGCGCGACGTACTGCCCACGTTCCGCTCGGGCACGGCGATCGTGGGTGTCTGCGGCACGCCGTTCAAATGCCCGCCGGCGCCCAGCGAGGCCGCGTTGCTGCTCGACACGTTCATGCGCGAGCGCGGTCTGCGAGACGACGTCGCACATCAGGCTCGTGATGCCGTTCGGCACGCCGATCCCGCCCTCGCCCGACACGTCCGCGGCGATCCTGTCGACCTTCGCCGAGCGTGGTATCGAGTTCGTGCCCGAGCGCACGGTCATCTCGCTCGACCCCACCACCCACGAGGCCGTGCTCGACGACGGCACGCGGCACGCCTACGACCTGTTCCTCGGCATCCCGGTGCACCGGGCGCCGGCGGTGGTCGTGCCCCTGACCGACGACGGGTGGATCGCGGTCGACCAGCACACGCTCGCGACGCGGTTCCCGGGCGTCTACGCCGTGGGCGACGTGACCAGCGTCGGCACCCCGAAGGCGGGCGTGTTCGCCGAGCGCGCCGCCCACGCGCTGGCCGACCGGTTGGTCGCCGAGATGCGTGGTGACCCGGTGCCGGCCGGTTTCGACGGCACGGGCGCCTGCTGGATCGAGTTCGGCGGCCACCAGGTGGGCCGCGTCGACGTGGACTTCTTCTCGACACCGGGCCGCCCGACCGGCACCTTCACCCCGCCGTCCCCCGCGACGGCCGCTGAGAAGGGTGCCTTCGGCGCCGAGCGGCGCTCGCGCTGGTTCGCGAGATCCGACTAGATCGCCCCGAGCAGTTGCCTCGACGCCCGACCTGCGGCACCATGTCGGCACGAGAGGAAGGAGGTGGTCCAGCTTGCATGAACAGCTTGCGACCCTCGAGGTGATTGGCTGCTGAGCCGTCCCTCGCGGGCTGGGGTTCACCTCCCCACCCGCTTGCCGGGTGACCGGCAGAATCCACACCAGTCACCGACCTCGCGGGTTCCGGCTGGTCGACCGGACGCCGCCTCCTCACGAGGCTGAAGTACCCGAGAGGCTGTTCCACGCAACGGGCCGGACCCTGATGGGTCCGGCCCGTTCGCGTGTTCGGTCATCGTCGGCTCAGCAGCAGCCGGACGGGCAGCAACCCTCGTCCATGTCGAGCACCTCCTTCGATCGGTCTCCTCGGTCACATCGATGCCGGTCGATACGTTGACACAACCTATCGATGGTCGTCAATATGTCCGGCATGAAGTTGATCCAGACGATCGATGCGACGTGTTGCCCGGCGGTGCTGTCCGCGCCGCTCGGTGATGACGATGCCGAACGGCTGGCGGGGGCGTTGCGAGTGCTGGCCGACCCCGCGAGGCTCAGGCTGTTGAGCCTCATCGCGGCGACGAGCGCGGGCGAGTCGTGCGTGTGCGATCTGACCGAGCCGCTCGGACTCTCGCAACCGACCGTGAGCCATCACCTCAAGGTGCTGGCCGACGCGGGGCTCGTGCAGCGCGAGCAGCGGGGTCGGTGGGCCTACTTCCGCGTCAACCCCGAGCCGCTGGAGCTACTGCGGGGAGCGCTCGCCCCGCCGCTCTGACCCACGGGCGAGCACGATGTCGTCTGGTTGCCCTCCGTCGTCGTGCCTAGCCACGCACCGTCGCCGGTCGTAGCCGGGATATCACTCGATTTCGCCATGCGGTTCGCCCGACCCGCTGCCGATACCCGGTTCCAGGTAGCGCTCGCAGCATTGGCTCGCAGCATTGGGAGGACACATGCATCGGGTGGGAAGGGAAGGGCGCAGTGGCGCCGTCCGGGATCTGTGCGACCGGGATCCGTCATGCTGAGTGCCGTCGAGCAGCGGTCCGCGCTCTCGGTGCTCGTCGCCGACGACGAACGATCGGTGCTCGACGTGCTGGCCGCGCTGATCGGTGCCGAGGACGACCTGCGGCTGATCGGGACCGCAACCGACGCCGACGACGCCATCGCGACCGCCGTGTCGCTCCAGCCCGACGTCGTGCTGCTCGATGTGCGGATGCCCGGGGGCGGTGGGCTGCGGGCCGCCCGCGAGATCGCACGCCGGTGTCCCTCGACGCGCGTGATCGCCCTGACCGCGCACGAGGACGAGGACACGGTGATCGCGATGATGGCCGCCGGTGCCCACGCCTACGTGCCCAAGGGCGACTCGACGGATCGGATCCTTCGCGAGATCCACCGTCATCCCGCGGCGTCGGGCGCGGGTCCCACGGGGCCGACCGGGGCGCCCACCGTGTGGGGCTGCGGCGTGTCGCATCGCGGTGGTCCGGGAGAACGCCGGGACGAGCAGCGAGCCCGCGTGCAGCGCGTGATCGAAGACGGCACCATGCGACCCGCCTTCCAGCCGGTCGTCGAGCTCGGCTCCGGCCGGCTCGTCGGTGTCGAGGCGATCGCTCGTGTCGCCGAGCTGCCGCTTCGAGGTGGCGACGCCTGGTTCGCGGAAGCCGAGAGCGTCGGCATGCTGGCCGCCTTCGAGGCTGCGTTCATCGGCGCAGCCTTGAGGGGACTCCTCGAGCTCCCCGAGTCCGCGTTCCTGTCGATCAACGTGTCGCCGAGCGTCTTCGCGAGCGACGAGATACAGGACGCGCTCGCCGCGGCGCCTGCCGATCGCATCATCCTGGAGCTGACCGAGCACGCACGCGTGGCCGACTACGGCGATCTCGCCGCTTCCCTCGACCCCATGAGGTCCAGGGGCTTCCGCCTCGCGGTCGATGACGTCGGAGCCGGCCTCTCCCGCTTGCGGCATGTCGTGATGCTCGTGCCGGACATGATGAAGGTCGACTCCGCCCTCACGGCCGGTCTCGACCACGACCCCACCCGGCACGCCGTCGTGGCCGCGCTCGCCGACTGCGCCGCGCAGCTAGGGGCGGTGGCCGTTGCCGCGGGCGTCGCCGGCGCCGAGCAGGTCGAGGCCCTCCAGGCGGTCGGGGTCACGCTCGGCCAGTCGGCGCTGTCCCTCGAAGCGGGAACCCTCACCTCGATGGATGCGGCCCGGGCGCTCAATATCCGAGGCCGTCGGGCCGATGCATCCATGAGCACGACCACTGCGGTGCAACCCTGGGAGGGCACCAGATGAACGGTCGACGACGCGCCGCGGGGCTCGGCCTCGCCGCGATGATGCTGGCTAGTGTGGTGTTCGCGACGCCCGCCGCGGCCGACGACTGTCCGCCGCTCGAGCCCACATGCGTCGTGGAGACCGTCGATGAGATGGTCGATGACACCACCGACACGGTCGACGAGGTCACGGAGGCTGCCGAGGACGTCGTGGGTGAGGTCGTCACCACGGTGGATGACGCCGTCGGCGATCCGTCCGACGGGACCGACCCCGGCCCGGATGAGAACGGAGGCGGGGGCGGCGACCGGGGTGGCGGTCGGACCGGCGGGGACGTGAGGACGCGACCGCACCGGGGTGTCGCACCCGTCAGCCTTTCTCGGTCCTCGGTCGTGCTGCCCGCCAACGGGGTCATCCCGCGCGTGCCCGGTCCGCAGGCATCCGGTGGACCGGTGACCGGTTCCGCCGCTATGCCGCTGGCCACCGGCCTCGCCCTCCTGTCGTTCCTGCTCGCGATCATGATCGGGTTCGTCTCCTTCCAGCACGTGGTCGATCGCGGCGACCCCAAGCTCGCTCCCGTCACCCTCGGTCCCGACCTGGTCCCCTTCGCATGACGCTCTTCGGTCGGTGGAGCAGGCAACGACGGATGCCCACGGCCGGCGAAGTCGTGCCGTTGCGCGATCGCATCGCCTACATGGAGTCGCTGCGAGCCGCCGTCGGGGCGGTCGTGCTGGCCGCGGTCGCTCTCGGAGCTGCCGATCGCGGGCAACCCGAGCTCGTCGTGGGGGTGACGGCGGTGTACCTCGTGGTGTCGCTGCTGCCGGTCGCGGCTCGACGGGCCGACCCCGTCCGGCTGCTGCCCTTCGCCAACGGCATGCTCATCGTCGACGGCATCTATCTCGCCTGGGTGATGCTGCAGACCGGTGGCCCGTTCAGCCCGCTCCGATCCCTGTTGTTCGTGCACGTGATCGTCGTGACGTTGCTGGTGTCGTATCGGACCGGTCTCAAGGTGACCGCCTGGCAGAGCCTGCTCTTCATCGCCATGACCGAAGCCGCCGCAGCCGGGTTCGGCGTCTCGATGACCGGACGCGATGCCGGGGATGCCACGCTCGTGGCGATCCTCACGATCGCGGCCCTCTGGGCGATCGCCGTGTCCACGGCGACGTTCTCCGCGATCAACGAGCGCGCGTTGCGCCGGCAGAACGCGCAGCTCGCGCACCTGTCGGAGATGACGCAGCGCATCGACGAGACCAACGCTGCGGGCGATGTGCCATCGGTCGTGCTCAAGGCGTTGCAGGAGGCCTTCGGCTTCACGCGGGGAGTCGTGATCGCGTCGCCGCGTGACGAGCTGCAGGTCCTCGCCGGCATGGGCTTGCCCGATCCACCGCCGGTCGTGGCCGACGGCTCCGACCCACTGATGAGCCAGGCCTGGTTGCAGCGTGAGCCGACGCTCGTCCGGCGGCTCGACCCGACCGTCGACACTCAACTCGCCACGCTCCTGCCCGAGGCCACGAACGTGGTGATCGTCCCGCTCTTCCTGCCGAAGGGCTACCGGCTCGGCATGATCGTGCTGGAGCACGCCCGGGCGCGCGGTGCGATGCGGCGCCGAGAGCTCATGCTGCTGAGCCAGTTCTCCGCGCACGCGGCCCTCGCCTTGCACAACGCGTGGTTGATGGAGGAGCGCGCGGCGAAGCTTGCCGAGATCCAGTCGCTGCAGCGCGAGATCGTGGCGCACAACGCCCAGCTCGAGATCGCGGTCGCCGAACGCACCGAGCAGCTCGGCGAGACGATCACTGAGCTCGAGCGGGTCGACGGGCAGCGTCGTCATCTGCTGCAGGGGTTGGTGCGAGCCCAGGAAGACGAGCGGACCCGGCTCGCCAACGACATCCACGACGACCCGCTGCAGAAGCTCGTCAGCATCAAGATGCGCGTCGAGTTGCTGCAGCGCGCCGGCGATCACGCCGAGGAACTCTCCGAGATCCACGACACCATGCGGTCGTGCATCACCAGCCTGCGATTCATGTTGTTCGATCTTCGCCCGCCGATCCTCGATGAACGTGGTCTCGCGCCCGCCCTGGAGCGCTTCATCGAGCAGTCCGCGTTCGAGGCGACGACCTCGATCCGAGACGAGGTGACCTCGCAGATCGACCCTGAGACCCGCGTCGTCCTGTACCGCATCGCCCAGGAAACGCTCACGAACGCGAAGAAGCATGCGGACGCGAGTCACATCGCGATCCGCCTGCAGGAGCGCGACGGCGGCATCCAGATGCGCATCAGCGACGACGGTGTCGGGTTCCGCCTCGAAGACGTGGCCGAAGCCCGTGCTGGGCACCTAGGACTCGGTTCGATGCGCGAGCGTGCGGAAATGGCTGGAGGGTGGTGCACCCTCTACAGCTTGCCCGGCGCCGGCACCACGCTCGAGGTATGGCTGCCCCCGGTCGGGCACGCCGGCGTCGCCTCGAGCGCCGACCCAGACGTGGTGTTCCTGCACCAGCGGCCGGCCTGACCCGCTCGCACCCCGCGGGACGCGACGAGGGCCGCCCCCGGAGGCGGCCCTCGGTCGGTCAGCGATGTCGCCGATCGTCAGCTCTCTGCGAGCCCGTCGTCCTCGGCGAGACCCGGCGTGCGCTTGCGCATGCCCTCGGTGTCGTCGTCTTCGAGGTGCCGCTTGTAGTGGCCCTCGGTGTCGTCCTCGCCGAGGATGTGCTTGCGCTCACCCTTGGTGTCGTCGTCCTGCTCGGCGCCCGGGGTGCGCTTGCGCTGGCCCTCCGAGTCGTCGTCCTCGAGGTGGCGCTTCATCTGCCCCTCGGCGTCTTCCGTGGTCTCTCGCTTCGCGTCCTCCGACATGCCGACCCTCCTTCTGGGCGGGAGCCGTCGGTCCGGCGGCTCGTCGTTCACTTCCTGCATCTTGCCCCCTCCTCGAGCAACCGGCTGTCGGCGGCCCGACACGACCGCGTCAGATGCGCGACAACCCGTGCAGGGTCGGAGGACCTACTCAGGAGCAGGTATCGGGGGGCCGATGAACCGACTTCCGGCGCATGGTCATGGGGTCGTGCGTTCGGCAAGCTGCCCGCATGGACGAGCCAACCCCCTTCTGCGACATGTGCGGCCGGGTCGGTGTGTCGCTCACCGGCATGCATCCCGACGACGACGGACTGGTGCGCTGGACGCTTTACCGGTGCGGCCACGTGCGAACGACGCTTCAACTCGAAGCGTCGTCGGAGTCCCTCGCCGCGCGGTAGAGCGGCACCGGTTCCGCGATGCCCTTGAGCACCGCGGTGCTCCGTTCCTCGAACCTGACGCCGGGCATCTGGCCGGCGCTCACGACCGAGGGCCCGACGAGCACCTCCTCGGGACCGGCCTCCGAGGCGATGCGGGCCGCGATGTTGACCGTGCGGCCGAAGTAGTCGCCCTCGTCGTAGATCACCTGCCCTGGCGTTCACCCCGATGTGCGCGGGGGGCAGGCCGCGTGGCCCCACCAGGTCCACGATCTCGAGCGAGGCGAGCACGGCATCGCGCGGGGCGCGGAAGTGGAAGCACACGGAGGTGGATGCGGGGCTGAAGGGAGCCGTCATGACGATCGAGCACGTGCACGCTTCGAAGTTGGGCAACGGGGCCATGGTCGCCGAGGAGTCGAGAACCCGCATGGCGTCGCGAGGTATCGAGTGGCACGAGGTACGCGCTGCTCACCAAGGAGATGGCCCGCAGCCCGACAAGAAGACGGGCCGCATGCCCACGGAAGAGGGGATCAGCCGGTTCCAGCGGGTCAGACCCACTGGAGGAGGGCTGGCGCCAGAGGGTGGTACGCGTTCGCCGACCGTCTGCCTGTCACCCAGCAGGCCTGACGGTCAGCGCTCGGTTTCGGCGAGGATGCGCCGCAGCACCGGCAGCACGAGGCGGTCCTTGTCGCGGCCGGCGGCTTCCTTCGAGCGGATCACGTCGGCGAGCGACGCCACGTCGACCTCGATGCCCAGGATGACCAGGTGCACGGCGTCGCGCGCGAGGTCGTCGTAGCCGGCCGTGCCGCTCGGCTCGAAGGTGATGTCGAGCCTGCCATGGTCGGTGACGAGGTTCCACATGCGGGAGGCCGCGAGCGAGGTCGGGTCGTGGTCGAAGGGATGGCCGCCGGGCTCGCCCTCGGTCCAGACGCGGGCATGCAGGTCGTCGAGCGCTTCGGAGAGTCGCTGCAGGTTCGCCGGGTCGGCGTCGGGCACCACGTCGACGTCTGTGGTCACGTAGGGCGAGCCGTGGATCACACCGGCGAAACCGCCGACCAGCACGTGGCGCACGCCGTGACGGGCGAGCACCTCGAGCAGCAACTCCGGCCGGAACTCAGGCTCGGGCATCGGTGAGCGCCTTCCTGCCGGCCTGGGCGAGGCGCAACGCCGCCTGATGACGACGCACCCGTGTGTTGGTGTCGACGGCGAGGTTCGTCGAGGCAACCGTCCAGTCGGCGTCGTCGGCGGGCAGCAGCCGGGGAAGCAGGTCGTACCCGCACACCTTGAGCGCCGTGACGACACGCTCGAACGACGGCTCGGTGCCGCCCCGCTCCATGCGCGCGATCGCCGACTGGGTGGTGTGCAGGCGAGCGGCGAGCTCGGCCTGTGTCAGGCCGGCTCGCCGGCGTGCCTCGCGGACGAGCGATCCTCCTCGCATGCGGTCAGTATAGCGGAATCGCTATGTTCTGTCACGAGCGTGCCACCTGGCTCGGCGTACCCTTCCTGCCGTGAACCGCCTGCTCGCGCACCTGGGCCCACCGATGCGTGCGCTCAAGGGCGTGCTCGGCAATCGCCCCATCGCCCGCATGGAACTCGCGTTCCTGCTGTTCAACGTCGCGGAACCCGCGATGTGGATCGCGATCCTCGTGTACGCGTTCGATCGCGGCGGCACCCAGGCCGTCGGGTTCGTGTCGATCCTGCTCATGGTGCCGGCGGGCGTGCTCGCACCGGTCGTGGCCTCGCTCGGTGACCGCTTCCCGAAGGAACGCGTCGTGCGACTGGGCTACCTCGCGCAGGCGCTCACCTCTGCTGCGGTCGCCACCGCCATGGCCTTCGACGCCGCGACGCCCGTCGTCTACGCGCTCGCGTCGCTCGCCGCCGTCACCTACACGACCGGCCGTCCGAACCATCACGCGCTGCTCCCGGGCCTCGCTCGAACCCCCGAGGAACTCGCGGCTGCGAATTCCGTCTCGGCCCTGATGGAAGGCGTGGGCGGGACGATCGGCGCGATCGCCGCCGGGCTCACGCTCGCCGCGTCGGGGCCCGGCGCCGTGTACGCCATGGCGGCGGCGGTCGTGGTCGTCGCGGCCGTGCTCACCCTCGCCGTGCACGCGCCACGCGACGCAGCGACGCGCGAAGCCTTCCGACCCTGGTCGCTCATCACCGACACGGCCGAGGGGCTCGCCACGGTCGCCAAGGTCGCCGAAGCCCGAGTGCCCATCGTGCTCACCGCGGTGCTCACCGCCGCGGTCGGCGCGGTGGGTGTGCTCACCGTGCCGCTCGCGATAGAGACCCTCGACCTGGGCGAGCCGGGGGTCGGTTTCCTCAGCACGATGATCAGCCTCGGACTGCTCGTCGGCGCCGCCGCCTCGATCGTGCTGGCGGGCCGGCGGCGTCTCGCGGTCGCGATCGTCGCGTCGGCCACCTGGTTCGCGGTGAGCGGCGCTCTGTTCGGCGTGTCGAGCACCGTCACGGTGGCCGTGCTCGCCTCGGTCGCCTACGGCTCGGCCATCACCCTGCTCGACGTGCTCTCACGGACGCTCTTGCAGCGCACCGCGAGCGACGAGGTGCTGACGCGCGTGTTCGGCGCCGTCGAAGCCCTCTGGATGCTCGGCTACGGCGCCGGAGCCGCCCTCGCCCCGTCGCTCGAGCGGGCGCTCGGCCTCGGCGGCGCGTTCGTCGTGTGCGGCGTCGCGATGCTGGTCGCCGCCCTCGCGGCCGTGCCCGGACTGCGGCGCATCGACGACCGCACCGTGGTACCGGCGCGCCAGCTCGAGCTGCTGGGGCGCATCCCGATGTTCGCGCCGTTGCCGCCGCTGGACCTCGAGCGCATAGCCCGCCAGCTCGACCTGATCGAGGTGCCGCCGGGCGGCGAGATCATCCGGCAGGGCGACATCGGCGACCGCTTCTACGCCGTCGAGGCGGGCTCGTTCGAGATCGTGCACGACGGCACGACGATCGCGACCGCGCAGGAAGGTGACTACTTCGGCGAGATCGCACTACTGCACGACGTGCCCCGCACGGCCACGGTACGCGCCACGAGTGCCGCCGCCGTGTGGGCGCTCGACCAGGAGGAGTTCCTGGCCACCGTCACCGGCCTGCCCCAGTCGGCGAGCGCGGCGCACGCGATCTCGGCCGAGCGCCGCCGCACGACGCCCTCGGCGTGAGACCGGCTCTAGCGGGGGCTCGTCGTCCCCGCGCGGACCCGCCACGCGTAGCCGCACATGAGCGCGACCGCCGCGCTGACGACCAGCCCCGCCCAGCTCTCCTGCGTGGCGCACCAGAGCGCCAGCCCGGCGGCGACGAGCGTCGCGAGCAGCCACATCCACGAGGGAAGCTGGGTCACGACACCGCGTCGAGCCGCCTGCACCGGCCGCGGGTCTCGACGACTCGTTCCTTCATGCAACTCGTCCATGCCGTCGGCCTACCCACATGCCCGTGCCTCCATGCGTAGAAGCGACACGCACGGGGAACGCTCCAGCCTCGAGCGATGCAGGAGGACGAGATGCGAGACGAACGTGAGCAGCAGGCGCAGGACCCGGGGACCCAGCACGACGAGCCGACCACCGACGGGCCCGCCGAGGAGGACGAGGAGTGCAACCTCTGCCCAGACCCGCGCGGGATCGAACCTGCCGAACGCGGCGGGCCACCGAGGCGACGGCACGCACGAGTAGGACCGACCCCGCTCGGCTAGCGTGGTCGCGATGCATCACATCGGCGAGCTGGCGGAAGTGCTCGACAACCTCGGCGTCTTCGGCATGATGCCGACCGACGTCATCGCGCCCTGCCCATCGGGGTTCCGACGTGTGCCGATCCACGAGGGCGACGATTCCTACCTGTCGCTGCAGGGCTTCGCACCGAACCAGGTCGCGTACGCCCACACGCACCCAGACTCCGAAGAGTGGGTGGTCGTGATCGGTGGTTCGGGGCTCGCGATGCTGTCGGAACGGCCGGTCGCGATGTCGCAAGGCCAGATCATCGGGCGGGCGGCGGCGAACCCGCACGGCTTCCGCAGCGCCGACGAGCCGCTGCATCTGCTCTCGATCCAGCTTCCCCGGCCGTCGGAGCCGGCCACCACATGGGACGAGCCGGGCGAGACGACCGACCCCGTCGACTGCACGGTCGCCGGCACGTGCCGGCGGTGCGCGCGGTGCGGGGGCCACAGCGCGAACGTGCGCTCGCGCGTCTTCCTCTGCGAGAACTGCGGTCTCGAGTTCTGAGCCTTGCGCCGATGTCCCGCTGCCCAGTAGGGTCGAGCGAGAGTGGTATCGATCGGCCGATGGCCGCCCCCGGATCCGATGCCGATACCGATTTCGGTCTCATCACCCTCCCGGGGCCACGTCAGCGCCCACCCCGCCCTAGACTTCCTCGATGCCCACGGACGACCGCGTCGACGCGTCGACCCTCGCCTCGCGCGCCGGCGTCGCGCCGGCCCGCATCGAGCAGCTCGCGCAGCTCGGCATCCTGGCTCCCGATACCGACGGCACCTTCGCAGCTGGAGACCTCGCCACGGCGCGCCTCGCCTTCGCGTTCGAGGCATCCGGCGTCACCCTGCACGACATCGGGGAGGCGACCACCCGCGGCGTGCTGCCCGAGCTCTCCCGCCTGGTGCTGGGCAAGCCCGTCGGCCTGCGACCGCACACGCACGCGCAGGTGGCGGAGGAGCTCGGACTCGACCCCGCGCTGATGGGTCGCTTCCTGCAGGCCCTCGGGCTGCCGGAGGCAGAGCCCGATGCGCCGATCCGCGACGACGACGCCGAGCTCCTCGGATTCGGCGCGGCGGCGATCGGCGCCGGCCTGCCCGAAGAGACCGTGCTGCGAACGCTCCGGGTGTTCGCCGAGCACCTCGACCGCATGGCCGAGCACCAGCGTGCGCTGTTCCGCACCGACGTGCAGGACCGGATGATCGCCTCCGGCATGCCGCGCGCCCAGATGCTCGAGGTGAGCGCGGAGGTCCGACAGCAGCTCGTCGAGCTGGGGTTCCGCACGTCGTTCCTGATCCATCGACGGCTGCTGGAGCGCCAACAGTTCGAGAACACCGCCGAGCACCTGGAGCTGCTCTTCGACGAGATCGGGGTCCGGCGACGGACCGATCACGCGCCCGAGGCGATCGTGTTCATCGACCTCAGCGGGTTCACGCGCCTGACGGAGGAGCTCGGCGACGAGCAGGCAGCGGAGCGCAGCCGCGAGCTCGCGAACGTCGTGCGCGCCGCCGCTGCCCGCAACCGAGGCCGGGTGATCAAGCTCCTCGGCGATGGCGCGATGCTGCATTTCACGTCTGCCGCCGATGCCGTGGCAGGAGCGTCCGCGGTGATCGAGCTGGCCGAGCGCGGCGGGCTGCCCGCCGCGCGCGCCGGCGTCACGGTCGGCGCCCTGATCCGCCGCGACGGCGACTACTTCGGGCACACGGTGAACCTGGCCTCGCGCATCTGCGACGCCGCGGTAGCCGGCACGGTGACCGTGACGCCCGCGGTGGCCGATCTCACCCCCGAGCTCGCCTGGACGCCGATCGGCGAGGCGACCCTCAAGGGCGTGCCCGACCCCGTGCCGCTCGTGCGCCTCAGGCCCGAGACGCCGCGGCAGACGCTCGCGCATCCTGGATGAAGTGCTGGCGCTGCCGGCCGGGCGCGAGCCCGCGAATCGACCTGTGGCGCCCTCCGTCTTCGAACCGCTACCAGTCGTCCGGCAGTTCCTTCTCGGCGTTCAGCTCACGCGCACGGTGCTTGATCCACCGCTTCGCCTCGGCCTTGTCCTTCGCACGACCGTAGGACTGGATCGCGTCCTGGAGATCCTCCCGGTTGCGGATCGGGAAGGACCCGTCGGGCAGCGCCTTGCCTTGATCGGCGAGCTTCCGTCGCTCCTCCGTGTCCAGCTCCGCCATGGTGACACCTCCCACACACTCATGGACTGCCTATCCCGGCTGTGATGCGCTCAAACCGAGCGACGGGGCCGCTCAGGTTCGGGATCAGCCGGCCTCGCGGAATGGCACCGCTCCTGCGGCGAGGGTGGGGCATCGGCCGACGGTGAGCGGGCGAACCGGGCCCCGCCTCGTCCTCGACCAACCCCGCCGCCGGCGCGTCGTCGGCGAACCGGCGATACCGCACCCGACGGCCCTGCCGGTCGAAGAGATGGAACCGCACGTCCTTCGGCTGGGTGGCGGGGTAGAGGGCGACCCGGGCTCAGTCGGCGGAAGGGTGGCGTGAACCGCATGTCCCGTTTGCTCGGGCGATCGGGTGGGCAGAGCCATCGCATGCACGGCATCAGCTACGTGGTCCCGATCCGATGTGATGGGGAATGTGCAGCTCATCCGGGGCTCCCCTCGAATCTCCGACAGCTCGCCGACGCCGGCGTCGACGTCGTGGTCGTCGACGGGTCGTCGGGCGCGGCCGAAAACGCTCACCGAGCAGCCTTCCGCGGCCTCCGACAGGTCATGGTCGCGATCGACCCCGGCATCAACGGGAAGGTTCGCGCCGTCGACGCGGGCATGGCCGCGGCGATCCATGAGCTGGTCGTCATCGCCGACGAGGATGTCCGGTACGACCCGAGCATGCTCGCGCGGTTGACGGATCGTCTCGAGGGGGCCGACATCGTCGTGCCGCAGAACTACTTCATCGGTCCGACCCGATGGCACACCGTCTGGGATTCGTCGCGTTCGTTGCTGAATCGGGCCTTCGGCCACGACTACCCGGGCACGCTCGCCCTGCGGCGGTCGATGTACGTCCACGTGGGCGGATACGACGAGGCGGCGCTCTTCGAGAACCTGGAGTTGATCCGCACCGTCGAAGCTGCGGGGGGGCGTGTGCGGTGGGCGCCCGAGATCTTCGTGCCGCGGGCGGGCCCCGCCACGTCGGCGTTCGTGCGGCAGCGGGTCCGCCAAGCGTATGACGATCTCGGCCAACCTCCGCGGCTCGCGCGTGAGCTCCTCTGGCTCCCGCTCATCGTGTGGGGGCTCGCCCGGCACCGCAGAGCCCTCGCGGTGGGCGTGGGGGCCGTCGTGGCGCTCGCTGAACTGGGCAGACGACGCGGCGGGGGCGAGGAGTTCTTCTCGTGGAAAGCGAGTCTCGCCGCCCCGTGCTGGGTGACCGAGCGGGCGTGCTGCGTGTGGGCCGCGGTCTGGCTGCGGGTGGTGAAGGGCGGCGTGCTCTACCGCGGGTCGCGCCTTCGGAAGGCGGCGTCCTCCCCAAGGGTGCTGCGTCGCCGCTACGCGGGTCTCGGCTCCAACGAGCGAGTCGCCCGCGCGGGTGCGGGCGACTCGCTGTCGAAGGAGGGAAGCTCGACTCAGACGTCGGTCGTACGAGTTCCCACGTTCTCAGGCACGTACCGACGCCCGTCCTGATCGACGTAACTCCCGTCGGCGCTGCGGCGCACCATGATCCTGTCCGAGTCCGTCGTCTGGACCTCCTGCGCAGGATAGTCACGGCGCGAGCCGTCGTCGTCGGTCCGTCGGTCCGTCCAATCGTTCTCCGCGCCGGGCACCCTCGAGCCCGCGGTCCCCACCGAGCGTCGTGGAGCAGCGCCCATGGCTCCGCCGAGCCCCGCGAGCACGGCACCCACGACGAGCGAGAAGAACGTCGCCCAGATCGCGTCGTTGGCGCCGGGTCCGACGAGGTCTCCTCCTTGGATCGTGCGGAGCTGGCCGGCCGAGAACAGCCCGAACGCCGACGGCACCCCGAACACCAGCGCTCCGATCAGGAGCAGGCCCCACGCGGTCATCCCGTGCAGCCACCCGGAGGCTGGTCCTCGGTTGTCGGTGAGAGCACCGGCGACGACTCCTGCGATGAACAGGGCAAGCGCCCCCGAGCCCGCCATGAACCACTCGAGGTTGTCGCGGATGACGTCGATCCCGGTGGGGTAGGCGAGGGCCAGCCACAGGGTCGCCAGCACGGCCATCACCGCGAGCCCCCAGACCGCTCCCGCCACGACCGCGCCCCAGCGGATGAGCGGTGTTCTGGTCGGATCGACCTCGATCTCAGTCGATCGGATCATGGTTCCTCCTCTCTGGCACGACGTGCCGTCGAGCTGAATCGCCTGGTGGAGTCGAGGGGCGGATACCCCCGGTGGGCTGCACGAAACGTCGGTGGAGTGAGTGCGCGCCGCCAGGTTTGATGCTCGCCCGCTCGGGAACGCACCCTGCGACAGCGGGCGAAGGAACTGGCAGAGCCACGAACCTCAGCATCCGCCCGCTCGATCGCGGCGACGATCTCGTCGTCGGAGAGCACGTCGGAGGCGAGGTCGACGACGATGCTGGTGCCTTGCTCGGAGATGTCGAGCGAGGCGCTCCCCACCCCCGGCATCTCGAGGAGTTCATCGACTGCCTCTGCCGCTGCATCGGAGCTCGGCAGATCGATCCGCTTCTGCCCGAATTCGCCCCCGATCACACGACGAAATGGCCGGAGCAGGGTTGAGCACGACCGGAGCGGGGAACCCCTGACAGCGATCAGTCGTGTCCGATCCCTCTTCGAGGAGGCGAGCATGAGCCAAGCGGTGGAAGAGACGATCGAGGTCGAGGTGCCGTTGAGCACGGCCTACAACCAGTGGACGCAGTTCGAGGAGTTCCCTCGATTCATGAAGGGCGTGGAATCGGTGCAGCAGCTCGACGACCGGCGCCTGCACTGGGTAGCCAAGATCGCGGGCAAGCGTGAGGAGTGGGACGCTGAGATCACGGCGCAGACCCCGGACGAGGGTGTCGCTTGGGTCGCGACCGAGGGCAAGGGGAACAACGGCGTCGTCCGCTTCGATCCGGTCGCTGAGGACCGCACGCGGGTCACCGTCCGCATGGACTGGGAGCCCGATGGCGTCGTCGAGAAGGCCGGAGCGGCGATGGGCCTCGACGACCGTCAAGTCTCGGCCGATCTCGAGCGCTTCAAGGAGATGATCGAGTCGCGTGGCACGGAGACCGGTGCATGGCGTGGCTCGGTCGGCCCGGACGACACGATCTGACAGCCGTGGAAGATCGACCGGAGGATCAGGGGCGAGCGGGACCGGGCGAGGCATCCCTTCGAGCGACCCGAGGTCGTCGATCAGGGTCCACCCGACGGGCGGGGAACGGTCGACGTCCGGGTTACGCGGACTTGACCGATGACCCGGCCGGCCCCGCCGCCCCGATCCATCCGGAACGGTGGCCGTTTGACTCACGAGGAGGGCGAACATGTGCGCGAACTGCGGTTGCGGCATCACCGAGGACAAGCACGGAGACGATCGGAACATCAATTGGAGCGAGATCGTCGCCTCTGCCGAGGCGAACGACATATCGCCGGCCGAGGCGATCCGGAACATGCAGACGATGGCTGAGCAGCAGTCCTGAGGTCAGATGGGCAACGTTCGAGGAGCTTGACGTCCTGGTCATGCGTCTCGACGGCAAGGTCACCCTGCGGACCACGTTGCGCGACGGCGCCCGGCTCGGCGAGCGGCTTCCGTGGGTGACTTCGGGGAGCTGATCGACCGGGCCCACTCACAGTGCGCAGCCCTCGAGCCGTTCCATCGAGCAGCCGCTCGTACTGGGCGGGGTTATCGCCGGCGCCGCATGAACAAGAAGATCGCGAGAACGATGATCACGAGCACAACCAGCGATCCGCCGGTCAGTAGGTTGTCGTTGCCCGCGTTGCCCTCGTCCTCACAGGCGGCGAGGAACGCAATCAGGGGCAGCAGCATCGCCCACGTGCGCTTGTCCATCCGCTTCCTCCTCTTCCTCGGTCGGCCCCTTCGAGGCCGTTGTCAGCGACACCCGTACCCGGCGCTGCGTTTCCCACACCTCGGCTCGTGGTCGTCTCGAGGCCACCGTCGGACGGCATGTCCCCGAGCGTGAAGCAAAGCACTGGCTCGACGCCCAACGCATCCACCGAGGCCTGCACCAGTCGTAGGCCGAATCTGCCGGCGCGGCCTATCGCCCTGGACCGGTTCACGCCGTGCGCACCGCTCGTTGACGTGGACTGTTCGACCTCCACGCGGACATGGTCGCCGTCCGCCTCGATCCGGAGGAGGATGAGTTCGGCGTTCGGTCGCCGGCCAACGAAGCCCTTCAGACGCCCTTCAAAGGAACGGTAGGGCTGCTCGCCGAGCAAAGCGAGCGGCCCTTGCGCGTGGCGAAGTGCCAACTCCGACGAGCGCGACGTTTCCGCCGCCACGAGCCGGGAACGATGCAGCGATGAAGGTCGTGATCGTCGGCGCGACGGGCAACGTTGGTACGAGCTTGATCACCGCGCTGCGGTGCATCCCTGAGGTCCGAGAGATCGTGGGCGTTGCGCGCCGCGCTCCTCGGGATCGCCCGGCCGACGGCGTGCGGTGGGTCGAGCGCGACATCCGACGCGATGACCTCTCGTCAGTCTTCGAGGCCGCCGACGCGGTGGTGCACCTCGCGTGGGCCATCCAGCCCTCCCACGACGAGCCCGCGATGGCCGCCACCAACGTGCTCGGCAGCGGCCGGGTGTTCGAGGCCGTCGCGGCGGCGGGCGTGCCGGCGTTGGTCTACGCGTCGTCGGTCGGCGCTTACGTGGATGGGTCCAAGGACCGGCTGGTGGACGAGACCTGGCCCATCGGCGGCATCGAGACGTCGTTCTACGCCCGCCACAAGGGCACGGTCGAGCGCATGCTCGATCGATTCGAGCGGGACCACGGCGACGTCCGGGTGGTCCGCATGCGTCCCGGGCTCATCTTCAAGCGGGGGCAGGCGGCCGAGGCTCACCGATTCTTCCTCGGTCCGCTCGTGCCCGGGCTGCTGCTGAACCCGCGGCTGCTTCCCGTCCTGCCGCGCATCGAGGGCCTTTCCTTCCAAGCGGTACACACCGATGACGTGGCGGCGGCCTACCGCGCGGCCGTGCTGCAGGACGTGCGAGGGGCCTTCAACCTCGTGAGCGAGCCGGTGCTCGACCTGCCGACGATCGCCGAGGCCATCTCGGCTCGCACCCTCCCCGTTCCTCCCTGGCTGGCCCGGGCAGCGATCGAGTGGACCTGGCGCGCGAGGTTGCAGCCCACCCCGCCAGGATGGCTCGAGATGGGGCTGCGCACTCCGCTGCTGTCGAGCGAACGAGCCCGCCGTGAGCTCCGTTGGCGGCCGGAGAGGACCTCCCTCGAGGCGGTCGTCGAGCTGCTCGAAGGCATCGCTGCGGGCGCCGGCGAGCCCACGCCCGCCCTCGCGCCCACCACCGGACTCCCAACGACCACGACCGAAAGGACCACAGATGCGAGCGATCACATGGCAGGGTAAGCGCAACGTCCAGGTCGAGAGCGTGCCCGATCCGCGCATCGAGGAGCCGACCGACGCGATCATCCGGGTGACGAGCTCCGGGCTCTGCGGGTCGGATCTGCACCTGTACGAGGTGCTCTCGCCGTTCATGGAACCGGGGGACATCCTCGGTCACGAGCCGATGGGTGTCGTCGAGGAGGTGGGCTCCGAGGTTACCCAGATCGCTCCCGGCGACCGAGTCGTGGTGCCGTTCAACATCGCGTGCGGCCGCTGCTACATGTGCGACCTCGAGCTCTTCTCCCAATGCGAGACCACCCAGGTGCACGAGCACGACAAGGGGGCCGCGCTGTTCGGCTACTCCAAGCTGTACGGACAGGTGCCGGGGGGACAGGCCGAGTACCTGCGGGTCCCGCAAGCTCACTTCGGACCGATCAAGGTTCCCGAGGGGCCGCCGGATGACCGGTTCCTCTTCCTCTCCGACGTGCTGCCCACGGCGTGGCAGGCGGTCGAGTACGCCGCGGTGCCCAAGGACGGGTCCTTGCTCGTCATCGGCCTCGGGCCGATCGGGGAGATGTGCGCCCGCATCGCGCTCGAGCGGGGCTGCGAGAAGGTGATCGGGCTCGACCTCGTGCCCGAGCGCCTGGCCAGGGCCGCCGCGAGAGGGGTGTCCGTGATCGACATGGGCGCCGCCGGCTCCGAGACGCTCGAGGAGGTCCGGGCTCGGACGAGCCAGCGCGGCGCCGACTCCGTGATCGACGCCGTGGGGCTCGAGGCGCACGGCGACTCGGTTGCGCAGGCGGCGCAGGCCGCCGTCGGCCTGCTGCCGAAGCCGATCGCCGCCGCGATGACCGAACGGGCCGGGGTCGATCGACTCGCGGCGATCCGGATGGCCATCGATGCCGTTCGCCGAGGCGGCACCGTCTCGGTCGTGGGCGTCTACGGCGGCATGCTCGACCCGATGCCCATGATGCAGCTGTTCGACAAGCAGGTGCAGCTGCGCATGGGGCAGGCGAACGTGCGACGGTGGGTCGACGACCTCATGCCGTTGCTGCACGACCAGGACCCCCTGGGGGTCGATGACTTCGCGACGCACCACGTCTCGCTCGAGGATGGTCCCCTCGCCTACAAGACCTTCCAGGAGAAGGCCGACGGAGCCGTCAAGATCGTGTTCACGCCGGGCACCGCGGAGCGGTCGTGAGGGTCGCACTGCGGCCGCTCGCGGAGCAGCGGATCGTGATCACGGGCGCGTCCAGCGGCATCGGGCTCGCGACGGCCCGACGGGCGTCGGCCGCCGGCGCTTCGGTCGCCCTGGTCGCGCGTGACGCCGAGGAGCTGCGGGCAGTCGCCGAGGAGATCGAGGCCCACGGCGGCCGGGCGATCGCGGTCGCCGCCGACGTGGGCAGCAGGCAGGAGATCGAGGAAGCGGCCGCCGCCACGGTGGCCGCATTCGGCGGCATCGACACGTGGGTGAACGATGCGGGCGTGGATCTGTGGGGCCGCCTCGTCGACACGTCGGAGGCCGATCATCGTCGGCTGTTCGAGACGAACTACTGGGGTGTCGTCTACGGCTCGCTCGTGGCGGTCGAACACCTCCGGGTCGGCGGTGGAGCGCTCATCAACGTCGGCAGCGTCGAGTCCGACCGCGCGTTCCCGCTGCAGGGGGCGTACGCGGCCAGCAAGCAGGCGGTCAAGGGGTTCACCGACGCGCTCCGCATGGAACTGGAGGAGCGGCGTCTGCCGATCGCCGTCACGCTGGTGAAGCCCGGCAGCGTCGGCACACCACTGCCCGATCACGCCAAGACCTACCTCGACCGCGCCCCTCGCTTGCCCAGGCCCGTGTACGAACCCGATGAGGCGGCGAGAGCCATCCTGCACGCCGCCGAGCATCCGACCCGCGACATCTACGTCGGGGCTCAGGCTCGGCTCGTCTCGCTCGCCGCCCGCTTCCCGCGCATGCTCGACCTCGTCAGCGAGCGCTTCTTCTTCGACGCCCAGCTGTCGGATCGCGCCGCCGTAGGCCGGCTCGACAACCTACATCGGCCCGGGCTGGGCGGCGTGCACGGCCGGCACACTGGGCATCTGTCGCGGAGCTGGTACACGAGGTTCGTGCAACGCCCTGCCGCCGGCCGAGCGCTCATCGCCGCGGGAGCCGGGGCCCTCGCGGCGGCGCTCTATCGCGCACGACGCTGACCACGGGCTCGCGTGAACTGATGCACGGCCGGGCATGACGTTCGTCTGCGGCGTCGGCGGGGAATCATCGGCGCATGCCGAGGACGCAGCGGCGCATGGGATCCAGGGGCCTCATCGCCCTCCTACCCTTCCTGCTCATCGTGGCGGTCGTCGCGTTGCTCGGGGCGTCCGTCACCCAGACCGGGGTCGGTTCTTGGTACGACGAGCTCGCGAAGCCGCCATGGCAGCCGCCTCCGTGGGTGTTCGGGCCGGTGTGGACCGTGTTGTACCTCGCGATCGCGCTCGCCGGCTGGCTGTGGTGGCGGGAGGGGGAGATGGCCACCACGGTCATCTGGTGGTGGTCGGCCCAGCTTGCGCTCAACCTCGCCTGGTCCGCGGTCTTCTTCGGACTGCACCGACCGCTATGGGCCCTGATCACGATCGTGGCGCTCGACGTCACCATCCTTGCGTGCGTGCTCGTCGGTTGGGAGGTACGGCGTGGGGCGTCAGTGCTCCTGCTGCCCTACCTGGCGTGGACGGCCTTCGCCACCGCGCTGAACGTCGCGATCGTCTCGTTGAACTGAGACACGAGCGCGGGGTGCCGTTCTGCCGGTCGCCCGTCAGAAGAGTTGCGGGTGAGTCGGAGCCGGCGCCGCAGAAGGCGCCGTGCCTCGACGGGTCGCCGTGGTGTTGTCGATGGCGCGCTCTGGCCATCGCCGTCGGGCAGCCGTGACGAGACCCGGACCTGTCTGTCCATGCGGCGCCGTTCGTCGGGTGCTGCATCGGCGCGCCCGTACAGCGTCTCGTACCGCTCGACCAGGTCGGGATGATGGCGCTCGAGCCACGGCATGAACTCTTCACGCACGCCGGGGCGCGAAGTCGCCCCGGCGTCCATTGGCACGCCGCTACCGCTGAGGCTCGTCCGCGTGGATCTCGCCGCGCCAAGCACCGGTCTCACGTCCGCGGGCCTCGATGAAATCCTTGAATCGCTGCATGTCGCCTTGGACCCGGCGTCGGACGACTCCCAGCGCGTCCCCCACCTTCTCGACCGGACCTTCGGGCTCGTAGTCGAGCATCATCGTGATGCGGGTGCCGCCGGGGGCATCAACGAACACGATGCGGCCGCGGTTGTCGGGCGCTCCGAGACCCACCCAGTCGATCTCCTGGTCGGGGACCTGCCTCGTGATCTGGGCGTCCCATTCCTTCCGGACGCCCGCCACCTCGGCGACCCAATGCACGTGCTCGTCGTCGACCTGGGTCACCGACTCGACCCCGTCCATGAACCGAGAGAACTCCTCGAACTGGGTCCACTGGTTGTAGGAAACCTGACGAGACACGCCCACGACGATCGTCTCCTCCAACGTCTCCATCTCACGGGCCATGTCGCGATCCATCTGCTTCGCCTTCCTCTCGGGGATCCGTTCCAGCAGGCGCGCGGTGACGTTCGACGCCGTCGCGCTCAGCCCCTCGGCCAGGCGCGCCGGCACGTCGGCCTTGTACTCGAGGGCGTCGATCACCTCGACGACGCGCCTGCGAGCGGCGTCGATCTCGAGCCTGATCTCGGCTACTCGTTCGCGTGCAACTGCTCCGTCTCGCGTCGGATCCATGCGATGTCCTCCTGTGCCGTCTCGATCGTCTCCCTCGGGGCGAGCGGGCCCGCGGCCCGCAGGCGCGCGCGACCCACCAGAGCCAGCACCGCCGCGATCGCCGCGAGCAGCACGCCGACGACCGTGGCCGCAGCCCACGCTGGCAGCACGATCGCCAAGGCGAGCACCGCTGCCGTGACCAGCGTGCCGAGCGCGAAGAAGCCGGTGACGCCCGCGCTTGCGAGCAAGGCAGCCGCCCCACCGAACTCGGACATCCTGGCCTTCATCTCGATCGTCGCGAGCTCTGCCTCGCGTCGAGCGATGAGCGTCAGGTCGGCGGTCAGTGACCTGAGGAGTTCGGAGATCCGGGCGTCGCGGTGGCTTCTTGCGGCCTGGGTTGCCATCACCATCTCCATTGGTCGGATCCTTCCTTCCTTCCCTGAAAGCACGGGCGTCATGCCTGCCGCGAGGGTTTTCATGACGACGACCAGCGCGCCAAAGGCGATCGCTGCCATCAACGACCACGAAGCATCCGACCGAAGGGGGTGCCGCATGGGTGAGTCTCGGGCAAGAGCAGGATCGCGTTAGGGCGCGACGTGTGCGCCGGCGGACTGGAAACGCATCCAGCGGTAGCCGTAGCCTTCCAGCTTCAATTCGAGCTCGTGGCCTGCGAGCTCGTGCAGCTCACCATCGGCGTCGAGGAGGTCCATGAACCGAGGGTCCTCCGGTAGGTCGGGCCCGAGGTCCACCCTGGCGACGAGGGGGTCGGGCGCCAGGTTGTGCAGCGCGACCAACGAGCGACCCTCCCAATCGCATCGATGGGCGAGCACCGAGGGCAGCCCGGTGTCGAGCAGTCGCCAGGCTCCCCAGCCGATCTCCGGCGTTTCTCGACGCCGACGGATCATGCGTTCCATCCAGTTCAACAGCGAGTCCGAGTCGCGGCGTTGGGCTGCGACGTTCACCGCCATCGGACCGAACGCACCTTCGGGAAGCGGGCGGATCAGCCTGGACGGCGCCGCATGGGAGAAGCCCCCGTTCTTGCCGTCGACCCACTGCATCGGGGAACGCACGCTCAGGCGGCCCTCGATCTCGAGGTTCTCGCCCATGCCGATCTCCTCGCCGTAGAACAGCACGGGCGTGCCCGGCAGGCTGAACAGCAGGCTGTACACCATGCGGATGCGCCGCGGGTCCCCGTCGAGCATCGGCGGGAGTCGCCGCCGCAGCCCCCTCCCGAACAGCTGCATCTCCGGATCGGCACCGAAGGCGTCGAACACCTCCTGACGCTCCCCATCGCTCAGCTGGTCGAGGATCAGCTCGTCGTGGTTCCGCACGAAGTTCGCGAACTGGCAATCCTCGTTGCGCTCGGAACCCTCGAGCGCCGCGGCGAGCGGCCCGGCGTCATGACGAGCGAGCGACAGGTACATCGCCTCCATCACGGGGAAGTTGAACAGCAGCTGCAACTCGTCGCCCTGGTCGCCGAAGAACGCGCGCAGCGGTTCGGCGGGCAGGTTCACCTCTCCCAGCAGCAACGCGCCACCCTTGCGCCGGTCGATGAAGGACCGCAGGTCCTGCAGGAAGTCGTGCGGGTCGAGGCCGACGTCTCCCGGGATGGCGCCGGCCTCCAGCAGGAACGGCACCGCGTCGACACGGAAGCCGTCGACGCCGAGCTCGAGCCAGAAGCCGGCGATCTTCGCGATCTCGTCGCGCACGCGCCGGTTGGAGATGTTGAGATCGGGCTGGTGCGAGTAGAAGTGGTGCATGTACCACTGGCCCGCCTTCTCGTCCCAGGCCCAGATGCTGTCCTCGGCGTCGGGGAAGACGACGTCGGACTTCTTCTCGGCCGGCTTCTCGTCGCGCCAGACGTAGAAGTCCCGCAACGGCGAGCTCGGCGACGAGCGTGCCGCCCGGAACCAGGGGTGGCGGTCCGACGTGTGGTTCACGACGAGGTCGACGATCACCCGCAGGCCCCGATCCTTCGCCGTACGGATCATCGACGTGAAGTCCCCGAGCGTGCCGAGTCGCTCGTCGACGCCGTAATAGTCGGTGACGTCGTAGCCGTCGTCGCGGTTCGGCGAGGGGTAGAACGGCATGAGCCACAGGCAGCTCACGCCCATGCCCGCGAGGTAGTCGATCCGTTCGCTCAGCCCCGCGAAGTCGCCCACCCCGTCGTCGTTCCAGTCGAGGAACGTTTCCACGTCGAGGCAGTAGATCACCGCGTTCTTCCACCACATGTCGCTCGTGCGCGTCGTGCTCATCGGGCGACCTCCGGCAGCACCCGCTCCGCGAACGTCTCGACGAACCGCCGCTGTTCCTTGCCCACGTGGTGCAGGAAGATCGTGTCGACGCCCAGCGCTGCGATCTGCTGGAGCCATGCCACGTGGCGGTCGATGTCGGCCGACACGAGGACCGACCCCCTCACGTCGTCGGGACTGACGTGGCGAGCGGCTTCGTCGAACTGGGCGGGCAGCTCGAGCTCCCATGCCAATCCACCGCCGAACACGTTGGTCCGCCACTGGTCATGCGCGATCGCGAGCGCCGTCTCCTCGTCCTCGGCCCAGGAGAGGTGCACCTGCACGTGCACGGGCTTGCCGGCGCCTCCAGCGTCGCGGAACGCCTCGATGACGCGTCGCAGCTCGGGTGCAGGTCGGGAGATGGTGATCAGGCCGTCGCCCCACGTGCCCACGATGGCCGCCGTCCGTGCCGTTACCGCCGCGCCGAACAGGGGCGGCGGCGAGCCGGGCAAGCTCCAGATCCTCGCCCGATCGACCCGCACGAGCCCGTCGTGGGTAACCTCCTCGCCGCAGAGCAGCGCCCTGATCACCTCGACGCATTCGAGCAGCCGCGCGTCGCGTCGTTGCTTCGTGGGCCAGGCGTCGCCGGTGACGTGCTCGTTCAGCGCCTCGCCGGAGCCCAGCGCGGTCCACGATCGCCCCGGGAACATCTCGGCGAGCGTCGCGATCGCCTGGGCAGTCACGACCGGGTGATAGCGCTGACCCGGCGCCGTGACGACGCCCATGCTGACGTCGGTCGCCTGCATCGCCGCGCCGAGCCATGCCCACGCGTTGCCGGAATGGCCCTGGCGCTCGCTCCAGGGCGCCAGGTGATCCGAGCACATCGCGGCCGTGAACCCGGCCGCCTCGGCCGCGATGACGGCATCGAGCAGATCACGCGGGGAGAGCTGCTCGTGGGAAGCATGGAACCCGAGCCGCGTCATCGCGGCTCCTTCGATCGCTGGAGCATGGACGGCTCCTACCCAGCCGGCTCCCCGCACAATCGGGGTGGTGTCGGCGTATCGCCCCGAGACGCAGGAACCCGCGCTCCGGCTTCGATGATCGCTCGTCGCGTGCCCCTGGTTCGGCCTGTGGGTCGCCACGGTTTGCCGTTCGCCGGGAGGGGAAAGCCGCGTGTGTCCCTTCCACACCCCCTTCGGGGGCAGGCGACCCGGGAGACCGGTTGGCAGAGGTCACGCTCGACGACGTCACGAAGGTCTACGCCGACGGCACCGAGGCGGTGTCGGGCCTCGACCTGTCGATCGACGACGGCGAGTTCATGGTGTTCGTCGGCCCCTCGGGCTGCGGCAAGACCACCGCCCTGCGCATGGTGGCGGGGCTCGAGGAGATCAGCGGGGGGACGATCTCGATCGGTGACCGCGTGGTCAACGACGTGCCGTCGAAGGACCGCGACGTCGCGATGGTCTTCCAGAACTACGCGCTGTATCCGCATCTGAAGGTCTACGACAACATGGCCTTCGGCCTGCGGCTGCGCAAGGTCGACAAGGGCGAGATCGATCGGCGTGTGCGCCACGCCGCCGAGGTCCTCGGACTCGAGGAGTTCCTCGATCGCAAGCCCAAGAACCTTTCCGGCGGCCAGCGGCAACGGGTGGCGATGGGGCGAGCGATCGTGCGGGAGCCACGCGCCTTCCTCATGGACGAACCGCTGTCGAACCTCGACGCGAAGCTGCGGGTGCAGATGCGTGGCGAGATCGCAGGCCTGCAAGACGATCTGGGCGTCACGACGATCTACGTCACCCACGATCAGACCGAGGCGATGACGATGGGCGATCGCGTCGCCGTGATCAAGAAGGGCAAGCTGCAGCAGGTCGACGAGCCGCAGGTGCTCTACGACCACCCCGTGAACCTTTTCGTCGCCGGGTTCATCGGCTCGCCGGCGATGAACATGGTCGAGGCCGAGCTGCGGCGCGACGGGCAGGGGTTTCAGGTCGCGTTCGGTGGCGAGACGCTGTCGCTCGACCCCGAGGTCGTCCCCGCAGGCTCGGCCCTGCGTTCGTTCGAAGGCAAGCGGGTCATCGTCGGGATCAGGCCCGAGGACATCGAGGACGCCGCGATCCACAGCGACTCGCCGGCCGATCGCCGCCTGCGGACGACGGTCACCCTGCGCGAGGCGTTGGGATCCGAGGTGCTCGTGCACTTCTCGGTCGATCAACCGCCCGTCTTGACCGACGACACGCGCGAGCTCGCCCGTGACGCGGGTGCCGATCTCGAGGGGGGCAGGCATGGCGGCCGTTCCACGTTCGTCGCGAGGCTGAGCCCTCGAACGGAGGCCCGCGAACGCGGCGACATCGAGCTCGCGATCGACACCGGCCGTATGCACTTCTTCGACCCCGAGACGGGGGTGCGCATCGAGGGGGCCGATTGACGCCGCCTCTCGAAGGCGACAAGGAAGGAAGGAGGCTCGTATGGAAGCGATGAGGACGCGGTTCGTCAGGACGCTTGCGTTGCTCGCAGCCGTCGCCCTGCTCGCCACCGCCTGCGGTGGCGGCGAGGACCTGGATGAGGACGGTGGCGGCGAGCCATCGGCAAGCGCCGACGCCGTCGATCTGAGCGGTGAGACCGTCGAGGTGGCGGCCACCTGGACCGGTGCGGAGCAGGAACGATTCCAGATGGTGCTGGATGCGTTCGCGGAACAGACGGGCGCGACCGTGCGCTTCCGTTCGGCGGGCGATGACGTGGCCGCTTACGTCGGTCCCCGCATCGAGGGCGGCGACCCGCCCGACGTGGCGATCTTCCCGCAGCCAGGCGTGGTGCAGAGCTTCGCGGAGCAGGGCGATCTCATCGAGCTCGAGGACATCGTCGGCGACGAGATCGACGCCAACTACAGCTCGGGGGCCCGCAAGGCCGGTTCGGTCGACGGCACGCTGTACGGGGTCTGGTTCAGGGCCGCGCAGAAGTCGACCGTCTGGTACAACGTCAACGTCTTCGAGGGAGCCGGCGTGGAACCGCCGACGACGATCGAGGAGTTGCAGCAGGTCGCGCAGACGATCTCCGATTACGGCGTCGAGCCGTACTCGATCGGCGCCGATGTCGGCTGGCCGTTGTCCGACCTGTTCGAGAACATCTACCTGCGCACGGCCGGCCCTGAGAAGTATGACCAGCTCGCCGCCCACGAGATCCCATGGACGGACCAGTCGGTGAAGGACGCCCTCTCGGTGATGGGGGACATCCTCGGCGACGAGTCCTTGCTCGCCGGCGGCGCGACGGGCGCTGAGCAGACGGACTTCAACGGCTCCGTCACGCAGGTCTTCGCCGACCCCCCGAAGGGCGCGATCATCTTCGAGGGTGACTTCGTCGGCGGCATCATCAGCGGTGAGACCACCGCCGAGGTTGGCACCGATGCCGACTTCTTCGAGTTCCCCTCGATCGACGGATCGGAGCCCGCGGTGCTGGGTGGAGGCGACTTCGCCGTGCTGCTGGCCGACACCGAGGGCGGCAAGGCGCTGATCGAGTACCTCGCCACGCCCGAAGCCGCCGAGATCTGGGTCGCCGAAGGCGGATTCATCTCTCCGAACCTGCAGGTGGACCCGTCGATGTACCCGGACCCGGTGAGCCAGCGTGCCGCTCAGGCGCTGGTCGACGCGGGTGAGAGCGTGCGATACGACCTGTCGGACCTGCAGCCGACCGAATTCGGCGCGACGACCGGGCAGGGCATCTGGGGGATCCTGATCGACTTCCTCCGTGACTCCAGCAACGTCGACGGCACGGCGCAGGCCCTGGAGTCGGCAGCGAAGAAGGCCTACGGGGAGTAGCCCGGTGACCGACGAATCGGCGCCGCCCGTCGGGCGACGGAAGCGGTACTGGGCGGTGGGGCTGTTCCTGGCCCCATCGCTCGTGCTGCTCGGCGCGATCGTGGTCTATCCGATCTTCTTCTCCGTCGGGCGCAGCTTCTTCGACGCGAGCGGGTCGGAGTTCGTCGGTGTCCGGAACTACCAGGAGATGTTCACGGCGCCGTCGACGCTCACGGCGATCAAGAACAACCTGATCTGGGTCGTGTTCGCGCCGAGCATCGTGACGGCGGTGGGACTCGTGTTCGCCGTGCTGACCGAGCGGGTCCCATGGAGCACGGCCTTCAAGGTGGCCATCTTCATGCCCATGGCGATCTCGTTCCTCTCGGCGGGCGTCACCTGGCGGTTGATCTACGAGGAGGAACCCGACCTCGGCCTCGCGAACGCGACGGTCGGGGCGGTGGTGAACGTCTTCCAACCGCCGGGCGCGGTGGCGGGCGCGCGATCGTCGCAGGAGGACACGGTCGCGGAGAGCGACGAGGGCGGCCTGAGCCTGCGCGAGCCCGTCGAGGTGGGGGCGACCTCGATGCTCGGACTCGTCGCGATCCCGCCGGAGTCCGTGCCCGAGGGCGCCGTCCAGGCGGCCGAGCCCGCCGAGGAGGCCGACGGCATCGCCGGCACCGTCTGGTTGGACTTCGCGCCGGGGGGTGGAGGGGAGCCGGGCGTCATCGACCCCGAGGAACGGGGCCTGCCCGGCGTCGAGGTGGAGGCGGTCGCCGACGGGGAGGTGGTGGCCTCGACGACCACCGGTTCCGACGGCGCCTTCGTGCTGGAAGGCATGCCGCC
The DNA here is from genome assembly GCA_963722795.1 of uncultured Actinomycetes bacterium. Taxonomy (GTDB): domain Bacteria; phylum Actinomycetota; class UBA4738; order UBA4738; family HRBIN12; genus JAOUEA01. The sequence goes on from CAVROD010000002.1 coordinate 610,028, forward strand.
CGGCTCCTACGAGCTGCGGCTGCCGCCGGCGAACTTCCGTGAGCCCTTCGGCGGCGTCAACTGGCTCGGCGCCACGCTCGTCACGCCCGCGATCATCGCCGCCTACATCTGGATCTGGGCTGGCTTCGCGATGGTGGTGATCGCGGCCGGGCTCGCAGCCATCCCGCGCGAGACGCTCGAGGCGTCACGGGTCGACGGGGGCAGCGAGTGGCAGGTGTTCCGCCGCGTGACCGTGCCGCTGCTGGCCCCGGTGCTCGCGGTCGTCTTCGTGACCTTGGTGATCAACGTGCTGAAGGTGTTCGACCTCGTGCTCGTGATCGCGCCCGGCTCGGCTCAGCGCGACGCCAACGTGATCGCGCTGCAACTGTGGAAGACAGCCTTCGGCATCCGTGACTTCGGCCTCGGTAGCGCGCTGGCCGTCTTCCTGTTGCTGCTGGTCATGCCTGCGATGGCCTTCAACATCAAGCGCTTCCGGGCGGACCAGTCATGAGCGCCGTGACGGCGCCGTCGTCGGAGGCTGCGGTCGCACCCCGAGCGTCGCGCTCGTCGCGGATGGTCTCGACCCTGACGCGAGCCCCGGCGACCGTGGTGCTGGCGATCGTGGCGATCCTGTGGCTCGTGCCCACGATCGGGCTGCTCGTGTCGTCGTTCCGCACCGCGGCGGACAACGCCGACAGCGGATGGTGGACGGCGCTCACGGCACCGGCCCAGCTCTCGCTGCAGCCCTACCGCGACCTGCTCAGCGACCCTTCGATGGTGTCGGCCTTCGTCAACACGGTGCTCATCACCGTGCCGTCGGCGCTGCTGGTGGTGGCGGCCGCCTCCCTCGCCGCCTACGCGTTCGCGTGGATGCGCTTCCCCGGGCGCGACGTGCTCTTCCTGATCGTCGTCGGGTTGCTGGTCGTGCCGCTGCAGGTCGCGCTGATACCGGTCGCCCGCCTCTACGACGTGCTCGGTCTGTTCGGCACGATCCCGGCGGTGGTGCTCTTCCACGTGGCGTTCGGGTTGCCGTTCGCGATCTTCCTGCTGCGGAACTTCTTCGTGGGGCTGCCGCACGAGCTGCTCGAGGCCGCGCGCATGGACGGCGCCGGCGAGTGGACGGGTGTTCACGAGGGTCGTGCTCCCGCTCGGGCTGCCGGCGATCGCGTCGCTGCTGATCTTCCAGTTCCTCTGGGTGTGGAACGACCTGCTCGTCGCGCTCGTGTTCGCCGGGGGCGACACGCAGCCCATGACGGTCGCGATCCGGGAACAGCTGCGCTCGTTCAGCGCGAACATCGACGTCATCGCGCCGGCCGCCTTCCTGCAGATGGCGGTGCCGCTCCTGGTGTTCTTCGCCTTCCAGCGCTACTTCGTGCAGGGTCTGCTGAGCGGTTCCCAACGCTGACGTCGCTCTCGGCTTCGCCAGGGCGAGGCCTCGGTCGCCGAGGCGACGTCTCCCTTCGTGCTAGGAGGGCGGGGCTCCGGTGATGTTGACCATCCACTGGATGCCGAAGCGGTCGGCGCACATGCCGAACTCGTCGCCCCACATCTGCTTCTCGAGCGGCATCATCACGGTGCCACCCTCGGACAGCTTGTCCCAGTAGCCCCGCAGCTCGCCGGCGTCATCGCCGCTGAGCGAGATCGAGATGTTGTCGCCGACCTTCACCTCGGTGCCGGGAGGGCCGTCGGAGGCCATCAGGGTGAAGCCGCGCTCGGTCTCGAGCTGCGCGTGCATCGTGCCGTCGGCGGTCGCGGGGTCGGCCTCGCCGTACTCCCCGAAGGTGTTGATGACGAGTTCGCCTCCGAAGACGCCCTTGTAGAACTCCATCGCTTCACGGGTGTTGCCATCGAAGTTGACGTAGGGGTTGAGACGAGACGGCATCGCAGTGACCTCCTGGACTCGATCGGTGGGACCCGTCGAGGCTAGGGCGGGTCACGCAGCATCGGTCAAATCGGACTCCCGGTTCCTTGCCTCGACTCAGACCGGGCTTCTCAGGCCGGGCGGCGGCCGACGAAGCTCCGCGCGCCGACGCCCTCGTCGGTGTAAGGGCTCGGCACGGCGCGCACGTCGACGAACCCGGCGTCGGCGAGCAACTCGAACCACGTCGTCTGCGGGAACATGCCGAGCCGGTGGGCCTCGTGGGCGATAGCGGCTCGTGCCGTCGGCCTCGTGCAACAGGATCGCGAACTCGTCGACGTACCAGGTGTCGCTCGGGTCGGGGTCGGTGCGCCACTGCAGGTAGCGCAGCCGCCGTCCGTCAGCGCCGTCGTGGCCGCCCTGATGGGTGGCGTCGGCGTAGTCCTCACGCGTGATGTCGGGCTCGAAGATGGCGGCGCCGCCGGGACGCAGGTGGGCGAACGCGGTGTCGAAGGTGGCGCGCAGGTCGTCGCTCGTGAGCAGATAGCTGATCGCGTCGTGCACGAACACGGCATCGAACGTGCGTCGCTCGAGGCGCAGCGTGCGCATGTCGCCCTGCACGTGCTCGAGCTCGGGGTTGATCGTGCGGCTGAGCTCGAGCATCTGCTCGCTCAGGTCGGTGAGCGTGAGGGTGGCGTGCGCCTTCATGTGGGAAGCGCTGTTGCCCCCGCCCGAGCCGAGCTCGAGGACCGTCGGGGGCGGCGCGCCGATCGTCTCGGTGAGCACCTCGAGTGCGTGCCGGGCGTCGAGCTCGTAGTCCTCGGGCGCCGTCAGCAGGTGGAACCACGGCGCGAGGTCCGTGTAGAGGCGTTGGCGGCGGTCTCGATCGTTCGCGGATGTGCTCATGGCGACAGTGTGGAGGCTAGGCATGCCACGCCGCCGCCACGCTCGAGGTGCTGGAGGCGGTACCTCGCGTCAGGCGGGATCCCAGGCAGCCACGGTTGGATGATCGGTGGCCTGTGGTCCGACCTGGGCGGCTCCTCCGGGGGATCCGAGCCCCGTCACGTCTGCGAACCATGCAGCGTTGACGTCGACGAAGCTCTTCCACTCCGCAGGAACGTCATCCTCCGCGAAGATCGCCGTCACCGGGCATACCGGCACGCAGGCATCGCAGTCCACGCATTCGTCCGGCTGGATGTAGAGCATGCGGGGGCCCTCGTAGATGCAGTCCACCGGGCACTCGTCGACGCAGGCTCGATCTTTCACATCGATGCACGGCTCAGCGATCACGTACGCCATCACCTCCCGCCTTCCCATCGCACGTGCCTTGTAAACGCCGCAACGCGGAACGGGGATCTGGCGGTAGCGATCGGGCTCGCGCCGGGGGTCGGGATCGGATCTCAGCCTGCCTGAGGATCAAGGATGACGCAGCTCCAGCCGTCGAGTGCCGAGTCCAGCGTGGCTCCCTCTCGGGAGGGGTCGGAGGCCAGCACGATCGTGCCGGGAAGGTCGATCCGCGCCGGCCGACTCCCCAGGTTGACGACGAAGACAGGTCCCGAACCGAGTCGCCATGCCAGGATGCCTTCGGATGCTTCGAGCATCTCCTGCGAGCCGAACCGCGAGCCGCGGAGGCCTGTACGGAACCGGATCAGGCGCCGGCACCAATGCAGCACGGAGCCGATGTCTGCGCGCTGCTCTGCGATCGATGTCGTGACACTGCCCAACGGCAACCAGGGCTCGACATCTGGGCGGGTGAAGCCCGCGCCCGGCTCGGACGTCCACGGCATCGGCGTTCGACCGCCGTCGCGGCCTCGCCCGTCGGCGCGGACGCCTTCATCGCGCCGTCGTGACTCAGGGACCTCGACCTCGGCAAGGCCGATCTCGTCCCCGGCGTAGAGCACCGGCGTGCCGTGCAGCATCAACAGGACGAAGAGTCCGCACCGCACCCGTGCCTCGTCGCCACCGGCCCAGCGCGTGGCGAGCCGTCCGATGTCGTGATTCGAGGCCGTCCACAACGGCCAGGCATCGGCGAGCGCGACCCCAGTCGCCTCGATCACCTCGCGCAGCGCCGTGGCTTCGAGCGGCGCCGTGGCGAACGCGAAGTTGAATGCGAGGTGCAGCTCCTCGCCCCCACCGTAGTAGCGGGCGAGGTCGGGCAGGTCGCGCGCCCAGGTCTCACCGATCAACACGCGTGGCGATTCGTACGCGTCGGCGATACGCCGCCATCGTCGAAGCACGTCGTGCACCTCCGGCCGGTGCATGCTGAACGTCTCGAGGGTTGCCTCGACGCCGGCGGTCCTGCTCCTGGCGGAGCCGCGATCGGGTCGTCGCGCAGATCCCGGTCCTTCACGATGGCATGCGCGACGTCGATCCGGAATCCCGCGACCCCCCGGTCGAACCAGGCCGGAGGATGCGGTCGAACTCGTCGCGCACGTCGTCGTTCCACCAGTTCAGATCCGGTTGTTGCGGGCAGGAAGTTATGCAGGAAGTACTGCCCCGAAGGGCCGTCGAACGTCCACGCCGGGACCGCCGAAAGCGCTCCGCCAGTTGTTCGGTGGTCCTCCGTCGGGCGAGGGGTCGGCCCAGACGTACCAGGCGCGATGCTCCGCGTCGCGCCCGATGAGGGCATCCAGGAACCACGGATGTCGATCGCTCGTGTGGTTCGGCACGAGATCGAGGATCACGCGGATCTCGCGGCTCGACGCCTCGGCGATCAGCCGATCGAGCGCCGGCAACCCTCCGAGCTCCGGCGCGACGTCGAGGTAGTCGCTGACGTCGTACCCCCAGTCGCGGTTCGGGCTCGGATGGATCGGGTTCAGCCAGATGGCGTCGACCCCGAGCCACGCGAGGTGGTCCAGGCGCATCGCCACGCCGTCGAGGTCGCCGATACCGTCGCCGTCGCTGTCTTGGAAGGATCGGGGATACACCTGATACAGCACCCCGTCCTTCCACCACGTCGCATCCGCCATCGCGCATCCGAACCTACCTGGAGCGTCGATCAGGTGGTTCTCGGCGTTCCACCGCTCGCACGCCCTTGCCATTTCGGCACCTTCGAGCCGACGACCATGCCCGCCGCGATCAAGACCACGTTCTTCACGACGAACTCACCTTCGACGGTGAGCAGGAAGGGGTTGCCATCTTGGAAGGCGACGTTCGGCAAGAGCAACAAGACCGAGAAAGTTCCCAGCATCTGTGCCGCGAACAGGGCGAGCGCGACTCGAAGGAACCGGTTCGCGATCAGCAGGACGCCGACCACGATCTCGAAGGCCCCGAGCGCCGGAACGATCACCTCAGGCTCGAACCAGTAGACCGTTCGGGCCACGAGGTCGGCGACAGGGGAGACGTCCAGGACCTTCAGCAGGCCGAACCAGACGAACACGATCCCGACCGACACCCGCAGGGCTGGGACACCGGCCCTCCCGAGGAAGGCTCGGACCCTGTCGTCGATGGGCCGCAGGCGGGTTGCGGCGCGGGTAGCTCGGGCGGGAACGATGGCCACGCATCCATGCTACGGGCTGCGATCGTGAGCGCCGAAGGCTGTTGACCCTTTTGCTCTGATCCATCAGCGGAGCATGAATCGCATCGAGCGGGGTAGAGCCGAAACCAGGAGGATCTACCGACAGAGCATCATTGACGGAGGTGAGATCACGGTGTCGACGCCCAGCGATGGGGAGCGGGCTGGCCGAGGAGAGGCGGGGTCCGACTCCCGTGAAGCCGACGCGGATACCGCCTTGAGCGTGTACCTGAACGACCACCTCGCTGGTTCCGCCGCGGGTGTGAGGCTCGCGAAGCGCTGCGGGGAAGCGCACAGGGGCACCGACCTCGGGCTGTACCTGGCAACCCTGGTCGGCGAGATAGAAGAGGATCGCCGGGTGCTCGAGCGGGTGATGAGCAGCCTCGGGGTCCGCTCCAATCCGGTCAAACAGGCGGGGGCGCTCGGCGCTGAGACCCTCGCGCGGCTCAAGCATCTGACGCCCGTTCTTGGCTCAGGCCCATCCGTCGCCCCCCTCGAAGAGATCGAGCTGCTCAGCCTCGGCATCGAGGGTAAGCGGCTCCTCTGGGGGCTCCTCCACGAGCTCTCTGGCTCCGATGATCGGCTGCAGGAGTTCGACTTCGCAGCCCTCGGGGAGGGTGCACGGATGCAGCGGCACGGTCTCGAGCCGTTCCGTATCGCACTCGGCGTCGCCGCGTGTGGCCGGACCCGACTGCCGTAGCGGGCCGCTCGAGACTCGCGTACGTGCTAGGCCCAATCCGGCAGCACGAGGACATGCTGGATCGCGCCCAGATCGGACGAGAGCTCGTGCCAGGTCGACCCGGCGTCCTCTGAGCCGAACAGGCGCCCATCGGAAGTGCCGAACGCGGCGAACGATCCGTCGTTCAGCCCATCGAGGCAGTAGGTGTCGATGTTGTCATCGAACCATCCAGGCAGGCCGGTCGTACAGCGCTCGAACGCACCACGGTGCAGGTCGCCCCTGTACACGCCGGCTCGACCACCCCGGGGACCGTCGGAGGCCGAGACGAGGACCGCGTCTCCGCAGACGACCACGCCCCGCGAGTACGGGGCCTCAAGCCCCTCGCTCCGCATCGTCCATGTCGCGCCGCGGTCATCGCTCATCGCGAGCCCAACGGCGCACGCAGCGAGGACGACCCCCTGCGCGGTCGCGACCTGGTGGACGTCGGCGTCGATGTCGATCGTCGGGTGCCAGGTTCGGCCGTGGTCGCCGGTGTGGAGGATGCCGCCGACGTGCACGTTCACATAGACGTCGTCGCTCCACTCGGAGAGGGATCGAGTCGCAGGTGGTCCGCCCCAGGGCGTGTACCACTCCGAGCGACCCTCCGCGTCGTCGAACCCGACGACGGGCTCGATCTCGCTCTCGGCGAGCCGGAACAGCCGCGCCTCGGATGAGCCGACATGGAGCGCGTCGGTCATGGCGAGGCACGTCGCCTCGAGACCTTCCAGCGTCACGACGCGGCCCCAATCGTCCTCGGGCGCGTGCCAGATCTCGGACCGTTCGACGATGGCCCAGAGCTCCGATCCGTCGCGGGTCACGGCGGTCACGGACCGACCAGTGAGTTGGGATGCGACGGGCCCCCCGGTGCCGACGGTCAGGAGTCCATCACGGGTAGCGACCAGTGTTCGTGGCATCGGGGGATGTTCTCACGAGCGATCGGGGATTGAGGACCACCGGTGACGGGTACTCGAACGGTCATGCTGCTCATCGGAAAGCCCTTGACGATCGCCGGCACGGAGTGGTGTCGGTGCGACAAAGGTGGCCCGGCCAGTGAGCCGTGCGATGTCTTCGCCAACGGCGCCGACGGCCTCTGCTCGAGCTGTCGCAGGCTCGGCTGCCCCGATCGTGCCATCGCTGTGTAGATACATCTGATCGAGAGCCCAGATGTCGTGGTCGTCAGCACGCGCCGGCTTCACGGTGAGGTACTTCCACGCCGAGACCATGCAGCTGTCCCCACTGGTCTCGACACGGTGGCCGAGGCCGAGCACATGACCGAGCTCGTGGCAGGCGACGAAGTTCCGCTTCGTGCGTGTGAACGAATACGAGAGATTGATCTGGATGTACCCGTACCAAGCGTGATCGTGTTCGTCGATGTACTTGCCGGATCTCCCCAGCCATCCCTTCTTGCCGTACTTCGACGCGCAGACCTCGACCATCGCGGACTCGTCGAGACACGTGCCGTTGCCGGGCACGACCAGGAAGGTGACGGCGAGTGACCGGCTCCACTGGATCGCCGCATCTCGCAGCGCATCGGTCCACTGCGCGTTCACGTTGCTTTCGATCGTGAGCGTGAGCGGGTTGGACGTGCGGGACCAGTGCACGGATGTCTCGTGATCCGCGAGGGCGGGAGTCGCCAGCCCCACGATCGACACCACCGCGATCAGAGCGATCCGTCTCATCTCATCCTGGGCCCCTTCCGGGTGCTGGGACGATGATCAGCAGACCCTGGCGACGTCCTTGCGGTCGACCCGACAGTCGTCGGCGCCCGGCCCTCCAACCGCTCGGTCGCGCGCGTCACCGTCGCGGGTGAACAGCGCGTCGTTGCCTCCCTTGCCGACCAGCACGTCGACGTCGCCGGTGCCCGCCCTGTCCGTGAGCACGTCCTTGCCGCCGCCGCCCGTCAGGCTGTCGTTCCCGCCACCGCCGGAGATGTGGACCGACCTCGGCAGCACCGTACCCGTGGCGAAGTCACCGGTCGCCGAGATCGCGTCGGCCCCGCCGTTGCCGAAGATGGAGATCGCCTCGACGTTGTCGTGCACCGAGAGGTCGTAGTCGACGGTGTCACCCTCGCCGGCGTTCAGGTTCATCCGGGTCTGATCGTTGTCCCTGCCGACCACGATCGTGTCGACCTGGTTTCGCCCCGAGAGCTTCACCGAGTCGCGCCCGCCTCCGAGGCTCACGAAGATCTCGATCTCGTCGCTCGAGCCGATCTCATCGGTCCGGCCCGGTTCGAAGCGACCGGACGTCAGGCTGACCTCCGCCCGTTGGCTTCCGGCGCCGCCGACGATGTTGATGACCTCGGTGTTCGCCACCGTCGCCTCCGTGGCGACGTCGAGACAGCGCTGGTTGTTGGCTTCGACGAAGTCGCCGTCCCGGCTGACCGTGGCCGATGCGCCGGCGTCGATCTCCACCGTCACGAGGCCTACCGTGTCGTTGTAGGTGCAGGTCACCCCTGCGCCCGACGACGCCGGCGTCGCCACGCCGATCATCGCTGCGAGCGTTGCGATGACGCCCAGGATCGAAGCGAACCTCCGACGGGCGCGCAACATCGCAACCTCCACGTTCAGGCGGACACCCAGTGGTTCGGCCACCGTACTTCACGTCGCCGAGCGTCCGCAACCTTGCGTGGTCTTCGACCGTGATGGTTCAATCCGCGCACGCAGAGAGTGAGGCCCCCCGATGATCGCCAGCGGCAGGAGTGGCTCGAGCCTCCGATCCTTCGTGGCCCTGACAGCGCTGGTGCTGTCCGTCGTGATCGTCGTGCCGGGCGGCCCGAAGGCGGCGGGCGCATCGATCGTGTGCGGTGAGACATGGTCATCGGTGCCGAGTGCTGCGGAGGTGAGGCAACCGAAGGCGATCGTGGCGCTCGCCCCGGACGACGCATGGATCGTCGGCAGCAGAGGTATCGACGACGGGGTCGTGACGACGGGCGCCGAACACTGGGACGGGGAGCGGTGGACCCTGGTGCCGACGCCGAACGTCGGCACCAACGGGGAGAACGCCCTCAGTGATGTCGACGGCGATGCCGGCGCCGGTCTGTGGGCGGTCGGCTATTCGACGGGCGGAGATGCCGAGGGTGGCGGCAACTTCAAGACGCTCGTCCAGCGATGGAACGGAGCCGCATGGTCCATCGTGCCGAGCCCCAACGCGGGAGCCTCCAAGGAATCCAGTGCGCTCACGGCGATCGATGTCCTCCCGTCCGGCAAGGCGTGGGCTGTGGGCTATCACCGCAGCGGCACGCGGAGGAACACGTTGATCACGCGGTGGAACGGCCGGGCATGGTCGATCGTGCCGAGCCCGGATCCGGGGGCCGCGGGCAACGCGCTCACGGGCGTCGCGGCGGTGCACGGCACGAAGGTCTGGGCCGTGGGCTGGCAGTCGGGTGCCGAGGGCATCCGATCCCTCATCCTGCGATGGGACGGTGAGGCGTGGTCTCCATCTGCGGCACCCCACGTCGGGACCGGCGACAACGTGCTCACCGCGGTCAGCGTCGTTTCGGGCTCCGACATCTGGGCCGTGGGATACGCCGTCGACGGGGCCACCCATCGCCCGCTCGCCCTGCACTTCGACGGCTCGAGCTGGTCGTCGGTGCCGTCGCCGCCCAGCGATCCAGGCGTCACCGTGCTCCGCGGAGTGGGCGCCGCCTCTGGTGGCGTCTGGGCCGTCGGCGCCCGTTACCGTCCCGATACCGACACGTTCGGCGCCTGGAGTCAGCGCTGGGACGGGACCGATTGGGTATCGGTTCCCAACGCGGCCCTGTCGGACGCGGCCTCGAGCGAGCTCCACGCCGTCGCCGCCGTGCCCGGCTCCGACCAGATCTGGGCCGCCGGGCGCGTCGCCGTGGTCGAGACGATCTGTCCGACGAGCGCCGCTGCTCCCGCGCGAGCATCCAACGGCGGGATCTCCCGCGACGATGCGCGGCCTTCGCTCGCCGGGGTCACGACGCTCCCGGCCGGCCAGACGGTGGCGTCAGCACCCGTGGCCGTTGAGGCGCGCGATGTGGCCGGGCCGGCTGGCATCGCGGCGGTCACGAAGACGCGTGGAGCCGAGATCGCCGACCTCACCGGCGACGGCCTTCCCGACATCTTCCTGGGGCGCCATCAGAAGCCGGCTCGCCTCTATCGCAACGACGGATCGGGCCGATTCACCGAGATCCTGACAGGGGTGTTCGGTCCTACCGACCGGCACGGCTGCGACACGGCTGATGTCGACGGGAACGGCGCGCTCGACATCTACTGCGCCGTCGGCGCCGCCCGGGGCACGATCGCCAAACGGAACGAGCTGTACGTGCAAGGCGCGGACAACTCGTTCGTCGATCTCGCCTGGCAACTCGGCGTGCTCGAGCCCTACGCGCGAGGGCGATCGGGCACGTTCGTCGACGCCGACGGACTCGGTGGCCCCGATCTGTTCGTCGCCAACTTCCCCGATCGCGCCGACGGGCTGCCCTCGCCGAACCGATTGTTCATCAACGATGGCACGTCGTTCCGAGCCGCACCGGAGTTCGGGATCGAAGAGGAGGTCGACTCCGGGGGAGCGGCGGGCGGCAACCCGCTGGTCGGCGATCTCGACCTCGACGGCTGGCAGGACATCGTCATGGACACCTCCAACGGACTGGTCGTCTATCGCAACCAGCACGGGACCGGGTTCCAGGACGTCGCTGGACAGATCGGTCTCGGCATCGACCCGGTCGACCTCACGTTGGCCGACGTCGACGGCGACACCGACCTCGACGTCGTCTCGGTCACCGGGGGCGCGCTCAGCATCTTCGTCAACGACGACGGATCCTTCGGAAAGGTCTTCTCGACGAAGATCCAGCTGGGGAAGGCGGTCGCGGCGGGCGACGTCAACGGCGACGCACGCCCGGACATCTACGTGATGACCGGGTCGACATCCTCGGGTGAGAACGCGCCCGACCGAGTGTTCCTAAACGACGGCACCGGGACGATGTTCACCCCGATGAGCGGTATCCCGTCGGTCGCCACCGGCAAGGCTGACTCGGTCTGGCCGCTCGACCACGACGGGAACGGGCTCACCGATTTCCTCGCCCTCAACGGCAAGGTGGGCACCGGCGGGCCGGTGCAACTGATCGCCTTCTACCCGACCTAGAAGGGAATACGGGCCACGTCGCTACCTTGGTCGTGATCAGCGCCATTGATCGGCATCGCCGGACGAGCCCTTGGGGCTCGAGGCGGCGCCAGCCAGCCGGGCACGAGGGCTGCCGCCGGTTGCATCCGCGTCCGAGGCGTGATGGCCAGCCGTACTGGTCTCGATCTCCTCATCCGCATCCCTCGGCTCCACGCCCGCGCGGAAGGCGGCGAGGTCGGCCTCCGCCTTGCGCCTGGCGTCCACGGCCACGTTCACGCGGTCGAGCAGATCGGAGATGCGGTCGCGTAGCTCATTCGCCTCCGTCTCGGCTTCGACCGTTGGCGCGAGGCTCATGCGCCGCTCCTTCTCGTATGCCAACGCGGCCTCGGCGGCCTCCGACGCAGCGTAGGCGCGGCGAGCCCGCATCTCCGCCTGCTCGAGTCGGAGTTCGAGGTCGGCGACCGCCGCGTGCCCATCCCCGTTGCTCGCGGCCTGCAGGGTCTGATCTTCGCCGGTGCTCGCCTCCACCCCGGCAAGACGGCTCCGGAGCTGCTCGACCTCTCTCCTGGCCTCGTCTCGTTCAAGGAGAAGCGTTGCTGACGCATCCGACAGGGACGGCAGTTCGACCGTCCGAAGCGCCTCATATTCACGCTCGAGGTTGGCCATGTCGGATCGAGCCGTGGAGAGATCCGCATTCGCGCGGCCGAGTTCGCCGTGGGCATCGACCAGCTGCGCTCGCACCTCGTCGAGGTCGCGAGCCGCTTCCTGCTGTGCTCCGGCGCGCTGCAACTCCTCGACGTTGCTCTCGAGCTCGGCGATCCTCACCAGCCCGGTCTCACGTTCCGCGAGGGCTGCCTCGGCACTGGAGGCAGCCGCCTCTGCTTCGGACCTCGCGATCCCGAGGTCGGTTCGGATCTGCGTCAGTTCGGCGGTCAGACGGTCGACCTCGGTTTCCGAACCGGCCTTGGTCGCCAGCTGGCTCTCGAGCTCGTTCACCCGGTCGACCTTGTGCTCGACCTCGGTCTGCAGATCGGCCGCTCGCATCCGGATCGCGTCGTGAGTGTTCTCGAGGTTGCTCAGGGCCGCCCGCGCTGCTCCGAGTTCGTTCCCGAGGGACGCGGCAGTCTGCTCGGCTTGCGTGGCACGCTCTTCGCTCGCGGCAAGGGCCCGCTCCGCGGCGGCTCGCTCACTCGCTGCAGTTTCGAGGGACTCGGCTTCCCGACGCTCAACTTCGTCCCCCATCACACGGAGCGCCTCCTGCTGTTCGCGGAGCTCCGTCTCGCGAGCCGCCAGGGCGCTCTGTCCGTCCTCGAGCCGTGCCTCCAATGCAGCGATGTGGTCGCAGAGACGACCGAGCTCCTGGTCGCGTTCCTGCACGGTCTTCTGCATACGCTCCAGTGTTTGCTCGTGCTCGTGGGCCCGCGCTTCGGCCGACCTTGCCTCTTCATGAAGTGGCTCGAGTTCCGCGGCGAGCTCGTCGAGACGGACCTGGAGACGCCGGGTCACGTCCTCGACCTCATCACGAGCGTCATCGCGCTCACGCGCGAGGCTCTCGTGTGAGGCGCGCAAGGCGGCGAGGAGATCCTCTGCCGCGCCGGCCCGCGTCGCCTCGGCGGCCACGTCGGACCTCGCCTCGTCGATCATCTCGGTGAGCTGCGTGACCTGCGACGAGAGACGGTTCGCCTCCTCCTCGAGGCCGTTGCGTGCCTCGGCCAGTTCCGATGCCCGCCGCCGTTCCAGGTCGAGGGCCTCGGTGATGGTCGCGATCTCGGTTTTGAGGGATCCGATCTCCTCTCTCTTCGCCGCCAGTTCACCCACCTGTGTGCGAAGGTCCACGACGTTGCCCTCGAGCGCCACGACTTGCCCAGTCAGCTCGTCCTCTCGTACGCGAGCCGTGTCGAGCTGGATATCAAGGGTTCGGATGCGTTCACGCAGCAGGCGGATCTCGTCCTGTGGCGGTGTCTCGCCCCCCGGCGCCTCCTCGAGATCCTGGCTCTCCTCTGCTCGTCGCCGCGCGTTCATCTTCGCCTCGAGTTCGGCAAGCGTGGTGACACGCTCCCCGCTCCCGTCATCCGCCATCTGAGCATCGACGGGAGGGGCCTCGCCGTCGACCGACCGCGAGCTCTTCTCCTTCTTCTCGCGTTGCCTGCCCATCTCGGACCTCTCGCTGGCGTGAAGGGTTTACTGATGCGTCATCGGTAACTCGGATCGCGGGTTGAGTCCAATCGACGACTTGCGCAGCCCCACGCCGCGTTTTACACATCTTCGGGTAGCCGGTCGACCGCTCGTATCGTTGTACCGGCGAGCCATCCGAGGGCTCGCGGGCAGGGCCGTGGCGACCGGCCTACGCCGAAGATCCAGCTTGTGGAATCGAGGCTGAGTGTGGGTCAATCGGGTGACGGCGGTATCGCTCAACTGGCTGACGCCCCAGCCGATAGGTGTCTCTGTGGACGAAGAGCTCGTGAGCCCGAATGATGATGTGGAGTTCGTCGGCCCGGATGGGCCCGTCCTCCAGTGGCCCGACCAAGGCGAGCGGGGGGCGGTCGAGAGCGTGGGTTCGGATATGGTCCGCGTCGTCTGGGAGCGGTCACCATTGTTTGTCGCTTGGCCGTTGGACTGGGTCAAGCGACCGCCAGCTCGCAAGTTGGCTCACTGAGATTGGCGTGGCTTCGCTTCCGGGAGATGCCCTCTAGACCGTCTTCCACGCAGGCCGGCCAGGAGAGGCGCGCCAAGTCGATTCGTGTTCCTGGCAGCCTGCGAGGACGAGGGCAACGCAGGTGACGACAATCTCCTGACGGGTGGATCACTCATCTTGGTGGTCATCGTCGTCGCGATCATCGCCTACCTCGTGCTGAAACGCCGCCGAGGTTGACCGGGCGCGGCCCGGACCCTAGAGCGCGGGAGCTCCCGAGGCTTCACGGTCTGGCTCCAGCGCGAAGCGGATGTCTCGTGGGTCGTGCATGGCCTCGACCGTCGCAGCACGGAGCTGCGCATCCTGCTCGTCGAGCACGGCGACGCGCTCAGGCAGGGCCACGCTGCGAAGATCGATGAATGCGGCGACCAGGCGTCGGGAGATCTGGGCGAGCCCGCGCCCGCCATCCGGATCTCATCGAACGCCAGATGGACGTAGTCCTCCCACGTCTTCGACTTGAGGAGCAGTCGGATCTGGCCGGTCTCGTCAGCGACGTGTCCGTCGGGGAAGGGCCGACGCGCGAGCTGCCTGAGGATGTCGTGCAGGCGATCGATCGCCTGCACCGCCGTCGTGGGGTCCTGGAATGGCGACTCAGACAACGAGCGTTCCGCGATGTCGACAAGGAGCCGCATCCCGTACGCCACGTCCTCGTCGAGGGTCGGCTCGAGTTTCAGACTCAGGGCCGTGAAGAGCCGGTCCTCGTTCAGGTCGATCGGTGAGTCGTGGATGATGAACAGCGGTCCGCCGGCGGGCACGAACTCCCCGAGACTGGGCACGAGCTCGAGCACACAGTCGGTCCGCTGGGCCTCAGCGACGAGTGCCTCCGTACCGATCATCGTCACGACACCGGACTTCCGCGATGCGATGACGTGAGGAGCCCCCGGGTCGACGATTTGCGGCGGACCAGCGTCGGGATAACGGCGGTCGATGACCTTCCGGGTGTCGTGACCAACGAGTTCGATCAGCGCCGACACGCGCAACGACTGGCCGATGTGGTGCACGTAGATCACCAGGACGGCGATGCTCGCCAGCACGAGGAGGTAGGCGGTGGCCACGGCGATGGTCGGAACCCGCCCTGTGCCATCGCCTCGGTCCACGACCTCACGGATCGTCAGCACTGCATGCACGAAGGTCGCAACGAAGAGGCCGATCGCGACCTGACTCGGCCTGTCGCGGAGGATCCTCTGCACGATCCGAGGCGAGAACTGCCCCATCGCGAGCTGGACCACGACCATCGTGATCGTCAGCACCAGCGTCGCGAGGCTCACCATCGAGACCGCGATGGTGGTCAAGATCGCGTTCGCCGAGGTCGGCCGACCGACGAGCTGCTGGGGTAGCACCTGGTAGTCGAACATCCTGTCGAGGGTGATCGTGACGAAGGAGATCGCCACCCCCACGAGCACGCACGAGACGGGCACGAACCAGATGCTCGACCCTACGCTGGCTGCGAGCTTTCGTAACTGCACGACCGAGGGCTACCCAACGTGCCCGAGTCGCACTCATCTCCCAGAGCGGTAGACGTCGCCGCCCGTTGCGTCTGGCCCCTCGAGGGACGGGGGCGTTTCGTGGATCTTGATTCGGGTAGTCATAGCTCGTCGCCGTGAAGAAATCGGGGTTGGCGGGACCGAGACCGCCCGGCGATGCTCCTTCGAAGGAGCCACGAGAGACGGCCGCGGTATCGCGACCGTCTTTCGTCTGTCGAAGAACGGCTCGCTTTTCGGCGCTACGCCGCGTCGGCCGCTCGTTGGAGCTCGGCGACATCGATCTTGCCCATCTCGAGCATCGCTTCCATGGCGCGGCGCGCACGCTCCGGATCCGGATCTTCGACCAGCTCGTTCAGTTGGCGCGGCACGATCTGCCAGGAGAGTCCGAATCGGTCCTTGAGCCAACCGCACGGGCCCGGCTCGCCTCCGTCCGCGGTGAGCGCATCCCACAGCCGATCGACCTCGGCCTGGTCCTCGCACTCGATGACGAACGACATCGCCTCGTTGAAGCTGAACTCCGGCCCGCCGTTCAGACCCTGGACGTGCTGGCCGTTGAGCGTGAAGTCGACGGTCAGGACCATCCCGGCCGGCCCGCTGGGCGTCTCGGCGGGGGAGCGCCAGACCTTGTCGACGCGGCTGTCGGGCAGCAGGCTCGTGTAGAACTCGGCCGCTTCCTCAGCCTTGCCGTCGAACCAGAGGCAGGGATATGGCTTGCGCATGACTTCCTCCCGTGATGAGCGTGAGAGATGGCCCGGGATGGAATCGCGGTTCCTGCGGATCAGTCCTGGTCGGAAAACCCCGCGTACACCACGACAGCGAGGACCGTCAGGCCGAGAGCGATCAGGCCCATGAGTTTCATGATGGCCTCCAATCGTCCGGGGGACGAAACAGCCCTGTTACCCCCATCGGAGGGCGACTCAAACATCGAGTTGAGCTCTGGACCGCAGGGAGCCACCCCCGTCCGCCGGGCGTCGGTCCTACTCGGGTGTCGGTATCGGGGGAGCGAGATCCGGGAGATCTTCGCTATGTGCGCCGGCTCCCCGAGCGCCGATGAGGAAGCGTGGACACCCTTCGCCGATCCCTCGCACACGCCGGTTCGATGGTCTCTCAAATCGTCGAGATCGTGTTCTTCCGCGGCGTCGGTCGGCGTCGTCCGTAGAGCAGGTCAACTGGGGAGTCGAGGCCGGGCCCGGGAGAGCCCGGCCTCGATCCCGCTACCGCTTCAGCCGACGCTGAGCTTGCCCTGCATCCAGGGATGGATCGCGCAGAGGTAATACAGGTTCGTGCCCGACGGCGCGCTGATCGTCGCGCCGATGCGCTCGCCGTCGAGGAGCAGCAGCGAGTCGCCGGGCTGGTCGAGTCCGGGCTGTCCCACGTTCACGCGGGTGACCGGCGGACCACCGGTGCCGAAGTGCGCGTCGAGGGCCTGGTTGCACGCGTCGCAGTTGAACGCCTCAGCGAGTGACGTGGGCAGCTGCGACTTCCGGACGACCGTGACCGTGTGGGGATCCGGAACGTGGTCCTGGTCGAGCCATGCGACCCGCTCTCCGGTGTGCGGGAACAGCCGCTCCGGTGAGAACCGGAACGTCGCGCTGATCATCGTGTTCGCCTCGAACGTCTCACGACCGAGCAGCCGCACGACGTTCGGATCGTGGTTGCGCGGACCGGGGGCGCCGCCGGCGGCGGTCCCGGTCGATATGGACGGGGCGATCAGCAGGATCGCCGTGGTGGTCATGGCGAGGACTCGTCGAACCATCGAAGGGCTCCTTCCGAAGGGGGGGCGGACACACGACGGGCATCAAGCGGGAGGGCCGCGCGGCGCCGAACCGCAAGGCATCGTGCCGACCGTCGGACCCACCCGCCACTCCTCTCGCGCCGCCCCAGGCATCGTGGCGGCGAAGGCAAGCTCCGGTCAAGCGACGAGAGCGCACCGACCTTCGGTCCCTGCCGTCTGGCGTACTCGGCTCCGGGTATAGGGGGGGTCATCGGTCCGACCTCTGCCCTCGTGTGACCGTCACTGACATTCCCTACCGTCGCCCGATATCCCCCGGGCGGCAGCGCGCCGATGTTGCTCGTGTCACAGAGAGAAGGAGGTGGACAGATGCGGGCGATCCTCAAGAACTGGCGGCACTTCATGTACGTCAGCGCCACGCTCGCCACGTTCCTGTTGGCCACCGGTGCGAAGTTCAAGAACCACTGAGCACCCGGTCGCAGGGAAGAGAAGGAGTACGAGATGACCAAGATCAAGCACATGGCGTACTCGATCGCGATGCTCGCCACGCTGGCGCTCGCCCTCGGTGCCCCGTTCAAGAACAACTGATCGAACCCTGATCGCGGCACCCATGCCCTCGGCGCTTCGGCCCGGGGGCATCGCCGTGTCCGCATCCTCTGAGGGGACCTGCACAAGGGTGCGCGGGGCTGCCCTATGGGGGACGAGGGGGATCATCCGTCGGTGAGGGGTCGACCGACGGCGATGGGTCCACCGACGGCGATGGATCCACGGACGGTGATGGATCCACGGACGGTGATGGATCCACGGACGGTGATGGATCCACGGACGGTGATGGGTCCACGGACGGTGACGGGTCCACGCCAGGTGAGGGGTCCACGCCAGGTGGAGCGTCGTCCCCCGTGGCTCCACCGAGGTTCGACAGCGCCGACGACGGGGCTGGCTCGCGGGTGGTTGGGGCGAGACTCGGCACGATCCCCTCTCTCGACGCCGTCTTTCCCTCCGGGTGCGAGATGAAGATTCGGGCCGCGACGGGTTCCTGCCCGATCGTCTCGGTGAGCCCACGGTAGGCGGCACGCACACCCAGGTCGGGATCTGAGAGACCGAAGCCGAACAGGATGCCCAGTATCCCGATCGCCACTGCGCCGATCCACATCCGGAAGGTTCGCTCCGCCGGCTTCCGAACCAGATAGGCGCAGGCGAACGACAATCCAAGTCCGCCGGCCAGCAACAGGACCAGGGCGAGATTCGCGAGCTCGGAGTCTCTCATCTGCCTGTGCGACTCACGGAGGGCACCATGTCCGGACTTCCTCCACACTCGGGCCGTGCGGTGAAGCGTAGCTGAATCCCGAGCCGGCCATATCACGTCCGGAGGGTCCTCCGTTCACCGAGCGACGTCGCTCCTCTAGGCTCGGTTCGATGAGGGTGATGAACACGCCGAGAGGGATCGCTCCTGGTCCGGCCTCGGGGGCGCCTGCCGATGGCTGAGCTTCCGACAGGGACCGTGACGTTCCTGTTCACCGACATCGAGGGTTCGACGCGGTTGCTCGAGGAGCTCGGGGAGGGCTTTCGAGCGCTGCAGGACGCGCACACCAGCATCATCCGGGGTGCGGTGTCGCAGCACGGGGGAGTGGAGATCCGCACCCAAGGGGACTCCTTCTTCGTCGTGTTCGAAGCGCCCAAAGCGGCGGTGCATGCGGTGCTGGACGCGCAGCGAGGGCTCGACCGGCATCCCTGGCCCCCCGGACACGATCTGCGGGTGCGCATGGGCATGCACACCGGTGACGGCGATCCTCGGAGGCGAGGACTATCTCGGGCTCGACGTCAACCGAGCCGCGCGGATCGCTGCATCGGGATGGGGAGGACAAGTCGTCATCTCGGACGCCTTGCGCGGTCTGGTCGAACACGACCTGCCCGAGGGAGTCGCCATCCGCAGCCTGGGCTTGCACCGGTTGAAGGACCTGTCCAACCCCGAGCTGCTGTTCGACCTCGTGATCGAAGGCCTCCACTCCGAGTTCCCGCCCGTCCGGAGCCTCGAAGCGCCCATCAGCCTCCCCACCCCGCTGACCTCGTTCGTGGGCCGGGAGAACGAGGTCGCCCGAGCGATGGCGCTCCTCGCCGAGAGCAGGCTCATGACGCTCACCGGCTCGGGAGGCACGGGCAAGACGCGGCTCGGCACGCAGGTCGCCGCGGCTGCCGCGGCCGGATTCCCCGACGGGGTCTTCTTCGTGGATCTGTCGGGCGTCTCGGACCCCGTACTGGTGGTTCCGACCATCGCGGCCGCGCTCGGATTGCGGGAAGAAGGATGGGAACGCCCGGTGGATGAAGTTCTCGACCACTACCTGCGGGAGCGGCAGGTCTTGCTCGTCCTCGACAACTTCGAGCAGGTGCTCGACGCGGCCGGCGAGGTGCCACGCTTGTTGGCGGTCTCTCCGAGGTCGAAGGTGATCGTGACGAGCAGGAGGCCGCTGCACCTGCAGGGGGAGCAGTCGTTGCCGGTGGCGCCACTGCCTGTGCCTGAGATCGGTCGTTCGCTCGGCCTCAACGAGGTAGGCCGAAACGCGGCTGTGCGGTTGTTCGCTGATCGGGCGGCTGCGGTCGACCCCGACTTCGCTCTCACCGAAGAGAATGCATCGCAGGTTGCGGAGATCTGTGCTCGCCTGGACGGCCTTCCACTGGCGATCGAGCTCGCTGCCTCGCGGGTGGCCCTCCTCGGGCCCGAGATGATCCTGCGGGGGATGGAGCGGCGTCTCCCGCTGCTCACGAGCGGTCCGCGGGACCTTCCGGCTCGCCATCGCACCCTGCAAGGGGTCGTCGGCTGGAGCTACGACCTGGTGGCGGAAGCCGATCGCATCCTGTTCCGTCGGCTCTCCACGCTGGCCGGCGGCTGGACGCTTGCATCGGCGGCGGCCGTGTGCGATCCGAACGGCGATCTTGGAATCGACCTCCTCGAGGGCATCGCCTCCCTCGTCGACGCGAACCTCGTTCGGAGGACCACGGCATCGGAGGACCCGCGGTTCGACATGTTGCAGATCGTGCGGGAGTTCGGACTCGAGCGTCTCGAAGCCGAGAACGAACGACGTGCGATCGAGCGACGACACGCCCTCTGGTTCCTCGGGCTCGCCGAGGAGGCGGAGCGCCACTTCCGCGGGCCTGGGTTGGAACGGTGGCTACGCTCCGTCGAGGTCGAACACGACAACCTACGGGCCGCCCTGCGTTGGACGCTCGAGGAGGACGAGGCCGAGATCGGTCTCTGTCTGGCGGCCTCGCTGTGGCGCCTGTGGCACCTCGGCGGGTACCTCTCCGAAGGGCGGCACTGGACGAGCGCAGTGCTGGCGCTTCCCTCCGCCGCGGAGAGGACCCTGGCGAAGTCCCGAGCTCTCACCGCGCTCGGGGGCCTCGCCTACTGGCAGAACGACGTTCCGGGGGTTCGAAGCTCATATGAGGAGGCGCTCGCGATCGCTCGCGAGCTGGACGATCCTCCGATGATCGCCGAGGGCACGTACAACTTCGCCTTCTCGCCCAGCCTCGAGGGCGATCGGGAGCGGGCTCGCACACTCTTCCTGCGAAGCATGGAGATGTTCAAAGGACTCGGCGATCTTCGGGGAGAAGCTGACTCGATGTGGGCCCTCTCTCTCATCGCCCGGCTGGACGGCGATCTTCCACGTTCGCTCGACTACGCGGAGGGAAGCGTCCGTACGGCACCGTGCGATCGGCGACCTGTTCGGGCTGGTCGACTCGCTGCATGAGCTGGGCCGGGCGGCGTACGAGATGGGTGATCTCGAGACCGCACGAGCGAGCTTCCTCGAATCATTGGAGATCCTGGGACCACTGGGCTATCGCACTGGTATCGCCATCGTGCT
The DNA here is from genome assembly GCA_963722795.1 of uncultured Actinomycetes bacterium. Lineage (GTDB taxonomy): Bacteria > Actinomycetota > UBA4738 > UBA4738 > HRBIN12 > JAOUEA01. The sequence goes on from CAVROD010000002.1 coordinate 630,950, forward strand.
GGACAATCTCGCGGCGCAGGAGATGAGCGGCGGCCACGTCGTTCGAGCGCTGCGGCTACGAGGTGCGTCGGAGGGTCTCAAGGTGTCTTCGGGCGGCCGGCCCCCTGCCGAGTTCGTCGATCTGCCCGATCCTCGCGGCACCATCCGTGGAACGATGAGCGAGCAACAGATCGGAAGGGAGTGGGAGCGAGGCAAGGAGATGAGCCTCGAGGAGGTGCTGGACTACGCGCGTTCAAAGGAGATGTAACTCGTGCGTTACCGGCGCCGCAAGAGGCTCGTGTGTGGCACGGGGCCAGGCGGTGGCGGCGGTGGTGCCGGGGGAGGTTCGACGCCCGCGGCTTCCAACTGCTTCGCCCGGCGCCACGCCCACCAGCCATACGCACCGACCACCGCGCCGATCGACAGGTAGGAGCCGAGCCGGACCAGCCAGGGCGCGAGCTTGGCGAGCAGCCAGGCGGAGAACACAGCCTTGACCGGCTCGACCTCGACATCGTGATCCTCGACAGCCATGTCCCGACGCTATCGCGGAACAGCGTTCGGGGTCACCGAGGCGGGGCGGGCCTGAGGCCCTCCGCTATCCGGAGCGGGCACGATCCAAAGCGTCACCGTAGGCTGGCGCCGTCACCACATCGTCGGAGCCGCACATGCCCAACGGACTCTCCCCCGAGGAACGCGCTCGCGGGAACGAGCACCAACGCCGCCAGTACGCGAAGGAGGCGGCCAGCTACGACCGGGGCTCCGATCTCTTCGAACGGTGGCTGTTCGGTGCCGGGCATCGCGGATGGGCGTGCTCGCGGGCCACCGGCCGTACCCTCGAAGTGGCGATCGGCACGGGGCTGAACATTTCCGAGTATCCGGACGATGCCACGGTGACCGGCATCGACCTCACCCCCGAGATGCTCGAGCAAGCCAGGCGGCGCGCGGCCGATCTCGGTCGGCGGGTCGAGTTGTGCGAGGGCGACGCGCAGGCCCTGCCGTTCCCCGACGGCGCGTTCGACACCGTGCTCGCGACCTACGCGATGTGCAGCGTGCCGGACCTGCCGCTCGCGATCGCAGAGGCGAGGCGCGTGCTTCGCTCCGGTGGCCGCCTCATCCTCGTCGACCACGTGCGCAGCAGCGTCGCCCCGGTCTTCTGGCTGCAGCGTCTGATGGAGCTCGCCCCTTCGCGCACGCAGGACGAGCTGACGCGCCGGCCGATCGAGCAGGTGCGCGCGGCGGGGTTCACGATCGAGGGGTCCGACCGCGTGCGGGCCGGCGTGGTGGAGCGCCTCGTCGCTCGCAGGCCGTGAGAGCATCGGGCTCGCGAGCCCACCGCGAAGGGATCGGACCGAACAGCGAGAAGCCCCCGGCCTGCCAAGTCGCCGGGGGCTTCTCTGCACACACTTGAGGGGTGTGTGACCTGTATGCGGGCCGACCCCTCGCGCGGCGCGGTTCCTACCGCTGGGGCCAGACCGATTTGTCAGAGAGTGGGTTACCCGACGTGCTCGATCTGAAACTCTGACCGCGGTCGCTACGCATTTGCCTGTAGGCCATTCGGTGTCATAGATTCCAGAGCATGCCCGTACGACGAAGCGCCCTACTCGTTTCGCTTGTCCTCGCCGCAGGCGTCCTGCAGATCGTCGTCGACGACGAAAGGGTTCGGGCGGGGGGGTGTGTCGACAGGCTGGGCGCGTCGGACATCGTGGGCGTGGCGGTGGATCCCGCCACCGGTGCATGGTGCATGGACGGCACCCCGATCAACGCGGGCTCTCGCGCCGAGGGCTTGGCGATGAACGTGCGAGCGATCAACGCGATCATCGACGACGCCAGCCCTGACACCGCCGATCGCTGGGACTATCCGAGCGGCGTCGAGAACGAGGCCTGGGATGACGGTTCCCGTTCCGGCGCGAGCCGGAACAGCGCAGAGTTCGTTGCAGCGATCCCCTCATGGTCGAGCTACGGTCTCGATCTCGTGACCGTGGGATTGCAGGGCGGCCACCCTCGGTTCGGATGCTCGGATCAATCGGGCTCGGGCAAACGGATCTTCTCGCAGTATGACGACGCCTCCGACGACCTCTCGCCGGCAGCCAAGCAGCGACTCCGGACCCTCATCGCAGCAGCGTGGGCGGAGCGGGTCATCGTCTCCGTTCAGCTCTTCTATCAGAACGAGGGCGACGCTGAGCCGAACACCGACACCGAGGTGATCGCGACGATCCGCAACGTCACCGACTGGTTGGAGGGACTGGCCACCACGTCGCAAGGCTCGGTGGCGCCCAGCGGCTTCCAGAACATCGTGATCGAGGTGACGAACGAGTCGGTGAACGCCGACAGCTACGGGGCGAGCCCGGACGCGACATCGCTCGACCCCGTTTCGCTCGCCACCAGGATCGATGAGATCCACGAGCGGTGGCCAGGCGCGTTCGTCACGGCGAACCTCGGCACCTCCGAACGCAGTGGGTCGATGACGTCCGGCCAGAACGACGCGTTCCAATCGGCGATCGACTGGGTGTCGCTGCACGGGAACGGCATCTCGGGCTCGACCCTCGCCGGCAGGATCGAGCGGGCTCGCAGCGATCCCGATCTGAATGGCAAGCCCGTGGTCGTGACCGAGGATCTCTGGGGGCACATCCACGAGGAGGATGGCGCGGTGCTCGCGCCGTTCGACGACGGATACGACGTGAATCCGAACCTCGAGGCGGCGGTCGACGCCGGCGCGGGGTGGGGCTACTACGAGCAGGGCTGTGAGGGCGGCGAGGGCGGCACTCAGGAGCCCTACGGAGACACCGACCTCGGCAACCCGGCTGGGAACTTGTATGCGAACGGGTTCCAGTCGCCGCCGATCAACTGGGCGCCGATGTCAGGCGGCGGCGCGAAGATCGACTTCTTCACGGACGTCTCGGCCGTCACGTCGTCGGGACCAGCCAGTCCGAGCCCGACGGCCAGCCCGAGCCCGACCTCGAGCCCGACGGCCGGCCCCAGCCCGACCACGAGCCCAAGCCCTGTCCCAACCAAGCCCGCCGTTCGCCCACTCGCAGCGCTCGATACCGGGAGCAGCGCAAGCTCGTACACGGTCACGGTGCCCGCGCCGCAGGCCGATGAAGTCGTGGTGGTGGTCGTCGGGTCGACGACCAACAAGCCTGAGGGCTCGCCCGAGGTGTCCGGCCTCGGCCTCGATTTCAGCTCGGTGACGCAGGCCTCATTCCAGGTGGTCGGGAAGATCCGGTCGCGCGTCGATGCGTTCGTCGGCACGGGTGAGGCGTCGTCGGGGACGCTCACGATGAGATTCGGCGAGACGCAGGACGACGTGCACGTCGCGGTGCTTGGCGTCCGCAACGGAGGGGCGCCGGTCACGATCGGCGACGTCTCGTCCGCAGACGGTGCCGGCACGGTCGGTCTCGTTCCTCTGAACGGGGCTTCCTCGAGCAGGGTGATCGTCACCGTGCTGCATGCGGCGGACGAAGGCAGCCAGCCGGAGAGCGGCTCTCTCGAGCTCGCCGACACCGCACACGCCTCGAGACCCTCGGGGATGGCGACCGCTTGGTGGCCCAAGGCGTTCGAGGCGACACCGACCTACTCGTGGGCAACACCGAGCGGCTGGGGCGGCGTGGCCCTCGAGCTGACGGCCGCGAACGTTTGAGCTGCCCAACCGCGACGGCTTTCGACGGCCGCCTCTGGTCGCCGTCAGGCGTGATAGGCACGGCAAGCCTTCGCCGAGGCTTGATGACGCCTTCACCAACGCTGACTGGGCCCCCCCGCGCGCTCGCGGGGGCACTCGTACTCGCGGGGTGCGGAGGCGGTGATGACGCCGGGACCGACTGATCCCACGGACACGATCACGCTCCTCGACAACGAGTATTCGCCCGCAGATCCAGTGATCGCCAGCGGTGAACTGCAGCTCACCAACCAGGGCGAGAGCCCGCACACGTTCACCGTCGAGGATGAGGACGTCGACGTCGAGGTGGAAGCCGGCGCCGAGGCAACCGAAACGATCGAGCTGGCGCCGGGGATCTACACGCTGTTCTGCGAGTTCCATCGGAGCCAAGGTATGGAGACCACGCTGACGGTGGTGTAGGGCGAGATGGCGGCGGTCCACACCGCCTCCGGGTCGCCTACGCGGGTTCAGCGGGATCCAACGTCGCTGGTTCGATCCAGGTCACCCGCTCGTCCATCTTGGTCACCTGGAAGACCCTTTGGACCGTCCGCCCGCCGGCGACGAAGGACACCGTTCGATGCCCGTCTTGCCCAGCCCCGTGCGCCTCCATGAGCGCTGACAGACCCATCGAGTCGAGGAAGCACAGCCCTCGGAGGTCGACGATGATCTCTCGTGCGTCCTCATGCTGCAGCCGGTGCAGGGCGTCGGTCAATGCGGGTGCTGCGGCCATGTCGAGCTCGCCTTTCAGCCGGAGCACCGTGCGCGATCCCTGGACCTCGGTGTCGAAGCTGAATGGCTGCGGCTGGACCGGTTCCATAGCCTCCCAACCTCCTCCGTCTTCTGTTCGAGCGTCCCGGATGTTAGGCGAATCTGCGCGCGAGCGCATGTAAGGATCCGGACATGGCCAGAAGGTCCTACCCTGCCGATGTTTTCGGCCGCCACCGATCGGATATCGAAGATGCCGAGGATGGGTGGCAGGCAGCGGAGATGGAGGTCCAGATCCTACGCAGAGAGGTGATCCTTCCGGTGCACCACACCGCCGGGCGACTGGCCCGGGCTGCCCTGGACGACGCCATCCCGCCGCCGGCGCTCAACGGTCGCTCCGAGGATCCTCGGCTGGCGGTCACCGAACTCGTCAGCAACGCGGTGCGACATGCGGGCCTGGAACCTCATGAGGGCCTGATCCTCCTTCGGATCCAGGCCGACGACGATCATGTCCGTGTCGAGGTCGAGCAGCCCACCCCCGCGGACGAGATCCACGTCGTCGGACGGCCGGGCACCGGTGAACGTGCCGGTGGGTTCGGCCTCCGGCTGGTCGAGGCTTCGGCTGATGCGTGGGGCTTCGAGCCCGGGCCACCTGGGCGGGTCTGGTTCGAATTCAGGGCATAGGCGGAGCAGCCTGACGCACGCCGTCTGAGCTGAGAGAGCGCTACGTCGTCGTGCCCTGCGTGTGCATGTCGGCACCGGACCTGCTTCCCGTGCTGACGCTCGCTGCGAGATGGTCGACCACTCGGGCCGCGTCCCGACCCACGCCGGGGAGCGTGGCCGACGACGCGGCGTACAGGAACTTCAGCCCCACGAAGTACAGCCCGGGCTCCTCTGGCACGATCCCACGGTCGTGCCGCGGATAGCCGCCGTGCATGACCGGAAGCTCGATCCATGAGAAGCCCGGCGAGAACCCGGTGCTCCAGATCACGTTCGCCACCTCGAGGACCCTGTCGTCCTCGAGCACCGGGAGACCGTCGCGTGCGTCGGCGACGCGGCCGGTCCTCTCGACACCCGCGGCGGCCAGATCCTTCGGCTTCGTCCGGATCAGCGGTTCACCTTTCGACAGCATCGTGCGTCGAACCTTGCGTCCGACCGGCGTGCGGACCGTGAACACCCGGTGGAACAGCACGCGGAGCACGATGCGGACGCCGACCCGTCCCAGCGGCCCGTCGATCCGGAACGGCACGTGCCCCGTGTCGGGCCCCGCGAGGATCGTGTCGTGTTGGCCGACCAGTTCGAGCGCGATCTCGGCGCCAGAGTTCCCTGCTCCCGCGACGAGCACAGGCCCAGGTCGTAGCTGCTGCGGCCCTCGGTAAGCCGCACTGTGGAGTTGCGTGATGCGTGGGTCGAGATCCGCCGCGAAGTCCGGGATCGCTGGAACCTGCCAACTCGACATCGCGACGACGACGTTGTCGCTCTCGAACCGACGGTCGCCCGCATCGATCCGGAACCGTCCGCCGTTGCGCGTGAGCGACCCGACGCGCACGCCGTTCACGACAGGAAGCTCGAAACGGGTCGCGTACCGCTCGAGGTAGTCCGCCATCTCATCCTTGGTGGGGAACGAGTGGCGAGCCGCGGGGAACGGCATCCCATCGAGGCCGTCGAGCCACGCGGGCGTGAACAGTCGGAGGGAATCCCATCGGTTCCGCCACGCGTCGCCGACGTGCGGGTTCGCATCGAGGATCACGAAGGGCAGACCGTGCCGCTTGAGGTGGTAGCCGACCGACAGTCCGGCCTGCCCCCCTCCGATCACGATCGTCTCGATACGCTCGATGCTCGGGGTATCCATCGCATGACCTCCTCGTGGGGCGAGCGTCCGGTAGGAACCGACGCTAGGTGCCCCGAGGCGGGTCCGCGATCGGGAGTCCTCCCCATGGAACGAGTCCATGCTCGACCGCGAACATCGCGGCGCCGGCGCGGGTCGAGACGCCGACCTTGCGGTACGCGTTCTGGATGTGCCGATCAGCGGTCTTGATCGAGATGCCGAGAGCCCGCGCCACCTGCTTCGTCTGGAGCCCACGCGCGAGCAGTCCGATCACCTCGGCTTCCCGCTCGGTCAGGCCGGCCGGTCGTTCGATCCGCGGTGCCGGCTGTCCGGCGCCCTGCAGCACAGCGGCGACCATCTCGGCGTCGAGGCGGCCGGCCTTGGCTTCGTCGCCGAGGATCTCCGCGGCCTCGTCGACCCGGTAGGCAGGGCGGTGTGCGCGAGCCTCCGTGAGTGCCTGGTACACGTCCGCCACCGCGAGGAGACGAGCGAGTGGCGGGAGGCCGGCGGCCGGGATGCCCCGGTGATACCCGCTTCCGTCGAGGCGCTCGTGATGCGCGCAGCCGATCGACGCGAGCGACGCGAGGAACGGCGAGCGATCCGTCACGCGGTCGGCGTGGTAGGCGTGCAGGCGCACCTGTTCCCACGCGTCGGCGTCGAGCGGCCCGGGCATCTCCCAGACCCGCGGGTGCACGGCAGCCCGTCCGACGTCGTGGAGGAGACCGGCCCGCCGAACGAGACGAACATCGGCGTCGTCCAACCCGCACACGCGAGCGCCGGCGGCGGCGCGTTCCGCGACGCCCGCCGAGTGCCCCGCGAGGTACGGAGACGCCAGCTCCGCGAACGTGCCGATCGCGGCGAGCGCTCGATCGATCGCGTCGCCGCTGAGCGAGAGGTGTGGCGAAGGTTCCGCCGCGAGGATCACGTCCCACGCCGACGAGGGATCGTCGGCGGCTTGGAACATCTCCGACGCATGCAGGACGAAGGTGCGTGCCACGTCTGGATCGAACGCGTGACCCGCCCGGCGCCGGATCGTCTCGACCGCATGGGCGTCGCCACCGATCACGCGCTGGAAGGCGGCGTCGCGCGCGACGTGCATCAGCCGGATCGCCAGCGGGATGGCGTCTCCCTGTGCACGCCCCAGCACGCCCTTGCCGTCCCACCGTTCCGTCAGGTATGGGAAGAGGCTCGGCACGTCATCGGGTACGCCGATCCTGTCGGCGAGCAGTTCCGCGACCTCGCACATCGCCTCGAACTGCGGCCGCACGCGCATCGCGGCACGGGGGAACCGCCGCGCGACCTCGACGATCCGCCGCTGCGGCGGAGAGCCCGGTTGTGGAAGCGCCCGCGCCACTCCCCGCATGATCTCTCCTCGCGACCCGAACTGCACGGGAGTCATGTGCTCCTCCATGCTGCCGGAGAAGATCTGCACGGTTGCTTGCGCGTCCGCCATGCATCCGACGTACATCAGCAGTGACGCGTGATAGGCCTGGCTCGCGGTCCTGCGATCGACGTCGCAGCGCTCGGCGAGTCGCACCGTCATCGAGGTGGCGCGCAAGCCGTGCTCGAACGGGAAGCCCATCGCGAGATCGGTCGCCAGGCACGTCGCTGCGATCAGTTCCGCGCCACGGACCTCTTCGGCGACACCTGGCGTCGCGCCCACGTTGAGCGACGCTACCCCTTCGCGTCGCTACTCGGAAGGCCGGAGCAGGAGTCATCCGGAGTGAGTGCCGTGAGCGACGATCATCTGCAGGACTGGTCGCCTGATCGCCACGCGCCACCGAGGGACGACACGTTCTCTCTGGAACGAGGACGCTGAGCGAGATCAACGCCAGGGTGACCACGAAGGCCTCCCATGCTCGCGCTGATGAGACCACCCCTATGGCCCGTCGCCCAAACGATACCCAGGGCGCTCGTCACCACGAGCATGATGATCGCGGTCAGACCAATGCCTTTCCATCGAGTGAAGCCTACGTTCACGCGACCGTGGTGATCGTCACGGTGTGCCGTCGCCAGGTATGGCCGGCCGACCCGGTCTGATTGCATGCGAACTCCCGACATGGGTATGGGTAGATGCAGCGACGCGATCAGACAAGAAGGCGCGGAGGAGAGATGTCATGACGAAAGGCAAGGTTTACACGGTCTCGAAGAGAAAGAAGAAGGGCGGCTGGAAGGTCGAGGAGGCGAGCTTCGGCGTGTTGGCGAAGGGCGACACGAAGGAGGAGGTCGTCCAGGCGGCGACCAGCGTTGCGAACCTTCAGAAGAAGGCGACCCTTCGGATCGAGAAGGAAGACGGGGAACTGCAGGAGGAACGTACCTACTCTCGCGGCGCATCTCTGGCTCGCTCTACGAGCTGAGAGCCCGGCGACGACGCGACGATGAGGCCGGCCCTCCGACCACGGCCCGTCGCCTCCGTTCGAGCGATTTGATAGAACAACCACACGGGGGCGCGGGCGCGGCGCGCTGCGGGGATCTCGCCGCAAGCCCTGCGCGTCGTCGGTTATCCCGCGGTCCGTGGCTACTCGCCATTGCCGCACTCTGGCTCTGGCTCGCTCCTGATTCTTGGGTGGTAGTGATGACGGAGCGCGCCATCCGCGGGGCCGTCGGGTCTGGGTGTCCTGCTGGTCTTCGCCTACGGGACGACCACAGGGCGCTGGGGGTTGGTCCGCTCCCGGATCAACAGCTCGCGGGAGTCTTGATGTGGGTGCCCGCCGGGGCGGTGTACGTCATGGCCGGCCTCGTGACCTTCGTGAGGTGGGTACGGTCCGGAGACCTAGGCGTCGACCCGCTGCGCTGACCTTCTCTCCATCACCCTCACTGCTCAACGAGGCGTCGGAACGATCCAAAGGTCCGGCGGGCCTGTCCCGCGTGTCACGGCCTCTCGGACGAGGAGCGAGACACCTCCCGAAGGCTCAAGGATCGCGATCTCGACTTCAGGGACTCCCTCCACACCGCACGCGCGGAGTTTCATCAGGAGCTCTTGCTCGGTCATCTGTGGACCGCCGAGTCCACCGCCGAGCGCGTCGTGACGAACCCGGCCGTCGTGCACGACGACTCGGGGCGTGAAGTCCACCCATCCCGCGACCCGAGATGACTTTCTCCGCGCCAACCCGATCAACGCCTGCATGCCGATCAGACCCGACACCGCGACGAGACCACGGACGAGGCCCGTCCCGCTCGTCGAAGTCTGCGCCAAGAGCGATCCGAGTGCGATCGTGATCACGATGTCGAAGGCGGACATCTGGGAGACGGTGCGCCGCCCGGCCAGACGTACCAGAATCAAGACCACGATGTAGGCAAGAGCGATGCTCGCGAGGCCGGCCAGCCCATCCGTTAGCAGATCCATGGATCCTCCCTTCACGCCGCGACCAAAGCTCCATACCCATCGGAGGCGCGGACGAACGTGCAGTCACCGTGAGCGTGCGAGCGCTCGAAGCTCAGCGCGCCAGACCGAGCATCAGCAGGGGCGGCTCAACAGAGGGGTCGATTCCCCTCGAGCGGGTATGGAACGGAACCATGGCAGCCACTCATCGCTTCTTGCCCCCGCTCGAGGATCGCGGGGCCCGGGACGCTTGGGTCGCCGGCCTCGAGGAGCGCTTCGCACCGATCGCCTCGGGCATGGGGCTCGTATTCGTGCTGGTGGTGATCGGTGAGAACCTCGCGAAGGAAGGCTCGACGCTCGAGAGCGTCTTCTTCGTCACTGGTTGGGCGATATGGCTCGTATTCGTCGCCGAGTTCGTCCTCCGAGCGATCGTAGCCCCTTCGACCTCGAGGTTCCTGCGCGACAACTGGTGGCAGGTGCTCTTCCTCTTGGTTCCGTTCCTGCGGTTCATCGCCGCGCTCCGTGTCGCTCGCGTGGCGCGGGCAAGCAGGATCGTGTCCTCTGCCGTCCGCGGGACCCGTAGCGCCGGCCAGGTATTGCGCGACCGCGTGATGTGGATCGTAACCGTGCATGCGATCGTCGTTCTGGCCGCGAGCCAGCTGCTGTTCGAGTTGGGAGGCGCTGGCCAGACCTATGGCGAGACCCTCCACGCGGTCGCCCTCGCCAGCGTGTCGGGAGAGCCGCTCGGGATCGGATCGGGCCTCGCACAGGTGCTCGATGTGTTGCTGGCCTTCTACTCGGTCGCGGTGTTCGCGACGGCAGCGGGCGTGCTGGGGGCCTACTTCCTCGACCGCACAGCGAGGGACCGCGCTGCCGCCGGTTTGAGGGACGAGGGTGATGCAAGAGAAGGGCTTGGTTGACGTTGCAATATCCAGATGTCGCGGACTCCGGTCCTCGGCAGGATGATCGACACCGACGACCAAGGCAACGTTGGTGTGGGTTAAGGCAAACAGTTGCGCTTGACGATATCGGCACGCCAACGGTCAACCGAGGTTGAGGAGTCGCTGGGGCCTTCGGCAGCCTGGATGGTTCGCTCGAGAGCCTCATGGGCATCTTCACAGTGAGGTGCCCCGCCACGCTAGAGGAAGAGCTCGCCATCCCTGCCGCCCCATTCACCACTGCAGGACTGGGCGGGGGCTTGCCACGCCCCACCGAGGGCACGGCACGTTCTCTCTGGAACGACTACGCTGAGCGAGATCAGCGCCAGGGTGACCACGAACGCGACCACGAGGCTCGCGCTGATGAGACCACCCCTGTGGCCCGTCGCCCAGGCGATACCTAGGGCGCTCGTCACCCCGAGCAGGATGACTGCGGTCAGGCCGACGCTTTCCATCGAGTGAAGGCTACGTCCATGCGACCGCGGTGGTCATCACCGTGTGTCGGCGGTGATGGGTCAATTCCGCAAACGTGACGAGGACGGTGTCCTGTTGATCCTGGGAATGCGGCACGAGCGACTCACCCGAACCCACGACAGGATGATGGGTGTGAGGTCGTCACGAGGAACGCGGAGGATCTTGCCGCTGAGCTGCTTGCTCGGCGGGAGGCCGAGCCTCACAAGCAAGAGGCGGAGCGGGCCATCCGGCGCATTGAGGAGGCGACCCGAGGCCCCATCGTGTGGTGGAATCATCGCTCGCCCGACTCGATGCCACGGTCGGACGCGGAGCTGGCGGGGGAGCTGCAACGGATGAGGCAGCGGCGCCGATCTGAAGTCCGCACCGATCATCCGCCTCAGGGCGCTCACCTCCGACGATCGACCGACGCGGGAAGGGCCCTATCCCTGTCCACACCTTGACCAGGCAGGTCTTGGGACATTACTCTCCGCGCAACTCACTGGTCCCCCCGTGACCACCCAGGTAGTCCCCCGAAGGTCCGGGCTTAGCCGAAGGTGGTCACCGCATGCGCCGCATGAGCCGGACTCATAGCTCCAGCTTCACCTCGATCGTCTCGACCCTCGTCTTGGCGGCGGGGGCGCTCGCCGTGACCGTGCCTGAGGCGGGCGCAGCCACGAACACCTGCCAGGCCCGGAACCTGACGCAAGGCACCCCCAGCGGTTCAGACCTTCAGGCAGTCATCGACACCGCTGGACCTGGCGACACGATTCAGGTGAAGCGCATCTGCGTCGGCCATTTCGAGATCTTCAAGGACCTCACGATCATCGGTCAGGCGACGACGGCCGTGTCGCAGGCTTCGCTCGACGGGAACGGATCACGCCGGGTGTTGAACGTCGGTCTCGATGCTGAAGTCACCCTGACTGACGTGCTCGTGACGAACGGCGTGGCTGACCTCGGCGGCGGCATCCTGAACAGAGGCATCCTCACCCTCGACGGTTCTTCGTCGGTCGGCGGGAACACGGCGACCGCAGGCGGAGGAGGGATCTCGAATCCGGGCACCCTGATCTTGAACGACTCTTCGTCTGTCAGCGGGAACCAGCTGCTCACCTCAGACGGGTTCAAGGGGGGAGGCATCCGGAACCACGGCAGCCTCACCCTGAATGACTCGGCCTCCGTGAACGAGAACATCGGTGCTGTCTTTGGAGGGGGCATCTGGAATAGCGGGAACGTCGCATTGAACGGCTCAGCGACGGTGAGCCACAACCGGGCGGACCACGGAGCCGGGATCAGCAGTGGGAGAGGCCCGCGAAGCGTGATCCTGAATGACTCGTCATCCATCACCGGCAACGCGGCTGTTGGAAATGGCGGAGGTATCTTCCACTACGGCGCGGGCACCGTCATCCTGAACGACTCATCCTCCGTCAGCGGCAACTCGGCGGCTCATGGCGGTGGCCTCTCCGTCGGCGGTCCGCACAACGCGCGGGGGAGGGTCACGCTCAACGATGGGGCGTCTGTGAGCGACAACGAGGCGGTCTTCGAGGGAGGCGGCGTCTACAACGGCATCCACCTCACGCTGAACGGGTCGTCGTCGGTCAGCGGCAACAGTGCCGCGCGGGGCGGCGGGATCTTCCACCAGACACACCTAGGAAGCCTGACGCTGAACGACTCGGCGTCCGTGATCGACAACATGGCCGTTGAGGAAGGCGGAGGGATCTTCGTTGGCTCGCCGGGACCGTTCTTCGTCGCATCGGGCTGGTCAGGCACAGTCGCTGGCAATATCCCAGACGACTGCGAACCAGATGACCTTATCCAAGGCTGCGACTGATGGGTGGCCCGCTGAGTCAGGGAATGCGTGGCAGCACCGGGAGAGGCCGCTGTTCGGACACGTGGACGCATATGAGGACGACCTACCTGGTTACAGTCTTCCTGACGATCAGCGCAGCATTCGCGGCAGTGGCTCCGGCGGTTGCGAATGGCACATGCCGGGCGCGGAACCTGACGCAGGGCACCCCGAGCATGTCAGCCCTCCAGGCTGCCATCGACGCCGCGGACTCCGGCGACACAATCCAGGTGAAGGGCGTATGCGTCGGCAACTTCTCGATAGGCAGGGACTTGAACCTGATCGGCGAGTCGACGAGGAGACATCCCAAGCCCGTGCTCGATGCATCCGGACGAGGGCGGGTGCTCGTGGTGAATGGTGACGTGGCATTGACGAACTTGGTGATCACCGGAGGAAATGCCACCACGGGCGGCGGGGGCGGCATCTATCACGGCGACGGACACCTTGTTCTGAACGACTCGGTGGTGCTCGGCAACGCTGCTGAGCGTGGTGGGGGAATCCTGACGTGGGCCGACATCACGATGACCGGCAGAACCCTAGTTCGAGGGAACACTGCCACGATCGACGGTGGCGGAATCTACAACGAGTACGCCGTCATCCATATGTACGACTCCTCGTCGGTGCGAGGGAACCGAGCCGGGACCGAAGGCGGAGGGATCGTGACCGGGGAAAACATCTTCATGCACGACTCCTCCTCGGTGCGGGGGAACAGGGCGAGCATCGGCGGTGGGGTAGTGAGCTACGCGTACTTCACCATGTACGACTCATCGTCCGTCCGGGGCAACAGGGCGGACTTCGGTGGGGGCATCTGGAACAAGGATGGGCTCCGGATGTTTGGGTCATCGACGATCACAGGTAATTCGGCCGACCCGGACAATGATGGGACAGGTCGGGGCGGGGGAGTCCTTGACTGTGGCTCCCTAGAAGGTGTCGCAGATGGTCTCAACGTCGACGCCAACTACCTCGGTGACGGTACCGAGGACAACATCGCCTCATGCGCCGCGCTGGCCTGAATGAACACGGGTCCAGCGTGTCGCTCAGGCCATGGTCCCGGCAGCGGAGCCCCTAAGGCGTCGCCGCAGGGCAGCATCGTCGAGCAGCACCGCTGCATCGAGACGCTGATGTCATCATCCGGGTTGGCGGGGAGCGCTCAATCCGCGAGCGTGACGAGGACTGCGTCCTGTTGATCATCTGAATGCGGCACGAGACGAACGCAGCAGACGCATCCCGCGTGAGGGCTCGCTCAGCCGGGAAGCAGTCGGCCACGACCTGTGTCACGGAGCGTTCGATGCGGTCGTACAGGGACGTGGCGCCATCGGGGAAGGCATCCGGGTAGGAGTGGAAAGCGAGGAACCGCTCGTCGGCGGACCAGCTCGGTCTGAAACTCTCCATCGCTGTACTCGGGAACGAGCCTCGTGGTGTCGGTCTGGAGGTCGGTCACGCGGAGCGTGTACTCGTGCCACGCGAGGAACCGGCCGGTACTCGACAGAGTTGACGTACTCAGGCCCATCGGCACCCCATCCACTGACAGCGCAGGTCGTCGTTCGGGTCTTCCACTCGTAGACCTTCGGAGCACCAATGTCACAGTTGGGGAGCGCGTCTCCCTCGTACTCGAAGGCCACGTAGCGACCGTCCGCGGAGATCGACGGAGGACCTACCCATGAATTGCTACTCGGACGCCCATCTGCGTCCGGCGTCAGCAGGCGCGTCCGCTCCGCGACCAGGTCACGCGCATAGACCTGCTCGCTGTCCCTTCGGAACCCGACGAACGCGATCCGGCGCCCATCCGCCGAGAGCTGGGGCCAGTACGAAGCGGTCAGTGGCTGCTGCACTCGCCCGGCGAGAAGGGTCTCGTGCCGGAGGAGGTCTCGGACGTACACGCCGCGGCCGACGGAGCTGGAGCGATCAGTCGTGAACGTGACGTATCGACCGTCGGATGAGATGTCCCCTTCCACCTGGATCGGGACGGCATCTCCGTTCGGAAGGCGACTCACGAGGCGCGTGACACCGGTTGTGAGGTCGCGTCTGTACAGGAGCATGAAATGGACGTCCTCGACGTTCGGGCCGGGAAGGCTGTCCGCGTTCGAGGCGAACACGACGTAGCGACCGCTGGGAGTCATCGCGATCGCCTCGTTGAACCCGGAGGCAGGGGTGCCGTTCGAGTCGACGCTCACGATGAGGTGCTCGGCGGCGCCGGCGGTTGCGGGCAGGGCCGCGATGAGACCTGTCAGCGTGAGCAGGACGATGAATCGACGCACAGTGGACCTCCGGGGGGTTGGACGCGTGGGGAGCTTAGAACGGCAACGGTGGGCATGTCGATGCGGCGCCATCGAGTCGGGGGTCAAGTGGAAGTCGGCCTACCCGCCGCTCCCGTGCGACCTTTAGCTTGCTCACACGCATCCAGGTATGAGGCCGTCGGGCTCACAGTCGTCCGGAGCGTTCTTGGAAACGATGCCGACCCATGCGAGCGTCGTCGTGACGAGCCCCGACGGGGCGGCGATGCCCCCTCCCGCGAGCGTCGCCGTGTTGCCGGTTACGGATGAACTGGCCTTGAGTGTGACGACGGCCTTCACACCCGAGCTGTGGATGCCGCCGCCGGTGTCGCCAGCAGCGTTGTCGATGATCGAGGACCGACCGTTCATCGTGAGCTTCCGGATATGCGCACCCCACCTCCGTCCAGGGTCGCGCTGTTCCCGCGGATGGTCGCCCGATCGTTGAGGGTCAGCTCCAGGTCGTCTCGATCCCGCCGCCCGCGCTGGCGGTGTTGCCGCTCACCGACGCCGAGTCGTGCAGGACGAGTTCGTCGCCGTTCAGGATGCCGCCGCCCGCCCCGTTGGGCGCCGCACTGCCGCTCACCGACGCCGAACCGTGCAACGCGGCCGTGCCGGTGTTGTGGATGCCTCCGCCTCCGATGCCGAAGGCGGTGTTGCCGGACACAGACGCATCGCCGTGCAACGTCATCATCGTCACCGTGCGGATCCCGCCACCCGAAACGGTCGCAGTGTTTCCCCCTACGGACGAGGAGTCGTACAGGGCGAGGATGCCGGTCTCCAGTACCCCGTTGCTGAACCGCCTGCCGGTGTTCATGACACCACCGCCCGTCGCGGCCTCGTTGCCCTCGATCGACGCCGTGTCGTGCATCGTCATCGTGCTATAGCCGTTGTAGACGCCGCCGCCCAGGCCGCTCGCAGTGTTACCACGTACCGTCGCGTCTCCAGCGAGCGCGAGCGCGCCGCGCCCCAAATAGATGCTCCGCCGTTCCCCCCGCTGTGCTCTACCACCGACGACCCGCCCAGGAGGGAGACTGTCAGCGCGGGATCCGTGCGAGAATAGATGCCGCCCCCGTTGAATGCGGCCGAGTTGTGCCCACCGAGGAAGATCCGTCGAGGGTCAGCGCTCCGGCGTTCCAGATGCCGCCGCCCTCGCCGAACGTCGAGCCACCAGCGGTGGCCGAGTTGTCCGCACCGATGCCGATCCGGTCAACGACAGCTCGCCGTTGCTCCCGTTGAGGATCCCGCCGGCACTTCCGGCCGTGTTCCGAGCGACGGTCGAGGAGTCACTCAGTCGACGCTGCGGAAGCCCTGGTTGTGGAGCCCACCGCCGACAAGGGCCGTGTTCTCTGCCACGGTCGACGAGTTCGTTCAGCGCAACCTCGCCGAAGCCGGAGATGCCGCCGCCGAAACGGCCGGCCGAGTTGCCGTCCACGCGTGACTTGTCGTTGAGCGCGACGTCACCGTCGTTCGCCACGCCCCCGCCGTCATCGACGGCAGTGTCTCACGCACCGAAGACTCTCCGTTCAGCGTGAGGATCCAGCTGCTCGCGATGCCTCCGCCGGAGGCACCTGCCGTGTTCCCGAGGACGGATGACGAGTCGTTCAGCGTCAGACGCCCCGGTGGTTGCTCCTGTTCGTGAGGTAGAGGCCGCCTGCGTTTCCGCTTCGTTCCAGGCGATCATCGCGGCGTCGTTCAGGGTGATCTGTCCCTGGCCGAAGTGGTAGATCCCGCCACCACTGCCGATCGCCACGTTCCGGGTCACCGAGGACTCGTCGTTCATGACCACGGTTTCGTGGCCCAGCCAACTGATGATGCCCCCGCCGGATTCCGCCCGGTTCTCCGACACGCTGGCGGAGTCATTCAAGACGACGGTGCCGCTGCTGAAGATGCCCCCGCCCGCCTGTCCTTCGTTCCCTCGCACCGACGAAGAGGCGTCCATCGTGAACTCTCCGTGGTTGCGGATCCCCGCCCCCCATCCTCCGGCGACGTTCCCCGAGACGACGGAATCATCCGCGAGGACGAGGGTGCCCGCGTTCGAGATGCCCCCGCCGCCCGAGGTCGACCTGTTGCCACTGACCTCGGTCGAGCCTTCGAGTCTCAGCGTGCCTCGGTTCAAGATCCCGCCGCCCAGGTCGCCAAGGCCTCGCGTCAGGAGGAGATCGGTGAGCGTGAGGTGCGCCTCGAGCTGCACGATCAACACGCGACGTGTATCGATCCCGTCCAACGTGGCTCGCTCGAGCGAAGCCACGCCCACAAGGTCGAGGTCGTGTGGGATCTTGAACCCTCCGACGCATGTGCCTTCGATCTGGATCGTGTCGCCGGGGTGCGAAGCATCGATCACCGCCTGCAGGCTCTCGACGGCTGGGGTTGCCTGGGTCACGTTCTGGACCTGACACGGAGCTTCGTCGCCGACGGCCGGCGTTGGCGACACCAGCGGCGATGAGATCGCAAGGACTAGCAAGAATAGGAGCGATCGCTTCACGGGGACCTCCTTCAACCAGAGCATCAAACCAGAGGGGTGACCAGCAGCGCAATGCCTCGCCGCGGAAGTCGATCGCGTCGTGCTGCGGAGCCAGGCGGGACTCTTGCTCCTCGAGTCCGTCATGCAATGGGGACGATTGGGCACGGGCGGAGACCACGACGTCGATCGTCTCGCTGGGGACGGACTCGACCTCCTCAGCCAGGCCGCCGATGGAGCACCAGGCAATTCCGGGGATGGGTTCGGGCGCAGTTGGGACGAACCCACCCGGGTTGGGCGCGAGCCACGCAGAACCCCTCGTCGACGCGCTCGAAGCGGGCGACGTCGGAGGAAGAGAAGGCGGGGGGCGGCATCCTCTCGGCGTCGCCGCGCTACTCGACCTAGGAACTGGGCGAGGTGGTCTGCTGCAGCAGCGAGTCGGTCTCGGCGAGCGCGGGTGCCGCCTTGAGCCGCTCGAAGATCTCGCGTGCGTGCTGCAGGCGGGTGCGGCCTCGGTCGGTCGCGAGAGCCCGAGCAGGCAGCGGCCCTGACCGAGGAGCGCGAACGCCTGCTCGGGGACGACCCCGAACCGCTCCCAGCGATCGGCGGCATCGGCGTAGGCATCGGCGGCGGCCTCCAGGTCCCCGCGGGCCTCGGCGAGTGCCGCGCTTCGCCGCGACGAGCGCGTGCTCCGCGTAGGGGTACGGGGGGTCGAGACCCGCGACGAGACGCTCGCGCGAGTCGCGTCGCACGATCCGCAGGCGGTGCGCACCAACGACGGGAGTAGGGCCGAGTACGCCGTTGTTGCCGCTAGAACCGGATACGCCTGGAGCTCGGTCGAGGAGCGCGGCCGCCCGCTCGACCTGCCCGAGCCCGGCGCGCACCAGGGCGGCCGACCCGAGGCCGAAGACGACGAGTCTGCGCGTCCTCGAGCTCCGCGAGCGGTCAGCCTCGAGCCAGTCGAGCGAGTCCAGCGACCTGGCGCGGCCCGCCCGCGCAGGGCCGGGATCCGGGCCTGCGCGCGCGAACCCGACGAGGTCGAACACGATCGCCGCTCGCCTCCAGGCGCGGCGCCACTCAGGCGGCGAGCGCGAGCGCCTCATCCGGTCTCGCCCGCGATCCAAGAGTGAATCGAGTCGTGCTCTGCGTGATGGCGTCTCGCCGTCTCGGCGAGCCCCCGGGCCTTCGCGAAGGCGATCCCCGAACGCAGGAGGCCTCCAGCGACGGCTTCGGGCCCTCGAAGATCCAAGAGCGCCAACCCCGAGGTTGTTGTGGAGCAGGGCCGCCTCGCGTCCCTCGTCCGGCCTCGGTCGCGAGCTCGATCGCCTCACGGTAGTCCTCGAGGCCCGCCGGGATCGCCGAGGCTGGCGCGGGCCATACCGCGGATAGCCGAGGGCGCGCGCGGGCCGCGCGGAGGCCGAGCTCCTCGGCGAGCGCGAGCGCCCGCTCGGCGACCGTGCGCCCGCCTCATACTCCCCTGGAGGGTCTCGCACGCTGGCCAGCTCGGTGAGCGCGCCCGACGAGCTCGGGGCCGGGCGCCAGCGGCTCCAGAAGCGCCGACGCCTCCGCCGGCGAGCGTCCGCCCACCGCGGGTCACCGAGCCTCGTCGAAGTACGCGTTGCCGAGCTGTGGCCATGGCGCGGGCGGCGGCGGCGAGATCGCCTGCGCGCGCGGAACGACGCGATCGCCTCCTCCAGGGCTTCCGCCGCCTCGGCGTAGCGGCCGGCCTGGACAGGCGGCCTCGCCGAAGCGAGCGAGCGCTCCGGGCCGTTCGGGATGTGCCCCGGGGGAGTGAGCGCGAGCGCCCGCTCGAGGTTCGCAGCGCCGCGGCGGTGTCGAGGCCGAGCGCGCGCTCGCCGGCCAGGGTGAGGAACCGCAGCGCCGGACGCCTCCAGCTCGGCGGCCTGCTCGGTCTCTCCGGCCGCGCGCGCGAGCTCGAGCGCCGTCGCGTAGTGGTAGGCGAGGACGTCGGCGAGGTCCTCGACGCGCTCGAGGGCCTTGGACTCGATCCACGTGGCGGCGGCGACGTGGCGCGAGGCCCGTGAGGCTCGGGGGAGCTGCCCGTAGGCGACGTCGCGGGCGAGGACGTGCCAGAACGCGTACTCGGCCTCGCCTTCGATCGAGGATCGGCGGGCCGGGCGGACGAGCTCCTTCCGCGAGAGCTCACGGAGGGTCTCGGTCACCTCGGCGAGGTCGCGCTCGCCCATCGCGGCGAACGGCGCCCGCCCAGAACACCTTGCCCGACGACCGCGGCGTCGGCGAGCATCGACTTCGCGTCGGGCGCCAGCGTGTCCAGTCGAGCGGCGATCAGCGCCTGCACGGAGTCGGGGAAGGGCACCTCCGCCCCTTCCCGCAGCTCCCAGCTCGAGCCCGCTCTTGACGAGCAGGTCCTTGTCCTTCAGCAGCCGGACGAACTCCTCGGCGTAGAGCGGGTTCCCGCCGGCGCGGTCGAGGATCGGCTGCTGCAGCTCGGCGGGGATCACGGTGGGTCTCGAGCAGCGCGGACACCAGACGCGCGGTCTCCTCGGCCGACAGTGGCGACGAGGTTGATGGGCGTGGCGTTCCGCAAGCCCGCGCCGATAGTCGGGATGGCGTTCGAACAGCTCGGGGCGGGCGGTGCCGACCACGAGCAGCGGCACGCCCTCGGCGCGATCGCGCCAGGTGCTCCAGGAAGGCGAGCATCGCGTCGTCGGCCCAGTGCAGGTCCTCGAACACGAGCACGGTCGGATCGCTGCTCGGCGACGTGCTCGAGGAACCGCCGCCACGCGGTGAACAGCTCCTCCCGCTCGGCCGATCGAAGTCGGCCTCGATCCCGAGCAGCGGCAGCAGGCGCTGGCGGAACCAGGCGCGCTCCGCGCCCTGCGGGAGCACCGCCTCGAGCTTCGCTCGTGGCGACGTCGGGCGGGTCGGACTCCAAGATCCCCGCGTGGGCCTTCACGATCTCCCCCAGCGCCCAGAACGGTGATGCCCTCCCCGTAGGGCAGGCATCGGCCCTGACGCCAGGTGACGAGGTCGGGCTTGGTCGTCGATGTAGGCGCCGAGCTCGGCGACGATCCGGCTCTTGCCGAGCCCGGGCTCGCCGACGACCGTGACGAGCTGGGCCGAGTCGGCGGCGACGGCCTTGTCGAAGATCCCCTTGAGGAGCGCGAGGTCGATCTCCCGTCCGATGAACGGGGTGTCGTGGGTCCGGGTGAGGTCGGTGCCGAGACGCGCCCGCGGCGGCCTTCGCGT
Source organism: uncultured Actinomycetes bacterium (assembly GCA_963722795.1). GTDB lineage: Bacteria > Actinomycetota > UBA4738 > UBA4738 > HRBIN12 > JAOUEA01. The sequence goes on from CAVROD010000002.1 coordinate 651,629, forward strand.
GGAAGACGCGAACCGGCTCGGACTTGCCCTTGAGGGTCGCCGGCTCGAGCTCCGTCGTAGTCGAAGACCAGCGCGGTCGCCTCGTAGGTGGCGAGCCCGACCCCGACTCCCATCTCCGGAGCGACCGACTGGATCCGCGAGGCGGTGTTGATCGCATCGCCCGACGAGGAAGCCCTCGCCCGATCCCGGCGTGATCCCCGAGACGGACCAGGGCCTCCCCGGTGTTGATCCCGACGCGCAGACGGAGCGGTGCTCCCCCGACGGCCTTCGAGCTCCTCGGCGTCCTCGGCGATCCGAAGACCGGCGCGCACCGCGCGCTCAGGGTCGTCCTCGTGGGCGGCCGGGACCCCGAAGATCCCGACGACCGCGTCGCCGATGAACTTCTCCACGACCCCGCCGTGGGCCTCGATCTGCGTGCGGGCCATCGTCGACGTAGGCGGCGAGCATCTTGTCGACGTCCTCGGGATCGGCGGACTCCGAGGTGGCGGTGAACCCGACCAGGTCGCAGAACAGCGCGGTGACGACCTTGCGCTCCTCGCGCGACCGGCGTGCAGCGGGCGCTCCGAGCGGCGTGGCGCACTCGTTGCAGAACTTCGCCCCGTCGGGGTTCTCGGTGCCGCAAGAGGGGCAGGTCCTCATCGCCGGAGACTATGCGACGACGGCCGCTTCGTGCGAGACCCACGATCCCTCGAATCGGTTCGCTCCACGCTGGGAGCTTCCCTCCAGCGCGACTGCCTAGGAATTCTGACGCACCTGCGCGACTCTCATCGAGGGCAACCGAATGTCACGGGCGGCGAGTTCCGTCAAGCGTCGAGTGGATGAGCACTACCGAGGACCGAAGACCGAGCCGGAACTCGAGGAAGCCGAAGTAGGGTGTCAGGGTCGAAGGACGATCTTGAACCGGTGTGTCGTGTCGACCAGCTCCTCGAACGCGCGCTGCCCGTCCTCGAAGGGCACGAGGTGATCCACCCCGTCGTGTCGACCGCCCCGGCCTCGATCATCCGGACGCTGCAGCGAAGTCGTCGTCGACCCACGCGTACGAGCCCGTGATCGTCACCTCTTTGCCGAGCACGGCGAAGTAGTCGACCGCCCCGGCCGGAGCGCCGAGGCCGACCTCCACGATCCGCCCGCCGGGGCGCACGGAGCGCGAGCCCCAGCGCCCACGTGGCCTCGAACGCCGGCGGCGTCGATCACGACGGAGCGGCCCGCGCCCGTCGGCCACGCGCGTCGATCGCATCGGCGCGTCGTCGTCTGCCAGCGGCACGGCACCCTGCGCCTCGGCGAGCGCGAGCGGGCCGGCCACCGGATCGGTGATGAGCACGCGCTCGGCACCGCGCTGCACGCGACACCGCGCCATCAGGACGCCGATCGGCCCGGCGCCGATCACGAGCACGCGGTCGCCGCGCCGGCGCACCCGCGCGACGGCCACGTGCACCGCGTTCGCCAGCGGCTCCGTCGAGCGTCGCGACATCGTCGGGGACGTCGGGTCGATCGGCACGGCCGCGCCGCCGGCACGGCGAAACGCTCCGCGAATCCGCCGGGGAGGTCGCGCCCCACGAGCCGGCCCGTCGCGCAGTGGTTGATGTCGCCCTCGCGGCAGTCGTCGCAGGCCCCGCACGCGACGATCGGCTTCAGCACGACCCGGCCGCCCACGAGCGACGGGTCGACGCCTTCGCCGACGGCGTCGACGACGCCCGACGGTCTCGTGGCCCATGACGAGCGGCGGGATCCGGCGCGGGCTCGCCTCCCGGAAGCCGTGCAGGTCCGAGCCGCAGATCGCCGAGGCGCGCGTGCGCGATCACGACCTCGCCGGGCGCCGGCTCGGGTCCGGGCGCGTCCTGGAGCTCCATCCGGCCGGGTCCGAGGTACACGAGCGCCCTCACCGGCGCGCCCGTGCCGTCATCGCGCAGCACGAAGGGATGCTCGCGCGCCGGGACGAAGACCGGCACGCCGGGATGGTCGCGGTCCACGCTGTCGACGAGCGCGCGCGGGGATAGCCGAGGTTGCGCGCGAACAGGTCGTAGTGCATCGGGATGAGCAGGTCGAGCGCGACCTCGCTGCGCGAGCCAGGCGGCCTCGCGCTCGGACAGGTTGCCGACGATGCCGCGGGCCTCGCGCTCCGGCATCGCGGCCGTTGATCGGCAGCAGCGCCGACGTCGATCTCGAGGTCCCGCAGCGTCGCCTCCATCCCGTCGAAGTGGATCGTGTCGCCGGCGTGGTACAGCGCGCACGCCGCCGGCGTCGAGCACGAAGCCGAGGAACCGTACCTGGCCGCCGGAGAGCTCTCGCCGAAGCCGTACGCGTCGTCCATCGTGACGCCGTGCATCGCGGGCACCGGCCGGATCCGCAGCCCCGCGAGCTCGAGGTCGTCGCCCGGCTGCACGCCGACGACGCGATCGGGAGCGATCGCCGGCCTCGGTCACCATGTCCACGATCGGCGCCGGCACCACGAAGACCGCCTGCGGGCGACGCCGCCGCGATCGCCGGCGCGCTCGCCGCGTCGAAGTGGTCGACGTGCTCGTGGGTGCACCAGGACGAGGTCGACGCCCTGCGCCCGCGCAGCCGGGAGCGCGCTCTCGTACAGCCGTCCGTGCCACGGCGACAGGAACGGGTCGATCAGGGCCGCGGTCCCCCGCCCCACCCGATGCCGCCCCGCCGGTCCGCAGGACGAACCCGGCCTGGCCGAGCCAGTGAGAGCGCGACGCCGCGATCCGGCGGAGCGGCAGCTCGCGCAGCGCGTCTCGAGCGGCGAGTCACGGCCACCGCTACATCACCGCCAGCTGTCCGCCGTCGATGACGAGCGCTTCGCCGTGGACGAACGAGGCGTCGTCCGACGCCAGGAAGGCGTAGGCGGCCGCGACCTCCTCGGCCCGACCCGGAGCGCCGCAGCGGGATCCGGTCGCGCGCATACGCCTCCCGCTCGCTCGATCTGCGGCGAGCCGCCTCGTTCAGCGGGCGTGTCGATGAACCCCGGGCACACGCAGTTCACCCGGATCCCCTGCGGACCGAGCTCCACCGCCATCGTGCGGGTGAGCTGCAGGACGCCGCCCTTCGACGCGTTGTAGTGCGCGAAGTCGGCCTCGCCCGCGAGCGCGTTCGTCGAGGCCATGTTCACGATACGCCGCCGCCGGCTCCGCGCTCCACCATCCGGTGCGCCACGCCTGCGCGACGAGGAACATGCCCGCGCAGGTTCACGGCGATCGCTCGTCCCGCCGGGCCGTCGATCTCGACGAACGGCTCCTTCGTGGCGATGCCCGCGTTGTTGATCAGGACGTCGATCCGGCCGAGTGCCCGCGGCGCCGTCGACCCGCCGGCAACGTCGCTCTCGGCGCGACACGTCGGCGAGGCCGTCGACCGTGCCGAGCTCGCCGAGCCCGTCAACGGCGGCGGCGACCTCGTCCGCGTCGAGACCCGACGAAGACCCGCGATCCCTCCTCGAGGAACCGCCGCGCGGCGGCCAGGCCGATGCCCGGTGCCGCCCGAGATCAGCACGCCCTGCCTCGAGGCCCCGCATCACCGCACCTTCCGATGGTCGCGGAGTCCGTGCGCCGGTTCACCGCGGCAGGTACAGGACCGCGTCGATCTCGACGAGGATGTTCCGCAGCTCCGCGCCGCTCGTCGTGCGCGCGGGACGCGGCTCCGAGGCGAAGATCTGCTCGTACGTCGCGTTGAACTCGGCGAAGTCCTCGATTCGAAGCCAGGAACGCCGAGACCTTCACGACGTCGTCGAGCGAGCCACCCGCAGCTCGGGCGATCGCCTGGAGGTTCCGGAGCGTCGCCTCGGTCTGGTCGGCGACCGTCGCTCCGATGGTGTGGAGCGTCCCGGGTTCGATTCGGTCCTTGACCCGAGATGAACAGGAAGTCGCCGGCACGGACGTTGAGAATAGGCGCCCGTCCCGGTCGGGGCTCCGTCGGTCCTGATCTGCTCGCGCTCGCTCATAACGGCCGAACGGTAGCATCCCGGTCGTGCTGGCCGCACGTCGCGCCTCGAGACGATCAACCAGCCGGGCCGAGGAGGAGTGTGATGGCGAGTGACGGTCCGACGATCGTGATCGGCGGCGCCGGCGGCTGGGTGTTCCCCCTCGAGCTCGCGCGCGACATCCTCTCGTTCCCGGCACTCGCGCGACGTCGCGCCCGTGCTCTACGACATCGACCACGCCGCGGCGGACCGCACGCAAGCGTTCATCCAGCGGATGGTCGAGGATGCCGGCCTGCCGGGACGCGTCGAGGTCGCCCGACCTCCGCTCGGCGCTCCGTGGCGCCGACGTCGTGGTCAGACCGTGTTCCAGGTTGGTGGGGTTGAGGCCTACGGACACGACGTCGAGAATCCCCGCGAGTACGGATCGACCAGACGGTCGGCGACACGCTCGGGCCGGGAGGTATCTTCCGAGGTCTGCGGACGGTCCAGGCGTTGCGAGAGGTCGCCGAGGCCATGCTGGAGCTCTGTCCCGACGCCTGGCTCCTGAACTACGCGAACCCGATGTCGATCAACGTGTGGGCAACGGAGTGGATCGGGGTGCGGATGGTCGGCTTGTGCCACAGCGTACAGGGAACGTCGGAGCAACTCGCCAGGGAGCTCGGCGTGCCATACGACGAGGTCACGTTCGACTGTGCTGGCGTGAACCACACCGCGTGGTTCACGACGTTCCGCCGGGGCGACGAGGACCTGATCCCCCAGATCAGAGGTGATGCGCGCGCGCCACGTCGACGGTTCGATCCCGCTCCTCGAGCGCTCCGACGACCCGTACGAGAGCACCGAGCGCGTGCGGTCGGAGCTGATGCTCCTGACCGGATACTTCCACACCGAATCGAGCCACCACGCGAGCGAGTACTGGGCGTGGTTCCGTAGAACCCCGGAGCTCACGGCGGAGTACCTCGACCGCCGGTGGGATTACCTCGACATCTGTCGGAGCGCCGATGCGTCCTACACGAATCGAGGACGTCATCGCGGAGGCCCGCGAGCACGGCCCCACCCACGGCGGAGGCTGCGCCGCGCCGATCGTCGACAGCCTCGTCACCGGCACGACGAGGGTGATCTACGGCAACGTCCGCAACGGCTCTTCGATCGAGAATCTGCCACCCGACGCGTGCGTCGAGGTCGCCTGCGTCGCGGACCGTAACGGCGTCCGGCCGCTGCGCTTCGGTCGCCTCCCCGCCGCGTGCGCGGCCCTGAACGAAGTGCAGATCGCCGTGCAGCGGCTCGTCGTCGAGGCCGCGTCACGGGCGACCGAGACCTCGTCCACGCGGCCGTCGCGCTCGATCCCCTCACCAGCGCGGTCCTCACGCTTCCTCGCATCCACGAGATGAGCGACCGGATGCTCGAGGCAGAGGCGCGCTGGCTGCCTAGTTCAGCGACGGACCGGGCGCGTCGGTCGGCGCCGCGAGGTGACCGACGCGGGGGATCTGCGCCTGCGCGACTGGCGGCCCGAGCCGAAGGTCGTCCTCCCCATTCATCGGGTCGACCGAGCTCGGTTCCCGGTCGTCGACGCGCACAACCACCTCGGCCGCTGGCTCACCGACGACGGGTCGTGGATGGTGTCCGACCCGGCCGCGCTGATCGGATCTCCAATGGACCGCAGCGGCGTCCGCGCGATCGTCAACCTGTGCGGGCGGTTCGGCGCCGAACTGGCCGAGAACATCGCGCGGTACGACGCCGCATCCGGGCCGGTTCGCGACGTTCTGCCACGTCGACTGGGACGAACTGGCCACGCCCGGTTTCGGCGAACGGATCGCCGCCGGCCTCGCCGCCTCGGTCGCCGCCGGAGCCAAGGGGTTGAAGGTGTGGAAGGACCTCGGGCTGCACCGCCGCGACCACCACGGCAACCTGGTGCTGCTCGACGACGAACGGCTCGCTCCACTGTGGGCGGAGGCGGCCGGGCAGGGCATCCCGGTGGCCGTGCACACCGCCGACCCCAAGGCGTTCTTCGACCCGATCGACGAACACAACGAGCGGCTGGAACAACTGCTGCGCTACCCGCACTGGTCGTTCGCGGGGCCGGAGTTCCCGGCGTTCGAACGGCTCATCGACGCGCTGGAGACGGTCGTCGCCGCCAATCCGGAAACGACGTTCGTCGGAGTGCACGGCGGCTGCTACCCGGAGAACCTGGGCCGGGTGGGCGACATGCTCGACCGGTACCCGAACTACCACATCGACATCTCGGCCCGGCTTCCCGAACTCGGCCGCCAGCCGCGGGCCGCCCGCGCCCTGTTCACGCGGCACCGCGACCGGGTGCTGTTCGGCACCGACACGTTCCCGCCCGACGAGCGCTCGTACCGGCTGCACTACCGGTTCCTGGAGACCGGCGACGAGTGGTTCCCGCACTCGACTGAGGAGATCCCCGAGATGGGGCGGTGGGGCATCGGCGGTGCTCGACCTCCCAGACGACGTCCTGCAGAAGATCTACGTGGACAACGCCCTTCGGATCGTGCCCGGCCTCGCCGGTCACGACGCCTAACGCATCACGTCAGGTCCCGGCCAACGCGCGGCCGTCTTCGAGATCGAACGCGTGGAGCTCGGCCGTGTCGACGACCAGCGGGACCGTCTCCCCGACCGTGATGTCGACCTTCGGATCGATCCGCGCGACGAATGTCGACACGCGCTGCTCGATCACCTCGTTGAGGTCCGCGATGTCCTCGATGTCCTCCTGGGCCTGCACGAGTTCCCTCGTGTCATCGGTGACGAGGGGCGGCGCGTCGAGCGAAGTGCACGAGCGCCTCAGCACCGAGCGCCTCGCGCAGTTCGATCCGCGCGAAGAGGCGCCTGCCTTCGGCGTCGCCGCCGGCGGCGCGCTCGTGCTCGAGGCTTTCTGGACGGATCCCGAGCACGACCTTGCGATCGCCGGAACCGGCGAGCCCGGGGTGGTCGATGGACGAAGGCTTGGCCGAGGTTCAGCGCCGACGAGCCGAATCGGGCGATGAACCCGCCATCGACCCTCTCGAGCGTCGACTCCACCATGTTCATCGCCGGCGAGCCGATGAAGCCGGCGACGAACGGTTCGCCGGCCGCTCGTAGATCTCCTGCGGCGGGTCGGCCTGCTGCAGCACGCCCCGTCCATGACCGCGATGCGGTCGCCCAGCGTCATCGCCTCGACCTGGTCGTGGGTGACGTAGATCGTCGTGATGTCGAGCTCGCTGACTGGAGCGTCGTGATCTCGGCCCGCGTCTGCGACGCGCAGCTTCGCGTCGAGGTTCGACAGCGGCTCGTCGAACAGGAACACCTGCGGCTCGCGCACGATCGCGCGGCCCAGCGCCACGCGCTGCCGCTGGCCGCCCGAGAGCTGCCTTCGGCTTGCGCGCCGAGGAGGTCGCCGATGCCGAGCGATCGTCGGCCGCCTCGTCGACCCGTCGCTCGATCTCGGCTTCGGCGTGCCTGCGCAGCTTCAGCGCGAACGCCATGTTCTCGTACACCGTCATGTGCGGGTAGAGCGCGTAGTTCTGGAAGACCATCGCGATGTCGCGATCCTTCGGCGGGACGTCGTTGACGACCGCGGTCGCCGATGCGGATCGTCGCCGTCGGTGATCTCCTCGAGGCCCGGCGACCATGCGCAGCGTCGTGGTCTTGCCGCAGCCCGACGGGCCCGACGAGGACCATGAACTCCCCGTCCTGCGATCTCGAGGTCCAAGTCCGACACGGCCTCGGTTCCGTCCGGGTACACCTTCGCCACCTTGTCGAACGTGATCGCCGCCATCACCCGTCCTATTTCCCACCCGTGAGGGTCAGGCCGCTCACGATCCAGCGCTGCGAGAGCGCGAAGAAGATGAGCACCGGGATCACCATCAGCACCGAGGCCGCCATGACGAGGTTCTGCTGCGCCGAGTGCTGCGTGGAGTACCAGGTGAGGATGATCGGCAGCGTGCGCTTGTCCTGCTCGGTGAGCACGATCAGCGGCCAGAGGTAGGCGTTCCAGTGGAACATGAACGTGAGCATGCCGAGCGTCGCGAGCGCCGGCTTCAGCTGCGGCAGCACCACCGAGCGGTAGATGCGCCACTCCGACGCGCCGTCGACGCGCGCCGACCAGATCTCGTCGTCGGGGATCGACAGCATGAACTGGCGCATCAGGAAGACGCCGAACGCGTCGACGAACGCCGGCAGCACCAGACCCCACAGGTTGTTGAGCAGGCCGAGCTGCACAGGATCAGGTAGCCGGGGATCATCGTCACCTGGGCGGGATCATCATCGTCGCGAGCACGAACCAGAACAGCGGCTGGCGTCCGCGGAACGCGTACTTCGCGAAGATGTAGCCGAGCAGCGACGCTCGTGAACAGCGTCGCGATGACCGTCGTCACCGCGACGAACAGCCGAGTTCCGGTAGAAGAGTGGCAGAGCGGCAGCTCGGGGTCGTCAGGATGGTCTCGTAGTTGTCGAGCGTCGGCTCCTGCGGCAGGAACGTGGGAGGGATCTGCCGGATCTCCGGCCCGGTCTTGAACGACGCCGAGGATCATCCAGACGAACGGCAGCGCGGCGATCGACGCCGAAGATCGAGAGCAGCGACGTACAGCGCGGCTCGGCCGAGCCGATGGCGACGCCGCTCCCCGGCTGGTTCGCGAGCGCGTGCGTGCCGCGTCTCGGCGGGCCGTCGACGGGCGGTCGATCGTGGTCGCCACTCAGTACTCCCAGTTCGCCGCAGGAACCGCGACTGCACGAGCGAGATCGCGAACACGAGCAGGAACAGCACGACCGACATCGCGGCGGCCCAGCCCATGCGCTGGTAGCGGAACGCGTTCTCGTAGATGTCGAGCGAGAGCGCCGGCGTCTGGTCGTCGGGGCCGCCGTTCGTCATGACCTGGAACAGGTCGAACACCTGGAACGCCGAGATCATCGTCAGCGACCGACGCGAGCAGGATCGTCGGCTTCAGCAGCGGCAGCGTGATGTAGCGGAACGTCTGCCACGCGCTGGCGCCGTCGACCCGCGCGGCATCGTTCACCGAGCGCGGGATCGCCTGCAGGGCGGCGATGAAGATCACGAGGTTGTAGCCGATGTCCTGCCACAGGTACGCGACGATCATGGCGACGAGCGCGATCGGCAACCCGAGGAACACGAGGTCGGGTCGGTCGATCCAAGCGATCACGGTCACCTTGCCGGTCAACCTGGAGATCAGGCCGTTCAGGAGCCCGTTCTGGGGGTGCAGCACGAAGCCCCAGATGATCGCCACGCCGACGGCGGAGGTCAGCACCGGGAGAAAGAACACCGTGCGGTAGAGGGCCGCGCAGCGCTCGTGCACCGATTCGACCATCGCGGCGAGTGGAAGCGTGATCAGCGAGGTTCAGCGGCACGCACGAGGAACGCGAACAGGAGCGTGACCTTGAGCGCCGTGTGGAACTGCCGCACCTCGAGCGGTGCGCGTCGGAGGGAAGTCGAACATCCTCTCGGAAGTGCTCGAGACCGACGAACGGGTTGTCGAGCGCCGAGGCCGAGGAACGGGCTGCCGGTGCGGCGCGGGCTGAAGTCGAAGAACGACAGCGCGAGCGCCCAGACGATCGGCAGCACCATGAAGATCGCCATGAAGCCAAGGGCGGGAAGCGTCACCGACGTGACGAAGCGCCTCTGGCCGCCCTCGCGGCCAGCGAAGAAGCGTCGGGCCTGCCCGTCACGGTCGCGGTCGCCTGGGCCCCGTGATCGGATCGTCGCGCCCGCTCTGTTCGCCGATCGGACTGGCTAGCGGAAGGTCTCGTTCGCCTCGGTCTCCATCGCCGCCAGCGCGTCCGTCGATGCTCTCGTCGCCCTGAGCGCCGCCAGGCCGTGCTTGTAGATGATGTCGTAGTAGAGCTGGTCGCGGTCCGGGAGGTGCCCGACGAACTGCGCGTTCGGCAGCATCTGGAACCACGCCTCGAAGTGCGGGAACGCCTCGATCAGCTCGTCCTTGGCGGCGCCTTCGGCGTTCTCCTCGAGGGCTGGCAGCGTGCCGGACGTCAGCGTTCCACTGCGGCCTGCTCGACCTCGAGCGTCGCGAACGCGGCGAAGTCCCAGGCCACGTCGGCGTCGGGCTGGCGTCCGACGACCGTGAGTCCCCAGCCGGAGTCGGCGACGAAGTCCTCAGAGCTCTCGAGCGTTGGCAGCTTCGACGTACAGGGTGTCGCGGTCACCTCCGGGTAGTCCTCGGCGTAGTCTGGCGACCACCCAAGGGCCGACGAGGCCCATGGCGCACAGCCTCCTGAAGTAGCAGTCGCCGACCCAGTTCGCGGTGTCGTTGAACAGCTCGGGGTCGAGATGCCCTGCGTCGACGATCGCCTTCAGCTGCGATCGCCTGCCGCCGCCTCGGGGGTCGTCGAGCGTGAAGGCGCTGCCGTCTTCGGCAGGAACTGCCGCCCGCCTGCAGGATCAGCGAGAAGAACGAGTAGGCGAGCCCGTCCGCCGGCGGTGAAGTGGTAGCCGGCGCGGGTGATCACGCCGTCCTGGGTCACGGTCATCCCTGGCGTCGGCATGAACTCGTCCCAGCGACGCCCAGCCGTCGGCCGTCACGCCGGCGTCCTCCGCCATCTCGCGTGTTCACGAGCGTGGCGCCGTACTCGACGTTCGACTCCTGCGGGAGGCCGTAGAGCGTGTCGTCGCACACGTATCCACCGAGCGGCCGGCGAAGAACGCGCTTGGCGTCGGCCAAGCTGACTCGACGTCGTCCGGGCACGGGCGCGAGGTTGTCGGCGTAGCTGCATGTCCACGTCCCAAACATCTGCAGGATGTCGGCCTCCGTTCCCGCGCGGGCAGCGCCGTCTGCAGCGTCTGGATGTAGAGTCGTAGTCGAAGGTCTCGAACTTCAATCGTCACGTTCGGGTCTCGGCCTCATACGCCGCCGCGAGTCGCTGAGCGCCTGGTTGAACGACTTGTTCGGTGCGCCCACACCGTGAGGGTCACGTCGCCGCCGTCACCGCCACCGTTCTCGCCGCCCTCGTCCGTGGTCTCTCCGCCGAACGTACAGGCGGACGCGATCAACACCATCGCGAACGCGCCGGTGGCTAACCTCGCCGACCTCGACCATCCGACGTTCATCGCACCCTCCCCCGATTTTGTCTCGGGGACTGTAGGACCTCGGCCGAGGTCCTCGCAAGGGAGGGGTCGATGCGTTCTGACGCGACCAGGCGCCCGGTCAGCGCCGGATCGCTTCCGGGATGAGGTCGCCGTGCGCCTCGATCAGCTCGTCCACGAGGTCGAGGATCCGCCCGATGCGGCAACGTCGCGGCGGTGTTCGGGTCGAGCAACGCGGCCTGGTAGACGTGATCGCGAGACCGTCCACGACGGCGCGCACCGTGAGCTCGACGACGTTCTGGAACGTGCGATTGAGGGCGAGGCACTGCGGCGGGATCTCTCCGATCGGCGTCGGATGCGACGCCGTCGGCGTCGACGAGCATCGGGACCTCGACGCAGGCATCCGGCGGGCAGACCGTCGATCAGGCCGTCGTTGCGCACGTTGCCGTAGAGCTCGCGCGGGTCGCCCGTCTCGATCGCGTGGATGAACTGGCTCGCGAGCTCGTGACGTCGGCTCGATCTCCAGTTCCTCGCCGGCGTCGAGCCGGCGCTTCAGGTCGGCCGAACTCCTCGAGGTTCTCGTCCGAGCGGCGGATGTACTCGTCGATCTCCGCCGGAAGTGCTCCACCTGATCGTCGTGGCGCAGGAACCACGGCACGTACTCGCTGCGAATGCTCGCTGGACTCGGTGGGGAAGTAGCCGAACCGCTTGTAGATCTCGACCCGCACCCGCCGGCCGAGGCCCTCGGGGTCGGCGTCGACGATCTCGCGAAGCGCCGGATACAGATCGTCTCCGGTCGCGCGGTCGCGGAAGACGTAGACGAAGCATTGGTGGTTGAAGCCCGCGGTGCGGAACTCGATGCGATCCTCGGGCACGCCGACGGTCTCGGCGAGGAACGCATGCGTGTCGCGGACCAGTGACACACGCCGATCGTACGCTCTGCCGGGAACGGCGAGCCCGCCCAGACGCGCCCACGGCACCATCGCCATCGGGTTCGTGTAGTTCAGGAGTCAGCGCGTCCGGGCACAGCTCGTGCAGTCTCGTCGCCGATCTCGACGATCACCGGGATCGTCCGGAGCCCGCGGAAGATGCCGCCGATCCCGATCGTGTCGGCGATCGTCTGCCGGAGGCCGTAGGTCGCGGGGATGTCGAAGTCCGCGCGCGTCGCCGCGTACCCGCCGACCTGGATCTCGTTGATCATGTAGTGTTGCCCATCGAAGGCGGCTCGACGGTCCGGGTGCGACATCGACCTCGTGCCGGGCGCCCGCCGGTCAACGATCGCGCTCGCCGCGCGCTCGGCGTAGGCGAGGCGCTCCGGGTCGATGTCGTGCAGGCGATCTCGACGTCGCCGTGCAGCTCGGCCACGACGAGAGATCGGCGACGATGTTCCGCGTGAACTCGACGCTCCCGGCACCGACGATCACGACGCGGGTCACGGCGCGAAAGTGTAGCCAGTCCCGATGGCGGCGGCCGCGTATGGCCGTGTGCTATCGTCCGGGACCCTCACGTCCATGCACACGACCCGCGCAGCCCTCGAGTCCCTCGGCCTCCCGTCTGGCGACCTGCGCGACCTCCCCGACTCGCCGGCGCGGTTTCCCGACGGTGCGTCATTCCGGATCGAGATCCCGAGCACGGAAGGACCCCGCGCGCTCGAGGCCGTGCTCGAGGAAGGGGCCAGGCGCCAGGTCCCGATCCATCGCGTCAGCCAGGGGAGCGGCGGTTTCCTGCTCACCGACGACGAGCTCGACGAGATGGTCCGGATCGCGAGTAACGCGCACGTCGAGGTCAGCCTGTTCGCGCGACCGACCGCGTCGTGGGGCCCGTCGGCGAGCGCGCGCTCGGACATCGGCTCGACCGTGGCGGCGGCCGTCCACGGGCAGGAAGGCGTCGTGCACGCGCTCGACGACATCCGCCGCTCGGCGGCGCACGGTATCCGCAGCGTTTTGATCTCCGATGTCGGGCTCCTGAGCGTGTTCGGGCGGCTGCGCGGGAACGGTGTGCTGCCGCCGGATATGCAGGCGAAGGTGTCGGTGCTGCTGCCGATCGCGAACCCGGCGACCGCTCGGGTGCTCGTCGATCTCGGCGCGAACACCCTGAACCTCGTCACCGACCTGTCGCTGGCCGAGATCGCGGCGATACGCGCCGTCGTCGACGCACCGATCGACTTCTACATCGAGGCTCCGGACGACGCGGGCGGCTTCGTGCGCCTGCCGGAGCTCCCGGAGCTGATCCGGATCGCGGCTCCGGTCTACGTGAAGTTCGGCTTGCGCAACGCGCCGAACATCTACCCGTCGGGGACCCATCTCGAGGCGACCGCCATCGCGCTCTCCCGAGAACGCGTACGCCGTGCGCAGCTCGCGCTCGAGTTGTTGGAGCGCACGGGATCGAGTGTCGAGATGTCGGAGCCGGGGGCGGCCGATCTCGCGATCCCCGTGGCGGGGGATCTGCCGCCGGGATGACCGTTCTCGATGGTGCCCGGGTGATCGCGATCGTCCGCTACCGGCGCCCCTCGGACCTCGCAGCGATCGTGGACGCACTCCACGCCTCGGGCATCCTCGTCGAGATCACCGTCGACACGCCGGGCGCCCTCGACGCGATCGCCGCCGCGGCCGGACGCGGAGTGCCGATCGGCGCGGGCACCGTCGTCGCCGCCGAGGGTGTTCGCGCGTGCGCCGATGCCGGCGCGACGTTCGTCGTATCCCCCGGGTTGGTCGATGCCGTCGTGGAGACGGCGCTCGAGCTCGGCGTCGAGCCACTCCCTGGCATCGCGACCGCGACGGAGCTCATGCGCGCGCGCACGCTCGGTGCGCGCACCTACAAGGTATTCCCGGCGGCGACGCTCGGTGGACCGTCGTTCATCCGTGCGCTGCGGTCGCCGTTCCCCGACGCCCGTCTCGTGGCGGTCGGCGGAGTCGGGATCGAAGACATCCGGCCATACCTCGACGCCGGTGCGGCCGCCATCGCGCTCGGCGGGGGACTCGTGGGAGCGGAACCTCCTGCCGACGACGCGGCGCTCGTGGCGCTCGCCGACCGCGCTGCGGCGGCTGCGGACGCGGCGCGGCGGTGACTGCGGTGCCCGACCTCGTCGCGCTCGGCGAGACGATGCTCTCGCTGGTCGCCGTCGACGGGCCGATCGACGAGGCGACGTCGTTCCGCCCGACGCACGCAGGCGCCGAGAGCAATGCGTGCGTCGCGGCGGTCCACGCGGGCGTCCGAGCGGCGTGGATAAGCAGGCTCGGCGCCGATCCGACCGGCGACCGGATCCTCGCGGCGCTCGACACGGTCGGCGTCGACGTCTCGTGGGTCCGCCGGGATCCCGACCGCCCGACCGGCCTGATGCTCCGCGACACGGTCGGCGGCGTGCGGTACTGGCGCCAGGGTTCCGCCGCGAGCGCCATCGAGCCGGCGGACCTCGACGGCGCCCCGGTCGCGAAAGCCCGCGCGGTGCTCGTCACGGGGATCACGGCCTTGCTCGGCGACGGACCATGGCGGACCGCTGTCAGCTTCCTCGAGCGTGCCGCCGGGCTCCGGGCCGTCGATCCACACGTCCGACCGGGGCTGTTCGGTTCCGACCGCGCAACCGAGCTCGTGCGACCGCTGATCGAGCGCTGCGACGTGCTCCTCGGTGGGGAAGAGGAGCTCGGGCGCCTGCTCGACACGTCGGATCGAGGCGAGTCTCTCGCCCGGCGCGTCGTGCTGCTCGGCCCGTCGGAGGTGGTCCTCAAGCGTGGTCGTGACGGCGCGGCCGCCCTGCTCCCGGACGGCACGTGGTTCGAGCACCGCCCGCCACCGGTCGACGACGTCGATCCGGTCGGCGCGGGTGACGCGTTCAACGGCGCCTACCTCGCCGCGCGGCTGCGGGGTGCCGAGATCCCGGAAGCGCTCGCGGCGGGAGCGACGAGCGGCGCGGCGGCGGCAGGGACGATGGGGGACCTCGCGAACGTCGCGACGACCGACGGCGGCGTTTTGACGGATCGTTAGAAGCGAGTCTCGACCGCCTCGATCACGCGGCCGTCGGCCTCGATGACGGGGATCACGCGCCGGCGATCGAATGCCGAGCACGGATGGGAGATGCCGAACCCGACGAGCCCGCCGACTGCGGTCGCTTCGCCTTCGACGGCACAGATCGCGTGCTGGTCCATCAGCCGCGTGACTCGGATCCCGGACGCAGCACGGATCGCACCGTCGTCGCCGCGGATCCAGCGAGCGATCGGCGGGTCGATGTCGGCCGCCACGTCGCGCTTCCCGACGCCGATCACGGCGACTCCCGGTTCCGGTGTAGAGAGAACGCTGCCCCATACCTCGATCGCCGGGAGGAAGCCACCGGCGCCGCGCGATGACGGCATCGGCGACACGCGCTCGTAGTGACCGTGGTCGTGCGTCACGTAGCAGCCAGATCGCAACACGACGCGGACGTCGTCGCGGGCCGCCACGCCGCCGCGTAGGACGTCGGTGACGCGATCGAAGAACGCGCTTCCACCCGCCGTGACCACGAACGCGTCGTCGAGGCCGGCGGCACCAACGTCCTCGAAGGCGATCGCCCGTTCGGCGAGCGTGGACAGCTCCTCCAGGAACGCGTCCACCCGCGTGACGTTCGCATCGGATCGATCGTCGGCGAGCGTCCCCTCGTACCCTGCGATCCCGGCGAGCGCGAGCTCGGAACGGTCGGCGACGGCTCCGACGACCTCCAGCGCTTCGACGAGAGACCTGGCCCCGGTCCGGCCCCTCGCGTGGCCGAGCTCGACGAGCACCGCGAGCGGTCGTTCCGCGCCCGCGTCGCGGAGGCGCGCCGCGAGCAGATCGACGCCGTCGATCGAGTCCAGCCAGCACGCGAAGCGGAAAGACGGGTCACCGAGTTGCCGCGCGACCCACGCGATCGCTGCGTCGTCGACGAGCTCGTTGGCGAGCAGGATCCGCGGCACACCGACGTCCCGCATCACCCGAACCTGGCCTGGCGTCGCCGCCGTGATGCCCCACGCTCCGGCATCGAGCTGCCGCCGCCAGATCGCCGGCGCCATGGTCGTCTTGCCGTGCGGCGCGATCGCGACGCCGTTCGCGTCGATGTATCCGCGCATCAGCTCGATGTTGTGTGCCAACGCGGGCTCGCGGAGCACCATCACCGGAGGCGTTAGATCCTCGAAGAGGGTCCACCCTTGGGCGCCCACGTCTTCAAGGGCGACATCGACCATAGCGGGGAACCCTGTCGTCGTTCCGTCGATCCGCGTGGTTGACATGGCGCGGAACGTAGCACCGTCGGCGGCATCGGCGAGCGACGCGGGGGCCTGGGCGACAGCCGCTGCGAGACGCACTCGGGCCGAGCCCGCATGGCAGTTGTGTGCCGGTTGGGCGATGCCGTAAACCCACTGCTGGTCATCACCGCGTGTCACCGCCGACTGCTGTTTGACCACTCCGGATGTCGGAGCGATGCGAGGTCGCTCGTTCCGCGCTGCAGCGCGTCCAAGTACCACTGAAAACGAGGCGCGACGGCTCAGCTGAGACGACTCGACCATCGCTCGATGTCAGCCCGCTCCCAGAGCGGAAGGATGTCGCGACCTCCCGCCATGGCCGGAGCGGGAAAGTCATCGCCGCGTATCAGGTCGTGACATCTCTCGACGCTGACGCCGAGCATCGCCGGGAGCTCGTCGAGCTCGACATAACCCCAACGCGCGATCTCGCCACGCACCTCCGCGACGAATCCAGAGATGACCTCACTCGAGTGATCCGCCCTCACACGCACCGCCTGGTAAGCATCTCGGTATCGAGGGTATGCAGCCGCGAACTGCGTGCAACGCCCAAGACTGTCAGATGATTGACAGCGTCTGCGAGTGCTGAGAAGCCCATCGACCAGTTCCTGGAGTCGTGGTCCCCTGAGGATCGCGATGTTGCCTCTCGAGGATGGTCGCCTCGGTCGTAGGGACTGGAGGAACGACGATCCGTCATGCACATGATCAGGGCCCCCTACCGACAACACCGAGACGAAGAATCCTAGCCGCGTCGCCGAGGAGGAACAATCCGCTCGAGGCCCGAGTCACATTCCTGAAAAGGAGGAGTGGAGGATGCGGCCGCAGAAACGCGCTGGCTTGCGATTTGCGCTGCTGCCGATCGTTGGCTCGGTGGTTCTGGTCGCCTGCGCGAACTCCGGGGGCGAGGTAGCGGATCCGGGGTCGTCGCCAGCGGACTCCCCTCAGGGGTTACCGTCGCAGGTGTCACCATCTCCCACCCCCATAGAGGGGACCCCTGAAGCCTTCATTCCAAGCACTCACACGGAGAACGGGCTGGAGGTACTGCCCATCACCTTCCCCGATGGCTCCACGGCGGAGCTCGTGTACCCCCCGGCGCTCGATATAGCGGGGATGGGGCGCAGCCCTATTGGGTGGGCTGCGGCGGCGACTTCAACTTCCACCACTACGACCCCTACGGCATCGTCTACGACGGTCATCCGCTCGAGACGTACGAAGGTGCTGACGGCCAGCCGGTGTCGTGTGGCGCGGCGCTGAGGGCAGCGGCGGGATCGACTACCTCATCTTCCACTTCGGCCCCTGGACCGTCGATGCGTACGAATACCGAGGAGGAGGCATCGACGCACGAGAGGACAGGAAGGCATGTGCGGAGGGGCTTACCGGGACCGTGACCGAGGACGGGTGGATCGTGCTCGGCGGCCCGGCATCGGTGGCCCTTCCAGGCGGTGCCCACGGTCCCCCAGAAGGCGCGGAGGTGCAGTTTGGCGGGTTGAGTCCGCGGTCTTTCATCCTGATGTGGCCCGGCCCGTGCGACAACGAGGCCAACCGGGACTCGATCGAGATCGATGGGCTCCACGTTGACCTGCAGCGGGACTTCGCTTCGTGGTGCAACGAGCCCGCGATGATGCGCATCCACGTCTACTTCAAGCCAGGCTCCGACCTCTTCCGCCAGGTCTTCAACGACGTCGAGGTTCGGAACGTCGTGACTGCGGGCTCCTGACCCCGCGCCGCGGCACTCGATGAGCGGGACGGGAGTCACGCCCTCGAGTGGGTCTGTCTGCGGCCGATTCCCCCGCCTGGGAAACGATATGACTTCTCGACCTGGATGACTGAAGACCATGGCGATGGTCTGGGGTCCAGGGTGAGAAGTAGGCACGCCGTCTAGATGATGGTTCTGGATTGGCAGGCCATGTACATCGATTCGATGTGGGCCTCAGCCACTCCGGCCTCGAGCGGCCCCGGCCCCGCGGTGAGGGCAACCGGGTGTCCGGATACTCCCAGGCTGGGACCGTGCGTCATTGCAGATCCGGGGTCGGGGAAACCGTGAGTCATCCGTGAGGGACCGCGATCGCGAGTCGACATACGAACACCGTTCACCCTCTGGCTATCCAAGAAAACGGGTGCAACCCGCTCGTTACCTCGGACGACGACGAGAATGACCAAAGCGGCAACGACGATCGACCACACTCATGACTTGGAGGAGTCGATCCTTCTCCGCGTGGAAGAAGTCTTCGAACATGATCGGCTCTGACACTGCCGTCATCAGCGAATCCTTACGCCTCTCCTCAATGCGAGCCACCTCACCCATCACGAGTGTCTAATGCCTTCGGTGCCCCGAACCTGTAGTCCGTCGCGAGATTGGCCCGGAGCCCGGCGCTGGGTCCCTCATCGTGACTCCGTGTGGAGCCTCAGCGACTCAGCGGTCGTTAGAGGAAGCGCGAACTAAGCAATAGGCAACACTTCGGGCAACATCAGCGAAGACGGAATGTGAACCGCTGGTCTTCGACGCTTGATGGGCGCTGTACCCCTCGGATGAACCTCGGCAGATCGTAGCGAACTCGGGCTCACCGAGTACGGGCCTGCAGGTGAGCGTCACGGTTCATCCAGTAATCCCTGACCGGGCTGGCAACCGGGTCCTGTTGATCGAGGGGGGGCACGGCTGGGCACTGCCTCGCACGTCGAGTGCCGAGAGAACTGAGGTCCTCGACGTCAAGGTGGGCGGGCCGACGTGTGCGGCCCGCCCATCGATGTGACTTGTGCGCCTTCCAAACCTCGGCGCTCGGCCAACCCCCGCGCCCACTCGACCGGGATGTCCGGCGGCTATCGTCGGCATCTTCCGTCGCTCGGATCTCGACAAGGTCGTCGATCTCGAACTCGCACGAACGGAGCAGCCGGATCATGTCCCCATACCCGA
>CAVROD010000003.1:0-769322 GCA_963722795.1 uncultured Actinomycetes bacterium
TCGTCGTCGTCCGAGGTGTGGCCGAGGAAGCGGTAGGTCTTGCATTCGATCAGGGTGGGGCCCTCGCCGGCGCGAGCGCGGTCGTGGGCCTGCTTCATCGCGGCGTAGCACGCGAGCACGTCGTTGCCGTCGACAACCACGCCGGGGAAGCCGTAGCCGGCCGCGCGATCGGCCACGTCGGTGATCGCCATCTGCTTGGACTGCGGCACGCTGATGGCGTAGTGGTTGTTCTCGCACACGAAGATCACCGGCAGGCGATGGATGCCCGCGAAGTTCAATCCCTCGTGCCAGTCGCCCTCGCTCGTGGCGCCGTCGCCGAACCAACACGCCACCACTGCATCCTCCTGGCGGTACTTGATGGCGTAGGCGATGCCGGCGGCATGGGGCACCTGCGTCGCGATGGGGGAGGACCCGGTGATGATGCCGAGCGATCGATGGCCCCAGTGCGACGGCATCTGCCGCCCCCCGCTCGACGGGTCGTCAGCCTTCGCGAAGATGCCGAGGAAGATCTCGTAGGGCGTCATGCCGGCGGTGAGGACCACGCCTCCGTCTCGGTAGTAGGGCAACCAGACGTCAGTGCCGGGCCGCATCGCCCACGCCGTGCCCACCTGGCAGCCCTCGTGCCCTTCGGCGGGCACGACGAACGGTGCCCGACCCATGCGGTTCTGACGCAGGGCCGCTTCGTCCAGCAGCCTGGCGGTCAGCACGGTGCGGTACATCGCGACGATGTCGTCGTCGCCGAGCCCGAGCGCCCCGTGGGGGGTGGGCGCGACCTGCGTGGTCATGCGATCGGACTTCCGCTCGTGAGGCTTCCTCGCACCGTGCGCCGAGCATACACCGGCGACCGCGTCCGCCTGGCGACGGTCACAGGATACCCCCCTATGGTATGCTGCGCCAGCTGTTCGAGGATGGTGAGGAGGCGAGGGATGCAGGATCCGGTGTGTGGCATGACCGTGGAGCGAAGCACCGCGGCGGCGGCCTGGGAGCACGACGGCACCACGTACCTGTTCTGTTCGGCGGGCTGCATGCGACGGTTCCGTGCCGACCCGGTGCACTTCCTCTCGCTCACGGATGACCAGCGAACGATGTGAGGTGGCGGTGGTGTACGGATACGAGATGAACAAGAAGGCGCTGCAGGATCGGCTGCGGCGGATCGAGGGGCAGGTCCGGGGGCTGCAGCGCATGGTCGAGGAGGACCAGTACTGCATCGACATCCTCACGCAGCTCAACTCGGTGCAGGCGGCCCTGCGTGCCGTCGGCATGGGGCTGCTCGACGACCACGTGCGTCATTGCGTGCGCGAGTCGATCGAGCAGGGCGACGGCGAAGTGAAGATCGAGGAGTTGATGTCCGCGGTCGGACGGTTGGCCGGTCGATGAACGCGACGCAGGCGCCGCAGGAGGAGCGCGCCGTGGTCCTCGACATCGAGGGCATGACCTGCGCGTCGTGCGTGCAGCGGGTCGAGCGCGCGCTCGAGGACGTGCCGGGCGTCGACACGGCCTCCGTGAACCTCGCCACGCGTACCGCGACGGTGATCGGAGGGCGCGAGGGTTCGTTGGCCCCTCTCGTCGACGCGGTACGCCGGGTCGGCTACGGCGCACGCGAGCACACCGAACGCCGATCGCCCGGTGATGAGGTACGCGCGTTCGGCGTGCGCCTCGCCGTCGCCGCGCCGCTGACGCTCGCCGTGCTCTGGTTCACCTTCGCCCTGCCCGAGGAGGCATGGGCACAGCGTCTGGCCTGGGCGCTCACCACGCCCGTCGTCTTCTACGCCGGCTGGCCCTTCCTTCGAGCCGCGGCGCGCGCGGCTCGGCACGGCACGACCACGATGGACACGCTCGTGGCGCTCGGATCGGTCTCGGCGTACGTGTACAGCGTCGCTGCCGACCTGCTGGGCCGCGACGACCGCTACTTCGACACCGCCGCGGTCATCGTGACCCTCATCCTCGTGGGCAAGGTCTTGGAGGCCCGCGCCCGCGCGAGCGCAGGCAACGCCGCCCGCGTGTTGCTCGAACGCGGTGCCAAGCAGGCCACGCTGCTCGATGACGGCGTCGAGCGCCAGGTGCCGATCGACGAGGTGCGACCGGGCCACCTCGTGGTGGTGCGCCCCGGCGAGACCATCCCGGCCGACGGGGTCGTCAAGCAGGGGTCGTCGTGGGTCGACCGCTCCTTGCTCACCGGGGAGTCGGCCCCGGTCGACGTCGGACCCGGCGATGACGTGGTCGGCGCCACGGTCAACGGCAATGGCCGGCTAGTGGTGTTCGTGACGACGGTGGGCGCCGGCACGCGACTCGCCGAGATCGTGCGCCTGCTCGAGCAGGCGCAGGGCTCGAAGGCGCCGGTGCAACGGTTGGTGGACCGAGTCTCGTCGGTGTTCGTGCCCATCGTGCTCGGCATCGCGGCCGCGACCTTCGCCGGATGGCTCGCGTTCACCGACGTCGCGCCCGGCGACGCGATGCTGCACGCCGTGGCGGTGCTGCTCATCGCCTGCCCGTGCGCGCTCGGACTGGCGACGCCGGCGGCGATCATGGCGGGCACCGGTCGGGCGGCCGAACTGGGGGTGCTCTTCAAGGGCGGCGAGGTGTTCGAAGCTGCTCGCGGCGCCGATGTCGTGCTGCTCGACAAGACGGGAACCGTCACCGACGGCGCGATGCGCCTCGCAGAGGTGGTGCCGGTCGCCGGCGTCGGGGCCGACGAGGTGCTCACGATCGCCGCCGCAGCGGAGGCGGGCTCGGAGCATCCGATCGCCCTGGCGGTGCTCGATGCGGCGCGGGAGCGCGGGATCGCGGTGCCCGCCGGCGCCGAGCACACGGTCGAGCCCGGCACCGGCGCCCGCGCCGTGGTCGAGGGGGTCGAGATGCGCGTGAGCCGCCCCGACGCCCTTCCCCCGGCGCTCACCGCGACGGTGACGGCGCTCGCCTCGAAGGGACGATCTCCGTTCGCCGTCTGGCGCGACGGACTGCCCGTGGGCGTCATCGCGGTCTCCGACCGGGTGAAGCCGGAGGCCGCCCAGGCCGTCGCACGACTCCGCGCGATGGGCATGCAGGTCGCGCTCGTCACCGGCGATCGTCGCGCCACCGCCGACTCGGTGGCGGCCGAGACCGGCATCGATCGCGTCGCGGCCGAGGTCTATCCCGACGGCAAGGTCGAGGAAGTGGAACGCCTGCAGCGCGACGGATACCGGGTGGTGTTCGTCGGCGACGGGCTGAACGACGCGCCCGCGCTGGCGAAGGCCGACGTGGGCGTGGCGATGGGCGGCGGCACCGACGTGGCCCTCGCGGCTGCCGAGGTCAACCTACTCGGCGGGTCGCTCTCGTCGGTCGCCGACGCCCTCGACCTGGCGCGGCGCACGTACCGCATCATCGCCGAGAACCTCTTCTGGGCATTCATCTACAACGTGGTGATGATCCCGCTGGCGATCGTCGGTGTCCTCGACCCGATGTGGGCTGCGGGGGCGATGGCGCTGTCGAGCGTGACCGTCGTCGTGAACGCCCTGCGCCTGCGGCGGTACGGGCGGCGGCGGGCCGGCATGGGCCGAGAGGCGACGTCGAGGCCGTCCGTCGCTCCGGCAGACGTGTGAGAGGCTGGACGACATGGTGGACATGAGCGGAGCGACGGCAGCCACGACCCACGTGGTCGACGTCACCGACGCCGATTTCGAGCAGGTCGTGATCCAGGGGTCGATGCAACGACCCGTGGTGGTCGACATGTGGGCGTCGTGGTGCGCGCCGTGCCGCACCCTCGGACCAACCCTCGAGAAGGTGGCACGCGAGCGCGACGGCGCGTTCCTGCTCGCCAAGCTCGACGTCGACGCGAACGCCGTCGGCAATGCGCTGCTGCAGGCCGTCCAGAGCCAGGGAATCCCGACGGTCGTGGCGTTCAGCGGCGGCCAACCGGTCAACATGTTCATCGGGGCCTATCCCGAGCAGGAGGTCAACCGGTTCATCGACGAGATCCTGCCCAGCGAGGTGGAGATCGAAGCCGACGAGGCTCTCGCCGAAGAGGCTGCCGGCGACATCGAGTCGGCCGAGGCGGGCTACCGCGACGTGCTGGCGAAGGATCCCGGGAACCGCGACGCCGCGATCGGGCTCGCGCGCATCCTCGTGGCACGCGGCGACATCGACGAGGCCCGGACGCTCGCCGAGCCGTTGCTGCCCGATGCCGACGCCGAGCGCATCATGGCCACGGTGCGCGTGCACGATTGGGGCTCGGCGCCCGGTGAGGGCGCGATCGGGACCGCCCGTGCCGCCGCAGCGGCCGGCCGGTGGCGAGAGGCGCTCGACGGCCTGCTCGCCGCCTTCGACGACGACCCCGACACGGCACGCACATCGATGGTCGACATCTTCACGACCCTCGGCGACGATGCGATCGTGGGCGAGTATCGACCGAAGCTCGCCGCCCGCCTCTTCTGAGCACTTCGAGGGAGCGAGCACGATGACCGACGTCAACGACCGCATCCGGGAATTCTGGGACCGCGACTCGGCGACCTACGACCATTCGGCGTCGCACGCCGCGTCCGATCCGCTCGAGGCGGCGGCCTGGCGGGCGGCCCTGCGGCGGGCCCTTCCCGACCCGCCGGCCTCGGTACTCGACATCGGCGCGGGCACTGGGTCGCTGAGCCTGCTCGCCGCCGAGCTACGGTACGAGGTGACGGCGCTCGATCTGTCCGAGGGCATGCTCTCGAAGGCGCGTGAGAAGGCGGCCGCCCGGGGCCTCGAGGTCGCGTTCGAGGTGGGCTCGGCGATGTCGCCACCCGAGGGCCCGTTCGAGACGGTCATGGAACGTCATGTGCTGTGGACGGTGCCCGACCCGGTCGGGGCGCTCCGCGAGTGGCGCCGGGTGACGGCGCCGGGCGGCCGTCTCGTGCTCTTCGAGGGTGTCTGGGGCTCACGCGCTCCGGCCGACCGTGCGAAGCATGCCGTGGCCGGCCTGCTTCGGTCGGCGCTCGGCCTCGACGATCACCATCATGCGTCGTACCCCGACGAGGTGATCGAGGCGCTGCCATTCGCTCGCATGCCCTCGCCTGGGCCGTTGGTGCGGGCCGTCGCCGACGCCGGCTACACGGGGGTGCGCATCCAACGGCTCCGTGACGTGGAGTGGGCCGCCCGCCTGCATGAGCCGTGGCCGCTCGCATGGCTCGAGCACCGGCCGCGGTACGCCCTGATCGCCGACAACGGCTGAGGACGGCGTCGGTCAGGCGACGAGCGGGTCTCGGAACCGATCCTGCTCGCGCGCCGGCGCCGGCTCGTACGTCAGGTCGAACACCTCCGCGAGCGTGCGGCGCACGATCGGGCGCACCTCGTCGACCGTCACGGCGCGGCCGAGCAGCGCCGAGAGCGAGGTCACCCCGTTGTCGGGAAGCCCGCATGCGACGATGCCGCCGAACCACGACAGGTCGGTGTCGCAGTTGATCGCGAACCCGTGCAGGGTGACCCGCGTGCGCATCAGGCGCACCCCGATCGCGCACACCTTGTCGTCGCCGGCGAACACGCCGGTCTGTACGTCGTCGCGCCGGTGCAATTCGACGCCGAGCTCGGCGCCCGTGCGGATGACGGCTTCCTCGAGGGAACGCAGGTAGGCGGCGGCATCGGGGCGGGCGCCCAGGTGCAGGATCGGATAGCCCACGAGCTGGCCGGGTCCATGGAACGTGAACGAGCCACCACGGTCGATGTGGTGCACCTCGGCGCCGTGCGCGACGGCTTCCTGCTCGCTCCACACGAGATGCTCGGGCTTGGCCCGGCGTCCGGCCGTGAACACCGGTGGGTGCTCGAGCAGGATCACCGAGTCGGGGACCTCCTCGATGAGCCGGCGCGCAGCCAGGTCGTGCATGGCATCGTTGGCGCCGGCGTAAGGGACGGCGCCCGCCGGCTCGAACAACCAGGTGCGGCGAGCCACCGGCGTCAGACCCCGAGGTCCTCGGCGAAGTCCCACGTCTCGAGGTTGTGCTTGACCCTGCCCAGGAATCGCGTGGCGATCTCGCCGTCGATCAGCCGGTGGTCCCACGACATCGAGATGTAGACCATGCTGCGCACCGCGATCGCGTCGCCCTCGAGCACGACGGGACGCCGCTGGATGCCGTCGAGGGACAGGATGCCCACGTTCGGCTGGTTGATGATGGGCACGCTGATCAGCGATCCGTAGGGACCGGGGTTCGTGATCGTGAAGGTCGCCCCCTGCACCTCGTCGGGCTGCAGCTGTCGCGACCGGGCGCGCGCCGCGAGGTCGGCGATCGCCCGCGCGATGCCGACGCTGTTCATCACGTCGGCGTTGTGGATCACCGGCACGATCAGCCCCGCGTCGTAGCTGACGGCGATGCCCATGTGCACCGCGCGCGGCGTGGCGATGTCGTCACCCACGATGCGGGAGTTCACCGGCGGGTAGGCCGCGAGCGCGTCGACGGTGGCCCGCACCACGAACGGCAGGTACGTGAGCTTCACGCCATGCGCCGCGAGGAAGGCCTCCTTCGTGCGTTCCCGGAGCTTCACGAGGTGATCGACGTTGACCTCGACCATCGTCCAGGCGCGCGCCGTCTCGTTCACCGAGGCGAGCATGTGCGAGGCGATCGCCTTGCGGATGTGCGACATGGGCTCGACCGTCTCGCCCTGCGCCGCAGCCGCACCGACCGATGGCGGGGCTGCGACCGGCTCAGGCGCAGGCGCCGAGGACGATGCGGCCGGTGATGCCGCCGCGCCGCCGCCGCCCGAGGCGACGACCGCCATCACGTCCTGCTTCGTGATGCGCCCGCCGGTGCCGGTGCCGGCCACCGTCGAGAGGTCGATGCCGTGCTCCTGGGCGAGCCGGCGCACCAGCGGCGAGAGGATCTGCGACCGCGGCCCTCGGTCGGGCACCGGTGCGGTCGGCGCCGTACCGCCCGCGGGAGCCGCCGTACCGGCTGCCACGGGCACGTCGCCCGCGCTCGTCTCGGCGGCGACCGGCTCGCCGGCATCCCCCTCGGCCGGCGCCGCGGCATCCGCCTCGGCCGGCGCCGCGGCATCCGCCGCCGGCGCCGCATCCTCGTCCGAAGCGACCTCGGCGAGCTCGGTGCCGACCGGCACCGTCTGGCCTTCGGCGACGATGATCTTCGTCAGGGTGCCGGCCACTGGCGAGGGCACCTCGGTGTCGACCTTGTCGGTGGAGATCTCGAACAGCGGCTCGTCGCGCTCCACCGTCTCTCCCTCGGCCTTCAACCATTTCAGGACCGTGCCTTCGATGATCGTCTCGCCGAGCTGCGGCATCTGGATCGAGGTCATCGGGCTCCTCCCTCGTGTCGGGCGCGGCTCACCAGGCGGACAACTTCTCGACGGCGCGCTCGATGTCGGCGACCTGCGGTAGGAACGCGTCCTCGAGCGGGGGGGAGAACGGCACTGGCATGTTCGGCGGGGACAGCCGGGTGACGGGCGCATCCAGGTGCTCGAACGCTTTCTCCGCGATCGTGGCGCCGACCTCGGCGCCGATGCCCACGAACCGGTAGCTCTCGCTCACCACGAGCGCGCGCGACGTCTTGGCGATCGAGTTCAGCACGGTCTCCTCGTCGATGGGCAGCACGGTGCGCAGGTCGACGACCTCGGCCGAGACCCCGCGCTGCGCGAGGTTCTCCGCGGCCTCGAGCGACTTGTGCACCAACGCCCCGTACGTGATGATCGAGACGTCGGTGCCTTCCCGCTTCACGTCGGCCTGGCCGATCGGCACGAGGAAGTCGGCATCGGTCGGCACCTGTTCCTTGATGCGCCGGTAGATCCACTTGTGCTCGAGGTAGAGCACCGGGTTGTCGTCGCGCACGGCCGACTTCATGAGCCCCTTCGCGTCGGAGGGGAACGCCGGAGCGACGATCTTGATGCCGCCCCCGTAGGCGAACCACGGCTCCGGGTTCACCGAGTGGAACGACGACGCACGCACGTAGCCGCCCGATGGGCCGCGCAGCACGACGGGCATCGGCACGCCCGAGCGGTAGTGGTAGCGCCCGAGCACGGTGGAGATCGAGTCGAAGCCCGACGACATGAAGTCGGCGTACTGGAACTCCGCGACGGGCCGCAGACCCTCCATCGCCGAGCCCACCGCCATGCCGACGATCGTCTCCTCAGCGATCGGTGTATCGATCACCCGGTTGGAGCCGAACCGGTCGAGGAACCCTTCGGTCACCTTGAAGGCGCCGCCGTACACCCCGATGTCCTCCCCGAGCATGTACACGCGTTCATCGCGCTCCATCTCCTCCCAGAGCGCCTCGGCGATCGCGATGAGGTAGGTGGCCTGGCCGTCATCGCCACGTTTGCCGCGCGGTTCCGCGCCGTGCCCGGCCGCGCCGGCTTCGAGCTTCACCGTGGTCGCCATCAGCCGGCCTCCGTGCCGCCGCCGCGTCCGGGTTCGTGGGTCCAGTAGCCGTCTTCGACCCAGAGCCCCTTCGTCGCATCGCCCGGCTCGGGGAACGGCGACGCGAGGGCGTACTCATAGCCGGCCTCGAACTCCGCCTCGACCTCGGCCGCGATCTCGGCGATGTCGTCCGTGGTGACCACGCCAGCGGTCAGCAGGTACTCCTCGAAGTTGCGCACCGGGTCGCGGTTGGCCATGTACTCCTGCAGCATCTCGTCGGGCATGTACTTCGCCGGGTCGTGCCCGGCGTGGCCACGCCAGCGCAGGGAGACCGACTCGATCAGGGTGGGCCCGTCGCCGGCGCGAGCGCGCTCGACCGCCTCGCGGGTGGCCTCGAACACCTCCAGGACGTTGCCCCCGTCGAGTCGCACGCCCGGGATGCCGTAGGCGACCGCGCGCTCGGCGATCGTGGGCACCGCGAACTCCTGCGTGTTGGGCGTGGAGTAGGCGAACTGGTTGTTGTTCACGACCCACACCACCGGCAGCCGGTGCACGGCGGAGGTGTTGATCGCCTCGTGCCAGCGCCCGTTCGACGTGGAGCCGTCACCACAGATGGCGAGGGCGACGTGCGACTCGCCCTTCATCTTGTAGGCGAGTGCTGCGCCCACCGCCACCGGGTAGGCGATCGGCAGGTGCGACATCACCGTGAACGTCTTGTTGCCTTGCCAGTCGCCGATGTGGCTGTTGCCGTCACGCCCGCGGGTGTAGCCGTCGATGCGGCCCCAGAACTGCGCCATCACACGCTTCAGATCGAGACCCTTGGTGAGCTGCGCCGTCAGGTCGCGGTGGGTCGGGAAGAGCGAGTCGCCGGGGCCGAGTGCCCAGGCGGCGCCGACGTGCGTGCCTTCCTGCCCACGGCCCGAGTAGATCGCGCCGGGCAGGCGGCCCTGGCGGTACAAGGCCTCCATGCGCTCGTCGAAGTAACGACAGAGCTTCAGCATGTGCATCATGCGCACCAGCTCGTCGTCGGGCAACGGTCGTGCGTCGCCCGATGTCTCGGCGGGGGCGGTGGGGTCGACCTCGGTCGCCACGCGTGCTCCTTATGGGGTGTGCAGGGGTTTGCCGGCGAGGGCGAGGTGGGCCTCGCCGATGCCTTCGGACAGGGACGGATGAGGGTGCATCATGGTTGCGACCTCGGCTGGGAGCGCCTCCCAGTTCACGATCAACATGCCTTCGGCGATGAGATCGGTCACGTGCGGGCCGATCATGTGCACACCGCGAACAGGCCCGTCGACCTCGGCAACGAGCTTCACGAACCCGCCCTCGCCGAGCATGTTCGCCTTCCCGATCGCTCGGAAGTCGACCGTGTCGACGACCACGTCGAGGCCGGCCTCCCGAGCCTGCGCCTCGGTCATGCCGACGCTCGCGATCTCGGGCGTGCAGTAGGTGACCTTCGGGATGTGCAGGTAGTCGATCTCGGCGACGTCGAGCCCGGCGATGCGCTCGGCGACCGCGTAGCCCTCGGTGAAGGCGACGTGGGCGAGCTGCAGGGGCGTGGAGGCGGCATCGCCGATCGCCCACACGTGCTCGACGTTCGTACGGAGCTCGCCGTCGACGATCACGAACCCCTTCTCGTGGGTGTCGACGCCGGCTTCGGCCAGGCCCAGCCCCTCGGTCACGGGGCCGCGGCCGGTCGCGACGAGGCAGATGTCGGCCTCGACCGAAACCGTGCCCTTGCCGGCGTCGTATGCGACTCGGACCGCCTCGCCCGTGTCGTCGATCTGCTGCACCGAGGCGCCCGCGACCGTGGTGATGCCGCGCTTGCGGTAGGCGCGCGCGATCTCCTTCGAGACCTGCTCGTCCTCGAGGGGAGCGAGCCTCGGCAGGGCCTCGAGCAGCGTGACCTCGGCGCCGAACGAGCGGTAGAACGACGCGAACTCGAGCCCGACCGCCCCGGCCCCGATCACGACTGCCGAGGTGGGGATGCGGTCGAGCCACAGGGCCTGATCGCTCGTGATGATGCGCTCGGAGATCGACACGCCAGGCAGGAGCTTCGGAGCAGATCCGGTGGCGATGACGATCTCGGTGGCCTCGACGCGGGCGCCGTCGACGTCGACCGCGGTGGCGCCGGGCACGAGCCGGGCGAGGCCCTGCACGACGTCGATCTTCCTGGCCTTGACGAGGCCGGTCACACCCTTGACCAGCTTGTCGACGACCGACGACTCGAACGCCTTGACCGCCGACCAGTCGGGCTCGCCCGACGCCTTGATGCCCCATTCGTCGGAGCGGTTCACGGCATCCATGACCGCCGCAGACTGCAGCAGGGCCTTCGTGGGGATGCAGCCCCGCAACAAGCAGGTGCCGCCGAGGCGGTCCTCGCGCTCGACGAGGGCGACGCGGCGCCCGAGTTGGGCGGCTCGAAGGGCGGCGGAATACCCCGCCGTCCCACTGCCGATCACGGCTACGTCGTACGCATCACCCATCCGACAAGCCAGTCTACCGGGCTTCTCCCGAGCGGCTACGATGCCGGTCGTGGATGAGCCTGCCGAGCTGCAGCACACACCGCTGGAGTCCGAGCACGTGGCCCTCGGCTCGAAGCTCGGACCGTTCGGCGGCTGGCTCATGCCGATCGAATACGCCGGGGCGCTCAAGGAGCACGAGGCGGTGCGTGAGCGTGTGGGTCTGTTCGATCTCACCCACCTCGGCAAGGTCGATGTCACCGGCGCCGGGGCCCTCGGGTTGCTGCAGGCCATCGTCACGAACGACCTGTCGCGCTCGGCTGTGGGCGAGGCGCTCTACAGCCTGGTGCTGAACGAGGGCGGCGGCGTGATCGAGGACCTGATCGTCTACCGCCTGGACGACGATCGCTACTTCGTCGTGCCGAACGCAGCCAACGCGCACCGCGTGCTGCAGATCCTCGAAGAGACGCCGGCCGAGGACCGGGTGCACCTCATGTACCACCAGGACTGGTGCTTCCTCGCGGTGCAGGGGCCCGAGTCCGTGCACGTGATGCAGCAACTGTTCCCGGAAGCCGGCGACCTGGCCTTCATGCAGTGCGTGGAGTCCGAGTTCCGGCGTCGTCCCGTGATCGTCACCCGCTCCGGCTACACGGGCGAGGTGGGGTTCGAGCTGTTCACGTTCCAAGACGTCGCCCGCGAGCTCTGGTCGGCGCTGCTCGAGGCGATGGAACCGTTCGGGGGTGCCCCGTGCGGGCTCGCCGCACGCGACGTGCTCCGCCTCGAGATGGGCTACCCCCTGTACGGACAGGACCTGTTCGAGTCGGTGACCGCCCTCGAGGCCGGGCTCTCGTGGGCGGTTTCCTTCGACAAGGGCGACTTCCGCGGCCGGGCTTCGTTGCTGCGCCAGCGCGAGGAAGGTCTGCCCAGTCGTCTGGTAGGGCTGCACATGCGGGAACGCCGTCACATCCCGCGCGCGCACTATCCGGTGTTCGTCGGCGACCAGCTCGTGGGCGAGGTGACGAGCGGCACGTTCTCGCCTCTGCTCCAGTCGGGCATCGGCCTGGCGTACGTGTGGCCGCACGACGTCGTGGCGCTCGGCGACGTCGTGGAGGTCGACATCCGCGGGCGACGCGGGCAGGCAACCATCGTGCGACCGCCGTTCGTGGAGCGCAGCCCTCGCTGACAGCCGGCGCCTCAGCCGGCCCGGAACTTGCCCCCGGCCGCCTCGACGAGGTCGTCGACCGACGAGCCCCCGAACGTCGTGTGCCCGATCAGTCGGTCGAGCAACGACGCGGCCCTGTCGCCTTCGGGCGTGACCGCGACGACGACGTAGAGGCCCGAGGCCGGGATGCCGACCTCATGCACGGGTCCGTACCCCGGCGCGGCGACGAAGTATGCCCACCGGGTCGCGACTCCTCGCACCAAGCACGTTCCCTCGCCGCGGGCGACGTAGTCGCCATGCATCGATCCGCTCATCGAGAAGTCAGGACGGCGGTCCACGAAGACACGGGGCGACTCAGCTCTGCAGCGGCGGGAGTGGGTGAGGTTCGACAGCAGCGGGCCCGTGGCGGCGAGGTAGTAGAAGTCCGAGGGCATGCCCACCAGGGTCGCGTCGACCCAGGTGGCCGACATGCCCGCCACGCCGCCGTCCATCCGCCGCCACCGGTTCGGGTGCGGAGAGGCGAGGAAGCCGGCCCGGAACCCACCGCTCGCGGCGGGATGGGCCTGCCAGCCATCCGGCACGATCGCCGATACCGGCCCCGCGTGCACCTGTGTGAACGGTGTGGGCGATGACAGCATCTCGACCTGGTGGGCGGCCGCCTCAGGGGGTGCGCCCTGCAGGGGTGTGCTGCACCCCGTGCCCGTGAGGGCGATGGTGATTCCCACGACGACCCTGCGCACTCGCACCCTTGTGCGCGAGGATAGGCCACCGAGGCCGTCTCGGCCATAGCCCGGCCGAGCGGTTCCCGATCAGACGGCGCCCGGGGAGACGGTGGCTCGCGCGTGCTCCGGGGGGATGCAGAAGGCGACCCGCGTGCCGCCTCCGGGAAGCGGGTCGGACCACAGCGTGCCGCCGTGGCCGACGACGAGCTGGCGCGCCAGGTGCAGGCCCACGCCGACGCCGGCCTTCTCCTTGCGCAGCACGGCTTCACCGGTGGAGAAGGGTTCCTCGAAGGATCGCTTCGCCACGGTGCGATGCAGGCCTTCGCCGCGGTCGGTCACGCTCACGACGACGCCCTCCGACATCGCTCGCGCGCTCACCTCGACGAGCGCGCCCTCGGGGGAGTAGCGACAGGCGTTCTCCATCAGTTCGATGATCACGCCCTCGAGCCGAGCCTCATCGGCGACGGTGGGCAGGCTCGGGGCGATCGAGGCCTTGATCGCCACCGAGGGATGCAGCGCCTGCGCCGCGGCGACGGCCCGGCGCACGGTCGAGGCGAGATCTACCTCGGCGAAGGCGAGGTCGAGCGTGCCCCGCTCGAGCTCAGAGATGGTGATGATCTCGTCGATGATGCCCATGAGCTTGTCGAGCGAGCCCTGCAGCTGGGTGAGGAACTCGGCGCGCTCGTCCTCGCCGACCGCCGGATTGCGCAGCACGTAGGCGATGCCCTTCGCGACCGTGACCGGCGTGCGCAGCTCGTGGGAGATGTTCGACAGGAAGTCCGCTTTGGCCGTCGTGCCCTGGGAGATGCTGTGGCGCAACTCCTCGAGCTCGGCCGCGATGCGCTCCGATGATGCGAGCGAATCGCCGAGCGATGCCGCGAGGGTGTCGGCGATCCGCGCCGAGAGCGCGACCGCGCCGGCGGCGGCCGCCGCCACCACGCGCATCACCTCGTCGGGGGAGTCGTCGGTGGCGGCCGCGCCGACGGCGCCGCCCGCCAGCGACGTGCTGAGCCGGGCGACATCGTCGACCCGCACACGTACCACGATGCGCGACGAGGGCGAGGCCGCCCGCATGCGGCCGAGCAGCTCCGTTCCGGTGAAGCCGTCCGAGGAGAGGCGGCACAGCACGACGTCGTGACGGGTGCGCGCGGCGGCCTCGAGCGCGCGTAGCGCGTCGGCGGAGACATCGACGATGAGATCGGGGTGATCGACCGCCGCCCGTCGCAGCATCGCGATCTCCTCGGCCGTGTCGCAGAGCAGCACGGAACTGACCATGTGCCTTTCCTATCGGCTGGGTGGGGACCCGGTTGAGAGAGGTCAGTGCACGATGCCGGTGCGGATCGCGATGGCGACCGCCTGCGCCCGGTCGTTCGCGCCGAGCTTCTCGAAGATGCGCTCGAGGTGGGTCTTCACCGTGTGCGGGGAGATGCCGAGCTCCGTGGCCACCTGGCGGGTCGTCGACCCGTCGGCCACCTTCTGCAGGATCTCGCGCTCGCGCTTGGACAAGGGGGCCGACTTCGGTTGGTCGCCCTCGCCGAGACGAACCTCTTCGATGAACGTCTTCGTGAGTTGCGGATGGATCACCGCGTTGCCCTCGATCGCGTTGCGGGCAGCGTCGACGAGGGCGTCGGGGGAAGCGTCCTTCAGCAGGTAGCCGGAGACCCCCGCCTGGATCGCCTCGCTGATCGCCCCGCGCGACTCGTCGATGGTGATGAGGATGACCTTGGTGGTCGGCGCGGCCTGGCGGATGCGCCGGGTCGCCTCGATGCCGTCCATGCCCGGCATGCGGACATCCATGAAGACGACGTCGGGGGTGAGCTCGCGGGCGCGCTCGACGGCTTCCTCGCCGGTCGCGGCCTCGCCCACGACCACGACGACCTCGTCGGACAGTTCCAACGCGGTGCGGAGCCCCTCGCGGGTCACGGGGTGGTCGTCCACGATCAGCGCGCGGATCGGCGACTCGGGCGGCATGTCCGGAACACGCTCCTTCGGTCTTCGGGGAAGTCCGGGTACGCTGTTCAGGATAGGACCTGTCGAGACAGGATGCGCGCATGCACGAAGAGATCACCGTTGACCCCGGAAGCGACGCCCTCGAGAGCGTCGAGCCCGTCGACGTGCCCGCCGGTGACACCCGCGAGGCCGTGCTCGAGGCCCTGAAGAACGTCTACGACCCCGAGCTCGGCCTCAACATCGTCGACCTCGGCCTCGTCTACGACGTGCAGGTCCACGACGACGGCGGCGTCGACATCCAGTACTCGCTCACCACCATGGGATGTCCGATCGGGCCGATGATCGAGGACCAGATGCGTTCGTTCCTGCGCGGCGTACCCGGCGTCGACGAGGTGCGGCCGGAGTTCGTGCTGCGTCCGCCGTGGACGCCCGAGATGATGTCCGACGAGGCGAAGGCCGCCCTCGGCATCTTCTGAACGACCGATGCGGGCGGCGTCCGCACGTTTGACGGCCCGCTCGTCGATGCGATAGGACTTGCACCTGCAAATCCGACCGGGAGCCGTGGATTGATCCGCACCAGGTGCATCGGCAAGGTGGCGGCGATGATCCCGTCGCGATTGTGCTGTCCCGCTCGACCGGCCTCGGAGATGCCGGCGCTTCGCAGCCACTGACCGCCGCGCCGCGCGCGGCATGGCGCCCGGCCGACGTCCCCAGCGCATCGAACTCACCGGCAGCCGATCGCGGCGGCCGTGATCGTTCCCCACCGTGGGAAAGGAAGGAGCGGACCGATATGGCGGACTACGCCAACCCGGACGTGCTGGTCGACACCGACTGGCTCGAGCAGCACCTCGCCGACGACACCGTGCGAGTGATCGAGGTCGACGAGGACACCACCGCCTACGACAAGGGGCACATCCCCGGCGCGGTCGAAGTGGAACTGGACGACCGATCTGCACACCGAGGTCGGCCGGGACTTCCAGGATCAGGCCGGCTTCTCGCGCCTGCTGTCCGAGGCGGCGGTCGGCGAGGGGTCCACGGTCGTGCTCTACGGCGGCAACAACAACTGGTTCGCCGCGTACGCGTACTGGCTGCTGAAGCTCCGTGGCTTCGACGCGGTGAAGCTGTTGAACGGTGGCCGCAAGAAGTGGGAGCTCGAGAGCCGCGAGCTCACGCAGGATGTGCCGAGCCCCGCCCCGACCGGGTTCACGATCGCCGGCGTCGAACGCCCCGAGATCAGGGCGCTGCGCGACGAGGTCATCGGCAAGGTGGGCGGCACCAGCGGCTTCGTGGACGTGCGGTCACCGGAGGAGTATCGCGGCGAGAAGCTCGCCCCCGACCACCTGCCGCAGGAACAGTCGCAGGTGCCCGGCCACATCGCGGGCGCGGCGAACATCCCCTGGGCCATGGCGGCCAACGACGACGGCACCTTCAAGAGCGCCGACGAGCTGCGTGCGCTCTACGAGGCCGAGGGCATCACGGCCGACAAGGAGATCATCGCCTACTGCCGCATCGGGGAGCGCTCGAGCCACACCTGGTTCGCGCTGCAAGAGCTGCTCGGGTACGAGCACGTGAAGAATTACGACGGCTCATGGACCGAGTACGGCTCCCTCGTCGGCGCACCGGTCGAGGTCGGGGGGTAGCGCCCGCCGAGGACGAACGGACGCGCCCTATCCGTGTTCGGGGGGCCGGGGCCGCAAAGCCCCGGCCTCTGGCACGCCGAGGGCGAGGTTGACGGCGCCGCCGATCGCGAGACCCAGTCCCCATCCGCCGACCACGTCCAGGGGATTGTGCGCGCCGAGGAAGATGCGAGCGAAGGACACGAGCGCCACGATGATCCAAGGCAACGCCCGCCAGCGGCCCCGCAGATAGGGGGTCGCGACCCAGGCGAGCCCGGTCGCGAGCACCACGTGCCCGCTCACGAACGAGACGCCCGCGGTCGCCGAGCCGCCGCGCACGATCGCGTCGGGCTCGGTCACGCCGGGGCGCTCACGCTCGACGACGGCCCAGACCACCCGTTCGGCGAGGAGCTTGCCCGCGGTGACGAGCAGCGCTGCGACCGCGAGCCGGGGGCGGCGGGCCACGAGGGCCATCGCGGCGACGATGGGTCCGATCGCGAGCACGCCGAGGAGCTGCGCGCCGACCATCACAGGCTCGAGGGTGCCTGGCAGGCCGTTGATCGCCTCGAACACGGCACGTTCGAGCTCGCCGACCCGTCCGGTGGACGCGGGGATGGCGCAGAGCACGAGCGCCGAGAGGCCGCCGACGACCGCGGCGGTGTCGGCCCGACGTCGGGTCACCGTCGCCAGAGGCGCACCGCCACGTCACCTGCCACCAGCACCAAGATCGACCGGACCGCCCACGAGTCGCCCGTCGTGGCGGCGACGGCTGCGGCTCCTACGGCGATGACGATCGCGAGCACCTTCAACCAGGTCGTGTCGCCGATCTTCGTTCCTTCAACCATCCGATACCCCCTGCGTCGTCGGCGCGAAGGGTAGGCGTCGCGGGC
This sequence comes from uncultured Actinomycetes bacterium, assembly GCA_963722795.1. Classification (GTDB taxonomy): domain Bacteria; phylum Actinomycetota; class UBA4738; order UBA4738; family HRBIN12; genus JAOUEA01. The sequence continues at coordinate 17,105 of CAVROD010000003.1, forward strand.
GCGCGACGCAAATCCCACCTACGCGATAGACTTTGTGCGTCAGCCGCGGGTAGATTGAAGACATCCGCGAGCCGCCCGTTCCGGGCGGCGACCCGCCGAGACACGATGAGGAGCTGCCACCGATGGCTGTCAGCCAAGAAGAGCACCTCGAAGAGCTCGCGAAGGGCTATCGCTTCGATTGGAAGGATCCGTCTCATGCCGTCTTCGAGCCCAAGCGCGGGCTCGACGAGCGCGTGGTCGAGGAGATCTCCGCGCTCAAGGACGAGCCCGACTGGATGCGGAAGTACCGCCTGAAGAGCCTGCGCTACTTCGACATGCGGCCGATGCCCTGGTGGGGCGCCGACCTGTCGGAGATCGACTTCCAGAACATCTACTACTTCATCCGCTCGACCGAGAAGCAGGCATCGAACTGGGAAGACCTTCCCGACGACATCCGGGGCACCTGGGACAAGCTCGGCATCCCCGAGGCCGAACAGAAGTACCTCGGCGGCGTGAGCGCGCAGTACGAGAGCGAGGTCGTGTACCACAAGATCAAGGACGAGCTCGACCAGTTGGGCGTGATCTTCACCGACATGGACAGTGCCTTGCGCGATCATCCCGACCTGGTGCGCGAGCACTTCGGCACGGTGATCCCCGCCAACGACAACAAGTTCGCCGCGCTCAACTCGGCCGTGTGGTCGGGCGGCTCGTTCATCTACGTGCCGCCGGGCGTGCAGGTCGACATCCCGCTGCAGGCGTACTTCCGCATCAACGCCGAGAACATGGGCCAGTTCGAGCGCACGCTGATCATCGCCGACGAGGGCAGTTACGTGCACTACGTCGAGGGGTGCTCCGCGCCGATCTACACGAGCGACTCCCTGCATTCGGCCGTCGTCGAGATCAAGGCCAAGAAGGGCGCTCGCGTCCGCTACACGACGATCCAGAACTGGTCGACGAACGTGTACAACCTCGTCACCAAGCGTGCCATCGCCGAGGAAGACGCCGTCATGGAATGGGTCGACGGCAACATCGGCTCGAAGGTCACGATGAAGTACCCGTCGATCTACCTGATGGGCAAGGGCGCGCGCGGCGAGGTGCTCTCCGTGGCCTACGCCGGCAAGGGCATGCACACCGACGCGGGCGGCAAGGCGATCCACGCCGCGCCCTACACGACGAGCGTCATCACGTCGAAGTCGGTCTCCAAGGACGGCGGGCGCACCGGGTACCGCGGTCTCGTGCGCGTCGAGCCCGAGGCGCATCACGCGAAGTCGACCGTGCGTTGCGACGCGCTGATCCTCGATGACGAGAGCCGCAGCGACACCTATCCCTACATCGAGGTCGAGGAGGAGACGGCCGCCCTCGGCCACGAGGCCACGGTCTCGAAGGTCGGCGACGACCAGCTCTTCTACCTGATGAGCCGAGGGCTCTCCGAGGTCGAGGCGACCGCGATGATCGTGAACGGGTTCATCGAGCCGATCACCCGTGAGCTGCCGATGGAGTACGCGGTCGAGCTGAACCGCCTCGTCGAGCTGCAGATGGAAGGCTCGGTCGGCTAGCGAGCCGTCACGACTCGGCCACGAACAGCACGCTGCCCGCGGCGACCAGCACGAGCGTCGTGCCCATCACCAGCCAGATCGGAAGCCGCACACCACGCGCCTCGAGCCGCCGCGCGCAACTCCAGGCCGGCCAGAGGAACGTGAAGACGACGAGCGAGCCCAGGATCCACCCCACGGTGAGCTCGACGCCGCTCGGGGTCGAGAACGTGAAGGCACTCAACAGCATCACCGCGAGCCAGCCGATCGCACCTCCGACGACCGAGACGATCACCAGCGACCAGACCGACGTGCCCAGCGCGATCATCGCCGCCGCGACGGCGCCTGCCACGAGGTGGGTGAGCAGGGTCGTCGGCGCGAACACGTTCGACGTGCCGACGACGGCCAGATGCGTGATCACCATGACGGCGTAGGCGAAGGGCAGGGCGACGGCGAAGTCCCCGACCCTTCGTACCGTCGGCCGTGGCGGCGGCGACACCGCACGAGGATCGGGTCGCGACATCGACGCCGCTCGCTCGCGCATGGCCGGCGTGAACCCGATCGCGATGGTGGCCACGCTCGCGAAGCAGATGAACAGGGAACGCGGGAGCGAGAAGGGGGTCCCGTGGGCGGTCGACCAGACCGATTCCGTGACCGCGCTCATCACCGGAGCGACCGCGATGAGGAAGCCGAGGCGGGCCCGCGAGAACGGAGGGAACCGTTGGTTCCACCAGACGTCGACGCGGTGCCTGCTCCGACCGGGCGGGGGAAGCTCGGGCGGCACGGTCGGCCCAGCCGCCCAGGGCGGGGTCAGGGGCCCCTGCCAGCCGTTCGTCATGGGGTCCCAACACAGCCAGGCGCCGTCGCCTCGCCGGCCCCACCACCGGCCCGAGTGCTCTCGTCGCTCGACGATGCGCATGCCACGAGATGTCGGTACTCGGGGACGCTCGCTGGAGCGTCGGTTGGGCGAATCCGACCTCACAGGTAGCATTCATATGTGACCGACCACGCCGCCGCCGAACCCAGGGCCGACACCACGTTCGACGAACGAGCCCTCGCCGGCCTGCCTGAGGTTGCCGGGTTCACCGGCGACCTGCGCCGTCGCGCCCTGAGCGAATTCGAGTCCCTGCCGACCCCGTCCCATGAAACCGAGGAATGGCGCTACACCGACCTCTCGGAGCTGCAGCTCAGCTTCTCGCCGTACACGCCGGGCGGCGGGCCTGAGGCGGTCAACACCCCCGGGCTGCTCCAGGCGGCCGGAGCCGGAGAGCGTGCCGGACTGATGATCCAGCGCAACTCCGAGGTGATCTCCACGCAGCCTGCGGATGGCCTCGCCGCCAAGGGCGTGATCTTCACCGACCTCGACACCGCCGCGGCCGAGCACCCAGACCTCGTGGAGCGCTACCTGCACGACCTCGTGCCGACGAAGCGCACCCGGTTCACGGCGCTGCACGCCGCGTTCCGCACGGGTGGCACGTTCCTGTACGTGCCGCGCGATACGCAGATCGGCTTGCCCTTGCAGACGCTCACCTACGTCGATGTCGACGGTGCCGCGGTGTTCCCGCACACCCTCATCGTCGCGGAAGCGGGGGCCGAGGTGACGTTCATCGAGCGGTACGCCTCGCCCGACCTCACCCGCGCGTTCAGCGATGCGGTCACCGAGATCCACGTCGGCGACGGAGCGCACGTTCGCTACGCCGCCATCCAGGACTGGGGGGCCGGCATGACGCACCTCGCCGTGCAGCGCGCTCGTACAGGCCGCGACGCCGAAGTGCGCACCTTGAGCTTGGGCTTCGGCGCCGACCTCGCCCGCACCGAGACCGAGGTGGAGCTGGCCGAGCCCGGCGGGTTCAGCGAGCAGCTCGGCGTGTTCTTCGCCGACGGCGAGCAGCACTTCGACCACCGCTCGACCCAGGAACACGTGGCCCCGAACTGCTCGAGCGACCTGCTGTACAAGGGCGCGCTGCGCGACCACAGCCGGGCCGTGTACTCCGGATGGGTCTACGTTCGCCCCGGCGCGCAGAAGACCGACGCGATGCAGACGAGCCGCAACATCGTGTTGAGCGAGCACGCGAAAGCCGACGCGATCCCGAACCTCGAGATCGAGGCGAACGACGTGAAGTGCGGGCATGCGGCGAGCGTCGGCCCGGTCGACGACGACGCCCTCTTCTACTTGGAGTCCAGGGGCATCGCGCACGACGAGGCCGAGCGCCTCATCGTGACCGGGTTCTTCCAGGAGGTCCTCGACCGGGTGCGCATCGACGAGGTGCGCGAAGGGGCCGAGGATGCGATCGCCCACGAGCTCGAGCGTGGCATCCGATGAGCGGCGCGGTGCGGGTGTGCGAGACCAAGGACGTGCCGCCCGGCGAGGCGCGCCGGTTCGACCTCGACGGCCGGGAGGTCGCCGTCGTGAACCTGGGCGAGGCGGGGTTCCGGGCGCTCGATGCGATCTGCAGCCACGCGCACTACTACCTGGACGAGGGCGAGGTCGACATCGATCTCGAGACCATCGAGTGCCCGAAGCACGGCTCGACCTTCGACCTCAACACGGGCAACCCCAAGACGCTGCCCGCCACCCAGCCGGTCGACACCTTCGCGGTGACGATCGACGGCGACGACGTGACGATCGAGGTGTGAACTGATGATGAGCGACCAGACCAACGGCAGCCACCGCCCCGCGACCCTCGAGGTGCGGGGACTGCACGCGACCGTCGAGGGCAAGCAGATCCTCAACGGCATCGACATCGTGGTGCGCCAGGGCGAGACGCATGCCCTCATGGGCCCCAACGGCTCGGGCAAGTCCACGCTCAGCAACGTGATCATGGGGCGGCCCGGCTACGTGATCACCGAGGGCAGCGTGATCTTCAACGGCGAGGACATCACCGCGCTCACGCCTGATGAGCGGGCCAAGCGCGGGCTGTTCCTCGCGATGCAGTACCCGACGGAGGTGCCCGGGGTGTCGGTCGTGAACTTCCTGCGCACGGCGTACCAGGCGGTCAAGGGCGAGCAGGTGAGCGCGCTGGCCTTCCGCAAGCACATGAAGGAACAGATGGACCGCTTGAGCATCGACGACGCCATGGTGAACCGGTACGTGAACCAGGGGTTCTCCGGCGGGGAGAAGAAGCGCAACGAGGTGTTGCAGCTCGCCGTGCTGCAGCCCCAGATCGCGATCCTCGACGAGACCGACTCCGGCCTCGACATCGACTCGCTGAAGCTCGTGGCCGAGGGCGTGAACGAGCTGGTCGGGCCCGATCTCGGTGTGCTGTTGATCACGCACTACCAGCGCATGCTGAACTACATCACGCCCGACCGGGTCCACGTCATGATGCGAGGGCGTATCGTGCAGTCCGGCGGGCCCGAACTCGCCCATGAGCTCGAGGCCAAGGGCTACGAGGGCATCCGCACCGAACTCGGGCTCGACGCCGAGGCCGCGGTCGAGGTGGGGTAGCGGCGCCCCGGGGAGCAGTGCGATGAGCGAACAGACCGGAGCCATGCAGGCGACCCACGCGGTCGGCGGTCTCGACGTCGAGGCGATCCGGCGCGACTTCCCGATCCTCGCGCGCACCGTTGGGGAGCATCCGCTCGTCTATCTCGACAGCGCGGCGACCTCCCACAAGCCGAACCAGGTCATCGACGCCGAGGCCGAGTTCTACCGGCGCCACAACGCGAACGCCCATCGTGGCCTCTACATGCTCGGCGAGGAGGCGACCCAGGCCTACGAGGGCGCGCGCGCGACCGTCGCCCGGTTCCTCGGTGCGTCCGATGCCGAGACGATCGTGTTCACGCGCGGGGTGACCGAATCCATGAACCTCGTCGCGCAGGGGTGGGGTCGAGCGCACCTGCGTGCGGGCGACGAGATCCTCATCACGGAGATGGAGCATCACTCCAACATCGTGCCGTGGCAGATGACCGCCGCGGCGACCGGCGCCACGCTGCGCTATATCCCGCTCACCGACGACGGGCTGCTCGACCTCTCGCAGCTCGGGTCGCTGCTCACCGAGCGCACGAAGATCCTGAGCGTCACGGGCATGTCCAACGCCCTCGGCACCATCACGCCGCTGCGGCAGCTCGCCGATGCCGCGCATGCGGTCGGGGCGATCATCGCGGTCGACGCAGCCCAGCTCGCACCGCATTCGGCGATCGACGTGCAGGCGCTCGACGTCGACCTGCTCGGCTTCACGGGCCACAAGATGCTCGGCCCCACGGCGAGCGGCGGGCTCTACGGCAAGGGCGAGGTGCTCGAGGCGATGCAGCCGATGCTCGGGGGCGGCGAGATGATCAACGAGGTCTTCCACGACCACAGCACCTACAAGTCAGCGCCGTTCAAGTTCGAAGCGGGCACGATGCCGATCGCCCAGCAGGTCGGGCTCGCCGCCGCGATCGACTACCTCGAAGGACTGGGCATGGCGAACGTGCGAGCCCACGAAGAGGAGATCACGCGCTACGCCCTCGATCGCCTGCTCGACGCCGGGGCGACCGTGTACGGCCCGAAGGACGCCAGCATCCGAGGCGGCGCGGTGAGCTTCTGGTTCAAGGACGTGCATCCGCACGATCTCGCGACGATCCTCAACGAGCAGGGAGTGGCGATCAGGGCCGGTCACCACTGCGCCCAACTCGTGATGCGCCGCTACGGTGTGGCGGCGACCGCGCGCGCGTCGTTCTACGTCTACAACACGAAGGAAGAGGTCGACGCGCTCGTCGAGTCGCTCGACCGCGCGCAGGACATCTTCAGCTGAGATCGATCTCGCGAACAGAGAGGGAACCGTGGCGCTCGACGACATCTACAAGGAAGTCATCCTCGATCACTACAAGAACCCGCGGAACAAGCGGGAGCTGCCGGGCGCCGAGCTGCAGTGCCACGCCAACAACCCGCTCTGCGGCGACGAGATCACCGTCTTCGCCCACGTCGAGGGCGGCACCGTCGCCGAGGTGACGTTCCAGGGGGCGGGGTGTTCGATCAGCCAGTCCAGCGCGTCGATGATGACCGAGGCCGTGACCGGCGCGAGCATCGACGAGGCGCTGGCGATGGCGGGCCGGTTCCGCGGCATGATGGCCGGCGAGGTCGAGCCCGACGAGGACGCGTTCGGCGACCTCGTGGCGCTGAAGGGGGTCGTGCAGTACCCGATCCGCATCAAGTGCGCCGTGCTCGCCTGGGACGTGCTGCAGGACGCCCTCGACGGCGCCGGCGAGGCGAGCGGCGCGCAGCCCCACGCCGTCTAAGCTTCGCGGCGTGACCGTCTCGCCGCCACGACGCTTCGCCCGCCCGCTGGCGACGCTCGCCCTGACGATGGGCGTGCTGCTCCTCGTCGTCGCCGCTCCCGCCGCCGCCCAGGTCGGCGAGCGCATCGTCGACTACGACGTCGACATCACGATCGGCGACGACGGCACGCTCACCGTCGTGGAGACGATCGACTACGACTTCGGACCGTCCCGCCGCCACGGCATCCTGCGCGACATCCCGACCCGCCTGCACTACGACGACACGTATGACCGTGTGTACCCGCTCGACGTGCGGCAGGTGCGAGCGAGCGAAGGCACGCCCGCCGACTACGCGGTCGAGTCGGTGTCGGGGGGCATCACGCGCATCCGCGTCGGCGACGCCGACATCGAGATCTCCGGCCGCCACACCTACGAGCTCACGTACACGGTGGAGGCCGCCCTCAACGGGTTCAGCGACCACGACGAGCTGTATTGGAACGCCATCGGCACGGAGTGGTCCGCGCCCATCGAGGCCGCCACGGTCACCGTGCGAGCGCCCGCCGAGATCACCGAGGTGGCATGTTTCCAGGGGTACGAGGGGTCGACCCTTCCCTGTGACAAGGCGGTCGTGCGTGGCGCCGAGTCGCGGTTCGCACACGGCGCGCTCGGTCCGTACAGCGGGGTCACCGTCGTCGTGGGGTTGCCGAAGGGGGCCGTGCCCGAGCCGACGCCGGTGCTCGAGGAACGCTGGTCGCTTGGCCGCGCGTTCGAGGCGACGCCCGCCACCTTGGGGGGCACCGCCGTGGTGGGGCTCGCGGCGATCGGCGGGGTGATCGCACTCGTCTGGCGGCGAGGCCGCGACCGGCGCTACCGCGGCTCGCAGGTCGACCAGGTGATGGGCAACCCCACGGGCGAGGCGCAGACGGTGCCGCTCGGCGAGGCCGATGCGACGGCGCCCGTCGAGTTCGCGCCGCCCGACGACCTGCGGCCGGGCCAGATGGGCACGCTGATCGACGAGCAGGCCAACGTGCTCGACGTGTCTGCGACACTCGTCGACCTCGCGGTACGGGGGCACCTGCTGATCCAGGAGATCCCGAAGGACGGATGGTTCGGCAAGCCCGACTGGCGACTGATCCGGCTGGAGCGGCCCGACGACGACCTGCTGACGTACGAGCGACGTTTGCTGAACGGCCTGTTCCGCGACGGCACCGAGGTCACGATCTCGGAGCTGAAGAACACGTTCGCGGCTCGGCTCGTGGGCGTGCAGGAGTCGCTGTATGCAGACGCGGTGCAGCGAGGCTGGTTCTCGGCGCGACCCGACAAGGTGCGCAGCCGGTGGTACGGCCTGGGAGTGCTGGCCTTGATCCTCGCCGGCGGCGTGGCGTTCGTGCTCGCCGCCTTCACGCATTGGGGGCTCCTCGGCCTGCCGCTCATCGCGGGCGCCGTGCTGCTGCTGTTCGCGGCCAGGCGCATGCCCGCCCGCACCGCCAAGGGCACGGCACTGCTGCGGCGCGTGCGCGGGTTCCGCACGGTCATCGAGACCGCCGAGACCCACATGTCGCGGTGGGCCGAGAAGGAGATGGTCTTCACGCGATTCCTGCCGTTCGCCATCGTCTTCGGATGCACCGACAAGTGGGCGAAGGCGTTCGAATCCCTCGGCGTGCAGCCCGACACGAGCTGGTACATCTCGACGCATCCGTTCGTGTTCACGCAGTTCGCCCACTCGATGGAGGGCTTCGCGGTCACGACCGGGGGCACGATCGCCTCCACCCCGTCGGGGTCGGGCTCGAGCGGCTTCTCCGGGGGCGGATTCTCCGGCGGCGGCGGCGGCGGCGGAGGCGGCGGCAGCTGGTAGTTCGCGGCTCTCACGGGTTCCCTCGTGGGGGAACCCGTGAGACGCTGCGCGCATGGGTCGGATCGCCACCCGGGCTTCGCGCGCCGCACTCGCCGCCACGGCGCTCATCGTCGTGCTCGCGCCGCCGGCATCGTCGAAGTCCTACGACTTCCCTCGGGTGCGCATCGACGCGACCGTCACCCCCGACGGCAGCTTGCTGTTGATCGAGCGCCGGACGTTCCAGTTCCGGGGGCGGTTCACCGACGCGGAGTTCACGATCGACTGGCCGAGCGATCTGATCGAAGGACTCACCGTTTCGGAGGCGGGCGAGCGCGTGGCCGTGCAGGTGGTCGGTGACGAGACTTCCACCACGGCGACCTGGCACTACACGGCACGGAACGAGCGCCGGACGTGGACGATCAGCTACCGGGCTGAGTGCGCCGTGCGCACGTACCGGGACGCCGCGCACCTGCTCTGGCGCTTCGTCGGGCGTTGGGGTGTGCCGACCGACCTCGTCGAGGTGACGATCCACCTGCCGGAGGCCGCCCGCCAGGTCGGGCAGCGTCCGAGCACCTGCCCGCCCCGCGACCTCTCCACGCTGGCGCCGACCAGGCCCCTCCGGGAGCGTGAGGTCCGCGCATGGGGGCACGGCCCTCTGCACGGCGTCGTCGACATCCCGGAACCCGACACGGTGACGCTCACGGTGCGAGGGCTGCGGGGCGACCAGTACGTCGAGGGCTCCGTGCTCGCGCCACCTGAGATCGTGCCCGCGGCACGAGCCTCGGATCGCGCGGCCTACGATCGCATCCTGCGGGTCGAACGCCGGCTGGCCGATCGTGCCAACGAGGCTCGCGATCGGGCCGAAGCACGCGCGGCCCTGCGTGCGGAGCGCCGCGAGGCCGAGCGGCTGGCCGCCCTCGAGCGGGAACGCCGGCGACGCGATGCCGCCAACCGGTCGTCGTGGATCGTCGCGATCGGTGGCCTGCTCGCCGGCGTCGTCCTGGTGCTGCTCGCCAGGCGTCGCGACCGCGTCCCGGACCTTCCCGAGGTTGTGCGGGAGCCGCCCGAGGCGATCCATCCGGTGTCGCTCGCGATCCCTTGGCACGCGTATCGGCGAGCGCCGGGTGCGAAGGCGGCCTATCGCGCCCAACTGTTGCACCTCGCCTCGGAGGGCATCATCGACGTGCGGGCGACGGGCAGCGTGAGCGACCCCGACGACCTCACGCTGCGGCTTCGTCGACGTCCCGACGACGACGGGCCCGATCGGGACTTCGTGGCCTTCCTCTTCCCCGACGACGAACTCGAGGACGCACCCGTATCGCTGTCGGCCCTGCGCGCGGCCGGCGCCGATGGCGTCGTGTTGCGGCGGTGGTGGACCAACGCGCTGCATCCGGTCGCGGGGGTCCTCGACCGCATCCGACGCGGGCGGGTACGGTTCGAGACGGTGGTGGCGGGCGTGCTCGGCATCGGGCTCGCGATCCGCGGACTCGTCGCGTTGCTCGGCGCTGGGGCGGAGGCGGGTGCGGTCGCGATCGCCGCCGGGATCGTGATCTGGCTCGGGGTGTCGCGGTTCGTGCCGCCCCGTCTCGATGCGCACGACCGAGCGAGCTTCGCCCGTTGGGCCGGGTTCCGTCGCTACCTGCGTGACTTCTCGAACCTGCACGAGGCCCCGACGATGGCCGTCACGATCTGGCAGCACTACCTCGTGTGGGCCGTCGCGCTCGACATCGCCGACGAGGTCGAGAAGCAGGTGCGGGCGCTCGTGCCTCCGGAAGCGATGCCCGCCCCGTGGCCGGGCGGGCCCGCTGGGCTCGATGCCCTGCGATGGGGCACCCTCTCGTCGGTGCACGTGCCGTCGTTCGCCGGTTCCTGGTTCGGGCTGAGCGGAGGCGGCTGGGGTGGGGGATCGTCGTTCGCCGGATCCGGCGCGGGTTCGGCGAGCGGCCACGGGGTGTGGTCGGGACCGGGCATGGGTGGCCCGAGTTCGGGTGGCGGCTTGGGCGGGGGATTCTCCGGCGGCTTCGGAGGAGGAGGCGGAGGCGGCGGAGGCGGCGGTGGCGGCGGAGGCGGCGGAGGCGGAGGCGGAGGCACGTCCGGCGGGGCGAGCTGATGCCCGGCGGCGCGTGGCGTTTCCGTAGCATGGTCCGGACATGCGCATCGTGTTCAGCGAGGACGGGCAGGACTTCCACCGGCGGGGGTGGCACGAGCTCGTCCAGGCCGACCCCGCCGGCACGTTCTTCCACACGCCCGCGTTCCTGAAGCTCTACTGGGAAGAGTTCGGCGAGACGCCCGATCACCTGCTGCTCGCCTTCGCCGAGGAAGACGACGGCACGCAGGTCGGTGCGGTCGCGTTCGAGCGCATCGGGGAGTCGCTGCGATTCCTGGGCGGCACCGAGGTCACCGACTACATGGGCCCGGTCGGCGTGCCCGAGCGACAGGACGCGATGGCCAAGGAGCTGTGGACCGCGCTGCTCACCCGCGACGACTGGCGCGCCGCCGACCTGCGAGGCCTGCCCGAGGACCAGCCGTGGTTCGGCCTGCTGCGTGATGCGGCGAGCGCTCAGGGTCTCGGGGTGACCGAGGAAGACGACGGGGTCTCGCCCTTCCTGCCGCTTCCGTCGTCGTGGGCCGACTACCTGGCGGCGTTGACGTCGAAGCACCGCCACGAGATCAAACGCAAGGCTCGCAAGCTCGTCGAGGAAGCCGGCGAGTTCCGCATCGTCACGGCCGACGACGAGACGCTCACCCCCTTGCTCGACCGCTTCGTGGAGCTGCATCGCATGTCGGAGGGACCCAAGGGCGTCTTCATGGTGCCGGGCATGGAGATCTTCTTCCGCCGGCTCGGCGAGGCGTTCTGCGCCCAGGGGGTGTTCCGACTCACGTTCATCGAGGTGGGCGGCCAGCTCGCCGCGGGCACGATCGGCTTCGTGTGGGGGGGCACGTCGTACCTGTACAACTCCGCCTTTGACCGCTCGTGGGGTACCCTCGCGCCGGGCATGGTGCTCGTCGGCGAGGACATCCGGCTCGCGATCGAAGAAGGCTGCTCGGGGTTCGACCTGCTGAAGGGCGACTACGAGTACAAGTACCGGTTCGGGTCGTCGGCCCGGGCCGTGAAACGCCTGGTCGTCACTCGCTGAGGCGTCGAGAAGCCTCGCGCCGGCTCACGGGAACGCGCGCAGGTGGCGCAGCACGGTGTCGGCGAGCAGGCGGTCGCCCCCGAGCACGACGTTGCCCGAGAGGAGCACGTCGTCGGGCTTCAGGCGCTGGCCCGCCACGAGGGCGAGCTGCGGCGCACGGCCCACGATCGTGGCGTCGGGCTTCTTCCGGGCGGACGGCGACTCTCCCGAGCCGAGCCCCCAATGCCAGTCGCCCTGGCCGGCGCCGTCGACCTGCACGCGCACGCTCCTGCCCGCCAGGTCGTAGCCGGATCGGCCGAGCGACCAGGGCAGCATGCGCACCGCGAGGTCGATCGTGAGATGGATGGGCCAGTGTTGGATCTGCGGCCCGAGCCCGTTGGTGGCGCGCACGTCCTCGCCGTGCAGCCACCACTCCACCGTTCGGGTCTGCACGAGGTAGCGCGCGGCGATCGGGCCGGCCACGTAGTCGTAGCGCTTCGAGGCCCAATCGTCGTCGGAGACCGTGGCGCAATGCGCCAGGAAGGACCCGGCGGCTTGGCCCCACAGCGTCAACACCTCGCGGGTGTCGAGCCCGGAGCGCCGGTTCACCGTCCAGGCGTTGAACGCATCGATGTCGAACGGGCCGTCTGGGTGGTCGGCGCGCCACTCGTCGAGCTCGGCGGGTGGCTCACCGGCGGCGAGCTGCGCGGCGATGGTGTCCCCGGCGGCCAGGTGCGCGAACACGTCGCGGTTCCACCATCCCTCGGCTGCGCTCGGCTGCTCCCATGAGGCCGGATCGGCGTACTGGACCGTGCGCCCAAGGCGCTGGCGCTCGGCGTGCGCGACGCCCAGCAGCTCCTCGCGATCAAGGCTCACGGCGACCTCCTCGTCCGGCACGGGGCGACCCCCCGACCCACGGCGCGGATTGTACAGTCCGACCCGTGCGCATCCTCGTGGCCCCCGACAAGTTCCGCGGCACGTTGACGGCCCGTCAGGCAGCGGAGGCCGTCGCGACCGGGTGGCAACGGACCCGCCCCGGCGACGAGCTCGACCTCGTACCGATGGCCGACGGCGGCGAAGGCACCATGCAGGCGCTCACGCAGGCGCTCGGGGGTCGCATCGTGCCTGCGTCGGTGACCGGACCCCTCGGCGACCCGGTGGATGCGGCATTCGGCCTCGCGACCTCGCCCGATGGCGTGCTCGGTGTCGATCGAGATGGCCACGGCCTCGGGCCTCGCCCTCGTTCCCGAGGCGCGGCGCGACGTGCTCGTGGCGACGACGCGTGGCACCGGCGAGCTGATGGCCCTCGCCATCGACGCGGGCGCCGACCGGCTCGTCGTGTGCATCGGGGGCAGCGCCACGAATGACGGCGGGGCCGGCATGGCAGCGGCGCTCGGCGCTCGCCTGCTCGACGCGTCGGGCGCGCCCCTGGGCGACGGGGGCCAGGCGCTCGCCGGGCTCGCGCACATCGACCTCACGCCCCTGCATCCGGGGCTCGCGAGGGTCTCGGTCGTCGGCGCCTGCGACGTGAACAACCCGCTCACCGGCCCCTCGGGGGCGAGCGCCGTCTACGGTCCGCAGAAGGGCGCTTCGCCCGACGACGTCGCGGCGCTCGATCGCGCGCTCGGGCATCTGGCGGCCGTGGTGCAGCGCGACCTCGGCGTCGACCTACGCGATGAGCCCGGCGCCGGGGCGGCCGGCGGCCTCGGGTTCGGACTGCTCGCGTTCTGCGGCGCCCGTCTGCGCCCGGGGGTCGAGGTCGTCATGGACGCCGTCGGGTTGGCGCAGCGCATCGCCGAGGCCGACCTCGTCCTCACGGGCGAGGGGTCGCTCGACGAGCAGTCGCTGCACGGCAAGGTGCCGGCGGGGGTGCTCGCGACGTGCGAGCTCGCCGGTGTGCCCGCCGCCATCGTGTGCGGCCGGGCGACCATCGAGGTGCCGGGCGTGCCGGTCGATCTCGCTCACCGACCGGGTGGGGGAGCGCGCGGCGCTCGCCGAGGCGCGGCCGTCGCTGGTGGCCGCCGCACAGGACCTCGCCGCTCGTGCCGACGACCTCGTCGGGGCGGCACGGTGAGCGGAGCGATCGATCGGTTCACCGAGGCCGCGCGCGCCCTCGGGCTGCAGCCGGAGGTGCGACGGTTCCCCGAAGGCACGAAGACGGCCGTCGATGCCGCGAACGCGATCGGCTGCGATGTGGGGCAGATCGTGAAGTCGCTCGTCTTCATGGCCGGCGACGAACCGGTGCTGGCGCTCACGTCGGGTGCGAACCGCGTGGACGAGGGCAAGCTGGCGGCGGTTGCCGGTGCCGGGTCGGCGCGCCGGGCGACCCCCGAGGAAGCCCGCACGGCCACGGGATTCGCCGTCGGCGGCACCCCGCCGCTCTACGGAACCGGCTCGCGAGACCGGCTCATGGCGTTCGTCGATCCCGACCTCCTGGCGTTCGACGTCGTATGGGCCGCGGCTGGAACGCCCGATTCTGTCTTCCCGCTGTCGCCCGACGACCTCGTGCGCGTCAGCGCAGGCACGATCGCGGCATTCGCTCACCCTGCCTGACGATCATCTCGGGTGGCGATGGCGTGGGTTCGGGCGTTCTGCGGGTAGGATATGGAGGTCTACCCCGACCTCTCTTACCTGGCAAGACGGAGGAACGATGATCTCGCTCACTGAAACCGCGGCCGGCAAGGTCAAGGAGCTGCTCGAAGAGGAAGGCCGCGCCGACATCGCCCTGCGGGTCGCCGTGCAGCCGGGTGGGTGCTCGGGACTGCGCTACGCGATGTACCTCGACGACCAGATCACCGAGAAGGACCAGGCCGAGGAGCAGTACGGCGTGCGGCTCGTGATCGACAAGATGAGCGTGCCCTACCTCTCGCAGGCCACGATCGACTTCGTCGACTCGCTCGAGCAGACCGGGTTCACGATCGACAACCCCGCCGCCCAGGGCGGCTGCGCCTGCGGCAACTCGTTCCACTGAGCCAACTGCGGCGCGCCGGTCGCGCCCGGCCCGTCCTCAGGCGTTCGCGACCGCGTCGAGAGCCGTTGTGAAGGCGTCGGCCATCTCGGCGATCTGCTCCTCGCCGATCACGAGCGGTGGCGACACCGCGATCGCGCCGCCCACCAACGGCCGCACCAGCATGCCCGCCTCGCGGCAGGCCATGCCGACCCGCGTCGGCAGGGTCGGGTCGTCGGCCAGCAGGTCCTGACGCACGTTCACCGCGGCGAGCACGCCGACGCCGCCTCGCACTTCCTCGACGAGCTCGTGGTCGGCCAGCGGCAGCAGCGCGTCGAGCAGCGGCGCCTCGAGCTTCAGCGCCCGTTCGCAGAGTCCCTCGCGCTCGATGATGTCGAGGTTCGCGAGCGCGGCCGCGGCGACCGAGGCGTGTCCGCTGTAGGTGTAGCCGTGGCGCCAGAGCCCGGCTCCTTCGGCCCAGAACGGCTCGGCGACCCACGGCGCGGCGATGACCGCGCCCATCGGCAGGTACCCGCTCGTGATGCCCTTCGCGCACGTGATGATGTCGGGCTCGAGCCCGAAGCGGCTCGAGCGAACCAGTCGCCGGTGCGGCCGAAGCCGGTGATGACCTCGTCGGCGACGAACAGCACGCCGGCCTCGCGGCAGACCTCGCGCGCGGCTTCCAGGTAACCGGGCGGAGGCGGGAAGACGCCGCCGGCGCCGATCACGGGCTCGCAGAAGAACGCGGCGACCCGGCCCGGCCCCGTCGCCTCGATCGCGGCGCGCAGGGCATCGGCGTCGCTCCACGGCACCTCGACGACGTCCTCGATCAGGTCGCCGTGGCCCGTCGCGTTGGCGGGGATGCCGGCGAGCGACGTGCCCGCGGTGTGCATGCCGTGATAGGCCTTCTCCCGCCGGATCAGCACGGTGCGCTCGGGCTCGCCGCGCAGCTGCCAGTAGCGCCGGGCCATCTTCGTGGCCGTGTCGATCGAGTCCGACCCGCCGCTCGTGAGGAAGACCTTCGACCCGGGCACCGGCGCGAGCGGCGGCGACGCGCTCGGCGAGGGCCTCGGCGGGCCGGTTCGTGAGGTCGCCGAACGTGGAGTAGGCAGGCAGCGTCCGCATCTGCGCGGCCACCGCGTCGGCGATCTCGGTTCGGCCCCACCCGACGTTGCAGTACCAGAGGGAGGCGGTGGCATCCAGGTAGCGCCGGCCGGCGTCGTCGAAGACGTAGGCGCCGTCGCCACGCACCAGCGTGGTCGCGCCATCGGTCTCGACGGCGTCCATGTCCGCGAAGGGGTGCCAGAAGCTGGTCATGCAGCGACGCTACCAGCGGCTCCGGCCCGATCCCGGTGGACGAGGCGGCGGGAAGGGCACCGCTCGTCACACCGTGGCGGCCTGCTGCCGGTGGTCAGTCGGGGTCGTAGGCGAGGTTCTCGCGCAGCCAGCGCTCCGTCTCGGTGAGGCTCTGCCCTTTGCGCCGGGCGTAGTCCTCGACCTGGTCCTTGCCGAGGCGGCCGACGTTGAAGTAGCGCGCCTGCGGGTGTGCGAAGTACAGGCCGGCGACGGTCGCAGCCGGCGTCATCGCGCACGAGGCGGTGAGGTCCATGCCGTGGTCGCGCGCGCCGAGCAGCTCGAACAGCGTGCGCTTCTCCGTGTGGTCCGGGCAGGCCGGATAGCCGAAGGCGGGCCGGATGCCCCGGTAGCGCTCGTCGATGAGCGCGTCGGGCTCGAGCGATTCCTCGGGCGCGTACCAGGCGCGACGCACCTCGCGGTGCAGCCACTCGGCGAACGCCTCCGCGAGCCGGTCGGCGAGCGCCTTCACCATGATCGCCCGATAGTCGTCGAGGTCGGCCTCGTAGGCCTTCGCGAGCTCGTCGGCGCCGATGCCCGCCGTCACCGCGAAGCCGCCGAGGTGGTCGGCGAGCCCGCTGTCGTGCGGGGCCACGAAGTCGGCGAGCGAGCGGTTCGGCCGATCGTCGTCGTCGCCGTGGTCGGCCTGCTGGCGCAGCATCGGGAAGACGGTGCCGTCGGCGAGCACGATGTCGTCGCCCTCGGTGCGGGCGGGCCAGAACCCGTACACGCCGCGCGCCTGGATCGACCCGTCGGCCACGATCGTGTCGAGCAGCTCGTTGCCGTGCTCGAAGAGCTCGCGGGCGGCGGCCCCTTGGGCGGGGTGGTCGAGGATCTGCGGGTAGCGGCCCTTCAGCTCCCAGGCCGTGAAGAAGAACGTCCAATCGATGAGCGCGCGCAGCGCCTCGAGCGAGGGTTCCACGACCTGCACGCCGGTGAACGGCGGGGGCGACACGTCGTCGGCTCGCCACTCGATGGGCGTGCGGCGCTCGAGCGCCTTGCGGTAGGGGAGCAGCGGGGTGCGCTCACGCTCGGCATGCAGGGCGCGCAGGCGATCCTGGTCGACGCGGTTCGTGGCGTCGAGCTCGGCCTTGCGGTCGGGGTCGAGCAGCTTCGAGACGACGCCGACCACGCGCGAGGCGTCGATCACGTGCACCACCGGTTGCTCGTAGGCCGGGGCGATCTTCACCGCGGTGTGCTGGCGCGAGGTGGTGGCCCCGCCGATCAGCAGCGGCAGCGTCATGCCTCGGCGCTGCATCTCGGTGGCCACGTTCACCATCTCGGTGAGCGAGGGCGTGATGAGGCCCGAGAGCCCGACGATGTCGGCCCGCTCGGCGTCCGCGGTATCGAGGATCAGCTCGGCGGGCGCCATCACGCCGAGGTCGATCACGCGGTAGTTGTTGCAGCCGAGCACGACCCCCACGATGTTCTTCCCGATGTCGTGCACGTCGCCCTTCACGGTCGCGGTCACGAGCGTGCCCTGGGCGCGGTCGGCCGAGGGGCCGAGCGTCAGGCGTTCCTCTTCCATGAAGGGCTCGAGGTAGGCCACCGCCTTCTTCATCGCTCGGGCCGACTTCACGACCTGGGGCAGGAACATCTTCCCGGCGCCGAAGAGGTCGCCGACGATCTACATGCCGGCCATGAGCGGTCCCTCGATGACCTCGAGCGGGCGGTCGTAAGCCTGGCGGGCTTCCTCGGTGTCGTCGACGATGTAGTCGACGATGCCGTGCACGAGGGCGTGCGCCAGGCGGTCTTCGACCGAGCCCTCGCGCCAGGTGAGATCGTCCTCGCGCTGCAGGCCGCCACCCTTGACGGTGTCGGCGAACGTGACCATGCGCTCGGTGGCGTCGTCGCGGCGGTTGAAGATGATGTCCTCGACGTGCTCGAGCAGGTCCTTCGGGATGTCTTCGTACACCTCGAGCTGGCCGGCGTTCACGATCGCCATGTCGAGACCGGCGGCGATCGCGTGATAGAGGAAGGCGGAGTGGATCGCCCGGCGCACCGGCTCGTTCCCGCGGAACGAGAAGCTGAGGTTCGACACGCCGCCCGACACCCGCACGTCGGGATGGGCCCGCTTGATCTCCCGCGTCGCCTCGATGAACGCCTTCGCGTACTCGGCGTGCTCCTCGAGGCCGGTCGCGATGGCCAGGATGTTGGGGTCGATGATGATGTCGGTGGGCTCGTAGCCGGCCTCGTCGACGAGCAGCCGGATCGAGCGATCGGCGATCTCGACCTTGCGCTGCACGGTGTCGGCCTGACCCTGCTCGTCGAAGCACATGACCACGACCGCCGCGCCGTAGGTCTTGATCGTGCGGGCCTTCTCGAGGAAGTCGGCCTCGCCTTCCTTCAGGCTGATCGAGTTCACGACGCCCTTGCCCTGCACGCACTTCAAGCCGGCGAGGATCGTCTCCCATCGCGAGGAGTCGACCATGATCGGCACCCGGGCGATCTCGGGCTCGACCGCGATCATGTTCAGGAAGCGCGTCATGGCCGCCTCGCCGTCGAGCAGGTCGGCGTCCATGTTGACGTCGAGCATGTTCGCGCCCGAGCGCACCTGGTCGAGCGCGACCTCGACGGCGGCCTCGTAGTCGCCGGACTCGATGAGCCCGCGGAACTTCGCCGAGCCGGTCACGTTCTGCCGCTCGCCGACCATCACGAAGCCCGTGTCGCTGCGGATCGCGAACGGTTCGAGTCCGCTGAAGGTCGGCACCCGGTGGTCGATCGCCGGCAGGGTGCGCGGTGCCAGGTCGCGAACGGCGGCCGCGATCGCCGAGGTGTGCTCGGGCGTGGTGCCGCAGCACCCGCCGACGACGTTCACGAGCCCGGCCTGCGCGAACTCTCGCAGCAGGTCGCTCGTGACCTCGGGCGTCTCGTCGTAGCCGCCGAACGCGTTCGGCAGTCCCGCGTTCGGGTAGCAGGCGACGGGCCGGTCGGCGATGCGGGCGAACGCCTCGACGTATGGGCGCATCTCGGCGGCGCCGAGCGAGCAGTTGATGCCCACGAGCACCGGATCGGCATGCTCGATCGAGGTCCAGAACGCCTCGACGGTCTGGCCCGAGAGCGTGCGCCCGCTGCGGTCGACGATCGTGACGCTGATCCACAGCGGCAGGTCGGGGGCGGCCTCCTTCGCGGCGGCGACGGCCGCCTTCGCGTTCAGGGTGTCGAAGATGGTCTCGACCAGCAGCAGGTCGACGCCGCCTTCGCGCAGCGCCCGCATCTGCTCGGCGTAGGACCCGACCACCTCGTCGAAGGTGACTGCCCGGAACCCCGGATCCTCCACCTTGGGTGAGAGCGAGAGGGTCACGTTGAGCGGGCCGACGGAGCCCGCCACGAACCGCTCGCCGCCGGCCCGGTTCGCGGCCTCGCGAGCCAGGCGGGCGCCCTCACGGTTCATGTCGACCACGGCGTGTTCGAGGCCGTAGTCGCGCTGGCCGAACGAGGTGGCGGTGAAGGTGTTGGTCGTGGCGATGTCGGCGCCGGCCGCGAAGTAGGCGTCGTGCACCTCGGCCACGATCTGCGGCTGCGTGATGTTCAACAGGTCGGGGTCACCCTTGAGATCGTGATCGTGCTCGGCGAAGCGATCGCCGCGGAACTCCTGCTCGGTGAGGCCGCGGCCCTGGAGCAGCACGCCCCAGGCCCCGTCGAGCACCGCGATGCGGCTGCGGAGCAACGCCTCGAGCCTGGCCCTCGTGTCCATACGCTCCACCCTAGCGGCGGCCTCCGGCACCGGCCACGATCCGAGGCCCATTCGCGCCCGGTGTGCGGTGCGGGGTAGGCTCCGGCGCATGAGCCAGAGCTTTCCCGACCTGTGGCGACGGGAGTCCGCACGGCGCCCACCACCGCGCCAACCCGAGCAGCCCATCGCGAGAACGAAGCATCAGACGGCCACGGCGCTCGGGGGCGTGCCGCTGTTCGCCGACTTCTCCAAACGGCACCTGCAACGCCTGGCGGGCGACACCGACGAGCTCACCTTCGGGCCCGGCGAGGCGGTGGTTCGCGAAGGCGAGCCGGGCGAGACCCTGTTCGTGGTGCTGCAGGGCGAGGGCAAGGTCGTGCGCAAGGGGAAGAAGGTCGGCACCGTGCTGCCCGGGGACTTCTTCGGCGAGCTGGCGGCGATCGACGCGCAGCCCCGGAGCGCCTCGGTCGTGGCCGTGACCCCGCTGCGCGTGCTGCGGCTGTTCCGGCGGCATCTCATGGCGTTGCTCGAAGACGAGCCGCAGGTCACCTTGAAGCTGCTCGACGGCATCGTGCGGCGCATCCGTCAGGTCGAGCGCTCGGCCTGACGGCGCGGTTCGGGCGGTCCGCTCAGCGCGGCGACAGGACCGCCGCGTCGAGGAGCTCGTCGATCTCGGCGATGGCGGCGCCCTCGAGCGTGAGGTCGCCTGCGTCGGCGTTCGACCGCACGTGATCCGGGTTGCGGCTTCCCGCGATCGCGCTCGTGACCCCCGGCTGGTGCACGTTCCACGCCAGCGCGAGCTGCGCGAGCGACACGCCGAGGCGAGCGGCGAGCGGCCGCAGCCCGTCGAGCACGCCGATCACCGTGGGCAACACCTCGGGCGAGAACAGGTCGATGTCGTCGGGGTCGTCGGGCTCGTCGTCGCCGCCCCGCCAATCGCCCTCGGGGAACGTGGTCTCGGCCGTGATCGCGCCCGTCAGCAGCCCGAAGGCCAACGGGCCGTAGCTCACGACCCCGGTGCCCACCTCGCCGCACCAGGCGATGGTCTCGGCGTTGCGGCGCTGCAGCATCGAGAACTCCGGCTGCAGGGAATCGACGTGACGCTCGGCCTCGCATCGCTCGATGAGCGCGCGGTCGAAGTTGGAGACCCCGATCCAGCGCACCTTGCCGGCGTCCTGCAGGGCGGCCATCGCGCCCCACGACTCCTCGACGGGCACTCCGGAGTCATCGGGCCAGTGCAACTGGTACAGGTCGATGCGGTCGGTGGCGAGCCGCGCGAGCGAGGCATCGCAGGCGGTCGCGATGCGATCGGGCCGGAAGCCGGAGCCCTCGGGCTCGGGGGCGACCTTCGACGCCACGATCGACCTCGTCGCGGCGCCCTTCGATCGCCCGGCCCACGAGCGATTCCGACACACCGTCGCCGTAGACCTCCGCCGTGTCGATCCAGTTGATGCCGGCATCGAGCGCCGCGCGCATCGCGTCGATGACCGCGTCGTCGGAGCTGTTCGGGCCCCAGGCGGTGCCACCCGCCTCCCATGCCCCGTAGCCGATGACCGACAATTCAGGACCGCTGCGATCCCAGCCGATGTGTCCTCATGATGTGAATCTACCCGTGCCGGGCCGTCGCGAGCCCGGGGCAGCAGTACGCTAGTGATCGCACCATCGATCGACCCGGACGATCCAGCCCGCAACGGGAGGAGCTTCGGTCTCCACGGCCGCCTACGCATGACCAAGACCGTCGAAGAGAGGGAACGCGTCGTCATCCGATTCGCCGGGGACTCGGGCGACGGCATGCAGCTCACCGGCGACCGATTCACCTCGCGCCACCGCCGTGCTCGGCAACGACCTCGCGACCCTGCCCGACTTCCCCGCGGAGATCCGGGCGCCGGCCGGCACGGTGCACGGCGTCTCGGCGTTCCAGATCCAGTTCGCATCGACCGACATCACCACGCCGGGCGACCACGCCGACGTGCTCGTCGCGATGAACCCCGCGGCCCTGAAGGCCGACCTCGCCAAGGTCGATCCCGGCGGCGTCGTGATCGTGAACGAGGACGCCTTCACCCAGCGCAACGTGGAGAAGGCGGGGTACGCCAGCGACCCCACGACCGACGGCTCGCTCGACGGGTACCAGGTCTTCAAGGTGCCGATGACGTCGATCACGGTCCGCGCGACCGAGGGCGTCGGGCATCGGCAAGAAGGAGGCCGAGCGCGCGAAGAACATGTTCGCGCTCGGGCTCGTGTCGTGGATGTTCGGCCGGCCGACCGAGACCACGCTCAGCTGGCTCGAGCGCAAGTTCGGCAGCAAGCAGGAGATCTACGACGCGAACGTCGCCGCCTTCAAGGCGGGCTACAACTTCGGGGAGACCACCGAGCTGTTCGCCCACTCCTACACGATCGCGGCGGCGCCCGCCGAGCCGGGCACGTACCGGAACATCGCCGGATCCACCGCGCTCGTCGTGGGGCCTCGTCGCGGCTTCCCAGCGCAGCGGGCTGCCGCTGTTCTACGCGAGCTACCCGATCACTCCGGCCTCGGAGCTGCTGCACGAGCTCTCCCGCCACAAGAACTTCGGCGTGATCACGCTGCAGGCCGAGGACGAGATCGCCGCCGCCAACATGGCGCTCGGCGCCGCGTTCGCCGGCCAGCTCGCGGTGACGGGCACGAGCGGTCCGGGCATGGACCTGAAGGCCGAGACGCTCGGGCTCGCCGTGATCATGGAGCTGCCGATGGTGATCGTCGACGTGCAGCGGGGCGGCCCCTCGACCGGACTGCCGACGAAGACCGAGCAAGGCGACCTGCTGCTCGCGATGTTCGGCCGCCACGGCGAGAGCCCGATGCCGATCGTGGCGGCGTCCTCGCCGGCCGACTGCTTCGACGCGGCGCTCGAGGCCGCGCGCATCGCGGTGCGCTACCGCACGCCGGTCATCGTGCTGTCCGACACGTTCCTGTCGAACTCCTCGGAGCCGTGGCGGGTGCCGGACGTCGACGACCTGCCCGTGATCGATCCGAACTTCGCGGTCGCCGAACGGGGACGGGTTCCTGCCCTACGCGCGCGACGAGCGGCTCGCACGTCCGTGGGCCGTGCCGGGCACGCCCGGTCTCGTGCACCGCATCGGCGGTCTCGAGCGCGAGGACGTCACCGGCAACATCAGCTACGACCCGGAGAACCACGAGCGGATGACGCACCTGCGGCAGGCCAAGGTCGACGGCATCGCCGACGACATCCCGCCGCTCGAGGTCGACGACCCAGACGGGCGATGCCGAGCTGCTCGTGCTCGGATGGGGTTCGTCGCTCGGCACGATCCGGGCGGCCGCTCGTCGGGTGCGGGCGCCGGCGGCAAGGTCGCCACGGCCCACCTGCGCCACCTGAACCCGTTCCCGGCGAACACGGGCGAGGTCGTGCGGGCGCTATCCGAAGGTGCTGATCCCGGAGATGAACCTCGGTCAGCTCGCGATGCTGATCCGGGCGAGGTTCCTGGTCGATGCGCGGAGCTTCACCAAGGTGCAGGGCCTCCCGATCTTCGCGGAGGAGCTCGAGGAGGAGATCCGACGGGTGCTCGATGAGTGACGTGATGGACACACGGCACGTCGGCACGCTGACGCAAGAAGGACTTCACCTCCGACCAGGAGGTGCGCTGGTGCCCGGGTTGCGGCGACTACGCGATCCTGTCGGCCGTGCAGGGCTTCATGCCCGAGCTCGGCATCGAGCCGCACAAGACCGTCTTCGTGTCGCGGCATCGGCTGCAGCGGGCGCTTCACCTACTACATGGACACGTACGGCATGCACGGCATCCACGGGCGCGCGCCCGGCGATCGCCACCGGCATCGCGACGGCGAACCCCGACCTGTCCGTCTGGGTGGTGACCGGCGACGGCGACGGGCTCTCGATCGGCGGCAACCATCTGATCCACGCCCTGCGCCGCAACGTGAACCTCAAGATCCTGCTGTTCAACAACCAGATCTACGGCCTCACGAAGGGCCAGTACTCGCCGACGAGCGAAGAGGGCAAGGTCACGAAGTCGACGCCGTTCGGCTCGGTCGACCATCCGTTCAACCCGATCGCGGTGGCGCTCGGCGCCGAGGCGACCTTCGTCGCGCGCACGATCGACAACGACCGCCAGCACCTCACCGAGGTGCTGCGCCAGGCCGCCGCGCACCAGGGCACCGCGTTCGTCGAGATCTACCAGAACTGCAACGTGTTCAACGACGGCGCGTTCGACCTGCTGCGGGAGAAGCCGCAGGGCGTGCACAACCAGATCCGGCTCGTGGACGGCGAGCCGATCATCTTCGACGAGGGCACGAAGTGCGTGATCGTGGGCGACAACGGCCGGCTGCAGGTCGAAGCCCACCGCCGAGGTCGACCCCGACCGCATCGTGGTGCACGACGCCGGCGGGCGCCCGTCGCTGCCGTTCGCGCTCGCGCACCTGTCGCTCGGGCCCGCACGAGCCCACGTGCATCGGCGTGTTCCGCAACTTCGAGCGCCCGGTCTACGGCGAGGCGATGCACGCGCAGACTGCAGCAGCGCCGAGGAACGCCTGGGCAAGGGCGACCTCGACACGCTGCTGCACGGCGGCGACACCTGGACGGTCGAGCGCCGCTAGGCCGACGGACCCCGACCGCTCAGCGCGCCGGCGGCGCCTGGAACCGGGCGAGCGCGCTCCGCGACGATGCGCCGCGATCTCGCGCAGTTCTGCCACGAGGCCCGGCAGGATGTCGAGCAGCGCGTCGACCTCGGCCTCGGTGCTGCTCGGACCCGAGGCCCACCCGGAAGCTGCTGACGCCCGGCGTGCCCGATGTGCTCGAGCACCGGCGAGGGGTCGCCGGGCTGGCCGGAGCAGAGGGAGCCCGCCGCGATGTGGAACCCGCGGTCGTCGAGCGCCATCATCAGGGTCGGCGCGTCGAGGCCCTCGACGCTGAAGCACACGAGGTGCGGCGTGCGGTGGGTCGGGTGTCCGTGCACGCGTGGCGCCCGGCACGGTTCCGGCGATGCGCTCGCGCAGCCGTGCGGTGAGCGCCCACTGCCGCGCCGCGTTGTCGCCCATCGTCGCGAGGCGCACGCCGCGAGCGCCGCCGCCATGGCCGCGATGCCGGGGGTGTTCTCCATGCCCGATCGGCGCTTGCGCTCGCGGTCGTCGCCGCACGGGTAGGCGGTGAGGCCCACGCCGCGGCGGACGTACAGGCCGCCGACCCCCGGCGGGCCGCCGAACTTGTGGGCGGAGCACGAGAGCAGATCGACGCCGAGCGCCTCGGCGTCGACCGGGAGCCGGCCGACGGTCTGGCAGGCGTCGGTGTGGAACCGCACCTTCGCTTCGCGGCGCGAGCCGCGCGGCCTCGCCGATCTGCTGCATCGTGCCGAGCTCGTGGTTCGCGTGCTGCACGCTGGCGAGCAGCGTGCCGGGTGCCCGGACCTCGGCGGCGAAGCGGTCGAGGTCGACGCGGCCGTGCTCGTCGACCGGCACGCTCGACGACCTCGAACCCGTCGCTCTCCAGCGCGTGGCCGACGCCGCCCACGGCCGGGTGCTCGACCGCGCTCACGACGATGCGGGTGCCGAGCTCGCGCACGGCCCGCACGCCGCCCCAGATCGCCGAGCGCCACCGACTCCGTGCCGCCGGACGTGAACACGATCTCGTCGGGCTGGGCGCCGAGCGCGGCCGCGACCGTCTCGCGGGAGTCGTCGAGCATCGAGCGCGCCGCGCGCCCGGGAGCGTGGATCAGCAGCGGGTCGCCGAACGTGTCGAGGGCGGTCACGAGGGCCGCTCGCGCCTCGGGCAGCAGCGGGGTCGCCGAGGCGCCGTCGAGATAGATGTCGGCCGGTCATCGTCGGGTCACGCTCGGCGAGCGCGGCGCGGATGACGCTCAGGGGGTGGCCGGCTCCTTGTCCTTCAGGAACACGCTCCAGTACAGCACGCCCGCGATGATGCCGCCTGCGACCGGCCCCACGATCCAGACGTACCAGTTCGACCAGTCCCGTGCGCGAGCGCGGGCCCGAACCATCGAGCCGGATTCATCGCCGCGCCGGTGTAGGGGCCGAACGCCATGATGTCGAACGCGAGCACGAGCCCGATCGTGAGCCCCGCGGTCTTCGAGAACGGCCCGCGGTCGTCGACGATGGTGCCGAACACGGCGAAGACCAGGAAGAAGGTCGGTCACCGCCTCGATCACGATGCCCTTGCCGATGGCGATGCCGTCGCCGAGCGCCGGGATGCCGCCCGCGCCCGCGTCGAACGAGCTCCGTCGGGAGCAGGAACTTCAGCAGGAACGCGCCCGCGACCGCACCGGCCAGCTCGGCGCCGATCAGCACGCCGGCCCGCGCGGTCGGCAGCTTGCCCGTCACCCACAGCGCGATGGCCACGGCCGGATTCACGAGCCCGCCGGAGATGTGCGCCGTCACCGACACCATGATCGCGAGCACCAGCCCGTGCGCGAGCGCGACGCCCGTCAGGTCGAGCTGTCCGTTCGCTGTGCAGGATCACCGCGCCGGCCCCGATGAAGATCAGCGCGAACGTCGCGACGAACTCGGCGACCGCCGCCTTCCCTGTGCTCTCCACGGTTCCCCCTCGTTCCTGCGTGCCGAGACCCCCGTCACGCGTTCGGGCCGATCGCGCTCGGCGCCGGCGGCGAGCCGAGCGGGTGCCCCCGAGCCAGGCAAAGACCGCCCGGGCCACGGTTCGAGGACGCGCGAGCGGGGCGCGGGAACGGGTAGCATCCCGGCCGTGGACGTCCTGCTGGTCTCGCCCGACCCCGCCTCGCGCGAGCTGATGGCGCTCGCGGTGCGCAGCATCGAGCGCGCGCCTCGGCACCGAGCTCAGGTTCCGGGCCGCGGCCAACGGCGAGCTCGGCATCCGGGCGGCCCTGCGCGACCGGCCCGACGTGATCGTGGCCGACGAGATCGCGTCCGCGAGCCGGCGCGTTCGCGCTCGCGCAAGGCGCTGCGCGACGACACCGCGCCCGTACACCGGCGTGATCGTGATCCTGCTGGAGCGCAAGCACGACGCGTGGCTGGCGCGATGGTCGGGGGCCGACGCGTGGTTCGTGAAGCCCGTCGATCCGTTCGAGCTGGCCGACCGGCTGCTGGAGCTCGTCAGCGAGAAGGAGAGCGCGTGAAGATCAAGGGCATCGACAAGCGCAACGGCCGGGAGTTCCTCGTCGGAGCAGGTGATCGAGAGCGGCGGCGCGTGCCCGTGGGACGGCAGCCGTTCAGCGCCGACTACGCCGTGACGCTCGTGAATGCGCTGCGTGACGCCGAGGACGCCGGCACCGAGCTCGAAGAGGCGCTCGAGCAGATCGCCGACCTGCAGCCGCGATTTCACGCTCGACCAGGAGTCGGTGCTCGGCGCCGCTGCGCGGAGCATCTCGACCGGCTGTCGCAGCGAACTCGTCCAGCACGGATGAGGCCGAGCGCCATGGTGTCGACGACGCACGAGAACCGCTTCGGCGTCGAGGTACGCGAGCGACGGCGGGAGATGGCGCGTCGCGATCGTCGACCCCGACGGGCCGTGGTCGTCGGAGCGCGCGTGCCGCGACGAGGCCGAGGCGCGCACGTACGCCTCGACGGTCCGCCAGCACATCTACTGGCTCTCGCCCGAGCGGTTCCGCGAGTACTACCGGTCTGTGAGCGACGATGGGCTTCAACGCCAGCAGCCGGGCAAGGTCAAGAAGGCCGACCTCGCGATCTTCATCGGCGGCGCTCGTCGTGATCGTCGGCCTCGGTGATCTGGGCGATCTGGTAGCCGCGATGCCCGACGACTCGCGGCCCTCGACTTCTGCTACCTGACGACCACCGGCCGCATCTCCGGCAACCCGCATCGCGATCGAGATCTGGTTCGCGCTCGCCGACGAGACCGTGTACCTGCTGGCCGGCGGACGGCGACCGCAGCGACTGGGTGCGGAACCTGATGATCTCGCCCGACGTGGTGCTGCGAGATCGGCGATCGCGAAGCGCATCGACGCGGGCCCGGGTCGTCGACGAGGGCACCGACGAGGACGCGCTCGCGCGCCGGCTCATGCTGGAGAAGTACGCGGCCGCGACGGCGGCGACCTCAGCACGTGGGGTCGCACGGCGCTCGTGGTCGCGATCGAGCTGGCCGGCGGCGTGAGCTACACGTCGCTGATCTGAACGGTCGGCTCAGCCTTCGTCGAACCCGATCGAGAACAGCCGCTCGAGGTCGTGCTTCGAGTAGACCTGGAACGCGATCAGCGTCTCGGTGCGCTCGACGCCCTCGACCTTCGCGATGCCGCCGGGGATCACCGTGGCGAGCTCGTCGTGCGCCGCCACGCGGACGATCGCGACGAGGTCGAACTCGCCGGCGACCGAGTAGACCTCGCTGACGCCGTCGATGCTCGGCGATCGCCTGGGCGGCCTCGGGGATCTCGTCGATCTCGCACTGGATCAGGACGACGGCGTGCACGGCGCTCATCGGTCGCGACTCCTCTAGGCGCGTTCCAGGACGACGGCGAGCCCCTGGCCGCCGGAGATGCAGAGCGTGGCCAGGCCCAGCGACAGCGTCGCGCGCGCGCATCTCGTAGGCGAGCGAGAGGATGATGCGGGCGCCGCTCATGCCGATCGGATGGCCGACCGAGATGCCGCCGCCGTTCACGTTGAGCCGGTCGCGGTCGAACTTCAGCTCGCGCTCGCACGCGATCACCTGGGCGGCGAACGCCTCGTTGATCTCGATCAGCTCGATGTCGGCGAGCGAGCAGCCCGGTCCGCTCCAGGACCTTCTGGGTGGCCGGCACCGGCCCGATGCCCATGATCTCGGGGGGCACGCCCGCCCAGCGTCATCGCCGATGATCGCGCGCGAGCGGCTCGCGGCCCTCGGCCGCGGGCGCGCGACTCGCTCATCAGCACCATGGCGGCGGCGCCGTCGGTGATGCCCGCTCGAGTTGCCGGCCGTGACGCTGCCGCCCTCGCGGAAGACGGGCGCGAGCTTCGCGAGCGTGTCCATCGTGGTGTCGGGGCGCGGATGCTCGTCCTCGGCGACCGTGACGCGTCGTGCGCCCCGAGCGTCGACCTCGACGGGGAACATCTCGGCGGCCCGGCGCGCCGGCGCCGGCCTGCGCCTTGCTGCTGCGACTCGCAGCGCGAACTCGTCCTGCTCCTCGCGGGAGATGTCGTACATGTCGACGAGGTTCTCGGCGGTCTCGCCCATGATGAGGCCGCAGAGGGGGTCGAGCAGGCCGTCGCGGTACATCGCGTCGACCGCCTCGGCGTTGCCGAGCCGGTGGCCGAGCCGCATTCGGTCGCAGCAGGAACGGCACGCGGGTCATGTTCTCCATGCCGCCGGCGAGCACGACCTCGCTCGTCGCCGAGCGCGATCTGCTGGGCGCCGAGCTGGGTGGCCTTCATGCCCGAGCCGCACGCGATGTTGACGTTGTAGGCGCTGACCTCCTTCGGCACGCCGGCCCGGATGCTGACCTGGCGTCCGGTGTTCGGCCCGTTGCCCGGCCTGGCGTGCGTGGCCGAAGATCGTCTGCTCGACCTGCGGCGGCCTCGACGCCGGCGCGGCGCAGCGCCTCGGCCGCCGCGAGCTCGCCGAGCTCGACCGCCGGCGTGTCGGCGAAGGAGCCCAGGAACCTGCCGATCGGGGTGCGCGCGCCCTCGAGGATGACCGCGCGTTCCATGTCCTGCAGTCTAACGGCGGTCGTGGCGACGGCTCGACTCGGCGGCGCCGACGCACGGCGCGCTCGCGCACCGCGCGAGAGCACCCGGGCGAGCTCGGCGCCCCCCTCGACCGGCTCGGCGGGCGCGACGTCGCACGCCTCGAGCGCGCGGGCCGATGCGCGGCGATCCACGAACGGACGGCCGCGAGCTCGTCGGCGCGATCGCGCGGGCACGGCGAGGTGAGCGGTTCGCCGGCGGCTCCCGGCGTGCGCAGCGCTCCACGGTCGAACCGCAAGGGCGTCGCCGATCGCCGCGGGCGTCGCCGGCTCGCAGTTCGAGCCGGCCGGCTCGACGAGCCAGGCGTCGGTGCGCGAGCGCCAGAGGGCCTCGGCGAGCGCCCGCAGCCGGTCGCGCACCGAGCGGCTTCCTCGAAGCGCTCGGCGTCGGCGAGGCGGGCCATGCGGCGTTCGAGCGCTTCGAGGAGCCCGCCCGGGCTGGAAGCAGGGAGGAGGCGAGCCATCGGACGAGCTCTCCGTAGCGTTCGGGGTCGATGCGGCCGTCGCAGGGTGCGAGGCAGCGGCCCATGTCGGCGAGGGCGCACGGTGCGAACCGCGTGGCGAGCGCCCATCGCGGTGGTGCACCGGCGGATCGGGCACGACCTCCTCGAGGGCTTCCTTGGCGAGCCGCGCGCGGGCGCTCGAGCCGAACGGCCCGAGGTAGATGCGGCCGTCGCCGGGCTTGGCCTCGCGGACGACCTTGAGCCGTGGCAAGGCCTCGCGGGGATCGAGCTTGAGGTAGGCGTAGCGTCGCCAGGTCTTGCCGCGGCGGTTGTACTTCGGCTCGTGCCGGCGGATCAGGCGAGCCTCGACCACGAGCGCCTCGAGCTCGCCGTCGCAGCCGATGCCCTCGACCGAGCGGACCTCGTCGAGCAGGTGCACGATCTTCTTGCGCTCGTCGCCGTAGAAGTAGGACTTCACGCGCGCCCGCAGGTCCTTGGACTTGCCCACGTAGAGCACGCGGCCGTCGCGGCCGCGGAACAGGTACACGCCCGGCGCGTGCGGGAGATCGTCGGCGAGCGCGGATCTTGCCGAAGTTGGGCCGGCCGCTGCGCGCGCACCGCCTCGGTGAGGTCGCCGAGCGTCACGATGCCGAGCCGGCCGCCGAGGTCGAGCAGCCCGTGCAGGACCTCGGCGCAGGCCTCGGCGTCGTCGAGCGCCCGGTGGGTCGGGCTTCACCCGCGTGCGGAAGTAGCTGCGCGAGCGTGTGCAGCCGCACGTTGGGCACGTCGGGCCACACCACCCGGCGCGCGAGCCGGGCGGTGCAGACGCGGCGGCCCCGGCAGCGCCGGGTAGTCGAGCGCGTCGCAGCGCGCGTTGAGGAACGCCGAAGTCGAACCCCGCGTTGTGCGCCACGAACACCGAACCGCGCGAGGAACTCGAGGAACGCCGGCAGCACCTGCTCGATGCGGCGGCTCCGCCGCGACGAGCCGGTCGTCGATGCCGGTGAGGTGCGCGATCGACGGCGGGATCGGGCGCACGCGGGTTCACCAGCGTCTGGAACGTGCCGAGCCGCTCGCCGCCCCGGAACTTCACCGCGCCGATCTCGGTGATGGCGTCGGCGACGGGGGAGCCCCCCGTGGTCTCGAGGTCGACGACGCAGAACGTGACCTCGGCGAGCGGCACGCCCAGCTCGAGTGTGGTCTGGACCGGATCGGACATGTGGGCCGGCTCGTGCAACGGGGAAGGCATCGACCCAGATGGTGACGCCCGCCACCGACACGCCGAGCCCGGTGCGCGTCAGCCGGTGGGGTAGAGGGCGCGCTCGACGAGGAGCGCGAGGAGCTGCTCCACGGCCAGATGGCACTCCTGGATGTGTGCGGTCACGGTCGACGGCACGCGGATCGCGACGTCGGCGAGCGGCGCGAGCGCCCCGCCGGTCGCGCCGGTGAGCGCGACGACGCGGCACGTCCGACGTGCCCGCCTGCTCGGCGGCGCGCAGGATGTTCGCCGAGTTGCCGCTCGTGGAGATCGCGATCAGCACGTCGCCCGCGCGGCCGAGCGACTCGACCTGGCGCGCGAAGACCCCCTCGACGCCGAAGTCGTTCGCGATCGCGGTCAGCAGCGAGGTGTCGGTGGTGAGGGCGATGGCCGGGATCGACGGCCGTGGGTTGTCGACCGTGAGCGTGCTCACGAACTCGGTGGCCAGGTGCTGGGCGTCGGCGGCGCTGCCGCCGTTGCCGCAGATCAGCAGCTTGCCGCCCGCGCGCAGGGAGGCGATGAGCGATCTCGGCGGCCGCGACGACGTCGTCGAGGCACTCGGCCGCGACCGAGCGCACGGTCTCGGCGGTCGCGCGCAGGTACGCCCCGGCGGTCTCGCGATGGTCCTCGGTCACTCGGCCTCCTGGTCGACGAGCGAGGCGATGATAGCTGCGGCGGCCGCGAGGTCCGGCACCACGTGATCGGCCGAGCCCTCGGCCCGGGCGCGTTCCTCGACCCCGTGACCCGTGAGCACGAGGAAGGTGGTCGCCCCCACCGCCCGGCCCATGCCGACGTCGCCCGCGTGGTCGCCGACCACGAACGAACGGCTCGGGTCGAACCCGAAGCGAGCAGCGGCCTCGAGCGCCATGCCCGTGCCGGGCTTGCGGCACTCGCAGCCGTGCTCGGGCGCGTGCGGGCAATGGAGGATGGCGTCGACCGACGCCCCCTCGGCGGCGAGCAGCGCGATGAGGTGGTCGTGGATCGCCGTGAGTCGTTCCTCCGTGAGGAGCCCGCGTCCGATCTGCGCCTGGTTCGTGACCACCACGATGCCGAGTCCCTGCTCGCGCAGTCCCCGGATCGCGACCGCCGAACCGTGGATGAGGGTCAGGTCGCCGGGATGGTCGAGGTAGCCGACCTCCTCGTTGATCGTGCCGTCGCGGTCGAGCAGGACGAAGCGCCGCGGCGTCGCGGCAGCGCCCGTCACGCGCGCACGGGCGCCCACGGGCGGTCGCCGCGCCGGCGCGCGACGCCGTCGGGGTCGAACTGCGAACGAGGCGAACTGGCCGCCCATCGACTCGAGCGCGCGCGCGCACCGCCGGCTCGCGCCTCGGGGGGCGTGCGACCAGCAGGTACCCGCCACCGCCCGCGCCGCAGATCTTGCCCCGGTCGCGCCGGCGCCGGGCGGCCGCGTCGAGCATCGCCTCGATCGGCGTGTCCTCGGCGATGTGCGGGTTCATGCGCTGCTTCGCCTCGAACGCGTCGTGCAGCATCGCGCCGAGCCGCGGCATGTCGCCGGCCTCGAGGGCGTCGCGCATGGCGTAGGCCATCTCGTGCAGTTGCTTCATGCCCAGCATCGTGTCCTCCCGACCGGCTTCGGTACAGGCGATCTGCGGTCGATCAGCCCCACGTTGCGCCGGACGCTGCCCGTGTAGCAGAGCAGCAGGTGCTGCGGAGCTCCTCGAGCGCGCGGGGCCGGCGTCGACGGGCGTGCACGCGACCCCGTCGCGGCAGAACTCGATGAGGTTGAAGCCGCCGAACGCCGCGGCGTACTGGTCCTGCCACCCGCCCGCGATGCGCAGGTCGTCGCGTTCGATCGCGTACGAGGTGCGGGCGAGTCGTCGCAGGTCATGGTGCGCTCGGCGAGGCAGGCGAGGGCGGCGACGACCGCGGTCACGAGGGCCGACGACCCGCCGAGGCCGCTGCCGGCCGGCGCCTCCGACTCGATGTCGACATCGAGACCGCCGTCGACGCCGATGCGGTCGATCGCGGCCTTCGCGAGGTCCATGACCCCGTCGTACTGCGGACCGTCGTCGAGGTGGTACGCGACCAGGTGACCGAGGTCGAGCGAGCGGACGCGAACCTGCGCGGTCGTCGCGCGGGGTCATCGTCACGCGCACGACGTGGTCGATCGTGGTGGAGAGCACCGCGCCGCCGTGCTCGCGGTACTAATGCGGGAAGTCCGTGCCGCCGCCCACGAAGCTGATGCGCAGCGGGGCGAGCGCGTAGACGGGTGTGGTGTCGATGGGCATGGCTCGCCCGCCAGTCTATCGGCGCCAGTCTGGGGGCCGCCCGGGCCGGGCGGCGGCACGCTCAGGCCACGCGTCGCTGCAGTCGCCGGCGCTGCTGCTCGGTGAGCCCGCCCCACACGCCGTAGCGCTCGCCGTTCTTGAGCGCCCAGGCCAGGCACTCCTCCTGGATGCGGCACGAGCCGCAGAAGGTGAGGGCGGGGCCGGCCTCCTCCTCGGTGACGGGGAAGAAGATGTCGGGGTCGACGCCGAAGCAAGCGGCGCGGTCCTGCCAGTAGTCGGGGGGTGCGGGGTCCCTCGGAAGGACGCTGACGTCGACGTTCGGGAACCGCTCGATCCTCACTGATCGTTCCTCCCCCTCGGAGCGTCCCCGCGCGGACATCACCCGCGGAAGACGATTCATAGCAGAGGGGCAGGCGTCGACGGAAGGGGTCGAAGGCATGCATCCGCGCATACGACACCCGAGGGACTCGAAATGGCTCGAACGGGCTAGTCCGACGAGCCGACAGGGAGGAATCGATCGCCGCCCGGCGTCGCGAGCGGTGCCGATCGCGGCTGCCACATGATCGACGCCAGCACGACCGTGCCGCCTCGGTCGTCGATCGCCGCGCTCGTGACCGTGCCGACTTCGGCGCCGTCGGTGCTCGCGACGGATGCGCCCGCGTCCACCGATGCGTCGACCGCAGGTGCATCAGGACTCGTGGTGGATGGCCGAGGTTGCGAACGCGGGCGACCGACTCCTGTCCGAGGAAGCACCCCTTCGCGGCGTCGATCGTCGCGTCGAGGGCGGCCTCGGCCGGGATCGAGGTCTCATCGAAGTCGGCGCCCATGCGAGCCCGGCCGGTGCGGATGCGCCAGACCTCGGCCGCGTCGCCCCCGACGAGCATGCGTCCGAGCGGCGGCACCGAGCCGCCATCGAGCAGCACGTCGACCCCCGGGCCGAGTGATCGAGGGCGCGAAGCCCTCGATGGCATCGTCGGATCCCGGCAGCGCCATCAGGTGCCGCGTGGCGGACCGGTCGTGCAGCTCGACGTCGGACGAGAGCACGTACGGGGCGAGCGTGACGCCGACGTCGGCGCCGGCGCGGGGCTCTTGGAACAGCCAGAAGCCCTCGTCGGCGCAGGCCACCTGCAGGTCGGCCCTGATGTGGCCGGTGGGGTCGAGCAGCAGCGAGCGACGCGCCTGTCCGGGTCGCAGCGAGGCCACATCGGTGGTGATGAGGTCGCCCAGCCACCGCCGCGCGTCGGCGCCGGTGACCTGCACCGCGCGGTAGCCGGACAGGTCGAGCGCCGCACGCCCCTGCGCCAGGGCGGCGAGTTCGTCGGCGGGCGCGGTGAGCGGTGGCATGGCTCTGGCAGGATATCGGCACCGTGGACGTGCCTCGCACCCTGCTCGTGACGAACGACTACCCGCCGAGCGTGGGGGGCATCCAGCGCACGCTCGAGGCGCTCGCGCGCGAGCTGCCTCCTGACCGCATCTCGGTGTTCTGTCCGGGCCACGTCGACGGCGCCGGGTTCGACGCTCGCTGCGCCGTACCGGATACTGCGCCAGCCCGAGCCGTTCCTGTGGCCCACGCCCGAGGTGGGCAGGCGCGCTGGAGGGCGCGGTGCGCGAGACCGGGGCCGAGGTCGTGCTGTTCGGCGCCACCTACCCGCTCGCGATGCTCGGGCCCCGACTCGCGAAGGCGGGGGTGCCGTACCTGTCGGCCGCCCACGGCTTCGAGTACTGGCTCTCGATCGCGCCCGGCACCCACGCGGCGATGCGCTACGCGACCTCGGGGGCCGATCGCGTGCCGGTGATGTGCAGCGAGTTCATCGCCCGCACCGTGCGCACGGCCGTGCCCCGCCGCGTGCCCGTGTCGGTGCTCTACCCGGGCGCCGACCTCGACGGCCTTCCGCCCCGACCTCGCCGACCGCGGACCTCCGCGAGCGGCACGGGCTCGGGGACCGCCCGCTGGTGGTCTGCGTGAGCCGGCTGGTCGCTCGCAAGGGCCAGGACGTGTTGATCCGCGGGATGGACGCGGTGCGCGCGCCGCGTGCCCGAGGCGACACTGGTGATCGTCGGCGGCGGACCCTCCGAGGCCACGCTCCGAGGCGCTCGCGGCCGATGCGCCCGCCGGCTCGGTCGTCTTCGCCGGCCAGGTCTCCGAGGAGGATCTGCCCCGCTACTACGCCCTCGGCGACGTCTTCGCGATGCCCTGCCGCACGCGCCTGGGTGGGCTCGAGGTGGAGGGATGGGGCAACGTGTTCATCGAGGCGGCGGCCTGTGCCAAGCCCGTGGTCGTGGGCGACTCGGGCGGCGCGCGCGAAGCGCTCGTCGACGGCGAGACGGGCATCCTCGTCGACGGTCGCGATGAACGCCGGGTCGCCGACGCCGTCGCCGACCTGCTCGCCGACCCCGATCGTGCGCGCGCGATGGGGGCGGCCGGCGTGCCCGGGTCGAACGAGAGCACACGTGGCCGGGGATCGCTCGCACGCTCGTGCGCTGGTTGCAGCACGCGGCGGGGTAGCGCCAGACGGGACGGAGCTTCGTTCGTCGCGAGGTTCGCCGGGGGTACGCTGATCCGATGCAGACCGGATCAGGAGCCGGCGCCGACCGCCGTTGCCCCGACTGCGGCGCGCTCGCGAGTCCCGACGCCGAATGGTGTGGCCAGTGCTTCCGCTCGCTCGCCGAACCCGAGCCCCAGCTGGAACCCGCCGCCGATCCCGCACCGCACCATGCCGCGTTCGCCGCCGGGCGCGCCGAGGGCGCCACGGCCGAGCGGCCGGCTCGAGCGCCCGTCTGGCCGTGCCCCGCCTGCGAGCACGAGAACCCGATCGAGCTCGACGCCTGTGCCGTCTGCGGCACCACTTTCGCCGCCTTGATGCGCCAGGCGGAGCCCCGCCGAAGGTCGACCCCATCGATGCGTTGAAGGCGTCGCTGCTCTTCCCGGGCCTCGGGCACCGCAAGGTCGGTCGGAGCCTCGACGGGCTGGCGCGCGGCGTGTTGTTCGCCGTGCTCGCCTCGATGGCCGCCACCGATGTTCGTCGCCGGTGTCACGACGCCCGGCACCTTCGGCGTGTTCGCGCTCTTCCTCGGCGCAGCCCTGCTCGTCTATGTGGGGTCCGCGTTCGAGGCGTACCGGCTGGCCGACGGCGGGCAACCGTTCGTGTCCTCGCGCGCGCTGCTGTGGGCGACGGTCGTCGTCATCATCGGGTCGGTGCTCCTGCTCGCGGTCAGCGTCGTCACGGTGGCCAGACGCTAGGATTCCGCGCCGATGGAACACGCCGAAGGCTCGATCGTGATCGATGCACCGCTCGAAGACGTGATGGAGGTCATCGAGGACTACGAGTCCTATCCCGAGTGGGCCGACGTGCGCTCGGTCGACGTGCGCCAGCGGGGCGAGGGCGGGCGCGCCACCGAGGTGGCGTTCGAGGTCGACGTGCCGGTGCTCGGGCAAGGCGTCGTACACGCTCGCCTACCGCTACGCGCCCGGCGACACCGGCCTGTCCTGGGCGACGACGGAGGCGCGCGGGGCGATCCGCGACATCCGCGGCGAGTACCTGCTGCACGAGGTCGACGACGCCACCACGAAGGTGACCTACCGGCTCGGCGGTCGAGCTCGGCGTGCTCGTGCCGGGGTTCCTTCGCACGCGAGGGCGCGAAGCGCGTGATCGAGAACGCGCTCGAGCAGCTGAAGCGTCGCGTCGAGATGGGGTGAGCCGGCGCGTCCGGCGGCTCCGATCGGCATCCACCGTCTAAGCTGCACGCATGCGCGTCGTGCTGTTCACCGGCAAGGGCGGGGTCGGCAAGACGACCGTCGCCGCGGCCACCGCCGTGCGTGCCGCGCGGGGCAGGCGCTCGCACGCTCGTGATGTCGACCGACCCGGCGCATTCGCTCGCCGACTCGCTTCGAGATCGAGATCGGCTCGGAGCCCACCGAGATCGTCGCCCAACCTGTGGGCCCAGCAGATCGACGCGCAGGAGCGGCTCGAGGACAACTGGCGTGAGATCCAGGACTACTTCATCCAGCTGATGAACTGGGCGGGCACCGAGACGATCCAGGCCGAGGAGCTCACGGTGCTCCCCGGCCTCGACGAGATCTTCGCCCTGATCGACGTGAAGACGCACGTCGAGAGCGGCAGCTACGACATGCTCGTCGTCGACTGCGCGCCTACCGCCGAGACGCTGCGCCTGCTGTCGCTTCCCGAGATCATGAACTGGTACATCGAGCGCATCTTCCCCGTGGAGCGGCGCATCGTGAAGACCGTGCGCCCGATCCTGTCGAAGATGACCTCGCTGCCGATCGCGGGCGACCAGGTCTTCGCCGCGGTCGAGCGGCTGCACCGCAACCTCGACGCCGTGAAGCAGATCCTCACCGACGAGCACATGGCGTCGGTGCGCCTGGTCGTGAACCCCGAGAAGATGGTGATCTCCGAGGCGCGCCGCACCTACACCTACCTCGGCCTGTTCGGGTACCGCGTCGACGCGGTGGTCGTGAACCGCATCATCCCCGAGGAGGTGACCGACCCGTACTTCGGCAAGTGGAAGGACATCCAGGCGGAGCACCTCGCCACCGTGCACGAGTCGTTCGAGCCGGTCCCGATCCTCGAGGCGCGGCTGTTCGATCGCGAGATGGTCGGGCGTGCCGCTGCTCGCCGAGATGGGCACCGAGGTCTACGGCGAGCTCGACGTGACCGCCGTGCTGTACCACGACGACCCGATCCGGGTGCGCAAGCGTGGCGACGGGCTACGTCCTGTCGATGCGGCTGCCGTTCGTCTCACGCGACGACATGGACATCCATCGTC
Organism: uncultured Actinomycetes bacterium; assembly: GCA_963722795.1. Lineage (GTDB taxonomy): Bacteria > Actinomycetota > UBA4738 > UBA4738 > HRBIN12 > JAOUEA01. Next base: position 55,133 of record CAVROD010000003.1, read on the forward strand.
GCGGCGAGGAGCTCTACGTCCGCGTGGGCTCGTACAAGCGGAACCTCATCCTGCCGCAGACCCTCAAGCGCCTCGTCGTGCGCGAGGCGAACTTCGCGGGCGATCATCTGGAGATCCTGTTCGGCAAGGCACCGACGGACGACCTGGCGCCACCGTCGACCCCGTGAGCGAGCCGGGGCCGGCGATCGGCATCGATGTCGGCGGCACGAAGACCGCCGCGGTCCTCGTCGGGCGCGACGGCACGGTGCTCGGGCGCGGCGTGCGGCCCACGCCGGCCGAGGACGAGCAGGCCACCCTCGAGACGATGGTCGAGCTGGCCCGCTCGCTGATGATCGAGGGTATCGTCGGCGTCGGCATCGCCGCCGCCGGCCTGGTCGACCTCGAGGGGACGATGCGCTATTCCGCCGAACCTCGCCTGGCGCGACGTGCCGCTCGCCGGGTTCGTGGGCTCGGCGCTCGGCCTCCCTGCGGTCGCCGACAACGACGTGAACGCGGCCGCATGGGGCGAGTTCCGCTTCGGGGCCGGTCGCGAGACGCGGCACATGTTCATGATCACGGTGGGCACGGGCATCGGCGGCGGCATCGTCGTCGACGGCACGCCCTACCGGGGCGCGCACGGGTTCGCGGCGGAATGGGCCACATCGTGGTGGAGCCGGACGGCCCCCGATGCGGGTGTGGCAACCGGGGGTGCTGGGAGCAGGTGGCGAGCGGCACGGCGATCACGCGGAAGGGACGGGCGGCGGCGGCGCGCCACCCCCATTCGGCGCTCGTGCAGCTGTCCGGCGGCGATCCCGATGCCGTGACGGGCGCGATGGTGACCGAGGCCGCCCGCGCCGGCGACACGGTCTGCCGGGGCATCTTCGTGGAGGTCGGCCATGCGCTCGGTGTCGGGCATCGCGGGCCTCGTGAACGTGCTCGACCCCGAGCTCGATCGTGGTGGGCGGTGGAGCGGCGACGGCGGGCGACCTGCTGCTCGCGCCCGCACGCGACGCGTTCCACCGCTCGGTGGAAGGGGTCGATCACCGTCCCGATGTGCCGATCGTGGAAGCGGGGCTCGGCATCGACGCCGGCGCGATCGGGGCCGCCGCGCTGGCGTTCGATCTCGAGGGAGCCACCCGCGCGTGAGGCTCGGCATCTCGCTGCCCGTGTTCACCGCCGACCCGTCGAGGCCGTTCGACGTCGCCTCGCGCGCGCGATCGCTCGGGGTCGACGGGGTCTTCGCCCCCGACCATCTCTTCCCCCCGGTGTTCTATCCGCCGTCGGGCGCCGATCGGCCGGCGCTGGAGGTCTTCTCGTTGCTCTCGGCGATCGCCGTGCGCGAGCCCGGGCTGCACGTGGGCACGCTGGTCACGCGCGTCACCCTGCGTTCGCCGGGGCTGCTCGCGAAACAGGCGGCGGCGCTCGACGCGATGTCTCAGCGGGCGGGCCGTGCTCGGCATCGGCACCGGCGACCGGGCCTCGGCCGAGGAACACGAACGGTTCGGCTTCCCGTTCCCGCGCGCAGCCGAACGCCTCGAGACGCTCGAGGAGACCGTCGATGCGTTACGGGCACTGTTCGGCGGGCGCACATGGCCGGGCGGGCGCGCACGTGCCGTCGATGACCGGCCCCCTGCTGCCGCCCGGCGAGCCCGCGATCTGGGTCGGTGGGCTGTCCGACGCCGTGCTGGAGGTCGCCGCGCGCGTCGCCGATGCGTGGAACGGGTGGGGCCTCGACGCCGAGGCGTTCGCCGCGCGCGCAGACACGCTGCGGTCGCTCGCCGGTGCACGCCTCGTCGCCCCGACGTGGGCGGGCATCGCCCTGGTGGGGGAGGACCGCTGCCGACCTCGACCGGCTTCGCGCCGAGCGCGCTGCGCGGGGCCTGTCCCTCGACGGCGTCTGGAGCGGCACCGCCGCTGATTGGGCCGTGTTCACCGACCGGCTCGGGGCGGCGGGGGCCACCTGGTGCGTGGTGCAGCCGGCCGGGCCCGCCGACCGGCTCGACCTGATCGCGGCGGCGACCAGCCGATGAACAGCACGGCGCTCAAACGGGCGAAACGCGAGGTGCGACGACGCGTGCTCGCCGAGCGCGACGCGCTGACGCCGGACCAACGCGCGCACCTGGCCGTGGTGGTCGGGGAGCGCTTCCTCGCGTTGCCGGAGGTGGAAGCGGCTGAGGTGGTCATGGCGTTCTGGTCGTTCGGGTCGGAGCTGCCGACCGGTCCGATGCTGGAAGACCTCGATCGACGAGGCAAGACGGTCGTGCTGCCGCGCATCGTCGGGGGCGAGCTCGAGGCGCGTTCGTACCGGCCCGGCGACCGGGTGAGCGAGACCTCGTTCGGTGCCTTCGAGCCGGCCGGCGGCCGTGTGCTCGATGCGGCCGAGATCGACGTGGTCGCTGTGCCCGCGGTCGCGTTCGATCGGCGGGGCCGGCGTGTCGGCTACGGCGGCGGCTACTACGATCGATTCCTGCCGAGGACGAGCGACGCCACGACGCACGTGGGCATCGGCTACGCCCTGCAGCTCCTGCCGCAGGGACAGGAACTGCCGGCGGGCCACTTCGATCGCCGGGTCGACGCGATCGTCACCGATCGCGAGACGGTGCGGTGCCGCCCGGCGGGTTGACCCCGATGGCGGGGCTGCCGCGACCCCCGTCATCCCGCGCGAGGGTCGGGACTTGGCGCGATGCCCGGTTCGCCGCGCTCGACTTCGAAACCACCGGACTCGACCTGGGCTCTGACGTGGTCGTATCGTTCGGGGTGGTGCCCATCGACGACGGTCGCGCCCGGCTCGCGGACTCGGTGCACCAGCTGATCTCGCCGAGCGTGCCGCCCTCGCCGCGATCGCAGACGGTCCACGAGCTGCGGCCGCAGGACCTCGCCGGCGCTCCCGACATCGAGCAGGTGCGCGAGGCTCTCTCGGCCGCGCTCGCGGGCCGGTTCCTGCTGGCATGGTTCGCCGACGTCGAGGTGCACTTCCTCACGGCCATCTTCGGCGGATCACGCCGCGGCTGGCGCCGGCGCACGATCGACGTGCGCAACCTCGCCATCGCCGTCGACGGCGGCGCCCCATCGGCCCGGCGCACGCCCGGCTACGCCTTGACGGCCTCGGCAAAGGCATACGGCGTTCCCGTCGCGAGCCCGCACGAAGCGTTCGACGACGCCCTCGTCACCGCGCAGCTGTTCCTCGTGCTCGCCTCGAAGGTGCCGGGGCGGCCGGACCCGACCGTACGCCAGTTGCTGCGCACCGCCGGCGCCTGAGCCTTCGACTTGAACAACCGTTCAATCGTCTGATACAACCCGACCTAGCGCCGCTGCGCGGCGGCCATGTCCACGGAGTCGTCGGGAGGCCAAGGTTGAGTCAGAGCCGGGAGACCGCGTTCCACCCGATCACGTCGGCCAAGGCGGCTGGCTTCATGGAGGAAGCCGGCTGGCTCTGGGTCACGAACTTCGGCGACGTCGACGCCGAGTACCGCGCGGTGCGCGAGGGCGTGGGCATGTGGGACCTTTCGCCCCTGAACAAGTGGGAGTTCCGCGGGCCCGAGGCGCTCGAGGCCGCGCAACGCGTGCACACGAACGACATCCTCGGCATGCGCGACGGCCAGGTTCGCTACGGCGCGTTCGTCGACGAGGACGGGCTCGTGGTCGACGACGGCACGGTGTTCCGTCACAGCGCCGAGCACCTGTGGGTCTGCACGAACGGGAACGACCGAGCCGAGTACTTCGCCGACGCCACGAAGGGGCTCGAGGTCACGATCGCCTACATCGCACCGCGAGCTGCCGAGCATGCAGATCCAGGGCCCGCAGAGTCGCGAACTGGTGCGCTCGATCGTCACCGGCGGCCGATGTCGACGAGCTTGCGGTACTTCACGCTTCTTCCCCGACCCGGTGACGATCGGCGGGGCGCCCGGTGTGGCTGTCGCGCACCGGGTTCTCGCGGCGAGCTCGGGCTACGAGGTGTTCCTGCGCCCCGAGCACGCAGCCGCGGTCTGGGAAGCCGTCGAGGCCGCCGGCGCGACCCCGTACGGCGTCGACATCATCGAGCCCGTGCGGGTCGAGACCGGCATGGTCGTCACGGACTACGACTACGAGCCGCATGCCGCGCACACCGTACGACCTTGGCCTCGACCGGGTCGTCGCCCTCGACGGCGAGGGTGATTTCATGGGCAAGGAGCAGCTCCGGGCGGTGGCCGCCGACCCGCCGAACCGGTTGGTGACGATCCGCTTCGAGGGCGACTCCCTGCCCGAGTACGGTGCGGCGATGACCTCGCGGGGGCGACGACGCCGGGGTGCTGACGAGCCCGGCCACGAGCCCGACGCTCGGGACGCTCGGGCTGGCGATCGTGCCCACGAGGCTCGCCGCCGCCCGGCACTGCGGTCGAGGTCGCGATGCCCGACGACTCCACGATCGGCGGCACGGTCGACGTGCTCGCCGTACTCGACCCGACCAAGCAACGCCCGCGCACCTGACCGGGTGGGCGGCCCGACCGAACCGGACACGATCCGAGCGGCAACGAGGAAGGACATCGCATGACCGAGGACAAGCGCTCACCGCTGCACGACTGGCACGTGGCCCATGGCGCCGACGTGGTCTGGGAGGACGGCTACCCCTGGGCGATGCACGAGGGCGGGGACCCGCATCGCCGAGTACGAGGCCATGCGCACCGCGACCGGCATCTGGGACCTCTACTCCACGTGCAAGTACGAGGTCACGGGTCCCGACGCGGCGCGCGCTGATCCAGCGCCGATTCACGAACTCGCTCGCGGGCATGGCCGACGGCTCGGTCCGCTACGGCGCGTTCGTGAACGCCGACGGCCTCATGGTGGATGACGGCAACGTCTACAAGCTCGCGGACGACCGCTTCCTCGTGATGATCAACACCGCCGGCATCGACGGATGGTTCCGCGAGACGGCCGAGGGGCTCGACGCGACGGTCGCGCACAGGACCGATGACTACGCGATGATCGCTGTGCAGGGCCCCACGTCGCAGACGACCTTGCAGGGACTCACCGAGCGCGATCTCGGCGACCTGAAGTACTTCCGGTTCTGGCCCGAGCAGACAACGGTCGCGGGCGTGCCGGCCTGGGTGTTGCGCACGGGCTTCAGCGGTGAGAAGGGCTACGAGGTCGTCATGGCCCCCGGCGACGCCCGCACGGTGTGGGACGCGCTGATCGAAGCCGGCGGCACCCCGTTCGGTCTCACGGCGATCGACCTCGCCCGCACCGAGATCGGCCTCATCATCATCGCCGTCGACTACAACCCGGGCGAGCTGTCGCCCTGGGACCTGTCGATGGACCGTTTCATCAAGACCGACACCGAGTGCGTCGGGGCCGCCGCGCTCGCCGAGCGAGGCGCGAACCCGCCGAAGCGCTTCAAGACGCTGCGGATCGAGGGGGACGCCGTGCCCGAATACGGCGCCGCGGTGACGAAGGACGGCGAGTCAGGTCGGCGTGGTGACATCGCCGGCGGCCTCGCCGCGCCTCGGCACGATCGGCCTCGCGATCCTCGACGCCGAGGTCGCCAACGACGGCGAGAAGGTCGAGGTCGCCGTGCGAGGGCGGCACGGCGCCCGCCACGGTCGAGGTGCTCTCGCTGCTCGACCCGAACAAGGAGCGTCCGCGCGCCTGATCGACCCGGTGACAGGGGCGGGCGGGCCGCCCGCCCCTATGCTGGGTGCATGCGCGGTGACGATGCACTCCTCGGCGTGGTGCCGAACTTCAGCGAGGGTCGTCGCACCGAGGTGATCGACGCGATCGTCGAAGCGCTGCACGTGCCGGGCGCCCGGGTGGTGTACGCGGAGGCCGACCCCGACCACAACCGGCTCGATACCACGGTGCTCGGCGAGCGCCGACGCGGTTCGCGCGAGCGCCATGGCCGGCGCGGCCGTCGCGGTGGCAGCGCATCGACATGCGGCGAGCACAACGGAGGGCATCCGCGCATGGGCGCTGCCGACGTCGATCCCGTTCATGCCGGTGCGCGGGGTCACGATGGATCGATGCGTCGAAGCTCGCGCGCGCCTTCGGGCGCGACGCTCGCCGAACATCTCGACCTGCCCGGTGTACCTCTACGATCGCGCCGCGCTGATGCCCGAACGCGCGTCGCTCGCCGACGTGCGCCGGGGCGAGTTCGAGGGCCTGCGCGAGGCGGTCGAGCGCGGCGAACGGCTTCCCGACTTCGGGCCGAACCGCATCGGGCCTGCGGGCGCGACGGCCGTGGGCGCCCGGCGTGCCGCTCGTGGCGTTCAACGTCTATCTCGACGGCACCGACGAGGCGGCCGCGAAGGCGATCGCGAGGGCGTTGCGCGAATCGAACGGCGGTCTGCGGGCGGTCCGAGCCATCGGCTTCGCGGTGCCCGAGCGTGGCGGCGTCGTCACGGTGTCGATGAACCTCGTCGATCACGAGGTGACGGGGCTGCGGACGGCCTTCGCCCGCGTCGAGGAGCTGGCGGCCGGGTACGGCATGCTCGTGACCGACGGGGAGATCGTGGGGCTGGTGCCGGCGGCGGCGTTGGCCGAGGGCGACGTGCAGGCGCTGCGCTTGCGCGGGTTCGAGCCAGCCCGGCAGGTGTTGGAACGGCTCGCGGACGACGACGATGAGGAGCGCGCACGATGAGCGATGCACGGTTCGGCGATATGACGGTCGACGGGTTCCTCGAGGCGATGGGCTCGAAGGAGCCGACCCCCGGCGGCGGTGCGGCCGCAGCGATCGCCGGTGCGACCGGGGCCGCGCTCATCGCGATGGTCGGGCGTCTCGACGGTGGGCAAGCCCGGGCTCGGAGGACATCGACGAGCGCATGCAGGCGCTCGTCGAGCGAGCCGACGGCGCCCGTGCGGAGTTCCTCACCCTCGGCGACCAGGACGCCGAAGCGTTCGAGGTGGTGATGGCGGCGTTCCGTCTGCCGAAGGAGATCCGACGTCGAGAAGGCCGCGCGCACCGACGCGATCCAGCGGGGCCTCGAGCGGGCCGCGGCCGTGCCGCTCGAGATCGCGCGCCGCGCGGTCGACCTGATGGAGCTGGCCGAAGATGCGACCGCCTTGGGGAACCCGAACGCCGCGAGCGACGGCATGACGGCGGCGGGCATGCTGCTCGCAGCCGTGATCGGGGCCGCGGGCGAACGTGGAGATCAATGCGTCGTCGCTGAAGGACGAGGCCCGCCGGCATGCCTTGCTCGAGGAATGCGACGCGATCCGCGGGCCGCGCGGACTCGCTGCTCGCGCAGTGTCGCGAGGCGTTCGGACTGCGACTCACCGGGTGAGGAGTGGTCTGGCCTCGCGCGGCGCGCCCGCGTAGGCTCGACCGGTGCGTATCGACGCCGTGGTCTTCGACTGCGAGGATGCCGCGCCGCTCGCCCGCTTCTGGGCCGCTGCGCTCGGCTGGCGGGTGGCGCCCTACGACGACCGGGAGCTCGATCGCCTCACGGCCAAGGGCATCGATGACCCCGAGGACGATCCGAGCGTGATGGTGGAACCGCCCGACGATGAGCCGCCCGGGCTGCCCGTGCTCTTCTTCACCGAGGTGCCTGAGCCAAAGGCGGGGAAGAACCGCGTGCACATCGACGTCGTGGCCGAGGAGACCGTCGACGACGAGGTGATCAGGCTCGAAGGGCTGGGCGCCACCCTGCGTAACTGGGCCGAGGAAGAGGGCAACGTCTGGGCCGTGATGCTCGACCCTGAGGGCAACGAGTTCTGCGTGATGCCCCCCGAAGCCTGAGCGCTACCCCACGATCGTGCGCACGTCCTGTGCGACCTGCGAGAGCCCCCATGCGGTCGAGACACCCAGCACCACGAGGGCGGCGCTCCGCGCGATCGCCGCCGGGCCTTCGGGCGCGAGCGCCGTGACGGCCCCCAACGCCGTGACCACCACCACCGCCACGCCGGCCCCGAGCCCGCTCGACGCTGTGATCACGCCAACGCCCAGCAGGCCCAACACGACCCCGAGACCGGTGCCGAACAGCGAGAGGGGGGCGATGCGCGTGAGCGGGGGGCGCACGAGCCACCGTTCGAGGCGCTCGGCGATCACCACGAACGACGCCCCGAACGCGGGGAAGAGCGCGATGAACATCGCCACGTTCAGCGCGCGGTGCCCGACGATCACGAAGTCGACGTTCCCCGGATCGATCGCGATGGCGCCGCCCAGCGCGAGCAGCACCGCGGAGATGGTCGCCGGCAGGAAGCGGTCCGGCAGCACGGTCCGCAGGGCGAAGAGGAAGAGCCCGACGCTCACGCCGGTGATGAGCCCCACGAAGAGCAGGAGGGCGAGCGTGCCTTCGACCGTGATGCGTCCGACGACGTTGCCGTTCTCCGTGATCATGCCGATGCGTGATTCGTCGGCCGCGAGTGCCGACACGCGCATCACGATGCGGCCTCCGATGCCGCCGACGACCATGCCGCAGAGCACGGCCGACCCGATCGACGACGTGAGCCGCAGGACGGCCGGCCTGCGCAGCATCATGAGCGCAGGACGCTCGCGGAGCGGTTCGCTGGTGATGCCGGTCAGCGCGGCCATGCAGGCATCATGGCCCGCCGATGCACTCGGAGCGAGGAAGGTGCCACCAGACCCCGAGTGGTGCCCGTACACCGCCCGAGCGCCGGGCCCCCTCGGGTCAGAACAAGCCGACGGTGCGACCGTGCTCGTCGATGTCGACGTTGTGGAAGGCGGGCGTCTTGCCCAGTCCCGGCATGCGCTGCATGTCGCCGCACAGCACGACGACGAACCCCGCGCCGGCGCTCGGCACGACACCGCGCACGGGCAGGCGGAAGCCGGTGGGCCGGTTGAGCATGAGCGGGTCGTGGCTGAGCGACAGATGGGTCTTCGCCATGCAGACCGGCACCTCGCCGAACCCGAGCTGCTCCATGCGCGCGATGTCCTTCTCGGCCTGCGGCAGGTAGTCGACGCCGTCGGCGCCGTACAGGCGGGTGGCGATCGCCTCGATCTGCTCCTTCGAGTCGGCGTGCCGTCCGGCGTGAGGAAGTCGAAGGAGTTCGGCTGCTCGCACGCCTGCACGACGGCCTCGGCGAGCTCGACGGCGCCGTCGCCGCCCTGCGCGAAGCCTCGGTTCACCACCACGGTCTCGGCGCCGGCGCCCACCGCGAGCTCGCGGATCGAGCTCGATCTCGGCTTCGGTGTCGGTCGGGAAGTTGTTGATCGAGACCACGCACGGCAAGCCCGTACTGGCGCACGATGTTGATGTGCGCGGCGAGGTTGTCGATGCCGCGCCGCAGCGCGTCGAGATCCTCGGTGCCGAGGTCGGCGAAGGGCATGCCCGCCGTGCGACTTCGTGGCGCGCACGGTCGTGACGAGCACCGCGGCGCTCGGCGCGAAGCCGCCGGCACGGCAGACGATGTCGCAGAACTTCTGGAAGCCGAGGTCGCTCGCGAACCCGGCCTCGGTGACGACGTAGTCGGCGAGCTTCAGCGCGACGCGGTCCTCGATGATCGAGTTGTTCGCGTGGGCGATGTTGCCGAACGGCCCGGCGTGGGCGAGCACGGGCTGGCCCTCCAGGGTCTGCACGAGGTTGGGCTTGATCGCGTCCTTCATGATCACGGTCATCGCGCCCGCCGCCCGCAGGTCGTCGGCCGTGACGGGGTTGCCGTCGGTGGTGGACGCGACCACGATGCGGCCGAGGCGTGCCCGCAGGTCCCGCAGGTCGCTCGCGAGCGCGAACACCGCCATGACCTCGCGCGGCGGCGGTGATCACGAACGCGTTCTCGCGCGGGTATGCCGTGGGCCTTGCCGCCGAGACCGGCCACGATGTTGCGCAGCTCGCGGTCGTTCATGTCCATCGTTCGTGGCCAGGTGATCGACACCGGGTCGATGCCGAGCGGGTTGCCGTGGTAGACGCTCGCATCGAGGGCGGCCGCCAGCAGGTTGTGCGCGGCGCTCACCGCGTGGAAGTCGCCGTTGAAGTGCAGGTTGATCTCCTCCATCGGCACGACCTGCGCATAGCCGCCGCCGTTGCCGCCCCCCTTGATGCCCCAGACCGGTCCCATCGACGGCTCGCGCAGGCAGAGCATCACGCGCCTTGCCGATCTTGCCGAGCCCCTGGGTCAGCGAGACGCTCGTCGTGGTCTTGCCCTCACCGGCCTTCGTGGGGGTGATGGCCGTCGTGATGATCAGCTTGCCGTCGGGCCGCCCGGCGAGGCGCTCGAGGATCGACGGATCGACCTTGGCCCGGTACCGCCCGTACTGCTCCAACTCGGCTGGTTCGATGCCGGCGTCGGCGGCGATGTCGGCGATCGGTCGAAGGTCGGCGTCCTGGGCGATCTCGAGTCCGGACTTCATGGCGACAGCGGTCCCTTCTGCGGATAGACGGGCGGCGGAGGGACGATACGACCATGGGTCGGGCTGGTCCAAACCGAGGTTGCGCGGACCGCGACCGCGGGTCACGGCATACTGGACCCATGGATACCTCCGATCGGCTCCGGCGTTCCGTGACCGACGTGCGCATCACCGCGGTCCACGACGGGGTGCGCTCCGAGCGGCCCGACACGCTCGCCACCGAGGAGCCGATGGAGATCCGGGTCGGCGGTCCCGGGCAAGCGGCCCAGGCGGTGGCCGTCACGATGCGAACGCCCGGCGCCGACTACGAGCTGGCGGTCGGCTTCCTGTTCACCGAGGGCCTGATCGAGCCGGGACAGGTGCGACGGGTCGCGTACTGCGACGACCTCGGCGACGAGGAGCAGCGCTACAACGTCGTCACGGTGTCCCTCGACCGTGCGTTCGACCACGACCGGTTGCACCGCAACTTCTTCGCGACCTCCTCATGCGGCATCTGCGGCAAGGCGGCGCTCGACGACGTCGAGGTCCGGTGCGCCCCGGTCGCCGGCGGGCCCGTCGTGCCGGTCCAGGTGCTCATCTCGCTACCCGGGCGGCTCAGGGCGCGCCAGCGCGTGTTCGACCGCACCGGAGGGCTGCATGCCGCGGGCCTGTGCACGCCCGAGGGCGACATCGTGAGCCTGCGGGAGGACGTCGGCCGGCACAACGCGGTCGACAAGGTCATCGGCGAACAGGTCCTCGCCGGGCAGATCCCGCTCGCCGGTCATGTGCTGCAGGTGAGCGGACGCGCGAGCTTCGAGATCGTGCAGAAGGCCGCCGTGGCCGGCATCCCCATCGTGAGCGCGGTGAGCGCGCCGTCCTCGCTCGCCGTCGAGGCGGGGGAGCGCTTCGGCATGACGATCGTCGGGTTCGTGCGCGACGGGCGCTGCAACGTCTACACGGGCGCGCAGCGCGTGAGCACCTAAGCCGCGCCGGCGTCGGCAGCCGGTTCGTCGGTGCGCGCGGCCGGCACGTGCATGCGCCAGTCGTAGATCACGCTCGTGCCGAAGAGCAGGTCCTGCACCGAGGCGTTGCGTCGGCTGAAGGCGCTCCAGAACAACCCGAGTGGGAACGCGACGCAGGCCACGGCCCGGAGGAACGAACGGACCGGACCGGGCGGTCGGCCCGCCGGGTCGACCACTCGCAAGCCCATGACCTTCATCCCGGAGGTTCGGCCCGTCGACGACCAGGCGATCGTGAGCATCAGCACGACGACGACCGCGCCTGCCAGCAGGATCTCATCGAAGGCGGGCTGGGGCCAGGCGAAGGTGCGGGCGTTCCGCAGGAACCTGAAACTCGCGATGCCCAGGTAGGCCGCCGCCAGGAGAGCCGCCGAGTAGACGAGGTCGATCGCCATGGCGCCGAGTCGCGAGACCGCGCCCGCCCGTGTTCCTTGGCGTGCTGCGGCGCCCTCGGGGAAGACAGTGACCGTGGTTCCGCTCACCGGTCTCCCTCTTCCGACTCGTGCTCCGGCGGCAGCAGATCGCGCGCCTCGCGTCTGAGGACCCGGTCGACCACGTGCGCGACGAGTCGATCGGCGTTCATGCCCTGCACCCGCACGGTCTGGACGGTCTCATTCGCCATGATGCCCGAGGATTCGCGGACCAGGCGGGGCAGGTCGATCTCATCGATGACCTCCTCGGCGATGCCGGCGAGGTCCAGGCGGTGGATGATCGCGACGAGGTCCGTCCGCGCGATGATCCGGTCGACGTCCACCTGGTCGGCGGCGCGGTTCACGTCGACCCGCGCCACGATCGCGTCGATGTCGATCCGGTCGATCATCGCGTCGATGTCGACCCGGTCGAGGATGCGGTCGATGTCGACGTCCTCGACGATCGCGTTCACGTCGACCCGTTCGCGCACGAGCGCCGTCAGGTCCACCTGGTCGGCGAGCCCACGGGCGATCTCGGGCACGAGCGCCCCGAGGAACGACGTGGCCGCGTCCACCATCTCGGCCTGCGACGCCTTCCACTGGCCGTCGAGCACCCGAGCGGCGCCGGCTGCCATCTCGCCGGCGTCCTTCGCGAAGCGGGGCTCGACGAGCCACGTGATGGCGGGCCCGATCGTGTCGGCCGCCTGCTTCGCGGCTCCGGCCGCCGCCTCGGCCGTCGCGACGGCCGCGCCGAGGCCGGCGCCGGCGATCGTCGCCGCCGGGTCCTTGCCGCCGGTCTCGTCGTCGTCGGCGGGCATCGTCGACCGCAACGCGTCGGCGAGGGCGCCGGCGCCGGCCGCGAACAGTCCGGCGCCGACTCGAACCCCCTGCTCCACCAAACCGGCGAACTGGGAGCCGGGTGTGGTCGTGGCGCCTTCGTCGTCGACTGGACCGTCGGCGTCGGCGGCGATCGCCTCCTCGTAGCTCATCTCCTCGTCGGGCTGCTCGGGCGCATCGGGCTGCTCGGCGGCTTCGGCCCCCGGCAGCCGCACCACGTTGTCCGGCTCGAGAGGTGGCTCGCCGATCGGGATACGGTCCATGCCGCACATCATGGACCGCCGCGCCCCAGGCGGCCACCCGGTCATCCCCATCCCGTTGTCTTCACGGTGACGGCGGAGGTGGCCGTAAGATGGCGGGGACCCGGCGACCGCCGGGCCGAACGGGAAGGAGACACGTGTCGACGAGCACGACGCTCACCCGCCTGACCGAGCCGATGGTTCGCGTCGACGGCGAGTTGCGGGTCGCCACCTGGGACCAGGCCCTGGACCGGGCCGCCGAGGGGCTCCGCCGCGCCATCGAACGCAACCCCGGCTGGGGCACGGGCATCTTCAGCTGCTCCAAAGCCTCGAACGAGATGAACTTCATCGCCGGGAAGTTCAGCCGTCAGGTCCTGGGCAGCAACAACATCGATAGCTGCAACCGCACCTGACACGCGCCGTCGGTGGTCGGTCTGGCCACCGTCTTCGGTGCCGGTGGCGGTACCAGCTCATACGAGGAGGTCGAGCAGACCGACCTCATCCTGCTGTGGGGCTCCAACGCCCGCGCGGCACACCCCATCTTCTTCCACCATGTCCTGAAGGCGGTGCACCGCGGCGCGAAGCTCATCGTCGTCGACCCCCGCCGCACGGAGTCGGCCGAATGGGGCGACCTGTGGCTCGGCATCGACGTCGGCACCGACATCGCGCTGTCGAACGCGATCGCGCGCGAGATCGTCGTGAACGACCTTCACCACCACGCCTTCATCGAGGGGGCGACCGTCGGCTTCCACGAATACGTCGACTCGATCATGGATTGGACGCTCGAGCGTGCCGAGGTGGTCACCGGCGTGCCGGCCGGTGTGATCCAGGAGGTCGCGCATGCCTTCGCGAAGGCCGACCGGGCGATGATCTGCTGGACGCTCGGCATCACCGAGCACCACAACGCGGTCGACAACGTGCTGTCGTTGATCAACCTGTCGCTGCTCACCGGGCACGTCGGCACCTACGGCAGCGGCGTGAACCCGCTGCGGGGGCAGAACAACGTGCAGGGCGGCGGCGACATGGGCGCCATCCCGAACAAGCTGCCCGGCTTCCAGGACATCGAGCAGGACGACGCCGCGCGCGAGAAGTTCGAGCGGGCCTGGGGTAGGCCCATCATGCCGACCTACGGCTGGCACCTGACGAGCATGTTCGAGGCGATGGGGCGGGGCGACCTGACGGCCGTGTACTGCATCGGTGAGAACCCCGCGTCGAGCGAGGCCGACAAGGAGCATGCGGTCGAGCTGCTGCGGGGCCTCGACACGCTCATCGTGCAGGACATCTTCATGACGAAGACCGCCGAGCTCGCCGACGTCGTGTTCCCGGCGTCCAACAGCGCGTTCGAGTCCGACGGCACGGTGACGAACTCGGAGCGGCGAGTCCAACGCACGCGCAAGGCGCTCGACCCGCCCGGCAACGCCAGGGACGACATCTGGATCATCAACCAGCTCGCGAACCGCCTCGGCGCCGAGTGGGGCGAGGTCACGCCCGAGGGGGCGTGGGACGAGCTGCGCACCCTGAGCCCCATGCACGCAGGCATGAGCTACGCGCGACTCGAGGAGCTCGGGGGCATCCAGTGGCCGTGTCCCGACGACACGCACCCCGGCACCCAGTTCCTGCACGGCCGGTTGTGGGAGTTCGACGACCCCGAGGCGCAGGGCCGCAAGGCGCCGTTCTCGATCGTGATCGACGACCCGCCGGTCGACGAGCTCGACGACGAGTTCCCGCTGCGCCTCACGACCGGTCGCCGGCTCGACTCGTACAACACCGGCGTGCAGACCGGCGCCTTCACGTCGCCGCTGCGCCGCGGGGAGACGATCGACGTGTCGCCCGAGGACGCCGAGCGACTCGACCTCGCCGAGCAGGAGTGCGTCGTGGTCTCGAGCCGCCGTGGCTCCGTCGAGGTGCCGGTGCACGTCGACGAGGCCCTTCGGCCCGGGCTCGTGTTCATGACGTTCCACTTCCCCGACCAGGTCGACACGAACGTGCTCACGATCGAGGCGACCGACCCGAAGTCGGGCACGGCGGAGTTCAAGGCGGCCGCGGTGCGCATCGACAAGATGCCCGAGACCCAGACCGCCGGTTCGGTTCCCGGCGTGGCCGCGGAGTAGCATCCCGGTCGTGATCGCCACCCGTTCGTCCGCGCGTCCGATGGAGGCGCCGTGGACCTGAAGCTGATGCAGGCCGAGCCTTCGGCCGAGGAACGCGCGGCAGTCGACGCCCTGCTCGGGCCGGCGCAGAGCGCCTGGCACGGCTCCGAGGAACGCTCGGCGCTCGACCACCGGGTCTCGCGGGGAGGGCACGACGTCCGCGACGACCGGCACCTGCTGCTGCCGGCGTTGCACGCCCTGCAGGGGGCGGCCGGCTGGATCAGCCCCGGCGGCATGAACTACGTGTGCGAGCGTCTGACGGTGCCGCCCGCCGAGGCCTACGGGGTCGCCACGTTCTACGCGATGTTCTCCACCGAGGAACGCCCCCCGGCGGTGCTCCACGTCTGCGACGACATCGCCTGCCGGCTGCGTGGGGCCGACGCGCTCGTCCGGGACGTCGAAGGCGTGATGAGCAACGACCGACAGGTCGTGCGCAGCCCCTGCCTCGGGCTCTGCGAGGTCGCCCCCGCGGGCCTCCTGCAGATGTCAGGTGAGGACGGAACCGCCGACGACACCCAGCTCCCAGATGTCAGCCTCGAGCGGCTGCAGCCGTTCCTCCAGGGGGGCGCGTGGACCGTCCACGGTCACGCACAGGATCCCTCGCTCCAACCGCCGGACGATCTCCGCCTCCTACGGAGGGTCGGGCACGTCGACCCACGCTCGATCGACGACTACCGGGCGCACGGGGGCTACGAGTCGCTCCGCCTGGCGCTCGAGCACGGGCCGGAGTGGACGATCCGCGAGATCACCGACGCGAAGCTCATGGGCCGCGGCGGCGCGGCGTTCCCCACGGGCGTGAAGTGGCAGGCGGTCGCCGAGCAGCCGGTGCGACCCCACTACTTCGTCTGCAACGCCGACGAGAGCGAGCCGGGCACGTTCAAGGACCGCGTCGTGATGGAGCAGGACCCCTTCGCGGTCGATCGAAGCGCTCACGATCGCCGGCATCACGACCGGGTGCGAGCAGGGGTACCTCTACATCCGCGGGGAGTACCCGCTCGCGACCGAGCGACTCGAGCATGCGATCGAGGAGGCGCGCCGGCACGGCTTCCTCGGTGACGACGTCATGGGCCATGGCGCCCGGTTCGACATCGAGCTTCGGCGCGGCGCCGGCGCGTACATCTGCGGTGAGGAAACGGCCCTGTTCAACTCGCTCGAGGGCAAGCGCGGGGAGCCGCGGAACAAGCCGCCGTTCCCGGTGCAACGGGGGCTGTTCGGCAAGCCGACCGGCATCAACAACGTGGAGACGCTGATCAACGTGCTCGAGGTGCTGCGCATCGGGGGCCAGGCGTACGCCGCGATCGGCACCGAGGGCTCGACCGGGCCCCGGCTGTTCTGCCTGTCGGGCGACGTCGAGCGGCCGGGCGTGTACGAGGCCGAGCACGGTGTCACGCTCGCGCGAGGTGATCGAGGCGGCCGGTGGCGTGCGCGAGGGCCGCGACCTCAAGGCCGTGCTGCTCGGCGGTGCGGCCGGGGGATTCGTCGGCCCCGACCGGCTCGACATCGCGCTGACGTTCGAGGATGCGCGCGCCGGCGGCTACACGCTCGGCTCCGGCGTCGTGATGCTCTTCGACGAGCACGCCGACCTCAGCGACACCTGCCTGCGCATCGCTCGGTTCTTCCGTGACGAGTCGTGCGGCCAGTGCGTGCCCTGCCGTGTCGGCACCGTGCGCCAGGAGGAGGCGCTGCACCGCCTCGTGCAGGGGCGCACGATCGGCTCGCGCGACGACGAGCTGGCGCTGCTCGAGGAGGTCGCGCAGGTGATGCGTGACGCCTCGATCTGCGGCCTCGGTCAGACGGCCGCCAACGCCGTGCAGTCGGCGATCGCCTCGCTCGGCGTGTTCGGCGGCGACGAGGGCGACGCGATCGAGGGCGCCGACGTGCCGGCCCCGACCGAGGAGCAGGAGTCCTAGATGGCCATGTCCTCGCCCGGCGCCGTGCCGCTCGATCCGCCTCGGCGGCTGCTGTCGATCACGAGTCGACGGCGTCGACGACCCGGGTGCCCGAGGGGGCAACGATCCTCGACGCCTGCCGGGCCGAACGGGTGGACACCCCCACGCTCTGCTACGCGGAGAACCTCACGCCGGTGAACGCCTGCCGGGTCTGCGTGGTGGAGGTCGAGGGCGCCCGCACGCTCGTGCCGGCCTGCAGCCGCACGGCCGAGGACGGCATGGAGGTGACGCACCGATACGGAGCGCGTGCAGCATTCCCGCAAGCTCGTGATGGAGTTCCTGGCCTCGAGCGTCGAGATGGACCTCGCGAGCGACCGACGTGCACCGGTGGATGGGGGAGTACGAGGCCAGGCCCGAGCGGTTCGGCGCGACGATGCCCGACCTGCCGGCCGGCGAGCGCGATGCGCGCGAACCCGGCCATCACCACGAGCCGGCCGACCCGACGGTGGCCGAGGGCGTGGCGCAGCCCGTGAAGATCGACAACGAGCTGTACGTGCGCGACTACTCCCGGTGCATCCTCTGCTACAAGTGCGTCGAGGCGTGCGGCGTCGACGCGCAGAACACGTTCGCGATCGCGGTCGCCGGCCGAGGGTTCGACGCCCGCATCTCCACGGAGTACGCAGTGGGTCTCGATGAGTCGGCCTGCGTGTACTGCGGCAACTGCATCGGCGTGTGTCCCACCGGTGCGCTGATGTTCACGAGCGAGCACGAGATGCGCGAGGAGGGCACGTGGCACGAGGAGGAGCAGACCGTCACGAACACGATCTGCCCCTACTGCGGCGTCGGCTGCGAGCTCGAGCTGCACGTGCAGGACAACGAGATCGTGAAGGTGACGTCGCCCGGCGGACCACTCCGTCACGAACGGGCATCTGTGCATCAAGGGTCGGTTCGGCTTCGCCTACGTGCAGTCCCGCAGGCAGGACGACCCGACGCGGCGGCGGGACCGGTCCGGCGGGGGAGCGGGGCGAGGCTGACGGCAGCGACACGTTCCGCGAGCGGCGTCGTGCTCGCCGGCGGGCGATCGACGAGGTTCGGCGAGGCCGACAAGCTGGCGGCGACCTACCGAGGCGTCCCGCTGCTGCACCATGCCGTGCTGCGCCTCGCCGAGGTGGCTGGCGACGTGGTGGTGGTGCTCGGAGCGGACGCGCCGGCGCCGACGATGCCCCCGGGGGTCCCGGTGCGATTCGCCCGCGACGCGCAGCTCGACGAGGGGCCGCTCGCCGGCGCGGCCGCCGGGCTCGCCCTGGTCGATCGCGACCTGGCGCTGCTCGTCGGCGGCGACATGCCGGACGCGTCGACCCCGGTCCTGCTGGAGATGCTGCGGGTGGCCGCGGAGGCGCCGGTCGACGCTGTGGCGTTGCAGGACGGCGACGCGTTCCGTCCGCTGCCCGTCGTGGTCGGCGCGGCGGCCGCGCACGCGGCCGCCCACGAGCTGCTGCACCGCGGCGAGCGCTCGCTGCGTGCCTGGCTGCAGGCGATGCGGGTCGCCGTGATCGACGAGACCACATGGATGGGGCTCGACCCCCAGCGGCGCACCCTGCACGATGTCGACACCGCCGACGACCTCGGCTGAGAGGGCCGCAGGTCCCGCGGCGTGCGGGGCGGTGGACCCCTCACCCTCGAGCGCGGGCTGGGGTAGGCTCCGCGATGAAGAGCGGGGACGGCGCCGCGGCGCGCTCAGCCCCGAGGCGCATCTCGCCTCCGCGCATCAGACGAAAGCTCGGTAGGGCGAACCGGAAGGGGTGCGTCATGACGAAGCGCCGGATCCTGATCATGGGAGCCGCCGGCCGCGACTTCCACAACTTCAACACCGTGTATCCGCGACGACCCCAGCACCGAGGTCGTGGCGTTCACCGCGACCCAGATCCCGTTCATCGACGACCGGAGCTACCCGGCCGGGCTCGCGGGGACGAGCTACCCCGATGGCATCCAGATCCACGACGAGTCCGAGCTGGTGCGGCTGATCCGCGACCTCGAGGTCGACGACGTCGTCTTCAGCTACTCCGACGTCTCGCACGAGACGTGATGCATAAGGCCAGCGAGGTGTTGGCCGCGGGCGCGAACTTCCTGCTGCTCGGACCTGACGCCACGATGCTCGACGCGACGATCCCCGACGTGGCCGTCGTGGCCGTGCGCACTGGCGTCGGGCAAGAGCCAGACGACGCGCGCGATCGCGGGCGCGCTGAAGGAAGCCGGCAAGACGCGTGGTGGCGGTGCGCCACCCGATGCCCTACGGCGACCTCGCCGCCCAGCGCGTGCAGCGCTACGCCGACCATCGAGGACCTCGACCGCTACGAGACGCACGATCGAGGAACGCGAGGAGTACGAGCCGCACATCACGAGCGGGACGGTCATCTACGCCGGCGTCGACTACGGCGGCGATCCTCGAACAGGCGCAGGCTGAAGCCGACGTCTTGCTGTGGGACGGCGGCAACAACGACCTGCCCTTCTACACGCCCGACGTGTGCGATCACGCTCGTCGACCCGCTGCGGGCTGGGCACGAGCTCACGTACCACCCGGGCGAGGCCAACCTGCGCGCCGGCCGACGTGATCGTCGTGAACAAGATGGATTCGGCGACCCCCGAGCAGGTCGCCCGGCTCGACGCGACGATCGGCGAGGTGAACCCGACGGCCACGGTCGTGAAGGCGAACTCGAAGGTCACGGTCGACGATGCCGATGCGATCCGCGGCAAGCGGGTGCTCGTGGTCGAGGACGGCCCCACGCTCACGCACGGTTCGATGAAGATCGGTGCGGGGGTCGTGGCGGCGCAGCGCAACGGCGCCGCGGAGATCGTCGATCCGAGGCCCTGGGCGCTCGGCACGATCGCCGAGACGTTCGAGAAGTACGACGTCGGCGCGGTGCTTCCTGCGATGGGCTACAGCGAGGGCCAGCTCGCCGAGATGGAGAAGATCATCGACGGCGGCCGACGCCGACCTCGTCGTCATCGGCACGCCGATCGATCTGCGCCGGGTGATCGACATCCGCAAGCCCGCCGTGCGCGTGCGCTACGACCTCGAGGTGCTGCCCGAGTCGCCGCAGCTCACCGACGTGCTCAAGCCGGTGCTCGACTGAACCGAATCCCGATCGATGGAGCGGGTCGTCGTGGCGCTGGGGGGAACGCGCTGCTCCGCCGTGGCGCCGATGACACGTTCGAGGAGATGTACCGGGCGTGCCGTGTGGCGGCCGAGCGCGTCGCCGACATCGCGGCCGAAGGCTGGCAGGTCGTCGTCACGCACGGCAACGGTCCCCAGGTGGGCCGCATCCTGCTGCAGCAGGAAGCGGCAGCCGCGACCGTGCATCCGATGCCGCTCGACGTCTGCGGGGCCCAGAGCCAGGGCCAGATCGGGTACCTGCTGCAGGTGACGATCGGCGATGTCTTCTTCGAGCGCGGCATGGAGCGCCCGGTGGCGACGGTGCTGACCCTCACGCGGGTGCGGCCCGACGACCCGGCGTTCACGAACCCGACGAAGTTCATCGGGCCCTTCTACGAGGAGCCGGAGGCTCGCCGCCTGGAAGCGGAACGCGGGTACACGATGAAGGCCGATCCGCACGGTGGGTGGCGGCGGGTCGTGCCGAGCCCAGCGCCGTACTCGATCGTCGAGACGCCGGTGATCGCTCGGTTGGTCGCCGACGGACGTCGATCGTGATCGCGAGCGGCGGCGGCGGGGTGCCCGTCATCGAGGACGGCCCGCGGCTCACCGGCAAGTGAGGGCGTGGTGGACAAGGACCTGGCCGCCGCCATCCTCGCCGAGGAGGTGGGAGCGACCACCCTGTTGATCCTGACCGACGTGAAGAAGGTGCAACGCGGCTACGGGTCGTTGTACCCCGAGGACATCGACCGCATGACGGTCGACAGAGGCGTCGGCCCTGCTCAAGAAGGGGGAGTTCGGCGCCGGTTCGATGGGCCCCAAGGTGCAGGCGGCCGCCGGGTTCGTCGCACGCGGGAAGGGACGGGCCGTGATCGCGGACCTCGACGATGCGACGGCCGCGCTCCGTGGCGAAGCGGGCACCGAGATCGCACCCAGCGGCGCGGGCTAGGAGCCGGAGCGATCCCGGCGTCCGGGGTTTCGGAACTGCTGGGCGATCACGAACAAGGCGAACACGCCCACCGCACCGGCCAGCAGGACCAACAGCCCGATGAAGATCGCCTCGAGCCACCCCTTGACCTCGGGGAAGAAGCTCGCGATGAGGACTGCGGCGGACACGCCGACATCCTATCGGAGGAGCTTCGCCCCGCCCGATTCGGCCGCGTACCCGGCATGCGGTATCAAGGCTTCGCGTCGTGGGTCCGATGGGGGAGGTGAGCCATCGGGATGCGATGGCGGCCAGTGTGCGAGAGCGATCGGTGTGCGAGAGGGAGTGGAGAACGGCATGGCGAAGGAACGGTCGGTCGACGAGTACCTCGGTTTCGCCCACGGGGGCACCAAGAAGCCGCAGGACGCCGGAGCGGCATCATCGGTAGCCGTCAGCGACCACGGGGCCTACGAGGACAGCTGGTACCAGGTGCTGAAGGCGAAGGCCGACGAGGACGAGGCTGGCGAGCGCGAGGACGACGGGGACGCCTGATCTGCCCGTACTAGGCTGTCGGCCGTGCGCATCGGACTGATCACCGGCGGCGGCGACTGCCCGGGGCTCAACGCCGCGATCCGCGCGGTGGTGCGGCATGCCCTCGACGAGGCCGGCGCCACCGTCTACGGCTTCCGCGACGGCTGGCGCGGCGTCATGGAGGGCACGGTCGACGAGCTGACCCGCGACGAGGTGCGCGGCATCCTGCCACGTGGGGGCACGATCCTCGGCACATCGGGCGTGCAGCCCTTCCGCACCACCGACGGCGTCGACCGCGTGCGCGAGACCATCGCGGTGCACCGCCTGGACGGGATCATCGCGATCGGCGGCGATGGCACGATGGCGTCGTGCGCCGCGATGCCCGACGTGGCGGTCATCGGGGTGCCGAAGACGATCGACAACGACATCGTCGGTACCGACCACAGCATCGGCTTCCAGACGGCGGTGCAGATCGCGGCCGAGCTGATCGACCGTCTCTACAGCACCGCGGAGAGCCATCAACGGCTCATGGTGTGCGAGGTGATGGGGCGCGCTGCCGGGTGGATCGGACTCGAAGCGGGCATCGCAGGCGCTGCCGACGTCATCTTGCTGCCGGAGCATCCCTTCGACATCGGGCTGGTCGCGCGGCGCGTGAAGCAGCGGATGCTCGAGGACCGGCGGTTCTCGATCGTGGTGGTGTCCGAAGGCGCCGTGCCGGTGCCCGGCACGATGGACGTGCCGACGTATCCGCTCGACGCGAACGGTTGGCCTCGTCTCGGGGGCATGGGCAGCCTGGTCGCCCAGGAGCTCGAGTCGAGGATCGGGGTCGAGGCGCGCGTCACGGTGCTCGGACACGTGCAGCGGGGTGGCTCGCCCGTCGCCTACGACCGCGTCCTCGCGACGAGGCTCGGCATCGCCGCCGTCGAGGAGGCGATGCGCGGGCGATGGGGCGAGATGGTGGGCATGACCGGCCGGCGCATCATCACGACCCCGGTCGAGGAGGTCGCCGTCGGACCTCGCACGGTGCCCGACGATCTCTGGCACCTGCCGCAGGTCCTGTGCGATTGAGGACCCACGTCCCACAAGGCGGGGGCGGGCTTCCGTAGGCTGCGATGCATGCGTTTCGGCATCCTCACCGGCGGCGGCGACGTGCCCGGCCTCAACGCCTCGATCAAGGCCGTCGTGAGCCGAGCCGCCTCGGAGGGTCACGAGGTGGTCGGGCATCCGCCGTGGCTGGGGCGGGCTGCTCGACACCGACCCTGACGACCTCGAGAGCGTGGCGGCGAACTCACTCGCGCTCGACCCCGGCGTGGTCCGCACGATCGACCGCACCGGCGGCACGTTCCTGCACACGTCGCGCACGAACCCGGCCAAGGTGCAGGCCGCCGACGAGCCCGCGTTCCTCGCCGCCCGGGCGTTCGCGACGACGGTCCGCGCGACCACACCGGCGCATGCGCTGCGCGTGATCGAGCGGCTCGGCCTCGACGCCCTGATCCCGATCGGCGGCGACGACACGCTCTCGTTCGCGCTGCGGCTGCACCGAGGAGGGCGTGCCGGTCGTCGCCATCCCGAAGACGATGGACAACGACGTCCACGGCACCGACTACTGCATCGGCTTCTCGACGGCGGTCACCCGCACGGTGATCTTCATCCACCAGCTCCGCACGAGCGCGGGCTCGCACGAGCGGCTCGCCGTCGTCGAGGTGTTCGGCCGCTACAGCGGCGAGACCTCGCTCGTCTCGGCCTACCTGTCCGGTGTCGAGCGCGCGATCATCTCCGAGGTGCCGTTCGACATCGACCGGCTCGCCGAGCTGCTCATGCGCGACAAGCGGCCAACCCCAGCAACTACGCGATGATGACGATCTCCGAAGGGCGCCACGCTGCTCGGGCGGCGAGATGGTGCAGGGCGGCGAGAGCGATGCCTACGGCCACCGCAAGCTCGGCGGCATCGGCCAGCGCACCGGCGAGCTGCTGAAGGAGCGCACCGGCGACGGACATCATCTACCAGCAGGTCGGCTACCTGATGCGCTCGGGCTCGCCCGACTCCCTCGACCTCATGGTCGCGATCAACTACGCGGTGATGGCCGCCGACCTCGCGATCGAGGGTGTCGCCGGGCGGCTCGTGGCGCTGCGCAACGGCAACTACGTGAACGTGCCGCTCACGGTGCTCGGCCAAGGCGTGAAGCGGGTCGACGTCGAGGCGCTGTACGACCCCGAGGCGTACCGGCCGAAGATCCGCCACGTCGACGGCAAGCCGATGTTCCTGTACTGAACGCCGTTCCGCCGAGGCGCTCGCACCGCGCTCGATAGACTGCGCCGCATGAGCCGGTTCCGCGTCGACCTGCGTTCGGACACCGTCACGACGCCCTCGCCGCAGATGCGCGCGGCGATGGCCGAAGCCGAGGTCGGCGACGCCTGGTACGGCGACGACCCCACGGTGAACCGGCTGCAGGAGCTCGCTGCCGAGCGCACTCGGCATGGAGGCCGCCTTGTACGTCCCGACCGGCACGATGGCGAATCAGATCGGACTCGCGCCTGCATGCGCGCACGGGCGGGCATCTCGTCGCCTGCTCGAGCGCGGCCCACATCGCCACGACCGAGGTGATGACCTCTGCGGCCCTGTCGGGCATCGCGTTCCGCACCTGCGACCCCGGCTCCCGAGGCTGGATCGACGCCGACCAGGCCCGGACGCTGCTCGAGCCCGATGCCTACTACGACGTCGAGGTCGTCGACCTGCTCGGCAGTCGAGAACACGGCGGGTGGGGCCGGCGGGCGGGTGATGCCGCTCGAGGAGATGCGAGCCGTTCGGGCGGTCGCCGACGAGGCCGGCGTGCCGGTGCATCTCGACGGCGCCCGGCTCTTCAACGCGGCCGTCGCCGCGGGGGTCGATGTCGCAGAGCTCGCAGCGCAGGCCGACACGGTCATGTTCTGCGTCTCGAAGGGGCTCGGTGCCCCGATCGGCTCCCTGCTGTGCGGACCGGCCGAGATGATGGCCGAGGCACGCCGGCTGTAGATCCTCTTCGGCGGCGCCTGGCGGCAGGCGGGCATCATGGCGGCCGCCGGCATCGTGGCCCTCGAGCACGGGCCGCGGCGCCTGCACGAGGACCACGAGCGAGCTCGCCGTCTGGCCGAAGGGGTCCGGGAGCGGCTGCCCGGCTCGATCGATCTCGATCAGGTTGCAACGAACATGGTGCTCGTCGACACGGAAGCGGTGGGGCTCGGTGTGCTCGAAACGGTCGAGCGCCTCGGGACCCTCGGCGTGGGTGCCACGCACACGGGTTCCCATGGTGCGCATGGTCACCCACGTCGACGTCGACGACGAGGGCGTCGCCTCGGCGCTCGATGCGTGGACCGAGTTGGCGCGGCACGCGACATCGGCGCGGCGCGCCACGAGCGAGGAGGACTGATGGGACTGTTCACCAAGAACTACCCGCCCGAGATCGCGCCGCGCATCCCGCCCGGCCAGCGCCTGGTGAAGACGTGGCCGGTGCTGCACTACGGGCCGATCCCGAGCTTCGACGGCGCGAACTGGGACCTCGAGGTCTCGGGCCTCGTCGAGCAGCGGTTCCGGCTCACGCTACGAGGAGCTGCGGGCAATGCCCACGGTGACCGTCGACGCCGACATGCACTGCGTCACCGGGTGGACGACCCTCGACAACACGTGGGAAGGCGTGCCGTTCTCGGCCATCGTCGAGCGAGCGCGGCCCACCCCCGAGGCGAAGTGGGTGATCGCCGAGTGCTCCTACGGTTACACGTCCGATCTCTCGCTCGAGGCGATGAGCACGACGACGTGCTGCTCGCCTGGCGCAACCACGGCGAGGACCTCACGCCCGAGCACGGGTGGCCCCTGCGCCTGGTCGTGCCGAAGCGGTACGCCTGGAAGAGCGCGAAGTGGCTCACAGGACTGCGCTTCAGCGACCGCAACGAACGGGGCTTCTGGGAGGAACGCGGCTACCACGTGCATGCGGAGCCGTTCGCCGAGGAGCGCTACAGCTACCAGGAGGGTCCGAGGGCCGAGCTCGAACCTTGAGCCGAACCAGGAGCGGGCCTCACAGCAGGAACAGCTGGATCGTGTCGCCGTAGCTGACCATGACCCCGGGGGCGGGGCTCTGTGTGATGACCACGCCGGTGCCCCCGGGCAGGTCGGTGAACGACGCCTGCAGCCCGTACTCGGCGGCCCGTGCCTCGGCCCCGGAGCGGCTCAACCCGATGAAGCTGGGCGCCTGGAACCGCTCGGGCCCGAGCGAGACCTTCAGCGTGACCGTCGACTCGTACGGGACCGACTCCCCGGCCTTGGGGCTCACCCCGATCACGAAGCCTCGGTCGACGGCGTTCGAGAAGTCTTCCTCGGTCGTCACGGTGAATCCGGCCTCCTGCAGGCGCTCGCTCGCCTGCGCCTCGCTGAGGCCGGCCACCTTCGGGATCTCGACGGGGGCGTGGCCCTTGCTGAGCACCAGCCCGACCACGCTGCCCGAGGCCACCATGCCCGACTGACGCTGGGCGATCACGCTGCCCTCGGCGATCTCGTCGTGGAAGCGTCGCTCGACCACCTCGGCCTCGAGCCCGGCCCGCTCGAGCTGGGCGGTCGCCCGTTCGAGCGACATCCCCTCGACCGTCGGCGCCTTCACGGGAGGAGGACCGAGCGAGGGCACGAGCGTCACCGAGTCGCCCTGTTCCAGCGAGGTGCCGGGCTCGGGTTGCACCCCGACGACGCGTCCGGCGGCCACGCGTTCGGAGTACTGTCCGTCGGCGATGCGGACCGTGAAGCCGAGGCCGGCGAGCTGGTCGCGAGCGGCATCGACCGGCATGCCGGCGACCGCGGGCACGTCGGCTCGATGGGGCACCAGGTAGGTCCAGACCCCCCACGCGCTCGCGGCGATGGCCGCCACGAGGGCGACGACGCCGAGACGACGGCGCCAGCGGCGGCGAGTGCCCCGCTCGACCCGGGCGATCGTGGCCGTCGTCGTGTCGAGCTCGCTCGTCGGCGCGACGTCGCCGAGCACGACGACGTCGGTGGTGGCGCCGTCGGCCGGCAGCGGCGCGTCGCCTGGAGCGTCGTCGACGATGGAGGCGAGCGCCCGCGCGGGCTGCAACGTCGGCACGATGGCCTCGAGGTCGCGGCGCATCGCGCGGGCCGATTCCGGACGCATCTCGCGGTCGCGATCGGCCGCGCTCGCGACGAAGCCGTCGAGATCGGCCGGGATGGAGGGCACCGTGGCGCTCGGCATCGGCACCCGGCCCGAGAGGTGCTTGTAGGCGATCGACATCGCGGTCTCGCCGGTGAACGGGAGCTTCCCGGTGAGGAGCTCGTAGCTCACGATGCCCAAGGAGTACAGGTCGCTGCGTGGGTCGGCGGGCTCGCCGCGGATCTGCTCGGGGGCCAGGTACTGCACGGTGCCGGTGACCGTGCCGGCCTGCGTCTGTCGCCCGTCGGCGTAGGCGCGGGCGAGGCCGAAGTCGGCGACCTTCACGACCCCCTCGGTCGTGACGAGTATGTTCTCGGGCTTGATGTCGCGGTGCACGATGCCCTGGCGGTGGGCGTGATCGAGCGCCTGCAGGGTCTGGCGCACGATGTCGGCGGTCTGCCCCGGTTCGAGCCGCCCCTGGCGGTTGGCGAGCGCGCGCACGCTCTGGCCGCGAACGTGCTCCATGACCATGTAGTAGATGCCGTCGACCGCGCCCCAATCGAAGACGGCCACGATGTTGGTGTGCGACAGCCCCGCTGCGGCCCGGGCCTCGGTGCGGAAACGGTCGACGAAGGCCTGGTCACCGGCCAGCGAGCGATGCAGCACCTTGATCGCGACGTCGCGCGCGAGCACGGTGTCGCGCGCTCGGAACACCTCGCCCATGCCGCCCGACGCGATCCGTGCCACGATGGCGTAGCGCCCGTCGAGCGTCACGAGCGCATGGCCTTGCGGAGCGCCCGATGGCGCCGTCTGCGCGATACTCCTGGACGTGGTGCCCTCCTGCAGTGTCGGGGAAGCGCTCTCGCAGGGAGCGCCGGGCGAACCCATCGCCGAGTGCGGATCGCCCGCGCGAATCGTATAGCCGGAAAGGGGCCGCATCGTGGAGGTTCGGGCAACTGCATCGCAACGCGACCGGAGCGCGATCGCGCCCGAGCTCGACCGCATCGAGGCCGCCGTGGCCGACGGCACGACCGATCTGCGCTCCCTCGGCTTCTGGAAGCTCGTGCAGCAGGTCAAGCTCGACCGTGCGCTCGTGGATGAGCACGCGGACCAGATCGGGCGCATCGACACCGCGGCGTTCCGTGCCGGCGTGCAGCTGCGGGCCTCCGTCTGGGTCGGCAACGCCCTGCTCGTCGCCGGCACGATCGTCGGGGCGCTCGCTGTCGGCGCGGCGTTCGTCTGGCAGACGTCTCTGTGGAAGGGGCTCGCGCTCGTGGCGGCGGGCGTGATCTGGTCGGTCTCGCTGCACTCGCCGACCCATTGGCTCGTGGGGTACATGATCGGCATCCGCTGGACCGACTACTTCCTGGGTGGGCCGCCGCCGCCGAGGCCGGGGCTGAAGTCGGACTACGCCACGTACCTGCGTGCCGACCCCGATTCCCGGGCGTGGATGCATGCGTCGGGGGCCGTGGCCACGAAGCTCGCGCCGTTCCTGGCGCTCGGGTGGTGGCCGGCTTCCGGCGCCCCGTGGTGGGCCGCCGCTGCCCTGGCCGCGCTCGGCGTGCTGCAGATCGTCACCGACGTGGCGTTCAGCACCAAGTCGAGCGACTGGAAGAAGTTCCGTCGCGAGAAGGCCATCGCGCGTCGCCGGCGGGCGGCCCTTGCCTCCGACGCCTCGCCGCCCGAGCAGGCTCGGGTGACCGGTGGCTCGCAGATCCCGTCGTCGGGGCCGCCCGCCCTGCCGGCCGAGCCAGTCGAACCTCCCCGGTGAGCCCGATCCGTCGCGCCCGCCGGCGCCGATAGGGTGTGCGGGTGGATCTCGTGTGCGTGGGCGACGTGATGCTCGACATCCGCGTCGATGCCGACACCCTGCGGCGGGGCGGCGACGTGCACGGCCGGGTGCTGCTGCAGCCCGGCGGCACCTCGGCCAACGCGGCCGTGTGGGGCACCTGGGCGGGCGCGACGACGCGGGTGCACGGTCGTGTCGGCGACGACCTGCAAGGCCGCACGGTTCGCACCGCGCTCACGGAACGCGGCGTCGATGCGGCCCTCACCGTCGACCGCGAGGCCGCCACCGGCACGATGCTCGTCGTGCACGAACCGGGGGAGCGCTCGATGGTCGCCGACCGCGGCGCGAACGCGCGGCTCGCGCCGTCGGACCTTCCGGGGGCGATCGAGGCGGGAGCGGTGCTCGTGTCGGGCTACCTGCTCCTGCAACAGCCCGGGCACGAGGCCGGTGTCGCTGCTCTGCAACGCGCCGTGGCCCGGTTCGTGGCGGTCGAGGCGGCGTCGTGGCCGCTCGTGGAGGCGTTCGGCGCCGATGCCTTCTTCGAGGCCACGGCGGCCGCGACCGTGGTGCTCGCCAACGACCGGGAGGCCGAGGTGCTCACGCGGCGTTCCGGCGCCGATGCAGCCGCGAAGCTGGGGGAGCGCTACCGATGGGCGGCGGTGAAGATGGACGCACGCGGGGCGGCGCTGTGCGCCGACGGGGCCGTCGTCACCGTACGCGGCGAGCCGATCGCGGAGGTCGACCCGACGGGGGCGGGCGATGCCTTCGACGGTGTGCTGCTCGCCTCGCTCGTCTCGGGCGTGCCGCCCGAGGAAGCCCTCGCCCGTGCCTGCCACGCCGGCGCCATGGTCGCTGCCACCCGCGAGGTGTGGCCCGAGTCCGTCGAGGCGCTCGGTGCCTGAGGTGACCGACGTGCTCGTGGTGGCCACCGAGGTACGCGAGGCGATGTCGGGGGGTACGGGGGTGGTGGCCCTCGAGACGAGCGTGATCGGTCAGGGACTGCCCTCGCCCCGCAACGAGGAGTGCGTGCGGCGCATGGACGCGTCGATCCGAGACGGCGGGGCGGTGCCGGCGTGGATCGGAGCGATCGACGGGCGTCTCGTCGTCGGGCTCGACGCCGTCGCCCTCGAGCGATTCTGTGCGCCGGGCGGGGCCACGAAGGTGGCCCGCCGGGACCTGCCGGTCGCGACGGCGACGCGGGCGCTCGGCGCCACGACCGTGAGCGCGACGATCTGGGCGGCGGCCGCAGCCGGCATCCGGGTGGGCGCGACCGGCGGCATCGGTGGGGTTCACCCCGGGGCGGACGCCGACGTGAGCGCCGACCTGCTCGAGCTGGCCCGCACGCCCGGCATGCTCGTGTGCTCCGGACCGAAGTCGATCATCGACCCCCTGGCCACGGCCGAGAAGCTCGAGGAGCTGGGGGTCGCGCTCGTCGGGCACGGGGTCGACCGATTGCCGTTCTTCCTGGCGCGTGAGGCGCCCGTCGACTTGGAGGACCGGGTCGACTCCGCCGACGCCGCCGCCGCCATGCTTGCCGCTGCGCTGGCGCTCGGCACCGGGTCGACCTTGCTGCTGTGCAATCCGGTGCCTGCGACCCATGCCATGGACGCCGAGGAGGTGGCCGAAGCGGCGGCGAGCGCCGAGGGCCTCGCCGACGCGGCGGGTGCCTTCGGGAAGGCCCGCACGCCGTTCTTGCTCGCGGCGCTGGCCGAGCTCACCGACGGGCGCAGTCTCGAGGCGAACCTCGCCCTCCTCGAGGACAACGCTCGCGTGGCGGCCCGGGTCGCGACCGCGCTCGCGAGCGCGTGAGGCTTCCCCGTCGCCCCCACAGAGCGGCGCTGTGGGCCGGCGCGGCGGGGCCGGTCGGCTTCGTCGCGGTGTGCCTCCTGCTCGCGGTGGTGCGCCACGACGTGATCGTGCGCCAGGGGTGGGTGAGCTGGCCGAGCAGCATGGCCCTCGGTGGGGCGCCGGGCGCGCCGATGGTCGCGGCCTTCCTGTGGCTGGGCAGCTGCTACGCCGTGTTCGCACTCGGGGCCCTGCGGCCCGCGACGATCTCGTCGCTCGCGGTCGGCGGCTACCTGGTCTCCGCAGCCGGCGACCTGATGCTCGCGTTCCCGACCGATGCGCCGGGCTCCACGACGTCGTGGCACGGGACGGTGCACCTGGCGGGCGTCGTGGTGGCCACGATCGGCACGCTGCTCGTCGCGACGGGACTGTTGCGGGCGACCGGCGGCCGAGGTGCGTGGCGACCGTTGCGCCCGGCGGTCGCGGTGCTCGTCGTCGCGACCGTGATCGGCGTCGGCGCCGGGTTCGACGCCGGGTGGGCGAAGGTGGCCTACGTGGTGGGCATCACGCTACCGGCCGCGGCGGTGCCCTGGTGCCTGCGCCGGTACGTTCGCGCCGACGCGTGGCTCACCTGAGCCAGGTCTTGCCGATCGCCTTCGAGAAGTGCCACGCGTAGCGCATGCTCTTCGGCTTCTTCGACTCGCCGCCGCGTCTGGTGAGGAACGTGACCGGCACCTCGACGATGCGGGCGCGCTGGCGCAGCGCCTCGATCGTGACCTCCGAGGTCCAGAACTGGTCTTGCACGAGGATCAGCTTGCGCAGGGTCTCGGCCCTCGTGGCCCGATATCCGCTGGAGATGTCGGTGATGCGTTGGCCGGTGAGGATCGTGACGAGCCACGAGAAGAAGTGCACGCCGGCATGGCGGATGAACCCGCCGCCACGCTCGAAGTCACCGAGCATGCGCGAGCCGTTCACGTGGTCGGCGCGATCCTCGACGATGGGCGCGATGAGCACCGGGATCTCCTCGGGCAGGTGCTGGCCGTCGGCGTCGAGCGAGACGACGATGTCGGCTCCCAGGCGCAAGGCGATGTCGTAGCCCACGCGCAGCGCCATGCCGCCACCGCGGCGGATCGGCAGGGTGGCGACGAGGGCGCCGCCCACGCGGGCGGCGTCGGCGGTGCCGTCGTCGGAGTGGTCGTCGATCACGATCGGCACGACGTGGTAGCCCGCGACCTCCTTCGGCATCGCCTCGATCACCGGCCCCACGTTCTCGGCCTCGTTGAACGCCGGGGAGATCGTGACCACCTTGGGGCCGGGTGGCACCCGGCGCTCGGCTTCGTCCCAGTCGAAGCGCTCGACGGCGAGGGCCTCCACCAGCTGCCGGATCGCCCGTCCCGCCCGGTCGGAGTGCCCCTGCAGGCGGAAGAGCATCAGGAAGAGCACGACCACGGCGCCGAGCAGGGCGCCGACGAGCCGCCCGTTGTTGCCCTCTTCGAAGTTGAACGTGCCGAAGAGCGGGTCGAACAGGTCCGGGAAGGCCGCCAGCACGACGACCACCGCGCTCGCCAGGAACGCCGTGAACAGACTGAGCCGGCTGATATTGCGATGCTGGTAGGAGCGGACGGCTGCCAGGAAGAACGCGACCGCAGCCGCGCCCGCGAGCAGCCGCAGGGCCCACATGTCGCTACGAGGCGGGCGTCTCGAGCGGGGCGCCGGCGGCCCACCGGTCGCGCGGCAAGATGTGATCGCCGATGACCCGGTTGCGGTGTCGTTCGATCTCGGTGAAGACCGACTCGATGAGGGTCTCCGACAGGAGATGCGGCTTCAGTCCGAGATCGAGCAGCTTCGTGTGCACCGGGTTGTAGTAGTGCTCCTCGAGCTCGAACCGGGGGTTGTCGATCGGCTCGACGGCGACATCGAGCCCACCTCCGCGCCCGCGCGCTGCACGAGCTGGGCGAGCTCGAGGATCGAGAACGACTCGGTGAACTGGTTGAACACGCGCATCTCACCGCGTTCGGCCGGGTGCAGCACGGCGAGCTCCACGCACTGCAGCGTGTCGACGATGTTCAGGTAGCCCCGTGTCTGGCCACCCTTGCCGTAGACGGTGAGCGGGTGCCCGATCACGGCCTGCAGGCAGAAGCGGTTGAGGGCCGTGCCGAACACGTCGTCGTAGTCGAAGCGCGTCATCAGGCGGTCGTCGAGCCGCGTCTCGTCGGTGTGGATGCCGTAGACGACGCCCTGGTTCAGGTCGGTCGCCCGCAGCCCCCACACCCGGCACGCGAAGTGGATGTTGTGGGAGTCGTGCACCTTCGACAGGTGATACATCGACCCCGGCAGCTTCGGGAAGGGCAGGTAGTCCTCGCGCCCGTTGTGCTCGGATCTCGATGAAGCCTTCCTCGATGTCGATGTTCGGGCGTGCCGTACTCGCCCATCGTGCCGAGCTTCACGAGGTGCGCGTCGGGCGTGAGGTCACGCATCGCGTAGATCACGTTCAGCGTGTTCACCACGTTGTTCGTCTGGGTGAAGACCGCGTGCTCGCGATCCTTCATGGAGTAGGGGGCGCTCGGCATCTCGCCGTAGTGCACGACCGCCTCGGGCCGGAACTCCCGGAAGAGGGCCTCGGTCAACGCCCAGTCGGTGAGGTCGCCCTCCGTGTAGCCGATCTCGTGGCCGGTGACGTCCTTCCAGGCTGCGATGCGCTCGGGCAGGTTCGCCCCGATGGGCGTGAGGGAATCGGAGCCCGCCTCCTGGTGTGCGGTGCGTCGCAGGTAGTTGTCGACCACGTGCACCTCGTGGCCGCGGTTGGAGAACCGCATCGCGGTGGGCCACCCGAGGTAGCCGTCGCCGCCCAGGATCAAGATGCGCATGTCGTTCCTTTCGAAGGGAGCCGTGCGGGAAGTCGCCCGATCGTACCAATCGGCCGCGCGGCGCGAAGACCCTCCCCACAGGATCGCCGCAGGTCAGCAGGGGTCAGGCCAGGTCGGCGAGCGCCTCGAGCACCCGGTCGACCTCGTCGACCGAGTGGTAGTGGCAGAAGCCGATGCGCACCGCGCCGCCGTCGTCGAGCAGGCCGAGCCGGTCGACCAGCTCGATCGCGTAGTAGTGGCCGTCCCAGACGAAGATGCCCCGCTCGGCGAGCGACTTCGCGGTCTCGCGGGGGTGGCGATCGCCGCACGCGCACCGCGAACGTCGGCGTGCGTTCGTGCAGCCGCTCGCGGTCGCCGATGCCGACCAGACGCACGCCGTCGATGCCGGCGATGCCGGCGAGGAATCGATCCGCGAGCACCCGCTCGTGGGCGCCGATGGCGGCGAAGCCGGCCACCACCGCGGCGCGGCGACTGCCGTCGATCGGTGGTGCGCCGGCGTCCTGTCCGCTCGCGGCGCCGATCTCGGCCAGGTAGTCGACCGCGGCGACGAACCCAGCCATCGCCTCGTGGTTCTGCGTGCCCGTCTCCCATCGCTCCGGTGAGGGGTAGTGCTCGGCGGGGCGCACCCGGTAGGGATCCCACACGTCGAGCACCTGGGGGGTGGCCGCGATCATGCCCATGTGTGGTCCGAAGACCTTGTACGGGGAGATGGTGACCACGTCGGCGCCGAGCGAGGTCAGGTCGATCGATCGGTGCTGCGCCACGTGCACACCGTCGACCACGACGAGCGCGCCGGCGGACTTCGCCCGCGCGACGAGGTCGGCCGCGGGCGTCACCGTGCCGACGGCGTTCGACGCGAGGGTGAAGGCGACCAGCCTGGGCGAACCTTCGAGCGCCGCGTCGAAGGAATCGAGGTCGAGCGTCGCGTCGGCGGTCCGCACGTCGACCCACGTCACACGCGCGCCGGCGTCGCGCGCGGCGAGCACCCACGGACGCACGTTGGCGTCGTGGTCGAGCCGGGTCACGACGATCTCGTCGCGCGGTCCGATCGTGCGAGTGAACGACCGTGCGAGATGCAGCAGCAGCGAGGTGGAGTTGGCGCCGAAGACGATCTGGCGAGGGCCGGCCCCGGCCAGGTCGGCGCCCGCACGGCGGGCCGCCGCGACCGACTCCTCCAGCTCTTCGCTCGCGGCGAACACGCCGTCCATGTTCGAGATGCCACGGCGATAGTGCTCGCTCACAGCCTCGATGACGGTGTCGGGCACCTGGGACCCCCCGGGGGCGTCGGCGTAGACGACGGGGCGCAGGTCATGCCTGCGCTCGAGCGCCGGGAAGCGCGATCGCAGCACGGACAGGTCGGGCGCGGTGCTCACCGGCATAGGGTCGCCGGTCCGAGCGCGTCCGACAACCCGGGACGGCGCTCCTCGAACGGACCCGTGACGCGAGGGAGGCGCCCCGAGGGGCGCCTCCGGTACGACCGTCGTGCTGGGGATCGCGCTACACGGAGCGGTTCAGATCTGCCCGCAGGCCGTCGGCCGTGAGGGCTTCGCGACGCGCCCGCAGATCGAGGTACAGCAACACGGTCACGAGCGCCGTGAACGGTGCCGTGATGATCTGAGCGATCGCCTGGAAGATCCACACGACGAACCAGTTGTCGCTGATCGTACCGCCGATGGCTCCCACGATGCCGCCGACCACGGCGGTGATGATGCCCGCCACGATGATCAGGCCCAGGGCGTGCCAGAAGCTCCCCTTGACCAGGTTCCACGACCGGCTCATCGCATCGGTGCCGCGGAGGTTCTCGACGACGAGCGCCGGGATCGACACGGAGAACATCACCAGGAAGATGATGCCCGGGATGATCAGCAGGAGGAACCCACCGAACACGGCGAGGCCGACGAGGATCGAGATCAGGAGCACGCTGCCGAAGCGAGCGAACCCCCACTTGTACGAGGCATCGATGTCGACCGGGTCGCCGATGCTGCCCTGTGCGGCCCCCCGCATGATGGCCGCCTGGAGCACCGCGTTGATGATGACCGTGATGATCAGCGCTACCAAGCCGACCAGGATGGCGGCTCCCAGCGCCCGGTCATCGAGACCGGTGATGGGGTCGGTGTCGGGCGAGAAGACCACGCCGCTCACGAAAGCGCTGATGAACGTCAGCGGTACGACGATGATCGCGACGATCATCAACAGGTTCTGCGCGTTCGCCTTGTAGATCTCGAACGCGGTGCTCAGGATCTCCCCGATCCCTCGCGGTGGGAGGCCGGGTCCTCCTGCGCCTCCTTCGCCGCCGGGTGGCGGCGGGGGCGGGGGCGGGGTGGTGAAGCCACCCGAGTTGTCCATGTGGATCCCCCTTCTCTGACGGTGCGGACGGCGGCATCCTACGTCCACCCCAGCATGTGGTGTGGGATGCCCGGTGGTGCCTCAGCTCGCGCGTTCGGGCAGATCGAGCGGCCCCCACGACGGATCGGGACGCCAGGCAGCCCACTCGTCGTCGAACGGCGGCTCGTGCAGCAGGACCTGCTCGACCGCGCGTTCC
This sequence comes from uncultured Actinomycetes bacterium, assembly GCA_963722795.1. GTDB lineage: Bacteria > Actinomycetota > UBA4738 > UBA4738 > HRBIN12 > JAOUEA01. The sequence goes on from CAVROD010000003.1 coordinate 90,627, forward strand.
CCGGCCCATCGCACGTCGTCGGCTTCCGACGACGTGAGGAACTCCCGCTGCACCGCCTCGGCGAGCTCGTGCTCGTCCTTCCACTCGTAGGTGTCGCGCGCGGGCGGGATGCGCACGTCGAGGAACCAGTCCGTGTAGTCGAAGCCGCCGTCGCGCACGCCGCAGCGGCGATTGGATGTTCACGTAGTAGCCCTCGAACCGCCAGCTCGCGTCCCACGACAGCAGCACGGCGTATGCGGTCTCGGGGAACGCGAAGCTCAGCACGGGCCGGTCGCGTTCGCGGGTCTCGAGCTGCCACTCCTCGCCGGAGAACCGCACCTCGCCGGGCTCGCGTGGATCGCGCAGGAACATCGAGCCTGCCGAGAGGTAGAACGCCCGGTGATGGTGCGGCACGTCCTCGACGACGCGTACGACGCGCAGGGAGGTCAACCGACCCTGCCACCGTTCGCGCAGCGCGACGACCGTGCCCGGCGCGAACGGCTCGGGTTCGGCAGCGCCCGCGCAGCCCGATCAGTCGAGCCGCTCGGCCAGGGCCGTGAGGATGCGGTCCGCCGCCCAATCCAGGTCCTCCTGCGTGACGCAGAGCGGGGGAGCGAGTCGCACGGTGGTCTCGTGGGTGTCCTTGGCGAGCACGCCCATCTCCATCAGCCGCTCGCAGACCTCGCGGGCCGGTGTCGCTTCGGGGGTGAGCTCGATGCCGATCCACAGGCCCTTGCCGCGCACCTCCGAGACCGCGGCGGCCGGCGCCTCGGCGCGTAGCCGGGCGATGAGCGCCGTGCCGAGCTCGTCGGACCGGCGCTGGTACTCGCCGGTGCCGAGCAGCCGCAGCACCTCGAGACCGAGCGCGCACGCGAGCGGGTTGCCGCCGAACGTGGAGCCGTGCTCCCCGGGGCGGAACACGCCGAGCACCTCGCGGTTCGACACCACGGCGGACAGGGGCATGATGCCGCCGCCGAGCGCCTTCCCGAGCACGTAGACATCGGGTTGCACGCCTTCGTGCTCGCAGGCGAAGGTGCGCCCCGTGCGCCCGAGCCCCGACTGCACCTCGTCGGCGATGAGCAGCACGCGGTGCTCGTCGCAGAGCTCGCGGGCCCGCCGCAGGTAGCCCTCGGGCGGCACGACGACCCCGGCTTCGCCCTGGATGGGCTCGACGAGGAACGCCACGACGTCGGGATCGGCGAGCGCGGTCTCGAGCGCCCCGGCGTCGCCGTAGGGCACGGACTCGAAGCCGGGGGTGAACGGTCCGAACCCGCCTTTGGCGCTCGGGTCGGTCGAGAAGCTCACGATCGTGATCGTGCGCCCATGGAAGTTGCCGGCGCAGGTGACGATCTTCGCGCGGTCCTCGGGCACGCCCTTCACGTCGTAGCCCCAGCGTCGTGCGGTCTTCACGGCGGTCTCGACGGCCTCGGCGCCGGAGTTCATCGGCAGGACCATCTCCATGCCGCAGAGCTCGGCGAGGCCCCGGCAGAACGGACCCATCTGGTCGTTGTAGAAGGCCCGGCTCGTCAGGGTCACCCGATCGAGCTGGGCGTGCGCCGTGGCGATGAGGTCGGGGTGCCGGTGGCCGAAGTTCAAGGCCGAGTAGGCCGACAGCATGTCGAGGTAGCGCTTGCCGTCGACATCGGTGACCCACGCGCCCTCGGCCTCGGCCACCACGATCGGCAGGGGATGGTAGTTGTGCGCCGAGTAGTGCTCGACGAGTTCGATGTGCTCGTGGGACGCCATCGGTTCGGCGCCGGGCATCAGCCGGGTGAGCTGCTCATCGGGATCGGCCACGGTCGTCATGCCGAGATGATACGGCTCGCCGCTCTCCCGGAACCTCGTCTTGACGGATGTCGGAGCACCGGCGTACATTCACCCTCCGCTCGAACACATGTTCGATTGAGTGTCTGTGAGGCCCATCACGGTGACGAAGCGATTCGACGAGGAGATCAGAGTCGAACGTGACACCGGCATGCCGAGCGCCTTCGAGTGGCGAGGCACGCGGTACGAGGTCGCCGACGTGATCGGGCGGTGGAGGATCGAGGGCCGGTGGTGGGCCGACGGGCGCGATCGCGAGTACTGGCGCGTCGAGGCGCGCGGCGGTGCGGTCTGGGATCTCTACTTCGACCGCATCAAGGACCGCTGGCACATGGAGCGGCTGTGGGACTAGCGAGCATGCAGGTACCGTGGCGCCATGCGGATCATCCCGTTCCTGGTCTCCGAGCTGCGGCTCCCCGAGGCCGAACGAGCCGAACTCGGGATCGAGTGGTGGCCGTCGTACGCACACGCGGTCGAGCATCCCGGCGGCATCTTCCTGTTCGACAACGGGGCAGGCGTCGGCAACGCCGAAGTCGAGTCGACGTTCTCGCCGCGCGTCCGCCCGGTCGACGACGCCCTGGAAGCGGTCGGCATCTCGCTCGCCGACGTGACCGGCGCCGCAAACTGCCATCTCCATTGGGATCACTGCGGGCAGAACGCGTGGCTCAAGGGCATGCCGATCTTCGTGCAGCGCACCGAGTGGGCCATGATCCACGAACCCGACTACACGGTGCCCGAGTGGGTCGATGTGCCCGGACTCAACTACGAGCTGCTCGACGGCGAGATCGAGGTCGCCCCCGGTCTGCGGCTGGTGCCGACGCCAGGGCACACCGCGGGGCACCAGTCGTTGATCGTCGACACGGCCGAGGGCACCATCGTGCTCGCCGGCCAGGCGGTGCAGTCCCGCGCCGAGTGGCAGGGGGCCGGGGGCTCCCAGGCGTCGGGGCAGTCCAGCGCGCCCGACCCCGACGCCTACGCGCGTTCGGTCGAGCGACTGCGGCTGCTCGACCCCGTGCGCGTGCATTTCGCCCACGACCCGTCGATCTGGCAGCGCTGATCGACGCCGGGCATCACTCGATGCCCTCGTGATGACGTCGTTCGTGCACCTCGACGTGCGGTCGTGCTTCTCCCTGAAGGAAGGCGCGTTCACGCCGGAGCAGCTGGCCGCCCGCGCGGCAGCGCACGCCGCGCCGGCCGTGGCCATGACCGACCGCGACGGGCTCTACGGCGCCGCGCGGTTCGTGCGGGCGTGCGAGGCCGAGGGCGTGCGGCCCATCCTCGGCGCCTCGCTCACCGTGCGCGCGAGCACGCCGGGGCGGGGAAACGACGGAGCCGGGGGGGAGCCCGCGGGAGCAGACGGGCACGTCGTGCTGCTCGCGACCGACGACACCGGCTACGCGAACCTCTGCCGTCTGCTCACCGACGCGCACATGCTGGGCGAGCGCGGCGACCCGTGGGTCGACCCGGTGCAGATCTGCGCGCACGCCGCCGGGCTCGTCGCGATCGCCGGCCCTCGGTCGCATCCGGGTCGCGCGGCGGTAGTGGGCCGCGTCGATCACGCCGCGCGGCTGCTCGATCCGTTCCGCGATGCGTTCGGCAGCGCCCGGCTCTTCGTCGGGGTCGAGCACCGGCTCGAGGGCGGATCGACCGACGAGATCAGGGCGATGCTCCGCCTCGCCGAGCGCGTCGGGGTGCGCGCCGTCGCGACGAATCCGGTGCGCTACCTCGAGCCCGGCGATGCGTTCGTCGCCGACGTGCTCGAGTGCATGCGGCGCCTGGTGCCGCTGGCAGCGACGAACGTCACGCGCCGCAACGCGGAGGGCTGGTTGAAGCCGCCCGCCGAGATGCGCGCCCTGTTCCGCGAGCGCCCGGACCTGTGCGACGCGACGCTCGACATCGCCGACATGTGCCGCTACGACCTGGGGCTCGGGCGCATCCACTTCCCCGATTTCCCGACGTCGGACGGCCGCAGCGCCGACGCGGTGCTCGCCGAGCGGTGCTGGCGAGGCGTGCGCGAGCGCGGGCGTGCCCGAGACCGAGGCGCCTGCGCGGACCGGCTGCACCACGAGCTCTCGATGATCCGGCGCATGGGGTTCGCGGCGTACTTCCTCACCGTGGCCGACATCGTCGCCGACGTGAAGACGATGGGCATCCGGGCGGCGTGCCGGGGGTCGGCCGCCGGCTCGCTCGTGTGCTACCTCACCGGCATCTCCGACGTCGACGCGCTCCGCCACGACCTGTCGTTCGAGCGGTTCATGAACCCGATGCGCAAGGACCTGCCCGACATCGACCTCGACGTGGAGTCGGCGCGCCGCGAGGACGTCTACGACATGATCCTCAGCCGCCACGGCGAGGAGCGCGCCGGGTGCGTCGCGATGATCGACACCTACCGCGCGCGCTCGGCGATCCGCGAGGTCGGCAAGGCGCTCGGGCTGCCCGAGGTCGAGGTGGGCGTGGTCGCGAAGTCGTTCCCGCACATCTCCGCCCGCCACCTGCGCGAGGCGATCGAGCGCCTGCCCGAGCTGGCGGGCATCAACCTGCGCTTCGAGCAGATGGAACGCCTGATCGGGGTCGCCGAGCGGCTCGGCGGGTTCCCCCGGCACATCGCGCTGCATCCCTGCGGCATCGTGCTCGCCTCACACGATCTCGTGGAGCGCGTGCCGCTGGAGCGCAGCGCGAACGGGCACCGCATGATCCAGGCCGACAAGGACGACGTGGAACTGCTGGGCTACCTGAAGCTCGACATCCTCGGCGTGCGCATGCTGAGCTCGATGCGCCATGCGCTCGACGAGATCGCGCGCACGACGGGTGAGAAGGTCGACCTCGACCGCATCGCGCTCGACGACCCTGCCACGTTCGAGACGATCCGCGCCTCCGACACGCTCGGCTGCTTCCAGATCGAGTCGCCCGGCCAGCGCGAGCTGCTCCAGAAGCTGCAGCCCGACCGATGGGAGGACCTGATCGTCGACATCTCGCTGTTCCGGCCAGGGCCGGTGAAGTCCGACATGATCACGCCGTACCTGCGTCGGCGTGCTGGCTTCGAGCGGCCGACCTACATCCATGCCGGCCTGCGTGGGCCGCTGCAGGAGACGTTCGGGGTGATCGTCTTCCACGAGCAGGTGATCCGCGCGCTCGCGGCCCTCGCCGGCTACTCCGAGACCTACGCCGACCACATCCGGCGTCACCTCGACCGAGACGACATGCTGCCGGGCTTCGAGGCCGACTTCCTCGAGCGAGCGGTGGCCCGCGGGGTCGAGCGAGCTGCCGCCGAGAAGATGTGGCATGCGGTGACGCAGTTCGCCTCGTTCGGGTTCTGCAAGGCGCACGCCGCCGCGTTCGCGGTGCCGACCTACCAGAGCGCCTGGCTGAAGACGCACTACCCGGCGCACCTGTACGCGGGCCTGCTGACCCATGACCCGGGCATGTATCCCCGGCGACTGATCCTCGACGACGCGCGGCGCCACGGCATCCCGATCCTGCCGCTCGACGTGCATGCGAGCGAGCCCGAGTACGTGGTGGAAGCCGTGAGCTCGGATGAAGGGTCTGCGGCAGGCGATGCGGAGGGTCCAGGTGGTCCAGGTGGTCCTGCGTACTTGGCAGGGACCTCCGTGTTGGCACCTATGGTCGGAAGAGGGAGGTCCTTGCCAAGTCACGGGAAGCAGGTGCCGACCCCGGCCCGGTCCGCGACACCGACCTGGGGCATCCGGCTCGCGTTGCAGGACGTGCACGGCATCAGCGACGCCGAGATCCGCTCGATCCTGCGGGCTCGCGCCGACCGAGCGTTCCGCGACGTGGGTGACTTCATGCGGCGCACGGCGGTGAGCCGTCCGGTGACCGAGGCGCTCGCGCACGCTGGCGCGTTCGACCAGCTCGAGCCCACCCGCCGCCGCCATCTCTATGTGGCGATGACCGCCGAGGCCGAGCACGTGGGCGATCAGCTCACGCTCACGATGGGCGCCGATCCCGCCGAGAGCTACCGGTTCAAGGACTACTCCGACGCCGAGGTGGTGCGCGCCGAGCTCGAGGTGCTGGGCCTCGACGCCACCCGGCACATCGTGACCTTCTTCGAGCCGCTGCTCGCCGACCTCGGGGTCACTCGCTCGAAGGACCTGCGTCGCACCCGTGGCGGTTCGAAGGTCATCGTGGCGGGCGTGAAGGTTGCCTCGCAGACCCCGGCGATCCGCAGCGGTCAGCGCATCATCTTCCTCACGCTCGACGACGCGACGGGCCCGGTCGAGGTCACGGTGTTCGAGTCGGTGCAGCCCAAGGTGGCGAGCACCGTGTTCCACGGGTACGCCCTGGCCGTGGCCGGCGAGCTTCGGCGCACCGGCGTCGGCGGCGTCAGCGTGGTGGCCGAGGAGGTATGGGACCTCTCGGCGCTACACCGCGCTCGCAGCGAAGGGCGGTTGCGCGAGGCGGTGCGCGGCGAGGTGCACCCCGGCGCAGGCCCGGGCTCGCGGCCCCTCGCGCCCGCCGCCGGCGCCGGTCCACGCTCGCTCTGGCACGCGAGTCCCGGCTCCGCGGGATGATGTCGCCATGACCGCCGCGCCGCCGACGCGACACTCGACCCCCGACGAGCGCCCGGCCGAGCCCATCCTGCACGTCGACCTCGACGCGTTCTACGCCTCCGTCGAGGTGCTGAAGGACCCCTCGCTCGCCGGCAAGCCGGTGATCGTGGGCGGCGTGGGCGGGCGGGGCGTGGTGAGTTCCGCGTCGTACGAGGCGCGGGAGTACGGGGTGCGCTCGGCGATGCCCACCGTGCGCGCCCGACGCCTGTGTCCCGACGGCGTGTTCGTGCCGCCGGACTTCGACGCTTACCAGGCCCACTCCAACCGGTTCCGCGAGGTGCTGCTCGCCCACACGCCCCTGGTGGAGCCGATCTCGCTCGACGAGGCGTTCCTCGACGTCGGCGGAGCCACGATGCTGTTCGGCGAGCCGCGGCGATCGCCGAGCGCATCCGCACCGAGGTCGAGCGCGAGGTGGGGGTCACCTGCTCGGTGGGCGTGGCCCCGACGAAGTTCGTGGCCAAGCTCGCGAGCGATCACTGCAAGCCCGACGGCATGCTCGTCGTGCCGGCCGAGGGCGTGCTCGAGTTCCTGCGGCCGCTGCCGGTCGGCCGGTTGTGGGGGGTGGGGGAGAAGACCGGCGAGGTGCTCTCGCGCCTGGCCGTGCGCACTGTCGGCGACCTGGCCGCCACCCCCGAGGCGATCGTGGCCCGGCTGCTCGGCGAGCAGCAGGCCCGGCACCTCTGGCGGCTCTCCCATGGCATCGACGACCGCTCGGTCGAGCCGTACGAGGCGCCGAAGTCGGTGAGCCACGAGGAGACGTTCGAGCACGATCTCGACGACGACGAGACCCTGCTGCGCGAGCTGCTCGCCCTCTCCGGCAGGGTGGGCTCGCGCCTACGGGCCGACGGCTACCGCGCTCGCACCGTGACGATGAAGGTGCGGCTGGCCACCTTCACGACGCTCACGCGGTCGAAGACCCTGCCGGAGGCCACCGACGTGGGCGCCGACCTGTACCACATGGTGGCCGAGCTCTACCGGGCGCTGCCGGGAGAGCGCCGGCGCGTGCGGCTGCTCGGGGTGGCGGCCAGCGGCCTGGTCGCCGCCGGCGCCGAGCAGCTCGCGATGCTGCGCGGCGAGCGGTGGGGCGACGTGGAGCGAGCGGTCGACCGCATCGAGCGCCGCTTCGGCCGCGGCGCCGCCATGCCCGCCTCGCTGCTCGATCGATCGCGGCACGAACCCGACCGAGACCGAACCGAAGTGCGTGGGTTCCCTCGTACGGAAGGCTCCCTATAATCGAGACATGCCCCTGAGCGAGCACGAGCAGCGCATCCTCGAGGAGATCGAGCGCGCCTCGCCGAGGACGACCCCCAGCTCGTCGAGCAGGTGGGACGCACCGACCTGTACACCCACCTCGCGCGGCGCATCCGTCTCGCGGCGGTCGCGTTCGTGCTCGGGTGCGCGCTCCTGCTGCTGTTCGTCGTGAGCCCCTGGATCGCCGCCGTGGGGTTCGTCATGATGATCGGCGCGGCGTTGCTCATCTACCGCTACCTCGGTCAGCTCGGGCGCGACCAGATCCGCGCGATGCAGACCGACGGCGGGTCGATCACCGGACTCATCGGCCGGCTCGCGGCCCGGTTCCGCCCGCCCCACTCCGACCGACGAGCCCTAGGTCCGTAGCCCGTTCGGGTAGTTCCGCGACCGTCGTGACCTCGCGGCTTGCCGCTCTTCCTCAGCCTGCTGTACAACGGGCTCCCTTCCCCCTGGGTGCGAGTCGTCGGTCGGTGCGCCAGCCGTCATGCGCGATACGTGCCGAAGGCGAACCGACGACGACCGATAGCGTCGAGACCGAGAGGGCACGCAACCGGATGGAGGGATTCACCGCCCACCAGGCCTGCAAGTTCACCGGCTGCACGCCCCGCCAGCTCAGGTACTGGGACCAGATCGGGCTGGTGCAACCGTCCGTCCAAGGCACCGGTGGCCGCCCCGGCGTGCCGCGGCTCTACGCGTTCCGCGATCTGGTCGCGCTGCGGGTCGTGAAGTCGCTGCTCGACGGCGGCATGTCGCTGCAGCGGGTGCGCCGGTCGTGGGAGTTCCTGAACAAGCGCGCCGGCATGGACAAGCACCTGTCCGAGGTGAAGCTCGTCACCGATGGCCAGAGCATCTTCAAGATCTGCCGGCGCGACGGCGAGGTGATGGATGCCCTGCGCGAGGGTCAGATGGCCTTCTTCGTGGCGATCGACGACATCGCGAGCGGGGTCGAGACCGACGTCCGCCAGTTCCGCGAGGACCGCGAGAGGTTCGTCCGCGCCCTGCGAGAGGCTGCGGCGCAGACCATCACAGGCACCTAGGCAGGGCGGCGTCTCCGGTTCGCCCGCCCGTGTGCCGACGTCTCAGCGACGCCGATAGGGACCGGTGAGTCGCTGGGCGAACGACGCCTTCCGCCGCATCGCGCGCACGACGGCCTCGCTCGCCCGCCCGGCCGCCTCGGCATCGGCGGCGTCGGGTTCTCGCCCGGCGTAGGCGGCACCGGTGGCCAGGCGCGTGAGCGCGTCGAGGTCGTCGAGATGCGACCCGCCGGTGCCGGCCACCGAGAGCCGATACTCCTCGAGCGTCTGCCCCCGCGCCCGTGGGTGACCCAGCTCGGCGGCACGATCGGTGAACACGTCGTAGGTCGCGAGGATCAGACTGCGCGGCGACGAGGCTGCGCGCCGCAACCGGCGACGACGGCGCCAGCCGTGGAAGGGGGGCACGAGCAGAAGCCCCACGAGCGCCACGACGGCGCCCGCGGCGAGGGCGTTCCTGCCCGTGAACACGCCCGGCTCCGGCGAGGCGTCGGCGGTGCCCCCGATGCCGGACCCGCGGATGCCCGCAGCGCCCAGACCTCCGGGTCGCACGGATTCCCGGTCGGCGGCCGTCACGAGCGCCGGGTTCGCGAGGTCGTTGCCTCCGGCGCCCGCGGCGCCCGGCCGGCCGGTCGGTTCGCAGCGCGGCTCCATCACACCCGTCGGCCGAGTCGGGGTCGAGGTAGGGGTAGGCCACGACGTTCTGCCGGTTCGGCGTGGGCTCGAACGGCAGCCATCCGTATGAGGGGAAGAGCACCTCGACCCATGCGTGCGCGTTCTTCGTGGTGACGGTGAGCCGGTCACCCGAGCCGGCGGGCTCGCCCGGCGTGAAGCCGACCGCGACCCGGGCCGGGATGCCGAGCGTGCGGAGCATCACCGCCATCGCGCTCGAGAACTGCTGGCAGAAGCCCACCCTGGTCTGCTCGAGGAACTCGAGCATCGCGTCGTCGCTCGTGGAGCCGGGCACGGTCTCGTCGTAGGTGAACCCCCACTTCGGGTCGGTGAAGTGGTCCTGGATCGCGATGATCTGGTCGTAGGTGGTCGGCTGGCCCCGCGTCCACTGGGCCGCGATCGCCGCCACCTCGGGCACGTCGGGCGTGGCTGTGTTGCGCACGGTCTCGGCGGACGCCACGTTCGGCGGCTCGGCCCTGAGCTGGTCGGGCGTCGGCTGCACGACGTCGGCCACGGCCGTGTAGGTCAGGCCCGGCTCCACGCCGCTCTCGAGCACGACCGACCCGCCCACCGGGTCCCACCGCATGCCCTCGAGCGGCGCGTCGGTCGTTCGGGGCGGGTAGGGCAGCGGCAGCCAGGGCAGGGCGAGCTCGCTGGTGGTCGTGAAGGTGACCTCGGTGGTCTCGCCGGGGGTCAGCACGGTGTCGGACGGGGCGAGGGTGGCCCCGGGGTCGATCGCGAGGGTCGTCGGCTCGCGGTCGGGGCTCCAGATGCGGCCGTCGAAGTTGGGCAACGCCACCATGCGCCAGTACCGGCCCACATCGGTCTGCACGTCGAACACGGGGATGGTCTCGTCGCGCTGCAGGCTCTCCTGCACCGACACGAGGGGATCGATGCGCACACGGCCGTCGTCGGAGGTGGAGAAGTCGATCACGCCGCGCGAGCCGAACCCGGGCAGCACGATCGGCGCGATCGCGGCGACCATCACGGCGGCCGCCGCCACCCGGCGGGCGCCGCGCCCGGCCGCCACGTCGAGCCGGGCCGCCCGGCCGGGACCCGTCCACACCGGCCCCCAGCCCTGCACGCGGCGGAGCCCGTCGGCGAACAGGAGCGCGGTGGCCGCGATGAGGAAGAGCACGCCGAACACCGGGCGGATCACGTCCTCGAGCACCGAGTCGGCGAAACCGACGAGTGCGACGGGCGGCAGCAGCGCGAGCAGGGGACTCCCGGCGCGGAACGCCAGCGCGTGAGCCGAGAACACCGCGGCCCACACGCCGGCGAGCCCGGCGAGCATCAAGGGGGCGAGCGGGGGCGAGGGAGCGACCTGCACCCGGGCCTGCTCGCCCACCAGGCCGGCGGCGTCGAACGCGGCGCGCGCGCGTCTCGGGCGTGGGCAGGCCGTACCAGGTCGTCTCGGGGAACACGAGCCACCCGATCGCGATCGCGAGACCCACGACGCTCGCGAGCGTGGCGAGCACCAGGTTGCGCCGTTCCAGCGGCGACGCGATCACGGCCGAGGCCACGCCGGCGGCGAGCAGGCGCAGCGTGGGCCCGTTGCCCTCGAACACGCGCCCGAGCGCGATGGCTGCCGCGGCGGCGACCAGCACCGTCGCGACGCCGGCGATCAGACGCTGTGTGCGAGCGGACGTTCCCTGGGTGCGTGCCATCGTTCCTTCAGGCGGGTCGTGGGGGTGAGCACGATGCAGTCCCACCCGGCGCGGGTGAAGGCGAGGCCGCGCCTGGGTGGCCCGGCCCTCGAGCTGGGCCGCGCGGGCCGGGGGCAGCGTGCGGGGTCGACCGGATGCACGAGCACGGCGAGCTTGGGCCCGAAGCCGGCGCCCGCTCGGATCAGCGACGTGAGCTCACCGGGCGCCGGCGGCGAGGCCACGAAGACGAGCGACGTGTCGGCCGAGGCACCGGTGCGCAGGTGGGCGAGCGAGGGGCCGACCGAGCGCGCCGACGCGTGCGAGATGCCCGCGAGCGCGTCGAGGAAGCGTTCCTCGGTCACCGCCGCGGGGGGCGCCTCGGTCGTGCCGAGCCGCAGGGAGAACCCCGTTGGGCGAGCAGCACGCCGAGCGTGGCCGCGACGGAGACGGCCCGCTCGAACGCCGGGGAGTGCGACTGGCCGAGCGCGTGCCCCCGGTTGTCGAGGAACACCAGGCCGCTCGCCCGGCGCGAGGACTCGTCCTGGCGGATCATCAGCTCGCCGGTGCGGGCCACCGACGGCCAGTGGATCCGGCGCAGGTCGTCGCCCTGCTGGTACTGGCGCATCGTGTAGTACTCCTCGCCCGTGCGGAACAGGTGCCGCGCGCGCGACGCGCCCCAGTTCGGACCGAGACGCCGAGTCGGGCGCGGCGACCAGGTCCTCGATCTCCGGGGTCACGAGCAGGTCCTCGAGATCGTCGAACTCCAGGCGCTGGCGGGTCAGCGCGAACGGGTCGGAGACGTCGACGGTGAGCGGGCCGAGCCGGTAGCGCCCACGGGTCTGGGGCAGCACGGTGTAGCCGACCTGCGTGGCTCGTCTTGCCCGGCAGGCCCGACACGACGAGCCGGGCCGGGCGCGCCCGAGCGCGGCGGGCAGGCGGTCCTCGACCAGCAGGAACGGACGTGGGCACCGGCGCCTCGTTCTCGACGTCGAGCGCGCACAGTGACGCGCGTGCCCGGCGTGACGCGGACGTCGGACAGGCGCCGGCGGATGCGCGATGCGCGTGCGGCCCCAGCGCACGAACAGTGCGGCGAGGAACGGAAGCGCGACGAGCCCGATGCCCGACGACCTCCATGCCGGCGGAGCCGACGATCGCGAGCGGCCACCCACATCGCGAGGCCGGCGCCGAAGACGACGAGTCCCCGGCCCGACGGCATCAGGGGTTCTCCGCGACCGGGACGGCGACCTCGTCGAGGAGCTCGTGCAGCACGACCTCGGTGGAGCGTCCCGCTCATGACGGCGTCGGCCGTGACGATGATGCGGTGGGCGAGCACCGGCACGGCGAGCGCCTTCACGTCGTCGGGGATCACGTAGTCGCGCTCCTCGGCCGCCGCGAACGCGCGCGCGGCGCGCAGGAGCATCATCGAGGCCCGCGGGCTCGCGCCGAGGTAGATGTCGGCGTGGCGGCGGGTCGCCTCGACGAGGTCGACGATGTACCGGCGGAGCGCCGGCGCCACGTGGACCTGCGCGGGCCTGCTCGATCATCTCGGCCACGCCGCGGCGCGTCGCTCACCGGCCCGATCTCGTCGAGCGGCTGCGCGCCGGCCGTGTGGCTGTCGAGGATCTCGGTCTCGATCTCGGCGCTCGGGTAGCCGATCGACAGCCGCAGCATGAACCGGTCGAGCTGGGCCTCGGGCAGCGGGTAGGTGCCCTCGTGCTCGATCGGGTTCTGCGTGGCGATCACCATGAACGGCGTGCCGAGCGGGTGGGTCTCGGTGTCGACCGTGACCTGCCGCTCCTCCATGCATTCGAGCAGGGCCGACTGGGTCTTCGGGCGTGGCCCGGTTGATCTCGTCGCCGAGCACGATGTTGGCGAAGATGGCCCCGGGCTTGAACTCGAAGTCTCGCTGCTCCTGGTTGAAGACGTTGACGCCGGTGACGTCGGTGGGCAGCAGGTCGGGCGTGAACTGGATGCGGCGGAACGAGCAGTCGATCGAGCGGGCGATCGCCTTGGCGAGCATCGTCTTGCCGACGCCCGGCACGTCCTCGATCAGCAGGTGCCCTCGGCGATCAGCGCGACGAGCGCGAGCCGGATCTCCGCGTGCTTGCCCCGGACCACGCGCTCGACGTTGCGTCTCGATCTGGTGGAACCGCGCGGCGAACCGCGTCCAGTCCTGGGGCGCTCTTCGACCTCCACCAGCACCTCCGACACGGACGGCGTGACCTCGAGGCAACCCGCTCATCGTACGCGACTGCCGTGCGAAGGCAGCGGCGTCGGCATCGCGCGCCGGCTCGACGATCCGGTCCAGAGGGGGCAAGTTCCCGCAACCGGTCGGAGGAGCCGCGAGGGGCGGCCGCAACGCGGTGAGCGCGGCGGCCGAGCCGAAGTCCGCGGACGCCCCGCGCGGCCCCTGTTCGCAACTCCAGGCATCGCGCTCGGCCCGGCCGCCGCGCCGTGGCAGATTACACGCGTTGTGATTCACCGCGTCGAGGCCCTCGCGTGCGGCGAGGCCACCCGTAGACTGCCCGTCATGGGACGCGCCCTCGTCCTCAACGCGTCCGACCTGCCGCTCGCGGTGGTGCCGGCGCGCCGTGCGGTCGTGCTCGTGCTGAAGGAGAAGGCCGAGGTCGTCGCTCTCCAACGGCATGATCTTCCGCTCGGAGCGTCTCGTGCTCGAGGCGCCGTCCGTGGTCCGCCTGCGCCGCTACGTGCGGGTGCCGTACCGCCCCCACGCGCCGCTCACCCGGCGGGCCGTGTTCGCCCGCGACGAGCTGGACCTGCCAGTACTGCGGCGCGCCCGCCGAGAACCTCGACCACGTGATGCCGCGCTCCCGTGGCGGGCTGCACGTCTGGGAGAACGTGGTCGCGGCCTGCCGCCGCTGCAACGCGAAGAAGGAGGACCGCACGCCCGAGGAGGCCGGCTTCCGTCTCGCCCGGCAGCCGTTCGCACCGCGCGACGGCTTCCGCCTCACGCTCGGCCGTCTGGAGCCGGGCTGGGGCGACTTCCTGATGTCGTAGGCCGGATCGGTCTTCTGCCCCGTCCCGCTCCGCCACCGTCCTCACGCTCGCACCCTGCTCCGAACACGTGTTCACGTTGACGCGGTGGAGTGATAGTGGCATAAACGTGGGGCTCAGTGGAGGAAAGGGGAGGAGGCGTGGCCGAACTGCTCGGCACGCACAGCTACCAGCTCGACCCGAAAGGCCGGGTGTCGCTGCCGGCGAGGTTCCGGGAGGCGTTCGTGGACGGCTGCTGGATCACCGTGGGCCAGGACCGCTGCCTGTACGTCTTCCCCAGGGCCGAATGGGAGCGGCGTTCCGAGGAGGTCGCGTCCTTCCCCCTTTCCGACAGCGACGGCGCGCGTACTCGCGCCTGTTCTTCGGCTCGTCCGACGAGGCGAAGCTCGACGGGCAGGGGCGGGTCACGGTCCCGCAGCGCTTGCGCGAGGCGGTCGGCATCGACAAGGAGGTCGTGGTGCTCGGCGTGCGCGACCGGATGGAGATCTGGGACCGCGAGACGTACGAGCGCTACACCGCAGGATTCGCCGACGCGTACCAGACCGGTGCGCTCGATCCCAGGAGGTAGGGCGCACATGGCAACGACGGTCCCCGGTCCACGACGCGCCGAGCAGACGAAGCTCGCCGCGGAGGTGCGGCAGAGCCTCTCGCTGATCGGCATGATGGCGCTCACCCTGCTCGTGTCGATCGGCATCGGCGTGCTCGCCGGACAACTGGGTTGACGTGGGGGAGCGCGGTGCGCCGCACGAGCCCGTCATGGTCGCCGAGGTGGTGCGCTTCCTCGTCGAGGAGTCGCCTCGCAGCGGCACGGTGGTCGACATGACGCTGGGCGCCGGCGGACACACCGAGGCGCTGCTCGACGCCGGCGTCGACCGAGTGATCGGGGTCGACCGCGACCCGGACGCGCTCGCGATCGCGGGCGAGCGGCTCGCCGCCTTCGGGGCGCTTCCGCGCCGTGCGGGCGTCGTTCGCGCACGTGGACGAGGGCGATCACCGGCGGCGCTGTCGACGGGGTGCTCTACGACCTGGGCGTCTCGTCGATGCAGCTCGACCGCTCCGAGCGCGGGTTCGGCTACCGCGAGGACGGGCCGCTCGACATGCGCATGGCCGGTGACGCCGACGACGAGCCGTCGGCTGCCGAACTCGTGAACACCTTGCCGGAAGCCGAGCTCGCCGATCTGATCTACGAGCTCGGGGGGGAGCGCCGCTCGCGCCGCATCGCCGCGGCGATCGTCCGTCGCCGCCCGATCACCGGCACCGACCAGCTCGCGGGCGTGATCGTGGGCGCCGTGGGACGACGGCCGGGGGGCCCCCACCCCGCGCGTCGCACGTTCCAGGCGCTCCGCATCGCGGTCAACCGGGAGATCGAGGAGCTCGCCGCCTCCCTGCCTCAGGCGGTCGGGCTCCTCGCTCCCGGGGGCCGCGTGGTCGTGCTGGCCTATCACTCGCTGGAGGACCGCATCGTGAAGACGACCTTCCGCGACGACGACCGCCTCACCGTGCTGACGAAGAAGCCGCTGCGCCCGTCCGAGGAAGAGGTTGCTCGCAACCCCCGGGCGCGCAGCGCGATCTTCCGCGCCGCAGACGAACGGAGGTGGCGGCGTGAGCGTCCCCGCACGCGAGCTCCCGTCGCCGCGTGACGGCCGCTCGCTCGTAGCCCGCCGCGCGTCCCGCGCGGCAACCCGCGGCGCGCCCGACTGCATCGACCCCTCCCCAGCGTCGGGCGCGCCGCGGGTCCTCCCCGGCCTTCTGGTTCCTGTGCGCGGTCGTGGTGTCGGCCTTGGTGCTGCTCGTGGTGGCGCCTCAACGCGCTGGTCGTGAACACCACCTACCGCCTGACCGAGGTGCAGGGACCGGGTGCGCACGCTCGCCGAGCAGCACGACGAGCTCGACATCGAGGTGGCGCGGCTGTCGTCGCCGTCGCGCATCGCCGAGTGGGCCGACGTGGTCGGGCATGGTCGTGCCCGGACCCGGTGACTCGGTGATCCTGCGCGTGCCCGGCGAGCGGGCAGGCGCCGACGGCGGACGCGGCGCATGAACAGGCCGCCCGTCACGCGTCTCGTCGCGCTGCTGGCGCTCATGCTGCTCGCGTTCGTGCGGCATCGTGGTGCGGCTGGCCTTCCTGCAGGTGCGCGACAACCCTGAGCTCGCGGCGCTCGGCATGCAGCAGCGCGTGCGCACGATCGACGTTGCCCGCCGAGCGCGGCGCCATCCTCGACCGTTCCGGCGTGGCGCTCGCCGTGGCACGCGAGGCGCGCGACATCTACGTCGACCCGACGTTCGTCGTGGATGCCGAGGCCGAGGCGGCGACGATCGCCGAGGTGCTCGATCTGCGCGCCCGCGACGTGCAGGCCGCCCTGGAGGCCGACGGCACCTTCGCCTGGATCGACCGTCAGGTCGACCTCGGCCTCGCCGAGGAGCTGGAAGCCCTCGCCCTGCCCGGCATCGGCTTCCTCGAGGTGGCGAAGCGGTACTACCCGGCGGGGGCGCTCGCGCCGCAGGTGCTGGGGTTCGTGAACGTCGACGGCAAGGGAGCGGCCGGACTCGAGAGTGCGTACGACGAGCTGCTCGCGGGCACGCCCGGGGAGCGCACGGTCGAGCTGTCGGCCGACGGGCTCGCCGATCTCGAACGGGCTCGATCGCACGGTGCCGCCGATCCCCGGATCGACGATGCACACCACGATCGACCGGCAGATGCAGTACATGGTGCAGGCGGCCCTGGAGCGCGCCGTGAAGGCCAACGGCGCGCTCGGCGGCACGGCGGTCGTGATGGACCCCGCAACGGGCGAGGTCCTCGCGATGGCGACCTATCCGGGGTTCGACCCCAACGCCTACAGCGAGGCGCCGCTCGAGGCGATGCGCAACCGCGCCGTCACCGACTCGTTCGAGCCGGGCTCGGTGAACAAGGTCATCACCGCGGCGGCAGCGCTCGAGACGGGCGCGGTCTCGCTCGAGCGAGCGCTTCCGGGTGCCGGCCTCGATGGAGGTCGGTCCGTTCACGATCCGCGACTCGCCACCCGCACCCGGTCGAGTCGATGACGATCGGCGACATCATCACGGAGTCGAGCAACATCGGCGCCGCCCTGATCGCCGAGCAGGTCGGCAGCGTCACGCTCGGCTACGTTCATGGAGAGGTTCGGCTACGGACGCCCGACCGGGGTCGGGTTCCCCGGGCGAGGCCGCGGGCGTGCTGCTGCCCGGGCGACCAGTGGGACGAGGTGATCCGCGCGACGGTGTCCTACGGGCAGGGCATCTCGGTGACGCCGCTGCAGATGGCGACCGTCTACGCGACGATCGCGAACGGCGGCCGGTGGGTGCAGCCGACGGCTCGTGCGGGGCTTCGAGGGCCCCGGCGGCGTGTTCCACCCCGGCCGAGCAGCGCCGACGCGCCGGGTCATCCGGCCCGACACCGCCGAGTTGCTCACGCGCATGCTCGCCTCGGCGGTGGAAGAGGGCACCGGCGTGAACGCGCAGATCCCCGGCTACCAGGTGGCGGGCAAGACCGGCACCTCGCGCAAGCTCGACGAGAACGGCCGGTACGTGCAGCGCTACGTCGCGTCGTTCGCGGGTTCCTGCCCGCAGCCGATCCCCGCGTCGTGATCGCCGTCTCGATCGACGAGCCTCGCACGGTCTACGGCGGGCTGGCGGCGGCGCCGCTGTTCCAGGAGATCGCGCGCTACGCGATCCAGCGGCTCGCGATCCCGGCCGCGCCACCGGTGGCACTGCCGCCGCACGCGCGGGATCCCCCTGATGGCTCCCGGCTCGAGGCCGGGGCCAGCGGGTAAGCTCGGAGCAGGTGTCTTCCCCTTCGGTGCCCCACCGGTTCCGTGCCTGCGTTCCCGCCGATCCCGCTCGCGGCGTTGCTCGAGGCGAGCCTGGCTGCGGCCCAGACGCGCGGCGACCCGCGCGGTCGTCGATCCTCGACGTGGCCTACGACTCCCGCTCGGTGTCGACGGGGGCGCTGTTCTTCTGCGTCCGCGGGGAGCGTGCCGACGGACACGACTTCGCCGCGCGCGGCCTTCGATGCCGGGCGCCGCCGCGCTCGTCGTCGAGCGGTGGCTCGACCTCGACGGGCACCGCAGGTGCGGGTGCCGTCCGTTCGCGCGGCGATGGGGCCGATCGCGGCCGCGCGTTCCGCGAGCCGGCGTCGGCCGATGACGATGCTCGGCGTGACCGGCACGAACGGCAAGACGACCACCACCTACCTGCTCGAGGCGATCGTCCGCGCGAGCGGGTCGCGCGTCCGGGCGTGATCGGCACGACCGGCGCGCGCATCGACGGCGAGCCCGTCCCGCTCGAGCGCACGACGCCCGAGGCGCCCGACCTGCACCGGCTGCTGCGCGCTGATGCGCGACGCGGGCGTCGGGCTCGTGGCGATGGAGGTCTCCTCGCACGCCCTCGACCAGCATCGGGTCGGACGGGGTCGTGTTCGACGCCGCCGCGTTCACGAACCTCTCGCAGGACCACCTCGACTACCACGCCTCGATGGAGGCGTACTTCGCGGCCAAGGCGAGCCTGTTCACGCCCGCGTCGAGCACGGCTCGCGGCGTCGTGAACGCGGACGACGCCTGGGGCCGGCGCCTGCTCGAGGCCCCGGCGGTCGCGATGTCGACGTTCGGCGTCGACGCCGACGCCGACCTGCGGGCGACCGACGTCGGGTGACGGCGTCGGGCCTCGTCGTTCGAGGTCGGCGGACTGCGCGATCACGTCGTCGCTGCGCGGCGCGCTTCAACGTGTCGAACTGCCTCGCGGCGATCGCATCGTCGCCGCGCGGTCGGCGTGCCCGACGACGCGATCGTCGCCGGCATCGCCGACGTGCGCGAGGTGCCCGGGCGCGTCGAGCCGGTCGACGAGGGGCAGGACTTCCTGGTGGTGGTGGACTACGCGCACACGCCGGATAGCATCCTCGGCGTGCTGCAGGCCGCGCGCCCGCTGGCGACGGGCCGGGTGATCGTCGTGTTCGGTTGCGGGGGAGACCGCGACCGCGCCAAGCGACCCCTGATGGGGAAGGCGGCCACCTCGGCCGCCGACCTCACGATCATCACGACCGACAACCCGCGCTCGGAGGACCCGCTCGACGATCATCGCCGAGATCGAGCCGCGGCGCGATCGAGGGAGGCGGGCGCGTACGTGATCGAGCCCGACCGACGAGCCGCGATCGCGCTGGCGCTCGCCGAGGCCGGACCGGGCGACGTCGTCGTGATCGCGGGCAAGGGGCACGAGACCGGTGCAGGAGTTCGCGGACCGGACGGTCGCCGTTCGACGACCGGGCCGTGGCGCGCGAGGAGCTGCGCGCGATGGGGGAGTGACGGCGATGATCGCCCGGCCGCTCTCCGACGATCGCGCGCGAGGTGCGGCGGGCGCGCTCGACGGCGCCGACGTCGAGATCGCGGTGCGTGGTCACCGATTCACGCGAGGCCGGGCCCGGCGCGCTGTTCGTGGCGCTGCGCGGCGAGCGGACACGACGGCGTCGCGTTCGTGCCCGACGCCGTTCCGAGCGCGGCGCGGCCGCGGCGATGGTGCTCGACGGCACCGCGGCTCGCCGGGCCGCGCGTCGCGGTGGCGTCCACGGGCGACGCGCTGCTGCGGCTCGCGGCCGCCGAGCGGGTCGCACGTCGCGACCGTGCGTGGGCGATCACGGGCGCGAACGGCAAGACCAGCGACGAAGGACATGGCCGCCGCGGTGCTCGTCGCGGCGGCATCGCACCCACGCGAGCCCGGCTCGTTCAACAACGAGGTCGGCGTGCCCATGACGCTGCTCGGCGCGCCGCCCGGCACCGAGGTCGTGGTCGCCGAGCTCGGCGCGCGCCGCAAGGGCGACGTCGCGATGCTGTGCGAGATCGCGCGGCCCGGCATCGTCGTCGTGACGAACGTGGGCGTCGCGCACCTGGAGATCTTCGGCTCGTGGGAGGCGATCGTCGAGGCCTCGGCCGAGCCGGTCGACGCCGCTGCCGCCCGACGGGTGGCGGTCCTGAACGCCGACGATCCGGTCGTCGCGGGCTACCGGCTCGCGATGCGCCGGCCGCGTGATGACGTTCGGCGGTGCATGCGCGAGGCCGACGTGCGTGCGCCGAGGCGTCGCCATCGGCGACGACGGCATGGCGTCGTTCGACGATCGTGGCCGACGGCGAGCGGGCGCCCGTGACCCTGGCGGTGCCGGGCGAGCACATGGTGCCGAACGCCCTCGCCGCGGTCGCGGTGGGCCGCATCCTCGGGGTCCCGCTCGAGGACGTGCGCGCGAGGCGCTCGGCGCCGGCGACCGTCTCGCGCTGGCGGATGGAGACGTTCACGACCGCCGACGGCGTGCGCGTCGTGAACGACGCCTACAACGCGAACCCCGAGTCGATGGCCGCGGCGCTCAAGGCCGCCCGGTGGATGGCGCGCGACGCACGACTGATCGCGGTGCTCGGACACATGGCCGAGCTCGGCCCGATCGCCGGTGAGGAGCACGAGCGCCTCGGCGAGCTCGCCGCCCGGCTTGCGCGTCGACCGGGTGGTGACGGTCGGCGACGCTGCGCCGAGCCGATCGCGGTGGCGGCGGTGCGCGAGGGCGTGGAGCCGGAGAACGTCGCCGCCTACGACGAGCCGCCGAGGACGCCCTCGCCGACGTGCGCGCCCACGCGCGACCGGGCGACGTCGTGCTGTTCAAGGGGTCGCGCGTGGCCGGGCTCGAACGGCTCGCGGAGGCGCTGCGGTGATCTCGATCCTGGTCGGCGGGCGCGATCGGCCTCGCCGTGACGCTGCTCGGCACGCCGATCGCGATCCGGGCCTTCCGGTCTGGGGGTGGGGGCAGCGGATCCGCGAGGACGGGCCGCACACCCACATGGAGAAGATGGGCACGCCGACGATGGGCGGCATCGTGATCCTCATCGGGCTGGTCGTGCGCCTACGTCGCGACACGGTTCACGAGCGGGAACGGCCTCACGGCGGCCGGGGCTCGCGCTCGTGCTCGCCGCGCTGGGCTTCGGGCTCGTCGGGTTCCTCGACGACTTCATGAAGGTGCGCCGCCGCCGCTCGCTCGGTCTGTCGAAGCTCCAGAAGTTCGTCGGCACGGCGATCGTCTCGGTGATCGTCGGCGTGATCGTGTCGCGATCGTCCGACGAGACCGGCATCTCGACCCACCTGTCGTTCATCCGGCCCACGGCGCTCGAGCTCGGCGTGTTCTTCCTGCGTCTGGGTGTTCTTCGTGCTCACGGCGTCGTCGCACGCGGTGAACCTCACCGACGGGCTCGACGGGCTCGCGGCGGGGTCCGCGCCCTCGTCTTCGCCTCGTACGTGTTCATCGCGTTCTGGCAGTTCCGCCACCTGTGCTTCCAGGCGGAGGGCATCGCGCTGTTCGGCTGCTACGACGTGAACGGACCCGCGATGCTCGACAACGCCATCGTCGCCGCCGCCATGATGGGGGCCCTCGCGGGCTTCCTGTGGTGGAACGCCGCGCCGGCGCGCATCTTCATGGGCGACACGGGCGCGCTCGCGATCGGCGGGCTCTTCGGCGCCCTCGCGATCACCACGAACACCCAGCTCCTGCTCGTCATCCTCGGCGGCCTGTTCGTCATGGAGACGATCTCGGTGATCCTGCAGGTGATCTCGTTCCGAGGGTTCGGGCGGCGCATCTTCCGCATGTCGCCGATCCATCATCACTTCGAGCTGGCGGGCTGGCCCGAGTTCACCGTGATCGTGCGCTTCTGGATCATCGCGGCGCTCTGCGTCGCCGTCGGACTCGGGCTGTTCTACGCCGACTTCATCCGTCAGGGAGGGCTCGAATGATCGGGCGTTTCGAGGGCGAGCGAGCCGTCGTGGTCGGCGCCGGCGTCGCGGGGTCCTCGGCCGCGCGCGTGCTCGCGGCCGAGGGCGCCTCGGTGCGGGTGAGCGAGTCACGCCCGCGCGCCGAGCTGTCCACCGCCGAGACGCTGACCGCGCGACGGCGTCGAGATGCTGACCGGCGGCCACGAGCCCGCACATCTCGACGGCGCCACCCTCGTCGTGACCGGTCCCGGTGTGCCCGCGCAGGCGCCGGTGCTCGAATGGGCCCGCGAGCGCGGTCTGCCCGTCTGGAGCGAGATGGAGCTCGGGGCCCGGCTCGCCGACGCGCCCTACCTGGCGGTCACCGGCACGAACGGGAAGACGACCACCACGGCCATGATCGAGGCCTGCCTGCGCGCCGACGGCGTCGACGCGGTGGCGTGCGGCAACATCGGGCACCCCTTCCCGGAAGCCGCCCGCGAGGGACACGAGGTGCTCGTGGTCGAGTGCTCGTCGTTCCAGCTGCGCATGCAGGAGTCGTTCCACCCGCGCGTCTCGGTGCTGCTGAACCTCGCGCCCGACCATCTCGACGGGCACGGCTCGTTCGAGGCATACGCCGACGCGAAGGCTCGCATCTTCCAGCGACAGGAACCGGGGGACGTGCACGTCGGCAACCGCGACGATGACGCGGCCGCCGCGCGCTCGCGCACAGCGCCCTGCGACGTCGTGTGGTTCCGGTCGGGCGAGCCCGGCGACGGCGAGGTGGGCTACGACGACGCGGAGCTCGTGTCGCACCTCGGCCCGCTGCCCGAGCGGGTCGGCGCGGTCGGCGGCACACCGGGCGTGCGGTCGGACGCCGCCGCGGCCGCAGCGGCAGCGCTCGCCTTCGGGGCCACGGTCGCGGGCGTGCGCGCCGGGCTCGCGGGCTTCCAGGTGGCCCCGCACCGAGGGCAGGTCGCGGCGGTCGTCGACGGCGTGCGGTTCGTCGACAACTCCAAGGCGACGAACGTGCACGCGGCGCTCGCTGCCATCGACGGGGTCGACGACGCGGTGCTGATCGCGGGCGGGCGCGCCAAGGGCGTCGACCTGTCGCCCCTCGCCACGCGTGCTCCTCGCCTGCGGGCCGTGGTCGCGATCGGGGAGGCCGCGCCCGACATCGCCCGTGTGTTCGAGGGGCTGCGCCCTGTGCACGAGGGCGGCTCGATCGAGGACGCCGTGCGCGCCGCGTTCGCGCTCGCGAGGCCGGGAGGGTGCGTCATGCTCGCGCCGGCGTGTGCGAGCTGGGACAGTTCCGCGACTACGCCGAGCGCGGGGACCGGTTCGCGGCGGCGGCGCGAGCGCTCGAGCAAGAGGTGGGCGCCGGTGGCCGCTGAGCGAACGCGCCGCCGTCAACGGGCCCTGCGCCTGGTGCGCACGCCGACGCGCCGCGCGGAGGCGATGCACGCGGCTCGCGTCAACGTGCTGCTGCTGCTCGTGCCGGCGGCCGTGCTCACGATGCTCGGCCTCGTGATGGTGCTGTCGGCGGGGTCGGTCTCGGCCACGCAGGGCTACGACGGCAATCCCTTCTGGTACTTCCAGCGTCAGAGGATCTACGCCGTGGTGGGCGTGGTGGCCCTGCTGTCGCGGTGCGCATGCCGCACACGGTCTGGCAGAAGCTCGCGGTGCCGTTGCTCGTCGCCCTGCTGCCGTTGATGTTCATCGCGCTGCATCCCTCCGCGGGGTCCTCGCTCTACGGCGCCTCGCGTTGGATCGACCTCGGGCCCGTGACCCTGCAGCCGTCCGAGTTCACGAAGCTCGCGATCGTGGCGTTCGCGGCGACCGTGCTCACGAAGAAGTGGAAACGGCTCGACGACCCGGGCCACCTGCTCGTGCCGCTCGCACCGGTGGTCGTCGGCGTGGCTCTGATCGTCATCCTGCAGCGCGACCTCGGGACCACGGTGATCATCTGCGGGTCGGTCTTCCTGCTGCTGTTCGCGGCAGGCGTGCGACTGCGGTACCTGGCCGTGACCGGCGCGGCGGCGCTCGCGGCGACCGCCTTCCTGATCTTCGGCGAGGCATATCGCCGAACGCGGTTCGTCGACGCCTTCCTCAACCCGTGGGACGACCCCGACGGCGCGGGCTTCCAGCTGATCCAGGGCATGATCGCCTTCGGGTCGGGGGGGTGGACGGGCGTCGGGCTCGGCGCGAGCCGGGCGAAGTGGGATTACCTGCCCAACGCCCACTCCGACTTCATCTTCGCGATCGTCGGCGAGGAGCTCGGACTGCTCGGCGCCCTCTTCGTGCTCGCGATGTTCGCCCTGCTGCTGTTCGCCGGCATCCGCATCGCGATCGCCGCGCCCGACACCTTCGGCCGGCTCATGGCCGCCGGCATCACGGGGTGGATCGGGCTGCAGACCATCATCAACCTCGGCGCGGTGACCGGCCTGCTGCCGATCACCGGGGTGCCACTGCCGCTGCTGTCGTTCGGCGGCACCGCCCTCGTCGTGACGCTCGCGGAGCATCGGCGTGCTGGCGAGCATCGCCAGGGCCAGCGCGCAGGCGGCGAGCACCTCGAACGCCGGGCGGAGCGGCGCGCGTCGGACCGTCACCGCCGCGCGGGCGACGCCCGCCCGCGTCGCACCGTCGTCGCGTCCGCGCCGGAAGGCCGCTGGCGGGAGGGCCAGGCGATGAGGGTGATCATGTCCGGCGGCGGCACGGCCGGACACGTCTTCCCGGCGCTGGCGGTGGCCGAGCGGCTGCGGGCGGCAGGCCACGACGTGCGGTTCGTCGGCTCCGCCTCGGGCCAGGAGGCCGCCCTCGTGCCGGCGGCCGGGTTCCCGTTCGTGCCCGTGCGAGGTCGCGCCGGCACAGACCAGGGTGTCGCTGCGCTCGGCGAAGGCGCTCTGGCTCTCGCTCGCCGCGGCCCGCACGGTGCGTCCGTTGGTGCGCGCGTGCGACGTGGTCGTCGGCATCGGCGGCTACGCGAGCGCTCCGGCGATCCTCGCCGCACGCCGCACGCGCACGCCGACCGTGTTGATCGAGCAGAACGGCGTGCCGGGCATGGTGAACCGGCTCGCGGCGCGCTGGGCGCGCGTGGTGGCCACCACCTTCGAGGCCACGGCCGATCGGCTCCCGGCCGGCACGCGCATCGAGCGCACCGGCAACCCGGTCCGCCGCGCGATCGCCGAGGTCGCCGGTTCGCGGGAGCGACGACGGCACGAGGCGCTCGCGCGTGTTCGACCTCGAGGACGCACGTCGCACGGTCTCGGTGTTCGGAGGGAGCCAGGGTGCCAGGCGCGCTCGACCGCACGGTGGCGGCCGCGATCGAGCGGTTGCGCGACCGCGACGACCTGCAGCTGCTCGTGGCGACCGGCCCCGCCCATGTCGAGGAGGTCGCGCCGGCGGCCCGGGAGTCGGGCGACCTGCTCGTGCGGGTGGTGGGGTTCATCGACCGCATCGACCTGGCGCTCGCCGCCGCCGATCTCGCCGTCGCGAGGGCCGGCGTCGGGCACCGCTCGCCGAGCTAGCGGCCTGCGGCGTGCCGGCGATCCTGGTGCCGTATCCGCACGCGACCGAGCACCATCAGGACGCCAACGCTCGAGAGGTCGAGCGCGCGGGCGGCGCCGAGGTCGTGCTCGAGCCGGCGCTCGACGCCGGCGATGCTCGCGAGCCGCATCTCGGCGCTGATCGCCGACGAGGCGCGCCGGGCTCGGATGCGCGAGGCGATGCTCGCGTGGGCGCGCCCCGACGCCGACGAGCGCATCGCCGCGCTCGTGGTGGAGCTCAGCGGCATGAGCGACTACCGTCCGCCCGCCGGGCAGCATCCCCACGCTGCCGGTGCCCTCCCTCGAGGGCGTCGGCTCGCGTGCACCTGATCGGCATCGGCGGGGCGGGTATGCGCAACCTCGCCCGGCTCCTGCATGCGCGCGGCATCGCCGTGCGAGGGTCCGACCTCAAGGACTCGAAGGGGCTGGAGGAGCTCGCCGAGGCCGGTGCCGAGATCTGGGTCGGCCACGACCCGGCGCGGCTCGGGTCCCCCGACGTCGTGATCATCTCGAGCGCGATCGGCGAGGCTAACCCGGAGCTGCGTGCCGCCCGCGACCGCGGGGTCGCCGGTCTGGGCCAGGCAGCAGGCTGCTCGCGGCGCTCGCGGCTGGTCATCGCTCGATCGCGATCGCCGGCACCCACGGCAAGACCACGACGACCTCGATGATCGCGGTCCTGCTCGAGCGCGCCGGCCTCGACCCCAGCTACCTGATCGGCGGCGACCTGAACGAGAGCGGCAGCGGCGCTCGCAGCGGCGCACGGCGACCTCTTCGTCTTCGAGGCCGACGAGAGCGACGGCTCCTTCCTCCTGACGCGGCCGCACATCGGGGTCGTGACGAACGTCGATGTCGACCACGTCGACTTCTATCCGGGCGGTCGCGAGGAGATCGAGGCCGCGTTCGCCGCCTTCGTTCGCGGATGCGGCACGGTCGTGGCATGCGGCGACGATGCCGGGGTGCGGTCGGTGCTCGCCGACGCGGGCACGCCGACCGTGCGCTATGGCCTCGAGCAGGGCAACGACCTCGTCGTCTCCGTCGAGGAGCTCGGGCCCGACGGGCGCGTCGCGGCACGATCCGCGACGCCTCCGGCGCCGAGGCGGCCGTTCGCCTGCAGGTCGACGGGCCCCACAACCTGCTGAACGCCGCCGCGGCGATCGGCGTCGCCGGTCTCGTCGGCGTTCCGCTGACCGATGCCGCGGCGGCGCTGCGCGACGTTCGCGGGGGTGCACCGGCGGTTCGAGCATCGCGGGCGGGCACGAGGCGCCGACTTCTTCGACGACTACGGGCACACGCCGACCGAGATGGCGGTCACGATCGACACGGCTCGACGCCGCGACCCGGCCCGGCTCGTCGCGCTCGTGCAGCCGCATCGGTACTCACGGGTGCAGGCGCTCTGGCGGGAGCTCGGCGCGAGCGTCGCCGGCGCCGACCTCGTGCTCGTCACCGACGTGTACGGGGCGGCCCAGGAGCCGATCCCCGGGGTGACGGGCCGGCTCGTCGTCGACGGCGTCGCAGCTCGCCTCGCCGGCGACGCCCGTCGTCTACCTCCCGCACCGCACGGAGGTCATCGACTATCTCGAGCGCGAGGTCCGGCCGGGCGACCTGATCGTCACGATGGGGTGCGGCGACGTCTGGATGCTCGGCGACGCCGCGCTCGAGCGACTGGGGGCCGACGCATGAGCGATCTCGCGCGTGCCGAGTCGATCCTGCGGGCCGCGTGCGGCGACCGCGTGCGCACGTCGTTCCCGCATGGCCCCGCTCACGACGCTTCCGCATCGGGGGGCCCGCCGCGATCTACCTCGAGCCCGAGTCGGAGGCCGACCTCGCGGCGACGGCAGGCGCGCTCGCCGAGGCCGACCTGCCCTACGTCGTGATCGGCAAGGGTTCGAACGTGCTCGTCGTCCGACCGTGGGTTCGGGGGCATGGTGCTGCGACTCGGGCGTGGCTACCGCTGGGCGGCGCGCGACGGCGACCTGCTGACGGCGGGCGGTGCGATGCCGCTGCCGGCGTTCGCCGGTGTCGCCTTGCGTCACTCCCTCGAAGGACTGGCGTTCGGCGTGGCCATCCCCGCATCGGTCGGCGGCGCCGTGAAGATGAACGCCGGTGCACACGGCGCCGAGATGGCCGACGTCGTCACCGACGTCGAGGTCTTCCGGCTGGACCTGGCGCGCACCGAAGCGATCCCCGCCGCCCTGGCGGGCTTCTCGTATCGGCGGTCGGCGCTGCCTGCCGACTCGATCGTCACCGGTGTGACCGTCGCTCTTCGGCAAGGAGACCCCGTTGCGATCCGGGCCGAGATGGACGAGGCGCGGACGTGGCGGCGGCTGACCCAGCCTCTCGCGGAGCCCAACTGCGGCAGCGTCTTCAAGAACCCGCCGGGCGAGCACGCAGCCAAGCTGATCGACGACGCCGGGTTGAAGGGGAGGCAGGTGGGCAGGGCGCAGGTCTCGACGAAGCATGCGAACTTCATCGTGGCCGGTCCAGGGGCGCGAGCCGATGACGTGTGGGCGCTGATCCAACTCGTCGCGCGGGAGGTCGAGGCCCGCACCGGCATCGTGTTGGAGCCCGAGGTGCAGCTGATCGGGGAGTTCGACCATGTCACCCGATGAAGGCCCCGCCGACGCCCCGGTGGTCGTGCCGCACGCGTCGTGGGTCGATGAGGAGCGCCGCCGCCGTCTCAAGCCGTGGGCGATCGGAGGGGCGATGGCCGTCGCCCTCGTCACCGGAAGTGTCGCCCTCAGCTACACATCGCTGTTCGGTGCGCGCACGGTCGAGGTTGAGGGTGAGGAACGGCTCGGACCGAAGCAGGTGATGCGCCTCGCGCAGGTGGGGATCGGCACGAACGTGCTGCACCTCGATGAAGGCATGGCGGAAGCTCGACTCGAGCAGGAGCCATGGATCCGCGATGCCACGGTCCGCACGAGCCTGCCGGGCACCATCTCGATCTCGATCCGCGAACGCGCGCCTGTGCTGGTGCTCCGCTCCGGGTCCGTCGCCCAGCTCGCCGCCGCCGATGGCACCCTGCTCGGGCGGGCGCCGAAGGCCACGGCGTTCCCCGAGGTCACGGTGCCCGAGGGTGTCGCGCTCAACCGGGAGCGGATCACGGCCGTGGCCGACGTCGTCGCGGCGATGGTGCCGGCGCTTCGCGCTCGGGTCGACTCCCTCTCGATCGCCGACGACGGCGAGGTGACGATGGTCGTCGACGGTGACGTCGACGTGACCTATGGAGGGGCGACCGACCCCCTCGTGAAGGCCCAAGCTCTCCGAGCCATCCTCGACTACGCCGGGGAACAGGGCACAGCGCTCCTCTCGATCGATCTGTCGGTCCCGGCCGCTCCGACGGCGCGCTTCGTCGGTTCGCTCGCACCGGTCACGGTCCCCGACCCGTCGGCCGACGTATTGCCCACGGACCCGGAGGACGACGATGGATCCGAGGAACCATCTGCGTCACCCTGAGGTCGTGGGAACTGTCACCGATCGACACACCCAGGTTCGACCCTCGACTTGACGGACCTGCGGATCCTTAGTAACTTGCCGGACTCTACATGATGTAGATATGACAATAACTGTGAACTTGACGGTTATCGTTGGGACGCACGGTACGGCATTTCCCCAGGTAGATCGAGCCTTGGCTCGTGGAGGAAGGCAGGCAGATGGACGTTCCCCAGAACTACCTCGCCGTGATCAAGGTGGTCGGCATCGGCGGCGGCGGCGTGAACGCGGTGAACCGCATGATCGAGGCAGGCTTGCGGGGCGTCGAGTTCATCGCGGTCAACACCGATGCGCAGACGCTGCTGATGTCTGACGCGGAGGTGAAGCTCGACATCGGACGCGAGACGACCCGGGGTCTGGGGGCCGGCTCCGATCCGGAGGTCGGCAAGAACGCGTCCGCCGAGCACGCCGATGAGATCGAGGAGATCCTCAAAGGCGCCGACATGGTCTTCATCACCGCCGGCGAAGGTGGGGGCACCGGCACCGGTGGCGCTCCCGTCGTGGCCGAGGTCGCCCGAGGGCTCGGCGCGCTCACGATCGGCGTCGTGACTCGTCCGTTCGGCTTCGAGGGACGCAAGCGTGCTACCCAGGCCGACCTCGGCATCACCGAGCTCAAGAAGGCGGTCGACACGCTGATCGTCGTGCCGAACGACCGGCTGCTCCAGGTCGCCGATCCCAACATGCCCATGGTGGAGGCCTTCCGCATGGCCGACCAGGTGCTGTTCCAGGGGGTCGACGGCATCACCTCGCTGATCACGACGCCGGGCTTGATCAACCTCGACTTCGCCGACGTGAAGTCGGTCATGTCGGGCGCGGGTTCGGCGCTCATGGGCATCGGGCTCGGCACGGGGGCCGATCGCGCGACCGAGGCGGCGAAGGCCGCGATCAGTTCGCCGCTGCTGGAGAGCTCGATCGATGGCGCCAAGGGCGTACTGCTCTCGATCGCCGGGCCGACCGACCTCACCTTGCACGAGGTGAACCAGGCCGCCGACGCGATCACGAAGGTGGCCCATCCCGACGCGAACATCATCTTCGGCGCGGTCGTCGACGACGCCCTCGGCGAGGAGGTGCGGGTAACCGTCGTCGCCGCCGGGTTCGACAAGGTGGCGCCGAGCGCGACGGGCGGCAACCAGTTCGAGTCGCGCCTGTCCCGGCTGCTCGAGGAACCGGTGCGCGGTGAAGGCAGCGACCGCGAACCGCTGCCTTCGATCCTGGCCGATGACGTCGACGACGAGACCGACGTGTTCACCACCGGCGAGCACGAGCCTCAGCCCGTGGTCTCGTTCGACGCCGAAGAGGATCTCGACATCCCCGACTTCCTGAAGAACTGATCGAGTTGCGCCTCGCTCCGCGCGGCCCTCGGGGCGTGGGGGCGGGGAGGTTCACACGCGAGGAGGCGCCCTTCCCCCGCCTCTTGGCCGAGAGACCTCCCCGCCCCCGTTCTCGTTCCGGCGACGGTTCGCGGCGGCGTGGCACGATGCACGCATGCCGGTCAGCAGGGACGAGATCATGGCGAACCTCGCCGCGGTGCGCACGGGCGTCGAGCGGGCCTGCGACCGTGCGGGGCGCGACGCGGCGACCGTCACGCTCGTCGCGGCGGCGAAGACGCAGGCGCCCGAACCCGTGCGCTGGGTGGTCGAGGCCGGTGTCACGGCGATCGGTCAGAACTACGTGCGCGAGCTGCGAGCGATGCATGGCGTCGTGCCGGGGGCGCGCTGGCACTACATCGGCGCGCTGCAGACGAACACCGCCCATCACGTCGCCGCGCTCGCCGACGTGGTCGAGACGCTTTCGGGCAACCGGGCGACCGAGCGCCTCGCCCGGCGTGCCGCCGCCGCCGGCCGCGTGCTCGACGCTACTGATCGAGGTGGACTTCACGGGCGAACGGGCCGGCGTGGCGCCCGAGGATGTGGGCGCATTCGCCGCGCGCGCGGCGGATCTCGAGGGCCTCCGCCTGCGCGGCCTGATGACGATCCCACCGGCGGGTGCGACCCCCGAGGACGCCCGGCCGTGGTTCCGGCGCCTGCGAGAGCTGCGCGATGCCGTCCGGAACGACCGCCCCGACGTGGTGGACTTGAGCATGGGGATGTCGTTGGATTACGGGGTTGCAGTGGAAGAAGGCGCTACGATGGTCCGCATCGGAACGGCGTTGTTCGGCCCCCGCGCACCCGCCGGGGCGCCGCATCCCGCGTCGTGAACGGCCGATGACACGAGAGGAACGGAGATGGCCGGCGTGTGGAAGAAGACCCTGAACTACCTGGGGCTCGTCGAGGAGGACGAAGACTTCGTCGACGACATGCCTCAGGCCGACCCGGCGCCGGTGCGCCGCATGCGTCCGCAGGCCGTGCGTGAGGTGCCCGCCGAGGCCGAGGGCGTGGTGCGCACGATCGCCTCACCTCGCCCCATGTCGCAGGGCATGAGCTCGATCCACAAGTCCGAGCCCAAACGGTTCAACGAGGCCCGCGAGGTCGCCGACCGCTTCAAGGACGGCACCGCGGTCATCATGAACCTGCAGTCGACCGAGGACGCGATCGCCCGGCGGCTCGTCGACTTCGCGAGCGGGCTCGTCTACGGGCTCGACGGCAAGATCGAGCTGGTGGCCAACCGCGTGTACCTGCTCAGCCCCGCCGACGTCGAGGTGTCGGCCGAGGAACGCGAGCGCATCGCCGGCACGGGGTTCTACAACCAGTTCTGAACGCACCGGCCCGGTGCCTGGCCGCGCCCTACGGCCCTGCTGCTAGCCTCTGCACCCGATGACCCGGCTCATCTGCCTCGCCCTCACGCTCGTCTGGGTGATCCTGCTCGTCAGGGTCATCCTGAGCTGGGTGCAGCTCGCCGGATGGCGACCGCCGGCGACCGGTCCGCTACGCTCCGCCTACGACCTGCTGTTCGACGTGACCGAGCCACCGCTGCGACTGCTCCGCCGCATCCTCCCCCCGGCGGGTATGTTCGACCTCTCGGTCGTGGTGGCGTTCATCATCATCTTCGTACTGCAGACCGCGATCTGCTAGGAGGGGTCCATGGGCAAGAGGAATGACGCGGGTGCCGGCGACGAGCTCGCGGCGCCGGCTCGGCTGACGCCGATCGACATCCAACAGAAGGAGTTCCGGGTCTCTCGCTTCGGCGGCTACAAGATGCGCGATGTCGACGAGTACCTCGATCAGATCACCGACTCGTTCGGTGCGCTCACCGCCGAGGTCGAGCGCCTGCGGGCGGGCGGCGGCGGTGCGGTCGTGGGCTCGCCCGACCTCGACGACGTGGCGCGCCAGGCCGACGAGCTCATCGCCAGAGCGCGCGCCGACGCCGCCCGCATCACCGCGGAAGCGCGCGCGTCGGGCGCCGCCGTGGCGGCCGTCGGCGCCAGCGGTCCGCAGGAACGCTCGGCCGTGAACGCGTTCATCAGCCGCGAGCGCGAGTTCCTGCAGTCGCTCGCCGGCCTCGTGCAGGAGCACGCCGAGACCGTGAAGGGCATGGCCAAGTCCACGCGGGCCGCGGCGCGGCCCACGCCGAGCGAGTCCGTCGCATCGGCGGCCCCGGCCGGCGAGCCTGCCCCGCCGGTGGCGCCCGCTGCCGCGACCGAGCGTCCGGTCACGGGCGAGTCCGCCGCGACAGCCGAGCGTCCCGAAACGGGCGAGCCTGCGACATCCGCCGCAGCCGCATCGACCGCCACGGCCGCGGCCGAGACCCCGGCGGCCCCAGATGCTCCCGAGCGTGCCTCCCGGCCGGTCGCCGAGCCCGAGCCGACCCGGGTCCCCGACAGCGAGGCGACCGTGCGCATCGACGAGCCCGCGCCCGCGGCCGCCCGCAGCGATGGTGACGCCGAGGGCGACCGCTCGCTGCGTGAGCTCTTCTGGGGCGAGGACTGATCGCCGCCGGCGCCGAGCGCCGGTACCCCCGGGCCGTCGCGCTGCGCTACCTCGCGGCCCTCTCGCTCGCCTCGCTCTGCCTCGTGATGCTCGCTCTGGGGCTGGCGCTCGAATCGGGCGCGATGCTGGTCGGGATCGCGGTGGTGGCCGGCGTGCTGTCGCTCGTGGCACTCGCCGACGGCACCCTCAGGCGCCGGCGGGCGAGGCGTACGCCGCCCGTCGCAGGCTGATCCGCACAGCATCGCCGTCGATCTCGGTCTCGACCTCGGGGCCTTCGACCTCGCCGTGGATCACGTCGACCGCGAGGGTCTCACGGGCCACGGTGTCGCGGTGTGCAGAGAGGGCCTCGGTGACGGCCGGGCCGGCCGTGACGCCGAGCTGGATGCGATCGGAGACCTCGAACCCGGCCGACTTCCGCGCATCCTGCACGGCTCTGACCAGTTCGCGGGCCACCCCCTCGCGGCGAAGGTCGTCGGTGAGGTGCAGATCGAGGGCCACGGTGACCCCTCCATCGCTCGCGACGCCCCAGCCCTCGCGCACGTCCTGGGAAAGGTCCACGTCGTCGGGCTCCAGGCGCACGTCGCCCTGCGAGGTCGCGACCGAGACCGCAGCGCCGCCTGCGAGCCGGCCTGCGAGCGAGCCGTCGTCGTCGGCGAGCGCAGCCGCGACCTCTTTCACCCGGGGCCCGAGCGTCGGGCCGAGGGCGCGGAAGTTCGGCTTGGCGTGCCAGCGGCCGAACGACGCCGCCGACTCCGCGAACACGACGCGCCGCACGTTGAGCTCGTCCGCCACGACGTCGAGCAGCGGCTCGAGGCCGGCGAAGCTGCCGGGCAGGTGCACGACGGCTTCGGCCAGCGGTTGCCGCACGCGGGTCTTCGTCTCTGTGCGCACGGTGCGGCCGAGGCCGACGATCGACCGGGCCGCGGACATCGCGGCGTCGAGGCCGTCGTCGATAGCGTCCTCGTCGACCGACGGGTAGTCGGCGAGATGCACCGACGCCGGGCCGCCGTTGCGATCCGCGGCGAGGCTGCGCCACAGGGTCTCGGCGATGAACGGCGTGAAGGGCGCGAGCAAGGTCGCGAGCGTCACGAGGCACTCGTACAACGTGTGGAACGCCGAACGAGCATCGGCGGTCGCCTCGCCGCCCGGGTTCCAGAACCGACGCCGCGAGCGGCGCACGTACCAGTTCGACAGGTCGTCGACGAAGCGCTCGATGTGGCGGCCCGCGCCGGTGGCGTCGTAGGCATCGAGGCCGTCGCGGGCGGCGCGCACCGTGCGCGCCAGCTGCGACAGCACCCACCGATCGAGCAGGGGCCGGTCGGCGAGCGGGGGCGCGGGCGACGACGGGTCGAAGCCGTCGGCGTTCGCGTAGGTCACGAAGAACGCGTGCACGTGGCGGACCGTCAGCAGGAACTGACGCAGCACGTCGTCGAGCACGTCGTGGCCGATGCGGCGCGAGGCCCACGGTGAGCCGTTGGTGATCATGAACCATCGCAGGGCGTCGGCGCCCTGGCGGTCGAGGGCCTCCCACGGGTCGAACATGTTGCCGAGCGACTTCGACATCTTCCGGCCGTCGGCGGCGATGATGTGGCCGAGACAGACCACGTTGCGGTATGCCGAGGCATCGAACTGCAGCACGCCCTCGGCCATGAGCGTGTAGAACCAGCCTCGGGTCTGGTCGATCGCCTCGGAGATGAAGTCGGCGGGGAAGTGACGCTCGAACTCCTCGATGCCGCGGCCGAGGTCGGGGTGGTAGCCCCATTGGGCGAACGGCATCGCACCGGAGTCGTACCACGTGTCGATCACCTCGGGCACCCGGGTCGCGGTCGCGCCGCAATCCGGGCAGGCGAACGTGACCTCGTCGATCATCGGACGGTGCGGGTCGACATCGCGCACGTCGCGGCCGGCGAGCTCGCCGAGCTCCGTGAGGGACCCCACGGCTCGAACGTGCCCCTGATCGCACCGCCAGATCGGCAGGGGGGTGCCCCAGTAGCGCTCGCGTGAGATGGCCCAGTCGACGTTGTTCTCGAGCCAGTTGCCGTAGCGGCCGCGGCGGATGTGGTCGGGGAACCAGTTGACCTCGTCGTTGACCGCGAGCAGGCGCTCCTTCACCTGCGTGGTGCGCACGTACCACGACGTGCGCGCGTAGTAGAGCAGGGGCGTCTTGCAGCGCCAGCAGAATGGGTAGCTGTGCTCGTAGGTCTCCGATCGCAGCAGCACGCCGCGTTCCCGAAGGTCTTCCACGATGTGGGGGTCGGCGTCCTTGACGAACAGGCCGCGCACGAACCCAGGTCCGAGGTCGGTGAACCGGCCGTCGTCGCCGACGGGCTTGTGCACGGGCCAGCCTTGCTCGCGCCCGATGGCGAGGTCGTCCGGCCCGAACGCGGGCGCCAGGTGCACGATGCCGGTGCCATCGTCCATCGACACGAAGCTGCCGGCCACGACCCGGTGGGCGTCGTCGACGTTGGGGTAGGGGGGCTCGTATCGGGCGCCGACGAGGGCTGACCCCGGCAGGGTGCGCAGCACCTCGCCACCGTCGCCCAGCACCTGCTCGCGCAGTGGTGCGCCGACGATCAGGCGCCTCCCGTCGAGCGCGACCTCGTCGTAGTCGGCGTCGGGGTCGACCGCCGCACCGGTGTTCGAGGGCAGGGTCCACGGGGTGGTGGTCCACACGAGCAGCGATGCCCCCACGAGGCTCGCGTCGGTCGCTTCCACGATCGGGAACCGCAGGAACACGCTCGGATCCTCGACCGTCTGGTACCCCATCGCGACCTCGGCGTCGGACAGCGCCGTGCCGCAGCGCGGGCAGTAGGCCGTGACCTTGTCGGCCTCCTGGAGCAGCCCGGCGTCGAAGAGCGCTTGCAGCGACCACCAGACCGATTCGACGTACTCCGGCGCCATCGTCCAGTACGCCTCGTCGAGGTCGACCCAGTACCCGATGCGCTCGGTGAGCCGCTCGAACTCGCCCACGTAGCGCTGCACCGACTCGCGGCAACGCTGGTTGAACTCGGCGATGCCGAAGGCCTCGATGTCGCGCTTGCCGGTGGTGCCGATCTCCTTCTCGACCTCGAGCTCGACCGGCAACCCGTGGCAGTCCCAGCCCCCCTTGCGGGGCACCAGGTGGCCGGTCATCGTCTTGAACCGCGGGTAGACGTCCTTGAACGTGCGGGGCTCGACGTGGTGCACGCCGGGCTTGCCGTTGGCGGTCGGCGGGCCCTCGTAGAAGATCCACCGGGGCGCGCCCTCGCGCTGGGCGAGCGATGCCCGGAAGATGTCGCGCTCCTTCCAGAACGCGAGCACCGCTCGCTCGAGATCGGGGAAGCTGGCCTTCGTGTCGACCGGATCGAACGCCCTGCCCATCGGTGCCTCCTCAGCCGCGTGTGCCACGGAGCCCCGGGAATGCCGAACGCCCCGTCCCATCGGTGCCGGGACGAGGCGTCGTGTCTGCCCCGCGGTGCCACCCCGCGTTGCCGGGCCCTCACGGGCGACGGCCGCTCACGGCCTCCCTCACGAAGGCCTCCCGCGATGACGGGCGGGACCCGCCTGCGTCTCCCCGGCCCGATGGGCCGGCTCGGACAGGGGCTCGGGGATGATGTCCGCGCGGAGGCCGGCGCCGGCCTCACACCATCGCCGGCTCGCTCGTGCCGCCCGGGTCCGCGCGGCGCGTTCCCGTCGTTGCCTGTAGCGGGCATGCTACACCGTCGTGGGCAGCTCGTTCCCGGGGCTTCCCGGGGCCGGCTCCGACACCCGCCGGCAGGGCCTCTGACCTGGGTAGATGCGTCCGAGAGGACCTGTTCTGCTACCCTTCGCCGACCATGCCTCAGACCAAGCTCACGGCCAAGGAGATCGGCGACCTGAAGGGTCGCCTCGACGCCGAACGCGCCGAGCTCAGCGACCAGCTCACCACGATCGAGGAGGAAGCGTTCGCCGCGAGCCAATCCGAGTTGTCCGGCGACGTGGGCCTCGACGACGAGTCGGCCGACGCCGGCACGGCCACCTTCGAACGAGAGAAGGACCTGTCGATCGAGAACAACGTCCGCGACCTGCTGGGCAAGATCGACCGTGCGCTCAAGCGCATCGACGACGGCAGCTACGGAACCTGCGAGCGCTGCGGCAAGCCGATCGAGAAGGCGCGCATCAAGGCGCTGCCCTACGTCGACCTCTGCATCAAGGACGCGCAGGCGCGATCGCGCCGCTAAGGGCCGTGGATCGCGCACGGCGTCGTTGCGCGCTCTGGCTCTTCTCCGCCGCCGGCCTCGTCTTCGCGCTCGATCGGCTCACGAAGGTCTGGGCCGAGCGCCGGCTGCCCGGTGACCCGGTCGAGGTCATCCCCGGGGTGCTCACGTTCCGGTTCGCGACGAATCCCGGTGGTGCGTTCAGCCTCGGGCAGGACGCACCCTGGTTCTTCGCCACGGCCACCGTGGTCGTCTCGGTGCTGATCGTGGTGACGGCCTTCCGGCACACGAATCCGGTCACCGCGCTCGCCCTCGGGCTCGTGCTCGGCGGAGCCATCGGCAACCTCACCGACCGCATCACCCGAGGCGAACGCTTCACCGGCCACGTGGTGGACTTCATCGATCTGCAGATCTGGCCCGTGTTCAACATCGCCGACGCGGCGATCGTGATCGGGAGCCGTCTTGCTGGCGGCTGGCTCGTTCCTGGGTGACCGTCGGCCGGCCGCCGAGACCGCCGACGGGCCGGTCGTCGATGAGCGTTGAGACGTTCGTCGCCGAGCCCGGCCGCCTCGACGTCGTGGCCACGAGGCTCTCAGGAGCCACGAGGGCCGACGTGCAACGCGCCATCCTGGCGGGTCTCGTCCGCGTCGACGGCCAGGTGCGCCCCAAGTCGTTCCGGCTGCAGGGGGGCGAACGCGTCGACATCGACATCCGTGAGGACGCGCCCCTCGAAGGCGATGGCGGGGCCGTGCCGGTCCGATTCCAGGACGAGCACCTGGCGGTGATCGCGAAGCCGGCCGGGCTGATCACGCACCCGACGGCACTGCGCCGCAGCGGCACGCTCGTGAACCGGTTGCTGGCGATGGGCATGCCGCTGTCGCACGAGGGCGGGGAGCTGCGTCCCGGCATCGTGCACCGCCTCGACGCGGGCACGTCGGGGCTCATGATCGTGGCGAAGACCGACGAGGCCCACCGCGCGCTCGCGGCGATGATGCGGAGCCACGACGTCGACCGGCGCTACCTCGCGCTGGTGCGCGGCCGGCTACAGCACGACTCCTTCGCCGTCGACGCGCCGCTCGGGCGCCGCGCCGACCGCATCGTCGTGGATCGCAGCGAGGGCCGCGCGGCCGAGACCGCATTCGAGGTTCGCGAGCGCCTCGAGCATGCGACCTTGCTCGAGGCGGCGCCGAGGACCGGCCGGACACACCAGATCCGGGTGCACCTGCGCGCGATCGGTCATCCGATCCTGGGCGATCGAGCCTACGGCGGGGGAGGCGACGACGCGACCGCGCTCGGCCTCGAGCGGCCGTTCCTGCATTCCTGGCGCATCGCGTTCGTCCACCCCCTCACCGGCAGGCCGATCGAGGTCGAGGAAGCCGCTGCCCGCCGACCTCGAGCGGGCGCTCGGGCGCGCCCGCGACCTGCAGTCTTGACGCCTCACGGGGCCGGGCGTAGGTTGAGGCCTCGCTCGAATCACATCGGTGTAGTTCTCCACAGCTCGTCGCGACGCTGTGGATAACCTTCCGCAAGGAGTTGCGCGCACCTCCCATGACCGACCGAAGTGACGGCTTCGTCCACCTCCACGTCCACTCCGAGTACTCGCTGCTCGACGGGGCGGCACGCATCGAACCGCCCGCGTCGAACCCGGGTGCGCCGACCATCTTCAGCGAGGCCCGGCGCCTCGGCATGTCGGCGGTGGCGGTCACCGATCACGGCTCGATGTTCGGCGCGCTGCGGTTCTTCGAAGCGGCGAGGGAGGCGGGCGTGAAGCCCATCATCGGGGTCGAGGCCTACGTGGCGCCCGGCTCCCGGTTCGACCGCAACCCGGGAGAGAGCGAGGAGAAGTACTACCACCTCACGCTGCTCGCACGGAACGAGACCGGCTACCGAAACCTGCTGAAGCTGGTCTCGGCGGCCTACCTCGAGGGCTTCTACCACCGGCCCCGCATGGACAAGCAGCTGATGGCCGAGCACGCCGAGGGCATCACCTGCCTGTCGGGCTGCTTGTCGAGCGAGGTCTCGGTGCAGCTGCTGCACGGACAGGCCGATCGCGCCCGCGCGACCGCGGCGGAGTACCGCGACATCTTCGGGGCCGAGCACTACTCCATCGAGGTGCAGAACCACGGCATCGCCGACCAGCACAAGATCCTGCGGCAGCAGTTCGACCTCGGACGCGAGCTCGGCATCCCCGTCGTCGCGACCAACGACCTGCATTACACCCTGAAGGAGGACGCGAAGCCGCACGACGTGCTGCTGTGCATCCAGCAACAGAAGGTGCAGACGGACCTGAAGCGGCTGAAGTTCGACTCCGACGAGTTCTACCTGAAGAGCGCGGAGGAGATGCGGCACGTCTTCGCCGAGGCGCCCGAGGTGTGCGACCAGACCCTCGCGATCGCCGAGAGCGTCGAGCTCGACCTCGTCTACGGCGACCGCGCGCCGGCCGACCAGCGCTACCACCTGCCCCGCTTCGAGACGCCCCAGGGCCTCGACCGCGACACGTACCTGCGCCGGCTCGTCGACGAGGGCGCCGCCGAACGCTACGGCGGCATCACGCCCGAGATCCGCGAGCGCATCGATCACGAGCTCGGCGTCATCACGAGCATGGGCTTCGGCGGGTACTTCCTGATCGTGTGGGACCTGATCCGCCACGCGCGCGAACAGGGCATCCGGGTCGGGCCGGGCCGGGGGTCGGCGGCGGGCTCGGTCGTGAGCTACGCGTTGCGCATCACCGACCTCGACCCGCTGCGCTACGGGTTGCTGTTCGAGCGGTTCCTGAACCCAGAGCGCATCCAGATGCCCGACATCGACATGGACTTCGACGAGCGTCGGCGTGACGAGGTCATCCGCTACGCGACCGAGAAGTACGGCGCCGACCACGTCGCGCAGATCGTCACGTTCCAGACGATCAAGGGCAAGCAGGGCATCCGTGACGCCGCGCGCGTGCTCGGGTTCCCGCCGGCGGTCGGCGACCGCCTCTGCAAGATGTACCCGCCG
Source organism: uncultured Actinomycetes bacterium (assembly GCA_963722795.1). GTDB lineage: Bacteria > Actinomycetota > UBA4738 > UBA4738 > HRBIN12 > JAOUEA01. Next base: position 130,404 of record CAVROD010000003.1, read on the forward strand.
GCGGTCATGGGCCGCGACTACCCCATCGAGGACGCCCTGACACTCTCGCCCGACCTCGCGAACGCCTACGAACGTGAGCCCGAGGCCAAGGAGATCATCGAGACCGCGCGCGCCCTGGAGGGCCTGCGCCGCGAGGACTCCGTGCATGCGGCCGGGGTCGTCATCGGCGACGCACCGCTCGTGAACTACCTGCCGCTCAAGCTCTCCAAGGACTCGCGCGACGACTCGAAGAAGGTCGTCACCCAGTTCGACATGAACGGCGTCGAGGCGCTGGGCCTGCTGAAGATGGACTTCCTCGGGCTGCGCAACCTCTCCGTCATCGAGGACACGCTCCGCCACCTCCGCGCGCGCGACGTCGAACTCGACATCGATCACGTGGCGCTCGACGACGAGGCCACCTACGCATGCTGCAGCGAGCAGAGACGACGGGCGTGTTCCAGATGGAATCGGCCGGCATGCGCACCCTCATCAAGGTGCTGAAGCCCGACCGCTTCGAGGACCTCATGGCCCTGGTGGCCCTGTACCGGCCGGGACCGCTCAACAGCGGTCTGCACACCGAGTACGCCGAGCGCAAGCACGGTCGCCGCCAGGTGACCTACCCCCATGACGACCTCGAGCCGATCCTGCGCGACACCTACGGCGTGATGATCTACCAGGAACAGGTCATGCAGATGGCGGTGGTGCTCGCCGGATTCTCGATGGGCGAGGCCGACACCCTGCGCAAGGCGATGGGCAAGAAGAAGCTCGACGTGCTCATGCCGTTCAAGGAGAAGTTCATCGCGGGCGCGGTCGACAAGGGGTACACGCAGAAGCTCGCCGCCGACATGTTCGACATGATCGTGCCCTTCGCCGACTACGGCTTCAACGCCTCGCACGCGTGCGCCTACGGCTTCGTGGCCTACCAGACCGCCTACCTCATGGCGCACCATCCGGTCGAGTACATGTCGGCGATCCTCACGTCGGTCAAGGACGACAAGGACCGCAAGCCCTACTACCTGTACGCGTGCCGATCGATGGGCATCGAGGTGCTGCCGCCCGACGTGAACGAGTCCGAGACCGACTTCGCGCCGGCCCCCGGCGAGAACCCGGCGATCCGCTACGGGCTCTCGGCGGTGCGCAACGTCGGCGAGGGCGCGGTGGGCAAGATCATCGAGGCGCGCCGAGCCGAGGGCGCCTTCAGGTCGTTCTCCGACTTCTGCCGCTAGATCGACCCCGGCGTGCTGACGAAGCGCGTGCTGGAGTCGCTCGTGCAGGCGGGCGCGTTCGACTCCCTGGGGTACACGCGCCAGGGGCTGTTGCAGGCCCAGGACAAGGTGTCCGGGCCGATCCTCGCCGAGCGCAAAGCCGAGGCCGCCGGTCAGTTCTCGCTCTTCGGCGGCGGCGGCGACGACGACGGCGAGGGGGTGACGGCGATCGACGAGACGGTGTTGCAGGCACAGGAGTTCGACAAGCGCACGCTGCTGCGGCTCGAGAAGGAGATGCTCGGCCAGTTCGTCACCGACCATCCATTGCTCGAGGTGCGGGAGTCGCTCGCCGCGAAGTGCTCCCACGAGATCGCCGACCTCGACTCGCTCGGCGACGGCGACCTGGTCACGATCGGCGGCATCATCGGCGCGGTCGCGCGCAAGTACACGAAGCGCGGCGAGCCCTACGCGCAGTTCCGCCTCGAGGGTCTCGCCGGCGGTGTCAACGTGGTCGCGTTCCCGAGCGTCTACGAGGCCGTGCCGGGCATGATCGAGACCGACCGTATCGTGCTCGCGACCGGACGCATCGACCTGCGCGGACGCGAACTGCAGATCCGTGCGACCGAGGTTCGTGAGCCCGATCTCGGCATCGCGACGACGTCGTCGGTCGCGGCCGACGCGCTCGTGGTCGACCTGCCGGCCGCCGCCTGCACCCCGTCGGTGCTCGCGAAGCTGAAGGACCTGTTCGAGGCGAACCCCGGTGGTGCGCCGGTGAGGGTGCGGTTCCTCGCGTCCAGCGGTGTGACACCGCTGCAGGTAGGCACCTACCGGGTGCACCCGGGTGCGCCGCTGCTGGGAGAGCTGCGCTCGTTGCTGGGGGGCGACGCGGCGCGCCTCGAGCGCGATCCGGTCGACGACGGCGACGCGGCGCTTGCCGGCTCGCCGCCTCGCCGCTAGTTGGGGTTCACGTCGAGGGCCGCCCCGCCGACCCCGGCGCCGAGCGCCCGAACCATGGCCGTCTCGCGGCGGAAGATGGCACGCACCGCGCCCAGACGCTCACCGGCGCCGGCCGTTTCGAGCAATCGCTGGTGCTGTTGCACGAGGCCAGGCGTCGCGGCCGCCAGCACGTAGCTCGCAGCCACCGGGTCGTGCGGCACCGACGGCACATCGCCGGAGGCCTCGCCCGTGGCGCGCAGGTACGCGGCAAGGGCCTCGGTCGCGGCTTCCACGTCGTCGGTGCCGGCGCCGCCCTCGTCGGGGTAGGGCTCGATCCGCCAGACGGGGTAGGGGTCGGTTCGCACCGGTTCGATCAGGCCAACCCGGTCTCGGCCCGAGATCTGCAGGTGGCGGATGCCGTCGAGATCGACGTCATCGTCAGCGTCGACCGACACCGTGACCCCGACGCGGTACGGCTCGTAGGTGCCGCCGACCTCCTGGCCCCGCTCGATCGCGACGACCACGAAGCGGGCGGTGTGCGCCACGTCGGCGACGAGCGCGAGGTAGCGAGGCTCGAATACCTGCAGGCCGATCGCCCGGCCCGGGAACAACACGCTGTGCAAGGCGAACACCGGCATCTCCATGCCGACACATCATCGCACCCCCTGCCGATAGGGTTCGGGCGATGAGCTTCGAGGTGATCCCCGCGATCGACGTGGCCGGCGGGCGGCTCGCCCGCTATACGCCGGACGGGCCGGCGCCGGTCGAGGCATTCGGCGGCGACCCCGGGGCCGCGGCGCGCTCGGTCGTGGCAGCCGGCGCCCGTTGGGTGCACGTGGTCGACCTCGATCTCGCCTTCGACGGCGAGGTCCGCAACCTCGACGTCGTGCGATCGGTGGCGGCCTCGGGCGTGCGCGTGCAGGCGAGCGGGGGCCTTCGACGCCTCGCCGACGCCGAGGCGATGCTCACGGCCGGCGCGCACCGCGTCGTGCTCGGGTCGGGGGCGCTCGCCGACGAGGCCGTGACGGTCGACCTGCTCCGCCGGCTCGGTGACCGGGTCGTGGTTGGCATCGAGGTCCAGGATGGGCGGATCCGTTCCCGGGGAGCGCTTCCGGTCGACCTGCCCCTCGCCGAGACCTTGGGCTGGCTGGTCGCCGCTGGAGCGCCCTCGTTCCTCGTGACCGCCGTGGCTCGCGTCGGCACGCAGCGGGGACCCGACGTCGCGAACGTGCGCCGGGTGGTGCGGGCGGGACGTCCGGTGCTGGCCTCCGGTGGCATCTCGAGCGTCGCCGACCTGCGCGCGGTGCGACGGGCGGCTGCCGTCGGAGCGGTCGTCGGTCGGGCCGCCCTCGAGGGGGGACTCGATCTCGAGCAGGCGCTCGCGCTCGGCTGAGCTCCCGGCGTCGCTAGACTCGCGTGCTCGATGGGCTTCCTCACCGACTTCGTCGAACGCGCGCGGCGCGACCTCGCCGAGCACCCGCTCGACGACGGCGCCCTGCTGGCACGGGCCGCGGCGCGCCCTCCCGCGCGCGACTTCCTCGGGGCGCTGCGAGCAGCACGCCCCGCGCTGATCGCCGAGGTCAAGCGCGCGTCGCCGAGCGCCGGGGCGATCGACGACGAGGCCGACCCCGCCGCGCAGGCGGCCGCCTACGCCGATGGGGGCGCGGCGGCGATCTCGGTGCTCACTGAACCGCGGCACTTCCACGGCTCGCTCGCCGACCTCGACGCCGTGCGCCTTGCGGTCCGGCTGCCCGCTGCTGCGCAAGGACTTCCTCGTGCATCCCTCCCAGGTGATCGAGGCCCGGTCGCACGGGGCGGACGCCGTGCTCCTGATCACGGCCGCCCTGCGCGACGACGAGCTCGCGGCCATGCTCGCCGTCGCCCGCGACCTGGGCATGGGCGCCCTCGTCGAGACCCACGCCGACGACGAGCTGGATCGGGCGCTCGCGACGGGCGCCGAGGTGATCGGGGTCAACGCCCGCGACCTGGAGTCGCTCGAGGTCGACGTCGCCGCGCGCTCGAGAGCGCCTGCGCCGTATCCCGTCCGATCGCGTCGCGGTCTTCGAGAGCGGGAATCAGCGACGCGCGACGATGTCGACGCGGCGGTGCGAGCGGGCGCATCTGCCATCCTGGTCGGCGAGGCCCTGATGCGGGCCGCCGACCCTCGCGCTGCCGCGCGTGAGCTGATCGCCGGAGGAGACGGACCGACATGAGTGTTGCGACCGACACCGCGCGGGCGCCCGTGCCCGACGCGCGAGGGCGCTTCGGGGCCTACGGCGGACGCTACGTGCCCGAGGTGCTGATCCCGGCGCTCGACGAGCTCGCCGAGGCCTGGGCGAGGCTGCGCGAGGACGCCGGCTTCCGCGAAGAGCTCGGCACGCTGATCCGCGACTTCGTCGGCCGGCCCACGCCGATCACGCGCGCGGCCCGCCTGTCCGAGGAGCTCGGCTACGACATCTGGCTGAAGCGCGAGGACCTCGCGCACACGGGCGCGCACAAGATCAACAACGCGCTCGGTCAGGCGCTGCTCGCGAAGCGGCTCGGCAAGGCGCGGCATCATCGCCGAGACCGGCGCCGGCCAGCACGGCGTGGCGACCGCGACGGCGTGCGCCCTGCTCGGGCTGCCGTGCGTGGTGTACATGGGGGAGGAGGACACGCACCGCCAGGCGCCGAACGTCGCCCGCATGCAGCTGCTCGGCGCCGAGGTCGTGCCGGTCACCGCCGGCACGCAGGACCCTCAAGGAGGCCGTGAACGAGGCCCTGCGCGACTGGGCGGCGACGGTCAGCGACACCCACTACATCATCGGGTCGGTGGTCGGCCCGCATCCGTTCCCGCAGCTCGTGCGCGACCTGCAGCGGGTGATCGGCGACGAGGCGCGCGCGCAGTTCGCCGAGCGCGCTCGGCGGCGACCCCGACGTCGTCGTCGCCTGCGTCGGCGGGGGCAGTCAACGCGATCGGGATGTTCACGGCGTTCGTCGGCGCGCCCGGCGTGCGCTCGATCGGCGTGGAAGCCGGCGGCCGCGGCATCGAACCTGGGCGAGCACTGCTCGTCGATCACCCAGGGGCAGCCCGGGCGTCCTGCACGGCGCGATGTCAGCTACCTGCTGCAGGACGCCGACGGGCAGGTCGCCGAGACGCACTCGATCTCGGCCGGGCTCGACTACCCGGGCGTCGGGCCCGAGCACGCGTACCTGCAGGACGCGGGCCTCGCCGAGTACGTCAGCGCGACCGACGCCGACGCGCTCGAGGGGTTCCAGGCGCTGGCTCGCACCGAGGGCATCCTGCCGGCGCTCGAGCCCGGCCACGTGATCGGCTGGCTGCTGCACCGCCCGCTGCCCGAGGGACGCCAGGGTGCTCGTGTGCCTGTCGGGACGCGGCGACAAGGACCTCGACACGGTGCTGCGCCGCGCTCGGGATGCAGCGCTGATGGCCCGACCTCGAGCAGGCGCTCCGCGCACGTCGCGACGGCGGTGGGCCGTGCGTTCGTGCCGTACGTGACCGGCGGGCTTCCCCGGCGTCGACGCCGCGCTGCTGCGAGCGGTCGCCGACGCCGGCGCCGACGCGATCGAGGTCGGGGTCCCCTTCTCCGATCCGGTGATGGACGGCGGCGTGATCCAGGAGGCCTCCGCGGCCGCGCTCGGGGCCGGGGCCACGCCCGGCGACGTGCTCGCGACGATCGCGCGAGGCCGCGCTCGACGTCCCGGTCGCGCGTGATGACCTACGTGAACCCCGTGCTGCCGACGCGGGCGTCGACGACGTTCCTCGACGAGGCGCGCGGAGCCGGGGTCGCGGGCATGATCGTGCCGGACCTGCCGGTCGACGAGGCCGAGGCGTTCGCCGAGCGCGTGCGCCGGCGCGCGGGATCGACGCCGTGCTGCTGGCGGCCCCGGGCGCCGCGCCGAGCGGCTTGCGGCGATCGCGGCGGCGCGTCGAGCGGCTTCGTCTACTGCGTGGCCACCTACGGGGTGACCGGCGCCCGCGACGAGCTCGGCGCGACCGCCGCGGCAGCTCGTCGAGCGCCCTGCGGCCGCTCACCGACCTCCCGCTGCTCGTCGGCGTCGGCATCGGCACGCCCGAGCAGGCGGCGCGAGGCGTGCGTCGTTCGCCGACGGCGTGGTCGTCGGGAGCGCCCTGATGGCGCGCCTGGTCGACGGGGACCGAGCCGGCACGCTCGAGCTGGCGCGCCGAGTTCCGTGCATCGCTGCCGCCGGGCGTGATCGGTCGGCGTCAACGCACCGCGAGGCCATCTCCGGGTGCGCTCCCGAACGTATGCACGTGCAGGCTGGTCCGATGGAGTGATTGGCCTCGAGCACCGGGATGTGATACCAACCATCCCGTCTCGAAATCATCGAAGGAGAAGGGGGCTTCATGAAGCATCGACCTTGGCTCACGGTGGTCGCCCTCGTAGCCGTGCTCGCCCTGGTGGCGAGCGCTTGTTCGAACGACGACGAGCCAGGCGGCAGCGACGGGTCCGACGAGCGACAACCGGCTGACCGTCGACGAGTTCGGCTGCGTCGAGATCGCGGCGGGCGAGCCGATCAACATCGGCACGCTGCTCGGTGATCAGCGGGCGCCGACGCTGCGCTCGGCCAGGACAGCCAGAACGGCGCCGAGCTGGCGGTCGACTACCTCGACGGCGCGTTCGACGGCACCCCGGGCAGCTGCTGGACCACGACGTCAGCTGGACCCATCGAGGACGAGCTGTGCTCCGCCGAAGGCGGCCAGGCCGGCGCGACCGCGCTCGCGGCCGACCCGTCGATCGTCGCGGTCATCGGCACCAGCTGCTCGAGCGCCGCGCTCGGCGTCGCCGACACGATCCTCGTCCGACAAGGGCATCCTGCTGTTCTCGCCGTCGAACACGAACCCGGCGCTGACGTCCGAGGGGGCGCACCAGCCCTTCTACGCGCGCACCGCGCACAACGACCGCATCCAGGGTGCGATCGTGGCCGAGTTCGCGCTGAACGAGCTCGGGCGCGCACCACGGCCGCCACGATCCACGACGAGAGCCCGTACACGCAGGGCCTCACCGCCGCGTTCGGCCGTGAACTTCGAGGCCGGTGACGGCACGATCACGGTGCAGGAGCAGATCAACTCCGAGGACACGGACTTCAAGCCGCTGCTGCGTTCGATCGCCGAAGGCGACCCCGGACGTGCTGTACTCCCGGTGTTCGTGGCGGCGTGCTCGCTGATCGCTGAAGCAGGCGGCCGACATCATGCCCGACGTCACGATCATGGCGTCGGACGGGTGCATGACGCACGCGACACGCTGAAGACCGCCGGCGCACGCCGTCGACGGCGTCTTCCTGTCCGTCGCCGGACCTCTCGGTGTTCCAGGAGGGCGACTTCTACTCGAACGACTTCGTGCCCGGCCTACGAGGAGCAGTTCGGCTCGGAGCCCGACGTCGGTGTTCCACGCGCACGCCTTCGACGCGGCGAACGTGCTGTTCGACGCGATCGAGCAGGTCGCGGTGCGAGAACGACGACGGGTCGCTGTCGATCCCGCGGCACGGCGCTGCGTGACGCGGTCTTCGCGACGAGCGGGCTACGAGGGCATCACCGGCACGATCACCTGCACCGAGCTCGGTGACTGCGCGACCGACGTCACGATCGGCATCTTCGAGGCGCCCGAACTGGCCCGTCGAGGGCGGCGACGGGCGACGAAGCCGGTCTACAGCGACGACCAAGTCGCTGGACGACGTGCTCTAGTAGCACGAGCGAGACAGCGAGAACGACGACGGAGCCGCGGGCGGCGCGCGACGCGGCTCGCCCGCGGCTCCATCCGAGCGAGGAGGGGCTGGCGGGCGTGGCCGACTCCGGACCGGCCGCCGGCCGACGCGTCGGATCGGCGGCTTCGAGACGCTCCCGTGGCGGCGGATCATCCTCGTCGTGCTCGGCGATCGCGATCGCGTTCGTCGTGGCCGTCGGCGTCGTACAGGACCCTGACCCTGCCCGAGGGCGAGCGCTACTCGGGCGACTTCTGGGTCGACTCAGATCGTCGAACGGCATCGCGCAGGGCGCGATCTTCGCGCTGATCGCCCTCGGGTACACGCTCGTCTACGGCATCCTGCGGATGATCAACTTCGCCCACGGCGAGGTCTTCATGGCGGGCGCGTTCGTGCTCGTTCTTCTTCGCCGACGCCTACGCAGCGCAGCGGCTTCCTGAACCGCCAGCCCTATCGTCGCGCTCGTGATCCTGCTCGTCGTCGGCGATCGCGATCGTCGACGGTCGTGGCGGTGCTGCTCGAGCGGATCGCGTACCGGCCGCTGCGCAACGCGCCGCGGCTCGTCCCGCTCATCACGGCGATCGGCGCCTCGCTGTTCCTCCAGAACTCGTTCCGGGGGTTCTTCGGGCCCCAGCCGTGCGGGTACCCGCGGCCCGACGGTCCTCGACGGGACGGTCGACGATCCTCGGCGTCCCGCGTCGCGCGGGTCGCAGATCGTCGTGTTCGTCACCGCGATCGTGGCGATGGTCGCCCTGCAGCTGTTCGTGCATCGCAGCAGGACGGGCCGGTCGATGCGCGCGGTCGCCGAGGACAGCGAGATCGCGAGCCTGATGGGCATCGACGTCGACCGCGTCGTCGTCATCACGTTCGTCGATCGGCGGGATGCTGGCGGGGGTCGCCGGCGTGCTCTATCGCGCTCGCCTTCGCGCAGGTGCAGTTCACGATGGGCTTCCGGCCGGGCATCGCGGCCTTCACGGCCGCCGTGCTCGGCGGCATCGGCAGCATCGGCGGGCGCGGCGCTCGGCGGGTTCCTGCTCGGTGCTGCTGCAAGCGGTCGGGCCGTCGCTGTTCCTCACCGGGTTCGGCATCCCGAGCGCGTACTCCGCTGCGTGACGCGTTCGTGTTCCTCGTGCTGGTGCTGGTGCTCGTCTTCCGGCCGGGCGGGCTGCTGGGCTCCGGCGAGGCGGAGAAGGTCTGATGCGCGACGGCGCTGCGCGCGGGCCTCGATCGCCGGCATCGTCACGGTCTTCTTCGCGGCCGTGGGCCTGATCGGCAACTTCACCGACCTGAACCTCATCGGGGAAGTCGTCACGTTCGCCCTGTTGATGATCGCTGCTCCCGCCGATCGTGGCGGGCTACGTCGACGACGCGCTCCCGCGTGGTCGCCGGCGAAGTCGTCGAGCGCGTCGACAGCCCAGGCGGCGACGTTCGGCGCCGTCGACCGGCGCCGCGGCCGGGGCGGTGTTCGGCGCGTTCGTGGTGTTCGTCGATTCGTTCGGGGTCGAGCGGGTGCGGGAGGTGTTCCTGAACATCTCGCCCGGCGCTGATGGAGTACCTGCTCTCCGGTCGCACGGCGATCGTCGACGGCGCTGTTGCTCATCGTCGGTGTCGGCGGTCGGCCGGGGCCGCGGGCGCCGCCTACCGAACGCTGCCGTCGCGGTGTCGCGGCGGCCGCTGGGCACGGCCGTCTGGGTGACGCTGCTGTTCGGGTTCCTGCAGCGCATCATCCCGATCGCCTGGACCAGCTCGACGTCGAGCGCGACTGGCTGTACAGCAAGGTCGACCGGGGGCCTCACGTGGGTGGGCGCGGTCGTCGTCGGCGGTCGTCTCGGCGAGCGCATCGGTGCTGAAGGCCCGCAAGGGGGATGCGATCCGCGGGGTCATCTCCGGGCTCGCGACGCGCGTGATGCGGATGGCGGCGGCCGCCCGCGTGTCACGCCCGTGACGCTCATCGCGATCGGCGTGGGGCTCGCGCTCTTGTTCGCCGCCCCTACGTGCTCGGCTCGGTGATCTCCGAGGTGCTCGGCACGGTGATGGTGTTCGCCTTGCTCGGTCTCGGGCTGAACATCGTCGTGGGCTACGCCGGGCTGCTCGACCTGGGCTACGTGTTCTTCTTCGCCCTCGGCGCGTACTCGCTGGCCTTGCTGACCGGGGCCACGCTCAACACGTTCGTCGGGTCGAGCGAGCCGGCCGTCGTCGTTCGACCTGAACTTCTACGTGGCGATCCCGATCGTGGTGCTGATCGCGGCCGCGGCCGGCGTGCTGATCGGCGCGCCGGTGCTGCGGCTGCGCGGCGACTACCTCGCGCTCGTCACGCTCGGTCTCGGCGAGATGATCGTCGTGCTCGTGACGAGCCCCTGGCTCGAGCCGCTGGTCGGCGGTCCCCAGGGCATGCGCGACATCACCGACGCCGGCGATCGGCGACTTCGGCTTCCGAGATCCGAAGCACTTCTACTACCTCGCGCTCGCGTTCGTGGTCGCTCGCGCTGTTCGTGTCGTGGCGGCTCGCGAACTCGCGGATCGGCCGGGCGTGGACCGCGATGCGCGAGGACGAGCAGGTCGCCGACGCGATGGGCGTCAGCACCACCCGCTACAAGCTGCTCGCGTTCGCGATCGGCGGCGCGATCGGGTCGCGTCGGCGGCGCGCTGTTCGCGGTGAAGATCGGGTCGCTCACGCCCGCCGAGCTTCCAGGTGCTCGTCTCGATCCAGGTGCTCGGCATCGTGATCCTCGGCGGCATCGGCAGCATCCCCGGCGTGATCGTCGGGTCGCTCGTGCTGGTCGGGCTGCCCGGGCTGCTCCGCGAGTTCGAGGAGTACCGGCTGCTGGCCTACGGCGCGGCGCTCGTCGCGGTGATGCTCCTGCGCCCGCAGGGCCTGGTGCCGAACGTCCGTCGCAGCCGCGAGCTGCGCGACGAGGACCGAGACACAGGACAAGTGGGCGAGCGACGTGACCGCCGACGAACATGCTGCCACGCGCCATCGACCCCGTCGGGGGAGAGCTCGGGATGACCGACGGCTCTGCTCGAGGTCGACGGGGTCACGAAGCGGTTCGGCGGCCTCAGCGCGCTCAACGAGCTCTCGTTCTGAGTGGACGAGGGCGAGATCGTCTCGGTGATCGGCCCGAACGGCGCCGGGAAGACGCACGGTGTTCAACGTGATCACCGGGCTGTACCCGCCCGACGGCGGCGACATGCGGTTCCGCGGGCGAGTCGATCGTGGGGCTGCGCGCCGCAACCAGATCACGCAGGCTCGGCATCGCGCGCACGTTCCAGAACGTGCACCTGTTCCCGAACATGACCGTGCTCGAGAACGCGATGGTCGGCCAGCACTGCCGGAGCAAGGCGGGGGTGTTCGGCTCGATCCTGCGGACGCCCGCGGTGCGCGCGCGAGGAGGAGCGGATCCGCGACGCGCGCCCGCGCATGCGCTCGACTTCTTCGGCTCGCGGCTCGCCGGCTACCGGCAGGACCAGCCGGCGTTCGTGCTCTCCTACGCGAACCGGCGGCGGCTCGAGATGGCCCGCGCGCTCGCGACCGAGCCCGCGCTCATGCTGCTCGACGAGCCGACGGCCGGCATGAACCCCCGCGAGACGCTCGAGCTGCGCGACCACATCGTGCGCATGCGCGACGAGCTCGGCCTCACGGTGCTCGTGATCGAGCACGACATGCGGGTCGTCAAGGGCGTGTCCGACCGCGTGATCGCCTGCGACTACGGGCGCAAGATCGCCGAGGGCACGTACGAGGAGGTCGCCAACGACGAACAGGTCGATCGAGGCCTACCTCGGCGTGCGGCACGAGGAGCTGCGGGTGAGCGACGACCGCGCCGCAGGGCGCCCGTCCTGGAGCTGCGCAACGTCTCCACGCACTACGGCCTCGTCGCGGTGCTGCGCAACGTCGACATGCAGATCTTCGCGGGCGAGATGGTGTGCCTGCTCGGCGGCAACGCGAGCGGCAAGACCACCACGCTGAAGACGATCCTCGGCTACGTCACGCCGTCGCGAGGGCGAGGTCGTGTTCGAGGGCGAGACGATCTCGGGCCTGCCGACCTCCGAGGTCGTGCGGCGCGGCATCTCGATGGTGCCGGAGAACCGGCGCCTGTTCGGCGACATGACCGTCGAGCGAGAACCTCGCGCTCGGCGCCTACCTGCGCAGGGACAAGGACGGCATCGCGCCGCGACCGCGAGCAGGTGCTCGAGACGTTCCCCCGGGTGCGGGAGCGGCTGAAGCAGAAGGCCGGCACGCTCTCGGGCGGCGAGCAGCAGATGGTCGCGATGGGCCGCGCGCTGATGGCCGACCCCAAGGTGCTGCTGATGGACGAGCCGTCGATGGGCCTCGCGCCGGTGCTCGTGGAGCAGGTGTTCGAGATCATCGAGAAGATCCGCGAGCTCGGGCGCACGGTCTTCGTCGTCGAGCAGAACGCGAACATGGCCCTGTCGCATCGCCGACCGCGGCTACGTGATCCAGACGGGCGAGGTCGTGCTCGCCGACACGGCCGAGAACCTGCTCGCACAACCCGCAGATGCGGGAGGCCTACCTCGGCGAGCTCTGAGGCGGCGTGCAGGTCCCCTTCGCTCGACGGCGACGAGGTGCTGGCGACGGCTCGCCGATGCGCGACGCGATCGACGCGCTCGAGGCGGCGTTCCGCGACGGCGACCCGCTCGGCCACGCCGCTGCGGTCGCAGCGTCGAGACGCCCCGGCGGCACGCTGCTGCTGATGCCCGCGGTCGGGCGAGCCGGGGGTCGGCGTGAAGCTCGTCACCGCTGACCGCCGCCAACCCCGCGCGCGGGCCTGCCGCTGATCCACGCCGTCTACGTCCTGTTCGACGCCGGACACGCAGGCGCCCGGCGCTGCTCGTCGACGGGGCCGCGCTCACGGCGCTGCGGACCGCCGCCGTGAGCGGTCTCGCCACGACGCACCTCGCCCGAGCCGACGCGGCGCGGCTCGTGATCTTCGGGGCGGGCGTGCAGGCGCGCTGCCCACCTCGAGGCGATGATGGCGGTCCGCACCGATCGACGCGACGTCACGGTCGTGTCGCGGACGCCGGCCCGGGCCGGCGACCTGCTCGCTCGAGCGATGGCCTCGGGCATCGAGGCGTCGGTGGGCGGCCCGGATGCGGTGTCGAGCGCCGACATCGTGTGCACCTGCACGACGGCCGCGTCGCCGCTGTTCGACGGCGCCGCGCTGCGCAGCGGGCGCGCACGTGAACGCGGTGGGCGCCTTCCAGCCGCGACACCCGCGAGGTCGACACCGCGACCGTGCAGCGGGCCCGCGTGGTGGTCGAGACGAGGGAGGCGGCGCTCGAGGAGGCCGGCGACCTGCTCATCCCGATCGGCGAAGGTGCCATCGGGCGCCGAGCACGTCGTCGCCGACCTCGCAGGAGGTCGTGCGCGGCGCCCGCGGTGCGCTCTGAGCCCGGCGACGTCACGCTCTTCGAATCGGTCGGCCTGGCCTTCGAGGACCTCGCGGTGGCGGGCGCGCTCGCCGCGAACCGCTGATCGGTGCCGGGAGAGGGGGTCGAACCCTCACGGGCCGAAGCCCACGGGATTTTGAGTCCCGCGCGTCTGCCAGTTCCGCCATCCCGGCCGGAGCCTCCATAGACTAGCGGTCGCCCCACCATGACCCCTCCTCGCCGACCGTCATCAGCGATGCTGCTCGCCGTGGCCTGCACGGTGTTCGCCGCATGCACCCCGACCGGCGCCGACGAAGCCCAGGTGGTGCGTATCGCGTTCTTCCAGGACCTCTCGGTGCCCGACCACGTCGATCTCGTCTCACCGTCGTTCCTGGCCTTCGACCTCGCCCTGCAGCGACGCATGGCGGGCCTCGGGGTCGAGGCGGAACTCGTGCAGCTCGACACGGGTGGCGACGCGGCGCAGGCGCTGGACATGGCACGCGACGTGGCGGCGGACCCTTCCTACGCGCTCGCGGTCGTGGCGCCGTTCTGGCACGAGCCCGCCGAGGTCGCCCAGGTGCTCGCCGACGCCGGCGTGCCGACGATCAGCCTGTCGCCCGTGAGCGCCTCGCCGTGGCTGGCCTCACCGCCCCCGCCGGGGGACGCCCGCGAGCTCTGGCGCCGCTTCGTGCCCGACCGCGCGGCGGAAGCCGCCCTGCTGGCCGACATCGCGGCGCGACGCTCCGCGCAGGGCGTGGCCCAACCGGTCTGCCTCGTGCGCGACGGCAGCCGCTACGGCGTGGGACTGATCGCGCAGGTGACCGCTGCACTCGAGGACTGGCCGGTCACCGCGGTCGACGCCGCCGACCCGGAGGCGGCCGCCGGCGCGGTCCGCGAGGCGGGCTGCCCCGTGGTCGTCTGGGGAGGGTTCGCCGCGGGCGCGCGGTCGTTCGCGCGGTCGCTCCGCGACGCCGACGCCGCACGCGGACGCCCCGTCGATCTCGCCGGCGACGCCATGAAGACGATCGTGCCGCCCACGTCGCCGGCCGGTGACGGCGTGGTGGTGGGCTCGGTCGCCTGCTCGTGTGCCGACGTCTCGATCGGGCTGCGACTGTCCAGGCGCCGGTTCGTGAACGTCTTCCAGTCCGAGCACGGCCTCGCGCCCGGCGTGTACGCGGCTGAGGCGTGGGATGCGGGGCGCCTCACGGCGGCCGCGTTCGATACGGTCGGCACCGATCGCGCCTCGATGCGGGCCTGGATGCGGACCTTCACGGGGTACGAAGGCGTCGCGCGCACCTACGCGTTCGACGATCTCGGCGAGCTGACCGGGGGACGGCCGGGATTGTTCGTCGCTGCAGGCACGAGGTGGCTCCCGGTGCCCGCGTGAAGTCGAGGCTCATCGGTCGATGGTCGAACCCTGTGCGCCTCCGTCTGCGTAGGTCCAAGCGAAGAGGGCGCAACGGGCCGCGTTGCCCGAGCATGCCCTGCAGCCTATAGTCCGGCCTTGGGATCGCACGATCGCGTGGTCCGCCGGAAGGAGGAAGGATGCGAACGCTCCGATACCGATCGATCCTCGTGCTTGTTGCTGCGCTCTCTCTGATCGCGGCGGCTTGCGGCGGGGACGATGAGCCGACGGACACAGCTGACAGTGGTACGACCGGGTCCGCGGACACCGAGACGGTGTGTGCCGGGTACGACACCAGCGCCGGCGACCTGCTCGCGAAGATCTGCGACGACGGCGTGGTCCGTGTCTCAACCGACCCCGCCTACCCGCCGCAGTCCTCGCTCAACACCGAGACGGGTGAGTACGAAGGCTTCGATATCGACGTCGCGACCGCGATCGCCGAACCGTCTCGGGGTCGAGATCGAGTGGGAGACGCCGTCGTGGACGGCCATCACCGCAGGGAACTGGAACGGCCGCTGGGACATGAGCGTTGGCTCGATGACGGTGACCGAAGAGCGGGCAGAGGTGCTCGACTTCTCACCCGCGTACTACTACACGCCGTCGTCCATCGCGGTGCCGGAGGGCAGCGACATCACGTCCGCGGACCAACTCGGCGGCATGACGATCGGTGTCTGCTCCGGGTGCACGTACGACTTCTTCCTGCAGGGCACGCTGAACATCCCCGGCTACACGTTCGAGTCTCCGATCACCGACCCGATCATCAAGGGTTTCGACACCGACTCGACGGCGATCCAAGCACTGCAGGCCGGGCAGGTCGACGCGGTCATGTCGGCGACCCCCACCTTGCAGGCGGCGATCGATAAGGGTCGCCCGATGCAGCTGCTCGGCGAACCGCTGTTCTACGAGCCGTTGTCGGTCGCGATCGACAAGTCTTCGGAGTTGGACCAGGCGTCGTTGGTGACGGAGGTCTCCGCCATCGTGGATGAGATGCACGCCGATGGCGCTCTGAGCGAACTGTCGATGGAGTGGTATGGCGAGGACCTGACGGTCGACGCGCAGGCTGCGGCCTGACGCCGCACCGCCACCCGGGCCGCGGAAGCGAGTGAACGGGGTTTCAGTGGCGACACAGGAGATGGGGGCCGGGGCGACCCGGCCCCCCGCGACCGCGCCGCCCGGCGGTGGCCGGCGCGAGGGCCTCGCACAAGCGAGTGCGAGGATCCCCTTCCGACTCAAGGTCGCGGTGGTCTGGATCGCGATCTTCGCGATCCTCGCGGTCTTGTTCAGCCTGGCGGAGTTCAACGTCGAGTGGATGCGCGAGCATGCCTCCTTCATCGTCAGAGGGCTTCGATACACGGTCCAGATCGCGCTTCTGGCGATCATCCTGGCGATCGTGCTCGCGCTGCTGGGGGCGCTCGGCAGGCTGAGCAGGAATCCCATCGCCTATGGTGTCTCGGGGTTCTACGTATCCTTCTTCCGCGGCACGCCGTTGATCGTGCAGTTGTTCTTGATCGCCTTCGCCGTTCCCCAAGTCATCGGCAACCTTGGCCTTCCCTCAGGTCTCAGGCAGGCGCTCACGCTCGAGTCTTCGGTCGCCGGCGTGATCGCGCTCGGCCTGAACTATGGCGCCTACATGACGGAGATCTTCCGAGCGGGGATCCAATCGGTCGGGCATGGGCAGACCGAGGCCGCCGACGCCCTAGGTATGACCTATCGCCAGAAGATGAAACGCGTGGTGCTGCCGCAGGCGTTCCGGGTCATCATCCCCCCGACCGGCAACGAGTTCATCGCGATGATGAAGGACACGGCGCTCGTGAGCTTCATCGGCATCACCGCGACGGAGGCGGAGATCTTCAGAAGGGCACAATTCGTCGGCAACGAGGACTTCCAGCCTCTCGAGGCGTTCTTGCTCGCCGCGGGCATCTACTGGGCCCTCACGGCCATCTTCACGCTCTTCCAGAGCCGCCTGGAGCGGCGCATCGGCAAGGGGTACGTCCGGGGTGGCCCGCCCGGGTCGAAGCCTCCGGTCTTCGTCAGCACGAGTCGGGGAGACGGCGGGGCGCCGGCCGTTTTGGGTGAGGAGGCGCCGGGACCGGAACTCGGGGGTCAGGGGCATTGAGCCACTTCCCCAACGGCGACGCGGTCGTGCGGGTCGAGAACCTGCACAAGAGCTTCGGCTCCCTCGAGGTCCTGAAAGGCATCGATATGGAGGTGTCACGGGGCGAGGTGGTCGTGATCTCGGGCCGATCCGGTTCCGGCAAGAGCACGCTGCTGCGGTGCGTCAACTTCCTCGAGGATCCGACGTCGGGGCTCATCGAGGTCGCGGGGGTGCGCCTCGAAGGCGGCCATCGCACGAAGGGGAAGCGGGATCAGGTCCGCGAGCTCCGGATCAAGGCGGGCATGGTCTTCCAGTCGTTCAACCTGTTCCCGAACATGACCGCGATCGGCAACGTGATCGAGGGGCCGGTGACGGTGAAGGGCATCCCGGAGAACGATGCGCGCGCGATGGGCTTCGACCTACTCTCGAAGGTGGGGCTGTCCGACAAGGCCGATGAATACCCCATCCGGCTGTCGGGGGGGCAGCAGCAGCGCGTCGCGATCGCGCGCGCTCTGGCCATGGAGCCCGAGGTCATGCTCTTCGACGAGCCGACGTCGGCGCTCGACCCGGAGCTGATCGGCGAGGTTCTCGCGGTCATGAAGTCGCTCGCGACCGACCTGCACATGACGATGATCGTCGTGACCCACGAGATGGGCTTCGCGCGCGAGGTGGCGAACCGCATGATGTTCTTCCACGAGGGCATGATCCTCGAGCAGGGCACCCCCGACGAGCTGATCAACCACACGAAGTACCCGGAGACGAAGAAATTCTTCGAAGCCGTGCTCTAGGGCGCCGGCCGGGGTTGCTCGCCCAGGCTCCAGCAGTGGTTCAGGGTCGGTCGGCGCGGCCGGGAAGTCTCGACCCGTGGTTTCGGGTGGGCGGGCGAAGGGCCCCGGAGATAGATGACGGGCCGCGACACCCCTCGGGTTCGATCACGCCTTCCCCATACGCGATCGTTCCCTGTCGAGCATCGCGGCCCGTCAAGCTACGGTCCCGAGCGACCCGGCCGACCCGGTTTCCCGGCTCTGCCCGCGGTCTCGCGGGACCGACGCGAACGATAAACGCGAGGTTGAGACCTGTCAACTCGACGAGCGCCGGGAGGTGGAAACGGTTTGTCAGCAGATGGCCCTCGATGCCCAGGTCAGAGGCCCACTTGGGCCGGGCTGCGAAAGAGTGACATGAAGCGCCGTGCGGGCATTCCTTCACGGAGCGAGCGCGAGTGGCAGGTCGCGCAGGGTCAGCACGACCGAAGCGCCTGCCACCAGATCCGGGTGGGGCCCGATGAGGCGAACGGACAGCTCCTCACCCCCGGCGAGCCGGCAGCGGATCAGCTGATCGTGCCCGAAGAACTCCACGTCGACGACCAGCGCCGAGCCGCTGGCATCGGCGACGATCTCGATCGACTCCGGGCGCACGAGCAGCTCGCACGCCCCGTCGGGCATGCCGGGGGTCGGGACGTCGCCGAGCGCTGAGATGGCGCGGCCATCCGTGACGACGGCCGTGACAAGGTTCGCCTGCCCCACGAGCCGCGCGACCCTCGCGTCGCGCGGCGCGGTGTAGATCTCGAACGGGCTCGCGGTCTGGCGGACGGTGCCTTCGACCATCACCGCGATGCGATCTGCGATCGACAGGGCCTCTTCCTGGTCGTGCGTGACGAAGACCGCCGTCGTGCCGGTCGCCTCGAGGATGTCTCGGACCTGCCCGCGGACCTCGGCCCGCAGCTGCGCGTCGAGGTTCGAGAACGGCTCGTCGAGCAGCAGCAGCGTCGGGTCCGGGCGCCAGCGCCCGGGCGAGCGCGACGCGCTGTTGCTGCCCGCCGGAGAGCTCGTGCGGCATACGGTGGGCGAGGCCGTCGAGGTGCGACGAGATCGAGCATCACGGCGACGCGCATCGTCGAGCGTCGCCGTCGAGGCCGAAAGCCGACGTTGGCCGCGACGTCGAGGTGCGGGAACAGCGCCCATTCCTGGAAGACCATGCCCACGCGACGCCGCTCCGGGGGCAGCCAGGTGCCGCCGCCGGCGACGAGCCTCCCGCGCACCTCGACCGTGCCGCTGTCTGGCCGCTCGAGGCCGGCGATCAAGCGCAGTGCCGTGGTCTTGCCGCAGCCGCTCGGCCCGAGCAACGCGGTCAGGGAACCGGCCGGAACGTCGAGGTCCAGGCTCTCGACCGCGCGGACGCCGTCGAACGACTTCGAGAGTCCGCGACACACCAGTGCGGGGCGAGCGTCACTCAATCCTGTCGCACCTCCTCGACATCGAGGCCGACCCGACGGGCGAGGATCGCGAGCGGCACCGAGGACACGACCATCAGCAGCAGCGCGGGCACGGCCGCCCGCGAATATAGCCCCGCGGAGGCCGACGTCCAGACCCTGGTCGAGAGCGTCTCGAACCCGGTCGGCCGCAGGAGCAGGGTCGCGGGCAGCTCCTTCATCGTGGTGAGGAAGACGAGGGCGCAGCCCGCGAGGGCCGGTCGAGCGACGAGGGGAAGCACGATCGTCCTCAGGATGCGGCCTCGTCGGCGACCGAGGGTCCGAGCAGCCTCCTCCATGCGGGGCGTCAGCTGGAGCAGGCCCGCGCGCACCGGCTCCGCGGTCTGGGGCAGGAACATCACGACGTAGGCGACCACGAGCAGGGGGATCGATTGGTACACGATCGGCGCGTACGACGACGCGAAGAAGACGAACGCGAGCGCGACGACCAGGCCGGGCAGGGCGTACCCGACGTAGCTGAGCTGCTCCATCGACCTGGAGATCCTTCCGGGGTAGCGAGCGCTGAGCAGCGCGATCGGAGTGGCGGCGAGGAGCGCCATCAGCGCTCCCGCTCCGGAGACGAAGGCTGATGCGCCCGCCGCCGTGATCGTGAGGTTCAGCGGGGTCCCGACCGCCACCCCGCGGATCAACAGATACACGAGCATGCCGACCGGCACGACGAGCGCGACCGTCACGATGCCGGCGGCGGCCGCGAGCGCGGGCCATCGCCAACGGCCCAGGGGCACCGGCCGCAGCGGGCGCACCGACCCCGCACCCGACCGGAAGTACCGAGCCCGTCCCCTGGCTCGGCGCTCCGCTGCGACCACCAGGAGCGCGAGGCCCGCGAGGATCAGGGAGAGGATCGCTGCGGGCGTGCGATCGAACGCGGCCTTGTACTGCAGGAAGATCGCCTGGGTGAACGTCGGATAGCGCATCAGCGAGACCGCGCCGAAGTCGTGCAGTGTGTAGAGCGCGACGAGCAGCGCGCCCGCGCCTATCGACGGCCGCAGCAATGGCAGGGTGACCCGGCGGAACACCGACGAGCGGGAACGGCCGGACACTCGACCGGCCTCCTCGAACGCCGGGTCCAAGCCACGGATGCCGGCGGCCGCGACGAGATACACGTAGGGGTAGGTGAACAGCGTGAGCGCGAGGAACGCCCCCCAGAAGCCCGTGATGTCGGGCAGACGCTGCACCCCGAGCGGCTCGAGCGCCTGCTGCAGCAGTCCGGTGGGTCCGAAGGCCGAGAGCAGCGTGAACGCCCCGACGTAACTCGGTATCACGAGCGGCAGGGCGAACAACGTGGCCCAGATGCGCCGGCCGGGTAGGTCGCTGCGGACCGCGAACCACGCGAACACGACGCCGATCGCCGTGGCCGCGAGGGTGACCGCCGCGGCGAGGCCGACCGTGTGCACCATGAGCGACGCCGTGCGCCCCCGCATGATGAGCCGCCAGCTCGAGGACTCGGCCTCAGCGGCCCGCACCACGAGGTAGACGAGTGGCAACAGCACGAGCGCGGTCACCGCGAACGCGCTCACGAGCAGCGGGACCGGCGCCTTCCGACGCCGGTCCCGTGCCACATCGAGCGTCGTCGCTCGGTTCAATGCCGGTCCTCCCTACACCATGCCGACCTGCGCGAGCAGATCGAGGGCTCGCGGCAGGGCCGCACCGAGCTCGGTCAGATCGACCTGCGGACCGACGAACTCGGAGAGCGGGGGCACGTCGACCGATGCCTCGTAGCCATCGACGACGGGGTATTCCCAGGAGTCTTCGGCCACGAACGTCTGCCCCGGCTCGCCGGTGAGGTAGTCCACGAACCCCGTCCCCCCCTGCGGGTTCGCGGCGCTCGCGAGAACCCCCACCCCCGCGGCGTTGATGAACGAGCCGACATCGCCCGGCTCGAAATAGTGGTTCTCGATCGGCAGGGCGCCGTCCTCGGCCTCGACCTCGAACTTGTAGTAGTGGTTCACGAGACCGACCTCGACCTCGCCCGAGGCGACGGCCCGGGTCGTCGCGCCGTTGTCCTCATAGAACCGAGGATCGTTGGCCATCAGCCCTTCGAGCCAGGCCAGGGTCTGTTCCTCACCCTCGGTGACGATCATCGCCGCGACGTGCGCCTGGAAGGAGGAGTTCGTGGGAGGCAGCCCGATCCGGCCCTTCCACGCGGGGTCGGTCAGGTCGTGGATCGAGCCGGGCAGCTCGGCCGCTTCAACGATGTCGGTGTTGTACACGAGTACCCGCCCGCGGCCCGAGGTGCCCACCCAGTTGCCATCGTCTGATCGGAACCGTTCCTCGACGCGTTCGAGCGCCGCCTCGTCGATCGGCGCGAGCAGTCCTGCATCGGCGACGGCGCCGAGCGATCCGGCGTCCTGCGAGAAGAAGACGTCGGCGGGAGAGTTCTCGCCTTCCTCGAGGATGGTGGCGGCCAGCTCGGCGGAGTCCCCGTAGCGAACCTCGGTCTCGATACCGGTCGCCTCGGTGAAGTCTTCGAAGAGCGACTTCACGAACTCCTCGTCGCGGCCGCTGTAGATCGTGATCGAGCCGGTCCCCGTGCCCGTTGCTGCGGGCGCCGGGTCGGCCTCATCGGCCGAGCAGGCTGCCAGGCTCCCGGCCAGCAGCAGCCCCGCGATCGCGATCCGCAGGCGTGGCGATCTCGTCATCGTCCTTATACCCCCTCGTGTTCGCTTACCCGAACACATCTCGTTCGGTTAGTCGAAACCCTATCTGGGAGGTGCGATTCACGTCAAGGTCATTCGTATCCGAACGACTTCGGTCAGTGCACGGCCGTCCGGCGTCAGTCGGTGTCGACCCAGAGGTTGTCGGCGAGCTCGGCCCCGAGGGCGGCGCTGCGCCCGGCCACCGACAGGCTCATCGAGCCGTCGGGCCCGATGCCGTCGACCACGATCTCGGCCCCAGGCATGAGTCCCGACTCCTCGAGGAAGCGCATCACGGCGAGCTCGAGCTCGAGGTCCTCGGTGAGGCGCCGCAGGGTCACGGTCGAACCGGGCCGCACGTCCTTCAGCGCGGTGAGCCGGGTGACGTCGACCTCGTGGCTGGAGCCCGGGATCGGGTTGCCGTGCGGGCATGCGCCGGGGTCGTCGAGGATCTCCACGAGGCGCGCCTCCACCTGGGCCGAGATCACGCGCTCCCAGACCTCGGCTTCTTGGTGCGCTTGGTGCCAGGGGAGCCCGATCACGTCGATCAACAGGTGCTCGGCGAGCCGGTGGCGGCGCACGAGCGCGATGGCCATCACTCGCCCCCGATCCGAGAACCCGAGGGTGCGGCCGTCGGCGGTGAGCAGGCCGTCGCCGACGAGGCGCTTCACGTGCTCGCTCACCGATGGGCGGCTCACGCCCATCCACCGGGCGATCTCGGCCTGCACCATCGGGAAGCCCTCTTCCTCGAGCTCGTACAGGGCTTCCAGGTAGTCGGCCGAGGGGTGCCGAACGTCGTCGGTCGGGCCATCGGTCGTCATGGGCGGAGACTACGATACGGACCGTGAGCCCCTCGACCCGCTCGGTGAGCGCTGCGGCGACCGACGACGCGCCGCGTCGCATGTTCCTGCTCGACGGGCACTCGCTCGCCTACCGCGCCTTCTTCGCCCTGCCCCCCACACTCGCGACCATCGAACGGCACGATCACGAACGCCGTCTACGGCTTCACGTCGATGCTGATCAAGCTGCTCGCCGAGGAGCAGCCCGACCTGATCGCGGTCTCCTTCGACGCGGGCGAGCCGACCGTGCGCCTGGCGAAGGACGCCGACTACAAGGCGGGCCGGCGCGAGACGCCGCAGCGACTTCACGTCGCAGCTCGGGCTGATCGAGGAGGTGCTCGAGGCGCTGCGCATCCCGGTGCTGCGCATCGCCGACGGCAACGAGGCCGACGACGCGATCGGCACACTCGCGTTGCGCGCGCACGAGCAGGGCATCGACGCCACGATCGTCACGGCCGATCGCGACTTCTTCCAGCTCGTGCGGCCCGGGATCACGGTCATGTTCAACCGCAAGGGCATCTCCGACATCGTGCGCTACGACGAGGCAGGCCGTGACCGAGCGGTACGGCATCACGCCCGCCCAGTACCTCGACTTCGTGGCGCTCAAGGGCGACCCGAGCGACAACATCCCGGGCGTGCCGGGCGTCGGGGACAAGACGGCCGCGAAGCTCGTGCAAGCAGTTCGGCTCGGTCGAGGAGCTCGTCGCCCAGCACCGACAAGCTGAAGGGCAAGCAGAAGGAGAACGTGGAGGCCGCGGCCGACCGGCTCGGACTCAACAAGGAGCTCGCGCGCATCGTCACCGACCTCGAGCTCGCCCGTCGACCCCGAGGACTGCGTGATGGGGGAGTGGGACGTCGACGAGGTGCGGCGCCTCTTCACGTCGCTCGAGTTCCGGTCGCTGTTCGACCGGCTGCAGGAGGTCGGCAGCGTGAAGCCGAAGGTCGATGTCGCCGAGCTCGACCTGCGCGAGGTCTCGGCCGAGGAGCTGCGCCGCCGCATGGGCGGGCGGCGCGCCCGTCGGCGTGCGGCTGGACGGCCGATCGACGACGCCGTGCGCGGCGTCGCCGTCTCCGCGGGCGGGGCACAGGCCGCCTACGCGGCGCTCGACGGCGCTCGGGCCGCTCGAGGCCTTCGCTCGCCGACCCCGCCGCGCCCGAAGTGGGCGCACGACGCGAAGGCCCTCGAACGGGTCGGCGCTCGCGGCGGGCGGCGCCATCGCCGGGGTCGCGTTCGACACGATGCTCGCCGGGTACCTGCTCGACCCCGCCGTCGGCCGACTACGCGCTTCGGGGTCTCTGCCGAGGCATACCTCGGGGCCGACGTGCTCGGCGCCGTCGACGGCGACGAGGGCGAGGGCCAGCTCTTCGGCGACGCCGTCGTGGCGTCGACCGCGGCCGAGGCCGCGGCGATCGCCCTGCTCGCGCCCGTGATGGAGGAGCGGATCGACCAGCAGGGGCTGCGGCCACTGCTCGACGACGTGGAGCTGCCGCTGGCGTCGGTGCTCGCGCGGATGGAGGCACGCGGCGTCCGCCTCGACGTGCGCCTACCTCGAGGGGATGGGGGAGTCGGTCCGCGACCGGATGGCCACGCTGCAAGCCGAGGTGTACACGCATGCCGGGCGAGGAGTTCAACCTGAACTCGCCGCCCGCAGCTGCGGAGATCCTCTACGACCAGCTCGGCCTGCAGCCCGGGCAAGAAGACGCCCAAGGGCGAGCTCTCCACCGACGCGAGCGTGCTCGAGAAGCTCCGCGACGCGCACCCGATCGTCGACGCGCTGCTGTCGTGGCGCGAGCTCGACAAGCTGAACTCGACGTACCTCGAGGCGCTGCCGCGGCTGGTCGACCCGCGGGACGGCCGCGTGCACACGACGTTCAACCAGACGGCGGCCGCGACGGGCCGGCTGTCGTCGTCGAACCCGAACCTGCAGAACATCCCGATCCGCACCGAGCTCGGCCGGCAGATCCGCCGCGCGTTCGTGCCCGGCGCACCCGACCAGGTGCTGCTCGTGCGCCGACTACTCGCAGATCGAGCTGCGCATCCTCGCGCACCTGTCGGGCGACGAGGGGCTGCGCGAGGCGTTCGCGAGCGGCGACGACATCCACACGGCGACCGCCGCCCGCGTGTTCGGGCTGCCCCGAGACGCGGTCGACCCGGGGCTCGCGGTCGCGGGCGAAGATGGTGAACTACGGCCTCGCGTACGGCATGAACGCCTGGGGGCTCGCGCAGCGCCTCGACATCGCGCCCGACGAGGCGCAGGAGATCATGGACGCGTACTTCGCGTGCGTTCCCGGCGATCCGCGACTACCTCGACCGCCAGGTGGGACACGCGACGGTCGAGGGGTTCACCGAGACCATCCTCGGGCGCCGCCGCTACATCCCCGAGCTGCAGGCGGCGAACCCGCGGGTGCGCGACCTGGGGCGGCGGCAGGCGCTCAACGCCCCGATCCAGGGCAGCGCGAGCGACGTGTTCAAGGTCGCGATGATCGAGGTCGACCGAGCGCCCGCGAGCGGCGCCCGACCTCGGGCTGCCACATGCTGCTCACCGTGCACGACGAGCTCGTCTTCGAGGTGCCCGAGGCCAGCGTCGAGGCAGGCCGCCGCGCTGGTGCAGGAGCGGATGGAGCACGCCGTCGACCTCGAGGTGCGGCTGCAGCGCCGACATCGGCTGGGGCACGAACTGGTCCGAGGCCGCGCCGGCAGGGCACTGATCGTCGTTTGACGGGGTTTCCGCCGGTCACCTACGCTGTGCCCGGCCCGCGGGTCGCTCGCGTGCCACTCGCACAATCCCAAACAGCGAGTGGTGAGCCCCGCGCGCCGGAAGGAGACCGACCACGATGAGTGACGACACGACGGTCGCCCCCGAGGCGACCGAGACCGAAGCGGCCCCTGAGGCCTCCACCGCGGAGGTTGCAGCCGCTGACAGCACCACCACCACCGAGCCCGCGCTGGCGGAGCCCGAGGCCGCGCCCAAGCCGGCTCCGGCGCCACCGAGGCAGGCGGTCAACGCCGCCCTCAGCACGCCCGACCCCGCCGACGGCAAGGACTACACGCCCGAGGAGCTGATCCAGGCGCTCGAGGCGTCGTTCCAGGACTTCAACGACGGCGACATCGTCGAGGGCGACGTCGTCAAGATCGACCGCGACGAGGTGCTGCTCGACATCGGCTACAAGTCCGAGGGCGTGATCCCGAGCAAGGAGCTCTCGATCCGCCACGACGTCGACCCGAACGAGGTCGTGAAGGTCGGCGACCAGATCGAGGCCCTCGTCCTGCAGAAGGAAGACAAAGAGGGCCGCCTGATCCTGTCGAAGAAGCGCGCGCAGTACGAGCGCGCGTGGGGCCGCATCGAAGAGGTCATGAACTCCGGCCAGACGATCAAGGGCCCGGTGATCGAGGTCGTCAAGGGCGGGCTGATCCTCGACATCGGCTTGCGCGGGTTCCTGCCCGCGTCGCTCGTCGACCTTCGGCGCGTGCGCGACCTGCACCCGTTCGTGGGCACCGAGCTCGAGGCGAAGATCATCGAGCTCGACCGCAACCGCAACAACGTCGTGCTCTCGCGTCGCGCCTTCCTCGAGGAGTCGCAGAGCGAGGGCCGCAAGAAGTTCCTCGAGGGTCTGCAGAAGGGCGAGCGGCGCAAGGGCACGGTCAGCTCGATCGTGAACTTCGGCGCGTTCGTCGACCTCGGCGGCGTCGACGGGCTCGTGCACGTGTCCGAGCTGAGCTGGAAGCACGTCGACCACCCGCAGGAGGTCGTCACCGTGGGCCAGGAGGTCGAGGTCGAGGTGCTCGACGTCGACCTCGAGCGCGAACGGGTCTCGCTGTCGCTCAAGGCCACCCAGGAGGACCCCTGGAAGGAGTTCGAGCGCACGTCGAAGGCGGGCGCGATCATCGCCGGCCAGGTCACGAAGCTCGTGCCGTTCGGCGCGTTCGTTCGCGTCGCGCAGGGCATCGAGGGTCTCGTGCACATCTCCGAGATCAGCCACGAGCACGTCGACACGCCCGAGTCGGTGCTGTCGGTCGGCGACGAGGTGCAGGTGAAGGTGATCGACGTCGACGTGTCGCGCCGCCGCGTGAGCCTGTCGATGCGCCAGGTCTCGGCACCCCCCGCGAAGGAGCCCGAGATCAGGGCCGAGCCCGAGGCGCGGCGCGAGCCGACGCCCGAGCTCGTCTCGACCATCCAGATCCCCGACGACATCCTCGCGGCCGTGGCCGAGGCCGACGCCGCTCGGGCCTCGGAGCCCGAGCCCGCCCCGGTGGCCACGCCCGAGCCCGAGCCGACGCCCGAGCCGGTGAGCGAGGTGGCCGAGGGAGCGGCGGAGGTCGAGGTCGCCGAAGCCGTCGTCGAGACGGCGATCGAGGAGGCCCAGGTCGAGGAAGTACTCGACGCGGCCGTCGCCGAGGCGGCCGTCGACGACGCCATCGTCGCGGAAGCCGAGGGCGACACGGCCACGGCGGCAGCCGACGTCGAGGTGGCCGAGGAAGCCGTGGAAGCGGCCGAGGCGGCCGCCGACGAGGAGGTCTCGCTCGAGGCCATCCTCGAGGACCTGAAGCGGCGCGAGGGCCGCTCCGAGTAGCGGCCTGCGGGCCGGCCGGCGGTACGTCGTGCTGCTGGTCGGCCTCACGGGCGGCATCGGCTCGGGCAAGTCCACCGTCGCGCGCCTGCTCGCCGAACGGGGGGCCGTGGTGCTCGATGCCGACGTGCTCGCGCGCGAGGCGGTCGAGCCCGGCACCCCCGGCTTCGACGCGGTGCTCGCGCGCTTCGGCGACGCCGTGCGCTCGTCCGGCGGCACGATCGACCGGGCCCGGCTGGCGGCGATCGTGTTCGCAGACGACGAGGCGCGCCACGACCTCGAGGCCATCGTGCACCCCCAGGTGCGGCTGCGCATCGGTGAGGCGGTCGCCGCCCACGCCGACTCCGACGCCGTGGTGGTGGTCGATTCACCATTGCTGATCGAGACGGGCGCACACGAGTCGTTCCCCGTGGTGGTCGTCGTGACCGCGCCCGACGACGCCCGCATCGCCCGGCTGACCGCCCGGGGCATGGGCGAGGCCGATGCGCGGGCCCGCATGGCCGCACAGATGCCCCTGGAGGAGAAGGCGACCTACGCCGACGTGCTGCTCGACAACGGTGGCAGCGAGGCCGAGCTCGAGTCCCAGGTCGACCGGCTCTGGGCCGACCTGCACGAGCGAGCCCTATCATCGCGGGCGTGAACGCGCCGTGAGGTTCCGTGCCGTGCTCTTCGACGTGGGAGAGACGCTGGTGCACCCGGCCCCGTCGTTCCCGGAGCTGTTCGCACGCATCGTGCGCGATGCCGGGCACGACCGCGACCCCGACGACGTGGTCGCGGCGAGCGCCGCGGTGCGCAGGCGCTTCAGCGAGGCCGCGCGCGACGGGCAGCTGTGGACGCTCACACCCGAGTCCTCCCGGGCCTTCTGGCTCGGCGTGTACGAGCAGATGCTGCGCTCGCTGGAGCTGCCGTCGGCCGACGGGCTGCGTGACACGCTCTACGAGGGGTTCACCGACCTCGGCAACTACGCGTTGTTCGACGACGTCACCGAGCCCCTCGACGCGCTCGCTGCGACCGGGGTCACGCTCGGCATCGTGTCGAACTTCGAGGCGTGGCTCGACGACCTGCTCGCCGCGCTCGGCGTTCGCGAGCGGTTCCCGGTGCGGGTGATCAGCGGCATCGACGGCATGGAGAAGCCCGACCCGCGCATCTACCGGCTCGCCCTGGCGCGAGCGGGCGTCACCGCCGACGAGGTCGCCTTCGTCGGCGACAACCCGGAGTTCGACGTCGACCCGCCCGCGGCGCTCGGCATGTTCCCGGTGCTGATCGACCGGCGCGAGCGGCATCCGCAGCATGACGGCGCACGGGTCACCGATCTGCGGGCGCTGCCCGGCGTGCTGGAGGCCGCGTGAGCGGCCAGCTCTACGATCGCGAGCGGGCGGAGGCGGCTCTGCCGATGCTGCGCGACCTGCTGCCGCGCATCCGCGAGGCGCGCCGGGCGCTGATCGACGCGAGCGAGCGCATCACCGAGGCGGTCGCGGCCGACGGCGGCGGGGTCGCGGGCGGCGACTGGTTCGCGCGCGCAGGAACGCCTGCGAACCGACCTCACAGCCCTCGCCGACGCGCGGCATCCTGCTGCGCGACCCCGAGACGGGGCTCGTCGACTTCCCGGCCGAGCGCGACGGCGAGCGGGTGTTCCTGTGCTGGCGGCTCGGCGAGGATCGCGTGGCGTTCTTCCACGAGCGAGCACGCCGGCTACACGAGGCGGAAGCCGCTGGTGAGCGCCGTCGCGCGCCCGGTCGATCGTGGTGCTCGGCGCCACGGCTGACGACCCGCCACCCGGCATCGAGGCCGCCGAGGCCGTCGCCGAGCTGCGGTACGCGGCCGATCTCGACGCGGCGACCGCCGTGCTGGCGCGAGGCCGACGGCGGTCTTCTGCGTGGGGCGCCGACGGAACTTGGCTGCCGGCCGCCTGGACAGCACGCGACCCGCGTGCGGTGGATCCAGTCGGCGTCGGCCGGGGTCGACTCGCTGCTCTTCCCGGAGCTCATCGAGAGCGACGTCGACGTCACGAACGCGCGCGGCGTGTTCGACGAGCCGATCGCAGAGTGGGTCATCGGCGGCCATGCTCGCGTTCGCGACCGGATTGCACGCTTCGATCGCTCGACCAGCAGCGGCGCCAGTGGACGTCGGGTCGTACGACCGAGCGGCTCGACGGGGCGCGGCTCGTGGTGGTCGGTCCCGGCCCGATCGGCCGCGCCACCGGCGCACGGGCCGCTCGCCCTCGGCATGTCGGTCGCGCTCGTGGGGCGTGAGCCCCGGCGCCACGAGACCTTCGGCGACGTGCTCGGCGTCGACCGCCTGCACGAGGCCCTCGCCGACGCCGACCACGTGCTCGACGCGCTGCCGCTGACCGACGCGACCCGCGGGTTGTTCGACGCGGCGGCGTTCGCCGCGATGCGCCCGCGCGCCCGGTTCTTCAACGTCGGCCGGGGCGCCACCGTCGACGAGCACGGCCTTGATCGAGGCGCTGCGCGACCGGGCACATCGCCGGCGCGGCGCTCGACGTGTTCGCGACGGAGCCGCTGCCGCCCGAGAGCCCGCTGTGGACGATGCCGAACGTGATCGTGTCGCCGCACATGTCCGGCGACGTCGCCGGGTGGGAGGAGCAGGTCGTGGCGATGTTCGTCGAGAACGCGCGCCGGTTCGCTGCCGGCGAGCCGCTCGAGAACCTCGTCGACAAGCGCGCCGGTCCGGGGTCGGGCGTCGCCGCCGACCGGGCGCTCGCGAGGATTGCCGCCCGGTCCGTCGGTCACCTAGCCTGCGTGCCGCATGGGCGACCGGGTGATCGAGGTCGGGGCCTGCGCAAGTCGTACGGCGACGTCGAGGCCGTGGGGGGCATCGACCTGCACGTCGAGCGCGGCGAGGTGTTCGCGCTGCTCGGTCCCAACGGCGCCGGCAAGACCACGACGGTCGAGATCCTCGAGGGGTACCGCGACCGCAGCGACGGCGAGGTGCGCGTGCTCGGCGCACGACCCGGCCACGGGCGGTGCCGGGCATGAAGGCGCGGATCGGCATCGTGCTGCAGTCGACCGGCGTCGACCCCTTCCTCACGGTGCGCGAGACCGTCGAGCATGTACGCGGGCTACTATCCCGCACCGCGCGACATCGACGAGGTGATCGACCTCGTGGGGCTGGCCGAGAAGCGCGACGACGCGCGTGAACAAGCTCTCGGGCGGGCAGCAGCGCCGGCTCGACGTGGCGGTCGCGCTCGCCGGCGACCCCGAGCTGCTGTTCCTCGACGAGCCGACGACCGGGTTCGATCCCGAGCGCCCGGCGCAACGCGTGGGAGATCGTGAGGAACCTCGCCGCGCTCGGCAAGACCGTCTTCCTCACGACCCACTTCATGGACGAGGCGCAGTACCTGGCGAACCGGGTCGCCGTGATCGCCGAGGGCACGATCGTGGCCGAGGGCACGCCCGACACGCTCGCCGGGCGCGACGCGATGCTGGCGCGGATCCGGTTCCGACTGCCGCCGGGCGCGCCCGCCGTGCCCGACGTGCGGTCAGGTCGAGGCAGCCGGACGGGTCGTTCGTGCTGCGTGCCGAGGACGCCGACGACGGCGGCTGCACGAGCTGACGGGATGGGCGCTCGACCGCGGGCTTCTCGTTCGAGGTGCTCGAGGTCACGCTGCCGAGCCTCGAGGACGTCTACCTCGAGATCACCGGTGGCGACGAGGGCGAGCGCCGTGAGCGTGGCCGTGCACGTGCTGCGGCAGGTCCGCTTCACGAACAAGGCCTTCTGGCGGAACCCGGCGTCGGCGTTCTTCACGTTCGCGTTCCCGCTGATGTTCCTCGTGATCTTCACGTCGTTGCTCGGGCGGCAACGACATCACGCTGCACGGGCACCGACCTCCCGCACATCGACAGTACTACGTCGTCGCGATGGCGGCCTTCGGCGTGATCTCGGCCTGCTACACGAACATCGCGATCACCACCGTGTTCAATCGCGACAAGGGCATCCTGAAGCGGCTGCGGGGCACGCCGCTGCCGCCGGGCGCCTACCTGTCGGCGCGCGTGCTGCACGCGATGGTCGTCGGCGCCGATCCTGGTCGTCATCACCATGGCGTTCGGCGCGGTCGTCTACGACGCGCCGATCCCGAGCGGCGATGGCCGCGGTGCAGTTCCTGCTCACGTTCCTCGTCGGGTCGCTGTCGTTCGCGGCGCTCGCGCTCGCGCTCACCGCGGTCGATCCCGAACGCCGACGCCGCGCCCGCCCATCGTGAACGCCACGATCCTGCCGCTGCTGTTCCTGTCGGGCATCTTCATCCCGCTCGGCGACCACGCGCCCGAATGGATGCGCACCGTCGCGAACACCTTCCCGGTGAAGCCCTTCGCCGACGCGATGTTCGGCAGCGCCTTCAGCGACGTGACCGTGCACACGCCCGTCGGGCCGGTGCACCCGTTCTCGTTCGTGTGGTCGGACCTGCTCGTCGTGGCCGCCTGGGGGGTCGCGGGCCTCGTGCTCGCAGCCAGGTTCTTCACCTGGGAACCCCGCAAGTAGCCGAGCGGAACGGGCACCTCTGCTAGGCTCCGTGCCTGGAAACGGGGCGGCTCGCGCCGCGTGCGCGACGGTGATGACCAGGGGGGTTCTCGTGAAGCGGAAGTTCCTGCTCGGGCTGGCGGTGATCGCGATCGTGGCGGCCGCGTGCGCGCCCGAAGACGACACGACCGACGAGCCGACCGACGGGGGCACGACCGAGCCGGCGCCCGTCGACGCCGCCACCTGCGCCGCCGACGCGGGCACCGTGAGCGACGGCGTCCTGACCGTCGGGACCGGCAACCCGGCGTTCCCGCCGTGGTGCGGAAGGCGGCACGACCGAGGCGAACGACGACTGGGAGTTCAACGACCCGTACCTGCTCGAAGGGTTCGAGGGGGCGACGGTCGGGGCCGTGGCCGAGCAACTGGGGTTCTCCGCGGATCAGGTCGAGTTCGTGCCCGTGCCCTTCAACAAGTCGTTCGCGCCCGGCCCCAAGGACTTCGACTTCGTCGTGCAGCAGATCTCGCTACTCCGACAAGCGCGCGGAGGCCGTGGACTTCAGCGAGAGCTACTACGACGTGAACCAGGCGCTCGTGTCCGTGAAGGGCTCGGCGATCGAGGCGCGACGACGCTCGCCGAGCTGCAGGCCGCCAAGCTCGGAGCCCCGATCGGCACGACGAGCTTCGACTACATCGAGCAGAACATCCAGCCCACCGAGGAGCCCGCCGTCTACAACGACCTCAACGGGGCCCTGCAGGCACTCAAGAACGGCCAGGTCGACGGCATCGTCGTGGACCTCCCGACCGCCTTCTTCTGACGGCCGTGCAGATCCCCAAGGGCGTCATCGTGGGGCAGTTCCCGACCGTCGGGGCGCAGGAGCAGTTCGCGTCTCGCGTTCGAGAAGGACGCGCGTTCACGGAGTGCCTCGATCTCGCATGGAGGCGCTCAAGGACGACGGCACGCTCGCGGCGATCCAGCAGGAGTGGCTCTCGGACAACGACACGAGCACCCGTGATCGAGGGCTGATCGCCACGGAGCGCTAGGTCGTGGCCGGCGGGTTCCGGGAGCTGGGTCGTCTCGCGGGGACCCCGGCCTCGATCCCCGAGCAGCTACCCGCCGCCCTCCGGCAATCGCCGGTCCCGCATCCTGCGGGGCGGCGACCCGGGCGCGCGCAGCGTCTGGATCGCGGTGGCGAGCACCGTGCTCTTCTTCGGTCTCGACCGCGGTCGTCGTCGTCAACTCGCCGGGTTGGCCGGCGCTTCAAGAGACCTTCTTCAACGGACGCGATGTTCCGCGACGTCAGCTTCCGAGGATCCTGGAGCGTTCCGGCTCAACGTCGGATCTTCCTGGTCGCCGAGGCGTTGGTGCTCGTCGTGGCGATGGTGCTGGCCGTCATGCGAAGCCTGCCCGGGCCCGGTCTTCGCCCCGCTGCCGACCTCTCGATCGGTCTACACCGACCTGTTCCGCGGCATCCCGACGATCCTGGTGATCTACGTCGCTCGGCTTCGGCATGCCCGCGCTCGAGCTCCAGGGGTTGCCCGACGAGCGAGGTGTTCTGGGCGATCGTGGCGCTGGTGCTGGTGTACTCCGCGTACGTCGCCGAGGTCTATCGGGCCGGGCATCGAGTCGGTGCATCCGAGCCAGACGGCGGCCGCCCGGTCGCTCGGGCTCTGCGCGGATGCAGGCGATGCGCTACGTCGTGCTGCCCCAGGCGGTCCGGCGCGTGCATCCCGCCGCTGCTGAACGACTTCATCGGACTGCAGAAGGACTCCGCGCTGGTCGCGTTCGCTCGGGGTGATCGAGGGGCTGCGACCGCCAGCATCGATCTCCGCGGCGCGAGCTTCAACTTCACCCCGTTCGTCGTCGCTGGCGCTGGTCTACCTCGTGATCACGATCCCGCAGGCGCGGTTCGTCGACTGGCTGATCGAGCGAGACCGGCGGCGCCGCCAGGGCGGATGCGAGCGCTGTGAGCCAACGGCCGGCGATCGTGATCGAGGGGCTGCACAAGTCCTTCGGCGACCTGCAGGTGCTGCGCGGCGTCGACCTCGAGGTGGCCGACCACGAGGTCGTCTGCCTGATCGGTGCGTCGGGGTCGGGCAAGTCGACGCTTGCTGCGATGCGTGAACCTGATCGAGCCGATCGACGCCGGGCGCATCGTCGTGGAAGGCGAGCGAGATCACCGCGTCCGGGCGTCGACGTGAACGCGATCCGCCGGCGCATCGGCATCGTGTTCCAGTCGTTCAACCTCTTCCCGCACATGAGCGTGCTGCGCAACATCACGCTCGCGCCGAGGAAGGTCGTGGGCACTGCCGACGGCGCAGGCCGATGCCGAGGCGCGCGAGCTGCTCGAGCGGTTCGGCCTCGCCGACAAGGCCGACGAGTATCCCGACCGGCTGATCGGGCGGCCAGCAGCAGCGCGTCGCGATCATGCGCGCGCTCGCGATGCAGCCCGACATCATGCTGCTCGACGAGGTCACGAGCGCGCTCGACCCCGAGCTCGTGGCCGAGGTGCTCGACGTCATCCGCGAGCTCGCGGCGGGGGGCATGACGATGCTCATCGCGACGCACGAGATGGGGTTCGCCCGCGACATCGCGACGCGGGTGTGCTTCCTCGACGAGGGCGTGATCGCCGAGCAGGGACCGCCGGCGCAGATCTTCGGGGCCCCGCAGGAGGCGCGCACCCAGCGGTTCCTGGCGCGAATCGTCGCCGCCGGGCGCATGTAGCCGGCCGTCTCAGCCGGTGAGGGTGCGCTGCACGGCTTCGAGGTCGTCGAGGTAGGGCATCGCACCGAGCGCCTCGAAGGTGGGACGGGCGGCATCGAGCATGGCCTGCGCGTCGCCGGGGCGTTCGAGCTCGCACGAGGCACCGGGCCGCGCCGACCCGGCAGAGCGCGGTCTCGAGCGGGAACCCGTAGGACGCCCACGCCTCGGCGACCGTCGTCTGCAACTCGAGCGCGCCGGCGGGGTCGCCCCAGGCTTCCTCGAACGAGGCCCGCCCGGTGTCGTAGGAGAGCCGGAGCCGCCTGGTCGAGCCTCCCTCGTCGATGTCGACGTCGAGCGTCTCCTCGGCCCGCGCACGATCGCCGGCGCGCACGAGCAGACGCATGGCGAGCGGCAGGAAGCCGGTCCGGAACGTGGGCTGGGACGCCGTCGACGCCATGAACGCGTCGAGGTGCACGAGCATCGTTGCCTGGTCGTCCTCGGCGGCCGCGACTTCGGCGGCGAGCAGGAACGCCGGCGACAGGTACTCCGCCGTGCCGAGCTGCAGCGCGCGATCCATCAACTCCTTCGCGCACGACTTGGCGGTGTCGTGATCGCCCCGGCGCAGGGTCACCCACCCTTGGAACTGGATCGCCACCGACCCCAGCTGGGTCTCGCCGCCGTGCTCGTCGTCCCAGGCGCGAAGCCATGCGGCGGTGCCGAGCACCCGGTCCCACTCGCCGGCGTCGAACAGGGGCTCGAGGGCGCCCCCACGGGCCCAGGCGTAGGACGTGGCAAGGCCCCGCGCTTCGCAGAACGCCGCCATCTCCTCCCACACCGGCTGCGATGCGCCCGGCCCCCGTTGGTACCAGAGCTCGTAGGCGTAGTTGTTGTACGCGACAGCGGTCTCCTCACCGAGGCCGTGCTCGACGCCGATGCGCAACGCCTCGCGCATGTCGTCGAGCCCGCCTTCGTCGCCGAGCTTGCTGCGGCTCGCGCCTCGGTACTGCAGCGCCAGCACCTGTTCGCTCAACAGCGCCATCTCGCGAGCGAGGACGAGCGCTCGCTCGGACCAGGTGGCGCAGGCCTCCAGGTCGCCCACCACCCACAGGTGGCCGGCCATGCGGGAGGCGGCGTGGGCGAGCGCGGGTCCGGGCGGGTGGGCTTCCAGCACGTCGATCGCCCGCTGCAGCAGCGGCCCCTCGCCCTCGATGTCGCCTCGCTCGAAGTGCGATCGGGCCAGCATCACCGTGGCGTCGGCGGCGCCGATCTCGTCCTCGTGCTTGGCGAACAGCTCGATCGCCGCTCGCAGGTCGTCGTCGGCCTCGTCGAATCGGGCGCTCGCGAGCGCCGCGCGTCCGGCCCGCACGAGCGTGTGGGGACGGCGGGGGTCGTCGTCCGCCATGAGCGAGAGCGCTCGTCGGGCGTGGATCAGCGACCGAGCGGGGTCGAGACCGACCGCCCGCATCGAGGCGGCAAGCAGGTGGGAAACCGCCTGCTCGGCCATCGCGGGGGCCATGGAGTCCGCGGCCGCGGCTGCCAGGTCGTGCGCCTCGGCGTAGTGGTACGCCAGCCGCTCCTCGCGATCGGCCGCGCCGGCGCCCAGCGCCGTCTCGAGCCATCGGGCGACCGCTCGGTGCTTGCGAGCGCGATCGGCTCGGGGGATGCGTCCGTAGGCCACGTCGCGGAGGAGCACATGCCGGAACCCGTATTCGGTCTGGCCGGCGACCGACGAGGTCTTCGCCCGGCGCAGCACCTCGCGCTCGACCAGGTCTTCGAGCGTGGCGCGCGCGACATCGTCGGCGGCACCCGTGATCGCCCCGATCGCTCCCGGCCAGCAGGTGAGACCGACCACGGCTGCGTCTTGGGCGGCCGCGCGCAGTCGCAGTGGCAGGGCATCGAGTCGGGAGGAGAGCAGCGCCTGGATGGTCGGCGGCAGCGCGACCTGCTGCGGCAGATGACCCCCCTCGGCGCCCGCCTCATCCTCACGCCGGGCCTGGTCGCGCAGCATGCGCATGAACTCCTCGGCGTACAGGGGATTGCCGCCGGACCGCTCGACCACCGCCTCGGCCATCTCGGCCGGCAACGTGTCGCGATCGCGCAGCGCCGCGACGAGCTGGGCGATCTCGCCATCGGACAGCGGCTCGAGATGCATCGTGCTCGCACCCGGTCGGTCGCCCCACCCCGGCCGTACCTCGTACAGCTCCCGCCGGCCGGCGACGACCACGGTGAGCGGCACCGCGCCCACGCGATCGAGCAACAGGTCGAGGAACGAGAAGAGGGCGGACGAGGCGTCGTGCATGTCCTCGAAGGCGAGGACCGTGGGGTTCTCCTGGGCGAGGCGTTCGACGAACGTCGACCACGCCGAGAACGCCTCCTCGCGGGTGGCGTCGTCGGTCGTCGCCTCTGCGGTCACGAGGGGCAGGAGGTGACGGTGCAGCCGCTGCAGCTCCTCGGCATTGGTCGACACCCGCTGCAGGGTGACATCGACCTTCGAGGCTGCGGCGTCGGGCGCGTCGGAGTCGAGGATGCCCGACTCGGCCTTCACGATGTCGGCGAACGGCGCGAAGGCCGTCGTGTCGCCGTAGGGGAGCGGACGGCCGACACGCCATCGGACCAGGTCGGGCAGCTCGTCGGTGACGACCGACAGCTCGGCGATCAGACGGCTCTTCCCGAGTCCGGCATCGCCGACGATCGTCACTAGTCGCGGGCGCCGGTCGCGCAGCGACGACAGGAAGTCGGTGCGCAGCGTGGCCAGCTCATCACGACGGCCCACGAACGGTGCCCCCATCGGGTCGGGCGGCTCGATCGCCATGCGCCCGCGCGACTCGATCGGGGACCAGATGAGGATGGGGTCGACCTTGCCCTTCACCGTCACCGGCCGGAGCTCCTGCCAGCGGAAGTCGAACTGCGTGGCGAGGTAGCTGGACTCGGCGACCACGATGCCGTCTGGGGGGGCGGTGGACTGCAGCCTCGACGCCGTGTTCACCACGTCGCCCGTCACGCGCTCGCCGATGCGGGGCCCGGTGCCGAGCGAAACCACCACTTCGCCGGTCGCCACGCCGACCCGCACCGCCAGCGATGACGGGTCGTGTCGCCGGCGATGCTGCACCTCCTCGCGGACGCGCAGCACGCAGCGGATCGCGCGCTCGGCGTCGTCCTCGTGGGTGATGGGCGCGCCGAAGACGCCGAACACCACGTTGCCGATGATCTTCTCGACGGTGCCGCCGAAGCCTTCGATCTGGCGCCGGAGCAGCTCGTGGAAGGGCCGCAGCCTGGCGGTGAAGTCCTCGGGGTCGTCGCCCGGCTCGAGCCGCCGCTGCACGTCGACCATATCGGCGAACACGGCCGTCACGAGCCGGCGTTCCTCGCCGAGGGAGTCGAGCGGCGTGCCGCAGGCGGTGCAGAATCTCGCGTGCTCGGGGTTCTGGGCGCCGCAGTTGGGACAGATCCGCACGCGTCGAGTCTACGGAGGGCGGCAAGGAACCTGAGAGCGCGGCCGTGTCGCCGGCGGCATCTAGACTGGCTCGGTGCCCCCGTTCACCCTGCGCTCCGAGTTCCGTCCGGCCGGCGACCAGCCTGCGGCGATCGAACGACTCACGGCGGCCGTGCGAGCCGGCGACGAGCACGTCACGCTGCTCGGCGCTACCGGCACGGGCAAGACCTTCACGATCGCGCACGTTGTCGAGCAGGTGCAACGCCCGACCCTGGTGATCGCGCCGAACAAGTCGCTCGCGGCCCAGCTCGCCAACGAGTTCCGCGAGGTCTTCCCCGACAACGCCGTCGAGTACTTCGTGAGCTACTACGACTACTACCAGCCCGAGGCCTACATCCCGTCGACCGACACGTACATCGAGAAGGACAGCTCGGTCAACGACGAGATCGAGCGGCTGCGGCACTCGGCCACGGCCGCGCTCCTGGGCCGCCGCGACGTGCTGATCGTGGCGAGCGTCTCGTGCATCTACGGCCTCGGCTCGCCCGAGGAGTACGAGGGGCAGATCCTCAGGCCGTACAAGGGCACCGAGATCCCGCTCGAGTTCGCGATGCAGCGGCTCGTCGACATCCAGTACTCGCGCAACAACGTCAGCCGGGCCCGGGGCACCTTCCGGGTGCAGGGCGACACGCTCGAGGTGTTCCCGCCGTACGACCAGACCGGCTACCGCGATCGAGTGGTGGGGCGACACGATCGAGAAGATCTCGAGGTTCGACCCCGTCACCGGCGAGATCGTCGACGACGCGATCGTCGACCTCACGATCTTCCCGGCCTCGCACTACGTCGCCGGCGAGGAGCGCATGAAGCGGGCGATCGTCACGATCGAGGAGGAGCTGCACGATCGCCTCGGCGGAGCTCGAGGGCCAGGGCAAGCTGCTCGAGGCCGAGCGCCTGCGCATGCGCACCGAGCTACGACCTCGAGATGATGCGCGAGGTCGGCTTCTGCAGCGGCATCGAGAACTACTCGCGCCACATCGACGGCCGCAGCGCGGGCACGGCGCCGTACACCCTGCTCGACTACTTCCCCG
The DNA here is from genome assembly GCA_963722795.1 of uncultured Actinomycetes bacterium. Lineage (GTDB taxonomy): Bacteria > Actinomycetota > UBA4738 > UBA4738 > HRBIN12 > JAOUEA01. The sequence goes on from CAVROD010000003.1 coordinate 169,144, forward strand.
ACGACTACCTCGTCGTCATCGACGAGTCGCACGTGACCGTGCCACAGCTCGGCGGCATGTACGAGGGCGACCTGTCCCGCAAGTCGACGCTCGTCGAGCACGGGTTCCGCCTGCCGAGCGCGATCGACAACCGCCCGCTGCGGTTCGAGGAGTTCACCGAGCGCGTACACCAGACCGTCTACATGTCGGCGACGCCGAGCGCGTACGAGCTGCGACGGTCGTCGACGGTCGTCGAGCAGATCGTGCGCCCGACCGGTCTCATCGACCCCGAGGTGCAGATCCGGCCCACGAAGGGGCAGGTCGACGATCTCATCGAGGAGATCCGCACCCGCGCCGAGGCCGAGGAGCGCGTACTCGTCACCACGCTCACGAAGAAGATGGCCGAGGACCTCACCGACTACCTCGTCGAGATGGGCATCCGGGTGCGCTACCTGCACTCCGAGGTCGACACCCTGCAACGCATCGAGATCGTGCGCGACCTGCGTCTGGGCGAGTTCGACGTGCTGGTCGGCATCAACCTGCTGCGCGAGGGTCTCGACCTGCCCGAGGTCTCGCTCGTGGCGATCCTCGATGCCGACAAGGAGGGCTTCCTTCGCTCCGAGACCTCGCTCGTGCAGACGATCGGCCGGGCGGCGCGCAACGTGCACGGCACCGTGCTGATGTACGCCGACCAGATCACCGACTCCATGAAGAAGGCGATCAGCGAGACTCAGCGGCGGCGGCAGATCCAGCTGCGGTACAACGCCGAGCACGGCATCGACCCCACCACGATCCAGCGCAAGGTCACCGACATCCTGCTCACCCTGCGGGGCGAGGGCGACCCGAAGGCCACCGCGCCCACGAAGCCCAGGCGCCAACGGGCCGCCCACCCCGAGATGCCGACCGAGGAGCTCGAGCGGCTCGTGCAGGGTCTCGAGGAAGAGATGCACCAGGCCGCCAAGGACCTGCGCTTCGAGTACGCGGCCCGCCTGCGCGACGAGGTGCACGACCTCAAGCGAGAGCTGAAGCAGCTCAAGGAAGCCGGCGTCGCCTAGGGGCGGGCGAGGTGCCCGGGCCTCAGCATTCCGTCGCCTCCGTGCCGCGCAGCACGACCTCCACACCCAGATCGACCACCTGCTCGCGCTCGATCCCCAGGACGGTGTACTCCAGCGGCAGCGTGTACCACGACGTCGTGGTTCCCCGAGCCCGGCACGCCTCTCGAGGGATGCGGACCTGGAACTCCAACGCGGCTTCGCCGTCCGGCGATACGGAGAACGGATGGAACGGCTGGGTCTCGTTGCTCACACGTCCGGATGCCCATATGTCCGGCATCATCCCGACGACATGGATACGATCGCCCTCCTCAGGAGACAGGCCTCGGATGGTGATAGGCACGGGGCCGTCGTTGCGGACCGAGACCATGTAGGTGAATACCGCGTCCGGTTCCGCTCGAACGCTCAGGACGCGACCGTCCACGCCGAAGGCCTCCACGACCTGCACGCTCGCCGTCCTCGCCATCGATGTCGGCAGACCCATCCGCAGGTCGTAGCCGGTGGACCCCTGTGAGATCGGCTCGAGGTTCGCGAGCCAGACGAGGCCGGCCACGAAAGTAGTCGCCACGAGGAGCGCCGAGGCTACGAGGAGCCGAGATCTCCGACCTCCGGATGCAGGCTTGGGTGTCGGGAGGGACGGGATGGGTGTCCGGACGTCGGTGTCCATCCGCGCAACCTACGGCATGGCAGACCGCGGGTCCAGCGGCATGCGGATGGCGCAGACCCCGAGCCTCAGCCGGCGCGGTGGCGGTAGAAGTCGACCTTCTCGGGTTCCAGCGGCGTGTTGCCCAGGATCAGGTCGGCCGCCTTCTCCGCCGTCATCATCACGGGCGCGTAGATGTTGCCGTTCGTGACGTAGGGCATCACCGACGCGTCGACCACGCGCAACCCTTCCAGGCCGTGCACCGACATCGTGAGCGGGTCGACGACCGACATGTCGTCGACGCCCATGCGGGCCGTGCACGAGGGGTGCAGGGCCGTCTCGCCGTCCTTCGCGACCCACTGCAGGATCTCTTCGTCGGTCTCGACGCTCGGCCCGGGTGAGGTCTCGCCGCCGTTGAACGGATCGAACGCGGGCTGGGTGAGGATGGACCGGGCCACCCGGATCGCCTCGACCCACTCGCGGCGGTCCTGGTCGGTCGAGAGGTAGTTGAAGCGCATCGCCGGGTGCACGCGCGGGTCGGTGCTCGTGATCGTGATGGACCCGCGCGCATCGGAGTACATCGGACCGATGTGCACCTGGTAGCCGTGATCGCCCGCCGGCGCCGAGCCGTCGTAGCGGATCGCGATCGGCAGGAAGTGGAACATCAGGTTCGGGTAGTCCACGTCGTCGTTGCTGCGCACGAACCCGCCGGCCTCGAAATGGTTCGTGGCGCCGAGCCCCGACCGCAGGAAGAGCCACTGGGCGCCGATGAAGGGCCGGCGCCACATCTTCATGCCGGGCGCGATCGAGACCGGCTGGGTGCACGCGTACTGCACGTAGACCTCGAGGTGGTCCTGCAGGTGCTCGCCCACGCCGGGCAGGTCGCTGCACCATGCGCACGCCGAGCGGCTCCAGCTCGGCCGCGTTGCCGACGCCGGAGAGCTGCAGCAGCTGCGGGGTGTTGATCGCGCCGCCGCACAGCACGACGTCGCCGGCCATCGCCCGCTTCGGCGAGGAGCCGCGCCCCTGCGTGTACTCGACGCCGATCGCCCTCGTGCCGTCGAACAGCACCTTCGTCACGAACGCCCGCGTCTGGATGTCGAGGTTGGGCCGCGAGCTCACCGGGTGCAGGTAGGCCCGGGCGGCGGACAGGCGCCGACCCCGGTGCACGTTGCGGTCGAACGGCGCGAAGCCCTCCTGCCGGTAGCCGTTCACGTCGTCGGTGAGCGGGTAGCCCGCCTGCTGCACCGCCTCGAAGAAGGCGCCGAACAACGGGCTCGTGGCCGGACCGCGCTCCAGCACGAGGGGCCCGGCGTGCCCGCGGAACTCGTCGGTGCGGTCTGCGGCGAGGCAGCGTTCCATGCGCTTGAAGTAGGGAAGGCAGTGCGCGTAGTCCCAGGTCTCCATGCCGGGGTCCGACGCCCACCGCTCGTAGTCGAGCGGGTTCCCCCGCTGGAAGATCATGCCGTTGATGCTGCTCGAGCCGCCGAGCACCTTGCCGCGGGCGTGGTAGATGCGTCGCCCGTTCATCTGCGGCTCGGGCTCGCTCTCGTACTTCCAGTCGTAGAAGCGGCTGCCGATCGGGAAGGGCAGGGCCGCCGGCATGTGGATGAAGACGTCCCAGATGTAGTCGGGGCGGCCCGCCTCGAGCACGAGCACCCGGTTCGAGGGGTCCGACGAGAGCCGGTTGCCGAGCGCGCTGCCGGCCGACCCGCCACCGACGATCACGAAGTCGTACTGCCCACCCATGCTCGTGCCCTCCTCGCCCGGGACCGACCGCGCGAGCATGCACCAGGTGCGCCGCTCGCGCATCCCGGCCGTTGCCGATCCCGCAACGCCCGGGTGGGCCACGGGGGTACCGTGTGGCCGTGCCTCGACTCGTGATCCGTGCGTCGCTCGCGTGGCTCGGCCCCGGCCGCACCGTGCCCGATGTGCAGGTCGTCTGCGAGGGCGGGTCGATCACCGAGGTCGGCCGCGTCACCACCGTGCGCGAGACCGACGAGCTCATCGTGGCGGAGGGCTTCCTGATGCCCGCGGGCGCCGACCGCCACGTGCACGTGCAGCTCGGCGATCCGGCCGCGATCGCACGACGGGGCGTGACCGCCGTGCGCGACCTGGCGTGGCCCGCCGAGCGCATCTTCCCGCTCGCGGAGGCCTCGGAGATGCCGGGGTTCAACGGACCGTTCATCAGGGCGGCGGGGCCGATGCTCACCGCACCCGGCGGGTATCCGACGAAGGCCGCCTGGGCGCCCGAGAGCACAGGCCTCGAGGTGGCCGACGGGGAGACGGCGGCCGCCGCCGTCGCGGACCTGGCGACCAGGGGTGCGGTGGCGATCAAGGTCTCGCTGAACGCCGATGCCGGGCCCACGCCGAGCGACGCGGTGCTCGCGGCGATCTGCGATGCCGCTGTCGAGCACGACCTGCCGGTGACGGCGCACGCGGAAGGCGCCGGGCAGGTCGCGCGAGCCCTCGGCGCCGGCGTGGGCGAGCTCGCGCACACCCCCTGGACCGAGCGCCTCGACGACGCGACGATCGCCGCCGCCGCGGCTCGCCAGCGGTGGGTCTCGACGCTCGACATCCACGGGTTCGGTCGCGACACGCCGGCGCTGCGGTGCGCCCTCGACAACCTCGCTCGCTTTCATCGCGCCGGCGGCGAGGTCGTCTACGGCACCGACCTCGGCAACGGCCCCATCCCCTCGGGCGTGCACATCGACGAGCTGCGGTGGCTGCGCGCCGCGGGTCTCGCGACCGAGGAGGTGCTCCAGGCGTTCGTACGCGCACCCATCGAGGTCGGCGCCCCGGCGGACCTGCTCGTCGTGGGGGAGAGCCCGCTCGGCGACATCGCGGCGCTCGACGACATCCGGCTTGTCGTGCGCTCGGGCCAGACGATCGGCGGCAACTAGTCCAAGCCAGACTACTCGCCGGGCAGGACGTGCCCCAGCTCCTCGAAGCACCGGTCGACGTCGGCTTCCGTGTTGAAGAAGTGCGGACTGATGCGCAGGCCGTCGCCGCGGAAGTCGGTGCAGACGTCGCGCGCGAGCAGCGCGTGACAGATGCGCTCGGCGTCCTCGCCCACCCGCACGTTCACGACCCCGCCGCGCATCGACGGATCGCGCGGCGTGCGCACCGCGAGCCCGGCCTCGTCGCTCCGCGCGATGACGTATGCGGTCAGCTCGCGCTGCCGCGCGCGGACCCGCTCGACCCCGACCTCCGAGATGATGTCGATGCCCCCTTGCGCGAGGAAGAACACCGGGGCGGGCGGGGTGCCGTGCTCGAGCCGCCGCGCCGACGGGTGGTACGCGAGGTGCTCGGTGTCGAACGAGAACGGCTGCTCGGTCGCGAACCATCCGGTGACCGCCGGCTCCAGCGACGGCAGCAGCGAGCGACGCGCGTAGAGGAAGACCATGCCCGGCCCGCCGCACAGCCACTTCAGCGTGCCGGCGGTGTAGAGGTCGCAGCCGAGGTCGTGCAGGTCGAGCGGCACGATGCCGAGCCCGTGGTAGTCGTCGACGAACGAGAGCGCGCCGCGCTCCCGCGCCATCGTGCAGACCGCCTCGGGCGTCGACGATCGCGCTCGACCGGTACAGCACCCGGTTCACCATGACCACGGCGGTGCGCTCGTCGATGGCCTCGTCGTAGGCCTCGAGCGGGATCGTGAGCCCGTCGGGGGAGCGGAGCCACACGATCTCGGCGCCTGACTTCGCTGCCCACGCGATCCAGACGTGCCCGTCGGTCGGGAAGTCGAGCTCGCTCAGCACGATGCGCCGCCGCTCGCCGCGCAGGTCGATCGCCGAGGCGATCGTCGACAGGGCGATGGAGATGTTCGTCGTGATCGCGACCTCGTCGGCGTCGCACCCGGCGAGCGCGGCGAACGAGCGCTTCAGCCGGGCCATCGCCGGGAAGATGTGCCCGAACCACACGGGGTCGGGGGCGCCTTCCGTGGCCCAGGCGTCGAGGTAGCCGTCGAGCAGCGCTCGCGAGCGGTGCGAGAGCGGCCCGAGCGAGGCGCTGATCAGGTAGGCCGTGCGGTCGACGACCGGGAACTCGCTCCGGTAGGAGCCGAGGTCGCGCTCAGGCGTCGTCGTCTGGTCCTCGTCGTGCGGGCGCTCGTGCTCGAGCAGGTAGTCGACGTACATCGGACGCAGCGCCTCGCCGAGCGGGCCCGAGTCGGCGTCGTAGAGCAGGTCGTTCAACAGGGCGAGCGGGCGGTGGATGTCGCTCTTGCTGCGCTGGTCGTCGCCGATCACTTCCTCGGCGACCGGCAGCGCCTTCAGCAGGTCCCAGAAGAAGCCCACGTCGAGCCGGCGCTTCGCGGTGCCGATCGTGCGGTCGTACAGCTCCTTCGTGGGCAGGGCTTCGAGTTCCTCGCGGGTCGTCATCGCATCCTTCCTGTCGGCACGGCGCTCGGCGGCCAGCCTAGCGGCCCTCACCCGACGCCGGCAGGAACCGCTCGAACCACGCCACCGTGCGGGTAGCCAGGTCGATGACGGCGGGCAGGTCGCCGACCCCGTGGCCCTCCTGCGGGTAGATCACCACCTCCGCCGGCACGCCGTGCTCGCGCAGGGCGCGGTAGCACTCGACGGCCTGGCCGACCGGCGTCGCGCGGTCGTGCCGGCCCGCGGTCAGCAGGATCGGCGTCGTCACGTTCTCCATGTGCAGCACGGGGCTGCGCTCCGTGTACTCGTCCGGCACCTCGTGCGGCTGCCCGCCGAGGAAGTCGCCGACCCACGCGCCGAGGCTGCTGTCGAATCGCTCGGACCACCAGTCGGTGACCGGCGAGATCGCGACCGAGGCCTTGAACCGCCCGTCGCGCGTCGGGATCCAGGCGGCCATGAAGCCGCCGTAGCTGCCCCCGGTGAGCACCAGGCGCTCGGGGTCGGCGAGCCCGGCCTCGACCGCGGCGTCGACGCCCGCGAGCACGTCGTCGACGTCGAGCCCGCCCATGTCGCCCACGACCCGGCTCGCGAAGTCCTGGCCGCGGCCGGTGGAGCCGCGCGGGATTCGGCTGCAGGATCGCGAAGCCCCGTGGAGAGCAGCAGTGCATCGAGCGTGCTCGGGTAACGGTCATCGACGTTGCCGATCGGGTCCCCCGTGCACGTCGAGCACGAGCGGGAAGGGCCCATCACCCTTCGGCAGCGTCAGCAGGCCTTCGATCTCGAGGCCGTCGGTCGAGGTCCAGCGCAACGGCTCGCGTCGCGCCGATCGCACCGAGCACGATGTCGTGGCCCGCGTGGTGCGGAGCGGCCACGTCCCGTTCGGCGCCGTGCTCGTCGACCGCGACGATGGCCGCGGGGGCCGCGATGCGACGACATCGAGCACGGCGAATCCGTCGCCGAACGCCGACCCGCTGGGGTGGTACAGCTCGCCCACCGATCCGTCGGTCGACCACCGCTCCCGCACGTCGCCGCTCGCGAGCGCGACCTCGAGCGCCACGGAGCGCAGGCCGCGCCGCCCGAACACCAGCAGCCGGTCGTCGTCGAGCCACCGCGCCCACGAGGCGTCGACGTCACCAAGATCGACGGGTGTGGTCGTGCCGGTGCCGACGTCGATCACCCGCAGGTCGCCGCAGACGACGACGCCGATCGCTGCAGACGGCCTCGATCACGGCCGCCCGCTCGCCGGAGGGCGAGCCGGCGACCCATCCGAACTGCACGTCGGCTCGTCGCCAGCGGCCGTTCGTCGCCGGTGGCGAGGTCGATGACGCCCACTCCCGCGCCGTACCAGGCATCCTCGCCGGCGCCGTCAGAGGTGACCGCGACGAGCCCGATCCGGGCCGCACCAGTCGGCTTCCCAGACGTTGCGGTCCGCGCCGGAGACCCGGCGTGCCTCGCCCGTGCCCACATCGACCACCCACAACGAGCGTCGCTCGCCCTCGGCGTCGTCGACGACTCCACCCCGGGCACCCACGCGGGCACGTCCGGCTCGCCGCCGAGCGTGCCCGAACCGAGCGCATCGGCCTGCTCGGCGGAGGTGCCGGCGAGCCCGGCCAGCATGCGTGTGCCGTCAGGCGACCACCGATGCCACTCCACGGTGCCCGGCAGCGTGGTGAGCTGCACGAGCCTCTGAGGGCAGCCTCCGTGTCCAGCACGAAGAGCTGGTGCTGTCCCTTCGAGACGCGATCCGACCGGAAGCTCAATCGTCGGCCGTCGGGCGACCACCGCGGCTCCGAGTCGTCGTTCGGACCGTGGGTGACCTGGCGGAGACCCGTGCCGTCGGCTCGACACCATGCAGATGCGGCCGAGCGGATGGCCCTCGAGCCGATCGAGCCTCTGCCCGCGGAAGGCGATCGGCTGCGCCGTCGGGCGAGGGCGCCGGATCGCCGGCCGGGAAGGCAGAGCCGAACCCCGGCTCCAGCACCGAGCGGAAGAAGGCCTCGACGTCTTTGAACAGCGGTGTCTCTCGCAGGTCCCGTTCCACCGCTGGAGGATAGGCCGCCTTCGCCCAGGCGTGTCGGCGGACGCCTCTACACTGGCTCGACCTATGGGCACCGATCGCCTCGTCATCCACGGCGCCCGTGAGCACAACCTCAAGAACGTCACGCTCGAGCTCCCCCGTGACCGCTTGATCGTGTTCACGGGGCTGTCCGGCTCCGGCAAGTCCTCGCTCGCCTTCGACACGATCTACGCCGAGGGACAGCGGCGCTACGTGGAGTCGCTGTCGTCCTACGCGCGCCAGTTCCTGGGGCAGATGGAGAAGCCCGACGTCGACTTCATCGAGGGGCTCTCGCCCGGCGATCTCGATCGACCAGAAGTCCACCTCGCGCAACCCGCGGTCCACGGTGGGCACCATCACCGAGGTCTACGACTACCTGCGGGTGCTCTACGCCCGGGTCGGCCATCCGCACTGCTCCAACTGCGGGCGCCCGATCGGGCGCCAGACGCCCGATCAGATCGTCGACCAGGTCATGGAGCTGCCCGAGGGCACGCGCTTCCAGGTCCTGGCGCCGGTCGTGCGCGGGCGCAAGGGCGAGTACGGGAAGCTGCTCGACGAGCTCGCACGCAAGGGGTTCCCGCGGGCGCGGATCGACGGCGAGGTGCGCGAGCTGTCCGAGCCGATCCGGCTGCCCAAGACCTACAAGCACACGATCGAGGTGGTGGTCGACCGCCTCGTCGCGAAGCCCGACATCCGCCGGCGCGTCGCCGACTCCATCGAGACCGCGCTCGAGCTGGCCGAGGGCATCGCGTCGATCGCGGTGCAGACCCACGACGGGGCGCGAGGAGATCCAGAACTTCTCGCAGTCGCTCGCGTGCACGTACTGCGGTCTCTCCTTCGACGAGCTGGCGCCGCGCAACTTCTCGTTCAACTCGCCGTACGGCGCCTGTCCCACGTGCGACGGGCTCGGCACCCGGCTCGAGGTCGACGCCGAGCTGGTCGTGCCCGACCCCGACCTCTCCGTGCGCGAGGGGGCGCTCGCGCCGTGGGCGAGCGCCACGCTCGAGTACTGGAACCGCGTGCTCGAGGCGGTCGCCGAGGCGCACGGCTTCGCCCTCGACACGCCGTTCGGAAGAAGCTGCTCAAGAAGCAGCGCGACGTGCTGCTCACCGGCTGCGACGAGCAGATCCACGTCCGCTACAAGAACCGGTACGGGCGACAGCGCTCCTACTGGACGACCTACGAGGGCGTGCTGACCAACGTCGAGCGCCGCCACCGCGAGACCGACTCCGAGGCGCAACGCGAGAAGCTCGAGCAGTTCATGCGCGAGATCCCGTGCCGCGCGTGCAAGGGGGCGCGGCTGCGGCCCGAGACGCTCGCGGTCACGGTCGGCGGGCGCCAACATCGCCGAGCTCACCGACCGCTCGATCCGCGACACCCTCGCGTTCATCGACGACGATGGAGCTCAGCGAGCGCGAGACGATGATCGCCGAGCGGCTGCTGAAGGAGATCCGCGAGCGGCTGCGGTTCCTCGTCGACGTGGGGCTCGACTACCTGTCGCTGTCGAGGCCCGCCGGCGACGCTCGCGGGGGGCGAGGCGCAGCGCATCCGGCTCGCGACCCAGATCGGATCGGGCCTCGTCGGCGTGCTGTACATCCTCGACGAGCCGTCGATCGGGCTGCACCAGCGCGACAACAGGCGCCTGATCGACACGCTCGTGCGCCTGCGCGACCTCGGCAACACGCTCGTCGTGGTCGAGCACGACGAGGCCACGATCCTCGAGGCCGACCACATCGTCGACATCGGACCGCTCGCCGGCGAGCACGGCGGCGAGATCGTGTACTCGGGCGACCTCAAGGGCCTGCTCGAGTGCGACGCGTCGATCACCGGGCGCGTTCCTGTCCGGCCGCCGGCAGATCCCCACCCCCGAGGTGCGCCGCAGGCCGACCAACAGGAAGCTGCGCATCGAAGGGCGTGCGAGCAGCACAACCTGCAGAACGTCACGGTCGACGTGCCGCTCGGCCTGTTCGTGTGCGTGACCGGGGTGAGCGGGTCGGGCAAGTCCACGCTCGTGCAGGACGTGCTGCTGCGCGTCCTGATGCAGAAGGTCTACCGCTCCCGGCTGCTGCCGGGCAAGCACAAGCGCCTCGTCGGATGGGAGCAGGTCGACAAGGTCGTCGACATCGACCAGTCGCCGATCGGCCGCACGCCGCGATCGAACCCCGCCACCTACACGGGGGTCTTCGACCACGTGCGCAAGCTCTTCGCGCAGGTGCCCGAGGCGAAGCTGCGCGGGTTCCAGCCGGGGCGCTTCTCGTTCAACGTGCGGGGCGGGCGGTGCGAGAACTGCGCCGGCGACGGCCAGATCAAGATCGAGATGCACTTCCTGCCCGACGTCTACGTGACGTGCGAGGTCTGCAAGGGCCGGCGCTACAACCGCGAGACGCTCGAGGTGCGCTACAAGGGCCGCTCGATCGCCGACGTGCTGGAGATGAGCGTCGACGAGGCGCTCGAGTTCTTCCAGAACATCCCGCCGATCAAGCGGCACATGCAGACGCTCTCCGACGTCGGCCTCGGCTACATGAAGCTCGGCCAGCCGGCACCCACGCTCTCGGGCGGCGAGGCCCAGCGCATCAAGCTGAGCTCCGAGCTGCACAAGCGGGCGACCGGCAACACGTTGTACGTGCTCGACGAGCCGACGACCGGGCTGCACTTCGAGGACATGCGCAAGCTGCTCGCGGTGCTGCAGCGGCTCGTCGCCACCGGCAACACGGTGCTCGTGATCGAGCACAACCTCGACGTGATCAAGACTGCGGACTGGCTCATCGACCTCGGTCCCGAGGGCGGCGACAAGGGCGGCACGATCGTCGCCACGGGGACGCCGGAGGCGGTCGCGGCCGAGCCCGCATCGCATACAGGACGGTTCCTGGCCGAGGTGCTCGAGCGCCCGCAGTTGCCGCTGGAGACGCCCGATGCCCTCGCTCCGTCGCGATGATGCGGCTCACCGGCACAGGTCCCGTCGCTTGCTAGTATCCCCGCCGACGTGACCACGCGCCTGCCGACCCTCCTGTGTGCCCTCGCCCTGACGGCCGCCGCCTGCGGCTCCATCCCCGAGGGCGAGGTCGTCAGCGGCGAGGGGGCTCGGTTCGTGCCGTTCGTGGCCGAGTTCCTCGACGATTCGGGCCTCGGCAACGCCATCGCGGTCGACGCCGAGGGCGTGCCCTACACCTCCTACTGGATCTTCCCGGCCACGCTGGCCGAAGGCGAGATCCCCGTCGGACGTCCGCTGGGTTCGGCATACATCACCACCGACGACCCCGAACCGGAAGACGGAGCCGCGATCGGGTTGGCGAGCCTGTCGGCCGACGCCGTGTGGACCCGGGGCGCCGCCGCCCAGGTGCGGAAGACGCCGACCGGCGTCTACATCCCCTTCGGCCCGGCGTTCGACCCGTCCCTCGTGGGCGCCGACGCCGAGAACACCAACGGCACCGACATCGCGATCGACGCCAGCGGCGCCAAGCACGTGGTGTGGACGAGCCACAGCGGCATCTCCTACGCCGGCGGCACCGACGCGTTCTCGGCCGAGCAGGTCTACGACTACAGCTTCGGTCTGCGCAAGGCCGGCCCGATCGGCCGCCCATCGGTCACGGCCGATGCCGACGGCAACCCGTGGGTGGCCTACACCGTGAACGCCAGGGGCCAAGAGGTGCGGGTCGCGACCCGGTCTGGCGATGAGTGGCGCACCGATGTCGTCGCCACGGTCGCGCAGTGCGCCGGATGCCCACAGCCCCAGCCCACCCGCATCGGGGTGACGTCGGCCGGCCCCACCGTCGCATGGGTCGACACCGACGCCGGCGCGGTGATGGTCTCGACGCTGCAGGGCGACGCGTGGGTCGCCACCGAGGTGGCGGGCGGCGTGAGCGGCCAGGGCCTCGACATGGCGATCGACGCCGACGGCAACGCCGTGCTCACGTTCTACGACGACGACGGCGGCGTGCAGCTCGCACGGCAGGCCGGCGCCGACTGGTCGCTCACGACGATCGCCGACGCCGCACCGGCCGACCCCGAGGCCATCGGCAACCTCGCGCCCGCCACGAGCATCGCGGTCGACGATGAGGGCGGCATGGTGGCGGCATGGGACGACGCCGACGGAGTCGTGCTCGCCACGAGCGACGACGGCGAGACGTTCACGCCGCTCGAGACGCTCGACACGATCGGCGGGCGCTCCCCGTCGGTGGGCGTGAGCCCCGACGGCGCCAACGTCTTCATCGCCTGGTACGACGCCTCGGGCGCCGAACCTGCGCTTCGGCGTGCAGGGCGACATCGCCGAGCTCGCCGTCGCGGCGCCGAGCCCGACGGTGGACCCTGGCGACGTGGCTCCACCTCCGACCGACGGCGGCGGCGGCGGCGGCGAGTGTGGCGCCGACGGCGAGATCGCGCTCGACATCGTCGCGCAGGGCATCGCGTGGGACACGACGTGCCTCGTGGCCCCCGCCGGCGAGCCCTTCACCGTGAACGTCGACAACCAGGACGACGGCATCCCGCACAACTTCGACCTGCTCACCGAGGAGGGCGGCGACCAGATCGCGGCCACCGAGGTGCAACCGGGCATCGTGCAGCAGACACTCGACGTCGACCCGCTCGACGCGGGGTCGTACTTCTACCTCTGCGACGTACACCCGAACATGGCCGGCACCCTGGTCGCCGTCGATGCCGGCGGCGGGGGCGGAGGCGGAGGCGGCGGGAACGCCTAGCGTTCCCCGGCCGTGTCCCGCGGCACGACTACGATGACCGGGTGAGCCTCACCCGACCTCCCGCAGGCGACATCCCCGATCAACCCGGCGCGTACCTGTTCCGCGACGGCGACGGGCGTGTGATCTACGTGGGCAAGGCGCGGTCGCTGCGCAAGCGCCTCGCGAACTACTGGGGCAAGCCTTTGCACCCGCGCACCGAGGCGATGGTGCACTCGGCCGAGAGCGTGGAGTGGATCGCTCGCCAGCGGCGAGGTCGACGCCCTGATGCTGGAGTACAACCTGATCCAGCGGCATCGTCCGCGGTTCAACATCCGTTACCGCGACGACAAGTCCTACCCGTACCTCGCGCTCACCGTGGGAGAAGAGTGGCCACGGGCCCAGGTCCTGCGGGGCGCCAAGCGGAAGAAGGTCCGCTACTTCGGCCCGTACGGCCACGCGTGGGCGATCCGCGACACGCTCGACGCGCTCACTCGCGTGTTCCCGGTGCGCACCTGCTCGAACGCGTTCTTCGATCAGCGCGCCCGCGCGAAGCGACCCTGCCTGTACTTCGACATCGGCCGCTGCAGCGGTCCGTGCGTGCCCGAGGTCACCGGCGTGACCGCACGAGTCCTACCGGGCCGACGTCGACGCGCTCGCCGACTTCCTGAGCGGCAAGACCAAGCCGGTGATGCAGCGGCTCGACCGCGAGATGCACGAGGCGGCCGACCGCCAGGAGTACGAGCAGGCGGCGAAGCTGCGCGACCAGCTCGGCGCCGCTCGCCGCGCGCTCGAGAGCCCAGGAGATGGTGCTCGACCAGCCCGGAGGACCTCGACGTGATCGGCCTGGCCGACGACGACCTCGAGGCGGCGTTCCAGGTGTTCATCGTGCGGGGCGGCCGGGTGCTCGGCCGCAAGGGCTGGGTCGTCGATCGCGTCGAGGAGCTCATCGCGCGCGAGCTGGTCGGCTCGTTCGTCCGCCAGCTCTACATGGAGCGCGACGAGGTGCCGCCGCGCGTGCTCGTGCCCACCGAGCCCGCCGACCGGGAGGTGCTGGAGGCGTGGCTGGGGGAGCGCCGCGGGTCGAAGGTGCGCATCGGGGTGCGCGGAGCGCGGCGCGAAGCGGCGCCTGCTCGAGGTGGTCACGCGGAACGCCGAGGAGGCGTTCCACCGGCACAAGCTGCGGCGCGCCTCGGACTTCGGTGCGCGCTCGCGGGCGCTCACCGAGCTGGCCGAGCGGCTCGGGCTCGAGCAGGCGCCCCTGCGCATCGAGTGCTACGACATCTCGAACCTCGGTCCCACCGACACGGTCGGCTCGATGGTGGTCTTCGAGGACGGCCTGCCGAAGCGATCGGACTACCGCCGCTTCGAGTATCAAGGGCGTGCCCGGACAGGACGATTTCGCTTGCATGGAGGAGATGCTCCGCCGCCGGTTCTCCCGGCTGCTCGAGGAGCGGGCCGAGGCGCCCGCCGCGGCGGCGCCGGTTCTCCTACCCACCCGCGCTCGTCGTGGTCGACGGCGGTCGGGGCCAGCTCGGCGTGGCGTCGAAGGTGCTCGGCGACCTCGGGTTGCAGATCCCGCACATCGGGCTCGCCAAGCGCCTCGAGGAGGTCTACTTCCCCGACCAGCCCGAGCCGCTGATGATCCCGCGCGGCTCCGAGGCGCTGTTCGTGCTGCAGCACCTCCGTGACGAGGCGCACCGGTTCGCCATCACGTACCACCGCCAGGAACGCGAGAAGCGGGCGCTGCGCTCGCCGCTCGACGACGTGCCGGGCGTCGGGCCCGCCCGGAAGAAGGCCTTGCTGAAGCGCTTCGGGTCGCTCGCCCGGCTGCGGCGCGCCGAGCCCGAGCAGATCGCCGAAACGCCGGGCATCGGGCCCGAGCTCGCGCGCGGTCATCACGAGCGGCTGCACGAGGTCGAGCCGGCGCGCGGCGAGGGCCCGCTCACCGCGCGGAAGGTGAGCGCATGAGCACCGAGGCCGCCCCGGCGTCCGGCCACCGGCGAGCCCGGCGGCGCGCCCGGGTTCCTGCTGATCACCGGGCTGTCGGGGGCCGGGCGGTCCGAGGCGGCGCACTCGCTCGAGGACCTCGGCTACTTCGTCGTCGACAACCTGCCGCCCGCCCTGCTGCCCAAGATGGCCGAGCTCGCCTCGCGCCCCGGCGGGCCCGACGCGCATCGCGATCGTCGTCGACGCCCGGGGCGGCGTCTTCTTCGGCGAGCTCTCGAAGGCGCTCGACGAGCTCAAGCAGCTGCGGGTCGACTACCGCATCCTGTTCCTCGAGGCGGCCGACGACGATCTGGTGAACCGCTACGAGGCCACCCGGCGCCGGCACCCGCTGGCGCCGGCCGATCGGGTGGTCGAAGGCATCCGCAAGGAGCGCCTGATGATGGAGAGCCTGCGGGGCGACGCCGACCTCATGATCGACACCACCGGCCTGACGCCGCACGAGCTGCGCGACCGCATCCGCGACGCGTTCGCCGAGGCGCCCGCCTGAGCATGGGCTGCAGGTCTCGATCATGTCGTTCGGGTTCAAGTACGGCACGCCGCGCGACGCCGACCTCGTGCTCGACGTGCGCTTCCTGCCCAACCCGCACTGGGTCGACGAGCTGCGCCCGCTACCGGGCACCGACGACCGCGTGCGCGACTACGTGCAGGGTCAGGACCAGTACGCGAGCCTTCCTGGAGCGTCTCGAGGGCCTGCTCGACGTCGTGGTGCCCGGGTACGTGGCCGAGGGGAAGTCCTACCTGACGATCGCGATCGGGTGCACGGGGGGCCGGCACCGGTCGGTCGTCGTGGCGGACGAGCTCGGGCGCTACTTCGCCGAGCGCGGTATCCCCGTCACGGTGGCTCACCGCGACCTCGACCGGCACTGACGGGCCGTTCGGCGGTGCCGCGGCCCGACACCCGTGGCTAGGATGGGGCGAACGGCAATCGGCACGTCATCTGCTCGAGGAGGCTCCACGATGAGCGTCAAGATCGGCATCAACGGCTTCGGCCGCATCGGCCGCAACTTCTTCCGCGCCGCCAAGCAGCGAGGGCTCGACTTCGACTTCGTGGGCGTGAACGACCTCAGCGACGCCGCCACGCTGGCGCACCTGCTGAAGTACGACTCCGTGCTCGGGCGATACCCGGCGTGAGGTCGCGCTCGGTTCCAACGGCCTCGCGGTCGACGGCGACGAGCTGCGCGTGCTCGCGGAGCGCGACCCGGCCGACCTGCCCGTGGAAGGAGCTCGGCGCCGAGATCGTGATCGAGTCGACGGGCCTCTTCACCGATCGGGAGAAGGCGGCGGCGCACCTGGAAGCCGGCGCCCAGAAGGTGATCATCAGCGCGCCCGCGAAGGGCGAGGACCTCACGGTCGTGCTCGGCGTGAACGACGACGCCTACGACCCGAGCGAGCATCACGTGATCTCGAACGCCTCGTGCACGACGAACTGCGTCGCGCCGATGGCCAAGGTCTCGACGACGCGTTCGGCATCGAGCAGGGCTTCATGACCACGGTGCACGCGTACACGAACGACCAGAACATCCTCGACCTGCCGCACAAGGACCTGCGCCGCGCCCGCGCGGCCGCCGCGATCAACATCATCCCGACGTCCACGGGCGCCGCGAAGGCGACGGGGCTCGTGCTGCCGCACCTCAAGGGCAAGCTCGACGGCATGTCGATGCGCGTGCCGGTGCCCGACGGGTCGGTCACCGACCTCGTGGCCACGATCTCCCGGGACACGACCGTCGACGAGGTGAACGAGGCGTTCCGGGCCGCATCCGAGAGCGGGCCGCTCGCGGGCATGCTCGTCTACACCGAGGACCCGATCGTCTCGAGCGACATCGTGGGCAGCCCGGCCTCGTGCACCTTCGACGCGCTCTCCACCATGGTCATGGGCAACGTCGTGAAGGTCATCGGCTGGTACGACAACGAGTGGGGCTACTCGAACCGGCTCGTCGATCTGACCTCGCTCGTCGCCGCGTCGCTCTGAGCGACGAGGGGACGACGCCGTGACGCTCCGCACGCTCGACGACCTCGGCGACGTCGCCGGCTCGCGCGTGTTCGTCCGCGCCGACTTCAACGTGCCGCTCGACGCCGGGGCGGTCGCCGACGACGCCCGGATCCGCGCGACCCTGCCCACGCTGCGCGAGCTGCTCGAGCGCGGCGCGGCGACTCGTGCTGGCCTCGCACCTCGGTCGTCCCAAGGGCGCGCCGCACGAGGAACTGCGCCTCGCGCCGGTCGCCGAGCGGCTCGCCGAGCTGCTCGGGCGAGCCCGTGCGGGCGCTCGACGAGACGCGGCGCCCGAGACGCTGCCCGAGGACCGCGGTCGTGCTGCTCGAGAACCTGCGGTTCGACCCCGGCGAGGAGGCCGACGACCCGGCGTTCGCCGGCCGCCTCGCCGAGCTCGCCGACGCCTACGTCGACGATGCGTTCGGGGCTGCGCATCGGGCGCACGCGAGCGTTCGCGCGCTTGCCCGAGCCCTGATGCTCGCGAGCGGACGCCCGGCGGTGGCGGGACGCCTGATGCAGCGGGAGGTCGAGGTGCTCGGCCGGCTGCTGCACGACCCGGCCCGGCCCTACGTCGCCATCCTCGGCGGGGCGAAGGTGAGCGACAAGCTCGCCGTGATCGAGTCGCTCATCGACCGCGTCGACGCGCTGCTGATCGGCGGCGCGATGGCGTTCACGCTGATCGCCGCCGACGGCGGCGAGGTCGGGGCCAGCCTCGTGCGAGCGCGACCGGTTCGAGGAGGTGCGCGCGGCGAGGCAGCGAGCGCCGCGACCGCGGCGTGCTGATCGAGGTGCCCCTGGACGTGGTCGCGGCGACCGAGGTGTCGGTGCGAGGCCGAGCGGCGGACGGTGCCCGCCACCGCAGATCCCTCGCGGCATGATGGGGCTCGACATCGGGCCGCGGACCGTGGAGGAGTTCGCGCGCATCGTCGCCGACGCGAAGACGATCCTGTGGAACGGCCCGATGGGCGTGTTCGAGCTCGAGCCGTTCAGCGCCGGCACCCGCGGCGTCGCGACGGCGGTGGCACGACGCCGACGCGTTCAGCGTCGTCGGCGGGGGAGACTCGCTCCTCGCCGTGAAGAAGGCCGAGCTCGCCGGCGCGTTCGACCACCTGTCCACCGGCGGCGGCGCCTCGCTCGAGTTCCTCGAAGGGCGCGACCTGCCCGGCATCTCGATCCTGGAGGACCGCCCGTGGCCCAGCCGAGACGACCGACCGGCGGCCGATCATCGCCGCGAACTGGAAGATGCACAAGACGCACCTGGAGGCGATCCAGGCCGTGCAGAAGCTCAGCTACCTGCTCGACAAGGACGACGCCGAGCGGGTCGAGGTCGTGATCTGCCCGGCGTTCACCGCGCTGCGCTCGGTCGAGACCCTGATCGACTCCGACAAGCTGCCGTACGGCGCTCGGGGCGCAGAACGTGTACGTCCGAGGACGCAGGGCGCCTTCACCGGGGAGGTCTCGCCGGCGATGCTCGAGGCGCTCACGCGTGCGCTACGTGATCGTCGGCCATTCCGAGCGGCGGCAGCTGCTTCGGCGAGGACGACCTGACGGTGAACAAGAAGGTGCGGGCGGTCATCAAGCACGGCATGACGCCGATCCTCTGCGTCGGCGAGACGCTCGAGGAGCGCGACGCCGACGGCACCGAGACCAAGGTCGCCCAGCAGGTGCGGCGGGCCGTCGACAGCGTGACACCCGAGGATGCGGCCTCCATGGTGGTCGCCTACGAGCCGATCTGGGCGATCGGCACCGGCCGCACCGCCGACGCCGGCGATGCCGGTCGCGTGGTGGAGGTGATCCGCGCCACGCTCGCGGACCGGTTCGACGACGACGTCGCCCAGTCGGTGCGCGTGCAGTACGGCGGCAGCGTGAAGCCCGGCAACATCCGGGAGTTCATGGCGCACCCGGAGATCGACGGCGCCCTCGTGGGTGGCGCGAGCCTCGATCCCGAGGACCTCGCGCTGATCGTGAAGTACCGCTGACCGCGACCAAGGAAGGAACGCCGTGAGCACGCTCCTCTACGTCTGCCTCGACGGACTCGGCGACGACCCGATCCCGGAGTTCGACGGTCGCACGCCGCTCGAGGCCGCCGACACGCCCCACCTCGACGCGCTCGCGGCCGCCGGGGCCACCGGCACGGTCGTGACCGTCGGGCCGGGCATCGCGCCGGAATCCGACATCGGCGTGTTCGGCATCCTCGGCTACGACCCCAACGAGGAGCACCCCGGGCGAGGCGTGCTCGAGGCGCTCGGCATCGGCATGGACTTGCGCGACGGCGATCTCGCCTACCGCATCAACTTCGCCACGGCAGACTGGCCCGAGATCCTCGACCGCCGGGTCGGCCGCGATCTGTCGAGCGAGGAGGCCCACGCGCTGGCCGACGAGGTCAACCGCACCCTGCACCTCGAAGGCGCCACGTTCGACCTGCGGGCCACGATCGAGCATCGGGGGGCGCTCGTGATCCGAACCGACGACGGCGAAGCCCTCTCGGCGAGCGTCACGAACACCGACCCGGCCTACGAGCGCCGCGGCCACCTCGGCGTGGCGCTCGAGACGTTCGAACCCGTCGTGGCGACCGCCACCCCGCTCGGATCGACGCCCGCGGCCACCCGCGCCGCCGACCTCACGAACGCGTTCGTCGAGGGGTCGGCGCGCATCCTCGATGCGAGCGAGGTGAACCAGCGTCGCCGCGACGAGGGCAAGCTGCCAGGCAACCTGATCCTCACCCGCGACGGCGGCGACCACCGCCCGACCCTGCAGCCCATCGCCGAGCGGTTCGGCATGGCGTGGGGGTGCTTCGTGGAGATGCCCGTCGAGCGCGGCATCGCGATCGCACTCGGCATGCATCCGGTCGACGCCCCGCGCCTCGACTCGACCGGCTTCGGCGCCGAGGCCGAGGAGCGGTACGCGGAGTGGGCGCACCTGGCCGCCGACGCGCTCGGCGACTTCCAGGCCCTCTACGTGCACATCAAGGGACCCGACGTGCCCGCCCACGACGGCCGTGCCGCCGACAAGCGCGACGTCATCGCCGCGATCGACCGCGCGTTCTTCGGTGAGGTCATGCCGCGGCTGGGTGCGGACACGGTCGTCGCCGTGACGGCCGACCACGCGACGTCGTGCGTGCGCAAGGCACACACCGCCGACCCGGTGCCCCTGCTTGCGAGCGGCCGCGTGGTCACGAGCGACGGGTCGACCTCGTTCGGGGAACGCGCGTGCGCAGACGGTTCGCTCGGGGAACTGCTCGGTCCCCAGATCCTGCCCCGCCTCAGCGCCCTGCTGCGGAGTTGACGCGGAGGGTCCGATCTGCAGGGCAGATTGCGGATTCCTGCCCCGATTCCCGCCCCCGGGCCCGACCCGCACGCTCGCGGAAGGTGTCCACTGCGTTGCCGAGAGCCTCCAACGGGCCTATCATCCGCGCCGGTGAGCGACGACCGACACGACGTACCGGGCGAAGACCGCGGGTCACTGCTCGCGCCAGGAGCGAGCGGCAGCCGCTCCGGCCTGGGTAAACAGGGCCAGTTCGTTGAGGAAGGCCTCGGCGAGACCGAATTCGCCCCTGGCGCCGAGCTTCCGCAGGAAGACATCGGTCGCTCGCCCTGGCAGATCTTCTGGCGCCAGTTCCGCCGCGACCGCTGGGCGCTCACAGGCGTGGTCGCGATCTTCCTCATGATCGTGCTGGCGATCATCGCGCCGCTCTCCGTCAACTGGACCGGCCACGAACCCAACTTCGTCAACCTCGACGCTCTCGATTCCTTCGGCCTGCCGGGTGCCCCCGCATGGTGGCCCTGCCCCGAAGGCGCCGCCGACGCCCCGGTCGTCGTCGAAGGGGGACAGGTCTCGGTCACGAACCAGGGGTGCTTCGCCGTGCCCGGCTACTGGCTCGGGGTGGACGCCACCGGCCGCGACCTGTTCGTGCGCATCCTCTACGGGGCACGCACGTCGCTGATCATCGCCTTCGCCGCGACGGGCATCTCCCTCGTCATCGGCACCGTGCTCGGGGTGGTTGCCGGGTTCTTCCGAGGAAAGACCGACACCTTCATCTCACGGCTGACCGACGTGGTGCTCTCGTTGCCCATCTTGTTGCTCGCCCTCGGACTCGCCTCGGCGTGCGGCACCACGGCCGAGGGCTGCCTGGGCGGCTTGATCAAGCCCGGCTTGATGCTCGTGAGCCTGATCATCGGCCTGTTCAGCTGGCCGTACATCTCGCGCATCATCCGCGGTCAAGTGCTGTCGCTGCGCGAGAAGGAGTTCGTCGAGGCCTCGCGCTCGCTCGGGTCGTCGAACTGGCGCATCATGGCGCGCGAGATCCTGCCGAACGTGGCCGCGCCCCTGATCGTCTACACGACCTTGATCATCCCCTCGAACATCCTGTTCGAGGCCGGCCTGTCGTTCCTCGGCGTCGGGGTTCCCGACACGACCCCGTCGTGGGGCGCGATGCTCAGCCAGTCCGCCAGCGCGTTCCAATACGCGGTCTGGCTCATGATCTTCCCCGGCGTCGCGCTGTTCACGACCACGTTGGCATTCAACCTCGTGGGCGACGGATTGCGCGACGCGCTCGATCCCCGGACCCAGGCGTGACCGTACTTCTCAACGGTGCGGGAACGCGGCACGAGGGGAGGCGATCGAGACGGCGCACCACGATCGAACACACATGCATGAACGGAGAGAGGGGGTCCAAGTGAAACGGATGCTGAGGATGATCGCCCTCGTGGCGGTACTCGGCCTCGTCGCTGCCGCCTGTGGCGACAACGGCGATACGGGTGACGATACGACCACCAGCGAGGCACCGAGCGGCGACCTGAGCGGTGGCACGCTGCGCATGGCGCAGTTGGCCGACGTGGTGTCGGCGTTCGACCCGCAGAAGGAGTACTACTCGGTCACCTGGGAGTACTACCGCTGCTGCCTGCTGCGCACGCTGATGTCGTACGAGGGCGTGCCGACCGACCAGGGCGGCGCGGAGATCCACCCCGACCTGGCGGCCGCTGAGCCGACCGTGTCGGACGACGGCCTGACCTGGACGTTCACGATCAAGCCGGGCATCAACTACGCCCCGCCGTTCGAGGACGTCGCCATCACGGCCAACGACTTCGTCACCGCGATCAAGCGCACCGCGAACCCGAAGGCGAACGTGGGCGGCTACTCGTTCTACTACTCGGTGATCGAGGGCTTCGACGACTACGCCAACGGCGACGCCGACGACATCTCGGGCATCACCGCGGTCGACGACACGACGCTCGAGATCAACCTGACCGAGCCGACCGGCGACCTGGGCTACCGCTTCGCGATGGCCACGACCGCCCCGATCCCGCCCATGGGCGACGCCGAGCTCGGCGCGGCCGAGGGCCACGACAAGGACTACGGCCGCTACCTCGTGGCATCGGGTCCGTACATGTTCGGCGGCTCCGAGGCGCTCGACTTCTCGCTGCCCATCAAGGACCAGGAGCCGGCGGAAGGCTACGTGCCCGGGCGTTCCATCGAGCTGGTGCGCAACCCATCGTGGAGCGCCGAGACCGACGAGCTCCGTCCAGCCTACCCCGATGAGATCGTCGTCTCGATCGGCGGCGACAACGACGACCTGTACAACCAGGTCTCGGCAGGCGAGATCGACTTCGTGGTCGACGGCGCCGTGCCGCCGAACAAGATCCAGGAGTACCAGACCACCCCGGATCTGCAGGACCGCATGAACGTCTACCCGTCCGACGCCGTTCGGTACGTGTCGTTCAACCTGGCGATGCCGCCGTTCGACGACGTGCACGTGCGCAAGGCGATCAACTGGGCCTTCGACAAGGAGGGCTTCCGTCAGCTGCGTGGTGGTGCCACCACCGGTGAGCTCGCGGGTCATATCTTCGTGAACTCGCTCCAGAACAACTTGCTGGCCGACTACGACCCGTACGCGACCGAGAACGGGTCGGGCGACATGGCGAAGGCCCAGGAAGAGATGGCGCAGTCGAAGTACGACAGTGACGGCGACGGGGTCTGCGACGACCCGTCGTGCGAGAAGATCCTCACGATCACCGACCGTGAGGACCCGTACCCGAAGCAGTCCGCGCTGCTGCAGCAGTTCCTCGAGCCGCTTGGCATCACGCTCGACGTGAAGCAGCTCGAGCGCGGCGTCATGTACACCAAGTGCAACGACATGAACTCCCAGACGGCGCTGTGCGCCGGCCCTGCGTGGGGCAAGGACTACGCCGACGGCTACACGTTCGGCGGTCCGCTGTTCGACTCGAGCGGCCTCTGGGAGAGCTGCTGCAACTACCAGGGCATGGGGGCCACCGCGGACCAGCTCGCTGAGTGGGGCTACGACGTCACCGAGGTGCCGAGCGTCGACGACAAGGTCGATGAGTGCTCGGCGGCCGAGGGCGACGCCAGGTTCCAGTGCTGGGCCGACCTCGACACGCAGTTGATGGAAGAGGTCGTGCCGTGGGTGCCCTACCTGTTCGACAACACGGTCGACATCATCTCCCCGAACGTGACGAACTACTCGTTCGACCAGTTCGCGGGCCTCGCCGACTTCGGCAAGATGGCCGTGTCGGGCGGAGCCGCCTGAGCAGGGCAACGACGACGAGCGAGGGGGCCGCGCGAGCGGCCCCCTCCTCGCCACAGGAAGGAGGCACCGATGGGCAGGTACCTGATCAGGCGCACGTTGTTCCTGGTGCTCGTGCTGTTCATCGTGTCCTTGCTCACCTTCCTCATCTTCGTGAAGCTGCCGGCCGGAGACCCGGCGCGCCGAGCGGTCGGGCGGTCCACCACGCCCGAACAGATCGCGGCGGCGCGTGAGGCGTTCGGCTTGGACAAGCCGCTGTACGTGCAGTACGGGCGGTTCGCGAAGGGGCTGATCCCGTGGCCCGGGTACTTCCTCAGCGAGGACGTCTACTACTCGTACGGCAACTTCGTGGCGGTGAAGGAGGAGATCTATCGACGGCTGCCGGTCACGATCACGCTCGCGGTCGGCGCCGCGGTGATCTGGCTCGCGATGGGGGTACCGATCGGCATCATCTCGGCCGTGCGCAAAGGCTCTGTGTGGGACCGCGCCGGCATGGTGTTCGCCCTGATCGGCGTATCGATGCCGGTGTTCTGGCTCGGCCAGCTGCTCCTGTACTTCTTCTGGTTCCGACTCGGCTGGGCGCCCTCGTCGGGCCTCGAGATCGGTGATTCGATCTGGCAATCGATCGCGAAGGGCGCGTTCATCCTTCCCTGGATCACCCTCGCGTTCACATCCGCGGCCTTCTACGCTCGCATGGTTCGCGGCAACCTGATCGAGACGATGAACGAGGACTACATCCGCACGGCCCGCGCGAAGGGACTCGCTGAACGACGCGTCGTCTACAAGCACGGACTGCGCGGGGCGCTGACGCCCGTCGTGACGATGCTCGGCCTCGACATCGGGTTGCTGCTCGGCGGCGCGTTCATCACCGAGACGCTCTTCGGACTCCCAGGCATCGGCCAGCTCGCCGTCACCTCGATCGGCACGAACGACTTCCCGATGGTCATGGGCGTGACCGTGCTCGGTGCGCTCTTCATCGCCATCGCGAACCTCGTGGTCGACGTCGTGTACGCGTTCCTCGACCCGAGAGTGAGGTACACGTAGTGCCGGAGCCCCTGCTGGAGGTCAAAGACCTCACGGTGCACTTCAACACCGACGACGGCGTCGTGAAGGCCGTCGACGGCGTGTCGTACTCGGTCGAGCCCGGCGAGACGCTCGGCATCGTGGGGGAGTCGGGTTCGGGCAAGAGCGTCAGCTCGCTCACGGTGATGGGGCTGATCAGCCCGCAGCAGGCCACCATCTCAGGCGAGGTCATCTTCCAAGGGCAGGACCTGTTGAAGCTGCCGGCCGACGAGATGCGCACGATCCGCGGCGACAAGATCTCGATGATCTTCCAGGATCCGATGACGTCGTTGCATCCGTTCTACCGGGTGGGTGACCAGATCGCCGAAGCGGTGCTGCAGCACCAGAAGGTGTCGAAGAAGGAGGCCTTCAACCAGGCGGTCGACATGCTCGGCAAGGTGAACATCCCGAAGCCCGCCGAACGCGCCAAGCAGTTCCCGCACGAGTTCTCCGGCGGCATGCGGCAACGCGCGATGATCGCGATGGCGCTCGCGCTCAACCCCGACCTGCTGATCGCCGACGAGCCCACGACCGCGCTCGACGTCACCGTGCAGGCGCAGATCCTCGACCTGATCGACCGCTTGAAGGACGAGTTCAACGCGGCGGTCATCATCATCACGCACGACCTCGGCGTGGTGGCCGAGCACTGCGATGACATCCAGGTGATGTACGGCGGCAAGGCCGTCGAGTACGGCAACACCGACGACATCTACTACCGGCCACTGCACCCCTACACCTGGGGTCTGCTCGGATCCATCCCCAAGCTCGACGAGGAGACCGACCGGCTGAACCCGATCAGGGGCCTGCCACCGTCGCTCATCAACGTGCCGCCGGGCTGCGCCTTCCATCCCCGGTGCCCGTATCGATTCGAGCCCTGCGACAAGGACGTGCCCGTGCTCGTGCCGGTCGACGGGCATCATGCGTCGGCATGCCACCTGCCACTCGCCGAGAAGGAGCGCATCGTGCGCGAGGAGGTGCTCGCGAGCCGATGAGCGTGCAGGTCAACGAACGCACCGAACCACCCACGCCCAACAAGGGCGAGCCGATCGATCCGCGTGCGCGGGCTGAAGAAGTACTTCCCGATCACCCAGGGCATCCTCTTCCAGCGGCACGTGGGCGACGTGCACGCGGTCGACGGCGTCGACCTCGAGGTGTACCCGGGCGAGACGCTCGGTCTGGTCGGGGAGACAGGGTGCGGCAAGTCCACGCTCGCGCGCGTCGTGATGCGGCTGTACGAGCCCACCGAGGGCACCGATGGAGTTCGAGGGCCGCGACATCACGAGGCTCAAGGGTCAAGAGCTGCGGCAGCTTCGCCGCGACATGCAGATGGTCTTCCAGGATCCGTACGCGTCGCTGAACCCCCGGAAGACGGTGGGCACGATCATCGGCGCCCCGTACAGGCTGCACAAGGTCGTGGCCAACGACAAGGTGAAGTCCGAGGTGCAGCAGCTCATGGAGCTCGTCGGCCTCAACCCCGAGCACTACAACCGATACCCGCACGAGTTCTCAGGCGGGCAGCGACAGCGGATCGGCGTGGCGCGTGCGCTCGCACTGCGCCCGAAGCTGATCGTGGCCGACGAGCCCGTGTCTGCGCTCGACGTGTCGGTGCAGGCGCAGATCTTGAACCTGCTCGAGGACCTGCAGACGGAATTCAATCTGACCTACCTCTTCATCGCCCACGACCTGTCCGTCGTGAAGCACGTGTCCGACCGCGTCGCCGTGATGTACCTCGGCAAGATCGTCGAGATGGCCGAGGGCGACACGCTGTACCGCATCCCGAAGCACCCCTACACGGGGGCGCTCCTCTCCGCTGTGCCGATCGCCGACCCCGAGCTCGCCAAACAGAAGAAGCGCATCATCCTCGAGGGCGACGTGCCCTCACCGATCGACCCGCCGTCGGGATGCCGATTCCACCCGCGGTGTCCTCGGACGAGGGAGATCGCGCGAGCCGAGAACATCGAGGGTGGCGTGGAGCCGCGGTGTCGGAACGAAGAGCCCCAGCTCGAGTCGTTCGAGCCCGGCGAGGTCGCGGCGTGTCACTTCCCGCTCGAGGAATCTATCATCGCTCGTACGAGCGACTGAGCGCTCGCCACCGACCCCGGAGCCTGTCGTGCTGAACACCATCGTGATCGTGATCGACGTCATCGCCGCCCTGTTCCTGATCCTGACGATCCTGCTGCACTCCGGGCGGGGCAGCGGCCTGTCCGACATGTTCGGCGGCACCTCGACGCTCTCGGGCGGCACGGCCATGGAGCGCACCCTCGACCGGCTCACCGTCGTCACGGCGGTCATCTTCGGCCTCTGCACCTTCTGGCTCGCCTGGCAGTGGAACCCGTAGAGGGTCGCGAGAGCGGTTGGTAGGATTCGCTCGTTCCACGTCGGAGTGGCGGAACTTGGTAGACGCGCTAGGTTGAGGGCCTAGTGCCCTTTGCGGGGCGTAGGGGTTCAAATCCCCTCTCCGACACCACCTGACCTGCAGGAACGCAGGGAGTACGGAACCGGTTGACTCACGGCCCGGGATCGATCTGCAAGATTCTGCAAGAACTGGGATTCCGGTGGGAGGACAGACCCGTGACGGACAAGACCTCGCGAGCCTGGGCATCAGGCGACGAGGCGATCAAGTGCTCGTCCTGCGGGAAGACTCGGAACGAGGCTCAGGTGGTGATCAACATGGCCGACGTGCTGATCTGCGACGCGTGCGTTGAGCTGGCCAACGAGATCATCGAGGAGGAACTCGGCGCGGCCGGGCGAACCTGGTCGTGGCGTCGCCGCGACCCGTAGGAGTCGCGCCCCCTCAGCTCCCCAGGATGAACGCCGCCCCCGCTTCGGCGTGAGCACGCTCGACTTCTTCGCTCATGTGTGTGTGTGTGTAGAGGTCAGCCGTGATCCCGATTCCGGCGTGCGGCAGGCGTTCGCTGATCACCTTCGGGCCCCGGGGAGCTCCTTCGTCCCGGGTGCCCGTCGCGGGGATCGCGACTCAACTCTGAGCGCGGTGAAGGGGTTCATAGAGGGGGCGGTGAGCACCGCCTACGAGGGCAGCCATGAGCAAGAAATCGAAAGCCCGACATAGCCTCCGGTGCAGGAGCGGCCAGGCTACGAACCAGCGCCCAGCGGCTTCCGGTGTTGACTTCTCAGGCAAGAGAGCACCTACTGAGCGTGACTCGCGACTCTGCTCGGGCCACTCCTGGCCGCGGTAACGAAGCCGCTGGCCAGAGGAGAAGCACTTGGTCTTGGCGGAACGCAGTCGCTCGCGCCTACAGGGGCCGGAGAGCCCATGGGATTGGCTCGGGGAGGGGGCACCATGAGAGGCAAGAAGTGGCTCGGGATCGCGATGATCGTGACGTCGCTGATGACGATAGTCGGCGTCGCGGTCGCCACGACGGGTTCGGGATTCACCGTGACCCCGATCGTGTCCGCCGAGGTGGCGGATCACATCCGCATCACGCAGGGCGAGCACAAGTCCACCGTCGTCGCCGAGCTGACGTTCGAACCGGGCGGCACGACCGGCTGGCACAGCCACCCGGGACCCACGATGGTGCTGGTGAAGGAAGGCGAGTTCACCCTGTATCGCGTTAAGCATGGCACGTGTCGAGCGAAGACCTACGGGCCTGGTGAGGCGTTCGTCGAGCGTCCGTCCAGCGTCCACATGGGCGTCAACGAAGGAGACGAACCCGTGACGAACGTGGTGGTGAACTTCCGCATCGCCGACGATGGGGTGACTCGGATCGACCAGCCCGATCCGGGCGTCTGCTAGCAAGCCATCATGACGGAAGCACCCTCGAGCGTCCGTGCGGCTCGTCCGCACGGGCGCGACGGGGGCCGCCATCCATCCCGACGGACGACGTAGACGCCGACTGTGGCGCCGTGTTCCTGTCCCGGACATCGGCCATAGGGGGTAGCAACGTCATATCGGGTAGACGGTGGTGCAGACGACTCGCCGTGGTGACGATCGGCGTGCTGCTCATGACGCTGGCGCCGAACGTTATCGCGGGTGCCGTGGTAACGCCGTGCGCGGCTCTGTTCGGCTCCCCGAAGCTGTACCGAGACCGGAACTGTGGGACGAACGTCGAAGACAGATACTTCCTGCCTGGAGCCCCCGGTTACATCGGCGCGAAGGGGCCCGCATGGTTCGAGGGGGATCGGGCCTTGCTGTGGATCAAGCGACCCGGCGATTCGGGTTGGGAGCGATTCCGTTCGGGACGGTTCAATCGCCGAGCGCGACTCGGGGTGTCCTGGCGAGTTCCGATCGGCGCGACCGGCCGGTTCCGGTTCCGGTGGGGCGTACCGAGCCGAGACCAGCAGTCTCGGCGCTCTACTATCGATATCGTCAGGGACTGAATCCAAGTTCGACCGGACCTCGCGCTCCTAGGTCGCGTACACCGCGGCGACCCAGACCGCGATCATCGCCACGCCGGCCCCCATCTGGATCGCGATGCCGACCCCCACGTTCTTGAGGGCTTCCCAGGTCGCCCGCCACGCGGGCCCGGGGTGGCGGTGACGGGCGAGCTCGGCGACGAACACGCCCGCCGGGAAGCCGATGAGCGCGCCGACCACGGGCACCACGAAGAAGCCGATCACGAGGCCCACGGCTCCCGCGAGCACGACCCAGGCTGGCGCTCCCGCGGCCGATGCTCGGCGTGCCGGCAGCACGCTCGATGCCACGATGCCCCCGACGGCGACGGCCGCCATCACGGCGAACACGGCCCAGGCGCCAGGCCCACCCAGATCGATCGCCCACACCAGTCCGGCCCCCGCGATGAGCACCAGACCCGGGAAGACGGGCACCACGACGCCCACGAGACCGACGAGCATGACCAGCCCCAGCACGATCTCAAGCCCCGACATCCCGCGAAGACTATCCGGCGACGATCCCACTGGATCGCCAGGGCGGGCATCAGGCTCCGCGGTATAGTTCGTTCCGTGCATTGACGGGACTCCTTCGTCGACAGGGCGCCGTACGCGGCGCCTGTCGGTATGCCCACCGTCCACCGCGCCATGAGGAGTCCCCGTATGAGTCCCGCCCTCGATCGTCGCCACGACCCGTACTCCCGTGCTCGAACGCGCCCGGGTCGGCGTGAGGTCCTCCGATGATCCCGCTCGAGGTGGTCGATCTCGAGGTCGAGGCTGGTGGCGTCACCGTGGTGCGCGACCTGACCTTCACCCTGCGAGCCGGCGACAAGATGGGAATGGTGGGGCGCAATGGCGCAGGGAAGACCAGCACGTTGCGGGTGCTGGCAGGCGAACATCCGGCTGCCGGGGGAGCGGTGGTGCGCCGTGGCGCGGTCGGTTACCTCCGTCAGGATCCCCGGCAACACCGCGGCAGCGACGACACGAACGCGTTGACCTACCTCTTGGAGGCGCGCGACCTCGTCGATCTCGCCACCCGACTCGAGAAGGCGCGCCTCGCGCTCGAGGAAGACGCGTCGGAGCGCCACGTGGCGAGGTTCACCCGGCTCGAGGACGAGTACCGCGCGACCGGCGGGTACCGAGCCGAGTCGGAGGTGCGGTCGATCGCGGCCGGGCTCGGGCTCGCGCAGGACCGTCTGTCGCTGCCGGTGAAGGCTCTGTCGGGCGGGGAGCGCCGTCGGCTCGAGCTCACGCGCATCCTGTTCGGCGGATCCGACCTGCTGATGCTCGACGAGCCCACCAACCACCTCGACGTCGACGCGAAGGCGTGGCTGATGAAGTTCCTGGCGGGCTATGCGGGCGCGCTGCTCGTCGTGAGTCACGACATCGGCCTGCTCGACGCGTCGATCACCCGCATCCTGCATCTCGATCGCGACGGCGTCGTGGAGTACCGGGGCACCTACTCGCAGTACCGCGACGCACGGCTGCGGGACGAGCAGCGGCTGACCGCGGTTGCGGAGCGCCAGGATCAGGAGATCCGCCGGCTGCGCACGCTCGCCGACTCGATGCGTGGGCAGACCCAGCGGCGTGCCCGCACGGCGAAGTCGATGGACACGCGGCGGCACAAGCTCGAATCCACACGTGTGCACGCGCCGACGCACGAGCGCACGCTGCAGTTCCGCTTCCCGCCGCCGCCGCACTGCGGACGCACGGTCCTCAACGTGGAAGGCCTCACGAAGGCCTACGGCACGTCGCCGGTGTTCGCCGACGTGACCTTCGACGTGGGGCGAGGCGACCGCCTGCTCGTCATGGGGTTGAACGGCGCGGGCAAGACCACGCTGCTGCGCATCCTCACCGAGCAGACCGAGCCCGACGCCGGGTCGTTCCGGTGGGGCCATGATGTCGTGCCGGGGTACTACGCCCAGGAGCACGAGGGCATCACCGACGGCGTGGACGTGCTCGCCCACATGCGCGCGTCGTCGTCGGCCGACGACCAGCAGCTGCGGTCCCTGCTCGGCATGTTCGGGCTGACGGGCGGCATCGCCTTCCAGGACGCGGGCACGCTCTCGGGCGGCGAGAAGACCAAGCTCGCCTTGGCCCAGCTCGTCGCGGGGCGCAAGAACCTGCTGTTGCTCGACGAGCCGACGAACAACCTGGACCCGCCCTCGCGCACCGCCATCGCCCGCGCGCTGCAAGGGTGGCCAGGCGCGATGATCATCGTGAGCCACGACCCTGAGTTCGTGGAGGCGCTCGCGCCCGAGCGGGTGCTCATGATGCCCGAGGCGACCCTCGACTTCTGGGACGACGAGCTGCTCGACCTGGTGTCGCTCGCGTGACCCCGCCGACCGGGCCTGGTGAGCGGCGAGGCGGGTCGATATCCTGCGCCCAGCCATCCGAGTTTGAAGGGAACGAGCGTCGATGAGCGCGAGCGGGCACGCGGACCTGGTCTTCCACAACGGCGCCGTCTACACCGTCGATGCGGCGCGGTCGTGGGCGCACGCCGTGGCGGTGCGAGATGGCCGCATCGTCGCCGTCGGCACCGACGACGAGATCCGCGCCATGGCCGGCCCTGCGACCGAGGCCGTCGACCTGGCGGGCGGCATGCTCGTGCCCGGCTTCCAGGACGCCCATGTGCACCCGGTCGGCGGCGGTCTCGACATGCTGCAGTGCGACATGCACGACCTGGCCACGCAGGAGGACTACCTGCTGGCGGTGAAGACCTACGCCGAAGAGCACCCCGAGCGCGAGTGGATCCTCGGCGGCGGATGGGCGATGGACGTGTTCCCCGGGGGGACGCCCACGAAGGACCTGCTCGACGCGATCGCGCCCGACCGGTGCATCTTCCTGCCCAACCGCGACGGGCACGGGGCGTGGGTGAACTCGCGCGCCCTCGAGGTGGCGGGAGTGACGAACGACACGCCGGACCCCGACGACGGACGCATCGAGCGCACCGCCGACGGCCAGCCGTCGGGCACGTTGCACGAAGGCGCGATGGACCTGGTCGCCCGGCACGCGCCGCCCGCGACCTCAGCGGAGATGGCCGAAGGGTTGCTGAGGGGTCAGGAGTACCTGCATTCCCTCGGCATCACGGCCTGGCAAGACGCGATCGTCGACGACCGCGACCATTTCGGACGCAACTACACGACCTACGTCGAAGCCGCCGGCCGTGGCGACCTCACCGCCAGGGTGGTCGGAGCGTTGTGGTGGGATCGCCACCGCGGCGCCGAGCAGATCGAGGAGTTCGTCGACCTGCGGGCGCGTGGGGCAGTCGGCCGCTTCGCCGCGACGAGCGTGAAGATCATGCAGGACGGGGTCTGCGAGAACTACACCGCGGCCGTGCTGGAGCCCTACCTCGATGCCCACGGCCAGGCCACCGATAACCGCGGCATCTCCTTCGTCGAGCCCGAGGCGTTGAAGGGCTACGTCACCGAACTCGATCGTCTCGGATTCCAGGTGCATTTCCACGCCCTCGCCGAACGGGCGGTGCGTGAGGGGCTCGACGCGATCGAAGCAGCCCTGGTCGCGAACGGCCCCGGCGACAACCGCCATCATCTGGCCCATCTGCAGGTCGTGCACCCCGACGACATCCCGCGGTTCCGGGCGCTCGGCGCGGTCGCGAACGCCCAGCCGCTCTGGGCGGCCCACGAATCGCAGATGGACGACCTCACGATCCCGTTCCTCGGGGAGCCCCGGTGGCGGTGGCAGTACCCGTTCGGAAGCCTCGTGCGCGCGGGGGCGATGCTCGCCATGGGCAGCGACTGGAGCGTGTCGAGCCCCGACCCGTTGCAGGAGATGCATGTGGCGGTCAACCGGCAGATGCCGTCGGACTACCCCTACAAGGTCGAACGGGGCGAGGTGTTCCTGCCAGAGGAGCGGCTCGACCTGCCGACGTCGCTCGCCGCCTTCACGATGGGGTCGGCGTACGTGAACCACCTCGACGAGCAGACCGGGTCGATCGAGGTCGGCAAGCTCGCCGACCTCGCCGTCATCGACCGCAACCTGTTCGAGCATCCCGTCGAGGAGATCGGCGAGGCCTCGGTGGTGCAGACGTTCGTGGAGGGCGTGCGGGTGTACGCGGCGCCGGGCGCATGAGGATGCCGTCGGCCCCAGGCGGGGTCGGGGCTCGCCGTGGGCTCACCGTGGCTTGCCTCGTCGCCTCGATGCTCGCGCCGCACGGCGTTGCGTCGGGCGCCGACGGCGGGGCGCGTGGCCTCGAGTACCGCTGCCGGCTCGTCGCGACCAAGCTGGGCAAGGAGATCACGCTCACCTTCCGCTTGCGCACCGACGGCGCCCGCGATACCTGGCGTGTGCGCCTGTTCCACGACGACGACCTGGTGTTCTCGAAACTTCGCGTCACGAACGCCGAGGGCAACCTCAAGGTCGTGCGCATCGAGCCCAACCGCGCAGGCGTCGACGCGTTCGAAGGCCGAGCGCGTCATCTCGAGACGGGCGAGGTCTGCGGGCTCGAGACCAGCATCTGACCTGGCCGCTGGTCACTGACCCGAGGTCTCGCCCGCGTTCTCGCCGGGCTCGACCCCGGTGCTAGCATCGCCGCTCCCGGCCCCCGAACGCCTTCCAGGAGGTTCATCCGCCATGTCGACGAGCCCGATCGCGCCGGCGCTGCTGCAGCCGGTGCTGGCCCCGAACCTCGGCCGGGCTCGCACGTTGCCGGCCGAGGCCTACGTCTCGCAGGCGGTCTTCGACTGGGAAGCCGAGCACCTGTTCGAGCAGAGCTGGGTCTGCGTCGGGCGCGCCGACGAGCTGGCCGCGCCCGGCGACCAGCGCGCCTTCCGCATCGGCAGCGAGGGCATCCTCGTCGTCCGCGACCAGGAAGGGGAGCTTCGAGGCTTCTACAACACCTGCCGGCACCGCGGGCACGAACTGCTCGAGCCCGGCACGTCGAGGAACCTGCGTGTCATCAGATGCCCCTATCACGCGTGGGTCTACCAGCTCGACGGCTCGCTGGGCGCCGCGCCGCGTTTCGGTGACATCGAGGGCTTCGACCGTGCCGAGTACCCGCTCATCGCTGCCCGTATCGAGGAATGGCACGGATGGATCTTCGTGAACGCCGATGCTGCCGCCCCCCGCTCCCCGAGCACGTCGGCAACCTCGACGAGCTCATCGCCCCCTGGGAGGCCGAGCGCCTGTTCGTTGCCGAGACGCACTCCTACGAGATCGACGCGAACTGGAAGACGATCACCGAGAACTACCACGAGTGCTATCACTGCCCGTCGATCCACCCCGCGCTCTGCGACGTCACCCCGATCGACTCGGGCCAGAACTTCGCGCACGACGGTCTCTGGGTCGGCGGCAACATGGAGCTCAAGGACTTCGCCGAGACGATGTCGCTCACCGGGGAGTCGCTCGGGGTGCCGATCGGAGGGCTCGACGAGGTGCAGCGGCGGGAGGTGTACTACTTCGGGCTCTTCCCGAACCTGCTGCTCAGCCTGCACCCCGACTACGTGATGACCCATCGCATCGAGCCACTCGGGCCCGGCCGCACCGCGATCGAGTGCCAGTGGCTGTTCCCGCCCGAGGCGAACGAGCGCGCCGACTTCAGCCCGGCGTACGCGAGCGAGTTCTGGGACATCACGAACCGTGAGGACTGGCTCGCGTGCGAGTCGGTCTACCGCGGGCTGCAGAGCCAAGGGTTCCACCAGGGGCCGTTCGCCTGGAGCGAGGATGAGGTGCACATCTTCATGGCGATGGTGGCCCAGGCCTACGTCGACGGATACGCGAGCAAGCCGCCGCAGGTGCACGAACCCGACACCGCGGGCGCCTGAGCCTCGCGTCGGGGACCCGCTGACCCAGGGACAGCGGGGCCTCTTGCGGCCCCGGCCCGCGCGCGTACGATGCGCGACAACCTGTCAGGAGGGAGAACCACGATGGCCGAACCGTTCGACATGGGCCTGGTGCAGCGGGGCGCTCGCAACCGCCGCACCCCGTACTACGAGGCCACGCAGCAGTACGGGCCCAAGGGCTACACGGTCTACAACCACATGTACTTCCCGATCCGCTTCGACTCGTTCGAGAACGAGTTCGACGCGCTCCTCAACGACGTGACGCTGTGGGACGTCGTCGGTCGAGCGGTGCCTCGAGATCTCCGGCCCCGACGGCTTCACGTTCGCCCAGCTGATGACCCCGCGCGATCTGTCGAAGTGCGCCGTGGGGCAGGCGAAGTACGTGCTGATCTGTGACAGCGACGGCGGCATCATCAACGACCCGGTGCTCACCCGCATGGACGAGAACACGTTCTGGTTCGCGCTGGCCTCGAGCGACGCCCTGCTGTTCGCCCGCGGGCTGAAGAACGCCTACCCCGACCTCGACGTGACGATCAAGGAGGCCGACGTCGCGCCGCTGCAGGTCCAGGGGCCGAAGTCGAAGGACCTGATGGTCAAGCTGCTCGGCGACGAGATCCTCGACCTCAAGTACTACTACTGGACCGACGTCGAAGATCGCCGGCGTGCCGGTGGTCGTGACCCGCACCGGCTGGACGTCGGAGGTGGGCTACGAGGTCTACCTCACCGACACGTCGCAAGGGAACGAGGTCTACGAGGCCATCATGGAGGCCGGCGCCGAGTTCGGCATCAAGCCGACCGGGCCGAGCGACATCCGCCGCATCGAGGGCGCCATCTTCAACTGGGGCGCCGACATGACCTACCAGAACAACGCGTTCGAGCTCGGGCCTCGACCGGCTCGTCGACCTCGACACCTGACCGAGGAGGCCTGCATCTCGATCGCGGCGCTACCGGCGCATCAAGGACGCGGGCGTCGCCAAGCGGATCAACGGCGTCGAGTTCGACGGCGATCCGTTCCCGGCGCTCAACAACGTGAAGTGGCAGGCCTCGATCGACGGCACGCGCGGTCGGCAAGGTGACCTCGGCGATCTACTCGCCGCGGCTGGGGCAGAACATCGGGTACTGCTGGCTGCCGACCGAGCACTCGAACGAGCGGTCAGCAGGTGAGCGTCGAGACCGA
Source organism: uncultured Actinomycetes bacterium (assembly GCA_963722795.1). Taxonomy (GTDB): domain Bacteria; phylum Actinomycetota; class UBA4738; order UBA4738; family HRBIN12; genus JAOUEA01. The sequence goes on from CAVROD010000003.1 coordinate 204,848, forward strand.
GTGGGGCACCCGGACGGCCACGGTGGTGGCGATGCCGTTCGTGGACCCGAAGCAAGCAGATCCCCGTCTCCTAGACACGCAGCGACCGTTCGGCCACGTTCGAGGGCGCCCCTGCAGGGGCGCCCTCGTCGTGGAGTGGTGCGTGCGCTCGTTCGGCGATTGAACGGGCGTTTAAACGCCGTTCAACCTCCGACAGGTCGCACGACTTGCGCTGCGGTGGTGGTTTGAACCATGATTCAGCCCTGGAAGCCGGACCGACCGGTCCGACGCGGACGAACGGAGGAGTGCTTCGATGGTCAACGAGCGCCAGGAGATGCTCGAGAAGAGCGCCACCCTGTACTTCGGCCCGTGGTACCGGCAGTCGCCGTTCTTCGAGGCGACCCGCCGCGCCGGGTGCACCTCGTACGACATCTACAACCACATGTACCTGCCGGCCTACTACGACGACCCGGAGACCGAGTACTGGGCGCTCGCCAACGGCGTCACGATGTGGGACGTCGGCGTCGAGCGCACGGTCGAGGTCAGCGGCCCCGACGCCGACCGCCTGATCGACATGATCACCTGCCGCGACCTCACGAAGTGCGCGGTGAAGCAGGGCAAGTACATGCTCGTCACGGGCCCGACGGCGCGATCGTGAACGACCCGGTGCTGCTGCACGTCGCGGAGAACACGCTGGTGGATGCAGCTCGCCGACTCCGACGCCGGGCTGTACGCGCTCGGCGTGGCCGCCGCGAGCGGGCTTCGACGCCGAGGTGAGCACGCCCGACGTGCACCCGATGCAGGTGCAGGGCCCGATGTCGGCCAAGACCCTCGAGAAGCTCGTGGGCACCGGCGATCTACGACATCAAGTACTACTGGATCGAAGAGTTCGACATCGACGGCATCCCGGTCGTGATCAGCCGCACGGGCTGGACGGCGATCCCGGGCTTCGAGGTCAACCTGCTCGACGCACGCCGAGGCGACGAGCTGTGGAACGCGGTCGCGGCCGCGGGCGAGGAGTTCGACATCCGGCCGATCGCGCCGTGCGAGGCCCGGCGCATCGAGGCCGGGATCTTCAACTACGGCTCGGACATCCGGCTCGGCGACACGCCCGTTCCACGTGATGGGGCTCGAGCGGCTCGTCGAGGAGCAGCCGCAGGACTACATCGGCAAGGCCGCGCTCGAGGAGCTCCGCACGCAAGGGCGTCGACCGCAAGCTCGTGGGCATCGAGCTCGACGGCGACGAGCTGCGCGCCGAGATGTCCGAGTACTGGCACGTCTCCCACGGCGGGAAGCAGGTCGGCCACATGACCGACGCGGTCTGGTCGCCCGGGCTCAAGAAGAACATCGGGTACGTCTGGGTGCCGATCGACCTCGCCGAGCCGGGCAACCGACTCGACGTCGAGACCGAGGACGGCGAGCACCTGATGGGCACGACGGCGGCGATCCCGTTCGTGGATCCCCGCAAGGAGAAGCCGGCGGGCACGCTGGCATCCTGAGCGACGGTCCGACCGTTCCGGCACCCCGGGCCGACGGCCCGGGGTGCTTCAGGAAGGTCATCGCTTCATCTCAGGGTCCTCTCAGCCGAACCCTCTACGGTCGGGGGACGGATCACGCGTGGGAACGCGGTACCCTCGGACGGGAGGTCCCCCTCGATGAAGCGAACGATGATCACGCTGGCGACGGTGCTCGCGGTCTCCGCGAGCGCATGTTCCTTGTCCCTCGGCGACTCCGGCTCACGAGACAGCGCCACCGGGCTGCGCAGCGCTTCGACGGAGCCGATCGAAGCCGGCAAGGAACCGGTCGCCAACGTCGTCGATCGAGTGCTGCCCTCGGTCGTGAACGTGACGACCGACGTGTACCAGGCCGACGGCACCTCGGGCCAGGGGGTGGGTACCGGTTTCATCGTGCGTGACGACGGCGTCATCGTCACCAACTGTCACGTCGTCGAGGGCGGGTCGCGGCTCACGGTCTTCCTCTCCGACGACGAGCGCACGGAGTACGAGGCCAGGCTGATCGGCGCCGACTGCCTGAACGACCTCGCCGTGCTCGACATCGACGAGCAGGGACTGCCGACCGTCCCCCTCGGCGACTCCGATGGGCTCCGGCTCGGCCAGCGCGTCGTCGCTCTCGGGTACGCCCTCGGGCTCGAAGGCGGGCCGACCGTGACCACCGGCATCGTGTCCTCGCTCGACCGCACGATCGAGGCCGAGGACCAGAACTGCGACGCGTGCGAGGTCCGGGACACGCCGCAGGGCGAGGTGCGGGTCCGCACCTACCCCAGCGTGATCCAGACCGACGCCGCCATCAACCCGGGCAACTCGGGCGGTCCGCTCGTCGACATGCAGGGCCGAGTCGTCGGCATCAACTCGGCGGGCAACGACCAGGCCGAGAACATCGGCGTTCGCGATCAAGATCGACTTCGTGCGCGACACGATCGAGTCCTCGATCGACGAGCCGCTCGCTCCGACGGGCTACCTCGGGGTCTCGACCGCAGCCATCACCTCCGACCTGCGCTTCCAGCAGGACCTCTCGGTCGACAGGGGCGCCTTCGTCGTCGGCACGCTCGCCGACGGGCCGGCCGACGACGTCGGCATCGGCCAGGGCGACGTGATCGTGGCGGTCGACGGACGCGCCGTGCGCTCACCCGAAGACCTGGGCACCGTGCTCGACTCCCTCTCGCCCGGCGACGTCGTGTCGGTGGAACTGGTGGAGGGCGGGGGCGCCACCCGCACGGTCGAGGTCGAGCTGGCCGCGCGCCCCCTGCCGGTCGAGATCCCGTAAGGACGCGGTCTCCGACCCGTGCGTTAGCCTGGGCCGGTGAAGGGATTCGAGGCGGGGGAGCAGGTGTTGCTCGTCGATCAGCGCGACCGCACCTACCTGTTCCGCCTCGAGACCGGCTCGACCTTCCACACGCACAGCGGCACCCTCCGCACGACGACCTGATCGGCGCGAGCGAGGGGACGCGCATGGAGACCACGAAAGGCATGGTGCTCGTCGCCGTTCCGTCCGCGGTTCGCCGACTACGTGCTGAAGATGCCGAGGGGCGCGCAGGTGGTCTATCCCGAAGGACGTCGGGCCGATCCTGACCTACGCCGACGTGTTCCCCGGGGCCCGGGTGCTCGAGGCCGGCACGGGGTCGGGCGCCCTCACGATCGCGCTCTGCCGGGCGGTCGGTCCGAGGGGCGGGTGGTCTCCTACGAGCTGCGACCGGAGCATCTGGCAACGGCGAGGCGAGAACGTCGAGACCTTCTTCGGATCCGTTCCCGACACGCTGACCTTCGGGCCGGCGGTCTCGCCGACGTCGCCGGGACGGGCGAGTGCTACGACCGGGTCGTCCTGGATCTGCCGGAGCCGTGGGGACCGCTGCCGGCCCTGCATACCGTGCTCGACCCCGGCGGCATCGTGTGTGCCTACCTGCCCACGACCGGCCAGGTGCAGCAGCTCGTGCTCGCCCTGCCGGGGAACGGGTTCCAGCACCTCGAGACGTTCGAGACGCTGCAGCCGGGGCTGGCACGTCACGGAGCGGAGCGTGCGCCCCGACCACCGCATGGTCGGCCACACGGGCTTCATCACCGTCGCTCGCCGCGAGGCGTGATCTCTCGACCCATGCCCGTGTCGGGGCGGGCACCTAGGGTAGGGCTATCCGAACCGACGGTCAGAACTACCTGAGATCGGGCATTACACGTTCGGCGAGAACTTCCGTATGAGTAGGAGAGAAGCTGAAAGCACCACGCTCCCGGGGAACCCGCGAGCGGGGGGTACCATCCGTCTCTAGCCCGCTGGAGGTGCATCCGATGGCGGATCGAGGGCAGGTCGAACGGTACGACGCGCAGGTGCACGAGCTCCAAGGACCAGGTGAAGTTCCTGGAGGAAGAGGTCGGCCTGCTGCGCCGCCGGCTCACCAACGCGCCCCGCCAGGTCACCATCCTCGAGGAGAAGCTCATCGAGACCCGCGAACAGCTCGACCGCGCGGTGGGCCAGAACCAGAAGCTCGCCGACGCCCTGCGCGCCGAGCGAGACAAGATCGAGGCGCTGGCCGAAGAGGTCGAGAAGCTCTCGCAGCCGCCGGCGTCGTTCGGCGTCTACCTCGCGAGCAACGACGACGGGTCGATCGACGTCTTCACCGCGGGCCGCAAGATGCGGGTGATGCCGGCCCCCGACCTCGACGAGCGCGCCTTCCGCCCGGAGTGCAGGTCATCCTGAACGAATCGCTCAACGTCGTCGAGGTGCTCGAACCCGACCGGGCCGGCGAGGTCGTGAAGGTCAAGGATCGTCTCGGCGACGATCGCGTGGTCGTGGTCGGCCGCGGCGACGAGGAGCACGTGGCGCACCTCGCCGGCGCAGCTGCTGACCACCGCACGTGCGGGCGGGCGACAACGTGCTGTTCGACGTCGCGTCGGGCGTCGCCACCGAGCTGCTGCCGAAGGAAGAGGTCGAGGAGCTCGTGCTCGAGGAGATCCCCGACGTCAGCTACGAGGACATCGGCGGTCTCGAGGGCCAGATCGACTCGATCCGCGACGCGGTGGAGCTGCCGTTCCTCTACGCGGAGCTGTTCGCCGAGCACGAGCTCGAGGCGCCGAAGGGCGTGCTGCTCTACGGACCCCGGGCTGCGGCAAGACGCTGATCGCGAAGGCGGTCGCGAAGTCGCTCGCCGAGAAGGTCGCGCGAGCGCACCGGACGCGACGACGCCCGCAGCTACTTCCTGAACGTGAAGGGCCCGGAGCTGCTCAACAAGTACGTCGGCGAGACCGAGCGGCAGATCCGCGAGATCTTCCAGCGCGCCAAGGAGCGCAGCGAGGAAGGCCTGCCGGTCATCGTGTTCTTCGACGAGATGGACTCGATCTTCCGCACGCGCGGCACCGGCATCTCGAGCGACGTCGAATCGACGATCGTGCCGCAGCTGCTGAGCGAGCTCGACGGCGTCGAGACCCTCAAGAACGTGATCGTGATCGGCGCCTCCAACCGCGAGGACCTGATCGACCCGGCGATCCTGCGTCCCGGGCGGCTCGACGTGAAGATCAAGATCGAGCGTCCGAACCAGCAGCAGGCCGCCGACATCATGTCGAAGTACCTGCACCCGGTCGTGCCGATCCACCCCGACGAGGTCGGCCGGTACGGCGGCGACGCCCAGCAGGCGTGCTTCCGCATGATCGAGAAGACGGTCGAGCAGATGTACGAGCAGAACGACCGCAACCGCTTCCTCGAGGTCACGTACGCGAGCGGCGACAAGGAGATCCTGTACTTCAAGGACTTCAACTCGGGCGCGATGATCGAGAACATCGTGCGTCGCGCGAAGAAGGACGCCATCAAGCGATTCCTGTCGACGGGCGAGAAGGGCATCAAGACCGAGGACCTGCTCACCGCGATCCGCGACGAGTTCAAGGAGAACGAGGACCTGCCCGAACACCACGAACCCCGACGACTGGGCGCGCATCTCGGGCAAGAAGGGCGAGCGCATCGTGTACGTCCGCACGCTGCTCGGCGACGACGGCGACGGCCGGCAGGTCGAGCGCGTGAACGCAGGCCAGTACCTGTAAGGTGGCCGCGTGGCCATCGCCAAGGTCTTCGGGACCGAGACGGAGTACGGCATCGCCGCGGTCGGGGCGCCCGACTTCAACCCCGTGCTGTCGTCGTCCCTGCTGATCTCGACCTACGCCGGGTCGCTCCGCCGCATCCGGTGGGACTACGAGCAGGAGTCGCCGCTGCGCGACGCGCGCGGGTTCGAGCCGGTGCCGGCCCGCGAGGGCAGCGACGAGGACCTCGGCCTGGCGAACGTGATCCTGCCCAACGGCGCCCGCTACTACGTCGACCACGCGCACCCCGAGTACTCCACGCCGGAGTGCATCACGCCGCGCGAGCCTCGTGGTGCACGACAAGGCGGGGGAGCGCATCCTGGAACGGTCGCTCGCGGGAGGTCGCGACCGCGATGCCGAGCGCGCCGCAGCTCGCGATCTACAAGAACAACTCCGACGGCAAGGGCAACTCCTACGGCACGCACGAGAACTACCTGGTCGACCGCGCGACGCCCTTCGGCGACATCGTGCGCGACCTCACGCCGTTCTTCGTCTCGCGCAGCGTGTTCACCGGCGCCGGCAAGGTGGGCGCCGAGGCGCCGTGGGACGAGCGCGATCGCCCGGTCTACCAGCTCACGCAGCGCGCCGACTTCTTCGAGACGGAGGTGGGGCTCGAGACGACGCTGAAGCGTCCGATCATCAACACGCGCGACGAGCCGCACGCCGACCCCGAGCGGTACCGGCGGCTGCACGTGATCGTCGGCGACGCCAACCTGTGCGAGGTCGCGACCTTCCTGAAGATCGGCACCACGGCGATCGTGCTGAAGATGATCGAGGATCGCGTTCCTGCCGGACCTGTCGATCGAGCACCCCGTGCAGGCGCTGCACGAGATGTCTCGTGACATCACCTGCACCCACGAGGTCTCGCTCACCGACGGCCGCCGGGTCAACGCGGTGCAGCTGCAGTGGGAGTACCTCGAGCACGCGAAGAAGTACGTGGAGCGCGAGGACGACACACCCGAGCATCGCGAGGTGCTCGAGCGATGGGAAGCAGGTGCTCGGCGCGCTCGAGACCGACCCGCTCTCGCTGCACCGCGAACTCGACTGGGTGGCGAAGCACCGGGTGCTGAGGCGTACCGCGAGCGCGACGGTCTCGACTGGAACGACCCGAAGCTCCGCGCGATCGACCTGCAGTACCACGACGTGCGGCGCGACAAGGGCCTGTACTACCGCCTGGAAGCGGGCGGCAAGGTGGAGCGACTCACGACCGACGACGAGGTCGAGACGCGCCGATCATGGAGCCGCCCGATGGACACGCGGGCCTACTTCCGCGGCCGCTGCATCGACAAGTACCCCGACGCGATCGCCGCCGCGTCGTGGGATTCACTGATCGTCGACACCGGCGCGGACGCATTGCAGCGCATCCCCATGCGCGAGCCGCTGCGTGGCACGAAGGCGCACGTCGAGGACCTGCTGGCCGCGTGCGACGACGCGGCGTCGCTCGTGGCCACGCTGCAGGGTTGACCGGGCGCCTCCCCGGCGCCGCGACTTCAGGCGTAGGCCGAACGTTCCGAAACCCCCGTAAGATGGGTCGCACCGAAAGGAGCCGAGCCGTGCCGCAGGAGCAAGAGCAGAAGAAGGTCCAGCGCAAGGGCGGTGGCGGCGAGCGACAGCGACGCCGACGCCGGCCAGGTGCAGTCGTCCTCCAAGGCGGCCGAGCTCAAGGAGGAGATGGACGACATCCTCGACGAGATCGACTCGGTGCTCGAGGAGAACGCCGAGGAGTTCGTGAAGAGCTACGTGCAGAAGGGCGGGGAGTGACCGATTCCGGTCCTGCCGCTCGCGGGCGCGTCGTTCGGCGCCAACCCGAGCTTCGTCGACCTGCTGCGTCGAGGCCCGCCCCGACGAGTTCGCCCATCTGCGCCAATCGGTGTCGGCCGAGTCCGCCGGCGGCCGTGCCGCACGGCACCACGGTGCTGGGCCTGATCTACGCCGACGGGGTCGCTGGTCGCCGGCGACCGGCGAGCGACCTCCGGCTACACGATCGCCGACGACACGATGCGCAAGGTGTTCGCCGCCGACGACTACTCCGCGATCGCGATCGCGGGCGCCGCCGGGCAGGCGGTCGAGATGGTGCAGGCTGTTCCAGCTCGAGCTCGAGCACTACGAGAAGCTCACCGGCGACCGACTCTCGCTGGAGGGCAAGGCGAACCGTCTCGCGCAGCTGATCCGCCAGAACTTCCCGCTCGCGATGCAGGGCCTCGTCGTCGTGCCGCTGTTCGGTGGCTTCGACGAGCGGCGCGATGCGGGACGCCTCTTCTACTACGACGCCACCGGCGGTCGCTGGGAAGAGGACGACTACCAGGCCACGGGCTCCGGCAGCCAGCCGGCGAAGAACTCGCTCAAGAAGCGTTGGCGCGCCGGCCTCGACGCGCGAGGAGGCTGTGCGGGCCGCCGTGGAGGCCCTGCTCGACGCGTCGGAGGACGACGTCGCGACCGGCGGGCCCGAGCGTCGTACCGGCGCATCTTCCCGATCGCCTTGGCCGTCACCGCCGCCGGAGCCGACGAGGTGCCGGAGGACGAGGTCGCGGCGGCCGTCGAACGCCGTGCTCGAGGAGCGTGGCTGATGTCGTTCATGCCCTACGTCGCGCCCGAGCAGATGATGAAGGACCGCTCGGAGTACGCCCACAAGGGCATCGCTCGCGGGCGGTCGGTGATCGGGCTCGAGTACGCCGACGGGCTGCTGTTCATCGCCGAGAACCCGAGCGCCACGCTGCACAAGATCAGCGAGATCTACGACCAGCATCGCGTTCGCGGGCGTCGGCAAGTACAGCGAGTTCGAGGACCTGCGGATCGCGGGCATCCGGCTCGCCGACCTGCGCGGGTATCGCTACGGCCGCGAGGACGTGAAGGCTCGCGACCTGGCCAACGCCTACGCCAGGCGCTGTCGACGATCTTCACCCAGCAGATGAAGCCCTACGAGGTCGAGATCCTCGTCGGGGAGGTCGACGGCGACGCGTCGCGGCACGGCGATCTACCACATCCTGTTCGACGGCTAGCGTCACCGACGAGCACGGGTTCGTGGCGATCGGCGGCCACGCCGAGGACCTGACGGAACGCTGAAGCACCGGTTCAGCGCCGGATGGGACCTCGCGACGGCCGTGAAGACCGCGGTCGAGGTGCTCGGCACGCCCGAGAGCCGCACGATCGAGGCCGACGCGATCGAGGCCGGCGTGCTCGACCGCACCCGGTCGCACCGGCGCAAGTTCCGCCGCCTCGAGGACGCCGAGATCGCCGGCCTCCTCGCGGGCTGACCTGCGTCCCGGCGTTCGACGCGGGCCGGGCGTAGGCTTGCTCGATGGACCGGCGCATCTTCGGGCTCGAGAACGAGTACGGCGTCACGTGCACCTTCCGGGGGCAGCGGCGCCTGTCGCCCGACGAGGTCGCCCGGTACCTGTTCCGCCGGGTGGTGCACTGGGGACGCTCCTCGAACGTCTTCCTCGAGAACGGGGCGCGGCTCTACCTCGACGTCGGGTTCGCATCCCGAGTACGCCACGCCCGAGTGCGACGTCGTCGAAGGAGGTCGTGGCCCACGACAAGGCGGGGGAGCGCATCCTGGAGGCGCTGCTCGGGGCCGCGGAGATGCGGCTGCACGAGGAAGGCATCTCGGGCCAGGTCTACCTGTTCAAGAACAACACCGACTCCGCCGGCAACTCGCTACGGGTGCCACGAGAACTACCTCGTCGGCCGTCACGGCGAGTTCGCGCGCATGGCCGACGTGCTGATCCCGTTCTTCGTGACGCGGCAGATCTGGTGCGGCGCCGGCAAGGTGCTGCACGGGCCGCGCGGCGCGCAGTTCTGCATCGCCCAGCGCGCCGAGCACATCTGGGAAGGCGTCTCGAGCGCCACGACGCGCTCGCGACCGATCATCAACACCCGCGACGAGCCGCACGCCGACGCGGAGCGGTTCCGGCGGCTGCACGTGATCGTCGGTGACTCGAACATGAGCGAATGGACGACCTTCATGAAGGTCGGCATCACCGACCTCGTGCTGCGCATGGTCGAGGGCAACACGGTGATGCGCGACCTCACCCTCGAGAACCCGATCCGGGCGATCCGCGAGATCAGCCACGACACGTCGTGCACGCGCAAGGTCAAGCTCGCCAACGGCCGGGAGCTGTCGGCGATCGAGATGCAGGTCGAGTACTACGAGAAGACGGCGCGATTCCTCGAGCGCCGCGGAGCCGACGAGGTGTCGAAGATGCTGCTCGCGCGAGTGGCGCGAGGCGCTCGACGCGCTGATCGACGGGCGAGCCCGAGCGGCTCGTACGCAAGGTCGACTGGGTCACGAAGCGGCATGATGATCGAGCGGTACATGGCCAAGCACGACCTCGCGCTGGCCTCGCCGCGCGTCGCCCTGCTCGACCTCAGCTACCACGACGTGAACCGATCGCGCGGCCTGTACTACCTGCTCGAGAAGGCCGGGAAGGTGGAGCGGGTCGTCACCGAGCCCGAGGTGAACCTCGCGATGCGCGAGCCGCCGCAGACCACGCGCGCGAAGCTGCGCGGCGACTTCATCAAGCAGGCGAAGGCGAAGCGCCGCGACTACACCGTCGACTGGGTGCACCTGAAGCTCAACGACCAGGCGCAGCGCACGGTGCTCTGCAAGGACCCGTTCCGCAGCGTCGACGAGCGCGTCGAGCAGCTGATCGCCCACATGTGATGGATGTGATCGGCTCGATCCTGACGATCGCCGGTGAGACCCTCGTGTCCCTGGGGCTCGATGGGGGACTCCGTGTGTTCGGCCGAACCGAAGGCCGAGGCGGCGCCGGGTGGATCGGGGTCTACGACGGGCCCGACGACGATGCCCAGCGGCTGGCCGGCCGCATCCTGCGGGACCACCTCCCGTGTGGCGTCCATCGAACGGGTGTCGGGCGATCCGAGGTCGTCGTGCGCAGGATGCACGCCGAACAGGGGCTCGCGCTCGTCGATGCGCTGGGCCTCGACGATCAGCGGTAGCGGCGGATCAGGTCCTCGACGAAGGGGTTCAACGTCTCGTGCGCGTGGCCGTAGATGGAGCCGTGGCCCATGGCTTCGAACAGGTGGTACTCGGCGTTGCTCGCCAACTCGGCGACCTCGAGGCCGTCCTGGGGAGGCGCCTGCACGTCTTCGGTGAACGCGATCACGTGGATGGGCACGGTGCAGCCGGGCAGGGTGGCGCGCTGATCGAACCGGAGCGAGGCGTCCCACTGCGGCACGAGCGAGACCTCGTTCTGCCCTGAGTCCATCCACGCCAGGAGCTGTTCGCGCAGCCGCGGCCAGAGCTCGCGGTCGCCGAGCACCCGGGCGGGGTAGAGCATGGCCGCGTAGTGGGTCGCGCCCATGAGCCCGTCGAGACGGCCGCCGCCCTTGCGGAACTCGATCTCGGCCTCCTGGAAGTCCCACCCCCATCCCGTGGCCCACGCGCCGGTCCCCATGACCACCGCGCAGCGCACGAGATCGGGACGGTCGATGCACACCTGCTGGGCGATCGCGGAACCGAACGAGAGGCCGACCAGCGCAACCGGCGCCTCGCAGACGGCCTCGATGAGCTCGACCGCGTCCCTGGCGAAGTCCTCGGTCGCCCACGGCATCGGACGGTCGCAGGTCGTGGCGCCGATACCCCGGTTGTCGAAGGTGGTGTTGCGGAACGAGGGCTCGAAATGGGGCATCTGGAACGGGTGCCAATCGCTACCGGGGCTGCCGCCCCCCGAGAACCAGACGATGTCGGGGCCCGAACCGAACGTGTCGTAGTGGATGCTCGTCTCGGTCCCTCGGAACGTCGCCACCGATCGTCCTTCCCCGTCGAGACCTAGGCTCCTTGCAGCAACGTGGCGACCGTGGCCACGCCGAGGGCGAGCCCGGCGACGCCGAGGGTCGCCACGACCCACAGCGGCAACGGCACGAACCCGCCGGCATGCAGGCGGCGCTCCACCGATCGCTGTCGCACGGCGCCGTAGCCGATGAGGAAGACACCGAGCGCGCCGTACCCGATGCCGAGCGTTCGGTACACGCCCTGATCGGCGTCAAGCAACTCCGGGAGCAGGCGTCCCACGGCCAGGCTCACGGCGATCGCCGCGAGCCCCGAACGGATCCACGCCAGGAAGGTGCGCTCTTCCGCCAGGAAGGTGCGGATGGAGGCGTCGGTCGCCGGCTCCTCGTGCTCGCTCACGGCCCGCATCCTGGCACAGTCAGGGCGCCGATGGCCCGGTGTCACCGCGCCAGGACCGGTGACGGGCGGCGAGACGGCCGGCCAACACCCCGGTCGCGGCCGCCGACAGCTCCGAGGGCGTCGGGTCGGCGGCCCCACGACGCCCCGCGAGGGCGGGACGTGGGTCGACCTCCACCACGTGATGGTCCACGAACAGCCCGAGGCCCTCTGCCGCTTCGCGCAGGCGATCGCGGAGCGCACCGTCGACCGAGGGGATGGCGACATCGAGGTCCACCCAGCAGCCGCGGAGCATCGCGCGGCATGCCTCCACGTCGTCGAGGGGCACGACGGGCAGCGGACGCCCCTCGAGCGCGCGAGCGACGACCAACGCCTCGCCCGACGACTCGACATCGCGCACGAGCACCACGACCTCCGCGGCAGCGGCGGCATGCAGCAAGGGCCCGCCCAGCGGCTCATCGGAGGCGCCGATCGTCGTCACGACGGCCCGTCCTGCCTGCTCGGCGCCCGTCCGGACCAGCGGCTCCAGGTCCGCCCGGGTGAGCACGACGACCGGGGTTCCACGCAACCCGCCTGGGTCGACGTCGGGCTGGGCCTTGCCGAGTGGTACCCGGACGATCTCGGTGTGTACCCCCACGGTGACGCGAGCCACCACGTGCGGCAGGCCGTCGGCACCGGTCTCGACGGTGATCACGAGGGTGCTCGGTCGGTCGACATCGCGACGCTATGATGCCCGACGATGACGGGGGCAGAACGCATGGAGCCGCTCGAGCGGCTGCTGAACCTCGTCGGCCTGCTCCTCGAGACGTCCACGCCGCTCACCTTCGAGCAGATCCGCGAGACCCTCGACGCGTACCGGGCCGACAAGGTCGACAGTGCCAAGCGCATGTTCGAGCGCGACAAGGACCAGTTGCGGGAGTTCGGCATCCCACTGCAGCTCGTCGACACCGACGTGTGGGGCACCGAGCAGGGCTACATCATCCCCAAGGACGAGTACTACCTGCCGGAGATCGAATTCACGCCCGAGGAGCTCGGCGCCCTGCTCGTGGCGGCCCAGAGCGGCGGGGAGAACACCCGCGCGGAGCAGGCGGCGCGCAAGCTGTTGTACGGCGCCGACGGCGGTGTGCTGGCGGGTCTCGCCGGCGGGCCGCTCGCGTCGGGCTCCGACGCTCGCAGCGCGCTGGTGATCGACTGCGCCGACGCCGCCCAGCGCCGGCGGAAGGTACGGTTCGGCTATCGCACGTCCCAAGGACAGGCGGGGGAGCGGCAGGTCGACGCGTACGCGATGGTCTTCCGGGGCGGCCACTGGTACCTGGTGGGCCACGACCTCGATCGTGACGACGTGCGAGCCTTCCGTCTGTCCCGGTTCACGGGCGACATCGAGGACGCCGGCGACGGCGGGGAGCCGCCCGAGGGGTTCCGAGCTGCCGATCACGTGCAGGCCGGCGCGTGGGCGGCCGCGGCCGAGGATCACGCGACGATCGCGTTCTCGCCGCAGGTGGCGTGGTGGGCCGAGGGTTCGTTCGCCGGTGCCCGCCGCATCGGCGACGACGACGGCTGGGTCCTGGTCGACGTGCCGATGGCCGACCCCCGTTCGCTCGCATCCCTCGTGCTGCAGTTCGGCCCCGAAGCGGTCGTGCGGGCTCCTGAGGAGCTGCACGAGGAGATCGTCCGCCGCCTTGAGGCCGCCGGTGCCTGACGCGGGGCGTGCGAGCCCGCCGAAGACCGCGGACCGGCTCGGCCGCATGCTGCTGATCGTGCCGTACCTCGTGCAGCACCCCGGCGCGGCACTCGACGACGTGGCCGGTCTGTACGGCGTACAGCCCGCGCAGCTGCGGCGCGACCTCGACCTGCTCTTCATGTCTGGCCTGCCACCGTACGGTCCGGGCGATCTGATCGACGTGGAGGTCGACGAGGACGATCAGCATCTGGATCACGATGGCCGATCACTTCTCCCGGCCGTTGCGACTCAGCCGTCAGGAAGCGCTCGCGATCATGCTGCGCTCGGCCGAACTGCTCGCGACGCCCGGCCTGCCGGAGGCTCCCGCGCTCGCGAGCGCGGTCCGCAAGCTCCGCGACGCGCTCGGCCCCGACACAGCCGGCGCCGACGACGCGATCGCGACCGCGGAAGCGGGTCGTCCCGCGGAACACCTGGCGACCCTTCGGCGGGCGGCGCGCGAGCACGAGCGCCTTTCGATCGAGTACTTCGCCGGTTCCACGGGGGAGTGGACCACGCGCGACGTGGAACCCGAAGAGGTGTTCTCGGCGATGGGGAACTGGTACGTGGCCGCGTGGGACGTCGGCGCCGACGACGAACGGCTGTTCCGGGCCGATCGCATCCGCTCGGTCGCCCCGTCGGGCTCGACGTTCGAGCCGCGGGGGCTCGAGGGCGCCGGTCGCGCCCTGTACACGCCGACGGGCGAGGAGGTCGCCGTGCGCATCGTGCTGCGCCCCGGAGCGCGCTGGGTCGCCGAGTACTACGTCACCGAGCACGCGACGGAGCTCGACGACGGGTCGTTGGACGTCACGCTGCCGGCCGCTCGTCTGGGCTGGGTGGCAGGCCTGCTGCTGCGGCTCGGCTCCGACGCCGAGGTGCTGGGGCCGCCCGAGGCCGTGACGGCCGTGTCCGACCTCGCTCGCGACACGCTCGCGCGTTACCGCTGACCCCGCGCGCGGCGCCCGTCCGAACGGCGGTCCACCCTGCGTCGAGCTGCCCGTCCGCCGATGGCCCGAGTTGGGTAGCCCCGATCCTGCCTCGAAGTCTCAAGGCTCACCGTTGGAGGGCCGATAGCACCCGTGAGATGACAACCATCCGGACAACGTGCCCCAGGTGTGGCGAGGTGGATATGGGCCCCGAGGCGATCATGCTCTCGGTGCGCCAGAGCGGTCGCGAAGGCAGCTACCGGTTCACCTGCCCCAGCTGTGCCGACGACGTCGAGAAGCGCGCGGACCGCAAGATCGTGGCCCTGCTGGTGTCGGCGGGCGTGGACATCGAACAGTCGGAGCACGACCAGTTGCTCTTCGACGACGAGAACGCTGAGGATCCCCGCGGCCAGATCCCGCAGGGCCCCAGGTTCTCCATCGACGACGTGATCGAGTTCCACTACCTGCTGGAAGACGACCGCTACATCGAGGAGTTCCTGGCCTCGAGCGGCGGCGCCGCCTGACCGGCTCGACAGCTACGATCCGACGCAGGTCCCGGGGCTCGCGCGCCCTCGTGTAGCATCGCCTCCGTGGGCACCTGGCTCGTCGTCTGGTTCATCGTCGGCATCGTCTCGACCATCGCCGTCCTCGCGTTCCTGCTCGCGCTGATCCGTCATCTGCTCGTGCTGGGGCGCACAGCTCGCCGCATGCAGGACGAGCTCTCACCGATCGTGCAGGAGATCTCGTCGGACGGCACTCGAGCGAGCGAGCGAGCCTCCCGGCTCGGCCCTCGGCGATAGGATTGGGGCTCGGGCGCCAGCCCGCCAGATCACATGCTCAACATCGGACCGCCGGAACTCCTGCTCATCTTCGTCATCGCCCTCGTGATCGTGGGCCCACAGCGCCTGCCCGAGCTCGGCCGCACGATCGGCAAGGGCTTGCGGGAGTTCCGCAAGATGCAGGACGAGGTCAAGGACCTCGTCAACACCGGGATGGGCGACGATCTCAAGCAGACGACCGCCGAGCTCCGCCGCACCGCGTCCGACCTGAAGAGCGCGACCGACGTGCGGTCGGCATTCCGCAACGATGCGCCACGCACGCGTCCGCACACGCCGAGCGGCGAACCGGCCGCACCGGCTCGAGCGGCCCCGTCTGTCGCACCGGAACCGGACGCGCCGGCACCTGAGGCGCCGGCCCCATCCCCGGAAGGCTCGGCCACCCAGCCCGCCGGTGCCGACGACACCGCCACCGACGCGTGAGGCCGACCGCATGCGGTTGATCCCGAGCTTCATGCAGCGGTCGGAGGCTGAGCGCACCGGCACGATGTCGGTGATGGAGCACCTCGAGGAGCTCCGCCGGCGCATCGTGATCGCATTCTTCGCCGTCCTCGGTGGCGCGGTCGTGGGGTGGTTCCTCTACCCGTATGTCTTGGAGCTGCTCCAGGATCCGTACTGTCGAGTACCTGCGCGACAACCCCGCGGTGCGCCCACCCGCGGGCTGTCGGCTCGTCATCAACAGCCCCGTCGACGCCTTCCTCACCAAGATCAAGATGGTCGGCTTCCTCGGCCTGTTCGTCGCGCTGCCCGTCGTGCTCTACCAACTGTGGGCGTTCATCGTGCCGGGGTTGACGGGACGAGAGAAGAAGTGGTCCATCCCGTTCATCCTCACGTCGACCCTGCTGTTCATCGGCGGTGCTGCCTTCTCGATCTGGACGCTGCCTCGGGCTCTTGAGTTCCTCCTGGGATTCGGTGGAAGCACGGTCGTGCCGCTGATCACCTTCGACCGATACCTCGGGTTCGTGACGCTCGTGACGCTCGCGTTCGGGCTGTCGTTCTTGTTCCCGGTCATCTTGGTGTTCTTGGAAGCGGTGGGCGTGCTGTCGTGGCAGCTGCTCGCCTCATGGCGACGGTGGGCGATCCTCGGCATCTCCATCTTCGCGGCGGTCATCACGCCGAGCGGCGACCCGTACACGATGTTCGCCATGATGATCCCGATGTACGTGTTCTACGAGGCATCTATCATCATCGGCCGGTTCATGAAGCGATCCCGGACCTGACGCGAGGACACTGCGAGCATGGCGATCAAGGGCAAGCGGAAGTCGAAGCAGCGACCGGCACCGAGGGCGCCGAGACGGGAGCCCGTGGCCCTGCCCACGCCGTTTCTGCGGCGATGGTGGGTGCAGCTCACGGCAGGATTCCTGGTGGGCGTCTTCGCGATGATCGTGCTCGTCTGGGTCACGAACACCCTCCGCGCCGATGACGCCGAGGCCGCCGCCGACGCCGATGCGGCGCAGCGCAGGACAGCGGCCGTCGCCTACCAGCAGGCCGTGCGGGGCGCGTTCGGTCAGGTCGGCGTGGTCGAGCCTGGCATCGCTCCGAGCGTCTTCGCCGAGATGAACGCGGCGCTCGCAGCGGCGGAGAAGGGCAACCCGCCCTCCAACGCCGAGACGATCTTCCGCGAAGCGGCCGCCGACGCTGCAAAGGCCCGCAAGGAGCTCGCCTCGTTCGACGTCGCCGGCACGGTGGGCGACAAGGGCTTCGATCCGGTGGCGGTGACCTCGTTCACCAGCTCGGCCGAGACGCTCGTGCAGGCGCTCGAGGGGTACGGGCGTGCGGCCGACGTGGCCGCATCGGCCGTGGCAGTGGGTGGCGAGGAGGGCGAGCGCCTCGCCGCGCTCGCCGTCGAGCTCCGCGACGCCGCCCAGGCCGACCTGCAGGAAGGCTGGACCGAGTACCTCCAGGCGCTCCGGGCGGGAGGCGTGCCCGAACTGCCCACGTCGGGCGGGATCGTGCCGGAACTGCCCGGCGGCGGCGGGTAAGGGCAGCGATGGGGGGCGCCGCGCCCATCGTCGTCGTGGCCAACCCCGTCGCGGGGCGGGGCAAGGCCGGCACGCGCATCGGCACGGCCACCTCGATCCTGCGGGAGCTCCGCGTCGAGCACGAGGTGCGCGTCGCCGGCTCCGCCGTCGAGATGGAAGCCGTGTGCCGCGAGGCCGGTGAGCAGGGTGCGGAGATCGTGGCCGTGCTCGGCGGTGACGGCACGGTGTCCTGCGCCGCGAACGGCGTGCTGGGCACCGGTGCCGCGCTGTCGGTGTTGCCTGCGGGCACGGGCGACGACATCGCCCGGGCCCTCGACGCTGGGTCGTTCCCCGCAGCCGTGCGGCTGCTTGCCAACCCCACGACGGTGCCGATCGACGTGGTGCGGGTGCGGGCGGGCGAGGTGAACCGGTGCTTCGTGAACATCGCCGGGGCCGGCTTCGACTCCGAGGTCACCGAGACCGCGAACGCCATGTCGCTGCGCCTCGGCGGCACGGGCACCTACGTCGCGGCGCTGGTGAAGACGCTCTCACGCTTCACTCCGGCTCGCTACGACCTCACGGTCGACGGCGAGCCGCTCAGCGTCGATGCCATGCTCGTCGTCGTCGGCAGCGGCATCTCCTACGGCGGCGGCATGAAGGTGCTGCCCGACGCGGCGATCGAACGACGGGGTGCTCGACGTGTGCATCGTCGAGGCCTTGTCGAAGGGTGCGTTCCTGCGGGCCTTCCCGAAGGTGTTCACCGGCCGACACACGACGCATCCGAAGGTGCGCATGCTGCGGGCCACGATCGTGACGGTCGAGGCGAACCGCGGGGTCCAGGTGTACGCCGACGGCGAGCGCATCGGCCCGCTGCCGGCGAGCTTCGCGGTGGCACCCGGCGTGCTGCCGGTCGTGGTCGGCCCCCACCCGAAGGGGGTCCGATGAGCGAGGCCGCCGACGGCGTACTCCTCGTGCACGCGTTCCCGCTCGACGCCCGCATGTGGCAGGAGCAGGTCGAGTGGCTGCGAGGGCTCGGGTGGCCGGTGGCGGCTCCGTCGCTCCCGGGATTCGGAGGTACCCCCGACGCCGGCGAGGTGATGTCGATGGGCGCCGCCGCCGACCGGTGTCTGCAGTCGCTCGATGCGGCGGGCATCGAGCGTGCCGTGGTGTGCGGGCTGTCGATGGGCGGGTACGTGGCATTCGAGCTCTGGCGCATGGCGAGGCAGCGTGTCGCGGGGCTCGTGCTCGCCAACACGCGCTCGGGTGCCGACACCGAGCAGGCGGCCGACGCTCGCCGGGCCCTCGCGGCGCGCTTGCGATCCGAGGGCAACGGCTTCCTCGTGGCGGACCCGCCGCCGCTGCTGGCCGCCGCCGCCGGCGAGGGTCGATGGCCGTTCGTGTGGGAGCGCATCGCCGACCAGCCGGCCGCGGCGATCGCCGCGGCCGCCGAGGGCATGGCGGAGCGGCCGGATTCCACGCCCGACCTCGGCTCGATCGACGTGCCGACGCTGGTGCTCACGTCGTCGGCCGACACGCTCATCGCAGCGGAGGTCTCGCTCGAGATGGCGGTGCACCTTCCCGTCGTCGAGACGGTCATCATCGACGGTGCCGGGCACCTGACGAACCTGGAGGCTCCGCAGGCCTTCCAGGAAGCCCTGGGCGCCTTCCTGGCCCGCTTCCGGCGCGTCTGAAGCCGTCGGCCGTGCCAGGGGCGGCCGTACGGCCGCCCGTAGACTGGATGCCGTGACCACGCCGGCGGCGTTCGCCGCCCAGTTCCCGTTCGCGCTGGACGAGTTCCAGATGCAGGCTGCCGAGGCGGTCGACGCCGGCATGTCCGTGCTCGTGGCGGCGCCCACCGGCAGCGGCAAGACCGTGGTGGCCGAGTACGCGATCGAGCGAGCGCTGGCGCTGCAGGGCAAGGCCTTCTACACGACCCCGCTGAAGGCGCTCTCGAACCAGAAGTTCGGCGATCTCGTCGCCAAGCACGGCGCCGATCGCGTGGGGCTGCTGACCGGCGACAACACGATCAACTCCGAGGCGCCGGTCGTCGTGATGACCACCGAGGTGCTGCGCAACATGCTCTACGAGCGTTCCGACACGCTCAGCGGGCTCGTGAGCGTCGTGATGGACGAGGTGCATTACCTGCAGGACCCCTACCGCGGGGCCGTCTGGGAGGAGGTGCTGATCCACCTGCCGCTCAGCGTGAGCGTCGTGTGCCTGTCGGCGACGATCTCCAACGCCGAGGAGTTCGGGGAGTGGATCGGCACCCTGCGCGGCGAGACGAGAGTCATCATCGAGGAACGCCGTCCGGTGCCGCTGGAGCACCACTACCTGGTCGGGCATCGCCTGCATCCCGATGCACGTCGAGCAGGACGGCGTGCCCATCCCGAACCCCTACGTCGTCTCGCTCGACCAGAACGAGCTGCGCACGAAGACGTACTACCGGCGCAGCAGCGGGTACCCGCAGCAACAGCGCATCTCGCGACCGCGGGAAGGGCATCGGCGCGTGTACGTGCCGCGACGGTCCGAGGTGGTCGACGTGCTCGAGGAGCACGGCATGGTGCCGGCGATCTACTTCGTGTTCAGCCGGGCGGGCTGCGACCGGAGCGTGCGGTGGATCCGCGAGGCGGGCATCTCGCTCACGAGTCGCGCCGAGGCCGACCACATCCGCGAGCGCGCGGAGACGCGAGCCGCCTGGATCGACGAGGAGGACCTCGTCACGCTCGGCTTCTACGACTTCCTCGACGGGCTCACGGCCGGGGTGGCGGCCCACCATGCGGGCATGCTGCCGGTCTTCAAGGAGACCGTCGAGGAGCTGTTCGAAGCCGGTCTCGTGAAGGTGGTGTTCGCGACCGAGACGCTCTCGCTCGGCATCAACATGCCGGCCAAGACCGTGGTGATCGAGGACCTGTGGAAGTTCCAGGGTGAGCGGCACGAGCTGCTCACGCCCGGCGAGTACACGCAGCTCACCGGGCGGGCGGGGCGGCGTGGCATCGACGAGGTCGGCCACGCCGTCGTGCTCTATCAGAAGCAGGTCGACTTCGAGCGCGTGGCGACGCTCGCGCAGCGCCGCACCTACGACCTCGTCTCGTCGTTCCGTCCCTCCTACAACATGGCGGTGAACCTCGTACGCAACTACACCGAAGAGCAGGCGCACCATCTGCTGAACTGCTCCTTCGCGCAGTTCCTGGCCGACCGCAAGGTCGTCGGACTCGAACGCGAGCGCCGCCGCGACACCGAGGCGATCGACGGCTACCGCGAGAACATGCGATGCCACCTGGGTGACTTCGACGAGTACTGGTCGCTCCTGCGCCGTGCCCGGCAGCTGCGCGAGAACGACCGCAAGGGCCACGAGAAGGCCCGCCACGACGCCGTGCGGTCGGCCGTGGCCGGCCTCAAGCCCGGCGAGGTGATCTCCGTGCCGCGCGCCAAACGGGGCGGGCTCGGCGTGATCGTGAGCGTCCGGGAAGGCAAGCCGACCGTGCTCACCCAGGACCGCCGGTCACTTCCGGCTGACCGTGCGCGACTTCGAGGACCCGCCCGTGGTGCTCACGCGCATCCCGCTTGCCGCGCTCGGGCAGCGCACGCAGCAGCCGCTACCGGCGCGACGTGGCGGCCAAGCTCGTCTCACTGCAGGTGCGACCCTCCAAGGCGCCGGCGCGCCGGGCGGACCCCAAGGTCGAGCGGGAGGCGGCGAAGCTCGAGGCACGCGCCGCCGCGCACCCTTGCCATGCCTGCCCGGAACGCGCCAAGCACGAACGATGGGCCCGTCGCGTCGACGAGCGGGCGACCTCGCTCGCGGGCATCGAGCGGCGCATCCGCGTGCGCACGGAGACGCTCGCGCGACAGTTCGACCGAGTGCTTTCCGTGCTCCGCGAGCTCGGCTACGTGCAGGGTTGGGAGGTCACCGAGAAGGGCCGGAGCCTCTCGCGCATCTACGGGGAAGGCGACATCCTGGTGGCCGAGGCGCTCTCGCGGGGCATCTTCGACGGCCTCGAGCCCGCCGAGGTGGCCGCACTGCTCTCGTCGGTGGTCTACGAGGGACGCGAGCGCGTGCCCCTGTCGGGCGACATGCCCACGAGGGCGACCGAGGAGCGCTACGAACTGCTGCAGCGAACCTGGCGGCGCATCCGTCGCACAGAGGACGACCACCAGGTGCAGCTCTGCCGCGAGCTGGAGGCCGGCTTCGCCGGCCCGATCTTCCACTGGGCGAGCGGACGCTCGCTCGACGAGGTCCTCGCCGAGACCGACATGGCCCCCGGTGACTTCGTGCGCAACTGCAAGCAGCTGCTCGACCTGCTGCGCCAGGTCGAAGAGGTGGCCCACCCCGAGACCGCGGCGTTGTTCGCCCGGGCTCGCGCCTCGGTGTTGCGCGGCGTCGTCGCCTACACGGGCGTCTAGCTACGATGCGGCCACGATGACGAGCCCCTTCGGCAGCCTCGCGGTGATCGCCGACCCCGCCGCCGACGAGGGGCGAGTGAAAGGGAGGCTGCCCGATCTGCGCCGCGCGCTCGAGGCGACCGGTCTCGAGTACGACCTGCGGGTCATCGACTCGCCCGGCGCGGGGGAGCGGTTCGCCACGACGGCGCTCGACGAGGGGTTCCGCTACGTGGTCGCCGTGGGCGACGACGCCACCGTGCAAGGCGTGGTGAACGGCCTCTTCCGCGACGGGGCCCCCATCGTCGAGTCACCCGTGCTCGGCGTGATCGCCGCCGACGCCCCCAACGACCTGCTCACGAGCTTCGGACTGCCCGACGATGTCGACGGCGGGGTGCGCCATCTGCTCGGTGAGAACACCTACCCCTTCGACGTGATGCGCATCACGAGTTTCGGCCCCGACGGGCAGCAGCGATCCCGGTACGCGCACAACCTGGCCCAGCTCGGGCTCGGCGCCGACGTCGAGCTCGCGCGACGGCGGGTGCCGGCGCGCCTGGGCGAACGCCGCCGGCGGTTCCTGGGGTTCTGGCGGGGCTATGCCGGCACGAGACGCCGGACCGTTCGCATCGGCTACGACACGAAGACCTGGGAAGGGGAGAGCTTCCACGTGGTGATCGGCAACGGTCAGTTCACGTCGGGTGTGCGGCTCTCGCCGCGGTCCTACCCGGGCGACGGGGTGCTCGACGCGCTGGTGTTCACCGGGCAGAAGTCCGACGCCTACACGATGATGCCGCGCATCATGCGCCACGGCGGCCACGTGCCCGACGATGCGATCAAGGAACTGCGTGCGAAGATCCGCTTCTCGGTGGAGTGCGAGCGTCCGCTGCAGGTCGTGGCCGACGGCGAGCCGTTCGGCACCACCCCCGCCACGTTCCAGGTGGTGCCCCAACAGATCCTGCTGAAGCTCTAGGCTGCTGCTCGAGGAGGCCGGGTGACCGTTCGTGAGACCGACCGCATGCGCCGTACCGCCGAGGAGGCCTCGGCCCAGGGGTTCGACGCGGTGGTCGTGTCGCCTTCGCCCGACCTCGCCTACCTGACCGGGTACGACCCGATGCCGCTCGAACGGCCGACCCTGCTCGTACTGCGCCCGGGCGACGACCCGGTGATGGTCGTGCCCGAGCTCGAGCGACCCCTGGCGGCCTCCTCCCCGGGCGGCCGCTCGATCGAACTCGTCGGCTGGACCGATGCGGTCGACCCGTACCAGGAAGCCGCGCGCCTGCTGCCGTCGAACGGACGCATCGCGGTGTGCGACCGGCTCTGGGCGAGCCACGTGCTCGCGTTGCAAAGGGCGGTGAGCGCCGCTTCCTTCGAGCCGGCGTCCCCCGTGATCGGGCGGCTCCGCGCCGTCAAGGACACCGACGAGCTCGCGGCGCTCCGGCGCGCGGCGCGCGGCGCCGACGAGAGCTTCCGGCAGATCTGCACCATGGGCTTCCTCGGGCGTCGGGAGGAGCAGGTCGCGGCCGATATCGCCGATCTGCTCGTGCGCAACGGTCACGCGAGCGCCGAGTTCACGATCGTGGCGAGCGGGCCGAACGCGGCCTCACCCCACCACGAACCGGGAGGCCGCACGATCCTGCCGCGCGACGCGGTGGTCATGGACTTCGGTGGCGCCGTGGGGGGCTACTACAGCGACACGACCCGCACCGTGGTCGTGGGGGAGCCCGTCGACGGGTTCGAGCGCGTCTACGACACCGTGCGGACCGCCCAGGAGGCGGCCTGCGAGGCGGTGCGCCCGGGGGTCGAGGCGCACGAGATCGATCGCGTGGCGCGGCGCATCATCGACGACGCCGGCCTCGGGGAGAAGTTCATCCATCGCACCGGTCACGGCATCGGCCTCGAGGTGCACGAGCCGCCGTACATCGTCGAGGGCAACGACTGGGTGCTCGAGCCGGGCACGACCTTCTCGGTCGAGCCGGGGGTCTATCTCGAGCACGAGTTCGGCGTGCGCATCGAGGACATCGTGGTCGTGACGACCGACGGGGTGGAGCGCCTCAACCGCTCGACGCGCGCCCTGCAGGTGGTCGAGTAGGGCGGCCCTGGCAGGGATCCCTCAGTCCTGCGGACGCACCGTCGTCCCCTCGGGGCCGTCCATCACCTCGAGGCCCATCGCGGCCAGCTCGTCGCGCAGCCGATCGCTTTCGCCGTAGTCCTTGGCCGCCCGGGCCGCGTCGCGGGCCGAGACCATCGCCTGCATCTCGTCGGTGGGAGTCCACCCGCTCGTGGCCTCGCGCTCCAGGTCGAGACCGAGCACGGCGTCCCACGAGGCGAGCAGGGCGTACTTCTCGCCGTCGGATACGTCGGTCGTGCCCACGACCTCGTTCACGACGACCACCGCGGCCGGCATGTCGAGGTCGGTCGCGACGGCGGACCGGAACCGGGCGTCGTAGCCCTGGGCGGCGTCGCCGAGTTCGATCGCGGGCGGGCCCCATGCCTGCATGCGACGACGCAGCTGCTTCACCTTGGCGTCGGCCGCATCCATCGCGTCCCACGTGAAGTCCATCTCCGACCGGTAGCGCGTCTGGAAGGTGAGCCAGCGGAACGCAAGCGGATCGACGCCGTGCTCGATCAGATCGGGAACCCGGATCGTGTTGCCGGTCGACTTCGAGATCTTCTGACCCGACTGGCGCAGGTGACCGCCATGCACCCAGATCGACACCACCTGATGACCGACCGCCCCCTCGCTCTGCGCGATCTCGTCCTCGTGGTGGGGGAACCGCAGGTCGTTGCCGCCGGTGTGGATGTCGAAGCGGTCGCCGAGGTACTTCATCGACATCGCGGAGCACTCGATATGCCAGCCGGGGAAGCCCACCCCCCAGGGCGAGTCCCACTTCATGAGCCTGCCCGGACCGGCCGCCTTCCACAGCGCGAAGTCGGCCGGGCTCCGCTTGGCCGCGTCGGTCTCGAGGTCGCGATGGCCCTCGCGCAGGTTGTCGAGCGTGTTGCCGCTCAGCGAGCCGTACCCCGGGAACGACGCGACGTCGAAGTACACGCTGCCCGACTCGACCACGTAGGCGTGACCCCGATCGATGAGCGTCTGGGTCAGCTCGATCATCTCGGGGACATGCTCGGTCGCCTTCGGGTACGCATCGGCCGGACGGATGCCGACCGCCGCGGCTTCTTCGAAGACCGCGTCGGCGTACTTCTCGGCGATCGCCAGCGGGGCGAGCCCCTCGTCCTCGACCGCGAGCAGCATCTTGTCGACGGCTTCCGGCGAGGCCTCGTCGGTCATGTGCCCGACGTCGGTGATGTTCATGACCTGCGTCACCCGCAGACCCTCGAACTCGAGGCCCCGGCGGATCAGGTCGCCGAGCATGAACGTACGCAGGTTGCCCAGGTGGGCGAACCGGTAGACGGTGGGGCCGCACGTGTACATCGTGACGTGCCCCGGCGAGACCGGTACGACCTCGTCGAGCTCGCGCGTGAGCGTGTTGTACAGGCGCATGGGCGTGAGCTTACCGTCGGGCACCCCGCGGCTATGCGTCGTCGGGCCGCGGGGGCGACGTCGGGTCGACGGTGAGGTGCGGTCGCGCCGACCGCCCGCCCGCCGGGCTCGAGGCAGCGACCTCGACCGGCGGGGGTGGCACGGGCACCGGGATGCGCGCCTCGACCCCCGCGTGCTCCTTGTGAGCCCGCAGCACGGCCTCGTGGTAGCGCTCCAGCATCGAGCGGAACGACGGGTCGTGGTAGGGCTGCCCCTCGATCGTGGGCCCCGCCGTGCCCTCGATGACGGCCTCGACGTCGTCGCCGGTGATCGTCTTCACCGTCTCGAGCGCATGGGCGAGCGCCAGCACCTCGTGGCGGTTCTGCTCGAGCAGGTCGACGGTGCGCTCGTAGAGCTCGCCGAGCTTGTCCTCGACGCTCTGACCGAACGTGGAGTCGAACAGCGCCCGGTCGCCGCCCGTCTCCATCGACATCGACCCGAGTGGGGCGAGCGTGACCGAGCGTGAGGCGAACCGGTCGCCCATCGCGTAGTACGCCAGCGCCTGACTGGTCATGCCGGTCGCGGCGCGCATGTCGCCGCCCACGCCCATCGAGTGGTCGCCGTCGAAGAACATGCGCTCCCCGGCGAGCGAGGCCAGCGCGGTCATCACGTCGATCTCGCGCTCCGAGCGCCACTGCACGAACTGGTCCTCCGGCGGGATCGACGACACGAAGCCGCCCACGTCACCACGGCGCTCGATCGTGGCCATGTCGATCACGGCATGCTTGCGCAGGCGGTACGCGACCACGGCGTGGCAGGCTTCGTGCACGGCCACCGAGTGGCGTTCCCGCTCGATGTACTCGTGCTCGTCGGGCAGGCCGTGCTGCTTCAACTGCTTCGCCTTCACCACGTCGGCGTAGGTCACGGTCTCGCGGTCGTCGCGGATCGCGATCACCAGCCCCTCGTTGACGATGTCCTTGATCGAGGCGCCCGAGAAGTAGGGCGTGATCGTCGCGAGTTTGTCGACCTCGTCGGCGGTGATGTCGTGCTGGACCTTGTCCAGGTAGTAGTCGAACGTCGCCTTACGGCCGTCCTTCTGCGGATAGCCCACCTTGTACGAGCGGTCGACGCGCCCGGGCCGCATCATCGCGGGGTCGAGCACGTTGGGCATGTTCGTCGCGAAGATGTGCAGGATGCGGTACTTCGGCGGCGGCTTCGGCTTCATGCCGAGCAGCTTTCGGAGCTTGTTGACCAACCCCTTGGGCTTCGTGAGGCCGGACATCTCCGCGAGCAGGGCCTGCAGGGTCCCCATGCCACCCCCGCCCATCATGCCGCCCATCATGACCTGCTCCTTGTAGGGGGAGCCCGCCTCGCCCGGCATCGAACCGGCGTGGAACGCCGCGTCACGTCCGGCCGCCGACAGGTAGGAGACGCCGTTGCACGACGGTGAGGTCGTCCACGGCGAGACCGGCGCGAACCCGGTCGCGACCTGCTGGCCCCGGCTGCCGAGCGAATCGGCCTCATCGATGAACACGATCGCACCGCCGTAGCGCATCGAGAGCTTGCGGAGCTTGCGGTACAGCGAACGCACCTTGAGGATGCCGACACCCATGAACATGTTGATGAACGCGCCGGCATCGACGTTCACGAACGGCTTCGCGGTCTCTCCGGCCACGGCCTGCGCCATCAGGGTCTTGCCGGTGCCCGGGGGTCCCCACAGCAGGATGCCCCCGGGGACGTACCCGCCTCGAGATTCGATGGCCTCCGGGTCATCGAGGAAGACGAGGGTCTCCTTCAGCTGTCCGAGGGCGGCGTCCTGGCCCTTCACGTCGTCGAACCGGGTCTCGATCTCGTCGGGCATGATCGTGTCGATGCCTCCGCGCGACAAGAACCAGAACAGCCCGATGAACTGGAACATGACGAAGAAGAAGCCGAACGCGAGCTGCATGATGAACGGCAGGGCCACGACCAGCCGCGCCGGCGCCTCGACCAGACCGAGCCACACGGGATCGGTGCCGAAGATGCGGCCAAGCAGCGTGCTGAGCACGAGCAGGAACACCACGAACTTGAAGGCTCTGGCGGCTCGGTATCGCGTGTAGTCGTTCATCGCGCCGAACCGGCGCTCCGTGCCACCGAACATCGTGTGCTGCCAGAACCGGTAGTAGCCCTTCGAGCGTTCCTCGATGAAGTAGTGCGTCTGGCGGGCGAACTCGAGCACCATCAACGCCAAGAGCCACCAGTAGTCGTTGACCGCGATGCGCACTGCGTCGAGGAACGGACCCTCCAGCGGGCGGACGGTCGTGCTCCAGACGACGGCCAGGCCCGCGAGCCACAGGATGCCGAGGAAGAGCAGCAGCTTGATGCGATCCCATAGCACGGCGGGCGCCCGGGTCTGTCGCTCGGATGCCCGCGGCCGAGAGGGTCGATCCTTCACGATGTTGTTCGGCTGGCCTTGCGTGCTCATGCGATCACCGCCCAGGAGTTCACGACCGTGTCGATGTCACCGCGGTTGCGGCTGTAGCACTCCGCGCTGCAGAGCACCGCCAGGATGTAGACCTTGTCGCTGCTCGGATCGATGTACGCGGTCTGGTTGATGTGCAGGTAGTCGTCATCGAGGATCGTCGGGGGGTCATCGCCTCCGCCGCTCTCACCCAACACGAACTCGAGGGCCGACATCGACACCTGGGTCTCGAAGTGAAGTCCCTGGAACCCGTCCTCGTCGAGTCGATCGTCGTAGGCGAGCACGTTCAGGGCTTCCGCCCCCACCTCGTCGCGGACCTGATCGATGGGCAGGATCAGGTTGCGCAGCACGCTCAGGTTCACCCGGTCGCGCACGTTGCTCGAGAGCCGATAGACGCCAGCGATGCCTTGCGGATGGACGGTGTCGTACCCCGTGGCGAGGCTGAGCACATGGTCTCGTGACGGGGAAGGGTCGCCATCGAGTCCCACGAGCCACTCGATCGGGTCGGGGGTCGAAGCGCTCGGCCCCGTGGCTTCTCCGAGCATCGTGGCCTCGTCGAAGACCGTCCACTCGATCGGCACCTTGAACGCCGTGCGCGCCTCGGTGTTGCGTACGTACTCGTAGTCGGGCGAGCCGCACGCAGCCAGGAACGACGTGGCGGCTGCGACCGTCAACGCGAGCGCCGGCAGGCGTTGGTTCATCGCCTCATCATCCCACGGCTCAACCGGAACATGACCCCCCTTCAGATCACCGTCGCTCGCCACGATCGAAGGGCGACAGCAGCCTCAGGTGCGCAGGGGGCGGCGCTCGAACGGGATCGACAGTGCGATCGTCGTGCGGGTCGCGACGTTCCCCTTCTCACGAAGGCGCCGGATCAGGTCCTCGAGCTCGGTGGTCGTGCTGGTCCGCACCTTGAGCACGTAGTTCGTCTCGCCCGCGACGCTGTAGCAGTCTTCGACTTCCGGGAACTCCGCCACCCGCTCGGGAAGGTCGTCGGGCTGGCGCGGGTCGAGCGGCGACGCCGCGATCAGGGCCGTCACGAACAGACCCAGCGCGGCGGGGTCGACGACCGCCGCGTACCCCTTGATCACACCCTGCTGCTCGAGCTTGCGCACACGGTCGTGCACCGCGGAGGCAGAGAGGCCCACCCTCGCCGCAACGTCGGCGTACGTCGCGCGCGCGTCGTCCTGCAGCGTGGCGACGATCTCGAGGTCGCGCTCGTCCAGCATCGCGCCATCATAGGCGGCCCGTTCCCGGTCGAGGGCATCACCCGGGCGCGGAACCGACGCCCATCCGGCCGATGGAAGCGGGGGGCGGCGGTGGCACCCCCCGGGCGATTGTCCCCCGGGCCGCGACGGGGTACAAACGGTGCCGCCGACGCCGAACTCCTCTCGGTCGTCGAGGTTCCCCGAGGAGATGTCCGTGCGTCACGCGCGTCCACCCACGCTGGGTGCTCGTCTCGACGAGGCCATCCGATCCCAGGTTGTCGCGAAGCCCGGTGGCGGCACCCGCCTGCTGACGCAGCTCGGGCAGCGGGACCGATGGCTGTTCGACCGAGCGGTCGCTGTGGTCGTGCCCGCCGTCGAGCGGGAACTCGCGAGCGGTGTCATGGCGAACCGCGCCCGCACCGGCGCCCCGGGCGTCGAACTCCGGCCCTGGGCGAGCGCCCGACGGCGGTTCCGGCGCGAGGTCGTGGCGGCCGCTGGGTCCTCGACAGCCGTGTTCGTGGGCGACGTGGTCGACTGCTACGCGTCCATCCCGACGGTCGCCGTCGGGCGAGCGCTGGCCGACCTGGGTGTCGAGGGCGACGACGTGGCCCGGGTCTGTGACGTGCTCCGCAGCTTCGAGGAGCGAGGCGTTCGAGGGCTGCCGGTAGGCCCGGCCCCATCGGCGGTGCTCGCCAATGCGGTGCTCGCCCCTGTCGATCGGGCCTTGCGAGAGGCGGCGGACGGTCCTGTCTTCCGCTGGGTCGACGACGTGGTGGCGTTCGCGTCGGGTCGCAGGGCGGCGGAGCGCATCGCCGACGCGTTCCATCGCACCCTCGAGGATGCCGGTCTCGTCGCGCACCCCACGAAATGCCGGGTGGCGTTCGAGAAGACCGACACCCTGGCCGGCGTGTCTCCCGCCTCCGGTGCGCACAGGCGGGGTCGTGGCATGATGCGCCGGCCGTGAGAACCCTCTACCGAGCAGCGCGCGTGCACACCCAGGCCTACCCTGCGACGGGGGAGTGGCTCCTCGTGGACGGACGGCACGTGCAGCGCGTGGGCGCCGGCGACCCACCCGGCGCCGACCGCACGGTCGACCTGCCCGGTGCGACGATCGTGCCGGGCTTCATCGACACCCACGTGCACCTCACGGAGACCGGACTCTCGCTCACGAACGCCGACGTCGAGGCAAGTGGGTCTGCGTCCGGCTTGCTCGATGTCGTGCGCCGTCGGGTGTCCGAGCACGAGCGCGCGCCGGGAGGGTTGCTGCTGCTGGGTTTCGATGAGTCGGCCTGGCACGATCCGCGTCTGCCGACGATGTCGGATCTCGACGAAGCATGCCCGTGGCCCCTCGTGATCAGACGGGCCGACGGTCACGTCGCGCTCGCGAACCGTGTCGCGTTCGACGCGGCAGGGGTCGCCGACCTGCCGGGCGTGGGGCGCGACGCCCACGGCGAGCCGACCGGGGTCTTCACCCAACAGGCGAACGCCGCTCTCGGCCTCTGGGTCATGGCGGGCATCGACGACCACGGGTGCCAGGACCTGCAACTGCAAGCCGCCTCGCTCGCGGCCTCACGAGGCATCACCACCGTGCATGAGATGTCGATGCCGCACTGGAGCGGCGACCGGGATCTCCAAGTGTTGCTCGCGCATCGCTCGAGGCTGCCCGTCGACACGGTGCCCGTGGTGGCCACCACCGACCTGGCTACGGCCATCGGCAACGGGCTCAGCTCGATCGGCGGCGATCTGCCGGTCGACGGCTCGATCGGCGCCCGAACCGCGTGGTTGTCCGAGCCCTACGCCGATGGAGGCACCGGCGTGGGGTACGTTGCCGATGACGAGCTCGCGGAGTTCTTCCACGGCGGGCACATGGCGGGTCTGCAGGTCGGTGTCCACGCGATCGGAGATCGGGCCATCGATCAGGTGCTCGCCACCTGGGAACGGGTCTACCACGCCCTCGATTCCCGGGAGCGGCGCCACTTCCGGGCCAGAAGGCACCGGGTCGAGCACTTCGAGGTTGTCTCCACGTCCCAGGTGGAGCGAGCGGCCATGCTCGGCCTCGCGGCGTCGGTGCAACCGGCGTTCGATGCGACATGGGGCGGACCCGGCGGCCTCTACGAGCAGGCACTCGGTGCCTCCCGGGCCGCTGGCATGAACCCGTTCAGGACCATGGTGGACCGTGGCGTGGAAGTCGGCGTCGGATCGGATGCACCGATCACGGCGGTCGATCCGATGCGCGCGATCGTCGCCCTCGAGGGCCACCACGACCGGGTCCAGCGGTTCTCACGAGGCGAAGCGATCTGGCTGCACACCATCGGATCGGCTCGGCTCGGCCATCAGGAGGCCAAGAAGGGCGTGCTGTCTCCCGGCATGCACGCGGACTTCGCCGCGTTCGACGTCGACCCGTTCGAGGCTGCCTCGCTCGAGGGTCTGCGGCCGGTCCTGACGGTCTCCCTGGGGCGGGAGGTCTACGCGTCGTGATCGATGGGCCGAGCGCAGCGTCACGGGCGGCTCCCTAGACGACGGCTCCGGCATCGTCGTGCCGAGGGAATGCTGGCGCGTGGTGCGACGTTGCGATGGATTCCTGTGGCGTTCGTGCGACGGCTCCGACGCCATGGCGCCATGTGGTTGCACGACCGAGCAGTGGCAGTAGGATACGCGCGCAATCGAGGGGTCCGGCCCTTCGGAGGGAAGAGATGAGCGACACGATGAGCGACATCGACGAACCGACCGACGACGAAGAGACCGAGGTCGTCGACGACGACGAAGAGCCGAGCGAGGCAGACCTCGCAGAGGCCACCGTGCCGCCCGATCCAGCGGCCGGCGCCGACGTCGAGTCGATCCAGGAGCTCCTGGTGAAGCAGGAGGCAGCCGACGACGCCGACGACGCCGAGGAAGCCGACGCCGTCGTTGCCCTCACCAAGGAAGAGCGTCTGGCCGCCGATCCCACCGACTCCCGCATCGTGCCGATGCAGGAGACGGAGTTCGTGTGCAAGCGATGCTTCCTGGTGAAGCATCGCAGCCAACTCGCCGACAAGAAGCGGACCCTGTGCCGCGATTGCGCCTGAGGGCGCGCCCCGGCCTTCCGCTCGCGCTCCTGCTCGCAGCCGCGTCGGGCGCGCTGCTGTCCACCGCGTTCCCACCCGTCGGCGCGTGGCCGGTCGCGTTCGTGGCGCTCGCCCCGCTCTTGTGGCTCCTGGCCGACGCGCGCCCTCGGCGTGGGTTCGTGCTGGGGCTCGCCTACGGGCTCGCCTTCCACGGTGCGACGCTGTACTGGATCCTGCGCTTCGGGGAGCTCGCCTGGGTGGCGCTGGCCATCGTCTCCGCGCTGTGGGTCGCGGCGTTCGGGGCGCTCGTGCCGGGCCTGCGGCGCCCGGGGCGTCCGGTCCTGACCATGCTCGCGATCGCCTCGGCCTGGACGGTGCTCGAATGGCTGAAGGGCATGTGGCCGCTCGGCGGATTCACGTGGGGCACGATCGGCGTATCGCAGGTCGACAACCTGGCGACGGTTCGACTGGGCACGCTCGCGGGTGTGTGGGGCGTGACGTTCGCGGTCGTCGCGGTGAACGCCGCCGTCGCGGGCCTCCTCGACGGCGGCGGGGCAGGGGAGCGGCGGACGTGGGTCGCGCTCGGCGCTGCCACGTTCCTCGCCCTGGCGCCGCTCGCCCTGCCGTTCGCCGTGGCCGACGGTGCCTCCATCGATGTCGCCACCCTCCAGATCGACGTGCGCGAGGCCCGCACGAGCTCGAGCACCGACGAGGACCTGGTCGTGGCGGCCCTCACGATCGGGCAGCACCAGCAGCTGCTCGACGGGGCGGCGCCCGACCTGGTCGTGTGGGGGGAAGGGTCGCTCGACCCCGGCGCAGCGGCCGACCCCACGGTGCGTGCGGCGGTGCAGCGCGTCGTGGCCGCGGTCGGGGCGCCCACCATCGTCGGGGCCGTGATCGATGACCCCGACGGCTCCCAGCACACCTCGGTGCTGCAGCTCGACGCCACCGGCGCGCAGATCGCGCGGTACGACAAGACCCACCTCGTGCCGTTCGGGGAGTACATCCCGTTCCGCTCGCGCCTGGGCTGGATCGAGGCCATCGATCAGGTGCCCGTGGACCGGACGCCCGGGCAGGGCACCATGCTGTTCGAGAGCCCGGGCCTGCCGCCGTTCGCCGCGCCCATCTGCTTCGAGAACTCGTTCCCGGCCCTGACCCGGGCCATCGTGGAGGAAGGCGCCGGGTTCGTCGTGGTGCCGGTCAACAACGCGTCGTACGGCTTCACGGCGGCGAGCGCCCAGCACCTGCAGATGTCGCAGATGCGGGCGATCGAGACGGGCAGGTGGTACGTGAACGCGGCCATCTCGGGCATCAGCGCCTTCGTCGACCCGAGCGGGCGAGTGGTGACCTCCGCGGGACTCTTCGAGCCCGCTATCCTTCGCCACACCATCAGGGCCGCCGACGAACGCACGTGGTACGTCCGGCTGGGGGACTGGCTCCCCTGGCTCGGACTCGCGTTCTTGCTGGTGGTCATCGCCGTGCCCCGCCGGCGATCGGGCGACGGCCAGCCGCCGCCCGCCGCTCGGCCCCGAAGCGCGCCGCACCCTGGTGATCTTGCCCACCTTCGAGGAACGCGCCACGATCGAGCAGGTGCTGCGGGGGGTTCGCAAGGCCCCGCACGACGTCGACGTGCTCGTGGTCGACGACTCCTCGCCCGACGGCACGGCCACGGTCGTGCGCGACCTGATGGCGCACGAGCCGCACATCCGGCTCGTACAGCGCCCCGGCCGCTCCGGGCTCGCGAGCGCGTACCAGGAGGGCTTCCGCCTCGCGCTCGACGAGGGCTACGACCTCATCGTGGAGATGGATTCCGACCTCTCGCACGACCCCACCGAGCTGCCCGCGCCTGCTCGACGCCGCCGCGGCCGGCGCCGACCTGGTCGTGGGCAGCCGCTACGTGCCCGGCGGCTCGGTCACGAACTGGAGCCAGGCTCGCGTGGCCCTTTCGCGGGCGGGCAACACCTATGCGCGCGTCATGCTCGGGCTCCCGGCGCACGATGCGACCAGCGGGTATCGCGTGTACCGCCGCGCTCTGCTGGCCGATCTCACCGCGGCGCCGATCGCCTCGGAGGGATACGGCTTCCAGATCGAGTTGGTGCTGAGGTCGTGGCAGGCCGGCGCGACGATCGTCGAGGTGCCCATCACGTTCCGCGAACGCGAGCACGGCCATTCCAAGCTGTCGCGCCGCATCGTCGTGGAGGCACTCTGGTCGGTGACCCGCTGGGGGCTCGCGAGCCGCTTCGGCCGGACTGCCGAACCCACGCTCGAACAGCCTAATCCCCGATAATGTGCATTATGACACTTAGCGCGGGATGGGCTGCCGGCCCTCACTCGCTCAGTCCGGCGGATCGCCCATTCCCCACCGCAGCCGCAGGTGCCGAGCCGCGCGAGCCTCGTCGAGGCGGCGCACGGGCGTGGTCACGGGTGCCTCGTGCAGGAGGTCCGGATCGGTACGTGCCTCGTCGGCGGCCCGCAGGAACCCCGCGGCGAGTCCGTCGAGCGTCTGCTTCGACTCGGTCTCGGTGGGCTCGACCATCATCGCCTCGTCGACCACGAGGGGGAAATACACCGTCGAAGGGTGGTACCCGAGGTCGATCAGGCGCTTGGCCACGTCCATCGCCCGGATGCCGGTCTCTCGCTTGAGGGGCTCGCCGGTCGCGACGAACTCGTGCATCAGAGGCGAGTCGGCGAAGGCGAGCGGGAAGGCCCCCGCGATCTGGGATGCCAGGTAATTGGCGTTGAGAGCGGCGAGCTCGCTCACCTCGGTGAGACCGTCTCCTCCGTGGGCGAACACGTAGGCGTAGGCACGGACCAGCACCCCGACGTTGCCGTTGAACCCGTGCAGGCGGCCGATCGACTTCGGACGATCGCGATCCCACCCGACGCTGCCGTCGTCGCCACGGGCGAGCATGGGCGAGGGCAGGTACGGCACGAGGTGCTCGGCGACCCCCACGGGACCGGCCCCCGGTCCTCCCCCGCCATGGGGTGTCGCGAAGGTCTTGTGGGTGTTGATGTGCACGATGTCGAACCCCATGTCGCCGGGCCGCACCTTGCCCATGATCGCGTTGAGGTTCGCGCCGTCGTAGTAGACCAGCGCGCCGGCCGCGTGCAGCAGTGCCGTGATCTCCTCGATGTGCTCCTCGAACAGACCGAGCGTGTTGGGGTTCGTGAGCATCAGGCCCGCGACCTGGTCGTCGACGAGACCGCGCAAGGCGTCGACGTCGACGAGGCCCCGCTCGTCGGCCGGCACGTTGACCGACTGGAACCCGGCGAGACGCACGCTCGCCGGGTTGGTGCCGTGCGCGGCGTCGGGGATCAAGACCTTGGTGCGCTGCTCGCCGTGATCGGCGTGGAACGCTCGCATGATGAGCAGGCCGGTCATCTCCCCACAGGCGCCGGCCGGTGGCTGCAGCGTGGCTCGAGCCATGCCGGTGATCTCGCACAGCGCCTCCTCCAGGCGCCAGAGCATCGCCAGGGTGCCCTGCACCGTGGAGTCGGGCTGCAGCGGGTGTGCCCGCTGGAACCCCGCGAAGGCAGCGACCGTCTCGGCCAACTTCGGGTTGTACTTCATCGTGCAGGAGCCCAGCGGATACGGCCCGGTGTCGACGCCGTAGTTCTGCTGGGACAGCATCGTGTAGTGGCGCACGATGTCGATCTCCGCCACCTGCGGCAGCGCCGGCACCTCGCCTCGCTGGTGCTCATGCGGCACGTCCACTTCCGGCACGTCGAGCGGTGCCAAGGTCGAGGCCCGCCTTCCGGGCGAGGATCGGTCGGCGATCGTGCCCGACGTCGCGGTCGGCCCCTGTGTACGGATCGGCGCTCCGTCGTTCATGCGGCGAGCACCTCCCCGAGCGCCGCCACGAACGCGTCGATCTCGGCGCGTGAGCGGCGTTCGGTGACGGCCACGACCAGCACGTCGTCGCCCGCCTGCGGCATCGCGACCCCGGCGAGGAAGCCTCGCTCGATCATCTCCTCGATGACGACCGTGGCCGGGCGGGGAAGCCGCACCGCGAACTCCTTGAAGCAGGGCTCGCCGGGGAAGGCCGGTGAGACGCCCGGCAGTCCGGCGATCGCCTGGGCCGCATAGCCGGCCTTCGACATGCACTGGCGTCCGACGTCGACGAGCCCCTCGGGCCCGAGCCATGCGAGGTAGATCGCCGCGGCGATGGCCATCAGTGTCTGGTTGGTGCAGATGTTGGAGTTCGCCTTGTCGCGTCGGATGTGCTGCTCCCGGGCCTGCAGGGTGAGCACGTACCCCGTGCGACCTTCGACATCGACCGTCTCCCCCACGATGCGACCGGGCAGCTTGCGCACGTCGGCCATGCGCGCAGCGATGATGCCGAGGTAAGGCCCGCCGTAGTTCAGGTGATTCCCGAGACCCTGGCCCTCCCCCACGGCGATGTCGGCGCCGAGCTCCCCCGGTGAGGCGAGCACGCCGAGGGAGAGCGGGTCGAAGATCTCGATCGCTTTGGCTCCAGCCGCGGCCGCAGCGGCGAAGTGCTCCCGTGCAGGCTCCAGCACGCCGTATACGTTCGGATGCTGCACGATCACCGCGGCGACATCGTCGGTCGCCTGAGGCATGCCGTCGAAGATCTCGGGCTCGTACCCCGCTCCCCTGCCGGCGGTCCGCAGGGCCTCGACCGCCCGCGGATCGACGCCCGAGGACACCAGCACCCGCCCTGCGGCCAGGTCCGAGCGTCATGTGCACGGCTTCCACGAGGGCGGTGGCCCCGTCATACAACGACGCGTTGGACACGTCGAGCCCGGTCAGCTCGCAGATCATCGACTGGTACTCGAAGAGCACCTGCAGCACGCCCTGGGACAGCTCGGGCTGGTATGGCGTGTAGGACGTGTAGAACTCGCTGCGTCCGGCGAGCGCCCACACGACCGCGGGCACAAAATGGTCGTAGGCGCCACCGCCGGCGAAGCAGGTGAGGTCGTCGGCGCTGCGGTTGCGGGCGGCCAGCGAGCGCAGGTCGGCGGTCAGTTCCATCTCGCTCACGCCGTCGGCGATGGCGAGCGGCCGGTCCAGCCGCACCGACGAGGGGATCTGCGTGAAGAGCTCGTCGGTCGAGGAACGTCCGACGGCCGCGAGCATCTCGCGGATCTCGTCGTCGGTGTGCGGACTGAACCTCACGTCACGTCAGTGTACGAGGCCTTCAGGCGATGCCGCTGACACGGACGGCGGGGTCCGCACGTCCTCGAGGCCGTACTTCGCGACGAGCGACAGGTAGTCCCGCTGGTAGAAGATCTTGCAGGTGATCTCCGGATACCGTTCGCGGAGCCGCCGTACCTTGCGGTTCTTCTTCGTCACCAGCTTCTGGTTGAGGGTCGTGATCTCGATGTAGAGGTCGAATTCCGGCAGGAAGAAGTCGGGCGTGAACCGTTGCAGCACCCGCCCTTCCTTGTCGAAGTCGATGTCGAACGACGTGGGCTCGTACTGCCATTCGATGCCGTAGAAGTCGAGCAGCTGCGCGAACTGCCGCTCGGACGCGTGGGCGAAGCCGATGGTGTCGCTCTGGAGAGGCGGAACCTCGAGGCTGGCGGGCTGCGCGCTCACGACCCTCCGGCCACGGCCCTTCGGCCACGTGGCGTCGCGGTCGCGGCGACGGTGTCCTCGAGGTCGGTGTAGACCGCGTCGAGAGAGATCGCGAACACGCCCTGCCCGTTCTTCAGCAGGTCGACGACCGCTTCGGGCGAGTGAGCCTCGTACACGCCAGCCCCGTCGGACATCAGGGTCACCCCGTGCGGCGGGGTATCCATCGCGCGCAGGTGATCGACCGCCGTGCGCACGCGCTGCAGGGACACGCCCGTGTCGAGCAGCTTCTTGATCACGCGAAGGGTCGCGAGGTCCTGGAACGAATAGAGCCGCTGTGTGCCGGAGCCGTGGGCATCGTTCAGCGACGGCGTGACCAGGCCCGTCCGCGTCCAGTAGTCGAGTTGGCGGTACGTGATGCCCGCGATGCGCTTGGCCTCGGGAGCTCGGAACCCCTGTTCGCTCATCATCTCTCCGTAATCACGCCGATGTGTTTCCGCAGCGTAGGGCCCATGTGGAGGCCTGTCAACGCTCTCGCTCCGAACCCCTCGGCCGGGGCTCAAGTCTCCAGCGGATGCGGTCGATGCTGAGTAGTCAGGAAGGACCAGTCGGACCTGAGGGGATACGGCCATGACACGGATCACCCGTCGTATGGCGGCCGCGACCGCCATCGCACTCGCCCTGGCCCTGGTGCCCGCCGCGGCCCAGGCCCGCACGCCCAACTACGCCTGGCAGATGTTCCGGGAGACGAACGCCTCCCGCGCCCGGCATTCCGTGGCCCGGCTCGACCGTGCGACCCGGCTCACCGACGTGGCCACCAAGCACGCACG
Organism: uncultured Actinomycetes bacterium; assembly: GCA_963722795.1. Taxonomy (GTDB): domain Bacteria; phylum Actinomycetota; class UBA4738; order UBA4738; family HRBIN12; genus JAOUEA01. The sequence continues at coordinate 242,928 of CAVROD010000003.1, forward strand.
CGCGATGGCTCGTCGGGGCGAACTGTTCCACTCGTCGGGCCCCAGCCGCTACGGGGTCCGCTGCTGGACCTGGGGGGAGAACGTCGGGTGGACGAGCCGAGACGTCGACGACCTGCAGCGGGCGTTCATGAACAGCCCCGCCCACAGGGCCCATGTCCTCGATCGGGACTTCGATCGCGTGGCCGTGGGCGCGGCGACCGACGACCGCGGCCGGATCTTCGTGACCCTGTTCTTCTGCACCTGATCGGCGCAGCGAGGTGGGTTCAGCCCGCGAAGTCCTCGGGCGTCACGGTGTCGAGGAACTCCCGGAACTTCTCGACCTCGTCGTCCTCGTCTTCGGGGATCAGGATCGAGGCTTCCTCGAGCACGTCCTCGTGCACGAAGATCGGCACCGACATGCGCACGGCGAGGGCGATGGCGTCGGACGGCCTCGACGAGATCTCGTAGTCCTCGCCCTGGCGATTGAGCGCGATCGTGGCGTAGAAGGTGGACTCGCGCAGTTCGGTCACCTCGATGCGGCGCACGTCGACGGCGAGGTCGTCGAGCATCGTGCGCATCAGGTCGTGCGTCATCGGGCGAGGCGTCACGACCCCTTGCAGTGAGAGCGCGATGGCGGCCGCCTCCGCGGCGCCGATCCAGATCGGCAGGTATCGCTCGCCGCCACGCTCGCGGAGCAGCACGATCGGCTGGTTCGTCGGGAGTTCGACACGCACGCCGGTGAGCTCCATCTCGATCATCGCGAACCGAGCGTAACCGCGGCACCTCCGACGGGCAACCGAGGGACGGCCGGGTGGGACGAGGAGTCTCAGCGCGCGTGGAACCGGGGCACGAGTGCGGCAGGGTCGGCCTTCAGGGCCTCGAGATCGTCGACCTGCAGGATGTCCGGCAGGTTGCGATAGCGCTCCTGGAAGTCGAGCCCGTACCCGACCACGAACCGGTCGGGGCAGTCGAAGCCCGCGTATCGCGGTGACAGCGGCACGATGCGCCGGACGGCCTTGTCGAGCAGGGTGCAGACCTCGAGCGAGGCGGGCCCGCGGGCCCGCAGCGCCCCCAGCAGGTATCGCAGCGTGAGGCCCGTATCGACGATGTCCTCGACGAGGATGACGTCACGCCCGGACAGGTCGGTGTCGACATCGAGCAGGATCCGCACGCGACCGAGCGATTCCTCGGCGTCGCCGTATCGGCTGATCGCCATGAAGTGGGGTTCGAGGGGCAGCGGGGTCGCCCGGAGCAGATCGGCGAGGAAGACCGCCCCGCCCTTCAGCACCGAGATCATCACTGGCTCACGACCGGCGTAGTCCTCGGCGATCGTGCGGCCGAGTTCATGCACCCGGCGGTGGATGTCCTCGCGTCCGAACAGGACGCTGGCGACCTCCGTCATGACGGGCGGAGCCTAGCAGGCGCGCGTGGCGCCCCATGGCCGCCTGGGCTGGCCCCCCGTCAGCGGGCCGGCGCGAAGCGCCCCGATGAGGCCGTCGATCGCGTCGCCGACGGCGTCGCCGACCGCCCCGGCCGCCCGGGCCCACCACGGGTCGTCACCGGTGGCCGGCGGCGGGGGCACCGCCGACACGACGAGCGGGCTCGAGCCGAGGCGACCTCCCGGCACCGTCACCTGCATCGTGCCGACACGCTCGCCGAGGGCCGGCGGGAACACGGCGTCGGGCGACACCAGGACACGGCGTCGGACCCGATCGATGTCCTCGGTCGGCACCAAGGCCGTCACCGCCCGCCCGGCGGAGACCGGCACGGCGCCGCCACGGATCGCGACGGTGCCGATCGCCTCCCCCGCCTGCACGAACGTCTCCTCGCCGAACCCCTCGAACCCGTGGTCGAGCAGGGCCGCCGCGTCGCTGAACGGCTCGCCACGGTCGCCGAGCACGATCGCCACCAGTCGCCTGCCGTCTCGCTCGGCGGTGGCGATCAAGCAGAAGCCCGCGACCGCCGTGTACCCGGTCTTCACCCCGCTCGCGCCCGGATACAGCCACAGCAGTGCGTTGCGGTTCTGCACGCGCCTCGGCGGGCCCGATGGCGCCGGGATCGCGCGGAACTTCGTGGCGACGATGCGGGCGAACCCGGGCTGGCGATACGCCGCCCGGGTGAGCCCCAGCAGGTCGCGCACGGTCGATCGACCCCGGTCGTCGAGTCCGTTGGGCGAGAAGAACACGGTGTCCCGCAGCCCGAGCGCATCGGCCCGGTCGTTCATGAGGTCGACGAAGCGCTGCTCCGAACCGCTCACCTCGATCGCGAGCGCGGCCGCGGCGTCGTTCGCGGACTGCAGCATCAGCGCGTCGAGCAGGTCGCGCACCGTCCGCCGCTCCCCCGCTCGCAGCCCGAGCGTCGAGGACGCGCCGTAGTCGTCGTCTGCGAACACCGCGTCGGGCGAGACCACCACCACGTCGTCGAGCTCGAGCCTGCCGAGCACGATGAGCGCGGTCATGACTTTCGTGAGGCTCGCGATGGGCCTGCGGATCTCCGGCGCCTTCGCGACCATGACCTGCCCGTCGTCGAGATCGGCGAGGATGGCCGCCGGCGCATCGATGCGTGGGGGGGCAACAGCATCGCGGGGCGTGTCGAGCGACTGCGGGAAGGGCGAGGGCGAGCCTCGCGGCGGCACCGGGGTGGGCGGCGGGCCCGACCGCTCGGCCGACGCGGTGCCCAGCAGGGCGAGGTGCAGGCCGAGGCCGGCGACCACCGAGACGACGACTCCCGCACGGACCGCCCCGGTTCGACGCCCGGCGGGGCCGCGAACGCGGCTCACGCGCCCCGGAGGTCCTCGCGCAGGTTCGTGCGCAACAAGGCCTGCTTGAACTTGCGGGAGGTCAGGGAGAGATCGGCCAGGGTCTCGGCGGCGACGCGGCGGGCGTCGGGGTTCTTCTGACGCAGCCTCGGCGCGACGAGATCTTCGAAGAACTTGGCTTCCCGGTCGGCGAAGTGCTTGTACATCGTGAGGTGCCGGGGTTCGATGCCGTGGCGGAAGAAGTCCTTCACGATCGACAGCACGATGTAGTCGTCGCCGTCGTAGTACCGGGCGCCGTCGGGCCCGTGTGAGCACACGATGCCGAACGACTCGAGGTCCTTGATGCGCTCGCGCTCGACGCCCGTGGCCGCCGACATCTCCTCGATCGACATCTGCAGCCCGGTCGGGGCGTCGGCCAAACCCTCGTCGGCCGCGTCCTCGGCGGCCGCCGCGGCCTCTGCCCGTGCTTCGGCCGCGACGCCGTCTCCCCCGAGCTCGTCGTCGGCGTCCTGCTGCACGAGTCGTTCCTTGATCACCTTCAGCGGCAGGTACTCATCGCGCTGCATGCGCAGGATCGACTTCAGACGATCGACGTCGTCGACGTAGAACTTGCGATAGCCCGAGGGTGTGCGCTCGGGCTCGATCAGGCCTTCCGCCTCGAGGAACCGGATCTTCGAGATCGTGATGTCGGGGAACTCGGTCTTCACGGCCACGAGCACCTCACCGATCGACTGGTAGTTGCGGGTTCCCGCCATCTGCCTCATCACTCCCCTGCCGAGAAGAACACGAGCTTGAACCGGCCGACCTGAACCTCGTCGCCGGATGCGAGCTTCGTCTCATCGACCTGCTCGCCGTTCACGTACGTGCCGTTGAGACTGCCCACGTCACGCACGAACCACTCGGCGCCCGAACGCCGCTCGAACACCGCGTGGGCCCGTGAGACCGTGACGTCATCGAGGAAGACCGCCGCATCGGTCGCGCGACCGACGCTCGTGACGTCGCCGGCCATGAGGAACGTCGACCCGGCATTGGGGCCACGCTTCACGAGAACGAGACCTTGTCCCGGCTGCAGCTCATCATGAGGGAAGGGGAACTCATCGTGAGCTTCATCGTCGGCTTCGACCGGCGTGAGCGAGACCGTGGGGTCGTCGTGGAGTGGAGCACCACACTCCGCGCAGAAACGCGCGTCATCGCGGTTGGGATGTCCACAGCGGGTGCAGTACAACGTCAAGTCCCCATCACGTTCGTTCTCCCGCCGAGGATTCGGGCCGACACCTCGACCCTCCCGACGGACTGGAGACCGACGTTACCGCAGGGTGAGGGCACCTTCAACCGGAGTGAGGGGCAACCCTCGACCGCGACAGGCCATGAGCCTCGACCATCGGTCGAGCGGGTGAAGTCTCGATGGGGCGGGCCCGCGTCGGGCGCGAGGGTCACTGACCCTGACTGAAGGACCGATACGATGCTGCGTCGAGCAGTTCCTCGACCTTCGAGACATCGTCGGGGGCGATCACCACGAGCCATCCGTCGCCGTACGGCTGCTCGTTGACCAACTCCGGGTGATCCCCGATCAGGGGATTGCGTTCCACGATGGTGCCCGCGAGCGGGCTATAGACATCGGACACCGATTTGGTGGATTCGACCTCACCGAACGGCTGTGCCGCCTCGACCCTCGCACCGACCTCGGGCAGGTCCACGTACACGACATCTCCGAGCGCATCCTGGGCGAAGTCGGTGATGCCGACCCGGGCACGGTCACCCTCGACGCGCACCCACTCGTGCTCTTTCGTGTATCGAAGCTCCTCGGGGAATTCCACGGGGTCCTCCTCTTCATCGGTCGATACCATGTTGGGGTCGCTCGCGCATATGCAGCTGATCTCGGCGTCCGGAACGATAGTGCGATGCCATCGAGCCCGCTCGCGCGTTCATCGCGCGGCCATCGCCCGACGGAGGTCGACCGCGTATGCCCCCGCGGCCACGTAGTACTCGACGATGCCGAGCACGTAGATCGGCCACCCGACCGCGAGGGCGGCGGCGGCGGGCCAGAGCCCCAGGGAACCCCACGACACCGCCGGGATCGCCAGCATCAAGGCGAACGTCGCGACCTTGCCGATCCAGCGCACCTCGATGCGGAGGCCCTTGGTCGCCATGAGGGCGCCCGCAGCCAGCACGGCGACATCACGCACGAGGATCAGGGCGGCCGCCCATGCCGGGAAGGCTCCTCGCACGACCAGCGCGATCAGGCCGGCGGCGATCGCCGCGCGGTCGGCGACCGGATCGAGGACCTTGCCGAGCTCCGACACCTGCCCGGTGCGCCTGGCGATCGTGCCGTCGACCCAGTCGGTGGCCACGACCACGCCGAACAGCACGATGCCCCACGTGGTGGTGTCCTCGTCGACGATCAGCGTCCAGAACACCGGGATCATCGCGATGCGGACCGCCGAGATGAGGTTGGGAACGGTGAGGACGCGCGAGGACGACGGCGTGCGGTCACCAGATGCGTCCATCGGTCGGGACGGCGGGACTTGAACCCGCGACCCCCGGTCCCCCAGACCGGTGCGCTACCAGACTGCGCCACGTCCCGTTGCCTCGCGATTGTATCGGCTGGCGGGGCGGGCCAAGTCAGCGCGCGGCTAGGCCTCGTCGGACGAGCGTGCCTTCGACCCTCGGGAGCGCGGCTTCCGCGCGCGGTATCGCACTCGCACGGGGATGCCCTCGAGAAGACACTCCCGCCGGAAGCGGTTCTCGATGTACCGGCGGTACGAAGGGTCTGGCTCATGCGCACCGCCGAAGACCACGAACGTGGGCGGGCCCGATGAGACCTGGGTCGCGTAGTGCAGGTTGCCGGCGGTGCGCGGCGTCGGACGCTCGCGCTGGGCTTGCTGGATGATGCCGTTGACCTTCGACGTCGGAACCCTCGATGTCCATCTGGCGTGCAGGTCGAGTAGCACCGCGGGAAGACGGTGCACCCCGCGCCCACTGAGCGCTGATGCCCGCATGACGGGAGCCGAGGCGAACTGCCTGGCGGTCGCGCTCAGCTCGGCGTACCTGGCGTCCTTCTCCTCGACGAGGTCCCACTTGTTCGCCACGATCATCAGCGCACGACCCTCGTCGAGCACGACGTTCGCGATCTTCTTGTCCTCGACCGCGAAGCCCTGCTCTGCGTCGATCACGAGGATGCCCACGTGCGCGCGTTCGATCGCCTGGGTGGCGCGCACCACGCTGAAGTACTCGACCCCCCTGATCTTCGTGGCCCGGCGCATGCCGGCCGTATCCACGAAGCGAACGGGCCCATCGGGCCAGCTCACGACGGCGTCGACGGCGTCGCGGGTGGTGCCGGCTTCCTCGAACACGACCGACCGCTCCTGTCCGACCAGGCGGTTGAACAGGCTCGACTTGCCGACGTTCGGCCGCCCGACGAGGGCGAAGCGGGGTTCCTCGGCGCTCGCCTCGTCCTCGCGAGGCGCATCCGGCAGCAGCTCGACGATGCGGTCGAGCAGATCGCCGGCCGCACGACCGTGCATGCCCGAGACCGTGAATGGCTCACCGAGCCCGAGCGAGTGGAAGACGGCCGCGTCCGACTCGTCCTGCTCGGTGTCGACCTTGTTCGCCACCACGATCACCGGCACCCGTGCACGTCGTAGCCGGGTCGCGAGCACACCGTCGTCCTCGGTCACGCCGGCCTGGGCGTCGACGATCAGCAGGATCAAATCCGCCGTCGCCAGCGCCTGGTCGGCTTGTCCGCTCGCGAGCGCCTCGACCCCTGTGGCACCGTGCAGGTAGCCGGCGGTGTCGACGAGGGCGAAGCGACGGCCCCGCCACACGGTGTCGAGCTCGATGCGATCGCGCGTCACCCCGGGCATGTCGTGGGCGATCGACTCCCGGTTACCGAACAGGCGATTGACCAGGGTGGACTTGCCGACGTTCTGGCGACCGACCACGGCCACGCGGGGCACCCGCGCGGTGCCGGTGGCCGGAGGCGCCGCGCCCTGCCCGGTCACGGCAGCAGCTCCGGTGCGAGCTCGCGCACGGCCTCGAGCGCGGCGTCGAGGGTCGCGCCGGCGTCGAGCTCGCCGGTATCGACCACGACCGCGTCCGGTGCGGGTCGGTGCGGATTCGTCTGCGCGTCTCGCGCGTCACGACCGCGCAGCGCCTCCTCGACCCCGCGGCCGCCGACCGCGCGTTCGGCTGCTCGGCGCCGGGCGCGGACGTCGGCGGGTGCCTGCAGGTAGAGCTTCACCGGAGCGTCGGCGAACACGACGGTGGCGATGTCTCGACCCTCCATGACGGCCCCGTGGGCTTCACCCAACTCGCGCTGCTCCCTGCGCATGTGCGCGCGCACGACCGGGTGGCTCGCCACACGCGAGACCGTCGACTCGACCTCGACATCGGTGAGCTCCACGAGGTCGTAACCCTCGACCTCGAGCTCGCCCGGCGGATCGATGCGCACGATGAACCTCAAGCCGCGAGTCAGCTCGAGCAGGCGCCGCTCGTCGTCGCTGCTGACCCCCGCCCGTAACGCGGCGGCCGCGAGGGCCCGGTACATGAGTCCCGTGTTGACGTACGGGAGGGCTAGCGACCGCGCGAGGCTTCGCCCCAGGGTGCTCTTCCCGCTTCCCGCGGCCCCGTCGATCGCGACGACTCGAGGGGCGGTCATCTCCCGGCCGCCACGCGGATCGACGCCCCCAAGGCGGCGAGGGTCCGAGAGAAGCCCGGGAACGACACGTCGGCGCTCTCCATGCCCTCGACCTCCACGGCGCCACGAGCACCGAGACCGCTCACGGCGAACGCCATCGCCATGCGGTGGTCGCCCCGGGCATCGACGAGGCCGCCTTCGAGCCCGCCCCCGGCGAGCACGAGGTCCTCCCCCTCGACGGCGGCGTGGCCCCCGATCGCCCGGATGCCCTCGCCGATGCCATGGAGGCGGTCGGATTCCTTCACCTGCAACTCACCCGCGCTCAGGAACCACGAGTCTGCCGGTGCGTGGGCGGCGAGGGCGGCCAGCACCGGCACCTCGTCGATCACGAGCGGGAGTTCGTCCGCCTCGACACGCACGGCGTGCACGCCCGAGGCGGGGCGCACCAGGATGTCACCGACGGGCTCGCCCATCTCCTCGTGGCGGATGTCGATCTCGGTCTCGACCCCCATGCGGGCCATCACCTCGAGGAAGTGCGTGCGCGACGGATTGAGCCCGACCTCGACGATCGTGATCTCCGAGCCGGTGAGGGCAGCCGCGGCGACCAGGAATGCGGCCGAGGAGGGATCGCCCGGCACCGTCGCGGAGAACCCCTCGTGCTGGAATCGCCGAACGGCGATCGAGCCATCGGATCGCTCGATCGGCGCGCCGAGAGCCTCCAAGGCGCGTTCGGTGTGGTCCCGGGTGCGCACCGACTCCCGCACGGTCGTGATGCCCCCGGCATCGAGGCCGGCCAGCAGCACGGCGCTCTTGATCTGGGCGCTGGGCACCGACGGCGTGACGTCGGTGCCTCGGAGGGGACGGCCCTCGATCGTGATCGGTGCATGTCCGTCGGTCGATGCGATGGAGCCCCCCATCGCGCGCAGCGGTTCGGCCACCCGTTCCATCGGCCTGCGAGACAGGCTCGAGTCACCGGTCAACACCGTGCGGAACCCCGTCGTCGCGAGCAATCCCATGAGCAATCGCATCGAGGTCCCGGAATTCCCGCAGGCCAGTGGCCCCGACGGTTCGGTGAGCGCGCGACGGCCCTCACCCTCGACCTCAAGTGGGGTCGAGGGGGGCCGATCGTCCTCACCCTCGACCCTCACGTTCCACGTGGAACGATGACCCTCGCGATAGCCCGTATCGTTCCGAGCCCAGGCGTGGAGTGCAGGTCGAGCCTCTGATGTGATGGCGGCGAGGCACGCACCTGTCGAGCGAACGTCGAGAGAACCTGGAACCTCAAGCAGAGTGCTACGTCCGGAGGCCGTCGCGGCGAGCAGGAGCCATCGATGCGCGATCGACTTGTCCCCAGGGACACGCACGGCGCCGGCAAGCCGGCCACCGGGTTCGATCCGCAGGCGCATGGACCACCTCTCCTCAGGCCAGCCGGGTCGGGTCGAGCCCGACCTTCGCCAGCACGTCGGTCGCCCGCGCCGCCGCATCCGCCGCGACCGTCAGGTGGACCGTCCCTCGTCCTCCTTCGGGCGAGTGCACGATCTGCAGGTCCTCGATGTTCACGTCCCCTTCCCCGAGGGTCGCCGTGAGGCCGGCGAGCGCCCCGGGCTTGTCGGGGACCTCGATCTGCAGCACGGCGACGCCGGCGCGGACGGTCGGCTTGGCCGCGAGCCGCAGCCGGGCCGCCTTGGCCTCGTCGAACGTCGCCGCCACATCGGCACCGCGCTCCCCCACGATCTCGGCCCGCAGCCGTGAAAGTCGCTCGGTGTACAGGTCGATGGCATCGGCGATCGCGTCGCGGTTCGCGAGCAGGATGTCGCTCCACAGCGAGGGATCGGACGCGGCCAGCCGGGTGAGGTCGCGGAAGCCGCCCGCCGCGAGCAGCAAGATCTCGGGCTCGCCGGCCTCCTCGGTCGCGGCGAGACTCATCAACGCCGTCGACGCCACCTGGGGCAGGTGGCTCACGAAGGCGACGAGGCGATCGTGGCGCCCGGGGTCGAGGCGGACCGGCCGTGCCCCGAGCGAGGCGACCCACGTCTCGAGTCGCGTCACGCTGGACGCCTCGCTGCGATCGTGCGGCGTGATCGCCCAGACGATGCCGTCGACCACCGACGGCGACGCGTGCTCGGGACCGGATCGCTCGCTCCCGCCCATCGGATGCCCCGGCACGTAGCGGCCTTCGTCGCCGTCGGTGGCAGCCGCGAGCGATGCTGCCACCACGGCGGTCTTCACGCTGCCGACGTCGGTGACCACGGCCTCCGCCGCATGAGTCAGGCTCTCGGCCACGAGTGGGGCGATCGTGGGGATCGGGGTCGCCACCACGACCACGTCGGCGTCGACGACGGCCTCGCCGAGCGAACCCGTGGCACGGAAGCCGGCGAGGCTCGCCGACCGGCTGGTCACCGCCGGGTCGGCGTCCCATCCGGCCACGCTCGCTCCCGCGCGCGCTGCGGCCATCGCGATCGACGTGCCGATCAGGCCGGTGCCGATGACCGCGATGCGCTCAGGCGAGGTCATCACGCAGCGACTCGGCGCCGTCGAGGTAGATCGGTTCCATCTCGGCGAGCGATCGTTCGGTGTGCAGGTGCACCAACACCCGCACGACCAACGGCATCGCCGCGACAACGGGGATCTCACGAGCGCACATCAGGGGCACGGATCCCAGACCCATGCGGCGCGCTGCCTCGGCGGGGAAGGCCGACGTGATGTCGTCGGTGACGGTGAACAGCATGCTGATGAGTTCGTCACCCTCGGCCCCGTTGCGCTCCAGCACGGTGCGGATCAGGCGCTCGGTCGCATCGAGCACGCAGGCCGCGGCGTCCTCGTCGACCTTGATCGCTCCACGGACCGCGCGAACCGTCACCTGCTCCCCCTCGCCCATGCCCGCCGGGTGACGGGCCGGCCCACAGGCTACCGCCCGGATACAGCGGTGGAGGTGAGCGCCTGGATCTCGGCGCGATCGAGCGCACGCATGTCGCCCGGCGACATGCCGTCGAGGGTGATGGGCCCGACACGCAGGCGTACCAGTCGGGTGACCGGCAGTCCCACCGCGGCCAGGAGCCGTCGGACCTCGCGCTTGCGGCCCTCGGTCATGACCACGCGCACCGCGCCACGGCCCCTCGACGCGGCGACCACGCGGACTCGTACCGCCCGTGCCGGCCCGTCGTCGAGGTCCACACCCGCGCGGAGCCGGGCGATCTGGCGAGCGGTCGGTTCGCCCTCGACCTCGGCGAGGTACTCCTTCTCCACGCCATGGCGTGGGTGCGTCAGCCGGTTCGCGAGGTCACCGTCGTTCGTGAGCAGCAGCAATCCCTCGGAGTCGAGGTCGAGTCGCCCGACCGGGAACACGCGCGGCCCCTCGGCCGGCAGGAAGGCCCGGATGTCGGGCCGGCCCTGGGGGTCGCGCATCGTCGTGACGACCCCCGGGGGCTTGTGCAGCGCGTAGTACCGCACGTGCGGGTCGAGGTTCACGGGGAGGCCGTCGACCTGCACGGCCGACGTCGCCACGTCCACCTTGTCTCCGAGCGTCGCCACCGCTCCGTCGATCGTCGCCCGTCCCTCGGCGATCAGGGTCTCGCATGCCCGTCGCGACCCGAATCCGGCGCGAGCCAGCGCGCGTTGCAGGCGCTCCTCGGCCATCGTCCGGCTCACTCCTCGACCCGGTCGTGATCGGCGGCGTCGTCGTCCACGTGGGGTGCGTCGCCCGTGTCCTCCGGCGAGGTGTCGTCGGCCACGGCGTCGGCGAGCGCATCGTCGTCGGGGGCGGCGTCGAGCAACGGCGCGAGCGAGGGCAGCGAGGCGAGCGAGGGCAACCCGAGCCGCTCGAGGAATCCGGGGGTCGTGGCGTACAGCACGGGGCGGCCCGGCGTCTCGTCGCGGCCGGCTTCCTCGATCAGGCCCCGGTCGGTGAGCGCCCGCAGCACGCCGTCGGAGTTCACACCGCGGATCCCGCTCACCTGATGACGGGTGACGGGCTGCTTGTAGGCCACGATGGCGAGCGTCTCGAGGGCCGCCTTGGTGAGTCGGGCCTGCCTCGAGGAGAGCACGAACTGTTCGACCACCGGCGCCGCGTCGGGATGGCTGTACAGGCGCCAGCCTCCCGCCACGTTGCGCAGCACCAGCCCCGAACCTCGCGCCTCGAGGTCGCGCTGCAGCCGGTCGCAGAGCGACTCCGCCGTGCGTCGGTCGACGTCGAGGGCCTGCGCGAGCACGGACGCCGTGAGCGGTTCGTCGGAAACGAAGAACAACGCCTCCAAAGCGCGCGTGTCGTGCGAGGACTCCGAGACGGTCGCACCGTGATCGCTCATCGATCGTTCACCCCGTCCATGCGACCTCGATGTCGCCGAAGGTCTCGGCCTGGGCGAGCTCGACCTTCCCTTCACGGTAGAGCTCCAAGATGGCGAGGAACCGCACCACCACATGGATGCGCTCGTCACAGTCGGCCACGAGGTCGCGGAACGTGGCGCCGTGACCGAACGTCGTGATGCGCTCCTCGAGCGTCGTCATCGCCTCGGCGACGGTATAGCGCACGGGGGTCACGTGGGAGAGATCGAGGGTCGGCGGGGGGCGCAGCAGCGCGGCGGCCATCGTTGCGAGCTGCCCTGGCTGCAGGTGCACCATCGGATCGGGGTACAGATGCGAGAACTCCGGACCCGGCCCCACGTCGCGGGCGAAGTAGCCCGCCTCGTCCTCCAGCCGCCGGGCGATCTCCACGGCCACCTTCCGGAAGGCGGCGAGCTCAAGGGATCGCGCGTACGCCAGATCGGGCGAGGCGCCGAGCAGGTCGTCCTCGTCCAGCTCCGTGTGCCGGGGGGCGAGGCGGGCCACCTTCAGCTCGAGCAGCACGGCACAGATCGCGAGGAACCATGTGGCCTCCTCCAGGTTCCAGCCCTCGGCCTCCTTCGTGTGCTCGAGGTAGCGATCGGTGACGGTCGAGACCGCGACGTCACACACGTCGACCTTCTGCTCCACGATGAGCTCGGCCAGCAACCGGAACGGCCCGGCGTAGACCGGCAGCTCGACCGAGAACCCACCCGAGGCCGCCGGCGCCGCGGCCCCGTCGGTCATCGCCCGCTCGTTCGGCCGGTGGCGGTCATGAGAAGTGCATCGCCTCTCGCACGGCCTCGAGCGTTGCCCTGGCGACCGGGCGGGCGGCCTCGGCCCCCCGCGCCAGCACCGCTTCCACGAGCCCCGACTCGGCGGCGAGCTCGGCACGTCGCTCGCGGTACGGGCGGAAGTACTCGACCAGGTGATCGGCGAGGATCGTCTTGCAGTCGACGCACCCCAGCTCCCCCGAGCGGCATCCCGCCTCGATCTCGACGACGCGCTCCGGCGAGAACTTCCGATGCAGGGCGAAGATCGGGCAGATCTCGGGGCGGCCGGGGTCACCACGGCGGACCTTCTCGGGGTCGGTGATGAACGATCGCACGCTGGCGCGGATCGCGTCCTCGTCGTCGCGCACCCAGATCGCGTTGTCGAGCGACTTCGACATCTTGCGTCCGTCGGATCCGGGGATGAGCGGCGTCTCCGACAGGAGCGGCTGTGGCTCGATCAGCACTTCGCCGTACAGCCGGTTGAACCGTCGCACGATCTCACGGCTGATCTCGAGGTGGGCGACCTGATCCTCCCCGACCGGCACGAGGTCGCCACGCACGATCGCGATATCGACGGTCTGCAGCACCGGGTAGCCGAGCAGCCCGAAGTTCGCGATGTCGCGTTCGGCCATGTCACGCAGACGTTCCTTGAACGACGGCACCCGCTCGAGCCAGCCGAGCGGCGTGATCATGCCGAGCAGCAGGGTCATCTCGGCGACCTCGGGGATGTCGGACTGGCGGTAGATCGTGGCTCGTTCCGGGTCGATGCCGGCGGCGAGCCAGTCGAGCACCAGCTCGTGCACGAAGCCCGGCAGCTCGTCGGTGCGGTCGTAGTGGGTCGTGAGCATGTGCCAGTCGGCGATGAAGAAGAAGCACTCGCGGGTGGGGTCTTCCTGCAACGCGAGCATGCTCTCGATGTTGCCGGCCCAGTGCCCGACGTGCAGCGGTCCCGTAGGGCGGTACCCGGTCAGCACGCGTGATCGCGTGGCGGGGAGCGTCGAAGTGGCATCGGACTGATCGATGCCGGGGATGATAGCGCGGGCTTGTCTCGGAGCCCGGCAGCCGAGTCGCTAGCCCAGCTGCATGGTCGGCCGGCAGTCGAGGCCGGTCGCGGCATCGCAGATCGCGCCGGTGATCGAGGTCAGGAAGCCGAGGATCAGGGTCGAGAACACGAAGAGCGCCACCAGCACGAACAGCGGCAGGTACTTGTCGGCGTTGCGATAGACCTCCCGAGCCTGCGGCGGCAGCAGGAGCCCGACGATGCGCGCCCCGTCGAGCCCCGGGATCGGCAGCAGATGGAACACGAGCAGGGCCGCGTTCGTGAAGGCGAATACGACGGCGATGCGGAGCGCGTCGGTCGGCAGCGACCCGGTCCGCACGAGCAGCCCCGCGAGCACCGCCAGCACCAGGTTCGCGACCGGCCCGGCGATCGAGACGAACACGAGGTCGCGGGTGCGGCGCAGGTAGCTCGGGTCGACGGGCGCGGGCTTGCCGTACGCCGCCGGGATCACCAGGACCTGCACCGTCCACAGCACCGCGATCAGGACGGGCACGAGACCGCTGCCGAACGGCTCGAACCAGGCTCGCGGGTGCAGGCTCAGGCGCCCCCACAGGCGGGGCGTGGGGTCGTGCAGCTTCGCCGCCGTGAACGCGCGAGCGAACTCGCGCACGGCCATGCCGATCGCGAGCGACACGAGCATGGCGCCCGCGAGCCGGAATCCCAGCGCCGTGAAGTTCCCCACGTCCGTCCTCTCCTCACCCGAGCCAGGTGTGCACGAGCTTCGGCGGCGACACCGGGTCGTGTGCCAGCGAGAGCGCGCCGAGCACCCGGTGCGTTGCCTCGCGCGCATCGTCGCGCGACCGCGCGTGCGCCGATCCGATCGGCTGCCCCACCTCGATGCGGTCACCGATCTTGCAGTGCACCACGATACCGACCGCTGGGTCGATCGCGTCGCCCTTGCGCATGCGTCCGGCGCCCAGCGCCCCGCTCGCGAGCCCGATCTCCTCGGTGGCGATCCGCCGCGACCGTGCCGGCTCGGTCGGCCTCGATCGGCACCACCGCCGCCGCGGCGGGCAAGGTGCCCTCGGGGTCGTCCACCACACTCGGATCGCCGCCCTGGGCCTCGACCATCATCCGGAATCGATCGAGCGCCGTGCCGTCATCGAGGGCGCGCTCGGCCTCGGCCGTCGCAACGCCCCGATCGCGACCGGACGCGACCTCCGCGCCCCCTTGCCGCGAAGGCGACGACGAGGTCGCGCAGCCTTCCCCGATGCTCCCCACGCAGCACCTGCACCGCTTCCACGACGTCGAGCGCGTTGCCGACGGCGTCGCCGAGCGGCTGCGCCATGTCGGTGACGGCGATGCGGGCCGCACGATCCCAGCCTCCGGCGAGCGCGAGGCAGGCCTCCGCGAGCGCCACGGCATCGGGCACGGTCTTCATGAAGGCGCCCGAGCCCGCCTTCACGTCGAGCAGGATCAGGTCGGTCTCGACCGCGAGCTTCTTCGACATCACGCTCGCCGCGATCAGCGGGATCGAGGGCACCGTGGCCGTCGCGTCGCGCAGCGCGTAGAGCTTGCCGTCGGCCGGCACCAGGTTCGGCGACTGCGCCGCCACCGCGCATCCGACGGCGTCGACCTGGCGCCGCATCGCCTCGGGCGAGAGATCGGTCCGCAGGCCGGGGATCGACTCCAGCTTGTCGAGCGTGCCGCCCGTGTGTCCCAGGCCCCGGCCGGAGAGCTTCGCCACCGCCATGCCGAGCGACGCCGCGAGCGGGGCGAACACGAGGGTGACGCCGTCGGCCACCCCGCCGGTCGAGTGCTTGTCGACGGTGGGGCGATCGAGGTTTCCGAAACCGACCGTCTCGCCCGACGCGATGAGCGCCCGGGTCAGCGCGAGGGTCTCCCTCCGATCCAGGCCCCGGATCACACACGCCATCAGGAACGCCGCCGCCAGGGCGTCGTTGATCGTTCCCTCGGCATACCCTTCGACGAAGGCCTCGACCTCGGCGTCAGCGAGCGACCGTCCGTCACGCTTCGCTGCGACGATCTGCCGGTGATCCCTCACACTCACGTGGCCATCACGCTGCCTCTCCGTCGTCGGCTGAGCTCATGCTCTACCTGAGGGTTCGCTCGATGATGGGCCGATGCCGAGACGAGCGGCGAAGCTGGAGCCCATGGAGGCCTCGACCTCGACCCCAAGGATCGTCGCGACCGTGGAGCCGAGGTCGCCGAAGCCGTTCCGCACGCCGATCTCGAACGGACCACCCGCGAGACCGGCCGCCAGCAGCGGCGTGCGCTCCCGCGAGTGATCGGTCGGCGGCGTCGTGGGGTCGCATCCGTGGTCGCCGGTGAGGAGCAGCACGCCGCCGTCGAGCGCTCCGACCAGATCCGGGAGGCGTCGGTCGAAAGCCTCGATCGCTGCCGCGTAGCCCGCCGGATCGTTCCGGTGGCCGTACTTGGAGTCGAAGTCCACGAGGTTCGTGAAGACGAACGAGGGGCCGGGCCGTCCCAGATAGTCCAGGGTGAGGTCGATGCCGTGGTCGTTGGAGTCGGAGTAGACGGCCTCGGTGATGCCCTGGCCGTCGAAGATGTCCTGGATCTTGCCGACCCCGTAGACGGGCACGCCGGCCGACGAGACGCGTCGAGCACGGTCGGTCCGGGCGGCGGCACCGAGAGATCGCGGCGCTCGGGGCTCCGCACGAACGCGCCCGGTGGACCCTCGAACGGACGCGCGATCACCCGGCCCACGCGGTGCGGGGCCACCAGGATCGCTCGCGCGCGACGCGGCACCACTCGTACAGACGCTCCAGCGGCACGACCGCCTTGTGGCACGCGATCTGGAACACCGAGTCGCCGCTCGTGTACACGATCGGGTCACCGGTGGCGAGGTGCTCGCTCGCCCGAGCTCGGCGATGATCTCCGTGCCCGATGCGGGCTCGTTGCCGAGGATCCGATGCCCGATCGCCTCCTCGAACGGCTCGACGACCTCGGGCGGGAAGCCCTCCGGATACAGCGGGAAGGGCTCGTCGAGGCGGATGCCCATCATCTCCCAGTGGCCGGTGGTCGTGTCCTTGCCCGCGGAGCGCTCGATCGCCCGGCCGTGCGCGGTGCCGGGGTCGGCCCGGGGGGCGACGCCCTCGATCGACGTGAGCAGGCCGAGGCCGAGCGACTCGAGGTGCCGGCGCGTGCAGGCCGCCGACGGCGCGGGCGGTGTTGCCCAGCGTGTCGGAGCCCTCGTCCCCGTACGCCGCGGCGTCGGGCGCCCCGCCGACCCCCCACGAGTCGCACACGACCACGAGCACCCGCGGGACGAGCTCACCCATCGCCGTCCTCCTCGCTGCGCCGGTCCGAGCCCGGCGACGACCGGCGGGGGCTCGCGCCTCGCCGAGCTCGCGGATGCGAAGTGTAGTAGACCTCACGCAGGTGCTCGCGGGTGACCAGCGTGTAGATCTGGGTGGTGGCCACGCTGGCGTGCCCCAGCAGCTCCTGGACGACCCGCACGTCGGCGCCGCCCTCGAGCAGATGCGTGGCGAACGAATGCCGCAGGGTGTGCGGCGAGACGTGGCGGTCGATGCCGGCGGCGCGCGCGGCGGCGCGCACCATGCGGTCGCAGCTCTGGCGCGTCAGCCGGCCGCCCCGCTGGTTCAGGAACAGCGCGCCGCGGTCCCGTCCGGTCGCGAACGCCGGACGTGCGCGTGACGAGGTAGGCGGCGACCGCCTCGCGCCCGTAGCGTCCGAGCGGCACCTCGCGCTCCTTCCCGCCCTTGCCCAGCGCACGGACCGAGCCTTCCTCGAGATCGACGTCGTCGACGTCGAGTCCGGTGAGCTCGGAGACGCGCAGGCCCGAGCCGTAGAGCAGCTCGAGGATCGCCCGGTCGCGCAGCCCCGCCGGCGTCGCGCGTCGACGGCGTCGAGCAGCCGCTGCACCTCGTCGCACCGAGAGCGGGTGCGGCAGCGATCGGGGCAGCTTCGGTTGGGCGCACGCCGATCGCGGGGTCGCGGTCGGTCACGCCCTCGCGCAGCATCGAACCGGTGGAAGGAGCGCACCGACGAGAGCGTCCGGGCCACCGAGGTCGCCCGGTACGGACGTTCGTCGTCCCCGTGGGTCGAGGCGCTGACCGAGGCCACGAACGACCGCACGAGCGCCTCGTCGATCTGCGAGGGCTCGGTGACGTCGCGGGCGGCCAGGAACCGCGCGTACCGCGCCAGGTCGCGCCGGTAGGCGGCGACGGTGTTCGGGGAGAGGCCGCGCTCGACGGTGAGGTGGTCGAGGTATCGGGCGACCTGGGTGTCGATCGCCGAGGTCATGACCGCATGCGTCGACACCGTGCTCCGCTCAGCCCGCCGCACCGAGCAGCGAGGACAGCGGCACGGCATCGAGCCCGTGGGCCTCGGCCACCCCGTCGTTCGTGACGGCGCCGTCGACGACGTTCACCCCGAAGCGCGAGCGCCGGCGTCACTGCGCACGGCCCCTTCGAGCCCACGGTCGGCGATCGCCACGACGTACGGCAAGGTCACGTTCGTGAGCGCGTAGGTGGAGGTGCGCGGCACCGCGCCCGGCATGTTGCCGACGCAGTAGTGCACGACGCCGTCGACCACGTACGTCGGGTCGGAGTGCGTCGTCACGTGCGATGTCTCGAAGCAGCCTCCCTGGTCGATCGAGATGTCGACGAGCACCGCGCCGGGCCGCATCGCGTGCCACGGTCTCGGCGCTCACGAGATGCGGCGCCCTCGCCCCGGGGACCAGCACCGCGCCGACCACGAGGTCGGCCTCGAGCACGAGCCGCTCGATCGCCAGGGACGAGCTCATGACGGTCTGGATGCGCCCGTGCCAGATCCGGTCGATCTCACGCAGACGATCGACGTTGCGATCGACCACCGTGACGTCGGCCTCCATGCCCGCCGCGATCTGCGCCGCGTTCGCGCCCGCCATGCCGGCGCCGAGCACCACGACCCTCGCGGGCGCCACCCCCGACGCGCCGCCCATCAGCACGCCTCGCCCGCCCTTCGGACGCTCGAGGGCGGTCGCGCCCTCCTGCGGCGCCATGCGGCCGGCGATCTCCGACATCGGCGCCAGCAGCGGCAGCCGACCGTCGACGCTCTGCACGGTCTCGTAGGCGACCGCCGTCACCCTGCGCTCGGCGAGGAACCGGGTGAGCCGCTCGTCGGCGGCCAGGTGCAGGTAGGTGAACAGCACCTGGCCCTCGCGGAACCGCTCGTACTCCTGCGGCTGCGGTTCCTTCACCTTCACGATCATGTCGGCGGCCGCGAACACGGCGTCGGCGTCGGCCAGGATCTCGGCGCCGGCGGCGGCGAACTGCATCGTCGGCGATCGCCGAGCCCTCGCCCTGCCGATGCCTGCACCACGACACGATGTCCCGCGCGCGACGAGCTCGCGGACGCCCTCAGGCGTGGCGGCGACCCGGTACTCGTTGTCCTTGACTTCCTTCGGGATGCCGACGAGCACGCGAGTGCCTCCTCGCTCCGATCGGGACGGCCGATGCATGCAGTCGCGTCCGTCCGGGCTCAGGGTACTGAACGACGAGCTCAGGGTCGCCCCGGTTCGCCTCCTGGCAGCGGGGGGCGGCCCGAGGCCATCAGCAGCGCGAGCGCCGTCTTCGCGTCGCGCACCCGGCCGGAGCGGGCGGCATCGATCATGCGTCCGAGCGGCTCCCGCACGAGCTCGATGCCCGCCTCGACGGGACCGGATCGGAGCCGCTTCGGTGCGAGCCCAGAACAGGTGCACGTACTCGTCGCTCGAGCCGACCGTCGGGTAGACGCCGCCCAGGAACTCGATCGCCGCATGGCGGTACCCGGTCTCCTCGAACAGCTCGCGCGCCGCGGCGGTGAGGGCGTCCTCGCCCGTCGACGTCGAGGAGGCCGGCGGGGATCTCCGTCAGCACCTGGCGCACCGCAGGCCGGAACTGCCGCACCAGCACCACGCGGCCGTCGGGCGTGACCGGCAGCACCGCGGCGGCGTCGTGGCGCCGGACGACCTCCCAGGGCTCGAGCCCGGGCCAGTCCTCGACGTCGACCCGTAGGAAGTCGCCTTCGTACGCGATGCGTGCGCTGAGCGGCTCGGGCACCGGCGACCTAGCCGGTGGTCGTCAGCGACGCGCTCGGCGCGGGTGCGCCGATGCACCTGCGCGGCGCCGACGAAGTCGCGGAAGAGCGGGTGCGGGCTCGTGGGCCGCGATCGCAGCTCGGGGTGGAACTGCCCCGCGACGAAGAACGGATGGTCGGGCAGCTCGATGATCTCGGCGAGGCGCCCGTTGTGCGAGTTGCCCGAGAGCACGAGCCCGGCCTGCTCGAGCCGCTCGTGGTAGGCGGGGTTGACCTCCCAGCGATGACGGTGACGCTCGTACACGACCTCCTCGCCGTAGGCGGCGGCGGCCAGCGTGCCCGGCACGAGGTGGCAGGGCTGCGCCCCCAGCCGCATGGACCCGCCGAGGTCGGTCACGTTCTTCTGCTCGGGGAGCAGGTCGATGACCGGGTGCGGCGTCGCCGGGTCGAACTCGCTCGAGTTGGCGCCCTCGAGCCCCAGACGTTGCGGGCGAACTCGATCACGGCGCACTGCAGCCCGAGGCAGATGCCGAGGAACGGCACCCCTCGCTCGCGGGCGTACCGGACGGCGGCGACCTTGCCCTCGACCCCCCGGACGCCGAACCCGCCGGGGATGAGGACGCCGTCGACGTCGCGCGAGCGCCTCCTCGGTCGCCTGCCCGCCGAGGTCGTCGGAGGCGACCCACTCGATCTGCACGTCGGCGCCGTGGTGGAACCCGCCGTGGTGGAGCGCCTCCATCACGGACAGGTAGGCGTCGCGCAGGTTCACGTACTTGCCGACGACCGCGATCGTGACCGGCTCGGTGGCGGCGTCGATCCGATCGACGAGCGCCTCCCACTCGGAGAGGTCGGGCTCGCGCGTCGACGCCGCAGGTGCCGCGCGAGCTCGTCGTCGAGACCCTCGCGGTGCAGCACCAGCGGCACCTCGTAGATCGACGGAGCGTCGGGCGCGCTGATCACGCCGCTGATCGGCACGTCGCACAGCAGCGAGATCTTCTCCTTCAGGTTGCGCCCGATCGGGCGGTCGGAGCGGCACACGATCGCGTCGGGCTGGAGGCCGAGCGAGCGCAGCTCCTTCACGGAGTGCTGCGTGGGCTTGGTCTTCAGCTCGCCGGTCGGCCCGATGAACGGCATCAGCGACACGTGCACGAACGCGCAGTCGGTCGCGGCCGACCTCGTTGCGGAGCTGCCGGACCGCCTCGAGGAACGGCAGCGACTCGATGTCGCCGACGGTGCCGCCGATCTCGACGATGACGAGGTCGGCGGCTTCCGTCCTCGGCGAGCGCCCGCACCCGCTCCTTGATCTCGTCGGTGATGTGCGGGATGACCTGCACCGTCTTGCCGAGGTAGTCGCCGCGACGCTCCTTCGCGATCACGCGCGAGTACACGGCGCCGGTCGTGAAGTTCGAGCCGCGGTGCAGGTCCTCGTCGAGGAAGCGCTCGTAGTGGCCGAGGTCGAGGTCGGTCTCGGCCCCGTCGTCGAGCACGAACACCTCGCCGTGCTCGAACGGGTTCATCGTGCCGGGGTCGACGTTGACGTAGGGGTCGAGCTTCTGGATGACGACCTTCAGGCCGCGGGACTTGAAGAGTCGGCCGAGGGAGGCGGTGGTGATGCCCTTGCCGAGTCCGGAGGCCACTCCCCCCGTGACGAAGATGAACTTCGGCTGCTCCCTCACCACGGGACCCGACTCTAGCAGAGGGCTCCGACGCTCCGAGTCAGCCCCGGGCAGAAACTCGCCGGTGATCGCCGGCGTCGCCGCCCGCGGGCGGCGCCGCCTTCAGCGCGGCCGCTTCCTGGAGCAGCTCCGCGGCGTGCGAGACCGCACTCGAGCTGCCGTCGAGCCCTGCCAGCATGCGGGACAGCTCGTGCACGCGCCCCTCGTCGTCGAGGACCTCGATCGCCGCCGTGCCGCCCTGCTTCGACACCAGGACATGCCGGTCGGCGAAGGAGGCGATCTGGGGCAGGTGCGTGACCACGAGCACCTGCCGGTCGCGGGCCAGCCTGGCGAGTCGCGTACCCACCGCCAGCCCGGCCCGCCCGCCGATGCCGGCATCGACCTCGTCGAAGACCAGGGTCGGCACGTCGTCGAGATCGGCCAGCACGCTGCGGCAGGCGAGCATCGTGCGGGAGAGCTCCCCGCCCGACGCCGTGCTCGCGAGCGGCATCGGGGTGAGCCCGGTGGCGCTCGCGAACCGCAGCTGCACCCGCTCCCCGCCGGCCGGGCCCGGCTCGCCGAGGGGCGTCAACGCCACCTCGACGACGGCCTCCGGCATGCCGAGAGCGTGGAGCTCCGATGCGATCGCCTCGGCCAGGGGCCCGGCGGCGGCGGCGCGACCGGCGGCGACCACAGCGGCGCGTTCGGCGGCCACCGCGGCCAGCTGCGCCGCCTGTTCACCGAGCTCGGCGAGGCGGTCGTCGGCGCCCTCGAGCTGGGCGAGCCGGGCAGCCGCGTCGTTGCGGAACGCGACGACGTCGGCATCGGTCTCGCCGTACTTGCGCTGCAAGGATCGCAGGGCGGCGAGCCGCTCACGGACCTGCTGCAGCCGCTCCGGGTCGGCGGCGAGCGACTCGCGGTAGGCGCGAACGTCATGCGCGAGCTCGCCCGCCTCGGCGGCGAGCGCGGATCCCCGCTCGGCGAGCTCGGCGGCCTCGGCGTCGAGCTCGGCGATGTCGCTGAGCGCCTTGGCGGCGACACCGAGGGCATCAGCGGCGGCGCCCTCGTCACCGCCGAGTGCCCGCTCGGCCGACTCGCCGCGCTCGAGGAGCCGCTCGACGTGCCCCAGACGCGCCTCCTCGGCCGCTCTACGCGCGGACTCGCCTGGTTCCGGCAGCACGGCATCGATCTCGCGCACCTGATAGGCGAGCAGGTCGAGCTCACGTTCGCGGTCGCGCGCCGCCTCGCGGAGACGGTCGAGCTCGGCGGTGACGGCGCGCATCGAGTCGTAGGCCTCGCGGTACGCGGCCCGGGCAACCAGGTGGGCGTCGCCGGCGAACCGGTCGAGGAACGCCGTCTGCGTGGCCGGGTCGAGCAGGCGCTGCGCCTGGTGCTGACCGTGCACCTCCACGAGCACCGCCCCGAGCGCGGACAGCGTGGATGCGGTCGCGAGCTGCCCCCCGATGCGCGCCGACCCCTTGCCCTCGGCCGGCACCGACCGCGCGAGCAGCACGTCACCCTCATCGACGAACGGCTCGAGCACGTCGGCGGCGGCCGTCGAGGCCGCGCCGACGTCGAAGAGGGCCTGCACCCTGGCCGCGACGGCGCCCTCCCGCACGAGCGACGCCGATGCGCGCGCCCCCAAGGCGAGCGCGAGCCCGACCGTGATCATGGTCTTGCCGGCGCCGGTCTCTCCCGTCAGGACGTTGAGGCCGGGGTGCAGCGCCAGGTCGAGGTCGTCGATGACCCCCAGCCCCGAGATGTGGAGCTCGCGCAACACTCGCGCATCCTAGCCTCCGGTGCCGACATCGTCGGGGTCGTCTGGGTCGGCGGCCCCGGGGCGCTCGTCGGGTGCGCCAGGCAGGCCGAACTTCTCCCGCACCAGCGACAGGAAGCCGGGAGCATCGTCTCGGCGCACCAGCCGGGCAGGCCGCGTCGACGCCCGGATCCGCACCACCGAGCCCACCGGCAGCTCGATGCTGCGGCGTCCGTCGGCCGACAGCACGCCGCTCTCCTCACCCAAGACCTCGAGCTGGACCTGGCTGGCGGCTTCCAGCACGAAGGAACGATCGAAGACCATGTGCGCCGCGATCGGTGTGAGCACGAGGGAGTCGACGCCCGGGCTCACGATCGGTCCGCGAGCCGAGAAGGAGTAGGCCGTGGAGCCCGTCGGCGACGCCACGATGACGCCGTCGGCCGAGAACGTCGTGACGTACGCGCCGTCGACCTGCACCGCGAGCCGCACCAGCCGATGCCGCACGTGCTTCTCGACCATGACCTCGTTGAGGCCCCACTGCGCCGGGAACGAGGCCCCCGAGACCGGTTCGACGGTGAGCGCCAGTCGCTCTTCCACGCGAGCCGTGCCGTGCAGCACCGCGCGGACGAGCGGCACCGCGTCGGCGGGTTCGACCTCGGTGAGGAACCCCATGCGTCCGACCTTCACGCCGAGCACGGGGCAGCCCACGTGCGAGGCGGCGTAGGCCGCCCGCAGGAACGTGCCGTCGCCCCCCACGCTCACCACGAGGTCGAGGTCGTCGGCCGGCTCCGGCGCGTCGCCGTCATCGGCGAGCATCACCGTCGTGACGCCCTCCGTCTCGATGGCCGCCCGGATCGCCCCCGCCGCCTCGATGGCTGCCGCGCGGCGCGGGTGGGTGACCACGCCGACCCGGGTCATGCCGCCACCTCGCGAGCCTCGGCGACCGCACGGTCGAGATCGACCGGCACCGCCACGGCATCACGGCGAGCCCACATCAGGAACTCCACGTTGCCGGCGGGGCCTCGGATCGGCGACGCCATCACCCCCTGCGGGGGGAACCCGGCGGCGGCGGCCGCCGCCGCCACCGCCGTGATCACGCGCATCCACACCTCGGGGTCGCGGACCACGCCGCCCCGCCCCACCGCATCGGGGCCCGCCTCGAACTGCGGTTTCACCAGCATGATCGCGTTGGCCTCGGGCGCCGAGACGGCGACGAGCGCCGGCATCACGGTGCGCAGCGAGATGAACGACAGGTCAGCCACCACCAGGGTCGGTGTGTAGGGAAGGTCTGAGGGTTGCAGCGCTCGAACGTTCGTGCGCTCGAGCACGATGACCCGTTCGTCGTGGCGGAGCGTCCACGCGAGCTGTCCGTACCCGACATCGACGGCGACCACGCGACGAGCTCCCGCCTGCAGCAGGCAGTCGGTGAACCCGCCGGTGGAGGCGCCGGCGTCGAGAGCGTCGGCGCCCGCCACGTCGACGGCGAACCGTTGGATCGCGGCGTCGAGCTTCTCACCCCCGCGGGAGACGAATCGACGTGGCGGCCCCACGATGTCGACCGGCTCGTCGCCGGCGACGAGCGTGGCGACCTTGGTCGCCGGCACCCCGCCCACCCTCACCAGGCCCGCGTGCACGGCCTGCTGTGCCTCTGTCCGGGAAGCCGCGAGGCCTCTGCGGACGAGCTCGCTGTCGAGGCGGCGGCGCGTCACCGTCTGCGGCCCGTCTCACCCGCCGGAGGCGGACCCCGATGGCGTGGTCTTCGACGACGTCTTCGTCGCGGCCGTACGCTTGGCGGCCGTACGCTTGGCGGCCGTACCCGTGCGGGTCGACGCGGCCTTCGCGGCCTTGGCACGCCCCGATGCGGTCATGCCCGCCGCCCGTTCGAGATCGCGTACCCGCTTCTTCAGCGCATCGAGCTCCGTCTGCGATGCGACGCCGCCCACCGCCTTCAACTGATCGGCGATCTCACGGCGAACGAACGTCGACAACCGCTCCCGGTTCGCGTGCGACCACTCGAGGAGGTCCGCGGTGGTCTTGGCGACCTGCTCCTTGGCCGCGCCCGGCTCGAGCATGTCCTTGGCGAGCTGCTGCGCCTTGGCGGGCGTGAGCGTACCCAGCAGGCCCTCCACGGTCTTGCGAAGGTCATCGATGATCATGAGGGCGTCCTTTCGGGGTCGGGGTGATGCTCCGGCCAGCATACCCGGGCCCGCAGCGGCCTCCGGCGCTCACCCCTCGGTGAACAGCGCCCGCAGATCGTCGGCCACGTACGTGGGGAGCACCGGCGACGACGGCAGTTCGTGCCGGGTCGAGATGCCGGTGAGCACGAGCATGGAGTCCCACCCGAGGCCCACCGCGCCGGCGATGTCGGTGTCGAGTCGGTCGCCGACCAGCAGCGGCCTGCCGCCGCCGGCGCGGTCGAGCGCCGCCTGCAGCACCGGCGGGAACGGCTTGCCGATCACCTCGCCACGCACACCCGTCGTCGTCTCGATCGCGGCGAGCAGCGCCCCCGCCCCCGGCCAGGCGGTGCCGTCGGCGGCTGGGAACGAAGCGATCGGGGTTCGTCGCGACCAGCGCCGCTCCGCGCTGTACCAGCACCGAGGCCGTGCGCAGCTTGTCGTAGTCGGCCGTGCGGTCCCATCCGACGACGACCGCGTCGACCGCGGCTGGCTCGCCCGCCGCCACCTGGATGCCCGCGTCGGTCAGGGCTCCCGCGAGACCGTCCTCGCCGACCACGAAGACCCGGCCCGACGCCGCGTCCGGCGAGGATCGAAGCGGTCGTGAGCGCCGAGGTCTCCACCTCGTCGGGCGAGGCCCCCACCCCGACGGCTCGCAGACGCTCTGCCACCCGGCCCGGCGAGCGGCCCGAGTTGTTGGTGACGAACGCGACGCCCTTGCCGAGCCGCCGCACGCGAGCGAGCGCCGCAGCAGCGTGCGGCACCGCGGATGCCCCACGGTAGAGCACCCCATCGAGGTCGAACAGGAACGCGTCGTACCGGTCGACGATCACCGACGCAGTGTCGCGGGCACCCGGCATTCCTGCAACGCCGTGAGGCTGCTATACAGGGTGGGTGCCTCGCCTCTCCCCGTTCCGCGGACTCGTCTTCGACGCTGCGGTCGCCGGCCCCCTCGACCGTGTGACGGCGCCGCCGTACGACGTCATCAGCGACGGTCGGCGCGCGCAACATCTCGATGCGAGCCCCTTCAGCGTGGTGCACCTCGACCTCGCCGAAGGCTCGAAGGACCCCGCCGATCCTGCCAGCCGCTATGCCCGGGCCGCCGAGCTGCTGCAGGCGTGGGAACGTGGCGGCGTGCTCACGAGAGCGGCCGAGCCGTGCTTCTACGCCTACGAGATGCGGGTGAGCGAGGGTGTCCACGACGCCGGCGACGATGTCCCTGAGGACCGGGGCCCTCGCACCGTGCGAGGACTGATCTGCGCGATGCAGCTGGAGGACTGGGGCGGTACCGTGCTCCCCCACGAGCGGGTGATGCCGGGTCCGGTCGACGACCGCCTCGCCCTGTTGCGTGCGACCCACACCCATCTCTCAGCGGTCTACGGCACCGTCGACGGGCCCGACGGCCGGCTCGACGATGCCCTGCGAGCGATGACCTCGACCCACACCGCGGCCGAGACCATCGACGAGCAAGGGGTGCGCCATCGGATGTGGACGCTACCCGGCGACGCGCTCGACCTGTCGCATCTCGACCGGGAACAGCTCCTCATCGCCGACGGCCACCACCGCTACACCACGGCGCTGCGCTACCGCGACGAGCAGCGGGCTCGCTTCGGCCCCGGACCGTGGGACACCGTACTGACCCTCGTGGTGGACACCACCGCCGAGGATCTGCCGGTGCTGCCATTCCACCGTGTGCAGGTGGCCGGTGAACCTCCTGCCGAGATCGGCGAACCCGTGTCGAGCCTGCGTGATGCCGTGGCGGCCCTGAGCGATGACGAGCGCACCGTCGCCACGATCACCGCCGACGGGCAGGGGCGGCCTCGGTACCGTGTGCGGACCCTCGCCGGCGCTGCGCCGGCCGTGGTTGCCTTGCATCACGAGGTGCTCGACCGGCTGGCGCCCGATGGAGCGGTTCGATACGTCGCCGATGCGGCCGAGGCCGATGCGGCGGTGGGACGCGGGGACGCGGTGGCGGCCTACCTGCTGCCGCCCACCACGCCCGACCGCATCCGTGACGCGGTCGAGCGCGGGGAACGACTGCCCCAGAAATCGACCTACTTCTGGCCGAAACCCCGAACCGGCATGGTCATGATGCCGCTGGAACGTGATCGGGTGCCGGCAGAGGGTCTGCCTGATCGAGCTTCTTGATGCCGCTCGCGACCACCTCGGTGAGGCTCCGAGCCCCGGCGCCGCTCCGGTAGAACCGGCGGACGAGCTGCCCGTGCACCAGCACCCGATCGCCCTTGGCGATGCGATCGAGCGCCGTTGCGCCGACCGTGGCGTGCCACGCCGCGACCGGAAGGGGGAGGAGGCGCTTGCCCGCCTCGGGAACGGAGAGCCGGAGCTCGGTCACCTCGTCACCCGACGGCATCCGGCGCTGAACCGGATCGGCGGAGACGGTGCCCGCGAGCACGACGACGTTGACGGTGACCATCGGTCCTCCTTCGTGCTCGAAGGCCGACCCTACCCGCTGCCTCCGACACGGCGGCCGCCTGTGCGAGACTCGCCCGCATGCACGCGCCCATCCTGAGCCAGGTCGCTCCCGACGTGACGATGATCGACACGGGCATGGCCGGGGAGCAGGCGCTCAACGCCGTCTATGTGCTCGGCGGCGACCAGCCCTGCCTCGTGGAAGCCGCGCCCGAGGCTGACGGCACCGCCGTGCTTGCCGGGCTCGAGCGGCTCGGCATCGGACCCAACGACCTCGCGCACGTCGTCGTCACCCACATCCACATGGACCACGCCGGCGGCGCCGGAGCCCTGCTGGAACGGTTCCCCGGTGCGAGGGTGTGGGTGCACGAGCGAGGGGCGCCCCATCTGGCGAACCCCACCCGACTCGTGGCCAGCACCGCCCGAACGTACGGCGCGGCGCGGATGCAGCAGCTGTTCGGCGGCATGCGGGCCTGCGAGCCGGAACGCATCACCGCCGTCACCGACGGGGACCTCATCGATCTCGGTGACCACTGGCTCCGCGTGCTCCACACGCCCGGGCACGCGTCGCACCACATGGCGCTGCACGATGAGGCCGGGGGCGGTGTTCACCGGGGAGGCGATCGGATCGTACCTACCGTGGGCGACCGCCTTCCGCCCTGCCCTGCCCCCGCCCGAGGTCGACGTGGAGCCGCGCTCGCGTCGATCGAGCGGATCCGCGCGGTCGGGCCCTCTGCCTGCTCACCTCGCACTTCGGCCCGGCTCCCGAGCCCGACCGAGCGTGCGAGGTCGCCGCCGAACGGGTCCGCGCCTGGTCGCAGGCCGTGCGCGCGTCGTTGATGGCCGAGCCCGACGCTCCGACGGAGGCGATCGCCTCGTCGCTGCGCGACCTGGCCGGACGGGAGTTCCTCGACGACGCCGGCCGGCCGATCGACGATGAGCTCGACCGCTACGACGCGCTCGGGTCGATCGCGATGAACGCCGCCGGGCTCGCCCGCTATTGGCGAAAGCGATGGGAGGCCGAACGAGGCAGGCCTAGCTGAGCTCCGCGAGGCGCTCCGCCACGTCGAAGGCGGTCGGCGTCGTGCCGCATGATCTTGCGGAACTCCGCAGCCGCCTCGTCGCGCCGCCCGGCCCTGGCGAGGATGTCGCCCCGCACGTACCACAGGCGCAGCGTGTACGGCTCCGAGACGCTCGTCTCGCGTCTTGGCCCGCCCAGGAACGCGAGCGCCTCAGCGAACCGCCCCTGATCGGCCAGGGCGCTGACGCCGCGACGATCACCGCCTCGGCCTTCGCCTCGTTCGGGCACCTTGGCTCGAAGCTCCTCCTCCGCCAACGGCACCGCCTCCTGCGGCCTGCCGAGCGCGCGCAGGCAGTCGGCGATCACGTGGTTCTGGTCGGCCCGGCCGCTGAAGCGCCGGTAGGCCTTCAGCTCCGTGAGCGCCTCCTGCCACCGGCCCTGGCCGTACAAGGCGAGGCCGAGCACCTCCCGCACGGCCGCCGAGCGCGACGACAGTTGCTTCGCCTTCGTCGCCTCGGCGACCGCCGCGCCCGAGTCACCCCGCTCGAGCAGCTCGATCGCTCGCGACAGCCGCGAGACCGCGTCACGCAGCTGGGTGGGCTTCGTGAGGCGCTGCAGTTCGTCCATCACGTCGCGGGGCAGGTCGGATCGCTGCGCCGGCGCGAGATCGGCGGTTGCCGCCGGGTCGAGGTGCGAGAGCTTTCGGCATCGGACTCCTAGGCTAGCCGCCGCGACATGGGGCGGACGCGCCGGACACGGAACGAGCCGCCCGAAGGCGGCTCGTTCGAAGATGTCCCGGCGGCGACCTACTCTCCCACCCAGTCGCCCTGGCAGTACCATCGGCGCTGGAGGGCTTCACTTCCGGGTTCGGGATGGGACCGGGTGTTTCCCCTCCGCTATGGCCACCGAAACGGTGGTTCCCGTGCCGACTCTCTCGAGACCTCACGAGACAAGCTGAGGATGCGTCCCTCGAGCAGAGCTCGAGAACTGCGATAGCGAGCGCGAGCAGAAGTCAAGCCCTCGGCCTATTAGTACCGGTCAGCTCCACACGTTGCCGTGCTTCCACTTCCGGCCTATCAACCTGGTGGTCTGCCAGGGGCCTTACCCGGTTGACCCGGTGAGAGATCTCATCTCGAGGCCGGCTTCGCACTTAGATGCTTTCAGCGCTTATCCATCCCGAACGTGGCCAACCAGCCATGCCGCTGGCGCGACAACTGGCACACCAGAGGTTCGTCCACCCCGGTCCTCTCGTACTAGGGGTAGCTCCTCTCAAATCTCCTACGCCCACAGCGGATAGGGACCGAACTGTCTCACGACGTTCTAAACCCAGCTCGCGTGCCTCTTTAACGGGCGAACAGCCCGACCCTTGGGACCTGCTCCAGCCCCAGGATGAGACGAGCCGACATCGAGGTGCCAAACCCTGCCGTCGATATGGACTCTTGGGCAGGATCAGCCTGTTATCCCCGGGGTACCTTTTAGCCGTTTAGCGACGACCCTTCCACACGGAGTCGTCGGATCACTAGGCCCAGCTTTCGCTCCTGCTCGACCCGTCGGTCTCACAGTCAAGCTCCCTTGTGCCCTTGCACTCGACGTCTGATTGCCAACCAGACTGAGGGAACCTTTGGGCGCCTCCGTTACCTTTTGGGAGGCAACCGCCCCAGTTAAACTGCCCACCAGACGCTGTCCCCGACCCGGATCACGGGCCTGGGTTAGGGTCCCAACAAGTGAAGGGTGGTATTTCAAGGATGGCTCCACCCGGCCCGAAAGCCACGCTTCACAGCCTCCCACCTATCCTACGCAACACATGCCAGAACCCAACATCAAGCTGCAGTAAAGGTCCCGGGGTCTTTCCGTCCTGCTGCGGGTAACGAGCATCTTTACTCGTATTGCAATTTCGCCGAGTCCCTGGTTGAGACAGTGCCCAAGTCGTTACGCCATTCGTGCAGGTCGGAACTTACCCGACAAGGAATTTCGCTACCTTAGGACCGTTATAGTTACGGCCGCCGTTTACTGGCGCTTAGGTTCAGAGCTTCGACCCCGAAGGATCTAACCCCTCCCCTTAACGTTCCAGCACCGGGCAGGCGTCAGTCCGTATACGTCGTCTTGCGACTTTGCACGGACCTGTGTTTTTAGTAAACAGTCGCTTGGGCCTGGTTTGTGCCACCCCTTCGGGCTCAGGACGCGAAGTCGCTTCACCCTAACGGGGTCATCCTTATCCCGAAGTTACGGATGGAATTTGCCGAGTTCCTTAACCAGGGTTCTCTCGATCGCCTTCGTATTCTCTACGTGCCCACCTGTGTCGGTTTGGGGTACGGGCACCTCATCAGCTCGCTAGAGGATTTTCTCGGCAGCATGGGATCACTCGCTTCACCTAGAACGGTTCGGCATCGTGCCTCAGGGTTGACGACCTCCCGGATTTGCCTAGGAGATCCCCCTACACACTTGCCCCAGGACAACCAACGCCTGGGTCGAGCTACCCTCCTGCGTCCCCCCTTCGCTGGCCTAGTACCGAGTGGGTCGGTAGCCCCCGAAGGGGTTCCCTTAGTACCTCGGATTCGGCCTGGGCGCGGATGAGGTGGTACTGGAATATCAACCAGTCGTCCATCGCCTACGTCTCTCGACCTCGGCTTAGGTCCCGACTAACCCTGGGCGGATGAACCTTCCCCAGGAACCCTTGGGCATTCGGCGGACGGGCTCCTCCCCCGTCTTTCGCTACTCATGCCGGCATTCTCACTTCCCACGCATCCACGGCTGGGTTACCCCGCCGCTTCACTCGCGTGGGAACGCTCCCCTACCGATCCCTCGACCTGGACCCGGGCGGCCTCCCGCCAGGGCCGAGTCATATGAAGGATCCCGCAGCTTCGGCTCCATGCTTGAGCCCCGTTACATCGTCGGCGCAGGAACACTTGACCAGTGAGCTATTACGCACTCTTTCAAGGGTGGCTGCTTCTAAGCCAACCTCCTGGTTGTCTGTGCACTCCCACATCCTTACCCACTGAGCATGGAATTAGGGGCCTTAGCTGGCGATCTGGGTTGTTTCCCTCTCGGACACGGAGCTTAGCCCCCGCGCCCTCACTCCCGGGCTCTGGTGTCGACGGCATTCGGAGTTTGACTGAGTTCAGTAAGCTTGTAGGCCCCCTAGCCCAATCAGTGCTCTACCTCCGTGACAGAACGCCCGAGGCTGCCCCTAAAGGCATTTCGGGGAGAACCAGCTATCACCGAGTTTGATTGGCCTTTCACCCCTACCCACAGGTCATCCCCCAGGTTTTCAACCCTGGTGGGTTCGGTCCTCCACGAGGTCTTACCCTCGCTTCAACCTGCCCATGGGTAGATCACTCGGCTTCGGGTCTAGGGCATGCGACTCTTCGCCTTATTCGGACTCGCTTTCGCTTCGGCTTCCCGAGAACGGTTAACCTTGCCGCATACCGCTAACTCGCCGGCTCATTCTTCAAAAGGCACGCCGTCACCCGCACTGGTTGCCCAGCACAGGCTCCGACTGCTTGTAGGCTCACGGTTTCAGGTACTATTTCACTCCCCTCCCGGGGTGCTTTTCACCTTTCCCTCACGGTACTGGTTCACTATCGGTCGCCAGGGAGTGCTTAGCCTTAGGGGGTGGTCCCCCCAGATTCACACCGGATTTCCGGGGTCCAGTGCTACTCGGGATGTCTGCGAGGAGATCGGTCGGGTTTCGCCTACAGGGCTGTTACCTTCTGTGGCGGCCCTTTCCATGGCCTTCGACTACCTGCCGATTTTGTAACTCCTTGGACCCTCCGATGTGGATCCATGCAGATCCCACGACCCCGACCAGGCAACGACATCGGTCTATGACACCTGATCGGTTTAGGCTCTTCCCCGTTCGCTCGCCGCTACTAGGGGAGTCGCGGTTGCTTTCTCTTCCTCGCCCTACTGAGATGTTTCACTTCGGGCGGTTCCCTCCTCGTGCCCTATGTGTTCAGGCACGGGTGACTGGGCATGACCCCAGCCGGGTTTCCCCATTCGGACATCTGCGGATCAAAGCTCTCTCGGCAGCTCCCCGCAGCTTTTCGCAGCCAGACGCGTCCTTCATCGGCTCCTGGCGCCTAGGCATCCACCGTAAGCCCTTCATAACTTGACTTGTAGATGCTCGCGCTCGCTATCGAGTTCTCAAGGTGCTCGAGGGCTCGCACCCTCAAAGCTGAACAGTGTGCCCGCCGACGCTGCAGCGCCTTCGCGGTCGCGTTCCACTCCCCCAGCGCGATCCGCTGGAGGCGTACTAACGGTTGGAAGGTGCCGGCATCGCCGACGGGGGCCAGTGCATCGACCTGGAGTCTTCCGGACAGCAGCACGCGGGTCGGTCGCCCATGTGCACCGGATTGCCAAAGGCTCCTTAGAAAGGAGGTGATCCAGCCGCAGCTTCCGCTACGGCTACCTTGTTACGACTTCACCCCAATCGCGAGCCCCACCTTCGACGGCTCCCTCCACAAGGGTTAGGCCACCGGCTTCGGGTGTTGCCCACTTTCGTGGTGTGACGGGCGGTGTGTACAAGCCCCGGGAACGTATTCACCGCAGCAGTGCTGATCTGCGATTACTAGCGACTCCGGCTTCACGAGGTCGGGTTGCAGACCTCGATCCGAACTGAGCGCGACTTTTTGGGATTCGCTCCCCCTTACGGGATCGCAGCCCTCTGTATCGCGCATTGTAGCATGCGTGCAGCCCTGGGTATAAGGGGCATGCTGACTTGACGTCATCCCCACCTTCCTCCGGTTTGGCACCGGCAGTCTCCCTAGAGTTCCCGGCATGATCCGCTGGCAACTAAGGACAGGGGTTGCGCTCGTTGCGCCACTTAAGGCAACACCTCACGGCACGAGCTGACGACAGCCATGCACCACCTGTGCAGGCTCCGAAGAGCGCCCGCTTTCACGGGTTTCACCCTGCATGTCAAACCCAGGTAAGGTTCTTCGCGTCGCATCGAATTAAGCCGCATGCTCCGCCGCTTGTGCGGGGCCCCGTCAATTCCTTTGAGTTTTAGCCTTGCGGCCGTACTCCCCAGGCGGGGTGCTTAATGCGTTAGCTTCGGCACGGACGGGGTCGATATCCGCCCACACCTAGCACCCAACGTTTACGGCTAGGACTACCAGGGTATCTAATCCTGTTCGCTCCCCTAGCTTTCGCGCCTGAGCGTCAGGTAAGGCCCAGAGATCCGCCTTCGCCACCGGTGTTCCTCCTGATATCTGCGCATTTCACCGCTACACCAGGAATTCCGATCTCCCCTACCTACCTCTAGTCGGGCAGTATCGGATGCAGTCACGAGGTTGAGCCTCGGGATTTCACATCCGACTTACCAAACCGCCTACGCGCGCTTTACGCCCAATGAATCCGGACAACGCTCGCTCCCTACGTCTTACCGCGGCTGCTGGCACGTAGTTAGCCGGAGCTTCTTCTGCAGGTACCGTCACTTGCGCTTCTTCCCTGCCGAAAGGGGTTTACAACCCGAAGGCATTCGTCCCCCACGCGGCGTCGCTGCATCAGGCTTTCGCCCATTGTGCAAGATTCCCCACTGCTGCCTCCCGTAGGAGTCTGGACCGTATCTCAGTTCCAGTGTGGCTGGTCGTCCTCTCAGACCAGCTACCCGTCGTCGCCTTGGTAGGCCGTTACCCCACCAACAAGCTGATAGGCCGCGGGCCCATCCCAGACCGTCGGAGCTTTCCCGATCGAGTCATGCGGTTCGATCGGAGTATCCGGTATTAGCCCCGGTTTCCCGGAGTTATCCCAGAGTCTGGGGCAGGTTGCCCACGTGTTACGCACCCGTTCGCCACTGATCCCCGGGCCGAAGCCCGGTTCACCGTTCGACTTGCATGTGTTAAGCACGCCGCCAGCGTTCGTCCTGAGCCAGGATCAAACTCTCCGTAGAGATAGTGGATCTCGAACCCGAAGGCCCGAGGGTTGCTATCTGTGTTGGAGTGCGGCCGGTCGGAGCAGGCACTGCCCATGGACCGACCTTCGTGATCTGGCCCCGCCCGGTCGGAACCGGACGGATCCAGTACAGCCGTCAGGAAGATGATGGACACGGCGAACCGCGCCATCGCCTGACGGGTAAAGGCACTGGCTTCTGTCACACTGTTCAGTTCTCAAGGTGCGAGACGACGCACCAGCAGACCTCGAGCGTGCGAGACACGCAGAGGAAGCTGGGCGCCGACCGCTCATGGTAGCAGTCACGGGGCGACCGTCAACCCGGGCTCAGACGAGTCGCACGAAGCGCTTCCGGCCGAGCGACAACACCTTGCCTCGCAGGCGATCGAGCTCGAGCTCGGCATCGGCGTCGTCGATGGGAGCGCCGTCGATGCGCACCCCCCCGCCCTGCACCGCGCGCCTCGCCTCGCCGTTCGAGCCCGCCAGGCCGGTCGCGACCAACAGGCGTGGCAGCCAGACGGCCCCGCCCCCTTCGCCCGCCCACGCGGGGTCGATCACGACCTCCGACACGTCGTCGGGGATCTCGTGGTCCTTGTGCACGAGATCGAAGCGCGCCTCCGCGGCCTCGCCTGCACCCTCGCCGTGATAGAGATCGACGATCGCGCGGGCCATGCGACGCTTCTCGTCGTTCGGGTGCGCCGTCCCGGCGGCGAGCCCGTGCTCGATGTCATCGATCGTCGCCACCGGCAACGGGGTGCACAGGCGCAGGTACTTCACGATCAACCCGTCGGGGATGGACATCAGCTTGCCGAATTGCTCCTCGGCCGGCTCGGTGATGCCCACCCAGTTGTCGAGCGACTTCGACATCTTCCGCACGCCGTCGATGCCCTCGAGCAGGGGCATCGTGAGCACCACCTGCGGCGCGCGGTCGTAGGCGCGCTGGACCTCGCGGCCCATGAGCAGGTTGAACGTCTGGTCGGTGCCGCCGAGCTCCACGTCGGCCTCGACCGCGACCGAGTCATAGCCCTGGAACAACGGGTAGAGGAACTCCACGACGCTGATCGGGTGCCCCGCCTGATAGCGCCCGCGGAAGTCCTCGCGCTCCAGCATCTGCGCGACCGTGCTGATCGAGGCGAGCCGCAACAGCTCGCCCATGTCCATGCCGGCGCTCCACTCGGCGTTGCCTCGCACCTCCGCGCGCTCGACGTCGATCACCCGGCCCGCCTGCTCGAGGTAGGTGCGGGCGTTCGCCGAGACCTCCTGCTCGGTGAGCATCGGTCGCGTGTCGGACCGGCCCGACGGGTCGCCGATGCGGGCGGTGAAGTCGCCCACGATCAAGATCGCCGTATGGCCGGCATCCTGGAACTGGCGGAGCTTGCGCAGCACGACCGTATGGCCGAGCGTGAGGTCGGGCCGGCTGGGGTCGACGCCGAGCTTCACCCGCAGCGGCCTGCCGAGCCGAAGCTTCGCCTCGAGCCCGCCTTCGGGCACGATGTCGGCCGCGCCGCTGCGCAAGGCCTCGAGCGCGGTCGGGTCGGTGGCCATGACGCGCGGATGCTACCAGCGTCGATGCCTGCGGCCTCCACGGTTGCGGCCGGCACCCGGATTACACTCGGCTCGCATGTGCCACCGCCGACGCTTCCCCGTGTTCGGCCTGATCTCGGCCCTCGTCGTCGTCACGGCGGGCTGCGATCTGCCGAGCCTCGACGACTACGACCCGCTGCCGCTGGCGCAGACGTCGTTCCTGTACGCCGGCGATGGATCGCTCATCACCGAGCTGCACGCGGCCGAGAACCGCGTCGTGCTCCAAGAACGGCAGATGTCGCCGTTCATCCGCGACGCCGCCGTCGCGATCGAGGATCGCCGGTTCTACATGCACCATGGGGTCGACATGCGCGCGATCGCGAGGGCGGCAGTCGTGAACGCGAACGAGGGCGAGCTCGTCGAAGGCGGATCGACGATCACCCAGCAGCTCGTGAAGAACCTCTACGTGGGCACGGCCGACACCCTGCGCCGCAAGCTCGACGAGGCGTCGTTGGCGTGGCAGCTCGAGGACCGGCTCTCCAAGGACGAGATCCTTACGCAATACCTCAACACGGTCTACCTCGGCGAGGGAGCCTACGGCGTGGAGTCGGCCGCCCAGACCTACTTCTCGACGGACGCGGACGAGCTGACCCTGGCCCAGTCCGCCCTGCTGGCGGGGCTGATCGCCGCGCCGAACCACTTCGACCCGTTCGTGCACCCCGAGAGCGCCTACGGGCGACGCAACGTCGTGCTCGAGTCGATGTGGGAACAGCGCATGATCGATCGGGCGCAGTTCCGGGTCGCGGTCCGCGAGCCCATCGTACTGCGGCGCGGCGAGCCGGCCTCCCGGTACCGGTTCCCGTACTTCGTCGACTACGTGAAGGAGTGGTTCCTCGGCAACCCCGCCTTCGGCCCGAGCCGGCAAGACCGGTACAAGCTGCTGTTCACCGGCGGCCTGCGCATCGCGACCACGCTCGACCCGCAGTCCCAGGCCTTCGCCGAGTCGGCCGTGCGGTCGGTCCTCGCGTACCCGAGCGACCCTGACGCCGCGATGACCGTGATCGACCCCCGCACCGGGTACGTGCGAGCGATGGTGGGCGGCGATGACGCCGACTACTGGCGGGATTCCGACGCGGGCCGCGTGAACCTCGCAACAGGCAAGGGTGGCCTGGGCCGGCAGACCGGGTCGGCGTTCAAGCCGTACGCACTCGTGGCCGCGCTCGAGCACGGCATCAGTCCCTCCGCCCTGTACTCCGCGCCGGCGTCGATCGACATCCCGCTGCAGGGAGGCGGTGTGTGGCACGTCACGAACGCCGAGGGCAGCGGATACGGGTCGATGACCCTGGCGAGCGCCACCATCAACTCCGTGAACACGGTGTACGCCCAGCTGATCCAGCAGCTGGGCGCCGACGAGGTCGTGGAGACCGCCGAGCGCATGGGCATGCGATGCTGCCCCCGGGTGAGCGAACCGCGCGCCCCGCTGTCGCCGTACCTGTCGGCGGTGCTCGGCACGAACGAGGCCAACACGCTCGAGATGGCGAGCGCGTACGGCACCCTCGCCACCGGTGGGGCGCACGTCGACCCAGTGCCGGTGATCAGCGTCACCGACGCCCAGGGCGAGACGCTGTGGCAGGCTCACCCCGATCCGGAGCAGGTCTTGGAACCGCAGGTGGCCACGGTCGCCAACGGCATCCTGCAGGATGCCGTGAGCTACGGCACCGGACGCTCGGCGATCATCGGGCGACCCCAGATCGGCAAGACCGGCACGGCCGAGACCCACACGAACGCGTGGTTCGTGGGCGCGATCCCCCAGCTCACCGCCGCGGTCTGGGTCGGCTTCCATGAGGGATCGATCCCGATGGAACCTCCCCGCACCCGCATCACCGTGTTCGGCGGCACGTGGCCCGCGCAGATCTGGCGACTCTTCATGCTGAAGGCGACGGGCGATCTGCCGGCTCGCACCTTCCCCACTCCACACGTCGGCTATCTCTCGGTCTCGGTCGACGTCTCGCAGTCGCCGTACTGCCTGCCGAACGCCTACACGCTGCCCCAGGACATCGACACGCTGCAGTTCATCGAGGGCACCGAGCCGACCGAGGTGTGCACCACGCCCACCACCGTGCAGTCGGTGTCCGTCCCGTCGGTGATCGGACTCGACCAGGCATCGGCCGCGCTCGCGCTCGAGGAAGCCGGCTTCTACATCGACGTGCGCGTCGCGATCTCGACCCAGCCACCCGGCACCGTGATCTACCAGCGTCCGTCGGCGGGCACCGAAGCCGCGCAGACGAGCACCGTGCGCATCACGATCTCCGAGGACGCCCCGACGCCGTCCGCGAGCCCCTCGGCGAACCCGGCCGGCCCCGGCTGACGAAGGGGTCGTCGGCCACGAAGCAGCGCCAGTCGCGGTCGAGCCCGACCCGCACGCCCACACGAGCGGTGGTACCCACGCGGTCACTCGGCACCGCGGTGCCCGCCTCGATCCAGATCACGGAACCCCGCACGAGGTCGTCGCCGTTCATGGCACCGTCGACGCAGAGTGCCTGGGCGAGCTTGCCCGGGCCCGAGCACAGGTCGAGGGGGCGCTCGCGACCACGAGCGATCGCCATCTGCGGCAGGCCTTCGAGCGGCTCCAGGGCGCGCAGGAGGACCGCGCTGCCCACACCCGGCCCCGCCGTGACGGCGTTCAGCATCCAGTGGTTGCCGTACGTGAAGTAGACGTACAGGCGCCCGGCCGGTCCGAACATCACGGCGTTCCTGGCCGTCATGCCCCGGAAGCCGTGGCTCGCCGGGTCCCCAGGCCCGTAGGCCTCGGTCTCGACGATGCGCCCGGCGAGGCGCTGCCCGTCGGGCATGAGCCGCACGATGGTTCGCCCGAGCAGGTCCGGAGCGACCTCGGTCGCCGCTCGCTCGTAGAACGACCTCGGCAGGCGGCGGCGGCTCAGGAGCCGTCCTTGCGGAGGAACCGTTGCAGCTTCGTGATCGGCCAGGCGTTGATGACGTCGGCCTTCGTCAACCAGCCGCGCTGCGCGGTCGCGACCCCGAACCGCATCACGTCGAGGTGGCCGACGGCATGCGCGTCGGTGTCGATCGCGAAGCGCACGCCGTGGCGCCGAGCCCACAGCACGTGTTCGTCCCGCAGATCGAGCCGGTCGGGGTAGGCGTTGATCTCGAGAGCGGTGCCGGTGCGTCCGGCCGCCTCGAACACGGCCTCGAGATCGAGGTCGACGGGGTCACGGCGCCCGATCTTGCGTGTCGTGAGGTGTCCGATGATGTGCACCTTGGGATGCTCGATCGCGCGGATCACCCGGCGCGTCATCTGTTCGCGTGACTGCCCGAAGTGGGAGTGCACCGATGCCACGGTGAGGTCGAACCCCCCCAGGAATGCATCGTCCCAGTCCACCCCGCCGTCGGGGTCGATGTTGAGCTCGGTGCCATGGAGCAGTCGCATGCTCGGGAACCGGCCCTGGAGGGCACGCACCCGCTCGCGCTGGGCGAGCATCTTCTCGTCGGTCATGCGCTGCATCGACAGGTTCGGCGCGTGATCGGTGACCGCGTAGTACGCGTAGCGGCGTGCGGCCCCCGCCTCGAGCATGCGCTCGAGGGGGGCGAGTCCGTCGGTGAGATCGGTGTGCGTGTGCAGATCGCCCCTGATCTGCCGCAGGGTGATGAGGTCGGGGAGCTCGCCGGCGAGCGCGGCCTCGATCTCGCCTCGGTCCTCCCGCAAGGTCGGCTCGATGAACGGCAGGCCCAGCCGCTCGTAGACGGCTTCCTCGGTATCGGCCGCGAGGAGCGAGCCCGTTGTCGGCGCGGAAGAGCCCGTACTCGTTCAGCTTCAGCTTCTTGCGCACCGCCATCTCCCGGATGCGGATGTTGTGCGCCTTCGAACCCGTGAAGTAGATCATCGCAGCGCCCCACGCCTCGAGCTCGATGACCCGCAGGTCGACCTGGAGACCGCCGGTCGTGACGATCGATGACTTCGTCTCGCCCATGCGCGAGCACGCGCGCGACCGTGCCGTATCCGACGAAGGCGTCCATCACCTGCTCGGGGCGATCGCTCGCCACGAGCAGATCGACATCGCCGATCGTCTCCGCCATGCGCCGCAGCGACCCGGCGTACGCTGCCCGCCGGACACCGGGGATCGCACGCAACCGGTCGAGCAGGTCCTCCGCGATCTCGAGCGCCTCGTTCGACCTGCACGCGGCCGCTCGCTCGCCCGCAACCGCCGGACCGCTTCGACCACGTTGCGCTCGGTCGCGCGTGAGAACCCCTTCATGGCTGCGAGGCGGCCGTCCTCGGCCGCCGCCACGAGGCCGTCGACGGAGTCGATGCCGAGCTCGCGGTAGACCATCATCGCCTTCTTCGGGCCGAACCCCGGGATGGCCGTCATCGCCCGCACGCCGTCGGGCACCTGTGCCCGGAGCGCATCCAGCTCCTCGAACGAGCCCGGACCGCAGGAACTCGTTGACCTTCGCCGCGATCGACTTGCCCACCCCCGGGATCGCGAGTACGCCCTGCGGGTCGAGGGTCGGCGAGGTCGTCGGCATAGCCCCCCACCGCCCGGGCCGCCTTCTCGTAGGCCCTCGGCTTGAACGGGTCGTCGCCGACGATCGACAGGAGGTCGGCGTACTCCTGCAGGACCTGTTCGACCTGGTCGTTGGAGCGAGGCACGCTCGTGCCTCAGGCCTCGTCGAAGAGGCGCAGCAGCAGTGCCTTCTGGGTGTGCAGGCGGTTCTCGGCCTGATCCCACACGG
Source organism: uncultured Actinomycetes bacterium (assembly GCA_963722795.1). Classification (GTDB taxonomy): domain Bacteria; phylum Actinomycetota; class UBA4738; order UBA4738; family HRBIN12; genus JAOUEA01. Next base: position 283,655 of record CAVROD010000003.1, read on the forward strand.
CCGACCGAGGCCCGTCGATCACGCCCGCCGTCGATCTCCTGGCCCCGATGCGCCGGCAGGCAGTGGAGCACGACCACGTCGTCGGCCGCAGCCTCCACGAGCGACTGCGTCACGCGGTACGGGGTGAAGACGAGCACCGTTCGTCCGCCTCGGCTTCCTGCCCCATGCTGGCCCAGACGTCGGTGTAGAGCACGTCGGCCTGCCTCGCCGCCTCGACCGCGTCGTTCGTCACCTCCACCGCGCCGCCGGCCCCGGTCGCGATCTCGGTGGCCCGTTGCACGACCTGCGGGATGGGCTCGAACCCGGGCGGGGTCGCGACGCGGACCCGCATGCCCGCCTTCGCACCGCCCAGCAGGAGGGAATGTGCGACGTTGTTCCCGTCACCGAGGTAGGTGAGCGTGCGCCCCTCGAGCGCGCCCAGCCGTTCCCGCATCGTGAGCAGGTCGGCCAAGCGCCTGGCACGGATGCTCGAAGTCCGACAGCGAGTTGATCACCGGCACGTCGGCGGCGCCCGCGAGCACCTCGAGGCGCTCCTGCTCGAAGGTGCGCAGCACGATCGCGTCGACGTAGCCTCGAGAGCACGCGTCCCGTGTCTTCGATCGTCTCGCCGCGGCCCAGCTGCAGCTCGGTGGAGGACAGTACGACCGGATGGGCGCCGAGCTGGGCCACTCCCACCTCGAACGATACCCGGGTGCGTGTGCTGGGCTTCTCGAAGATCAGGGCGATCGATCGGCCCGCCAGCCTGCCCGCGAAGGCCTCGGGACGCGCCTTCACGTCGGCCGCGAGGTCGAGCAGTTCGCCGAGCTCTTTGGGACTCAGGTCGTCGACGGAGAGGTAGTCGTGCTCCATGGCGCGAGTCTATCGGCATCGACTCGTGCGGGGCGAGCCGCGCCGTCGCCTCAGCGATCCGGGGCTCAGCCGGCCCGGAGCTCCGCGCCGAAGTCCCGCCGGAGGCGTTCGACGATGGCACGCACGATCGGCTCGCTCTCCTCGCCGGTCAGGGTGCGGTCTTCTGCCCGCAGGTCGACCGCGAACGCCAGGCTCTTCATGCCCGCCGGTAGCGGTTCGCCGCGGAAGACGTCGAACAGCACGCACCGGCCGAGTAGCGCACCCGCGGCCTGTTCCACGGCCGCCTGCACGTCGGCGGCCGCGACCGCTTCGGCCACCACGAACGCCAGGTCGCGCCGAACCGGCGGGAACCTCGGCGGCTCGCGCACCACGACCGAGCCGTCGGCGAGCCGGAGCCAGCCCGTCGAGCACGAGCTCGCCCACTGCGAGCCGCCCGGTCACGTCGTGGGTTCGTGCCACCCGCGGGTGCACTTCGCCGACCACACCGACCACAGCGCCGCCCGCCAGCACGGTGGCCGATCGCCGGGGTGGAACGGATGCCCGGGTGCCTCGTCGAGTCGCCACTCCCGCACGCCGAGCTGTGTCATCAACGCGCCGAGGACGCCCGTGGCATCGAGGGCGTCGAGCGGGCGGGCGTCGTCGTACCAGCGCTTCGGCCGCCGGTCCCGACAGCGCGAACGCCACGTGCTGGCGTTCCTCGACGGCGTCGCCGTCGAGTCGGAACACCGTGCCCGCCTCGAAGATGGCGACCTGGGCGACGCCTGCGGGCCTGGTTGCGGGCGACCGCGTGCACGAGCCCCGGCAGGAGCCGGGTCCGCAGGAACGACTCGTCGGCCTGCAGAGGGTTCGCGACGGGCACGGCCTCGTCGTGACCCGTCATCGCGAGGTCGTCGGCCGAGGCGAACGTGAGCAGCCGCACCTCTCGGAGCCCGGCGCCCACGAGCGCCTCCACCGCCCGCGAGCGGAAGCCGTAAGCCTCGGGGACACCGCCGGCCTGTCCGGTCGGCGGCACGCTCACGCCGATACGGTCGTAGCCCAGGAGCCTCGCGACTTCCTCGATCAGGTCGACCTCTCGGTCGATGTCGACGCGGAAACCCGGGACCTCGACCTCGACCTGTTCGACGCCTCCGGCATCCGAGGCTCGATGGCTCATCGCCAGGCGATCGAACGTCGCCTCGGCGTCGGCCCGAGCGATTCGGTAACCGATCAGCGACGACGCGCGCGCCGGACGCATGGCCACCCAGCGGCGGGCCGGCACGTCGCCGTCTTCGGCGAGGCCTCGCGCGACGGTGCCGCCCGTCCACGCCGCCATCAGCTGCGCGCCTCTGGCGGCGCCGACTTCCAAGGCCTCGGGGTCGGTGCCGCGCTCGAACCGATGCGACGCTTCGGTATGCAGGTCGAGCCGGCGCGCGGTGCGCAGGATGCCCGTGCGGGTGAAGGTGGCCGACTCCAGCAGCACGTCGGTGGTGTCGCCGTCGACCTCCGACGTGGCCCCGCCCATGATGCCCGCGATCGCGACCGGACGTTCGAGGTCACAGATCAACAGGTCGCCCTCGCCCATCACGCGGTCGACCCCGTCGAGCGTGCGCGAGCGGTTCCCCCTCGTGCGCCCGACGAACGACGATGCCCGGCCCCTCGAGCCGATGCAGGTCGAACGCATGCAGGGGTTGCCCGAGCTCCATCATCGCGTAGTTCGTGGCGTCGACGACCGGCGAGATCGGCCGCATGCCCGATGCCGTGAGGCGGGCCTGCGCGCGGATCGGCGTCGTGCCCTCGCCGATGCCCCGGATCACCCGTGCCACGTACCGGGGACACCCGTCGGTGGCATCGATCAAAATCGTCGCGACCTCGCTCGCCGGCTCGTCGGACTCGGGGCACCGGTGGCAGCGGGTCGAGCAACGGCGTGCCGGTCAGCAGCTGCCACCTCGCGCGCCACCCCTCGCACGCTCAGGAAGTCGGGCCGGTTCGGCTCCACCTCGATGTCGAGGACCTCGTCGTCGAGACCCAGCGCGGCGACCACGTCGTCGCCGGGCGCGACGGACTCGCCACGCAGGACGAGGATGCCCTCGTGCACGTCGGCGATGGCCAGCTCGCGCGGCGAGCAGAGCATGCCGTTCGAGACGACGCCGCCCAGATCCTCGGCGGCGAGCGCCTCGGGCAGCACCGGCACGCGCGAGCCCGGCCGTGCCCACGGCACCAGGTCGCCCACCGCGTAGTTGCGCACGCCGGCGGCCACCACGTGCTCGCCAGAGCCGTCGTCGACCGTTACCACGGTGAGCTTCTGGGAGTTCGGGTGATCCTCGATCTTGACGATGCGCGCGACCACGACCCCCTGCACGCCCTGCCACGGGCGCAGGACCTCCTCGACCTTCACGCCGTGCAGCGTCAGCCGTTCGGCCAGGTCGCTCGCGGTGTGCTCGGTCGGGCAGAACTCGCGCAACCAGGACCAGACGATCCTCATACGACACCCTCGAACTGCTCGAGCAGCCGTACGTCGCCGTCGACCAGCATGCGCATGTCGGGGATCTCGTACCGCAGCAGCGCCACCCGCTCGATGCCGAGCCCGAACGCGAAGCCCGTGAACCGCTCCGGGTCGTACCCGCAGTTCTCCAGCACGACCGGGTGCACCATGCCGGCGCCGAGCAGCTCGATCCATCCGGTGCCACAGACGCGACACCCCACGCCATCGCACCGGAAGCACGACACCCCCACGTCGCACCCCGGTTCCACGAAGGGGAAGAACGCCGGCCCCAGCCGCATGCGCCGGCGCTCGCCGAACATCGCCTTGACGATCACCTCGAGGGTGCCCTTGAGGTCGGCGAAGGTGATGCCCTCGGCCACGGCGAGACCCTCGATCTGATGGAAGACCGGCAGGTGGGTCGGGTCGGCGGTCTCGCGACGGTACACGCGCCCGGGCGCCACCACGAAGACCGGCGGCTGCTGGGACTGCATCGTGCGGACCTGCACCGCCGACGTCTCGGTGCGCAGCAGCAGCTCTGGATGGCCCGGCACGCTCACGTAGATGGAATCCTTCATCGTGCGGGCGGGATGGTCGGCAGGGATGTTCAGCGCCTGGAAGTTGTGCCAGTCGTCCTCGACCTCCGGCCCCTCGACGACCCGGAACCCGAGGCTCGTGAAGACCCCGACCGCCTCTCGCTCGACGATGGTGAGCGGATGGAAGCGACCCACGCGCGGCGCGCGGCCCGGCAGGCGTCATGTCGAGCCCGTCCGTCTCCAGCAACGCGTCCTCGGCCAGGCGCTCGAGGGCTTCCCGCCTGCCGGCCAGCGCCGCCTGCAGCGTTTCCCGCGTCTCGTTGGCGACCTGCCCGACGCGCTTGCGGTCGTCGGGGTCGAGCGAACCCAGCCCCTTCTGGATCGTGCTGAACGGCGAGCGCCGCCCCATGATGTCGACCTGCGCCGCATCGAGCTCCTCGATCGACCTCGCGTCGCGGAACGACGCCAGGCCACGCTCGCGCTCGTGGGCCAGCGATCGCAGCATCTCCTCGGGGTCCATCAGGGGCCTGAGTCTACCGGCCGCCGTCGAGCGGACCGACGCCGTCGGCGCTCAGTCGCCCGGTGCGTTCGGACCCGCCGGCAACTCGAGATGGAAGCCGAGCCGTCCGTCGTCCACGCTCCCCCAGCATCGGCCTCCCTGGGCCTCGGCCACGCCCCTCGCGACGAACAGCCCGATCTTGCTGCCGGCCCCCTCCCCCGGGCGCCTCGGCGTGAAGAGCGCCTCGACCTCGTCGTCGCGGAGCTCGGCGACCGGTCGCCGACGCGTGCACTGCGAGCGTCCTCCCCCGCAGTCGGGCGTCGACCACGATCGCACCCTCGCTGCCCCACCATACGAGCGACTCCATGAACGAGAGCAGCGTCGTCTTGAGCCGCGCCGGGTCGGCGAACACCGGTCCGATGTCACCGATCCACTCCACCGGCGGGTGGTCGGGGTCGCGCCGCTGCGCCTCGGCCACCCCTCGCACCAGCTCGCCGACGTCCACCTGTTCACGGAAGATCTCGAGGTGACCGTCGACGACCCGAGCAGCATCGACGAGCAGCCGCAGGATCGTGTCCATGCGATCGGCGTCGTGCACGATCCCCTGCAGCATCATCGCCCGCTGGTCCTCGGTCATCGCCTCCCACCGGCGCTCGAGCGCGTAGCCGAACCCCTTCATCGCCGTCAGGGGCGAGCGGATGTCGTGGGCCGCCGACGACGATGATGCTCTCGAGCGCCTCGGCCGAGCGCAGCCGTCGCCGTTGCCACTCGAACAGGCACACCGTGGCCGCCGCGGCGAGGTTCAGCGATTCCGCCCGGCCCGTTTGGGGCACGCGCACGCTCGCGTCGGCCGCCGCCACGATGTCGTCGGGCAGGCCGTGCGCCTCGTTGCCGAACACGAACATGACCGGCCCGGCGAGGTCGGCCCGGTACAGGTCGACGGCGCCCTGCGACGGCCATGGCCAGGACGCGGGCACCGAGTGCTCGCCCGCGCGCGATGGCATCGAGCGTGCCGGCGCCGCGCACCACCGGCAGGTGGAAGATCGAGCCCGCGGAGGCGCGCACGGTCTTCGGGTTGTAGACATCGACCGACGTCTCGGAGAACACCACGGCGCCCGACCCGGACGCGTCGGCCGATCGCAGCACGGTACCCGCGTTCCCCGGGTCGCGGACCTCGTGCAGCAGCGCCACGCAGCCCTCGTCGGGCCGCAGTGCCGCCGACAACGCGGGCTCGAGATCCACGTCGAGGAAGGCGGCCACGCCGACCAGCGCCTGCGGGGTGACGGTGGAGGTGAGTCGTCGCACGACGCCGTCGGCGACGTGGTGCGTCTCGACGCCCGATCGCCCCGCGCGCACCGCCAGTGGGTCGGCGTCGTCGGTCGTGAAGAGCGTCAAGAGCGTGCCGGCGTCGAGCGCCTCGGTGACCGCCTGCGCCCCTTCGACCAGGAAGCGGGCATCGGTCTCGCGCAGGGCGCGTTTGCGCAGACGGACGGCGCTCGCGACCTTGGGGTTGCGGGCAGACGTCAGCACGGCGCGCCACGGCCGCTCGGCCTCAGGCCGCGGCGGACGCGGCCTTGGCCTGCTCGACGAGGGCCGCGAACGCGGCCGGATCGTGCACGGCCATGTCGGCCAGGATCTTGCGATCGAGCTCGATGCCGGCAGCCTTCAGGCCGTGCATGAACCGGGAGTAGGAGATGCCGTGCGGGCGGACCGCGGCGTTGATGCGCGTGATCCAGAGACGGCGGAACTGCGCCTTGCGGTCGCGGCGGTCACGATAGGCGTAGTTGCCCGAGTGCATGACCTGTTCCTTGGCGGCGCGGTAGCGCTTGCGCCGGGTGCCCGTGTACCCCTTGGCCTGCTCGAGGATCGCCCGCCGCTTCTTCTTCGCGTGGACGGATCGCTTCACTCGCGCCATGGCTCAGGCCTTCCCCAGAAGTCGCTTGATCTTGGTCTTCTCGGCGGTGACCTCGGACATGCCCTCGACGCGGCGGCGCTGGCCGCCGCTCTTCTTCGTGAGCATGTGGTTGCCCGTCGCCTTGCGGTGCAGCACCTTGCCCTTTCGCGTCACGCGGAAGCGCTTGGTGGTGGCGCTGTGGCTCTTCATCTTCGGCATCGCGTCATCCTTCGTCGTTGGATGCGGGAGTCTCCGCAACCGGTGCGCTCTCGGCCATCTCCGGGCCGGGCTCGTCGGCCTCGGCCGCGGGTTCGGTCGAGCGGCATCTCGGGAGCCGGCAGCTCGGACTCGCGTGCGAGCTTCGCGGCTTCCTTCGCCTGGGCCTCGACGTAGCGCTTGTTGGGGCCGATCACCATGATCATGTTGCGGCCTTCCTGCTTCGGGAACGACTCGACGACGATCGTCTCGCCCAGGTCGGCGACGAGCCGGTCGAGGATCTTGCGACCCAGGTCGGTGTGTGCCATCTCGCGGCCCCGGAACATGATCGTGACCTTGACCTTGTTGCCGCCCTTCAGGAACCGCGCGACATGGCCCTTCTTCGTGGCGTAGTCGTGGGGGTCGATCTTCGGGCGGAACTTGATCTCCTTGAGGCCGGTCCGCGACTGCTTCTTGCGCGCTTCCTTCTGACGGACGTCGCGCTCGTACTTGAACTTCCCGTAGTCCATGATGCGGCACACGGGCGGGTCGGCCTGCGGCGCCACCTCGACGAGATCGAGGTCGAGATCGCGAGCCTGGCGGAGGGCCTCACGGGTGTCGATCACCCCGATCTGCTCGCCGTCGGCCCCCACCAGGCGCACCTGGGGAGAGCGGATCCGGTCGTTGATTCGCGGATCGGTGGAGACCCCGCATCACCTCCTACAGACAGATGAGCACCGGGCAGGCCCGGTGCATCGATGAACACACGTGCGTGCACTTCTGGGCAGGGAGTATAGGGGCCCGACGGCGGGGGTGTCGACGGAACCGCAGGTGAGCGCTCACCAATCGGGCTCGAGGGTCCGGCCGTAGGCGTCCTCGAGGCGCTGGGTGTCGTCCTCGGTGGTGTAGCCGTAGGCGATCTCGAGGATGCGCCCTCGCGCCGGCCCCGAGCACCGGATCCGGTGGGTCTCCTCGGCCGGGATCACGAACTCTTCGCCCGGCTGCGCCTCGACGACCCGATTGCCGATCTCGATCGTGAGTCCCGGGTCGAGCACCACCCACATCTCGTCGCGCATGCGGTGGAAGTGCACGCTCGTCTCCTGTCCGGGCTCCACGGTGATCACCCGCACCGACGACGGCTGGTTCAAGGCGTAGGTGGCGACCTTGCCCCAGGGCTTGTCGACGATCATGGCCTCACCTCCGGTCGCTCATCGTGCGACCGCGCCGGCCGCCGGCAGGCGGTCGAGCAGCCACGCCATCTCGAGCGCCGCTTCCGCGGCCTCCCAGCCCTTGTTGCCGTGCGCTGCCGCCCGCCCGGGCCTCCGCCTGCGCCAGGTCGTCGGTGGCGAGCACCTCGAAGATCACCGGCACCCCGGTGTCGAGGGCGACCTGGGCGATGCCGCGGGCGCTCTCGTTCGCCACCAGGTCGAAGTGGGCGGTGTCGCCCCGGATCACGGCGCCGAGGCAGACGACCGCCGTCATACCGGCCGCTGCCAGCCAAGCGCGAGGCTACGAGCGGGATCTCGAACGCACCGGGCACCCAGGCCACGTCGACGGCGTCGGCATCCACGCCGTGCTTCGCGAGGCCCGCGAGGGCACCCTCCACCAGCTTGCCGGTGATGATCTCGTTGAACCGGGCGGCGACCACAGCGATTCGGCGACCCGACCCATCGTGCACGCCTACGTAGGTCGTCATGCCCTCGCCTCCGCCTCCGGCGTGGGCTCCGGCACGTCGAGCAGATGCCCCATCTTGTCCTGCTTCGTGCGCAGGTACTCGATGTTCTGCGGCGTCGGAGCGGTCTGCAGGGGTAGCCGGTCCTCGATCGCGAGCCCGTACCCCTCGAGACCGGCGCGCTTGTCGGGATTGTTCGTCAGCAGGCGCATCGTCGTCACGCCGAGATCGACGAGGATCTGCGCTCCGATGCCGTAGTCGCGCTGGTCCGCCGGGAACCCGAGCTCGAGGTTCGCCTCGACCGTGTCGCGGCCCTGGTCCTGCAGCTCGTAGGCCCGAAGCTTGTGCGAGAGCCCGATCGCGCGGCCCTCGTGCCCGCGCACGTAGAGCACGACCCCGCGGCCTTCCTCGGCGATGAGCTGCATCGACCGCTCGAGCTGAGCGCCGCAGTCGCACCGCAGCGACCCGAAGACGTCGCCGGTCAGGCACTCCGAGTGCACCCGGGTGAGCACACCGCGACCGTCACCGATCTCGCCCATCACGAGCGCGACATGCGTCCGTCCGTCGACCAGGCTCTCGTACGCGAAGGATCGGAACTCCCCGTGCGGCGTCGGGATCGCAGCGTCGGCCACGCGCTGCACCAGGACCTCGCGGTGGCGCCGGTACTCGATCATGTCGGCGATCGAGATCAGCCGCATGCCGTGCTCGCGGGCGACCCGGATGAGGTCCGGCATGCGCGCCATCGTGCCGTCCTCGTTCATGACCTCGCAGATCACCCCCGCGGGGAACATGCCCGCCATCGTCGCCAGGTCGACCGCCGCCTCGGTGTGACCGGCCCGACGCAGCACGCCGCCGTCCTTGGCTCGCAGCGGGAACACGTGACCCGGCTTCTGGAAGTCGCGCGGCACCACGTCGCTGGCCGTCACGGCCTTCGCGGTGATGGCCCGGTCGTGCGCGCTCGTGCCGGTGGTCGTGCCGTGGCGGAAGTCGATCGAGACCGTGAACGCCGCCTCGTGGCCGTCGGTGGTGTCGGTCACCATCTGCGGGATGCCGAGCTCATCGAGCCGCCACGCCGCGCATGGAAGGCACACGATGCCGCGGCCGTGCGTGACCATGAAGTTCACGTCGTCGGGGGTGCAGGCCTCCGCAGCCATGATGAAGTCGCCTTCGTTCTCGCGGTCGGCGTCGTCGACGACGAGCACCATGCGCCCCTGGCGGATGTCGTCGATGGCCTCGGGGATCGACGAGAAGATCGTGCGGTCGATGCCGTCGCTGTGGGCGGTGTCGCTCATGGCAATGCTCCTCCGAGTTCGGGTCGTTCGTCGGTCGCGGTCATCCGGGTGGTCGTCAACAGGCGTTCCACGTACTTGGCGATCATGTCCACCTCGACGTTCACCGGATCGCCCGGTGCGCTCGTGCCGAGCGTGGTCATCGTGAGCGTGTGCGGGATGAGGGCGAAGGTGACGCCATCGTCGTGCATCTCGGCGACGGTCAGGCTGACACCGTCGATCGCGATCGAACCCTTCTCGACGGTGTAGCGACGAAGATCCGCGGGCAGGTCGATCCGCACCCACGCACCACCCGCTCCGTCGGGCTCCACCGAGCGCACACGGCCGACGCCGTCGACATGGCCCTGCACGACATGCCCGCCCAAGCGCGCCGCCAGGCTCACAGGGCGTTCGAGGTTCACCGACGCGCCCACCGTCAGGCGTCGCAGGCTCGTGCGCGCGACCGTCTCCTCGGACAGATCGAATCCCAAGCCGGGGCCGTCGTCGGCCACGACGGTGAGACAGACCCCGTTGATCGCGAGCGAAGCCCCGATCGGACTGTCCGCGCGCACCGTGCCGCACGCGACTTCCAGGCGACTGCCCTCGAGCGAGCGCACCGACCCCAGCTCCTCAACGATGCCCGTGAACATCGGCCACCACCTTCAGGTCGTCACCGATGCGCTCGACGGCCAACGGGCCCAGGCGCTCGGCCTCGCCGATCGGCGCGAACCCTTCGCCGCCCATCATCGTGGGGGCATCGCCCCCGACGAGCAGGGGCGCGAGGTACACGACGACACGGTCGACGACGCCGTCGCGGACGGCGCTCCAGGCGAGACCCGCGCCGCCCTCGATGAGCGCCCCCTGGACGTCGCGCTTGCCGAGCTCCTCGACGAGCGCGGGCATCGCGACGGCCCCCTCTGCATCGCGATCGAGCACCGCGACGTCGGCCCCGGCGGCCGCCCACGCCCGCACCTGCGCGTCGGACGCCCGGTCGGTCGTGGCGACCAGGGTGGGCGCCGACCCGTCGAAGAGGCGAAGGCCGGGTGTCAGCGTGCCCGCGGCATCGACCACCACCCTCAGCGGGGGGGTGGCGATGCCCGCGTACGCGCCGCGCACGGTCAACGCCGGGTCGTCGGTGAGCGCGGTGCCCGCCCCGACGACGATGGCGTCGGACCAGGCTCGGAGTCGATGGACGTCGGCGCGCGCGTCGTCGCCCGTGATCCAACGGGAGGTGCCGTCGGCGGCGGCGGTCTTGCCGTCGAGGCTCGACGCCATCTTCAGCACCACGAACGGCCGCCCGGTCCGTACGTGGTGTTCGAACGCCTCGTTGAGCGCCCGGGCCTCGTCGCGCAGGACATCGGTCTCGACGGTGACCCCGCCCTCACGCAACTCGCGCACGCCCGGCACGTCGGGGCCGAGGTTGGGGTCGGTGGCCCCGACGATCACGCGGCGCACGCCGGCATCCAGCAGCGCTCGCGTGCACGGCGGGGTCCGGCCGAACCGGTTGCAGGGCTCGAGGGTGCAGACGACGGTCGCTCCGCTCGCGCGGGCGCCGGCCGCTCGCAGCGCCATCACCTCGGCGTGATCGGAGCCCGGGCCTTCGTGCCAGCCCTCGCCGATCACCTCGTCGTCGCGCACGATGACGGCACCGACCATGGGGTTGGGCGAGACGCGTCCCCACCCCCGCTCGGCGAGCTGCAGGGCCCGCCGCATGTACACCTCGTCCGTCACCGCCGTGCCTCCTGCCCGCTCGGAGCGGGTGGGACGGCAGGCGCACGGCGGTCGCCGACCGCGACATGGCGCGGCCGTACCGTGTACCCGTCTCCTCCCATCCCGACTATCACGGTCGGTTCCGGAATCGCACCGGATCCACCCACGACTGGCCGTCGTGGGGTCGCGGACTCTCACCGCCGGTGGGGAGTTGCACCCCGCCCCGGAAACGAGCTACTGCGCGGCAGTATAGCGCGGGTGGCCGGCCCTCGAGAGCCGGGCACCGACGCCCCAGGCGTCAGATGGCGCGCTGGTCGATCGCGTAGGAGGAGCCCGGCTCGCGCTTGGCGAACTGCTTCATCTCGGTCGCCACCGACACCGCCTCGCCGTAGTGCGCGAAGGCACGGCGGGCGCTCGACGCGATGCCGACCGAGATGGCCACGAGCGGGATGTCCTGCAGGACCCCCTTCCGGTCCTCGATGCGTACGAACCCGCGCTCGAGGTCGTCGGTCTCGTAGAACTCGACGCGTGCGGCATCGAAGCCCTCGCACACGCTCTTGGCGACCGGCTCGGCGGTCTCCGGCGAGACGACGACGACGAAGTCGTCGCCACCGACATGGCCCACGAATCCCTGGGACCCATCGTGGGCGAGCACGGCATCCTGGATGATGCGGGCCGTGGCCTGGATCAGGCGGTCGCCCCGCACGAACCCCTTCTGATCGTTGTAGGCCTTGAAGTTGTCGAGGTCGCAGTACACGACGGCGAAGGGCTGCGCCTCGCGAACGCGACGCTCGATCTCTTCCTGGATACGGATGTTGCCCGGCAGCCCCGTGAGCGGCGAGAGGTTGCGCATCTCCTTGGCCCGGCGCAAGGTGCCCTTGACGCGGGCCAGCAGCTCGATCGGATCGAACGGTTTGATGATGTAGTCGTCGGCTCCGGACTGCAGGCCGGTGACCTTGTCGGCCGAGAGCGCCTTCGCGGTCAGCATGATGATGCTCGTGTTGGCCGTCTGGGGGTTGCGGCGCAACCGTTGGGCGACCTCGAACCCGTCGAGCCGAGGCATCATCACATCGAGCAGCACCAGATCCGGGCGCAGCGTGCGAGCGCGCTCGAGGGCTGCTTCCCCGTCACCCGCGACCGCGACGTCGTAGCCCGCTGAGCGCAGGTTCACCTCGACGAAGCGTGCGATATCCGGATCGTCGTCGACGACGAGGATGGTCTCTGCCATCAGGCCGCCGCTCCGTCGGCGATCGCCTTGAGCTGCCGAGCACTCTCGGCCGGGTCCGCCGCCTGGAAGATGCCGCTGGCCGCGATCAACACGGTCGCACCTGCCTCGACCGCCCGCCGCGCGTTGTCGACCTTGACGCCCCCGTCGATCTCGACGTCGATGTCGAGCCCGGCACGGTCGATCTCGCGGCGCACGGCCTCGATGCGTGGGTACACCGCCGGGTCGAGCGTCTGACCACTCCACCCTGGCTCGATGCTCATCAGCATGACGTCGTCGACGCGGTCGAGGTAGGGGAACACGGCCTGCACAGGGGTGTCCATCTTGATGGTGACACCGGCCCCCAGGCCCGCTGCCCGCGCCTTGTCGATGGCCGCGGTCGCGTCACCCACCGCTTCGTGATGGAACGACACCACATCGAGGCCCGCCTCGGCCAGCTCCTCGAAGTACGACTCGGGGGCGTCGACCATGAGGTGGCCGTGCAGCGTTCGATGGGTGTGTGGTCGCAGTGAAGCGACCACCACCGTGCCCAGTGCGATGGGAGGTACGAAATGCCCGTCCATGATGTCGATGTGGATGACTTCGGCATGCTGGTCGACGAGCTTGACCTGATCGGCGAGATGCGCGAGGTCGGCGGACAATATCGATGCGGCGAGCTTCCCCACGCGGGCCATCGTACCGGGCGGACCTAGGGCTTCCGAGTGAATGCCGCCACGAACATGCCGTCGCTGCCGTCGCGATGGGGCCAGACGCGGACCCGCTCCGCCACGCCGTCCGGGCCCTCGATGGCCATCGGGGTCAGGTCGGGCCGATGGCGGACGATGGCGTCGGCGGCTGCGTCGGTCTCCGCTCGCGGGAAGGTGCACACGGAGTACACGAGCCGGCCGTCGGGACGCAACAGATCGGCGAGTGAGGCCACGAGCGCCACCTGGGTCCGCGCCAGCGAGCTCAGCTCCTGCCGGCGCTCGCGCCAGAGCAGTTCCGGGCGCCGCCTCGCCGAGCCGAGCCCCGAGCACGGCGCGTCGACGAGGATGCGATCGAACCCGGGCCGCAGGGCCGGGGCGCGGGCATCCTGGGCGAGCACGAGCGGGTGCACCGCGAGGCGCCCGGCCCCCTTGCGGATGAGGCCCACGCGACCCGGGTGCGCGTCGGCGCCCACCACGACGCCCTCCGCACCGACGAGCGTCGCCGCGTAGGCGGTCTTGCCGCCCGGCGCGGCACAGGCGTCGAGCACGCGATCCCCGGGCTGCGGGTCGAGGGCGCGGACCACGAACGCCGAGGCCTGGTCCTGCACCGCGAACCACCCCTGCTCGTAGCCCGGGAGCCGCGCCGGGTTGCCCCCCTCGAGCAGGAAGCACGCAGGGTCGAGCGTCGCTCGCTCGGCTTCGATGTCCGCATCGCGCAGCGCCTGCTCGAACGCGTCGAGCCCGATGACGGTCGTGTTGACGCGCAGGCAGAGGCGCGCGCCGGTCGCGAAACCCGCCGCGGCACGTTCCACCTCGTCGCTCGGCAGCAGCCGGCCCAGCTCCCGGATCGCCCATGGTGCGAGCCCGGTCCGCACCGCCACGTCGGCCTCATCGGCGCCCTCGGGCCACTCCGGCGGTTCGGAGGCGAGCCGTCGCAGCACCGCGTTCACGAACCCCCGCTCGCGCTCGCGCGCGAGCCCCACGGTCTCGCCGACGGCGGCGTGCTGCGCCACGTCGGTGAACAGCACCTGGTACGCGCCGAGCCGCAGCACCGTGCGGGCGCCCGGCGACATCCTCGCGACCGGCCTGGTGGCGGCCCGGTCGAGCGCCCAATCGATCGGCAGGAGACGGCGGATCGTGCCGAACGCCAACTCGGTCGCGAAGGCACGGTCGCGATCATCGAGCCGGGAACGGCCGAGTGCGCCCGGGACCACGATGGTGGAGTAGGCGCCCTCGTCGGTGACCCGCCGGATCGCCTCGAGCGCCACGGACCGCGCCGTCTGCTTCACGTGCACAGCTCCCCAGGCTGCAACCGGGCGCCCCGAGCCCAGTCGGCGCCGGACATGCGAGCTCGCCCGGCCGGGCCGACCTCGAGCAGGGCGATTCTCTCTCCTTCCGCCGCCGCAACCGTCGGCACCCCGTCGGGGTCGAGGTCGATCGCACCCGACCTTGCGACCAGCGGACCCTCGATGCCGGCCGAGCGGATCTCGGCCCTGAGTATCTTCAAGGGGGCATCGCGGAACGTGGTCGTGGCACCGGGGTCGGGCGCGAGGGCGCGGACCCGGCGCACGACCGACACGGCCTGATGACGCCAGTCGATCGTGCGCTCTGCAACCGTGATCTTCGCCGCGTACGTCGCCGCCACGTGGTCTTGGACCGTGGACCGCGCGGTGCCCGCCTCGAGGCGCCGCAGCGACTCGAGCAGCATCGGGGCGCCGAGCATCGCGAGGCGCTGCCCCAAGGTCCCGGCGTCGTCGTCGCCCACAGGCACCTCGGCACGATCGAGCACAGGGCCGGTGTCGAGCCCCTCGTCGAGCAGCATCACGCTCACACCGGTGACCTCGTCGCCTTCCAGGATGGCCCGCTGCACGGGGGCCGCTCCTCGCCACCTCGGCAGCAGCGAGAAGTGCAGATTCAGGGTGCCGAGCCGCGGCACCTGGAGCACCTCGGGCGTGAGCAGCTCGCCGTAGGCCACCACGACCATGGCGTCGGGCTCGAGCCGGTCGACGGCCGCCCGCCCCGGGCCCGATCGCACCCCGTCGACCTCGAGGACCGCCACGGCGAGTCGCGCGCCGGCCTCGGCGACCGCGGTCGGCCGCAACCTCGAGCCGCGACCCGCGGGTCGCGGAGGGTTCGTGATCGCCGTCGCGAGCTCGACGTCGGGCGCGCCCGCCAGCGCCTCGAGCGTCGGCACGGACCAGGCATCGTTGCCGAGGAAGAGCACGCGCACGCGATCAGCCATCGGTCCGTCGCAGGAGCCGACGCTTCTGCGATGGATCCGTCGAGCCCGAGCTCGATGCGCCGGAGCTCTGCGAGCACCGAGCGACGGCCCTCGTCATCGAGTCGATCGATGAAGAGCAGGCCATCGAGGTGATCGGTCTCGTGCTGGAAGATGCGCGCGAGCAGCCCCACCCCGCTCAGCTCGATCGGCCGCCCGTCGAGATCCTGCCCTCTGCACGTGATCGACTCGTACCGGGGGGTCTCGTGGTAGGGGCCGGGGATCGACAGGCAGCCCTCCTCCTCCCGCAGCTCGCCGGCGCCGGCTTCCAGCCGAGGGTTCGCCATGACGCGCGGCCCGGTCTCGCCGTCATCGAAGACGAACAGCCGCAGCGAGATGCCGACCTGCGGGCCGGCGAGGCCGACGCCGGGCGCGGCGTACATCGTCTCGAGCATGTCGTCGTGCAGCGCGCGCAGACGCCGGTCGAACTCGGTGACGGGCTTCGCGGGCTCGCGCAGCACGGGGTCACCGAGGGTGCGGATGGACAACTTCACGGCTGGCGCTCCCGTTCCTGGCTAGAGATGTGGTTCGGCCTCGACACGGGTGAGCACGTCGCGCCCGGCGAGCGCTCGAGCGGCCCGCCCGAACGCGGGCACGCCCCCCGGGTCGAGCGCGAGCAAGCATACCGTCTGCCCCTCGACCGACGAGGCGAGCAGCGTGATGGGGTCGAGTTCGCCGAGCGCCTCGGCCAGCTCGTGGTTGCCGACGACCCGGAACACCGCCGCACCGACCGGGAACCCACCTTGCGCGCGGCGCTCCCGTTCCGCGCGATGGAAGCGGGTCGAGGTCGCCCAGGACCAACGACTGGATCGCCGGATCGTTCGGATGGGCCGACTGCACGATCGCACGCCCGCCCGGCCTCGCCCACGCGATCGCCTCGGTCCACGTGGTGACGGCGCGCTCGAGGGCCGTAAGGCCCGGCCTGCGGCCAGCCAGATCTGCGTCGAGGATCGCGACGAGGTCGAGCCCCCCGGCGCCGAGATCGCGCACGTCGTCAGGGCCGCCCACGAGCACCTCACCGTCGTTCGGCAGCCGTGGTGCATCGTCGGGACCGAGACGGCGCACGGGCACGGCCGCCACGCGGCCGGCCCATTCCTCCACGCGCTCGGCCCCCCCGCGACGCAGCCCGAAGTCGCTCGCGCCGCACGAGCGGCATCGGCCCGGCGCACTGCACACGACGCATCGAACCTGCCCATCGCTCGAACGCAGGGTGCCGCCGCACTCCGCACAAGCCGCCGGACGACCGCACGCGCGACAGACCGCCGCGATCCCGTATCCGGGCAGCGGCGAGTACACGAACGCCCGGCGCGCGGTGGTCAGGGCGCGCACGAGCCGCGAGGCGCGACCCTCGGGGCCGGGCGTCACGATCTCCACGGGCACCCAGCTCCGCCGGCGCGGCCGCACCGTGGGCAACGACCGCGCGGCGGCCTCCGACGACGGCGCCATAGCGGAGAGCACGACCGTCGCCCGGTCGATGTGCCCACGCGCCAGGGCGACGTCGCGAACGTGATAGTACGGAGCCCGATCCTCCCGGTGCGCCGGATGGGACTCGCGGCTCACGACGACGAGGCCGAGCTGCGGCACGGGCGCGAAGACCGCGGGACGCGAGCCGACCACCACGTCGTAGCGTCCGGCCTGCACGTCGAGCCAGGTCCTGACCCTCGCTCGCTTCGAACCCCCCAGCAGGGTCGCCACGCGATCGCCGAACGCCCCGGCGATCGCCGTCGCCGTCGCCGGCACGGGCGCTGCCTCGGGCACGATCACCAGAGCGCGGCGCCCGGCGTCGAGGCAGGCCCCGACCGATTCCACCGCCGCCGTCGCCTCATGTTCGGGCGCCGGCCGCAGCACCCACGCCCGGGCGTCGCCGCCCTCGATGGATGCGAGCATGTCGGCTCCCTCACGGTAGTCGCCGAGCACCTGCTCGAGACGCCCCGCCGGGGTGACCGCTCGCCCGTTGGCCACGCGGTCGAGCGCCTCCTCACCGGCGACCCGCGGCGGCGTGGCCCGCTCGAGCACCGCTGCGAGCGGCGCAACGTATCGCTCGCTGACCCATCGGCACAGATCGAGCACCCCCTCGTCGAACCACCGCACCGGCGATACGAGAGAGCGCACGGGCAGGATGCGATGCGGCAGGTCGTCGGTCGGGCCGAGCACCCATCCACGCACCGAGCGCCCGTGGAAGGGCACCTGTACGAGCGAGCCGAGCCCGGCTCCGATCGCACCCGGCAGGTCGTAGGTGAACGGGCGGTCGAGGCTCAGGAGCGGCCTGGCGACGCAGATCGCGACGGGCCCGGCGAGCGACCGAGGATGCTCAGCTGACGGCGGCGCGGAGATCGTCGACGCGGTCGGTCCCCTCCCAGGGGAACTCCTTGCGGCCGAAATGGCCGTAGGCGGCGGTCTCCCGGTAGATCGGCCGTGCGAGGCCGAGATCGCGGATGATGGCCGCCGGCCGGAAGTCGAACACGTCCCACAGGGCCGACCGTAAGGCTTCGGGATCGACCTGCTCGGTGCCGAAGGTCTCGAGGAAGAGGCTGACCGGGTGCGCCGAGCCGATCGCGTACGCGAGCTGCAGCTGCGCCCGATCGGCGAGGCCGGCCGCCACGATGTTCTTCGCCGCGAACCGTGCCATGTATGCCGCCGACCGATCGACCTTGGTCGGATCCTTGCCGCTGAACGCCCCGCCGCCGTGCGGTGCGTATCCGCCGTAGGTGTCGACGATGATCTTGCGCCCGGTGAGACCGGTGTCGGCCTTGGGCCCGCCGATCTCGAACCGGCCGGTCGGATTCACCAGGACGCGCACCCCCGTGGCGTCGAGGTCGGGGAACTCGCGCAGCACCGGGTCGATCACCTCGGCCTCGATGTCGGGCTTCAGCAGCGTCTCGACATCGACCTCTTCACGGTGCTGCGCCGAGATGAGCACGGTATCGACCCGCACCGGGCGGCCGCCCTCGTACTCGATCGAGACCTGGCTCTTCCCGTCGGGGCGCAGGTACGGCACCACGCCCGCCTTGCGCACGTCGGCCAGCCGGCGCGCGAGCCGATGCGCCATCGCGATCGGCAGGGGCATCAGCTCGTCGGTCTCGCCACACGCGTAGCCGAACATCATGCCCTGGTCGCCCGCCCCGAGATGGTCGAGTGGGTCGCCCGAGCGCTCGGCGCGGTGCTCGAGCGCGTCGTCGACCCCCCGGGCGATGTCGGGCGACTGCTCCTGGATCGCGGTCATGACACCGCAGGTCTCGCCGTCGAGACCGAACTTGGCGTCGGTGTAGCCGACCTCGGTGATGGTCTCCCGCACGATCGACGGCACGTCGACCCACCCCTCGGCGAGGGTGATCTCACCGCTCACGAAGACGAGGCCGGTCGTGACGAGGGTCTCGCACGCCACGCGGCTCTGCGGATCCTCGGCGAGGAACGCATCGAGGATCGAGTCCGAGATCTGGTCGGCGAGCTTGTCGGGGTGGCCCTCGGTGACCGACTCCGACGAGAAGAGGTAGCCCTGGCTCATGGCGCGGGAGTCTAGTGCAGACGACCGACGATGCGGTCGAGGATGGCGGTCGCGAGCTCCTCCTTCGTCCACACGCGCAGCCCCACGTCGTCGCCGGTGGGATCGAGGATCGCGGCGTGGTTCGTGGGCGAGCCGAAGCCGGTGCCATCGCGCCCGACCTCGTTCGCGATCACCAGGTCGGCGCCCTTGCGCACGAGTTTGGCTCGCCCGGCGGCCTCCACGTCGCTCGTCTCGGCAGCGAATGCGACCACCACGCACCCGGGCGGGCGCGTACGGGCGATCTCGGTCACGATGTCGGGCGTCGGCTCCAGCACGAGCTCCGGCAGGCCGTCGTCCTTCTTCAGCTTGGTGTCGACGACCTCCTTGGGCCGGAAGTCGGCCACCGCCGCGGCCATGACCACGGCGTCGGCGTCGGCGAGATGTGCGAGCACGGCGGTGCGCATCTCTTCGGCCGACGTGACCCGCTCGACCGCGACATCGGCGGGCGGCTCGACGGTGCCGGGACCGAGCACCAGTCGCACGTGGGCGCCCCGCCGGGCCGCCTCGGCGGCCACCGCGACGCCCATCATGCCGCTCGAGCGATTGCCGATGAACCGGACGGGGTCGATCGCCTCGTAGGTCGGCCCGGCCGTGACCACCACGACACGGTCCGCCAGATCGGGTGCCACCCGGGCCGCCACCGACAACTCGGCTTCCTCGACGATCGCCTCTGGTTCTGCCATGCGCCCCATGCCCTCGTCTCCATGTGCCAGGGGCCCTGCCACCGGGCCGGCCATGCGCACCCCACGACCGCGCAGGGCGCGCACGTTGCCGCTCGTGGCCGGGTGCTCCCACATGCCGGTGTGCATGGCCGGCGCGAGCACGAGCGGCCCCCGGTATTCCAGCAGGGTGGAGGTCAGCAGGTCGTCGGCGATGCCGGCGGCGAGCTTCGCGATGAGGTTGGCGGTCGCCGGCGCCACCACGACGAGATCGGCCTCGTGGGCGAGGCGAACATGCAGGACGTCGCCGGCGCGCTCCCACAGTGACGTGTACGCCGGACGGCCGGTGAGGGCGGCGAACGTCTCAGGCCCGATGAAGCGCGTCGCCGATTCGCTCATGACGACCGTCACCTCGGCCCCCGCGGCCGAGAGCAGCCGGGCGAGATGCGCTGACTTGTAGGCGGCGATGCCGCCCGTGACACCGAGCAGGACCCGCCGGCCCTCGAGCACTACTCCGCCTCGGTGGGTTCCTCGGGGCGGGTGTACTCGATCTTGCCTTCGGCGATCTCTTCGAGCGCGATCGACAACGGCTTGTTGCTGAAGCCGCTCTCGACGAGCGGCGGCACGAACTCGCCACGGCCTTCACCGAGCTGGTTGTAGTAGCTGTTGATCTCTCGTGCGCGCTTGGCCGACAGGATGACGAGCGAGTACTTCGAGTCGACAGCCGCGAGCAGATCGTCGATCTTGGGTTCGATCATGCGGAAGGGTCCTCCGTGGGGTCGAGCGCGCCCGCATCGCCGGGTGCGTCGGAGCGGGCGCGCGATGCCTCGATGATAGCAGCGACCTCGGCCGACGCTCGCTCCAGGTCGTCGTTCACCACCATGTGATCGAACATCGCGGCTTGCCCGAGCTCCCAGTCGGCCTTGGCCAGACGCTCGGCGATCGATGCGTCGGATTCGGTGCCCCGTGAGCGCAGCCGTCGCTCCAGCTCGCTCCGTGACGGTGGCTCCAGCAGGATCATGACCGCATCGGGAGCACGCTCGTGAACCCATCGTGCCCCCTCGACGTCGATCTCGAGCAGCACGTCTCGCCCGGCCTCACGGTGGCGAGCCACCGATCCTGCGGGCGTGCCGTACCGATGCCCGTGGAAGACCTCGGCCCACTCCAGCAGCTGTCCCTGGTCGACCATGCGATCGAACTCCGCATCGTCGACGAAGAGATAGTCGGTGCCCTCGACCTCCCCGGCGCGAGGCGCACGGGTCGTCGCGCTCACCGACAGCACGAGCTGGCCCGGCATCCGCGACCGGACGCGGCGCACGACGGTGCCCTTGCCCACGCCGGAAGGGCCGGCGATCACGATTAGGGAGCCTCGGCGTGTGGCCAAGGCCAGCGAACTACTTCGCGAACTTCGTGAGCAGCAGCTCACGCTGCTTGGCGCCGAGGCCGCGCACACGTCGGGTCGCGCTGATGTCGAGCTCTTCCATGATCTTGCCCGCCCGCACCTTGCCCACGCCCGGCAGCGACTCGAGCACCACCGACACCTTCATCTTGCCCACGGTGTCGTCGTCGCGCTTGAGCACCTGCTGCAGCGAGAGCTTCCCGGACTTCAACTCGCCCTTCAACTCGGCGCGAGCCTTGCGCGCGGCGGCCGCCTTCTGCAGGGCCTGGGCGCGCTGTTCCGGGGTCAACTGCGGTAGAGCCATCATGCGCTCCTTCGTGTCGGAAACGAGGTGGGGGTCGAGAACCCGGCGAGTATACGCACGCCGCCGAACCCCCACAACGCGCGATGTACTGCTCGACCTGCGGTTTCGCACCGTGCGGCGAGTCCCGGCGCCACCTACCGCGCGCCGAGCGCGATGCCCTTCGCGACCGCCGCCGGGTCGGTCGCTCCCGTGATCGGGCGGCCGACCACGAGGTAGTCGGCCCCGGCGTCGAGGGCGGCGGCAGGTGTCAGCACCCGCACCTGATCGTCGCCGTTCGCCCCATGCGGACGGATACCGGGCACCACGAGGCAGAACTCCTCACCGCACACCTCGCGGACCGACCGCACGTCGCCTCCGGATACGACGACCCCGTCGAGACCGGCGCTCTTCGCCTCGAACGCCAGCGATGCCGGCGAGGCCAGGTCCTCGCCCGACATCGACGAGAGCACGGTCACGGCGACGACCAGGGGCATCGGGTGGCCGCCCTCCTCAGCTCCACGCGCGGCCCCCTCGGCGGCGGCGCGCATCATCGCCTCGCCGCCGAGCGCATGCACGGTGAGCATCGCCACACCGAGCCGGGTGATGTTCTCCGCGGCTCGCTCCACGGTGTTGGGGATGTCGTGGAGCTTCGCGTCGAGGAAGACCGGCGCGTGCGCCCCGACACGCCGCACCGCGTCTGGGCCGTGAGCCCACGCCAGCTCGAGACCCACCTTGAGCATGCCGGCGTGCGGCGCGAGATCGCGGGCCAGGAGGTCGGCGCGCGCGATGTCGCTCACGTCAAGGGCCACCACGAGCGGGCGCTCCGGTCGCGGGATCATGTCGACCCCTCATCGGCCACCGCCTGAAAAGACGCCGGCACCCGCAGACGCCCCCGCACGTCGGCCGGTGAAGCGAGCCCCTTGGCTTTCAGGTACCGCACGATGCCCTGTGCGACCGTGACCGGCGCCGAGGGGTCGATCAAGGTCGCCGTGCCGACTTGGACCGCCCACGCCCCCGCGAGGAATGCCTCGATCGCATCCTCGCCCGACCGGATGCCTCCCACGGCGATCACCGGCACGTCGGGCACGGCTCGGGCGACATCGAAGACGGCCCTCAGGGTCATCGGCAACAGCGCCGGCCCGCTCAGCCACCCGGTCACGCCGCCGAGGCCCGGTCGCAGCCGCTCCGAGCGCACGTCGAGCGCCGCCGGGGGCCCTCCGATCGTGAGCCCCGTGGCGCCCGCTCGCACGACGGCACGAGCGATCTCCGGCAGCTCCGAGGCGTGCATCGGCACCTTCGCGAAGACCGGCACCATCGACATGCGGGCCACCGCGCCTGCGACCTCGGCCGCCCGGTCGACGTGGTTCCCGAGCACAGGACGCTGCATCTCGAGATCGGCCCCCGACAGGTTGACCTCGATGGCCGAGACCTCTGCACGACCCTGCAGGGCGCCCGTCAGTCGCACGAACTCCTCGAGGCTGCCACCCGCGATCGAGACGACCACGTGCGGGCTCGTCTTCGCGAGCCGCGGCAACTCCTCGGCGATGAACGCGTCGATGCCGGGGTTCTGGACGCCGGTGGACCATACGATGCCCGATGGCGACTCGGCCACACGGGGGGTCGGCGCCCCCTTCTCGGGCTCGACGGTCACCGACCGGCTGACGACGCCGCCGACCTTGCGGAGCTCGACGAGGCCTGCGAGCTCGCGCCCCGTGCCGGCACACCCCGCGGCGATGAGCACCGGGGTCGGCACGACGAGCCCGCCCAGGTCGACCGAGAGCGACCGCTTCATCCCGGCCACGACCGCACCACCGGCAGGCCCTCGGGCGGCGTCGGCAGCATCGTCGGCGCCTCGGAGAGCCATCGGTCCCAGAGCACGCGCGCCGGGTTGAACACCGGGCCGTCGACGCAGGACCGCAGGTGGTCGTACCCGCTGCCGTCCTTGCGGGCGACCGGCACGACGCAGGTCTGGCAGAGCCCCAGCCCGCAGGCCATGCGTTCCTCGACGGCCACCTGCGCGGGGATGCCGCGTTCCTTGCAGAAGCCGGCGATCATCGCCAGCGATGACGAGGTCGCTGCCGCGTAGAGCACCTCGGTGTTCGTCGCCTCGACCATGGCGGGCAGTGCGTCCATCACGGAGCCGCGTTCGCCGAGGGAACCGTCGGCCGTCACGATCGAGATCGTCTGCGACAGCCGCTTTCCCTCGATCGGCTTGAACACACGCTCGAGGGTCTCGGCGCCGACGACCATGTCGACCCGCTTGTGCCGTGCCAGCAGTTCCTGGGCGAGGAAGTAGAGCGATGCGGCGCCGTGGCCCTCCGCCACCAGCAGGCAGTTCGTGTGTCGCTTGGGATAGGCGAAGGCCGTGCCGAGGGGGCCGATCACCTCGAGGAATTCGTGCGCCCTCACCGTCGACAGCCACGTCGACCCAGGGCCGCGGGGATCGACGACGAACTCCAGCGTGCCGGCCCACCCGCCCCGCCTCGACGCTTGGTGCACCGCGAAATGCCGGCGCAACAGGAACTCCCGCCCTTCGGGCATCTGCACCGCCAGGAATTGGCCGGGCCTTGCCTTCTCGGCGATCTCGGGCGCGACGAGCGTCAGCGAGTGGTAGGCGCCGAGCGTGCGGGTGGACAGGACCTCGGCACGCACGCGTGTCACGCCCGGTGCCCCCCGCGATCACCGGCGACCGCTTGTTCGAACGTGAGTCGCACCTGGGTGGGCTCGGCCATCGCCTCGGCATGGTACTCCTGGATCGAACGTGGCTCGGTCGACGGCCCGAGCAGCGCCTCGATGCCGCGAACGGCGGCGAAGACACCCGGCAAGGTCGTGATGCAGGGCACGCCGGCGGTCGCCGAGGCGGTGCGGATGAAGTACCCGTCGGTGCGCGGGCCGCGGCCGAAGGGGGTGTTGATCACGAGGTCGATGCTGCCGCCACGGATCATCTCGCCGACGTTGTCGGGTCCTTCGCTGACCTTCGCGACCCGCTCGACCGGGATGCCTGCGCGCCGCAGCACACCCGCCGTGCCGCCAGTGGCCACGAGGCGGAACCCCAGGTCGGCGAGCCGCTTCGCCGGGAAGACGATCGCACGCTTGTCACGATTGGCCACGCTCACGAAGACGGTGCCCGCCGTCGGCAGCGCATGGCCCGCAGCCACCATGGCCTTGGCGAGCGCCATGCCCGAGTCGGCGTCGACGCCCATCACCTCGCCGGTCGACTTCATCTCCGGACCCAGCACGGTGTCGACGCCGGGGAAGCGGCCGAAGGGAAGCACCGCCGCCTTGACGCTCGTGTACGAGAGGTGCCGGTAGTGGTGCGGATCGGCCGGCAGGGAACCGTCGGCGCCGAGTTCGGCGAGGGTGCGCCCCGTCAGCACCCACGTGGCGATGCGAGCCAGCGACACCCCGATCACCTTCGAGACGAAGGGCACGGTGCGGGACGCTCGCGGGTTCGCTTCGATCACCCAGATGCGCTCGTCCTTCACGGCGAGCTGCAGGTTCAGCAAGCCGACCACGCCGAGCCGGCGGGCGAGCCGCCGCGTGATGTCCTCGATCGTGTCGAGCTCGTCGTCGGACAGGGTGGCAGGCGGGATCTGGCAGCTGGAGTCCCCCGAGTGCACGCCGGCCTCCTCGATGTGCTCCATCACCCCGCCGATGAAGACGCCGCCGGCCGCATCGGCCACGGCGTCGACGTCGACCTCGATCGCGCCCTCCAGGAACCGGTCGACGAGCACCGGATGATCGGGCGAGGCCTCGGCCGCGGTGCGCACGAACGTCTCGAGCTCGTCGTCGTCGTAGACGATCTCCATCGCCCGGCCACCGAGCACGTACGAGGGCCGCACCACGACCGGGTAGCCGATGCGACGGGCGACCGCACGGGCTTCCTCGATCGTGCGAGCCTCGCCGTGCGGCGGGGCAGGGATCTCGAGCTCGGCCAAGACCTCGGCGAACTTCCCCCTGTCTTCGGCGAGGTCGATCGCGTCGGGCGACGTGCCGAGCACGGTGAAGCCTTCCTCGGCCAGCACGCGGGCCAGGCGCAGGGGGGTCTGCCCGCCGAGCTGGGCGATCACGCCGACCGGCTGTTCGGCGCGGCAGACCGCCAGCACGTCCTCGGGCGAGAGCGGCTCGAAGTAGAGCCTGCTCGACGTGTCGTAGTCCGTGGAGACGGTCTCTGGGTTGGAGTTCACCATGACGGACTCGAAGCCGGCTTCCTCGAGGGCGTAGGCGGCGTGCACGCACGCGTAGTCGAACTCGATGCCCTGGCCGATGCGGTTCGGGCCGGCGCCGAGGATCACCACCGTGGGGCGGGTGGCGGGCGCGACCTCGGTCTCCTCCTCGTAGGTCGAGAAGTGGTAGGGCGTGCGCGCCGGGAACTCGCCCGCGCAGGTGTCGACTGTCTTGAACACCGGCGCCACGCCCAACGCGTCGCGATGGCGACGGACCGTGGCCTCGGTCGACGACGTGAGCATCGCGAGGCGGGCGTCGGAGAGCCCCGCTCGTTTCGCGTGCCACAGATCGAGAGCCGACAGCATCGAGAGCGGGCGCCCGCGAACGGCGGTGGCCTCCTCGGCGATCTCGGCGATCTGGTCGACGAACCACGGGTCGATGCCGCTCGCCGACGCGATCTCGTCGACGTCGAGACCCGCATGCAGAGCCGCTTCGACCTGGTGCAGCCGGTCCTCGGTGGCCACCGACAGCGCCGCCACACGCTCTCCCCGCTCGACGGTGCGCACCGGGAGCTCGCCGCCAAGATCGAACCCGGTCTTCTCGATGCCCCGCCACGCCTTGCCGAGCGCCTCCTTGAAGGTGCGCCCGATCGCCATGACCTCGCCCACGGATTTCATCGTCGAGGTCAGTCGCGGGTCGGCCTCGGAGAACTTCTCGAACGCGAACCGCGGCACCTTCACCGCGACGTAGTCGAGCGTCGGCTCGAACGACACCGGGGTCTCCCCCGTGATGTCGTTCGTGATCTCGTCGAGCCGGTAGCCGACGGCCAGCAGGGCGGCGATCTTCGCGATCGGGAACCCGGTGGCCTTGGAGGCGAGGGCGCTCGAGCGTGACACGCGGGGATTCATCTCGATCAGCACCTGGCGCCCGCTCGCGGGGTCGACCGCGAACTGCACGTTCGACCCGCCGGTCTCGACCCCGATCACGCGCAGGACCTGGAGCGCCGAGTCACGCATGTGCTGGTACTCGCGGTCGGTCAGCGTCTGCTGCGGGGCCACGGTGATCGAATCGCCGGTGTGCACGCCCATCGGGTCGACGTTCTCGATGGAGCACACGATGACGCCGTTGTCGTCGCCGTCGCGCATGACCTCGAGCTCGAACTCCTTCCAGCCTGCGATCGACTCCTCGACGAGGATCTCCGACACCGGCGACACCTCGAGGCTGCGCGCGGCGAGGGTGGCGAGTTCCTGCCGGTTCGCCGCGAAGCCGCTGCCGCCGCCACCCATCGTGAACGAGGCGCGCACGATGAGCGGATAGCCGATCGAATCGCCGAGGGCGAGGGCGTCCTCGAGGGTGGTCGCGGTGCCCGCGCGCGGCACGTCGAGCCCGGCCTTCAGCATCGCGTCCTTGAACCCGCTGCGGTCTTCCGCGCGGTGGATCGCTTCCAGCGACGCGCCGATCAGCGAGATGCCGAGGCGGTCGAGGTCGCCGGACTCGGCGAGAGCGACGGCGACGTTGAGGGCCGTCTGACCTCCCAGCGTCGGCAGCAGGGCATCGGGGCGCTCGCGCTCGGAGATGGCCAGGACCGACTCCGGCGTGAGCGGCTCGATGTAGGTGCGGTCGGCGAATTCGGGGTCGGTCATGATCGTGGCCGGGTTGGAGTTCACGAGGGCGACCTCGTACCCCTCGCGGCGCAGTGCCTTGCACGCCTGCGTGCCCGAGTAGTCGAACTCGCAGGCCTGCCCGATCACGATCGGCCCCGAGCCGATCACCATGATCTTGCGGATGTCGGTGCGCTTGGGCATCAGCGCGCCGCGCCCCCCATCAGGGCTCGGAACTCGTCGAAGAGGTAACGGGAATCGTGCGGGCCGGGCGCCGCTTCCGGGTGGTACTGCACGCTCGAAGGCCGGTACGTCGAGGCACCGAAGACCCTCCAGGGTGCCGTCGTTGAGGTTCCAGTGGGACAGGGTGACCCGGCCCCGACCGGTGAGCGCCATGCCCTCGGTGTCGCGGGGCCACGCCTCTGCGTCGACGGCGAAGCCGTGGTTGTGGCTCGTGATCTCGACCGTGCCGGTGCGCAGGTCCTTCACCGGCTGGTTCACCCCACGATGGCCGAAGGGCATCTTGAAGGTGCGCCCGCCGAGGGCCAGCGCCAGCAGCTGGTGCCCGAGACAGATGCCGAACATCGGCACCGTGCCGAGCAGTTCGCTCGCTGCGGCCACCCCGTACGCCGTCGCCGACGGGTCGCCAGGTCCGTTCGACAGGAACACCCCGTCGAATCCGCCTGACGGCGATCGCGGACGGTGGGGTGCGAGCCGGGAAGACGGTGGTCTCGATGCCGCCGGCGGCCAGCCGGCGCAGGATCGTGCGCTTCAAGCCGAAGTCGTATGCCGCGACGCGGAACACGCGCCCCAGGTCGGTGCTCGCGCGCCCGACGAGCTCGGCGGCCTCGTACGGCGACGATGCGCTGACGCCGGCGGCGAGATCGGCCCCCGCCATGCCCGGAGCCGCTCGCACGCGCTCGACGAGCGACGCGGGGTCGAGGTCGATCGTGGACAGCCCTGCGCCCATCGAGCCGCGGTCGCGCAGCGCGCGCGTGAGCCGGCGGGTATCGATGCCCTCGATGCCCATCACGCCGGCCGCAGCGAGGGAGCTCGCCAGGGTGTGCTCGGCGCGCCACGAGGACGCGCGCCGGGAGGCTTCTCGAACCGCGAACCCGGCCACCTGGACCGCCGCCGACTCCGGGTCGTCACCGTTCATGCCGTAGTTGCCCTGGTGGGGTGACGTCATCGCCACGATCTGCCGGGCGTAGCTGGGATCGGTGAGCACCTCCTGGTAGCCGGCCATGCCGGTGTTGAACACCGCCTCGCCGAACGTCTCTCCCTCGGCACCGAACGCCGTGCCGTGGAACGCGCTGCCGTCCTCGAGCACGAGCAGGGCGGCAGGGCCGCGCGTCGGCCGGCGGGCCGTCGATCGCTCCGTCATCACCACGTCAGCCGCGCACCTTCCCGTCGGCGACGGTGAGCGCGCCACGCAACATCGTGTGCCGCACCCGGCCCGTGAGCTCGCGTCCGAGGAAGGCACTGTTGCGTGCCTTCGAGACGAACGGCGCCTGGACGACCCAGGTCTCCGACGGATCGAAGGCCGTCAGGTTGGCCGGGGCTCCGGCGTCGATCGAGCCGCCGTGGCCGGTCGCGCCGAGGATGCGGGCGGGCATCGCCGACATCGCCTCGATGGCCCTCGGGAGCTCGACGATGCCCGGCGCGACGAGGTGGGTGAGCACCGCGGCGAGCGCGGTCTCGAGCCCGATCGTGCCGGGTGGCGACAGATCGAACTCCGACTCCTTCTCCTCGACCGCGTGCGGGGCGTGGTCGGTCGCGATCACGTCGATCGTGCCGTCGGCGACCGCGCCGCGCAGCGCCTCGCGGTCCTCCGCCGTGCGCAGCGGCGGGTGCACCTTGAGGTTCGTGTCGTAGCCCACGAGGTCGTCGTCGGTGAAGACGAGATGGTGCGGGGTGACTTCGGCTGTGACCCGCACGCCGTCGCGCTTCGCCCGGCGGATCAGCTCGACCGATCGCGCGCTCGAGACGTGGCAGATGTGGATGCGCCCACCCGTGGCCCGCGCGATCGCCAGGTCGCGTGCGACGACGATCTCCTCGGCCTCGGCCGGGCGGCCCGCCGAGCCCCAGCGAGGAGGACTGCACGCCCTCGTGCATGTGGCCGCCCTCCACGAGCGAGGCGTCCTCGCAGTGGTCGGCGATCACCACCTCGGCGGGGAAGGCCTTCGCGTAGACGAGCGCGTTGCGGAGCATGCGCGCCGTGGGCACGCAGTTGCCGTCGTCGCTGAAGACGCGCACGCCCGCCTCGACCATCTCGCCGAGCTCGGCCATCGACTCGCCTGCCAGGCCCTTCGTGATCGCGCCGACCGGGAACACGTCGGCGGCGCCGGCCTCGGCGGCCTTGTCGCGGATCTCCGCGACGATGCCCGCGTGGTCGGTCACGGGATCGGTGTTCGCCATCGACGAGACCGCCGTGAAGCCCGCCGGCCGCGGCGGCGCGGGTGCCGCTCGCGATGGTCTCCTTGTACTCGAAGCCCGGTTCCCGCAGGTGCGTGTGCAGGTCGACGAGCCCCGGCGTGAGCACGAGTCCCGCGCAGTCGAGCACCTCGGCCTCCGCTGCCTCGATGCCCGGCCCCACCTGGTCGATGCGGCCGTCGACCACCGACACGTCGGCGACCTCGTCGCGCCCGGCGACGGGGTCGACGATGCGGGCGCCTCGGAACAGCACGCGCTCAGACATCGGCGTCATCCACCCGGTCGGCGGCGCCTCCGAGCAGGAGGTACAGCAGGGACATCCGCACCGCGATGCCGTTCGTCACCTGCTCCTCGATCACGGCCTGCGGCAGGTCGGCGACGTCGGAGTCGATCTCGACGCCGCGGTTCATCGGCCCGGGGTGCATGATCAGCGAGCCCTCGGGCAGCATGCCCGCCCGGGCGCCGGTGAGTCCGAAGAGCCGGTTGTACTCCCGCACGCTCGGGAAGTACTCGAGGCGCTGGCGTTCGCGCTGCACCCGCAGCATGTAGCACACGTCGAGCTTCGGGATCACCGCATCGAGGTCGTAGCTCACCTGCACGCCCCACGTGGGCGCGTCGGGTGGGATCAAGGTCGGCGGACCGATCAGCGTCACCTCGGCCCCCATCTTCACGAGGCCGAAGCAGAGCGACCGCGCGACCCGGGAGTGCAGCACGTCCCCCACGATCGCGACGCGCAGTCCCTCGAGCCGACCGAGCCGCTCACGCATCGTGTAGAGATCGAGCAGCGCTTGGGTCGGGTGCTCGTGCGTGCCGTCGCCGGCGTTGAGCACGTGGCCCTCGACCCACTTCGTGAGCTGCAGGGGCGAGCCACTCGAGGAGTGCCGGATCACGATGGCGTCGGCTCCCATCGCCTGCAGGGTGAGGGCCGTGTCCTTGAGGCTCTCCCCCTTCGCCACGCTCGACCCGCCGGCGGCGAAGTTGATCACGTCGGCCGACAGCCGCTTGGCCGCGAGCTCGAAGGAGATGCGGGTGCGCGTCGAGTTCTCGAGGAAGAAGTTCACCACGGTGCGACCGCGCAGTGCCGGTACCTTCTTGATCACGCGGGTCCCGACCTCGCGGAAGGATTCCGCGGTGTCGAGGACGCGGGTGACGTCGTCGGCCGTCAGGTCGTGCATCGACAGCACGTGGCGGTTCACGCCGTCACCGTCCGATCGGCGGTGGTGCCTCGCATGATCACGGCGTCGTCGCCGTCGAGCTCCTGCACCAGCACCCGCACGTCGTCGTCCCGCCGAGTCGGCACGTTCTTGCCCACGAAGTCGGCTCGGATCGGCAGCTCGCGGTGGCCGCGGTCGACGAGCACGGCGAGACGGATGCGTGCCGGGCGGCCGAAGTCGGTCAGCGCATCCATCGCCGCGCGGATCGTGCGGCCGGTGAACAGCACGTCGTCGACCAGCACCACCGTGCGGCCCGTGATGTCGACGTCGATGCGGGTCTCGTGCACCTCCGGCGCCTCGGCCCGCAGGCCGATGTCGTCGCGGTAGAAGGTGATGTCGAGCACCCCCACCGGCACCGCCGCTCCCTCGATGCGCTCGATCTCGGCCGCGAGGCGCCGCGCCAGATGGTCGCCACGGTTCGCGATGCCGACGAGCACGAGCGCATCCGCCCCCTTGTCGCGTTCGATGATCTCGTGGGCGATGCGGGTGAGCGCGCGGCGGATGTCGTCGGCGTCGAGCACCGAGCCCGTCGGCGCTCATACGCGAACGCCCCCCCGAGCGTGCGAGGAGGCGCGATGGGTGCTCTGCATCTTCGGTTGCTCCCTTCCCGGCCTCTCGGGACCGGACTTAAAGGGGTGCTGCTCGGACTCGGGCGGAGCATACCGGCACTCACGGAACGCACAAACGCCCCGTCGCCGACCCTCCGTGGCCATGGCCGGTGCCCGGGCGTAGACTGCACCTGCGACCCGTTCCCCACGGGCCGATCGACTCTCCCGGAAGGAAGTGGCAACCGCATGAACGAATGGATCATCGTGGGCGTCGTGGCGATCGCGGTCATCTTCGGCGCGACGAAGCTGCCCGAGATCGCGCGGAACCTCGGCCGTTCGTCCGGCGAGTTCAAGAAGGGCCTGAAGGAAGGCGACGCCGAGGAAGCGCCGAAGGCTGCGCCCGCACCGCCCCGCACCCGCACCGCAGCCGGCCGAACCGACCGATCCACCGTCGACGCAGGCCTGAGCCCGGCGAGCCGGCTTCCACCCGCTAGCCGCGGGCGATCTTCCCGAGGATGCCGTTCACGAACGACTTCGACTCATCCGACGACAGCTCCGACGGCGGCCTCGACGGCCTCGCTGATCGCGACGGAATCTGGCACGTCGTTGCGGTATCGCAGCTCTTCGACCGCCACCCGAAGGATCGTGCGGTCGAGCGCCGCCATGCGCGCCACCGTCCAGTCCTGGGTGTGCTCCTCGAGCAGCAGGTCGATCGCCAGGCCCGTGCTCGGCGACCCCGTCGACGAGCTCGCGAGCGAACGGCGGCACCTCGCGACCCGCCTCCACCCATGACTCCAGGCGAGCGCCGGGTCGTCGCCGGTGACGTCGGCCTGATACAGGATGTCGATGGCGATGCGCCGGGCCTCCCGGCGCGTGCTCACGGTCGAGTCACCGAGCTCAGGCCTTCACGCGTTCCATGTACTCGCCGGTGCGGGTGTCGACCTTGATGCGTTCGCCCTCCTCCACGAAGAGCGGCACGTTGACCACCACCCCGGTCTCGAGCGTCGCCGGCTTCAGCGCGCCCGTGCGCGTGTCGCCCTTGACCCCCGGGTCGGTGCTCGTGATCGTGAGCACGAGCGAGGCCGGCAGGTCGACGGAGATCGGCACGCCGTCGTGCGTCGCGATCTGCGCCGTGCCACCTTCGGTCAGGTAGTCCGAGCGCCGGACCCATCGATCTCTTTCGGCACGTGGATCTGCTCGTAGGTCTGCAGGTCCATGAACACGTAGTCGGCGCCGTCGGGGTACAGGTACTGGAAGTCCTTGCGCTCCACGATCGCGAGGCCCACCTTCACGCCCGCGTTGAAGGTGCGCTCCAGCACGGCGCCGGTCTTCACGTTGCGGAGCTTCGTGCGCACGAACGCGCCGCCCTTGCCCGGCTTCACGTGCTGGAACTCGATGATCTGGAACAGCATGCCGTCGAGCTCGAGGGTCATGCCGTTCTTGAAGTCGTTGGTGGAGACGCTCACGCCTGGTTCAGCTCCCGATGTCGTTTCGCCCGGACCGTCCGGCCTACAGCTCGATCAGTTCACGCGAGGCGGTACCCACCACGCGGCACCCGTCGGCGGTGACCTCGACCATGTCCTCGATGCGCACCCCGCCGAGCCCCGGCACGTACACGCCGGGCTCGACCGTGACGACCGCATTCACGGGCAGACGATGCTCGGCGAACTCGCGCCCGAGGCGCGGTCCCTCGTGGATATCGAGCCCGACGCCGTGGCCGAGCCCGTGGGCGAACGCCTCGCCGTACCCGGCTTCCTCGATCACTCCGCGGGCGGCCGCGTCGACGTCGTCGCCCGTGACGCCTGCACGCACCGCGTCGATGCCGGCCTGCTGCGCCTGCCGCACGACGTCGTGGATCTTCTTCAGCTCGCTCGCGGGCTCGCCGAAGGCGACGGTGCGCGTCATGTCGGCGTGGTAGCCGCCCGAACAGCGCGCCGAAGTCCATCTTGATCACGTCGCCCTCTTCGAGGGTTCGATGGCCGGGCTCGTGATGCGGCTCAGCCGCGTTCTCGCCGAAGGCGACGATCGACTCGAACGACAGGCCGTCGGCGCCGTCGCGGCGCAGCGCGATTCCAGCTGCCGGGCCACCTGCTGCTCGCGTCACGCCGACGGCGAGCAGGTCGAGCACGTCCTCGAAGGCCTGGTCGGTCACGTCCTGGGCGCGCCGGAGCAGCTCGAGCTCCTCGTCGTCCTTGACCCAGCGGATGCGCTCGACCTCGTCGCCGCACGCGACGAGCTCGACGTCGGGCAGCGCCGCCGCCAGCCGGCCGTGGCGTCCGGACGGTGACGACGCTGTGCCTCGAAGCCCAGCCGCCGGACGCCGAGGCGGGCCACGCTGCGTCGCCAGCGACGTCGGCGAACGAACTCCGCGTACGTCACCCGCTCGAGGTCGGGCACCTCGTGGCGGGACTGCTCGGTGTAGCGGCCGTCGGTGAAGAACACGCTCTGCGTCGGCGCCCACCAGCGCCTGCCCGTTCGAGCCCGTGAACCCCGTCAGGTACCGCACGTTCGTGAGGTCGGACGACGAGGAACGCGTCGACCTCGAGGGCTCGTCGAGGCGCTCGGACAAGCGTGGTCCGTCTCAGGTGGTGATCCACGGCATCGCCTCCAGCGCCAGATGATAGCCACCGGCTCCGAGGCCGATGATCGACGCCCGGCAGACCTCGGAGACCACCGAATGCCGGCGGAACTCCTCGCGGGCGTCGATGTTGGACATGTGCACCTCGATGACGGGCAGGCCGCACGCCTCGATCGCGTCGCGCAGCGCGTACGAGTAGTGCGCCAGGGCGCCCGGGTTGATCACGACCGCGATCGACCGCCTCGTCGGCGGCCGCGAGCAGCCAGCCGACGAGGTCGCCCTCGTGGTCGGACTGACGCCACGTCGACCTCGTGCCCGAGCGTGCTCGCCGCGCTCCTCGACGCCGCGCATGATCTGCTCGAGGGTCTCGGACCCGTACGTCTCCGGGTCGCGGCGCCCGAGCGCGCCGAGGTTGGGCCCGAACAGGAACAGGACCTTCATGCCGCCGCTCCCATCTCCCGCATCGTCGCCCGGAGCTCGTCGTCGGGACATCGTCGACGACCACTGGATCGGCCGACGTCCCGCAGCAGCACGAACCGCAGCCGTGCCGTGGAACTTCTTGTCCAGGCGGAACGTCGCGAGCATCTCGTCGGCCGCCGGCAGCGGCCCGTCGACCTCGAGGCCGAGCGAGGACAGCAGGCGCGTCGTGCGCCCCGTCAGGCCCGGGCGATGCCAGGCCCCGGCGCTCGGCGAGGCGGGCCGCGAACACCATGCCGGTCGCGACGGCCTCGCCGTGGGTCCGGCCCTCGAACGCCTCGAGCCGCTCGAGGGCGTGCCCGAGCGTGTGCCCGTAGTTGAGGATCAGTCGGGCGCCGGTGTCGAGCTCGTCCGCGGCCACCGTTCGCGCCTTGGCGCGCACGCAGCGTGCGACCAGGTCCTCGAGCGCCGCCGACTGTCGCGCGAGCACGGGAGCTGGGTCGGACTCCAAGCCGGCGAGCAGCTCCAGGTCGAGGGTCAGGGCGTACTTCGCGACCTCGGCGAGGCCCGAGCGGAAGTCGCGCTCGCCGCAGGGTCGCCAGCGGCTCCACATCGGCCAGCACCACGCGCGGCTGGGCGAACGTGCCGACGAGGTTCTTGCCCTCCGGAAGGTTCACGGCGGTCTTGCCGCCGATCGGCGGCGTCGACCTGCGCGAGCAGCGTGGTCGGCACCTGCACGAGCGGCAGGCCCCGCATGTACGTGGATGCCACGAAGCCGGCGAGATCGCCGGTCGACCCGCCGCCGAGCGCGACCACCACGTCGTCGCGATGCGCCTCCTGGGTCGCGAGCTGGTGCAGCGAGCGTGCCGTAGACCTGCAGGCGTCTTCGCCTCCTCGCCGGCGGGCACCGTCAGCAGCACGGCGTCGAGCCCGGCGGTGCCGAGGCTCGCAGCCAACGGCCCGAAGCACCTGTCGACGACGTCGCGATCGGCGACCACGAATGCCCGTGTCGCCTTCGGGAACTCGGGAAGGTGCAGGGCGGCCTCGCCCAGCAGCCCCGCTCCGATCGACGACGTCGTAGGCGCGCCCGGCGATGGGCACCGTCACACGGACCAACGCAGCTCCTCGACGATCGCGTCGGCGACCTCGCCGGGCGGGCCGCTGCCGTCGACGACGTGGGCCGCGAACTCCCGGTAGAGCGGGCCTCGCGCCTCGAGCAGCCGTTCGAGATCGCCCTCCTCGCGGATCAGCGGCCGGTCCTCTGCGGGCCGCACGCGTCGGCGGAGCTCCTCGATCGGCACGTCGAGGTAGACGACGGTGCCCGTGTTGCGAAGCGCGATGCGGTTCGCCGGCTCGAGCACGACCCCTCCACCGCACGAGACCACCGACGGATCGTTCGCCCCGGCCTTGACGAGCATCGCGGCCTCCATCGCGCGGAAAGCCGACTCGCCCTCGGCCGCGAAGATCTCCGTGATGGGCCGTCCGTGCTCCAGCTCGATCTCGGTGTCGAGGTCGACGAAGGGCACGCCGAGCCGACCGGCGAGCTCGCGCCCGACCACCGTCTTGCCGGCCCCCGGCATGCCCACGAGGTAGACGATCACGGCAATCCCTCCACGAACCGGTCGAGGTTGCCCCGGGTCTCGGCGAGCGAGTCGCCGCCGAACTTCTCGAGCACGGCGTCGGCCAGCTCGAACGCCATGACCGCCTCGCCGACGACGCCGCCCGCCGGCACCGCGCACACGTCGGTGCGCTGCTTGATCGCGACCGCGGCCTCTCCCGAGACGATGTCGACGGTCGCCAGCGGCTTCGGCACGGTCGAGAACGGCTTCATCGCGACGCGCGCCCGGATGGGCTCGCCGGTGCTCATGCCCCCCTCGATGCCGCCCGAGCGCGCCGTCGCACGTCTCGGGCGCCCGGCCCCGGGCACGATCTCGTCGTGCGCCTTCGACCCGGGCTTCGCGGCGGTCGCGAACCCCTCGCCGACCTCCACGCCCTTCACGGTCTGGATGCTCATCAGGGCGCGGGCGAGCCGTCCGTCGAGCTTGCGGTCCCAGTGCACGTAGGACCCGAGGCCCGGCGGCGAGCCGTAGGCCAGCACCTCGAAGACGCCGCCCACCGTGTCGCGCGCCTTCCGGAGGCGATCGATCTCACGCACCATCGCCGTCGAGGCTGTCGCGTCGAAGCACCGCACGGGCGATCGGTCCACTGCCGCGCCGTCGGCAGGACCTGGCGTCTTCGACCGGGCCGGCGTCTTCACCGACCCGATGCGCACGACGTGGGAGACGATCTCGACCCCGAGCTCAGCCAGCAGCCACCGGCAGAAGCTGCCGACGGCGGCGCGGGCGGCGGTCTCGCGCGCGCTGGCCCGCTCGAGCACGTTGCGGACGTCGTCGAACCCGTACTTCTGGGCTCCGGCGAGGTCGGCGTGTCCGGGCCGGGGCCGGGTGAGTCGCTTCGCCGGATCCATCTGACCGGTCGCGCCCATGAGGTCCGCGTACTTCGCGTCGAACTCGAGGTTGGGGATCGTCACCGCGATCGGCGAGCCGAGGGTGCGTCCGTGGCGGACGCCGGTGAGGATCTCGAAACGGTCGGACTCGAACCGCTGACGTCCGCCCCGGCCGTGGCCGTGCCGTCGCCGCGCGAGCTGATGCGCGAGGGCGTCGGGGTCGACCGGCACACCGGCCGGCAAGCCCTCGAGCACGGCGACGAGCGCCTTCCCGTGCGACTCCCCCGCCGTGAGCATGCGCAACATCCGCACATCATAGGGAACGCTCTCGTCTCGACCGGTCGCGGTGGCACCGACGATGCCGCACGTGGAGCGGGGGCGGCCCTGAGGGCCGCCCCCGCAGGCCGGCGACCGCTCCCCCCGTGGGCGGGCCGCCGGAGCCTGTCAACGCATCCGGGTCATGGCTACTTCGTCGAGTTGGCGCACAGGGTGAACGACTCGTCGCCGAACAGGAACGTGGCGCAGTCACCCGAGACCGACCGCAGCTCGTATCGCCCGTTGTCGAACGTCTCGCCGATGGCGACGTTGTTGAAGACCTGCCCGTCGACCTCGACCTGCACCATCGACTGGCCCCCGCTCGAGAAGACCGACAGCAGCACGACCGTCTTGCCCCCGACGACCTCGCTGGAGCCCCCGCCTGGATCGGTCGGCGCCGGGCTCGTCGGGGCCGGACTCGTCGCACCCGGGCTCGTCGGGGCAGGGCTCGTGGCACCCGGGCTCGTCGGGCCCGGGCTCGTCGGGGCGACCGACGCGAGCGCGGGCGGGATGGAGAACGGGTCACGGCCGGTGAACACCGGGATGGGGCTCACGCCGCCCGTCGGCGACGGCGACGCCGTGCCCCCGTCTCCGCCGTCGGGCGCCACCGTGATCGGGGGCAGCGAGGGGATGGCCTCGTCTTCCCCGCCGCCCGAGAGCATGTTCATCAGCAGGAACCCGACCAGCAGCACGCCGAGCACCCCGCCGCCGATCATCAGGGTCCGCCGGTCGCGAGGGGTCAACGGCATCTCAGGCACCCCCCGCCGCGTCGTCTGTCGGACCCGGCTCCGACCCCGGGCCGGCGCTCTGGTCGCTCGTGTAGAGGATGACGCTCGCCTGGAGCTGCAGGAGGTTCGTCACCGTGGTCGTGGTCGTCGCCGCGTCGCCTTCCGCTCCGCCGGGGGCGAGCGTGACGTTCACGACCTTCGCCGCCCTTGGCAGGGTTTCGATGCTGTACAGGAACTCCGTGAGCTGGAAGTAGTTGCCGGAGGCCGTGATGGCCAGCGGGATCGTCGACAGGCCCGAGGTGGCGTCGAGCGCCGGCGTCCCCACGGTGAGCGACAAGGTCACTCCTGCGCGAGCCGCGGCGTTCTTGATCAACAACAGGAGTCCCGGCTCGTCGGCCGTGGGTGGGATCTGTCGTTCCACTTCCTGGATGGTCGCCCTCGCCTCGGGTGCGGCAAGCTCCGCCTGCTCCAGCGCAGCGAGTTGCGACTCGAGCGTGCCCTGCTCCCCTTGAGCTGCGGCGAGCTCGTCCTCGGCGTCGCCCACCTGCCCCATCTTCGGCAGCACGAGGAAGAAGACCATCAGGACGACCAACGCGATGACACCCGCGCCCGCGATGAGGGGCGCGCGACTACCCCGCAGCATCCGGCGTCCCTCCCTTGCCGCGGTCGGTGACCACGTCGTCCGTGAGATCGACGCTGAGCGAATAGTCGTAGCCGTTGACCGAGTCGGTCCTGCTCACCGTGCTCATCCAGGGGTTGACCCAACCCTTCACCTGTTCGAGACGGGTCAGGAAGACCGAGAGCGTGTCGATGCTGACGGCCTGGCCGCTTCCGCTGATCGTGCCGATGAGGTTCGTGACGACTCCGGTCGCCGCAGCGGCCGGGTCGGCCGGCGCCGACGCATCGGCGATCTGCAGCGCGAGCGAATCGACGTAGGCGTCCGACGGGATCACTCGGGAGAAGTCCATCAGGAGTGCCGAGAACGACACCTCGCCCGCGTACGCCGCGCTCAGGAGCTGTTGCCTCGCCTGCGCTTCTGCCTGAAGGTCGGCGAACTTCTGCTTCTCGGCGATGCCTGCCTGGATCGAGGCGTTCGTCGCGTTCTGGGCCTCGATCTCCTCGTTGACGTCGCCGAGCTTGCCGTTCTGCACCAGGAAGAAGCCGAAGACCAGAACGAGTGCGATGGCGCCGGCCCCGATGACCGCCGATGTGCGCCGACGGTACGCCTGTGCCTGGACGATATCGGGAGGAAGGAGGTTGACCTGGCTCACGTGTCCCTCCCGGGGATCGCGAGCCCGACGGCGACGGCGAGCACCGGCTCGGCCTCCGCCAGCGCTTCCTCGGAAAGCGAGAGCTGCGAGCGCGCATGCAGGAACACGTGCCCCGGCTCGACCTGGACCGGGATGCGCTGGCGAAGCAGTTCGAGGAAGCCCTCGAGCTTGGAGCCGCCGCCGGTGACCAGCACGCGGCCGATACGCGCGCCCTGGGCCTGCGCGGTGTAGAACTCGAGCGAGGAGCGGATCTCGTCGACGAAGCTGCCGGCGCGCTGCATCGCGATCTCCCGAGCACGGCCCAGGTCCGGCGGCCCCTGGGGCGCCGCGTCGTCGCCTTTTTCGTCCTCGCCACGTGCATCGGCTTGGTCGCCGTCGCTATCGTCTCGGTCACCCTCGCCGACCTCGGGCGCCGGTGCCTCGTCGAGTTCGACGTCTTCACCCCGCTTGAGGCGCTCGGCGACCTCGTCGTCGACCCCGATGCCGCGCGCGATCGCGAGCGTCACGTCCCGCCCGCCCGAGGGCAGGATCCGCACGAACCGAACCGTGCCCCGCGCGTGCACCACGATGTTGGTGACGTGCGCCCCGATGTCGATGACGGCCTCGTCGCCCGTCGTCCTCGAGGTCCATGCCGACGCCGGTGGTGCCGACCGAGCGCACCAAGGCGAACGGCACCAGGTCGAGGCCGACGGGCTCGAGCTTGGCGCCGGTCGACGGCGGCCACGACGTCTCCACCATCGATCGCTGCGCCGCGACGAGCAGCATGCGCAGCATCGTGCGGTCGTCCTGCTCGAACTCGCCGATCGGGTCGTAGTCGAGCACGGCCTCGTCGACGGCCATCGGGATGAACTCCTGCACCTGGAAGCCGAGGGAAGCCCGCAGCTCCTTCTCGGGCAGGAGCGGCAGGGCGATCTCGCGCACGACGACTCGCTGGTTGCCCACGCCCATGAAGACCCGCTTGGCCTTGAATCCGCCGCGTCCCACAGCTCACGCAGCGCCTCGGTCACGACGGCGGGGTCCTTGACCTCGCCGTTCTCCACGGCGCCGGCGGGCAGCGGCACCTGGGCGGCCTTGACGACGGTCGGCGGGTCGCTGCCGGTGAGCTCGACCGCGCGCACCGCGGTCGAGCCGATGTCGAGGCCGATGCGCCCCTTCGCCATCACGCGCCCTCCACGCGCACGGAGCGCTCCTCGAGGAAGCGCTGCAGCTCCGTCTCGCGGATCCGGTAGCCCTTGCCGACGCGCACGGCGGGCAGCTCGCCGCTCTTGATCAGCCGGTACACGGTCATGTTCGAGACGCGCATGCCCGCGGCCACCTCCGCGACCGTGAGCAAGGCCCCGGTCACGAACGGTTGCGCGTCGGCCATGCCGCTCCTCCTGTCACATCAGTCACATGAAGTCACATGGGTCACATCAGCCAACAGGAGTGCTGTTGGGACTGCTCACGAAACATCAGGCCACAGGGCAAGTCAAACACCTGTCACGGCGCGATCTGAACGTATGTTCGAGTGCGGGATTCCAGCTCAGAGAGCCGGTGAACGAGCGCAGGTACCAATCGGCGATGCGCGCACCCCAGAAGGCCGCGACCACCGCTCCCGCGGCCATGTACGGCCCGAACGGGATCGCCGCCTTGCGGTCTCGGCCGCGCAAGGGCCACGATGCCCCCGACCCCTCCGAACAGCACGGCACCGGCCGCGCCACCCCGACGTAGCGCAGGCCGAGCGCTCCGAGCACGACGCCGATGACCAGCGCCAGCTTCACGTCGCCCATGCCCATGCCCGCGGGACACGATCGCGACGATGAACAGCACACCGCCGTAGAGCAGGCGCGCCGACGAG
The DNA here is from genome assembly GCA_963722795.1 of uncultured Actinomycetes bacterium. GTDB lineage: Bacteria > Actinomycetota > UBA4738 > UBA4738 > HRBIN12 > JAOUEA01. Next base: position 324,365 of record CAVROD010000003.1, read on the forward strand.
CGCCCGGACCGGGTCCGTGCCGCCATCGAACGCCCACGCCAGCACCACGTACGCGGCGAACGCGATGAACGCCGGATAGGTGATGCGGTTCGGGATGATGCGGTGCTGGATGTCGATCCAGGCGATCGCCGGCATCAGCGACGAGGAAGGCCGCCAGCATCACCGCGATCCACGGGCGCTCGTAGACCGCGGCAGCCGCCACGAACAGCGCGGCGGTCGAGAGCTCGAGCAGCGGATAGCGCGCGGAGATGCCGCTCGCCGCAGCGACCGGCACCGGCCCCGCAGGAGCATCCACGAGAGCACCGGGACGTTGTCGCGGCTCGCGATCTCGGCACCGCAGCCCGGGCACCGCGATCGCGGTCGCACGACGGACTCCCCCGCGGGCACGCGCGAGACCACGACCGTCATGAAGCTGCCGACCGCGAGCCCGAACGGCAGCGCGACGAGCGCCCGGATCCACGCGTCACTCATCGCGGCGCGACCCTACCTCCGAGCGTGGCGCCGCCGGGAGGCTCAGACCTCGCGGACGTAGGAGATGTTCTGGTCGAACCCGGCGACGTCACCGTAGCCGGGCACGAGCACCGGCTTGTAGGTCATGTTGAACTGGTTGGTGATCGTGACGGTGCCTGCCAGGACCTGTCCCGCGAAGGCGTTCGTGTTCGCCAGCGTCGCGCGTGCACGGCGTGTAGAAGAACACGTTCGTGAACGCGTTGAAGTTGGTGTTGTTGCTCACCGAGATGTCCTTCGTGCCCGTGCAGGCAGCGGCCGAGTACAGGGCTGATGAAGTACACGTTCTTGATCGGTCGACGACGTCCGTTCCAGTTGGACCGCTGGCTCATGTTGAAGCCCCCGTCGTTGATGATCGCGAGGTTGCCGCGCACCGTGATCGTGTCGTTGTTGCGTTCGACAGGTTGCACGGCTGCCCGACGTCGTCGATGCGCACGACGATGTCGGTGAACCCGCTCGTCGCCCAGGTGCCGGCACCGGTGTTCTTGATGTAGTTGTACGCGTTGGTGCAGGCGTGCGGCCGCGTGTGAGAACGTACGAGGGTGTAACCGGCGTTCGTGAAGGTCGTCGTGCTCGACGTGATCTGCGGGAACGTCTGCGTCGGCACCGGCCCGGGGTTCGTGCCAGGGTAGCGGCTGCCGTTCACCGTGGAGATCGGGGTGGTGCCGGCGGCGGTCGCATCGCCGACCACCGTGCCGCTGCCGCGATGTTGCCGGTGGTCGACTTGGCGTTGCCGCTGACCTTCGACGGGTTGTTGACCGTGACCGTGCCGTTCGCCCACAGGTCGCCCTTGATCTCGCTGTTGTTCGACAACGTGGCCGAGCCGTTCGGCACGAAGACGTTGCCGAAGATGACCGGGGAGTTCGTGATCGTGAGGTTGCCGTTCAGGATGTAGACGTCGCCGTCGTTGCCGCTCTGACCGTTCACCTGGAAGTTGTTGCTGAACGACGTGCCGTTCACGGCCAAGATCGCCGCGCCGAACCCAGAGTAGACCGGGGTGAGCTGCGCGTAGGTCTCCATCGTGCGGGCGGCCTCGCCTTCGGCGGTTCCCGTGGACTCGACCTTCACGTAGGCGGGGATGTCGGCGGTGGTGAGCGGGCACGCGACCGGCGTCGCGCCGTCGGCTCGGTAGAAGGTCACACTGGCGGTGTAGGCGCTCGTCCACCGGCTCCGGAGCTCAGACTCGTCCGAACGATCGTCGCACTCGAGGTCCTCGAACTCGGTGGTTTGCAGGTACTGCCAGAAGTCGTTCGTGCCGGCCTCGGCCGCGTTCACCGACGTGAGCCGCTGGCGGTCGTAGCCGCTCGGTCTCGAGGGAGTGGATCGACTGGGCAACGACGATGGTCGACAGCATCAGCACGACGAAGGCCACCATCATGGAGACGATGAGCGCCAGTCCCTGCTCCTCCCGTGGAAGTCGCTGCAGTTGACGGATGGTCATCATCTCTCTCCTTGAGTCACGGTCACATGTCCGACGGAAGGTCGGCACAGACGTTGTTGGGATAGCCGAACGATGTGTTTCGCCCGGTCGAGGGCTTCGACTGAATTCCTGGGTCGCCGATTCGATCGTGCTCGATGTCGGCGTTCGCCTGGAAGCGAGGCGGTGATGGTGCGCCCGCTCGGATCGAGTACGAACGCCGGGACGCCGGTCTCCCGGTTGACGATATGCTCCGCGACGACCCGCCAATCGGTCGCGTCGTCAGGCTCCTGCACTGGCCAGTAGCGGTAGAGCAGGCGCTGCTGATCGTCGACCAACCAGAGTGGCGCAGCGTGGCTCATCCGTGGCGGTGAACTTGGTCTGCGTGTAGACGCGGAACATGAACCCGGCGGCGGTCACATCGAACGGATCGACGGTGCCGATCTCGTCGTCAGGGTCGTACAGGAGGTTGCCCGAGCGGACCTGGCGGTCGAGGTCGGCGAGCGCCAGCCGCGCCTGGTCGTTCAGACGCGTTCGTACGTCCTCCGCCACGACCGCCTGCTGCATGCTACTGAGCGTCGACGTGAACACGAGCATGACGATCCCGAGGATCGCGGTGGCGATCAGCACCTCGACGAGCGTGATCCCCCGCTCGTCCTCGAGTCTCGCCCAGGATGCGCCGCGCTCGAGCACGTGCATCGTCATCACCCTGCCGACGGGGGTGGGCCGTAGATGCCACGGGCGACCAATGTGCCGGGGTCCACGGTCACCTGGAGGTAGATCTGATCCGTGCTGTTGACGGTGATCTGATACGTGAACGTGATCTTGATCGGGGTGACGGTGGCCTCCTGCTCGAGTCGAGTCTGCGAATCGGTCGACAGGGTCTGGTTCGTGGCGGCGGGCACACCCGCGGGCGTGATGCCGCCAGAGGCCACGGTGACTTTCCACATGACCGTCTTGCCACCCACGGTTTGCGTATGCGTGCACTGGAATGACAGGGTGCTGAGTGAGGCGTCGGTCACGGCCTTGCTGAGGTAGGTCCCCGTGCCGGAGTCGTAGTAGTAGAAGGTCCCTCCGCCGATGCTCGCCGCCGGCGCGGTGGCAGACCTGGCACCCGCGTAGATGCGCGCCGTATCCGAGTACCCCGTCATGCGCATGCAGTAGTTGTTGTCCGCGGTATTCGTGACCGACATGCCTGTTGGCGCCGTCATGCCGGAGATGGGGAACCCGCCCAGGTAGATGTTGCCGAGGTTCGGGAAGCCTGGACGTCGACGAGCTCCATTCTGCCCGGTTACCGCGTCACGCTCGGTCGTTGCCGTGGAGTACGAGGCGGGGGCTGTGAGCCGCACGACGGTAGCGTCTCCCACGGCAGCGGCGTGGTCGACGGGCGTCACCGCGGCGACCGTGTTGACCTGCTTCACTCGAGCGCCCGCGCAGCCGAGGGAATCCGTCTCGCGTGTGCCCGACGGTGGACACGCTGACGCGTCGGTCGCCTTCGCGGCGGTCGAGACAGCCGAGTCTCCGACCTGGCCAGCGCCGGCGGCGAGCTGCAAGCCGATCTCGTCACAACAATCGGTCTGCACCTTCTGCACCGCCGAACCGGCCGCGTTGAGCGTCGCTCCAGCGGTCGCTCCCGTCGGTGAACTGGGATCGCTGTCGCCGAGAGCGCGAGCGTGGGTACCCCCCACTTCCGTCAAGCCGAACGAGCCGGAGATCCGACAAGGCGCTTTCGACCGCATCTGCTTCGAGGTTCGACACCTGCTCCTGCTGCAGGCTGGCCCGGGCCGACGGGAACGTCATCGTGGCCTGCTGGAGGTCCACCGCGAACTCGTGCAGGTTGATCGAACCGAACGTCACGGACCCTGCCGGGACCGACGCGAGCCCATAGAAGTACGGCTGGCACGGCGCGGCGAAGGGGTGCGTTTCCGAGCTGACGCACCCGCTCGGCGACCAGAAGTTCGACTCGATCCGCACCAGGTTGTTCGGTCCCTGGGAGAGAGCGCCTGTATCCCATGACACGATCACCGTGACCGCATATGGATTCGATGCAGGATCATCGTTCGTGACGTACGTGGCCCACGAGACGTCGAGATTGCCCACCGATCGCGTTCCGGAATGTGGGATCAACCACGGAGCGGTGGTACCGACGGGCACCGACGACGACACGATCTTGGGACCCGAACACGTCTCGAACCGCTTGATCGTGCTGCACGTGACGATACGCGGATCGCTGGTGATGTCGGCCGTCGACATGCCACGGGTGATGACGCTGTACGCCTGGCCGCGGATCTCTTCCATGATCTCGTTCGCCATGCCTGTGGCTTGCTGACGATCGCGGCCGTACGCGATGTAGCGGAAGCCGATCGTGGCGGTGTACGCGAGCGCGGTGAGCGAGGCGAAGATGACCACCATGGCCACGACCGTTTCCACGATCGTGAAGCCCCGCTCGCCATGCAGCCGCGAGCGGGTGCGGCGTGCCAACGTCGTCGCCCTCATCCCTGCCTTCCTGATCGGATCTGTCTGCCTGTTAGGCGTCGGCAGTTCGGCCGACGGCCTTGAGGAGCCGGAGACAGCGAAAGGGCGGCCCGGAGGCCGCCCCTTCGATCGTGACGCTTGGTTCTGGCTTACCACTCAGTGGTGGTGGCTCCAGCAGTGGCGTCGTCCGCGTCGTCAGCAGCGCGGCGCCCTCACCGTAGTCGCGTGCCGGGCCCGGTAGCCGTGTCCTGTGATGTAGTAGCACGTTCCCGACTCGGACAGTGCAGCCGCGGCCCAGACTGTCGTCGAGTGTCCGCGCCGTCTGACCGTCGATGCTCACAACGTTGGGACCGGTCGAAGCGGTCGCCGCGTCGTGTAGCTCAGCGAGGGCTCGATCGCGCCAGTCCGGCGGTCGTCGGCGCCGCTGTAGTCGCCGTCGTCCGTGTAAGCGGTCTTGGCGGCCACGAGGGCGTTGCGAAGGCTCGACTGAGCCGCCCGGTTCTGCGCCCGCTCACGGGCACCGAGGAACGTCGGCAGCGCGATGGCGATCAGGATGCCGATGATCAGAACGACCACCATCAGCTCGATGAGGGTGAAACCCTGCTCCTCATCCGCGCGTTCTCAAGCGCTTGAGCATGTGCTGTCAACTCCTTTCCTTGTGTTCGTGCACACCCCAACGGTGCGCGTTCCACAGACGTTGTCGGCCGCTGACGTCGATCAGGACCTGAAGCCGCCGGACGGCGGAAGTTCACAATCCACCAGGCGGCACCTACCAGCGAACCGGGTAGGTGGACCTACTTGATCAGCTTGATGATGTTGAACATCGGCATGTACAGCGCGATGACGGCCGCACCGACGCAGCCGCCGATCACCGCGATCAGCAGCGGCTCGATCAGCGAGGTGAGGGCGTCGACCGACGCCTCGACCTCCTGGTCGTAGAACTGCGCGACCTTCTCGAGCATCGTGTCGACCTGGCCGGTCTCCTCACCGACCGCGATCATCTGCACGACCATCGGCGGGAACACCGCGTGCTTGGTGAGCGGCTTCGCGATCGACTCGCCCTCGCGCACGCTCGACTGCACGTCGGTCACCGCCTTCGCCGATGACCTTGTTGTTCACCGTGTCGCGACACGATGTCGAGCGCCTGCAGGATCGGGCACGCCGGCCTACAGCAGCATCGCGAGCGTGCTGGAGAACCGCGACAGCGCCGTCTTGTGGAACAGCGTTCCGAACACGGGCGCGCGCAGCTTCAGACGGTCGAGCTGCATGCGGCCCTTCTCGGTCTTCTTGTACCGGCGCAGGAAGAACCGCGCGGCGAAGCAGCCGCCGATCACGATGTACCAGTACTTCTTGCATCGCGTCCGACATCGCGATGAGCAGACCCGGGTCGGCAGCGGCAGCTGTGCCGCCGAGCTGGCCGTAGATGCCCTTGAACTGCGGCACCACGAACAGCAGCATCGCGGACATGATCAGCAGCACCAGGCCGACGACGGCGACCGGGTAGGTCATGGCCGACTTGATCTTGCCGCGCAGGTGCACCTCGCGCTCGAGCATCGCCGCGAGGCTTCAGCAGGGTCGTGTCGAGCGAACCGCCCGTCTCACCCGACTTCACCATGGAGATGTAGAGGTCGTTGAAGACCTTCGGGTGCTTCTGCATCGCGCCCGAGAGCGAGGCGCCCTGCTCGACGTCCATGCGGCAGGTCGTGAGCGCCTCGCCGAGCTCCTTGTTCTCGGTCTGCTCGGCGAGGATCGCCAGGGCCCGCAGGATCGGCAGGCCCGAGTTGACCATCGTGGCGAACTGCCGCGAGAAGATCGCGAGCTCCTTGAGCTTGACCTTCGGCTTGCCGGAGGTTGATCTCGAGGTTGAGGCCCTTCTTCTCCTTGCCCACCTCGAGCGGCGTGTAGCCCATCTCGCGCAGGCGCTGCAGCACGAGCAGCTCGCTGTCGGCCACCAGGGTGCCGGTGACGATGTTGCCCGACTTGTCGCGGACCTTGTACTGGAAGGTCTCAGCCATCGTGTCTCCCTACATCCCGCCCATGACCATGCCGCCGCCGCCCATGCCGCCGCCGCCCATGCCGCCGCGCTGTCGCGTCGCGGACCGGTCGCCGATGCCGAGCCCCGCCCCCGATGAGCCGCTGGAGCTCCTCGGGGTCGTGGCAGCGCTCGAACGCGAGCTGCTGGGTGATGCGTGCCGGCCTTCACGTGCTGGGCCAGCGACATGTCCATCGTCTGCATGCCGTAGCGTCCGCCCGCCTGCATCGACGAGTAGATCTGGTGCACCTTGCCCTCGCGGATCAGGTTGCGGATCGCGGGCGTGGTGACGAGCACCTCGCAGGCGACCGCGCGACCCTTGCCGTCCGCCGTCGGGATGAGCTGCTGGGTCACGACGCCCTGCAGCGTCGTCGACAGCTGCACCCGCACCTGCTGCTGCTGGTGCGGCGGGAACACGTCGATGATGCGGTCGATCGTCTGCGGCGCGTCCTGCGTGTGCAGCGTGGCGAACACGAGGTGGCCGGTCTCGGCCGCGGTGATCGCGGTCGAGATCGTCTCGAGGTCACGCATCTCACCGACCAGGATGACGTCGGGGTCCTGGCGCAGCACGTGCTTCAGCGCGCTGCGCGAACCCGTGGGTGTCGGCGCCGACCTCGCGCTGGTTCACGATGCAGCGTCTTGTGCTTGTGCAGGAACTCGATCGGGTCCTCGACGGTCATGATGTGGCCGTGCCGCTCGGTGTTCACGACGTCGACCATCGAGGCGAGCGTCGTCGACTTGCCCGAACCGGTCGGGCCGGTGACCACCACGAACCCCCGCTGGAACCGCGCGAGGTCGGCCACGACGGTGGGCAGGCCCGAGGTCGTCGATCGCCTTGATCTCGAACGGGATCACGCGGAACGCGGCGCCGATCGCGTCGCGCTGCATGTACACGTTGACACGGAACCGCGCCCTGCCCGGCAGCGAGTACGACATGTCGAGCTCGAGCTCCTGCTCGAACCGCTCGCGCAGCTTCTGCGGCAGGATCGCGTAGATCATGCCCTGCAAGCGCCCGCGGCGACAGGGCCGGATAGCCCTCGAGCCGCTCGAGCTCACCGTGCACCCGCACGACCGGCGGCGCACCGGCCGTGAGGTGCAGGTCGGAGCCCTTCGTGATCCAGCAGCTGCGCCGAGCAACTCCGGCACCGGTACCTGGACGTCGTTCTCTTCCTGGATCAGCCATGCTCACCTCACTTCACCACCCTCGCGACTTCCTCGATCGACGTGACGCCCATACGAACCTTCTCCAGGCCGTCGTCGCGCAGGGTGATCATGCCCTGCTGCATCGCGACGGCCTTGATCGCGTCCGACGAGGCGCGCTCGACGGTCATCCGTTCGATCTCCTCGGTCATCGGCATGACCTCGTACAGACCCGAGCCGGCCTCGGAACCCGGTGTTCGCGCACGCCGCGCATCCCTGCGCCTTGGTAGATCTCGCGTGATCTCGGGCCACAGCCACTCCGGGAAGCCCGCGGCCATGAGCTCGGCTTCCTCGGGCTGGTAGGCGACCTTGCACCGCTCGCACAGCTTGCGGGCGAGCCGCTGGGCCACGACCGAGTCGATCGCCGAGGCCACGAGGAACGTCTCGACGTCCATCTCGGTGAGGCGTGTGATGGCGCTCGGCGCGTCGTTGGTGTGCAGCGACGACAGCACGAGGTGACCGGTGAGGGCGGCCTCGATCGCGATCGTGGCCGTCTCCTTGTCACGGATCTCACCGATGAGCACGATGTCGGGGTCGGCGCGCAGGATCGAGCGCAGCGCACTGGCGAACGTGAGACCGGCCTTGGGGTTCACCTGGATCTGGTTCACGCCGTTGAGCCGGTACTCGACCGGGTCCTCGACGGTGATGATGTTCTTGTCGACCTCGTTCAGGATGTTGAGCGTCGAGTACATCGTGGTCGACTTGCCCGAACCGGTCGGACCGGTGACCAAGATCGCGCCGTACGGCTTGCCGAACGACTGTGCGAAGCGCTTGTAGGGATCCTCGAGGAAGCCGAGGTCCTCGAGCTTCAGCAGGGCCTGCGACTTGTCCAACACGCGGATGACGACCTTCTCGCCGTAGACCGTCGGCAGGGTCGCGACACGCAGGTCGAGCGCCTTGCCCCCGACCTTCATCGAGATGCGGCCGTCCTGCGGCACGCGCTTCTCGGCGATGTTCAGCTCGGCCATGACCTTGAGTCGGGAGATCAGGCCGCCCTGGATGTTCTTCGGAGCAGGCGGCATCGGCTCGTGCAGCACGCCGTCGACGCGGAACCGGATACGGACGTTCTTCTCCGCCGGCTCGATGTGCACGTCGGAGGCCCGGTCGCCGACGGCCTGGGTCATGATCGCGTTCACGAGCTTGACGATCGGGGCGTCCTCGAGGGCCGCCTCCATGTGCTCGTCTTCGGATTCCAGGGCGTCGGCAGCGACGTTGGCGAGCGCCTCGACCTGTCCGTCGATGCCCGCGTACTTCTGGATCGCGCGCTCGACGTCGGCGGCCGTGGCCACCAGCGGCTGCACGTCGCGGTTCGTGATCGTGCGGATGTCGTCGAGCGCGTACACGTTGGCCGGGTCGGACATGGCCACGAGCAGCTTGCCGTCGCGCTCGCCGATGGGGATCGCGCGGTAGCGGCGAGCGAGCGCTTCGGGCAGCAGCGTGGTCGCCGTGGGGTCGATCGGATGCTCGCTCAGATCGACGAACTCGAGACCCACCTGCTCGGCGAGGGCGCGCACGAGGTCGCCCTCCTTGATCATGCCCATGTCGATGAGCACCCGGCCGAGCGACTTGGGCGTGCGTCGATGCTCCTCGAGCGCCGATTCCAGCTGCTCGGGCGTGATCATGTCGAGCTCGATCAGGATCTGACCGAGCTGCTTCGACTTGCGCTTGACCGTGGTCATCGACGTCCTTGGGTTCCCGTTGGGCTTAGGTCTCAAGGTGGTGCGTGGTCTCAAGTCCTTCCTTCGTCATCGTCCGAGTCCACCTGAAGCAATCCCGAGAACTCTTTGGCCAGCAGGACCCGGTCGACCTCGGCTTCATTGTCGAAGGCCGGCGACGGCGGCGCAGCGTCGGACCCACCGACGGAGCCGACGAGCTTCTGGGGTTCCTTCTTGAGCGCCGACGGCACCGGGTCGGCCGACCCCGCAGCGTCCGCGACCGCGGGATCGTCGGTGCCCTCGGCCATCGATGCGTCCGGAGCGTCGTCACGGGCGCCGCCCCCGGGTCGCTTCGAGAAGCCCCCTCGGTCGGACGGCGCCTCGGTGACGAGCGCCTCCTCGGCCGAGGCTGCGACCTCCGCCGGCGCTGCCTTATCACCCTGGGGGTGCAGCGACGTGCGCGGCTTGCCGGTGGGCGCGGCGGACGCGTCCGGCACCCGCAGGGTGTCGCGACGGGTGCGCCCTTCCTCGGCCATCAGCAGTACCTGCTCCATCTGATCGACGAGCACGCCCGGCCTCGTGCCGGCCTCGGCGGTGGCGAACGCCGCGTACGGGCCCCGCTTGACGTAGGCCCACACCTGGTCGGGGAACTCCACGAAGCTTCGGTCGGGCTCGCCGAGCGTGATGAACTTGAGCCAGGCCGGCTTGGCGAGGCTCTCGTCGTCGGTCGGGAAGGCGCCGAGCACCAGCCCGTCCCTCGACAGGATGAGGGCGCCCGACACCCCGCTCACGCTCACGGCGATCCGCTGCGCGAGCGCGGAATAGTCGTCCATCTCCCGTGTTGCATCGACGGGGCCGGGAGCGCGCTTGAGGCGAACGGCGGGAGTGCGAGTGGGATGAGCTCGGAACGGTTCGTCAGCGACGCTCGGCGAGGGTTGCCAGAGCGGCCGCCGACATCACCTCGAGCGGCGCAGGGGTGCCGGTCCACAGCTCGAACGAGAGCGCCGCCTGGTGCAGCAGGAGGCCGAGGCCCCCGAACGCCTCGGCGCCTGCTGCCCGAGCGGCCGCCTGCAACGGGGTGATGGCCGGGCGGTAGAGCAGGTCGATGACCACCACATCCCGGCGCGAGCCGTGGCAGCGGCGGCGCTGTCTGCCCGTCGGCGCCCAGCGGCGTCGCGTTCACGACGAGGTCGGCCGACATGTTCTCGGCATCGTCGAAGGCCACCACGCTCGGACGCACCGTCGTTCCCTCGACCGCCTCGAGCAGCTCGGCGGCACGCGCCGCCTCGCGGACGGCGATCGAGAGCTCGCCCACGCCTGACGAGGCGAGCGCGAACGCCGCGGCCCGGGCCGCTCCCCCAGCTCCGAACACCAGGGCCGACCGGCCTCGCGGGTCGAACCCCACATCACGGCGCAGGAACCGGTCGAACCCCGGAGCGTCGGTGTTGTGGCCGTGCAGACGCTCACCCGTGACGACGAACGTGTTCACCGCGCGCAGCCGACGAGCGTCCTCGCGAGGTCGTCGGCCAGGTCGGCGCTCTCGGTCTTGTGCGGCATCGTCACGTTGGCGCCCCGGAACCCGAGGCTCACCAGCCCGTCGGCGGCGGCTCGCAGGCTTCCGGGGGCGACCGGCAGCGGCACGTACACCCAGTCCAGCCCCAGCGAGGCGAAGGCGGCGTTGTGGATCGCCGGCGACAGGCTGTGCGCGACGGGCCAGCCGATCACGCCGACGAGATGGGTGGCGCCGCCGATGCGGCGGCGCGATCAGCCGAGGCAGGCATCGACGTTGGCCAGGTGCTCGTCGTAGGTCACCGCGAAGCGGTGCCCCCCGTCGTCGCCGCAGAGCACGTAGTAGAAGTACGGCGTGTCGGCCGGCTCGAGGGCCGCTCGCAGCGACCAGAGGTAGGGGCTCGCGATCGGCGTCGGCGGAAGCCCCGCCCGTATGCGCGTGTTGTACGGCCCGTCGGTCTCGATGTCAGCGGTCGACAGCTCCCCGTCGGGCGTGGGGTCGTCGTAGAGCAGGGTCGCGTCGATGCCGAGCGTCATGCCTTCGCGCAGCCGGTTGTAGATGACCCCGGCGATCAACGGGCGGTCGCGCTGGACCGCCGCTTCCTTCTCGATCATCGATGCGATCACCACGATCTCGTAGGGCGTGACGCCGAGGGCCTCCGCGTTCTCCCACGGGAGCTTCGCGGTTTCCTCGGCGAACTGGTCGAGCAGCCGCTGGATCACGGCGTCGGCACCGTCTCGCTTGGGGATGCGATAGGTCTGGGGCCACAGGAAGCCCTCGAGCGGAGCCCCGGCGGGCAGGGCGGCGGGCAGGGCGAACTTCCCCTTGGCCGCTCGCGCCAGGAACTCCTTGGCGGGGAGGCCGAGCGCCTCGTCGACCGCGTCGGCGATCTGGGTGAGCCGGTAGCCGGGCGGGATGAGCACGTCGGCGGTGGGCACTTCCTTCGGGGCCGTCGTGAGCACACCCACGGCCTCGTCGAGGGTCATGCCGGTGGCGAGGGTGTAGATGCCGGCCCTGATGTCGCCCGACTTCCCGGTGCCGCGCATCAGCAGGTTCCCGACGAAGCCGCCGCACGGGATCACCCCTTCGGCCGCCAGGTCGTCGACCACCTGCTCGGCCGTGGCGCCTTCGTCGACCGCGAAGGTCACGTCGCGGCCCGTGCCGTCGGCCGCGCCCTTGCACCCTTCGTAGTAGCGACTCGCCATGACGAGGCCGGCGGCCAACCCGGCGAGCGCGACGAAGAGGACCAACAGCGACAGGCGCCGCGGGCGGTCGTGCTGGCGCGTGGCGATCTGCGCGGCGTGGTGTCACGGGCTGCATCGGTTCACGAGGATACCGGTCACCCTGGCGGCGCCGTGTCACGCACGCGCATCGAGCCAGGCGTTGAGGATCACCGTCGCGGCGGCCTCGTCGACCACGCGGCGCCGACGCCGGCCGTCGAGCCCGGCAGCCCGCAGCGACCGCTCGGCCTCGACGGAGCTCAGGCGTTCGTCCTGCAGCTCCACGGGCACGTGCACCACGGCCCGCAGCGCCTCGGCGAACGCTTCTGCCTGCTGGGCTCGGGAACCCGACGCGCCGGACATCGATCGTGGATGGCCGACCACGACGGCGGTCGCCTCCAGCTCGCGCACGAGCCCCGCGACGGCCTTCAGCTCGCCCGGCGGCTGTCCCACGCGGATCGTGCCGTGCGGCACCGCGAGACGGCGCTCGGGATCGGAGATCGCCACCCCGATGCGGGCGTCGCCGAGGTCGAGGCCCAGCACGCGGCCCGTGGCGGAGCGGTGCTCGGCCGGTGGGTCCGCGGACCCGGCCAACGTCAGGATCCTCGCAGGAGCTCGTGCAGACGGGCGGGGATGCCCCCCAGCGCCTCGGGCACCTTGTCGGCATGACGGCCACCGGCGTTGGCGAGGATGTCCTTGCCGCCCGCTCCCCCGCCCACGACCTGCGCCGCGTCGCGCAACACGGCCGGCGCCGTGACCCCGCGATCGACGGCGCCCGCCGTGACCGCGGCCACGAGCATGGCCTTGCCGCCCTCGCCGTTGCCCACCACGACCGCCGCAGGCTCGCCGGCGAGACGGTCGCGGATCTTCTGCGCGAGCTCGCGCAAACCGCCCGGGTCCTCGCCCGGCACCTCCGAGACCACGAGCGCGACGCCATCGACCGGTGTGGCGCCGGCGACGAGCCCGTCGATCACCGCATCGCGGTCGCCGGCGCGCAGACGGCCGAGCTCGCCCTTGAGCCGCCGGTTCTCCTCGATGATGCGGCGGGCGTGCTCTGCCGCCGTCGACGGGTCGCCCGACCCGAGCGCCTCGACCAGGCCTCGCAGCAGCGCCCGTTCCGCGTTGACCTCGCGCAGCGCGTCGGGCCCCACGAGCGCCTCGACGCGGCGCATGCCCGAGCCGATGGAGCCCTCGTGCAGGATGCGCACGACCGCGGCGTGACCCGTGTGATGCACGTGCGTGCCGCCGCAGAGCTCCTTGGAGTAGTCACCGATCTCGACCACGCGCACGACGTCGCCGTACTTCTCACCGAACAGTGCGACCGCCCCCAGCGCCTGCGCCTCGTCCATCGACGTCTCGGTCGCCCTGACCTCGTCGTCCATGGCCAGGCGCCGGTTCGCCTCGAGCTCGGCCTGCTCGAGGGTCTCCAGCGGCACGGCGCTCGGGTGACGGAAGTCGAAGCGGAGCCGGCCGGGCGCGACGAGCGACCCTGCCTGGCGGGCGTGGTCGCCGAGCACGTGCTTGAGCGTCCAGTGCACGACGTGGGTGGAGGTGTGGGCGCGGGCGGTGGCTTCGCGGCGCTCGCGGTCGACCACGGCGTGCGCGCTCTGGCCGGCACGCACCTCGCCCGACTCGACCACGCCGACGTGCATCGACGCATGCCCGCCCGCGGGCACCGTGTCGGTCACGCGCACGGCTCCCGTCTCGGTGCGGATGACGCCCTGGTCGCCGACCTGGCCGCCGCCCTCCGCGTAGAACGGCGTTCGGTCGAGGAACAGGCGCACGGCCTGGCCTTCCTCCGCGACCTCGAGCTCGCCGGAGCCCTCGTCGAGCAGCAACGCGATGGGCGACTCGGCCTGCAGATCGCCGTAGCCGACGAACTCGGTCGGCGGCACCGCACCCGTCTCGAGGCCGACTTCCACCTTCTTGCGCGCCTGCCGAGCGCGACCGCGCTGCTCGTCGAGCAGCTCCTCGAAGCGGTCGAGGTCGACGCTGAGGCCGCCCTCGCCGCCAACTCCTCGATCAGCTCCCGAGGGATGCCGAACGTGTCGGAGAGCGCGAACGCGTCGTCGCCCGAGATGCGCGAGCCCTCGGCGCGGCCCTTCGCCTCCTCGAACAACACGAGGCCCTTGCCGAGGGTCGCGGAGAATCGATCTTCCTCGGAGTCGGCCACCTGCCGCACGAACGCCTCGTTCTCCCGCAGCTCCGGGTAGGCGTCGCCGAAGCCGTCGATCACGGTCGTGATGATCGGGTCGAGCACGCTGCCCTCGATGCCGAGACGCCGCGCGTGGGAGACGGCTCGGCGCAGCATGCGGCGCAGGATGTAGCCGCGCCCCTCGTTCGAGGGCTGCACGCCGTCGGCGATCAGGAACGTCGTGGCGCGACCGTGCTCGGTCACGATCTTGAGGGACACGTCGTCGTTGGGGTCCTTACCGTGGCGCTTGCCTGAGAGCCGCTCGGCTTCCTCGAGCGTGGGGCTGAACAGGTCGGTCTCGAACACGTTGTCGACACCTTGCAGGACCATCGCGACCCGCTCCAGCGAGGAACCGGTGTCGACGTTCTTCCCGGGCAGCGGAGCCACGATCTCGAGGTCGCCGTCGACCTGTTCCTGGATGAACACCAGGTTCCAGATCTCCATGAAGCGTTCCTCGTCGACGTCGGGCCCGCCGTCGGGACCGTACCGGGACCCGCGGTCCACGAAGATCTCCGAGCACGGGCCCGCGGGGCCGGCGGCGTGCGTGTGCCAGTAGTTCGCGAGCTCGCCCTCGTCGTCGAGCCTGCCGCGGCGCACGATGCGCTCGGGCGACAGCCCGACGAGGTCGACCCATGCATCGGCGGCCTCGTCGTCGTGGTCGTAGACCGTGACCCACAGCAGGTCGTGGTCGATGCCGTACCCCTCGGTGATCAGCTCGTGGGCCCACCCGATGGCCTCGGCCTTGAAGTAGTCGCGCGAACGAGAAGTTCCCGAGCATCTCGAAGAAGGTCTCGTGCCGCGCGTCGTGCCCGACGTTCTCGATGTCGTTGGTGCGCATGACCTTCTGCGAGGTGACGGCCCGCGGCATACGGCGCCGTCGCCTGCCCGAGGAAGTACGGGATGAACTGGTTCATGCCGGCGTTCGTGAGCAGCAGGCCCGACTCGGGCGGCGGGATCAGCGACGACGAGCGCACACGGACGTGGCCGCGCTGCTCGAAGAACGCGAGGAACGACTCACGGATGCGGCTGCCTTCCACCGAGCGAGTCTACCGGCGGCTCAGTCGCCGGCCATCGAGCCCGGCGTCTCGCCGTAACCCGGTCTCGCGCTCGTTCATCGCCCGCTTGCCTTCCTGGATCGACTCCGAGACGAGCTTCGACAGGTCGAGGAGACCACCCTTGGCCTCGCGGGCGATCGTCTGCGGGGCCACGCGTGTGGCCTGCTTGCGCGTCCAACGGCTCGCGAGGATCGCGCCCGTCGCCCCGGCGCCCAGGCCGAGGGCGACCCAGAAGCCTCGCTTCACGTCGCGCGGCCCCGCGCCTTCGCGAAGCCCTTACGGATGCCGGCGCCCATGCTGATCATCTTCACCAGGGGGCTCGCGGCGGCCTGCTCCACCAGACCGGAGAGCTTCTCCACCCGCCCGACGATCTCGGTGGCGCTCACGAGCATCGTGTCGACCCGGTCGAGCTCGCGGTTCGCCCGCTCGACGGACCCCTTGACCTCGCGCAACAGCGGCACGGTCTCCTCACGCATCGTGTCGATCGTCATCTTCGTGCTCTCCAGCACGCGGAAGGTGTTGAGCAGCACCACGCACAGGGCGAGCACCAACAGGCCCCAGAACGCCGCCAGGACGATGAGGGCGGTGTCGCCGGCCGAGAGGGCGAGGAGCGTCATGATCGGGCCTCCGTGGGTCGTGGTCGCTGGGAGCGCCTAGCCTACCGGACCCATCGCCGAGGACGGCATCCGGCCCCTCATGCCCGATCGTCGAGCCGGCGGCCCGTGCCCGGCTCTCGCGCGACATCGTCGCCCTGTCCCGACGGTTCGTAATAGCGGCGATCCGACAGCGTCACCGGGCGGTAGTCCTGTGCCACCGCGTGCCCGGGGAAGTCGTGCGGGTACCGGTAGCCCTCGCCGTGGCCGAGTTGCTTCGCCCCGCGATAGCTGGCGTCGCGCAGGTGCATCGGCACGGGGTCGGAGGCCGACGCGTCCTCGAACGCAGCGCCGATCGCCGTGTACACGCTGTTCGACTTCGGCGCGGTCGCGAGGTAGACCGTCGCGTGCGCGAGGTTCAGCCGCACCTCGGGCAGGCCCACGTGCTCGACCGCCTGCGCGGCGGCGACCGCCACGACCAAGGCCTGCGAATCGGCCATGCCGATGTCCTCGCTCGCGTGCACGATGAGCCGCCGGGCGATGAACCGCGGATCCTCGCCCGCCTCGATCATGCGGGCGAGCCAGAACAGGGCCCCATCGGGGTCCGAGCCGCGGATCGACTTGATGAACGCGCTGATCACGTCGTAGTGCGCGTCGCCCTGGCGGTCGTACACGATCGCCTTCTTCTGCACCGCATCGGCCGCGACGTCTCGCGTGATCTCGGTGACGCCGGCCGCCCGAGCGGCGTCGGCCGCGGCCTCGAGCCCCGTGAGGGCCATGCGGGCGTCGCCGCCCGCGACCGAGACCAGATGCTCGCAGGGCGTCGTCGGCGATCGTGAGGCCGGCGCGCCCGAGGCCCCGGTCGTCGTCGTCGAGGGCCCGGCGCAGCAGCGTCGTGACGGCCTCGTCCTCGAGCGGCTCCAGCCGCAGCAGCAGGCATCGCGAGAGCAGCGGGGTGTTGAGCGAGAAGTAGGGGTTCTCCGTCGTGGCTCCGATCAGGGTCACCGTGCCCTCCTCGACGGCGGGCAGCAGCACGTCCTGCTGCGCCTTCGACCAGCGATGCACCTCGTCGACGAACAGCACCGTGCGGAACAGACCACCGCGGGCGCCGTCCATGACCTTGCGCGCGTCGGCCACCCCGGAGTTCACCGCCGAGAGCCGCATCAGGTCGGCCCCGACCGCGTCGGCGAGCAGGTGCGCGAGGGTCGTCTTGCCGGTGCCCGCCGGTCCCCACAGGATGATCGAGGGCAGCGAGCCGCGCGAGAGCACGCGCGTGAGGGCACGTCCTTCGCCGACGAGATGGCCTTGCCCCACGAACTCGTCGAACGTGCGCGGCCGCATGCGCGCCGCGAGGGGCATGTCGCCCATCTCAGCCCTCGTCGTCGGGCGTGGGCTCGGCCTCGCTCGGCGGCTCGATCGTCAGCGCGAGCGCCAGCTCGCGCAGCTGCGCCGGGTCGACCTGCGCCGGCGCCCCGGTGAGTGGGTCGGTGCCCGACTGCGACTTCGGGAAGGCGATCACGTCACGGATCGCGTCCTTGCCCGCGAGGACCATGACGAGTCGATCGACGCCCATCGCGATGCCCCCGTGCGGCGGCGCACCGAGGCCGAGCGCGCGCAGCAGGTGCCCGAACTGCTCCTCGACCTCGGCGGGAGGGAGCTGCAGCGCGTCGAAGACCGCGCGCTGGGTGGCGGCGTCGTGGATGCGGATGCTGCCGCCCCCGACCTCGAAGCCGTTCAGCACCAGGTCGTAGGCGCGCGCCGTCGCCGTCTCGGGGGCGAGGTCGTCGCCCGCCGGCGACGTGAACGGATGGTGTACCGAGACCCACCGGCCTTCCTCGTCGCTGAACTCGAACAGAGGCGGCTCGACCATCCAGCAGAACGCCCACGCGTCGTCGGGGATCAGGTCCAGCCGGGTCGCCAGGTCGCGCCGGAGCCCGTCGAGGGCGACGTTGGCGCGGTCCTCGCGGTCGGCGACCACGCAGATCAGGTCGCCCTCGACGGCGCCCGTGCGCTCCAGCACGCCGGCGATCTCGTCCGGTGAGAGGAACTTCTCGACGGGCGATCGCACCGAGGCGCCCGCCTCGACGGCGAGCCACACGAGGCCGGCGGCGCCGCGGCCCTTCGTGTCGTCGATGAGACGGTCGAGTTCCTTGCGCGAGAACGACGCCGCGCCGGGCGCCGTGAGCGCCTTGATCACGCCTCCGTCGGCCAGCACCCCGGCGAACGCGTTGAAGCCGGTCGACGCGAACGCCGGGGCGAGGTCGACGAGCTCCATGCCGTAGCGCAGGTCGGGCTTGTCAGACCCGTACCGGGCCATCATCTCGGCGTAGGTGAGTCGCGGGAACGGCACGGCCACCTCGACGCCGGCGACCGCTCGCACGATGCGGACGTACAGCGGCTCGATCAGGGCGATCAGGTCTTCCTCGGTGACGAACGACATCTCTACGTCGAGCTGGGTGAACTCGAAGCCTCGGTCGGCGCGAGCGGCCTCGTCGCGCAGGCACCGCACGATCTGGTAGTAGCGGTCCTGCCCGCCGATCATGAGCAGCTGCTTCAACTGCTGCGGCGACTGGGGCAGGGCGTAGAAGGTGCCCGGCCACAACCGGCTCGGCACCAGGAAGTCGCGCGAGCCCTCGGGGGTGGACCGCGTGAGCATCGGCGTCTCGACCTCGACGAACCCGAGCCCGTCCATGTGTTCGCGCATCACGCGCACGATGTGCGCGCGCATCGCGAGCACCTTCGTCATCTCCGGTCGGCGCAGGTCGAGGTAGCGGTAACGCAGCCGCAGGTCCTCGCCGGCCTCGATGCGATCCTCGATCGGGAAGGGCGGGGTCTCCGACGCGTTCAGCACCTCGAGGGTCGCGGCCCTCACTTCGACGGCGCCGGTCGCGAGGTCGGGGTTGTGCATGCCGTCGGGGCGGGCCCGCACGGCGCCCGTGACGCGTACGACGTCCTCGGCGCCGAGGCGCTGGGCGGTGGCGTGCGCCTCGGCGGCGGCGTCGGGATGGAAGACCACTTGGACGGCGCCCTCACGGTCGCGCAGGTCGATGAAGGTCACGCCGCCGTGATCGCGCCGATGCGCGACCCACCCGCAGAGCGTGACCGCCTCACCGGCGTGATCGATGCGCAGCTCACCGCACGCGTGGCTGCGCATCGTGGTGCGCATGGGCGTCGTCATGGCTCCTCGCCGGTCTCGTCGTCCAGGCGCGAGAGCCACCCCACCACCGCTGCCATCTCCACCGTCTTCTGCACGCCGTCGTGCCAGGCGGCGCAGCGTGACCACGCCGAGCTCGAGCTCTCGCTCGCCGAGGATGGCGACGAAGGCCGCACCGGCGCGGTCGGCCATCTTGAGCTGCGCTTTCAGAGGTCGTTCCTCGAACGCCGTGGCCACCGAGATGCCGGCGCCGCGCAGGTCCTGCACGAGGGCGGTGCCGCGAGCGCGAGCGGCGTCACCGAGCGCGACCACGAAGCACCGCGGCGACCGCGGCGCCGGCACGGCCAAGCCCTCCCCTTCCATCGCGAGCAGCACCCGGTCGAGTCCCATCGCGAACCCGACGCCAGGGGTCGCCGGACCGCCGAGCGCCTCGGCGAGCCCGTCGTAGCGGCCTCCGGCGTTCACGGTGCCGGCCTTGTTCTGGGCGAGCACGTCGGACACCCACTCGAACGCGGTGCGCGTGTAGTAGTCGAGTCCGCGCACCAGCCGCGGGTCGAGCTCATAGGCGATCCCGGCCGAGTCCAGGCCCTCGCGCACCCCCGTGAAGTGCGCGGCGCACGGCGCACACAGGTGCTCGGCGATCGTCGGGGCGGCGAGCACGAAGTCCTTGCCCCCGTCGACCTTGCAGTCGAACACGCGCAGCGGGTTCTTCTCGAGGCGGGCGCGGCAGTCCGCGTCGAGCTGGTCGCGGTGCGGAGCGAAGTGCTCGAGCAACCGCGCGCGGTAGGCGGGGCGGCAGACCTCGTCGCCGATCGAGTTGAGATGGAGCGTGACGGCGGTGAGTCCACGGTCGCGCAGGAATCTGTCGCCGAGCACGATCACCTCCACGTCGGCACCGGGAGCCGCCGCGCCGATCACCTCGACGCCGAACTGTCGGAACTCACGCAGACGGCCCTGCTTGCGGACGGCCGTGGCGGAACTCCGAGGCGACGTAGTACGCCTTGAACGGGTTCGGCAGCGACTGCGCGTGGGTGACGTAGGCCCGCACGACGCCGGCCGTGCTCTCCGGACGCAGCGTCACCGACCTGCCGCCCTTGTCCTCGAACGTGTACATCTCCTTCGTGACGACATCGGAGGTGTCGCCCGACGTGCGCACGAACAGGTCGGTCTGCTCGAACGTCGGGGTCTCGACGTAGCGGAAGCCGTACGAGCGGGCAGCCCGGTGCGAGGACTCGTAGAGCCCCAGCATCGCGTCGGCGCGATCGGGCAACAGGTCCTGGGTTCCTCGAGGCGGCGCGAGCTCCATCAGACGAGCTCCCGCAGGAACGGGTTCGACGACCGTTCACGTCCCACGGTGGTCTGCGGCCCGTGGCCCGGCAGCACCGGCACCTCGTCGGGCAGCGTCAGGAACCGCGCCAGGCTCGTCTGCATCGCCGTCGGGTCGGAGTTGGGGAAGTCCGACCGCCCGATCGATCCGGCGAACACCAGGTCGCCCGAGCACAGCGCGGCGTCGGCGCCGATGCGGAAGGCGCAATGGCCCGGGGTGTGCCCGGGGGTATGCAGCACCTCGATCGCGAGACCGGCGAGCTGCACCACGTCGCCGTCGGCCAACGACCGCAGCTCGCGTGCAGGCGCGAGCGGGTTCGGCGAACCCCGCACCCCAGGCGGGCTCGTCGGTGAACGCGACCGCGTCGTCGTCGTGCACGTAGATCGGCATCGCCCCGGCGAACGTCGCCGGCTTCCCCCACGTGGTCGGCGTGCGCGTGCGTCGCGAGGACCGCGACGGGCCGCTTGCCGGCCCTCGCCAGGATGTCGTGCAGCGCCTCGGGTGAGAATCCGGGGTCGATCACCACCACCTCGTCGCTGTCGTCGGACGCGAGCATCCAGCAATTCGTGCCGTACGGGTTGGCGTTGAAGACCTCGAGCCACATGAGGCCGCCCATGCTAACGGACGCCTCGATGTCGCCCCGTGGCGGCGGCTACAGGTCGGCGGTGTCGAGCAGCAGGGTGACCGGCCCGTCGTTCACGAGCTCGACCTGCATGTCGGCACCGAACACCCCGCGACCCACCGTGACGCCTCGGCGTTCGAGACCCGCGGCGAGCGCCTCCACCAGCGCCGCGGCCTGGTCCGGGGCGGCTGCGCCGGTGTAGGAGGGCCGTCGGCCCTTGCGCACGTCGGCGTACAGCGTGAACTGCGAGACGACGAGCACCTCGCCGTCGACGTCGGCGAGCGACAGGTTCATCTTGCGCTCGTCGTCGGCGAACACCCGCAGGGTGGCGATCTTCTCGGCGAGCCGCTCGGCCTCGGGCGGCCCGTCGCCGTGGCCGACCCCGGCCAGGGCGAGGAACCCGCGGCCGATGCTCGCGACCTGCGAGCCATCGACGTGCACCGACGCCCGGTCGACGCGCTGCAGGAGCGCGCGCACCTCGGTCAGCTCGGCACGACGCGGTACGCGTCGTACACGCTCTCCACCCGCTTCACCGACGCCAGCACGCTCGAGAGGTGGGCGATATCGGCGAGCTCGAACGTGAAGCGGAGCCGGGTGATGCGGTCCTTCCCGGTGGCCGAGGTGGCCGAGAGGATGTTCACGTGGTTGTCGGACAGCACCGTCGCGACGTCGGACAGCAGCCGGGTGCGGTCGAGGGCCTCCACCTGGATCGCGACGACGAACGACGTGGGCTTGCCTTCGGCCCAGGTGACCTCGATCAGTCGTTCGGGCTGCTGCCGCAGCGACGTCACGTTCGGGCAGTCGGTGCGATGCACGCTGACCCCCTGGCCCTTCGTCACGAAGCCCAGGATCTCGTCACCCGGCACCGGGGTGCAGCACCGGCTGAGCCGCACCCAGACGTCCGGGAGGCCGCGCACCACGATGCCCTTCGAGATGTCGTCGGCGCCGCCCAGCCGCACCGGGCGCGCGAGCGGCACCTCGGCGACGTCGTCGTCGGGCTCGCCCGTGACCAGCCGTGACACGCGTGCCACGATCGACTGCGGGGAGACGTGGCCCTCCCCTACCGCCACGTAGAGGGCCTCGAGGTTCGCGTACTTCAGCTCAGCCGCGACGGTGCCGAGCGATTCGGTCGTCGCGAGCCGCTTGATGGGCAAGTTCTGCTTGCGCATCAGCCGAGTGACCGCGTCGCGCCCCTGCTCGAGGGCGTCCTCGCGCCGGCCGCGCGAGAACCACTGGCGGATCTTCGACCGGGCCCGCGGCGTCTTCACGAACTGCAGCCAGTCCTGCGAGGGGCCCTCACCCTGGGCCCTCGATGCGAGGATCTCGACGGTGTCGCCGGTACGCAGCTCGTAGTCGAGCGGCACGAGCTTGCCCGAGACCTTCGCGCCGATCGTGCGATGGCCGACGTCGGTATGGATCGCGTACGCGAAGTCGACCGGCGTCGCCCCGCCGGGCAGGTTCACCACGTCGCCCTTCGGGGTGAACACGAAGACCTGTCCCCCGTAGAGATCGATGCGCAGCGAATCCATGAATTCGCGGGGGTCGGCCATGTCCTTCAGCCAATCCATCATCTGGCCGAGCCACGCGGCTTCGGCGGACGCCTCACGGGCCTGCTTGCTGCCTTCCTTGTACCGCCAGTGCGCCGCGATGCCGAACTTGCGCCGTGCGATGCATGTCGCGGGTACGGATCTGGATCTCGAGCGGCTTGCCCCCCGGCCCCACCACCGTCGTGTGCAGCGACTGGTACATGTTGGACTTGGGCATCGCGACGTAGTCCTTGAAGCGGCCGGGGATCGGCTTCCAGAGGGCATGGACGGCGCCGAGCGCGGCGTAGGTGTCGCGCAGGGAGTCGACGAGGATGCGCACGCCGACGAGGTCGTAGATCTCGTTGAACTCCTTGCCGCGGATCACCATCTTCTCGTAGATCGAGTACAGGTGCTTCGGGCGGCCCTCGACCTCCGCCTTCACGCCGAGCTCCTTGAGCTTCGCGCGCGCCTCGGCCGTGACCTGCTCGATCAGCGCCTGCCGCTCGTCGCGACGCGCATCGACGAGGCTCGCGATCTCGCGGTAGGGACCCGGGTGCAGCGTCTTGAACGACGAGGTCCTCGAGCTCCCACTTGATCTCCTGCACGCCGAGGCGATGCGCGAGCGGCGCGTAGATCTCGAGCGTCTCGGTCGCGATGCGCCGCTGCTTCGCCTCGGGGAACACCGCCGAGCGTGCGCATGTTGTGCAGCCGGTCGGCGAGCTTGATGAGCAGCACGCGGATGTCGCCCGCCATCGCCACGATCATCTTGCGGACGTTCTCGGCCTGCTCGTGCTCGCCGCGAGCGGAAGTCGAGCCGGTCCAGCTTCGTGAGCCCGTCGACGATGCGCGCGACCTCGGGGCCGAAGCTCCTGCTCGATGTCGTCGACGCGTGACGTCGCGTGTCCTCGACCGTGTCGTGCAGCAGGGCCGCCTCGAGCGTCGTGGTGTCGAGCCGGAGGTCGGCCAGGATGCTCGGTCACCGCGACCGGATGCGTGATGAAGTCTTCGCCCGAGCGCCGCCGCTGCCCTTCGTGCGCGGTCTCTGCGAACGCGAAGGCGCGCGAGCGATCTCGCGGGTATCGGCCTTGGGGTTGTAGGAGCGCACCTTCTTCAGCACGGGGTCGATCGCCGACCGGCCGGCCGGCTCGCCGCGGCGCAGCCGGGGCCGCGGGAGCCTGCCGCCACGACGCGAAGGCGGCTGCGTCAGCCTTGATCTCTTCCCTGCTGTCCACGCGCGGCTCCTCCTTCCTCGGAAGTGTACGGCCGGAACCGGGCGAGACCGCTCAGTAGCGGATGAGCGTGTACAACTCGTAGCTCGGCGAGGCGCTCCCGGCCGTGCAGGAACTCGAGCTCGATCGACCGTGGCGATGCCGCAGACCTTCCCGCCGACTCGCTGGACGAGCGAGGCGGCGGCCTGGGCCGTGCCGCCGGTGGCCAGCACGTCGTCGACGATCAGCACCCGTTCGCCCGGCGTGATGCCGTCGACGTGCAGCTCCAGCGTCGCGGTGCCGTACTCGAGCTCGTAGTCCTCGCCGACCGTTTCCGACGGCAGCTTGCCCTGCTTGCGGATCGGCACGAAGCCGGCGCCGAAGTGGTACGCGACCGGCGAGGCGATGATGAACCCGCGCGCCTCGATGCCGACGACCTTGTCGACGTTGCCGCGGCCGAACCGCACCACGATCAGGTCGGTGATCGTCGAGAAGGCGATCGGGTCGGCCAGCACGGGCGTGATGTCCTTGAAGACGATGCCCGGCTCCGGGAAGTCGGGCACGTCCCGGATCAGGGCTCTTGATCTGCTCGATGTCCATGCCGGTCCTTCGGTTCGACGCGACCCTACCGCCGTTTGCGCTTGGCGGGCGGGCGGCGCTTGCTCTTCGGTCGCGGTCGCGAGCCGGTGCGGGCGGTCGCCGACGGCGCCGGCGGCGTCCGACGTGCGGGCCGCGTCGCTGCGTCACGGTCGCGCGGCTCGCGTGGCTCGGCGGCCGCCGCTGCCACGATCGCGCGCGACCCGACGAGCCTCCAGCTGCTGGTAGCGCTTCTCCCGCATCTTCAGCACCGCCAGCAGCGGCGCCGCGAGGAAGATCGACGAGTACGCGCCGATCGCGACGCCGACGAACATCGCGAACGCGAAGTCCTTCAGGGTGTCGCCGCCGAACAGCAGCAGCGACAGGATCGGCAGCAGCACGACGAGCGAGGTGTTCACCGACCGCATGAGCACCTGGTTCAGCGACAGGTCGACGACGCCCGCGTAGCCGAGGCGCGTCACGAGCGCGCTCGACTCGGTGTTCTCCTTGATCTTGTCGTAGATCACGACCGTGTCGTAGAGCGAGAACCCGAGGATCGTGAGGATCGCGATCACCGTCTCCGGCGTGACCTCGCGCCCGGCGAGCGCGTAGATGCCGGCCGTGATCATCGACGTCGTGCACCAGCGCGACCATCGCGCCGATCGCCATCTTCGGCTCGAACCGGAGGGCGATGTACAGCGAGATCGCGGCGAGCACGACGACGAGGCCGGTCAGCGCCTGCCGGCGCATCTCGGCCCCACGTGGGACCGACGTCCTCGAGCTGATCTCGGTCGCGGTCGATGCCGGCCTGCTCGGCGAGGGTCGCGAGCAGCGCGTCGCTGTCGTCCGCGTTCGCGCGAGCGACTCCGTCGCGGATCGCGACCTGGTCGCCGTTCACGATCTGCACCTCGGCGCCCTCGACGGCCGGCGTCGGCGAGCACGGCCTGCGACGTCGTCGACGGTCACGTCGCCCGCGAACGGGTACTGTGATCTTGGCGCCGCCCTCGAAGTCGATCGAGAAGTTGAGACTCGCTGCACGACGAGGCCGACCAGCGACAGCGCGAGCAACGACGCCCGAGAGCGCGAACCAGACGTTCCGGCGCTCGACGAACCGGAAGTGCGGGATCGTGTGGCCGCGGTAGGTCTCGAGCGCGTGGTGCAGTCGTCGTCATGCGCCGGCACCTCCGGCGTCTGCGTCGCGGTCGAGCTCGCCGGCGACCCCGCTCGCGAGGCCGAAGCCCTTGCAGCGACACGAGCCGGGCGTTCCGCGCGATCAGGAACACGGTCGGGCGCTTGAAGAAGTAGACGACGAACAGGTCGAGCAGCGTCGCGACGCCGAGCGTGAGCGCGAACCCGCGCACCGAGCTCACGGCCGTCAGGTAGAGGACGACCGCCGCGATGCCGGTCGACGATGTCGGCGGCGATGATCGTCTTGTACGAACGCGCGAACGCCGGCTGGACGGCCGCCCGCGCGCGTCTTGCCCGCCGCGGACCTCGTCCTTCAGCCGCTCGAAGAACACGATGTAGGAGTCGGCCGTGACGCCGAGCGAGATCACGAGCCCGGCGACGCCGGCGAGCGTGAGGCGCGTAGCCGAACTGCACGCCCGGCGAGCGAGATCAGCGCGATGGCGAGCACGGCCCAGATCGACATGCCGAGCCACGCCACGACGCCGAGCAGCCGGTAGTAGAAGAGCAGGTACAGGAAGAGCAGCACGAGGCCCACGATGCCCGGCCACGATACCCTGGTCGCAGCGACTCCTGCGCCGAGGGTCGGGCTCACGGTCTGCACCTGCTGCCGCGTGAGCTCGACCGGCAGCGCGCCGGCGTTCAGCACGGTCGCGAGGTCGCGCGCCTCGGCCTCGTCGAAGCCGCCGGTGATCACCCCGGTGCCGCCCGTGATGGCGCCCTGCACGATCGGCGACGAGATGACGACGCGGTCGACGACGATCGCGATCTGGTTCTGCGGTGGCGGCAGCGAGACCGCGGCGGTGGTGGCGTCGGCGAACCGATCCGATGCCGTCGCCGGTGAGCTGGAACGACACCGTCCATTCCGAGCCCGTCGCCCCGCCGAGGATGGCGTTGGCTTCCGCGATGTCGCCGCCCAGCGATCACGGCCGGCGCGAGTCGGTATCGGTTGCCCGCTTCGTCCTCGTACACGACCTCCTGGTCCTGGAGCGCCGAGAACGAGCAGGCCTCGGTGCTCGACGCTCCTCGTCGGTCGGGCAGGTGACCGGCGTGGTCGCGTAGACGGGTCGTTCGGGGGGACGATCGCCGATCACGGGGCGCTCTTCGAGCCGGGCCGTCTGCCCGATCACATCGAGCAGGCGCTGCTGCCCGGTCGGAGCGCTGCCGTTCCTCCGCCGACGCCTCGTCGATGAAGCAGCCCAGGTTCTCGTCGGCGGAGCTGACCACGCAGTACAGCGAGTTCACCGACCGGACCTGCGTCGTCGGCGATCGCGGCCCGCGCCGCGGCATCGGTCGGGAGCCCACACGGCAGAGCGTTCGCGCCGAGCGCGAGCCCGGAGAACACCGTCGGGGCCGGGGTGGGTGATGTCGACGGCGTCGCCGACGCGTCGGGCGTCGGGTGCCGGCGTCGGGGTTTCCGGCGTGGCGTCGGCCCCCGTCCCGTCGGTGACGCAGGACGTCTGCTCGGTGACCTCGACCCGCAGGGCATCGCGGGCGGCCTCGGCGTCCTTGCGCGTCGGGAAGCATTCGAGCTGCTCACCCGCTGCGTTCGACGAGGCAGAACGACCCGTCGCCGTCGCCGTCGCCGTCGCCGTCGCCGAGGCGTCGGCGATGCCGAGGCATTCGACTCGGCTCGCGGCGCCACGGTGATCGCCGGACTTCGCGGACCGCGCGAGCTGCTCGGTCGAGAAGCACTGCACCTGGGTGCCCGCGTCGTCGACGAGGCACGCCTCGGCGACCTGCCGGGCCACGACGAGCTCGGCGAGGGCCCGTGCCGCCGTGTCCCGGGTGCTCGGCACAGCCGTAGTTCTCGTCGTCGGGACCGACGAGGCAGAACGCGCTGCTCGGCACGCTGCTCGATCGTGCCCTGGCCGAGCCCGGGGATCTGCACCTCGATCGTGGTGCCCGAGACGGCGATGTCGGGCTCGCCGACGCCGAACGCGTCGACGCGGTTCGCGATGTTCGTGCGGGCCTGCTCCATGACCTCGGTCGGCGTGCCGTCGGGGGCCGACAGGATCACCGAGACGCCCCCCTCGAGGTCGAGCCCGAGGATCGGCCGCAGCGCACCGGTCGCGAAACCGATCAGCGACGCGAGCGTCAGCGCCAGCACGAATCCGATCGAGGCCCAGAGTCCGCGGGTGCCCCTCACGCGAGCTCCGCGCCGTTCACGACGAGCCGGAACCGGGCATCGAGGAGCTCGGCCGCGTGGCGGCACAGCTGCATCCGTGCCGAGGAAGATCTCGAAGTACTCCATGACCTGGCTGATCCCGTGTCGATCGTCAGCTCGAGGCTGACGGTGCGGGCGGCGGAGTCTACCCGGAGGAACGATTGCTCCACGGCGAAGTTCACGCGGTCGTGGATGTCGAGGTCGATCTGCCCGGTCGTTCGCACCCGGCTGCGGTGCACGTCGGACTTGTCGGCGAGGATCACCGCGGCGGAGACCGGCGAGACCGCGATGCCCTCGGTCTCCTCGTGGTTCGCGATCGCGGCGATGATCGGCATCAGGTCGGCCGGGCGCGACGGTGTCGCGCAGGGCTTGGTGCACGAGGATCGCGCCGGTCTGCCCGTGCGCGTCGCGCGCCAGCGCGTTGCCCACGTCGTGCAGGTAGCCGGCGACGCAGGCGAGCGTCGCGTCACGCTCGCCGTACCCGAGCCGGCGACAGCACCTGGTAGGAGATGCGGGCCACGAGGTTCGCGTGGCGGAAGCCGTGCTCGGTGAACCCCATCGCCTCCATGACGCGATCGGCCGAGGCGATGAACCTAGAGAGCTCCTCGTTCGCCTGCACGTCCTCGAGCGTGACCGTCGCGCGGTCTTCGCCCGACGGTCGGCGCCGGCTCCGCCGGCAGGGGCGCCGGCTCGGGAGTCGACGTCGGCGCCGACGACGGCGGGGCTCGGCGCGGCCCGGCGTCGCCCGGCGGGGGCGCCACGGCCGGTCACGTCTGCTGGAACGGCCCGTCCTGGCCGTCGGGCGCGTCGGCCTCGAGCTCGTCGTCGAGCGCCTCGTCGTCGCTCGACGACCCGGCCGATGCCCGCCCGCACCATGCGGATGCGCGTGCCCGGTGCGATCTCGACCGTCACGATGTCGTCGTCGTCGTCGATATCGGTGACCGTGCCGAAGACGCCGGCCGTGGTGACGATCTCGTCGCCGACCTCGACGCTGCGCAGCAGCGCCTGCTGGGCCTTCGCGCGTCGCTGCTGCGGGCGGATCAACAGGAAGTAGAAGACGCCGCCCATCAGGAGCAGCGGCAGGAACGCGATCAGGGAGCTGCCCGCCCTGGGAGTCCTGTGCGAGCAGTTCGAACATGGTGAACCTCTCCGTGGTGGTCTCGAGGGTGCCGGGACTGCGCCGAGAGGCGAGTCTACCGCCCCGGGCTCGAGGCGCGACCTAGAGCGGCAAGGTGCCCGGGCGCTGGGTGCCGAGGTGGCGGTACGCCCGCTCGGTCGCCACACGGCCCCGGGGCGTGCGATCGAGGAAGCCGAGCTGCAGCAGGTATGGCTCCACGACGTCCTCGACCGTGTCCGGTTCCTCACCGACGGAGGCCGCCAGCGTGGACAGGCCGACCGGCCCGCCGCCGAAGCGCTGCACGATCGCCTGCAGGATGGCGTGGTCGAGCCGGTCGAGGCCCTGGTCGTCGACCTCGAAGACCTCGAGGCCCGCCCTCGCCACCTCGCCCGTGATGGCGCCGTCGTGACGAACCTCGGCGAAGTCGCGCACGCGGCGCAGCAAGCGGTTCGCGATGCGCGGGGTGCCCCGGGAACGTCGGGCGATCTCGGCCGCCCCGGGCTCGTCGAGCCGCACCTCGAGGATGCCCGCCGACCGGCCCACGATGCGACCGAGGTCGTCGACCGGGTAGTAGTCGAGCCGCGGGGAGAAGCCGAATCGCTCGCGCAGGGGCAGCGTGATTCGCCCCGGGCGAGTCGTCGCCCCGACGAGCGTGAACCTCGGCAGCTCCAGCCGGATCGAGCGCGCGGTGGGTCCTTTGCCGAGCACGACATCGAGCACGAAGTCCTCGAGCGCCGGGTACAGCACCTCTTCGACCGGGCGCGGCATACGGTGGATCTCGTCGACGAACAGCACGTCGCCGTCGTCGAGGTTGGTGAGGATGGCCGCGAGATCGCTCGGGCGATCGAGGGCCGGACCGCTCGTGGGCTGGAACCCCGCCCCCATCTCGTTGGCCACGATCTGCGCGAGGGTCGTCTTGCCCAGCCCGGGCGGGCCACTGAACAACAGGTGGTCGACAGGTTCCCCGCGCCGTCGCGCGCCGTCGATGAGCAGCTGGAGCTGTTCCTTCACCCGTTCCTGTCCCACGAAGTCGGTCAGCGAGGTCGGACGCAACGCGACGTCGAACTCGCGATCCTCGGGGTCGACGACCGCGGCCTCGATCAGGCGATCGTCGTCCACCGCTACCGGCCCGCCTTCTGCAGCGCCTCGCGCAGCAGGTCGTCGACCTCGCGTCCGTCGGCCTCGACGTCGCGCGTGGCCTCGGCGGCCTCCTGCGGTGTGAGGCCGAGCGAGACCAGGGCGTCGCGCACGTCGACGATCGGACCACCCGCACTCGGCAGCTCGGACTCACCGCCGAGCCGGTCGCGCAGGTCGACCACGACCCGCTGCGCGACCTTCTTGCCGACCCCCGGCACCACGGTGAGCGCGTCGGCGTCACCGGCGACGACGGCTCGCCGGAGCGCATCGGCGCTGAGCGCCGACAGGAACGAGAGCCCGACCTTCGGGCCGACGCCGGTGACACCGGTCAGCAGGTCGAAGAGCTCGCGCTCGTCGGTGCTCGAGAACCCGTACAGGGTCATGGAGTCGTCGCGCACGACCATGCGGGTGTGGATGCGGGCGGTCCTGCCGACACCGGGGAGCCGGCTGACCACCGACGTGGGCACGGCGACGTCGTAGCCGATGCCCCCGACGCCGAGCACGACGCTCGTAGCGCCCTTGTGCACCACCTCACCCTCGAGGAACGAGATCACCGCGCCGCCCCGATGCGCTGCGGCCGCGCGCAGCCGGACACCCATGATGTGCGTGAGGGCCACCGCCGCCGCGTCGACCGCGTCGGGCTTGCCCGGCAGATCGCGGAAGCCGTGCACGCGTTCGAGGGCGTCGCGAACCTGCCGCTTGTCGGCGTTGCCGGCCCCGGTCACGGCGCTCTTCACCTCGGTCGGGCTGTACTCCTCGACCGCGAGGCCGGCTTCGGCGGCTGCGACCATGACCGCTCCGGTGGCACGGGCCACCATGAGCGCGCTCACCTGGTTGCGGTTGAAGGCCACGCGTTCGACCGCGACGCTGGCGGGGTGATGGGTCGCGATCGCCGCGCGCACCGCTCGCACCAGCGCCATCAATCGATCGGCCTCCGGGGAGTCGGCCTCGGTCGTCACGGTGTCGGCCCACAGCAGCGCCGGCCGCCGGCCGTCGCGAGCCACCACCGCGAGTCCGAGGTTCGCGACGCCGGGGTCCACCCCCAGCACACAGGAATCGAACATCTGTTCGCGCAGTCTAGTGCCCCAGCACGTCCGAGCAAGCAGGCCGACCACGCACGTTGCTCCGGCAAGGACGTCGCGCGCTAGCATCGACCCGACCGCCCGCCATCGACCACAGAGAAGAGGCCGAGCGTGGCTCCACGCGAGCGGGCACCCGACGGATCACCTCGATGGACGATCGGCGACGAGCGCATCCGTCGACTCGAATCGCGGTACTACCCGAGCTACGTCGATGAGCATGTTGCCTTCGATGCGATGGTGTCCCGCTACTGCCCGCCCGGCGCCGACGTCCTCGACGCTGGCGCCGGCAGGGGGCTCCGGTACGACTTCTCGTGCCGCGATGAGGCGCGGCGATTCGCCGGCGCTGATCTCGACCCAGCGATCGTGGACAACCCTCTGCTGACGGATGCCACGGTCGCCGACCTGGCGACCCTCCCCTATCCGGACGCAGCGTTCGACCTCGTGATCTCCAAGTACGTGTTCGAGCACCTCGGGCGCCCGGGACTCGTGATGAGGGAGCTTCGCCGGGTGCTGCGACCGGGCGGTCACCTGCTCGTGCACACGCCGAATCGGTGGCACTACGTCGCGATGTCGGCGGCGCTCACGCCCACCAGCTTCCACCGCTGGTTCAACGAGCGGCGAGACCGCCGAGCGGTGAACACCTTCCCGACGACCTACCGTGCGAACGATCGCCGGACGCTGCAGCGGCTGGCTCGGGCCACCGGGTTCCGCATCGTGGAGTTCATCGCCCTCGAGACGAAGCCCGACTACCTCTTCTTCCACCCGCTCGCCTACCGACTCGGCGTCGCCTACGAGCGATGGGTGAATCACTCGGACCGATGGGCCCCCCTGCGCGTGCAGCTCCTCGTTGCGATGCAGGCCACACCACGACGCCGGGGAGCCTAGAGCGATGCCATGACCTCTTCGGGGATGTCGAAGTTCGCGTAGACGTTCTGCACGTCGTCGAGTTCCTCGAGCGCCTCGATCAGGTTGAGGACCTGCTTGGCCTCCCGCCCGTCGACAGGGATCGTGGACTGCGGCACCATGGAGATCTCCGCCGAGAACACCTCGACGCCAGCAGCCTCGAGGGCATCGCGCACCCGGCCGAAGGCCGACGGGTCGCTGATGATGTCCCAGGAGCTCTCCGAGTCGCGCAGGTCCTCGGCGCCGCCCTCGAGTGCCAGCTCGAGCAAGGCCTCCTCGTCGGGGGCGGCGTCCTTCTCGACCACGACCACACCCTTGCGCGCGAACATCCAGGAGGTGGACCCCGTCTCCCCGAGGTTGCCCCCGTTGCGCGAGAACGCGTACCGCACATCCTGCGCCGTGCGGTTGCGGTTGTCGGTGAGGGCCTCCACGAACAGCGCGATGCCGCCGGCCGCGTAGCCCTCGTAGCTGATCTCGTCGTATCGGGCGCCGCTGTCGTCGGCCCCGGTGCCGCGTTTGATGGCGCGGTCGATGTTCTCGGTCGGCACCGAGAAGCTCTTCGCCTTCTCGACCGCCGAGGCGAGCGTCATGTTGGCGGCGACGTCGCCGCTGCCACCCTCGCGCACGGCAACCTCGACGGCGCGCAGCAGCTTCGCGTACTGGTTCGACCGCTTCGCGTCGTTCGCGGCCTTCTTCCGCTTGATGGTGGCCCACTTGGAATGCCCGGACATCTCGGTCCCTCCCGATGTCTCAGAGCTTCGCGAGCAGGTAACGGTGCAGCCCGCTCTCGCCGATCAGCTCCGGATGGAACGATGATACGAGCAGGTTGCCCTGTTCGAGCACGACGGGCGCCCCGTCGTGCTCGGCCAGCACCCGCACCCCTTCGCCCACGTCGGTGATGCGCGGCGCGCGGATGAAGACCCCCCGCACGGGGTGGTCGACGCCGTCGACGTCGACGTCCGCCTCGAACGAATCGACCTGGCGGCCGTAGGCGTTGCGCTCGACGCCGATGTCCATGACCGAGAACAGCGGGTCGCCGCCCCGCACCCGTTCGGCGAGCACGATCATGCCGGCGCACGTGCCGAACACCGGCATGCCTTCGGCCACGCGGTCGCGCACGGGCTGCACCAGGTCGTAGGCACGCGCGAGCTTGCCGATCGTCGTCGACTCCCCCCCGGGGATGACGAGACACTCGACGCCCGCGAGCTCGCTCGTGTCGCGCACTTCGACCGGGGTGGCGCCGGCGTCCGCGAGCACGCGGGCGTGCTCGCGGAAATCACCCTGCAGCGCGAGCACCCCGGCCTTCACGACGGTCACCCGCAGCGGCGGCTACCAGCCGCGCTCCTGCAGCCTGGTCTCGAGGGTGCCGATCTCGAGCCCGGCCATCGGATCGCCGAGGCCGTGCGAGAGCTTGGCGAGCACGTCGGCGTTCTCGAAGTTGGTGGTCGCCTCGACGATCGCCCGAGCCATCGTGGCGGGGTCCTCGCTCTTGAAGATGCCCGAGCCCACGAACACGCCGTCGACGCCGAGCTGCATCATCAGCGCCGCGTCGGCCGGGGTGGCGATGCCGCCCGCCGAGAAGTTCACGACCGGCAGCCGGCCGTGCTCGGCCACCAGGCGCACGAGCTCGACCGGCGCACCGATCTCCTTGGCCTTCGTCACGTACTGCTCGGGCCGCAGGGTCGTGCACTCGGCGATCTCACGCAGGATGGCTCGCTCGTGGCGCACGGCTTCGACCACGTTGCCCGTGCCCGCCTCGCCCTTGGTGCGGATCATCGCCGCGCCCTCGGCGATGCGGCGCAGCGCCTCACCGAGGTTGCGGGCGCCGCACACGAACGGCACGGTGAAGGCCCACTTGTCGATGTGGAACTCCTCGTCGGCCGGCGTGAGCACCTCGGACTCGTCGATGTAGTCGACGCCGAGCGACTGCAGGATCTGCGCCTCGACGAAGTGGCCGATGCGCGCCTTGGCCATGACCGGGATCGAGACGACCTGCTGGATCTCTTCGATCTTCGTGGCGTCGGCCATGCGGGCCACGCCGCCGTCGCGGCGGATGTCGGCGGGCACGCGCTCGAGGGCCATCACGGCGCAGGCGCCCGCGTCCTCGGCGATCTTCGCCTGCTCGGCCGTCGTGACGTCCATGATCACGCCGCCCTTGAGCATCTCGGCCAGGCCGGACTTCACGGTGAAGGTGCCGGTCTCGCGCTGCACGGATATCGCCTCCTGATCGGGGCCCTGCGGGAACCAGGACCGACGCTCCGAGTGTACCCGAGGCGCCTGCCTGGCCATGAGGCAGCGCGTGCGTGCATCGTGCTCGTGCGGGCGCCTCGGGGCTCGGCTAGGGTCCGGTTCGTGCTGCGCCATCTCGCCGCCGACGCCCTCTACGACGCGAAGACGTCGATCGCCCGATACCCCGCCGTCGCCATGTCGCTGCAGCGGCTCCGCCGCCGAGGGGAACTCGTCGACGAACACACCCAGGTGGTGATCGAGGCGTTCCCGCGCTGCGCCTCGTCGTTCGCCGTGGCGGCGTTCCGGCTCGCGCAGGAGCCGAACCCCACGCACATCGCCCATCACACGCACATGCCCGCCCAGGTGCTCGAGGGCGTGCGTCGCGGCCTGCCGACCCTGGTGCTGCTCCGGCCCGCGCTCGACGCGGTCGTCTCCCACCTGATCAGGAGCCCGGACCTCGGCCCGAGCGCGGCGATGCGTGGATACCTGCGGTTCTACGGCCCCCTCGTGTCCCGCCGCGGGGGCTTCGTGACGGCCACGTTCGACGAGGTCGTGGGGTCGTTCGGGGTCGCGATCGAGCGCCTCAACGAGCGGTTCGCGACGGCGTTCCGCCCGTTCGAGCACACGGCGGCGAACGTCGGCGCGCATCGAGGGCGAGATCGAGCGCGACTACCGCGCGCGCCAGGGCTCGGGGACCACGCTGGAAGCGGTGATCCCACGCCCCTCGGCGACACGCGACGCGATCAAGGCCGAGGTCGGCGAGCGCGTTCGGCGCGAGGTATCACCCCGGGTGCTGGCCGACGCCCACGCCCTCTATCGGGCCCTGGTGCCCGACGCCTGAGCGGGCGGACGCGTCGCGGTCTCAGCCGAAGGAGATGTCGGCGTCGAACATGCCGACCGGCGCCAGCTCCACGAAGGTCGTGCCCGGCTTCAGCGCGATCTCCTCACCGGACTTCGACAGGAAGGTCGTGAACTCCCCGGCGTCGGAGCGCTCCCACCTGCCGACGATGAGCTTGCCGTCGCGGAGCACCCATGCCTTGCCCTTGCCGACCAGGTCGACCTCCGGCGAGGGATACCCCGCCGACGTCTTGGAATTCGCTCTCGGTCGTCTTCACGACCTGGATGACCACGTTGTCGGCGGTGATCGGACCGCCGCTCTCGAGCAGCATCGGCGTGTCGTCGAGGTAGCGGACCCACTGGCCCTTGGCCCATCGCCACTCGGCGGTCGCGAGGCCCGAGAAGACCACGGTGGCGCTCTTGGCCTTCTTGCTCGGGGTCGGTACGTCGTCGCCGAAGAGGAAGGGCGAGGCGGGCATCGGCTCGTTCTTCGCGAGCGACTTCCCCTTGGCCCAGAGCGGCTTCGTCGACGTGAACAGGTTGTGCGGCACGACCCGCCCTTCGTCGCGGGTGAAAGCCTTGGTGGTGCTGACCTCATCCATCATCGACATGCCGGCATCCTCGACGATCGTCTGCACGCCCTTGGAGCCACCGGAGAAGGCAAGCAGCGGGTGCTCGCTGAACGGCACGAGGATGTCGGGGTCGGTGGCACGGATGCTGCGCACCGGTCCGATGCGGTTCGTCTCGTCGCAGTGGTAGAGCGCGACGAAGCGCGTGATGCCGCCTTCCACGACCTCTTCGTACACGATGTCGGCGCCCTGCAGGCCGGCGAGCGGCTGCGCGTCGGGCGTGTTCTCGACCTTCACCGCGAGCACGGGCCGGTCGGGCGGTTCCTTGTCGCCGGCGAGGGTCTCGCCGGTGAGCGGGCAGGGGGTGGGGGGCGTCTGGTCGCCGGGCAGCACCGGGTCGACCAGGTTCGTGACGGATGGGTTGCCCGAAAGCGCGAGCGCCGCCATACCGCCGCCGAGCACGGCGACGACCGCGCCGGCGGCGGCGAGTGCCTTGCCGCGAGTGGTGAGAGCCACGGTGAGGGGACCTCCTGGAGATGTGGTGGGTCGACGTCGAGTCGAAGATGAGAGCCGGTCCTCGGGACGCGGCCCAGCGAGCCTAGACCCGGCGCAGGGCCGTTCCAAACACCTGGGTCGACTTCGACACGAACGTCACATCTCCTCCAACCGCTGGATGCGCTCCGCGATCGGTGGGTGCGTGGCGAAGATCTTCTCCATCGGCCCGAGCTTCTCGCCTTCGATGCGCGAGGGCTGCGACAGCCAGAGGTGGGCGGTGGCGTTGTTGGCCGAATGCATCGCGGCCGGCGACGCGGCGATCTTGCGCAGGGCGTCGGCGAGGCCCGGTGGGTAGCGGGTGAGCATCGCCCCTTGCGCGTCGGCCAGGAACTCCCGGTTGCGCGAGACGGCGCGCTTGATGATCTCGCCCGCGATCGGCGCGAGCACCATGAGTGCGAAACCGATGCCGAACAGGATCAGCGTGGCCGGCCCGCCGTTGCTGTCGTTGCCGCGCCGGCCGCCGAGCCCGCCCCACAGCCACGATCGCATCAGGAACTCCGCCATCAGCACGACCGCCCCGACGAGCGTGGCGACGATCGTGCCGAGCAGCATGTCGCGGTCGAGCACGTGCGCGAGCTCGTGTCCGATCACGCCCTCGAGCTCGACCCGGTTCATGGTCGAGAGCAGGCCCTGGGTCACGGCGATCGAGGCGTGTTCGGGGTCGCGGCCCGTGGCGAAGGCGTTCGGCGCCTGCTCGGGCACCACGTAGATGCGCGGCTTCGGCACCCCGGCTGCGATGGCGAGGCCCTCGACCAGGTTGTGCAACCGCGGCTCGTCGGCGGCGGTCACCTCGCGTGCCCGCGACGACGCGAGCACCAGCCGATCGCCGTAGAGGTAGGAGCTGACCGAGAGCACGGCGGCCACGACGAGGGCCACGACGAGGCCGATCGGGCCGGTGCCGAACACGTAGCCGAGCCCCGCGCCCACGAGGCCGAAGAACAGGAACGCGCCCACGACGAGCAGCACGGTCTTGCGCTTGTTCGCGGCGATCTCTTCGTGCATCTACTCGCCCCGCCCGAGGTCGACCGGCACCGGCTCGCTCACGGGGTCATCGATGTCGAAGAACGCCCGGGGCTCGAACGCGAAGGCGTTGGCCACGAGGTTCGACGGGAAGGTGTCGATCGCCGTGTTCAGACGCCGCACCTGATCGTTGTAGAACTGCCGGGCGTACGCGATCTTCGATTCGGTGCCCACGAGCTCCTCCTGCAGGGCGAGGAAGTGCTGGTCGGCCTTGAGGTCGGGGTAGGCCTCCACGACCGCCATGAGCTTGCCGAGCCCGGCGGTCACCGCGTTCTCGGCGCTCACCTGATCGGCCACCCCGCCCGCTGCGATGGCCTTGGTCCTGGCCTCGGTGACCCGCTCGAACAGCTCGCGCTCGTGCGTGGCGTACCCCTGCACGGTCTCCACCAGGTTCGGGATGAGGTCGTAGCGCCGGCGCAGCTGCACGTCGATCGTCGCCCAGCCGTCGTCGGCCCGTGTGCGCAGGCGCACGAGCCGGTTGTAGAGCCACACCAGGGCCAACAACGCGATCACGACGAGCCCGAGCACGATCCAGATCACCGGTGACATGAGGGCCCTATCGTAGCGACGAGCGACCGAGCGCCCACCGGTAGCGGTCCTCGATGCGATCGGTCACGAGGTTCCAGTCGAACGCGGCTGCGGTGTCGTGCCCCGCCGAACCCAGGCGCCGAGCCAGATCGTCGTCGTCGAGCACCCTCGCGATCGCGGATGCGAGCGCAGCCGGGTCGCCCGGAGCCACGAGCAGCCCGTCGACGCCGTCGGTCACCACCTCCCGGTACCCCTCGATGTCGGTGGCGACCACCGGCACCCCTGCCGCCATCGCCTCGACGACCGCGATCCCGAAGCTCTCCTGGCCCGTCGCGGCCGCCACGGCGACGTCGGCGCCCCCGAGCAGCGAGGGCACCTCGTCGTGCCCGACACGACCGAACATCGAGATGCGCTCCCGCACCGAGGCGGGCAGTCCGTCGATCGCCACCCGGTCGGCACCGTCGCCCCCGACGCTGAGCAGCAGGTCGGTTCGCTCGGAAGCCAACCGCCGGAACGCCTCCACCAGCACCGGGAACCCCTTCTGCGGGTCGAGGCGGTGCGCCCAGGCGATGCGGCGCCCCGGCGGCCAGTCGAGCCGGGTAGCCTCCGCGAATCTCGACACCGATACCCCGTTCGCGATCACGACCGGCTCGAGCCCCGGCACGGCGCGCTCCACGAACGCCGCCGCCGCCTGCGAGACCGCGATCGAGGCGGTCAGGCGACGGGCGACCGGTCGCAGCGCGGGTTCCGCGACCTCGTAGACGCGAGCGCGGTCGAGCCAGGCGTGGAACGTCGCCACGATGGGCACGGTGGCGGCGAGCGCGGCCCACATCGAAGCGCTCGGGGTGAAGGGCTCGTGCACGTGCACGAGGTCGGGAGAGAACCGCTCGAAGGCGCGGCGCGCCAGCCGCACGCCGCCGGGCCAGGGCGCGATCGGGGCGACCGTGCCCCGGTAGGGGAATCGCACCGGCCGGCCGAGGCCCCCGCTGCCGGGGCCGAAGACCTCCACGACATGCCCACGAGCTGCGAGCTGCGATGCGAGGTCTCGCACGTGGACCTGCACGCCTCCCGGCGCATCGAGGTCATAGGGGCAGACGAGGGCGATGCGCATGGTCATCAGTCCTGCCATGCCGGCTGGAACATGTGCCAGTCGGTGGGGGCCGACGCGATGGCTCGCTCGAACGCCTCTGCCATGCGCTGGGTGAGTGCGGTGACGTCGGCACGTCGATCGCCGGTGGGCTCGATCGACAGCGGCGGGGTCATGACCACCCGCCACCCCTGCTCGGTCTGGAACACGGGCGTCACGATCAGCGGCGCTCCCGTGGTGAGCGACAGCAGGGCCGGACCGGCCGGCAGCCGCCGGGTGCGGCCGAACATCGTCACCTCGACCCCCCGCCCCGTGAGGTCGCGGTCGGCCACGAGGGCGACGATCGCGCCGTCGGCGAGCCGTTTCGCCAGCGTCCTCGCGACCCCCTCGTCGCCGAGACCGACCACCTCCACCCCGAACGCGGATCGGTTGGCGACGAACAGCTCGTACAGGCGAGGCGGCCGCAGCTGCTCGGCGACGGCGACCACGACTGCGGCCCATCGACGACAGCCACGGACCAGCGGCGTCCCAGTTCCCGATATGCGGCAGCGCGACGATGGCCCCGGCGCCCTCGTCGAGGGCATGCCAGAGATGGTCGTCGCCGATGGCCTCGAACCGGGCCGCCACGGCCGCCGGCGCCATGACGGAGAAGCGGAACGAGTCGAACCAGTAGCGGGCGTAGGAGTCGAACGCCTCGCGGGTCGCGGCACGCACGAGCGGGTCGCCCGGCGCCCGGCCCAGCACCTGCGCCTGGTTGCGGGCCACCACCGCTCTCGTGGCGGGCGCGAGGTCGCCTGCGAGTCGCCCACCCAACCGGAACAGGTGCCGGCCGAGGTCCTCGGGTAGCGCACGCGCCAGCCAGGCGACCGAGCGGTAGAGGTGGAAGGCGATCGTCTCCCGACGGGTCTCCGCGTCGGATCCGACCGGGGTCACGCGCGCTCCTCGCGTGCGACCTGCGACGTGCGCACGATCACGGCGAGGGCGGCGACCCCCGCTGCGAGCCAGATCGCCCAGGCGAGGCTGAACCCGAGGCCCGTCACCACGAGGCCGTAGTGCAGTCCCCTCGTGAGGTGACTCTCTTCGACGCTGTAATCGAGCGATGCGCCCCGTGCGCGCACGTACGACGACAGGGCACTGAGGCACAGGGCCGCGAGGGCGGCGATGGCGAGGGCCGGGTCGTCGGTGCGGGCGACCCACGCCAGCGGGCCGAGCACGGCGCCGTCCCACACGCGGTCGAGCAGTTCGTCGAGCATGCGGTCGCTGGGGCCGCCGGCGCCGTGGTTGGCACGATGTCCGCCGATCAACAGCAGCACGGCTGAGACGAGGGCGGCGAGTGCCGGCTTCCTCGGGACGGCGGGCGATGGTAAGCCACCCGGCGAGGGCGACGAGCAGCGCACCGATCGACAGGGTCGATCGGGTGAGTGCGGTGCCCGGCGGCTGTCGTTCGAATCGCACCATGGGGTTGAGACCGTGTGATGAGACCGGGCGAGCGTAGCAAGACCGTCCTTGGGTACGATGCCCGGACCCGCACGCCTGAAGTGCGCCGATGCCGAAGGAGCGCGCGTTGAAGACCTACGACGCGAAGGACATCCGCAACGTCCTGCTGGTCGGGCCACGGCGGGGTCGGGCAAGACCACGCTGCTCGAGGCCATGCTCTTCACCTCCGGCGCGATCACGCGCATGGGCACCGTGGAGGACGGCAACACCGTCACCGACCACGATCCCGACGAGCAGCGCAAGGGCATCTCGGTCTCGCTCTCGATGGCGCCGATCGAGTGGGAGGGCGTCAAGATCAACGTGCTGGACGCCCCCGGGTACGCGGACTTCATCGGCGACCTGCGCTCGGCGATCCGCGCCGCCGACGCCGTGATCGTGGTGGTCTCGGCGGTCGACGGCGTCGAGGTGCAGACCGAGGCCGCGTGGGAGCTCGCGGTCGAGGCGGGCCTTCCGCGCGCGATCTTCGTGAACAAGCTCGACCGGGAGCGATCCGACTTCCAGGCCACGCTCGACCAGCTCGTCTCGTCGTTCGGCAACCAGGTCGCGCCGTTCGAGCTGCCGATCGGGGCCGAGCACGAGTTCGCGGGGGTCGCCGACCTGCTGCACGAGAAGGCGGACCGCTATCCGTCCGGGCCCGAGGCCGAGGAGACGCGAGTGGCCCGACGAGATCCACGCGATCGCCGACCCCGCCCGCGAGAAGCTGATCGAGGCGGTCGCCGAGTCGGACGACGCGCTGATCGAGGAGTACCTCGAGGTGGGCACGCTGCCCGAGGAGCACATCGTGAGCGGCGCGAAGGACGGGTTCGCGAAGGCTCGGCTCGCGCCGGTGATGGTCGGCTCGGCCGCCAAGGCCATCGGCATCGACCGGCTGCTGGACTTCATCGTCGAGGAGTTCCCCTCCCCGCTCGACCGCGCGCCGATCGACGGTCATCGGCAAGGACGGCAGCCGAGGCCGAGCGCGCGACCGACGCCGCCGGCCCGCTGACCGCGTTCGTGTTCAAGACGCTCTCGGACCCCTTCGTCGGGCACATCACGATGTTCCGCGTCTTCAGCGGCACGATGCGCCCCGACTCGACCGTCCACAACGCCACCCAGGGCATCGACGAGCGGGTCGGTCAGCTCTTCACGCTCGTCGGCAAGGAGCACGAGACAGGTCTCGGAGGTCGTCGCGGGCGACATCGGGGCGGTGGCGAAGCTCGCGCACACCCACACCGGCGACACGATCGCACCGAAGGACAGCCCCGGTGCAGCTGCCGGCGCTCGACCTGCCCGAGCCGCTGCTGGCCTACGCGATCGAGCCGAAGACCAAGGGCGACGAGGACAAGCTCTCGACCGGACTCGCCCGGCTTCGCGAGGAGGACCCGACGCTGCGGGTCTCCCGCAACGAGGAGACCCACGAGACGGTGATGCACGGCATGGGCGAGGCGCACCTCGAGGTGATGATCGAGCGGCTGAAGCGCAAGTTCGGCGTGGAGGTGCACCACCGCGCCCGCGAAGATCGCGCTACCGAGAGACGATCCGGGCGCGCAAGGGTCGCCGTCGGCCGCCACGTGAAGCAGACCGGCGGCCACGGGCAGTACGCCGTGTGCACGATCGAGATCGAGCCGCTCGGCGCACGGCGAAGGGCTTCGTCTACGACGACAAGATCTTCGGCGGCGCGATCCCGCCATCAGTTCATCCCGTCGATCGAGAAGGGCATCGTGAAGACGATGGCCGAGGGCGTGCTGAGCGGGAACCCGATGGTCGACATCAAGGTCACGCTCGTCGACGGCAAGTTCCATCCGGTCGACTCGTGCGACATGGCGTTCCAGATCGCCGGATCGATGGCGCTCAAGGAAGCGGTCGAGCAGGCGGGCGTGGCGCTGCTCGAGCCGATCGTCGACCTCGAGGTCATCGTGCCCGAGGCCTACACGGGCGACATCATGGGCGACCTCAACGCGAAGCGCGGCAAGATCGCCGGCATGGAACAGCTCGGGGGGGGCAAGCAGCGCATCCGCGCCCAGGTGCCGCAGGCCGAGGTCGCGCGGTACGTGATCGACCTACGCTCCATGACCGGGGGCCGAGGCGCGTACACGGCCACGTTCGCCCATTACGAGGAGATGCCGCAGCATCTCGCGCAGAAGGTGATCGACGAGTACCAGGCTGCCCGAGCCGAACGGAAGTAGCCGACGCGCAGAGGCCCAGCGCGTCAGTGCGGCGCGTGCTGCTCGAGGAACGGCAGCACCGCATCGTCGAACGCCTCGGGCGCCCGCAGGTTCACCACGTGATCGGCCTCGATCGAAACGAGCCGCCCGTCGAGCACCTCCTGTGCGATCAGGTGCGAGGCGCGGCGCATGTCCGGTGGGTCCTGCGTCGCGTCGACGACCAACGTCGGCACGTCGATCTCGCCGAGCCGTTGCGCCGCGGGCGGGTCGAGCGACTCGGCGAGGGACTCGTCCATCGTCATCTCGTGGATGTTGTCCCGGGCGATCTGTTTGATGCGCGCGCCGCGTTCATCGTCGACCCCGAGCGGCGCCCAGATCTCGAGCAGCAGATCCTGCGCCCGTTCGAACTCGCCCGCCTCGATCGCGGCGTCGATCGGCGGCGCCAGCGCATCCCACCACGCTTCCTCGTCCTCGTTCTCCTCGAACCCGCCGAGGCCGGCCGCGATCGGCACGAGCGCCCACACGCGCTGCGGCGCGGTCAGCGTCGCGTCGACCGCGAGGCCCCCGCCCATCGAACAGCCCACCAAGGCCGTGCGCTCGACGCCGACGTGATCGAGGAGCGCGAGCAGGTCGCGCACGGGCGAGTAGGCCGTGCCGTCGAGCTTCGCGGACCGGCCGTATCCACGCTGGTCATACCGGAGCACCCGGAACCGCTCCGCCCACGATTCGAACTGCAGGTCCCACGTGCGCGAGTCCCACAGGCCCGGATGGAGCAGCGTGACGGCGGGGCCCTCGCCTGCGATCTCGTACGCGATGCCCTCCACCGTGCCGGACTCAATCATCAGCGAACCTCGGGGCGAGCCGGCCCGCGGTGTCGGCCAGCAGCTGCGGCAGCACGCGAACCTCGCCGACCACCGGCATGAAGTTCGTGTCGCCGCTCCACCTCGGCACCACGTGCCAGTGCAGGTGGTCGGGGATGCCGGCGCCCGAGATCGAGCCGAGGTTCATGCCGATGTTGAACCCGTGCGGCGCCGATTCCTCGCGCAGAGCGCGCACCGACCGTTGCAGCAGGAGCTGCAGCTCCGCGTTCTCCTCGACGCTGAGATCCTCGATGTCACCGGTGTGCCGCAGGGGCACGATCAACACATGCCCCGGGTTGTACGGGAACTTGTTGAGCACCACGTAGGCGAGCTCGCCGCGCGCCAGCACGCGCTCGGGCTCGCGCGCCGGCACGGCGCAGAAGACGCACCCGCCGTCGTCCTCGAGCTCGTCGCGGGCCGTCTCGATGTACTGCATGCGCCACGGACTCCAGAGGTGATCCATCGCTCGCTCAGCTTGCCCCGAAATCGGTCTGCACGAGGCGGCGGCTCGCGGCTTCCTCGCCCAGGGCTTCGAGCACCCGCGCGAAGGGCACGCCCGCCACTTCGGTGCCCGCCCGGTCGCGCACGGTGAAGGCGCCGGACTCGAGCTCCTGGTCGCCCACCACGAGCGTGTACGGCACCTTCATGAGCTGGGCCGCCCTGATCTTCTTGCCGACGCTCTCCTTCGAGTCGTCGATCGCTGCACGCAGTCCGGCGGCCTTCGCCTCGGCCGCGAGCTCATGGCAGCGGTCGGCGTGGCGGTCGGCGACCGGCACGAATCGCAGCTGCTCGGGCGCGAGCCACAGCGGGAAGGCCCCCGCGTAGTGCTCGGTGAGCACACCGAAGAAACGCTCGACC
The DNA here is from genome assembly GCA_963722795.1 of uncultured Actinomycetes bacterium. Taxonomy (GTDB): domain Bacteria; phylum Actinomycetota; class UBA4738; order UBA4738; family HRBIN12; genus JAOUEA01. Next base: position 368,411 of record CAVROD010000003.1, read on the forward strand.
GACCCGAACAGGGCCCGGTGGATCATGATCGGCCGGTGTCGCTCGCCGTCGTCGCCGGCGTAGTGCAGGTCGAATCGCTGCGGGAACTGGAAGTCGACCTGGATCGTGGACATCTGCCAGGTGCGGCCGATCGCGTCGCGCGCTTGCACGCTGATCTTCGGCCCGTAGAACGCGCCGCCGCCCTCGTCCATCACGAGCTCCAGGTCCATCGACTCCGCCGCGGCCCGCAGCACCTCGGTGGCTTCCACCCATTCCTCGTCGGTGCCGACCGCCTTGCCCTCGGGCCGGGTCGACAGCTCGAGGTAGAAGTCGTCGAGGCCGTAGTCGCGCAACAGGTCGAGCACGAACGTGAGCAGCGACTTCAGCTCCTCGCCCATCTGTTGCTTCGTCGTGAAGATGTGCGCGTCGTCCATCGTGAGCCCGCGCACCCTCGTGAGCCCGTGGATCACGCCTGACTTCTCGTAGCGGTAGACCGTGCCGAACTCGAAGAGCCGTAGCGGCAGCTCGCGGTAGCTGCGCGTGCGGCTGCGATAGATCAGGATGTGCATCGGGCAGTTCATGGGCTTCAGGTAGTACTCGGTACCGCCGTCGAGCTCCATGGGCGGGAACATGCCGTCGGCGAACCACTCCAGGTGCCCGCTCGTCTCGAAGAGCTCCGACTTCGTGATGTGCGGGGTGTTCACGAACTCGTAGCCGGCCTCCTCGTGGCGCCGACGCGAGTAGTCCTCCATCAGCCGGCGGATCAGGCCCCCGCGCGGATGGAAGACCGCGAGCCCCGAGCCGATCTCGTCGGGGAAGGAGAAGAGGTCGAGCTCGATGCCCAGTCGCCGGTGGTCGCGGCGTTCGGCTTCCGCGAGCCGGTGCAGGTGCGCCTCGAGGTCCTCGTTGCTCGCCCAAGCCGTGCCGTAGATGCGGGTGAGCTGCTGGTTGCGCTCGTCGCCTCGCCAGTACGCACCGGCCACGTTCGTCAGCTTGAACGCCCCGAGCACGCCGGTGTGCGGCACGTGCGGCCCCATGCACAGGTCGACCCACGCGTCGTTGGAGTACAGGGAGACGGTCTCGCCGGCCGCCGCCTGCTCGTCGCCCTCACCGTCACCGTGGCCCTCACCCGCGCCGATGCCCTCGATGATCTCGACCTTGTACGGCTGGTCGCGCAGCCGATCGATGGCTTCCTCGCGCGAGACCTCCTCGCGCACGAAGCGCTGGTTCCGCTTCACGATCTGGCGCATGCGCCGGTCGATCTTCGCGAGGTCGGCGGCGTGCACGGGCTCTGGCAGGTCGAAGTCGTAATAGAAGCCATCGGCGATCGCGGGGCCGATCGCGTACTTCGCACCCGGGTAGAGATCGCACACCGCCTGGGCGAGCACGTGGGCGGTCGAGTGCCGCAGCACGTGCAGCCCGTCGTCGGATGCCGGCGCGACGGGCTCGACATCGACGCCGGCGTCGGTGGCCGGCACGTAGGACAGGTCGCGCAGCTCGCCGTCGACGCGGGCGGCGATCGTGCCCTTCGGCAGGGCGGCGCCGACCGGTTCCCCTTCGGGAAGCTCGATCGTCGAGGCGTCGGGCAGGGTCAGCGTCGGCATCCGGGCATGATAGCCACCGTGCCCGTCGCTACTCGTACGAGATCGCCTCGAGCACGTTGAGCTTCGCCGCGCGCCGGGCCGGCCAGATGGCCGCGAGCACGCCCGCAAGACCCGCAAGCACCAGGTAGATCGCGAGCTGGCCCACCGGCACCACGAACTCGCTCACGCCCTCGTTCTTCAGCGCTTGTTGCAGGGCCCACCCGAACGCGACGCCGATCGCCACGCCGAGCACCGCGCCGAAGACGGCGATGATGATCGACTCCCACCTGATCATGCGCTTGACCTGTCGCCGACTCATGCCCACCGCCCGCAGCAGGCCGAGCTCGCGCGTGCGCTCGTAGATCGAGAGCCCCAGCGTGTTCACGATGCCGAACAACGCGATGAGGATCGCCATCAGCAGCAGGGCCGTCACGAGCGCCAGCAGCTGGTCGATGAAGCCTGCCTGCTGCTCGCGGAACGCCGCCTGATCCTGCACTTGCACGTTCGGGAACTCCGCGACGGCCTGCTCGATCGCAGTGCCGACCTCGTCGAGCGGCACGCCCTCGGCGCCCTTGACGAGCACGAACGCGTCGAGCTGCTCGCTGTACAAGCCCTCGTAGCTCTCGAGCGAGATCACGTAGTCGCCGACCAGCCGGTTCTCGTCGAAGATCCCGACGATGGTGAGAGGCACGTCGCCCGACGAGGCGAACTCGGCCGGCACCTCGTCGCCGAGCGCCCAGCCCTCGTCCACCGCGAGATCGCGGAACACCAACACACCGTCGGTTGCGCCCGTGAGGTCGGCGACCGACCCCTCGGTCACCTCCATCGCGGCGACCTGCTCGATCGTGGCGGGGTCGACGGCGGTCACGAACGACGTCGCCCCGTCCACCCGGAAGCCGTTCTGCCGGAACACCGACGCCGTGCCGACCTCGGGCAAGGCGGCCACTCGGGTGGCGACCTCTGGGCTGAACGCCGTGAACGAGCTCGTCGACAGGGTGTAGTCGGCCTTCAGGGTCTCGGTGAGTGCGGCGTCGAACGACGCCTTCAGCGAGGCAGCCAGGATGGCGACCATCGAGACGAGGCCGAGCCCGATCATCAGCGCGGCTGCGGTCGAGGCGGTGCGGCGCGGGCTGCGCATCGCGTTCTCGCGGCCGAGGCGCGCCTGGATCGACAGGCGCTTCAATGGAGCCCCGAGGCCGCCCGCGACCGGACGGGCCGCCAGCGGCGAGAGCATCGCCACGCCGATGAACGTGATCGCCGCGCCGAACCCCACGATCGACGCGCCGCTCGTCTCGGCGCCGAACAATCCGTAGAGCAGCGCTGCCACGCCGAGCCCGGTCACGACCAGGGCCACCACGAGCCGGCGCCCGGCGAGCTCCTTGCTGGTCGGGCCGTCGGCCGCCTCCCGCAGGGCTTGGATCGGGGCAACCGATCCGGCGCGTCGAGCCGGCAGGATCGACGCCACGACCGTGACGGCGATGCCCACGACGAGCGAGGCGATGATCGTGCGGGGCAGCAGCTGCAGCGAGGTGCTCGGCAGGTCGATGTTGAATGCCCCCAACAGCCCCTGCAGCCCGACCGCGATGCCGATGCCGAGCGCGATGCCGAGCACCGAGGCGACGACGCCCACGAGGAACGCCTCGAGCACCACCGAGACGACGACCTGCCGCCTCGACGCACCGAGCGCCCGCAGCAACGCGAGCTCGCGCGTGCGCTGCGCGACGATGATCGAGAAGGTGTTGAAGATGATGAACGAGCCGACGAACAGCGCCACGAACGCGAACACGAGCAGCGCGGTGCGGAAGAACCCCAGCCCTTCCTGCAGCGCTTGCGAGGCCTCGTCGGCGACCGATGTCGACGTCACCGCTTCGACGCCATCGGGCAGCGCTGCGGCCACCGACGCGCGCAGCTCGCTCGCCGCCACGCCCTCCTCGCCCACGACGCTGATCGCGTCGTAGACGCCTTCCTTGCCGAGCACCCTCTGCGCCGTCTCGGTGTCGAAGACCGCCAGCGTCGCGCCGCCGAGGTTGTCGGCTTCCCCGAACCCCGCGACACCCACGATCGTGAACTCGCCGGGAGGCCCCTGGAACAGGATGCGGATGCGGTCGTCGATGGCGAGGTCGGCGTTGCGAGCGGTAGCGGCGTCGATCACCACCTCGTCGGATCCGGCCGGCGGCTCGCTCTCACCACGGAGCGACAGCACCTCGCCGGCCAGCTCGTTCCAGTTCGTGCCGATCGTGGGCGGGCCCACCCCGCCGATCACCTCGTCGGTCGCCGGGTCGATCATCTGGGCGTAGCCCTGCACGTCGCCGACTGCGACCGCGACGCCCGGCACGGCCAACACGTCGTCGAGCACGCTCGCCGGCACCGGCTCACGGTCGTCGCTTCCGCTGCCCCCGCCGGGGCCGGCCGCGGCCGAGTCGAACGCCGACTCCGAGCGCACGACCACGTCGGAGGCGGCCGAGGTCTGCTCGAAGAGATCCTCGAAGGCCGCGTTCATCGTGTCGGTGAGCACGTAGGTGCCCGCCACGAAGCCGACTCCGAGCACGACCGAGATCGCGGTCAGCACGAGCCGGAGCTTCTTCGCCAGCAGGCTCTTGAACGTCGCTCGCCACACGGCGCTCAGGCCTCCAGCGATTTGAGCCGGTCGAGCACACCCTCCGCGGTGGGGTCGCGCATCTCGTCGACCACGTTGCCGTCGGCGAGGAAGACCACGCGGTCGGCGTAGCTCGCCGCGTTCGCGTCGTGGGTGACCATCACGATCGTCTGGCCGTAGGTGGAGCAGGCTTCACGCAGGAAGCCCAGAAGCTCTGCCCCCGACCGCGAGTCGAGGTTGCCGGTCGGCTCGTCGGCGAACACGATGTCGGGCCGACTCACGAGCGCACGCGCCCCGGCCACGCGCTGCTGCTGGCCGCCCGAGAGCTCGCTCGGACGATGCCCCAGGCGGTCGCGGAGCCCGATGGTATCGACCACCTGGTCGTACCAGGCTCGATCGACGTCGCGCCCGGCGATGTCGAGCGGAAGGGTGATGTTCTCGGCGGCGGTCAACGTGGGCACCAGGTTGAAAGCCTGGAAGACGAAGCCCACCTTGTCCCGTCGCAGCGCCGTGAGTTGCTTCTCGTTCAGCGAGGTGAGATCGACCTCGCCGATCCACACCGCGCCCTCGCTCGGGCTGTCGAGCCCGGCGAGGCAGTGCAGCAAGGTCGACTTGCCGGAACCCGAGGGCCCCATGATGGCGGTGAACTCGCCCCGGCCGAACTCGATCGTGACGCCTCGCAGCGCTTCGACCGCGGCGTCACCGTCGCCGTAGACCTTGCGGAGTTCGCCGGCGCGCGCGGCGGCGGCGGACGGCGGGGAGGGCATCGCGGAGACCATCGTGCGTCGAGCCTTTCGTCTTCGAGGACCGGACCGCACACCCTATCGGATGGCCGCCTGCTCAGAGGTCCAGGCCGGATAGGCCGTTGGTGCCGAGCACGAGCGAGATCGCGCCTGCGTGATGCGCCTCGTGCTCCATGAGGTGCCAGATCACCCACGCCCGGGTCGTGAGGCGGCCGGAGGAACCCTGCTGGAGCTGCACGGTGAGGTCATCCGGCGTCCAACGCTCGAGGCACCCCTCGATCAGGCCCCACGTCTCGCGGAACGCGTGGACGATCTCGGTGGCCGTTCGAGGATGGATCTCGTCGTCCTCCCACCCCGCGTCGACGAGGGGAAGGCCGGGCACGGTCGTGCTCGCAACCCGGAACATGTCTCGAACGGCTGGGTCGCCCTCGCCCAGGATGTCGTGGAACCAGTACGCCCGAGACCCGGCCATGTGGCTCGCGATCTGCCAGATCGCCATCTCGTCGGGAGCCGTCCGCAGCGCGAGCTGCTCGGGACCGAGATCCCCGATGGCGTCCAGCACGAGTCGTTGGTGGTTGGCCCACCCGTCGTAGAAGGGCCCGAGGACCGCCGTGCCCGACATGCCTCGACGCTACAGCGCGGGCAGTGTCCCCTCAACGGGCCCCGCGTCCGCGGGGTGTTCCGGTGGGCGCGGCAGGTTTTGAACCTGCGACCTCTCGCGTGTGAGGCGAGCGCTCTCCCACTGAGCTACGCGCCCGGAAGCCCTCCCACGATAGCAATCGTCGCACTCATCCGGTGGGGTGCGGCGGCTGGGTAGAGTGACGGCGGCACGTGCCCGCGTCGTGCCGCCGTCGGCCCGGACCGGAGCCCGGACATCTCGTGACGCCGAGTGTTGCACGGCGGCACGACGACCGCAAGGGGCGAACCAGCCGCTCTGCGGACGCTCAGCTCAGGTCGTTCTCGGATCGGCGACGGTCCATGAGCATGCGAAGTTCCTCACCCAGCTCCGGCATCTCCGCCGTGATCTCCTGCAGCGCATCGACGTGAAGGGCGAGGGCGCGCACCGGCGTCCGGGCCACGACCGAGGCGATGCGTCGATGCTGCGCCAGCAACGCGATCTCCCCGACGACGTCGCCAGCTCCCAGCGATGCGATCGGCTCGCCGTCGCGCACGACGTCGACGGTGCCGTCCTCGATCACGAAGAGCTCGTACGGCATCGACCCCTGCTCGATCAGCAGGTCGCCCGGCTCGGCCGTCATCTCCTGCACCCACCGTGCGATGTGGGAAAGGTCGTATTCATCGAGGTCGCCGAACAGCGGCAGCGACCTCAGCCGGTCGGGTTCGATCACATCGTCTCCCGGTGCGTTCTCGTGCCGCTCATCGACCGGCACCGGGTCTGAGACTACCCTCATCCGATCCTTCCTTCGCAGTGGTGCGCAACGATCTCGATCAGCTCCCGCACGTTCACGGGCTTCGACACGTAGCCGTCGAAGCCCTCCGCCAGGAACCGCTCGCGGTCCCCTCGCATCGCCTGTGCGGTCAGGGCAAGAACGGGGATCCTCGCCGTGCGCGCGTTCGCGCGCAGCCGGTAGAGCGCCTGCACGCCGTCGAGGTCCGGGAGCTGGATGTCCATCAGCACGAGGTCCGGCGTGTGCTCGGATGCCATCTCGACCGCCTCGCCGCCCGTCGTCGCCTCGAGCGTTCGATAGCCCGTCGCGACCAGGACGTCGCGGAACAGCTTCATGTTCTTCTCGTTGTCCTCGACCACGAGGACCTGCTCGCCGGTCATGACGTGACGACCTCGCTGGCAGAGCGAAGGTGAACGTGCTCCCTTGACCGACCTCGCTCTCGAGCCAGATCCGTCCGCCGTGGAGCTCCACGAACCGCTTCGAGAGCGCCAGGCCCAGGCCGGTCCCCTCGCGATGCCCGTCCCCCGTCTCGCTCTGCTGGAACTCCTCGAAGATCCGCTCCCGATCCTCGGGGGCGACGCCGGGGCCGGTATCGGCGACCGAGACCCTCACCTCGCCGTTGACCCGCGTCGCGCTCACGTCCACCTCCCCGCCGGCGGGCGTGAACTTCACGGCGTTCGAGAGCAGGTTGAAGATCACCTGCTTGATCCGGCGCTCGTCGCCGTCGACCACGTCGACCTCCGGATCGGCGGCGAACGCGACGCGGACCCCGTCCTCCGTCGCGCGCTCGCGCACCATCACCACGCCGCGCTCGAGCGCCTCCCGCAGCGAGAACGGGTGCACCTCGAGCTCGACCTGTCCGGCCTCGACCTTGGAGAGGTCGAGGACGTCGTTGATCAGCGAGAGCAGGTGGTTCCCGGAAGAGATGATGTCGTCGAGGTACTCGGCCTGCTTCTCGTTGACCGGGCCGACCATCTCGTCGCGGAGCACCTGCGAGAAGCCGATGATCGCGTTCAGCGGCGTCCGCAGCTCGTGGGACATGTTGGCCAGGAACTCCGACTTGTGCTGGCTCGCCGCCTCGAGCTCGGTGTAGAGGCGACGGAGCTCGTCGTTCATCCGGTTGACGTTGGCGCCCAACGCGCCGAGCTCGTCTCGGTTCTCGACCTCCACGCGGCCCGAGAAGTCGCCCGACGCGATCGCGGCAAGGCGGCGTGTCGATGCTCTGGATCGGCCCGATCACCGACCACGAGAGGACGAACCCCAGCAGCAGTGCGAGGACGAGCGCGCCCGCCGCGACGCCGATGAACAGGGCCCGGGAGCTCGCGAAGGAGCTCGCGTTCCTGCGCGATCAGATGCTGGATTTCCTGCTCGCGTCCCGTTCGCCAGCTGCGCAGCGTCCGTGTGCGAGGTCGCTCGCGAGCAGCTCCGCTCGCGCCCGCAGCGGCAGCATCGCCTCGATCGTGCTCCTGGTCGTCGATCGCGATGGTCGGGCCTCGTAGAGCGGGATGATCTCGTCCTCGATCAGACCGCGAGAGGCGCTCAGCGGTGAGCTCGATCCTGTCGAGGACGACCTCCTCATCGCCGGCGGCGGCGTGAATCCGAGTCGATCCGGGGCCGTCGTTCGACGCGAGCCGGACGGCGGCATCCACCGCGGACAGATCGACGGCGAGCGAGAACGCCCCGCGGAGTCGCGTCCGGCGCTGCTCCCGGCCAGACCACGTTGAAGTCGTCGCCGACGTTCTGCGCCAAGCCATCACGCAGGTACTCGGCCGCCGCCTGGAGCCTGGCTGTACTCGACGGCCCGTTCCTGGAGCGGCTCCGACGCTCGCGACGCGATCGTTCGACTGTCCGAGGACGAGCTGCCCGAGCAGGCCGACGGCGACGAGAAGCAGGGACGTGCCGACGAATGCGATCAGCAGCTTCGTCCGAACCGTGACCGGCACGCGGGCGACGGCCCGGACGAGCGGATCGCCGACCCGGCTGCGCCGTCGCGACTCCTCGGGCACCCCACCCGTCGCTTGGCGCTCCGGTCCCCACCGGATCTCAGGCTTCCAGGACGGTCGTCGCCGCCGACCAAGTTCGTGATCAGCCACTCCCCGTCGATCCGGGCCACGTCGAAGTCGGCGGCCGTGGCCGACACGACCTCGCTGGTCTCGGCGTCGACGAAGTGGCACTCGAAGTGCAGCGTGCCTCGGTCGCCGTTGACCGTGATCTCGAGCTTGTACGCCGGGTGATCCGAGATCCAGTTGTTCTCGAGCCGCGAACGGCGCCGAATCCTCCAGCCAGAACCGCCGGATCTCGTCGACGCCCAGCCGCGGTCACCCCCGGGCCCACCGTCATCGTCGCGTTGGGCGCGTACAGGCTCATCATCAGGTCGATGTCCTTCTCCGTCGTGGCGTGGTGGAAGTCCTTCTCGATCTGGTCGATCTCCCACATGTCCTGGAACCGTCGAGACTGGGTCGCTGGTCGAGCTCGGCGTTCGAACCGCCGCACGCCGCGAGCACGACCGAGACGAGGAACGACCCCGAGTGCGCCACCGATCACGAGCCTCCGCATGCGTGTCTCCCTTCCGCTCAAGCCGCGTGGCCGTCGGTGCTCGGCGATGTTCACACCGCCGAGCCGATCCGTCCAGAGGCTAGAGGGCGGGGTGGTCTCGGCCTACCAGGCCAACCTCCCTGCTCGGGGGTGCCAGCACGGTACTGGCCTCGACCTCGTCACTCCGCATCCCCGCCGCAGTGGCGGCGGACCTGCTCGGGGAACGTGCTCACGTGGATCGGCTTCTCGAGCCATCCTGCGAAGCCCGCGTCCTCGAGCCAGTCCTCGCTCCCTTCGAGCGCTGATGCGCTCATCGCGACCACCGGGATGAGCGCCGTCCGCTCGTGCGCGGCGAGCTCCGTCGTCGCTTCGACGCCGTCCATGTCGGGGAGCCGGAGGTCCATCAGGATCACGTCCGGCACGTGCTCGAGTGCGAGGGCGATCCCCTCCGCGGCCCGGCGCGGCTCCGAGAACCCGGAACCCGGCCGAGGCCAGGACGTCGAGGGCGAGCTTCCGGTTCCTTGCGTTGTCGTCGACGACGAGGGCAACGGTCACTGGCGTATCCTCGCGCCATGGCACTCCGGCTGGTGATCGCCGAGGATCATCTCCTCGTGCGCGAGGGCGTTCGGCGTCTGCTCGAAGCCGACCCCGATCTCGAGGTCGCCGCGGTGTGCGGTGACCTCGAGTCCCTGCTCGCGGCGGTCGAGAAGGAGCACCCCGACGTCGTCGTCACCGACATCCGGATGCCGCCCGGCAAGAGCGACGAGGGCATCCAGGCGGCGCAACGACTGCGAACGACGGACCCACAGGTCGGGGTCGTGGTGCTCAGCCAGTTCGCGACGCCGAGCTACGCGCTCGCGATCCTGGACGGCGGCAGCGCCGGACGTTCGTACCTCCTCAAGGAGCGCGTCCAGGAACCAGAGCACCTGGTGTCGGCGATCCACGCGGTCGCCGACGGCGGCTCGGTGATCGACCCGAAGGTCGTGGAGGCGCTGGTCGCGCGAGGACGCTCGCGGCGAGCGCTCGCCGCTCAAGGATCTGTCCGCCCGTGAAGGGCGACGTGCTGCGCGAGATGGCGGCCGGGCAAGAGCAACGCCGCGATCGGCGAGTCGCTCTTCCTCGCCGAGCGGTCGGTCGAGAAGGTGATCCACTCGATCTTCCTCAAGCTCGGCCTCACGTGGGAGCCATCGGTGAACAAGCGGGTCAAGGCCGTGATCCTCTACCTGGCGGAGAGCGACTAGCGTCTTCACGGCAGCGGGAGGCTGCCTGCGACGATGGTCTGACCACCCTCGGACGTGATCGTGACGCGCCCACCCAGCGCCTCGACGCGATCGTGCGGAGCGCGGAGCTCCGCACCCAGGTCGCACGCCGCGACGATCTCGAACGCGAGCGCGCCCTCCTCGCCTCGGGCGCTCACCACTACGGGGGTGCCACCCGGTGCGTTCTCGAACGCATCGAGCGCGCAGAAGTAGACGGCACCAGCGATCTCCGGCGGAGCGATGGTGTCCTCGCCGATGACGACCCGCACCGGCACGCTCGCCCGCGCCGCCGCGGCGCGCAGCTCGGCGGCGAGCCCGCCCACCTCGAGGAGCGGTGGGAAGATCCGGGTGGCGAGCTCCTGGATCTCCGTCAGCGCCCGGCTCGATTCACGCTGCAGCTCATCCAGGAGCGCCCTCGCCGTGGCGGGATCGGAGTCCACCGATCGCGCCGCGACCTCGAGGTTGGCCGTGAGCCCCACCAGATCCTGCTGCACACCCTCGTGCAGGGCCTGCTCGATGCCGCGACGTTCGGCATCGGCGGCACGCGCGAGTCGTTGCCGAGACGCTCGGAGCTTCTCGATCTCGCGCAGCAGCCCGTCGAGGGTTGGCAGCTTGTCGGTCCGGTCGGTCTCCAGCGGATGCCCCCTGCGCGTGGGTTCCCGTCAGTTGTCCGTCATCGCTCGGGCGGCGTCAAGCGGCCACCACGGTATCGAGCCGGGATGGCAGCATCCCGGCGCTCGCCAGGCCGCCACCGTAGAGCCGGAAGGAACGGCCTCGTAGCGTCGCGATAGACGAGCGCTCATCGCGGATCAAGAAAGGAGGAAGGCGATGAAGCTCAGACACGTGATGCGAGGAACGGAAGGGAGACCACAGATGAATATCGCAGTGTTGTCCATGCGGAGAAAGAAGTTGCTCGGGCTCTCGCTGATCGCGATGGCGACCCTCATGGCCGTCGGAGCAGCGGTCGCTACCCCCGGTTCGGGCGTCACCGCGGTGCCGCTGGCGTCGGCCCAGATCGACCAGTCGGTCAGGCTGCATCAGGGAGAGGGCAAGAAGACGGTCGTGGCCGACTTCACGATCACGCCCGACGGCACCACCGGCTGGCACTCACATCCGGGCAAGACCCTGGTGCTCGTGACCGCGGGTGAGTTCACGCTCTACCGGGACCGCAACGGCCAGTGCAAGACCCACACCTATGGGCCCGGCGACGGGTTCGTGGAGCCGCCCGCCAGCGTCCACGTCGGTGTGAACGAGGGGAACACGAACGTGGAGCTCGTCGCCGTGTTCTTCCGGATCGGCGATGACGGCGTCACCAGGATCGACAAGGCGGACCCAGGCGTCTGCTAGTGCGGCGTCGGGGTATACCCCTGGAGCGCCCGCGCGGACACGATCCGCGCGGGCGCGAGGGGTGACCGGGAGACCTGGTGGGCGCTAGAGGATTTGAACCTCTGACCTCTTCCGTGTCAAGAATAAGCCGGGGTGCCGCCTTACCAGCGGCTATTCGATTTCTCCAGCTCAGGGGGCGTGTCATCCGGCGTATCAGTCCCTATCGACCCCGTGGGTGACGCAGTTCTGTGCCCGGGATGTGTCCGCCGACGTCGCCTAGATCAATCATCGAAGGGAAGCTATCTTCGCAAGCAACTGTCGAGCGGGCTCCGGTCTACCTTTAGGTGGTGACGATGTCGTCCGGCGTGTTGGAGTGAACGTTATCGCCCGCGACTGCACCGAAGAACCGGCCAAGGAAGTTGAACAACCCCCCGCCTTGACTCGTGGCATGGTTCTGGCTGATCGACGCTGCTTCGTTCATCCGGAGGGTGCCCCTGTTGATATATACACCTCCGCCCTCTGCCGCCTCGTTCCCCGTCACCAAGGAATCCCCGCTCAGGGTGACCCTCCATCTGGAAACGAGGATCCCGCCACCTTTGATGGCGACGTTGTCGCTCACCGACGCGGAGTCATTCATGGTGACCACGAAGGAGCTGGCGACCCCACCCCCAAAGCCAGCCTCGTTACCTCGAATCGAGGAGGAGTCGTTCATCGTCAAGACCCCCGAGCCTCCGTCGTTCAAGACGCCGCCGCCCGCACTGCCGCCGCCGCCGGACGCCGGTACCGCCTTGTTCGCATACACCGACGCGGCATCGTTCATCGTGATGCTGCCCTTCGAGTGGAACCCGCCACCGCTAGTCGCGGTGTTGTGATGCACCGAAGAAGAGTCGTTCATCGTCACGGTGCTCAGACGCACGGAGCTGATTCCGCCACCTTGTTGGGTCGCGGTGTTCCCGCTCACGGACGAGGTCCCATTCATCATCACCCGCCCAGAGAGGACGCTCCTGATCCCGCCGCCACCAATATTTCCACTGGCCGAGTTGCCGCTCACGGATGATGAGTCCTCCAGGATCAGGGTCCCAGCGTTGTGCACTCCGCCGCCGCTGACAGCAGCGTTCTCACTTACAGACGAACCTCCTGCCAGGGCAACTGCGCCCTTGTTCAGAACCCCACCGCCGAACTCCGCGACGCCGTGCGTGAGGAGCAGGTCCGTGATCGTGACATGAGCCGCTGCGCCAATCTTCAACACACGGCCCGACCCGTTTCCATCAAGAGTGGCGCGGTCGGCTCCGGCGGTTGCCTCGCCGACAAGTGTGAGGTCCTCCGCGATCTCGAAGTGACCGACGCAGATGCGCTTCACCTGGATCGTGTCGCCGGGGCGCGCGGCTTGGATCACCGCTTGGAGATTCGACTGACTCGGCGTCCCTAGCGTCAAGTTCGTCGCCTGACATGTGTTGACGACCGCGGCCGCACTCTCGATTGGCGACAACGTCAGCGTTCCAACGCCAAGCGTCGCCATCAGCAGGAGCTTCTTCATCCGGGGGGACCTTTCCTTTCAGGGCAGGCGATTAGACCATCGCCGGGTCAACCAACACAAGGGGAAGCGGACTAGATGAAGATGCAGCCCGACACGCTGGGGATCTGGAGCTCGATCGACTGGATGACATCACGGAGGCAGAAATGCACCGCCACCAGGTCGCCTTCAAGCGTCGCCACCCGACGCTCCAGCTGATCAAGCTCGGCTCGGCCCTCGCCGAGCCTAGCTCCACCAGGGACGGTGTTCCCTGGGGAATCACTCCAGTCTTCGTTCCGATGACGCCGTACAGCAGGTCTCGAAGCTCCTCCCGCTGCTGGACGCCCTTGGCAGCCGCTTCCTGCAGATCGGTCGCCCGTTGCTCGAGCCGATCGATCGCTGAGGAGAGGACCCTCACCTGATCCGATCCTGCGGTCTGTTGTTCGAGCTGCTCGACGCGTATTTGAGTCGCGCGGAGCTCTAGAGCCGTGTAGCCAATACCCCCCAGCAGGACCAACCCGAAGGCAACACTCGTTGCAACAAGAGGATGCTCCATCCTTCATTCCCTATGCGATGGAGGGCCTCTCGCAACTCCGTGAGGTCGTTGAGCAGGGGCGTATAGACCTTGGACTTGCGCCTGATCGCCGCTCGAGTCTCATGCACTTTGTTCTGAAGACTCACGCTCGCCCTGTAACTCGCTAGGGCGCCAAACAGCGCACTAGCAACCGCGACCAAGGAGACCACCAGAGTCGACTCTCCGCCGGTCACGACAACGACCGGGCTCGGTGAAGACTGTGCAAGGAGCAAGGAAATCATTGGCCACCACCCTCGCCTATGTCTGCCTCCCTCGACCCTTGGCGGCCTGACCCCATTCGGCGGGGGACGGGCCGCCGATCTCCACGCCCGGCGCGGAGAGCTCAGCCAGCATCATCGTGATTTCCTCTGCCTGCGGGTTGCCAGGACGCGCGAATGCCCACTCATGGCAGTTGGCCGCGACCCTCAGGTTGACCGACTCAACCTGGTCCTGCCTAAGGGTCCCTCGCCTAGCAGGGCCAGTCCCTGGGTGGGTCATGACCAGCAACTCGCTCGGACTGAGCGGCATCCAGACCTCATCGGCAGTCATGAGACCGATACTCCCGAAAGGGCCCCTGCTCTCTTCGTCAGCATGGAGAGAAACGGGTCGATCTGTGGTGATGAACAGCCGTTGCGGGATCGTCACAAGGTGCCAGACCCGGAGATAGAAATGCGGGTACAGGTCCAGCCCGACCTTCAAGGCCGAGTGGACGCGATGGGTCTGGTGCATCTGGACCCGGTAGCCGTCCGGGTCATTGATCATCTCTCTCACCAGCTCCAGGTTCTCGTCGGTGATCTCGAGGTTGGCGTCTCGTAGCCGTTGCTTGAGGCTCTCCTCGTCGCTCGGCATCATCGCGAACTGCGTGCGGGTCAGATAGTCGAGGATGGTATTCATGTGCTCAGCAAGGTCGCGCCCTCGGGTCACCTGGGTCACCATCAGCAGCGACAAATGGCCCTTGTCCTCGTCGGAGGGGGGCCAGTCGGCGAGGGCTCGGCGCATCGCCGCCGCGGCCTCGCCTTCGAGCTGCGCCAGGGCTTCTTCGGCTTCGTAGCTCTTGTCGCCGCCAGGGAGGATGACTGCGTACGCGTCGGTCTCGAATGCCGCCTTCTCTGGCTTCAGGGGGAAGCACTGGCCGGTCCCCCGACGGATCGACAGCATGCGATTGCCCTTGCTCCAGCCGTCCAGGTAGAAGCGAGGGACGAGATGACAGGCCTGGCCCATGGCCAAACTCCCGCACAACCGGCAGCAACCGGGCGGAGGCGGTGGGGAAGCTACGACGATGCCAGCGTCCCCGCCCCGTCCCGGCTGATCCGCTCCATTTCGACGCACTGCACCGAGCCGAGTCAGGGTAGCACCCGAGAATGACACACCTGTAGTTTCCCTTGAGGAGCGACGGGCCGGGCCCCACCTCAGTGGGGCGTGCCTCGGCCTTGTGTCCGATTCGTGTCCGATCGAGTCGGCAGCGTCCTTGCTGCCCGACCTCGCAGGCCGAGAGACCCCACTGTGACCAGCGAGTCTCCGTGTGGGCGCTAGAGGATTTGAACCTCTGACCTCTTCCGTGTCAAGGAAGCGCTCTCCCCCTGAGCTAAGCGCCCTGGGCGTGTCCGGATGCTACACGCAGGTTCGAGGCGGGGACCGGAATCGAACCGGTGTACGAGGCTTTGCAGGCCTCTGCCTAACCACTCGGCCACCCCGCCGCAGCGTACGCGGCACGCGGCGGCCAGTCTACGTGACGGCACACGAACGGCCGCCCGGGGCGGCCGTTCATCGGAGCGAACGACGACGTCCTTCCTACACTCGGGAGATGCCCTCCGAGCGCGTCCTGTCCGCCGCCGAGCTGCGGAGCGCAGTGCTGGCCCGACAGCTCCTCCTGCGTCGGGAGCGACTCGCCGTCCCACGGGTGCTCGAACGGATGGCCGGCCTGCAGGATCAGTACGCGCCATCGGGGTACATCGGCCTGTGGACACGGGTCGATGGGTTCCGTCGAAGCGACCTGACGGCAGCGCTCGAGCGGCGGACCGTGGTGCAGGCGACCCTGATGCGGGCCACGATCCATCTCGTCTCTCGGAAGGACTTCTGGGCCTTCGCCGTCGCGATCGAAGATCCGCTCCTGACGTGGTGGTTCCGGACGACGCGTCGACAGGGCGAAGAACGACGCCTCCGGTCCATCGACCGTCGCGCGAAGGCACTCCTCGCTGATCGACCGATGAGCCGCAAGGAACTGATGGAGGCCCTTGGCATCGCGTCACAGGACTGGGCCGGTGTGGGGTTGTTCACCCCGCTCGTGAGGGTGCCGCCATCGGGCACCTGGGAGCGTCGGCGTGCCGACATCTACGCGACCGCCGAGGACTGGATCGGCCGCCCCACGGTCGAGGTCACCGAGGCGCGACAGCACTTGATCCGCCGATACCTTGCTGCGTTCGGGCCGGCGCCGCGCGCGGACATCAGCACGTACACAGGGCTTCCTCGCGGCGTGGTCGAGCCGCTCGTCGAGGCGATGCCGCTCCGGCGGTTCCGAGACGCGGACGGCGCGGAACTCCTCGATGTCCGTGGAGGTCCGCTGCCCGACGCGGACACGCCGGCCCCGGTGCGGTTCCTGCCGACCTGGGATGCCACCCTGCTCGTCCACACACGCAGGGCCGGCATCGTGCCAGAGGGCATCCGCCCACAGGTCTTCAACACGAAGATGCCGCAATCGACCGGCACGGTGCTCGTCGACGGCCGGGTCGCGGCGACGTGGTCGTTCAAGGGGCCGACGATCCACGTGACGCCGCTCGCACCGATCCCACGGCGATGGCGTCGCGACATCGATGCCGAAGCCGAGGCGCTCGGCGCCTTCTGCGCGTGACTGCTCAGGTCGTCAAGCGAGGCCTTCGATCGGAGCGGACGACGGGATTCGAACCCGCGACCCCCACCTTGGCAAGGTGGTGCTCTACCAACTGAGCCACGTCCGCGCGCTGCGATCCCATGCTAACCCCGCCCCTGGGGAGCTTCAACCGAAGGCCGGGTGCCAGCGGACCTTCCCCGCCAGGCGCCCGGCGCGATCGGGGTCGAGCACCTCCACCTGGAAGTCGTGCTCCTCGATCACGAAGCCGTCCTCGTGCTCGCCCGCGAACGGATTGGCGAGGCCGAGCGTGGCCGAAGGTCGAGCGCTCGACCTCGATCGAGGCGGGCCGGTCCTCGGGCCGTTCCGCCCGGACGATCACGACGAGCCCGTCGAGCCGAAGCCGCCCTCGCCTCGCTGGCTCGCGGGCAGCTCCGACACCCACCCGGGTGCGACCGAGGGCACGGCCACGACCACGAGTTGGGCGATGCGATCTCCGCGCGTGATCGCCACGGCCTCGAGGGGGTCGAGGTTCACCACCGACACGATCACCTCGCCGCGGTAGCCGGCGTCGATCAGTCCAGGTGCGTTGGCCAGGGTGAGGCCATGCTTCGAGGCCAAGCCCGAGCGCGGCAGCACCAGCCCGGCGTGCCCGTCGGGGATCGCGACGGCGAGCCCGGTCGGCACCATCGCGCGTGCCCCCGGCGCGACCTCGAGGTCGGCGTTGGCGCGCAGGTCGAGCCCGGCGTCACCCGGGTGCTGGGCCTCGGGCAGCGATGCGCCGGGGTCGAGCCGGCGGAAGGGCAACTCCATCAGCGCGCCATCTGCTCGATGAACTCGAGCCGGTTGCCGAACGGGTCCCGCACGTACCAGCGCTCGTGGCCCTCGAGGTCGGTATCGGTCTCGACGGCCACGCCGGCCGCCTGCAGGCGCGCCCGCAACGCGGCGAGCCCGAGCACGCGCACGGCCGGGTGCGCCTTCGCCGACGCGCGGAATCCTTCCTCGACCCCCAGGTGCAGCTCGAGCGGTCCCGAGCGGAACCAGCAGCCTCCGCGCGCCGCCAGGTGGTCGGGCTTCGCCACCGGTCGAACATGAGCACCTCGCCGTAGAAGCGCTGGGCCTCGGGCTCGCCGCCGGGAGGCATGGCGAGCTGCACGTGGTGCAGGCCCTCGACGGTGAACGGCGCCGCGCTCACGCCGGTTCGATCAGCTCCACGCGGTTGCCGAAGGGGTCCCGCACGTAGACCCGGTGGAAGCCCTCCATCTCGACCGTGTCGGTGACCCGGTAGCCCGCCGCCTCGATGCGTTCACGCAGCGTCTCGAGCCCGCGCACCAGGAACGCCGGGTGCGCTTTGTGCGCCGGCGTGAACGAGGTCTCCTCGACCCCCAGGTGCACCTCGAGGTCGCCCGAGCGGAACCACACGCCCCCTGCGGGCGACAACGCCTCGGGCTTGGGGATGCGCTCGAGCCCCAAGATCGCGCCGTAGAAACGCACCGCGGCGTCGTCTTCACCCGGCGGCATCGCGAGCTGCACGTGGTGCAGCCCGATCAGCGCGCTCTCACGCTCGCTCGCCATGGCGGGCACAGTATCGGACCCGCCCGGGCCGTGCCCCGGCCCGAGCTAGGAGCAGCCGCTCGTGCTGCCGCAGCTCGAGCACACGTAGCACGAGCCCGCCGGCTGCATCTTCGAACCGCACGAGTAGCACAGCGGGGCGTCGAGCGCCTTCGCGTTCGGACGCTGGCCGACCTCGATGAACTCGGCCGACCCTGCCGAGGCCGCAGCCGGGCTCTCGGCCGGCGCGGGGTCGACCTCGGCGGGCTCCTGCTTGGCCGCGAGCTCGGCCGCCACGGACGAGGAGCGCTCGGCGATCGACCGGATGCCGAGGCCCTCGCGGGTCTCTTCCGGCAGATGGTCGAGTGCCAGGCGCCGGAACACGTAGTCGAGCAGCGACGAGGCGAACCGGATGTCGGGGTCGTTCGTCATGCCGCTCGGCTCGAACTTCATGTTGATGAACTTCGAGACGTAGGTCTCGAGCGGCACCCCGTACTGCAGGCCGATCGAGACCGCGATCGAGAAGGCATCGACGACCCCGCTGAGCGTGGACCCCTGCTTCGAGGTCTTCAGGAACACCTCGCCGAGGCCGTCGTCGGGGTAGGAGCCCGCCGTGATGTACCCCTCGGCGTCGCCGACCTGGAACGACGTGGTGCGTGAGGGGCGCGACATGGGCAGACGCTTGCGCACCGGGTGAGCCAGCTCGGAAGGCGACTCGGCCGCGGCCTGCTTCTTGTCGGCCGAGAGTGGCTGGGCGACCTTGCAGTTGTCGCGGTAGATCGCGACCGCCTTGAGTCCCAGCTTCCAGCTCTCCACGAAGAGCTGCTCGACCTCCTCGACCGTGGCCTCCTCGGGCATGTTCACGGTCTTCGAGATGGCGCCGGAGATGAACGGCTGGGCGGCCGCCATCATGCGCACGTGCCCCATGTAGTGGATCGGCTGCGCGCCCATGGCGGTGTCGAACACCGCGTGGTGCTGCTGGGCCAGGTGGGGAGCGTCGACCACCGAGTTGTGCTCGGCGATGAAGGCCACGATGTCGTCGATCTGCCCGGCGTCGTAGCCGAGCTTGTCGAGGGCCCTCGGCACGGTCTGGTTCACGAACTGCATGGTGCCGCCGCCCACGAGCTTCTTGGTCTTCACGAGCGCGAGCTCGGGCTCGATGCCGGTCGTGTCGCAGTCCATCATCAGGCCGATCGTGCCCGTGGGCGCGAGCACCGAGGCCTGCGCGTTGCGGAAGCCGTGCGTCTCGCCGAGCGAGACGGCCTCGTCCCACGACTGCTTCGCCGCCGAGAGCATCGCCTCGGGCACGAGCTCGGCGTCGATCTCGTCTGCCGCGGCGCGGTGCTTGCGGATGACCCGGATCATGGCGTCTGCGTTTGGGGCGTACCCCTCGAACGGCCCCATCACCTCGGCGATGCGGGCGCTCGTGCGGTAGGCCTGCCCGGTCATGATGGCCGTGATCGCGCCGGCCCATGCCCGGCCGCCGTCGGAGTCGTAGGGCAACCCTCGCGCCATGAGCAACGCACCGAGGTTCGCGTACCCGAGCCCCAACTGCCGGAAGGCCCGCGCGTTCTCGGCGATCTTCTCCGTCGGGTAGTCGGACTCGCCGACCACGATCTCCTGCGCCGTGAACACGATCTCGACCGCGTGCTTGAAGCTCGCAACGTCGAACGAGCCGTCGTCGAGCAGGAACGTCATCAGGTTGAGCGAGGCCAGGTTGCACGCGCTGTTGTCGAGGTGCATGTACTCCGAGCACGGGTTCGACCCGTTGATGCGCCCCGTGGCCGGGCACGTGTGCCACTCGTTGATCGTCGTGTCGTACTGCATGCCGGGGTCGGCGCACTGCCACGCGGCGTCGGCGATCTGGCGCATCAGGTCGCGCGCGCGTACCGTGGCCACGGCTTCACCCGACGTGACGGCCTTCAACTTCCAGTCCTGGTCCTGCTCGAAGGCGCGCATGAACTCGTCGGTGACCCGCACCGAGTTGTTCGCGTTCTGATACTGGATCGACGCGCTGTCTTTGCCGTCGAGGTCCATGTCGAACCCGGCGTCGCGCAGGGCCCGGGCCTTCCGCTCCTCGTTGGCCTTGCACCAGATGAAGTCCTCGACGTCGGGGTGGTCGACGTTCAGGATCACCATCTTCGCGGCACGCCTGGTCTTGCCGCCGGACTTGATCGTGCCGGCCGACGCGTCGGCGCCGCGCATGAAGCTCACGGGGCCGCTCGCCGTGCCGCCGCCCGCGAGCGTCTCCTTCGAGGAACGGATCCTCGACAGGTTGATGCCCGAGCCGGACCCGCCCTTGAAGATCGTGCCTTCTTCGACGTACCAGTTGAGGATCGACGACATGTGGTCGTCGACGGCCAGGATGAAGCAGGCGGAGCACTGCTGCGGCGTGTCGGGCACGCCGACGTTGAACCAGACCGGCGAGTTGAACGCGGCCTTCTGGGTGACGATCAGGTGGGTGAGCTCTTCGGCGAAGACCTGGGCGTCGTGCTCGGTGGCGAAGTAGCCGTTCTTCTGGCCCCACCGGGTGATCGTGTCGACGACGCGCCCCGCGAGCTGTCGAACGCTGGACTCGCGCTGGGGCGTGCCGAGCGTGCCGCGGAAGTACTTCTGGGCCACGATGTTCGTGGCGTTCTGCGACCACGTGACCGGGAACTCGACGTCGCGCTGTTCGAAGGCGTTGCCGCCTTCCTTGTAGTTCGGGATGACCGCGTCGCGGATCTCCCACTCGACGTCGTCGAACGGATGCGTGCCCTCGGTCGTGAAGTACCTCGAGAAGGTCAGCCCCTCACGGATGACCTCGATGTCGCCCTCTTTCGTCGCCACCGGCAAACCCCTCCTCGTCTCGACGGATGTGGACCGTCATGTGGAACGGGTGTGGAAGTCGGGGGAAAAACCACACCTGTGTGATTACGGCTCGGTGATTCTCACCCCTGCGCCATCCTCAGTCAACATGATGTGGCCAGATTTCTTGTCAGACACAACATATAGTGTCTCACGGTCGGACGTCGAACGACCACCCCGGCGGCACGATCGGCGGGATCGCGCCGATCAGGTGGTTCGCCGGCGCTTGGCGGGTTCCTTCTTCTGCAGCGAGTCGAGCTCGCGTTCGAAGTCGGCGACGCCCTCGAACTCCTTGTAGACCGAGGCGAACCGCAGGTAGGCCACGTCGTCGGTGCGCCGGAGGGCGGCCAGCACCTCCTGGCCCACGAGGCTCGACGCGATCTCGGGCCCGCGGCGTCGGAGTCTCGACTGGATGCGGTCGACCATGACGTCGACCTCGGCGCCCGGCACCGGCCGGTCGGCGAGCGCCTTACGGATGCTGCCGGCCAGCTTCTCGCGCACGAACGGCTCCTTGGATCCGTCGCGCTTCACGACCAGGAGACCGACCTCCTCGATGCGCTCGAAGGTCGTGTAGCGGCGGGTGCACGCGATGCATTCCCGCCGTCGACGGATGGCCGCACCGGCTTCGGCGGGCCTGGAGTCGACGACGCGATCGTCGTCCGCGTCGCACCAGGGGCATCTCATCGTGACTGTCTCATCGGGCCTGGGGCCACAAGATGTTGTGGCGGCGCGAACCGTACCCGTGGCCGACACGAGCGTCAACGCGGAACTGTGAGGACCATGCCGGGCCTCAGCCGGCCGACCGGCGCCTCGTTGAGGGCATCGAGGTCGTGGATGACCTCGCGGGGATCGCGATCGGGCGAGACGGACGCGGCGATGCTCCAGAGGGTGTCGCCAGGACGGACGACGTAGGTGCGCGAGGAGACGAAGGCGGCCTCGTGGCCCGCGCCCAGCGCCCCGGAGATCGGGCCGCTCAGCGCCGCCACGACCCCCAGTCCCACGGCGAGCGCCACCAGGCGCCGACGAACATACGTTCGATGCATGGCTCGATGCTCGACGAACACCCGTTCGAAGTCAAGCGTCGTTCCGAACATATGTTTGCACCGACCCCCGGAGCCTGTTAGCGTCGCCGTCATGCCAAGGGAGGCTAGCGACCATGTCTGACACGACCTCGACCACCCAGCGTCAGCAGCGCATCCTCGACTTCATCGCGGAGACGGTTCGCGAGCGGGGCTACCCGCCCACCGTCCGGGAGATCGGCGAGGCAGTCGGTCTCACGTCGTCGTCGAGCGTGCACGCGCAGCTCGCGAACCTCGAGCGCAAGGGCATGCTTCGCAAGGACCCCACGAAGCCGCGAGCGATGAGCCTGCAGGAGCCGAGGGCCGCGGCCGTCACCGTGCCGCTCGTGGGCCGCATCGCGGCCGGCGCACCGATCCTCGCCGAGGAGCACGTCGAGGACCATCTCGCCGTGCCCGAAGGCTTCGCCGACGACCGCGACCACTTCGCGCTCACCGTGATCGGTGATTCCATGATCGGCGCCGGCATCTTCGAGGGCGACGTGGTGGTGGTGCGCTCGCAGGATCACGCTCGCGACGGCGATATCGTGGCCGCCCTGCTGCCCGGTCCGGCCGAGGACGAGGCCACCGTGAAGCGCCTCGGGCACGACGGCGATCGAGTCATGCTGGTGCCCGAGAACCCCGCTCTCGAGCCCTTCGAGATGCCCGACGGTCGCATCCTCGGCAAGGTCGTGGCGGTCCTCAGGAAGCTCTGACCCGCTCGGCCCGGCGCTCCGATCGTGTCGGTTGGTTCCGAAGCTGGGTGGCGGCGTCTAGTCTGAGCGCGCCGTACGCCACCGTCCGCCCGAAGGAGACCGACCGATGACGAACGACGCAGGCACCGCTCTCGAGCGACAGATCCGATCGCAGCCCGAGGCGATCGAGCACATGCTCGCGTCGAGCGCCGTTCGCCAGCAGGTGCATCTCGCGACCGAGGGGCTGCATCGGGCCCGACGCCTGTGGGTGGTCGGCACCGGCACCAGCCTGCACGCCGCCGAGCTCGGCGCCCTGATGCTCATGGAAGCCGGCCGCGCCGCCACGGTCGTGCCGGCGATGCAGTTCGTCACCGCCGCCCCCGTCATCGGTCCCAAGGACGGCGTCATCGTGATCACGCACACGGGCGAGACGTCCTACGCGCTCTCCGTGCGAGCCCTCGCCTTCACCGGCGGGCTCGACACCGTCACGATCACGAAGCGCGGTACCGACTTCCCCCGGGCGATCGAGACGGTCGACGCCGAGACGAGCGAGACGTACACGGTGAGCTACACGTCGGCGCTGATCGCGCTGGCGCTGATCGCCCACGAGCTCGGTGCCGAGTCGCTGTCCCACGACGCGCTCGCCGCAGTGCCCGATGCCGTGCGGGCGGCGATCGAGGACCCGGGGGTCGGCTCGATCCCTCGGCCCCAGCGCGCTCTCGTGCTCACCGGCGCCGGACCCGCGGCCATCACCGCACGCGAGGGTGCGTTGAAGGTTCGGGAAGCGGCCCGGGTGCTCGCGGAGGGCTATGACGTCGAATATCTGTTGCATGGCTCCGCCGTGCCGCTCGACCAGCGTGACCACCTCGTGACGCTCGGCCCGCCCGACGAGCCGCTCGCGGCCAGCGTCGCCGCGGCGGCGGCCACCGAGGGCGTGGGGCACACCGCGCTGCGCGAGCCCGCTGCGATCTCAGCGCTGCTGGCCCAGATCCCGCTCACGGTGCGCCTGCAGATGATGGCGCTCCGCATGGCGCAGGAAGGCGGCCATGACCCGGACACGGTCATCGTGGGCGCCTGGGCCGACGAGGCGATGTGGCGCACAGGGGCGCCCGAGGCGTAGGCGCACGGGCGCTCCCGAGGGGTAGGCGCGGCGCCGCCTTCTCTCAGTCCGATCGCCGCTCGTGCTGCACGAACGGCCGCACCGCGGCGAGCTCGCGCAGCCCGACGCGTGCCTGCACCCGGGTGCCGGCTTCCTCGTGGGTCATCGACAGCACCTCGGACTCCCGGTAGAGCAGCGCGGTGAGATCCTCGCGACCGTAGGGCACCAGCAGCTCGACCTCGACGGGCGGGTGCGGGAGCCGTTGCTCGAGGGTCTCGAGCAACCCCTCGATGCCCTCGCCCGCGAGCGCCGACACCGGCACCGAGCCCGGGTACCGCCGGGCCAGCCGAGCGCGCTCGGATCCGCTGAGTCGGTCGATCTTGTTCAGCACGAGCACCTCGGGGATCGACCCGGCCCCGATCTCGTCGAGCACACGCCGGACCGCCTCGATCTGCTCCGCGATGTCGGGCGAGGCGGCGTCGGCCACGTGCACCACGAGCTCGGCGAGCGAGACCTCCTCGAGGGTCGACCGGAAGGCTTCCACGAGGTCGTGGGGCAGCTTGCTCACGAACCCGACGGTGTCGCTGATGGTGCACCGACGTCCACCCGGCAGCTTGAGCTGGCGCACGGTCGGGTCGAGCGTGGCGAAGAGCTGGTCGGCCACGGTCACCTCGGCGCCGGTGAGCCGGTTCAGCAACGTGGACTTGCCCGCGTTCGTGTACCCGGCGATGGCCGCCTGCGGGATGCCGCTGCCCTGCCGCCGTGCGCGCTTCGTCGCACGCGTGCGGGCCAGCATCTTCAGCTCGCGACGCAGCTTCGCGATGCGCCGACCGATGTGCTGGCGGTCGACCTCCATCTTCGTCTCACCACCGCCGAACCGCGTGCCGATGCCGCCGCCCGCGCGGCTCATGGCCTCGCCCCAGCCACGCAGGCGGGGCAACAGGTAGTTGAGCTGCGCCAGCTCGACCTGCGCCTTGCCCTCCCGGCTGCGCGCGTGCAGGGCGAAGATGTCGAGGATCAGCGCCGTGCGGTCGATGACCTTCACGCCGAGGCGTTCCTCGAGCGAGCGCAGCTGCCCGGGCGTGAGCTCCTGGTCCAAGATCACGGAGTCGGCGCCACTGCGATGGACCTCGGCGTGCACGTCGTCGAGCTTGCCGCGCCCGATGAAGGTCGCCGGGTCGGGCTCCTGGCGGCTCTGCACCACCCTCGCCACGGCCACGGCGCCCGCCGAATCGGCGAGCGCGTCCAGCTCGTCGAGGTCGGCCTCGTCGATGCCAGGCCCGACGCCGACCAACACGGCCTTCTCGCGCACGGCAGGTCGCCACGTCGCCGAGAGCGGCGACTCGAGCACCTGACGCTGCGCCGGACGGGGAGCGCGGCCTCCCGAGGGACTCACCGGCACGTCACCCCATCGAGGAACCGAAGTCGCGGAGCATCTCGTTGAGACGCACCTTGTCATCGGTCGCCTGAGTGCGATGGCCGATGATCAGGCCGCACGGCAGGGCGAACGATCCGGCGGGGAACTCCCGGGCACGCGTGCCCGGGATCACCACGGCGCCCGCGGGCACGGCGCCCCGGTGCTCGACGGGCTCGTCGCCGGTCACGTCGAGGACGGGCGTGTTGCCGGTGAGCACTACCCCGGCGCCGAGCACGGCGCGGGCGCCCACCCGCACACCTTCGACCACGATGCAGCGCGATCCGATGAAGGCGCCGTCCTCGATCACCACGGGCGCCGCCTGCAGCGGCTCGAGCACCCCGCCGATGCCCACTCCCCCGGCGAGGTGCACATCGGCGCCGATCTGCGCGCACGAGCCGACGGTGGCCCAGGTGTCGACCATCGTGTTCGGCCCCACCCACGCCCCGATGTTCACGTAGCTCGGCATGAGGACGACGCCCCGAGAAAGGAAGGCCCCGTAGCGCACGGTGGCCGGCGGCACCACCCGGACACCGAGCGCCTCGTACCCGTGCTTCAGCGGCAGCTTGTCGTGGTACTCGAACGGGCCGGAGCCCGACACCTCGAGTCCACGGATGCGGAAGTAGAGCAGCACGGCCTGCTTCGCCCACTGCTGCACCCGCCAGCCGCCGTCGTCGGGCTCGGCCACGCGCACCTCGCCCCGATCGAGCATGGCGATGGCGGCGTCCACGGCCTCGACGTCGATCGGCGCCGTGGGGTCGGCGGCCGTCGCGTGCCAGCTCTCCTCGATGCGGGCCGCGATCGCCTCGACGTCACTCACGCCGGCACCTCCGCAAGCAGTGGTTCCAGCCGGTCGACGGCGCGCTCGCACTCCGTGAGGGTCGGCACCATCGCGAGACGCACGTACCCCTCCCCCTCGGGCCCGAAGAACGACCCGGGCGCCACCACGACGTCGGCGCGCTCCAGCAGGTCGAGGGCCCACTCGAGCGACGGGCGCCCGCCGGGCACGGCGACCCACAGGTAGAACGTGGCGACGCTTCCCGCCACGTGGATGCCGTGGCGCGCGAAGAGGTCGAGGAACACGCGTCGCTTCTCGTCGTAGCGTGCCCGCGTGTCCTCGACGTGCGCCTCGTCGTTCCAGGCCGCCACGGAGGCTCGCTGCACGAACTCCTGCGGCGTGACGCCGACGCTCGGACGCAACCGACGCAACGCGGCGATGAGCTCGGGATCGCCGGCCGCGAACCCGCTCCGGTACCCGGTCATCGACGACCGTTTGCTGAGCGTGTTGATCACGAGCACGTTCGCGAGGTCGCCGACCTGCAGGGCCGATGCCGGCGGACCCGTGTCGAACCACAGCTCGCTGTACGCCTCGTCGGCGGCGAGCACGACGTCGTGGCGCCGGCACCGGTCGGCGGCCCGTCGCAGGAAGTCGAGCGGCGCGACGGCCCCCGTGGGGTTGTTCGGGTAGTTGAGCCAGAGGATCGAGGCACGCTGCCAGGTGGCCTGGTCGACGGCGTCGAGGTCGGGCAGGAAGTCGTCGCGCTCGAGCAGGGGCAGCCGGCGCACATGGCCCCCGGCGAACCTGGCCCCGCGCGCGGGGACGGTGTAGCCGGGCGCCGTGACGAGCACGGTGTCTCTCCCCGCCGCCGGGTCGAGGATCGCCTGCGCGAGGGAGAACACGATCTCCTTGGAGCCCAGCAGCGGCAGCACCTGCGAGTCGGGGTCGACGTCGGCACCGAAGCGCCTGCCGACCCACCCAGCCACCGCTTCCCGGAGCTCCGGCAGTCCCGCGGCGCGCGGGTACGAGGAGATCGGCTCAACGGCTTCCCGCAGCGCATCGCGGATGAACGGCGCGGTCACCTCGCGCGGGTCGCCGACGCCGAAGTCGGCCAGGTCGCGCCCCGCGCGCAACGCGTCGGCCTTGCGTCGGTCGAGCTCCTCGAAGGGGTACGGCTCGATCTCGCGGATCGCGGGAGACAGGTGCATCACGTGACCGACCCTTCCTGCTCGCGGCCGTCGGCCGGCGCGAGCCCCAGGAACGCGCGAAGGATCGTGTGACAGCGCACGAGCGACTGCACCTCGACGCGTTCGTCGTCGCGATGAGCGTACTGCGGGTCCCCCGGACCGAAATTCACCGCGTCGACACCGGCTACGGCGAACTCGGCCACCGGCGTCCACGCCTGCTTCGGGCCCAGGGGCAGATCGCCCGCATCCCTGAGGGCCGCCACCAGAGGATTCGAGACGCTCACCGGCCCCGGAGGGGCGTTGCCGTCGATACGCACCTCGACCGGCGTCGCCGCGAGCAGCTCGCGCAGCCGCGCCTCGGCGCCCGCCGGGGTCTGCCCCGGCGCGTAGCGGAAGTTGACCGTCGCCTCCACCCGGTCGGGGATCACGTTCGCGGCGACGCCGCCCTCGATCGTCGTGACGCTCACCACCTCGCGAAAGACGAGCCCGTCGATCTGCGCCTCGCGCACGGGCAGGTCCGCCAGCGGGGCCAGTGCCTGGATCGCCCGGTGCACCGCGTTGTCGCCGAGCCACGGGCGGGCACTGTGCGCTGCCGTGCCGGACACGATCACGGTCGCGTTCAGGTTGCCGAGGCACCCGACCTCGATCGCGTTCGCGGTTGGCTCCATCACGATCGCGAGATCGGCCGTCGAGGCGGCGGGGCAGCGTTCGAACAGCGGCAACAGAGCGCTCTGGGAGAACGGCAGCTCCTCGCGACCGAAGAACAGCAGCGCCACGTCGTAGCGAGCCTGTCCGTGCTCGAGCGTCGATGCGAGCTCCAGCATCACCGCGAGCGCGCCCTTCATGTCGGAGGCGCCTCGCCCGACGATCGCACCGTCGACCGCTCGACCGGGCACGTTGCCGGCGATCGGCACGGTGTCGACGTGACCCGCCAGCACCACGAACGGCGTGCCGACCCGGCGAACGCGCGGCGCGACGAACAGTACGTCGTCGTCGGCGTCGAGCACCTCGAAGCCGCTCGGGACCTGGTCGGCGATCGCGGCGAGCACCGCTCGTTCGCCGCCGCTGACCGATGGGATGTCGACGAGCGCGAGGGCGCGAGCGGCGAGGCGGGTGGCGAGACCGTCGCCGGCGGTGTCGACGCTCACCGTGAGCGTGACCGGGTGCCGAGCGCCGCGACGTCCACACGCCCCTCGAAGACCATCAGCGCATCCCCCGTGAGCAGCACCTCGCCGTCGTCGCGTCGTTCGACCTCGAGGTCGCCCCCCGGGAACCGGACCGTCGTGCGCGCCGGCACCAGGCCGGCTTCGTTGGCGGCGACTGCGGCCGCACACGCGCCGCTGCCGCACGCCATGGTCTCCCCACTGCCGCGCTCCCACACGCGAGCATGCACGAGGCCGTCGTCCACGTAGACGAACTCGACGTTCGTGTGCTCGGGGAAGAGTTCGTGACGCTCGAGCACCGGACCCACATGCCCCACGTGCACCGTGGCGGGATCGGCGTCGACGAAGACCACCAGGTGCGGGTTGCCCATCGACACCGCCGAGGCCGTCATCGTGAGCCCGTCGCCGATGACGAACGGCTGCGCGAGGAACGTCTCCCAGGCCGGACCGCGCATCGGGATCGCGGCCTTCGTGAACCGGGGGACGCCCATCGTGACCGTCACCCGGCGCGTCCGGCCATCGACATCGGGATGCAGGGTGAGGTGCTTGAGACCGGCGAGCGTGAGCACGTCGACCGCGGCGCCCTCGATCAGGCCCCGGTCGTGCAAGAGCACACCCACGCACCGGATGCCGTTGCCGCACATCTCGGCCGTGGTGCCGTCGGCGTTCGCGTAGTCCATGAAGAACGACGCATCCTCGGCGTCGGATCGCACCACCCGGATGACGCCGTCGGCGCCGACCCCCGTGCGACGGTCGCACAGGGCCGCGATCGCGACCGGGTCGAGCGGCCGTTCGTCGTCGAGGTCGACGAGCATCACGAAGTCGTTCCCGGCGCCCTGGTACTTGGCGAACTCGAGGACCTCGCTCACGCGCCCTCCAGATAGGAGCGCATGGCGTCGACGACCTCCGCCGCGCCGCGTTCCCCTGCATCGAACCAGCGCACGCGGGGGTCCCGACGGAACCACGCCATCTGACGCCGAGCCAGGTTCTTCGTGCGACGCACCGTTGCCTCCCGGGCCTCCTCGAGGGAGAGCCTACCGTCGAGGTGGCGGGCCAGCTCCGAATACCCGATCGCCTGGGTCGACGTGAGCCAGGTGCCGAACCCCCTGGCCAGCAGGCCCTCGACCTCCTCGAGCCAACCGAGCTCGAGCATCGAATCGACCCGCCGGACGATGCGGGCGGCGAGCAGCGCCGCCGGGATGCGGATGCCGGCCACGCGCACCCGCGCCGGATCGTACCGCTCCCACGCGGCGGCGAAGGCACTGAACGGGGTGCCGGTGACCGTCGCCACTTCGAGGGCCCGCACGACGCGGCGCACGTTGCCCGGCTCGATCTTGGCGGCGGCCACCGGATCGAGCGCCTCGAGGCGCCGGGAGAGCGCGCCGACGCCGGCTGCGTCGGCCTCGGCCTCGAGCGCTGCGCGCACCTGCGCATCTTCGCCCGGAAACACCAGGTCGTCGACCACGGCGCGGAAGTACAGCCCGGACCCCCCGACCAACAGGGGTACCGCGCCCCTCCCACGCACCTGGTCGATCGCGATCCGCGCGGCGTCCTGGAACCGGGCGACGGTGAACCGCTCGATGGGGGCCGCGAGGTCGAGCAGGTGATGCGACACCTCGCGACGGTCTGCCGCCGTGGGCTTCGCGGTACCGATGTCCATTCCCCGGTAGACGAGCATCGAGTCCACCGAACAGATCTCGGCGCCGAGCGCTCCGGCGAGCTGCAGGCCCGCCTGGGACTTGCCGCTCGCCGTGGGACCCACGACGGCCAGCAGCGGTCTCTCCCGCATCACGGCGGGCCGTTCAACCGGTGGCGGCAGCGGGTTCGCGGACGATCGCTCCCGTCAGGTGGTGCGGGGCGGTCGCCACGATGCGCGCCGTCGCGAACGTGCCGGGATCGAGGGCGTCGGGCACGTGCACGATGCGATTCGTCCGAGTCCTCGCCTGCGTCGAGCGGCCGGCTCGGTCGCCACCCTCGACGAGCACCTCGACCGTCGAGCCCATCAGGGCCGCCGCCTTCTCGCTCGAGATGCGCTCCTGCAGCGCCACGAGCCGGTCGAACCGTTCCTGCACGACCGGCTTGGATACCTGCTCATCGAAGCTCGCGGCGCGGGTGCCGGGGCGGGGCGAGTACTGGAAGGTGTAGGCGCTGTCGAACCGAGCCGCCTCGACCACCTCCAGGGTCTGGGTGAACTCATGCTCGGTCTCGCCCGGGAAGCCGACGATGATGTCTGTCGACACCGCGATGTCGGGGATCGCGGCGCGGATGCGCTCGAGCCACCCGAGGTAGCGCTCTCGCCGGTAGGACCGGCGCATCGCTGCAGCACCGGTCGGAACCCGACTGCAGCGGGAAATGGATGTGCTCGCAGACCGCCGGCGTCTCAGCCATGGCGTCGATCACGTCCGGGCGTGAAGTCGTGTGGGTGCGGGCTCGTGAACCGCACCCGGCGGATGCCGTCGACGCGCTCCGACCTGCCGCAGCAGATCGGCGAACAGGGGGCGCGGCGACGAGCCGGGCACCGTGACGTCGCGGCCGTACGTGTTCACGTTCTGCCCGAGCAGGGTGACCTCGACGACCCCACGGTCGGCGAGCCCCTGCACCTCGGCGAGGATGTCGCCGACGGCGCGCGAGCGCTGCGGACCCCGCACGAGCGGCACGATGCAGAACGTGCACGCGTTGTCGCACCCCGGCGCGATCGACACCCATGCACGGAAGGCGTCGTGACGCGCGGCGGGCAGGGCGCTCGGGAACGTCTCGGTGGATTCGCGCACGTCCATCTGCGGGCCCTCGACCTCAGAACGCTCGAGCAGGTCGAGCAGATGCGGCAGGGCGTGGGTGCCGACGACCACGTCGACCCAAGGCGCCCGGCGCTGGATCTCAGCCTGGTCCTTCTGCGCGAGGCATCCGCCACCACGATGCGCAGGTCGGGTTCGCGGTCCTTGGCCGGCTTGAGGTGCCCGAGGTTGCCGTACAGACTTGTTGTCGGCGTTCTCACGGATGGCGCAGGTGTTGAGCACCACCACCCTCGCGGACGCCGACCTCGTCGACGCGGCGTCATGCCGTCGGCCGCGAGCAGCCCGGAGATGCGCTCGGAGTCGTGCTCGTTCATCTGGCACCCGAAGGTGCGGATCAGGTAGGTCCGTTCCACCCGGACAGGCTACCTGCCGGCGAACTACTTGGCGAACTCCACCGCCCGCGTCTCGCGCACCACCGTGATGCTGATCTGGCCCGGGTACTGCAGCTCCTCCTCCACCTGCTTGGCGATGTCGCGCGCGATCACCTGCGCCTGCATGTCGTCGACGTCACCGGGCTCGACCATCACCCGGACCTCCCGACCCGCCTGCATCGCGAACGTCTTCACCACGCCCGGGTGCGCCGTGCAGATCTCCTCGAGCCGCTCGAGACGCTTCACGTACGTTTCGAGCGATCTCCCGGCGGGCACCCGGGCGACCGCCGCTGATGCCGTCGGCGATCTGCGCGAGCACGGCGTCGATCGTGTGCTGCTCCACCTCGCCGTGGTGCGACTCGATGCAGTGGACGACTTCGGGGACTTCCCCCATGCCGCCGCGCGATCTCGGCGCCGATGATGGCGTGCGAGCCCTCTACCTCGTGGGTCACGGCCTTGCCGATGTCGTGCAGGAAGGCGCCGCGCTTCGCGATCGGCCGGGTCGACCCCGATCTCGGCCGCGAGGCCGCTCGCGATGTGGGCGGACTCCACGAGGTGGCTGAAGCACGTTCTGCCCGTACGACGTGCGGAACTGCAGCCGGCCGAGCAGCTTGACCATCTCGGGGTGGATGTCGGTGATGCCGACCTCGGCCACCGCGTCCTCGCCCACGCGCCGGATGTGCTCGTCGAGCTCGCGTTGCGACCGCTCGTGGATCTCCTCGATGCGCGCCGGGATGGATGCGCCCGTCCTCGACCAGCTTCTCGAGCGTCATGCGGGCGGCCTCGCGGCGGACCGGGTCGAAGCACGACAGCACCACCGCCTCGGGGGTGTCGTCGATGATGAGGTTGACGCCGGTGATCGACTCGAAGGCGCGGATGTTGCGGCCCTCGCGGCCGATGATGCGGCCCTTCATGTCCTCGGTCGGCAGCGCGAACACGCTCACCGTCGATTCGGCCGTCTGCTCCGACGCCACGCGCTGGATCGCGATCGTCACGACCTTGCGCGCCCGCTCCTCGCCTTCCTCGCGAGCCCGCTGCTCGATCTCGCGAACCTGGCTCATGGCGGCGCGCTTGGCCTCGTCGACCACCTGCGCCATCAACTGGTCACGGGCCTCGCTCGACGTGAGGCCGGCGATCTTCTCGAGCTGCGCTCGGTGCAGGTCGGTGGCCTTCTCCAACTGCGCGCGCACGTAGCTGAGCCGCTCGTCGCGTTCCTCCAGATCGCGCTCGCGCGCGTCGGCCCGCTCGATCTTGGCCTTCGGGTCCGCTTCGGCCTCGGCCATGCGGCGCTCCTGACGGGCGATCTCGTCGCGGCGGCTTCTGATGTCGTCGTCGAACGTCGTGCGCAGCGACGCGATCTCATCACGCGCCTCGGCGAGGGCGCGCTTGGACGCGCCGTCGGCTTCTCGCTCGGCCTCGAGCAGCATCGTCTGGGCGCGGGCTTCGATGCTGTGGGCATTGCCGGCCGCGATCGTCTTGCGGTACAGGAAACCGGCGACAGCGCCGAGCGCGAGCCCGGCGATGGCGGTGAGTACAGGGACCATGGCTCTCCTCCACAAACCTCGTCAGACGACGTTTGCGAGAAGGACCTCCGGTCCGCGTTCGTTCGGTCAGACGCTGTGCGCGAGGGTTCGGATGTTCAACCGTGCCGGCGCGTGGGTCGCTCGGCTGGGGTCGATCGTCGGGTCGGGGTCAGGGTCAGGCTCGCTCACAGGGTGGATTCGTTGAACGTGGGTTTCGGAAGTGTTCCTCTCGTGGTCACGATGCTACGGCCGCACCGCGCACGAGACAAGGCCCCAAGGGCCTAGTCCGGCTCCTCGATCGCGCGAGCCGCGCGCGCGGCCGCGCGGGCGATCTCGGGCGCATATCCACGCCGAACCAACAAGGACGTGAGCCTGGCGAAGGCTTTCGCCGGCTCGACGCCGCGCAACCGCCCCGCACGCGTCACGGCGAGGTCGTGGGCGCGCTGCTGTTCGTCATCGGGCGCCTCGTCGGCGGCCCGGGCAGCCAGCTCGGGATCGATGCCCTTGGCCAGCAGGGCGCTCGTGACCGCCCGACGCCCCGCGCGCCTGGAGGTGAACTGGTACTCGGCCATCTGCGTGGCGAACGCCTCGTCATCGATCAGCCCGACCCGTTCGAGGCGCACGAGCACGTCGGCGACCTCGTCGGGCTCGAACCCTGCCGCGAGCAGCCGCCGTTCGAGCTCCCGGCGGGCGCGGGGGCGCACCGCCAGGAGCCCCAGGGCTCGCTCGTGGCAATTCTTGGGTTGCGCCGCGGGGTGCTTCGGCCGTGCACCGCGACGGGAGGTCGTGGTCGACGCCACCGCTACCCGTCGGCCCCGGCCTTGGCCTTGGCCTTCGCCTTGCCGTCGGCAGCCGGCTCGTCGTCGAGCACGACATCGGGCACGATCTCGATCGGCGTCTCGTCGCCGGCCTCGCCGAACGCGGTGAGGCCCACCGCCTCGCGGATCTTCCGCTCGATCTCATCGCGCACGTCGATGTGTTCGGCGAGGAAGGCGCGCGCGTTCTCGCGACCCTGCCCGAGCTGCTCACCTTCGTAGGTGAACCAGGCTCCGGACTTCTTGATGATCTCGAGGTCGACACCCACGTCGATGAGGGAGCCTTCCTTGGAGATGCCCTTGCCGTACATGATGTCGAACTCGCACTGGCGGAACGGCGGCGCCACCTTGTTCTTCACGACCTTGACCCGCGTGCGGGAGCCGACGACCTCGGTGCCGTCCTTGAGGTTCTCGATCTTGCGCACGTCGAGACGGACCGAGGAGTAGAACTTGAGGGCCCGGCCCCCCGGGGTGGTCTCGGGCGAGCCGAACATGACGCCGATCTTCTCGCGGAGCTGGTTGATGAAGATGGCGGTGGTGTCGAACCGCGACAGCGTGCCCGAGAGCTTGCGCATCGCCTGGCTCATGAGCCGGGCCTGCAGCCCCACGTGCGTGTCGCCCATCTCGCCCTCGATCTCGGCGCGAGGGACCAGCGCCGCGACCGAGTCGATGACCACGAGATCGAGCGCAGCCGAGCGGACGAGCATGTCGGCGATCTCGAGGGCCTGCTCGCCCGAGTCGGGCTGCGAGACGAGCAACTCGTCGATGTTCACGCCCAATGCCCGGGCGTAGGTCGGGTCGAGCGCGTGCTCGGCGTCGATGAACGCGGCGATGCCGCCGTTCGCCTGGGCCTCGGCGATCATGTGCAGGCACACGGTGGTCTTGCCCGACCCCTCGGGTCCGAAGACCTCCATCACGCGCCCGCGAGGCACGCCGCCCACACCGAGCGCCAGGTCGAGCGCCAGCGAGCCGGTCGGGATGACGGAAACCCCTGCCCCGGCCGGGTGCTCGCCGAGCTTCATGACGGCGCCTTTGCCGAACTGCTTCTCGATCTGCTGGAGCGTCACGTCGAGCATCTTGTCGCGATCCACCATGGCCTCCTTCTCCCTGGGCCGTCGGCCCCTCGGCCCACCGGCGAGGAGGTGCCGTGCGAGCTCATCTGCGCTTGGACGGCGCACGCTACCGGTCGGCTCTGACATAAGTTACACCCCTGTGATCCGGCCCGTGACCGGGCCGTGCCTCTCCGAGGCTACTCGAACAGATGTTCGGGTGCAATCACCCGCGTGTGGCGTGGCCGCCGCCGAGCGCGAACGTCGCGAGCGTCTCGTAGCGCGGGCTCGCGCCGAGATGGCTGCGCACGAGCGACATCTCCCCTACGGCGAGGGACCCGATCTCGAGGTTCGCGGCGACCTCGCGCATCGGCAGGGCAGCCGGAGGGTCGCAACGGGCGACGGTCACGTGCGGGCCGAAGGACCGGCGATCGGGCGGGTACTCGGCGGCGATCGCCTCCTGCACCGCCCCGGCGAGATCGGCGAGCCTGCCCTCGGCGTCGTCGAGCCCGACCCAGAGCACCCGGGCCCGGCGTGGGGATGGGAAGGCCCCTAGCCCATGCACGACGACGTCGAAGGGGCGGCATCGTGCGGCCGCCTCGGCGAGCCGGTCCTCGATCCACGGCACGCGTCCGGGTTCCGTCGACCCGAGGAAGCGCAACGTCAGGTGGCGCCGCTCGGCCGGCGTCCATCGTGCCCCGGGCACGACGGCCTTCCAGGGATCGATGGCGGCCTCGATCGAGGCGGCGAGGCCGGAGGGCACGGACGCCGCGACGAACAGCCGGAGGGTCGTGGCGGACCGGGTCGCCGTGCTCACTCCTTCCGGATCTAGATGACGCGGTCGCTCTGAGGAAGCGGCAGACCCTCGAGGTGGCGGCGCACCAGGTCGAGCGCCGCCTGCTCTGC
This sequence comes from uncultured Actinomycetes bacterium, assembly GCA_963722795.1. GTDB lineage: Bacteria > Actinomycetota > UBA4738 > UBA4738 > HRBIN12 > JAOUEA01. The sequence goes on from CAVROD010000003.1 coordinate 404,000, forward strand.
CCAGCGACGAACCCTCGAACGGTTCCCCGACGCCACGTACCCACGGGCGTGCGTGACGCCGTCGGCATCGAGGCCGAGCCACACGGTGCCCGGCTCGGCGCCGCCGTGCGGCTCGGGACCGGCCGCGCCGGTCAGCGACACCGCCACGTCGGCCTCGTACAGACGCCGCGCCCCGGCGGCCATCTCGAGGGCGCATTCGCGGCTCACCACGCCCGGCCCGTCGATCGTCGCGGTCGAGACACCGAGCACGCTGTGCTTGGCCTGCGCCGTGTAGACGACCGCCGAACCGACGAAGACCTTCGAGGCCCCCTCGGCTGCGGTCATGCGCGCGCCCACACTGCCGCCCGTGAGCGATTCCGCGCACGCGAGACGACGTCGCGATGCGAGCAGCAACCGCGACACCGCCTGCTCGAGCGTCTCGTCGTCCAGCGAGAAGACGACGTCGCCGAGCCGGCGGTGCACCTCGGTCGCGAGCGGTGCCATCATCGCCTCGGCGTCGGTGACCGAGCCGGCCTTCGCGGTGAGCCGGACCTTCACCTCGCCCGCCGACGCAAGGTAGGCGAGCGAGGGGTTCCGCGACGTCGCGAAGAGGTCCGTCAGGAGCTCGGCCACCCTCGACTCGCCGACCCCCACGCAGCGGAGCGTGCGAGAGCGCACGACCGCGACGCCGATGCGCTCGCCCAGCTCCGGCAGCACGGTGGAGCGCATCATCGCCCGCATCTCCCCCGGCACGCCCGGCATCGCGTAGACGCGCGCCCCTCCCGGCAGATCGGCCACGAGCCCAGGGGCCGAGCCACGGTCGTTGTCGATCGTGCGCGCGCCTCGCGGTACGTCGGCCTGGCGCAGGTTGTTGCGCGGCATCGGCCCGCTCGAGAACGTCGCGAACCGGTCGAGCAGCCAGCGTTCAAGGGCAGCATCGCGCTCGAGCGGCACACCCATGACCTCCGCGATCGCGTCTCGGGTGATGTCGTCCTCGGTCGGCCCGAGCCCACCCGTGACGAGCACGACGTCGGCTCGCCTCGCCGCCAGGTCGAGCACCTGCACGATGCGGCCGAGGTTGTCGCCGACGACCTGATGGAACAGCACGTCGGCCCCGATCTCGGCCAGCCGCTCCCCGATCCACTGGGCGTTCGTGTTCGCGATCTGCCCCAGTAGCAGCTCCGTGCCGACGCCGATCACCTCGACCTGCACCGTTCGGCTCACGACGGCGGCGTGTCGGTGGCCTGGACGTCATCGAGCGAGAAGCTGCGCGACCACGGCGAGCCGGGCTCCCCCGGCGTGCCGAGATCGCGTCCACCGACGGTGACCTGCACGGCCCCGCCGTCGGCCACCAGCAGCTCGAGCTGCTCGGCGGCCGAGAACGAGCGTGTCTCGCCCTCTTCCAGCGCGATCTCCTCGGGGGCGCCGTCGAGCGTGACCGTCACCTCCACCGGCCGTTGCGCGACCAGCACGGCATCGATGGACGCCGTCGCGGCCACGGTGGGCGCGGTCGTGGTGGGCAGCGCTGCCGGCGGCGGGGCACCACGGTCGCGCGCCAGCAGGCCGAACAACAGCAGGAGCACGAGCACGGTCGCCGCGGCGAACAGCAGGAACCGCTGGTTGTCGCGGATGCGCGTGGCCGCGATAGCCCGCTCGATGCGCCCCAGCCCTTCCGGGGGCGGGGGTGGCACCGGGTCATCGGCGTGCCGACCGTAGGCATCGAGCACCTTCTCGGGCCGCACCCCGAGGTACTGGGCGTACGTGCGCAGCGCGCCACGCACGAAGGCATCGCTCGGCAAGGCCCCGAAGTCTTCGGCCTCGAGGGCGTTGAGCTGGTCGACCCGGAGCCTCGTGTCACGCGCGGCCTCGTCGAGCGAGAGCCCGCGGATGCGTCGCGCCTTCTCGAGCGCCGGGCCGACACCGATGGGTCGCTGCAGCGAAGTGCCGGCCATGGGAACAGCGGGATGATAGCGACCGGTAGACTCCCCGGCATGGCCGATGACGCGCTCCGGGTGTTCGTGGAGATCCCGAAGGGGTCCCGCAACAAGTACGAGATGGACCACCACACGGGCGAGATCGTGCTCGACCGCATGCTGTTCACCTCGATGCAATACCCGGCGGACTACGGGTTCATCGACGGCACCCTGGGGGGCGACGGCGACCCGCTCGACGCGCTGGTGTTCGTGGGTGAACCGACCTTCCCGGGCTGCCGCATCAACGTGCGACCGATCGGTCTGTTCCGCATGACCGACGAGAAGGGCGAGGACGAGAAGATCCTCTGCGTGCCGTTGCGCGACCCCATCTGGTCACACGTTGGCGACCTCGCCGGGCTGCCGATGACCCTGCTGAACGAGATCGAGCACTTCTTCCAGGTCTACAAGGACCTCGAGGGGCACAAGGTGAGCACCGAAGGGTTCGAAGACCGTGCGTCGGCCGAGCGTGTCATCGCCGAGGCGAGGGCCCGAGCGCTCGAGGCATGACCGGCCCCCGGGCCGTGTTGCGGCAGCCGGAGGAGCGTGACCGCGGCGAGCTCACCGAACGGCTGCTGGCCTCCGCTGCGTTGCACGACCCCTGGATGGAGCCGGCGGAGCCGGGACCGTGGATCGATCGCCTGCTGGCCCGCAACGCGAGCCAGACCGACCGGTCCTTCCTGGTGTGCGACGCCCACAACGGCGCGATCGCCGGCGTCATGACCCTCTCGCAGATCGTCATGGGCCCCTTCCGAAGCGCCTATCTCGGCTACTACGCGTTCGAGCCCTTCGCCGGGCTGGGCTACATGCGAGCCGCGATGCCGCTGGTGCTGCGCACCGCCTTCGACGACCTCGGTCTGCATCGGGTGCAGGCCAACATCCAGCCGGGCAACGTGGCGTCGATCGCGCTCGTGCGGGGGGCGGGGTTCCACCGTGAGGGCTACTCGCCCCGATACCTGTTCATCCGGGGTGCCTGGCGCGACCACGAGCAATGGGTGCGCCTCGCCGACGACGACCCAGCGCCCCCGGTTGCCGGCACGGGTTAGGCCGCCGGCAGGGGAAGTACCGACTTCTGGCCACCCCCGTGGCCGAAATCACCGACTTTCGACGGGCGCGACCGCGCCCTCCGGGGGACTAATCTGCGCTTCCGAGGGGGAGGGAACCCGTGCTGATGGAGCCTGAGATGAATGAGACGACCTGGACATCCTCGCCACTGTCGGCGATCCGCGAACCTGTGTCCGCGCCTGGCACCCTCAGCGAAGGCCCTGTGAAGTTCCTGCTGGTCTCGGGCCAGCTCGACGACGGCCGATGGGGCCTGGTCGGGTCGTACTGGGTCTCGATCGACGGCAGCCGTGGCGGCTTCCTCGTTGCGCCCCCGGCCATCTGGAGCGGGAGCGAGCTCGTGCGCAGCTACCGCAGCGGCGAGGAACGGGGCTGGAACGCCGAGCGCATCTACGCCTACTGGCAGGGCCAGGTCGGCATGGCCGGGCGGTTCATGATCGACCCGCAGCAGCATGCCGACACGCTGTTCCAGGTCGCCAGGCGCGTCGGCGCCCTGTAGCACCGACGCGGGCCGCTCAGCGCGCGGACCCGCTCAGGCGCTGCGGCGCTCTTCCCACTCGTCCCAGGTCACGAGCACGTCGCGCGCCTTCGAGCCCTGGCTCGGGCCGACGACGCCCTGCTCTTCGAGCAGGTCCATGAGCCTGCCGGCGCGGGCGAAACCCACCTTGAGCTTGCGCTGGAGCATGCTCGTCGAGCCGAGTTGGGAGCGGATGATCAGCTCGGCGGCCTGACGCACGAGGTCGTCGTCGGTGTCGCCCGTCCCTCCCGCTCCTCCGCCCGACAGCTCCGCCTCGGTCGGCGGGATGCCCAAGCCCTCGATGTGCTGCTCGTAGACGACCTCGCGCTGTGCGCGGATGAACTCCGAGATGCTGTGGATCTCGGCCTCGGTGACCCACGCGCCCTGCAGGCGTGTCGGCTTCGAGGCGTTCGCGGGCGCGAACAGCATGTCGCCGTGGCCCACGAGCTTCTCCGCGCCGTTCTGATCGAGCACCACGCGGGAGTCGGCCTGGCTCGAGGTCATGAGGGCGATGCGGCTCGGGATGTTCGCCTTGATGAGCCCGGTGACGACGTCGACGCTCGGTCGCTGGGTCGCTACCACGAGGTGGATGCCCACCGCGCGCGCCATCTGGGCGATGCGGCAGATGGCGTCCTCGACGGCGCGCGGCGCCACCATCATCAGGTCGGCCAGCTCGTCGATGACCACGACGATGTAGCTCATGTGCTGGTACTCGTGCTCCCGGCCGACGGGCAGGCGCAGCGTGCCCTCGCGCAGGCCTTCCTCGTACCCGTCGATGTCGCGCACGCCGACGGTCGCGAGCATCTCGTAGCGCATCTCCATCTCGCGCACGATCCACTCGAGGGCCTCGGTGGCCCGCTTCGGGTGCACGATCACCGGGCTCAACAGGTGCGGCACGTCGGCGAAGTGGCTGAGCTCGACGCGCTTGGGGTCGACGAGCACGAGCCGCACGTCGTCGGGGCTCGTGCGCATGAGGATCGAGGTGATGAAGCTGTTCACGAGGCTCGACTTGCCGGCGCCGGTCGCGCCCGCGATCAGCACGTGGGGCATCGTCGCGAGGTTCACCATCTGCGCTTCGCCGTGGATGTCCTTGCCGAGCGCGACCGTGAGCGGATGGGTGGCCGCCTTCGCGGCCTTCGAGCGCAGGATGTCGCCGAGCATCACGAAGTCGCGATGGCGGTTCGGCACCTCGATGCCGATCGCCGACTTGCCCGGGATCGGCGCGATGATGCGCACGTCGGGCGTGGCGAGCGCGTAGGCGATGTCGCTCGAGAGGTTCAGCACCTTGTTCACCTTGGTGCCCGATGCCACGGCGACCTCGTACATCGTCACGGTGGGACCGCGGTGGGCGGCCGTCACCCTCGCGTCGACGCCGAACGTCGAGAGCGTGTGGCCGAGCGCTTCCATGATGGTCTTCTCGTCGGTGCCGTCGTTCGTGCTGGGCGGTGCCGTGCGCAGCAGGTCGAGCGAGGGAAGCTGGTAGGGCCCGTCGGCGGTCGCGATCGTGCGACCGCGAGGCTTGCGAGGTGCGGCGGCTTCGTCGTCGGACGCCTCGTCGCCATCGGGCGGCAGATCGAGCGCGCCGACCGTCTCCGACGGCGGCAGCACCACGACGGGCTCGGTGAGACCGAGGCGCTCGGTAAGCCTCGGCTTCGAGCCTCGGTCCGTGCCCGTGGCCTTGGCCTTGGCCGCTGCCTTCTCGGCCTTGGCCGCTGCGCGCTCGTCCTTGACGCGCTGCTTCTCGAGCTTCTCCTCGGCCTTCTGGCGCTCGTCGGCCTGTCTGGCCTCGCGCCGAGCCACCACCGAGGCCCGCGCCGAGCGGACCTTGCGGCCGAGCTCGGCGAACGAGGTGCCGGTCAGGATGAGGGCGCCGACGACGGTCAGGCCGAGATCGATGAGGAACGCCCCGGCCGGCGACACGATCTTCGACAGCGGGTAGGCGCCCAGCGTGCCGAAGAACCCGCCGGCGTCGCCGAACCCCGCGACATCGGGCCCTCGCCGCACCGCCGTGTCGTGCACGGGCGCGAACACGCTCGGGTTGCCACGCGCGAGCGAGAGCAGGCCGAGCGCGCCGAGGCCCATGACCACGAAGCCGATGAACATGCGCACGCGTTCCTCGGGCGAGCGGTCGCGCAAGAGCGCGATGCCCCACCCCAACCCGACGAGCGGGAACAGCACCGCCGCGAGCCCGAACCCAGTGTGCAGCAGACCGCGAGAAGGCGTCGCCCATGGGACCGGCGGCGTCGAACCACACCGAGAGCACCGCGAGCCCGGCGAGCACCATGAGCCCGATCCCGAGCGTGTCGCGCGCGAACGGCGAGAGGATCTGGGTGGTGGGCGCGCGCTGGGGCTTCTTCCTGGGCTGGGGCTTCTTCGCTGCCGGTCGCTTCGAAGGCGCCTTCTTGCTGGCAGGACGGCTGGGGGCACGCGACGTCGAACGCCGCGACGGGGAAGTCTTCGTCGGCATAAGGGCTTCAGTCTGACGGGTTCTCGGCTTGCTGCAAGCAGCCTGGCGGGGTCAGTGCACCTCAGGGCGCAGGCCCCGCCCGGTAGCGCTGCCCGCCCGGGCGGAACCACTCCACCCGGGCATCGTCGAGCAGGCGGAGCCGCCACCCTTCCTCGTGCACGAGTCGGTGGTGGAAGGCGCAGAGCAGCACCAGGTTGGCGAGATCGGTGCGGCCGCCTCGGGACCACCAGGTCACATGGTGCGCGTCGGCGTAGCGCCGGCGATCACAGCCCGGGAAACGGCAGGATCGGTCGCGCCGGCGGAGCGCCCTCACCAGGGCGGCCGACGGAGTGCGGGTAACTCGGCCGAGCGTGAGGGGCACGCCGGCACCATCGTCGAGCGACACCTGCACGCGGGCATCGCAGAGGAGTCGCTGGGCCGTGGCGGGAGCGAGTACGTGCCCGGCCTCGGCCTCGGCGTTGGGCGCCGCCTCGAGCTGCGAGCCTTCGGCTGACAGGGTACGGGCATCGACGTGGACGACGACCGTGGCGCGGTCGTGATCGGGGTCGGCCGCAAGCCTGGCCGAGCACAGCTGCACGAGGGCGTCGGCCCTTCGGACCTCGGATGGGGCTCGCCGCGAGCCGGGTTCGACATCGTCGGGACGATCGGGCATGTGCTCGGCGAGACGCGTGAGCGCGAGCTCGACCGTGGCACCCTGGTCGGCCGGCAGCTGCGCCTCGATGCCGACATGCAGACCATCGGCGGTGGTCCAGCTGCGAAGCCAACGGTCACGCTCGGCCTGCACCACCTCGTGACGGCTGCGGCGCCGCTCGAGGTCGGCCCGGCGCCTGACCGCCCCGGAGGAACGCTCGCTCGCCCAGGCGATGAGTCGCTGCTCGGTCCCGGGTGTCGCGAACCGGCAGAGCTCGACCACGTGGTCGATGCCGAGCCGGCCCGACGCCAGCGCCTTCGCGACGAGCGGCAGCGACGGAAGGCTGCGGCTGGCCTCGACCCATCTGGCCGCCTTCCACATGGAGATGCCGTAGCGGATCGAGACCCAGTGGCACACGTCTTCGGCACCCTGATCGCGCCAGGCTTCGCGGCGGTCGGCCTCGGCGAGCAACGACAGCAGTTCGAGATGGGCGCGGCCGAGCGCCGTCCACACGGCGTCGGTTCGCCCCAGGAGCTCACGGTCGGAGAGCACCTGCGGCGCTGCGTTCGCCACCTCGAAGGTCGTCGAAGGATCGGACTCGAACATGTGACCGAGTCTGATCGCATGCGCCCGCGGGAACCGTGACGCACGTCACGTTCGAGAGCAGGTTCCACGGGATGCCCGGCGCCGATACCATCCGACATCCGATGCTGGAGACCCCGACCCTCGACGATGGTGAGACTCTGCTCGCCGGGCGACCTCACTCCCCCCGGCCCGTGCGGCATCACGCCGCCGTGACCGACCGCAGGATCATCATCACAGGGCTCATCTCGCGTCGGTGCTGCCCACCTGTTGGGGGACCGGGTACGAGGAGACGAACTACGACGGGTCGACATCACCCTGCCCTGTGAACCGGTGGAGCCGGATCTCGTCGGCAGCGCGCTCGGGATCCGCACGAACGCATCACAGGTCACGGCGTCACCCGACATCATCTCCCTCGATCCCCACGATGCGTTCGCCTTCCGTCAATACACCGGCTGCGGGAACGGCTCGACCATGACGACGGCTGGTTCCTCACGGTGAGCGACCGGATGAGCGACCGCCGACGGGCCGAGATCACCGAACGTGTCGCCCCGTCCGTTGATCAGACCTCCATCACGACCGGCAGGATCACGGGCTTGCGCTGTGTCACCTCGTTGAAGTAGCGGCCGAGCGTGCGACGGATCTCCTGCTGCAGCACCGACGGGTCGGTGACCTGGGCGTCGGCGGACTGCTCGATCGCCGCCACCACGCGCGTGCGGGCTTCCTCGAGGATGTGCTCGCTCGCTTCCTCGTAGACGAAGCCGCGGTTCACGATGTCGGGCCCGCCCACGAGCTCTCCGGTCTGAGAATCGATCGTCACGACGACGACGACGACGCCATCGCCGGCGAGCTTCCGACGGTCGCGCAGCACCTCGCCGCCCACGTCGCCGATGCCGAGGCCGTCGACGAAGGTCATGCCGGCCTGCACCCGCTCGACGATCTCCACCCGCTCCCCCACCTCGACCATGTCGCCGTCCTCGCAGATGATGACGTGGTCGCGCGGGATGCCGACCTCCTCGGCGAGGCGGGCGTGGTGCTGCAGGTGCCGCCGCTCGCCGTGGATCGGGATGAACCAGCGGGGGCGCACCAGCGAGAGCATCAGACGCAGCTCCTCGGCGGCGGCGTGCCCGCTCGAGTGCACCGGGTCCGCGGGCATGTGGTAGACGTCGGCGCCGGTGCGGTACACGGCGTCGACCACCCGGTGGATCGCCGGCTCGTTGCCGGGGATCAGCGACGACGACAGCACGACCGTGTCGCCCTCGTCGAGCTTCACCCACTTGTGCTGGCGCTGCGCCATGAGCGAGAGCGCCGAGAACGGCTCGCCCTGGCTTCCGGTGCAGATCACGACCACCCGCCCGGGGTCGAGGTCGGCGACCTCGGCGATGTCGATCACGTCGCGGTCGTCGATCTGCAGGTAGCCGAGGCGGCGGGCCGCGGCGACCGAGTTCAGCATCGACCGTCCGAGGAAGGCCACCACACGCTCGTTCGCGCGCGCGGCGTTCACGATCTGCTGCACGCGATGGATGTGGCTCGAGAAGCACGCCGCCACCACGATCTCGGGCGCGTTCCCGACGATGCGCTGCAGCACCGGACCGACCGCGCGCTCGCTGTCGGTGTAGCCGGCTTCCTCGGCGTTGGTCGAGTCGCTGAGCAGCAGGTGCACCCCGCGCCCGCTGGCTTCTTCGGCGAGCCCGTGCAGGTCGGTCGGCCGCCCGTCGAGCGGGGTCTGGTCGATCTTGAAGTCGCCCGTGTGCAGGATGGCGCCGTACGGCGTGTCGACCACGACCGCCATGCCGTCGGGGATCGAGTGCGTGACCCGCAGGAACCGCATCGAGAACGGTCCGACGCTTGCGCCTTCGCCCGGCACCGCGGTGCGCAGCTCGCACCGATCGCTCACCTGGTGCTCCTCGAGCTTGCCCTTCAGCAGCTCGAGCGTGAACGGGGTGCCGTACACCGGCACGTCGTCGATCTCGCGCAACAGGTACGGCAGCGCCCCGATGTGGTCCTCGTGCCCGTGCGTGAGCACGATCGCCTCGACGCGGTCGGCGTTGCGGCGCACGTAGTCGAAGTCGGGCAACACCAGGTCGATGCCCGGCATGTCACCGGACGGGAACGACAGCCCCACGTCGATGATGAGGATGCGCCCATCGAGCTCGACGCACGCCATGTTGCGTCCGACCTCCCCGACCCCACCGAGGAAGACGACCCGACAGACGTCCGTGTCAGAGGAGACCGGCATCCTCCAGTGCGGCGCGGACCCGGTCCTGCTCCTCGGTCGTGGCCGGCACGAGCGGCAGGCGCGGCACCCCCGCGGGGCGCCCCAGCATGGTGAGAGCGGCCTTCACGGGGATCGGGTTCGAGGTGATGAACAGCGCGTTGAACAGGGGTGAGAGCTGCTCGTGGATCTTGCGGGCGGCCGGCACGTCGCCGGTGCCGACCAGTTCCAGCATCTGATGGATCTGCGGACCGACGAGGTGGCTCGCGACGCTCACGACGCCCACCGCGCCGAGGCACGCGTACCCGAACGCGGCCCAGTCGTCGCCGGAGTAGACCTCGAATCCGCTCGGGGCCTCGGCGATGAGGCGCGAGACCGCCTGGAAGTCGCCGGTCGAGTCCTTCACCGCCACGATGTTGGGGCGCTGCGCGAGGGTGAGCAGCGTGTCGTGCTCGATGCGGGTCGCGGTGCGGCCGGGCACGTTGTACGCGATGATCGGCAGCTCGGTGGCGTCGGAGACCCGCTCGAAATGCGCGATCAGCCCTCGCTGCGGCGGCTTGTTGTAGTACGGCGTGACCACGAGCAGGCCGTCGGCGCCGGCTTCCTCGGCTGCCTCGGTGAGCTCGAGGGTCTCGGCCGTGGAGTAGGTGCCGGTGCCGCAGATCAACTTGCCGCGGCCCCGGATGGCGTCACCGACCGCCCGGAACAGCTCGGCCTTCTCGGCCGCGGTGAGGGTCGGCGACTCGCCCGTGGATCCGGCCGCGACCACGGCGTCGGTGCCGTTGTCGACGAGCCACGACGCCAGGCGTTGCGCGCCGTCGAAGTCGACGGCATGCCCACGCTCGTGGAACGGCGTGACCATGGCGGTCACGACCGATCCGAACCTGCCCGCTTGTCCGGTCATCGGAGTCCTCTCCTCGTTCCCGGGCGCCACCTGGGGGGCGGCGGCGATGTGCCTATGCTAGCGGGCCATGCCCCGCATCTACACGAAGACCGGCGATGACGGCACGACGGGCCTGCTCTACGGCGGAAGGGTGCCGAAGGACGACCTCGCCACCGGGGCCTACGGCACCACCGACGAGGCGGTGGCGGTGCTCGGGCTCGCGCGGTCGCTCACGAGCGACCCGGCGATGGCCGAAGAGATCCTTGCCCTGCAACGCGAGCTCTTCGTGGTGGGCGCCGACCTCGCGGCCAACCCCGACCAGCGCGCCAAGCTCGTCGAGGGTGTCTCCCTCGTGACGGCGGCGATGACGGAGCGCCTGGAAGGGCGCATCGACGCCCTGGTCGCCGACCGGCCCCTGCCCGAGGTCTTCATCGTGCCCGGTGCGACGCCGTCGAGCGCCGCGCTCGACGTGGCCCGCAGCACGACCCGCCGGGCGGAGCGAGCGGTGGTCGCGCTCGAGCGCGACCGACCCACGAACCCTGAGGTGCGCCGCTACCTCAACCGCCTCAGCGACCTGCTGTTCGTGCTCGCCAGGTGGGAGGCCGGCGAGAGCGAGCCCGCCAGCCGTTGACCGAGGGGTGCAGGCCGGCCGGCGGTCACCGAACCCGGAAGTAGCGCCACGCGGAGCGGCCCGCTTCGTGCGTGCCGGTCGATGGCACCTTGGCACGGATGCGGAAGGAGTAGCCGTCGGGCAGCCCGCGCACCAGGAACGCCGCCCGTCCGCCCCGGTTGAAGGTGGTGCTCGACACATCGAGCACGCGCCACCGGCTGCCGGTGCGCCGCCACTCGAGGCGGGCGAGCACGTCCTCGTGCGGTAGCGCGGGCCAGGCTCGGACCACCATGCGCACCGTGGAACCCTCGCGGAACAGGTGGTAGCCGTCGCGCCGGGCGACCCAGCCGGTCAGGCGGGCCTTCACGGTGATCGCTGCGCCGGCCGGCGCCACCACGGCGGGCGCGGTGCCCGTCGCGGGCGGCGACCATGCGGCGAGCAGCGCGATGCACACCACGACGGTCGCCGATCGGAGCGCTCGATGCACTCGGGTCCTCCCTCGGTCGGGGGTGTTCCGAGTGTAGGACGGGCAGGCCGAGGGCGCCGCAGGGTCAGCCGGTGGGCTTGGGCACCGGCGCCATCGCCCCCACGGTGTCGTCGCCGAACGAGAGCACGGCGAGCCCGATCGTCTGGGGCGAGACCGCGTCGGGGAAGGTGAACGCCACGGTGACCTGCTCGCCATCGGCGATCGGGGTCGCGCCCTCGACGGTGCCGTCGTAGCGGCGGTCGTCGGCTCCCACCACGGTCAGCGACGGCACACCGAGCTCGGAGCCGGTGCCGTTGCGGATGGTCATGGTGGCGACGTTGCTCTCGAACGTCGCCTGCGCGGTGATGCTGTTGAACTGGTAGATGAATCGTCCCGGGATGAAGTCGGTGTCGCCCGTGTCGACGCTCACGACCCCGTCGCCGCTGGGGGTCGCCGGCGGGGACGAGGGCGACGTCCCCTCACCGCCGGTGCACGCTGCAGCGACGAGCAGGCATGCGACGGCCGGCATCACGAACGGGGGGATGCGGCCGCGGGAGCTCACGGCGCGGCATGATACGCGAACCCCGAAGGAGGCCCATCGTGGAACGACTGGAGCTGCGACGACACGCCCCGCGTGAGCCCGATGCCGATCGCCTGAGCGCCGCGGGCCGCGTGCTCGCCGAGGACGTCGGACGCGCGACGACCCGAACCTACGATCGCGTCTTCGTCTCGCCCGCGGGCCGTGCGGCAGAGACGGCGGCGTGGTTCCTGCGCGGTGCGATGCAGCAGCTGCCCGATCACGCGGTAGTGCCGGGACTCGCAGGCCACGACGCGAGCGGCGGAAGCCCCGAAGGCATGGCCGCGGGAGTGCTGGCCCTGCTCGATCAGCTGCCCCACGACGGCACCGGTCTCGCGTTCAGCCACACACCGCTCGTCGAGCGTGCGGCGTTCGGACTCACCGGCGTCGAGATCGCGCCCCTGCGGGAATGCGAGGGCATCCTGGTGCGACGTGACGACGACGGCGTCGTGACGGTCGAGGAGCTGCGTCTGGGTGGTGGGGCCGGCCCGTGAGCGTCTGGAGCGAGCACGTCGTGCCGGCCTTCGCGCTCGGCGCTGCCCTCGGCGCCGCCCCCGGGCCGGTGCAGCTGCTGATCCTGAGCGAGACCGCTCGCCACGGCATCGGGGCCGGTTTCCGGGTGATGCTCGGCGCCAACGGCATGCTGTTCGTCGTGCTCGCCACCCTGGCGCTCGGGTTCTCCACGGTCGAGCCCTCTCCCGGGGTCGTGCGGGGCCTGCGGGTGACCGGCGGGGTGTTCCTCGTCGTGCTGGCGGTGAACGAGCTGCGGATCCTGCGGCAGGAGCCCGACGGCGACCGATCGTCCGACGGGCGGCTCGCCTCCCTCGGCCCCACGACGCGAGGCGTGGTGCTCGTGCTCGTGAACCCCGGCGCGTGGATCTTCTTCGCCACGACCGCCTCGGCCGTGATGGCCGATGCGAGCGCCGACGGCGGCCGCGACACGGCCCTGCTCGCGGCGGTCGCGATGACCCTCGGCGTCTCGCTCACCGACTTCGGCTCGGCCCTCGTCGGCACCGGCACCCGTGCGGTGCTGGGGGAACGCGCGCTCGCGGGCGTGCGCACGGCGTTGTCGTTCCTGCTGCTCGCGATCGGGGTCGCGTTCGTCGTGCAGGGCGTTCGCGGCTAGGGCGCCTCGTCGAGCAGGGCCTCGAGCCCGACGGTGAGGCCGCGACGATTCGCCGACCGCCTTCACGGCGAGCAGCAACCCGGGCATGAACGACGTGCGATCGGTCGAGTCGTGACGCAGCGTGAGGGTCTGCCCCTCGCCGCCGAAGATCACTTCCTCGTGAGCCACGAGACCCGGCAGCCGTACCGAGTGCACCGGCACGCCGTCGACGTCGGCTCCCCTCGCCCCCGCCTGACCTTCCTCGGTGGCCGCGGATGGGTGCGAGGACCCGCGCGCCGCCGCGATGCGACGGGCCGTCAACAGGGCGGTGCCGCTCGGGGCGTCGAGCTTGCCGTCGTGGTGCAACTCGATGACCTCGGCCGAGGGCAGGTGCCGAGCCGCCTGCTCGGCGAACCGCATCAGGAGCACCGCGCCGATGGCGAAGTTGGGGGCGACGACGATGCCCACCGGGGCATCGCCCCACGACGGGTCGATCTCGAAACCGGTGGTGCCGACGACCACGTGCACACCGTTGGCGATGCCCCAGGCGATGTGCTCGGGCGCGTGACGGGGCGCGGTGAAGTCGACGAGCACATCGATGTGAGCCTCGCGCATCGCTTCGAGGTTCTCGACCAGCACGACCGACGCCGACGCACCCTCGAGCCCGATGGCATCGGCCAGGGTCGCGCCCGGCTCGGAGCGCGACACCGCCGCCACGAGCGCCAGGTCGGAGTCTGCCGCGACGGCCCGGCAGGCCTCGCGGCCCATGCGGCCGGTTGCGCCGACGACCCCGACGCGGATCACGGGGCTGCCTGCCCCGCCATCACGTCGCGGAACGCCGAGGCGGCGAAGGGCCCCAGCACAGTCAGCGTCATCGGGCGCGACAGTACCCGCTGGGCGACGCGGTTGGCATCGTCGAGCGTGACGTGGTCGATGCGACGCAGCGCTTCGTCGACCGAGAGGATCTCGCCGTGCGCGATCTCCGACTTGCCGAGGCGGCTCATGCGGCCGCCCGGGTCCTCGAGCGAGAGCACCATCGAGCCCTTCACGTGCCCCTTCGCCCGCTGGAACTCCTCATCGGTGAGCCCGCCGTCGCGCACGCTCTCGAGCTCGCGTCGCAGCAGCGAGACGACCTCCTGCGCGCGGCTCGGCGTGGTGCCCGCGTAGGCGGAGAACAACCCCGCCTCGGTGAACTGCGCGTGGTAGCTGTACACCGTGTAGGCGAGACCACGCCTCTCCCGGACCTCCTGGAAGAGCCTCGACGACATGCCGCCGCCCAGCGCCGTGTTGACCACGAGGAAGGCGAACCGGTCGGGGTCGTTGCGCGCGAGCCCGTTCGTGCCGAGGCAGATGTGCGCCTGCTCGGTCTTCCGCCGCTTGACGAGATGCGAGCCCGACGGCTTCGGCGCGCGGCCCGGGGCGCGAAGGTTCCGCGCCGACGTGCTGCGAGCGCCGAGCCGCCGGCCGGTGTCCATGCGCTGGCGCAGCAGCCGCACGAGGTCGTCGTGGCGCAGGTTGCCGGCGGCCGCGACGACCAGGTTGCCCGGCACGTAGTGGCGGCCGTAGAAGCGGCGCACCGACCCCCGGTTCGCCGCCCGGATCGTCTCGACCGTGCCGAGGATCGGCCGCCCGAGCGGATGCTCGGGCCAGAGCGTCTGGGTGTACAGGTCGTGCACGACGTCTTCGGGCGAGTCCTCGTGCATGTTGATCTCTTCCAGGATGACCTGACGCTCGGCGTCGAGGTCCTCGGCTCTGACCACCGAGTGCTGCACCATATCGGCGAGGTGGTCGACGGCCATCTCGAGGTCGCGGTCGAGCACGCGGGCGTAGTAGCACGTGTATTCGCGCGCGGTGAACGCGTTGATGTCCCCACCGACCGCGTCGAAGTCCTCGGCGATGTCCTGCGCGGAGCGTCGGTCGGTGCCCTTGAAGAGCAGGTGCTCGAGGAAGTGGCTGGAGCCGCTGATCCGGGGACGCTCGTCGCGCGAACCCGCCAGGACCCAGAAGCCGAGCGACACGGAGCGGACGCTCGGCATCCGCTCCGTGACCACGCGCAGGCCCGAGCTGAACTCGGTTCGCTCGATGGGCATCGCCGCGCCGCCCGGCCGCCTACTCGGCGGCCGGGGCGTCGGACGTGGCGTCGGCGGAAGCCGGCGTGTCGCTCGCCGCGGGAGCGTCGGCGCCGCCCTGGGGCGCGTCGTCGCGGAAGCGTCGGCCGCGGCGCTCGCCGCGATCGCGGTCGCCGCCCCGGTCGCCCCGGTCGCGGTCACGCGAGCCGCGGTCGCCGCGGTCGCGGCCACCACCGCCACCGCGGTTGCGGTCACGACCGCCCGACTCGTCGGCCTGTCCCTCCGGCACGGCCCACTCCTCGCCGACCGGCTTCAGGCTGATCTTGCCCTGGGTGTCGATGTCCTCGACGAGCACCGTGAGCGAGTCGCCTTCCTTCACGGCTTCCTCGACGCTGCTGAGGCGCTTGCCCTTGCCGAGCTTCGAGATGTGCACCAGGCCGTCGCGGCCCGGCACGAGGTTCACGAACGCGCCGAACGTGGTGGTCTTCACCACGGTGCCCTCGTACTGCTCGCCCACGAGCACGGGTCGCGGGTTCGCGATCTCGTCGATCATGTGGGCCGCCTCGTCGGCGCCCTCGGCGCCGAGGGTGGAGCCGATCAGCACCGTGCCGTCGTCCTGGATGTCGATGTCGGCCCCGGTGAGCGCGATGATCTCGTTGATGCGCTTGCCCTTGGGCCCGATCACCTCACCGATCTTGTCCACGGGGATCTGGATCGAGATGATGCGAGGCGCCTTGGCGTTGACCTCTTCGCGCGGCGCCGCGATCGCGGCTTCCATCACGTCGAGGATCTGGAACCGCGCATCGCGCGCCTGCTGCAGCGCATCGGCGAGCACCGCACCCGGCAGCCCGGTCACCTTCATGTCGAGCTGGATCGCGGTGACGAACTCGCGGGTGCCGGCGACCTTGAAGTCCATGTCGCCGAGCGCGTCCTCGGCGCCGAGGATGTCGGTGAGCGTCACGAAGGCGCCGTCGTCGGCGATCATGCCCATCGCGATGCCCGCGACCGGCGCCTTGATCGGTACGCCGGCGTCCATGAGCGAGAGCGTCGAGCCGCAGACGCTCGCCATCGACGTCGAGCCGTTCGAGCTCAGCACATCGCTCACGAGTCGCAGCGCGTACGGGAACTCGTCATCGTGCGGCACGACCGGGATCAGCGCTCGCTCGGCGAGCGCGCCGTGCCCGATCTCACGACGCCGCGGCGAGCCGACGCGGCCCGTCTCGCCCGTGGAGTACGGCGGGAAGTTGTAGTGGTGCATGTACCGCTTGGAGTCGGAGAGATCGAGGGTGTCGATCATCTGCGTCATGCGCAGCATGCCGAGCGTCGTGATGTTCAGCACCTGCGTGTCGCCCCGGCTGAACAGCGCCGAGCCGTGCGTGCGCCGCAGCACACCGACCTCGGCCGAGAGCGGACGGATATCGGTGGGCGCACGGCCGTCGAGCCTGATGCCCTCCTTGATCACGCGTGCTCGCATGACCTTCTTCTGCACCTGCTTCCATGCTGCACCGAACTCACTCATGCGGGCAGAGCTCTCGTCTCCGAGCTGCATGGCGACGTGCTCCTTGGCCTCTGCCTTCAGCGTGTCGAGCTTCGCCTCCCGCTCGGCTTTGTCGGGCACGATCGCCTCGCCGAGACGGTCGGCCGCGAACGTGGAGACCATCTCGTAGAGGTCCTGGCCGTAGAGAGGGCGCGGCGTCCAATCCTTCTCCTCGACACCGACGCCGTCGAGGAACTCCTGCTGGAAGTCGATCTGCTCGGCGATCGCTCGCTTGGCGGCCTCGAGGCCCTCAGCGACCGTCTCCTCGGTCGGCGCGGGCGCGCCGCCGGCGAGCAGGTCCCAGGTGTTGTCGGGCGCCTCGCCCTCGATCATCAGCACGTCGATGTCGCCGGCGTCGTTCTTGCGGCCGGCCACCACCACGTCGAACGTGGCCTCCTCGACCTGCTGGAACGTGGGGTTGACGACCCACTGCCCATCGATCAGGCCCATGCGCACCGAGGCGACCGGACCATCGAACGGCAAGCCGGCGAGGCAGGTCGCCACCGACGCGGCGTTCATGGCGGGGATGTCATAGGGGTTCTCGCCGTCCATGCCGAGCACGGTGATGACGACCTGCACCTCGTCGCGGTAGCCCTCTCGGAACGTCGGCCGCAACGGGCGGTCGATGAGGCGGCAGGTGAGGACGGCGGTCTCGGACGGCCGGCCCTCACGACGGAAGAAGCTGCCCGGGATCTTGCCCACGGCGTACATGCGCTCTTCCACATCGATGGTGAGCGGGAAGAAGTCGATGCCTTCCCGAGGGTTGCTGCTGACGCAGGTGGCGAGCACCTGGGTCTCGCCGTAGGTGACGACGACGGCGCCGTCGGCGAGCTTGGCCATGCGGCCGGTCTCGAGCGTGATGTCGCGCTCGCCGAACGCGTGGGACTTGGTGATGGTGGCCATGTGGCCTTCCTCCTTGGTGTGGCGCACGCATCGGGCGTGCGCGATTCGGAAGGAGGCGGGCGGGCCGATCCTCAGTGGTGGGCCGCCGGGCTGGTGGCCCCGTCGTCACGGGGTCGTGTCCGGCAGACCGCTACTGATTACCGACCGTGGATCCCGCCTCCGGCGGGTCGGTGGGTCGTTCGCATCACTCCTTCGTGGCGGGCCGTCCGCTGCGAGCGGACGCCCGACGCGGCGTCAGCGCCGCAAGCCCAGGCGCGCGATCACGTCGCGGTACCGCTCGATGTCCTCGCTGCGGAGGTAGTCGAGCAGGCGGCGCCGGCGTCCGACCATCTTGAGCAGGCCCCGCCGAGAGGCGTGGTCGTGCTTGTGGGTCTTGAGGTGTTCGGTCAGCTCCGCGATGCGCGTGGTCAGCACCGCGATCTGCACCTCGGCCGAGCCGGTGTCGCCATCGCCGCGTGCGTACTCGGCGATGAGCTGGGATTTCGCGTCTTTGGTCAACGTCATGGTCGGTTGCCAAGCGTACCAGCGGGACCGGGAACCCGACCCCGTCAGCCGACGGCGGCCGCGGGCACGATCGCTCGCGTGCGCTCCACGTCGTCGGCGATGGCCGCCACGAGCAGGTCGATCGAGTCGTAGCGGACCTCGTCGCGCAGTCGCTGCCAGAATTCGATCGCGATGGGCTCGCCTCGCAGCTCGCCGCCCTCGTACTCGAGCAGGAACGCCTCGACGTGCAGCGGCTCCGTGCCGAACGTCGGGTTGGTGCCGACGTCGATCGCCGCCCGGTACCGCCGCCCGCCCGTCTCGGCCACACCCGCGTAGATGCCCTGGCCGGGAAGCAGCAGGCGCGGCCAGGTGCGCAGGTTCGCCGTGGGGAAGCCCAGACCCTTGCCACGGCCGTGGCCCGAGGTCACCTCGCCGTCGAGCACGAAGCGACGTCCGAGCGCCACCGCAGGCCAGCCGAGATCGCCCGCCGACAGAGCGTCGCGGATCGACGACGACGAGACCCTGCGACCGTCGAGATCCAGCAAGGGCACCCCTTCCGCGGTGAGCCCGAACGGGGCGCCCATCGCCGGCAGACTTTCGATCGTGCCGGCAGCCTTGTGGCCGAAGGTGAAGTTCTCACCCATCGCGGCGTGCCGGGCGTGGAGTCCCTCGACCAGCACGTCCTGCACGAACCGCTCGGCCGGAACCCGGGAGAACGCGTGCGTGAAAGGGAGCACCACGAGCGCGTCGAGCCCGGTGCTCTCGATCAGGTCCGCCTTGCGCTCGACCGTGGTGAGCAATCGAGGCTCGCTGCCCGGCGTCAGGATCTCCCGAGGGTGCCGGTCGAAGGTCACCCCGACCGACCGCATGCGTCGCTCACGGGCTCGGGTCACCGTGGTCTCGAACACCGATCGGTGGCCCAGGTGCACACCGTCGAAGAAGCCCACGGTCACCACCGACGGCTCGTCCGCCAGGGGCAGCGACTCGGTCCCGTGCACGACCTGCATCGCGCGAGAGCCTACCGGCGCAGTACGGTGGCCAGCATGAGACACGGGACCGTGGTCGCGGCCGTCGCGATCGTGCTCGGCGTGGCGGCCTGCGACGCGGCAGGGCCCTCGCCCGCCCGGCCGGACGAGGACACCATCACCATCGCCTCGTTCGATTTCGACGAGAGCGAGGTGACCGCGGAGCTCTACGCCGGGGCCCTTCGAGCGGCCGGCTTCGAGGTGCGCCACGTCCGGCGTGTCGGTGCCCGCGAGGTCGTGCTGCCCGCGCTCGAGCGCGGGCTCATCGATGTCGTGCCCGAGTACGCGGGCAGCGCGCTCGAGTTCCTGGGTGGCCACGCGACCGCCGACCAGGGGGCCACGCACGAAGCCCTGCGGCTCGCGCTCGGCCCGAGGAGCATCGAGCCGCTCGCGGCGGCATCCGCGCAGAGCAGGAACGGGCTCGTCGTCACCTCCCAGACGGCGACCGACCACGCCTTGCGCACGATCAGCGACCTGCGTGGGCTCGCCCCCGAACTCACGCTGGGCGGGCCTCCCGAGTGCCCTCAGCGCGACCTCTGTCTGCCCGGCCTCGCCGCCACCTACGGCCTGGAGTTCGAGTCGTTCCTGCCCCTCGACGCCGGTGGACCGATCACCGCCGAGGCCGTGCAGCGAGGCACGGTCGACGTGGGGGTGCTGTTCACGAGCGATGGCGGCCTCGCGGAGCACGACCTGGTGCTGCTCGAGGACGACCGCCGGCTGCAGCCCGCCGAGAACCTGACGCCGCTCGTGCGCCGTGATGCCGTGGCGCGGTTCGGCACGGAGATGGTCGAGGTGATCGATGCCGTGTCGGCGGCGCTCTCGACCGACGCTCTGCGCGACCTCAATGCGTCGGTGCGCTCCGGCGTGTCCCCCTCGAGGGCTGCGGCGGTCTGGCTCGCCGAGTTCGGCCTCGGCCCCGATCCCGGGTAGCCTGACGGCGCCGCGACCCGACGACTGGAGCGACGTGGAAGCCGCCGAACCGACGACCGAGAGCACCCACGAACGGCAACGACGCCTCCTCGGTGCCGACGTGCGCCGGCGCCCGTCGGGGGAGGCGCCGCCCCTGCCCCGAGAGCTGGGCCGCAGCGGCAAGTTCTGGCTCTTCATGGCGGCGTACCTGCTCGCCACCGTGATCGGCGTGGTGCTGTTCGAGCCGCTGCAGAAGAGCTTCGAACGGTGGGATGCCACGATCCTGCGTTGGTTCGCCTCGTTGCGCTCCGAGCCCCTCACCGACGTGATGGAGACCGTCGCCCTGCTCACGTCGAGGTGGGTGATCCGCTTCCTGCGATGGAGCACGCTCGCCGTGCTGATCGTCGCGCGCCGCTGGCGACACCTGGTGGTCTTCATCGCCGCCCTCATCGTGGAGGGCGTCATCACGTACGCGCTCACGCTCGGCATCCACCGTCCACGCCCGCTCGATGTCGTGACGATCGGCCCCTGGCAAGGGTTCTCGATGCCATCGCGCCCGTTGTCGGGACTCGCCGTCTCGCTGATCGGCATCGCGTACTGCCTCATCCCCCATGGCCGGGTTCGCGACGCGGCCAAGTGGACGATCGCCGGCCTGCTCGCCGCGGCGTGTCTCGCCAGGGTCTACCTCGCGATCGATCACCCGACCGATGCGGTCTTCGGCGCGGTGCTCGGCGTGGCCGATCGGCTTGTCGATGTTCCGCTGGTTCACGCCCAACGACGTGTTCCCGGTCACGTACAGGCGGGGGAAGGCCGCCCACCTGGACGTGGGGGGGCGCCGCGGGGAGGCGATCGCGCTGGCCGTGCGGGACCAGCTCGGGTACCGCGTGCTCGACGTGGAGCCAGTGGGCCTGGCGGGCTCGGGCGGCTCGACACCCCTGCGGCTGCGCGTGCACGAGGAGGGCTCGGGCACGGAACGCGTGCTGTTCGCCAAGCTGTATGCCCGCAGCCACGTGCGCGCCGACCGCTGGTACAAGCTCGGCCGCACGATCCTGTACGGCAAGCTCGAGGACGAGACGCCGTTCCAGACGGTGCGGCGCTTCGTGGAGTACGAGGACTACGCGCTCCGGCTGATGGAGGACCTCGACCTGCCGGTGCCGCAGCCCTATGGGGTCGTCGAGATCACCCCCGAACGCGAGTACATGATCGTGATGGAGTTCTTCGACGGCGCCGTCGAGATCGGGGAAGCGGAGGTCGACGACTCCGTGATCGACCAGGGGCTCGGGCTCGTGCGCACGATGTGGGACGAGGGCCTGGCGCACCGCGACGTGAAACCGGCCAACCTGATGGTGCTCGACGGCCACCTGAAGCTGATCGACGTGTTCTTCGTACAGGTCCGCCCGTCGCCGTGGCGTCAGGCGGTCGACCTTGCCAACATGATGATGGTGCTCGGCCTGCGGAGCGACGCCCCGCGCGTCTACGACCACGCAACGCGCATGTTCACACCCGACGAGATCGCCGAAGCCTTCTCCGCGACCCGCGGCGTCGCGAGCCCCACGCAGTTGCGTTCGATGATGAAGGAAGACGGCCGCGACCTCATGGTCGAGTTCCAGGAGCTCGCACCGCAACGGCCACCGATCAAGATCCAGCGGTGGAGCGTACGCCGCGTGCTGCTGACGCTCGGCGTGACGTGCGCTGCTCTGATCGCGCTGATGCTGATCGTCTCGAACTGGGCGGTGTTCGCGTGAGGCGACGGCGTCTCGTGCCCCCGGCGATGATGCTCCTGGCGATCGCGAGCGCGTCGTGCGTGCCGACCGACCCGGCCGAGCCGATCTGCGCCCAGCCGGGCGACTCGATCCTCGTGCTCGAGGCCCAGTCGGTGCCCTCGGCCACGCGCCTGCCGTGCATCGCCGAGCTGCCCATCGGCTGGCGGTTCGGCGGCTCGCTCGTGCGCGACGACGGCGCCACGATCTGGCTGGACCACGACCGCGCCGGCATGCACGCCGTGGAGGTGGAGCTCGTGGCTTCCTGCGACGTGTCGTCGGCCGTCGAGGTGCCGCCCGCTCCCGACGAGATCGGGATGCGGACCTATCAGGAGCCGCAGAGCCTCGAACCGTACGTCGGGACGAGATCGCTCGTGTTCGACGGCGGCTGCATCGTCCACCGCTACCGGTTCGCCCCCGACTCCGAGCCTGCCCTCGTGATCGAGGCCGACAGCGCGGTCTCGACACTGCCTCGAGCCGAGGTGGTGGCCGAGGTCCGCGAGGCGCTCGATCTCATCGTGTGCGGCGCCGGCGCGCCGCCCTGTGAGGGATAGGCCGCCCCTCTCGATGCTGACGAACCATCGCCGCGCATTCCGTTTCTCGTTCGGGCTGCTGGTCAGTGTCGTCTTCCTCCTGGTGGCCGTGGGGCGCCACGCCGAGCACCAGGCCCCCCTCACGAACCTGGTCTTCATCGGCGAGTTCGACGGCATGGTGCTCCGCTGGACCGAAGACGTCCGCAACGGGGTGTTCACGGCCATCTGCACCTTCCTCAGCGTCATCGGGGGCGGGCTCGTCACGATCCCGCTGCGCTTCGCGGTGTCGGCGTGGTTGCTGTTCCGGCGACGGTTCGTGGCCTTCTCGGCCTTCGTGCTCACCTGGGTGGCGTCGGAGGCGCTGCTCACCTGGCTGAAGATCTTCTTCCATCGGGGACGGCCGCCCGGCGCCCTCGTCACGACATCCGGCTTCTCGTTCCCCTCGGGCCATGCCGTCGCGGGCGCGGCGCTCGCCGTGGCGCTCGTGCTCGTGGCCTTCCCGCCCGGTCCGGAGCGCCGGAAGTGGGAACGCCTCGCCATGGCGTTCACCTTCGTGATGGCGCTCTCACGCGTCTACCTGGCGGCCCATTGGTTCTCCGACGTCGTCACCGGCGTGGTGCTCGGCGCCGGCATCGCGATCGGGTCGGCCGCCCTCGTCACGGAGGTGACGAACGCGCTGAGCGCCCGGGGCGTGATCAAACGCCCGGAGACGCCTCCGGGCGATCCGCTCGACCCGCGGCTGGCGTAGCGACCTGCCCGCCGGCCTCGGCCTCGTCCTCTCCCGCCTCGGCATCGGGGCCGTCGCGACGCCAGTCCTTCTTGCCACGCCAGATGAGGTAGGTGAAGGCGCCCAGCGGGATCTGCACACCGAAGGTCAGGGCGCGGAACATCAGGACGGCCGCGACCACCGCCGCCCGCTCGCCGTCTGGGGCGGCAGAGGCGAGTCCCCCGATGTAGCCGAGGTCGATGACGCCGACACCCCCCGGCGTGATCGGCACGGCGGACAGCAGACGGCTGAACGCGAACACGGCGAAGATCTGGGCGGTGCTCACATCCTGCTCGGACACCCCCATGCTGCGCAGCGAGAGCACCAGCACGAACGCGAGCGCCACCTGGCTGAGGATCGTCGTGAGTGTGAGCCGAAGCCAGCGCCCCTCCACGAGTCCGATCGTGTCCTCGCGGAACCGCACCGCCCGATCGCCGCCCCCGGTGCGCGGCTCCTTGCGGAGCAGCTTCAGGAAGAACGACATCACCGTGCCCAAGCCCTCGCCGATGCGGTACGCGAGCCGTTGGCTCGCGAAGAGGGCGGCGAGCAGTCCCACGGCGATCGCGAGCACGATCACGCCGACCACGGCAGCCACGACGTAGGCCGACCCGCTCTCCCCCGCGATCACGAGGAAGACGATCGAGATGACCGGCAGCGCGAGCTTGATGAAGATGTTCCAGATGCCCGTGACGCCCACGTACAGGGCCACGTTCGTGCCCGTGAACCCCCAGGACTTCAAGATCGTGTACGTGAGCCCCACGGCGATCGCGCCGCCACCCGGCAGGGTGTTCGCGACCGATGTCGTCGTCTGGGTGAGCACAGCCGCCCGTGACAACCGCAGCCCCGGGAGCGCGGCCATGTTCGCCCACCAGTAGGTGAAGAGGTTGAAGACCATCGCGCCGACGAGAGCCGCGAGCTCCAACCCGGTCAGCGACTGGAACGCCTTCCAGACCTCGGAGTAGTCGGCCACCTTCGGCACCGCGAACACGAAGATGCCGCCGACGATCAGGAGCGAGATCAGCCCGGAGACGAGCCGTCGGGTCGGTGAGTGATGCTTCACCTCGGCTGCGTCGGCCGCGCCTGCCTCATCGTCGGCCGGCACGGCAGGTTGGTCGCTCACCGCCCGAAGGATATCGGGTATGCCTCGAGCGCGTCGGCGGCCCCCCTTCGACTAGGCTCCGCGGCATGGGATCCTCGCCGAGCCTGCCGGCGGCTGGAGCTGCGCCGCGAGCACGCCGACAGCGACGTCCGTCCGGCGAGCCCCCTCCCCTCCCCCGCGCGTCCCACACCGCCCGCTGGTGGGTGGCCCTCATGGCCACGCTCGTGCTCGGTGTCGCGATCGAGCTCGTCGTGCGCGGCAACGACGACCTGCGGGGATTCGGCGACGCCGTCCTGCGCTGGTTCGAGAGCATCAGGACCCCGTGGCTCACCGACCTCGCGACGCTGGTCGCTGCCCTGACCACGTTCGCCGCCGTGCAGGTGCTGCGCGTGGTGCTCGCCGGCATCCTGGTGGTGACCAAGCGCTTCCGCCACCTGGTGGTCGCGCTCGCGACCTTCGTCGTGAGCGACTGGCTCGTGCAGGCCTTCCTCGACGTGCAGCGACCCCCGGGCGACGTCGTCCCGCTGATCGACGCCACCGACTTCCGCTTCCCCTCGTGGCCGATGACCGCGTTCGCGATCACCGTCTTCGCGATGCCGTTCGTGCTCGCGCCTGCGGGTCGCGCCCGCCGGAAGGCGATGGCGGCCGCCTGGATCGTGGTGGTGCTCGTCGGTCTGTCCCGGCTCTACCTCGGGGCGGACTACCCGTCGAACGTCGCCTACGCCGCGCTGCTGAGCTGGGTGCTCACCGAGACGCTGTTCCGTTGGTTCGTGCCGGACGAGTCGTTCCCGGTGAGCTACCGCCGCGGGGGCAACGCTGCCCACCTGGACCTGGGCGGGGCGCGTGCCGACGCGGTGAAGCGGGCGATGGCCGATCAGGTCGGGCTCGAGGTCGTCGAGGTGGAGCCGTTCGGGCTCGAGGGGTCGGGAGGGTCCTCGCCCCTGCGCATGACGCTGGCCGATGGCTCGCGGGTGTTCGGCAAGATCTACGCCACGAGCCACGTGCGCGCCGACCGGTGGTACCGCGTGGGCCGCACGATCTTGTACGGCAAGCTCGAGGACGAGACCGCCTTCGGGTCGGTGCGCCGGTTGGCGGAGTACGAGGACTACGCGCTGCGCTATCTCGCGATGAACGGCGTCGCGGTGGCCCGCACATGGGGCATCGTCGAGCTCACGCCCAACCGTGAGTACATGCTGGTCACCGAGTTCTTCGAGGGCTCGAAGAACCTCGGCGATTCCGAGATCGACGACACCGTGATCGACGAGGGGCTGCAGCTCATCCGCACGTTCTGGGACATCGGGGTCGCCCATCGCGACATCAAGCCCGCGAACCTGCTCGTGCGAGAGGGCCATCTGCAACTCGTGGACGTCTCCGGCCTCGAGGTGCGCCCGACGCCCTGGCGCGAGGCGGTGGACCTGGCGAACATGATGCTGACCTTGGCGCTGCAGACCGACCCCGATCGCGTCTACGCGCGGGCCACCGCGTCCTTCACCCCCGATGAGATCGCGGAGGCGTTCGCCTGCGCGGTCGGCATGGCGATCCCGACCGAGCTCTCGGGCCGCCTCGAACACGACCCCCGGCCGATCATGGCCCGGTTCGTCGAGCTCGCGCCCGCCCACGCGCCCGTGTCGATCCAGACGTGGGACCTTCGGCGGATCGCGCTCACCCTCGCGGCCGTGACAGGCGCGCTGCTCCTGATCGCGATGGCGATCGACTCGTTGTTCGCCGGTCTGCGCTGATCCGGCTCAGTCCTGCTGCAGCACGACCAGCGGGGTGGCCCTTGGCCCGTCGTCGGCGTAGACACCGATGAGCTCGCCCGCCGGGTTCGTCACGGCGAACGGACCGTCGATCGAACTGGGGCCGAGTACCCTGCCGTGCGCTGCGGCCCGGGCCTCGTCTTCGTCGAGCAGCACCGTGGGCAGGTGTGCCACCGCGCGGGCGATCGGCGCGGGCGCGCCCGGATCGTCGGGCGTCGCGGCCTCGGCCACCGCGAAGGCGCCGATGGCCGTGCGGCGCAGCGCGGTGAGGTGAGCCCCGCACCCCAGGGTGGCACCCACGGCGGCCGCCAGCACACGCACGTAGGTGCCCCCGCTGCAGACGACGAGCACGACCACCTCGTCGCCACGCCGCTCGAGCACCTCGAAGCGATCGACCCTGATCGGGCGAGGTTCGGCCTCGAGGGTCTCGCCCTCGCGTGCCGCCTCGTAGAGCTTCCTGCCCCCGACCTTCACCGCCGAGAAGGCGGGCGGGCGTTGCATCGACTCGCCGACCAGCCCTGCCACCGCCCGGGCGAGCTCGTCGTCGTCGACGTCGACGGTGGCCGTCCGCACGACGTCGCCGTCGGCGTCGAGGGTCGTGGTCTCCACCCCCAGCCGCATCGTGGCCTCGTACGTCTTCGGCAGGCCGCCGAGGAAGCGCAGGAACCTCGTGCCGCGTCCCACCCCCATCACCAACAGCCCGGTCGCCATGGGGTCGAGGGTGCCGGCATGGCCGACCTTCTTCGTGCCGAGCGCCCGCCGCACCGCGGCGACCGCGTCATGGGAGGTGATACCGCCGGGCTTGTCGATCAGCAGCACGCCCTCGGGGCCCCATCGATCGGGGCCGGTGGCGGTCACGACGGGATGGGCTCGCCCCGCACGGCCCGCGTGAGGCGTTCGATCGTCTCGGCGGGCCCATGCGCCGACGTGTAGCCTGCCGCGAGGCGATGCCCGCCGCCCCCGAACGCGGCGGCGACGGCCGCGAGGTCGTGATCGCCACGGGAGCGCACGCTCACCTTGAAGCGACCGTCCTTCTGCTGCTTCAACACCGCGGCGACGTCGACGTCTCGCGAGGTGCGGATGACGTCGATGAGGTCGTCGGTGTCGCCCGGGTGCACACCCGCTTCCTGCAGGTCGGCCTGCGTGAGGTAGGTCCACACGAGATCGGCCTCGGCGACATGCTCGAGCCGGCCGAGCGCGAGCGCGAGCACGCGCAGGTACGACGCCGGCGAGTCCTCGTAGAGCGCCTGCACGAGGCGCGCGTGGTCGAAGTCGTGCTCGCGCAGGCGGGCGGCCACGCGCAGCGTCTCGGGCGTCGTGGCCTCGTACTGGAACTTGCCGGTGTCGGTGACGAGGCCGGCGTAGAGGCACATCGCCGTGTCGTCGGGCATCGCGCCGCCCATCGCGTCGATCAGACGCACGACCATCTCGCAGGTCGACGATGCCGCCGGATCGTTGAGCGAGATGGTGCCGAGCCCCTCGTTCGAACGATGGTGGTCGATCCAGATCACCTCGCCGGCCTTGGTCGCCGAGGGACCGAGCTGCCCGAGCCGGTCGAAGGCCGCGCAGTCACAGGTGACCATGACGGCCGGTGCCTTCGGGAAGTCGTTGGGCCCCACGAGGCGGTCGGACCCGGGCAGCATCGCCGCCCAGCGGGGAGGGTCCAAGGGCTCGTTCGGGAAGGAACAGATCGTCTCGACACCGCGTGAGCGCAGGAACGCCGAGAGCCCGAGCATCGAGCCGAGCGCGTCGGCGTCGGGGTTCACGTGGCAGGCGATCGCCACGTCGGTCGCGCCCGAGAGCACCTCGGCGGCGCGTTCGAACGGCAGGCTCATGCGTCGTCCTCCGGCCGGCGCAGCCCTGCGATCAGCTCGTCGATGTGGCGACCCTGCTCGTAGGTCATGTCTTCCTCGAACTCGAGCTCCGGCAGGTATTTGAGCCGCACCTGCCGCCCGATCACCGATCGCAGGTGAGGCCGGGCAGACCGCAGCGCCGCGCGTGTGCCTGCCTTCGCCTTCTCATCGCCGAGCGAGGTGTAGGCGACCCACGCGTGCCGCAGGTCGGGCGACACCTTCACGCCGACGACCGTCACGAACCCCACGCGGGGGTCCTTCAGCTTCGGGATCTCCTCGGCGAGGATCTCGCGGAACTCCTCACCGACCCGCACCATGCGTGCGCCTTGGGTCATGGTCATCAGCCTACCGGCACTCAGTCGTCGGACGCGTGCACGGTCACCTCGACCTCGAGCACCTCCACCGCGGGCCAGGTCTCGACGTAGCGCTCGATCTCGGTCGTGACCTTCCGCAGGTGGTACTCGGCGGCGCCAACGGCCGCGATGGCGATCGCGGCCCGCTGCCACAGATCCTGGTGATCGACCTCCGACACGCTCACGTTGAACCGCTGCCGCAGCGCGGCCGTGAGCGACTTCACGACGTGGCGCTTCTGCTTGAGGGAGTGACTGTCGCGCAGCCGAAGATCGAACCGCTGCAACACGACGAGCATCAGATCGAGCGAGCGACCTCGCGTACCTCGAACGCCTCGATGACGTCGCCTTCCTTGATGTCCTGGAAGCCCTCGATGCCGATGCCGCACTCGTAGCCTGAGGCGACTTCCCTGACGTCGTCCTTGAAGCGCCGCAGCGACCCGAGCCGGCCCTCGTAGACGACCACGCCGTCGCGCACGAGGCGCACACGGGCGTCACGTGGGATCGTGCCTTGGGTGACGTAGCAGCCCGCGACCACGCCCAGCTTCGGCACCCGGAAGATCTCGCGCACCTCGGCTTGCCCCAGTTCGTGCTCCTGTTTGTCGGGCGCGAGCATGCCCGACAGGGCCGCCTTGATGTCGTCGATCGCGTCGTAGATCACGCGGTAGGTGCGGATGTCGACCCCCTCGCGATCGGCGAGGTCGACGGCCTGCTTGTCGGGACGCACGTTGAACCCGATCACGATCGCCTGCGACGCCATCGCGAGGGAGACGTCGTTCTCGGTGATGCCCCCGGCTGCGCTGCGCACGATGTTCACGCGCACCTCGTCCTGCGGCAGCTTCAGGAAGGCGTCGGTGAGCGCCCCGAGCGAACCCTGCACGTCGGCCTTCACCACGAGGTTGAGCTCGGGGATCTCGGCGCGTTCAGCCTGTCGAAGAAGATCGGTGAGCGTCGGCGGGCGGCTCACCACGAGTTCGGCAGCGCGCGCCTTCGCCTCGCGCTCGCCGGCCACGTGGCGAGCTTCGCGCTCGTCGGACACCTCCCGGAACTCCTCGCCCGAGGCGGGCACGGCTTCCCAGCCGAGCAACTGCACCGGCTTCGATGGCCCGGCGACCTCGAGCGTGATGCCGTTCTCGTCCTGCATCGCGCGGATCTTGCAGTACGTGGTGCCCGACACGAGCGCGTCACCGATGTCGAGACTGCCTCGCTGCACGAGCACGGTCGCGACGGGCCCGCGCCCCCTGTCGAGGTGGGCCTCGATGACGGTGCCGCGGGCCCTGCCGGTCGGCACCCCCTTGAGCTCCTCGAGGTCGGCGACGAGCAGGATCGTCTCGAGCAGCGTGTCGAGGTTGGTCTTCGACTTCGCCGACACGTCGACGAACTCCGTGTCACCGCCCCATTCCGAGGGCACGAGGCCGCGTTCGACGAGCTGCTGGCGGACCCGGGTGGGGTCTGCGGCCTCCTTGTCGACCTTGTTGACGGCGACCACCACGGGCACGCCGGCGGCCTTCGCGTGATCGAGGGCCTCCACCGTCTGCGGCATGACACCGTCGTCGGCCGCCACCACCAGCACCGCGATGTCGGTCACCTGCGCGCCTCGGGCCCGCATCGCGGTGAAGGCCTCGTGGCCGGGGGTGTCGATGAACGTGATGTCGCGCTCGCCCAGGTGCGCCTGGTAGGCACCGATGTGCTGGGTGATGCCGCCGAACTCGCCGGCCACCACGTCGGTCTCGCGGATCGCGTCGAGCAGCTTCGTCTTGCCATGATCGACGTGACCCATCACCGTGACCACGGGCGGTCGCGGCACGAGTTGGGATGAGTCGACCTGCTCGTCGAGCGAAGGACTCGATGATCTCCTCCTCGAGACCGACGATCTCGGCTTCCATGCTCGAGCTCCGCCGCCACGAGCGCGATGCCCTCGTCGGACAGCGAGGTCGTGGCGGTGGCCATCTCCCCGGCGAGGAAGAGGATCTTCACGATCTCGGCGGGCCCCTTGCCGACCTTCTCGGCGATGTCCTGCGGGGTGGCGCCACGCACGACGCGCAGGGTGGGCACCTCTGGCTCGGCCGGCGTGCGGGCGACGCGCGGCGCCCGGCGGGCCCCTTGCCCCGGTGCAGCTGCTGCCGGTGCGGCGGCGGCGGGCTCGGCCGGTGCCGGCACCGTTGGAGCCGGAGCAGCTGACAGGGCGGGCTCGGCCGCAGCGGGCTCGGCCGCAGCGGGCTCGGCCACAGCGGACTCAGCCGCGGTGGACTCAGGTGGCGTCGGAGGGGTCGCCGAGGCAGCCTGAGCCGGGGCCGCCGTCGCGCCCGACTTGGCGGCGGGAGCGGCGGGCTTCTTGGCGGCCTTCGGCTTGCGCGGAGCCGGTGGTGGCTCGAGCACCTCGCGCCGCTTCGGCGCCTCGGTGGCCTTGCCACCCGATGCGCGGAGCCTGCGGCACCAGGTCCTCGGGCACGCTGGACGAGGCGGACTTGCCCGCCACGCCCATCTGCTCCAGGGTCGTCAGCAGTTCCTTGCTGGTGACCCCGAGTTCCTTCGCCAGTTCGTGGACCCTCACACCGCTCCCATCCGCTCGATGCCGAGCATCAGCCTACCCACTTCGTCACTCGCTCCACCCGTCCGCAAGGCCCTGCCCAGTACCCCGGGGCGGCCGGCCGCCTCGAGGCACACCGGGTCGCGATGCACGTAGGCGCCGCGCCCCGGCGCGTCGCCGCGCCCGTCGATCGCCGGACCGTCGGGCCCGGCGACGATGCGCAGGAGCTCGGATCTCGGCGCCCGCGCGCGACACCCTACGCACGTGCGGATGGGCTCCGACCTCGCTGCGTTCACTCCGGCGCGGGCACCTCATCGACAGCCGGCTGAACGCGGAGCCTCCGCAGGGGCGGAAGGAGGCGCAGCGGCCTCGACCGGAGCCTCCGCAGGGGCGTCCTCGACCGTGTCGACCGGCGCCGGAGCGGGTGTGGCCGCCGCGGCCCTGGCTTCGTCACCGATCTGGGTCTCCGACTTGATGTCGATGCGCCAACCCGTGAGACGCGCCGCGAGCCGGGCGTTCTGCCCTTCCTTCCCGATCGCGAGCGAGAGCTGGTAATCGGGCACGATCACCATGGCGGTGCCGGTGCTCTCGTCGATGCGCACCTCCTTCACCTTCGCCGGCTGCAGGGCGTTGGCGACGAACTCCGCCGAGTTCTCGCTGTAGGGCACGACATCGATCTTCTCCCCCCGCAGCTCGTTCACGACCATGCGCACGCGCGAGCCCTTGGGCCCGACGCACGCGCCCACCGGGTCGACCCCGGGCTCGTTGGACAGCACGCCGATCTTGGAACGGTGCCCGGGCTCGCGGGCGACGGCCCGGATCTCGACGATGCCCTCCTCGACCTCGGGCACCTCCATCGCGAAGAGCGCCTTCAGCAGGCCCGGGTGCGAGCGGCTCACGACGATCTGCGGGCCCTTGGTGCCCTTGCGCACCTCGGTGATGTAGGCCTTGAGGCGCTCGCCGTGGCGATAGGGCTCGGTCGGCACCTGCTCGGCCTGGGGCAGCAGCGCCTCGACCTTGCCGAGGTCGAGCAGCGTGTAGCGGCGTTCCTGCTGCTGCACGATGCCCGTGACCACGTCGCCCTCGCGCCCGGCGAACTCCTCGTACGTCATCTCGCGCTCGGCGTCGCGCAGCTTCTGGAAGATCACCTGCTTGGCGGTCTGGGCGCCGATGCGACCCTTGAAGTCGTCGGTGACCTCCACCTCTTCCTCGCCCAGGATCTTCATCGCCAGGGTGGGGTCGGCGCCTTCCTCGACCGGCGGCACCTCGATCTCCTCGAGGTCTTGCTTCCACATGCGCAGGTCGCCGCTCTCGGGGTCGATCTCGGCCCGGAAACCCACGAAGTCGTCGTCGGCGTCGGGGTTCTCCTGCTTCCACCAGGTCTTGTAGGCCGAGGCCATCGCCTCCTCGAGCCCTTGCAGGATCGTCTCGAAGGCGACGCCCTTCTCTCGTTCCAGTTCCCGCAGTGCGGCGATCATCTCGGCGTTCATGCGTTGCTCCCCTTCAGTTCGGCGCCCCAGTCGACGACCGTGCGCGCCGACGCGATGCCGGCGTGCGGCAGGCGGCGCTCGCCGCCGTCGACCTCGAGGGTGATGCCCTCGTCGTCGGCTGCGAGCAGCGTGCCCGTGTGGGTCCTCGATCCGGCCATGGGCGCCGTCGTCTTCACCTGCACCTGCTGGCCCACCGTGCGCCGGAAGTGCTCCGGTCGCCGCAGCGGCCGTTCGAGCCCCGGTGACGAGACCTGCAGCTCGTACGGGCCCGTCTCGTACCCCACCTCGTCGAGGTGGCGCGAGACGCGCTCGGAGAGCCGGGTCAGCGTGTCGATGTCGACGCCGCCGGGGCGCTCGACGGTGACCCGCAGGACCGCGCGGCCCCCGTGACGACCGCGGGTCACGTCGTACAACTCGAAGCCTTCGGCCTCGACCACGGGCGCGAGCAGCGCTTCCACTTCCATCGCTCGGCCCTCCCCTACGAACGAGAAGGTGGGCGCGAGCCCACCTCCGAACACACCTCTGCGACTCCTGTCCGACCTCGAGTATACCCACGACCTGCGGAAACGCCCGACTGGGTCAACGCCGTCGCGTGCTGGGCCTGGCGGCGGGCGCGGGACGCCGCGTCACCGGCGGTCGCGCATCCCTCCGATCAGCTCCTGGACGGCCGCCACCGCGCCGTCGAGCGGGGCGCTCGAACGCTCGCCCGTCGCCCGCACCTTCAACTCGACCTGTTGCTGCCCCAAGCCCTTCTTGCCCACGATGACCTGCACCGGGTAGCCGATCAGGTCCGCGTCGGCGAACTTCACCCCCGCGCGCTCGTCGCGATCGTCGAGCACCGCCTCGATGCCCGCGGCGGCGAGCCCGTCGTAGATGCCCTCGGCCACCTCTCTCGCGAGATCCACGTCCATGTTCGTGCAGATCACCACGACCTGGAAGGGCGCGAGATGCACGGGCCACACGATGCCGTGCTCATCGTGGTGCTGTTCGACGACGGCCGCGAGGATGCGGCTGATGCCGATGCCGTAGCACCCCATCTCGTAGGGCCGCTGTGTGCCGTCCTCGTCCTGGAACGTCGCCTCGAGCGGCGCCGAGTACTTCGTGCCCAACTGGTAGATGTGCGCGACCACGATCGACCGTCCGAGGCGCAGCTCGCCCGCCGTCGATCGGGCAGCGCGTCGCCGTCGCGGAACTCGACCAGGTCCTCCCACCGGTCGACGCGGAAGTCGCGATCGACGTTGGCGCCCGTGACGTGCCGGTCGGCGGTGTTCGACCCGGTGACCCAGTCGTTGCCGCCCCGCACGAGGTGGTCGGCGAACACCTGCACGTCGTCGCCGAAGCCCTGGGGTCCCACGTAGCCCTTCACGAAGCCCCGCGCTCCGAAGTCCTCGTCGTCGAGCGGGCGGACCTGCTCGGGGAAGACGAGCCGCTCGAGCTTGTTCACGTTGACCTCGCGGTCGCCGGGGACGAGGACGGCCACCGTACGGCCACCGACGTCGAACAGCAGACACTTGAGCGTGCGCGAGGCCTCGATGCCGAGGAAGGTGGCGAGCGTCTCGATCGTCGGCGTCTCGGGGGTATCGATCTCGGTCAGCGGCTCCGATCCGGGCGGAGCGGGCTCGGGCGCCCTCGGCCTGGCGGCTTCCGTGTCGGCGAGGTAGTCGCCGTTCTCACACTCCACGAACAGGTCCTCGCCGACCTGCGCCCGAGCCATGTACTCGTGGTTCACGCCTCCGCCGATCTGGCCCGGGTCCGCCTCCACGACCGCGAGATCGAGTCCGATGCGGTCGAAGATGCGTGCATAGGCCTCGGCCATGACCCGGTAGCTTTCCCGCAGGCCCTCCTCGTCACGATCGAAGGAGTAGGCGTCCTTCATCAGGAACTCGCGAACGCGGAGCAACCCGAACCTGGGGCGGAATTCGTCGCGGTACTTCCATTCCACCTGATAGAGGTTGATAGGCAGGTCACGGTAGGAGGGCAGATCCCCCGCCACCAGCGGCGTCACGACCTCCTCCTCGGTCGGCCCGAGCACCAACTGCCGCTCGTGGCGGTCGGTGAACTTGAACAGCGTGTCGCCGTACAGGTCGTAGCGACCCGTCGCCTGCCACGGGGCAGCAGGCAGCACGATCGGCATGCGGATCTCGCATGCGCCCGAGGCGTCCATCTCTTCGCGAACGATCGCCTCGAGCGTGCGTATCACACGCAGTCCGAGTGGCAGCGTGACGTACACGCCCGCCATCACCTGGCGGATGAACCCAGCTCGCAGCAACAGTCGATGCGACGCGATCTCGGCATCGGCCGGATCGTCGCGCAGGGTTGGCACGAACAGCTTCGACAGGCGCATGGCTGGCACAGGATAGCGGCAGACGCGAGAGGGCCCCGGGCGATGCCCGGGGCCCTCGTCGATGCTGCGAACGAGCGGTCAGACGCAGCCCGGCATCGTGAACGACACGATGCGCGTGGCCCACTTCCACTGGCCGGTCGTCTTGTAGTACTGCGTCGTGTAGTAGAACGTGCAGCCGTCCTCGGCCACGGTCATGTCGGAGTAGTCGCCCCAGCGCCCGTACTGACCGTGCTCGGACCCGAGCCCGGTGAAGACCTTGCGCTCGGTCTGGTCGAACGTGTTCGCCGGTGCGGCTGCGGTGCGGCCCGCGATCGCGATCGCACGGGTAGATCTTCCCGCTCGACAGCGAGTACCCGGCGGCGATGTTGCCCGCGCTGTCCATCGCCACGCTCCCCATCCAACGGCTCTTGCCGTCGGGCGAGTAGGTGCCCTGGTTCACGATCGCCCATCCGGTGCCGTCGTCCATCAACTCGTACCAGCGCAGGCCGGCTTCCTTCTTCCCGGACTTCACGGTGTGGGTCACGACGAGCCGTTCATCCGCGGCACCCAACTTGCGGTACTGCAGGCGGAACATCAGCCGGTCGTTCAGGGCATCGAGCTTGTTCGCCGTGCCGCGCTGGCTGATGCAGTAGGTGCGGCCAGCGCCGCAGATCCACGGGTTGAAGTTCGCCGTGGCGATATCGTCGACGTGGCTGAACGTGCCGGTGTCGGTCGTCCAGTCGACCTCGTACTCCCACACCTCGAGCTGGTCGTCGGCGTAGCCCCACTCGTCGGCGTCGACCTGCATGAAGACGTTCGGCTGGTTCGCCCCGGGCGTCAGCGCGCCGTCGGCGTCGGTGGGCAGCTGCCCTCCGAGGTTCGGGTCGACCGGGTACAGGTTCGTGTAGATCTGTCCCGCGGGGTCGCCGGCGATCATCGCGTCGCGCTCGTAGGCGACCGCGCCAGCACCGCGCCATGCGAAGTCGCACACGGTCGAGCTGCAGCGGAACTGGTTGAACGACGCGAAGTAGGCCGAGTTGTTCGTGGCCGGCCACACGCCGAACTTCGGGTAATCGTTCAGGACGTTCGCGTTCGGATAGTCGAACTGGTACGCCACCCACGCGCCCGTGGGGTCGCTCGTGTCCGACACCGCGATGCACTCCGCGAACCTGGGCTGGCGGAAGTTCAACGCGAACTGCGAGATGACCCACACGTCGGCGTACTCGTCGTAGACCACGATCGGGTCGCCATCGTCGTGCGTGGCGCAGAGCTTCTGGGTCGTCGGGTTGAACATCGACGACATGAAGATGGGCCCATCGACCTTCGACCCGTCGGTGGCGTCGTAGATCGCGAACGCGACGTTCACCATCTGCAGGTAGTAGCCGCCGCCCACGTCGCCGTTCGGGTCTGGCGGCACGAGCTTGAAGGGGTTCGCGGCCGAACCGAGACCCCCGACGTTGATGTCGGGCGCCGGGATCTGGCCGCCACGCGGCTCGGGTTGCAGGGCCTCGTCGGCCTGGTCGAGCGTGGTGTCCGCACCGAGCGCAGGACGCGCCTCGTCGCCGCCGATCTCTTCCTCACCCTCGAGTCGCAACTCCCGCTTCACCCACGGCACGCGCGTCGGCGGGTGCTGCGGCAGCGCTGCGAGCGACGCCGTGCGATGCGGCATCGCGACCTTGCCGGCGACCGGCGCGGCCGAGGCGCCGCCGACCCCGCTCGCGGTGCCGAGCGCGGCGTCGCCGTTCGCGCCGAGCGCGCGCACCGGACGGTTCGGCGTGGTGGTTGTGCCGGTCGACGCGAGCGCCACGGCCCCCGCCACCAGGCCGAGTGCCGTCGCGGTCGCGGCGGCTCGGATCCAGAACCTTTTCACTGAACACCCCTCCAGCGTTCGCGGCCATCCAGGCGATGGCATCGCGCGTCGCCAAGGATAGACCCCGGGAGCAACCGCTGCTCGTCAGCCGGACGGGTGATTCTGCCGTCTGGGAGACGTCCTATGCCGCCGCGTTGACGAGGCGCGGCGGCGCCGTCACAATCGCTGCCATGCCGACGCGTGCGGTGCACCGTTGCTGGCGGCCGGGTCGCGACACCCCGGCGTTCACGCGCGCGTAGCGATCACGACCGCTCCACCGACAACCGCGAACCCCGGGCGACCCCCGGGGTCGTTCGTTCTCAGAGGAGGTGTGCACCCGTGGCACTGCAGATCCGCCCCGACCGCGAGACCTTCGACACCCTCGCGGCCTCGTGGCCGCTCGTGCCGGTCTGGGCGGAGCTGCTCGCCGACGTCTCCACTCCCGTCGGGCTGTTCCCGGCCCTCGCCGGCGACGGCTCGGGGGTGCTGCTCGAATCGGTGGAGCGGTCGGAGCGGTGGGGACGGTACTCCTTCGTCGCGGGCGATCCCGCGGCCATCGTCGTCGGCGACCGCGGCGGTCTTCGTCTCACCGACACGCGGCGGGAGCTGCCGGGCACGATCGGCGACGGTTCGCCTCGCGCGGGGCGCTGATCGAGCTCGCCCGGTCGCTGCGGGCCCCGCGGATGCCCGACCTGCCCGCGCTCACCGGCGGGCTGATGGGGTACATGGCCTACGAGGCCGCCGAACTGCTCGACGGCCACCCCGTGCCCGACCCGTCGTCGGCGCCCTGTCCCGCCGATCGGCTTGCTCGTCATCGATCGCGCGGTGGTCTTCGATCACTGGAGGCAGCGACTCCTACTGGTGGCGCACGTGCCCGCCGGGGAGCTACGACGACGGTGTGGCCGCCGTGGAAGCGCTCGCCGAGCGCGTCACGCTCGCCCGCTCGCCCGGCCTCGAGCCGATGCCCCGTGCCGCCGATGAGCTCGAGGGCCAGGCGAACATGACCGACGAGCGGTACCGCGAGATCGTCGCCTCCTTCAAGGAGCACATCCTGGCGGGCGACATCTTCCAGGGGGTGCCGTCGCGGCGCGTGACGTTCCCAGCGCACGACGGCGGGTACTCGGTCTATCGGCGCCTCCGGGTCGCGAACCCGGCCCCGTACATGTTCTTCCTGCGGATGGCCGGGCATCGAGCTCGCGGGCTCCTCGCCCGAGCCCCTGGTGCGGGTGGAGCGCGAGCGGGTGTCGACACGGCCGATCGCCGGCACGCGACCGCGAGGTGCGAACGAGCACGACGACGAGCGGCTCGAACGCGAACTGCTCGCCGATCCGAAGGAACGGGCCGAGCACGCGATGCTCGTCGACCTCGCGCGCAACGACCTGGGCCGGGTCTGCGTCGCCGGGTCGGTCGTACCGACCCAGCTGATGGAGGTCGAGCGCTTCACGAAGGTGATGCACATCGTGTCGACCGTCGAGGGCGACCTGCGCGACGACATGCATCCGCTCGACGCGCTCGCCGTCACGTTCCCGGCCGGCACCCTGAGCGGAGCCCCGAAGCGACGGGCGATGGAGCTGATCGCCTCGCACGAGCCCGACGCGCGCGGCCCCTACGGCGGCGCGGTGGGCTACTGCACCTTCCAGGGCGACCTCGACTTCTGCATCACGATCCGCACCGCCGTCGTGAAGGACGGCCACGCGCACCTGCAATCGGGGGCGGGCGTCGTCGCCGACTCCGACCCCCAGACCGAGCTCGACGAGACGAAGGCGAAGGCCTCGGCGCTGCTGCCCGCCGTGGCGCCGGGACCCGGTAGCCTCGCCGGCGAGGAGGTGCCACGATGATCCTCGTCGTCGACCACTACGACTCGTTCACCTACAACCTCGTGCAGCTGATCGAGAGCCTCGGCCACGCGACCGAGGTGGTGAAGAGCGACGCCGAGCCGGCCGGCGCGCTCGTCGAGCGAGTGCCGGCCGCGGTCGTGCTGTCGTCCGGGCCCCGGCAGGCCTGAGGCCGCCGGATGCTTCACCGCGCTGCTCGACGCGCTGCCGGCGACGACGCCGGTGCTGGGCGTGTGCCTCGGCCACCAGGCGATCGGCGTCGAGTACGGCGGCACCGTCGAACGAACCGAGCCCGTGCACGGCAAGGCATCGTCGGTGCATCACGACGGCAGCGGGCTCTTCTCGGGGGTGCACGACCCGTTCGAGGCGGGCCGCTACCACTCGCTGGTCGTGGAGCGCGAGGATCTGCCGGCTGAGCTCGAGCTCACGGCCTGGACCGACGACGGCCTCGTGATGGGCACGCGGCATCGCGAGATGCCACGCTTCGGCGTGCAGTTCCACCCCGAGAGCATCCTCACGCCCGAGGGGCCGACGATCGTCAGGAACTTCCTGGCGCTCGCAGGGTAGGAAGGACGATCGCATGCACGACGTGCACGAACGGTACGTGGCGGCGCTCGAGGAAGCCGATCGCCACGTCGGGCGCATCGGGCCGAGCCAGTGGACGAACGCGACGCCGTGCGACGAGTGGGACGTGCGTGCGCTCCTCGATCACCTCGTCTACGAGACGCTGTGGGTGCCCGACCTGGTGGCCGGCGCGACCATCGAGCAGGTGGGCGACCGCTACGAGGGCGACCGGCTCGGCGACGATCCGGCCGCGGCCTGGGCCGCCGCGAGGGTCGCGGCGATCGACGGGGTACGGGCGGCCGAACCCGGAGTGACGGTCCACACGTCGGCCGGCGAGGTCACGGCGGAGTCCTACCTCACCGAGATGCTCTTCGACGCCTCGATCCACGGCTGGGACCTCGCCCAGGGCATCGGGGTCGAGCACTCGATCCCCGACGACGTCGCCGCCGACCTCGTCACCTGGTTCACCCCGCAGGTCGAGCGTTGGGTCGCCGCGGGCGCGATCGCTCGGCCGGCCCCGGTGCCAGACGACGCCGACGCCGCGACGAAGCTGGTCGCTCTGTCGGGCAGGAACCCCTACCCGGGTGCGGGGCAGTCCGCGCCGTAGTCGAACGCCGCACTGTCGCTCGCGACCCGGCACCCCCGCGCATCGACGGCCACGAACGCCCGCGCGGGCACCTGCTTCAGCTGGTCGAGCAGCCCGCTCGACCAGCCGTCGTCGATCGTGCCTTGGAAGTACCAATCGCTGCCGTTGTCGGCCACGATCATGCCGTAGCGCTGCATCGCGAGCAGCACGACCTGCGCGTTGGCACCGAACCCCGAGATGTCGAACCCCGCCTTGAGCCGGAAGCGCGCGCCCATCGGTGGACACCGCCGATCGGCTTGGCCGGCCTGGTGCCGGGCCGGCCACACGTACCGGCGCGACGTGCAGGCGACCGTGAACCGGATCGCGTGGTCGATCGCGCCGGCCTGCACCTCGTCCCACCGAACCAGTCCGGGGAAGATGGGCAGTCCGGCCGCGTCGGCGCTCGTCCAGCCTGCAGGGCGCAGCTCGTTCGAGGTGAGGTCGAAGATCGCGCCGCTGCCGGCGGTGGGCTCACCCGCGTTCCACCGCGCGGCGTAGAGCTCGTACAACGTGCAGGTGTCGGCGTCGATCATCAGCGCGTGACGGTCGGAGCCCCCCTCGACCTCGATGTCCGGTCCGAACGGGTAGGGGCCGGGGTCGCTCTCGTCGGCGTAGTCGAAGTCGATCGACACATCGGGGTGCGCCGCGTCGACCACGTCGTAGGGGATGCCGTAGGAGGGCGGACCGAAGTCGGGATGCAGGTCGGTCGATGCCGCGTGACTGGCCCGCTTCCACACCTTGCTCTTCGGGTGGCGCGGCAGCGCCGACACGTCCATGTTCCAGGCGTTGTCGGCCGGGAAGACCTCGCAGGTCGTCGTGGGCACGGGCGCCGTGGGCATCGGCGACCCCTGCGCGGGCGCCACGGTCATCAGGGCGAGCATGCCGGCGACGAGCGTGGACGTGCGCGAGCGGGTTCGCATGCCGCTGTATCGGCACCGACGGGGCCGCGGATTGAGGCTAGTCGGCGCCCTCCCCGGCGGCGACCTTCTCGGCCGCGACGG
This sequence comes from uncultured Actinomycetes bacterium, assembly GCA_963722795.1. Lineage (GTDB taxonomy): Bacteria > Actinomycetota > UBA4738 > UBA4738 > HRBIN12 > JAOUEA01. The sequence goes on from CAVROD010000003.1 coordinate 444,325, forward strand.
CCCGCGCCTCGGTGAGCAGCGCCTCGACGAGCTCGTCCTCGGGCACCTTCGCGACCACCTCGCCCCGGCGGATGATGAACCCGAGACCGTTGCCGCTCGCGATGCCCACGTCGGCCTCCCGCGCCTCGCCGGGCCCGTTCACGACGCAGCCCATGACCGCGACCCGCATGGGCACCGTGAACCGCTCCCGCTCGATCGCCGCGTTCACCTTCTGGGTCAGCTCGAGCACGTTGACCTCGGCCCGGCCGCACGACGGGCACGCCACCAGGTCGAGGCCGCGCCTGCGAAGGCCGAGCGACCGCAGGATCGTGGTGGCGGCCTTCACCTCTTCGACGGGGTCGTCGGTGAGCGAGACACGGATCGTGTCGCCGATGCCCTCGGCGAGCAGCGTGCCGATGCCGACCGCGCTCTTGAGGCCGCCCATCGGCATCGGGCCGGCCTCGGTGACGCCGAGGTGCAGCGGGTAGTCGCACGTCTGCGCGAGCATGCGGTAGCTCTCGATCATCACGAGCGGGTTCGAGTGCTTCACCGAGATCTTGATGTCGAAGAAGTCCTCGTCCTCGAGGATGCGCGCCTCGTCGAGCGCGCTCTCCACGAGCGCCTCGGGGGTGGGCGAGCCGTGCTTGGCGAGCAGGGCCTTCTCCAGCGAGCCGGCGTTCACGCCGATGCGGATCGGCACGCCGCGATCCTTGGCCTCGCGCGCGATCAGCCGCACCTTGTCCTGATACTTGATGTTGCCGGGGTTGATGCGCAGCCCTTGGATGCCGGCCTCCAGCGCGGCCATCGCGTACTTCCACTGGAAGTGGATGTCGGCCACGACCGGCACGGTCGACTTCGCGGCGATCGCGACGAGGGCCTCGGCGTCCTCCCAGTGCGGCACCGCGACGCGCACGATGTCGACGCCCGCCGCGACGAGCGACGCGATCTGCTGCAGGGTCGCGTTGATGTCGGCCGTCTTCGTGGTGGTCATCGACTGGATCGAGACCGGCGCGTCGCCGCCGATGGCGACGCCGCCGAGATCGATCTGCCGGCTCTTCCTGCGCTCGATGCCCACGTCAGCCAGTCTCCCAGGGGTCGCGTCGTTCGATGCCGCCGGCCGGGCGCTCAGCCGCCGAACACGTGGAACGTGATCGAGCGGTCCTTCGGCTCGTCCATCTCGAAGAAGATCAGCCGCTGCCATGTGCCGAAGGCGGGCTCCCCCGCGATCGACCGGGATCGCGTGCGACGTCGCCGACAGCAGCATCGCCTTCACGTGCGCGTGCCCGTTCTCGCGCTCGTCGGGGTTCATGTTCTGCGTGCGGACCTCGAAGTCGTCGTGGCGGTAGTACACGCCGTCGTGCGGCACCAGCCGGTCAGGTGCTCGCGGAAGTCCGCCATCGCGCCGTCCTCCCACTCGTTGATCAGCAGGGCGCACGTCGTGTGGGCGCAGAACACGATGCAGGCTCCCTCGGTGACGCCGGCGTCCTTGATCGCCCGGCGCAGGTCGTCGGTGAGATCGAGGAACGCGTACCGTTGCCCGACGGCGATCGTGACGGTCGTGGTGACGGACTTCACGGGCTCCTCCTGTCGGTGGTCGTGAGCGCGGGCCGTGTGCTCGAGCGAGCGAGCGGAAGGTCGAAGGTGAAGGTGCTGCCGAGTCCGGGCTCGCTCTCGGCGCGGATCGTGCCGCCGTGGGCCTCCACGACGGACCGGGCGATCGCGAGCCCGATGCCGGTGCCCCCGTCGCCTCTGGCCCGCGAGCTGTCGACTCGGTAGAAGCGCTCGAACAGGCGCGGCAGCGCCGCCTCCGGGATGCCGACGCCGGTGTCGGCGACGCTGACCACGACCGATCCGTCGTGGCGCTCGGCCTCGATGCGCACCGCCCCGCCCTCGGGCGTGAAGCGCACCGCGTTGTCGACGAGGTTGAAGAGCACCTGGTGCACGCGCTCGGGGTCGGCCTCGATCGCGGGCAGGTCCTCGGGCAGGTCGCTCGTGAGCGCGACGTCGCGATCGGCGCACGCGACCTCGATCTCGGACACCACCTGTGCCACGAGGGGCGCGAGCGCCACCTCCTCACGGCGCAGGGGCACCTCGCCGGATTCGAGCCTCGACAGGTCGAGCAGCTGCTCGACGAGCCGGCCGAGGCGCTCGGACTGAGCGAGCATGACCTGCAGGGTCTCCGGGTCCGGCTGCTCCGACGCCGTCGAGCAGGTTCTCCAGGTGCGCGCGGATCGCCGTGATCGGCGTCTTCAGCTCGTGCGAGACGTTCGCCACCAGATCGCGGCGCGACGCTTCCAGGTTCTCGAGCTCGCCGCTCATGCGGTTGAAGGCCGCGGCGAGCTGTCCCACCTCGTCGCGCGTGGTCGTGTGGATGCGTGTGGAGTAGTCGCCCGATCTCCATGCGCCGCGCCGCGTCGGCCATGTCTCGCAGCGGCTGGGTCATGCCGCGTGCGAGCCACCGCGCCATCACGAGCGCGATCACCGCCGCGATGCCGCCCGCGAGCAGGAACTGCCACCACACGCTCTGCAGGAACCCGAAGGTGGCCGAGATGCGGCCGAGCGACCCCCTGGTCGGCGAGGGGTACAGCACGATCAGGCTGCCGCCCTCGTCGGTGGGGATCGACGCCCAGACGTTGTTGCCGATCACGCCCCACCGCGGCACACGCCCGGGCGTGTCGGGGGGCAGCACGCCGAGGTTCACGCCCTCGACCGTGACCTCGCCGGTGACGGTGCGACGCACGACCATCGTATCGGGCGGCGGGTCGGCGACCTCACCGGCCGCGATGCGTCGCGCGAGCGCGAGGGCGTCGATGGCCTCCGAGTCACGCGGCGAGTTGCGCAGCGCGAAGCCGATCAGTGCGTAGGAGATGAGCGATCGTGATGGCGACGGCGACGACGATCGTGGCCCCGAGCTTGCCCCTGATCGTGGGCAGGCGCTCGAGCGGCCGTGCGCTCACGATCGTTCCTGGAACGCGTACCCCACGCCGTGCACCGTGCGGATGAACCGTGGCTCGTTGCCGTCCTCGCCGAGCTTGCGGCGGATGCGCGCGACGTGCGAGTCGACCACGCGGCCGCCCGCGAAGTCGCGGTAGCCCCACACCCGGTCCATCAGCTGGTCGCGGGAGAGCACGACGCCGGGGTCACGGGCGAGGGTGAGCAGGATCTCGAACTCGAGCGGGGTGAGCCCGACATCGTCGCCGTCGACCGTCGACCCGGCGCCGGTTCGCGTCGATCACGAGCCCGTGGTGCTCGATCGGACCGACGTCCTGTCTGTTCGCCCATGCGCTCCATGCGCCGAAGGATCGCCTTCACCCGGGCGGCGAGCTCGCGCAGGCTGAACGGCTTCGTGAGGTAGTCGTCGGCGCCGACCGCGAACCCGGCGACCTTGTCGGCTTCCTCGGTCTTCGCCGTGAGCATGAGCACCGGTGTCCACCCGTCGCGCTGGATCTGCTTGCAGACCTCGAGGCCGTCCATGCCCGGCAGCATCAGGTCGAGCACGACGAGGTCGGGGTGGTGCTCGGCGTGCTGCTCGATCGCGTCGGGCCCGTCGAGCGCCACGAGCACCCGGTAGCCCTCAGACTCCGAGCGGGCGCGGACGGCTTCGGCGATGGCTTCCTCGTCGTCGACGACGAGCACGGTCTGCTGGGTCACGTGGCCAATCGTAGTCGGGTCATGTGCGCGGCAGAGCCGAGGCGGTGTTGAGAAATGGTGTCGGACGCGCGAGGTACAGAGCGGTCAATGGCGATGCGCCGCGCTAGGGCAGCGTGATCGGCTTCGTCACGTCGAGCACGATGGTGGCGCCCACGAACATCACGAAGAAGGCCATGACGGCGGCCGAGACCGGGATGAGCGTGCGCATGTCGACCGGCTTGCCGCGCACCTTCTCGATCAGCGAGGGTCGAGCAGATGGCCTCCGTCGAACGGGGGCAGCGGCACGAGGTTGATCAGCCCCACGAACACGGTGACGAACCCGAAGAGGTAGAGGATCGTCGACCAGTCCCCCGCCGCCGACGTCGCGCCCACCTGCTGGCTGATGCCGACCACGCTTGCCGCGTCGTCGGGACGCCGCTCCTCGTCGCTGAACAGCAGCGTGAACACGCGCCCCACGCCCTCGGGCCCGAAGACGCGGCCGATCTGGGAGAACGACTCCTTCACGGAGAACCCGACCTCCTTGACGCCGCCGACGATCGCGGCGCCGACGCCGGCCGGCTCAGGGTCGGGCGGCGCGACGATCACGCCCATGCGCCCGCGGGTCTCGCCGTCGACCTCCGCGAGCTCGGGGACGACCGACAAAGTGACGCGTTCCCCGTCGCGCTCGACCACGACCGTAAGCGGCTCGCCCGGCCGGTCTTCCACCTGCGATGTGACGATCTCGCTCAACTGCTCGGGAGTCGGGTTCCTCGACATCGCCGAGCACGAGGATGCGATCACCCGGCTCGATGCCCGCGTCCGCGGCGGGACTGCGATCCCCGTTCAACGTCAGCTCGACCTGCGTCGATCACGAGTGGGGTGAGCGGCGCGGTGCGAGGATCGCCGAAGATCGCGAGCCAGATGGCGAAGATCACCGCCGCGACCACGAAGTGGGTGCCGGGGCCGGCGAAGATCATGATCGCCCGCTGCCAGATGGGCTTCGCGCCGTAGAGCGCGCGGCGCGTCCTCGGGCGGATTCTCCTCGTAGGGGTTCATGCCGGCGATCTTCACGTAGCCGCCGATGAAGATCGGCTTCACGCCGTACTCGAGCTCACCCTTGCGGCGCGACCAGAGCTTCCACGGCCCGAAGCCGACGAAGTACTCGGTCACCTTGATCGCCGAACCGGCGCGCGACAGTCGAAGTGGCCCAGCTCGTGGATCGCGATGATCACGGTGAGGAAGGGCAGGAAGATCAGGGCGCCGATGAGCAGATCCATGGGGGGAAGGGCTACCGCTCCTCGGCGAGCTCGGCGGTGCGCTGTGCGCGCCCAGGCGTCGGCCCGCTCGATGTGCACGATCGAGACGACCGAGGCCGGCTCGTGCTCGTCGACGACCGTCTGCACGAGCTCGACGATGCGCGTGAGCGGGATCTTCCCCTCGAGGAAGGCCATCACCGCCACCTCGTTCGCCGCGTTCATCACCGCCGGGAACGTGAGACCCGAGGCCGCCGACGCGGTAGGCAAGGTCGACGGCTGGGAAGGCCTCGCGGTCGACGGGCTCGAACGTGAGCGGCCGCTCGGTGAGCGGCACGGGCTCGATGCCCGTCGGCAGGCGCTCGGGCCAGGCCAGGGCGAGCTGGATCGGCAGGCGCATGTCGGGCGAGGCCATCTCGGCGCGCAGGCTGCCGTCGCGGAACTCGGCCATCGCGTGCACCAGGCCCTCGGGGTGGATCAACACGTGGATCTGCGAGTACTCGAGATCGAAGAGGTAGTGCGCCTCGATGACCTCGAGGCCCTTGTTCATGAGGGTGGCCGAGTCGATCGTGATCTTCGGGACCCATCGTCCACACCGGGTGCTGCGAGGGCCTCCTTCACGCTGGCCTTCGCGAGCTCGCTACGGGTCCAGCCCCGGAACGGGCCGCCCGAGCCGGTGAGCACGACGCGCTTGAGGTCCTCGCGCCGCTCGCCCCGCATCGCCATGGCGAGCGCGGCGTGCTCGGAGTCGACGGGCAGCAGGCGCTCCGGCTCGCCCTTGATGAGGTCGGTCACCAGCTCGCCGCCGACGACGAGGCTCTCCTTGTTCGCGAGCGCGAGCGTCTTGCCGGACTGCAGCGCGGCGAGCGTCGGCGCGAGCCCGGCCGACCCCACGAGCGCGTTCAGCACCATGTCGGCCTCGGTCTCGGCCGCGAGGCGCTCGGCCGCGTCGGGCCCGTCGACGATCTCGACGCCCGGCACCGCGCCGAGCTTCTGCTTCACGTCGATCGCGGCCGTCCTCGTCGGCGATCGCGACGACCGGGGGCAGGAACTCGCGGATCTGCCCGGCCAGCAGCTCGAGGTTGGTGCCGGCCGCGCAGAGCCCGACGACCTTGAACCGCTCGGGGTTGTGTCGCACGACGTCGAGCGCCTGCGTGCCGACCGACCCGGTCGAACCGAGGATCGTGACCGACTTCATGCGCTCAAGACTACCCCGAGGCGCGCGGAACGCTCGGAGCGCCGGGGCGTCCCAGGTGGAGCGTGCTCAGGCACGATGATGCGGTAGAGGAAGAACGCCGCGGGCGCCACGAACAGCAGCGAGTCGATGCGGTCGAGCACCCCGCCGTGGCCGGGCAGGATGCTGCCCATGTCCTTGATGCCCATGTCGCGCTTCACGAGCGACTCCGCGAGGTCGCCGAACGTCGCCGCCGCAGCGACCACGAGGCCGAGCAGCGAGCGCCTCCACGCGCTGGTCCTCGAAGGGATCGACGAACGACGTCACGAGCGTGACCGCCACCACGACCGTGACGAGCGTGCCGATGATGACCCCTTCGATCGACTTCTTCGGACTCACGGTGGGCGCGAGCGGTCGTTGGAAGAACTGCCCGCCCCACACCGATCCCGAGAGGAACGCGGCGGTGTCGTAGACGAAGGTCAGGCCGATGACGCTCACGACGAGCGAGGTACCGCTGTCGCCCTCGAGCAGCACGAGCAGGTAGCTACCGAGCAGCGGCACCCAGGCCATGTTCAGCACGGTGAGCCCGATGTTCGCGGTCACGTCCTTGCGTGCGGCGACCGGGCCCGACATGAACCAGAGGAACGTGGCGGCCACGCCGAGCGCGAACATCGCGAGCACGGCCTCCTCGCCCCGGAAGTACCCCGCCGCGAGCATCAGCGCGCCCGCCACCAGGCCCACGGCGGTCGCAGGCTGGCGGTGGTGCTTCACCATGACGCCGAAGAGCTCCCCCTGGGCGAGCAGCACGATGGCGGCTGCGAGCACCCCGAAGAGCCAGTCACCGATCAACAGCGCTGCGATGGCGGCGATGGCGAGCACCGCACCGGTCAGGAACGCGGCCGGCACGTCGCGCTCGCCGGGCTCCGGGCCCCGCTGCTCGACATCGCCGCTCACCTCGACCGAACCGGGTTCCTGCCAGCTCGGACCACCCAGGCCCTCGCCTGCGCCCACCATCACCGTCTCGGGCTCGGGTTCGCTTTCCGACAGATCGGACAGGATGTCGTGCTCGACCTCGTCGGCGCCCAGCTCACCGATCAACGCGCCCCCCACCTCCGGGGACATCGAGGAGCCGTCGTCCCAGCCGACTCCCTCGCCGCCCACCACGACCTCCGCCGGTTCGTCGGCTTCGCCGACAGGCGCGTACGGGTCGAGTACCCCCGTCGGGTGCTCGGTGTCCTCGGGCGACTCGACGCCGCCCATGAGCTCGTCGATCGTCGCGATCGGCGCTGTCTCGGTGTCGAGGTCGTCGTCGTCGCCCACCATGGTCGCCTCCGCATACTCGCCATCGTCATCGGCCGCGCCGTCGTCCTCGCCGGTCGCGCCGAGGACGAACCCTCCGGCCTGACCAGGCAGGGGCTCGTCGCTCTCGCCCACCACCTCGCTGCCGATCACTTCGTCGTCGATGTCGTCGGCGGTCGACATGACCTGCAGATCGTCGTCATCGGGGTCGTCGGCGCCGATGCCCTCGATCGTCTCGAGGACCGTGGTGTCGTACCAGTCCTCATCCTCGGGCTCGTCGGGCTCGGCTGGCTGGAGGGACACGTCGGCGGCCGACGGGGGCTCGGCTGGAGCCGACACCGGCGGCACTCCGTGGTCGTCGGCCCGAACCGCCACGTGCTCTTCGCTCGGGGCCTCGCGAGCGCCCGCCGAGGCCGGCTCGTCCCAGTCGACGTCCTTGACGGGCGCGAAGAACTTGTCGAGGTCCTCGAACAGATCGTCGCCGTCGCGCTTGTCGTCTGCCACTAGACCTCCATGAGCTCCTGCTCCTTGTGGCTCTGGATCTCGTCGATCTCGGCCACGTGCCGGTCGGTCAGCTTCTGGAGCTCCTTCTCCCCCCGCACAGGTCATCTTCTGAGATGCCGCCCTCTCGCTCAAGCTTCTCCATCTCTTCCTTGGAATGGCGCCGAACGTTCCGCACGGCGACCCGGCCCTCCTCGGCGCGGGCGTGGACCTGCTTGACGAGCTCACGGCGGCGCTCCTCGGTCGAGCGGCGGGAAGGCGAGCCGGATCACCTGACCGTCGTTCGAGGGCGTGATGCCGAGGTCGCTCGACTGGATCGCCTTCTCGATCGCCCCGATCGCGCCCTTGTCGAACGGCTGCACGACGAGGAGCCGGGGCTCCGGCACGGTGATCGAGGCGAGCTGATTCAGCGGCACGGGCGTGCCGTAGTACTCCACGGTCACGCGGTTCAGCACCGCGGGGGTCGCCCGGCCCGTGCGGATCGAGGACAGCTCGTCCTTCAGGTGGGCCACCGCGCTTCCATCTTGTGGCCGGCGTCCTTGAGGCTGGAATCGATCGTCATCGTGCTCCTTCCGTGGACGAGCGTGCCGATCGGCTCGCCGTTGACCACGCGGCGGATGTTGCCCTCCTCGCGGAGGTCGAACACGATGATCGGCAGCTTGTTCTCCATGCACAGCGAGATCGCGGTCGCGTCCATCACCTGATAGCCCTCTCTCAGCACGTCGACGTAGTCGATCTCGTCGAATCGAACCGCCGTGGGGTCGAGCACCGGGTCGGCGGTGTAGACGCCGTCGACCTTCGTGCCCTTGAGCAGGGCGTCGGCGCCCGATCTCGAGCGCGCGCTGGGCGGCGCAGGTGTCGGTGCGAGAAGTACGGCACGCCGAGACCGGCCGCGAAGATCACGACCCGGCCCTTCTCGAGGTGCCGGCGCGCGCGCAGCGGCATGAACGGCTCGGCGATCTGGGTCATCTGCGATCGCGGTCTGCACGCGGGTGGTGACGTGGATCTTCTCGAGCGCGTCCTGCAGCGCCAGCGCGTTCATCACGGTGGCGAGCATGCCCATGTAGTCGGCGCGGTTGCGGTCGATGCCGGGCGCCTGGCGGCCCCGCCAGATGTTGCCGCCCCCGACGACGACCGCGGTCTGCACGCCGAGATCGACGACCTCGGCGAGCTGGCGCGCGATGAGCGCGGTGGCATCGGTGTTGATGCCGTACTCGGCGTCGGCGGGGGCGAACGCCTCGCCGGAGAGCTTCAGCAGCACGCGGTCGTAGTGGGCCCGCGCCGTGCCTCCGTCGTCGGCCATGGGCAAGACCTTACGACTCGTCGCCGTCGGCCGTCGCCTCGTCGTCGCCGGCCTCGCCCAGCTTGAACCGGACGAACCGGCGGACCGCGACCCGCTCGCCGAGCTTGGCGGAGGCCTCGTCGAGCAGCTGTTGCACCGTCTTCGCGTCGTCCTTCACGAACGGCTGCTCGAGCAGCACGATGTCGTCGATGTAGGCCTTGAGCTTGCCCTCGACGATCTTGCCGATCACGTGCTCGGGCTTGCCGGCTTCCTTGGCCTGCACCTCGGCGATGTGCCGCTCCTGGTCGAGCTCGGCCTGCGGCACCTCGTCTCGCGTGAGGAAGCGCGGCGCCGACGGGCTCGCGATGTGCAGCGCGATGTCCTTCACGAGCTGCCGGAAGTCGTCGGTGTTGGCGACGAAGTCGGTCTCGCAGTTCACCTCGACCAGGACTCCGACCGTGTTGTTGAAGTGCACGTAGGCGTCGACGAGGCCCTGGTTGGCGGAACGCCCGGCGCGCTTGGCCACCGAGGCGAGGCCCTTCTCCCGCAGGAGCTCGACGGCCCGGTCGAAGTCGCCGTCGGCCTCGATGAGCGCCTTCTTGCAGTCCATCATGCCCGCGCCCGTCGCGTCGCGGAGCTGCTTGACCTCGGCGGCGGTCGGCGTGGCGCTCATGCGGGCTCCCCGGACGTCTCGGGAGCCGCCGGCTGCTCGGGCGCAGCGGAGGCCGCCGGCTGCTCGGGCTGCTCGGGCTGCACGGGCGCGCCGGCCGGGGCGGGATCGTCTGCAGGCGGGGCCGGCTCGGGCACGTCGGGCTCGAACACGGTGCTTGCCGCGATCTTGGCGGCATCCTCGGCCGAGGGGGTCTCGTGCTCCTCGACCCGCGCCGGAGCCGCCGTCGCGCGTGGTCCGCTGGGTGCCGGCGACGCCGATCGTGCCGTCACGCGCTCGACGTCCTCGTCCTTGGCCATGCCGTAGCCCTCGGCCAGCGCGTCGGCGACCACCCGGGTCACGAGGCTCACGGCCCGGATCGCGTCGTCGTTGCCGGGGATCGCGAAGTCGACCTCGTCGGGGTCGCAGTTCGTGTCGACGATCGCGATCACGGGGATGCCCAGCTTCCGGGCCTCGTTGACCGCGATGTGCTCCTTCTTCGTGTCGATCACGAAGACGGCGTCGGGGAGCCGCTCGAGGTCCTGGATGCCGCCGAGGTTGCGCTTGAGCTTGTCGCGCTCGTGGCGCAGACGGATCGCTTCCTTCTTCGGCAGGTAGTCGAGGGCGCCGGTGCGCTCCATCTCGTGCAGTTCGCGCAGGCGAAGCAGGCGCTTGGAGATGGTCGTGAAGTTCGTGAGCATGCCGCCGAGCCAGCGGTGGTTCACGTACGGCATGCCGATGCGCGTGGCGTGGTCCTGCACGACCTCCTGGGCCTGCTTCTTCGTGCCGATGAACAGCACGATGCCGCGGCGGCGCCCGAGGGCCTGCACGAACTCGTGGGTCTCCTCGATGCCCGCGAGGGACTTCTCGAGGTCGATGATGTAGATGCCGGAACGCTCCCCGTACAGGAACCGCTGCATCTTCGGGTTCCACCGACGGGTCTGGTGGCCGAAGTGCACGCCTGCCTCGAGGAGCTCCCGCCTGGTGACGACAGGCACGGGTGCCCTCCTTCTCGGTTTTCGTTGTCCTCCGCTCGGATCGTTCCGCCGCCGGCCCGCCTCGGGAAGCGCGGGACCCCGGCGATGCGGTCCCCGAACGTGTGAGCTCGGCGCCTACGGCGCCGGCGGGCGCAGTCTAGCAGCGGGCCGTGAGCCCGGCAGGTTCAGCGACGCCCCCCGGACCGGGGTGCCGACCGGCGCTTCGCCGCAGCCTCCGGCACCTCGCCGGCCACCGAGAGGTAGCGGTAGGCCACGGCTGCCTGCATCACCATGTGCAGCAGGTTCGCCACGAGCACGACCACCCATGCCGCCGCCGTGGGGTTCACACCGAGCTGGGACCCCGGCCACGGGATGACGGCCAGCACCACGAACGACAGGAACACGTAGATCGCGGACAACGTGAGGTTGCCGGCGCCCGGCATGCGCGCGCCGCGGATCGATCGGCCCAGGGCATCGGCGAGGCGCCGGGTCTCGCTCGCGGCGATCACCGGCGCGAAGGCGAGCAGGTAGACCCCGACGACGAGCGCCCCGAGGTTCAGGAACAACCCGAGCGTGCCGATCAGCGCCCCGATCTGCCCGGCGATCGTGAGGATGCCGACGGACGCCATGCCGACCGCGAGCGTGGCCGGCAGCGTGCGCAGCGCGCGCACGAGGGTCCATCGTCCGAGCGGCGAGGACCGCAGGACCTCGACGATCGCGGCGACGAACAGCGCCTGCACGATCGCGCGCACGACGACGAACCCGAGGATCGCGAGGAACCCGACGCGCTGGCCGAACAGGCCGACCGAGATCGTCGCGTCGAAGCTCGAGCCCACCGGCGGGAGAGCCAGCGCGTTCGTGAACCGCGCGAACGGGCCATCGAACCCGAGCGCCAGCGTGACCAGCCACTCGACGATGACCACCACGCCGACACCCACGGCGATCGCTCGGGTGCCCGCGACGGTCGCGACCCCTCGGGCGAGCGAGGACCGCAGGCCCGGCATCGACGAGCTTCCCGCCACCCTCGGCGCGAAGATCGAGTCGAGCAACCCTCGCCGGGCTGGGGTAGCGGATGCGGCGGCGGACCGCGCCGGGGGCCTCGGCGCCGTGGTCCCGCCCCGCCCCTTCGAGCGCTTGTTCTTGTTGGTCACGGTGGGGACTCCTCGTCTTCCCAGGGGTCCCGCATCGGCTCGTCGTCGGGGCCGCCGGCGTCGTCATCGGGTTCGTCGGGGAACGCGGGGCCCATGCGGCGGACGAGCCACGTGCCGAGCAGGATGACGGCGGCGATCAGCGGCACCGCGATCGCCATCGAGCCGAGCATGCGCCCGAGCGCCAGGGTGGTCGGCGAGGCCTCCCGCAGCAGCGCCACGTCGGGGTCGTGCTCGTAGGCCTCGATGCCCGAGCGCTCCGCGCCGCGCACGACCACCAGGACCTCGCCGGCGCCGGCGAGGGCTCGCACCGGCGCGTCGTCGGGCGCGCGACGCCAGACGAGCTCGCCGGACACGACGTCGATCGCGTCGATCTGCCCCTCGGCCCCGGGCACCAGCAAGGTCGAGCCCACGAGGATCGGCGCCGCCCGCAGCACCAGGATGTTCGAGGCGAAGTCCCAGCGCTGCTCGCCGGTCGCCGCGTCGAACGCCCGCGTGTGACCGGCGAGATCGGTGACGAAGACGGCGCCGTCGCCCACGACGGGCGGAGCGCCCGGGTCGGTCGTGCCGCCGATGCGCCGGTTCCACCGCTCGGCGCCATCGGCGAGGTCGATCGACACGACGGAATTCTCCGACCCGGTGATGACCGCGAACGCGCGGTCGTCGCCGAGGGAGAGCGCCGACAGGAAGAACGACCGTGCCGCCGGCTCGTAACGCCAGCGCTCCTCGCCCGTCGCGGCATCGAGGGCGACGCATCACCGGCTGGGTGTCGAGATCGCCCTGGAGCCCCACGACGACCAGCCCGTCGGCGGCAGCGAGCGGGGTCGTCAGCTGGGCTCCGAACTCCTGCTGCCAGGCGACGCTGCCATCGGCGAGGTCGACCGCGGTCACGGTGCCGTCGTTGACCCCCACGATCGCGATCTCGTCGAGCACGGTCACGCCCGTGTGGCTCACGCCGTCCACCGGCACCGGCGGCCACAGCGGGCGCTGGTCGCCGGCGTCGATCGCGGCGAGGTGGCCCGCGACGTCTCCGTCGTCGCCGCCGGCGGGGCTCGGAGATGCCGGCGCCGTCGAGGTCTCGTCGGCCGTCGGCGGCGCCGGGGGCCCTTCCCCCCAGCCTTCGGTGTAGACGATCGCGGCGGCGCCGTCGACCGTGGCGATCGCGGCGGGGACCGAGGGGCCCAGCTCGCGAGGTGCGGCGAAGGCCTGGTCGCCTGACACGAGGTCGAGGCCCAGCACCTGTTCGGGACCGACGACGACCGCCACGTCGTCGACGATCACCGGGGCCGAGACACCGAAGCGCTCACCGGGGCCGTCGGGCTCGATGGCCGTGCGCCACGCCTGCCGGAACCCCGGCTCGGGGCCGTCGGCCGTCGCGCCCGTCCTGGCCGCCCCACCCTGGAACTGCGTCCAACTCGTGGTTCGCGCCCCAGCCGCCACGGCCCACATGCACGGCAGGGCGACTCCGATCGCGAGGGCGAGGGTGGGCAGGGCACGGCGCGCTCCGGCGCGTTGCGGGTGGGAGGTCTGCACGGCCGCGACATCCTAAACGCCGTGGCCTCGCTTCACTGCGGGCTCTCGGCCGGCGACGGACGCTCACGCGGGCATGGGTGCGAGTCGGAGCCACCCGGCGATGTCGACGGGCTCCAGGTAGTCGAGCGGGTCGACGTAGACATCGTCGAGCTTCACGCCGACGTGCAGGTTCGGCACCGCATCGCCGGTATGGCCCGTGCCGGATCGGGCCACCGGCTGCCCTCGATGCACCAGGTCACCTCGGCGGACCTCGAGTGCGGCGACCCAGGAGTACGTGGACTCGAGGCCGCCCGAGTGGTCGATCGTGAGGAACAGCCTGCCCCCGACCGGGCCCGCGAACGTGACCCTGCCATCGGCCGGCGCGAGCACGACCGTGCCGGCGGGCACCGCGATGTCGATGCCCCGGTGCCCGGCGCCGTAAGGGGAATCGGGCGGGTCGAAGGCGCGGATCACGGGACCGGTCACCGGCCACGCCCAGGTGCCGGCGGCGCTCGCTGACGCGTCCGGAACGGCGACGGCGACCATGGCGAGCGTGGCGGCGACGAAGGCTCGGAAGAGCATGCTGCGACGCTACGCCCCCGCCCGAGCTTCCACCGTGACGGACGTCACGCCGGACCGCGTTCTCGATGCTGCTGGCTCTTACTCCACCTCGGTCAGCTGCACCCTGAGCCCGCCGACTGCCTTGGTGTGGATCTGGCAGACGCGCGACTCGGTCACGCCGAGGATCTCGCCGATCTCGGCGAGGGTCAGCCCCTCGAAGTAGTAGAGCGTCACCACGATCTTCTCCCGCTCGGTCAGGTCGTTGATCGCGGCGGCCAGCATGCCCCGAGTCTCCTGCGACTCGACGCCGGAGGTCGGGTCGATGCCCCGGTCGGCGAGCGTCTCGACGAGCGAGACCTGGCCGGTGCGGTCGCCGCCGACCGAGACGAGCTCGTCGAGGGCGAGCACCGACACGAACGACACCTGTGAGACCACGTCATGCAGCTCACGGCGGCTGATGCCGAGGCGTTCGGCCATCTCTTGCTCGGTCGGCTGACGCTTCAGCATCGACTCGAGGTCGGTATGCGCCTTCTCGATCTCACGGGCTTTGAATCGCACCGAGCGGGGCACCCAGTCCATCGCCCTCAACTCGTCGATGATGGCGCCCTTGATGCGCGGGATGGCGTACGTCTCGAACTTGTTGCCACGGCCCGGCTCGAACTTCGTGAGCGCGTCGATCAGGCCGAACATGCCGTAGCTCACGAGGTCGGCCTGCTCCACGCTCGCGGGCAGGCCGGTGGCGACACGGCTCGCCACGTACTTCACGAGCGGGGCGTAGTGCAAGATCAGCTTCTCGCGCGCCGCGTCGTCACCGTCGCTCTTGAAGTGGTGCCACTGCTGGCCGAGCTCGTCGTCGACGTGGGGCGGGATGGTGACGGTGCGATCGACCGGGGAGGGCGTGGCGCCGCGCTTCGCGGTGGCCTTCGCGGTGGTCTTGGTCGAGGTCTTCGCTGTGGACGCGGTCTTGGCCTTGGTCGTGATCTTGGTGGGGGCCTTCGTGGTCGTCTTCTTCGCGGGGGTCACGACTCAGGCCCTCGGATGGCTCTGCTCATAGGCCTGGAACAACCGAGTCCGCGACACGTGCGTATAGCGCTGCGTCGTGGCGATGCTGGCATGCCCCAGCAATTCCTGCACGGCTCGGATGTCGGCTCCTCCTTCCAACAGGTGCGTCGCGAACGAATGCCGCAGGGTATGCGGCGTGACCCGCCGCCCTGGCAGCACTGTACCGCCATATCGTTCCACCATCGTACGGATATCGCGCGGGCTGAAGGGCTTCTTGCGGCGGTTGTGGAAGAGCTCGCGAACCCCCTCGGGCGCGAGGACCGGCCTGCCCTCGCGCAGGTACGCATCGAGCGCGTCACTGGCGTAGTCCGACATCGGCACCTCGCGCTCCTTGGCGCCCTTGCCCATCACCGTGACGCGCCCGCGATCGAGATCGATGCGATCGATCGTGAGCCCGGCGACCTCGCTCACGCGGAGCCCGGACCCGTACATCAGTTCGAGCGCCGCCACGTCGCGCAGGGCAACGGCTCGGTCCTGCGGCGATGCCCATCCGGCCGTGGGCCGCGGGACCGCCGGGGCTTCCGCTAGCGCGGCGGCCTCGCGCGACCGGAGCACGGTGGGCAGCCGGTTCACCACCTTGGGGCGACCGAGCAACAGCGACGGATCGTCGGCGAGGCGTCCGTCGGCGACCGCCCATCGGAAGAAGGAATGCATCGAGCCCACCTTGCGCGCCACGGACGCCCTGGCGTAGCCGAGGGTGTGGAGCTGCGCGAGGAACCGCCGCAGCAAAGGATAGGTCGCCGACTCGAAGCTCTCTCCCTGGCGCGCCAGGAAGAACCCCAGCTGCGTGAGGTCGCGGCGATACGCATCGACCGTATGACCGGACAGATGTCGTTCGAGCGCCAGATGGGAGCCGAACGCGTCGATCAGCTCGCCGTCGGACGGGGGAAGCTCGTCGTCGGGACGCACATCGTCCTTTCAGCCGCGGGACCCCGGCGCGCCGGCGTCGTCATCGGTCGGGGCCAGGAGCAGCCCCTGTGTAGCAACGGCAGGGGTGCCCTGCAAGCTTCCCATGGGAAGGGGCCGGTCAGGAGGAGGCGCCGGTGAGTCGCCGCTCATAGTGGCCTCCGGCGTTGCGTACCAATCCCTTCAGCTCGAGCGACAACAGGGCGGTGATGACCGCCGGCATGGGCAGGCCTGTCGCGGCGGCGACCGTCTCGGCGGTGGCCGACGCCCCCACCCACCCGAACACGGCGGCCTCGTCGCTCTCGAGGTTCGGCGGCGGCTCGACCAGGAGCCGGCCGGCGTACCCGAGGTCGTCGAGCAGGTCGTCGGCGCCCCGGATCATCGTGGCGCCTTCGCGGATCAGCGCCAGCGGCACCTCGGCGAGCGGGCTCGTGACCGGACCCGGCACCGCGAAGATGTCGCGCCCGAGATCGAGCGCGTGCTCGACGCTGATCATCGAGCCGCTGCCGTGCGCGCCCTCGACCACGACGAGCGCCCTCGCGAGCGCCGCAACCAGGCGGTTGCGCGCCGGGAAGCGGAACGGCTCGGCCTCGACGCCGGGCGCGTACTCGCTCACGACTGCGCCCGATGCCTCGATGCGTACCAACAGCTCTCGACTCGCTTTCGGATACGGCAGATCGTGCCCCGACCCGAGCACCGCGATGCTCGTGCCGCCCACCTGCAGCGCCCCCCGGTGCGAGGCCGCGTCGATGCCCCTTGCCGCGCCGCTCACGACGCACGCGCCGGCGCCCCCCAGGCCCGCCCCGATGCTCATGGCCACCTCGTTGCCGAGCGAGGAGCAGTTGCGAGCCCCCACCACGGCGACGCGATCGGCGAGACCCGTCAGCGGCCTTCCCGACACGTAGAGCGCCACCGGCGGGTCGTGCTGCAGCTCGAGGAACACGGGCAGGTACTCCTCGTCTGCAGGCGTGAGGAACCGGGCGCCCAGCCGGGTGGCGTCGCGCTCGATCTCGATCGGGTCGAGTCGGCGAGCCCACTCCTGGTCGGCCTCGCTGCCAGCCGCGCCCGCACGGATCTTCGCGAGGCTGGCCTCGGCCGTGCCCTCGGCCCAGGCGAGCTCGTGGAGCTGGAACGGCTTGATGCCGCGGAGGGCCGACAGCACGAGCAGCGCCGGTCGGGCCTTCGGGCCGCTCGCGTATCCATCGGGGAACCCCGAGGGCACGTCGAGGGCCCTGCGTGGCACGTCGAGGCGCCGCGTGGGGCGCGGGTCACCCGGCACGAGCCATGTCCTCCATCACGACCCCGTCGCGATAGGACAATGCCTCGGCCACGTGCTCGCGGCCCACGACCTCGACGGCATCGAGGTCGGCGATGGTGCGAGCCACCTTGATCGCCCGATCGAACCCCCGGCCGGTGAGGCTCAGGCGGTCGACCGCGGCCGCGAGCGTGGTTTCGGCATCGCTCGAGAGCCGCACGCGACGGCGCGCGACCGGGCCCGGAAGATGGGCGTTGCAGGCCACGTCGAGGTCGAGCCATCGAGCCCGTTGTCGGTCGCGGGCTTCCTGGACGCGGCGGCGGATCACCTCGGAGGCCTCGCCGTGCCCGCTCCCCATGAGCTCGTGCTTCGTGAGACGCGGCACACGGAGCCGCAGATCGATGCGGTCGAGCAGCGGACCGGAGAGCTTCTGGCGGTACTGCTCCACGCGGTCGGTGCGACACCGGCAATGCCGACGTGGGTCGCCGTCGAACCCGCACGGGCACGGGTTCGCCGCTGCCACGAGCGTGAATCGGGCCGGGAACGCCACCGAGCCGACCGCCCGCGTGACCACGACCCCGCCGTCTTCGAGCGGCTGGCGCAACCCTTCGATGGCGTCGCGTCGGAACTCGGTGAACTCGTCGAGGAAGAGCACGCCGTGGTGTGCGAGCGAGACCTCGCCTGGGCGCAGGTACCCGGTGCCGCCACCGAGCAGCCCCGACATCGAGATGGAGTGGTGCGGCGCTCGGAACGGTCGCGATCGCAGCACGCCGCGCCCGGCGAGCAACCCGGCCACCGAGTGCAGCTGGGTGGCCTCGAGCGCCTCATCGCGGGACAGGCTGGGCAGGATGGTCGTCATGCGACGCGCGAGCATGGTCTTGCCCGCTCCCGGCGAGCCGATCATCAACACGTTGTGGCCCCCGGCCGCCGCGACCTCGAGCGCCCGCCGCGCCTGCATCTGGCCCCGCACGTCGCTGAAGTCGACCTCGGTCGGGGCATCGGTCGGGAGCGAGTCGTCGTCGATCGCCGGAGGCTGCCACGAGCCACGCAGGAACCCCACCACCTCGGTGAGCGTCGTCGCCGCCACGACCGACAGCCGGTCGACCTGGGCCGCCTCGAGGGCGTTCGCCGCGGGCACGATCACACCGTCGAGACCCGCCCGTGCCGCCGCGATGGCGACGGACAGGACACCCGGTGTCGGCATCAGCTCGCCCTTGAGGGAGAGCTCGCCCGTGAGGGCGTAGCGGCCGAGCAGGGCCGCGGGCACCTGGGAGGTCGCCGCCAGCACCCCGGCGGCCACGGGCAGGTCGAGCCCGGGGCCTTCCTTGCGCAGGTTGCCCGGCGCCAGGTTCACGACCACGCGCCGCAGCGGCCACTCGAACCGCTGGCTCTCGACCGCGGGACGGATGCGCTCGCAGGCGTCGCGCACCGCCGCGCCCGGCAGCCCCGTGAGCGTCAGCGACGGGAGCCCCCGGCCGACGTGCGCCTCGACCGTCACGAGATGACCCCCGACCCCGAGGACCGACACACCGAGCACCCGTCCGTACATGCGGCGACGGTACGGCCGACGGCGACGGGATTCCGTGACGCGGGTCACCGCCGGCGTGGGGTCGACCGGGTTCGCCCGCCGCCGGCGCCGGACCGCCCTGCTAGCCTCGCCGCCGTGTCCGACGGTTTCGATTGGAGCCCCGAGCCCGAGCTGATCGACGTGCGCAACGAGGCACGGGCACGCCCCGCCCTGGAGGCGCTCGGCGAGCAGACGTGGCGCGAGGCCCTCGACTGGCTCTACGGGGAAGCCATGCGGCGTCCGATGCACGTGCAGACCTACCCCGAGGCGCGCGACACCTTCTTCGGCCCATCGCGTCGGCCGGCGCCCGCCCCGATGTCACCGAGCGTGTGGACCGACGTGCTGGCCGAGTTCCGCTCGCGGGTCGCGCCGGCCACGTACAACGCCCATCACCCGGGTTCGTTCAGCTACTTCACCCCACCGCCCCTGCCCGGCTCGATCGCGGGCGAGGTGCTCTCGCAATGGATCCACCAGGGGGTCGACGTCTGGCACGCCGGCCCGATCGGCACGTTCGTCGAGGAAGAGGTGACCGCGTGGCTCCGCGACCTCGTCGCCTTCGGACAGGACGGGTTCGGCGTGCTCACGAGCGGCGGCGTGATGGCCAACATCATGGCGATGACCGTCGCGCGCGACGTCTGGCTGCCCAAGCTCCGAGGCATCCCGGGCCCGCCGCGGGGAGCCCAGCTGGAAGGTGTGCGCGTGTACGCGAGCGACCAGAGCCACTTCTCGATCGCACGGGCGCTCGGCGTGCTCGGGTTCCCCGACGACACGCTCGTGGTGGTCGACAGCGACGAGCGGTTCCGGCTGCAGGCTGCGCCGGTGGCCGAGGCCATCGAGCGCGATCGGGCCGCGGGCCTGACCCCGCTCGCGATCGCGGCGGTGGCCGGCTCCACGAACACCGGCTCGGTCGACGACACCCCGGCGCTCGCCGACGTCGCCGAGCGCGAAGGGGTGTGGTTGCACGTCGACGCCGCCTACGGCGGGGCGGCCCGGCTGTCGAGGCGCGACGCCCACCGGGTACCCGGCCTCGAGCGGGCCGACAGCGTCACCGTCGACCCGCACAAATGGTTCTTCCAGGCCTACGACATCGGCGCCCTGGTCGTCCGCCGGCGCGAGGATCTGCTGACGACCTTCCACCGCTCGCCCGAGTACTACGCGTCGAACCGCCCCGAAGACGCGCCGCTCAACTGGTACCAGTACTCGCTCGAGGGCACCCGCCGCTTCCGGGGACTGAAGCTCTGGATGAGCTGGAAGCAGCTCGGCACCGATGGGTTGGGGGCCTTGATCGAGCGCAACGACGACCTCGCCGCCTATCTCGCGCGCCGCTGCGCGGACGAGCCCGGCTTCGAGGCGGTGCCGGCCGAGCCCGAGCTGAGCGTGGTGTGCTTCCGGCATCTGCCCGATGGCCACACCGACTGGCCGCCCGGCGCGATCGACGGATACCAGGCCCGGCTGCAACGGGCGCTCGAAGTCAGCGGCGAGGCATGGGTCAGCGTCACCACCTTGCGGGGACGCACCTTCCTTCGTGCCGGCGTCGTGAACTACCTGTCCACGGAGACCGACGTCGACCGCATGCTCGAGGCCCTACGACGTCTGTCCGTCGAGGTCGTGCGCGAGCTCGACCTCGGGTGAGACGGCGGGCGCGGACGCCCGTCGCGAGCGGCGGCGAGACGACCCACTCGAGCGGGCGACCACCGACGACTGGAGCGAGCGGATGTCGACGTCGTCGATCGTCCGACCCTCGACCCGGTGGCGCAGCCCGGAATTGTCCCAGGGGCGGCTGATCGGCTGCTCCTCGAGCGCCGTGTCGGGCTCTGCTCGTCGGCTCTGCATGGTGCCGAGATGCTAGAGCCCCGACGCCGGGCGCACCACCGACGAAGGGCGCTGAGCGCCCGGCGCACGGTCGATGCCTGCCTCGGCCGTCGGACGTAGTCCATCCACGCCGACGTCGCGTCAGAAGGCGTCTTCGAAGAGCTCGACGCGAGCGTCGCCACCCCGCGACGCACCCCCGAGCACCGCGACGCTCGCGACGTCGAACCGCACCGATGACGCACCGCCCCCATGGGTGAGCAGGAACACCTCGGCGAGCGCCCGCAGCTTGCGGCGCTTGCGGGCGTCGACGGCCTCGAAGCCGCCCCCGTGTCGCGAGCCGCTGCGGGTCTTCACCTCACAGAAGACGAGCAGGTCGCGCCGGCGCAGCACCAGATCGACCTCACCGATGGAACAGCGCCAGTTGCGCGCGACGAGCGTGAAGCCACGGCGCCGGTAGAGATCGAGCGCCGCCTGCTCGCCTCGGGCACCCAGGACGGAACGGTGATCGGCCATGCGCCGACGGTACGCCGCAGGTGTGACAGGTGCGTGCCGCGAGCCGGAACGGCTGGGTCAGGGCGCGGTCGGCGTGTCGGGGATGGTCGTCGGCTCGTCTCGCCTGGCGAGCTCTTCGACGTTCACGTCGCGCCGGGTCATGACCCGCACGCTCGCCACGAACCGAGCGGGGCGGAACATGTCCCACACCCAGGCGTCGCTGAGGTCGATCTGGACCCACCCGGCATCGAGCGGGGTGAGCGTCACCTGGTTCGCGAGGTAGAACCGTCGCTCCGTCTCGATCACGTAGGTGAACATCGGGAGCACATCGCGGTACTCCCGGTAGAGCTCGAGCTCACGCTCCTCTTCGAACCGCTCGATGTCGTCGTCACTCATCATGCCCACCAGCTTCTCACGCCTTCGCGCGAGCCTCATGCGCTGGGTCACCGAGGCTGGCTACGGTCGAGAACAGCGATGGTTGCGCGCACGGCGCGAACGACATGCGGTGCACCGGGGTCGGCCCGTGCCGTTCGAGGGCATCGAGGTGGTCCGGGGTGCCATATCCCTTGTTGTGGTCGAACCCGAACTCGGGGAAGCGCCGATGCAGGCGGCGCATGATGCGATCGCGCGTCACCTTGGCGACGATCGACGCCGCGGCCACGCTCGCGCTCACGGCATCGCCCTTCTTCACGCCGATCGAGGGGCACGGGATGCGGGGCACGGGGAACCCGTCGGTGAGCACGTAGTCGGGTTCGAGCGCCTTCGCGGCCCGGCGCAGCAGCGCGATGTTGCTGCGATGCAGCCCGCGCGAATCGATCGCGGCGGGCTCGGCCTTGCACGCCACCCACGCCGCCGATGCCACGATGCGCGCGTACGCGGCCTCACGCTGCAGCTCGGTCAGCATCTTGGAATCGTTGATGCCCTCGATGTCGAAGCCGGGGGGAAGGATCACCGCGGCGGCCACGAGCGGACCTGCGAGCGCGCCGCGCCCCGCCTCGTCGGCGCCGGCCACCCGCCTGAACCCCTGTTCGGCGAGCAGGCGCTCGTACCGATCCATCGACGTCGTCACCCCCACCCCTTCCGGCCCCTCACGCCAGACCGCCGACCCGAGACGGCGGCCACACCCGCAGGAACGCCACCCCGATGACCCGGTCGACCGGCACGAGACCGGTGCAGTCGGGCGGGCCGCACCTGGAATCGCCCGAGTTGCCCCGATTGTCGCCCAAGACGAACAGCATGCCATCGGGCACCGTCGTCGGTGGGAAATCCTGGCGAGGAACCGGCTGCAACAGGTATGGCTCGTCGACCGCCTCGCCGTTCACGTACAGCTGGCCGGTTCGGTCGATCTCGATGGTGTCCCCCGCGAGGCCCGCCACGCGCTTCACGAAGTCGTCGTGGGCCGGGCTCGCCACACCGAGCGTCTCCCCCAGCCAATGAAGGGCCCCGGCGATGACGCCCCGGTCCGGCTCGGCTCCGTCGGGGCCCTCGAAGACGATGACCTCGCCGCGGTCGACGTCGTCGACGCGCAGGCACACCCGGCACACGAGGATGCGGTCGCCCTCGAGCAGGGTCGGCACCATCGATGTCGACGGGATCGAGAAGGCCTGTACGACGAAGAGCTTGATGACGATCGCCACGACGACCGCGATGCCCACGAGGACGGGCAGCTCGCGCCGGCGGCGCCGGTGATCCGGTGGTGGTGCGGCGGGCTCGGCGGCGGCGCCAGAGGGCCCGTCGGCCACGGATCAGGCCTCGGCCTTCTCCTCGTCGGCCGGCTCCTCGTCGGCCGGCTCCTCGTCGGCCGGCTCCTCGTCGGCCGGCTCCTCTGACGCGACGAGCTCGGACTCCGACGCAGCCTCGGACTCGGCGGCCTCGGCCGTCGCGTCTGCGACCTCGGGCGTCGTGTCGTCGGCTTCGACGGCATCGGCCGACACCGCGTCGTCGTCCGCGTCGTCGGACCGCGCGGCCTCGGCGGACGCCCGTGCGGCCTCGTCCATGGCAGCGAGCTTCGCGTCGTCGATGCGACGCTCCTTGATGCGAGCCTTCTTGCCGCGCAACTCGCGCAGGTAGTAGAGCTTGGCTCGACGCACCTGCCCGCGGCTCACGATCTCCAGCTTGGCGATCGACGGCGAATGCACGGGGAACGTGCGCTCGACGCCGACCCCGAACGAGATCTTGCGCACCGTGAAGGTCTCGCGCAGGCCACCGTTCTGGCGCCCGATGACCACGCCCTGGAAGACCTGCACGCGCTCGCGACTTCCTTCGACCACGCGCACGTGCACCTTCACGGTGTCGCCGGGGCGGAACTGCGGGATGTCGCTGCGCAGATAGGCCTGCTCGATGAGATCGGTCTTGTTCATGGCAACGGCCGACGAGTGTACCAGCGGCCCCGCGCCGGCCTGGAGACGCTCATGTGTCCTCGCCCGGGGCGAGGTCCGGGCGGTTGCGGCGGGTCTTGGCCTGCGCGGCTGCCCACCGCCATCGCTCGATCTCGGCGTGATCACCGCTCAGCAGCACCTCGGGCACGGTCATGCCCCGGAACTCCCGTGGGCGCGTGTACTGCGGGTGGTCGAGCAGGTCCGGCTCGCTGAACGAGTCCCGCTCGTGGCTCTCCTCGCGCCCGATCACGCCGGGCACCAGCCTCGTCACGGCTTCGATCAGCACCAGCGCCGGCAGCTCTCCCCCGGAGAGCACGTAGTCGCCGATCGAGACTTCCTGGGCCGGCAGCCCCTCGACGACGCGTTCGTCGACGCCCTCGTACCGCCCGCAGAGCAGGGTGAGGTGCGGCTCGGTCGCGAGGTCGCGCACGAGCGCCTGGTCGAGGCGGCGTCCGGCGGGCGAGAGCAAGACCGTGCGTCCTCGGTGCGGGTCGAGCGACTCCACGGCCCGGAACCACACGTCGGGCTTCATGACCATGCCGGGTCCGCCGCCGAACGGCGAGTCGTCGACGGTACGGTGGGCGTCGTCGGTGAACGCCCGCAGGTCGTGCACCCGCACGTCGAGCACACCGGCGTCGATGGCGCGGCCGAGCAGGCTCTGCGCGAGGGGCCCGCCGAGCAGTTCCGGGAATATCGTGAAGACGTCGATGCGCACGGGCCGAGGCTACCGCGGGCCGGGTGCTAGTCCTCGGGGGCCGTCAGGCCCGGCACGTCGCGCACCAGCACGCGCTTGCCCGCGATGTCGACCTCGACGATCACGTCGCGCAGCGCCGGCACGAGGGTCTCCTCGCCGGCATCGTCGGTCGCGACCCACAGATCGTTGGCAGGGTTGGGGATCACCTCGGTGATCGAGCCGAGCGAGCGGCCCGACTCGGTCTCGACGGCGCACCCCTCGAGCTGGAACGGCCAGTACTCGCCCTCGTCGAGCTCGGGCAGCCACGATTCCGGCACGACCAGTTCCTGGCCCCGGAGCGCCTCGGCCGCCGAGCGCTCCTCGATGCCGTCGAACTTCACGAGCATCCGGGCGCCATGCGCGTGTGCGCGCTCGATCGTGAGGGAGCGGCCGTCGTGCGTGAACACCGCTGCGCCGTCGACGAAGCGGTCGGGGTTGTCGGAACGAACCTCCACGGCCACCTCGCCACGGATGCCGTGGGCCTTCGTGACGTGACCGACGACGACGGTCGGCTCACGCACGTCAGTCGACGATGTCGACGTACGCGCTGGTGTCGTGGCGGGACGCCGCGGCCCGCACCACGGCCCGGATGGCCTTGGCGGTGCGGCCGCCCTTGCCGATGACCTTGCCCATGTCGTCGGGCGCGACGTGCACCGTGTACCGGAAGCCGCGATCGTCCTCGGATTCGGTGACCTCGACCGAGTCGGGGTCGTCGACCAGCTCGCTCACGAGGAAGTCGACGAGGTCACGCACGCTTTACTCCTCGGATGCCTCGTCGGCCGGCGCGGTGTCGTCGGCCGCAGGAGCCTCCGCTGCTTCCTCGGACGCTGGGGCCTGCGCTGCTTGCTCGATCGGAGCTGCTTCCTCGGCCGGGACCTCTGCGGGCTCCTCGACCGGAGCCGCGGCTTCCTCGGCGGCGACGGCGGCCTTGGCCTGCGCCTTCTTCGAGAGCTTGGGCTCGTCGGTCTTCGCGTCGCGCACCCGCACCTGGCCGGCCGCGCTCGGACGCTCGGACACGAAGGTGTCCCAGATGCCCACCTTCACCATGAGGTTACGGACCTGGTCGCTCGGCTGGGCGCCGACCCGCAACCAGTGCAGGGCGCGCTCGGGGTCGATCTCGATCAGGCTCGGGTCCTCGAGCGGGTGGTACTTGCCGATGTTCTCGATGAAGCGGCCGTCGCGCGGCGAGCGCTGATCGGCCACCACGACGCGGTAGAACGGGCGCTTGTTCGCGCCCATGCGCCGCAGTCGGATGCGTGTCGACATGCTCTTCCCTCTGCTTCGTCTCTATCGCTTCGGCAGCTTCGCCGAAGGCACCTTCATCATGCCCGGGACGCGCTTGCCGCCCATCATCGTGCGCATCATCTTCTTCGCGCTCTCGAAATCCTTGAGCAGCGAGTTGACGTCGGCGGTCGTGACCCCGGACCCGTTCGCGATCCGCAGGCGGCGCGACCCGGAGATGATACCGGGTTCGCGGCGCTCCCCCGGCGTCATGGACAGGATCATCGCTTCCGCGCGCCTCAGCTCGCCCTCGTCGACGGCCTCGGCCATCTCCTTCATCGCGTTGCGTCCGCCCGGCACGCCCGGCAGCATCTTCAGGATGTCGCCCATCGACCCGAGCTTCTGCACCTGCCGGAGCTGATCGAGGAAGTCCTCGAACGTGAACTGGCCCTTCAGCATGTTCTCGGCGGTCTTCTGCGCTTCGGCCGTATCGAGCTTGTCCTGCGCCTTGTCGATCAGGGTCAGCACGTCGCCCATGCCCAGGATGCGCCCGGCCATGCGGTCGGGATAGAACGGCTCGAGGTCGTCGGGCTTCTCCCCCGTGCCCACGAAGTACACGGGCCGCCCGGTGACCGCGGTGATCGACAGGGCCGCCCCGCCCCGGGCGTCGCCGTCGAGCTTCGTGAGCACGAAGCCGGTCGTGTCGACCTCGCGCATGAACTCCCTGGCCTGCACGACGGCGTCCTGCCCGGTCATGGCGTCTGCGGCCATGAGCACGTGATGTGGCTTCGCGACGTCCTTGATCTTGCGCGCCTGGCGCATCATGTCGGGATCGACGTGCAACCGCCCCGCCGTGTCGATGATCACCACGTCGGCGCCCTGGCGGTCGGCCTCCTTGAGCCCCTGCTTGGCGACCTTGACCGGGTCCTTGCCCTCGGACCAGACCGGCACGCCGATCTCGCGCCCGAGGGTCCGGAGCTGCTCGATCGCGGCGGGCCGTTCCAGGTCGGCCGCGATGAGGAGCGGTCGCCGACCCTTGCCCTTCAGCTGGTTCGCCAGCTTGGCGCATGCCGTCGTCTTGCCCGAACCCTGCACCCCGGCCATCAGGATCACGGCAGGGCGGGCCCCGCCGAGCTCGAACGGCCGGTGCTCGCCGCCGAGGGTCACGGTGAGTTCCTCGTTGACGACCTTCACCACCTGCTGCCCGGGGGTGAGGCTCTTCATGACCTCCTCGGACAGCGCTCTCGCGCGAACGCGGGACAGGAAGTCGTCGGCCACCTCGACCGCCACGTCGGCCTCGAGGAGCGCCGTGCGCATGTCGGACAGGGCATTGTCGACCTGTTTGGGGTGCAGCTTCCCGCGCGAGCGCAGCTTCTTGAAGGTGCCGTCGAACCGTTCGGTGAGCGTGTCGAACATCGGGCCTCGTGTTCTCGTCGATCGTCGGGGTCCCCGCGTGCGCGGCTGAGCACTCCGGGCGACTAGGATTCTACCGGGGGGTAGGCATGCAGGAGTCCGAACTTCGAGCGGTGGACCTCGTGGCCGTGACGAGCCATGAGATGCGCACGCCGCTCGCCGCGATCCGGGGCTTCGTCGACATGCTGCAGCGGCGGCGCGCCGAGCTCACCGACGAGGAGGTCGAGGAGTTCCTGCAGGTGATCTCCGTGCAGACCGATCGGCTGATCAGGCTGGCCGACGACCTCGTCACGATGCAGAGCCTCGACGACGCCTCGCTCACGATCGAGCACGAGCCGATCGTGCTCGGTGCCCGCCCTCGAACAGCTCGTGCGCGACCTGCCGGGCGGCGACCGGGTCGAGCTGCGCGTCTCCGCCGACACCCCGCCCACGATCGAGTCCGACGCCCTGCGCCTGGGCCAGGTGGTGACGAACCTGCTCACGAACGCCCTCAAGTACTCCGGCGAGGGCGCCGGGATCACGGTCGAGGTCGAGCCCGTCGGCACCGACGGCATCGGCATCGCGGTCATCGACAGCGGCATCGGCATCGAGCCCGCCGAGCGCGCTCGGGTCTTCGAGCCGTTCTATCGCACCGCCGAGGGAGCGCGATCGGCGGAAGGATCCGGGCTCGGGCTGGCGATCGTGCGCAGGCTCGTCGACGCGCTCGGCGGCACCATCGACGCGGCCCCCACCCCCGGAGGCGGCGCGACGTTCCGGGTCACGCTTCCGGTGCGTGCGGCGGCGCGCTGAGCACCTGCTCCACGGTCTGCAGCAGGGTGATCGGGCTGAACGGCTTCGTGAAGTACTCGTCGGCGCCCATGGCGATCGCTCTGCCACGGCCTTCCTCTCCGTCGGCCGTGACGACGATGACCCGCACACCTGCCGTTGCCGGATCGGCGCGAAGCTCACCGAGCACGTCGGCCCCGCTCGGCCCCGGGATGTTCATGTCGAGGAACACCAGATCGGGGGGATCGTCCCGCACGAGCTCGAGCGCCCGCTCGCCGTCGGCGGCCTCGTCGATGGTGAAGCCCTCGCCCTCGAGCACCAGCCGCATCGCCTCGCGCATCGTGGGGTGGTCCTCGACGATCAAGATCCTGGCGCTGGGCACGCTGCCCCTCCTCGGCTAGCCCGACAGCAGGCGATCGGCGAAGGCGCCCGCATCGAAGGGTCGCAGGTCGTCGGCTCCCTCGCCCACGCCGACGAATCGCACCGGCACGCCGAGCTCCTCGCGAACCGCGAGCACGATGCCCCCCTTCGCCGACCCGTCGGTCTTCGTGAGCACGACGCCGGTCACCTCGATCGCCTCCGTGAACGCCCTCGCCTGTGCGATGCCATTCTGGCCGGTCTGCGCGTCGAGTACGAGCAGGGTCTCGTCGACGTGTGCGCCCGCCTTCTCGATGACGCGCCCGATCTTGCCGAGCTCATCCATGAGCGGCGTCTTCGTGTGCAGCCGCCCGGCGGTGTCGACGATCAGCACGTCGGCCCCGCGGGCGGTCGCCGACTGCACGGCGTCGAATGCGACCGCGCCGGGGTCGGCGCCGCGATCCTGACCGACGACGTGCGCCCCGGCCCGCGTGGCCCAGACCTCCAACTGTTCGCCCGCCGCCGCACGGAACGTGTCGGCCGCCGCGAGGCTCACCTGGTTGCCCTCGCCCACGAGTCGCTTCGCGAGCTTGCCGATCGTGGTGGTCTTGCCCGCCCCGTTCACGCCGACCACCATGATCACGGCTGGCCGCCCTTGGGGCGTCTCCAGCGGCCGATCGTCGCCGAGCACGGCCACGATCTCCTCGCGCAGCAGCGACACGGGGTCGGCGCCGCTCGAGTATCCGGCCTTGACGCGCGCCACGAGGTCGCCGGCGCCCTTGGGACCGACGTCGGCCCGGATCAGCAGGTCCTCGAATCCCTTCCAGGTCGCGTCGTCGACCCCCCCGCGGAACAGGGCCTTGACCTTGGCGCCGAGGCCTTCCTTGTGGAAGACGCCTCCCGACGGGCCGGGCTCCGCCTGACCGGGCTCGTGGCGCTGCTTGGCCGGGTGGGCACGAGCCGGGTCGCGCACGTGCCCGGCGCCGGTGTGCGTTTCCCGTTCGAGGGAACGCAACCGCGTGCGCCGCGTGGAGCGGACGGTCAGGAACGCGACGACGGCGAGCACGGCGAGGGCGCCGAAGATGAAGATGGAGAAATCCACGAGCGCGAGGCTAGCCGACCGGCTCGCTCTGCGGCACCTCGACGACGGACTCCGTCACCGGCGGGCGTCTCGCGATGCCGACGCCTCACCCTCGAGCCGCGAGTCGGATTCCAGCGTCGTGGGGTGGTCGTGCTGCTGGGCGACCACCTTCGTGGTGCCGTCCTTGTTCAAGGAGATGCCGTACATCATGGCGGCGATCTCCATCGTGCGCTTCTGGTGGGTCACGATCAGCACCTGCGACGCCTGTGCGAACCCCTCGACCAATCGCAGGAACCGGTGCAGGTTCACGTCGTCGAGCGCGGGCTCGACCTCGTCCATCAGGTAGAAGGGCGAGGGCCGCGCGGTGAAGATCGCGAACAGGAACGCCATCGCGGTGAGCGAGCGCTCGCCGCCGGAGAGCAGGGAGATGCGCTTGACGCGCTTGCGACCGGGGCTCGCCTCGATCTCGATGCCGGCCGTGAGCGGGTCGGCAGGATCGGTCAGCACGAGGCGACCGTCGCCGCCCGGGAACAGCTCCTTGACCAATCGCTCGAACTGCGTCGCCACGTCGTGGTAGGCCTGGGTGAAGGTCTCGGTGATCTCGCGATCGACCTGCGCGATCACCTCGAGCAGGTCGCGGCGCGCCTTCTTCACGTCGTCGAGCTCGCGCGCCATGAAGTCGTGACGCTCCTGCAACGCCTCGAACTCACCGGTGGCGAGCAGGTTCACCCGTCCGAGCAGAGCCAGGCGCCGCTGCACCAGCTCCGCACGCTTCTCGAGGGCCTCGACGGAGTCGTCGTCGGCGAGCTCGGCGACGAGCGCATCAGGGTCGGCCTGGTAACCCTCGCGGATCAGGCGCTCGGCGTCGCGGATGCGCCGCTCGATGTCGCCGCGGGTGCGGTCATCGTCCTCGTAGGCCTCGCGCAGCCGTTCGAGCTCGGTGGAGGCATCACGCCACGCCTTGTTGACGCCGGCCTCACGCTCGGCGACCTCGCGTTCGCTGACCGCCGCCTGCTCGCGCAGCGCTGCCGCCTCGTTGGCGGCGGCCTCGGCGCGCGCGACCTCGGCCTCGGCGACCGCCCGCGCGGCCTCCGCCGCCTCGAGCTCGGCGCGCAGCGCGACGGGGTCGTGGGCCGCGAGCTCGTCGCGCTCGGTCCGCACGGTCGCCAGGCGGGCGTCGTGGGCGGATCGGTCGCGGCGCAGCGTCTCCACGGCCACCCGGGCGAACACCGGGGGCTGGGGGGTGGGTGGCAGGTCGGGCACGGGTTCGCTCGCGGCGGGGCCGAGCGCCGACAGCCGCTCGCGCGTCACGGTCACGGTCTCGTCGAGCGCGGTCAGGCGCTGCGCCAGCAGCTCCTCTTCCTTGCGGAGTCCGCTCAGGTCGCGTTCGAGCATGCTCAGCCGCTCGGCCACCACCGTGATCTCGGCGTCGGCGCCCTCGATCTGTTCCTGCAGGAAGTCGATCTCGCCGCCGATCTCGTCGAGCCGTTCGCGCTTCGGCTTCAACGCGTTCAGTGTCGCGGACAGGTCGTGGGCGACCACCTGCAGCTCCGCCCGGATCTCCCGGGCGCGCGCGTCGGCTTCCTTCGCCGTGTGGATGACGGCCGGGCCGACCAGCACGCCGTGGGGGGTCACGAACGACGCGGCGGGATGCTGGCGCTGCTTCTCGGCTGCCTCGGCGACCGAGCCGGCGAGGTAGACCCGGCGCAGCACCGTGCTCGCGATGCCCCTGGCCACCGGCGCCGCGTCGACCGCGGCGAGCAGCGCCCGCTCGCCGGCAAGGCCCATCGGCACCGGGCCGCCGGAGGCGATCGCGAGGATCGCCCCGTCGCCCTCCGGCGCGTCGGTCGATCGCCTGTTCCGCATCGTCGTAGACCACGGCGTCGGCGAGCGGCCCGAGGGCGGCGACGAGCGCTCGCTCCAGCCCCGGCTCGATCTTCACGAGGTCCTTGAGCAGGCCGGCCGCGCGGCCCTTGCGGGTCTTCAGGAACCGTGAGCCCGCCGTCTCCTCGATGTCCTGGCGGCGCGCCTCGAGCAGGTCGCGGCGGGCCTCGTGGCGGCGTCGCACGTCGTCGAGCTCCTCGATCTTGTCGACGAGCCCGCGACGTTCGGTCTCGAGCGCGGTCCGCTTCTCGCTCATGGGCGCCGACTGGTCGTCGAACGTCTCGATCTCGCTCTCGAGGCCCGCACGTTCCCCGTCGACCTCGGCGAGACGTTCGCGCACGGCGGTGAGCGACGCTGCGAGGCGCTCGCGCTCCCGCTCGCTCGTGGCGAGCGAGCGCTCCAGCGCCTGGAACTCGGCACGGCGTCCGGCGGCTTCCTCGCCGACGCGCCGACGAAGCTCCTCGATGCGATGGCGCTCATGCTCTGCCTCGCGGAACGCCTGCTCGGCGCGTTCGAGCTCGCGCTCGCTGCCTTCGAGCTCGGCGACGACCCGCGCGAGCTCGGCCTCGATGCGCGCGATCTCGTCGTCGGCGGCATCGACGCGGGCGGCTCGCGATGCCTGGGAGGCGAGCTGCTCCCGGGCCGCGCCCTCACGCTCGACGGCTTCGCGGAAGGCCTGCTCGGAATGTCGCCGGTCCTCGGCCGTGCGACGGAACGCCACCTCGGCCTCGGCGAGAACGCTGGACGCCTCCGCGCGAGCCTCGGCCGCCGCGAGCACCTCTCCGTCGAGGGCGTCGAGCCGCTCGCGCGCGGCGGTGCGCTCATCGAGGCCACGCTGCCAGCCTTCCGCCCGCCGGGCTCGCTCGCGGAGCAACGCCCGCAGGCGCGCGGCCGCGAGGGTGCGCGAGAGCGTCTCCGCCTCGGTCGTGAGCCGCTCGTGCTTCTTCGCCATCTCCGCCTGCTGCTGCAGGGGCTTGAGCTGGCGTCGCAACTCCGACAGCACGTCGGCCAGCCGCAGCAGGTCCTGATCGAGGTTCGCGAGCTTGCGCTCGGCTCGTTCCTTGCGGCGGCGGTGCTTGGCGATGCCCGCGGCTTCCTCGATGTATTTGCGACGGTCCTCGGGCTTGGCGAGCAGCACCTCCTCGAGCTGGCCCTGGCCGACCACGGTGTGCAGGGCGCGGCCGATGCCGGTCTCGCTCAGCAGCTCCTGCACGTCGAGCAGCCGCACGACCTGGCCGTTGATGCGGTACTCCGATTCGCCCGAGCGGAAGATCGTGCGTGCGACCTCGATCTCGCTCATCGGCACCGGGATCTTGCCGGCCGAGTTGTCGATCACGAGCTTGACCTCGGCCATGCCGAGGGCGGGCCGCGATGGCGTGCCGGCGAAGATGACGTCAGCCATATGGCCGCCGCGGAGCGACCGGGCACCCTGCTCGCCGAGCACCCAGCTGATGGCATCGACGAGGTTGGACTTGCCCGAGCCGTTCGGGCCCACGATGACGGACACGCCCGGGATGAACTCGAGCACCGTCTTGTCCGCGAACGACTTGAACCCGCGGATCGTGATCGACCGGAGGAACATGTGGCCGGATGCTAACAGGCTTGTGATTCGCCCTCGGTAGGCGTCTCATCGGCTCCGGGGTGCAGCCGCGATGCCGGAGCCGAAGCAGCGCTGATGCACCGCCCACGTTCGGTACGCTTGACGATCATGCCGACCTACGATGCCCGGACCGCGTTGCTGGTCGTCGACGTGCAGAACGACTTCGCCGATCCGGGCGGCAGCCTCTACGTGCAGGGTGCTGGCGAGATCGTGCCCACCGTGAACGCGGAGGTCGAGCGTGCTCGCGAAGGTGGCGCCCTCGTCGTGTACACCCAGGACTGGCACCCCCCGCACACGCCGCACTTCCAGGCCGACGGGGGCATCTGGCCCGTGCACTGCGTCGAGGACACCCCGGGCGCGGCGTTCCACCCCGACCTGCAGGTGACCGACGGCGAGGTGGTGCGCAAGGGGCACGACGGTCGCGACGGCTACTCCGGATTCAGCGTGCGCGACCCGGTGTCGGGCGAACGCGGCGACACCCTGCTGCAGGAGATGCTGAAGGATCACGGCATCGAGCGCCTGGTGATCTGCGGACTCGCCACCGACTACTGCGTGGTCGAGACCGTGCTCGACGCCCGCATGCTCGGCTACCCCGTCGAGGTGCTCACCGACGCCGTGCGGGCGGTGGAACTGCAGCCCGGTGACGGCGCCTCGGCGCTCGCGCGCATGCGCGACGCCGGCGCGGAGCTCGTCTGAGCCGCGCCGCGGGTCAGCTCTGGCACTGCGGGCAGTAGAACGAGTTGCGCTGGGAGATCTTCACGCTCTCGATCGGGGTGCGGCACCGGCGGCACGGCAGTCCCAGCCGCCCGTACACCTTGAGCTCGGGGCCGTACTCCCCCGGGTTGCCGAACAGGTCGACGTAGGCCTCGTCGTCGAGCGTGGTGCCGCGGAGCTTGATGGCTTCCTGCAGCACCTCCTGGATCGCCCGATAGAGCCGGCGCACCTCCTGCGACGACAGCGCGTTGCTCATGCGGTCGTAGCGGATGCCGGCATGGAACAGCACCTCGTCGGAGTAGATGTTGCCGAGCCCCGAGATGAACTTCTGGTCCATCAGGAGCTGCTTCATCTTCGAGGCGCGGTCGGCCAGCAGGAACTGGAACGTCGGCCACGTGAACACCTGGTCGAGCGGGTCGATCGCGAGGTGCTGCAGCTCCTTGACCTTGCCGAGCTCGTCGGCGGCGGTGACGAACATCTCGCCGAACGTGCGGGGGTCGATGTAGCGAAGGTCGCCGCGCTGCTGGAACGTGAACACCACGTGGGTGTGCGGCGGCATCGCCACCCGCCCGGTGCCGCGCTGGAACTGCCCGCTCATGCCGAAGTGCACGACGAGCACGTCGCCGGAGTCGAGCGTCATGAGCACGTACTTCCCACGGCGCTCGACCTTGGTGATCTTGTGACCGACGAGACGCGAGGTGAAGTCCTTCCGCGTCTTGTGACGCCGGATCACCCGCATCGCGTTCTTCGAGCTCTTGACCTCGGCTTCCTTGATGCGCAGCCCCACGACGTCCTTCTCGAGATCGCGCCGCATCACTTCGACTTCAGGCAGCTCCACCCTGGTCCCCCCTCACGACGCCTCCGATCCCGATGCCGAGCCGCTCCGACACGCGTGCGAACGCCTCGCGCGGCGGCTCGCTGCTCGGCCTCCTTCTTCGATCGGCCCATGCCGGTGCCCATGGGCTCTCCACCGAGGAGCACGGTGGCGGTGAACTCCTTCTCGTGGTCGGGCCCACGTTCCTCGAGACGGTACTCGGGCATCGATCGCAGGGCCTGCGATGCGAGCTCCTGCAGGATCGTCTTGTAGTCGCGGTCGCCCTCGCCGCGCACGTACGCCTGCATCCGGGGCCGGAAGAGCCGCTCGATCAGCGCGGTCGCGACGTCGAGCCCGCGATCGAGGTAGACCGCGCCGAACACCGCCTCGAGGGCGTCGGCGAGGATCGAGGACTTGCCGCGCCCCCCGCTCTGCTCCTCGCCCTTGCCCAGGAGCACGACATCGCCGAGCCCCAGCGAGCGGGCCACGTCGGCGAGGGCGGTCATGTTCACGATAGCCGCGCGCAGCTTCGCGAGCGAGCCTTCGGGCATCTCCGGGTACTCGCGGTAGGCCATGTCGGTGACGACGAGGCCGAGCACCGAATCGCCCAGGAACTCGAGGCGCTCGTTCGTGACGACGAGTCCGCGCTCGAACGCGAACGAGCGATGCGTGAGGGCCATCTCGCGCAACGCCGGCGTCGTGGAAGTCCACGCCGATCGCCCGATCGAGCACTCCAGGGGCGCGGTCGCCCCGGCCTCAGCCCGGGGGCCGGCCTGCGCGTCGGCCACGAGGGCTACTCGACCTCGACCGCCTGCCGGCCGGCGTAGTAGCCGCAGTTGCCGCAGACCCGATGGGAAAGCTTGGGCTGCTTGCACTGTGGGCATTCCGCGTAGGCCGGGGCCGTGGCCTTCCAGTTCGCGGCGCGCTTGTCGCCGCGCGACTTGCTCTGCTTCTTCTTGGGTACCGCCATCGTCGTGCTCCTCGTCGGTCGTGGGTCGTCAGTGCTCGTCGAGCATCGGGGCCAGTTGCTCGAGGGCAGCCCACCTGGGGTCGACCTCGACATGGCCCGGGCATTCGCCCAGGTTCCGGTCGCCGCCGCACACCGGGCACAGTCCCTGGCAATCGGGCCGGCACAGCGGCGAGAACGGCAGTTCGACACCGATCGCGTCGCGCACCATCTGGTCGCCATCGAGCAGGCCTTCCGGCTCGAGCGCGTAGTCGTCGGTGTCGGCCTCGGGCGCGACCACGAACATCTCGTGCACCTCGACGCTGCATGCTTGCTCGAAGCCGTGAGGCACCGGGCGCACCGCAAGGCCAACGTGGCCTCGCATCGAGCCCGACAGGAGGATGCCCTCGACGACCGATTCGAGCAGCAGGTCGGCCTCGACCGGCACGTCGTCGCGCACCCGAGCCAACTCGGTGCCGAGGCCGTCGAGCGTCCATGCCGCCCGATGGCGGCGCGACGCCCCCGGGTGGCCGAGCAGGTCGCGCAACGTCGATCGGCTCGATCATCGCTCCTCCTCGTCGAAGAGCGGGGTCTCACGCTGCGAGTCGGCCGCGTCGCGGTCGGCCGCCTGGGCGTCGGTTTCCCCCAGGGCCTGTGCGGCCGCGGTGCCGGGGGTGCGCAGCTTCTCGCGACCGAGCTCGACCTGGTCGAGGGTCTTGGCGAGCGCGCGCACCGAGGCTTGCGACTCCTCGAGGACGCGCCGCAGGGCGATCTCGAACTGGGCGAGCTTGGCGTCGACATACTCCTCGGCCTCGCGCCGCATCGAGCGCGCCTGCTCGTCGGCCTCGCCGAGCAGGCGTTCGGCCTCCTCACCCGCGCGGGCGACCACGGCTTCCTGTCGGGCCAAGGTCAGCTGCTCGCGCGCGAGCCTGCTCGACGATGGCTTCGGCGTCGGTTCGGGCCTTGGCGAGCAGGTCCTCGCGGTCCTTGACGATCCACCGAGCCTGCTTGATCTCGTCGGGCAGGGCCTCCTGCATCTCAGCGATGAGGTCGAGGACCTCGTCGCGGTTCACGAGCACCGACGACGACAGCGGCATCGACTTGGCCTCTCGCACGGTCTCGTCGAGGTGGGCGAGGCGGGCGGTGATGTCCATCAGCGGCCACCTCCAGAGGCGACGCGCTCCTGCAACTGGGTGCGCACCTCGTCGGGCACGAGACCCTCGACGTCGCCGCCGAAGCGCGCGACCTCCTTCACGAGCGAGGACGACAGGAACGACCACGACGGGTTGGTCGGCATGAACAGGGTCTCCACGCCGCCGAGGCGGTGGTTCATCTGCGCCATCTGGATCTCGAACTCGTAGTCGGAGACCGCGCGCAGGCCCTTCACGATGACCGCGTCGCCCCGCGCCTTCGCGAAGTCCACCAGCAGTCCGCCGAACGAGGCCACCTCGACGCCGGGCATGGCTGCGCACGCCTTCTCGAGCATGGCGACTCGCTCGTCGAGGCTGAACATCGGCGTCTTCGCCGGGTTCTCGAGCACCGCCACCACCACGGTCTCGAACGTCTGGGTCGCTCGCTCGATGATGTCGAGATGACCGTTGGTGACGGGATCGAACGTCCCCGGACACAGGGCGGTCAGGCCCAACGGAACCTCCAGGTGGTCGTCGGTGGCCGGGCTCGCAGCCAGGCTCAGGTGGATCCTCTCGGCCGGAACACGAACACGAGGCTGTCGCCGTAGCGGAGCTGCCTCGCGGTGGCCCAGTGTAGCGGAATGACACCCATGGAACTCTTGTGACCCCGGGTCAGCACCACCGTGGAGCCCTCGGCGAGCCAGCCGTCGAGGTCGCCGAGCACCTCGTCGAGCCCTGGCGGACCGAGATCGTACGGCGGATCGCAGATCACGAGGTCGTACGGCGCGCCCGGCCGGTCGCGCCTGCGCACGAACCTCTCCACGGCCGAGGTGACGACCTCGCCTTCGGCCTCGAGCTTCGTGGCGACCAGGTTCCGATGGATGGCCGCGACGGCTGCCGGCGCGCGCTCGACGAACACCGCGCGGTCGGCGCCGCGCGACAGGGCCTCGATGCCCGCTGCCCCGGTGCCCGCGAACAGGTCGAGCACCCGCCGGCCCTCGACGGCCCCGGGGCCGAGGCTCGAGAACAGCCCCTCGCGGGCCCGATCGGAGATGGGGCGGACGGACGGCGGCACGGGGCCGAGCCGCACCCCTTTCGCGGAGCCCGCCACGATGCGCATCAGGAGCGGAACAGCCAGTCGATCGACCGCTCGAATCGATGGCGAAGCTCGTCGAGCAACTCGGGGTGCGCGGCGAGCACCGGGTCGTCGTCGATCAACGAGAATGCGCGCGAGCGTGCGCGCGCGACGAGCGGCATGTCCTCGGCGAGCCGGGCGAGCCGCAGGTCGGGCATGCCCGACTGCTTCGTGTCGAACAGGGTGCCCTCGCCCCGCAGCCGCAGATCCTCGTCGGCGAGCTCGAACCCGTCGGTGGTGCGCACCATCGCCTCGATGCGAGCGCGGGCTTCGAGGTTGTCCTCGTCGGACTCGTCGAACAGCACGCAGGTACCGGCGTGCTCCCCCCGGCCGATGCGGCCGCGCAGCTGGTGCAGCTGCGCCAACCCGAAGCGCTCCGCGTTCTCGACGAGCATGACCGTGGCGTTCGGCACGTCGACGCCCACCTCGATGACCGTCGTGGAGATGAGCACGTCGGCCTCGCCGGCGACGAAGCGGTGCATGACCGCCTGCTTCTCTTTGGGACGCATGCGGCCGTGCAGCAGTTCGAGGCGCAATCCCGGGAAGACCTCGGCGGCCAGGCGCTGGGCCTCGGCCTCGGCGGCCTTCACCTGCGTGCGGTTGCCGTCGTCGATCGCGGCACAGACCACGAAGGCCTGACGCCCCGCCAGGATCTCCTCGCGCACGAGCTCGTAGGCGTCGGCCCGCTCGGCGGGCGTGCGGACGGCGAGCGTCGTCACCGGCCGGCGCCCCGCCGGCAGCTCGTCGAGCACGACCACGTCGAGGTCGCCGTAGTAGGTGAGGGCGAGCGTGCGCGGGATCGGGGTCGCGGTCATGATGAGCACGTCGGCCTCGCCACCCTTGCGCTGCAATGCGGTTCGTTGATGCAGGCCGAAGCGATGCTGCTCGTCGACGACCGCGAGGCTCAGATCGGCGAACGCGACCGACTCCTGCACGAGGGCGTGGGTGCCCACCACCAGGTCGAGGCTGCCGTCGGCGACCCCCTGCACGATGCGCGCGCGGTCGGTGCCGGTCACGGCACCGGTCAGCAGCGCGTACGTCAGGGTGACGTCGCCCTCGGCCGAGGGCGCGCCGGCCCCCCCGTCGCCGAGCTCGATCGCGTCGATCAGCGAGGTCTGTGCCGACTGCGTCGCCCGCCTCGACGCCGCGAACTCCAGGAACGGCGCGCCGCCGATCGAGGCGAGCAGCGAACCCACCGAGCGGAAGTGCTGCCCGGCGAGCACCTCGGTCGGGGCCATGATCGCGGCTTGATGCCCGGAGTCGATCGCCACCAGGGCCGCATGCACCGCGACCAGCGTCTTGCCGGCGCCCACGTCGCCTTGCAGGAGCACGTTCATGGGACGAGGCCTCGCCATCGCCGCGGCGACCTCACCCATCGCGCGCGATTGCGCCTGGGTGGGCCGGAACGGCACCTTCTCGAGCAGCCGACGTACGAGCGGGCCGTCGGTGTCGTGCGCCACCCCGGCGCTGCCGACCTCCACCCGCCGCTTGCGGTAGGCCACACCCAGCTCCAAGGTGAAGAGCTCATCGAACTTCAGCCGCTCGCGAGCCGCCTCGAGCGCGGCGTCGTCGGCCGGGAAGTGGATGTCGCGCAGCGACCGATCGTATGACCCGAGACCCTCGGCACGCACGATGTCGTCGGGCAGCGGATCGTCGACCGGGCCGAGTCGCTCGATCGCGCGGTGCACCAACTCGCGGATCGTGCGCGTCGTGATGCCGTCGGTCGCCGGGTGCACCGGCGTGATGCGCCCGGTGTGCACGAGGTCGGCGTCGTCGCCCCGCAGCAGCTCGACCTCCTGCTTCGCCAGCTGCAGGCGGCCCTTGTACACGGTGGCCACACCCGACACCGCGAGCTCCATGCCCTCGCGGTAGAGGGCCGCGGCCCACGGCTGGTTGAAGAACGTCAGATCCAGCGCGCCCGTGCGATCTCGGATCGTGACGGTGACCATCGTCTGGCGCTTGCGTGTCATGCGCTTGTGCACCTTCTGCACGTTCGCGATCACGGTGACGTAGGTGCCGAGTGTGACGCCAGCGATCGTCGAGACCCTCGACCGGTCGATGTAGCGGCGGGGATAGTGATGCAGGAGGTCGCCGACCGTGTGGATCTCGAACGAGCTCGCGGCCAGCACCTCGTGAGCCGGGCCAGCCTTCCTGGCCGAGCGCATCTGCCGCTTCGCGACGCGAGGGTCGATCTCGAGGATCGGGGAACCGAGGGTGAGCGGGGGCATGCGCCCGGTTGTACCACGCAGGGACCGACGCCCTCAGTGCCCGCCGAGCCCTACCATGCCGGGATGCGTGCTCGAGCCCGATCCTGCGCCGCGATCGTCGCGATGGTCGTGCTCGTCGCGTGCACGGGCAACCCCGAACGGTCCACGGTGACCTCGTCGTCGCCGGCACTCTTGGCTTCCGGAGGCACCGACTCGCTGCCGGCCACCGTGGCCGCGCTGCCCCCGACCGACGTGGAAGCGTTCCGCGCCCTGCTCGACGACCTTCGCGGGACCCCCGTGGTGGTGAACCTCTGGGCGTCGTGGTGCGAGCCGTGCGAGCGAGAGATGCCGATACTCGCGCAGGCGGCACGGGCGCATCCCGACGTGCAGTTCCTTGGGGTCGACACGCTCGATGCGCGCGAGGGCGCCGAGGAGTTCATCGCCGAGTTCGGGGTGCCGTTCCCGTCGCTGTTCGACCCCGACGGTGCGATCCGCACCGACCTCGACAGCTTCGGGCTGCCGGTGACGGTGTTCTTCGACGCCCGAGGGAACCAGGTCGGCAAGGTCGACGGCGAGATCAGCCAGGCCGCGCTCGACGAGCACCTCGCGGCCATCGCCGGGTGAATCCGGGACGTCTGCCGGAAGACGTCTGCCCGAAGACGTCTGCCAGA
This sequence comes from uncultured Actinomycetes bacterium, assembly GCA_963722795.1. Taxonomy (GTDB): domain Bacteria; phylum Actinomycetota; class UBA4738; order UBA4738; family HRBIN12; genus JAOUEA01. The sequence goes on from CAVROD010000003.1 coordinate 484,433, forward strand.
AGACGTCTGGTAGCCTCGTCGGGCTATGGCAGCCGTCTGTGACATCTGTGGCAAGAAGCCGTTCTTCGGCAAGGCCGTGACCTTCTCGCACAAGCGGAACAACCGCCGCTGGAACCCCAACGTGCAGAAGGTGCGCGCCCTGGTCGACGGCACCCCGCGCCGGGTCAACGCCTGCACCTCGTGCATCAAGGCGGGCAAGGTCACGCGCATCCCGCGCTCCGCCTGAGGCGGCTGCGCCGCTCCATTCCGATCCCTTCCGACCGCCGGGCCGTGCTGCCGGATGGCCGTCGCGAGAGCCGTTTGTCCGTTCCGTACAGACGAACGGGCCGGGCTCGCCCCGACGGCGCGCCGGAGCCCCCCATCCGGGTTGGGTAGACTGGCCGGGTTCGCCGCTGTGTCCAACGGTCGGCGCATCCGCTCCACCCTGACCCCGTTCCGAGGAGGCCCACCGTGGCAGAGGTGCTCGTCAATCCGACCCCTGAGGAGCTCAGGTCGCTTCACCGAGGAGATGCCGGAGACACGCATCTCCGAGTTCGGCAACACCAACACCCAGACCACGGTGCTCTCGCGCAGCGCGGCGAGCACGTTCGTGGTGGGGCGCGAGTCCAGCGGCAAGACGATGACGCGCGAGGAATACGACGCGCTCGCCGCCCGCCAGGACGCCTACATCGCCGAGCACGACATGATCCAGATCGACGGCTACATCGGCAACGACCCCGAGATGCGCACGGCCGCACGCCTGCTCATGGAGAAGCGCTACGCGAACATCGCCGGCATGCAGCAGAAGCTCTACTTCGCTCGCGACGACGGCGCGGGGCGGGCGGGGAACCAGAAGTGCAGGTCATCTACACGCCGGGCCTCGAGGCCCCCGGCTACCCCGACGACCGCGTGATCGCGGTCGATCTCGACAACTACGTGACGCGCGTCCTGCACTCGGACTACTTCGGTGAGTCCAAGAAGGGCGGCCTGCGCATGTGGAACGACATCGTCTACAACAAGGGCGGCCTGGCGCTGCACGCCGGTCTCAAGGTCATCCCGACCGCCGACGGCGACAAGGTCTTCATGATCATCGGCCTGTCGGGCACGGGCAAGACGACCACCACGTTCACGACGCAGAACGGCTCGCTGCCGATCCAGGACGATTTCGTCGGCCTGATGCCGGGCGGGCACGCCTACGGCACCGAGAACGGCTGCTTCGCCAAGACCTTCGGACTCGACCCCGACTTCGAGCCCTCGATCCACGGTGCGGTGGTGAAACCGACCACCTACATGGAGAACGTCTTCCAAGACGACGCGGGCGTCGTGGACTTCAACAACGAGGGCTACACGAAGAACGGTCGCGCCGTCTTCTCGATGGACGACCTCCTGGCCCACGGCGACGCGCGAGACGTCGGCACCGTCGACTACCTGCTGATCCTCAACCGCAACGAGAACATCATCCCGGCCGTCTCCAAGCTGAACCAGGAGCAGGCCGCCGCGTTCTTCATGCTCGGCGAGACGACCGGCACGTCGGCGGGCGGCGCCGCCGAGGAAGGCAAGTTCCTGCGCGTGCCCGGCACGAACCCGTTCTTCCCGCTCCCCCACGGCCTGCAGGGCAACCGTCTGCTCGAGCTGCTCGCCACCCACCCGATCGAGACCTACCTGCTCAACACGGGCCGGGTCGGCGGCAAGGACGACGACGAGCGCTCGAAGAAGCTGCGCATCCCCGACACGTCGGCGTGCGTGAAGGGCATCGCCGAGCAGACGATCACCTTCGACGAGGACCCCGACTTCGGCTACCAGGTCGCCGCGTCGGTGCCCGGACCTCGACGACGAGGAGAAGCTGCAGCCCCGCCGGCTCTACGAGCGGCAGGGCCGGGGCGACGAGTACGCCTCGATGGTCGAGCGGCTCAAGAGCGATCGGGTCGCCCACCTGCAGCAGTTCACCCAGCTGAGCGAGGAGATCATCAAGGCCGTCGGCTGAGCTCCGTTCGCACGCACCTCCGATACCCTCCGTCCGACAGGACCAGAGCTCGGACGGGGGCACACCGATGCAGACCCACGAACACCACGATATGGCGCACGGCTCGGACCACGCGGCACCGGCGACCGTCGATCCACACGCCGGGCACGCTGCGCCGGCAGGCCACGGTGGACATGACGCGCACGCCGGCATGGCGGGCACGACAAGCACGCGGGCCACAGCGTGGCGATGTTCCGCGACCGGTTCTGGCTGAGCCTGCTGCTGAGCGTGCCGGTGCTGATCTGGTCGGAGATGCTGCAGGACCTGCTCGGGTACACGGCGCCGAGCATGCCCGGCGCAGGAGTGGATCCCGCTCGCCTTCGGCACCGCGGTGTTCGTCTACGGCGGGTCGCCCTTCCTCAAGGGCGGGTGGCAGGAACTGCGCGACCGCACGCCCGGCATGATGCTGCTGATCGCGCTCGCGATCACGGTGGCGTTCGGGTCGAGCCTCGCGAGCGACGCCGAGTGGCTCGACCTCGACTTCTGGTGGGAGCTCGTGCTGCTGATCGACGTGATGCTGCTCGGGCACTGGCAGGAGATGAAGGCCATCGGACAGGCGTCGAGCGCCCTCGACGCGCTCGCCGCGCTGCTGCCCGACACGGCCGAACGCGTCGAGGGCGCGGGCACCGGCGAGGTGGCCATCGCCGATCTGCGCCCGGGCGACCTGGTGTTGGTGCGCCCCGGCGGCCGCGTGCCCGCCGACGGCACGATCGAGACCGGCTAGGCGGCGTTCGACGAGTCGATGATCACCGGCGAGTCGCAGGCGGTCGAGCGCGAGCCCGGCGACCGGGTCGTGGCCGGCACCGTCGCCACCGACTCGTCGGTGCGGGTGCGGGTGATGGCGGTCGGCGACGACACCGCGCTCGCCGGCATCCGGCGCCTCGTCGCCGACGCCCAGGCGTCTCGCTCCCGTGCGCAGGCGCTCGCCGACCGCGCCGCGGCGGTGCTGTTCTACGTCGCGCTCGGCGCCGGCATCATCACGTTCATCGCGTGGACGCTGGCCGACGACGTCGACCAGGCGATCGAGAGCGCCGTCACCGTGCTGGTGATCGCGTGCCCCCACGCGCTCGGCCTCGCGATCCCGCTCGTGATCGCCCTGTCGACCGCGATGTCGGCCCGCAACGGCATCCTGGTGAAGGACCGGCTCGCCCTCGAGCGCATGCGCACGGTCGACGCCGTGCTGTTCGACAAGACCGGCACCCTCACCGAGGGGCGCCCCACGGTGCACGACGTCGCCGGCGTCGGCGGTGGTGATGGCGACGCCGACGCCGTGCTGCGCCATGGCGGCGGCGGTGGAGGCCGACAGCGAGCATCCGCTCGCCCGGGCGATCGTGGCTGCGGGCCGGGAGCGCGGTCCCCTCCCCGCGGCCGAGGGCTTCCGGTCGATCGCGGGCCGCGGCGTGCGGGCCACCGTCGACGGTCGCACCGTGGCCGTCGGCGGTCCGGCCATGCTCGAGGAACGAGGGCTGACGATGCCCCCTGCGCTCGAGGCCTCGGTGGCGACATGGCGAGCCCGCGGCGCCACGGTGCTCACGGTGATCGACGACGATCGCGTGACGGGCGCCCTGGCGCTCGAGGACGCCGTGCGGCCCCAGTCGCGCGCGGCGATCGAGGCCCTGCACGCCGAAGGGGTGCGCGTCGTGATGATCACCGGCGACGCGCCAGCAGGTCGCCGACGCCGTGGCCGCCGAGCTCGGCGTCGACGAGGTCATGGCCGAGGTGCTGCCCGAGCAGAAGGACTCCAAGGTGGCCGAGCTGCAGGCCCGAGGCCTGCGCGTGGCGATGGTGGGCGACGGCGTGAACGACGCGCCGGCGCTCGCTCGCGCCGACGTCGGCATCGCGATCGGCGCCGGCACCGACGTGGCGATCGAATCGGCCGGCGTGGTGCTCGCGAGCGACGATCCTCGCGGCGTGCTCTCCGTGCGGGCACTCTCGGCGGCGAGCTACCGCAAGATGCTGCAGAACCTCGGCTGGGCGACCGGCTACAACGTGCTGGCGATCCCGGTCGCAGCGGGAGCGTTCGCGTGGGCCGGCATCCTGATGCCGCCGGCCGTCGCTGCGGCGCTCATGAGCCTGTCGACGATCGTGGTCGCGCTGAACGCCCAGTTGTTGCGGCGCCTCGACCTGTCTGCCGACGCGCTCGCTCCCGCGAGCGCGCCGGCGGGCGCCGGGTCCTGACCGCGCTCAGCCCCGGTCGGTGCGCCGGCCGAGGAAGTACGCGCTCACGAACTGCACCGCGCCGAGCGTGAGGAACACGAGGTAGAGCCACCCGTACTCGGCGGCGTCGTCGGTGAACGCGCGGCCTCGGGTCTCGGTGAGCGCGTAGAGGGCGAAGGCCGTGGCGAGCACGAACCACATACCGACCCGGCCGGTGACGAACAGGGCGTAGAGCGCGAGGTCGGATGCACGCCGGCTCTCGTACGGCGTGCGCACCCAGTGCACGAGGGAGCGCACGCCGAGCGCCGCGAACACCACGGCCGCGGCGATCTCGATCGCGTCCAACGTCGTCACCCCGCCTGCTGCAGCGCCACGCGCACCTCGTCATCGGTCGTCTGGTCGAACCGCTCGTACCACTGTCCCACGGCTCGCAGGTGGGCAGGGGTGACCGAGACCACGCATCGATCGCACTCGCCCTCGAGGCGCCGTTCGATGCCCGCCGGGCCGACCGGCGCCGCGAAGACCACGGTCGTCGCGCCCTGCGCGCGGGCCCATCGCAGCGCCGCGACCGCCGTCACCCCGGTCGCCACGCCGTCGTCGACGACCACTGCCGTGACCCCGGCCAGGTCGACCGGCTCCCTGCCCGCGCGGTAGGCCTCGACCCGGCGCGCGATCTCGGCGACCTGCCGGCTCGTCTCACGCTCGAGGTAGCCGTCGTCGACGCCGAGCGACCGCACGATCGGCTCGTCGACGACCCGGACGCCGGGCGCGACGGCGCCGATGCCGAGCTCGGGGTTGCCGGGGGCGCCGAGCTTCCGGCAGATCACCACGTCGAGCGGCGCCCCCATCACGCGGGCGATCTCGGCGCCGACGATCACCCCGCCCCGGGCGATGCCGAGCACCACGACGGGCGCCGGCACCGTGCCGGCGAGCTCCCCGCCAGCTGCGTGCCGGCGTCGACGCGATCGGCGAACACACCGCAAGGATGCGCGTTGCACCCGTCGCACGTCCACGGCTAGCATCAGCCTCCCAACGACCCGAGCCGACGACCTGAGCCGACGACCTGAGCCGACGACCTGAGCCGACGACCTGAGGAGGCACCGTGGTGCACGCGTTCATCCTGATCCAGACCGAGGTGGGCAAGGCGGCGGCCGTGGCCGACGCCGTGCGCGCGATCGGCGGCGTCGCGGAGGCCGAGGACGTCACCGGCCCCTACGACGTGATCGTGCGGGCCGAGGCCAACACCGTCGACGAGCTCGGCAAGCTGGTCGTCGCGCGCATCCAGGCGGTCGAAGGCATCACGCGCACCCTCACCTGTCCGGTGGTCCACCTCTAGAGGGCCCGAACCCTACCGGCCCTCACTCGCCGCGCTCGAGCTCCGGCGCGGTCGTGCGCTTGGACCGCTCGGCCTCGTGCCGCTCGACGGCGAGATCGATCAGCCGCTCGATGAGCGCGTCGTAGGGGAGCCCGCTCGCTTCCCACAGCTTGGGGTACATGCTGATCTCGGTGAATCCCGGGATCGTGTTGATCTCGTTGACGAACAGCTCCTCGCCGCGCAGGAAGAAGTCGACGCGGGCCATGCCCCAGCATTCCACCGCCTGGAACGCGACGACCGCCATGCGCTGCACGCGCGCCTGCACCTGGGGGTCGAGACGGGCGGGCACGTCGAGCCGCGCCCCCTGCTCGTCGAGGTACTTCGAGGCGTAGTCGTAGAACTCGTGCCCGGTCGGCACGATCTCGCCGCACACCGAGGCGACCGGGTCGTCGTTGCCGAGCACCGCGCACTCGATCTCCCGTACGCCTTCGAACCCCTGCTCCACGACCGCCTTGCGGGCGAAGCGGAAGGCCTCGGCCATCGCGGCGTCGAGCTCCTCGGGCCGATGCACCTTCGAGATGCCGACCGACGAGCCGAGCGTGGCCGGCTTGGCGAACACGGGGAAACCGAGCGCCTCGATCCGCGCCGAGACGCCATCGTGGTCCTCGAGCCACTCGGGCTCACGCACGGGTTCCCACGGGCCCACCGGGAGCCCGGCGCCGGCGAACAGCACCTTCTGCACCGCCTTGTCCATGCCGATCGCCGAGCCGAGCACGCCGGCGCCCACGTACGGCACGTCGGCGAGCTCGAGCATGCCCTGCACCGCGCCGTCCTCGCCCATCGGGCCGTGCAGGACCGGCAGCACGACGTCGATCGGAGCCCGGCTGCCGTCGGCCCCGACCAGCTCGCGCGACGCGGTCTCCCCCGACAGCACCACCGAGGCCCCCGAGCCGGCCGTCACCTCCGGCATGCGACCGGTCTCCGACGGCAGGGCGGGCGGGCCCGGCAACAGGTGCCAGGTGCCCTGCTTCGTGATGCCCACCGGCACGACGTCGAACCGGTCGCGGTCGAGGGCGTCCATGACCGACCGCGCCGAGATGCAGCTGATCTCGTGCTCGGCCGAACGCCCGCCGAACACCACGACGATGCGACGACGGCCGCTCACACGCGCTCCAGGGCCTGCCGAACGTCGTCGAGGATGTCGTCGACGTCCTCGATGCCGACGCTCACCCGCACCAGGCCGTCGGCGATGCCCGCTGCCCGCCGCGCGTCCGGATCCATCTGGCGATGGGTGGTGGAGGCCGCGTGTCCGACGAGGGTATGGGTGCCCCCGAGACTCGTGGCCACCCACGCGAGCTCCAGCGCGTCGCAGAAGCGCTGGCCACCCTCCACCCCACCGGCGACCTCGATCGCCAGCATGCCGCCGAACCCTCGCGGGAACTGACGCGACGCGACCTCGTGGTCGGGGTGCGAGGCGAGCCCCGGGTAGCGCACCCGCTCGACCTTCGCATGACCCTCGAGCGCGCTCGCGAGCGTCATCGCGTTGGCCGAGTGACGGTCCATGCGCAGGGCCAGCGTCATCAGCCCGCGCAGGCAGAGCCACGCCTCGAACGGTGCCATCGTGCCGCCGGTGTCGATCGCGACGTCGCGGAGCCGCTCGCGGCCCGCCTCGCTCGTGCAGACCACGCCGGCGATCAGGTCGTGATGCCCGCCCACGTACTTCGTGGCCGAGTGCACGACGTGGTCGAATCCCAAGCGCGCCGGCGAACAGAGGTAGGGCGAGGCGAACGTGTTGTCGACCGAGCACGGCACCTCCGCGTCACGGCACGCCGCTCCGAGCGCCTCGAGATCGGCCACGGTCACGTTCGGGTTGGCGATCGTCTCCACGTGGAAGAGCGCGGCCCCCGGCAACGCCCGACGCACGGCATCGAGGTCGTGGGGATCGACGAGCGTGACCTCGACCCCGTTGCGCGGCAGCACCCGGGTGGCCAGCGCGTAGCTGCCCCCGTACAGCTCGGTGCTCATCACGACGCGGTCGCCCGCCCCGGCATGCGCCGTGAGCACCGTGTGGATGGCCGCCATGCCCGAGGCGAACCCGAAAGCGGCCTCGGTGCCCTCGAGCGCCGCCATCTGCTGCTCGAACGCCGCCACCGTGGGGTTGCCGTACCCGCGCGTGTAGGTGTACCCCCGCGCGCGGAACGCGATCGTCTCGGCGTAGGCCTCGGAATCGTCGAAGCGGAACGTGGACGTTTGGTACAGCGGCATGCTGGGGGTCTGCTGGTCCACCGCAGGCGCCGCCCCGTGCACCGCGCGTGTCGAGAACCCTCGCTCGCTCGCCATCGACGCGAGACTACCCGTCGGCGGCCCAGCGTTTCGGGTAGGCGGCGCGCAGGTCCTCGACCATCGCGGTGATCACGGCCATCACCTGATCGGTCATCGCCCGCAGCGCCCCGGGTTCGCTCGCGTCGTCGCGCCGCGACGACAGATCGATCGGAGGCCCGACGCGCGTCCAGACCGGACGCCCGAGCTTCAGGCTGCCTCTGCCCGACTTCTGCCACACGGCCTGGGACCCCCAGCTCGCGAGCGGGGTGATGGGCACGCCGGTCGCGAGCGAGAGGCGCACCACCCCCGACTTCGCCCGCATCGGCAGGTGGTCGGCGCGCGTCGTCACGGTGCCTTCGGGGTAGATCACGACGACCTCGCCGTCGGCGAGCGCCTGCTCGGCCGCCAGCAACGCCGTGGTGGCATCACCCGACCCCCGCACCACCGGGATCTGCTTGGCCCCCCGGAAGGCGAGGCCCACCACGGGGATGTGGAACAGCTCGCTCTTGGCGAGGAACCGCGGTCGCCGGCCGGCGCGCATCACGGCCGAGGCGTTCGTGAGCGGATCGAGGTAGGACAGGTGGTTGCAGGCCACGATCGCGGGTCCGGTGCGCGGGATGTGCTCGAGCCCCTCCTCGCGGAGCCGGAACCATGCCCGCACCGGCGGGATCGAGACGCCCTTCGCGAGGTGGTACCAGGGCTCGGCCAGGGCTCAGTCCTCCTCGCCGGGCCGCAGGCGCCGCAGCGTCGCCCATGCCGCGGGCAGCAGCCCGGCCGCCACGAGGAGCTTCAGGATGTCGCCGATCACGAACGGGTAGAGCCCGAACTCGAGCCCCTGCTGCAGCGGCAGGTCGAGGGCCGACATCAGCCAGGGCACGCCGATGGCGAAGATCGCGATCGAGCCGAGCAGCATCGCCGAGATCGACGACCGCATCGAGCGGTCCCACCCGCGGGTGGCGCACCACCCGGTGATCGCCGCCGCCACCACGAAGCCCCAGAGGTACCCGCCGGTGGCCGACGCGAGCCGGAGCACTTCCACGCCGCTGCGGTGGGAGCCGTCGGGCTCCGGCGCGAGCACGGGCAGTCCGACCACGGCCCAGACGAGGTACAGGCCGAGCGTCGCCGCGCCGAGCCCCGGTCCGTATGCGGCCCCGACGAGCAGCACCCCGAGGGTCTGCCCGGTGATCGGCACCGGCGTGAACGGCAGCGTGAAGGAGATCTGTGCGAGCCCGGCGACGAGCAGGCTGCCCGCCAGCGCGCACGCGAGCGTGAACGTCACGCGGGCGGCGGTCGCCGCCGAGCGCGGTGGTGCGAGTTCGGACGCGATGCTCGACACGGTGCTCCCCCCTCGTCGGTGCGAACAGTCCCGGAGCCTACCGCGGCCGGTCGGGCGAGGAGCCGCTAGGCTTGCGAGCCGTGCGCGTGATCGCCCTGCCCGTGAAGTCCCTCACCGAGGCCAAGGCCCGCCTCGACCCCGTGCTGACCCCGCTCGAGCGCGGCGCGCTCACGCTCGCGATGCTCGAGGACGTGCTCGACGTCACGCAGACGGTCGCCGGCTGGGACACCTGGGTCGTCTCGCCCGACGAGGCCGTGCTCGAGATCGCGATGGCACGCGGGGTGCACGCGATCGAGGAAGAGGAACCGCCGCTCGCCGGCGCGATCCGCCAGGTCGACGACGAGGCGGAAGGGCGACTGGTCGACGCGCTCGCCGTGCTGCTGCCCGACACGCCCCTCGTGACCAACGCCGCGCTCACCAGGGCGTTGCGGACCCTCGGCGCGGTCGTCGTCGCCCCGTCGGCCGACGAGGGTGGCACGAACCTGCTGATCCGACGGCCGCCGCGGGTGATCGACGCCCGCTTCGGCGAGGATTCCTACCGTCGGCACCTGCAGGCGGCGGCCGAGGCCGACGTGCCGACGGCGGTCGTGCGCGGCCCCGAGCTCGCCTTCGACCTCGACGTGCCGAGCGATATCCTCACGGTGCTGGGGTCACGGCGCGAAGGACGCACCCTGCAGGTGTGCCGCGAGCTCGACCTCGGTGCGAGGCTCGAGGTACCGACGTCGACCCGCTGAGCAACGACAGATCACGCACCCGATCACGAGGGAGACGAGCAGGCATGGCGCAAGGCACGATCAAGCGGTTCGACCTGGCGAGCGTCACCGGCTCCCTGCTCATGGACGACCGCCGCGAGGTCTCGATCGATGCCGCCTCGCTCACGGGGTCGGGCATCCTCACGTTGCGACTGGGCCAGCGCGTGATCTTCGATCTCGACGAGACGGGCGACCAGCCGGTGGCGCGCGAGCTGCGGCTCGTGACCTTCGTCTAACCGGGCGGCGCGTTCCGGGTCGTCGTCAGGACCTGCTCGCGGAATTCCTTGCCCGGCGTGAACGCCGGCAGGTCACGCGCGGGCACCACGATCGGGATCTGTGGCCGGCGCGGGTTGCGCGCGATGCGCTCGTTGCGGTGCTTGCGTTCGAAGGTGCCGAAGTCGGCGAGGGTCACACGATCGCCCCGGACCACCGATTCGCGGATCGAATCGATCGCCGCGTCGACCGCCCGGCCGGCATCGGCCTTGGACAGGCCGGTGCGCTTCGAGACCTCGGCCACCAAGCCGCCCTTGTTCATGGCTGCTCCCTCCGCTCGACCATGCGATGCAGACCCACACGGTAGTCCGCGCCGTGGCGAGCGGTCAAACGCCGCAGGGCCAACCCGCTTTGCGCCGCAGGCGCCGTGGCGAGTGGCGCACCGGCTCGGCGAGCCTGCTGGCCGCACGTGGCCCCCGTTGTTAGCATGCCCGGGCGACCTTGGGGCGTGGTGTAACGGCAGCACGACAGGTTCTGGCCCTGTTAGTCGAGGTTCGAATCCTTGCGCCCCAGCTTCCCCGCCTCACCCGTGTCTCACCCGATGCCCGGGTACGGGTCGAGCACCAACGTCGGCAGCGGCTCCTGCAGGAAGTCGAAGCTCGTCGCCAGGTCGCCGAGCAGCTTCGACCTCCTCGCGCACGGTCGGGCGTGCGTCGGGCCACCCGTCGGTCTCGGGGTCGAGGCGCTGTCCGCCGAGGAAGCGGTCCTCGATCAGCTTCAGGTAGGCGTCGTAGCTGAGCGTCTGCGAGTCGATGAACCCCGGTTTGGCCCAGGGGCTGATGACCATCGAGGGCACGCGAAGGCCCCAGCCGTTCTCGTCGACGACGGGCGGCAGCACGTGGTCGTAGAAGCCGCCCCAGTCGTCCCAGGTCACGAAGATCGCGGTCCGCAGCCACTGCTCCTGGGGCCCCTGCATCACGGCGTTGACGATCTCGGTCACCCATGCCTGCCCCTCGGCGATCGAGTGGGGCGGGTGCTCGGCTCGGCCCTCGGTCGGCATCACCCACGACACGCTCGGCAGCGTGCCCTCGCGCGCCGCCTCGAGGAAGTCGGTGTTCGGGAGCACGTTGTCGAGCTGGCCGGTCACGTCGACCGTCCGGAAGCCGGGCAGCGGGTTCTGCACGGCGCGCGTCTCGGTCGCCTCGAAGTCCTGGCACGGCGCGACGACGCAGCTGCCCGGACCGACGAAGTAGCCCCACGACACGCCCGCCTTGTAGAGCAGCCACGTGATGTCGGCCCAGATGTAGGGCAGGGGCTCGCCCGCGTCGGGCGTCCAGTTCTTCGACGTGAGTCCGGGCCGTTTGCCCGGGTTGCGCTGGTCGCTGACGCACGCCATCGGATCGTCGGGCACCGGGCATCTCGCGGACCACCCCGAGATCAGGAACAGGTGGGCCGGGAGCGTCCACGAGTCGGTCGGCGCGAACATGCGGTCGTGCAGCGTGTACGTCTCGGCGTACTTCCAGTAGTTCGGGATCTCGCGGGCCGTGTGGTAGCCCATCAGGTCGGGCGTGCGCGCCCCGTCGGGACCCGAGGTCGTCTTGGGGCACGGGGGCTCGGTGGGCTCTTTCTCACACCCGTTGCCCTTGATCCGGAACGCACGCACGAACCCGTTCATGCGGCCCCCGGCGATCGAGATCTGCGACGCGAGCTCGCCGTGAGGCCCACCAGAATCGAACAGGTTGCGGTCGTGGTAGGGCCGGTGACAGATGTCGCTCGTGGGGTCGGGCACGCAGATCCTGGGCCGGCCGCTCTCGTCCATCGGGATGCCGTCGGCGCCGGGGAACGTGCCGAAGTAGTGGTCGAACGAGCGGTTCTCCTGCACGACGAACACGAAGTGATCGATGTTCATGATGCCGGCGGCCGGGTCGAACGGGCGAAACGGGTCGGCCACCGGCTGCAGGCTCGGCGGCGATCGCAACGGCCGGCGATCGACGCCGATCGGGGCTCGATCGGGCGCGACCGGGAACCGGTCGGGCACGAGGAACGGCAGCGGCAGCTCGGCGGTCGGGCGCGCCCGCACCGGCGACGCGGGAGCCTCGCTCGCGGCGGGCGGCTCGTCCGCACGCACGCACGCCGCCGCGACCGATGCGGCCAGCACGAGCAGCACTGCGGCACGCCACGGCGCGGGGAAGGGTCTCGCCGACGACATCGGTCGATCGTAGCCCGCCCTGCGCGACGCACCCTGCAGGCGCAGGCGATCGGCGTCGCGGGTCAGGGACGGAACGGCCAGGGGTCGAGCACCAGCGGTGGCAGCGGCTCCTGGCGGAAATCGAAGTCGAGGGCGAGGTCGCCGAGCAGCTTCACCTCCTCGCGCACGGTCGGGCGTGCGTCGGGCCATCCGTCGGTCTCGGGGTCGAGCCGCTGCCCGTCGAGGAAGCGGTCCTCGATCAGCTTCAGGTAGGCGTCGTAGCTGAGCGTCTGCGAGTCGATGAACCCCGGCTTGGCCCACGGGCTGATGACCATCGAGGGCACGCGAAGGCCCCAGCCGTTCTCGTCGACGACCGGTGGCAGCACGTGGTCGTAGAAGCCGCCCCAGTCGTCCCACGTGAGGAAGATGGCCGTTCGCAGCCACTGCTCCTCGGGGCCCTCGCATCACGGCGTTGATCGCCTTCGCGACGTAGGCCTGGCCCGCCTCGATCGAGTCGGGCGGGTGCTCGCCCTTGTCCTGCTCCGGCATGAACCACGAGACGCTCGGCAGGTTGCCCGCCCGCGCGTCGCGGATGAACGTCCGAGTTCGGCCGGATGTTGTCGAGCTGGCCGGTCGCGGCCGTGGCGGTGAACCCGGGCAGCGGGTTCTGCACCGGCGCCGTGAGGATGCCATCGAGGTGCTCGCACGGCGGCGCCACGCACGTGCCCTCACCGACGTAGTAGCCCCAGCTCACGCCCGCCTTGTAGAGCAGCCACGTGATGGGCGCCCAGACATACGGCCGTGGCTCGCCCATCTTCGGCGCCCAGATCTTCGAGGGCTCGTCGGCGTAGATGCCGCCGGGGAACTTCTGGTCCGACGTGCACGACATCGGGTCGTCGAGGTCGGTGCAGGTGGCGGACCAGGCCGAGACCATGAACAGGTGGGCCGGAAGCGTCCACGAATCGGTGGGCGCGAACATGCGGTCGTGCAGCGTGAACGTGCTCGCGTATTCCCAGTAGATCGGAAGTTCCTCGTCGGTGTGGTAGCCCATCACGTCGGGCTGACCCTGTGGACCGTCGACGGCCTGCGGACACGGCTTCTCGTCGGGGTGCTTGTCGCACCCGTTGCCGATCACGCGCCTGGCTTCCACGAATCCGTCCATCGCACCGCCGTTGATCGAGATCGCGCTGCCCACCTCGCCATGCGGGCCGCCCTGATCGATGAAGTTCGTGTCGTGGTACGGGCGATGGCACCCGCCCTCGACTGGGTCCGGCAGGCACACCTTCGGGCGGCCCTTCGCGTCCATCGGGATGCCGTCGGCGCCGGGGAAGGTGCCGAAGTAGTGATCGAACGACCGGTTCTCCAGCACGATGAAGACCAGGTGGTCGAGGTTCATGATGCCGGCGGCAGGGTCGAACGGGCGCGAGCGGTCGGCCACCGGTTGCAGGTCTGGCGGCGAGCGCAGCGGCCGAAGGTCGACCCCCTTGGGGGCGAGCGCGGGGTCGGGTTGGCTCACGAGGTTCGGCGCGCCCAGCACGTCGGTGGGCTCGATCCACGCCGAGTCGGCGGGCTCGGCGGCCACCGACTCGCTCGGCGAGACGGTGGCTGCGTCGTCGGCGAGGCCGAGCCGCCCGGATCGCCCTCGGAGGTGCAGGCGATCGCCACGAGGCCTCCGACCGCGACGAGCGAGACGAACGCCAGGACCCTGCTGGAGCGCACGTGGCGGCCCATGCCGGCCGGTGGCCGGGTCACGGCTGCCGATCGGCGCACACCCGCGCGATCATGCGCGCGAGCACGACCATGGAGACGGCAGCCATGAGCCCGGATACTACCCGTCGCCGGCTCGGCAGTGACCCGCCGCTACGATGAGCCGAACCGACACGCCCGTGCAGCGACCCCCGAGGAGGCCCGTGTGAGCGACCCAGGCGTAGCCCGCTTCCCAGTGACCCTGATCCCCGGCGACGGCATCGGTCCGGAGGTGGTGGCCTCGGCGCGAGCGATCGTCGAGGCGACCGGAGCCCCGATCGACTGGGAGGAGGCCGAGGCCGGGGCCGAGGTCTTCCGCAAGGGGGTGGCCTCGGGGGTGCCGCAGGACACGATGGACTCGATCGCACGCACCCGGGTCTCGCTCAAGGGCCCGCTCGAGACGCCCGTCGGGTTCGGGGAGAAGAGCGCCAACGTCACGCTGCGAAAGCTCTACGAGACCTACGCCAACGTCAGACCGGTGCGCGAGATGCCCGGGGTCAGGACCCCCTACACGGGCCGGGGCATCGACATGGTCATCGTGCGCGAGAACGTCGAGGACCTCTACGCGGGCATCGAGTACATGCAGACGCCGGGGGTGGCCCAGGCCCTCAAGCTCATCAGCGTGAAGGGCTCGGAGAAGATCGCGCGCTTCGCCTTCGAGTACGCGCGCAGCGAGGCCCGCCCCACGGTGGCGTGCGCGACGAAGGCCAACATCATGAAGTTCACCGAGGGCACCCTGAAGCGGGTCTTCGAGCAGGTGGCGCCGGACTACCCCGAGATCGAGAGCTGGCACGTGATCGTCGACAACGCCGCGCACCAGCTCGTCAAGCGCCCCGAGCAGTTCGACGTGATCGTCACCACGAACATGAACGGCGACATCCTCTCCGACCTCACCTCGGCGCTCGATCGGCGGGCTCGGGTTCGCCCCGAGCGCCAACATCGGCAACGACGTCGCGATCTTCGAGGCGGTGCACGGCTCGGCGCCCAAGTACGCGGGCAAGGACGTGATCAACCCCACGGCGATGATCTTCTCGGCGGTGCTCATGCTGCGCTACCTCGGCCTGTTCGAGCAGGCCGCGGCGATCGAGCACGCGGTCTTCGTGACGCTCGAGGCGGGCACGCTCACCGGCGACGTCGTGGGCTATGACCGTGGAAGCACCACCTCGGCCTACACCGAGGCCATCATCGCCAACCTCGGGAAGAAGACCGAGACCTACACGGTGCGCGAGGTGGCGCCCCTGCACCTGCCCGAGCTGTCGTCGGACCCCGACTACGTGAAGCCCACCGAGCGCAACGTGGTGGGCCTCGACGTGTTCGTGGAGTCCCCGCTCACCGCCGAGGAGCTCGGCGCCTCGCTCACCGAACTCGCCCACGGCACGCGCCTGGAGCTGAAGATGATCTCCTCGCGCGGCACGAAGGTCTACCCCGCCACCGGCGCGATCACCGACACGCTCGATCACTGGCGGTGCCGGTTCATCATCCGGGAGAACCCCGGTGACCTCTGGGACGAGGACGTGCACCAGCTGCTCGCGCGCGTGTCCCGCCGCCACACCTGGATGCACATCGAGAAGCTGCTGGAGTTCGACGGGGAGCTGGGGTTCACCCGCGACCAGGGCGAGAACTAGATGCCGCCAGGAGGGCGGCCGCGTGCGGATGCGTCCCATGCTCGAGCAGGAGTTCGAGCCCTACCTCGACGCGTCGCTCGAGGAGTACGCGACGTTCGTCGCGCGCAACCACGCGATCTCGCTCGAGGCGGCCCGTGCGCGCGCCGAGGCGAGCACGGCGGAGATGCTGCCCGAGGGCCTGGCGAGCCCGGGTCATCGCTTCTGGGTGGCCGAGCTCGAGACCGGCGAGCACGTCGGCGAGCTGTGGCTCGGGTTCCGGCGCATCGACGACGTCGACGTGGTCTGGGTCTACGACGTGCGGGTCGTCGAACGGCTGCGTGGGCGAGGCTACGGCCGCCAGATCATGGAAGCCGCTGACGGCCTGGCCCGCGAGATGGGCGGCGAGCGCCTGGGCCTCAACGTGTTCGGCGACAACCCGATCGCTCGAGGCCTGTACGAGTCGATCGGATACGTGGAGATCAGCCGCCAGATGCGCAAGGGCATCGCACCCTGAGCCGGCGGGCGAACGGCCGAGGCCGGGGCGTCGTGGTGAGCGACGTGCCCCGGCCCCACCGATCGCGGCCGACCCGTTCGCCGAGCCGGCCCTCGCCGGTCGACCCGCTCCCCCTGAGAGAGGGGCGCTCGCGCGCCTGGAGGGATCGGATCGTTCCGGACGTCGTGACTACCCCACCGGGCGCGGGCGGCGTTCGGGCGAGACGCCCACGCGCCGGCGACGCACGCGCCGACGTCCGCTGCGGAGGCGCTCGCTGGCGTCCCGCAGCTCCCGCTCCCGGTGGCGGAACAGATCGTCGGTCCAACCGAAGATCATCACTGCACCTCCCCCTGTGGGCTCGTTCCTGTAGCGTTTGCTACAACGCTTCAAGGCGCAGGATAGGGGCTTGTCTTCCCATACGGAAGCATTTAAGCTAACCCGAAATCGATGGCCATCCTCATCCGACTCTCGAGCGACGACCTGGCCGAGACCCGCTTCGCGTTCTCCCCGATCTGGGAGCTCGGCATGAGCCTCTACAAGCCCATGCGCGACCCCGCGAAGCACGCCCTGCACCTGCCGTGGGTGCAGGAGGCGATGGCGGCGATCGAGGGGCGCGACCTCGACATCCTGTTCGCGATGGTGCCCCCGGCTGGCCTGGCGCCGGTCGTGCACCCCTACATCCCCGACTTCCTCACCCCGGCTCCCGAGACGCCCTTCCCGCAGTTCGAGGACGAGCTGGAGCAGGTCGCGCGCACCGAGCCCGAGCGCATCAGGGTCGAGCTCGAGCACATGATCGGGTCGCTGGAAGGCGCGCCGGTGCCGGCCCTCACCCAGCACATCCTCGACGACCCGGCGCCCTTCGTCGACCGGCTCGTGGAGCAGATGCTCGAGTACTGGAAGCTCACGATCGAGCCGCACTGGCCGCGCATCCGCGCGCTGCACGAGGCCGACGTCACCTATCGCGCGCGTCAGCTCGCCCTCGGCGGCGCCGAGCTGCTGTTCGCCGACCTGCACCCGTCGCTGTCGTGGTCTGGCGATGCCCTCGTGATCGACAAGCACATCGACGAGAGCGTCGATCCCGCCGGCCGCGGGCTGCTGCTGATCCCCGCTGTGTTCGACTGGCCCGGCATCGCCATCCTGATCGGCGAGGGTCTGCAACCGACGCTCTCCTACTCCCCCAGGGGCATCGCCGAGCTCTGGGACGCTCCCGAGGACGCCCCCGGCGACCGCGCGATGGACGACCTGATCGGCGGCACGCGCGCCGACATCCTGCGCGTGCTGAGCGTGCCGATGACGACGAGCGAGCTCGCGCGTCGCCTGCACCTCACCCCCGCCGCCGTCTCCCAGCAACTCGGCGTGCTGCGCCGCGCCGGCGTCGTCGACGCCCGCCGCCAAGGACGCGAGGTCTACTCCGAGCTCACGCCTTCGGGCCGCCGCCTGCTCGACCTGCTCGGCTGATCCGCCGGCCGCCCGTTCCCTCGCAGCGCGCCGACGTACACCCCGGCCAGCACGAGGGGAACCCCGAGCAGCAACCCTCCGGTCACCGCCTCCCCGGCCACCAGCGCCCCGAGCACGATCGTGACCGGCGGGAAGAGCACGAATTGGTACGACGCGGCCGAGGCCGTCCACCGGTTCAGCACGAAGACGTAGAGGATGAACAACAGCGGCGAGCCCACCAGCGCGAGGAATCCGACGGCGACCCACACCGACGCGCTCGTCGGGAGCTCGTGCGACTCGCGCGTTGCGACCGACCCGGCCAGCAAGAGCGTCGCACCGACGGCCATCGCCACGGCATTCGTGGTGATCACGTCGGACGCCGGCGATCGCTTCACCACGATGCCCGCCTGCGAGGCGCACGACGCCGCGCCGACGATCAGCAGCACCGAGCCGACCGGCGCCCCACCCGAGGGCGAGCCTGACAGGATCACGACGATGCCGCAGACCGCGAGCAGCGAGCCCACCAAACCCTGCCACGAGAACCGCTCCAGCCGCTGGGCCACCGCGAGCAGCAGCGTGAGCAGCGGCACCAACGCCATCAGCACGCCCGCCGTGCCCGCTGGCACCTCGACCGCGCCGATGTAGAAGAGCGCGTACGCGCCGGTGAACGCCAGCAACCCGAACGAGACGGCTCCATGCAGGGACCTGCCGCGTGGGAACGGGCGGCGGGTCAGGACCGCGATCGCGCAGAGCACCGAGGCTGCGACCGCGAAGCGCGTACCGGCACCCCAGAGTGGATCGAGTTCACGGTTGCTGAACCGCACCGCAACGATGTTCGCGCTGCCCAGCAGCACGGCACCGGCGAAGGCCGACAGCACGGGGAGATCGAGGCGACGTTGCACGGTCGACCCGATGGTACCTGCCGCGAGTCGGTGGGCAGCCCGCACTCAAGTCTCTAGAATCGAGGGTCGAAGCCGAGGCTCGGAACACACACGGTCCCATCGTCTAGAGGCCTAGGACATCACCCTCTCAAGGTGGAGACACGGGTTCAAATCCCGTTGGGACTACTTGCGACCCACGGCTCGTAGCTCGAGCCGGGACCGTGCTCGCTGGTGTGGGTACGACCGATCAGGGGGTACTCACCCAGGATCGCATCCATCCGCGCCGAGGCGTCCCGCAGAGATGTCCCGCCCGAGCTCGATGACCGCGTCGGCCCCGTTTGCCAGCCAGCTTCAGACCGGGCGGTTCGGCGAAAACCCGCTCATCGCCAGATCCGTGTTTCACGATCAGCGGCATGTGCCGATGGCCGCAGCGCACGCTACTGCGGCAAGTGCGGACGTTGCGCGGTGCACCCGAGTGTCAAGGGGTTACAGTCGATCGGCTATTCGGTCAGAGGCCGCCGGGCCTGTGGGGAGCTGAGGACGACTTGAAGATCTTGGTGACGGGTGCGACGGGTTATGTGGGAGGCCGGTTGGTGCCACTGCTGCTCGAGCGCGGCCACGACGTCCGCACGACCACGACGAACCGTGACGGCGAGCAACCGTGGTGGGGGAACCGAGTGGAGATCACCATCATGGACGCGCTCGACCCCGACCAAGTCCAGGCCGCCTGCGAGGACGTGGATGCGGTGTACTACCTGATGCACGGGATGGGTGGCGAAAACTTCGCGCAAACCGAGCGCCAGGCAGCGACCAACCTCGCAAGAGGCGTGCGAGCCCATGGTGTCGATCGGATCGTGTACCTCTCCGCGATCGTGCCGGACGTCGCTGACGACGAACTGTCCGAACACATCAAGTCCCGTCGCGAGGTTGAACGGATCCTGAGCGACAGCACCGCGACTGTGGTCGTCTTGCGCGCCGCCGTGCTCCTCGGCAGCGGGTCCACGTCGTTCGAGATCATCCGTCAGGTCAGCGAGCGCATGCCCGTGCACACCATCCCGACCTGGATGAACTCCCTCGTGCAACCGATCGCTCTCGTCGACGCGCTTGAGGCGCTGGTCGGCTCGCTCGAGTACGCCGGCCCCTCGCGCCACTTCGACGTGGGCGGTCCCGACCAGCTGCGCTACGGCGCCCTGCTCGAGGCCTACTCTTCGCACGCCGGGCTCGAGCGCCCACAAGTCGAGGTACCCCTGCTGCCGACCGCGCTCGTCGGGACCCTCGTCGGCAGCCTCACCGACGTGCCCCGCCCCACGGTCGAGGCGCTGGTCGAGAGCCTCCGCCACGACATGGTTGCGGCAGACGACGACTGGGCGATGCTGCTACCCGAGGGACATCGTCTGGTGACGCTGGACGAGGCTTTCCGTCGCTCGCTCGCCGCGAGCACGGAGGTGCCAGAGGACGCCGACCCGATGGGGCCGATGCCGCAGGATCCGGTCTGGGCCAACGGCGGCGACGACAGGCCCGTCGTGGCCAAGGTGGTCGATGCGGTCAAGGACGTGCTGCCGGACTCTGACCGTTGACCTCATCGAGTACCTGCTGCCCACGTCGTGATCGAGCCGTCCGCCGTTCGTCGGTTCTTCTGAGCTGCGGCGAGACGCGCCCCTATGCCCTCTGAACCGCGACAACGGCCACGTCGGACACCATCGGATGCGCTCGATCGTCCGTGCCTCAGCACTCAAGGTGGAGCCTGCGACACGACCCTGCCCGTGGAACATCGAACGGCCGCGCGCGCGAGCCTCGTCAACCGCCCGGTCCACCTCGGGGTCGACTGAGGCGACGCGCCCCAGGGAACGTCACGGTTCGGTGAGGCGCTCGACCGGGTCGGACTCGGGAAGCCTGGTGACCCGCGGTCGGCCGGCGTCAGGCTCCCACCCGGCCTCGGACTCGGGATCCGGCACGCGCACCGTGGCCCCTCGTGCCGTCCGCGCGGCAGAGGCCGCCTCCCGACGATCGAGCGACCAGGAGGCCACCAGCCCCGCCAGGCCGACCATCGCGGTGCCCGCGCCCCCGATGAGCAACGCCGCCCGTCCCCCGAGTCCCGCCACGATGGCGCCCGCGGCAGCCGTGGCGCCCAGCTGCATGCCGTTCACGAGCGCCCCGTACGAGGCGAAAGCCCGCCCACGGAACCGGTCCCCCACCCGGTGCACGATGAGGCTGCGCATCGCGACCGTCTCCACGCCGTTCGCGAGCCCGCCGACCACGAACAGCGCCACCGCGAGCGGGAACAGCCCCGCGGCGGCGGCCGCGAACACCGCAACGCCGTTCACCACGGCCGCGAACGCCATCGACCAGAGCAGACGATCATCGGGCAGGCGGCGCGCGATCAGCGTCGCCCCGGCGACCATGCCCACGAGCCATGCCGTGGCGAGCACCCCGTAGCCCCAGGCACCGACCGCCAGGGTGTCGATGGCGAAGAACACCTCGGCCACGTTGTCCATGGCCGCGAACAGGATGACGGCCCCGATGACCGCGAAGGCGACGACCAGCACCCGGTCGCCCCGGATCACGCGGAAGCCCTCGCGAGCCGCGCCGTCGCCCGCCGCGCCGTCGTCCACCGCCTGGCGGCGCACCCGCAGCAGCAGCGCGGCGACCGCGATCACGACGAAGGTGCCGGCGTCGACGAGCAGGGCCACCTTGGTGCCGACGCCGGCGGCGAGCGTGCCGGCCAGCACGGGGCCCGCGATCATGCCCGAGTAGCGCGCGCCCTCGAGGTAGGCGTTGGCCTCGGTCGCGCGCTCGTCGCCCACGACGCGGGGCACGAGGGTGTAGATCGAGGGCGTCTCGACGGCTGAGGCGGTGCCGAGCAGGAACGTGAGCATGAGGATCCAGCCGAGGTCGGTGCTGAAGGCGAGACCCACGGCGACCACCGCCTGGATCGCCGTCGCGATGGCGAGCGAGCGCCGCGTCTCGAAGTTGTCGACGATCACGCCGGCCGCCGGGGCGAAGATCACGAGCGGCACCAGCCCGCAGAGCAGCAGCGCGGCGACGGCCCACCCTGACTCGGTGAGCGTCGCGACCTTGATCGTCAGGGCGATCAGCGCCAGCTCGTCGCCGAGGGAAGACAACCCGGTCGACAGCGTGAGCAGCCGGAAATCGCGCCCCCGCAGCGGACCCTTCACGAACCGGCACTCTAGGCCGTCTCCGGCCCGCGCGCATCGGCCCGTCGACCCCTTTCTCGGCCTCCCCGTTCGGGCTAGGGAGCCTGCATCAGCAACGCGGCTCGTCGGCGCGACCAGGGTGCGTTGGAGCTGCGCCGTGCGATCCTGGGGGCGTGCTAGTCTGACACAGACTAGTTGAGCGAGCCCAGTCGCCGCAGCCGCTCGAGCGTGCGGTCGCGACCCAGCAACTCGAGCGATTCCGGCAGGGGCGGCGAGACGTTGGAACCCGTGACCGCCGCCCGCACCGGCTGGAAGGCCTTCGTGCGGCTCAACCCTTCACGCTCGGCCAGGCTGTCGAGCACCTCGGTGAGTGCCCCCGCCGTCCACGGTTGCACGCCTTCGAGGGCGGTTGCGGCGCGGCCCAGGTAGCCCTCGGGGGCCTTCGCGATCAGCCCGGCGGCCTTCTCGTTGGGCTCGATGTCGTCGGTGAACAGGAACCGCAGCAGCACCGGCGCCTCGGTGAGCGTCTTCATGCGCTCCTTCACGATCGGCATCGCGGCGGCGAGCATCGGCCGGGTCGGGCAGCAGGCCTTCCTCGGTGAGGAAGTGCAGGCACCGCGCGGCGAGCTCGTCGTCGTCGAGCGACTGGATGTAGTGGTTGTTCATCCACGCGAGCTTCTCGGTGTCGAACGCCGCCGGGTTCGTGGAGACCCGCTCGAGGTCGAACGCCTCGATCAGCTCGTCGCGGGAGAGAACGTCGCGATCGTCACCCGGCGACCACCCCAGCAGCGCCAGGTAGTTCACCAGCGCCTCGGGCAGGAACCCCTGCTCGCGGAAGGCCTCGACGCTCGTCGATCCGTGCCGCTTCGACAGCGGCTGCCGGTCGGGGCCGAGCACCTGCGGCACGTGCGCGTAGCGGGGCGGCGTGCCGCCGAGCGCCTCGATCACCGCGGCGTTGCGCGGCGCGCTCGCGAGCAGGTCGTCGCCGCGCACGACGTGCGTGATCGCCCATCAGCATGTCGTCGACGGCGACCGCGAGCAGGAACACGGGCGAGCCGTCGGAGCGCACGAGCACGAAGTCGCGGAGCTGTCCGGCGGCGAACCGCACCTCGCCCTTCACGAGGTCGTCGACCACCCACTCGCGGTCGGGCATGCGGAACCGCACGACGTGCTCGCGCCCCTCGGCCTCGAACGCCCGCGATCTCGCTCGGCGGTGAGGTCGCGGCAGCGGCCGTCGTAGCCGGGCGCCTCGCCGCGCGGCCATGCGCGGCCTTCCGGCGCTCGTCGAGCTCCTCGGCGGTGCAGTAGCAGCGGTAGGCGTCGCCCTGGGCCAGCAGCCGCTCGGCGTGCTCGCGGTAGATGTCGAGCCGCTGGGACTGCCGGTACGGCCCGTGCGGGCCGCCGACGTCGGGGCCCTCGTCCCAGTCGAGGCCGAGCCACCGCAGGTCCTCGAGCACGCCCGCGACGGCCTCCTCGGTCACGCGGCTCGCGTCGGTGTCCTCGACGCGCAGCACGAACGTGCCGCCGTGGTGGCGCGCGAACAGCCACGAGAACAGCGCGCTGCGCACGTTGCCGACGTGCATCGAGCCGCTCGGGCGCCGGCGCGAACCGGCAGCGGACGCGTCACGTCGCGCACCGGGTTCGCGAGCGTGCCGACGCCGTCGACCTCGACCTCGACGACGTCGCCGGCCGCGAGCTTGCCGACCCCCTCGGGCGTGCCGGTCAGCAGGACGTCGCCCGGGAGCAGCGTCATGAACGCGGTGATGTACTCGATCAGCGTCGCGACGCCGAAGACCATGTCCGAGTCGTGCGCGCCTGCTGGCGGATCTCGCCGTTCAGCCGGGTCTCGCACGAGCACGTCGTTCGGGTCGAGGTCGGTCTCGATCCACGGTCCGAGCGGGCGCGGAACCGTCGAAGCCCTTCGCCCGCGCCCACTGGTCGTCGGTCTTCTGCAGGTCGCGGAGCGTCACGTCGTTGCCGCAGGTGTAGCCGAGGATGACCCGGTACGCGTCCTCGGCCCGGATGTCCTTGCGCGAGCCGGCCGATCACGACCGCGAGCTCACCCTCGTAGTCGACGCGCTGGCTGATCGGCAGCAGCGGGATCGGGTCGTCCGGCCCGATCACCGCGGTCGAGGGCTTCAGGAACAGCAGCGGCTCCTCGGGCACCGTCATGCCGAACTCCGCCGCGTGGGCCGCGTAGTTCTTCCCCACGCAGACGAGCTTGGACGGCAGGACCGGCGCGAGCAGGTGCACTCGTCGAGCGGCAGTTCCTCGCCCGTGGGCAGCGGGTCCTCGAAGAACGTGCCCGCGAGCACGCGACGGTGTCGTCGCGGGTGTCGGCGACGCCGGTCGCGATGCGGTCGCCGTGTCGGAAGCGCAGGAGTCGCATGCGCCGGCAGGCTACACCGTGGTGCCGCCGGCGAACGTGGCGCCGACCTGGCGCCAGTAGCCCGCGATCATCTCGACCGGCTCGAGCGATGCGAGCTCCTCGGCCGGCGCCTCGTGCAGCGTGACGGTCGGCTCGCCGGCGTAGACGGGGCCGAGATCGACGTCGCGCGAGCGCATCGTGACCAACTCGTCGAGCGACGCGGGCAGCGACGGGTCGATGTGCGGCATGTACCGGGAGTGCAGCATCGGCAGGGCATTCACGAACCCGCCGGAGTCGCTCTGGCCGGTCAGCGTCAGGCGTCGCCTCGGCGAGCCGGCGATCGTTCGCGGCGAGCGTCGCGCCGAACCGCCCGCCCGGCTCGAGCCGGGGGCCGGCGTGACCCACCGTGACCGGTCGCGTCATCCAGATCTGGCCGAGCTTCTTCGGGTAGCCCTGGTACCAACCGCGCGCGAGGGCGAAGTCCTTGTCGACCCAGATGTAGACGCAGCGGGAGTACGTCTCGCCCCCGTACGTGCATCGCACGACGACGAAGGCTTCCTTGTACTGGGAGCGCACGGGGTCGAGCAGCTCCTCGCCGCCGTCGAGCACGACTGCCAGTCGGCCCAGATGATCGCGACCGCCCCGGGGTCGTCGGCGGCGAGGCCGACGCCGGGCGGCAACAGCGCCTCGACGTTGACCGGGTCGGTGCGGTACTCGATCGTCAGCACGTCGCCGGAGTAGTGCCAGGGCGGGCTCGGCACGATCGACGCGCGACCGTGCGGCGAGCGCGGCAGCATGAACCCCTGCAGCTCTTCGGACACGGCGCCTATCGTACGCTTCGGTCTCGAACGACCACACGGAGAGAGGCCCGATGGAGACGAGGCGCATCCTGCTCGACGGCGCGCCGACGACCGTGACGCGCGACGACGACGAGCTCGTCGCGCCCGACGGGCGGCGCATGCCGCTCGACGACCCGGTGCACCTGCCGCCCGTCGAGCCCACGAAGATCGTCTGCGTGCACCTGAACTACGAGAGCCGTCGCGCGGAGTTCCAAGCCTCGCTCGGGCCGGCGCCCACCTACTTCCACAAGCCGATCTCCTCGCTGAACGCGCACGGTGGTGAGATCGTGCGACCGCCGCGGTGCCGCTTCCTCAACTACGAGGGCGAGATCGCCATCGTGATGGGTGAGCGCTGCCGTCACATCGCGCCCGCAGAGGCCGACGCGTACATCGCCGGCTACACGATCGGCAACGACTACGGGCTGCACGACTTCCGCGACACCGACGCCGGGTCGATGCTGCGCGTGAAGGGCAGCGACTCGCTCTGTCCGCTCGGGTCCGGGACTCGTCACCGACTGGGAGTTCCGCGGCAAGCGCATCGAGACGCGGGTGAACGGCGAGGTGGCGCAGTCGGGCTCCACCGACGAGATGATCTGGGACATGCACTACCTCGTCGCCGACATCGCGCGCACGATCACCCTCGAGCCCGGCGACGTCATCCTGTCGGGCACGCCGGCGAACTCGCGGCCGGTGCAGCCGGGCGACGTCGTCGAGGTCGAGGTCGAGGGCCTCGGCGTGCTGCGCAACACGGTGGTCGAGGGCTCGGTGCCGGTGCGCGACGACGTCGGCGCGCAGCCGAGCGAGAGCGAGGAAGTGGTCTCGACCGCCTTCGGCGGCGACTGGGAGTTCCGCGGCGTCCGTCCTCCTCGGAAAGGGTGAGCCATGGCCACGATGCGATACCTGGTGCACGACGTCGGCGCGTCGGTCTCGTTCTACGTCGACGGGTTCGGGTTCGAGGTGGTGCAGGACTACGCCCCCGCGATGGCGATCGTGCGGCGCGACGACCTCACGCTGTGGCTCGCCGGCCCGACCGCGTCGGCGGCTCGCCCGATGCCCGACGGCCGCACGCCCGAGCCCGGCGGCTGGAACCGCGTGGTGATCGAGGTCGACGACCTCGACGAGCGCATCGCTGCCCTCGGGTCCGCCGGCGTCGTGTTCCGCAACGAGGTCGTGCAGGGCCCGGGCGGGCGGCAGATCCTCGCCGAAGACCCCTCGGGCAACGTGGTCGAGCTCTTCGAAGCGGCGTCGTAGGTCGCCGCTCGTGGCCAGCACGCGCGCCGACCGGGCCTTCGAGGCGTGGGACGCGCTCGCGCGCACGTGCCTGCGCCCTGCCGACGGCGGTCTCGCGGTGCTCGAGCGACCCGGCCGGCGGAAGCTCGCCCCGGTGTGGCCGGTGAGCCAGGTGCTGGCGGCCGCCGTCGACCTGGCCGCCGTGGGCGGCTCCGACGACGACGTCGAGCGCCTCGTGATCGGGTTGCGGCCGTACGCGGCCGGCGACGGGTACCTGCCCGCACCCCGCGACCGCCGCCGCTACTACGACGACAACGCCTGGCTCGGCCTGTGCTTCGCGCAACTGCATCGACAGACGGGCGAGACCCGGTGGCTGCGACGCGCTCGGAAGGTGTTCCGGTTCGTGCGCGAGGGGCAGGACCCCGACGGTGGCGTGCGCTGGGTGGAAGGACGGCGTGCCCGCCACACGTGTGCCGCGGCGCCCGCGGCCCAGCTCGCCCTGCGGTTGCATCTGGCCGACGGCGACCACGCGAGCCTGGCGTTCGCCGAGCGCACGCTCTCGTGGCTCGACGCGACCCTGCGCCGACGCGGTGGCCTCTACGCCGACCACGTCGACGCACGTGGGCGCGTCGACCCCACGCTGTGGACGTACAACCAAGGGGCGCCGATCGGCGCCCTGTGGCTGCTGCACGTCGCGACCGGCGACGACGGTGCGCTCGAACGGGCGCTGGCGACCGCAAGAGCGTCACTCGCGCGCTTCGACGACGACCGCACCTGGCGTCATGCGCCCGTGTTCAACGCGGTGTGGTTCCGCAACCTGCTCGCGCTCGACGCATCGGCCGCGCGCGTCGAAGGGCTGATGCCGGCGCTCGATGCCTATCTCACCCGCGCCTGGCGGGCCGGTCGCGCCGACGACGGGCTGTTCACGGCTGGAGGCATCGGTTCCTACGACGGCACCCCCGCGATCGACACCGGTGGGCTCACGCAGCTGTTCGCCCTGCGCGTGTGGGCGCGGGACCGCCGCGCCGACATCTGCTGAGACCCGCCGCCGGCCCGGTGTAGGCTGGGTACATGACCGAGGAGCGCGACCGACCGCACCTCCCCCCTCCGCACCCTGCGGTCGCTCCCGGCTTCTCGATGCCGAAGCAACCCGGCGAGCGCCCGGACTTCGGCGACGAGGGCGTCATGGAGCGACGCAGCCTCCGGGCCCGCATGAAGGCGTTGTTCGGGTTCGTTCCCCGTCGCTGACGCGAAACGGCATCATGAAGCTGCTGCTGACGTCCGCCGGCATCACGAACGCGAGCATCAACGACGCGCTGGTCGGCATGCTCGGCAAGCCCATCGACGAGTCCGACGCCCTGTGCATCCCCACCGCCACGTACGGGCACCCCATGACCGACCCCAGCGGGGCCTGGCGGTTCATCGCCGGGCGAGAGCCCAGGACCCCCATGTGCGAATCGGGCTGGAAGTCCTTGGGTGTGCTGGAGCTGACCGCGCTGCCCAGCATCGGAGATGAGCGCTGGGTCCCGTGGGTCCGAGAGACGGACGTGCTGCTGGTGAACGGGGGCGACGCCCTGTACCTCTCTCACTGGATGCGGGAGTCGGGCCTGGCGGACCTGCTGCCGTCGCTGCGCGAGACGGTGTGGGTGGGGCTGAGCGCCGGGAGCATGGTCATGACGCCGCGCATCGGGGAGGACTTCGTCGGCTGGAAGCCACCGACCGGTGGCGACGAGACGCTCGGCATCGTCGACTTCTCGATCTTCCCGCATGTCGATCACGAGGACCTGCCGGAGAACACCATGGCCGACGCGGAGCGATGGGCCGCCGGCATGCCGGTGCCGTGCTACGCGATCGACGATCAGACCGCGATCACCGTGAACGACGGCGTCGTCGACGTCGTCTCCGAGGGCCACTGGAAGACGTTCAACACCTGAGCGACATCCTCGGCGTCACCGAGCGGTGACTCGGATGACGTCGCTCTCGTACCAGCCACCGAAGTCCTGCTCGTTCCCCACGAGGATGACGTAGCGCCCCGGCTGGAAGTACATGGGCACGACGACGCGCTGCTCGATGCGCAGCTCGTCGTCGGCCACGATGCCGTCCGCGAGCTGCACCGCTGAACCCTCCGGTCCATCGGCCGGCTTGATGGAGATGCGCAACCCGTCGGCGGGTGCCGGCGGCTCTCCTCCCTCGCAGGACTCGCCTCCGCATCCGACCGAGCAGACGACCGTGTCGTTGCACTCGGTGGTCCAGTACTCCCCCTGCACGGAGATCGTCTTCCCGAGGTGAGCGGTCCTCGGTGCGGTGACCACCGGTGCCGCGCAATCGGCGTGACTCGGGGTCGCGAAGGTGCCGAGCGCCACCGCGGCAACTCCGGCAAGGACGAGGAGCCTGGATCCGGATCGCATCCCGTTCGGACGATACTGATACCCGGGCAGGTTCCCGAGGTGATCGTCCTCAGTCCCACAGCCGGTCGGCGACCCGGCCCACGAGCTCGAGCTTGCGCCACTGGGCGTCCTCGTTCGTCTCGTTGCCGAGCATGACGCTCGCGAAGCCGCACTGCGGGCTGATCGCGAGGCGGTCCATGCCGCCGGCGTGAGCTGCGGCTTCCTCCAGGCGGCGCACGATGTCGTCTTCGTCTTCCACCTCCGGAGTCTTCGAGCTGATGAGCCCCATGACCATCGTCGAGCCGTCGCGGAGGTGGCGGACGGGGGCGTACCCGCCGTCGCGGCCCTCGTCGTCCCATTCCACGAGGAACGTGTCGTACGCCAGCTCGCCGAAGAGCCGCTCGGCGACCGGCTCGAGCGACCCCTCGCACATCCACGACGAGCGGAAGTTCCCGCGGCAGATGTGCAGCCCCACGGTCACGTCGTCGGTGATGCCCTCGAGCACCGCGGCGTCGGCGGCGAGCGCGCGGTCGATGAGCGAAGCCACGTCGTGGCCCGCGTGCTCGAACCGTTCGATCCAGGCGGGGTCGACGAGGTAGGGGTACAGCGGGAAGTCGAACTGCACGTACCGCGCGCCCGCCTCGATCGCCTCCGCCACGAGCTGGCGCTCGATCGCGATCGCGGCGTCGACGAACGCGTCGACGCTCTCGTAGGCGCCCTCCACGGTCGTGAAGGGGTGGGTGAAGATCGACGCGGCCGGGAACGTGACCTTGAACGGGTGTGTCGCCGGCGACCTCGCGCATGAACGCCGCCTCGCGCGCGGCCGGCGAGTCCACCGCCTCGAGCGGAGCGACGATCTCGTGTACCGCGAGCTCGACCGGCTCGCCGCGGTCGTTGCGGAACGTGACGGTCTTGCCCGTGCGAACGCCGCTCACCGCGTCGTAGAAGCTGTTCATGAACATCCACCGGCGGAACTCGCCGTCGGTGATCACGTCGAGGCCGCAGTCGACTCTGCCGCTGCACCGCCTCGCGGATCGCCTCGTCCTCGGTCGCCGGTCAGCTCGGTGCCGGTCGCGCTGGCGCTCTTCGTCGAGCGCCGCGGAATGCCCGGATTCGTAGAACGCGTCGATCGCGGCGCGCAGCGCCGCGCGGGCGGAGCAGCGACCCGACCGGCTCGGCGCGCGCAGACTCGCGGACCATGCCCTCAGCCTAGTTGGACGCCTCCACCTTCGCGGCCTTGCGCTCCTGCAGGACCTCGCTCATGCACGCCTTGCAGCGGGTCTGGCGGCCGTCCTTGTGCGTCGCGTTCAGCTGGCGGGCTTGCGGACGGCCTTCGTGTTGGCGGCGGTGCTCAGGGCGTGTCCAGTCTCTCGGGTGCGATCTCGTGACCGCGGTCGGGGCAGGTGCTGGTCGTGCACGCGTCGAGCACGAGCCTGCGCTCGCGCGCGCACCGCTGGCAGGCGCAATCCTCCGGGCATGGCCAGGCGAGCGCGGCGTTGAACCGGCCGACGCCGCCTCGGCCCCAATCGGGCCGTCCTCGCCGGTCTCGTCGCGGGTCCACGCGCCGACGTCTCCGGACGAACGCCTACGCGCTCGCCGCGGAGGCGGACGAGATGCCTGCGATCCGCGCCTGGCTGGTCGAGTTCGCCGGGCTCACGCCGCCCGCGGAGGTGTTCGCGCAGGAGGCGCCCGAGGCGGGGTACGTCACCGATCCCGCGTAGCAGCCCGGCGCGGCGGCAGGAGCTCCCCTCCTCCTGCTTCCCCGCCGCCGCGCGGCTCACCCTCGACGCGGCGGTCTGTCGCTCAGCCGCAGCGTCGAGCAACCGCCCCCTGGCCGGTCGCTGCGCGGGTCCCGCCTGCGCGCCCCGCCGGGTCGCCCCGTCGCCGGGCATTCTCCTTTCCTCGGCGGCGGAGCTTCCTCGTGACCAAGAACTAGGCGGCACTGCGAACCCACTTCGCCGCGTACCCCACGAAGGGATCGGCTTCGACCTTCTTGAGGAAGGAGGTGATCGTTCGACCAGTGGGTGTCCGTCGAAGGGTCAGTACGGCCGCGCGCTTGACCAACGGGTGCCGCTCCGCGTCGGCCGCCTCCATCACCTCGCTGGCCTTCCACGCCGGACTCCGGGCAGCAGCCTGCCACGCGTGGGCGCGAACGGCCGACCGCTCCGTCTTCGCGGTCGCCGTCGCAAGGAAGATGCGCCCCTCCTCCTTCCCCCAGCTCGTGCGAGCGCAGGCCAACGCAGCGTGCAGGCGGAGTGCTGCGGACTCGTCTCCCCGGCGTCCAGCTGAGCCGGACGAGCTCCTCGCGGGTCTCCTGCTGGCGCAGACCGTGCCTCGCGATGTAGGCGCAGGTGAAGTGTGGGTCGGCGTTGGTGAGGTTCGGGTTCGACACAAGCGCTGGAACGCCGCTCCCCTCCCCAAGGCGGCGGAGCACGTACCGGACCCGTTTCGGGTTGGGGCAGTCGGCCTCCGCCTCGGCCTGCAGGAGGTCAAGGAGTTCAGGTTCAGACATCTTGCGGTCAGTGGTCTCCCCGTTCGGATCGATGTAGGCGAGCAGCATGTCCTGGAGGGCCTCACCAGCTCTGCCCGGCGGATAGGTCTTCGTCTTCCCTTCGTTCCTCTGGAGGCTGAGCGCCTCCAACGTCTCATCGACCTGCGCAACCACGGCCTCGGTGGGCAGATCGTCGCCCAGCACGACGAAGTCGTCCATGTACCGGTAGTACGTGTGCCCGAGGCGCGTTACGGCAACGTCGAGGGGTTGCAGCAACGCGTTGCCGAGCACGCTCGGCAGCTCTGGACCGATGGGCAATCCCACGAGGTCTCCTCCTCGGGCCCACTCGTCCAAGACCGACATCACGAAGTTCACCGCAGCTCGATCGCACTTCAACGTGTAGAGCCACTCACCGAGCAGGTGGTAGTCGATCGAGCCGAAGTAGTTGGTGACGTCGCCGACGACCGCGGCGGCCTTCGGGATCCCGCTGCGCCGATCTCACCCGGCACGCGCCGGAACTGTTCCCAGGCTCTCCATGAGGGCTTGAACGCCCAGGGCGGAGGGCCGTTCGGGTCGAGTCGACATGCCAGCACGCAGTCGAACAGCGACCGGTCTGTGGTCTCGATGAACCGGCCCCCGGCCGCGCGCGCCATGATCAGGTCCGGGCAGCGGGCCACCGCCAGCCAGCGCAGCTTGTCCCGGTTCGGGTACGGGAAGAGCTCAAGGCGATCCGGCACATACTCGCGCCAGTGGCTGCTCAGCTCGGTGCAGATCTCATCCCCGGCGTCCAGGAAGTCCGCGAACCCGACGACGTCGGGCACCTGGAACTGCGCATCCCATTCGGGAAGCCTGGTCAAGTTCGCAAGCAACTCGTGCTTCTTGAAAGCGCTCCTCCAACGGCCCGACGGGGAAGGAGCAGGCCACGTGTGAACGACACTGCTGTGATTCTAGGTGGGGCAACCGACAAACGATGAGTCCTTTTCTTCAGCGTACTCGAACGTATGTTCGGGAGCAAGTACCGGGGGATTCAAGGGCTTCGCCAACATGACCGATGTCCTTGGGGTCAACGACGGCCAGGAGGCACCGGTGGCCACGAAGAAGCCAAAGACCGCGAGCAGGCAGCCCCCCGCGCGGCGAACGACGAAACCCACCGACGCGCAGGCGTACTACATGCGGATCGCCGACGCCGTGCGGCAGAAGGCGAGCTGCGACAAGCGGCTGGTCGGGGCCGTGATCGTCCTCGGGAACCGGATCGTGTCGACCGGCTACAACGGCACCCCCGAGGACATGCCCAACTGCAACGCGGGCGGCTGCTATCGGTGTGCCCATCCCGAGCAATACGGGAAGGGCAAAGGCTACGACGTCTGCATCTGCGTCCACGCCGAGCAGAACGCCCTCCTGACCGCGGCGCGGTTCGGGATCGGAGTCGAGGGCGCGGACCTCGGCCCGGGCAGGCGTGCGTGCGGTCAAGCCTGGTCCTCGGGGACCTCGACCTCTTGGGCTGCGAGAGCTTTGAAGACCTCCTTCGCATGGGCCGGGCCGATGCGGTTGCCTTCCCACTGATACGAGCGCCCCGAGTCGGGGTCCTCGATCGTGAGGGTGCGCACGTTCACCCGGCGATGCACCGTCGCGGTGATCTTCGAACGGTCGAAGGTGGCGAACGTCTGCTTCGGCTGCCAACCGACCCCGTGCTGACCGCACTCGATCGCGTGCAGCGTCGTGGGGGTGACCGCGAGCATCGTCCAGCGCGGCACGCCGTCGGCATGCGACATCGCCTTCCCGGCCCCCAGGCCCGCGGCGATGCCGACGGCTTCGCCGACGACGTTGTCGGTGAGCAAGCCGGCCTCGGTGGCGCCGACGAGCCCGCCGGTGGCGCCGCGAGGCTCGAAGATGCCGGCGGCGAGCACCTGCTCGTCGTCGCCCAGGAACGATCGTGCTTCCTCGATCAGCTTCTCGTCACTCATGACTGCGCCTCTCTCATTCGTTCTGCCAGCGGACCCACAGCGAATCAGGCGCGCGGAACTCCCATCCCGACAGCGTGACCGGTCTGTCGGCGATCGAGCTCGAGCGACGGCATGCGGTCGAGCACGAGGTCGAGGGTGACCCGCGCGAGGTGGCGACCGAACCACGCCCCCAGGCAGAAGTGCGTGCCGGCGCTGAAGGCGAGATGCGCGCCCTCCTTGCGGTGGATGTCGAACCGGTCGGGGTCGGTCCAGCGGCGGGGGTCGCGGTTGGCCGAGGAGAGCACCGCGCCGATCAGCGCCCCCTGCTCGAGGTCCGACTCCCGCGAGCGCGACGTCGCGCGTCGTCTGGCGCGTGGCGGTGCCGACCGGACCCGCCCAGCGCAGGGTCTCCTCGACCGCGGCCTTCACGAGCGAGCGATCGGCCCGCACCTGCTCGAGCTGCGACGGGGTTCGAGAGCAGCGCCCACAGCGTGAGCGCGATCACGTCGCGGGGCTCCTGCAGGCCGCCGCAGAGCATGAGCGTCGTGTTCGCGACGATCTGCTCGCGGCTCATGCGCCGGCCGTCTTCCTCGTGGTGCAGCATCCACGAGAGCACCGACCCGTCGGGCTCGTCGGCGAGCCGGTCGAGCACGTCGCCGATCGCCGCGTGCAGGGCGGCCGCGGCGTCGTCGGCGGGCGCCTGCTTCGCCGGATCGCCTTCGAAGTTCGCGAGGCCGGGCATGAGGCCCTCGTTCCAGCGCAGGATGTCCTGCCACGGCACCGACGTCGAGCCCGAGCATGAAGCAGAGCGAGCGCACGCTCATCGGGTCGGCGTACTCCCGGAACAGGTCGGCCTCGCCGCGCTCGGCGACGCCGTCGAGCAGCTCCCCGGCCAGGCGCGGGATCATGCCCTGGGTGCGCTCCTCGACGTCGCGCGGGCGGAAGGGCGCCTCGGTGATCGCGCGGATCCACTGCTGCTCGGGGCCCTCCATGCCGAGCATGTTCACGCCCATCGTGCGGTTCAGCGTCGAGGGGTCGGTCGCGGCCGTGAACGTGTCGGGGTCGGTCGCGACGTGCTTCACGTCGTCGTGGCGCGTCACGAGCCACAGGCCCACCGCGGGCACGAAGCTCACCGGCTCCTCGTCGCGCAGGCGCGCGTAGGCCGGATAGGGGTCGCGCTCGAGCTCGTCGAGCGTGATCGTGCTGCCCACGGTGTGGCCGATCGTCACCGAGCCGTCGCTCCCCCAT
The DNA here is from genome assembly GCA_963722795.1 of uncultured Actinomycetes bacterium. Taxonomy (GTDB): domain Bacteria; phylum Actinomycetota; class UBA4738; order UBA4738; family HRBIN12; genus JAOUEA01. Next base: position 518,540 of record CAVROD010000003.1, read on the forward strand.
CGGACCCTCGAACGGACCGGGGTATCTTGTGCCCGAACGACCGGGCCGCGCAAACCGCGGCACGAGCCGATACCGTGCACACCTCGACGCGCCAGGGGGGTCCATGGAGACGAACGGCAAGCGCCTGCGGCTGCTCTTCCCCGACATCCACGGGCTGGAGCGAGGCAAGTACCTGTTCGGCGACGTGGCGGAGTCCGGCCACGCGGCGTTCTGCATCGGGGTGTACCCGCTCACCCACGACCGCGAGATCCTGCCCGTGCCGAACACGCAGTTCGACGTCGGGCCTGCCCGACATCGAGGTCGACCTCGACCGCGAGTCGCTGCGCCATTCGTGGGAGCCCGACACCGTGATCGGCATCGGCGACGCGTCGCGGCTCGGGCGAGCCCGTTCCGATCGACCCTCGCCACGTGCTGCGGCAGGCGGTCGACGCCTGGCGCGAGATGGGCCTCGAGCCGCAGATCTCGTTCGAGCTCGAGTTCTACCTGATGGAGCCCGACGGAGGCGGCGGATGGCGTCCGGTCTCGTTGCCGGGCCATCGCGTGTACGGCACCGGCACGTCGATCGACCCGACCGGGTGCGTCGACGAGATCGTGTCGACCGCGCTCGGGTGCGGCTTCCCGGTCGAGAGCTGGAGCAGCGAGTACGACGAGTCGGCCTTCGAGGTGAACATCCGCTACGCCGACGCGATCCCGGCCGCCGACGACGCGTTCGTGTTCCGGCTGTTGATCCGGGAGATCGCCGAGCGCCACGGCAAGCTCGCGACGTTCATCGGACGCCCCCTGAACGACCGGGGCGGCAGCGGCATGCACGTGAACTTCAGCTTCCGGCGCGCCGACGGCTCGAACGCGTTCCACGACCCGAACGACCCCGAGGGACTGTCGGACCTGGCGCGTCGATGCATCGCCGGCTTGCTCGAGCACCATGCCGGCATGGCGGCGATCATGGCGCCGCACGTGAACGCCTACAAGCGGCTGCAGCCCGACATGCTGAACGGCTACTGGGCGAACTGGGGCCACGACGACCGCAGCGTCACGGTGCGGGTGCCGCCCGCGCGCGGCGAGACCACGCGTCTCGAGCAGCGCACGGCCGACGCGGCCGCGAACCCCTACCTGGTGGGCGCGGCCGTGCTGCACGCGGCTCGGTTCGGCGTGCAGGACGAGCTCGAGCTGAAGCCGCCCCAGCCGGTCGGCGGCGAGCCCGACACCGACGTATGCGTGCCGGTGAACCTCGCCGCGGCGCTCGACGCGCTGAACGCCGACGAGCGGCTCGTGAGGCGCTCGGCCCCGAGCTCGTGGAAGCGTTCACGATCTTGAAGCGAGGCGAGTGGGACCGCTACGCCTCGGCCGTGGAGGACACGTCGACCACCGACGTGAGCGACTGGGAGCTGCGCTACTACCTGCCCTACCACTGAATCGCACACCGGACGGGAGAACGCGTTGGGTCGGCTCGACGGCAAGGTGGCGGTGATCAGCGGTGGCGGCTCGGGCATCGGCGCCGCGACGGCTCGGCTCTTCGCCGACGAGGGCGCGACGGTGATCGTGACCGGCCGCCGCGAGGCGCCGTTGCGCGAGGTGGCCGAGGCGACCGGGGGCCTCGCCATGGCCGGCGACGCGGCCGACCCCGCGCACGCCGAGCGCGTCGTCGCCCGCGCGATCGACGCCTTCGGCGGGCGTCGACGTGGTGGTCGCGAACGCCGCGACCGGCGACGGCCGCAGCGTGGCCGACGTCGACGACGAAGGATGGCAGCGGGTGCTCGACGTGAACCTCACGGGGCCGCTGCGACTCGCACGTGCCTGCCTGCCGTCGATGATCGAGCGTGGCGGCGGCTCGATGGTGCTGGTCTCGAGCGTCATCGCACTCGCGGCGTCGACCGACTCGGCCCCCTACGCCACGTCGAAGACGGCGCTGATCGGCCTGATGCGCTCGATCGCCGTCGACTTCGGGCCGCGAGGCGTGCGCGCGAACGTCGTGTGCCCGGGCTGGGTGCGCACCCCCATGGGCGACGCCGCGATGGACTCGCTCGCCGACGACATGGACGACCGGGACGTGGGCTACCGGCTCGCGACGAGGTACGTGCCGCTGCGGCGCCCGGCGATGCCGGAGGAGATCGCGCGATGCTGCCTGTTCCTCGCGAGCGACGAGGCCTCGATCGTCACCGGCGCGGTGCTCGTGGCCGACGGCGGACAGACCGCGGTCGACCTCGGCGGCATCGCGTTCGCGTCGCAGGAGGGAGTCTCGTGAGCTTCGACCACGGTGGACGGGTGGCGTTCGTGACGGGCGCGGGGTCGGGCATCGGCCGCGCGATCGCGATGCGCCTGGCCGGCGAGCGCGCATCGGTCGTGGTGGCCGACGTGCGTCTCGACGCCGCGACGGAGACCGCCTCGATGATCGAGGCGAGGGGCACGCGCGCCCTCGCGATCGAGCTCGACGTGCGAGATCCGGCCCAGGCGGCGACGGCGCGCGACGCCGCCCTCGAGTCGTTCGGCGCCGTGCACTACCTCGTGAACAACGCCGGGCTCGTGCGCATGTCGCCGCTCGACGACCTCGACGAGGACGAGTGGGACCTCGTGCTCGACACGAACCTCAAGGGCATGTACGTGGTCACCCGGGCGATCGCGCCCGCGATCGGCGACGCCGGTGGCGGGGCCATCGTGAACATGTCGACGATCGAGTCGGAGGTCGTGGTGTCGTCGGCCGGGCACCCGCAGGTGCACTACAACGCGTCGAAGGGCGGCGTGAAGATGCTCACGAAGGCGCTCGCCGTCGAGCTCGTCGCACCGAAGGATCCGGGTGAACGCCGTGGCGCCCGGTCCGATCGCGACGTCGTTCATCCCCGGTGGTGACCTGCGCTCGCCCGAGGCCTGGGCGTTCATGTCGCAACGGCTGCTCGTCGAGCGCGTCGGTGAGCCCGAGGACGTCGCCGCCGCGGTCTCGTTCCTGCTGTCCGACGAGGCGTCCTTCATCACCGGCGCCCAGCTGCCGGTCGACGGTGGGTGGCTCACGCGATGACGGCGTCGAGGAACGCGCCCGCGCTGCGCGCCGACCACCTCACCGACGCCGGCATCCGCACGGTGATCGTGACCTCGGCCGACGTGACCGGGCGACTCGTCGGCAAGCGGTTCCCGGTGGACGTGTTCCGATCGCTGATGCACGAGGGCGTGCCCCTCAGCTCCTGCGTGCTCGGGTGGGACATGGACCAGTGGCCGGGTCCGACCCAGTCGTACACGGGCCACCACACCGGGTGGCACGACGTGCGCCTCGTACCCGACCTCGAGACGTTGCGGCCCGCCGCCTGGCTCGACGCGACGGCCATCTGCATCGCCGACTTCGTGGAGATGGGCGGCGACGACTTGGTCGAGGTCGCGCCTCGCACCGTGCTGCGCCGCCAGATCGAACGGTTCGGGTCCGACGGGCGCACGCCGCAGGTCGCGAGCGAGCTGGAGTTCTCGCTGTACCGGGGCACCTACGACGACGCGCGGCGCCAGGGCTACGAGACCCTCGTGCCGACCACGCTCGCGCGCGCCGACTACACCGTGCAGGCGGGCGACCAGCACGAGGCCTTCTTCTCGACGGTGCGCGAGGCCCTCGTCGACTCGCAGCTCGGCCCGTGGACGAGCCAGGTGGAATGGGGCCTCGGTCAGTGGGAGATCAACCTCGCCTACCAGCAGGCGCTCGAGATGGCCGACCGCCACATCCTGTTCAAGCTCGCGATGCGCGATCTCGCCGCCGCCCACGGCATGGCGGCGACCTTCATGGCCAAGCCGTTCCCCGACACGACCGGCTCGTCGTGTCATCTGCATCTGTCGCTCCTCGACGACGCCGGCACGAGCGTGTTCGGCGATGGATCGAGCGGCGAGACCCTGGCCGCACCCCTGCGCGCCGCGGTCGGGGGCGTGCTCGCGAAGGCGCCGGACCTGATGCTGTGGTACGCCCCAACGGTGAACTCGTATCGGCGCATCGCCGGCGGGGAGTTCTCGGGCAACGGGCTGAGCTGGGGCTACGACAGCCGCATGGTGTCGTGCCGCGTGCTCGTGGAATCGCCCGCATCGACCCGCCTCGAGTGGCGCGTGCCGGGCGCCGACGTGAACCCCTACCTCGCGATCGCGGGCCTGCTCGCCTCGGCGCGCGACGGCATCGCCGAGGGCACCGACCCCGGCGAGCCGCTCGTCGGCGACGACTGGGAACGCGAGGTGCCGGCCCTGCCGGCGCATCTCGGCGAGGCGGTCCAGCGCCTTCGCGGGCAGCGGGTGGGCGGCCGAGACGTTCGGCGCGGCCGTCGTGGCCCACTACGCGGAAGCCGGCCGCTGGGAGTGGCAGCGCTTCCTCGCGGCCGACGTGGTCACCGAGTGGGAGCGCGCCCGCTACTTCGAGTTCATCTGAGCCGCGCGGCCGGCCCGGGATTGTTCGGCCTGGGTTGTTCCGAAAGTCGTTCGGTAGCAAAATACCGTCGGCCGTCACCACACCGCCGCATGGGGGGAGCCGATCGCATGGGCGACACGCTGGGTGAGATCGACCTCGTCAGCCCCGACAACTACGTCGAGCGGGTGCCGTTCGAGTGGTTCGACCACCTGCGCGCCGAGCATCCGGTGGTCTGGCACCCCGAGCCGTCGCCGAACAAGGGCTTCTGGGCGGTCACGCGCTACGACGACCTCACCGCCGTGCACATGGACTGGGAGACCTTCTCCTCCGAGCTCGGAGCGGTCGCACTCGAGGAGCTCGACGACGAGCAGCTCGAGGTGCGCAAGTCGATGCTCGAGACCGACCCGCCGCGCCACACCGAGCTGCGCAAGATCTGCTCGAAACGCTTCAGCGCGCGCGGCGTCGGCAAGTACGAGGACTGGATCCGCGACGTGGCCCGCAGCGTGCTCGACGACGCCCTGCCCAAGGGCGAGTTCGACTTCGTGAGCGAGATCAGCCGCGACCTGCCGATCCGGTTCCTGTGCTCGATCTTCACCGTGCCGCAGGAAGACGCCCCGCAGCTCATCAGCGTGGGGCGACAGCATGATCGCGAACCAGGACCCGGACCTGTCGGCCGCGGTGACCGACCAGGTCGACACCGAGGCCTACCGGCTGTTCCCGTTCCGCTCCCCGACCGCGCTCGACGTGTTCGCCTACGCCGACCGTCAGCGCGACCTGCGGCTCGCCGAGCCCGCCGACGACGTGCTGCAGGCCCTCACCATCGCCCAGAGCGAGGGCGTGTTGAACGAGCGCGAGTTCCACAACTACTTCGGCGTGCTGATGATCGCGGGCAACGAGACGACCCGGCACACGATCAGCCACGGCATGCTCGCGCTGATGGAGCACCCCGAGCAGCTGCAGCTGCTTCGCGAGCGGCCCGAGCTGATCGCGAACGCGACCGAGGAGATCCTGCGGTGGGCCTCACCGGTGTTGCACTTCCGGCGCACCGCGACCCGCGACGTCGAGCTGCGCGGGCAGCACATCGCTGAGGGCGACAAGGTCGTCACCTGGTACATCAGCGCGAACCGCGACCCCGAGGTCTTCCCCGACCCGTACACCTTCGACGTGACCCGCACGCCGAACGACCACGTCACGTTCGGCCCCGGCGGCCCGCACTTCTGCCTCGGCGCGCACCTCGCCCGGCTCGAGACGAAGATCCTGTTCCAAGAACTGATCCCGCGGCTTGACACGATCGAGCTCACCGGGCCCGTCGAGCGCATCCGGTCGAACTTCGTGAACGGCATCAAGCGCATGCCGGTGCGCGTGACCACGACCTAGCGCGAGCCATGGCCCCGCCGCGCCTCGTGCTCGTGCTGAGCGAGAACCACACGCTCGTGCCGTCGCGCGACCTCAGCGGCCTGGTCGCGATGGCCGTCGAGGCCGAACGCGCCGGGTTCGACGGCGTCATGGTGAGCGAGCACATCGTGCTCGGGCGCGGCGCCGACGCCGACGGGACTGCCCGACGAACCCTCGCGACTACGCGCTGCCCGGCAACCAGGACCCCGCGACGCCGTGGCCGTCGTCGCTGCTGCTGCTCGCGGCCGTCGCCGCGGTGACGACCCGGCTGCGGCTGATCGCGAGCGCGGTGATCCCGCCGCTGCGCCATCCGCTGCAGATCGCGAAGGAGCTCGCCACGCTCGACCTGCTCTCGCAAGGGCGGCTCGTCGTGCAGCCGACCGTGAGCTGGCACCGGGCCGAGTACGAGGCGCTGGGGGTGCCGTTCGAGTCGCGTGGGCAACGGCTCGACGAGCACCTCGCGGCATGGGAGGTGCTCTGGGGAGCCCCGCCGGCGACGTTCCACGGCGATCACTACGCGTTCGACGAGGTCTGGCTCGAGCCGAAGCCGTTCCGCCCCGACGGACCTCGGCTTGTGGTTCGGCGGGCAGCACCTGCACGACCGCTTGCTGCGGCGCCTCGTCGCGCTACGGCCACGGGTTCAACCCGCTCGGACGCGCGAGCGACGACGATCTCGCGCGCCTCGCGACCGCGATGGCCGAGGCCGGGCGCGACGTTGCCGACCTCGAGATGGTGGGCGGCACGCGGGGCGCGTTCCCCGACGCGAGTCACCCGGCGCCGCTCGACCAGGCCCTCGACCAGATCCCGGACCAGGTCGCGCGTGGGTTCGGCACGATCTGCATCAAGCCGAGCCAGTTCACCGACGACCCCGCCGAGGTGCCCGACCTGCTCCGGCGCATCGTCGACGGCGTGGCCGCCCGCACCGCCGACTAGTCTGACTCAGACTGAGGTCGGTCGCTCGCCCGGGCGCGACCGCGCGCAGCAGCGATCGCAGCATCGCCGCGAGGTCGTCCTGCTGCTCGGGCGTCGAGGTGGGCCGCCACGGCCGATTCCTCGGCGTTGAACTTCGGGAACAGCGCTTCGATCGTGCGGCGGCCCGCTCGGCGTGAGCGCCACGATCACCATGCGGCCGTCGTCGGGGTCCTTGCGACGGGTCGCGAAGCCGCGCGATTCCAGCGTGCCCATCACGCCCGTGGCGGTCGGGCGGCTGATGCCGACCGCGGCGGCGAACTCGCGCGCCTCCATCTCGCCCCAGACCCACAGCACCCAGAGCCCCACGAACGACGTCCAGCTCAGGCGGTCGGGGGCGAGCACCTTGGCTTCCATGTGCCGGCGGATCGCGGCCGAGCTGCGGAACAGGTTCGAGATCGCCCACATCGCGCGGAAGTCCAGCGGCAGGTGGCCGAGCGCATCCTGCACCTTGCGCTCGGCGGGCAGCAGGCCGTCGTCGCCCGGCAGGTGCGGGTCGCCGGGGATCGACGGCCGCGAGCTCACGCGGCATGCCCTCCGCGCGCGAGCGACTCCCCCAGCTCGCGCGCGACCTCGAGCAGCGCGATCACGTCGCTCTCGGTCGTGCGGAAGTTCACGAAGCACGGACGCAGCCACACCTCGCCGTCGATCAGCGCGGGGGCGAGGTAGGCGCGCCCGTCGGCCTGGATCGCCTCGGCGAGCGCCTGGTTGTGCGCGTTGATGTCGCCCACGCCGGGCGGCACGTGCCGCAGCGGCACGATCGAGAGCTGCGGCGGGGCTTCCATGACCTCGAAGTCCTCGGTGAGCTGCGCCCGGCGGTAGAGCAGGTCGGCCTCGGCGAGGTTGCGATCGATCGCCTCGCGGAACTGCGCGGCGCCGTGCGCCCGGAACGCGAGCCAGAGCTTCAGCGCCCGGAAGGGACGCGAGTACTCGAGCGTGATGTCGGCCGCATGCAGCTCGTGCTGCTGGTGCGGCAGGTAGCCCTGCTCGTGGCTGAACGCGCTCGCGAGCGCCCGCTCGTCGCGCACCAGCACCACGCCGCACGCCTTCGGCAGGTACAGCCACTTGTGGGCGTCGATCGAGCAGGAATCGGCCCGCGCGAGCCCGGCGAACAGTTCGGCGCGCGATGGCAACGCCGCTGCAGGAAGCCCGTAGGCGCCGTCGACGTGCATCCAGACGCCGCGTGCTTCACACACGTCGGCCACCAGGTCGAGCGGGTCGATCGCGCCGGTGAGCGTCGTGCCGGCGGTCGCCACCACCGCCACCGGCGTGACCCCGGCCGCCAGGTCGTCGGCGATCGCGGCGTCGAGCGCCTCGGGCCGCATGCGGCGCAGCCCGTCGATCTCGATCGCGCGCAGGTTGTCCGAGCCCACGCCGAGCAGCTCGACCGCCCGGGTCACGGAGTAGTGCACCTCCTGCGAGCAGTACACCGCCATGCGCCGATCGCCGAGCCCGGAGTGGCGCGAGCCGGGCGCAGCCCGCTCCCGCGCGGCCGCGAGCGCCGTCACGTTGCTCACGGTGCCCCCGCTCGTGAACGCCCCCGTGGTCGCCGGGAACCCCACGAACTCCGCCACCCACCGCACCGACTGGTCCTCGATCTGCGTGGCCGCCCGGGCGTCGACCGCCAGGTTGATGTCGTAGGAATGCGCGAGGAAGTCGCCGAGCGTGGCGATCTCGAGCCCGCTCGAGCCGATGAACGCGAAGTAGCGCGGACGCGCCTGCGCGATCGACTCGTCGAGGATGCGCGCGGCGTCGTCGAGCACGTCGTGCACGGGCGAGGGCTCGGCGGGCAGCGCGCCCTCGAGGAGCCGCCGCACGCGCTCGTCGAGCGGCGGCTCCTCGGGCCGGAACCGGTCGAAGCTGCGCCAGGCCTCGGCGACCAGGCGCGCCGCGTGCTCGAGCGCCTCGTCGCGAGGCGCATCGAGCCGCAGCGGTCGTTCGTCAGTCATGTGAACCCGGCACGCTAGCTCCTCGCCGCTCCGTCCCCGTCGGAGGAGAGGTCCGACAGCACCTGGCTCGCCGGCTCACGTCCCTTCACCACGGCCATGTAGAGCAGGCCGAGGACTCCCCAGATCACCGCGGCCCAGGGCGCGAGCAGGGTCGGGCTCGTCACCTTGTAGAAGGAGCCGAAGATGCCCGCCGCCGTGATCGCCACGCCGAGCACGACCGCGACGAACAGCCCCGCCTTGTTCGGGTGGTCCGAGAGCCCGCGCACCGCTCCGATCGACATCATCAGGTACACCACGAGCAGGGCGAACCCGCCGAACGTCGCGCACCAGATGAACAGTGAGAAGTAGTGCGGAAGCCCGGGCAGGGCGAGGAACGTCTCCGACGCCTCATTCGCCACGATCAACACACCCTGGATGACCATCAGCACCACGATGGCTCCGATCGGCGTGCCGTAGCGACCGCTGACCGCCGCGAGCGGCGCCGGCAGACGGCGGTCACGCGCCATCGCGAACACCCCACGCGTCGAGGCGACCGCGGCGCCGACCCCGACCGCGAGGATGTCGAGCAACACGACCACCACCACGATCTTGGAGATCAGATCCGATCCGAACATGTCGGGCGCGCTCAGCACGAACAGCGGTCCGGCCGCCGCGGCGCCGAAGATCGCGTCGAGGTCGAAGCCGAACCCGGCCACCGTCACGTAGCTCGCGATCAGGTAGAAGATCGAGACCACGATCACCGAGGTCAGCACCGCCCGCGGGATGTGCCGCTTCGGCTCCTCGGTCTCCTCCGCGAGGTTCGCGGCGGTCTCGAACCCGACGAAGATCAGCACGCCGTAGAGCACGCCGAACAGGATGCCCGACCACCCGTCGGGCGAGGAACTCGGCTTGAACACGGTCGCGAAGTCGTTGTCCGACCCGAGATCGACGATGACCTTGATGAAGAACAGCAGGATGGCGACCACCGAGATCAGCGCGAGCGTCAGCTGCACCCGCGTCGAGACCTGCACCCCGAGGTACAGGATCAGGAAGAGCGCCACCGCCCAGACGACGTTCCAAGCCCAGATCGGCAGGATCTCGCCCTCGACGCCGAGGGTCGGCAGCAAGATGTCGTGCACGTAGCCGCCGATCAGCACGCCGAGCCCGGTCGTCAGGATGATCGTGCCCCCGTAGTAGAGCCATCCGGCGGCCGCCCCCAGGGTCGACCCCAGCCCGTTCGAGACGTAGTCGTACAACGCGCCGGCCGCGTGGATGCGCTTGGCGTACTGGGCGACGATCCAGCCCAGCGCGAACACGCCGATCGCCGCGATCACGACCGACAGCGGCGCCGCGACACCCGCACCGGTCGCGGCGGCGTTCGCGCCGACGATCGCCGGGATGATGAAGGCCGCGCTGAACACCGGCCCCATGAAGCCGACCGATTGGGCCACGACGTCGACCAGGGTCAGCTTCTTCTGACCCAGGCGTTCGTAGCCCATCTCCTGGTTCTGCTCTGCCACGTGGAGCCCCCCTTCTCTCCGTGCTTCTCCCCCGTCGGGCCGGTCAGGCGGCGGCGCCGCTGCCGGTCCAGCCGTCGGCCGGGCGCTCGAACCAGACGTGCACCTGGCCCGTGCCGACGGATGCTTCGTACTCGCTGTACAGCTCGCCGGGCGCCTGACAGCGATCGCCCCCGATCGCCGACGCCATCATCAGGTAGTGGCCGAAGTGCCCCTCGGGCGCGGCCTTGCGGTACTCGGGCATCCAGTCGATGACCCCGGCGTGGTCGCCTTCCCGCATCATCGAGAGCACGCGCTGGTCGGCCTCGTAGCTCTCGATGCCCAGGATGTTCTCGGGCGCCTTCGAGCTCTCGTGCTGGCGCAGCTCCCGGAACGGGAAGAAGCGGTGCGTCATGCCGCCGCTCGCCAGCAGCACGACGCGCCGGTCGCTCTGCGCGATCGGCGTCGCCGATGAGCTTGCCGAACAGCAGGAAGTCCTCGGTCGTGCAGCACTGGTTCAGCGCCACGCTGATCCACCGCGTGTTCGCGTCGCCGAGGAACGTCCAGACGTTGACCGTGCCGTAGAAGATCGGCAGGTACGGGTCGTCGCAGGCGAGGATCCAGCAGTCGTCGCGCCCCTCGGCCTGCGCCGCGATGAGCTTCGCGAGCTCGGGGTCGCCCGGCATGTCGTACGGGATGCCGCGCCATACCCCGCGGCAGCTCGTGGCTCGTGAACTTCCCCGTGCGGCGGTCGTGCGCCGTGACGATGTGCTCGAAGGTCGACTCCCAGTGGGTGTCGAACACGATCACGGTGTCGGGCTGCAGCCGGTCGAGGCACTCGCTCTTCAGCCGGTGCAGGCCCGGCACGAGCGTGATCTCGTTGCCGTCGTTGATCTCACGACGCGTCTCCTCGGGCAGCATGATGGTGGGCACGTGGGCCACCAGGGCCGCGCCGACCACTTCACCCATGTCGTTGCCTCCTCGGTCTCGGTGTCAGTTCCACGGTGCGGTGCACACGTTCTTCACGTCGGCGTAGAAATCGAAGCTCCACGGCCCGCCCTCGCGGCCGATGCCCGACCCGCGCGCGCCGCCGAAGGGCGCCGCGAGGTCGCGCACGAAGAAGCAGTTGACCCACACGGTGCCGGCCACGAGCGCGGAGCTCACGCGTTCCGCGCGGGCCTGGTCGCCGGTGTAGACGATGGCGGCGAGCCCGTACTCGGTCGAGTTGGCGAGCGCGATGGCCTCGTCCTCGCTCTCGAAGGTCTGCAGCGTGAGCACGGGGCCGAAGACCTCCTGCGTGAGGATCTCCGACCCACCCGGCGCATCGGTGAACAGGGTCGGCCGGTAGTACAGGCCGCCGAGGTCCTCGTTCGGCCCGCCGCCGAAGACAGCCGTGGCGCCCTCGGCCTTCGCTCGTTGCACGAAGCCGTCGACGCGCTCGAAGTGCGCCCGCGTGATCTGCGGCCCGATGTCGGTGGTCTCCTCGCGGGGGTCGCCCTGCACGATCGCTGCGGAAGCCTCGACGAACCGCTCGAGGAACTCGTCGTGCATGCTGCGTTCCACGATCAGGCGCGTGCCGGCGAGGCAGACCTGCCCGGCGTTGTCGAACTGGTTCACGGCCTGCTGCACGACGGCGTCGAGGTCGGCGTCGGCGAACGCGACGAACGGCGACTTGCCCCCGAGCTCGAGCGAGACCGGCGTGAGGTTGGCGGCGGCCGAGCTCGCGACGAGCTTGCCGGTCGGGATGCTGCCGGTGAACGCGATGCGATCGACGCCCGGGTGCGCGGTGAGCGCGGCGCCGGCTTCCTCGCCGATGCCCTGCACGCACGTTGAACGCGCCGTCGGGCAGGCCGGCCTCGTGCGCGATGTCGGCGAGCATCGAGGCGGTGAGCGGCGCCCACTCCGGCGGCTTCAGGATGACCGCGTTGCCCGCCGCGAGCGCGGGCGCGACGCGCCACGTCGCGAGCATGAGCGGTGCGTTCCAGGGCGTGATGACCACCGTGACCCCGCTCGGGTCCCAGGCCACGCGCTCGGCGAACCCGTCGTAGTCCTTCACCCCGGTCTCGAGCGCCAGCAGCTGGTCGGCGAAGAAGCGGAAGTTCCGAGCGACCCGGGGCATCACGGAGTTGCGCATCGAGCGGAGCAGCGATCCGTTGTCGCGCGTCTCGACGGCCGCGAGCTCGGGGACGCGCGCCTCGACGCCGTCGGCGATGCGGTGCAGGATCTCGGCACGCTCCTTCGGCGGCATCGCCCCCCATGTGCCGGTCGCGGCGCGCGCGGCCGTGACCGCTTGATCCGCTTCTCCGGCGCCCCCGCGCGCGACCTCGGCGATCGGCTGCTCGTCGATCGGCGAGTCGTCGATGAACCGGTCTGAGGATGCGACGCGTTCGCCGCCGATCCAGTGATCGGTGGCGACCTCGATGCCTTCGACGACGGCGTCGCTCGTCGTGCTCCCCTCCCCCCGTGTCAGAGGAACCCCGCAAGGTCGTTCGTGTCCGAACGGTATGGGGACCATCGGGAGCTTGTCAATGACGGTTCGCCCAACATGTGGGTCTTCCGCCTGGCTCTGCCGCAATCGGAGGGATGATTCCCGGACTGACCTCTCCCGGGTTGCTACTAGGTCACGTAGACTGCGCAGACCTAAGGACCTCAGGGGGCAACAGCCGCGAGGCACCCAGAATCTCGAAACCCAGCACCCGATGCTCGACATCGAGAAGAAGGACAACAGCCCCCTCCCGGACTTCAAGGTCGCACATCAGGGAACCCGGCGCGTCACCAGGGTCGATACGCTCGACTAGATACACCAGAGCCGAATCCGCTTCAGGATCGTAGGTCATCTTCATGGAGGCCAGCCTTCCCAACCGAAGTTCTTTGCCAGCCTGTCGACCGACTTCTGGGTCCAGCCCCTGTGGGCAGTAATCACTCCACGTTCTCCTTCCACAATGAAGTCGAACCGGCCAGGCGACACCTGCCTTATGTACACGATTGCTCCGTCTCTTTGCGTAGTCTGAATCGCTGATTTTGTTTGCGCCACAAGGTCATCCGTGAAACCCGCCTGACTCAGTCGCAGCGATCCATGGGTTGTCGCCGCCACGCCGGTGGGTGTTCCTATGCGTATGAGGCCGCCAAGTCCCACCGCTGATGTTGCGAGGAACGTGCTGGAAAGACCGCACTGGAACCCCCAGGAGACGACACTCTGGTTCCCGTCTGCTCCGAAGCAGCTCTGCAGGTAATGAAGAGCGGGGTTGAACTGGTTGAAGTCATCGAACCAGCGCGAATACCACGCCTGTGTGTCTGGTGCAAGGCCCCTCGGGTCCGAGAGTACGGTCGGCTGGTTGAAGCCGTATGCGTAGGTCGAGACCATGCGACCACCACCGATTGTCGCTGCAGCCGGATCGATTCCAACGAACCGGCCAGTCGCGCTGTCGTACTGCCTGGCACGCATGTTGTAGAGCCCTGATGGCTCCTGATACTGCCCGTCGAACGCCATCGGGTTCGCCGGCGCGGACGGATCGACCCGCGTCGCCGTCGGCGTCCCGTACGCCTCGAAGCTGTAGGTCCACTCGAGCGCGCCGGTCGGAGAACTCATCGCGCCGACCGAACCGAGCGCGTCGGCGAGATAGAACCGGTTCGCGCTGTCAGCGTGCATGGCGAGCAGACCCCCGGGGCCGCCCGGGCCGTACGTGAACCTTCGTAGCTGCGCCCCTGAACCGTCGCGCTCGATCGCGAGCTGACTCATCGGGGCGTTCGTGTCCCAGAGGAAGCTGGCCTGGGTCGAGCCACCGACGGAGCGAGAAAGCATGTTGCCCGATCCGTCGTACGCGTAGGCGGTGGTCGTGCCGCCCTGGGCCGTCGTCAGCATCCGGTTCTCGGAGTCGTAGGTGAACGTCCGGTTGCCGGCGGCGGTCTGGTTGCCGTTGGCGTCGTAGGAGTAGGTCTTAGCGACGAGCCCGGTCGTGGACGTCAGCTGGCTCGCGGCGTCGTAGTTGAAGGTCGTGGTGCCCCCGCCTGCGCCGTGGCGGACCTCGGTGGTCCGGTTCCCGGCGAGATCATACGTGTAGGAGATTCCGGACGGGCTGGTCGTACAGCTCGGCGTGCAGGCCGACGTGAGACGATCGAACAGGTCGTAGGTGTAGTTCGTCGTTCCGCTCGGTCCTACGATCCTGGTCGGGTTGCCGTTGTTGTCGAAGAGCGTGACCGCGTAGTTCTGCAGGACGTTCGTGCCCTTCTTGTGCTCGACGTTCGTGAGCCGGTTCGCAGCGTCCCAGGTGTAGGTCGTCCCGATGCCGTTGGGCAGCGAGATCGTCGTCAGGTTCCCGGCGTCGTCGTAGCCGTAGTTCGTCGTCTGCCCGTCGTGCAGGATCGTTCCGACCCGGGAGTCGTCGCGGTAGCCATAGTCGATCGTGGCTCCCCCCGGGTAGGTCACCACGTCGAGCTGGCCGCCAGGAAGATAGGAGTAGCCGAAGGCGTCGGAGCCCCGGGTGATGCTCGTCACGCGGTTCAGGTCGTCGTAGCCGTAGGAGACGGTGCCCGCGCCGTCGGTCATCGTCGCGGTGCGACCGCCGGTGTCGTAGGTGAAGCTCACGTCGGGCGTGTTCGCGTTCGAGTACGTGACGTTCTGGATCTGGCCATCGGCGAAGTAGGCATAGTCGATCATGTCGGTCGACGGCAGCGTCTTGCGCTTGAGCGCTCCGTCGGGCCAGTAGGAGTACTGCCACTTGCGCAGCAGCGGATCCTCGACGCTCTTCAGGCGTCCGTCGTCGAAGTACGCGTAGGTCGTGACCTTGTTGATGCCGTCCTTGGCGGTCTTGACCTGCCCGGTCTTCATGTACGTGTAGGTCGTGACGGTCGAGTTATCCGGCGCCTTGATGTTGATCAACCGTCCGTTGCCGTCGTAGTTGTAGGTCGTGGTCTGGTTCTTCGCGTCGGTGACGGTCTTGACCTGGCCGACCTTCGAGTACGTGTAGGTCGTGGCGGGCATCAAGGGCGGATCGACCGACGTCAGCTGGTTCGCGTCGTTGTACCCGTAGGTCCAGATGTTCTGGCGCGGGTCCTTCTTCTCCGTCAGTCTGCCCGAGGAGTCGTATGTCAGGTTCGTGATCTTGCCGAGCGGGTCGGTGATCTTCGTGAGGTTGCCCTTGGCGCCGTAGTTGAAGGTCGTCGTCCTGCCGTTCGGGTCGGTGACCGACGTGAGCTTCCCGTTCGCGTTGTAGCCGTAGCCGGTCGTGACGTTGCCGGGCTGCACGATCTGGGTGAGGTTGCCGTTCGCGTCGTAGTTGTAGTCGGTGACCTTGCCGCGGGGGTCGGTGACGGTATCGGGCTGGTGTAGCGACGTGTAGGTCGTCGTGGTGGCTCGGAGCAGCGGGTCGGTGGCCGTCATCTGGGTGATGTTGCCCGAGCTGTCCGTGGCATAGGCCCAGGCCCAGGTGTCGCCGTCGGGCTCGATCACCTTGGATTGCTTGAGCGTCGCCGGGTCGTACTCGTACCGCGTCTTGTCGGCCGCACCCGTCGGCGGGATCGTCTCGATCAGCTTGTTGCCGGAGTCGTAGACGTGCTTCCAGACCTTGCCCTCTTCGTCGGTGAACGTCGCGGTGCGGGTCGCCTGGTCCCAGGCGTAGGAGCTGGCGTTGCCCTCCCCGTCGAGCTGGGACGTGACCCGTCCGTTCGTGTAGGTGTTGTTGACCGTGACGATGTTTCGGGGATCGGTGATCGTCTTCAGACGGTTGCCTGCGTCATAGCCGTACTCCCAGACGTTGCCGTTGAGGTCGGTGACGCTCAGCAAGTTGTTCGAGCCGTATGCATAGGAGACGAAACGCCCGTCCGGGATCGTGAACTTCGTGATCTTGCCGCTGGCATTGGTATCCACGGTGATGACGCGACCGGCGGTGTCGGTGATCGAGGCGAGGTTCCCCGCGGAGTACGCCAGGGTTATCGCGTTCGCGTTGCGGTCGGTGATCGAGGTGAGCTCGCCCGTGGTCTTGAACTTGAGCTGTGAGCCGTTGCGGCGGGTGAGGGTGTACGTGCCATTGGCGATCTTCACCATGGCTGAGGTGACGCCTGGCCGACGCTGAAAGCTCACGCCGTCGCTCTGGAGGTAGTAGTCGAGCTGTTTGCCTGAGGCAGCGTGGTAGACCAGGTCCCCGCCAGTCAGGATCTCGAGGTAGGCGCCGTAGGTGAACCGCCAGCCCCGGCCCATCACGCCACCGACCGGCGCGTAGGTCGTACCGTCAAGTGAGCCGCCAGAGTTGTAGGTCCGAGTGATCCGGAAGGGCCGACCGATGCCGGGTAAGGACATATCGGTCATCGAGGAGTAGAAGGAACCCGTGAGCGAGTTCACCGGATCCCCCCACAGCGCGGTCGGGTTCTCTCCGTCCTCGTCGGGGAGGCCGTACGTCTGCCCGATCGGCACCTCGTTGCCGTCGATTCCTCCCTGCCAGATGTGGAGCGGGAACGGTGGGTAGCCTCCCTGCGACTTGGACCAGATTCCTGTCCCCTCTTGGCATAGAACCCACGTGGGATTCTCAACGAACTTCACCTTGCAGGCCGACGATTGTGGAGGCGTGCCGAGGAGTTCGTCCCACGGCTCCGTGGGGGTCCCAGACGTGCCCATATCGATCGTGGCTTGGAACAGCCCCTGCTCGTTGAAGGTGCATGGAGATGGGGTCGCGGTACAGTCGAACGACAGAGGATGGCTGCGAAGGCCTCCGCCAGCAGTCGGCCAGTCGTGGGACTGGACCTGGGTTTCGATCCACTCCACCGTCTTGTCGACCTGGCCGTACTGACAGGAGATCCAGAACCTCATGAGATCGAAGGGGTGATACCCCGAAGCGTCGTAGTTCACTTCGCTGCGAACGCTGTTGATCATGCAGGCGGCACCCGAGCCGGTGTGGCCGGCATGCGCGCTCGCTCGCTGGGGAGGCCATGAGGCCCCGCGTTGAATCACCGGGAGTGCGGATGCGAGCAGGATGGCTGCGAGCACGACCGCCAGCCGCTTCGGCCTACCCGCAGACTCCGCACTTCCTGCCGCCACGCGTCGATGGCGTCGGGTATGGTTCGTCGACCGATGCGCCTTTAGCGACGGGCGGTCATCCACGGCTCCTCCTTGACTGCTGTCGCGGGCAAGTGGTCCCGGAGCAAGGGAAGGCAACGGGATTCTCACTCACCTAGTTGCGCGAAGGCAAACCCTCTGGTCAGAGCGGCCTCCGCCGGAGTCACTCCGAGAAGTAGCGCTCGAGATCAGGCGTCGCCCGTTCCCGAAGCGCCGCGGCGACCCGCTGGCGTTCCAGCATCTGTTCCAACATCTTCGCCGACTGCGGGATCGGGTGCTCGGCGAAGAACGCCTCGGCCTCGGCGACCTGTTCGGGCCGCGTGAGGTAGCGCACGCCGTCGACCAGGCGGATCGTGAGCTGCGGCGGGAAGCGTTCCTCGGCCTCGTTCCAGCGCTCGCGAAGCACACGCCAGGCGCGGTCGCCGAGGTCGCGGTTCACCATCGCGTAGGCGAACACGAACGGTGCATCCTGGCTCCGGATATCGTCGCCGAAGACCGCCTCGACGGTGCGGTCGAACAACGCCTCGTCGCGGAACAGCGGCAGCGCGAACAGGTAGCGGTACTGCTCCTGCGGGTTCGGCGACTCCCGGTAGGCGGTCCAGTAGTGCTCGAAGTCGGCCTCGTCGCCGTTGAAGGCGACCACGTTCACGGCGGCGGCGGCGAGCGAGGCGTCGACCGGCTTGCCGGCTCGTGATTCCGCCTCGAACTCGCGCGCGGCGGCCTCGGCGTTCGGGTCGGCGCCGAGCACCCCGAGGCCCTGGAGCAGCGCGCCGCGCAGAGCGCGGACGCGATCGGGCTCGTCGGCGTCGGCTTCCCACCCGAGACGGTCCATCGCGGGCGCGATCAGGCGGCGCACGAAGGTGCGCAGGCGCTCGCGGGGTTCGCCATCGAGGAAGCGGTCGCACCACGTGAGCCCCATGAGCAGCACCTGCCAGACGGAGATGTCGTCCTCGTCGCCGAACCGCGCGGCCGCCGCCACGAACTCCGAGGCCGGCGCGGCGCCCGAGCTGACCGCCGACCAGTGATCGTCGACCAGGCCGTAGCGCTCGAGCGGGGAGAGCTCCGACAGCCGCGAGGTGAGCCGTTCGAGCAGGTCGCCCTCGTAGCGAACCCGCACGAAGCTCGACGCCTCGGCGTTCACCACGACGGCCGCGTCGGCGGGCACGTCGACCACGACCCCGTCGGCCGGCACGAGCACCGAGCGTTCCTCGCCACCGAGCACCCGCACGCGTAGCGGCACGTCCCACACCGCGTGGTCGGCGCCGCCGTCGGCCAGGAACCGCCGCTGGTCGATGCGGATGCCGCCGGCGTCGGGACGCACCGTCAGCAGCGGATACCCGCCCTGCCAGATCCATTGGTCCATGATGCGGCGCACCGGCTCGCCGCTGGCTTCCTCGATGTCGTTCCACAGGTCGTGGGTCTCGGTGTTGCCGTAGGCGTGGCGGCCCAGGTACAGCCGGATGCCGTCGCGGAAGCGCTCGGCGCCGAGGTAGCGCTCGAGCATGCGCAGGATGCCCGCGCCCTTCTGGTAGGTGAGCACGTCGAACATGCCCGAGGCGTCGTCGGGCGAGTGCACCGGGTACTCGATGGCGCGGGTCGAGCGCAGCGCGTCGACCTCCTTCGCGGCGGTGGTGAAGCGGCCGAACGAGGTCCAGCGTTCCCAGTCGGGGCGCAGGGCGTCGACCGTGAGCAGCGCCATGAACGTGGCGAAGGCCTCGTTCAGCCAGATGCCGTTCCACCAGCGCATCGTCACGAGGTTGCCGAACCACTGGTGGGCGAGCTCGTGCGCGACCACGTCGGCGATGTTCTCGAGCTCGGGCTGGGTCGCGTGGTCGGGGTCGACGAGCAGCAGCGACTCGCGGTAGGTGATGAGCCCGGTGTTCTCCATCGCCCCTTGCGCGAAGTCGGGCAGGGCCACGAAGTCGACCTTGCGATCGGGGTAGGGGATGCCGTAGTAGTCGGTGAAGAACCGCAGCGAGAACTCGCCGGCTTCGAGGGCGAACCGGGCCAGGTGGCCCTTGCCGGGCAGGTGCGCGATGCGCAGCGGCACCCCGTCGACGTCGAGCGGCTCGGTCAGCTCGAGGCGGCCCACGACGAACGCCACCAGGTAGGTCGACATCGACATCGTGTCGGCGAACCGCACCCGCACCCGGCCGTCGTCGGTGGGCTCGCGGTCGACCTCCGGGCCGTTCGAGAGCGCGACGATGCCCTCGGGAACCACGAGGGTGACGCCGAAGACCGCCTTGAGGTCGGGCTCGTCCCAGCACGGGAACGCACGGCGGGCGTCGGCCGCCTCGAACTGCGTGGTCGCGATCGTGAACGTGCCGTCGTCGTCGGTGTATGTCGAGCGGTAGAAGCCGTGCAGCTGGTCGTTCAGCTCGCCGCGGAAGCTCATCTCGAGCGTGTAGGGCCCGGGTTCCACCGGCTCGGCGAGGTGGAGCGTGGCCCGCTGCACCGCGGCGTCGAGCGTGACCTCGGCCACCCCTACCTCGAGCCCGCCGTCGCCGTGCAGCGTCGCGCCGTCGATCGCCAGCTCGAGCGCGTTCACGATCATCTCGTCGACCCGCTCGTGCACCTCGACGGCGACCGCGACCCGCCCCGCGAAGGTCGCCGCGTCGAGGTCGGGCTGCAGTACCAGGTCGTACCTGGACGGCACGACGGTGCGGGGAAGCCGGTAGCGGTCCTGCATCGGGCCGCAGATTACCGCGCCGCGGGCCCCGTTGCGCCGGGGCGCGCCCCGCAGCATCCTGCCCATGCGGGCCGGTCGTGAGACGCTGCTCGCAGGAAGGCGGACGACGATGCGAACGACGCAGTCAGGCGACCCGAGCTCCTTCGATGCGGACGACCCCATCGACCTTGCCCCGGAACCCTTCCCGTCCGAGGCGCACCGTGATGCCGAGGCCCACAGGCGGGTCATGACGCTGGCGGCGTTCGCGGTCGTCGCGCTGCTCGGCCTCACCGCCTGGCTGGCATGGCCCCGCGCCGAGCGACCCCATGGCGGCCCGACGCCCGCCGCCACCGACGTCGACGGGGCCACGGCGCCGCTGGCCGCGGGCACCTACCGGCTTCCGGGGCTGTCCTCGCCCGTGTCGGTGACGGTGCCCGATGGGTGGGTCGCCGGCGCTTCGAGTGGGGCCCACCGGGGCTCGGCTACGCCACCGTCTCCACGGGGAGGCCCGGCGCCTCGATCAGCATCGCCGTGCTCGACCTCGACCGCCTGCACCCGGTCGACCCCGGCCGGCGAGGCCCTCGATCGCCCCGGCGACCCGGCGTGGTTCGAACGCTCGCTCGACGAGTACCGGCGGCGGGTCGAACCGCGGGTGCGCGACCGGGTGGTCGGTCGCCGCCTCGACTGGCGACCGCCGCCCGTGCTCGCGTGGCTGCTCACCTTCACCCGGAGCGGGCCGATCGAGGTGGCCGGCGACGTCACCTACGACGGACGCCCAGGCGACCTGGCCTCGTTCGCCTTCCCGGGCCCCGCGCGGACGGTGTTCGAGGTGCCCGGGCGCACGCCCGATCACGCTGCGCCCCGGCGTCACCTACACCTTCTGGGTGCCCCGACGCGGGTCGGGGGCCGGCGACCTCATGCTGGGGGTCGCACGCGAGCTCGGCGCGCCGCCGACCACGGCGGAATGGGACGTCGTGCGCACGCTCGACCTCGGCCGTTGAGGGCGACCGCGGTTCAGTCGCGCACGTACGTGAGCCAGTCCTGGTGCTTGGGGTCCTCGCCCTTCGTGGCGGCGAAGAACGCCGACTGCAGCTCCTTCGTGACCGGGCCGCGATGGCCCTCCCCGACCTCGCGGTCGTCGACCTCGCGGATCGGCGTGAGCTCCGCCGCCGTGCCGGTGAAGAAGCACTCCTCGGCGTTGTAGAGGTCGGTGCGCACGAGGTTCTCCTCGCGCACCTCGTACCCGAGCTCACGCGCCAGGGTGATGACCGTCTCGCGCGTGATGCCGTCGAGCGAGCCCGCCTGGGTCGGCGGGGTGACCAGGGCGCCCTTGTGCACGATGAAGATGTTCTCGCCGGAGCCATCGGTGATGTAGCCGTGCTCGTTCAGCATGATCGCCTCGTCGTAACCGGCCTTGAGGCTCTCGACCTTGGCGAGCACGCTGTTGATGTACTGCCCCGTGGCCTTCGCGGCGGCCGGCAGGGAGTTCTGGGGGTTGCGGCGCCAGCTGCTCACCTTCACGCGCACGCCGCGGTCGATGGCGTCTTCGCCGAGGTAGGCCCCCCACGGCCACACCGCGATCGTCACGTTGACGGGGGCGTCGAGCGGGTTCACCCCCATCTCGCCGTACCCGCGGAACGCGAGCGGCCTGATGTAGCACGAGCTGAGGCCGTTGGCCTCGATGAGCTCCTTCGTGCCCTCGGTCAGCGCCTCGGGCGAGAACGGGATCTCCAGGTGGTAGAGCTTGGCGCTGCGGTACAGCCGCCGCAGGTGCTCGTCGAGATGCCACACGGCGGGGCCGCGTACGGTCTCGTAGGCCCGGATGCCCTCGAAGACGCCGCTGCCGTAGTGCAGGGCGTGGCTGAGCACGTGGACCTGCGCGTCGTGCCAGTCCACGAGCTCGCCGTCCATCCAGATCTTCTCGACCTCGGTGATCGGCACCTCGAACCTCCTGGGTGTCGACGGACGTCGGGCGTCCGTGCTGCGGTGCCGCCCAGGATACCCGGGGTCGGCGGCGCCCGCGAGGCGTACGCTGGCAGCCGACGACGACCGGCCCGCACGGAGAGGAAGCGATGTCCGACCACGAGGACCCGATCACGCAGAGCGAAGGCCCCTCGCCCACCGAGGAAGACGAGGACCCAGGCCAGGCGCTCGAGGACTACATCTCCGGCCTGGATCGCCCGGTCGGCGTCGACGACGCGGTCACGCTCGACGAGCAGGCGCACGGCGACACGATCGACGAATTCAATCGCCGCGAGGAGCGCTCGTCACGGCGAGCGGTCTCCAGCGTCGACCTGATCGACGACAGCGATGCCGATGGCTACGACGGCACCGGCGAGATGGTGGGCGACATCGAGCCCGGCGAGGAAGGCCCGACCGCGCCCGAACAGGCCGCGATGCACATCGTCGACGAGGCGCCCGGCGCCGTCGACCACCCCGACGACTACGTGGACCCCGACACGCGGTAGCGGTGCCAGTGCATGGGCGCCTCGAGGTCGAGCGGGGTGTCCCAGTCGTCGAACCGTTCCTCGGCCCACGCCCGCACGGTGGCGACCCCACGCGTGAGGTCCTCGTCGGACGCACGCCACGTCCACGAGTACGTGCGCGCCAGCGCCTCATCGAAGAACGAGCGGAGCGACCCGGCGAAGTGCCCGGCGATGTCGACCACGCCGAGCGGCTCGGCGCCCGCATCGGCGAACGCCGCGTCGAGCGCTTCCGGCTCGCGGCCGTAGGAAAGCCCCACGGGCTCCGCGGCAGGACCGATCGCCTCGACCATGCGTTCCATCACGACCTGCCATCGGCCGGCGAACCCGCCGGGCTCGATCGCGATCACCCCGCCCGGGGCCGTGACCCGGCAGAGCTCCGCCACGGCCGAGCGCCACGCCGGGACGAGATGCAGCACCCAGCGCGCGTACGACCCCGCGAACGTCGCCTTGCCGAACGGAAGTCGGGTCGCATCGGCGGCGGCGAGCGACACGCCCCCACCCTTGCCGGCGACGCGGCCCATCATCGCGTCGGACAGGTCGATGCCCACCACGCGCGTCCCGCGCGCCGACAGCGGCACGGCGAGCGCGCCCGTGCCCACCCCGATCTCGAGCACGGCGCCGCTTCCCGTCGCGACGTCGCGCTCGAGCAGGTCGACCACCCCACGCAGCGTCTGCTCGTCGGTGACGCGGGTCGAGTCGTAGAGCGCCGCGACCCGGTCGAACGAGACCGAGTCGCTCATGCGCCTCGCAGCAGCTCGCGCCGCGGGTACGAGGTGCTCGCGGGCTGCTCGGGCGGCCTGGGCACGTCGCCGCGCAGGTAACCGTCGGCGATCATGCGCACCTGCATGTAGACGCCGCCTTCCCACACGGTCGACATCGGGCCGGGCCGGTGTCCGCGCGAGGCGGCCGCGCGCTGCAGCGATTCGCACGCCGCCCAGTCCTCGCGGTTCGTCACGTCCCAGAAATCCACGGCGTAGGCCGGATCGAAGCCCTCGAGCTCGAGCGCCTCGGGCGGGAAGAGCCACTCGCACTCCACGAAGCTTCGATCGGGTGCCAGCGGCTCGATGCGATGGGTCAGCACGTAGTCGGGGTGCGGACTGATGAGCAGGTTCGGGAAGATGCCGAAGTAGCCCACCTCGCGCAGCTGGTGCTCGCGCAGGCCGCGTATCGGCACTCCGTGCGACCGTCCGTCGAGCGACATCGTCTCGACGCCGTCGTAGAGGTCCATCGGCCCGGCGACGTAGAGGCCCCGGATGTCGATCGAGTACCCGCTGTCGGGCGGAGTCACCTTGCAGAGCTCCGGATGGATCTCGGAGCAGTGGTAACACTCCTGGTAGTTCTCGTGGATCAGCTTCCAGTTCGCGGCGATCTCGTAGGAATGCCGCGCCGCGACCACGAGCCGCTCGGGCTCATACGGCGCCAGGTGCTCCCACAGGTTGCCGAACTGCTCGTCGGGGTCGACGCCGTCGTCATCACGCCGCGCGAAGACCCACCCGGCACGCTCGATCTGCCCGGCGACGCGCCGGTGGGTGCCCACGCGCCCGAGGCAGACCCACGAGCGAGCGAGGAACCGCTCCCGCTCCCAGGCCAGCACCTCCGGCGAGATGTAGGCCTCGGCGGGCAGCCCCACCGAGAGCCCGAACCCGGTGGCACACCGCTCGAGGGCGTCGCGGTCGATCGGCACGGTCGACATGGGCGTCAGCATCCCTCGCCGGCCGGGCGCCAGCAAGTCGCCGTCACGTCCGAGTGGCTCAGTTCATCGACGGGTCACGCGGCATCAAACGCAACATGTCGTAGTCGCGGCCGAGACGGCGCAGCACGTCGTCCCACAGCCGCGAGGGCTCGTCATGGAACACGTCGCCGGGAAGGGCCGGCGCCACCACCCAAGAGTCCTCGGCGATCTCGTCCTCGAGCTGCCCCGGCCCCCACCCGGCGTAGCCCGCGTACACGCGCGCCCGCTTGATGGCATCCGCGATGTCGTCGCCGGCTTCCGGCGGCAGGAAGCCGATCGTGCCCATCGCCAGCACCTCGGCCCTCGCCGGGTCCAGGAAGTCGGCGAGCACGACCACCGATGCAGGCTCGACGGGCCCGCCGTCGAACAGCTGCTCCTCGGGCTCGACCAACGGCCCGAGCGGTGGCACGGCCTCGCGCACGGTGACGCCGAGGGGCTGGTTCAGCACCACGCCGACCGCACCGTCGTCGTCATGGTGCCCGATCAGCAGCACCGTGCGGCGGAAGTTGGGGTCGAACAGGTTGGCGTTGGAGATCAGCAGTCGTCCGGTGAGGGGATTCCACGCCTCCATCATGCCGCGTCGAGCAGCCAAGCGGCTGCCTCGACGTGGCTCGCCAGGGGCTCGTCGTCGAACGCCCACGACACGGTGTGGGCGATGGTCCACAGGCGCACCCGTTCCCGGTCGAGCTCGAGCTCGTCGCTCAGCCGGTCGAGCCGGTACAGCACGGCCTCGCGGCTGTGCCCCAGCTCGCGTCCGCGCACGATCGAGGCCACCCCGAACTCCCGCTCCCCCGCCAGCGGCTTGGGGTCGATCAGCAACCACGGCTCGCGTTCGGCCGCGAGCACGTTGCCGGCGTGCAGGTCCTGGTTCACCAACACCGGGTCGCCCTGGGTGGGCGCCAGGTACTCGAACGCCTCGGTCGCGGCGTCGATCAGCGCTTCGTCGACGGAGCGGCCGGTGCGTACCCAGTGCTCGCGCATCTCGACGATCGAGGTCGGCGGCCTCGTCGGCCAGGGGCCGGAACGGCTCGCCCGCCGGGATCCACAGACGGGGCAGCAGACCGATCAACACGTCGAGCGCCGCGTCGGGGTCCTGCTCGGTGAGCGGCGTGCCCGGCAGGCAGCGCTCGAGCAGCATCGCGCGGGTGGCCGCGTCGTCGTCGAGCAGTCGCACCGCCCCGTCGCCGTCGAGGCGTCGGAGCGCCTCGGCCTCGAACTCCCCTTCGCGGTCGGGGATGCCGATCTTCAGCACGACGGGCTCGCCGTCGCGCTCGGCCGGCATCGTGAGCGAGGCGACGCTGTTCGTCCAGGGCTTCCCGAGCGTGAGCGACCACCGCTCGACGCAGGCTCGCACGATCGACGGAAGCTCGTCGATCCACGGGTCGCCGAGCACGTCGCCCCGCCAGACCTCCAGATGCTCGTAGCTCACCCGCGAGCCTACGGTCAGCTCTTCGCGGGGATCTCCTTCTTCGGGTCGAGGAAGGGCAAGGCCGACACCGTCGCGGTCATCGGGCCGTCGGGCGAGGTGATCTCGATGCGCGTGCCCTCGGACGCCATGGCGATCGGCACCCACGCGAAGCCCATGTTGAGCTCGAGCCGGGGCGAGTACGAGGCGCTCACGAGCCGGCCGACCTTCTCGTCACCGTCGACGACCGGCCAGAAGTCCTCGAGCCACATGCCGAGCGGATCGCCGTCGATCGTCACGCCGACGAGCTTCTGCTGCACGCCCTCGCGCGCGATCCGCTCGAGCGCCGTCGCGCGAGACGAACTCGTTGTCGTTGTCGAGCTCGACGAGGCGCTCGAGGCCGGTGATCTCGAACGGGTTGTTCGTGATGTCCATGTCGTTGCCGTAGTTGAAGATGCCGGCTTCCATGCGGCGCTGGTCGCTCGGCGCGATCGCGCGCAGCTCGAACTCCTCGCCGGCGGCCATGATCGCGTCCCACAGGTCGATGCGCGACGCGAGGAGTCGCGCAGGTACACCTCGTAGCCGAGCTCCGCGCTCCAACCCGTGCGCGAGACGACGACCGGGATGCCGTCGAGCTCGGTCTGCTTGTGCCAGTAGTAGCGCTGGTCGGCCACGTCGTCGCCGAAGAGCTTGCGGATCAGCGGCTTCGACAGCGGGCCCTGGATCTGCAGCGGCGACACGTCGGGCTCGCGGATCTCGACGTCCATGTTCGCGAACGCCTGCACGCCGAGCGCGTAGAGCAGCGCGTCGGAATCGGCGAGCGAGAGCCAGAAGTGGTCCTCGGCGAGCTTCAGCAGGATCGGGTCGTTCACGATGCCGCCGTCGGGCGCGCAGAGCAGCACGTACTTGCACTGCTCGGGCTGCGTCTGCGAGAGGTCGCGCGGCGTGAGCAGTTGGGTGAACCGCGCGGCGTCGGGACCGGTGATCTCGACCTGGCGCTCGACCGCGACGTCCCAGAGCGTGACCTTCTCGACGAGGTGCCAGTACTCCTTGACGTCGTCGTCGTAGAGCGTCGGGATCAGCATGTGGTTGTACAGATCCCAGCTCGTGCAGCCGGCCTCGACGGTGCGCTGGAAGTACGGCGACTTCTTGTACCAGCTCGCGAAGTAGAACGGGAACGACGAGTTCTGCTCGGTCATCGGGTGGGTCATCCTTTCCGTCGGAAGGCGCCGCGCGCGGCGGTCCTTCTTGATCTCGCGGACCATGTTGTAGGCGGGGATGCCGCAGACGCCGCCGCCCGCGTGCGTGGCGCTCGAGCACTGGTACAGCCCCCGGATCGGCGTGCGGTAGTCGGCGTAGCCCGGCGCCGGCCGCATGTGGAACAGCTGCTCGGCGCTCAGCTCCCCGTGGAAGATGTTGCCGCCGATCAGGCCCCATTCCTGCTCCATCTCGTGGGGGCCGATCACCTGGCGGTGCAGCACCGAGTCGGCGAAGCCCGGGCGCGAGCTCGTCGTAGCCGGCGATCACGCGGTCGGCGTAGGCCTCGAGCTCCGCCTGGTGCGGGCTCCTCGCTCCACTCGTGCGGCACCCACTGCGTGAACAGCGAGACGACGTGCTTGCCCTCGGGGGCGAGGGTACGGTCGTAGACGGTCGGCATCACGCCGTCGCTGAACGGCGCGGTCGCCGGCTCGCCCGCACGCGCCTGCTCGAACGCCTTCTCGAGGTAGGCGACCGAATGCGCGAGCTCGAAGCCGCCGGTGAGGTCGGTGAGCTCGGGCATCGCGCGTGAACACGGGCGCACGGTCGAGGGCGGCGTTGATCTTCACGACGCCGCTGCGGGTCTTCCAGTTCGAGATGTCGTCGACGAAGTCGGCTGGAAGCTCGACACGGTCGATCTGCTCGAGGAACGTGATCTTCGGGTGGATCGCGGTGACGACGAGCGGCGCGCGCAACTCCTCGCCGGAATCGAGCACCACGCCGGTCGCGGACCCGCCCTCGACGAGGATCTTCGCGACCCGCGCCTCGGTGCGGATCTCGGCGCCGCGCGACCGCGCGCTCGAGGCGATCGCATCGCTCACGGCGCCCATGCCGCCCTCGGGCACCGCCCACGAGCCGAGGTGACCATCGCCAACGTCGCCGATCGAGTGGTGGGCCATCACGTAGCCGGTGCCTGGCTCGTACGGCCCGGCCCACGTGCCGATGAGGCCGTTGAGCGCCATCACCGTCTTCACCTGGTCGGATTCGAAGAACCGGTCGAGCAGGTCGACGACCGACATCGTCATCAGCTGGGTGACGTCGGCGAGCCCGCGCACGTCGAGCCCGCGGAAGCGCCACGCGAGCCGGAGCTGCTCGGTGAGATCGGAGGGTTTCATGGAGCCGAGCCGCGGGGGCGTCGTCATCATCAGCGGGCCCGAGCACCTCGGCGAGGCCGCCGATCCACGCGTCCCACTGCTCGATCGCGTCGGCGTCGCGCTTGCTGAACTGCGCGAACGACTCGTAGTTCTTCTTCGCGTCGTCGTCGGCCTGCAGGATCGCTCGGCCATCGGGGAACGGCAGGAAGTACGGCCCGACGGGCGTCGACCGGTACCCGTGCCGCGCGAGGTCGAGGTCACGCAGGATCGTGTCGGGCATGAGGCTCATCACGTAGCTGAGCGTGGTGACCTTGAACTCGGGCGCATCGGGCCACGGCGCCATCGTGTCGGCGGCGCCTCCCACCTTGTGGCGCGCCTCGAGCACCACCGTGCGCGCCCCGGCCTTCGCCAGGTAGGCCGCCGCGACGAGGCCGTTGTGGCCCCCGCCCACGACGATCGCGTGGTAGCCGTCGGTCATGGCCAGTGACGCTACTCCTGAATGGCTATTCAAATCAAATCGAGCCCATACCGAGTGGCCAACGCTGCCACCCAGCGCATGGGAATCTCGCCGCTTGACTCGCGAGTCAAGCCAGCCGGGGCGCCCGCGCCGACTGGGTTAGGGCCGCGAAGGGGGCGGCTTCTTCGGCCTGCGCTTGTATCCCGACGCCTGCGCCGCACGACCACGCGCGGCCGCGTCGGCCTTGATCGGCGGCGGTGCGGGATGCAGCCAGCGCTTGAACC
Organism: uncultured Actinomycetes bacterium; assembly: GCA_963722795.1. Lineage (GTDB taxonomy): Bacteria > Actinomycetota > UBA4738 > UBA4738 > HRBIN12 > JAOUEA01. Next base: position 547,119 of record CAVROD010000003.1, read on the forward strand.
GCTCCCAGAACGTCATCGCCGATGCCTCTCTCATCGTGGCCACGTCCATCCTAGACCCCTCCGTCCGCGAGGCTCCGATGCTCGCGCCCGAGCGGACGCACGAGCACCAGCGCGGCCGCGAGACAGCTCAACCCCCCGAGGAAGTACGCCCCACGGGGGCCGAGCGCGTCCACGACCTCGCCGCCGAATGCGAACGAGATGGCGAGCGCGATGAGGATCGCCGACTCGCTCGCGCCGATGACCCGGCTCCGCACGTGGTCGGGCGTGCGCCGCTGCAGGATGCCCTGCTCCGCGACTCCGCCGATGCCCTCACCGGTGCCGGCGCCGACCATGAGGCCCACGGCCAGCGGCAACCACGGCGCGACGCCGATCAGTCCGAGGCACACACCGACCAGGGCCACACCCCAGATCAGCGCGCGCGACTCGTAGCGCTGCCGCAGGAAGCGCTGGGCGAGGAAGGAGCCCAACGCGGCGCCGCCGCCCCATCCGGCGTTCAACAGCCCGTAGCCGATCGCCCCGGCCCCCATCTCCTCGGCGAGCGCGACTTCGGCCACCAGCGTGAAGCCGGCGCCGAGCAGCAGCACGACCCATGCGAGCGTGATGGCGCGCAGCACCCGGTCGCGCAGCAGGAACACGACGCCGTCGCGCAGTCCGCCGAAGCGATGATCCTCGCCCCGCTCGCCGGTGAACGAGCCCGGGGTGGTCGCGATCAGCACCGCCGACCCGACGAACGTGACCGCGTTGAGTCCGAACACCCAGTACCCGGCCACCTGCAACTGTTCCGGCGTGGAATCGGGCGCGAGCACGGCCACCAGCACCCCGCCGATGATCGGGCCGACGAGGTTCCCGATGTTGCGACCGACCGCCACCATGCCGTTGGCCCACGTCAGGTCCTCGGGTCCCACGAGGTTCGGCACCGCGGCGGCCGAGACCGACCAGATCGGTGACTCGAGGGTCGCGGTGATGAACGCCATCACGAGCAGTTGCCCCGGCGTTTCGGCGAACGCGAGCGCGACGAACCCCGCGGCCGCAGCGAGGTCGGCGATCACGAGCACCCTCCTGCGGTCGAACCGGTCGCCGAGCGCGCTGCCGAGTGGGGCGAACAGGCCCTGGGCGCCGAACGTGAGCAGCAACGTCCACGACACCCAGCGGGACTCGCCGGTGAGCTGGAACATGATGTAGGCGAGGGCGGCGAACGCGGCCCCGCTGCCCGTGAGGGACAGGAGCCGCGCCGCCGCCAAACGCCGCACAGCCGCGCGCTCCCGCGACGACGGCACGTGCCTCGTCTCGCTCATACCACCGGCCCGATCGCCTCTGCTTCCCCGGCCATGACGGCCACGTGCGGCGTCTCTCCTTCAACCACCGACTCGCTCGCGCCGGTCCGCAGTCGCAGCAGCGGCAGCAGGATCAGCAGCGCGCCGCCGGCACCGAGGGCCGCGACCCGGTACACCGCCTGCGGGCTCAGCACCTGCAGCACCGGACCGGCCGCGATGTAGGCCACCGCGAGCCCGAACGAGAGTACGGCCTCGAACGCCGCCACGGTGCGGCTGCGGATCTCGTCGGGCGTGCGGCGCTGCATCATGCCGTTCTCCGACACGATCGTGAGGCCGTCGCTCACGCCCATCACGAGCAACGCGCCGAGCACGAGCGGGAACAGCGGCGCGAACCCCACGGCGAGCGCGGTCACCGTGATGCCGGCGGCCCCGGCCACCATCCACACGGGCTCGGTGCGCGCCGTCATGAACCTGCCCACGCCGGCGCCGAGCGTCGAGCCGAGCCCCCACGCCGCGATCATGAGGCCGTAGCCGAGCTCGCCCGACCCGAACGCCTCCGCGAGCGGCGCGTCGGCCACCATGCCCATGCCCATGCCGACCACGAACACGAACCACGCGATCGTGAGGCGGCGCAGCACCGGCTCGCGCCAGAGGAACACCAGGCCCGCGCTGAGACCCGCGTGTTCGTTCGGCAACCCCTCGCGATCTTCCTGGAAGCGGCCGTGCACACCGATCGTGAGCACGAGCGAGATCAAGAACGAAACGGCGTTGACCGCGAACACCGCGCGCGAGCCGGCGGCGGCGAGCAGCAGCCCGCCGATCACCGGACCGACGGCGATGCCCGCGTGCACGCCGAGCGTGACGAGGCTGTTCGCCCACGCGATGTCATCCTCGCTCTCGACGAGGTTCGGGATCGCGGCCCGCGAGGCAGCGAAGAACGGCAGTTCGGCGATCGCCGCGCCGAACGCGAGCAGGATGAGCCAGATGGGCGTGTCGACGAACGCCATGCCCGTGAAGAACGCGGCACCGACGGCCTCGGACCAGATCATCACCTTCCGGCGGTCGAAGCGGTCGCCCAGGTGGCCGGCCAGCGGACCGAGCAGCCCCGCCACCCCGAACGTGAGCAGCAGCGCCAGCGCCTGCATGAACGGCGAGTGGGTGCGCTCCCACACCGTGAAGTTCAGCGCGGTGAACGCGGCGGCGCCGCCGGTGACCGAGATGAGGCGGCCGACGGCGAGTCGTCTGACGTTGGAACGAGGTGAGCGGCTCATGAAGCGGACTCCTTGCGGGGTGGTGCGGGACGGACCTGACGGGGCTCGGCGCAGTTAGCGCTCGGTGCGCGGCCCGTTGGGGGCGCTGGCACCGGCGAGCACGCCGATCGTCAGGAACATCCGCTTCATGATTGCGGCACGGTACCACACCGGAACAGGCCCGCCGCTCAGGCGATCGTGACGGTGCGCAGCTGGTGGGCCTCGATCTCACCGGCGACGCCCTCGAGCACCTCGGAGGGCACCTCGGTGTCGACCGTGAGACACATCAGCGCTTCGCCGCCCTCCGCCTTGCGGCCGACGTCCATCGTGGCGATGTTGATACCGGCCTCGCCGAGCAAGGTGCCGACCGTGCCGATGATGCCGGGGCGGTCGACGTAGGTGAAGAACACCATGTGGCCTGCGGGCGTGACCTCGATCTCGAAGCCGTTCACCTGCGTCACGCGCTCGTGGTCGCGGCCGAGCACCGAACCTGACACGGCGACCGGGTCGGCATCGGTCTCGGCCCGCAGGGAGATCGAGCTCACGTAGTCCTGCGACACGGTCGAGCGCATCTCGCTCACCGTGAGACCGCGTTCGCGCGCCAGCATCGGCGCGTTCACGAACGAGACCGGCTCATGCACCGTGCGCCCGAGGATCCCCTTGAGGATCGCGAGGGTGAGCACCCGGGTGTCGGACTCCGCGATGCGACCGAGGTAGCTCGCGACGATGGAGCGCACGCCGCCCTCGGCGAGCCCGGCCGTAAGCGTGCCGAGCCGTTCCGCGAGAGGCACGAAGGGGCGAACGACCTCGGTGACCTCGGCGCCCGCCGAGACGTTCACCGCGTAGGGCACGAACTCGCCGGTGAGCGCCAGGCGCACCATCTCCGCGACCGTGGTGCCGGCCTTGTCCTGGGCTTCCTTCGTGGAGGCGCCCAGGTGGGGCGTCACGACGACCTCGTCGAGACGGAACAGGGGCGAGTCGGTCGTCGGCTCGGTCGCGAACACGTCGAGCGCGGCGCCGCCGAGGTGGCCGCTCTCGATCGCCTTCGCGAGCGCCTGCTCGTCGACGATGCCGCCGCGGGCGGTGTTGATCAGACGCGCGCCCTGCTTCATGAGCCCCAGCTCGTGCTCGCCGAGCAGCCCCTCGGTCTCCGACGTGCGGGGCAGATGGATCGACACGAAGTCGGCCTGCACCAGCAACGCCTCGAGCGAGGGCATCGCATCGACGCCCATCTCCTTCGCGCGCTCGGCACTCACGTACGGGTCGTAGGCGATCACGCGCATGCCGAAGCCCGCGGCGCGCTGAGCCACGAGCGCGCCCACGCGCCCGAGCCCGACCAGCCCGATCGTCTTGCCGGCGAGCTCGACCCCTTCCCACTTCGAGCGTTCCCAGGCGCCGGCCTTCAGGGCGGCGTGGGCCTGCGGCGTGTTGCGAGCCTGCGCCAGCAGCAACGCCATCGCCTGCTCGGCCGCGCTGATGATGTTCGATTGCGGCGCGTTCACGACCATCACCCCGCGCCGGGTCGCCGCGTCGACGTCGACGTTGTCGAGGCCGATGCCGGCGCGCGCGACGACCTTCAGGTTCGTGGCGGCGGCGAGCACCTCGTCGGTGACCTGGGTGGCGCTGCGGATGATCAGCGCGTCATAGGCGCCGATCTCCGCCGCGAGGTTGCCCGTGGCGAGGTCGGTGCGCTCGTCGACCTGGAAGTCGGCCCGCAAGACATCGAGCCCCTGCGCGGACAGCGGCTCGGTGACGAGCACCCTCACGCGCCGCGCGACTCCATGAACACGGTCTCCGCGGCGGCCACGGCCGCACCTCGCTTCACGGGGTGCCCGAGCGACTCGAGCGTCATCTCCAGCGCGGCGAGCCCCCGGATGATGTCGAGCTCGCTGAAGTACCCGAAGTGTCCGATGCGGAAGACCTTCCCCTTCAAGGGGCCCTGCCCGGGTGCGAGCACGCAGCCGTGGTCGGCAGCGGATCGTGTCGCAGATCGCGTCGGCGTCGGCGGATTCGGGCGCGCGGATCGCGGTCACGGTCCAGTTGTCGTCGAGCCCCTCGCCGAACAGGTCGAGCCCGAGGGCCTTCGCGCCTTCCTTCACGGCGCGCGAGAGCATCTGGTGGCGGCGCATCGCGGCCTCGACCCCGTCCTGGAAGTAGAGCTCGAGCGCGGCCTGCAGGCCCTGCATCACGCTGATCGCCGGGGTCCAGGGGTTCTCGGGGTGCGGCAGGTCGGCGAAGCGCTTGTACGTGGCCCAGTCGAAGTAGAAGCGGGGGTTCGTGGCGGTGCGCGAGGCTTCCCAGGCACGCTCGCTGATCGCGACGAAGGCGATGCCGGGCGAGGCACTGAGGGCCTTCTGCGAGCCGCCCACCGCGACGTCGACGCCCCACGCATCGAAGTCGAACGGCACGGCGCCGAGCGAGGACACGACGTCGACGACGACCATCGCGCCCGCGTCGTTGGCGACCCTTCGCGAGCTGTTCGATCGGCTGGATCACGCCGGTGGAGGTCTCGGACTGCGTGAGCAGCACGGCCTTCACCGGGTGCTCGGCGAGCGCGGCCGCGACCTCGTCGGGGCGGATGCGCTCGCCCCACTCGTAGTCGACCGTGCGCACGGTGAGCCCGAAGGTCTCGGCGAGCGTCTTGAACCGCTCGGCGAAGAACCCCGCCACCGGCACCAGCACCTCGTCGCCCGGCGAGAAGCAGTTCGCGATGGCCGACTCGAGTCCGCCGGTGCCGCTCGAGGTCATCAGCAGCACGTCGGCCGTCTCGGTGCGATAGAGCGCGCGCAGCCGGTCGGTGACCTCGCGCATGATGTTCCCGAAGCCGGGCCCGCGGTGGTAGACGAGCGGGCTGCCCTGGGCGAGGAGCACCTCGGGCGGGATCGGGGTCGGGCCGGGGGCCAAGATGATCTCGGGCCTGTCCACGGTGCGGATCAACTCCTCGCAGGTGTCGTTCTGGGCTCGAAGCCCCAGCCTAGCAGGGGCCCCTCGCGCCCCCGGACGGCCGGCGGGCGAGGGCACGATTCCGCAACCGAGCGACCCGGCGCCGGGCTCCGTCTCCGTATCATCGTGCGGGCGCTCAGGGGGCGCCACCCGCACTGATGGCGACCCTTCGATTCCTGCTCAAGCGGTTCGTGGCCCAACGCTCGCTGGGGCTGGCCGTCGTCGTGACCCTGGCCTTCACGGTGGGCGTGCTCGTGGCCGGCCCGATCTACGCCGACGCCGCCCGCGAGGCCATCCTGTCGTCGTCGCTCGGCAGCGAGAGCGTGACCGTCACGAACGCCCGGCTGCAGGTGTTCGGGGGCGGCGAGTTCGACTGGGCGGCAGCCGACGACGCGGTCACGAACGCCTTCTCGGCGGTGCCGGTCGACGCGCTCGTGCCCCAGGGCCTCGGCACCGTTCGCCTCGGCGGCCTCGACGGCGCCTCGGTGCCGTTGCTGTTCCGCGAGGGCGCCCCCGAGCACCTCGAGATCGAGGGCGAGGCGCCGGGCGCGGGTGAGATCGCGCTGCCGGTCGGCGTCGCCACCACGCTGCGCCTGCGCGCCGGCGACACCGTCGACATCGTCGGGCCGAACGACGAAGCCCTCACCCTGCGCGTCTCGGGCACGTTCGAGTCGCCCGACCGCGCCGACCCCTTCTGGTTCGGCGGCCGCAGCCCGTTCCCGGCGCCCGATTCGACCGAGCCCGCGCCCGCGCTCGTCGAGCGCGACACGTACCTCGACGCCGCCGCGACGCTCAGCCTCACGAGCGAATTCACGTGGGACGCCTTCCTCGCCCTCGACGGCCTCACGTTCGAGGAGGCCGCGCGGGTGCCCGGAGAGCTCGTCGCGATCGAGGCCGCCGTGCAGGAGGAACCCGGGCTCTCGTCGGCACGGCTCATCAGCGGGCTCGGCACCCTGTTCGACCTGGTCGACCAGCGGGTGAAGAACCTGCGCGTGCCGATCCTGCTCGTGGTCTTCCAGATCGGGGCGGTCACGCTGGCCGTGCTGGCCGGCGTGGGCGCCCTCACGCTCACCCGGCAGACGTTCGAGCTGGCCGTGCTGCACAGCCGCGGGTTCGCGCGCGGCACGCTGCTCGCCGCGCAGGGAGCCCAGGCGCTGCTGTACGCCGCCGTCGCCTATCCCCTCGGCCTGCTGCTCGGGCTCGGCCTCGCCACGCTCGCCGGACGGTTCAACGGCGAGCAGCTGCCGGGCGTGGTGTTCCCGACCCGCTTCAACGAGGGCGCGTTGTGGCTCGGCCTCGCCGTGGCGTTCGTCGGCGCCCTGGTGCTGCTGGCCCTGTCGGTGCCGGCCGTCTCGCGCACCGTGATCGAGGAACGCCGTCGGGCCTCGCGCGAGGAGCGCCCCCTGCTCGCCCGCGTGCCGGTCGAGCTGATCGTGCTGCCGCTCGGCATCTTCGCATTCATCCAGCTGCGCGGGGGCACGAAGCCGCAGGCCGGGGAAGGCGCGATCGAGCCTCTCGTGCTCGCCGCACCCACCTTGCTGCTGTTCGCCGCCTCGTTCATCGCGCTGCGACTGCTCTCGTTCGTGCTGCGCCGGTTGGACGGGCGCATCGGGCGCTCGACGCGCCTGCCCACGTACCTCGCCGGGCGGCGGCTGGGTCGCTCCCCCGGCACGGGCTTCGCCGCCGCACTGCTGCTGCTGCTCTCGATGGGCCTCATGGTGCTCGCCACCTCCTATCGCGCCATCGTGCTGCAGAACCACAGCGACGCCGCCCACGTGCAGGTGGGCGCCGACTGGAGCGTGAGCGCCTCGCCGCCCGACCAGGCGCTCGCGGCGGTGCGATCGATGCCACCCGACACGATGGCGGTCGTGCGCACCGACCCGAGCTTCTCGGTGGGCAGCTTCTCGCTGCCGCCCACCGCGCTCGGCATCGACCCGTCGCGCTACGCCGAGGCGGGCTGGTGGCGCGCGGATTTCTCCGACACCTCGATCGACGACATCCTCGCGGGCATCGACACCGAGCCGATCGGGGTGGTGGTGCCCGACGGCGCCACCGAGGTCGCGATGACCGTCGACGCGCCCCCCGACGTCGACGGGCTGCGCGTGCAGGCCACCTCGATCGCACCCGACGGCGCGGTCACGACGAGCGAGCACCCCCTCGCAGAGGGCTCGCACGAGGTGTCGCTGGCGCTGCCCGACGCGGAGCGGCTGCTGTCGATCACGTTCGACGCCGACACGACCACCGAGCTGCCCGAGGACATCGAGGTCGTGATCTCCTCGGCCCGGCTCGGCGACGCGCCGCTCGACCTGTCGTCGTGGGTGCCCACGACGTGGCGCGGCAGCACCGGCACGATCGAGCCCGGCGACGACTCGGTGCGGTACGCCTTCACGCCGGGCGCCGGCAACGTGGTCGGCGGACTGCTGCCGCCCGCCCCCCCGCTGCCGGCGCTCGTGTCCGAGGGGGTCGCGTCGCAGTCGGGCGCCCTGGTCGACGTGGGCCTGGCGGGACAGCGCCTGCAGGTCGAGCCCATCGCGGTGGCGATGCAGTTCCCGGGCGTGGTGCCGAACGCCCCGTTCGTGGTCGTGTCGGTGCAGGGCCTGCTCGAGCGCCAGTTCTCGATCCCGGAAGCCGGCGTGACCCTGAACGAGGTCTGGGCGAACACCCCCGAGGACCCCTCGCCGCTGATCGCGGCGGAAGGCTGGGCGCCCGGGCTCGTGAACGCGACCGCGCCGATCGAGGGACTGCTGGCCCAGCTGCCGCAGTCGCTCGCGGTCGGCATGAACTTCGCCGCCGCCGTCGCCGGCGTCGCGCTGGTGATCATCGGTGTGGCGGCGGGCCTGTACTTCACGATGCGCCGTCGCGACTACGAGTTCGCCGCCCTGCGGGCGATGGGCACCGGCCGGCGGCAGATCCGCACGACTCTCGTGCTGGAGCAGGCCGGCCTGCTGGGGTTCGCGCTCGTGGCCGGCCTCGCGATCGGCTACTGGCTGCTGCGCCTCGTGATGCCGTACGTGGGCACGAGTCTGGGGGTCAGCTACCCGCCGCCCGTGCTCGTGCTCGATTGGCCCGCGCTCGGCGCTGCAGCGCTCGCGATCGTCGCTCGCGAGCGGCATCGCGCTCGCGGCGGCGATGCGCACCCTCATGCGATCGTCGGTCACCGGCGTGCTGCGAGGTGAGGCCGAATGACGATGGTGAGCCCCGAGATGTTCACGCCCGGCGAGCGCGAGGCGCTGATCCGCTTCCGCCACGTGTACAAGGTCTACCGCGTCGCGGAGACCGGCGTGGTCGCGCTCGGCGGGGTCGACCTCGACATCGCACCCGGGGAGTTCCTGGCGGTGGTCGGGCCGAGCGGCGCGGGCAAGTCGACCATCCTCAACCTCATCGGCGGGCTCGACCGGGCCTCGGCCGGTTCCGTCGAGGTCGAGGGACAGGACCTCGGTCTGCTCGGCATCGACGACCTCACCCACTACCGGGCGAAACTCGTCGGATTCGTCTGGCAGGGCACGGCCCGCAACCTCGTGCCCTACCTCACCGTGCGTGAGAACGTGCGGCTGCCTTCGGCGATCGACCGCCACGGCGAGCGAACGCGACGCCGCGACGCCGACGACCTGCTCGGCTTGGTCGGGCTCGGCGATCGCGTGCGTCACACGCCCGGCATGCTGAGCGGCGGCGAGCAGCAGCGCGCGGCCATCGCCGTGGCGCTCGCGAACACGCCCTCGATCCTGCTGGCCGACGAGCCCACCGCCGAGCTCGACTCCGAGAGCGCCGCCTCGGTGCTCGACGCCTTCCGCGCGGTGAACGCCGAGTTCGGGGTCACGATCGTGATGGTGACCCACGACCTCGCCGCCGCCCGCGTGGCCGACCGGCGCATCCGGGTGCGCGACGGCCGGGTGCTGCACGAGGGCGCCCCCGTGGCACCGGTGGGCGAGGACGGCCGCGTGCGGCTTCCCGATGAGGCGGTCGCGGCGCTCGGCGACGGCGACCTCGAGGCCGAGGTCACCCCCGACGAGGTGCGGCTGCGACGACGGAGCGAGACCGGTCATGCCTGAGTCCGACGACCTACGCGCGAGATGGGGGCGCCCGGCGGGGTCGGCGAACCCGCCGGCCGATGGCGGCGAGCCCTCGGCCCGGCCCTTGCCGAGCCAGCCGGCGGTGGCGAACGCCCCGCTGCTCGAGGGCGTCGGCGTCGTGCGCTCCTACCCGGGCGCGCAAGGCGTGCTCGCGGTGCGTGGCGCGTCACTCTCGCTCGCGCCGCGCGACTTCGTGGCGCTCATGGGCCCCAGCGGCTCGGGCAAGACGACGTTCATCGGCGCCTTGAGCGGCCTCGATGCGCCCGACGAGGGCGAGGTGCGCTGGAAGGGCGAGCCGATCGGCTCGATGTCGCGTGCCGCGCGCTCGGACCTGCGACGCACCGGCATGGGCGTCGTGTTCCAGTCGTTCGGCCTGCTGCCCACGCTCTCGGCCGTGGAGAACGTGGAACTGCCCATGCGCGTGAACGGCTCGCCGCTCGACGACGCGCGCGAGCGCGCGAGCGGCGTGGCTCGAGCGCCTCGGGCTCACCGACCGCATGCACAACCGCACCTTCGAGCTCTCCGCGGGCCAGCAGCAGCGGGTCGCGGTGGCCCGCGCGCTCATCACCGAGCCCGAGGTCGTGCTCGCCGACGAGCCCATCGCCGAGGTCGACACCGAGAACGCCGACCTCATCCTCGCCGCCCTCTGGGACGTGATCGGTCGCGGCGGCGCGGTGCTGGCGGCCACGCACAACCCCGAGGCGCTGCGGTACGCGAACCGCGTGGTGCTCTTCCGCGACGGCGTCATCGAGGCGGAAGGCTCCCCCGACGAGCTCGCCGACCGCCTCACCACCGACTAGTCTGGGTTGGACTAGTCCTAGAAGCGGAGCGACTTCCAGACGTCGTCGCCGCGGTCGACGATCGAGTCGGGGTCGACCTCGACCTGCAGCGGCCGCTCGCCCGGCTCGCGCCGCAGCACCCGGTCGAGCAGCGTGCGGCGACCACGCGCCCGGGCCACGGCCGAGCCCATGCGATCGCGCCGCGTCTCACGGATGCGGCGTTGCAGGTCGAGGTCTCAGGTGGGGTGACCGAGCGCGGGGCCGCCGATGTGCACGAGGTCCTCAGGCTTCGATCTTCAGCTCGCCGCCCTCGTCGGAGACGGGGAAGGTCGCGATCGGCTCGGTCGCCGGTCCGTTCAGGACCTCGCCGGTCGTCATGTCGAAGACGCTGCCGTGGCACTCGCACTCGATCGTGGAACCGTCGATCTCGCCGCCGAGCGACAGGTTGCACTGGCGGTGCGTGCAGATGTCGCTGAACGCGTGCAGCTGTCCGTCGACCCGCGCGACGGCGATCTGCTGTCCGTTGACGTCGAACGCGGTCGCGTCGTCGCCGGTGATGTCGTCGGCCTTGCCCACGGTGACCCACTCCGCCACGCTGCACCTCCATCTGCTCGGGCGACGCCCGGACGGGCTCGCGTCGCGCAAAGCTTACGCCGCACGGCGGGAAGCGCCGGGCCTCAGGGCGGGGGTGGCAGCGTCGGCGGAGGCGCGTCGGCGCGCGCTCGCGCCCGGGCCCGCAGCACCGTGCCCACGCCGAGCGCCCCGTAGAACGCCGCCAGGATCAAGATGCCCACCCGGAAGTCGATCGACAGCACGACCGGCGCGAACGCGCCGGCCACCCACGCGAGCTGGAACATCACCTCGTAGCGCACGAACACCCGGCCCTGCGCGCCCGGCGGGGCGTGCCGCTGCATCAGGCTCTGGAACGCGAGCCGTCCGAACTCCGTCGCGGCGCCCGCCACGAGCGCGAACACCGTGAGCAGCGGCAGCCCGAACAGCTCGAACGCGAGCACCGCCCCGATGCCGGCGGCGCTCACCGACGCGATCACGACGGCTTCCTCGCGGGTGGTGCGCGGCACGCGCGGCGCCACCACGTCGGCGATGAACGTGCCGACCACGCCGGCGCCGGCCAGCACGGCGAACCAGTAGACGGGCGCCTCTTCCTCACGCAGCGAGAACGCGAGCAGGAACAGCAGGAAGCCGCTGGCCGCGCGCATGCCGACCGCTCCCACGGCCGGCACGGCGAGCGCCGGCACCGCCCCTCGGCGCCCCACCGGGCGCGGCTGCTTCGGCTGCTTCTGCTGCACGCCCGGGTGCGGCAGCCGCAGGGTGAGTAAGGCCGACGCCGCGTAGACCACCGCGGCCGCGTAGATCGCGGCCGTGGAATCGCCGAGCTTGATCGCGGCGAACGCGATGGGCGCCGCGAGCACCGCGCCGACAGCTGCGATGCGTCCCAGTCGCGCGTTCGCCTGCATCAATCCGTCGCCCGGGCCCGCGTAGGCGATCGTGAGCCCGTTCTTCGTGATGCCGTGCACCTTCGACAGCACGAGCAGCGCGAGCGCGGTCGGGAACAGCACGAGGGTGTCGAACCGCGGCGCCGCGTAGATGGCGATGGCCGCGCGTCCGGCCGCCGACGCGAAGGCGATCAGCCGCCGCGGGCCGGCCCGGTCGAGCACCGGCACGAGCAGCGGGCCCGCGAGCGCGAGCGGCAGCATCGTGATGCCGAGGTAGGCGGCCACGCGCAGCTTCGCCTCCCCCACGGGCAGCGAGAAGAACACCGAATCGGCGAGCGCGATCGCGAGCATCGCGTCGCCCGCCACGCTCGTGAAGTGGTTCAGGGCGTAGCTGTCGATCGGATCGGTCGAGCGCCACATGCGCACGAACGGATGCACCGCGCCGCGAGCGAGGCTCGACACCCCGTAGAGCGCGAGCTGCCACAGCGGGATGCGTCTCGGGCGGCCCGCCGGAGCCCCGGCCACGCTCGCCTCAGCCCTGCAGGCGCTCGCGCAACAGCTCCTGCGCGAGCTTCGGGTTCGCCGACCCGCCCGAGGCCTTCATGACCTGCCCGACCAGGAAGCCGATCACGCCCTCGTTCCCGTCGCGGAACTTCTGCGCCGCCTCGTCGTTGCCGGCCAAGACCTCGTCGACGATGGCACCGAGCTCGCCGCTGTCGGAGACCTGGCGCAGGCCCTTGCGCTCGACGATGTCGTCGATCGACGTCGCCGGTCTCGACGGCTTCCTCGAGCGCCTGCTTGGCGCCGGCGCCGCTGATCGTGTCGTCGCCGACGAGCGCGAGCAGGTCGGCCAGGTGGCGCGGCGTGACCCGAGCCGCGGCCTCGGCGCCGTGCTTGTTCGCGAGGCCCGCCAGGTCCTGCGTGATCCAGTTGGCGGCCCCGACGGGGTCGGCGCCGAGCGCCACGGTCTCGTCGAAGAGCGCCGAGGCCGTGCGGTCGCCCACGAGCACGCGCGCGACCTCGGGCTTCAGCCCGTGCTCGGCTACGTAGCGCTCGCGCCGCGCTCGCGGCAGCTCGGGCAGCGCGGCCCGCAGCTCCTCGATGAACTCGCGCCGACGGCTCGATCGCCGGGATGTCGGGCTCGGGGAAGTACCGGTAGTCGAAGGCTTCCTCCTTGGAACGCATCGAGCGCGGTCGCGCCGGCGTCCTCGTTCCAGTGGCGGGTCTCCTGCACGATCGTCTCGCCGGCCTCGAGCGCCTTGGTCTGTCGCGAGATCTCGTAGGCGAGCGCGCGCTCGAGCGAGCGCACCGAGTTCATGTTCTTGATCTCGACCTTGGTGCCGAACGCGCTCGGTGCCCACCGGACGCATCGAGACGTTGGCGTCGCAGCGCAGCGACCCCTCCTCCATGCGCACGTCGCTCACGTCGAGCGACTCGAGCGTGGCGCGCAGCTCGCGCAGGTACGCGCCGGCTTCCTCCGGCGAGCGCATGTCGGGCTCGCTCACGCACTCCACGAGCGGCACCCCCGCGCGGTTGAAGTCGATCGCAGCCGCGTCGGCGTCGTGGATGCGCCCGGTCGCGCTCTCGTGCGTGGTCTTGCCGGTGTCCTCTTCCATGTGCACGCGCGTGATGCCGACGCGGCTCGTCGAGCCGTCGGGCAGCTCGACGTCGAGGTGCCCGCCCACGCAGATCGGCAGGTCGTACTGGCTGATCTGGAAGTTCTTCGGCATGTCGGGGTAGAAGTAGTTCTTGCGGTGGAAGAGCGAGTGCGGCGCGATCTCGCTGCCGAGCGCGAGCCCGATCGTGACGATGCGCCTGATCGCCTCACGGTTCGGCACCGGCAGGGAACCCGGATGGCCCAGGCACACCGGGCAGACGTTCGTGTTGGGCGGGGCGCCGAACGTGTTGCGGCACGCCGCAGAACATCTTCGTCTCGGTGCTGAGCTCGACGTGGCACTCGAGCCCGATCACGGCCTCGTACTCGGTCATGCGGCCCAGCCTACCGGCCTGCCCTCTCACCCGCCGCGCGGGCCGCGCGGGGTAGGGTCAGTGGATGCTCACCCTCCACCCGGTCGACGAGTCGAACAGGAGCGTGCTCGAGGCGCTTCGCACCTCGGCCGCACAGGAAAGTTCGTCAGCACCGTTGCCGACTCACTGCTGGAAGCGGTCGAGGCCGCGGAATGCCGAGCGATCGCGTGGGGCGTCTACGACGGCGGGACGCCGGTGGGTTTCGTGATGATCGCCGACGAGGTGGCCAGCTCACACTGCATCCCGCACTTCCTGTGGAAGCTGCTCATCGACGAGCGGCACCAGCGACGTGGATACGGCACCGCGACGCTCGATCTGATCGTCGAGTACTTCCGCGGGCGACCCGGCGTGACGGAGATACGGACGAGCGCCGGTCAAGGGGACGGAAGTCCCATCCCCTTCTACGAGCGCTACGGCTTCGTGCGCACCGGTGAGATCGAGTTCGACGACGAGGTGCTACTGCGCCTGGACCTCGGCGACCACGCGGCCGGTTCCTGAGGCGTCCTCGGGTTCCACGGTGCGAACCCGCAGGCACTGGTCGACGGCGAACAGGCGGAGGCTCCGTTGCTCCTTGGCCGGAAGATGCGGCGCCGCCACCGTGCTCGGCACGAGCTCCGGCTGGTCGACGCGATAGCTGTTCCCCTCGTCGACGATGGTGGCGGACCCGCTCGCGAGCACGTTCTTGAGCCAGTCGGTGTCCGGCCCATACGGCAGCGAGATGATGAATCCATCGTCGATCGCGAAGGCCTCCACCGGTGTCTCGTAGAACCGGCCGGTCGTGCGGCCCACATGGCGGACGATCGAGGCGTAGGCCCCCGGCGTTCCGGCCTTCTTCATCGCCCGCGGATTCGTGAACGCCCGATTGAAACGGCGCACGGCACCCTGCACCGTTGATGACTTCGTCCGCATGCCGACGAAGAAGACGATCCCGATCGTCACGAATACGACGACGAGACCGACGGCGACTATTGCGAGCACCTTCAACATGGCCAGCTCACCTTCTCCCCACTCCCTCCGAGTATGGCCCGACGAGTCGGAGCCGCTCACGGGCCGAAGGACCCTCCCGAGATGGGAGCTACTCCGGCTGGGGAGCGCCTCCCGGCGTCTCGGTGCCGGAGCCGTCGGCATCGACCTCGGGTCGACTACGGTGACACGATGGATGACGAGGTGACCGGGAGCACGCCGGATCCCCCCTGGCACCTGTGGTCGGCAGTGGCGGCCATCGTCCTCTGCGCGATGGCCCTGTACATCGTGTCCGCGATCGGGTTCGCCTTGCTGGATATGGCGCTGACGGAGGACGGAACCGTTGCCGTCATCGCTATCGCGTACTTCGCACTTGCCGTGGTTGCGCCCACCGTCGCGTCGGTACGGAAGCATCGACGCCGACGCAACAGCTACCGCGCTGCCGCTATCACCGGTGCGCTGATGTCTCTGGCGGTATCCATCCCGTTCATCTTCGTCGTCTTCCTGCTCGCCCCGCGGAGATGACAGCCGCGGAAGCTACCCCATGGACACATGCTCGAACGGAAGCCCACTGCCCTCGCAGGCGCTGCCTGAGATCACGTCCCACGGCTCGCCCTCGAACCGCTTGATGCCATAGGTGGCCACGATCTCGTCGTCGCGGATCACGATGACCGACCCGCCTTCCTGCTCCGGATAGCCACCACTCGGAGGGCATCGTCGGGGAGGAGACCTTCGATCACCCTCCTCGCGACCCGCAGCGGCGGCGGGCCTTCGTCGATCGGAGCTTCGAAGTAGTCGCTGATCGTGTGCGACTCGATCTGGCACGGCAGCTCACCGCTCACGTGCACCCCGAGGGGATCCACGATCTGCAGGCGGAGACGGTTCGGTTCCACTCCGGAGCTGTGATCACTGAACGGCCAGCACATCAGCTCCATCGTGCCCGGACCACCCGTGAAGACGTAGTTCGTGGCGCCGGGGCCTGCGTCGAAGCCTGCGACACTCACGGGCTCGTCGATCTCGTTGATAACCCTGATGTGGACGCCGTCCGGTTGCGGCTGCAATGTGTCGGACGAGAGCGCTGCCGATCCGTCGGTCGCACACGTGAGTTCCGCTCGGATCGCGATGTCTGGCGCCGGCGTCCAAGGTCCGACGAGGGCCCCGGCGTCGATTCGTCGGCGCAGGCTCCAAGGGCGACCACGCCGAATACAAGCGCAGCCACCGTCGATGTCCTCACGACAGCCATCACCTCCTCGCGGGTGGCTGCCCGTGCTTCACAGCGCCTTGAAGTAGTTGGCGATGGGGAGTTCGCGATATCCAGCCTTCTCGTAGGTCTGGCGGGCGGGCCGATGTCCGGGATCGCCGCCGGTCGAGATGAACGCGACGGACATCCCCGACTCGCGGATCCAGTCCGTCGCGACCTCCGTCAGCATGGTGCCGAGCCCCTGACCCTGGCTGCTAGGGTCAACGGCCAACATCAGGATCTCTCCCATGTCGTCTTCAGGACGGATCGTCGCGGCAACGAATCCGACGACCGCCTCGCTTCCCTGCGCGACCCAGACGCTGTTCGCTCGATCGGAGAGCACGGACTCGACATCGTGTTGCTGCCGAGCTCGCCAGTCGGGCTGGTGTCGGAGGTCAAAGAGCTCGTCACCCATCACTTCTCGAAGGGAATCGTGCACCGGCCCCCAGGCGCGCAAAGAGAGGGCAACCACGTCAGCCGCGTCCTGTTCTTCGAACGGTCGGATCATCACGGAGGGCAGTATCGCATCGGGCCTCCTGCTCACCTGAACGATGCACAGCCGTGCGCGAGTGGGTCGAGATGTCCTCAGGCGCGGGGGCGGCCACGCTCGTCGTCGTCCGTGCGCGCGATCGCGATGAGGTCGGCGACGACCTCGTCGAGCGGTCGGCTGGCATCCAGCTCATGGGTGCAGCCCTGTCTGAGGAGCGGCTCGATCTCGGCGAGGTCAGCCAGGATCATCGCTCGTTCCAGCGGGGTCTTCCCGTAGTCGTTCGTCGTCCTGCGTGCGATGCGGTCGAGGATCACGTCAGCGGGCGCGCTGAGCAGCACGACCGCGTCGAACCGGTCGTAGAACGTCGACTGGTTCCTCACGCACCCTGCACGAAGAGCGAGCGACCATCGTCGGAGTCGAGCAGGGCGGCGATCTTCTCCTCGACCCAGAGCCACTCCCCGCGGTGCAACTCGTCGGAGGGCTCGGCGTCCTCGCGATACTCGCGCCAGCCCGGATCGTCGGTGTCGACGACGCGATAGCCGCGTCGGCCGAGCTCGGCGAGCGCCGATGACTTGCCCGTTCCCGACATCCCCGTCACCATGACCCTCGACATCGGCACGACCCTATCGAGTGGTCGGCCGTGTATGTCCGACGACGGCGAAGGAGGAGCCACGTGGCTACGCTCGATCCGATCGCCGAGATCATCGGGGACTATCGAGCCTTCGCGGCGATGCAGCGCGACCGTCTCCTCGTCCGCGGCATCGACATCGCGCCGTATCCGCTCAGCCACCTCGTGCGTCCGCGTCGCCGACTGGGACCTGTACGTCCACCAGCGCACGCTGCTCGAGCGCCATGCGAGGGCGAACCGCGAGAACGTCTGGAACGGGCGTCCGATCTCCTTGATCGTGCTCGCCGAGCCGCTCGATGTCCTCGACGGCAAGCGGTCTCGCGCATCGAGCTCATCCCGCCCGTTCACCAGCGCGTCTATCGGATGGGCCTCGAGCACCTCGGCGTCGTCGTCGGTGAGGAGTTCGACGAGTTCTCGCGAGTGCATCGAGCCGTGCTGACGGGACAGCAGTTCCAGAGTGCCGACGTCGACCCCGTCTACGTGCTGTTCGAGGACTTCACCCACGTGAAGTTCTACCGGCGCTCGTTCTTCGACGTCGTCGAGGACGAGGAAGGGCGCTTCGAGGGCTTCACCCACGTCGACGACTGGGTGCCGCAGCGGCTGGTCACCGCCACCGGCCCGAACCCGCTGCCACGTTGACTTGCTGGCGAGCCGACTGATCAGGGGACGCCGGCGCGGCGGGGCGCGTCGAGGACCGGCTCGGGTGCGTGCCACACAGCTTCGACGTTGTTCTGGTGCAGGTCGCTGACGAACGCCCCGTAGTAGCGCTCGGAGTACTGCGTCCAGACCCCGGGCTCGCCCCGAACGGTCGCGCCGTTCGCGACGGCGGCCTCGAAGAACGCATCCACGGCGTCCCGCCCCTCGGCGGCGAACGCGATGTGCGCCGCCGTGGTCACCGGCTCCCCGCGGCAGATGGTGAAGTCGTCGAGATCGTCGGGCCCGTAGGAGACGCAGTCCTCTTGCACGAAGAGCTCCTCATAGCCGAGTGGGGCGAGGGCGGCTGTATAGAGCCTGCGGCTCGCGTCTACGTCTGCCACGACGAAGAGCACGTGATCGACGACGACGCGGCGAACCGTCATGCGTTCGCGCCGATCTGCTGGGCCAGTCCGATGAGGATGCCCTCGGGGCCCCGGACGTAGCAGAGCCGATACGCGTCTTCGTACTGGACCACTTCGTCGACGAGCTGCGCGCCGTGTTCGCGGATCGTGGCGAGCGTCTCGTCGAGGTCGTCCACGGCGAACATGACTCGCAGGTAGCCCAGAGCGTTCACCGGGGCGTTGCGGTGATCGGCGACCACAGGCGGCGCGAGGAATCGCGAGAGCTCGACCCGGCCGTGTCCGTCCGGCGTCCGCATCATGGCGACCTCGACGCGCTGGTCGCGCAGTCCAGTGACGCGCCCTGACCAGTCTCCTTCGATCATGCCTCGCCCTTCGAGTTCGAGGCCCAGTGCGGCGAAGAACGTCGATGGCGGCTTCGAGCGACTCCACCACGATGCCCACGTTGTCCATCCGCTGGATCGCCACGCGACCATTCTTGCAGTCCGCCGGGTTCACGTAGGTGTCCTGAGAAGCGCGAGGTGAGGTGTCGGCCCCTCTGGTTGCGCCGGCGTTCGGTGATGTATCTGGACCTAGTTCAGGTCCGTCGTGCCCCTGAGTCCAGCATGTCCAGACTCCCCCGGCCGGAGTCCTTCCGTACCCAATCACCGTTCTCGACGCTCATGGCCAACACCTGTTTGCAGCCGCGGCGCCCCTGACGATGTCGCCATCATCAGCGACCACACGGTCTCGACCCGGTCCTCCAAGCACGACATCGCCGCCCCTGCCATCCAGTGAGTGCGTGTCGAAACAGTCGCCCCCGCGACCGCCCAGATGAACATCGGCGTCGTCTTCGCCTACCAGGTAGTCTTGGCCGATCCCGCCCGTGAGGTAATCGGCGCCGTGGCCACCATGGAGTTGGTCTTCGCCGCTACCGCCGTAGATGCTGTCCTGACCCGGACCGCCGACCAGCCAGTCATCGCCGTCGAGCCCGTAGATCACGTCATTTCCGCCCTTCCCACAGATCACGTCCGAAGAAGGGGTGCCGCGCAGTACGTTTTGGCCGTTCGTGCCCTCAATCTCACAGACGCTTCCACTCTGGGCAACGGCTAGCGTGCTGATCCCACCTGGGACGAGGAGGGTCATGAGGCCGATCCGCAAGATGCTTCGTCTTCTTCGCATGACCGTGTTCGGACCGTAGCATGCTTCGTGGTGGCCGCCCCTGCCAGGTGCGCCTCGACTACGCAGGGCGGTGCCAGCGTCGGATGCGTGTAGCCCGGTCCGGCTGGAGTCCCGAGCCCGGGGGCTGATCGACGTGCGCGACGAGACCCGCAGCCACCCCGGAACCGGCACGATGGAGCGGCCGTGATCCGAAGCGCTCAGCTTGCTATGGGTGATCGCCGCCTTCCTTGGGCCACGAAGGCTCCCTGCGACGCCGCGGGATCACGCGCTACCTGGTTGGCGCGCGTGTTCGCGCTGTGCCGAGAGCGACCGAGCGTGTCGACTCCTACTCGTCAGTGAAGTCGGGAAGGCTCGGCCACCGGTCGGAAGCCCACGACAGCCATGACCGATGACCCGCGGGCGGTGCGGGCAGGTGTTCGGCAGCGATCTCTGCTTCCGTGGGGGCTTGGAAGCTGCTCCGGAAACGATCGTGGTCGCCGGGCGTCATCTCGAAGGTGGCGCCCGGATCCCCTTCCGCTCGAGCCGTCGCGCGCGCGCGTCGTTCCGCCTCGGGCAGATCGAGGAAGTGCAGGCGGAAGCGTCCGCCCGCATGCTCCGCGACGGCCCGTACCGCCCAGCGTTCCGCCTCTGACCAGCACCCGAAGTCGAGGACGGCAGAGCTCCCGACGCCAAGCACCTCGTGCGCGGCCCACAGCAGGCGACCTTCGAGGACGTTTCGCTTGCCGTCGGCGTCGGGTTCACGCCACGACGTTCCGAAGAGGGGGATCATCCACTCGTCGGGTGAGAAGCGGACGGCCCTGTCCTCGTGCGCGATCTTCGGGCGAGCGTGGTCTTGCCGGCACCGGGCAGGCCGACGGTCAAGTGCAGCGTTGGCCTGGTCATCCGGGCCATCCTGACACCGCCGCCCAGGGCGCGCATCCACGCCTACCCATATCCTGGCGGTATGGAACTCGCGGTTCCCGATCCACCCTTGAGCGATGGCGTTGTCGCACTTCGAGTGCCAAGCGAGCAGGACTTGCCTGCGATCGAACGGCGTTCCGTCGACCCTGAGGTCGTCCGGTGGATGGGCCCGTTCGAGCACACGGCACGCGAGCTCTTGGAACTCAATAGGACGCGCTGGACCCAAGGGACCAGGGCGACGTTCTCCGTCTGTGACTCGAGTGACGCTTGCGTGGGACAGGTCTGGGTGGAGGTGGACCTACGGGACTCACGTCGCGGGAGCGTGGGGTACTGGCTCCTGCCGGAAGTCAGAGGAAACGGCTTCGCCACTCACTCCGTCCAGCTGGTTTCCCGATGGGCCCTCGGGGAGTTGGGGATGGCCCGCCTCTCCGTGTCGATCGAGCCGTCGAACGACCGATCGCAAGGGGTAGCAAGGCGGAGCGGCTTCGTGAAAGAGGGCCTTCTTCGGTCATACGAGGATATCGGCGGCCGGCGCGTCGATTGCCTTGTCTTCTCGTTGGTCCCTGCGGACCTCGGCTGGGGCGAGGCGCGATAGCACTCGGTGGTGGCCGAGTGATCCCTCACCGACGGCTGAGGGCGAATCGGTCCCTCCCACTATCCTTCCTCGGTGTCCGCTACCCCGCATCCATCGGCCGCGAAGGTCTGGACGATCCTCGGTGCCCTCTACTTCGTATGGGGCACGACCTACCTCGGCATCGAGAAGGTCAACGAGACCGTGCCGACGCTGCTCGGCGCCGCGGCGCGCTTCCTGTTCGCGGGCACGGTGCTGTTCGCGTGGACGTCGATGCGCACCGGCGAGCGCACGACCTCGAAGCAGTGGCGGGCCGCCGGCATCGTGGGGGTCTTCTTGCTGCTCGGGGGGAACGCGCTCGTAGCGGTGTCGGAGAACATGGGCACGCCCACGAGCATCGTGTCGCTCATCATCGCGTTGATCCCACTGTGGCTCGCGTTTTTCGACCGGGTCGTGTTCCGGGCGGCGCCGCTCGGCTGGAAGGTGATCGTGGGGCTGATCGGCGGGTTCACGGGCGCGGCATTGCTGGTGAGCGGCAGCGCGGGCGCGGGGGTGCCGGTCGGGGGCATGCTCGTCGCTGTCGCGGCCACGCTCTGCTGGACGGCCGGGTCGCTGTACGCGCGCACCGCACCGTTGCCGTCGGGACCGCTGCTCGGCAGCGGCATGCAGCAACTGGTCGGGGGCGGGGTCATCCTGCTCGTCGCGCTCGCGATCGGCGAGGGCGCCGACCTCGACGTGAGCGCGATCTCCAGCTCGTCGTGGCTCGGTCTCGCGTGGCTGATCGTGGCCGGCTCGTTCGTGGGATTCAGCGCGTACCTCTGGCTGCTGCGCAACGTGCGCACGTCGCTCGTGTCGACCTACGCCTACGTGAACCCGATCGTGCGCGGTGACCCTGGGGTGGTTCGTGCTCGACGAGGAGCTCACGGCGCGGCTGTTCGTGAGCGGTGCGATCGTGCTGGCCTCGGTCGCGCTGATCGTGTCGTCGGGCGGCGCCACGAGGCGAGCGCCCGGCGACGAGGTCGAGGGGGCGGTCGAAGCGGGCATCGCCGAGCCCGACGTGCGGCCCGAAGGATCAGACGCCGGCGAGCAGCGGGGGCCGCAGGTCGAGCGCGAGGTCTGATTCCAGGGCGGCGGCCGCGCGGAACAGCGTCGCCTCGTCGAGCGCCTTCGCGGTGAGCTGCAGGCCGATCGGGAGCCCGTTCGAGTCGAGGCCGCACGGCACGCTGATCGCCGGCACCCCGCCCAGGTTCGCCGGGATCGTGAAGATGTCGTTCAGGTACATCGCCATCGGGTCGTCGGCCTTCGCGCCGATCGGGAACGCGGTCGTCGGCGACGTCGGCGACACGAGCACGTCGAACCGCTCGAAGGCCGCGGCGTAGTCCTGCAGGATGAGCGTGCGCACCTTCTGGGCCTGGCCGTAGTAGGCCTCGTAGTAGCCGGCCGACAACGCGTAGGTGCCGAGCATGATGCGCCGCTTCACCTCGGGGCCGAACCCCTCGCCCCGCGTGCGGAACATCATCTCGATCGAGTCCTCGCCGTCGACGCGCAGGCCGTAGCGCACGCCGTCGTAGCGGGCCAGGTTCGAGGACGCCTCGCTCGGCGCGATCAGGTAGTAGGCGCTCAGGGCGTACTCCGCGTGCGGCAGGGTGGCCTCTCCCACCTCGGCGCCGAGCGCCGCGAGGCGGTCGACCCCGGCGCGCACCGATGCGGCCACGTCGGGTTCCACGCCCTCGCCGAAGGCCTCGGCGAGCACGCCCACCCGCAACCCGGCGACCCCGCCGTCGATGCCCCGGGCGTAGTCGGGCACGTCGGCGTCGAGGCTCGTGGCGTCGCGGCGGTCCTTGCCGGCCATCACGCCGAGCAGGGTCGCGGCGTCGCCCACGCTGCGCGTGAAGGTGCCGACGGTGTCGAGCGACGACGCGAACGCGATCAGCCCGTAGCGGCTGATGCGGCCGTAGGTGGGCTTCAGGCCCACGACGCCGCTGAGCGAGGCGGGCTGGCGCACCGAGCCGCCGGTGTCGGTGCCGAGCGCCCAGACGGCCATGCCGGCGGCGACCGCCGCGGCGCTGCCCCCGCTCGAGCCGCCCGGCACGGTGTCGAGGTTCCACGGGTTGTGCACGGGGCCGAACGCCGAGTTCTCGTTCGAGGAGCCCATCGCGAACTCGTCGCAGTTCGTCTTGCCGACGAGCACGCTGCCGGCGCCCGACAGGCGCGTCCACGCGGTGGCGTCGTAGGGCGGCACGTAGGTCTCGAGGATCTTCGACCCGCACGTCGTGCGGATGCCCTTGGTCGTGAGCACGTCCTTCAGCGCCAGCGGGATGCCCGCCACGCCCGACTGCGGCGCGCCCGAGGCGAGGTAGGTGTCGAGCTCGGCGGCGCGCTCCAGGGCGACCTCGGGCGTCGGCGTGAGCATCGCCCCCACCCGGTCGTCGACGGCCTCGCGCCGGGCGAGCGCCGATTCCGCCAGGGCCACCGCGGTGATCTCGCCCGCCCGCAGCTTCGCCGACAGATCCGAGCCGGTCAGGTCACAGAGGTCGGTCACGAGCCGGTCTCGGCGATCTTCGGCACCAGGAAGCGGCCCTCGGCCTCGGCCGGCGCGTTCGCGAGCGCGGCGTCGTGGCTGAGGCTCGGGTCGGGCGCGTCGTCGCGGAACACGTTGGCCTGCGGGATCGGCGAGGCCGTCGGCGCCACGTCGTCGGCCGCGACCTCGCCCACCTTCGCGGCGTGCTCGAGGATCACGGCGAGCTGCGAGCGCATGCGCGCCTTCTCGTCGTCGGTGAGCTGCACCCGCGCGAGCTTGGCGACGTGATCGATGTCGATCTCGACCGGCATGGCGGGCAGTCTAGCCGCGCGCCCGCACGGCGCTCACACGATCGAGCCGAAGCGCGGTTCCACCCGGGCCGAGAGGGCTGCGGCGACGAGGGTGTTCCCGACCAGCCAGACGTCGGTGATCGGACCGACCCCGCCGGGCACCGGCGTGATGGCCTCGGCCTTCGCGGCGACCGAGTCGAAGTCGAGGTCGCCCGTGAACCGGGTCGAGCCCGTGGCGGGGTCGACGATCGTGTGGAAGCCCACGTCGACCGCGATCACGCCCTCGCGCACCATGTCGCCGGTGACGAGCCCGGGCTGGCCGGCGGCCACGATGAGGATGTCGGCCTGCGACGTGGCCTCCGCGAGGCGGCCCGACGACGCCGTGCGGCTGTGCGCGGCGATCACCGTGGCGTGCCGCTCGAGCCCGAGCCACTGGGCGGGCTTGCCGACGCTCGCAGACCGCCCGACGACCACGAGGGTCTTGCCGACGTAGAAGTCGGCCGGGTCGACGCCGGTCGAGCGCGCGTAGGAGTCGAGCAGGTAGAAGCACGAGGCCGGGGTCGAGGGCACGAACCGGGGGCGGCCGAGCGCCAGCAGCCCGGCGTTCTCCGGGTGCTGGCCCTCGATGTCCTTGCGCGGGTCGACGGTCACGTTCACGACGGCCTCGGGAAGATGGGCCGGCAGCGGCCGCAGCACCAGCACGCCCGTCACCCGCGGATCGGCGTTGACCTTGCCGATCGTCGCGAGCACGTCGGCGAGCTCGACGTCTGACGGCAGCCGTTCCGAGACGTAGTGGTACTCGAGACCCTCGGCCAGTCGGCGCACGTGCCGCTCGTAGGCGGTGGCGTCGGGCGCCTCCCCCACCATGATCGTGGCGAGCCCCGGGGTGACCGCCGACATGCGCAGCACCCGTAGCTCGTCGTCGATCGTCTCGCGCAGCCGAGTCGCGAGCAGGTTGCCGTCGATCACGTTCGCCGACACACCGGCCTCCCCCGCCGTTGCCGGACTATAGACGCGCGATGCGGCCTCAGCGCATGTCGGGCCGGGGCGGCGCCGCGACCGGCTCGAGCACCGCGGCCCCCTCGAGCTGGGCCTGTCGCCGATCGACCCTGCCGATGATCGCGATGGCCGGAGCGGCCGAGACGGCCTGCAGCAGCATGCCCACCGCCGTGATCCAGAGCCCCTCGTCGATGTCGGACGGGCGCGCGACCCCGTAGCCGGTCGACGCGACCGACAGCCCCTCGCCGATGAGCACGAGGAACCCCACGAACGCGAGGATCTGACCGACGAGGAACGCCGCCCACCACGCCACGACCAGCAGGTCGTCGGCGCGCCGAGACCGAGCGGCAGGGTCGGTCGAGCGCACGAGCCGGGAGACCGCGCCGGCAGGCTTGCCCATGTTCGCGAACGGGATGAACCACCACAGCACGGCCCACGCGGGCGTCACCCCGATCGACCCGCGGGTGGCCCAGGCGTTCTCGGTCGCCCGCGACTGCCAGGTGAGCCACGCGACCAGCGCGACGATCGAGGTGACGGCCTGCACGGCGACGACCACGCGCATGGGCCCGATCATCGGGCCGAACGCCCAGGCGCCCCCGCTCGTCGTCGTCGCCCGGTCGAGCGTCCATGCACCGTCGCCGGTGGCGAACACGATCGACGCCGCGCCGCCGGCCGCCAGGGCGAGCGCGTGCACCGCGACGGCCCATCGGGCGGCCGTGCCGGCAGTGCCCGGCGGACGGAAGCGATAGCTCGTGCCGAACGCGCTCGCCACGCGCCTTACACCCGGCCCAGCCGCCGCCGGAACTCGCCCTCGTCGACGACCTCGACGCCCAGCGTCTCGGCCTTCGCGAGCTTGGACCCGGGACCCTCCCCCGCCACCACGAACGACGTCTTCTTCGACACGCTCGAGGCGACCCGCGCCCCGGCGGCCTGCGCGAGCTCGGTCGCTTCCTCGCGGCTCATCGTCTCGAGGCCGCCCGTCAGCACGATCGAGAGCCCCTCGAGCGGGCGGGGACCCTCGTCGTCGCTCGCGCGCTCGTCGGCCGTGCGCACGCCGGCGGCGCGCAGCTTCTCGACGAGCGCCATGTTCTCCTCGTCGTCGAACCACTCCCGCACGGTGGCGGCGATCTCGGGCCCGATCTCGGGCACGGCGTCGATGTCGTCCTCGCTCGCGGCGGCGAGGGCGTCGATCGAGCCGAAGGCCCGGGCCAGCACCTGGGCCACGTGCGTGCCGACGTGGCGGATGTTGAGGCCCACCAGCAGACGCCACAGCGGTCGGTCCTTCGACGCTTCCACCTGTGAGAGCACGTTCGTGATGGCCTTGTCCTTGAACCCCGGCAGCTGCGAGAGCTTGTCGGCATCGAGCGCGTAGATGTCGGCGGGGTCCTCGATGAGCCCGGCCTCGAGCAGGCGCATCACGGTCATGTAGCCGAGGTGCTCGATGTCCATCGCGCCACGCCCCGCGAAGTGGAAGAGCCACTCGATGCCCTGCGAGGGGCACCCGCGCTTGTTGGGGCACCGGTAGTCGGCGTCGCCCTCGGGGCGCACGAGCGCCGTGCCACACGACGGGCACGCCTTCGGCATCGACCAGCGTCGCGCGCTCTTCTTGCGCTTGGAGAGCACCGGCCCCACGATCTCGGGGATCACGTCGCCCGCGCGGCGCACGATCACCATGTCGCCCTTGCGCACGTCCTTGCGCCGCACCTCGTCCTCGTTGTGCAGCGTGGCGTAGGTGATCGTGACGCCGCCCACGAATACCGGGTCGAGCACGGCGAAGGGGGTGACCTTGCCCGTGCGCCCCGTGTGCACGTCGATGTTCTTCAGCAGCGCGGTGCGCTCCTCGGGCGGGAACTTGTACGCGATCGCCCATCGCGGCGCGTGGCTCGTGGCCCCCAGCTCGCGCCGCAGGCCGGTCTGGTCGACCTTGATCACGATGCCGTCGATCTCCCAGTCGACCGAGTGGCGGTCGGTCTCCCAGTGCTCGAGGAACGCCTTGACGCCATCGATCGAGTCGCGGGCCTCGGTCGTGGGCGCGACCGGCAGTCCCGCCGAGGCCGCCCAGTCGAGGAAGCCCAGGTGCGAGTCGAACGTGATGCCCTCGGCCGCGCCGAACGAGTGCACCCACAGGCGCAACGGACGCGAGGCGGTGACCTTCGGGTCCTTCTGGCGAAGCGAGCCCGCGGCGGCGTTGCGCGGGTTCGCGAACGCCTTGCCGCCGGCCTCGAGCAACTGACGGTTCAGCTCGTCGAACGCCGTCACCGGGAAGTACATCTCGCCACGGATCTCGACGATGGCGGGAGGATCGTCGACCGCGAGCCGGCGAGGGATGCCCTGCACCGTGCGCACGTTCGACGTGATGTCCTCGCCGATGCGCCCGTCACCCCTCGTGGCCGCCTGCACCAGGCGCCCGCGCTCGTAGGTGAGCGCGCAGGCGACCCCGTCGATCTTCAGCTCGCAGGCGAACCGCGCTTCGTCGCCGACGCCCCGCTCGACCCGGGCCGCCCAGGCGTCGAGCTCGTCGAAGCTGAACGCGTTGTCGAGCGAGAGCATCGGGGCCCGGTGGGTGACCGGGGCGAACAGGTCGGCCGCCGCGCCGCCGACGGTCACGGTCGGCGAGTCGGGCGTCTGCAGCTCGGGGAAGCGATCCTCGAGCGCGCGCAGCTCGCGCATCAGCTCGTCGTACTCGGCGTCGGCGACCTCGGGGTCGTCGAGCAGGTGGTAGCGATAGCGATGGTGCTCGATCTCGGCCCGCAGCTCCTCGACCCGCAGCTTCGCCTCGGCGCGCTCGCGCTCGTCGGGCGCCCGCGCGGTGGTCGACGTCGTGGCTCGCGGGCTCACGCGGCGATCTCCACGGCCCCCGCCACCCCGATCTCGGCGCCGGCGACGACCACACCGCCGTGCACGCCGGGCACCTGGCGCAGGTACTGCAGCGCCTGCAGGAAGCCGCCGGGCTTGCCGAGCACCGCCTGCACGCCGGCAGCGGCGGCGTCGGCGAGCATGCACGTGTCGGCGATGACGGCGAGCCCGTCGGGCCCGCCGCCGCCGCGCCCGCGCCCGAGGGTGGTCGACACGCCGACCCCCGACTGCGACGGGGGCAGGGCCACGGTGATCGGCTGGCCGCCGTGGCGCTTCACGCCGAGCTTCATGCGCTTGCGCGAGCGGATGTAGTAGTCGCCGTCGCAGGCCACCGTGAGCTCGTGCAGCTGCTCGCCGAGGAAGCGCCCCACCTGGTCGACCACCGCCCCGCGGAACGTGAACATCGGGCCGACGCCGGCGCTCGTGGCCGCGGCGACCATCTCCTTCACGATGTCGGGCGCATCGGCGGTGATGCGCTCGAGCGGCCGCTTGCTCTCACGGAAGCTCGGATACCGAAGCGCGTAGCTCTGCAACTGCTCCCAGAAGCTGAGCGCCGCGGCGCGCGATTCCTCGGCGTAGTCGTCTGAGGCCGAGATGTGCAGCACGAGGTCCTGCACCTGGATCTCGAAGCTCTTGGCGCGGCGCCGGAGCAGCTTCACACGGCCTCCGATGGGGGTCGGGCACGGTCGGGAACCCGATGATAGCGACCCCGGCCGACGGGCCGGCGCCCGGGGGGTGCTAGCGGAACGTCGTGACGATGCGGCCGCCTCCGAGCACCTCGTCGCCCCGGTAGATCACGGCGCTCTGGCCGGGGGCGATCGACGCGCTGCGGCGAGCGGAAGGTCACCGTGAACGCCGTCGGGGCCCACGGGCTCGACCACGGCGGGCGCCCCTTCGTCGCGGGAGCGAACCCGCACCTCGGCTTCGAACGGCCCGTCGCAGGGCGGCTCGCCTGCGACCCACGACGCTCGGTCGGCGCGCAGCCCACGGCGCGCTGAGCAGCTCCCGGGGCCCGACCACCACCCGGTTCGCGGGTGCGTCGACCTCGAGCACGTAGGCGGGCGAGCCGAGCGCGACCCCGAGGCCGCGGCGCTGGCCGACCGTGAACCCGAACGTGCCGTCGTGTTCCCCGAGCACATGCCCGTCGGGGTCGACCACCTCGCCCCCCGGGTGCACGAGCGAGCGAGCCTGCGATCGCACGAACCCGCCGGCGTCGCCGCTCGGCGCGAAGCAGAGCTCCTGCGAGTCGGGCTTCGACGCCACCGGCAGGCCGAACCGCTCGGCGAGCGCCCTGGTCTCGGCCTTCGGCAGGCCGCCCACCGGGAACAGCGACCGCGACGAGCTGCGTGCTGGCCGAGCATGTGCAGCATGTAGGACTGGTCCTTGCCCGGGTCGGCGCCACGCCGCAGATGCCAGCCGGCGTCGTCGCGCTCGCTGCGCACGTAGTGGCCGGTCGCGACCATGTCGAGGCCCAGCTCGTCGGCCCGGCGCAGGAAGGCGCCGAACTTGATCTCGCCGTTGCAGCGGGCGCACGGGTTCGGGGTACGCCCCTGCGCGTGCTCGGCCACGAAGTCGCCGATGACACGCTCGCTCGAAGTCGTCGCTCATCTCCGCGATCTCGAACGGGAACCCGCCGATGCGCGCGACCGCCTCGGCGTCGGCGCGCGCCGCGGGACCGCAGCATCCGTGCTCGACGTCGTCGAGGTGCACGAGGCGCATGTGCGAGCCGACGACCTCGTAGCCCTGGTCGGCGAGCAGGCACGCAGCGACCGAGGAGTCCACCCCGCCCGACATGGCGACCAGCACCGAACCCTTCGACGTCATGGCGACCAGGCTATCGTTCCGGCCATGATCGAGGCCCGATTCGACGACCTCACCGGCGCCTCGGAGTCGTTCCGGCTCGTCGGCCCGGTCGGCGTGCTGGAGGCGATGCGCCCCGACGAGGTCCTCGGCGCGATCGCGGCCGCCGAGGGAGCGGCGGCACGAGGGCTCTGGGTGGCGGGGTTCGTCGCCTACGAGGCCGCTGCCGGCCTCGACCCGTCGCTGCGGGTGCGCGAGCGCGCGGCCGCCGACCCGTTCGCGCGCCTGCCGCTCGCGTGGTTCGCGATGTTCGAGGATCGTGAGCCGACCGTGCTGCCCGAGCCCGCCGACGCCTCGCGCCGGCGGGCCCGCCGGTGCGTGGCGCCCCTCGGTCGAGCGGTCGGCCTACGACGAGGCGATCGCGAGCATCCGTGGGCACATCGCGGCCGGCGACACCTACCAGGTGAACCACACCCTGCGCCTGCGCTCGCGGGTGGAGGGCGACGAGCGGGGTCTCTACCGCGACCTGTGCTACGCCCAGCGCGGCGCCTACGCCGGGTACCTGAACCTCGGGCGCTACCGGGTGCTGTCGGCCTCGCCCGGAGCTGTTCTTCCGCATCGACGGCGGCTCGCATCACGACGAAGCCGATGAAGGGCACGGCCCGTCGCGGGCGTTGGTCCGCCGAGGACGATGCCGTGGCCGCCGGCCTGCGCGGCTCGGTGAAGGACCGCGCCGAGAACGCGATGATCGTGGACCTGCTCCGCAACGACATCGGGCGCGTCGCCCGTACCGGCTCGGTCACCTGGAGCGACGTGTTCGACCTCGAGCGGTACGAGACCGTGTGGCAGCTCACCTCCACCGTGTCGGCCGAGCTCGACACGGCCACATCGCTCGTCGACGTGTTCCGGGCGCTGTTCCCCTGCGGGTCGGTCACCGGTGCGCCCAAGGTGCGCACGATGCAGCTCATCGCCGAGCTCGAGGATTCCCCTCGCGGCGTGTACTGCGGGGCGGTGGGCTTCCTCGCGCCGAACGGCGCCGCCGGACCTTCGGCCCGATTCAACGTGCCGATCCGCACCGTGGTGCTCGACACCGAGACCCACGTCGCCGAGTACGGGGTGGGCGGCGGCATCACCTGGGACTCCGATGCCGAGGGGGAGTACGACGAGGTGGTCGCCAAGGCGCAGGTGCTCACGGCCAGGCGCCCACGTTTCCAGCTCTACGAGACGATGCGCCACGATCCCGGGAGGGGCTTCACTCACCTGGACCGTCACCTGCGGCGCCTGCGGGAGTCCGCCGCCTACTTCGGGTTCCCGATCGACGAGGCGGCGATCGTGGCCGCCCTCGAGCGGGAAGTCTCGAGGTTCCCCGACCGCGCGGCGCGGGTGCGCGCGGCGCTCGACCGGCAGGGCCGCATCGACGTGGGCGGCGACCGCGCTCCTCACCTCGCCCGAGCCCGTGCGGGTGGCGGTCGACGAGGGCCATCCGGTCGATCGCACCGACCCGATGCTCTTCCACAAGAACAGCCTTCGCGCCCTCTACGACGACGCGAAGGCTCGCCACCCCGACGCCGACGACGTGCTGCTCACGAACGACCGGGGCGAGATCACCGAGGCCACGATCGCGAACGTCGCCGTCTCGATCGGCGGGCGTTGGCTGACGCCGCCGCTCGACGCGGGCCTGCTGCCGGGCGTCGGCCGCGAGGTGGCGCTCGAGGAGGGCTGGCTCGCAGAGGGTTCGATCACGGTCGAAGACCTCGTGAGGGCCGACGAGATCGAACTGGTGAGCGACGTGCGGGGCCGACGTCCGGTGGTGCTGATCGACCGGTGAGAGCGCCGAGGGCTCAGGTCAGTCGGGGTCGACCGGCGCCTTGTCCCCCGGGAAGACGTACGGGTGCATCGCCTGCTCGTCGAGCGGGCAGGCGCACAACGGGCAGCGGGGCGGCTCCTCGTACACGAGCACGGTGCGCTCGCAGTAGGGGCAGGCACCTTCGCGCATCGCGGACGGCTGGGCGTTCTCGTTGGTCATAGGTTGGGTCGCCCTCGGGGGGAGCGGTCCCACCCAGCATCGGCAGGCCTCCTGCCTACCTTGAATCGGGGAGCTCGAAGGTACGAACCCGGTGCACCGGAGGACGTCTGCGTCGTCGCGCAACGAGCGCTGCTGTACCCCCCGCGGGGGGACCCTCGAACGGCCGACCCCGAGAACGGAACGAGGCCCTCCCGCGGGAGGGCCTCGATGATCGGGTTCGTTGACGGATCGGGTCTCAGGCGGCCTTGCGGCTCCTGCGCTTGCCTCGTGGCACGTAGCTGTGCACGGGCTCGTGCTGCCAGCAGTACTGCCACTTGTTGTAGCGGGAGAGCTTGGTGCCGCAACTCGGCTCGGCGCAGACTCGGTCGCCCTCGTACTGCCTGTTCGGCCGCGGGAGCGTCCGGACCGCGGCGCCCCGGTACCTCTCCTCTGACACGTCGTTCACATCCTTTCGGACGGGACCGGCGGACGGGTGGCTGGGGGTGTGTCGGTCCCGCTTTGCACGTTGTTCGAACGGAGCAGAGCGTCGGTTCATTCCGGAAGGTGAAGAAGGTGTGACTGCATGGGTTCGCGGGCGGGCCCGGAGAAACCGATGCGGGTCAGTCCGCGCCGAACCGGGGCTCGCGCTTGTCGAGGAAGGCGCGCATGCCTTCGCGCTGGTCCGGCGAGCCGAACAGACCCAGGAACAGCTGCCGCTCCCGGTCGATGCCCTCGGCGCCCCCCGGCGCGAGAGCCGCCGCGATCGCCGCCTTGGCAGCCGCGAGCGCCCGCGCGGGGCCCGCGGGCGAACGCCCGTGCCGCCTCGACCGCCGCCGCCAGGGTCTCGGCGGCGGGCAGCACACGGTCGGCGATGCCGAGGGAGTGCGCCTCGTCGGCGGGCACGAGCCGGCCGCTGTAGACGAGGTCGCGGGTTCGGCCGGGACCGATCAGGTGGGTGAGCCGTTGGGTGCCCCCTGCGCCCGGGATGACGCCGAGCGTGATCTCGGGCTGTCCGACCCTGGCATCGTCGGCCAGGTACCGAAGGTCGGCGCCGAGCGCCAGCTCGAGACCGCCGCCCAGCGCGAAGCCGTTCACCGCGGCGATCGACACCTTCGGCGTCGACTCGAGCAGGTCGCATGCCGCGCCGAGCGCATCGACGCTCGGCCGCACCTCGTCGGGGCCCCAGTCCACCATCGCCTTGATGTCGGCGCCGGCGGCGAAGATGCGTTCGCCGCCCCACAGGACCAGGGCGCCCACGTCGTCGCGCTCGCCGGCTTCCTCGATCACGGCGACGAGCTCGGTGGCGAGTTGCACGTCGATCGCGTTGGCGGGCGGGCGGTCGAGCCGCACGATCGCCACGCCGTCGTCGACCTCGAGCCGTACATGGTCCCCCATCGTGAGGGCGATGCTACCCGGGGCCCGCGCCGGGCGTCGTGCCGGGCGCTGCGGCCGGGGCGAGCGCGGCGCGCATCGCCTCGGCCAGCGGGGTGCGCTGCACGCCGAAGAAGGCGGCGGCGTCGGGCGAGTCGTCGTGGGCCGGGCCGGTGAGCGCGTCGAGCACCGCGTCGCCGATCGGCCTGCCGAACACCGCCGACAGCCGCGCGCGTGCTTCGTCGCCCTGCAGGTGCTGGGGGGCCACGTCGTCGCCGGCGAGCAGGCGGACGACGCCGTCGGCATCCACGACGTCGGGGCCTTCGAGCGCCCAGGTGCCGGCGAGGTCGGCGTCGAGGTCGTCGGCCACGGCGAGCACGGCCGCGAGGTCGCCCACCGCGACCGGCGCGAGCGGCCGGTCCCCGGGCCCCCACACGACCGGCGGCGACTGCAGCGCTCCGCCCACCGCGGCGGCGAACCAGAGCGACCCCGCGCCGACCACGGGAGCGCTTCGGATGACCACGTGCTGCAGGCCCGAGGTCGTGACGGCTTCCTCGGCCAGACCCTTCGCCCGCAGGAATCCGGTGGCCGCGTCGACGGCCGCTCCCGGCACGGAGACGAAGACCAGGCGCCGCACGCCCGCCTCGCGGGCCGCCGCCACCGCGCGCACGGTGGCTCGATGGTTCGCTTCCCACAGGGCGTCGTCGTCGGGCTGGTCGGCGCCGCCGACCAGATGCACGAGGGTGAACACCCCGCCGAGCACCTCGGCGAGCGACTCGGCGTCGTCGAGGCGGCCGACCGTGACCTTGGCACCGAGCGCCCGCAACGGCTCGGCCGACGCCGGGTCCCGCACGGCGGCGCGGACCTCGTCGCGCCGGACCAGCAGCGGTACCAGGGCATGGCCGATCGCCCCCGAGGCGCCCGTCACCATGACCGTCATGACCGCCGATGCTACCGGGGCCGACGTGGACGGTAGGCTCCGATGTCATGGAGCGCCCGAGCGAGGCCGACGTGGAGCGCGCGGCCCGCGCCCTGCGCGTCACGCCCGTGGGTTGGCGCCCGGTGGCCCGGGGCGGCCAGACCGCCGCATCGAGGTGGGTTGCGACACTGCCCGACGGCACCACCCGCTTCGTGAAGATCGCGCACACCGACGACACCGCGTCGTGGATCCGTGACGAGCACCTGTTCTACGCGCTCGCCGGGCACCGCGCCTACCTGCCGGCGTTCCACGGCTGGCGCGACGACGGCGTCCGGCCCGTGCTGGTGCTCGAGGACCTGTCCGAGGCGACCTGGCCCCCTCCCTGGACCGCCGACGGGGTGCAGGCGGTGCTGCGATGCCTGCGAGAGGTGGCCGAGAGCGAGCCGCCCCCCGATCTGCCCGACGCTCGCAACAGCCAATGGGCCCTCGATGCCTGGCCCGAGGTCGCGGCCGACCCCGAGCCCCTCCTGCGGCTCGGACTGTGCTCGCCGCGGTGGCTCGAGCAGCATCTCGATCGACTGTCGGCCGCGTCGGCAGCCGCCAGGTTCGAGGGGGACCGCCTGCTGCATTTCGACGTGCGCAGCGACAACCTCTGCCTGCGCCAGGGCAGGGCCGTGCTGATCGATTGGAACTTCGCCTGCCTCGGCAACCCGGTCTTCGACGTGGCCGCGTGGCTGCCCAGCCTGCACGCGGAAGGCGGCCCCGCGCCGGAGCAGGTGCTCGAGACCACCGAGGAGGTCGCCTGCATCGCCTCGCTGCTGGCGGGGTACTTCGCCTGGCGCGGGCTGCCCAGTCCGACATCGCCGAGGCACCCCACGTGCGGCCGCTCCAACGCAGGCAGGCGGCGACCGCGCTGCCGTGGGCCGCGAGGGCGCTCGGTCTGCCGCCGCCGCTCGATCGACCGCTCGCATGAACGCCGCCACACGAAGCACCTGCAAGTGACGTTGCACCTGCAACACCCTGCTACCATCGGCCGAGTGGAACGCACCGGACACGACTACGCCGACGTGATGGACCAGTTGCGCACGCGCGGCCTGCGCATGACCCCGCAACGCCGCGCCATCGTCACCGAGGTGATGCGCACCCAGGGCCACATCTCCCCCGCCGTCATCGCGCGCAAGGTGCAGGGCGAGATGCCGGGAGTGAACGCCTCGACGGTCTATCGCACGCTCACCCTGCTCGAGGACGTGGGCGTGCTCTCCCACTCGCACCTCGAGACGGGCGCGGAGTACCACAAGACCGAGGAAGCCGAGCACGTGCACCTCACCTGCGGTCGCTGCGGCAAGGACGACGCCCTGTCGCTCAGCGAGGCCCACGCGCTGCAGGATCTCATCCGAGCGCCATCACGGGTTCGAGGCCGACCTCACCCACTTCGCGATCACGGGTCTGCTGCGAGGCCTGTTCGGCCAGCGCGGGGTAGGCGGCGCCCCCGCGCACGGGGCCGGTGTCAGTGCGTGTCGAGGCCGATGCCCGGCGGCAGCTACCGCCCGCGCACGCCCGACCAGATGAAGGCGAGCAGGAAGAGCGCGCCGGCGGCGAGCACGACCGTGCCGCCGGACGACCAGTCAGGTAGTACGACCCGTACACCCCGGCGAACCCGCACACCGTGCCCGCCGCCACCGAGATCCAGAGCATGCGTCCGAAGCAGTCGGTGAGCAGCCGGCGCGACACGGGCGGGATCACGAGCATCGCGGCGATCATCGTCACCCCGAGCACGTTCATCGTGGCGGCGATCGTGGCCGTGAGCATGACCGCGAGCATCAGGTCGATGCGCCCGGTCCGCACGCCCGAGACCTCGGCGACCTCGGGGTCGAACGTGGAGAACAGCAGCTGACCGGTACCCGAAGAACACGAACGCCGCCGCGGCGAGCGCGACGAGCACGACGACGACGACGTCGGCCGGGGCGACGCCGAGCACGTTGCCCCACAGCAGCGCCTCGAAGTTCACGACGAACGTGCCTTGCACCGAGATCAGGATGATGCCCGACCGCGAAGCCGCCGACGTGATCGCACCGATCGCGGCGTCGGCGCCGATCGAGCGCCGGCGCGCGACCGGTTGATGAACAGCGCGGCGACGAGCCCCCACAGCCCCGCGCCGAGGAAGACGTTGATGCCGACGATGTAGCTCGCGACCGCACCGCCGAAGATCGCGTGCGACAGGCCGTGGCCGATGTAGCTCATCCCCCGCAGCACGACGTAGACGCCGATCAGCCCGCACAGCGCGCCGGTCGACCGTGGCGACGAGCAGCGCACGCTGCGAAGAACTCGTACTGGAAGGGCTCAAGCAGGGTGCTCATGATGTCCTTCCCGCAGCGGCACGACGTTGGTCGCCTCGGCGTCGATCTCGGGGTACTGCTCGACCACGACCGGCATGCCGCCGTGGCTCAGCACCTCGAGCGGCGCCCCGTACGTCCGCTCCAGCACGTCGGGGGTGATCACGCTGCCGAGGGCGCTCCCGTGCGCGATCACCTCGCGGTTGAGGCACACGAGCGAGGGCAGGTGCGCCGCGATGCCGTTGAGGTCGTGGGTCGTGAGCACGATGGCGAGCCCGTCGTGGTGCAGCTCGTGGATCACGTGCATCACGTCGTGGCGCGTGCGCACGTCGACGCCGCTCGTCGGCTCGTCGAGCAGCAGCAGGTCGGGCTCGCGCAGCAGCGCCCGGGCGATGAACACGCGCTGCTGCTGGCCCCCGGAGAGCTCCCGGATGTGCCGCCCGGCGAGGTCCGCCGAGCCCGAGGCGGTCGAGCACGCCGTCGGCCTCGGCCGGCTCGGTCTTCGACGGCCAGGGAAGTCGGCGGCCGTCGATGCGCGCCATCAGCACCGCTTCGCGCACCGTCACGGGGAAGTACCAGTTCACCGTCTCGACCTGCGGGACGTAGCCGACGGCGAGTCCCGGCCGCCGGCGCGACCCGACCGGCGATCGGGCTCGACCGAGCCGGCGATCGGCCTTCAGCAGCGGTGCTCTTGCCCGACCCGCTCGGGCCCGACGACGCCGAGGAAGTCCCCGGCCTCGACCCGCAGGTCGACGTTCACGAGCACCGGGTCGTGCCCGTAGCGGCACGTGACCTTCTCGAGCTCGATCAAGGCATCGGTCATCGGTAGCTCCGCGTCGCCTGTCCTGCAGGTTCGTGCACGTCGAAGCCGTCGAAGGCGGACGCGTCGCCGCCCAGCGCCGACATGAAGGTCCGGTAGTCGAACACCATCAGCCCGAGGTAGCTGTGCTCGGGGTCGCCCGGCTCGCCCGGCAGGTCGTCGTCGCGCAGGTCGTCGACGTAGGTCGCGCCGGTCTCGGCGGCGATCTGCTCGAGCACCGGGCTCGGGAACACCTCCGAGCCGAAGATCGCGGGGACCTGCTCGGCCGCGGATCTGGTCGATCAGGCCGGCGATCTCCTGCGGCGTCGGCTCGGCGAAGTCGGACGGCTGGACCGCGCCGATGATCCTGCCAGCCGTACTCGCGCGCGAAGTACGGGAAGGAGTCGTGGTAGGTGAGCAGCTTGCGGCTGGCTCGGGCGGCACGGTCTCGGTGACCTCGCGCACGAGCGGCATCGAGCTCGTCGATGCGGGCCGCGAAGGCATCGGCGTTCCTGCCGTAGGCCGTGGCGTTGGCCGGGTCGAGCGCCGAGAGCTCGTCGCGCACGATCTCGGCGTAGCGCTTCGCGTACAGGCGGGTTCGTCCACAGGTGCGGGTTCGGGATCGCCGGCTTCCTCGGGGAAGCAGAAGTCGTAGATGTACTCGTCGCGGCGCGATCGTCTCGTCGCCGAGCTGCACGATGCGGCACGCCCTCGCCCACGTTGGCTTCCGCGAGCTCTCGGGTGGGCTCCTCGAGGTGCAGGCCGTTCATGAAGACGATGTCGGCCGTCCTCCATGACGGCGGCGTCCGAGGGCGCCGGCTCGAAGGTGTGGCTGTTCGTGCCCTCGGGCACGATGCCGGTGACGCGACGCGGTCGCCGCCGACGTTCTGCACGATGTTCGTGATCGGCGAGACCGTGGTGACGACCTGCAGACGGCCGTCATCGGGGGCCCCGGAGCCCCCGACTCGAGGAGCACGCGGCGGCGAGGAGCACGATGGAGCCCGCCACGGCGAGCCGACGGACCCGTCGGAAGCGCGACGACCATGGAAACCACCCTACCGCGTTGTTGCAACTCATTGCAAAAGAGAACCTAGGCATCCGCAGGGCTCGGCAAGACCGGATGTGCGGGGGTCAGAACCGAGGCGTCTCGCGGTAGTCGCCGAAGACCCCGGCCAGGGTGCGCACGATCTCGCCCTCGGTGCATCGGGCGCGGGCGCAGGCGACCATCGGCCCGATGAGCTCGGCGTCGTCGGTGGCCGCGGCGTGGGCCAGACGAGCGAGCGCCCCGTCGGCCGCGGCCCGATCGCGCTGCGAGCGCGTGCGGGCGACCGCCTCGCGCTGGCCTTCCTCGGCCTGCGGGCCGATCACGAGCGTGTCGACCGAGCCCGCCCCGGGGTCGACGAACGCGTTCACGCCGACCTTCACGAGGTCGCCCGACTCGAGCCGGCGCTGTTCCTCGAACGCGGCCTCGGCGATGAGCTGCTGGAACCACCCGCTCTCGATGCCGGCGAGCACCCCCTCGAGCATCGAGCCGCCACCCATCGAGTCGATGTGGGCGAACATCTCCTCGGCGAGCGCCTCGATCTCGTCGGTCGCCCGTTCGACCACGTAGGACCCGCCGAGCGGGTCGGCCACGTCGGCGAGCCCCGTCTCGTAGGCGATGACCTGCTGGGTGCGCAGCGCGAGCCGCGCCGCGTGCTCGGTCGGCAGGGCGAGCACCTCGTCGAGGGCGTTCGTGTGCAGCGACTGCGTGCCGCCGAGCACCGCGGTGAGGGCCTCGAGCGCGGTGCGCACGACGTTGTTCATCGGCTGCTGCGCGGTGTTCGACACGCCGGCGGTCTGGGTGTGGAAGCGCAACCGGCGGGCGTCGGCGTCGGTCACCCCGTAGCGCTCGCGCAGCCAGCGCTCCCAGATGCGACGCGCGGCACGGAACTTCGCGAGCTCCTCGAGCAGGTCGATGTGGCTGTTGAAGAAGAACGAGAGCCCCGGCACGAACGCCGCCGGATCGAGCCCTCGCTGCAGGCCGAGCTCCACGTAGGCGAACCCGTCGGCGAGCGTGAACGCGAGCTCCTGGGCCGCCGTCGCGCCGGCTTCCCGGATGTGGTAGCCGCTGACGCTGATCGGATGGAACTTCGGCACATGCTCGGCGCAGAACGCCATGAGGTCACCGATCAGCCGCAGGTGCGGGCGTGGCGGGAACAGCCATTCCTTCTGGGCGATGTACTCCTTCAGGATGTCGGTCTGCAGCGTGCCGCCCAGGCGCTCCCACGGCGCCCCCTGCCGCTCGGCGGTCGCGAGGAAGAACGCGAACGCGATCGTGGCCGGTCCGCTGATCGTCATCGACGTGGTGATGTCGGCGAGCGGGATGCCGTCGAACAGGGCCTCGAAGTCGTCGAGCGAATCGGTCGCGACCCCGCAGCGGCCGACCTCCCCCTCGCTGCGCGGGTCGTCGGAATCGAGGCCCATCAGGGTCGGCATGTCGAACGCGACGCTCAGCCCGCCCTGGCCCTGCTCGAGCAGGAATCGGTACCGCGCGTTCGTCTCGGCGGGCGTGCCGTAGCCGGCGAACTGCCGCATCGTCCACAGGCGCCCCCGATACATCGATGGGTAGACCCCGCGGGTGTACGGCGGCTCGCCGGGCAGGGCCGCGTCGGCCGAGTCCGACGTCGCCGGCATCGACCAGCGCCGGGATGGGCCGGCCCGACAGCGAGGTGTGGGAGCGGTCCTGTCGCGGGGGCCGCGTCGGGTCGTGCGCGTCGCTCACGTGACCTCCGGGCCCGGCGGTCGTCGCCTCACGGGACGACGGCTCAGGGTGGCGCCTGGGCCTGCCGCTCCAGCATAGCGGCGGCGCCGTACGGGTCGATGCGGCGCTCGATCAGGTCGCCGACGAGGCCGTCGTCGGCCTCGAGGGCAGCCGCCACCCGCAGCCGGAAGCGCTCGGCGGCGAGCGCCTCGACCTCACGCAGCAGCCGCGCCCGGCGCTTCGCGGCCAGGGCACCGCCGGCCTCGAGGTGCCCGCGGTGGTCCTCGACCGCCTGCCAGAGCCCTTCGACGCCCTCGTGGTCGACGGCGCTCGTCGTGAGCACCGGGGGGTCCCAGTCGCGGGCGGCGCCGAGGTGCAGCATCTGGCGGAGCTCCCGCACGACCTCGGCGGCGCCGTCGCGATCGGCCTTGTTCACGACGAAGACGTCGGCGACCTCCAGGATGCCCGCCTTGGCCATCTGCACCGCGTCGCCCATGCCCGGCGCGAGCACGACGACGGCGGTGTCGGTGGCGGCCGCGACGTCGACCTCGGCCTGGCCGACCCCCACGGTCTCCACGACGACGCGGTCGTAGCCCGCCGCGTCGAGGATGCGCACGGCCTCGGGCGCGGCCAACGCCATGCCCCCGAGGTGTCCGCGCGTGGCCATCGATCGGATGAACACGTTCGGGTCGGTGGCGTGCTCCTGCATGCGCACCCGGTCGCCGAGCAACGCCCCGCCCGTGTAGGGCGAGGTCGGATCGACCGCGAGCACCGCGGCCGCCAGGTCGCGCTCGCGACACACCCGCACGATGCCGGCGGCGAGGGTCGACTTGCCGACGCCTGGAGCGCCGGTGAGCCCGATCGTGGCCGCCCGGCCGGTGCTCGCGAAGATGCCCTCCGAGAGCGCCTCGAGGCCAGCCGCGCCGTCTTCCACCGCGCTGATCGCGCGCGCGACGGCGCGGCGATCGCCCGCCAGCACCCCGCGCACGAGCGCGTCCGCGTCCATGGTGGAGCAGCCTACCGGTCGCCGGGGCCCGCACCGGGAGCGGCGGGGGCCGCCGCAGGGATCGCCTCGAGGGCGTCGCGCAGCGACCGGCAGTACCGGCGCTGATGCACCAGGGCCGGGTCGGCGGGGTCGCCCACGCGCGAGGCCACCATCGCGAGATTCACCTGCTCGCGCTGCAGGCGGTGCAGCAGGCTCGCCGCCCGGGGCCCGGCGCGACGTCGCATCGCCCGGCGGGCCGCGTGACGCCGCCGTGGGCTCTCCAGCAGGTGCAGTTCCTCGGCGGAGATGCCGTCGAGACCTACCTCGGCCTCGAGCGCCGATCGGAGCCATCGGCGTTCGCGCCGGCGGGCGAGCGTGACCGCGATCGCGACGAACACGAGCAGCGGCAGACCTTTGACGGCGGTGGCGAGCACGACCACCAGGTAGTCCGAGCCCGTCCACGGCTCCGCCGGGAAGAACGTCAGCAACGGCGAGTTCCACAGGAAGTGGGCCGCGGCCGCGAGCACGCAGAGCCCGGCCGCGACCGCGAGTCGACGCCCCAGCGGCTCCGCGGCGCGTCGCGACACGACCACGCCGACCGCCATGCCGACGATGCCCGTGTACAGCACGTGCCCGTAGAGCCCGCCGGCGACGACGCGCAGCCAGAAGCCCTGGAGCACGCCCGCGGGTTCGCCGCCGAAGACCGCCATGAAGTAGAAGACGTCCTCCACGATCGCGAACCCGAGACCGCAGATCGCGCCGTACACGAAGCCGTCCATCACGTCGTCGACCTCGTCGCGGGCGATGAGGTAGATCAGCACGACCCCGCACCCTTTGAGGATCTCCTCGACGAACGGCGCGGTGAGGGCCGCGGTCCATCGCGCGGCGAACTCGGGGCCCCCGATGCGCGCGACCGCGAGCCCCCAGCCGGCGTTGCCGATCGCCGACAGCGTCGTCGCCGCGATCGCCCCCCAGACGAAGGCCGCCACGAGCAGGGGCACCGGCTCCCGCTCGTACAGGTCGAGCAGGTACACCACGACCACGACCGGCAGACCGTAGAGCGCCAGCAGGAACCACGACAGGGCCCACCCCGACGGCGAGATGCTGCGGTACAGGCTCTGCTCGGCGATCGCCACGAGGCCCGTGAGGCCCACGAGACCGAGGTACAGCCAGAACGCCGGCTGGCGCGGCTGCCGGAACCGCGCGTGATGCAGGCGCCGGCCGAGCCGGGCGTCGAACGCGCTCACGCCGATGGCCCCACGGCCGCTGCCGCGATCATCGTGTGCAGATCGCCATCGATGAAGGCGAGCAGCCCCTCGGGCGCCAGCCCGATGAACACGACCCCCTGGCCTTCGGACGAGACCACCGCGGTGACCTCGCCCTCGACGGCGCCGCCGGAGTCGGCGTCGATGCCGACGAAGGTGAACCGTTGCCCCACCGCTCCCCCATCGAGCGGTATCGACGTGAGACGGTCGGAGACGCTCAGCTGCTCGAGCGACTCTCCGAGCAGCTCGTCGCGCACCTCCGCCGCCAGCGCCGCCGCGTCGCCCTCGAACGGGCCCCAGCCGACCACCACGAGGGTGCCGCTGCCGCGCGTGAGGCGCGCGTACGGCCGACCCGCCGCGGTGCCGGGGTCGGCCGGTTCCCAA
Organism: uncultured Actinomycetes bacterium; assembly: GCA_963722795.1. GTDB lineage: Bacteria > Actinomycetota > UBA4738 > UBA4738 > HRBIN12 > JAOUEA01. The sequence continues at coordinate 589,195 of CAVROD010000003.1, forward strand.
CCGGTCAGGGGCTGCACCGACACCACGCCCGGCACCCCGACGGGTGGTCCCGCCGGCTCGGAGAGCGCGGCGGCCGCGACGAACCCTCCGACGGTCGTGACGAGCACGACCCCGGCCACCGCGACCACGGGCCACCATCGGCGCCCCCGGGCGCCCTCGCGCATCCACGCCGACGCGTCGGGCCGGGCAGGGGCGTCGCGGGTCATCGCCCCGGCCGTTCCGACCGGTGCACCGAGAGCAGCGCGGTGAACCGCGCGAGCCGCCGCGGGTGCCGCACCATGCCGTGTACGCGCACCCGGCCCCGCAGCACGTCGGCGAGGACCGCGCGGCCCTCACGGCGCAGTGGGTCGGGCAGTCCGGCCCGCAGGGGCGCCGCGGCGAGGGCGAGCATGCGATCGGCGGAGGCGACCACGCGCAGGTGTGCCCCGGACGCGACCCCGTCGGCCACCCGCACGCGGCCGGGCGCGAGATGCACCGTCACGGCGACACGGGCGTCGGGCATCGAGAGCACCACCACCGAGGGTTCGAGCAGCGCCGCGCGGGCGGGCTCCCGCGCGAACTGCTGGGAGAGCAGTCCCGCCACGAGCTCCGCGAGCCCGCTCGGATCGTCGCCCTCGAGGACCACCTCGGGAGGGCCGTTCACGGCTCGATCAGCACCTTCGTCGCGAGCCGCCGGTCGAACCGCTCGTAGCCCGCCGGGGCGTCGTCGAGCCGGATCCGGTCGCTCACGAGCGGCGAGGGGTCGAGCGTGCCGGCTTCCAAGAGCCGCATGACCTCGTGCCAGTGCCGGTGCACCGGACAGACCCCCGTGAACCGCATATCGAGCGCCCGCGCCCACGCGACGCCGAGCTGCAGCTCCACCGATTCCCCGGCGTAGACACCCGCGACCACCACCCGTCCACCGCGTCGCACGATCGTGGTCGCCGCGCGGTATCCCTCGACGGAGCCCACGGCATCGATCGCCACGTCGGCTCCCCGGTCGTCGGTCGCCTCCGCCAGTGCGCTCTCCGCGCTGCGCTCACCGACGTGCACCGGCACCGCCCCGAGGGCCGACGCCAGCGCGAGCCGCGACGGCTCGCGGTCGAGCAGGAACACCCGCTCGACCCCGAGTGCCCGAAGCGACGCCGCACACGACCAGCCGAGCGGTCCCGCACCGAGCACCGCCACCACGTCGTCGGAGCGCGCCCCGGCGAGCGTGGCCGCGTGGAAACCGGTCGTGAGCACGTCGCCGGCGAAGATCGCCCGCTCTTCGTCGACGGCGTCGGGCACCGCGAGCAGATTCACGTCGGCCCACGGCACCCGCACCATCTCGGCCTGGGTGCCGGCCAGGTCGCCGCCGAACGGGCCGGCCCCGAACACCGCCGCGTGCTCGCACAGGTTCGTCTGCTCCCGCGCGCAGAACCAGCAGGCGCCGCAGGCGACCGCGAACGACACCACGACCCGTTGCCCCGGTCGCACCGAGGTCACCGCCGCGCCGACCGTCTGCACCACCCCGACGGCCTCGTGCCCCAGGACCGTGCCGACGGCGGTGGGGGTTTTGCCGTGCAAGGAATGCAGATCGGAACCGCAGATGGCCGCTCGCATCACCCGCACGAGGGCGTCGCCAGGATGCTCGATCGCGGGCGGCGCCACGTCGGCGACCTCGACCACGCCGGGCCGCGCGAACACGACCGCGCGCATCACGCCTCGTCGGGGAAACGCGTCGGTACGACCCCGCACACCACGACGAGCTCATGGGCGGCCTGCACGGATCGCAGGATCTTCGGAAGGTCGCCGCGCACGCGCAGCTTGCCCTGCATCATCGCCCGCACCGGGTCGAGGTCGCCGCGCACGACATCCTTCCAGCGGCGATAGGTGGCCGAGATCAAGAAGGCGGCCGCGTCGCCCTCGGCGGGCTCGATCAGGCGGCCGTCACGGCAGGCGCCATGCCACAGGTCGAGGTAGCCCCAGACGTCGTCGGGCACCCCTCGCTCGGGGTCTGCCTCGACCACGAACGCGATGTCGCCCTCCCAGTCGGCGGCGGCCTCGCGGTAGGCCGACGAGTCGTTGATCTCGCTCGCCAACGCGCGGAACCATTCGTCACGCGGGAACTCGTACATGCGCCTCCTCGCCTGCCTCGCCCAGCATACGGAGGGCGGCAACGGCGGACCGCCCTCAGGTGAGGGCGTCGGTGACGATGACCACCACGGCGATCAGGTTGAACGCGGCGTGGCCCACGACCGGGGCGAGCAACGTCTTGCGCCACTCGTAGACCCAGGCGAGACCGAGCCCGGTGACGACCATCGTGATCTGCAGCGCGAGCGCGTCGGGCCACGGACCCGGCACGTAGTGGATCACCCCGAACAGCAGGGCGGACGTGATCGCCCCGGGCCAGAACCCGTAGCGATCGCGGACCGAGCGGAACAGCACCCCTCGGAACAGGAACTCCTCGGTCACCGGTGCGACGACGACCGCGAAGAGCGCGAACACCACGAGTTGGTACCCGTGCAGGTCGCTCGTCACCTGCTCGGGCACCGCGACCTCCTCGCCCGTCGCGGCGGCGAGGATCGCGATGACGATCGCGGCGGCGATGCCGGCGACGATGCGCACGGCCACGCCGAGCGCCGCGCCGATCACCACCTCGCGCCCGACCCTCGCGGCCGGCACGAGGCGCAGCGCCGCTCGCCAGCCGCGGTGACGGGCGCGTAACCAGAGCCACAGCGTACCCACGAGCATCGCGTCGACGACGATGCCTTGCGCCAGTTCGCTGATGCCGCTCGCGCCGCCTTCGGTCGTCTCGCCGAAGACGAGGAACACGGGCACGGCAGCGAGCGAGCCCACCAGGAATCCGAGGAGGGCGACGCCCACCGCGGGCAGGAAGCTCCACGTGACCTTCGTTCGTCCGTCGGGCAGCGTGGCCCCGGCGGCCGCCGGTTGCGCCGACCCGTCGGCCAACGTGCCGTCGGCGCGCAGATCGGGGCGAGGCGGAGGCTCAGGCATCATCGACGGGCGACCTACGGCAGCCGGATGGCCGGTTCTTCGATGCGACGAACCTCGACCCCGAGGGCGCTCAGCTTGTCGACGAACCCCTCGTAGCCGCGGTCGAGGTGATGCAGCTCCGAGATCTCGGTCACGCCGTCGGCGCCGAGCGCCGCGATGCTCATCGCGGCGCCGGCCCTGATGTCGAGGGCGCGCACGGGCGCTGCCGAGAGTCGCTCGACGCCCCGGATCACCGCGTGATGACCCTCCGTGCGGATGTCGGCGCCCATGCGCCGGAGCTCGTCCACGTAGAGGAACCGGCTCTCGAACACGTTCTCGGTCGCGATGCTCGTGCCCTCGGCCGTGGCGAGCACCGCCATCAGGATCGGCTGGAAGTCGGTCGCGAGGCCGGGGTAGGGCAGGGTCACGAAGTCGATCGCGCGCGCACGCTCGGGCTGACGGATGCGCAGGCCGTCCTCCGTCATCGCGACGTCGGCGCCGGCGTCGGCGAGCTTGTGCAGGAGCAGGTCGATGTGATCGGGACGCGCGTTCTCGAGCGTCACGTCGCCGCGGGTCGCGACCGCTGCGGCAGCCCAGGTGCCCGCCTCGATACGGTCGGGGATCGTGACGTGGTCGCCCGGCGAGAGGGAGCCCACCCCCTCGATCTCGATCGTGCTGGTGCCCGCCCCGCCGATGCGCGCCCCCATCGACACCAGGAAGTCGGCGATGTCGGCGATCTCGGGCTCGCGCGCGGCGTTGTCGATCACCGTCGTGCCGCGGGCCAGCACCGCCGCCATCATGAGGTTCTCGGTGGCCCCGACGCTCGGGTAGTCGAGGGTGATCGGCGCCCCGCGCAGCCCGGCGGTCTCGGCCACGAGGAACCCGTGCTCCGACCCGATCTGGGCGCCCATCGTGCGCAGGCCCTGCACGTGCAGGTCGATCGGGCGTGAGCCGATCGCGTCGCCGCCGGGCATCGCGATCCGGGCGCGGCCCGTGCGCGCGAGCAGCGAGCCGAGCACGGCGGTCGAGGCGCGCATGCGCCGCACCAGATCGTAGGGGGCCTCCACCGACGTGATCTCGCTCGCATCGATCGTCACCGATCCACCCTGCCAGGCGACGCCCGCGCCGAGGCGGTCGAGCACCTCGCCCATCGTGAGGCAGTCCTGGATGCGCGGCACGTTGTGCAGCGTGGTGCGACCGGGCGCCAGCAGCGCAGCGGCCATGAGCTTCAGGGCGGAGTTCTTGGCGCCCGCCACCCGCACGGTGCCGGCGCAGCGCGCCCCACCGGTGATCAGCAACCGTTCCATGAGCAGACCAGTCTAGGACCGAACTGGACTCAGCTCGCGAGGGCGATGCGGGCGAGCGCCTTCTGCAGCTCGGATCGCAGTGAGGCGGTCTCTGCCTCGGCGAGGTGCGTGTCGTGGTCCTGCAGGCGCTCCTGCAGCTGGGCAGCACGGGTTCGTGCCGCTTCGACGTCGATGTCGTCCGCCAGCTCGGCACCCGTGGCGAGCACGTCGACGCGGGTGGCGGCGCTCGCCTCGTCGCGATCGGCGGCGCTCGCCTCGTCGCGATCGGCGGCGCTCGACACGTGCATGAAGCCGCCGTCGATCACCGCGGCGACCTCGGGCTGCCCCTCGGTCTGGATGCGCAACGGGCCGATCGCGAGCTGCACCATCATCGGGGCGTGGCCGGTGAGGATGCCCACCTCGCCGTCGACCCCCCGCGCGATCACGGTCTCTGCCTGCCCGGCCCAGACCTCGCGCTCGGGGGTGACCACGTGCACCTCCACGGAGCCGCTCATCGCGCTCCCGTCGCCGGCCGCCGCTCGAGCTCGGAGCTCACGCGGCTTCCATCTGCTTGGCCTGCTCGACGGCTTCCTCGATGCCGCCGACCAGGAAGAACGCCTGCTCGGGCAGGTGGTCGTACTCGCCCTCGGTGAGCCCCTTGAACGAGGCGATCGTCTCGTCGATCGGCGTGTACTTGCCGGGCAGGCCGGTGAACTGCTCGGCCACGAAGAACGGCTGCGACAGGAACCGCTGGATCTTGCGGGCGCGAGAGACGACGACCTTGTCTTCTTCGGAGAGCTCGTCGATGCCGAGGATCGCGATGATGTCCTGCAGGTCCTTGTAGCGCTGCAGGATCTCCTGCACGCGACGGGCCACCGCGTAGTGCTCCTCGCCGACGTAGCGGGGGTCGAGGATGCGCGAGCTCGATTCCAGCGGGTCGACGGCCGGGTAGATGCCGAGCGAGGCGATGTCGCGGCTCAGCACCGTGGTGGCGTCGAGGTGGGCGAACGCCGCGTGCGGCGCGGGGTCGGTGATGTCGTCGGCCGGCACGTAGATCGCCTGCAGCGACGTGATCGAACGGCCCCCCGCCGAGGTGATGCGCTCCTGCAGGTCGCCCATCTCGCTCGCGAGGTTCGGCTGGTAGCCGACCGAGCTCGGCATGCGCCCGAGCAGCGTCGAGACCTCGGAGCCCGCCTGGGTGAACCGGAAGATGTTGTCGACGAACAGCAGCACGTCGAGGTGCTTCTCGTCGCGGAAGTACTCGGCCATCGTGAGCGCCGAGAGCGCCACGCGCAGGCGCACGCCGGGCGGCTCGTCCATCTGGCCGAACACGAGCGCCGTCTTCTCGATCACGCCCGACTCGGTCATCTCGAGGAAGAGGTCGTTGCCCTCGCGGGTGCGCTCCCCCACGCCCGCGAAGACCGACACGCCACCGTGCTGCTCGGCCTGGCGGCGGATCATCTCCTGGATGATGACCGTCTTGCCGACGCCGGCGCCGCCGAACATGCCGATCTTGCCGCCCTGCACGTAGGGCTCGAGCAGGTCGATGACCTTGATGCCGGTCTCGAGCATGACCTTCTTCGGCTCGAGGTCGGCGAACGGCGGGGCCTCGCGGTGGATCGGCCAGTACGTGTCGGGGGTGACCTGGTCGATCGTCGTGTCGAGGGGCTCGCCGAGCACGTTGTAGACGTGGCCGAGCACGCCCTCGCCGACCGGCACCGTGATCGGCGAGCCGGTGTTGATCACCGGCGACCCGCGCACCACGCCGTCGGTGGGCTTCAGCGCGACGGCACGCACCATCGGAATCGCCGATGTGCTGGGCGACCTCGCAGGTGATCGTCGTCGTCTCGCCGCCGAGGTCGACGTCGAGCGTGAGCGCCGTGTTGATCTCGGGCAGCTCCGCCGGCGGGAACTCCACGTCCACCACCGGCCCGATCACCCGGACCACGCGGCCCTTCGCGAGTCGTGTCGGTTCCAGCCATCGTCATCCCTCCGATGTCGCGGCGAGGGCTTCCGCCCCGCCCACGATCTCCATGATCTCGGTCGTGATCTCGTCCTGGCGGGCACGGTTGGCCTGCCGGGTGAGGATCTTCATCAGCTCGTCCGCGTTGTCGGTCGCGGCCTTCATCGCCCGGCGACGGGCGGCGTTCTCCGAAGCGGCGGACTCCAGCAGCGCCGCGTACACCTTCGTGATCACGTACTGCGGCAGCAGGTGGTCGAGGATGCGCTCGGGCGCCGGCTCGAACAGGTACTCCGCGTGCACCTTCTTCACGCCGGTGCCCGTCACCTCGTACCGGGCGATCGGCAGGAACCGCTGCGCGGTCGCCCGCAGCGTGAACGCCGACCGGAAGTCCGTGTAGGCGCAGTACAGCTCGTCGATCGTGCCCGCTGCGAAGTCGTCGATCAGGCGGGTGCCGATCTGCTGCGCGATCTCGTAGGCCGGCACCTCGGTATGACCCTGCCACTCGGCCTCGATCGGCACGCCGCGGAAGCGGAAGTACCCCACGCCTTTCTTGCCGCTCACGTACAGCACCGGCTCGAGACCGCGCTGTCGGATCGAGGACAGCACCGTCTCGGCTTCCTTGATGACGTTGGCGGTGTACGCGCCGGCGAGCCCGCGGTCCGACGTGCAGACGAGCACCCCGGCCCTGGTGGGCTGGGCACGCTCCTCGAGCAGCGAGTGCGAGAGCGAACCCGAGTGGCGCGCCAGGTCCTCCATGGCCTCGGTGAGCTGCACGGCGTAGGGCCTCGACGCTTCGACCCGCTGCTGCGCCTTCACGATGCGCGAGCTCGCGATGAGCTCCATCGCCCGGGTGATCTTCTTCGTCGACTGGACCGATCTGATCCGCCGGCGTACGACGCGGAGTTGCGCTCCCATCTACGCGGGTGGGGCCTCGGTCGCGCCGGCGTCGGGCTGGTCGTCGACCGAGGACATGCGATCCCAGCCGACATCGGGCTTCACCTCGTCGGGTGCGGTGGCGCCGCCGACCGAGCCGCCTTCGTCGGGCGTGGCCCCGGTCGGCGCGAAGACCTCCTGGAACGCCTCGAGCGCCGCCTTCAACGAGGCCTCGGTCTCGTCGGACATGTCACCGGTGTCGCGGATCGCGGCGAACACCTCGGGGCTGCGGGTCTCGAGGTAGGTCGCGAACTCCTCCACGAATCGCTTCGCGTCATCGACCGGGTACTCGTCCATGAAGCCGCCCGTGACGGCATAGATCGCCACGACCTGGCGTTCGACCGGCTGCGGGTCGTACTGCGGCTGCTTCAACACCTCGACCACGCGGGCGCCCCGGGAGAGCTGCTGCTGCGAGGCCTTGTCGAGCTCGGAGCCGAACTGCGCGAACGCCTCGAGCGCCCGGAACTGCGCGAGGTCGAGGCGCAGACGCCCGGCGACCTTCTTCATCGCCTTGATCTGGGCCGCGCCCCCGACGCGCGAGACCGAGACACCGACGTTGATGGCGGGGCGCACGCCCGAGAAGAACAACTCCGACTCGAGGAACAGCTGGCCGTCGGTGATCGAGATGACGTTCGTGGGGATGTAGGCCGAGATGTCGCCGCCCTTGGTCTCGATGATCGGCAGGGCCGTCATCGAGCCGCCGCCGTTGGCGTCAGACAGCTTCGCCGAGCGCTCCAGCAGCCGGGAGTGCAGGTAGAACACGTCGCCCGGGTACGCCTCGCGGCCCGGCGGGCGGCGCAGCAGCAGCGAGATCTCACGGTAGGCGACGGCCTGCTTCGACAGGTCGTCGTACACGATGAGCACGGCGTCGCCGTTGTACATCCAGTGGGCGCCGAGCGCCGCGCCCGAGTACGGGGCCACGTACTGGAACGGCGCGGGGTCGGAGGCGGCCGCGTTCACGACGGTGGTGTATTCGAGGGCCCCGTTCTCGCGCAAGGTCTCGACCACCTCGGCGACGGTCGATGCCTTCTGGCCGATGGCCACGTAGATGCACTTCACGGCCTGGTCGGTGCCCCAGTACTGCTTCTGGCTGATGATGGTGTCGAGCGCGACCGCGGTCTTGCCGGTCTGACGGTCGCCGATGATGAGCTGTCGCTGCCCACGCCCGATCGCGGTCATCGCGTCGATCGCCGTGATGCCCGTGTACAGCGGCTCCTTCACCGGCTGGCGGGCGACGACGTTGGGCGCCTGCACCTCGAGGTTGCGGGTCGCGTCGGCGGCGATCGGGCCCTTGTCGTCGATCGGGCGTGCGAGCCCGTCGACCACCCGGCCGAGGAAGGCGTCGCCGACCGGGATCGACAGGATGCGTCCAGTCTGCGTGACGGGGTCGCCTTCTTCGATCTGCGCGGCGTCGCCGAACACGATGCAGCCGATCTCGTGCTCGTCGAGGTTGAACGCCATGCCGAGCAGTCCACCGGGGAACTCGAGCAGCTCGTTGGCCATCGTGCGCGGCAGGCCTGCGACGCGGGCGATGCCGTCGCCCGACTCGATCACGCGGCCGACCTCTTCGCGCGAGACGCTCGGGCTGTAGCTCTCGACGTTCTTCCGCAGGGCTTCGGCGATGCTCGCCGGGTCAAGGTTGAGTGCCATGGTGTGCGTTCAGCTCCCTAGGTGTTGCTTCGCGGACTCGAGCCGGCTCGACACCGACCCGTCGAAGACCTCGTCGCCGACGCGCGCCACGATGCCGCCCACGACCGAGGGGTCGACGACCACCTTCACGTCGATCGTGCGGCCCGTGGCGGCGGCCAGGGCCTGCGCGATGCGATCGCGCTGCGCCGCGCTCAACTCGACGGCGCTGCGCACCTCGGCCAGCGCATGGTCGCGCTCGGTCGAGGCCACCTGCGCCAGGCGCTCGACGATGGCCGGGATCTCGCGGGCCCGGCCGGCGTCGACGATGAACCCGAGCAGCGAGACCGTGACCGGGTTCGCCCGGTCGCCCAGCACCTCGGCGATGACCGCCTTCTTGTTCTCGGCGGGCAGGGCGGCGTCGGTCAGCGCCTCGCGCAGCGCGGTGTGCTGCTCGAGCCCTTTGGCGAAGCCGTACAGCTCGTCCTCCACGGCCGGCAGCGCTCCCTCGGCGCGGGCGACGAAGAACAGCGCCTCGGCGTAGCCCCTGATCAGGTCCTCGTCGCGCGCCATGTCAGTTCGTCGCGTTCCCGCCCGCGACCTGGTCGATGTACTCGTCGATCAGGCGTTCGTGGGCGCTCGTGTCGAGCGACTCGCCCACCACGCGGCCGGCGAGCTCGACGGCGATCTCACCGACCTGGCTGCGCAGCTCCTGGAAGACGCGGTCGCGTTCGGCGCGGATCTCCTCCTGCGCCCGCGCCACCGTGGCCTGGGATTCCTGCTCGGCCTTGGCTTGCACGTCGCGGCGTAGCTGATCGGCGGTCGCGCGGGCCTCCTCGATGATGCGGTTGGCCTCGTCGCGGGCGCCGGCGAGCTGCTGGCGGTAGTCGGCCAGCAGCGTGTCGGCCTCGGAGCGGGTCGATTCGGCGCGCTCCATCTCGCCCTGGATCTTGTCGGCACGCGCCGCCAGGGTCGCGTTCAGGGCCGGGAAGGCGAACTTCCACAGCGCGAAGAAGACGATGAGGAAGGCGAGCCCGCCGACGATCAGCTCGACGATCGGCGGGATCAGCACGCTGATGCCGCCGGCTTCCTCCTCACCCGCCGCCGCTTCCGCGGCCAGGATCAACGTGTTCAGCATCGGGGCGTTCCTCTCTGCCTCGGTCCTCGTGCCCGGTGGGGACTCAGACGATGAACGACAACACGAAGCCGAACAGCGCGAGGGCCTCGACGAACGCGATGCCGAGGAACATCGTCGTGCGCACCATGCCGGCTGCCTCTGGCTGGCGGGCCATGGCTTCGACCGACTTGCCCACCAGGAAGCCGATGCCGATGCCGGGGCCGATGGCGGCGAGGCCGTAGACGAGGCCCTTGCCGATCGCGCCGATGTCGCCGGTGAGGCCCCCTTCGGCCGCCTGCGCGAGAACGTGGAACATGTGCTGCCTCCTTCTCAGGTGCGTTCGTTGACGTTGGTCAGTGCTCGGGATGCATCGCCAGACCGATGTAGACGGCGGTGAGGATCGTGAAGATGTAGGCCTGCAGGGCCGCCACGAGCACCTCGAAGGCCGTCATGAAGACCATCAGGGCGAACGCGAACGGCGCGAAGACGATGGTGGCCGGCTCGAGCAGCAGGTAGGCCGTGCCGAGCGCGAAGATCGTGAGGATCAGGTGGCCGGCGAACATGTTGCCGAAGAGTCGCACGGCGAGCGAGAACGGCCGCACGAGGAACGTGGAGACGAACTCGATCGGGGTCACGAGCACGTACAGCGCGGGCGGCACGCCCGGGGGGAACAGCGAGCTCTTCAGATACCCCCCGACACCTTGTTTCGCGACGCCGGCGATGTTGAACAGGAACCACACCAGGATCGCGAGGAACGCGGGGATCGCGATGCGCGAGGTCGCCGGGAAGTTCAGGCCCGGCATGATGCCGAAGATGTTCGCCACGAACAGGAACGCGAACATCGAGGTCAGGAAGGGCACGTACACGAGACCGTCGGGCCCCATGACCTCCATCACGATGCCGTTGCGGATGAACTCGACCAACGACTCCACGATGTTCTGCAGGCCCTTGGGCACGAGCCGCCCGCCGCGGGCGCCGGCGACGAACAGCACGATCACGATCACCGCGGCCAGGATCATGAGGAGCGAGACCCGATTGAAGCAGTTGTCGCCGCTGCCGAGCAGGCACGGCGTGTCGAAGATCTCCGGACCGATCTCGTTGTCGCTGAAGCCGCCTTCGCTCGGGGGCACGAAGGCCAGCACGGAGGTCAGGGCCGAGGTGAGGTTCGCGAGCACTAGACGTTCTCCTTCGCGGCGAGCGCGGCGTTGGCACGGGTCGCCGGCGGGTCAGCGGGGATCTGGAGCTGGGCGCCCACCCCACGCATCGTGAGCCGCGCCTCGTAGGCGAGCAGCCCGATCGTGGCGGGCACGACGGTGAGACCGAACGCGATCGGGGAGAACCAGGCGAGGGTGTCGAGGGCGAACATCAAGCCCACCACGATGCCGATGCGCACGACCGGACCGACGAGCGCCACGGCGTGCACGGCGGTGATCGAGATCGTCGAGGCGCGGCCGAGCGACCACCCGTGCGCGGCGAAGTTCACGAACACGACCACGACGCCGATCGCGGCGGAGACGGCGGCGCCGGCGCCGCCGAGGGCGAAGGCGAGGGCGGAGGCGGCGAGGAACGCGACCGCCGAGGGCACGATCGCCCTCCGCACCATCTCGCGTTCCGGCCGCTCAGTCAGGGTCTCTCCCGTATCGCAGGTAGATCACGTAGATCGCGACGCCGATACCGAGCAGCATCCCGATCGGAAGGAACAATCCGTCGAAGCCGAGCCACCGGTCCAGGAGCCATCCGACACCACCCCACACGACGATGCCGGCGAGCATGGTGCCGATCGCGCTCCAGGCCTGGTTGGCTCCCTTCCACGCTTCCCCTGGGTCGCGTCCCGGCATGGGCGCGGCAAGTATAGGGGCGCGGTCAGAACGCCGTCAAAAGAACATGGAGGGTGTTTCCGCAGGTCAGAGGGGGTTTCGGCAGGAGCTTGTGAAAAGTTTCACGAAGTCACGGGGAACTCGCCGGAGAGAACTCGTTCGATCGGCCAGCTCCTCGTCGTGCAGTTGCAACTAGGTTCGCCGTCCGCCGGTCTGGGCCGGCGCGGTCACGGAGCTCTTGCGGCTCGAGCGGAAGGTTCCCACCAGGTTGAGGCCGGCGAACGTCAGCCCCGCGAGGAACAGGATCGTACCCCACACGTTCACCTGCGGGGGCACGCCGATACGCGACGCGCCGAACACCCAGGTCGGGAATGTGTTCACGGAGCCGCCGACGAAGTTCGTGATCACGAAGTCGTCGAGTGAGAGCACGAAGGCCAGCAGGAACCCGGCCACGATGCCCGGCAGGATCAGCGGCATCGTGACCTTCATGAACGCCTGGAACGGAGTGGCGAACAGATCCTGCGCCGCGTTCTCGAGCGATCGATCGAGGCCCGACACGCGGGCACGCACCGTGATGGCGACGAACGCGATCGAGAACCCGATGTGGCTGAACAGGATCGATCCATATCCGATCGGCGTCTTGGCCAGCACGAACATCGAAAGCAGCGACGAGGCGAGCACGATCTCGGGCACCGCGATCGCGAGGAAGATCACGAAGTTCGTCGGCGCGCGGCCCCGGAAGCGGTATCTCCCGAGTACGAGCCCGATCAGGGCCCCCAGCGTCGTGGCCACGATCGCCGCCGGGATCGCGGCCAGGATCGAGGTCCTCAGGGCCTCGTTCAGGCCCGAGATCGCGAAGAGCTCGCTCCACCAGGTGAGGGTGCAGCACGTGAACTTCGCGATCTGTCGTTGCCCCGCGAGCTTGTTGAACGAGAACAAGATCATGACGAAGATCGGGCTCGCCAGGTAGAAGATCATCAGGCCGGTGAACACCGGCAGGATGAACGCCGTCCACCGCTTCCGTTTCGTACGCTTCGGACCACGATCCGCCTCGACGGGCCTGTCGATGACGGCGGTGCTCATGCCGCACCCGCGGCAAGGGTCGAGTCCTCGGTGCCGAGGACCCGGGCATAGATCAGTGCGATCGCCAACATGCCGATCATCAGCATCACGGAGAGCGCGGCCGCCTCAGGGTAGTCGGCTTGGCGCAGGAACTTCGTCTGGATGATCTGGCCTACCATCGTGGTGCGGTTGGACCCAAGCACGGTCGAGTTCACGTAGTCACCGGTGGCGGGCACGAAGGTGAGGATCAGGGCTGCGAACAGGCCGGGGAACGACAGCGGCAGCACGACCTTGCGGAAGCTCTGGAAACGCGAGGCATAGAGATCCTTCGCCGCCTCGACGAGCCGCTTGTCGATGCGGTCCAGCGCCACGAACAACGGCAGGGCCGTGAATGGGAGGAAGTTGTACGTGATGCCGGCCACCACGGCCACTGGACCCGCCAGTACGCGGAAGTCGTCCGGGAGCAGTCCGATGCTCTTCAGGGGGGCGAAGAGGAAACCGTCGTCGGCCAGGATGAAGTTCCACTGCACCGTGCGGATCACGAAGGAGACGAAGAACGGCACGAGGATGAGGAAGAACAGTGTGGACTTCCATCTGCCTGCGTAGAACGCGATCCAGTACGTCATCGGATACGCCAGCAAGATGCTCAGCAGCGTCGCCATTCCCGAGTACAACAGCGATCTCGCGAAGAACGTCCTCGACGACGAGAACGCGTCGGCGTAATTCTCGAAAGCCCAGTTGAACTGGTAGCCGCCCGACAGCAGGCCTCCGCTCTGCAGCGAGGTGTAGACGACCAGGATCAGCGGCACGATGAAGGCGATGACCAGGTAGATCGCACCGGGAGCGAGGATGCCATAGGCGACCCGGCGCTGCCGGCGCGCGAGGAACTGGTCGGCGCGCCGCGGCGGCTCGCCCTGCGCGGCCGCGGTCGCGGCCGCCAGGACTGCTTCTCTCTGGTCCCCCGTCGTCACCCGGAGTCAGCTCTCCGTGATCGGGATGAAGATGTTGTCCCACTCTTCGCGCTCCTCGTCGGTCACGAGGTTGCGCCCGAAGGGCGTCTTCGCGAGCAGCGCGTCGTCGGGCCACAGGAACTCGCTCTGGGCAGTCTCTTCGAGGTCCGCCGCGTACCCACCCGATTCCTCGGTCGCGTGCTGAGCGATGAGATCCTGCACGGCCGGCACCGGCGACATGTACAGCACCCATTCCGTGATCAGCTGCGCGATGTCGGGCTGGTAGACCCAATCCATCAGCTGGTAGGCGCCCTGCGGGTTCGCCGAGTTCGCGGGGATCATCATGTTGTCGATCCACAGCAGTGCGCCGCCTTCCGGCACGTTGAACTCGAAGGGCTGACCCTCCCAGATCTTGTAGTAGAGGACATCGCCCGACCAGGCCATCGTGGCCGCCAGGTTGCCCGCCGTGAAGTCATCGACATAGCCCTGGTCGTAGAACTTCCGCAGCGTGCCGGAATCCTTGAGCATCTGGATCCAGTCGGCGGCCTCCTGCCACTCGGCGGGCCCGGAGTCGGCCGGTGTGATGCCGAGGTTGATCATGACCACGTCGGGCATGTCGCCGGTGATCATGCCGACCGAGTTCGTTCCCACGATGTCGGGGTTCATGAGGTCGTCGAGCTTCGCGATCGGCTGGCTCACCTTCTCGGTGTTCCACCCCACGCCGGTGAGGCCCGATTGCCACGCCATCGAGAACTTGTTGCCGGGGTCGTAGTCGGGGTCCTTCGCCCACGTCGCGGCGTTCGCGTCGAAGTTCGGGCGGAGCGTCGGGTCGAGCTCGGTGACCCAGCCGTTCACGGTGAGGGCCGTGAACTCGCGGCCGTTCGTGATCACGATGATGTCGCGGCCCGTGTCCTCACCAGCGTTCAGCTGGGGGAACAGCTCGCCGAAGAACGAGTCGTTGGCTTGGATCTCGTCGTTGTAGTTGACCTCGATGCCCGTGGCTTCGGTGAATGCCACGAGGGACGGGTTGATGCGCTCGCCCGTCTCCTTGTCCTTGGCAGAGTCGATATAGAGCGGCCAGTTGGCGAAGTTGACCGATGCGCCGGGCTCCGCGGTGAAGTCCACCTGCTGGCCCGACGGGGTCTCGCCGTCGCCCGTGCCGCCCCCGTCGTCGCCGCAGGCGGCGAGGATCGACGCGAGGCTCAGCGTGCCGACCGATGCACCGCCGTACTTGATCAGGTCGCGGCGCGAGACCCGTCGCTGGGTCATGCCACGCATCCACGACGCTGCGAGCGCCGGGTCGATGGGCTTGCGCGGTTCGGTCATGCGTCTTCCTCCTCCATGATCAGCCCCTCTTGCGGGGCGACCGCGAACGTGTGCTCGGGCTTCCACGAGACCGTGACGGTCTCGCCCTGTCGGGGCGCCTCGTCGTGGCCGAGGTTCTGCACGTAGGCGGTCATGATCGTGCCGCCGATGGATTCGATCTTGTACTGGTGGCTCACGCCGATGTAGGTCGACATCGTCACGCGTCCGGACAGATGGTTCATGCCGCCGGTCGCGTCGGTCGCGTCGCCATCACCGCGCGAGATGGTCAGCTTCTCGGGGCGAACCCCGACCTTCACGGTGCCCTGCAGATCGCTCGGCACCCGGCTCGACGGCAGCCGCACCGACCCGCCGTCGCGCAGCGCCACGGTCGCGACCCCGTTCGACCCGGCGTCGAGCTCGCCCTCGAGCATGTTCGCCGAACCCAGGAACCCGGCCACGAACTCGGTGGCAGGATTCTCGTAGACATCTTCGGGGGCACCGAGCTGCTCGATCTTGCCCGACCGCATCACGGCGAGCCGGTCGGACATCGTCATGGCCTCCTCCTGGTCGTGGGTCACGTAGATGAACGTGATGCCGACCTCCTGCTGGATGCGCTTGAGGTAGAGCTGCATCTGCTTGCGGAGCTTCATGTCCAGCGCGCCGAGCGGCTCGTCGAGCAGCAGCACCTGCGGCCGGTTCACCAGGGCCCGCGCGAGCGCGACGCGCTGCTGCTGGCCGCCCGACATCTGCGGTGGCTTGCGCTTCTCGAAGCCGATCAGGTCGACGAGCGTCATCGCGTCCTTGACGCGGGTCTCGAGCTCGCCCTTGTCGACCTTCTTGCGGCGGAGCCCGAACGCGACGTTCTCGTACACGTCGAGGTGGGGGAACAGCGCGTAGGACTGGAACACCGTGTTCACGTCGCGCTTGTAGGGCGGCAGGTCGGTCACGTCGCGGCCGCCCAGGTACACGGTGCCGTACGTGGGGTCCTCGAAGCCACCGATCATGCGGAGCGTGGTGGTCTTGCCGCAGCCCGACGGACCGAGCATCGAGAAGAACTCGCCGACCTCGATGTCCAGGGAAAGATCGTCCACCGCAGAGACGTCAGCGAACATCTTCGTGACGCGCTCCAGTCGAACGTCGATCTCGTTCGGCACGCGCTCTCCCCTCCTCGGCCCCACCCGGACGCGATGCGTCGGGGCGGCGGGCATCATCACCTGTCAGTACGTAGTCAGGAACCCGCGGGTTCGGAGATGCATCATCGACCACTTGTACGGAACGGACAAGGGCCCGGATCGTTCCACGTCAACCCGTTGACCCCGGCCCGACCGAGGCCGCGCGCTGGGGCTCCGCGCCGCCCGGCGGATCATCGCCCCTGCGCCGCCACCGATCCAGCGCCGGCAGGGCCGTCACGAGGAACAGGGCGAGCGCCGCCAAGAGGACCAAGCCGACGGTCGTGCGCCCGTCGATCAAGCCGACGGCGAGGGCGCTCGCGCTGATCAACCCGCTCCACAGGTACATCAGCAGCACGGCTCGCCGGTGGCTGTGGCCGATGTCCATGAGCCGATGATGGATGTGCTCCTTGTCGGCGTGCCCGATGCCTTGCCCGCGCCAGGTGCGTCGCGCGATCGCGAGCACGACGTCGAGGAACGGGATGAACAACACGAGCAATGGCACCAGCACGGCGCCCGTGATGGCGGCGATGTCGCCCGCCGCTCGGCGGGAAGGGGTTGCGCCCGATGCCGCTGATGGTGGCGATGGAGAGGAGCATGCCCAGCAGCAGCGACCCTGAGTCGCCCATGAAGATCTTCGCCGGGTAGAAGTTCCACGGCAGGAACCCGAGGCAGATGCCGACGGTGATCGCGGCGAGCATCGCCGCCGCGGACGCATCGCCGAACGTGCCCCTCGGTGCGGATCATGTACAGGAAGAACGACGCCCGCCGCGATCGCGATCATGCCCGCTGCTAGCCCATCGAGACCGTCGACGAGGTTCACCGCGTTCGGCGACGGCAACGACCCACAGGATCGTGAGCAGCACCGCGACGTCGGGATCGAGCACGACGACGCCGAGACCTGGGATCCAGAAGAACGCCAACGCCGCGCCCATCAACACCAAGATTCCGGCGATGAAGATCTGCGCCGTGAGCTTCGCGAGCGCGCTGATGCCCCGGCGGTCGTCGATCGCCCCGAGCCCGACCATGAGGGTGCAGGTCACGATGGCGGCGAGCGGGATCGGGCTGCCCCGCCGCACCTCGGCGAAGAAGGGCAACATGAACGCGATACCCATCGCCACGATGAACCCGGCATACATCGCCAGGCCCCCCATCGTGGGGGTGGGCACCGCGTGCACCGTGCGGTCGTTCGGCTGGTAGACCGCGCCAAGCCGCACGACCATCCGCCGCACGAGCGGGGTGGCGACGAAGGTCGTCCCCGCGCTCGCGAGGAAGATGATCAGATAGGCGTTCACCGCGTCCTAGGGGTAGACCGGGAATCGCTGCATCAGGTCGCGAACGCGGCCTCGAGCCTTGTCCTTGACACCGGCGTCGTCCGACCCGTTCAGCACGTCGGCCATGATGCTCGCGATCTCGCGCATCTCCGGCTCGTCCATGCCCAGGGTCGACGGCCCGGGCGTGCCGACCCGGATGCCCGAGGGCGTCGAGGGAGGGTTGGGGTCGAACGGGATCTGGTTCTTGTTGAGGGCGATGCCGACCTCGTCGCACACGGCCTCGGCGACCTTGCCGTCGATGCCGAGCGGGCGCAGGTCGGCGAGCAGCAGGTGCGAGTCGGTGCCGCCAGAGACGATGCGCAGACCCTCGTCGGTGAGGCCGGCCGCCAGCGCTCGAGCATCGCGCACCGTGCGTTCCGCGTAGTCGCGGAACTCCGGCGTCGAGGCCTCTTTGAGGGCCACGGCCTTGCCCGCGATGCAGTGCTCGAGCGGGCCACCCTGCATCATCGGGAACACGGCCTTGTCGATCGCTTTGGCGTGCTCCTGCCTGCAGACGATCATCGCGCCACGCGGCCCGCGCAAGGCCTTGTGGGTGGTGAACGTGACCACGTCGGCGTGTGGCACCGGCGAGGGGTAGGCGCCACCGGCCACGAGCCCGATGAAGTGGCTCGCGTCGACCCACAGCAGGGCGCCGACCTCGTCGGCGATCGAGCGGAACGCCGCGAAGTCGATCTCGCGCGGATAGGCCGTGAACCCGGCCAGCACGATCTTCGGCCGGTGCTCCTTCGCGAGGTCACGGATGCGGTCCATGTCGAGCTGCTCGGTCTCACGGTCGACCTCGTAGCCCACGAAGTTGAACCACATGCCGCTCACGTTCACCGGGGAGCCGTGCGTGAGGTGCCCGCCGTGGGCGAGCACCATGCCGAGCACCTTCTCGCTGGGGTCGTTCGGGGTGAGGAACGCGCCGAACACCGCCATGTTCGCCTGCGCACCGGCGTGGGGTTGCACGTTGGCGTGGTCGGCGCCGAAGAGCTGCTTCGCGCGGTCGATCGCGAGCTGCTCGGTCACGTCGACGAACTCGCATCCTCCGTAGTAGCGGCGCCCCGGGTAGCCCTCGGCGTATTTGTTGTTCATCGTGGAGCCGATCGCCGCCAGCACGGCCGGGCTCGCGTAGTTCTCCGACGCGATGAGGCGCAGTTGCGTGCGCTCACGCTCCAGCTCGCCGGCGATCGCGTCGGCGACCTCGGGGTCGGCGGCCTTCAGGGCCTCCCAATCGGCCGCGTACTCCCGCCCCTTCGTTCCCTCGCTCATCACTACAGCTCCCCTCGTTCGATCGATGCGATCTGCTCCAGCCGCGGCACGTGACGGCCACCTTCGAACCCGGTGTCGAGCCATACGCGCACGATCTCGCGCGCGTACGCAGGCGCCACCACCCGCCCGCCCATGCTGAGCACGTTGGCGTCGTTATGCATGCGCGAGAGCCCGGCGAGGAACAGGTCGTGGCACAGCGCCGCGCGGACCCCGTGCACCTTGTTGGCCGCGATCTGCTCACCCTGGCCCGAGCCGCCAATGACGATGGCGCGCTCACACTCACCGTTGCCCACGGCGTGGGCGGCTGCGGCGATGAAGGCCGGGTAGTCGACCGGCAGCTGCGAATCGGTGCCGTAGTCGACCACATCGTGCCCCAGTTCCCCGAGGAATGCCTTCACGTCTTCCTTGAGGGTGAACCCGGCGTGATCGCTGCCCAGCGCGATGCGCATCGGCTCACCCCTCGCTCGCTGCCGCCATCGGCGCAGCGCCGTAGAGGCCGTCGACGAGCCGGCCGACCCACTCGTCGAGCTCCCAGGCCGTCGCCCGGTAGGTCAGCAAGGGCATGCCGATCGGATCGGCCACGTCGTCGTCGAGCGGGTTGCCGACGAACCCGGCCTGTCGCGCGGCGTGTGCCTGCTCGACGCGACTCGACAGCGAGCCGGGCCCGGCGCCGGGGGGCACCGGCGGCAGCGACTCCAGCAACCGCACCAGCTCCTTGAGCGTGAAAACCCGCTCGCCCACCCCCATCTCGTCGGCGAGGATGTCACGGTGCTCGCTCGCCATCGCGATCACGAGGCCGGCGTCGGTGGCCGGCACCTGTGACAGCCGCCGTGCACGGTGGGCCGCGATGTCGAAGCCCCGCTCCCCTGCTGCCCGGACCGCCTCGGCCGTCGGGGGGGCCCCTTGGACGCCCCACGTGCCCGCGGATGACACCTCGGGAGCTCGGTCGCCGAAGCGCGCCGCCAGGGCATCCCGCAGCATCCCCTCGGCGATTGGGGAACGACAGATGTTGCCCGTGCAGACGACCAGGATCGAGGTCATGGCGAGGGGGGCGAGTCTAGCAGTGGCTCCCCCGCCGGCAGGAATCGAGCGAGCGTGGCGGCGTCGAGATCGCCAGATCGCAGCATCGTCGCCGGGCCGTGCGCGAGGTCGAGCACGGTCGAGGCGGCGCCCTCGAGCGGTGCTTCCTCGCACAGGTACACAGCCACGAGATCGTCGAAGGCCTCCCGCAGCCCGTCGCAAGTCGTGGCGGGCGGGTCGCCGGAGCGATTCGCGCTCGTCACGGCGAGCGGGCCCGCTTCGGCGAGCAGGGCCCGGGCGAGCGGATGGGCCGGCACGCGCACGGCCACCGTGCCGGCGTCGCCACCGAGCGCCCACGGCGCGCTTGATGGCGTGCGCGGCAGCACGAGCGAGAGCGCGCCGGGCCAGAAGGCCCGCGCGAGCCGCTCGGCCCGTTCGTCGAATCTGCCCACGTCGTGCGCGAGCTCTGTCGAGGCGACGAGGATCGGCAACGTCAGCCGCTCGGGGCGCGCCTTGGCTTCGAACACGCGCGCCGTCGCGTCGGCCTCGAGGGGGGTGGTGCCGAGCCCGTAGACCGTGTCGGTCGGGAACACGATGAGCGAGCCCGCCCGCGCGGCCCGGGCTGCCTCGATCGACGGGGTCGCCGCTCATGGCCAGATGGCCACGAACACCCGTTCGCGGCCGGCGAGGTCGCGGCGAACCGAGACCTGCGTCGCCCCCGCCTCGATCGCCGCCGCCGAGGCAGCCTCGGCCTGCTGTTCGCCGATCTCGACCACGAGCCAGCCACCGGCCCGGAGCCGGCCGGCCGACTGCGAGCACAGCGGACCGTAGAACGACGCTCCGCCGACGAGCGCCTCGACCGGGTCGGCCCGCACGTCGGGCGGCAGCGAGTCGACCGCATCGGGCTCGATGTAGGGGGGGTTGCTCACCACCAGGTCGAGCAGGCCGGTGAGACCCGCGTCGAGGCCGCGCAGCAGGTCGCTCTGGAGCACCACCACGTCGAGCGCGAGGCGCTCGGCGTTGTGACGAGCGAGCGACACGGCGTCGGAGGACCGGTCGACAGCCCACACCCGTGCGTCGGGACGTTCCTGCTTGATCGCGAGCGCGATGGCGCCGCTACCGGTGCCGACGTCGACGACGGCCGGCGAGGTCCGCCCCTCGAGCGACTCGAGGGCTGCCTCGACCACCACCTCGGTCTCGGGCCGCGGCACGAACACCCCGGGCCGCACCACCAGGGTGAGGTGGCGGAACCCCGTCTCGCCCGTGAGGTGCTGGGTCGGCGTGCCATCGCACCGGCGGCAGAGGGCGCGGCCGAAGGCCCTGGCTTCCGGCCCTCGCAGGGGCTCCGCGCGGCGGTAGATCCCGACACGGTCGGTGCCGAGCACGTTCGCGAGGAGCTGCTCGGCGGTCGGCAACGGCGAGTCGACGTCGTGCCGCTCCAGATAGTCGGCGGCCCTGCGAAGCACCTCCGCCGGCCTCACGCCGACTCCTCGGCAGGCCCTTCCGCGAGCTGCTGCGAGCGTTCGGCGGCGTTCAACCGGTCGACGAACCCGTCCAGCTCCTCACCCCCGCCGAGCACGTCGGCGAGCTGATGCGACGTGTGCTTGATGCGATGATCGGTGACCCGTCCGTCGGGGAAGTTGTACGTGCGGATCTTCTCCGAGCGGTCCCCCGAGCCGAGCTGCGAGCGACGAGCGGCGGCTTCCTTGGCAGCCGCTTCGTCCTGGGCGCGCTGCAGCAGGCGGGCGCGCAGGTAGCGCATCGCCTTCTCGCGGTTCTGCAGCTGCGAGCGTTCCTCCTGGCATTCGATCTTGATGCCGGTGGGCAGGTGCACGATGCGCACCGCCGAATCGGTGGTGTTCACCGACTGTCCGCCCGGTCCGCTCGAGCGGTAGACGTCGATCGCGAGGTCCTCGGGCCTGATCTCGACCTCGACCTCCTCGGCCTCAGGCAGCACGGCGATGGTCGCGGTCGACGTGTGGATGCGCCCCGACGATTCCGTGACCGGCACCCGTTGCACGCGGTGCACGCCGGACTCGTGCTTCAACCGGGCATACGCGTCTCGGCCTCGCACCTCGAGCACGGCGTCCTTGAATCCGCCGAGGTCGCTCGGGGAGCTCGACAGCACGTCGGTCTTCCATCGATGGCGCTCGGCGAGACGGCGGTACATCTCGAAGAGCTCGCCGGCCCACAGCGCCGCTTCCTGCCCGCCCGCGCCCGCGCGGATCTCCACGATCAGGTCCTTGCCGTCGTTGGGATCCTTCGGCACGAGCAGCGCCTCGAGCCGGGCTCGCACCGCGGCGGCACGCGTCTCGGCCTGCTCGGCCTCGTCCTCGAGGAAGGCGACCATCTCGGCATCGCTCTCCCGGGCGGCGAGCTCGCGCGCGTCGCCGGCCTGCTGCATCGCTTCACGGTATTCGCGATATGGCGCGACGATCTCGTTTAGTTCCGCGTAGGCCTTCCCGAGGGAACGCAGCCGCTCGGGGTCGGTGGCCACGCCGGGCTCAGCCATCTCGGCGGAGATGCGCTCGTGACGGGCCTCGATCTCCCAGAGCCGTGTGTCGAAGTCGTCGCTCACGCTCTCGATCATCCCAGGGTGTTCGGTCGATCGCCCGAGCGCGAACGCCGCACGTGCCTCAGCGGTCGCGTTCCTCGCCGAGGTCGAGGTCGAGGTCGCGCAGATCGGGCAGATCGGGCTCGTCGGCGGCAGCGTCGTCGAACAACCCCGCGAGGCCACTGTCGGCCCCCGATGCCGGCGTGCTGACCCAGAGATCCTCGACCGGTGCCGGTTGCGACGACGGCGCCGCGGACGCGGGCTCCTGCGCGACGGCGGGCGGCTCGAGCGACGAATGCGCGGGCGGCTGCGGCGACGCCGCGGGCTGGATCGCCACCTCCAGATCGTCGGCGACCGAGAGCAGGCGGGATTGCATGTCGTGCAGTTGCCGGAGCATCGCCTCCCGTCGCTGCGCGAGGTTCTCGAGCATGCGGTCGGACTCTTCCTGGGCGGCGATCAGCGATCGCGAGCTGCGGATGCGCACCTCCTCGGCCCGGGCCTGGGCCTCGGCCTTGATGCGCTCGGCGTCGGCACGAGCCTGGTCAACGACCTGCTCGGCCTGGGCATCGGCGGTCGCGAGCACACCGGCGAACCGCTTCGACAGTTCCTCGTACGCGTCGGAGGCCGGTGGTGACGACTGGAGCTGGGCCACTCGGGCTCTCGCGTCGGCGAGCGCCCGCTCCAGCGACTCGACGTGCACGGCCAGCGCCGTGAGGTATGCGCGCACCTGCTCGGGGTCGTAGCCACGACGCACGGTCGCGAATTCCCGCTGCCGGATCTGCTCGCCGCTCGACACGAGCGGGGGCCCGGCTTCACCCGAAGACACCGCGGTTCACCCTCCCTGCCGGCAGCCGCGCCGGCCACCCAGTGCATCTTGCGGAACCAGACCGGCCGATGCAATCGTCATCCGGCGGCGCCGGCAGCTTCCTCCTCGCGGCGAAGGACCTCGTCGAACGAGGCGATCGCCACCTCGATCTGGGAGTCGTCGGGCTCTTGGGTCGTGATCTTCTGCAACCAGATGCCGGGCGCCATGAGCGCGCGCATCACGAGCGAGCCGCTGGAACCGCGCCCCCAGCCGCAGCGCCTCGTACGCGAACCCGGCGATGATCGGGATCGCCACGATGCGCGACACGATCCGCCAGAGGAGGCCCGGGCGTACCGAAGAGCGTGAACACGAAGATCGTGATGATCATGACGATGATCAGGAAGTTCGTGCCGCAGCGCACGTGCTCCTTGGGGTAGCGGTCGACCCTCTCGGGCACGAGGTCGTCGCCGTGCTCGTACGCGGCGATCGTCTTGTGCTCGGCGCCGTGGTACTCGAAGACCCGGTGGATGTCCTTCGTGCGCCCGATCAGCCAGAGGTAGCCGACGAACAGCAGCACCCGGAACAGCCCCTCACCGATGAGCAGCGGCACGCCCTCGCCGAGGCGCCCTTCGATCCAGGTGAACAACGTCGTGGGCCCGAGGATGAAGACCCCGACGAACAGCAGCAGCGCGACGACGAGCGAGACGCCGATCTGCCTCGACGTGAGCTGCTCGTCGTCGTCGACCGACTGGTTCGCGGCGATCATCAGCGCGCGCATGCCGATCGCGAGCGACTGGCCGAGCACGATGATGCCGCGCAGCAGCGGCTTGCGCAGGATCGGGTGGCGGTCGGCCACCGATGCGATCTCGTGGGACTCGAGATGGATGTCGCCGGTCGGGCCGGCGCACGGCGACCGCCCAATGGTGGGCGCCGCGCATCATGACGCCCTCGACGACGGCCTGGCCGCCGTAGAGGTGCGGTGCGGGCGTCGGCGATGCGGCTGGGTCGTCGGCCACGCGACCGCTAGCTCGTCTTGGCGGCCTGCTGCGCGGCCTGCGTCTTCGCGTACCGCCGCTGGAACCGCTCGACGCGGCCGCCGGTGTCGACCAGCTTCTGCTTGCCCGTGTAGAACGGGTGGCAGTTCGAGCAGATCTCGGCGCGGATCTCGCTCACGGTCGAGCGGGTCTGGAACGTGTTCCCGCACGAGCAGTGCACGTTCGCGATCTGGTAGTCGGGGTGGATGCCTTGCTTCATGGTGTGCGTCTCCTTCGCTGACCGGCGTGAGGGTACCTCGCACCGGTTCCAACGCCTCGATATTCCCGGGGCAGCCGGATGGCTCGGTGCCCCGCCCTAGCCCCGCCGCTCGGCGCCTTCGCGATCTCCTTGAGGAACTGCTCGTTCGACTTCGTCGCCCGGATCTTGTCGGTGAGCAGCTCGAGCGCCGCTGCCGGCTCGAGCGCGTGGAGCACCCGGCGCAGCTTGATGACGAGCGCCAGCTCCTCGGGCGGCAGGAGCAGCTCTTCCTTGCGGGTGCCCGACGCGTCGACGTTGATCGCCGGGAACAGCCGCTTCTCCGACGAGCTGCCGATCGAGCCGGAGCTCCATGTTCCCGGTGCCCTTGAACTCCTCGAAGATGCCCTCGTCCATGCGCGAGCCGGTCTCGACGAGCGCCGCTCGCGATGATCGTGAGCGAGCCGCCCTCCTCGATGTTGCGCGCCGCGCCGAAGAACCGCCTGCGGCGGGTACAGCGCCGAGGCG
The DNA here is from genome assembly GCA_963722795.1 of uncultured Actinomycetes bacterium. GTDB lineage: Bacteria > Actinomycetota > UBA4738 > UBA4738 > HRBIN12 > JAOUEA01. The sequence goes on from CAVROD010000003.1 coordinate 614,103, forward strand.
TCGATGCCGCCCGACAGGATCTTGCCGCTCGCCGGCATCGCGAGGTTGTAGGCGCGCGCGAGCCGTGTGAGCGAGTCGAGGATGATCACGACGTCCTGCTCGGACTCGGCGAGCCGCTTCGCGCGCTCGAGCACGAGCTCGGTGACCTGGATGTGCTGGTCGGTGGGCTTGTCGAACGTCGAGTAGACGACCTCGGCGGCCGTCGACCGTCCGCTGCCAGTCGGTGACCTCCTCGGGCCGCTCGTCGACGAGCAGCACGATCAGGTGCACCTCGGGGTTCGACGCGATGATGCCGTTCGCGATCTGCTTGAGGATCGTCGTCTTGCCCGCCTTCGGCGGCGACACGACCATGCCGCGCTGGCCCTTGCCGATCGGCGCGACCATGTCGATGATCCGCTCGGCCACGGCCGGCGGCGCCGGACTCGAGCCGGAACCGCTCGTCGGGGAACAGCGGCGTGAGCTTGTCGAAGTTCGGCCGCTCCTTCGCCGCCTCGGGGTCGATGCCGTTGACGGTCTCGACCTCGAGCAGCGCGACGTACTTCTCGTTGTCGCGCGGCCGCCGGACCTTGCCGGTCACGACGTCGCCCTTGCGGAGCGACGCCTTGCGCACCTGCGACACCGAGACGTAGATGTCCTCGGACCCGGCAGTGTAGCCCGACGTGCGCAGGAAGCCGTAGCCGTCGGGCAGCAGGTCGAGGATGCCCGTGATGCGTCGGGGCGTTGGCGATCTCCTCGGCGCGCTCCTGCTCCTCGCGCACGCCGGCGCTCCTCGCGCATGCGGCGGCGCTCCTCGCGGGAGGGCCGCTGACGGCGGTTGCGGTCCTGGTCGCCGCCCTGGTTCCGGTCGCCGGCGCCCTGGTTCCGGTCGCCCGGCCCTGGTTCTGGTTCGCGCTCGCCCTGGTTCCGGTTGCGGTCGCCCTGGTTGCGGTTGCGGTCGTTGCCGACCCGCTCCCGATCGTCGGTGCGGCCGCGATCGCGGTCGGCGCGTTCCTCGCTGCGGCTGCCCTCGTCACGCGGGCGCTCGGTTCGTCGGCGGCGTTGCCGGCCTCAGCCCGCTCCGATCCGCGGGCGTCCTCCCGGCATCGTCGGTCCCTGCGGCGTCGTCGGCCCGTTCGGCCTCGTCGGCGCGTTCGGCCACCGCGACGGCGACCGGCGACGGGGCCGTCGCGCCGTCGTTCGAGCCGTTGCCGCCGTTCGCTCACGATGGCGTCGATCAGGCCGGCCTTGCGCAGGCGCTGGGTGCCCTCGATGCCCATCTCCTGGGCGATGCGCTGCAGCTCGGGGATGAGCTTCTGCTCGAGGGCGCTTCGGTCGGTGGTGGTGTCCATGAGGCTATGCCTCTCCCTTCAGGTCGTTCTGGAGCGTCTGCCAGTCGGCCCGGAACTTCTCCAGACCGAGAGTCGGTGAGTGGGTGCTTCACGAGCTTGGCGAACACGTCGTAGGGCATCGTCGCGATGTCGGCGCCCGCCATCGCCGATTCCACCACGTGCATCGGGTGGCGCAGCGACGCGGCGAGCACGTTCGTCTCGTAGCCCTGCACGGCGTAGATCTCGGTGATCGCACGCAGCATGCCCATGCCGTCGCTCGCGACGTCGTCGAGCCGGCCGAGGAACGGCGACACGATGTAAGCGCCGATCTCGGCGGCGAGGATCGCCTGGGCCGGTGAGAACACGAGCGTGACGTTGATCCTGATGCCCTCGTCGGTGAGCCGCTCTGCCGCACGCGAGCCCGTCGGCGGTCATGGGCACCTTCACCACGACGTTCGGCGCCTTCTGCGCCAGCACGAGGCCCTCTTCGTACATCGCGTCGGCCTCCGGCTCGGTGGTCTCGAGCGAGATGTCGCCCGGCACCGCCTCGAGGATCTCCTTCCAGACGGCGTCGGGGTCCTGGCCTTCCTTGGCCACGAGCGACGGGTTCGTCGTGACGCCCGAGAGCACGCCCCAGCGGTTGATCTCGCGGATCTCCTCGATGTCGGCGGTGTCCAGGAACAGTCTCATGCGGTCTGTCCTCCTACGTGATGCTCGACGGTGCGGGCGGCCTCGCGGACCTCCGTCGCCCGCTGGATGGTGCGTTCCATGACCAGGTCCATCACCGCGGCGATGGCCTGGTCGAAGCTGTAGTTCGGCAGCACCGGCACGCCGTGCGAGAGCGCCTGGCTCTTCACGTAGCGCTGCAGGCGGCGGATGTTCTCGAAGCCCGCCGCGTATCGCTCGGCCGGGCGAGAGGCCACGGCGTCCTCACGGGTGGCGAAATGCGACAGGTGGCGGCCCTCGTCGTCGACCCCGAGGATGAACGGCACCGACAGGATGCGGTCGGCATGCGACTCGAGGTCGACGAACCCCGGCACGATGTGCGCGCCTTCGATCACGATGCTCGTGCCCTCGGTGGCTGCCCGCTCGATCAGCGCGTTGATGCCGACCGCCACGGCCGCCGTCTGCTCGCGGAAACCGAGCAGCGAGCGCGTCGGACGTCGTGCCAGGTGGTTCCCGAAGCGCCTGGTCGGCGTGGAACGACGACGTGTGCAGGGTGGGCATCAGCTCGGAGGAGAGCATCGAGCGCATCACCTCGCGGATGGCGTCGGTCGCGACCACGCGCACGATGCCCAGCCGGGCGGCCAGCTGCGTCGCGATCGTCGACTTGCCGACGCCGGTCGGTGCCGCCGATCAGGATCACGAGCGGCACGTCGAGACGCTCGACCTCGCGCCAACGCAGGAAGTTCTTCGCGTAGCGATCCCCGGCGATCTCGCCGATGACCGCGAGCGCGACCTCGGCGAGCTCGTCGGACGTGACCGAGGCGCGACCCTGCTCTCGCAGCCGCTCCTCGATCGCCTCGGCGACCTGATAGGCGCGATAGGGCGACAGGCCGGTCACCATGACCTGCGAAGCCATCAAGCCCTTGGAGAACGGCAGCCCTGGCTCGCGATCGGTGATCACGATGTGCGGGTGTCTTCGGCTCGCTCGGCCGGTGCCGTTCGGTCGTTCGATGGGTCCAACACTCGTTCCTTCACTGGTTGATGCCTCGATGGGCGCCTCGTGCTCGAGCGAGGTCGATCACCGCCGCCGAGCGCGGTGTCGAGATCGGCCGACCCCTCGCACGACGACGGCGCGGTTGTCCACGAACACGACCTCCGCCCCCCGTGTCGAGCGCCCGCTCGACGCCGATGTCGACGGCGGCGGCCTTCAGCTCCGTGAGGAGGACGTCGTACCCCTGGGCTGCATCGAGGTCCTCTGCGAGACCGGCCCGATCGGCCAGCCGTGCACTCCACCCCACTACCTCGCAACGATGTGCCGCTCGGAGGTGCTCGACCTGCCTAGCGGCGACCGCCGTCGGGGGCGGTGGTGGCGAAGAACACCCGCGCATCCCGTACATCGGCCAACGGAACCGGGACGAAGTCGGTGATCAGGAGCTGCGACTCGTCGAGGTACCGAAGAGCGTGGGATCGCAGCGCGGAGAGATTCTCGGACCCGGCGAGCGGGCCGGTTGCCATGGTAACAACCACCAGGTCGGACCGCAACAGCCGGAAGGGACCGAGATAGCCGCCCAGGTACTCGGCGGGCGCGCCGGCGGGCACCACGAGGACGCCCGGCGTCCCACGGCACCGGCGGCACGGCGGCCCCGCTCCCTTCGAGCACGATCACGCCCGGCCGTCGAGCGCGGCGGCGAGCTCGGCCGCCTCCCGCACGTTCGTGGCGTAGGGGGCGCCTGCGAGCCCGCCGCCGGCCCGCCGGGCACCGATCGTCGTGACGCCGGTGGTGAGCGCATCCTCCAGGTAGTCCGAGGCCGCGTGCTGCCCGTCCCGCACGAGCGCGACCAGGTGACTCGAGGTGCACGGTGCCGGCCTCGGCGATCTGTGGTTCCGGCGGCCCCCCGCGGCCCATCGCCACGACCACCGGGTCGAGCCCCCGCCTGGCCGCCAGACGGGCCAGCTCGCCGCTGATCGCGGTCTTGCCGGTGCGCTTGCCCGTGCCGATCACGGCGAGCGTCGGCGCGTCGAGCGGCGCGCCCTCGACGGGCGGGCGCAGCTCGAAGTCGGCGCCCGCATAGCGCACCCCGCGGGCCAGCGCGACGGCGGCGAGCTCCATGCGCTCGCGATAGCCGAGCACCGGTTCGTCGGAGAGGTCGAGCACGACCTCGGGCTGCCACTCGTCGAGCGCCTCGGCGAGCGCAGCCATGCGATCGGCGGCCGGCCGCGCGAGCGGGCACGCCGAGGTCGGGCGTCGAGCCCGGATCGATCTTCTCGATGCCCCCGACGAAGAGGGCGCCCACGACGTCGTGCCCCCGCTCGCACGGCGGTCTCGATGCCCCAGCGGGTCACGGGCGGATAGTGCTCGCCGTCCACGAGCACGACCGTTCGCGTCGTCGAGATGTCGCCTCCTCGGGGCCTTGATGTGGGTCGGTGGTCGACGCCGGGCCGGGTCGTCAGTCGCCGACCGGCACCGTGCGTTCCTGCACGGGCAGCTCGTGCTCGCGGTGGAACTGGTCGCCGGCCAGCGAGAAGTGCGCCATGACGTGGCTCTCGCCGAAGGGGAAACGGCGCAGGATGCGGACTTGCCCGTCGTCGAATTCCAGCACGTTGTAGCAGGGTTTCGTGTACCCGCGCACCCGCAGCGACGAGACCGTGCCGGCGTTGGCCACGTACATGTCCTCCAGACGCCAGACGTAGGGCACGTGCTTGTGGCCCGAGAGCACCACCTGCACGCCCGGCATGGATGAGCACCTCGAGCAGGTCGCCGGCATCCATCACGGTGCTGCGCTCGCGGCCGGTGCCCGGGATCGGCAGCAGGTGATGGTGCAGCACGAACACCTTCAGCTGGGCGGGCTCCTCGAACTGGCGCGCGGATCCAGTCGTAGTGCACCCGGCCGACCTTGCCCTCGTTGAGGTCGGGCTCGCTGGAGTCGATGCCGACGATGCGCACGCCTTCGACGTCGTGGGACCACATGCGGGGACCGATCAGATCCTCGAAGTGCAGGTAGCCGACGTTGCGCGAGTCGTGGTTGCCCGGCACGGTGAGCATCGGCGCCTGGATGCGCTCGGCGTACGCGACCCAGTTCTTGTACTCCTGCCGGTATCCCTCGGCGGTGAGGTCGCCACTCACCACGACGACGTCGGGCTGCATCTCATTCAGCTCGGCGATGACACGGTTCATCAGGTTGGGCACGAAGAACTGCGAGCCGACGTGCGGATCCGAGATGTGGGCGATGGTGACCACGGGTACCTCAGAGTCTAGTGGTGCGCCGGGGCCCCGGTGCGCAAGCCCACCCGTGCGACGATACGAGGCACATGCCCTGGCTCGACGTGCTGTTGCTCGCCCTGCTCGGCGGATCCCTGTACTCGGGGTACCGGCGCGGCGCCGTGCTGCAGGTCATCGGCATCGCGGGCCTCATCGTCGGCGTCGTGGTCGGCGTCGCCCTCGCGCCGCGCGTCGCCCAGCTCGCAGGCTCGCCGGCCACCGCGGTGGCCCTGGTGCTCGGGACCATGCTGGTCGCCGGCGCGATCGGCAACATGCTCGGATCGGTGGCGGGAGCCAGGCTGCGACGGCGCACCCACGATGGGCCGTTGCGGCGGGTCGACGCCGTCGGCGGGTCGGCGATCTCGGCGGTCGCCCTGCTGCTCGCCACGTGGTTCCTGGCGCTCAACCTCGCCGAGGGGCCGTTCCCGGCCGTCGCGAGAGGCCTGCGCGACTCCGAGATCGTGCGCCGGCTCGACGAGGCTCTGCCACCGCCACCATCGCTCGCGGGTGAGGCGACCCGCCTGCTCGCGCTGCTCGGCTTCCCCGACGTGTTCATCGGCCTGCCGCAGGCGCCGTCAGGCCCCGTCGAACCGCCCGACGGCGCGCAGGCCAAGGCTGCCACACGCGCGGCGACACCCTCGACGGTCGAGGTGCTCGGCACCGGATGCAACCAGGGTTTCGTGAACCAGGGCAGCGGGTTCGTCGTGGCGGACGACCTCGTCATCACGAACGCCCACGTGGTGGCCGGCACCGGCGAGCAGTGGGTGCAGTCCGCGGGCGTGCGCACCGCGGCGACGGTGGTCGCGTTCGACCCGAACCTCGACGTGGCCTTCCTGCACGCCCGGGGTCTCGGCTTGCCGCCCCTGCCGATCCTCGAGGGGGAATCCGGCCGCGGCGATGTGGGTGCTGTGCTCGGCTATCCCGGTGGCGGATCGCTCGCTGCCGAGGCAGCGGCGGTGCGAGGGGTGATCGAACCCGTCGGGCGCAACATCTACGGCGAGGGGCACGTGCGTCGGCGCGTCTACGAGGTGCAGGCCACGATCCGCCGTGGCAACAGCGGAGGCCCGCTCGTGCTCGCGAGCGGACGGGTGGCCGGACTCGTCTTCGCGAGCTCGGTCGCCGACGATGACGTAGGCTACGCGATCGTCGTCGAGCGAGTTCCTGCCGCTGCTGCGGAGCGCCGAGAACCTCACGGCGCCGGTGGGCACGGGCTCCTGCGCCGGCTGATCGGCCTGCTGGCCCAGCGGCTGGTCGGCCTCAGGACCGTTCGAGCTCGAACCCGCTCGCGCGCACGGCCAGCGGCAGCACGAGCCAGTCCTCGCCCGGGTCAGGCACCCGTTGGGGGTCGAGCGGGAACGTGAGCAGCGACGGCCCCGCGCCCGACAGGCACACGGCGATGCCCGCGCTTCGCACCGATTCGGCGACCGCCCGGACCTGTGGCACGAGGTCGAGCCGGCTTTCCTCGTGCAGGCGGTCGCGCAGCGCGTCGGCGAGCAGCGACGGGTCGGCGGTCATGGCCCGCACGGTGAGAGCGGCGTGTGCCACGTTGAACACGGCGTCGGCACGGGCTACGACCGCCGGCAAGGCTGCTCGCGCCTGCTGGGTCGGCAATCGGAGATGTCGTGGCACGAGGGCCACGGGCCGTATGTCGGGGTGCGGGTCGAGCCGGCGGGCCGTGGCACGGTCCGTGGCGATCGTGAACCCGCCGAAGCAGGCCGGTGCGGCGTTGTCGGGATGGCCCTCGATCTCGGCGGCGATCGCGAACACCCGCTGGGGCGTGGCGTCCTCGCCCACGAGCGCGAGCGCCGCCGCCACGCCGCCCACTACCGCCGCCGACGACGATCCGAGCCCGCGCGCGAGCGGCACGCGGTTCGTGGCACGCATGTGGAGCGACGGGAGCGGGCGGTCGTCGACCGCCCGGCGCATCGCCTGCCGGATCAGGTCGGAACCATCGGTCGGCAGCTCATCGGCCCCTTCGCCGATCCACTCGATGCCCGCCTCCGCGTCGGTGTCGACGACGACCTCGTTGCAGCGATCGAGCGCCAGCCCGAAGCAGTCGAACCCGGGCCCGAGGTTGGCCGACGTCGCCGGCACGCGGACCGTGATGCGCACCGGCTAGAGCCCCAGCTCGGCGGCGACGGCCTCTGCGTCGGCCGGCACCGCGGCCGGATGCGCTGTGCCGGCGATCGCCCATTCGGGATCCTTCAGCCCGTGCCCGGTGAGGATGCACACCACGGTCGCGCCTCGCGGCACCGCCCCGTCGGCGTGCAGGCGCAACAGACCGGCGACGCTCGCGGCGCTCGCGGGTTCCGCGAACAGCCCCTCTCGCGCCACCCGACGGTACGCCGCGAGGATCTCGCGATCGGTCACAGCCCCGATCGCCCCCTCGGACTGGGTGGCGGCTGCGAGGGCGAGGTCCCACGACGCCGGGTTGCCGATGCGGATCGCGGTCGCGATCGTCTGAGGATCCTTCACCGGCTCGCCCCGCACGATCGGCGACGCGCCCTGGGCCTGGAACCCCATGAGCTGCGGCGGCTCGGCGATCACCCCGTCGGCCAGGTACTCGGAGTACCCGATCCAGTGGCTCGAGATGTTGCCGGCGTTGCCGACCGGCACCACGTGCAGATCGGGCGCGCGACCGAGCGCGTCGACGATCTCGAACGCGCACGTCTTCTGCCCTTGCAGGCGATGGGGGTTGACGCTGTTCACGAGCGTGACGGGGAAGCGGTCGGCGAGGTCTTTCGCGAGCTCGAGGGAATCGTCGAAGTTGCCCTCGACCTCGAGCACGCGCGCACCGTGCACGAGGGTCTGTGCCATCTTGCCGATCGCGACCTTGCCCTTGGGCACGAGCACGGCGCACGTGAGGCCGGCTTTCGCCGCGTAGGCCGCCGCCGACGCGCTCGTGTTGCCCGTCGAGGCACAGACCACGGCCTTCGACGCCTTCCTCGAGGGCTTTCGAGATCGCGACGGTCATGCCGCGATCCTTGAAGGAGCCCGTGGGGTTCGCCCCGTCGTACTTGAGCCACACCTCGCAGCCGGTCTCGTCGCTGAGCGGCCCCGACCGCACGAGCGGGGTGCCCCCCTCGCACAGACTCACGATCGGCGTGTCGGGCGAGACGGGGAGCCGTTCGCGGTATTCCTCGATCAGGCCGCGCCACTGATGGGCGCCGGGCATCGGCGGGTCGGCGCTCACGGCTCCTCCCCCTCGACGCGCAGCACGCTCGCGATCGAGCGGACGGCGGGCGACTCGCGCAGTTCCTGCAGCGTCTTCTGCAGGGCGCCTTCCTGCGCGCGGTGGGTGATGAACACGAGCGTGGCCTCGTCGCCCGCGCCTTCCTGCCAGACGCGTTCGATCGAGACGCCGTTATGGCCGAAGTCGCCCGCGATCTCGGCGAGCACGCCGGGTCGGTCCGCCACGTGCAGGTTCAGGTAGTACTGGCCTCGGGTGTCGTCCATCGGCCGGATGCGGCGGTCGAGCGTGCAGGTGCATCCCATCGAGCGCCCGCCGCTCACGCGGTTGCGCGCCGCGGTCACGAGGTCGCCCACCACGGCGGTCGCGGTGGGGTCGCCGCCCGCACCCGGGCCGTAGAACATGAGCTGGCCCACCTTGTCGCCCTCGACGAACACCGCGTTGAACGCGTCGCGCACCGAGGCGAGCGGGTGCGCCTGCGGGATCATCGCCGGGTGCACCCGGGCGGAGATCTCGCCGTCGTCGAGCTCGGCGATGGCGAGCAGCTTCACCACGTAGCCCATGCGCCGGGCGTCGGCGATGTCGAGCGCGGTCACCCCGGTGATGCCCTCCCGGTAGACATCGCTCGCCACCACTCGGGAGTTGAACGCGATCGAGGCCAAGATCGCGCACTTGGCCGCCGCATCGAAGCCCTCGACGTCGGCGGTGGGGTCGGCTTCGGCGTAGCCGAGCCGCTGGGCCTCGGCGAGCGCGTCGTCGAACGACGACGCGTGCTCCGTCATCTGGGTGAGGACGTAGTTCGTCGTGCCGTTCACGATGCCGAGCATGCGGGCGACCCGCTCGCCGGCCAGCGACTCCTTCAGCGGCCTGATCAGCGGGATGCCGCCGGCCACCGAGGCCTCGAACAACAGGTCGAGCCCGGCGGCGTCGGCCGCGTCGAACAGGTCCTTGCCATCGGTGGCGAGCAGTTCCTTGTTGGCGGTGACCACCGGCTTCCCGTTCGCGAGCGCCCGCAGCAACAAGGCCTTCGAGGGCTCGACCCCGCCGAGCACCTCGCACACCACGTCGATCTCGGGGTCGTCGACGATCGCGAGGCCGTCGGTGGTGAACGCGACCCGCGGCAACGGCACGTCACGGTCGCGGTCGAGGTCGCGCACGGCGACCCGGGTGACCTCGACGCGGCAGCCGGCGCGCATCGCGATGTCGTCGGCATGCTCGTGCAGCAATCGGATCGTGGCCGCGCCGACCGTGCCGCAGCCCAACATGCCGATGCGGATGGTGCGCTCGCTCATGCCTCGTCTCCCGGCGCCCGTGCGTCGGCGTGCCCGCCGATCCAGACCGCCATCAGTATCTCGTCCTCGTCACCGTAGGACTTGCGGGAGTGCCGTGCGAGCCTTCCTTCCTCGACGAAGCCGAACCGCCGGTAGAGCGCGATCGCGGCCCTGTTGTGGGGGTAGACCGAGAGCACGATCTTCTCGACCCCCACCGAGCGAGCCCACCGGAGCGCCTCGCACAGCAACGCGGTGCCGATGCCTCGCCCGCGCACCTCCGCCGCCGACCGCGATGCCGAGCGTGGCGACGTGTCGCGTCACGGGGTGCCCCTCGCGTTGGATGTAGACGTGGCCGAGCACCGTCCCCCGGTCGTCGACCGCCACGATCTGGGCTTCCCGGTCGCTCCAGGGGTGGCGGAAGCGGCGGCGGTAGCTGCGCGCCGTGCCCGTCACGTGCTCGGTGCGCACGGAGCGGCCCTCGGCGACGACGGCGCGCCAGAAGGACAGGTAGGAGCGGGCGTCCTCGGCGCGGGCGGGACGCACCGCGATGCCATCGAGGTCGTCCGGGTCGTCGGGCTCGCGGGCGGTCGGGATCTCGAGGCGGTCGAGGTCTGCGGCATCCTCGCGCCGCAACCACGGGGTCGCCACGCCGTCACGAACGGCCACCACCGCCGGACGTCCCACGCGGTTGTAGGTGCTCGCGAGCGAGTACGTATAGGCCCCCGTCGCCGCGAAGGCCAGCAGGTCGCCCACACCGGTGTCCGCAGGCAGGGCCACGCGCTCGGCGAGGGTGTCGCCCGACTCGCAATGGCGGCCGACCACGGTGAACGACGCCACCTCGGCCGCCCTCGACGCCGAGGCGACGGCGACCGTGTACGCCGCGTCGTACAGGGCAGGCCGCACGTTGTCGCTCATGCCGCCGTCGACCGCCAGCAGCTGCCGGGCACCGGCGGCGACCGTCTTGCGGTCCACCACGCGATACAGCGTGATGCCGGCGTTGGCGACGAGCCAGCGCCCCGGTTCCACGACGAGCGACGGCGCCGCGAGCCCTCGGGTGCGCGCGCCCTCGGCCAGGCGCGCGAGCACGGCCGACGAGAGCGCCTCCATCAGCGGGGGCGATTCGTCGACGTAGCGAACGCCGAACCCGCCGCCGATGTCGATGACCCCCAGCTCGAGACCGGCGTCGGCGCGGACCCGGGCCGCGAGATCGAGCAAGGTGTCGACCGTCTGCAGGTACGGCGCCGCCTCGAGCACCTGCGAGCCCACGTGGGCGTGCACGCCGTCGACTCGCAGACCGGGCATGCCGGCGGCCTCGCGCAGGACCTCGGACGCCAGCGCGAGCGACGTGCCGAACTTCGAGGCGTCATGGCCGGTCGCGATGGCCTCATGGGTCTCGACCTCGACCTCGGGCACGACCCGCAGCAGCACCGGCTGCACGCGACCGCACGCCCGGGCCACGGCGTCGAGCCGGCGCAGCTCGTCGAGACCGTCGGCGATCAGGAGCCCGAGCCCGGACTCGACGGCGAACCTGAGCTCCGCGTCGGCCTTCGCGTTGCCGTGCATCACGATGCGGGCTGCGGGCGCGCCCGCGCGCAGGCACGCTTCCACCTCACCACCGGTGGACGCGAGCAGGTCGAGGCCTTCGTCGAGCACGATGCGCAGCGCCGCATGGCCCGAGAACGCCTTCACCGCGTAGCAGGCGCGAGGGAACGCCTCGCGCACGCGGCGACATCGAGCTCGCAGCTCGCCCTCGTCGATCACCACCAGCGGCGTGCCGAAGCGTCCGGCGAGGTCGGTGGCCGCCATGCCGGCGAGTTGCAGGCCGTGCTCGTCGACGACGGCGTGCGCGGGCCAGGGGCCGGCTGGAGCCGCCGGTTCAGCCATCGTGGTCGGCACGCTCCATCGACTCCGGCGCGCTCACCCCGAGCAGCCCGAGCAGGGTCGCGAGCACCTGCTTCGTGCCCGTGGCGAGCCACAGTCGCGCCTGGGTGAGCGCCGCATCGTCGGAGACGACGCGGCAATCCGTGTAGAAGCGATGGAACCGAGCGGCCAGGTCCTGCGCGGCGTGAGCCACCCGGTGGGGCGCTCGAAGCTCCGCCGCATACTCGATGACGCCCGGCATCTCGGCGAGCCCACGCAGCAGATCGGTCTCGGCATCGGTCGCGAGCAGCGTCAGATCGGCCTCGGCGAGCGGACGAAGCGTCACTCCGTCGCGCGCCGCCTTGGCGAGGATGGACGCGATGCGCGCATGCCCGTACTGCACGTAGAACACCGGGTTGTCCATCGACCGGCGCTTCACGGCCTCGATGTCGAAGTTGATCGTGGCATCGTTGGAGAACAGCAACAGGTGGAAGCGGGCCGCGTCGACCCCGACCTCGTCGACGAGTTGGTCGAGCGTGATGAAGTTGCCCGAGCGTTTGCCCATCGGCACCGGTTCGCCGTCGCGCAAGAACGAGACCCATTGGTAGATCACGAGCTCGAGCGCATCGGGGTCATGTCCCAGGGCCTCGGCCGCGCCCTTCAGCCGTGCGACGTCACCGTGGTGGTCGGCGCCCAGCACGTAGACGACGTGGTCGAAGCCGCGCGAGAACTTGTCGACGATGTAGGCGCAGTCGGCGCCGAAGTAGGTGTGCTGCCCGCTCGACCTGATCACCACCCGGTCCTTGTCGTCGCCGAACGCGGTGGAGCGGAACCAGGTCGCACCCTCGTCCTCGTAGATCGCGCCCGCCTCTCGCAGGCGTTCCACCGCGGCCTCGATCTCGCCCTTCGCGGCGAGCTCCGACTCTCGGAAGTACACGTCGAAGCGCACGCCGAAGCGCTCGAGGGTGGCCTCGATCCACCGCAGCACCCTCGAGACCCCCTCGGCGCGCATGCGCAGGAACCGCTCCTCGTCGGGAAGGTCGGCGAGCCCGGCGCCTTCCCGTTCGAGGATGTCGCGGGCCAGGTCCTCCACGTAGCCGCCGTGGTAGCCCTCGTCGGGCACCTGGGCCTCGCGGCCGACGAGCTGCAGGAAGCGGGCTTCGACCGAGGCGCCGAAGCGATCCATCTGCCCGCCCGCGTCGTTGAAGTAGTACTCGCGCTCGACCGTCCATCCGGTGGCCTCGAACAGGCGAGCGAGCGCATCGCCGATGGCGGCGTTGCGCGCATGCCCGAGCGTGAGCGGGCCGGTCGGGTTCGCGCTCACGAACTCCACCTGCGCCCGGCGTCCGTGCGGCGGGATGCGACCGTATTCCGGCCCGTCGGCGAGCACCTCGCGCAGGGAGTCGTGCAGCCATGTATCGGTCGTGAACAGGTTCAGGAACCCGGGCCCGGCCACCTCGGCCTTCTCGAGGAACGGCGCGGGGGGCAGGGCGTCGGCGATCGCCTGGGCCACCTCGCGGGGCGGCTTGCCGGCCCGTGTGGCGAGCCCGAGCGCGACGTTCGTGGCGAAGTCACCGTGGTCGCGCTGCTTCGGGGCGAGCAGCTCGGGGGTGGGCAACGCGCCCTCGATGCCGAGGCCGGGGGCGGCCGTCGCGAGGGCCTGCGAGAGCAGATCGACGAGGCGTTCCTCGATCACGATGCACCGGCCAGGGCGTCGCGAACGGTCGCGACGAGCGCCTCAGGGTCGAAGGGCTTCGTCACGTAGGCCACGATGCCGAGAGCGTATCCACGGTCGTGATCGTCGTCCTGCGTGTGCGCCGTGAGCATCACGACCGGCAGGCCGGTCATGTCGTGGTCCTCGCGCAGCCGGCGACAGGCCTCGTATCCATCGATGCCCGGCATCGATACGTCGAGCACGATGGCGTCAGGCTCGGTCTCCACCGCCATCTCGACGGCCTGATCGCCCCGGCCCGCGGTCGACACCCGGAACCCCCCGAGCCGGAAGTTGAGCTCGAGCAACCGGACGATCACCGGATCGTCGTCGACCACGAGCACGTGGGGTTCGCGCGCCTGCATCGCACGAGGATACCGAGGCCGTCGGCGGGGCCCGACGGAGCGGTTGCTAGACTCGCCCTCGCCGCCCCCGTAGCTCAGGGGATAGAGCGCCGGCCTCCGGAGCCGGAAGCGCAGGTTCGAATCCTGCCGGGGGCACCGACGGCCCGTACGATGGCGGCGATGAGGCGATGAGCGACCCCCGGCAGATGCATGCGCCGTCCGGCTTCCACGAGGACCGCCCGCTCGACCGGGCCGACCTGCTCGAGAACCCGATCGAGCTCTTCCGGCGCTGGCTCGGCGACGCCGAGACCGCAGGGGTGCCGCTGCCCAACGCGATGGCGGTCGCGACCGCCGATGCGCGCGGGCGTCCGTCGGTGCGACACGTGCTGTTGCGCGGGGTCGACGAGCGCGGCTTCCAGTTCTTCTCGAACCGCGAGAGCCGCAAGGGTCGCCAGCTCGCCGAGAACCCGTGGGCAGGGCTCGTCTTCCTCTGGAAGGAGCTCGACCGGCAGGTGCACGTGACCGGACCCGTGCAGGAGCTGAGCGACGACGAGTCCGACGCGTACTTCGCCACCCGTCCGCGCGACGCGCAGCTGGGTGCGTGGGCCTCGGCGCAGAGCAGGGTCATCGGCGGGCGCGAGGACCTCGATGCCGGCCTTGCCGATGCCGCGGCGCGCTACCCCGGCGAGGTGCCCCGGCCCCCGCGATGGGGCGGATACCTGGTGCGACCCGACACGATCGAGTTCTGGCAGGGTCGCCGCCATCGCCTGCACGACCGCTTCCTCTACACCGCAGCGCCATCGGGCTGGCGCGTCGAACGTCTCGCCCCCTGACGGCGGGATCTTGCGCTGGCGCCGATCGTGCACGCGCTCACTGCCTCGCTTCCCCCTCGGCGAGCGATAGGCTCGCCCGTCATGGACACCGACGCCCTTCGCCGCGCCGTCGCTGACGGCATGCCCGAGACCATCGCCGACCTGGAACGCCTCGTCCGCATCCCGTCGATCGGCCACTCCGGATACGACCCGGCACACGTTCGCGAGAGCGCCGAGGCCACCGCCGGAATCCTGCGCTCGGCCGGCGTCGGCGACGCGCGCCTGCTCGAGCTCGACGGGGGCCACCCAGCGGTCGTCGGGCAGATCGGCGGACCGGCCGGGGCCCCGACCGTGCTGCTGTACGCGCATCACGACGTGCAGCCCGAGGGGCCCGGCGACGAGTGGGAGAGCCCGCCCTTCGAGCCGGTCGTGCGCGAGGGCCGGCTGTACGGGCGTGGGGCGGCCGACGACAAGAGCGGCATCGTCGTGCACGCCGGAGCCCTGCGGGCCCTGGGTGCGGCCGACGGCGCGGCGTTGCCTGCGACCGTGCGCATCCTCGTGGAGGGCGAAGAGGAGTGCTCGACCGAGCACCTGCCCGAGCTGGTACACGGTCACGCCGACCTGCTGCGCGCCGACGTCGCGGTCGTGGCCGACGGCGGGAACGAGCGGACGGGTGTGCCCACGATCGGCACGAGCGTGCGGGGGGTCACCGATTGCCGCGTGACGGTGCGCGTGCTGCCGATCGCCCAGCACAGCGGCGCCTACGGAGGGCCCGTCCCCGACGCCATCACCGCGCTCTGCCGCATGATCGCCACGCTGCACGACGATCGCGGCGACGTGACGATCGAGGGGCTCCACCGGTTCGAGTGGACCGGGGCCCCGGTCACGGAAGCCTCGCTGCGCGAGGAGGCGCGAGTGCTCGACTCGGTCGAGATGATCGGCTCGGGCTCGATCGCCGATCGTCTGTTCGCGAAGCCGGCGGTGGCGGTGCTGGGCTTCGATGCGCCGCGTGTCGCCGAGTCCTCGAACCAGATCGTGCCCGAGGCCTCGGCGCGCGTGTCGCTGCGGCTGGCACCGGGCGACGACCCCGACCGAGCGCGCGACGCGCTCGTCTCCCACTTGCGCAGGGCAGCGCCGTGGGGCGTGCAGGTCGAGATCGAGGCCGACGAGGCCGGCATGGGCTACATGGTCGACACGACGACCCCGGCCTACGCGGCCGCGAAGCTGGCGCTCGCCGAGGCGTTCGATCACGACGTGGTGGAGATGGGCAGCGGCGGCTCGGTGCCCATCGTGCCGATGCTCGCTCAGACGTTCCCCGGCATGGCCGTGCTGATCTGGGGCGCCGGCGACGAGCGCTCGAACTACCACTCCCTCGACGAGAGCGTCGACCTCGCCGACCTCGAACGCCTCGTGCTGGCCGAGGCCCTGTTCATCCGCAACCTCGGCGACCTGGTCTGAGTCGAGACGCTGCTAGGTTGGACCCATGAGCGAGGACCCCAGGCAGAGCGAGCCCCCCGTGGTCGAGGCCGTGCCGGTCGAGGCGGTGCCGGTCGAGGCCGTGCCCGCCGACCAGGTCGCGCAGGCCGCTGGGCCCGGCGATGAAGCCTCGAAGCCACCCGCGGAGATGATCACGGAGCCGGCGAAGCTGCTGCGCATCGCGAGCATGGTGCGCGAGCTGCTCGACGAGACCCGCCAGGCCTCGCTCGACGAAGCCGGGCGAACGAGGCTCGCCGAGATCTACCACCGCGCCGTCGGCGAGCTCACCGAGGTGCTCTCACCCGACCTGCAGAGCGAGCTCGTCGATCTCGCGCCCCCGCTCGAAGGGGTGCCGAGCGAGTCGGAGATCCGGGTCGCCCAGGCGCAGCTCGTGGGCTGGCTCGAGGGGCTGTTCCACGGCATCCAGGCGGCGATGTTCGCCCAGCAGGCCGCGGCCCGCCAGCAGTTCGAGGAGCTCCGGCGCCGGGGCCTGCTGAGCCAGAACCCCGATCCGCCCGAGGGGCCTGCCCAGGGCGCGCCGCGCGGCGGCACCTACCTGTAGCGACGGCTCGCCGTCGCTACGGCTCGGTCGTGCCAGCGGTCCGCGGACGCGCCATGCCCCCACCCACGCCCATGCCCGTGGCCGCGTCGTCGGAGCTTCGGGCGAGCAGCTGGGCGAGCAGCACCGGCACGATCGTGACGGTCACCGCGATGAGGGCCACCACGTTCGTGACGGGGCGGTTCCGGGGGCGGAACAGCACCTGGAAGATCCAGATCGGCAGCGTCGGGTCGCTCCCTCGCGTGAAGGTGGTCACGATGATCTCGTCGAACGACAGGGCGAACGCGAGCACGCCGCCCGCGAGCAGCGCGGTCGCGAGGTTCGGCATGCATCACGTACCGGAACGTCTGCCAGCCCGACGCACCCAGGTCGGCCGATGCCTCGACGACGTTCGGCGACATGCGCCGCAGGCGCGCGACCACGTTGTTGTAGACGATCACGATGCAGAACGTCGTGTGCCCGAGCACGATCGTCCATGTGCCGAGTGCGGGGAAGTCGACGATGCCGATCGTCGAGCGCAGCGCGATGCCGGTGACGATGCCCGGCAGCGCGATCGGCAGCACGATGATGAACGCGAGCGCCTCGCGCCCGAAGAACCGCGAGCGATACACGGCGCCGGCGAGCAAGCTGCCGAGCAGGATGGCCACACCCGCGCTGACGCCGGCCACCAACAGCGAGAGCCGGAAGGCCTGCCACATGTCCTCACGAGCGAACGCCACCCGGAACCACTCGAGGGTGAGACCGGGCGGTGGGAACGTGAACGACGACGATTGGGTCGTGAAGGCGTACAGCACGATGATGCCGAGCGGGAAGTACAGGAAGAGCAGCACGAGCCCCGAGGAGATGCGCGATCCGAGCCCCGCCCGCGACGGATCGTGCGCGCGACTCATGCCGGCCACGTGCGCCCGCTCATAGCGACTCGAACGCCCCTGCGCGCTTCGCGATCGAGAGGTAGATGATCATGATCGCCATCGCCACGAACGTGAGCGCCGCCGCCAACGGCGTGTTCCCCGCCACCCCGATCTGCGTGTAGACCTGCTGACCCGAGGTAGTACTCCGAGTTGCCGAACATCTGCGGCAGGATGAAGTCGCCGAGGGTGAGCGAGAACGTGAAGATCGAGCCGGCGATGAGCCCCGGCTTCGCGAGCGGCAGCACGATGGTGCGGAACGTCATCCTCGGCCGTGCGCCGAGGTCGCTCGAGGCTTCCAGGAACGAGCCGGGCACCCGTTCGAGCGCTGCTTCCACGGGCAGGATCATGAACGGCAGCCACAGGTAGGTGTAGACGACGAACAGGCTGATCTTCGACGCGATCAACGACGACCCACCGATCACGGGCACCGTGACCAGGGTGTCGATCAGCCCGTCGAGCCCCACCTTGCCGAGCGCCCAGTACAGCACTCCCTCCCGCGCGAAGATCTGCCGCCACGAGAGGGCGCGTACCAGATAGCTCGACCACAGCGGCATGAGCACGGCCAGGTAGAGCACGAACCGAGAGCGACGCGTCGCGTAACGGGCCATGAAGTAGGCGAGCGGGAAGGCGAGGAACGCGCACGCGACGGTGACGCCCGCCGCCATGAAGAGCGTGCGCAGCACGATGTCGCGGTTGTAGGGCTCGAGCAGGTCCTGATAGGTGCTGAGGGTGAACGTACGGTCGATCAGGCCGGTGAACTCCTCGATGCTCCAGAAGCTGTTGACCAACAGGCCCGCGATCGAACCGAGATAGAGCACCACCAGCCACAGCGCGGCGGGCAGGAGGAGCACGAAGAGCTTGGCCCACGGGTGGCGGTAGAAGAAGGCGGAGATGGCGGCCCCGAGGCCGCGCCGGGTCGCCCGGTCGGTCACCGCCAACGACGGACCCCCCGCAACGACGAGAGGTGGGGCCCGGTCGGGCCCCACCTCCGGACGATGGTCGGATGCCGGCGGATCAACGCCCGCCGATCACCGCGACGTAGTTCGTGACCCACTGCTGGTACGGCACGCACACGGCGCCCGAGTCCGGCGCGAAGCAGTCGGACTGCGGGGTCTTCCAGAACTCGATCTGGTCGAAGTTCTCGATGCCGTTCGTCGACGCAGCCGTCGGGACCGAGCAGCTCGTTGCCCTCACAGGCGGCCGGCACCGACGGCACCGAGCCGAACCACGACGGCCAGGTCGCCCTGCACCTTCGGGTCGAGCGAATGCTCCATCCACAGGTAGGCGCAGTTGGGGTGCGGCGCCTCGGTGTGCATCATCGTGGTGTCGGCCCAGCCGGTGGCGCCCTCCTTCGGGATCACCGACGAGAAGTCCTTGCCGGCGCCCTCGATGAAGTTCACCTGGAACGGCCACGACGAGCTCGCGACGGCCTCGCCGTTGACGAAGTCGTCGATCTGGACGAACGCGTCGTGCCAGTAGCGGCTGACCAGCTCGCGCTGCTGCCGCAGCAGGTCGAGCGCGGCGTCGAACTGCTCCTGCGTGAGCGCGTACGGGTCCTCGATGCCGAGGTCGGGCTGGGTCGCCCTGCAGGTACAGCGCGGCGTCGGCGATGTAGATCGCGCCGTCGTAGGCCTGCACCCGGCCCTTGTTCGACTTGCCGTCGGGCAGGGTCTGCTCCTCGAACACGACCGACCAGCTGTCGGGCGCCTTGCCCTGAAGGCGTCGGTCGTTGTACATCAGCACGTTCGAGCCCCACTGGTAGGGCACGCCGTAGTGCTCGGTCGTGCCGTCGCCGTCGGTGTCGACGGTGTGCCACGGCGCGTCCTGCAGGCGCTCGTCGACCGTGGCGTAGCTCGTGGATCAGGTCGAGGTTGACCGGCTGCACGGTGCCGCCCGCGATGAGCCGCAGGCTCGCGTCACCCGAGGCCGTGACCAGGTCGTACTGGCCGCCGCCCTCCTGCATCAGCGCGACCATCTCGTCGGACGTGCCGGCGGTCTTCACGTTGACCTCGCAGCCGGTCTCTTCCTCGAACGACGGTGACCCAGTCGTAGGCAGGGTCGGTCGTCGCCGCTCCTCGATGTAGCCGGCCCAGGCGATGATGTTGACCTCGCCCTCGCCCTCTCCGACCTCGGTGATCGTCGCGTCGTCGGGGTCATCCGACGTCGCAGCCCCCCCGTCGCCGCCGGTGTCACCGCCACCGTCGTCGTCGCCGCACGCTGCGGCCACGAGCGACAGCACGGCGATGAGCGCCAGCACGCGCATCCACTTCGTCATGCATCCTCCTCCCCGGGGTCGGCCGACCCCGTCGATCCCTCGGCCGGCGCCCCACCGGGCCCGTCTCCGGGTTCCACCGAGCGGCTGTGCTGTCGTTCCCACGTGAGCCGCACCCGGCGACCCTGCACCTGCAGGGCCTCCATCGACGACGTGCGCAGGTTCTGCTGCATGACGACCAGCTCGCCCCCCTCGTCCAACGTGACCGTGTACCGGGTCACGGCACCCAGGTATACGACCTTCGATGACCACTCCGGTTGCCGTGCACTCGCCGTCGGCGACCGCCGCGTTGACGTCGAGCGCGAGATGGATCTTCTCCGGGCCGGATCGTCACCGCCTGCGGCGAGCCCACGATCGCCGTCGCCGCGTCGCCCTCGAGCAGGTTCGACACGCCCACGAAGCCCGCCACGAAGCCGGTCGACGGACGCTCGTAGACCTCCGCCGGGGCGCCCACCTGCTCCACGCGACCGTGGTTGAACACCGCCAGGCGGTCGCTCATCGTGAGCGCCTCCTCCTGGTCGTGGGTGACGTAGAGGAACGTGAGGCCGACCGCCTGCTGGATCTCCTTCAGCTCGACCTGCATCGCCTGGCGCAGCTTCAGGTCGAGCGCGCCCAGCGGCTCGTCGAGCAGCAGCACGCGCGGGCCGCATCACGAGCGCGCGGGCGAGCGCGACGCGCTGGCGCTGGCCGCCGGACAGCTGTGCGGGCTTGCGGCTCCCGAAGCCCGACAGCCGCACCATCTCGAGCGCCTCCTCGGCGCGAGCCGCCCGCTCCGCCTTCGGCGCCTTGCGCACCATCAGCCCGTAGCCCACGTTCTCGGCCACCGTCATGTGCGGGAAGAGGGCGTAGTCCTGGAACACGGTGTTCACGTCGCGCTCGTACGGCGGCAGGTCGCCGACGTCGATGCCCCCCAGCAGCACGCGGCCCTCGGTCGGGCGTTCGAACCCGGCGATCATGCGCAGGCACGTGGTCTTGCCCGAGCCCGATGGGCCGAGCATGGAGAAGAACTCCCCTTCGCGCACCTCGAGGTCGACGCCGTCGACGGCGACGACATCGCCGAAGCGCTTGACCACGCCCTCGAGTCGCACGGCCACACCGTCGCTCGCCTCGTCGGCGCGCACGGCCATGGCAGCGTCGCTCATGCACTCCCCCCCACGATGGATCTCCCCGAGAACGTGCACATCTTGACCGCGGATCAGTGACCCCGCAACACCGACTCCCGCTCGTCGGCGCCGGCGGCGAGCAGGCCGACGACCCCGGGCCCCTCGTAGATGAGGGCGCTGTAGATCTGCACCGTCGTCGCGCCGGCATCGAGGCAGGTCGCTACGTCGGCGGCCGACGCCACGCCGCCACAGGCGTTGATCGCGAGGCGATCGCCGACCGCTGCCCGCACCTCGGTGACGATGCGGGGTGTGTGCGGCCACAGGGCCTTGCCGGACAGACCCCCGCGGCCCACCGACACGCGGGCATCGTCGACCGGCCGTGTGTTCGAGCAGGTGAGCCCGTCGGCACCCGCGTCGGCCGCGACCCCGGCGAGCGCGAGCACGACCTCGCGCTCGGTGTCGGTCACGAACGGCGGCAGCTTCACCAGCACCGGCTTGGCGGTGCGCGTCCGGAACGCCTCGACCACCTCGCGCAGATGCGTCTCGTTGTCGCGATCGCGGCCCCATGAGACGTTGGGGCAGCTCGCGTTCAGCTCGATACCGTCGACGAGCGGCTCGAGCAACTCGAGCGCCGAGACCGCGTCGGCGAGCGCCTCGTCGGCGAGGCTCACGACGCGAGGCGCAGGCCCGTGACGAGCCTGCCGAAGGGTGGCCGCCACCGCCTCGGCGCCGGGGTTCGGCAGGCCCATCGCGTTCACCATCGACCGGTGGCGAGGCGACCGCGCGATGCGCGGTGACGGGTTCCCGGCGCGGGCAGCGCGGGTGACGGTGCCGCCCACCACGTAGCCGAAGCCGAGCTCGCCGAGCGCATCGAGGTGCCGACAGGTCTTGTCGAACCCCGCGGCGAGCCCGATGGCGTTGCGGATCGGCAGCCCGCACAGCTCGCTGGCGAGCCGAGGGTCGGTGCTCGCCCCGCCGAGGCGCCGCCACGGCAACGGCAAGCCGAGCATCGCGGTGGCGAGCCGGTGGGAGGTCTCGGGCGGCAGGGCGAAGAAGAGCGGACGGCCGATCGCCGGGTACCACCGCACGCGCGTCGCCATCGCATCCATCATGCCATCATGCCCGCCATGTCCGACGACCTGGTGGCCCGACTCGTCGAGGCTTCGGAGCTGCACGGCGACTTCGTGCTCTCGTCGGGGAAGCGCTCGAGCGTCTACTTCGACAAGTTCCTGTTCCTCACCCGGCCCGACCTGCTGCGTGAACTGGCGCACGCGGTCGCCGGCGTCCTGCCCGACGGCGTGGATCACCTCGCGGCGCCCGAGGGCGCCGCGACGCTGCTCGTGGCGGCGGTCTCGCTCGAGACCGGGCTGCCCGTTTCCGTCGTGCGCAAGGAGCCGAAGGCCTACGGCACGATGTCGCAGGTCGAGGGCCACGCCCCGCCCGGCGCCCGGGCATGCCTGATCGAGGACGTGAGCACGACCGGGCACCAGGTGCGTCGCGCCGCCGAGGTGCTCGCGGCCGCCGGGGTCTCGATCGAACGCATCGTGCTCGCGATCGACCGGGGGGGCGCCGACCATCTGCGCGAGGCGGGCTACGACGTCGCGGCGGTCGCGGTGCTGCGTCCGCCGGAGGAGACGGGCGCCTAGGTCGGCGCGACCGCCGCGTCCTCGCGTGCCTCGAGGCGCCGTTGCGCCTCGTCGTCGTGCCGCTTCCACGATGCGGCGACGAGCAGCATCGAGACGACGAGGGCGAGGTTCCCCGCCACCCACATCAGCGCCGCCGCGTCGCGCTGGTCGGCCAGCGCTCCCGGTTCCCCCGCGTAGCTCGCGTACAGGGGTGCGTCGGCCGTGTAGATCGCGAGGGCGAGGAACGACATCGCGGGCATCGCGAGCAGCAACGACAGCAGCCGGGCGCCGTAGCCCATCGGATGCGGCGTCGGATCGACGCCGACGATCGGCCACCAGTACACGAGCGCCGCGCCGACCCATGCCGCGTGCTCGGCGGCGTGCCATGCGGCCGACCCCAGGGCGAGGTCGAACACCCGGCTCGAATGCATCGCGACGGGAACCCCGACGAACAGGCCCCAGCCCACGACGGGATGGGCGAGCAGACGGACCGCGGGCGAGCGCAGCGCGCGGGCGAGCCGCCGGGCCGTGCTGGTCGCCAGGGTGCCGAGCGCGAGCGAGATCGGCGCGCCCAGCGCGAGGAGCGGCGGCGCCACGAAGGTGAGCAGCAGGTGCTGCGCCATGTGGGCCGCGAACGACCGATCGGCCGCCGCGTCGAGCGGCGTGAGCACGGCGACGACGAGCACCACCCATCCGGCGAGGAACGGGACCCATCGTGCCGCCGGCACGGGGCGGCCGCGCCGCGACGATCGCACGAGGCCGGCCAGATACGCGGACCCAGCGCCCAGCAACACGGCGGTGGTGAGCGCGGTCAGCACCGCGACATCGTGTCAGCCATCGGACGAGCGGGACAACGCAGGACGGCCGGCCTCGACGAAGGGACGTTGACCGGTCTCGGCCGGCCCGATAGAACCATGGGCTGATGGCTCAGGTGTCGAGGTCCGCCGCGCACGCACGCCCGGGGGCCTCGCCCATCCTCTTCGGCACCATCTTGTTCCTGGCCTCGGAACTGTTGTTCTTCGGTGGTCTGTTCGGCGCGTACTTCGCGTTGCGCGCCGAGACCTCGCCGTGGCCGCCCGAGGGCGTGGAGCTCGAGACCACGCTCGCCGCGATCGCCACGGTGCTGCTCGTGCTCTCGAGCGGCACCTTCCACATGGGGTTGGTGGCCGCGCGGCGCGACCGCGCGGGCGGGCTGCGCGTGTGGGTCGGGATCACGCTCCTGCTCGGGGTCGCGTTCCTCGGCATCCAGCTCTACGACTACTCCGCGCTGTCGTTCGAGGTCTCGAGCAGCGCCTACGGCACGATGTACTACGCGATGACCGGCCTGCACGGGCTGCACGTGGGGGCCGGGCTCGTGCTGCTGCTGCTCGTGCTCGGCCGCGCGGCCCGCGGGGTCTACCGGGGGGGCCGCATCGACGGCATGCACGCCGTCGGCTACTACTGGCACTTCGTCGACATGGTCTGGGTCGGCCTGTTCGCGACCCTGTTCCTGGTGAGGTGACCGGCGATGCACGCCGAACGCCGCCTGCTCTCGAGGATCCTTCGCGTCGGCCTCGCGCTCGCGGTGCTGGGCCAGATCGGGTGGTCGTTCCGCCCGGCCCCGAGCAACGCCCAGGCCGACCTCGGGACGCAGGGGCGCGCACTGTACGAGGCGAACTGCTCGACCTGCCACGGCCTCGGCGCCGACGGCACCGAGAACGGCCCGTCGTTGCAGGGGGTCGGCCCCGCGTCGGTCGACTTCATGCTGCGCACCGGGCGCATGCCGCTCGCGAACCCCGCCGATCAGAGCGTGCGCAGCGAGCCGAAGTTCACCCCCGTCGAGATCGACGCGCTGATCGCATACGTGGCCTCGATCGCGCCCGGCGGTGAGCCGATCCCGAGCGTCGACACGTCGGCGGGCGACCTGGCGCTCGGCGCCGAGGTGTTCCTCAACAACTGCGCCGGGTGTCACGGGGCGGGCGCCTCGGGCGACTCGATCGGCGGCGGGCAGATCGCGCCGTCACTCGACCCGGCCGACCCGACCGAGATCGGGGAGGCCGTGCGCATCGGGCCGGGCCTCATGCCGCGGTTCGGCCCCGAGACGATCGACCAGCACGAGCTCGACTCGATGGCCGCCTACCTCGTGTGGCTGCGCGACCACGGCGACGAAGGCGGGCTGCAGCTCGGACGCGTCGGCGCGGTGGCCGAGGGCCTCATCGCGGTCGTGGTGGGGCTCGGCATCCTGATCCTCGTGCTGCGGCTCACGGGGGCGAAGCGATGAAGCGCGCGGAGCGGGCCACCGCCGTCGCCTTCCTGGTCTCGATCGCGGCGGCGCTCGCACTCTTCGTCGTCTACGTGCGCGGCGGCGATCCGCAGGCGGAGGGGGCCCTGCTCGCCCTTGCCCTCGGCGGGGTCGGCGCCGGCCTGCTGATCTGGTCAACGCGCTTGATGCCCCACATCCGCGAGGAGACCCAGCCCCGCTCGAAGACGGCGCACGCGACCGGCGCCGAGCGCGAAGAGGCGGCCGAGACGATGGAAGCCGGCGTCGAGGAGATCCGGCGACGGCGCTTCCTGTCGCGGCTGCTGCTCGGGGCCGCGGGCGCGCTGGGGCTCGCCGCGCTCATCCCCATCCGCTCGCTCGGACGATCGCCCGGCGACTCCCTGCTGCGCACGAAGTGGACGCCGGGTGCCCGGCTCGTGGTGGCCGACGGCACTCCCGTCACGGCGTCGACCCTCGAGGTCGGCTCGTTCACGACCGTCTTCCCCGAGGGGTTCGAGGGCTCAGCCGACTCGCAGGCGGTGCTCATCAGGGTGGAACCCGGCCAGCTGCAGCTGCCCCCCGACCGGCTGGCCGGCGCCCCCGACGGCCTCGTGGCGTATTCGAAGATCTGCACCCACGCCGGGTGTCCGCTCGGGCTCTACCTCGCGGCGACCCATGAGCTGCGCTGTCCCTGCCACCAATCGACCTTCGACGTGCTCGAGGGCGCCCGGCCGGTGTACGGGCCTGCACCCAAGCCGCTTCCCCAGCTGCCCATCGAGGTCGACGCCGACGGCGGATTGCGTGCGACCGGCGACTTCACCGGCCCGGTCGGCCCGAGCTTCTGGGAGGAGTCGTGATCGTCCGCCGCCTGGTCGACGGGGTCGACGAACGGCTCGACGGCACCTCGTTCATCAAGCGCAACCTGGGCAAGGTGTTCCCCGACCATTGGTCGTTCATGCTCGGCGAGCTCGCGCTCTACAGCTTCGTGATGCTGCTGCTCACCGGCACGTTCCTAAGTCTGTTCTTCGTGGCCTCGCCGGCCGTGACGGAGTACCAAGGTCCGTACGAGCCGATGCAGGGGCGCGAGGTGTCCCTGGCGTACGAGTCGGTGATGCGCATCTCCTTCGAGGTGCGCGCCGGCCTCGTGATGCGCCAGACCCACCACTGGGCCGCGCTCGTGTTCGTTGCCTCGATGACCGCGCACCTGGTGCGGGTCTTCTTCACCGGCGCCTTCCGCAAGCCGCGGGAGGTGAGCTGGATCCTCGGCGTGACGCTGCTGGTGGCGGGCATCGGCGCCGGCTTCACAGGCTACTCGCTGCCCGACGACCTGCTGTCGGGCACGGGGCTGCGCATCATCTACTCCGCCGTGCTGTCGATCCCGCTCGTCGGCACCTGGCTCGCCTATCTGCTGTTCGGCGGTGAGTTCCCCTCGGCGGAGCTGATCCCCCGTCTGTTCGTGATGCACATCCTGTTGATCCCGGCGCTCATCACCGGGCTGCTCTCGGCGCACCTCGCGCTCGTGTGGCATCAGACCCACACGCAGTTCCGGCCGGCGGGCACCCCCGAGAGCTCGGTCACCGGCACCCCGGTATGGCCGAAGTTCGCCCTGAAGTCGGTCGGCCTCGCGTTCGTCACCTTCGCGGTGCTCGCAGGGCTCGGCGGCCTCGTGCAGATCAACCCGGTCTGGCTCTACGGGCCGTTCATCCCCTACTCCGCGCCCTCACCCGCCCAGCCCGACTTCTACGCCGGATGGCTCGAGGGCATCTTGCGACTGTGGCCCAACTGGGAGTTCCACGTGTTCGGCCACACGATCGGCGAACTGTTCCTGCCGGCGGTCGTCGTGCCCGGCATCGTCTTCACGGCGCTCGCCCTGTGGCCGTTCATCGAGGCGCGCGTCACTCGCGACACGGCCATGCATCACGACGCCCAGCGGCCTCGCGAGGCGCCCGTGCGTGCAGGCATCGGGGCGGGCGGCATCGCGTTCTTCGTGCTGCTGATGCTGGCTGGGTCGAACGACGTGCTGGCGAAGTTCCTCCAGGTCGAGGTCGACACCCTGAACGGGGTGCTGAAGGTGCTGGTGTTCGTCGTGCCGGTGATCGTGGGCATCGTCACCTGGTGGATCTGCCACGACCTGCGCGCGCGCGGCCAAGCGCCTGTCGCCCGCCCGGGCCGTGTCGAGTTCCATCGCAACGCGGCGGGCGGCTTCGACGAGGTTCACGACGACACGGAGGCGCGATGACCGCCGCCCGCCGGAGCGCACCCGCCCTGCTGGCCCTCACGGCAGCGTCGTGCTCGTCGTCGTTCGGCATGCCGCGCGGCAGCACCGAACAGGGGCGCGACATCTTCGACCTCTGGCAGATCTTCTTCTGGGCCGGCATCGCGGTCGCTGCGCTCGTCTACGGGCTCATCGGGTGGTCGCTGGTGCGCTACCGGCGGCGGCGGCGCGATGCCGACGACGCGCAGGGGCTGCCCTTCCACGCCAACGTGCCGCTCGAGGTCGTGTACACGGCGATCCCCGTGGTGATCGTGATCGCGCTGTTCGCACTGTCGTTCGGCACCGAGGATCGCGCGTCGTCGGTCTCACCCACACCCGACGTTACGCTTCGGGCCGAGGCCTTCTCGTGGGGGTGGCGATTCAGCTACCCCGGCGACGGCGTCGAGGTCGTGAGCGAACCCAGCGGCGAAGGTGTTCCCGGTCCCGAGATCGTGCTGCCCCTCGGCGAGACCACTCGCATCGAGCTCACGTCGAACGACGTGATC
This sequence comes from uncultured Actinomycetes bacterium, assembly GCA_963722795.1. GTDB lineage: Bacteria > Actinomycetota > UBA4738 > UBA4738 > HRBIN12 > JAOUEA01. Next base: position 641,468 of record CAVROD010000003.1, read on the forward strand.
CACGCCTTCTGGGTGCCCGACTTCCTCTACAAGCGCGACGCGATCCCGGGACGCGTGAACGTGTTCGACGTGACCCCCACCGATCTCGGCGAGTTCCACGGGGTCTGCTCGGAGTTCTGCGGCCTGCATCACGCGTACATGACGTTCACCGTGCGGGTGGTGTCTCCGAGCGAGTTCGAGGCGTGGCTCGCGAGCGAGAGGTCCACGCCGTGAGCACCGGAATCAGGACGCCCGTCGTTGCCGCCGATCGTCCGCATGCCGGGCCGGTCGCCTGGCTGACCACCACCGACCACAAGAAGATCGGCGTGCTCTACTGCGTGACAGCGTTCGCGTACTTCCTGATCGGCGGCGCGCTCGCCGGAGCGATGCGCGCCGAGCTCGCCGACACCGGCAGCCAGCTCGTGGGGCCGCAGTCGTACAACACCCTGTTCACGGTGCACGGCATCATCATGATCTTCCTGTTCGTGGCGCCTTTCGGCGTCGGGCTCGCGAACTACCTGGTGCCGCTGCAGATCGGCGCTCCCGACATGGCGTTCCCGCGCCTCAACGCGATGTCGTACTGGTTCTTCGCCGGCGGCGGCGTGCTCGTGCTGCTGAGCTCGTTCGCGACCGATGCGGGCGGCGTGGCCACCGGCTGGTACCTCTATCCCCCGCTCTCCGGGCCTCGCTACTCCCCCGGCGTCGGCCCCGACCTGCTGATCCTCGGTCTCGCCCTCGTCGCGATCTCGACCCTGATGTCGGGCGTGAACGTGATCACCACGACGTTCCTGATGCGGGCTCCGGGCATGACGATGTGGCGTCTGCCCATCTTCACCTGGAACGTCGTCGTCACGGCCATCCTCGGGCTCGTGGCGTTCCCCCCGGCGGTGGCCGCGTTCGTGCTGCTGCTGTTCGACCGCCGGCTGGGCGGCCACGCCTTCGACCCGCTCGGCGGCGGCGACCCGATCGTGTACCAGCACCTGTTCTGGTTCCTCGGGCACCCGGAGGTCTACATCCTCATCCTGCCGTTCTTCGGGGTGATCACCGAGATCATCCCGGTCTTCAGCCGCAAGCGGCTGTTCGGCTACACGGGGTTCGTGCTCGCCACCCTCGCGATCGGCGCGCTCTCGACGGGGGTGTGGGCCCACCACATGTTCACGACCGGCGTCGTGGACAACCCGTTCTTCTCGGCGATGACGTTCACGATCGCGGTGCCCACCGGCGTGAAGTTCTTCAACTGGATCGGCACGATGTGGGGCGGCAAGATCACCTTCCGGGTGCCGATGCTGTTCGCGGTCGGGTTCCTGCTCAACTTCCTGATCGGCGGGGTGACGGGCGTGATGCTCGCGAGCGCCCCGCTCGACTTCCAGCTGTCGGACTCGTACTTCCTCGTGTCGCACTTCCACTACACGATGATGGGCGGTTCGGTGTTCGGCATCTTCGCCGCGATCTACTTCTGGTGGCCCAAGGCATTCGGGTACCGATTGTCGGAGCGGCTCGGTCGCGGCGTGTTCGCCCTGATGTTCGCGGGCTTCAACCTGACGTTCTGGCCCCAGTTCGTGGTGGGCTTGCGCGGCATGCCCCGGCGCATCGTCGACTACGCGCCGGGGCTCGGCTGGGAGACGCCGAACCTCGTGTCGTCGCTCGGTGTGGTCGTGCTCTCGGCCGGCGTGCTGGTGTTCCTGCTCGACGCGTTCACGTCGCGGCGCCGCCGCACCCCCGCCGGCGACGACCCGTGGGGTGGCTCCTCGCTGGAGTGGGCCACCTCGTCACCGCCGCCCGAGCACAACTTCACGTCGCTGCCGCGCATCCGCTCGGAGCGGCCGGCGTACGACCTGCATCATCGGGCTGGGGCCGGCGAAGCCGGACGCGCCCGATCCGAGGAGACCGCATGAAGGTCGCGCTGCGGTACCTGTGGGCCTACGCCGCGTTCGGACTCGGACTCGGCACGTTCTACTACGTGCTCACCGAGGAATGGGTCGGCTCGGTCGCACTGTGGTTCCTCGGGGTCATGGCGCTCATCGTGGCGCTGTGGTGGACGCGCCACGGCCCCTCGGCCGCGGTGCGAGCCTCCGACGACCCCGGCGCCGACCCGGCAGCATCGGCCGGCACCTCACTCGGGTCGTTCCCGACGGCGACGGCGTGGCCGGTGTTCCTCGTGCTCGGCGTGCTCGTCACGGGCGCCTCGCTCGTGTATGGACTGTTGCTGCTGCCCGTGGGCGCGGTGATGCTCGTGTGGGCGATCGTGGGTCTGGCTCGCGAGAGCCGCGGCTAGGGCTCGCTGAGTCGCACGCAGCGCCACACCCTGAGCTCCCAGAGCAGCCGGCTGCCGCGTTGGTGCAGCTTCAGCAGCCCGTCCTTCATGAGGCGGGCGGTGGCCGTGGCCTTCGCCACGAGGTCGGGCAGCGGGAACGTGCGCTCGAGCACCGGTTCGATGTTGTCGCCGAACACCCGGCGGGCCGCGGCGAGGATCGCGTTCTCGTCCTGCAGCGTGCCGGTGGGCAGGTACAGACGCCCGCCCGGCGCGAGCGTGTCGCCGATCGTCTCGAGCAGCTTGCGCGGCAGCTCGGCGCCGGTGGGACCGCCCGCCGGCACGTCCTGGAACCAGCCCGTGACCGCCGCGAGGTCGTCGGGGATACCGGAGACGTCGCCGATCAGCACGGTCGCGCGCACGTCTCGCATCGGCTCGAGCAGGTCACCCTGCCGGAACTCGCACACGTCACTCAGCCCGAGGCGCTCCGCGTTGCGCACGGCCATCTCGACCGCAGGCCCGGACAGGTCGCACCCGTAGACCTTCTTCGCCCCGAGCTTCGCCGCGACGAATGCGAGCACCCCGCTGCCGCACCCGACGTCGATCACGGTGTCGTCGGGCCCGATCTCGAGCGCGTCGGCGAGCGTGCGGCTCGTGCTGGTCGGGGAGAACACGCCCGGGCGCACGAGCAGGGAGAAGGGGCCGGTGCGGCCCTTCCACTCGATCTCGCTCGTCTCCACCTGCGCCATCTGGTCGCCCAGGCTACACGGCGCCACCCGGCGCCGCTAGACGACCGGGGGGTCGAAGGTCACGTCGTGACCGGGCACCAGGTCCCCTCGCTCCACCGCAGCTGCGTCGGCTTCGAGCTTGTCGTGCAGCGCCCGGGTCGCGATGCCGTGATGTGGGTCGGGGTACTGCGTCACCCGTCGCGACGCCCGGCGCATGAGCGTCTTCGCGCCGTGGGCGTTCCCGCGGAGCAGGTGCACGTACCCGGCGCCCATCTGCGACAGCCCCTTGAAGAACTCGGCGTCGTCGGTGCCGCGGGCCTGCTTCCATGCCGTCTCCCAGGCCTCGTGCGCCGGGAAGTAGCGCCCCTGCCGCACCGCCTCGCGTGCGAGCTCGTGGTTCTGTTCGAGCGTCATCGCGTCGTAGTCCTCGAGCTCGAGCTCGTTCGTGGCGCCCCAGTCGAGCGGACGGCCCAGCAGGTCGCGAGGACGCTCAGGCTTGTTGCGGGTAGGGCTCGGGCGGCCGGTCTTGCCCGTCGCCTCGGGAAGGTCGCGCATCGCTCCATGCTACCCCCGGTGAAGCCGAGGCCCGGCCGGCCCCGGCGTGCGCTACCGTTCCCGCCGTGGAGCGCTTCGACGCGATCGTGGTCGGCGGCGGCGCGATGGGCACGGCGGCCGCTCGCGAGCTCGCGAGCCGCGGGCGGCACACGCTCGTGCTCGAGCGGTTCACGATCGGCCACGCCAACGGCAGCTCGGGGGGGCCGACGCGGATCTTCCGCTACGCCTACCACCGCGCCGACTACGTGCGGCTCGCGATGATGGCGCTCGACGCGTGGCGCGACCTGGAGGGTGCCTCCGGTCACACGCTGCTGCAGGTGACCGGCGGCGTCGACATCGGGCCGCCCGCGCTCGAGCGTGCCGATCTGCTCGAGGCGGCCGGGGCGCGCGTCGAGCGCCTGCGTGGCGCCGACGCGAGCGAGCGGTGGCCCGCCCTGCAGGTGCCACCCGATGCCGACGTGGCGTTCCAACCCGATGGCGGGGTCGTGCATGCCGCGCCAGCGGTGCTGGCGCAGGCGGCGCTCGCGCGGAAGGGCGGTGCGACCGTGCTCGAGGAGACCACCGTGCGCGAGGTGACGACCCACGGCGACGAGGTGGCGGTGCACATCGATGACGGCGAGACGTTCGTCGCCCCGGTCGCGATCGTGGCGGCCGGTGCATGGGCGGGGCCGCTGCTCGATCGGGCGGGCATCCACGTCACGCTGCGCCCCAACCTCGAGCAGTCGACGTACTTCCGGCTCGACGGCGATGCCTCGCTGCCGACCGTGATCGACTGGTTCGACGATGCGGTGCACCCGCCGTACCTTGTGCCCGACCCGTGGGAGCCCGGTTCCTTCAAGGTGGGCCTGCACAAGGCCGGACCGCCCACCGACGCGGAGACCCGCACCTTCGAGCCCGACCCGGTGCGGGTCGACCGCGTGCTCGACTACGTGGCTGCGCATCTGCCCGACGCACGCGCGACCGGGCGCACCGACACATGCCTGTACACGATCACGCCCGACGAGGACTTCGTGCTCGATCGCGTCGGCCCGATCGTGGTCGCGTCGCCGTGCAGCGGGCACGGCTTCAAGTTCGTGCCGTTGTTCGGACGGGCTCTGGCCGACCTCGCGACCGGCGAGCCGACCGTGTTCGACCGGTCGGCGTTCAGGCTCGCGCGCCCCGGGCTCGCGAGCCGGTAGTCAGTGCTCACCGGCGAGCGCAGCCAGCGAGGATCGCAACACCTCGTGGGCTCGGTCACCGAGGCGCCGGCGCATGCGCGTCTCGAGTACCTGCACGGCCCGGCGGAACTCCGTGGCGCACCGGCGACCCTCGGCGGTCAGCCGCACGAGCTTCGCGCGAGCGTCGGCCGGGTCGTCGACCCGCCGCACGTACCCCCGGGCCTCGAGATCGTCGACGACCTGCATCATCGACTGCTTCGTGACGCCGGCACGGCGCGCCAGCTCACCGAGCCGGGTGCCCGTGCGACGTTCCACGTGCAGGAACACCGCGCCGTGGCCCGGACGCACATCGTCGTAGCCGCGTTCGGCCATCGAGGCCGTGAGGTCGCCGGCCAGGGCACGGTGGGCCTGCAGCAGCATCGACGTGAGGTCGGGCGCTCGGTCCACGCCCGATTATGCTCGTGCGCGTGAGCCCCGCGTCGCTGCCACCCGAAGATGCTCGCACGAAGGCGATGCTGCCCGAGCTGCTGGCGGCCCGACGGCACGCCCGGCGGCGACGGGCACGCCTGCTGCCGCATTCGGGGCCGACCGATGGCGAACAGGCCACCGGCGCGGGCAAGACCGGCACCCTGCGAGCCGCCATCTTCGGCGTGAACGACGGGCTCGTCTCGAACGCCGCCCTCATCATGGGGTTCGCCGGAGCCGACCAGCCGCGCACCCTGATCGTGCTGGCCGGCATCTCCGGGCTGCTCGCCGGCGCCTTCTCCATGGCGGCCGGCGAGTACGTCTCGATGCGGGTGCAGCGCGAGGTGCTCGAGCGCATGCTGCATCTCGAGGCCCACGAGCTCGGCAGCGACCCCGACGGCGAGATGGCCGAGTTGGCCGAGTTGTACGAGCGCAAGGGCGTGCCGGCCGAGCTCGCCCGGTCGCTCGCGGCGGAGCTGTCGAAGGATCCGGCCACCGCGCTCGACACCCACGCACGCGAGGAGCTCGGCATCGACCCCGACGAGGGACTCGGCTCGCCGTGGGGGGCGGCGTTCTCGTCGTTCGCGACGTTCTCGATCGGCGCCCTCGTGCCGCTGGTGCCGTTCCTGTTCGTCGGCGGCGCGACCGGGTTGGTCATCTCGGCGATCGTCACCGCGGTGGCGCTGCTGGGCGTCGGCGCGCTCACGTCGAGGGTGACCGGCCGCTCCCCATGGCTCGCCGGCCTGCGCATGCTCGCGATCGGCGGCTCCGCGGCCGTCGTGACCTACCTCATCGGCCTCGCGCTCGGGGTCAGCGTCGTCGGATGAGCCACGGGTCGCCGGGCCCGATCGTCGTCCGCGAGGCGCTCGTGTCCGAGCACGAGGAAGCCGGCCGGGTCACGGCCGAGGCCTACCGCGAGTTCGTGGGCCCGAACGACCATGCATGGCACGAGTACCTTCACGCGATCGCCGATGTCGCGGGCCGCGCCGGCCGCACGACGGTGTTCGTGGCGCTCGACGGCGAGCGCATCGTCGGCAGCGCCACGCTGGAGCTCGTCTCGAGGGTCGAGCCCGACGACGACCCGGATCTCCATCCCGAGGAAGCGCACATCCGGATGCTCGGCGTGCATCCCGACGCTCGTCGACGAGGCGTCGCCCGGGCCCTCATGCGCGCGTGCTTCGAGCGTGCTCGCGCCGAGGGGAAGGCGTTCATGACCCTGCACACGACCGAGCGGATGCGCGACGCACAGGCCATGTACGAGTCGATGGGCTTCGACCGTCTTGCCGACCGCGTGTTCCCCGACGGCTTCGTGCTGCTCACGTACCGACGGCCCCTGTAGTCCGGCTCGGACTACCGCGAGGCGGCCACGCTCACGCGGTGCCGGAACTCGTGCGAACCACCTCACCGCTCGCCAGGATCACGCCGTCGTCGAACTCCGCCTGCACGAGGCCGCCGCGGAACTGCTGTTCGTACAGCTGCGCGTACAGATCCTGTCGCGCGAGCAGCTCGTCGTGGGTGCCCTGCTCCACGAGGCGGCCCCGGTCGACCACGAAGATGACGTCGGCCTTCAAGATCGTGGAGAGCCGGTGCGCGATGGCGATCGTGGTGCGCCCTTGCATCAGCGGCTCGAGGGCGGCCTGCACGAGCCGCTCGCTCGTCGTGTCGAGCGAGCTCGTGGCCTCGTCGAGGATGAGGATGCGCGGATCCTTCAGCACCACCCGGGCGATCGCGAGCCGCTGCTTCTCGCCGCCCGAGAGCTTGTAGCCGCGCTCGCCCACGACCGTGTCGTAGCCCTCGGGCAGCTCGACGATGCGATCGTGGATGTAGGCGGCCCTGGCGGCGGCCTCGAGCTCGTCCTGCGTAGCGTCGGGGCGCCCGTACAGCAGGTTTCGCCTGATCGTCGTGTGGAACAGATAGGTCTCCTGCGTGACCACGCCGATGTTCTCGCCGAGCGACTCGAGGGTGACGCCACGCACGTCGTGCCCGTCGATCGTGACCGAGCCCTGCTGCACGTCGTAGAGCCGAGGCACGAGGTAGGTGATCGTGGTCTTGCCGGCGCCGCTCGGGCCTACGAGCGCCGCGAGCTGACCGGGCTCGATGCGCATCGAGATGCCGTCGAGCGTCCACTCCCGCGGCACGCCCTCGGTCACCACTTCCGCAGGTGGCGCCGATGCGCCGTCGACGGCCTCGTCGCCGACGGGTGCACGCTCCGCCGGCTCGTCGTAGCGGAACCGAACGTCGCGCAGCTCGACCGCGCCCCGCACCTCGGCCGGGTCGAGCGTCAGGGCGTTCGGCGCGTCCTCGATGTCGTGGCGCAGGTCGAGGTACTCGAAGATGCGGTCGAAGAGCGCGAACGAGCTCTGCACCTCGGTCGAGACCTGCAGCATCGAGCCGATCGGGAAGAACAGCCGCGACTGCAGCGTGGTGAACGCCACGATGTCGCCGTAGTTGATGCCGTTCGGATCGTTGGACAGCACCCAGCCCGACACCAGGTAGACGAGGGCCGGCGTGATCGAGAAGAACGTGCCCACCACCGCGAAGAACGACCGCCCGATCATCGTCTGCCTGATCTGCAGCCCGGTGAGGCGCTGGTTCTCGTCGCGGAAGCGCCCGATCTCGTGCCGCTGCCGGCCGAACGACTTCGACAAGAGGATGCCGCTCACCGACAGCGTCTCCTCGGTGATCGCGGTGAGGTCGGCCAGGGTCTTCTGCGTGTTCGTGGCCACCTCGCGTCTCGCGCGCCCCACCTTCACCGTGAGCCAGAGGAAGAGTGGCATCAGGGCGAGTGACAGCGCCGTCAGTTGCACCGAGATGTAGAGCATGGCGACCAGCGTGCTGATGATGACGACCACGTTGGCGAGCACGTTCGACGCCGTGTCGGTCACGACGGACTGCACGCCGCCAACGTCGTTGGACAGCCGCGACTGGATCTCGCCCGTGCGGGTGTTGGTGAAGAACCGCAGCGGCATGTTCTGCAGATGCGAGTACAGGGAGTTGCGCAGGTCCTGCATGACGTGCAGCCCGACCTGGTTCGCCCAGTAGGTCTGCGCGATGCCGATGATGCTCGTGATCACCGGCACGACGATCATCAGGGCCACGTACGAATAGAGCAGCGGAAGGTTCGGACACGCCTCGCCGGCGCACGACCCGGTCGGTTCGCCGAACAGCGCGTTGTTGAACACCTCCGCGATCAGCAGGGGGTTCACGACGCCGAGGCCGGACGTCACGATGATCGCGATCGCGACGAGCCCCACCGTGCCGCGGTACGGACGTGAACGTGTGCACCACCCGCCGCACGGTGGCCCGATCGACCGGGCGCTGGTCTTCCTCGGCGGGGCGCACGGCGAAGAACCCTCGGTGGCGACCCATGTGAAGGAGGATACGCCCGGGGTGCGACGGCTATTCCCGGCGCATGCAGGTGCGTCGGTTCGGCTACTCCCCGACGCAGACGGGACGGATCATGCGGTCCGCCTGCTTCCCTTCGGGGCTCGAAGGCGACGACCGCGCCTACCCGGCGGCCGCGGCGAGCGCCGCGGCACGAGCCAACACCTCATCCATCATCGGCATCGTGAGCTTCCCGGTGAAGGTGTTCTGCTGCGATGGATGGAAGCATCCGAGCAGCACGTAGGGGCCCACCGTCGCCTCCGCCCCGTGTCCGAACTTCGGTTTCGGGCTCGATCGATGACCGAGCTCGGCCGCGGCGCGCAGCGCCCCGTCCCAGGCGAACGCGCCGAGCGCGACGACCACGCGCAGGTTCGCGAGCGCCTGCATCTCGCGCGCGAGGAACGGCAGGCACCGGTCGCGTTCGGCAGGCGTGGGCTTGTTCCCCGGTGGAGCACATCGGTTCACGGCGCTCACGAACGCACCCCGCAATCGCAGGCCGTCGTCCACCGACACGCTCAGCGCCTGGTTGGCGAGCCCCACCCGGTGCATCGACCCGAACAGGAAGTCGCCGGAACGATCACCCGTGAAGATGCGCCCCGTGCGATTGCCGCCGTGGGCGGCGGGCGCCAACCCGAGCACGAGCACCTGCGCCGCAGGGTCGCCGAAGCCCGGCACCGGCCGGGCCCAGTAGGTCTCGCCCGCGAACCGAGCGACCTTCTCGCGCGCGGTGCGCTCCCGCCACTCGACGAGACGTGGACACGCCCGGCACGCCACGACCTCGCGCTCGATCGTGCCCAACGCTCGCCCAGCGGGCGAGCGTCGCGTCGCGGCGCTCACGCGGGCACCCGCCCCCTGGCCTCCGCCCAGTCGTCGTAGCTGCCCGGCGAGCTGAACGCTTGCCCGTCACGCACCTCCACGATGCGGTCGGGGATGCGGTCGAGCAGGTACCGGTCGTGGCTGATCACGATCACCGTGCCGTCGTAGGACTCGAGGGCGGACTCGAGCACTTCCATGGAATCGATGTCGAGGTGGTTCGTGGGCTCGTCGAGCAAGAGGCAGTTCGCGCCCGACAGCATCAGCAGGCAGAGCTGCAGGCGCGTGCGCTCCCCGCCCGAGAGCGAGCCGACCGGCTGGCGCATCTGGTCGTAGCGGAACAGGAACCGGCCGAGCAGCGCCACCGCGTCTTCCTCGTACATCGGCTTCACGTCGCGCACGAACTCGATCGGTGTGCGGTCGGGCGGCTCGGTCTCGTGGCCCTGCGCGAGGTAGCCGATGCGCACCGACGGGCCCACCCAGCGCGTGCCCTCGTCGGGCTCGCGCAGGCCGGCGATGACGGTGCCGAGCACCGACTTGCCGGCGCCGTTCGCGCCGATCATGCCGATGCGCTCGCCCCGCACGATCTGCAGGTCGCACCCGAGCAGCACGGGGTCGCCGTCGAAGGCGACGGTCACGTCGGTGAGCGTCACCACCTTCGACCCGCCGCGCTCGGCGCTACGCATCTCGAGCGCGATCTTGCGCCGCTCGAAGACCGGCTTGTCGACCTTGTCCATGCGATCGATCTGACGCTGCTTGTTCCTGGCCTGGGTGATATGACGCTTGTCGACCACGATGCGCGCCCAGTGCTCGAACCGCCGGATCGCCTCCTCGAGCCGCGCGATCTCCTTCTGCTGGGTCACGAACAACTGCTGCTGGCGCTTCATCGCGATCTCCTTCGCGACCGCGTAGGCGGAATAGTTGCCCCGCCACATCGTGATGCGGCCTGCGTCGAGCTCCGCGATTCGGGTCACGGTCTCGTCGAGCAGGTAGCGGTCGTGCGAGACCGTGACGACCGCTCCCGAGAATTCCGCGACGATCGATTCGAGGCGGGCCCGGCGGTCTGCATCGAGGTGGGTCTCCGGCTCGTCGAGCAAGAGCAGGTCTGGCTGGCGGATCAGGCAGGCGGCCAGCTCGACGAGCTTGCGCTGGCCACCCGACAGCGCCGACGTCGGCAGCGCGATGTCGCCGTCGTCGAGCCCGAGCGAGGCGAGCATCGCCCGGGCTTCCCCCTCCAGGCCCGCGCCACCGGCCGAGACCCAGCGGTCGAGCAGCTCCTGCTGTCGCGTGAGCACCCGGCCCATGCGTTCGAGGTCGCGGACCACCTCGGGGCGGCCGAGGTCGGCTTCCACGGCTCGCATCTCGGCGTCGAGCGCGGCCACGTCGGGGCGCGCCGCGAGCACCACCTGCACGGCCGTGCGGGCGTCGCCGTCGGCGTGCTGCTCGAGGTAGGCGATCGAGAGATCCTTGCGCCGCACGACCTCGCCGGCCGTGGGCGGCTCGCTGCCCTGCAGGATGCGCAGCAGGGTCGACTTGCCCGCCCCGTTCGGGCCCACGATGCCGATACGCGCCCCGTCGGGCACCTCGAGGTCGGCTCCCTGCAACACCGGCCAGGAGCCATAGGACTTCTCGACGTGCACGAGGCTGACGACGGTCACCGCCTCACGATACGCACCGAGCGCGTCGCCCGGCGCGGTTCGCCCTGCCCTACGAGCCACTCTCGGAGGCGACGAGGGAGGCGAGCGACACGGTGCCCGGCTCCGCGTCGAGCCAGCGCTGCATCGCGCGCCGGCGCGCGGGCCACTCCTCGACCAGCATGGAGAACCACGCGGTGTCGCGGTTGCGGCCCTTCACGATCATGTGCGAACGGAACACGCCCTCGAACGTGAAGCCGAGCCGCTCGGCCGCCGCGCGCGACCGGGCGTTCAGCGCGTCGCACTTCCATTCCGCCCGGCGGTAGCCCCAGGTCTCGAACGCGAGCCGCAGCAACAGGAAGACGGCCTCGGTGTTCGCACGGCCGCGCTGGGCCGACCGCACGTACCAGATGTGCCCGAGCTCGAGCCGGCGCATCGCCGGATCGATGTTCATGAGGCTCACGACGCCGGCGGGACCGGCGTCGCGCTCCACCACGGCGAAGAAGAGCGGGTCGGTCGAGGCCGCGTTCGCCGTGATCCAGCCGCGCATCTCCTCGAGGCCATCGAAGGGCCCGTACATCAGGTAGGTCCAGATGGACGCGTCTTCCGCCGAGGCGTGGGACCGCTCGTACAGGGCGAGCGCATGCGCGTCGGGGTCGAGGGGCTCGAGCCGAACGAAGCGGCCGTCGATCGCCGCCGGCGGGGGAGCCTGCGCGGGCCCGCCGTCGACGGGCTCGCCCACCGGCGGCACGCGGTCGTCGCTCATCGAGCCGGCACCCGAAGCGACCGGAACCGCTCGTCCGCTTCGCGGAACGGCTCCAGCGGGTCGAAGAGGGACTCGACCACCCAGATGAGTCCCTCGAATCCCCCTGGGTCGGGCGCTGCCTCGCGCAGACGGGCGGCGCGCGCGAGCGCGTCGTCGATGCCGGCGGCGCACGCGGTCCAGGCCTCCTCGGTCTCAGGGCGCCGCCACCCGGGCATGATGCCGCGCGCCTGCTCGAGGCGGTCGCAGAACTCCGAGAGCGCGTCGGGCAGCGGGCGCCCCGGCATGCGGGTGGTGGGCATGACCTCGGTGAGCGCCTGCTTCGCAGGCTCGATCTCGGCGAGGACCCGCTCGAAGGCCTCGAAAGGCTCCTCGAGCGCGGGCGGCAAGCGCTTGCGGCGAAACGCCATCATCGATCGGCGCTCCTCGTCGACCCCTCTTGACTGAACGGCCGTTCAGACAATAGGCTCCCTCGCACGCGGGGGCGTCGACCACTCCTCGCGCAACGAGGGTGGAGCATGATTGAACCGAGATTCAAGCGTGACCCGGCCGAGACCTGGTGGATCGAGCACTCCCGCTGCATCGGTGAGGACCCCGAGCTCTTCTTCCCGGTGGGAAGCACCGGCTCGGCGCTGGCGCAGACGGCCAGGGCCATCGAGATCTGCGAGGGGTGCCCGGTGCGGGCCGAATGCCTGGAATGGGCGCTCGAGACCTGCCAAGACGCAGGCGTGTGGGGGGGCCTGGGCGAGGAAGAGCGTCGGGAGATCCGGCGGGCCCGCCGTCGCGCGACGGCGGCGGCCACCGAGCCGTCCGACGACGAGCTCGTGGCCGTCGGCTGAGGCGCGCTCACGCCTGGCTCGACGGACACAGGTCTTCCACCGGACACTCGGCGCAGCGCGGTTTCTTCGCCTGGCAGATGGCGCGTCCGTGGTCGATCAGCACGTAGCTGAAGTCGAACCACCGGCGCTTCGGGATGCGGGCCATGAGGTCCTGCTCGATCTTGTCGGCATCGGACTGCTCGCTGAAGCCGAGCCGGTTCGCCACACGCCGCACGTGGGTGTCGACGGCGATGCCTTCCACCTTGCCGTAGGAGTTGCCGAGCACGATGTTCGCCGTCTTGCGAGCCACGCCGCGCAGGGTGATGAGGTCTTCCATCGTGTCGGGCACCTCGCCGCCGTACACGGTGACGATGCGCTCGCAGGCAGCCCGTAGCGACGCGGCCTTCTGGTTGAAGAATCCGGTCGGTCGGATGTCGGCCTTCAGCTCGTCCTCGGGCACGGCGAGGTAGTCGGCAGCGCTGCGGTACTTGCGGAACAGCGTGGCGGTCACCTCGTTCACCTTCTCGTCGGTGCACTGGGCCGACAGGATCGTCGCGACCAGGCACTCGAGCGGGTTCGTGAAATGCAAGGCGACGTGCGCGTCGGGGTAGGCCTTCGTCAAACGCCGGATCAGCACCGGTGCGCGCTGCTCGATCGGCGAGGTGCGCGTCAACGGGGAGCGGGCGGTCATGGTCAGGATCCTCCGAGAGGCTCGAGCGGGAACGACAGGTCGAAGCGGTCGCCGTCGCCGTAGCGGGCGAAGCCTCCGTCGCGACGCACGTGCACGCCGCCATGCCCACGCACGAGCCAGTGCTCGCCGTCGCCGAGCATCGCCGTGCGTTCGTCGATGCCCACGAACACGTGCGCGTCGGGCACCGACGCGACGATGAACTCGGTCGCGCCCGGCACCCAGCTGTCGAGCATGTCCCAGTGCGGGCCGAACAGCAGGCCGCGAACGATGCCGAGCCCCGGCCGGAAGATCGCCTCGAAGTCGTCGCTGTCGCTGTCGAACGTGGTCTCGGTGAGGCAGGCCACGCCCGCGCTGCAGCCCGCGTAGCCCATGCCGCGGGCGAGCCCTCGCAGCAGGGCGTCGCAGACGGCCGTGCCGCGCAGTACGTCGGCGAGGTGCGCGGGGTTGCCGCCCGAGAAGTAGGCCACCGACGCCTCGTCGAGCCTGGCGGCGAAGTCGACCCGCTCGGCATCGTCGCGGGTGCGAACGGGCAGCACCTCGGCGGGCACGCCGAGCGAGTCGAAGTGCTCGATGCCCTTGCGCCCCCACTCGTCGAAGACCTCGGGACCCTCGCGTGAGGACGCTGTCGGCAACACGACCACGTGCCCGCCGCCGGTCGAGGCGTCGAGCAGCCACCGGTCGGCCACCGCCGACCAAGGTTCGAACTCACCCGAGCCGAGCAACGACCACGAGGTCACCGCAACCTCGCGGGTCGCAGGTCGTCATCGAGCGCCGCGCCGAGCTCCGCCGCGATGTCGAGCAGCGCCTCCACGTCGTCGGCCTCGGTGCGGAAGTTCACGATGCACGACCGCAGGCAGAAGCGCCCGCCCAGCACGGCGTTCGAGCAGTACACCCGGCCGCCGAGCTGGCAGCTCCGTCATGATCCGCTGGTTCAGATCGTCGAGGTATGCGTCGCGACCTTCGGTCGTCGGCGAGGCCGTCGGGCACGTACCGGAAGCAGGTGATCGACAGGCCCACCGGCGTCATGCAGCTCGAAGTCGGTCGTGCTCCTCGACGAGCGCGCCGAGGTAGCGGGCCAGCGCGGCGTCGTGGCAGATGCGCCGGGCGTAGGCGTCACGTCCGTGCGCCAGCAGCGAGACCCAGACCTTGAGCGCCCAGAACCCGCGGCTGAAGTTCGGCGAGTGCCGGCCGAGATCGATGCCCCAGTCGGTGTGCTCATCGTCCTTCACGATGTACGACACGTACTCGAGGTCGAACGAGCGTCGCATCAGCTCCATGTCGCGCACGAGCACGCAGCCGCCCGACAGTGGGGTGTACAGCCACTTGTGCGGGTCGAACGCGATCGAGTCGGCGCGGCTCGATGCCGTCGAAGAGGGGGCGCAGGTCGTCGGCGAGCATCGCCGGACCACCGTAGGCGGCATCGACGTGCAGCCAGAGGTCCTCGTCGCGGCAGACGTCGGCGATCGCCGCGAGGTCGTCGATGGCGCCGGTCGAGGTCGTGCCTGCGTTCGCCACCACCGCGATCGGGCGCACGCCCGCGCTCGCGATCACGCCGGATCGACGCCCGAAGCTCAGGCACACGCATGCGGTACGTCGTCGTCGACCGGCACGTGACGGACGTTCGCCGCGCCCGACGCCGAGCATGTCGGCGGCGCGATCCGACACGACGTGCGTCTCGCTCGACAGGTAGAAGCCCAGCGGCGGACCGGCGGCGACCCCGTCGCGCACGGATGTCCCAACCGGCACGGGCGTCGCGCGCCACCTTCAGCGCGATGAGGTTGGCCATGGCCCCGCCCGAGGTGAGTGCGCCGCCCGACCCCTCGGGCATGCCGAACATCTCGCAGGCGAACCACCGCGTGAGCGCCATCTCGATCTCGACCGCCGACGGCCCGAGCCGCCATCCGCCCGCGTTCATGTTGAGGCCCGACGCGAGCAGGTCGGCGGCGGCGCCGGGCACGGTGCCGGCGCCCGAGACGTAGGCGTAGAACCGCGGGTGCCCCGGCAGGGCGGAGTGCTCGAACGTCATGCGCCGCAGGTACTCGACCAGCTCGTCGCTGAGGCATCGGTTCGTCAGGCACGTCGAGCGACGACCCCGGCACGCACCTCCCCGGCACCCTCGGGACCGATCACCGGCAGTCGAGGGCAGCTGCGTCGAGCAGCTCCTCGTAGATGTCGGCGACGTCGTCGACGAACGCGCGCGCGCGGGTCGGAGTCCCAGTCGAGATCGCGCACCGGCTCCGGACGCGTCGGCCATCACGACTTCTCGCTCGGCCGCCAGGCGGAAGTACTCCGTCGCCATCCACTCGCGCATGCGGTCGCCGAAGACCGCGACGAGGCCTTCCACCTGGCTCTCGTGCGCCTGGATCGCCCGGAACTTCAGGTCGAGCACGTCATCGGGCAGCGCGTAGTCGATCGCGAGCCGGTCTCGGGGGATGATCGGCGGCGTGCCCGGCAGGAAGATGTCGAAGGGTTCGAGCCGCGGCAGCCAGGCCTCGGCCCACTCCGGCGTCGCGGTGGCGTGGTACAACCGCGCGCCCGGCTTGGCGGCCTGCTCGAACGCGTCGCTCGACCCAGGCCGACACGCTCTTGTGTCCCTCGTGCCCGGTCATGCCGTCGGGGCCGAACGTGAGCACGGTGTCGGGCTGCACCTCGCGCATGATCTCGAGCACCTGGGGCCGGCTCCGACGCATCGAGCGGGGTCTGCATGTCGACGTCGACCGGCCCGTCGAGGAAGCGGTGCTCGGCGACCCCGAGGATCTCGAGGCTGCGGCGCAGCTCCTCGGTGCGCACCTCGGCCATGCGTGCCGACGGCCAGCGCTCCTCGTCCATCGAGCCGCCTTCGCCGCGCGTGGCGGTCACGTCGACGACCCGCTCGCCCGCGGCGGCCGCGATGGCCATCAGTCCGGAGGACAGGTAGATGTCGTCGTCGGGGTGCGCCCACACGCCGAGGATCGTGCCGAGCGACCGCATGCGAACGTCAGGACACGATCGGGGGCTCGTCGAGGAGCGATCGGATACGTTGCTCGAGCGCCGGCGGCACGTCGTCGCCCGTGCACTTCGAGCGGATGACGACCTTCACGTGCCGGCGGAACTCGGTGCGCTGCATGCACGGATTGCAGTCGGACAGGTGCACCTGCACCTGCGCCGTGCACGACCGCGTCGAGCCTCGCCGTCGAGGAAGGACTCGATCTCTCGCAGCGTCTCTTCGCAGTTCGGCCCGCAGTCAGGCGTCGTCATCGTCGACCAATCCTCGCTCCTTCGCCGTGTCCCACAACGCCTTCTGCAGCGCTTTCCTTCCCCGATGCAGCCGTGACATCACGGTGCCGATGGGCGTGTCCATGATCTCGGCGATCTCCTTGTAGCTGAATCCTTCGACATCGGCGAGCAGCACCGGCAGCCGGAAGTTCTCGGGCAGCGACTCGAGCGCCGTCCTTCACGGCCTGGTCGGGGATGCGGTCGAGCACCTCGGTCTCGGCCGACAGCTCCACGTTGCGACCGCCGAGCCGGTCGTAGAGGTACCACTCGTCGATGTCGTCGGGGCCCTCGACCGTCTGTGGCTCGCGCTGCTTCTTGCGGTAGGTGTTGATGTAGCTGTTCGTGAGGATGCGGTAGAGCCACGCCTTGAGGTTCGTGCCTTCCTGGAAGCCGGCGAACCCCCGGTACGCGCGCAGGTAGGTGTCCTGCACCACGTCCTCGGCGTCGGCCGGGTTGCGCGTCATGCGCAGCGCCGGCTGCGTACAGGCTGGGCAGCAACGGCAGCACGTCGCGCTCGAAGCGCTCGCGCAGGGCCGGATCTTCGGCGGCGGCGGTCTGGGCCATGGGCGCCCAGTATCGCGCATCCAGACCGTCGCTCGACCGTGCCGATGGGTGTGAGCTGGTCGCGCCCACGACGGGAGCCTGGCATATCTCGGCGACGATGGGAAGATAGAGGCACGATGCCTGACAACGACGATCGTAACCCCTTCTCCCGCCGCAGGCAGCGGCGACGGCGGCGGCAGCGGCACGCCGCGGCCCCGATTCGCACCGTGGCTGGTCGTGCCGATCCTGCTCGTGGCCCTGCTGGTCTTCAACAGCTGCTCTCGAGCACGCCGGACCGAGGCCGATCGCCTATAGCGAGTTCGTGACGGCGGTCGAGGACGGCCGCATCGACCCGGAGACCACGGTCAAGATCTCGGACTCCGGCATCAGCGGCGCGCTGCTCACCGACGAGGGCCCGCAGGACTTCACGACGACGCTGTCGCCCAACGTCACGATCGACAAGCCGAGTTCACGCGAGTTCCTCGACGCAGAACGGCGTCGACCTACGAGTTCGAGCAGCCGAGCGTGTTGCTGTCGTTGCTCGTGAACATCCTGCCGTTCGCGCTGATCATGATCGGCATCTACTGGTTCGTGTTCCGGCGCATGGGCGCGGGCGCCTCCGGCGCGCTGAACATGGGCAAGAACAAGGTCAAGATCTACGACCGCAAGGAGATGAAGACGACCTTCGCCGACGTCGCCGGCGTCGACGAGGCCAAGGACGAGCTGCGCGAGATCGTCGAGTTCCTGTCGAACCCGAAGAAGTACCAGCGGCTCGGCGGCCGCATCCCCAAGGGCGTGCTGCTGCTCGGGCCCCCCGGGTGCGGCAAGACGCTGCTCGCCCGCGCGGTCGCCGGCGAGGCCAACGTGCCCTTCTTCTTCATGTGCGGCTCGGAGTTCGTCGAGATGTTCGTCGGCCTCGGCGCCGCGCGCGTGCGCGAGCTGTTCCAGCAGGCGAAGGAGAAGGCCCCGGCGCTCGTCTTCCTCGACGAGATCGACACGATCGGCAAGGGCCGCGGCGGCGTCGGCGGCGCCGGGCTCGGCGCGCACGACGAGCGCGAGCAGACCCTCAACCAGCTGCTCGTCGAGATGGACGGCTTCGACGCCTCGAAGGGCGTCATCATCATGGCCGCCACGAACCGCCCCGACGTGCTCGACCCCGCGCTCGTGCGCCCGGGACGCTTCGACCGCCAGGTCGTGGTCGACCGCCCGGACCTGAAGGGCCGCGAGGAGATCCTGCGCGTGCACGCGCGAGGCGTGGCGCTCTCGCCCAGCGTCGAGCTCCGCACGATCGCGGCGCGCACGCCCGGCTTCACCGGCGCCGACCTCGAGAACGTCGTGAACGAGGCCGCGCTGCTCGCCGCCCGACGCGAGAAGAACGCCGTCACGATGGACGAGCTCGAGGAGGCGATCGACCGCGGCGTCGATGGGCCTCGAGCGCAAGTCGCGCGTGATGAACGACAAGGAGAAGTCGCGCGTCGCCATCGCACGAGATGGGCCACGCGCTCGTCGCGCCACTACTCCGAGAACCTCGACCCGGTGCACCGCATCACGATCATCCCGCGCGGCACGGCCGCGCTCGGGCTCACGATGACGCGACCGCTCGAGGATCGCTTCCTCGCCACCGAGCCGGAGCTGAAGGACACGCTCGCCTACGCGATGGGCGGACGCGTCGCCGAGGAGATCGTGTACGGCGAGATCATCGACCGGCGCGCAGAACGACCTCGAGAAGGCCACGCAGATCGCCCGCGCGATGGTGGCGGAGTACGGCATGAGCGAGAAGGTCGGCCCGCTGTCGCTCGGGCAGCGACGACCCCAACGCCATCTTCTGCGGGCCCGAAGATCTCCGGCCGCACCGCCGAGAAGATCGACGAGGAGGTCACGCGGCTGCTGAACGAGGCGCACGACCGGGCCGAGCGCATCCTGCTCGAGCACCGCGACATGCTCGACCGGCTCTCGGCGCTGCTGCTCGTGACCGAGACGATCGACGGCGAGGACCTCGAGGCGTACACGGGCGGCACGAAGCCCATCCCGAACGAGGAGCAGCTCCGCGAGCACGAGGCCGCCAAGGAGCGCGAGTCGGAGAAGGCGGCCGCCGCGGCCGTCGCGAAGGAACGCGAGCGGGAGCCGTCGCGGTCCCCCCAGATCGCGATGCCGCCCGCACCCCCGATGCCGACGGTCGACTGACCCTCACCGGCGTGGCGGCGTTCGACCGCGGCGGACCCGGCTCGAGCACCAGGTCCCACCGATCGCGCCATCGGTCGAGGAAGCGGTAGAAGTTCCGCTTCGACCACGTCGCGCGCTTCGCCGGCTCGGTCTCGAACCACATGCGGTGCTCGTGCTTGATCGACGGGCAGGGGCACGACGTCGGTGCGCAGCCCACGATCCTTCACCCGGAACGACAGTTCGATGTCGGCGGTGCGGTACCAGCGGAACTTCTCGTCGAACCCGTCGACGGCCGCGACGACCTCTCGCCGCATCGCCATGCAGTAGCCCTCGATCGCGTCGCACGGTCCGGCGCCCGGCGCCTCGTCGAACTCCCGCAGGTCGTGCGTGACGATGCCGAACGGGCCCGCGATGCCGACCGCGGTCTCGGCGAGGGCCTGCTCGAGCGGTCCGAACACGTCGCCGTCGGCTTCGATCGAGCCATCCATCACGATCACGATGCGCCCCGTCGCGCGGCGCAGGCCCGCGTTGGCCGCGGCCGCCCACCCCGTGCCGGGCGTCGAGCGAGAGCACCTCGACGTCGTCGCCGAACGCCGCCGGGTCCCCGCCGGTGACGTCGGCGACGACGTAGTGCACGCGACGGCTTCCCTGGTGGGCGCGCATCGAGGCGATCGCGCGCGCGACGTCGTCGGGCCACCCCTCGGCGACCAGTGCACGCTCACGTCGCCGGTCGCGGCTGCATCGAGCAGTGACGGCACCTCGCGCGGGTCCATCGGCGCCGCAAGAGGCGCCGCCGGCGCAGGCTCGAGGCGCCAGCCCCCGTCCGGCTCGTCGACGACCGTCCACCCGGCGACGGCGAGCTCGTCACGCAACGCGTCGGCGGCCGCGTAGTCCTTCGCGGCGCGAGCACGGGCTCGAGCCTCGGCGAGCGAGACGACGCCGGCATCGGGTTCGGTCATCGGCGGCGCCGGCGCACGAAGTCGAGCACGGCGGCGTCGGCAGCCCCTGCCCGCTCGGAGTGGTACAGGTGGCCCGCACCCTCGAGCAGTACCAGCTCCGCACCCGGGATGCGATCGGCGAGCACCTGCGCGTTCGCGGGCGCGATGAGCTGATCCTCGGCCCCGTGCAACACCAGGGTCGGGGCGGCGATCAGCGGGAGCCGGTCGTAGCTGTCGAAGGACCGCATCGCCTCCCATTGTCGGCGACCACCGCTCGGATGTCGTGGCTGCTCGCCGCCGATGCGCAGGTCGTCGGCCACGTGCTCGGGGTGAGTGTCGGGGAACCCGGGCGCAGTAGAGGGCACGCCACGGTTCGCCTTTGGGCACGGCGGTTCGGGGTACCGGCACGACGTGCGAGCCGCCGCAGTGGGTCGCCGCGAGCACGAGCGTGTGCACCCGATCGGGGTGGGCGAGCGCGAGCTCTTGGGCGACCATGCCCCCGAACGACTGGCCGTACACGTGTGCCCGGTCGAGCCCGAGTTCGTCGAACGAGGGCGACCGTGTCCTCGACGAAGGTCGCCATCGTGACGGGCCCGGCCGGCTCGCTCGAGCGCCCGTTCCCACGGAAGTCGTACGCGATCACCCGCAGTTCCTCGGCGAGATGCGGGATGTTGCGACGCCACCCGGGGATGTCGCCGCCCATGCCCTCGAGCAGCACGATGGCCTCGGCGGCCGGATCGCCATGTTCCTCGTGGAAGAGCGTGGCCCCGTCGGGACGGGTGAGCGTGCTCACGCGGCGCGGCTCGCCGGGTGCGGCCTTATGCGGTCGCGGCTTTCGTGGCGTTGCGCAGCCGGGCGGCCATCTGCTGCAGGGTCTTCACCGCGATCGAGGGGTGCTCCTGCATCAGCCCCCGGAAGACCCACTCCGTGAGCCCCAGCATCTGGATGTCGGAGGTCGCGGTCACGGTGGCCGTGCGGGGACCCCCGTCGAGCAGCGCGATCTCCCCGAAGAAGTCGCCGGGCCCGAGCGATGCCTTCTTGGCGCCGCCGATCGTGACGTCGGCGGTGCCTTCCACGATGACGAACAGGCCGACGCCCGGCTCGCCCTCGCGCGCGATCACCGTGCCCTCGGCGTGGTCGATGTCCTTCACCACGCGCGCGACCGTCTGCAGGTCCTTGCGGGAGCAGCCGGAGAACAGGGGCACACGCGAGAGCTGCCCCACCACGTCACGCTTGGTCACGCCGTTCCCCCTTCGTTCGGATGCGACGGCTCATCCTAGTCGGCTCGGGCGCCGGGTGGGAGCCCAGGGGCGCTCGGTCACGCCGGGTCGACCCGCCACCGGCGCCAGTACGCGTCGGCATCGAACCCGGCGAGATGGTTCGCGGCCGCGCGCTCGATCGCCGCCATGAAGTCCTCGGTGCGCGCGACGTCCAGATGGTGCGCGCGGGCGTAGCGCCCGATGATGCGCAGGAAGCGCGCATGGCCGAAGCGCTTCGAGAGGTTCGCGACCATGCACGCGCCGCCGTCGTACACGAGCCAGTACTGGCTGCGGTGCGTCGACCAGTAGGCCATGTCGTGGGTGAACGCGGCTCCATCGCTCGGCCACGAGATGCCACGGCACTCCGCGCGAGGATCGAAGGGCAGCCGCATCGCCCACGTCGCGAACGACTCGTCCAGCCACGGCTCCCGGTACTGGTCGTTGCCGACCGTGCCGTAGAACCATTGGTGCGCCAGTTCGTGCGCCATCGTGCTGCGGCGAGGCACCGAGAACACGATCGTCGGGTACTCCATGCCGCCGAAGCTCGCGTGTCCCGCCAGCACGACGTCGACCTCGGGGTAGGGGTAGTCACCGAAGGCGTCGCCGAGGGTGCGGATCACCGTAGCCGCGTCGCGCGCCAGCACCCGGGCGGTGGCGCGCGCGACGGCCCCGGGTTGGTACCAGGCGACCACGTCGACCCCGCGCGTCGTGCGCACGACCCTGCGGAGCTCGCCGGCCGCCCATGCGAAATCGCGCACCTGGGCCGCAGCGACCCTCGTGCGCACGCGCCCCCGCCGGGTCTCGACGCGCTCGATGACCGTGCCGGTGGCCGCGGTGTCGAGCCCGCGCGGCGTGATGAACACGACCTCGTAATCGGCGACGACCGAGTAGAAGCTCTCCCCCAGGTTCTCGAACGGCGCCCGGTGCCACCCCCGGTCGTCGTTGACGGCGAGCGTCGGCAGGGCGGTGCCGGCGAGGGCGAGCCCCCGGTGGAACCCGAACCGATCGTCCACGTTGGGCAGCCGGATCTGCAGGTCGAACCCGATCGTCGTGCGCTCGCCAGGGCCGAGCGGGGAGTCGAGCGTGACTTCGAGCTCCGTGCACGCCAGACGCTCGTCGGTGATCGTGCCGCCCTGCAGGTTCGAGACCGTGATGGAATGCGTCGCGCAGCCGAGCACCCCGTTCGACCACGTGCGCAGGTAGACCAGCGGAAGCGGGTCGGTCCCCGTGTTCGTGAACGCGATGGCACCGATTCCACGCCAGGTCTTGCCCGCCTGGCCCGATCGCAGCCGGAACTCGTAGGTCGCCTCACCGGGCGTACGCATGATCGCCGCGCCCGCCGCCGCGGGCATCGCCGCGGCCCCGATCACGAGGGAGCCGGTCACGAGGACCGCCAGGACCCGCGTGAGCACTCGACCGCGCCGCATCGGTCGGAGTCTATGCGCCGAAGCGGGTACCGGGTCTACAGCCCAGATCGGTCAACGGCGCACCCGGTAGCGCAAGTGAAGCACCCGGTTGCCCTGGATCACGTCAGGATCCTCCAACAGGTGCTGCGCATGGACCGACCCGAAGAAGCGCTTGCCGGATCCGAACACGACGGGTACGACGTCCATACGCACTTCGTCGACCAGGCCCGCGGCAAGCACCTGGCCACCGACGTCGCCAGCGGCGACCTCGACCACGCGATCACCCGCAAGCTGCTGCGCTGTGGCAACGGCCGCCTCGACGCCGTCGACGAAGTGGAACGGCGCCTCGGGGTCCCAGCCCTCGGGCGGCGGCCGGTGCGTCACGACGACCACGTGGTCGACCCCGCCCGGAGGCTTCCCGTCCCAGCCGTCCGTCATGTCGAAGACGTGGCGGCCGACGACTGTCGCCCCGATCTGGTCCCAGTACGACCGGGTGTAGTCGTAGGACGTCTGCGACACCTTCAACACGCCGCTCTCGTCCAACGGCACGTCACCGCTGGCCAACCAGTCGAACAGGGGTCCGGGCTGGTCGTTCTCGTCCGCGATGAATCCGTCCACCGACACCGAGCTGTACATGACGACTGTGCCCATGGGAACCCTCCTCTGCCTGGGATGCCCCCAAACTAGCGTGACGGGAACTGTCGCTCTCGTAGGTCGGCGCGACCTGGTGAACGCCTGGCCTCGCGTCCGCCTCGCGGAAAAGGTCGGGGACAACGAGACCGGACGCAGGAGGGTCCCGGACTCGCCGGGACCCTCGTTGCACTGCGTATCTCTCGTCGCGGGGACAGGATTTGAACCTGTGACCTCTGGGTTATGAGCCCAGCGAGCTACCGGACTGCTCCACCCCGCACGACGATGCTAGCAAACGCGCGCGGAAGCTTCGACCGATGGGTCAGGCGAGTGAGATGGCGACCTGCTCCAGCAGGTCCATGCCTTCCTGCATGCCGGCTTCCATGCCCGACTCGACGATCATGTCCCGAACATGCTCGTCGGGGCAATCGGTGACCTGCATGAACGTGGTGCGGCCGTCGTGCTCGACGAAGGTCGTCGTGACGAGCGGCGCCTGCGATTCGTCGGCGCCGGGCATCTCGAACATCTCCGTCGAGACGATGCGCTCGTCGGCGACGATCTCGCGGAACTCGCCGTGGAACGCGACCTCGAAGCCGTCGTCGGCCATCATCACGTAGCGCCACGAGCCCCCGACCCGCAGGTCGACCTCGGCGCTCGTGACGGTGCCGCGCTCGCCGGCCCACCAGCGCTCGATCAGCTCGGGGGTGGTGTACGCCCGGTAGACCAGGTGCTTCGGGGCGTCGAACTCCCGCGTGATCACGATCTGGCGATCGGTCGGCAGCGTCACCACCGCCGTGTGGCTACTCGTCATCGTCACCATCTCCTACCTCGTCCTTCAGGGCTGCAACGACCGCGTCGAGGCGGTCCAACCGCTCGTTCCAGGTGCGTTCGTAGGCCCCGACCCAGTCGTGGATCGGCTTGAGGGAACGGCCGTTCAGCCGGTAGATGCGTCGGCGGCCGTCGTCGCGGGCCTCGACGAGGCCCACCTGGCGCAACACGCGCAGATGCTTCGACACCTGCGGCTGGGCGATGCCGAGCTGGGCGACGAGGTCGTTGACCGGTCGCTCCCCCGTGGCGAGCAAGTCGATGATCTGGCGGCGGCGGGGTTCAGCCACCGCGTTGAACGCATCGGTCGTAGTCGCTGCTCGTGCCATGTCCCGTGAGGATATATGCCTATATGGATATGTGTCAACACGACCGTGTATGCGGGAGTTCAGGTCGGTCAGTGCGCCAGACGGGCGCAGATCGCGCGAGGGTCGCCGTCGTCGTCGATCATCACGTCGGGCGCGTCGAAGCCGAGATCGACGAGCAGCCGCCCGAGGAGGTCCGCCTGGTCGCCGCCGAGCTCCAGCAGCAGCCAGCCACCCGGCCGGAGCCAGCGGACGCTCCGGGTCGCCACCTCGACCAGCAGGTCGGTGCCGTCCTCGCCGCCGTCGAGCGCGAGTCGTGGCTCGAACGCCTGCACGTCGCGCGGCAGCAGCCGGATGGCGTCGGTGGGCACGTACGGCACGACGGCGGTCATCACGTCGACGTCGTGTGTGAGCGAGCGCGGCAGTGGCTCGTCGAGCCAGCCCTGGAAGATCTCGACGCGGTTGCGCCTTGCACATCGAGCGGCGACGCCGTCGAGCTCGGTCGCGACCACCGTCGCTGCCGGGCGTGCTGCGGTCAGCACCGCCGCGATCGCGCCGGCACCGCTGCAGAGATCCACAGCGGTGCCCGACGGGGGCACCAGCGAGGCCGCGCGGCGCGCGAGCGGCTCGGTGTGCGGTCTCGGCACGTAGACGCCCTGCTCGACGACGAGCTCGAGGCCGCAGAACGAGGTGGTGCCCGTCACCCAGGCCAGCGGCTCACCGGAGGTGCGGCGGGCGACCAGCGCGTCGAGAGCGACGGCTTCGCCGGCCGAGGCCCTGATGAGCTCGTCGGCTTCCTGCGGGGCGGCGACGCAGCCCGCTCGCTCGAGCCGCGCGATGACCGCGCCGCGGTCGAGGTCCGGCACGCGACTCCTTCCGACGGATGCGATGGGCCGAGCGTACCGTCGGACACCCCTGTCGCCTCCCCTCGGTAGGATGCTCGCATGGTGGATTTCAGGCTCGAACTCGTGAACGTGCCCGTCTCCGACGTCGACCGCGCGAAGGCGTTCTACGTCGACCAGGTGGGCTTCAACCTCGACCACGACCACGCGGTGAGCGACGACATGCGGTTCGTGCAGATCACGCCGCCCGGGTCGGCGTGCTCGATCGCGATCGGCACCGGTCTCACCGATGCCGCGCCGGGTTCGGTCGCGGGCCTGCAGGTCGTCGTCGACGACATCGAACAAGCGCGAGCCCACCTCGCAGACGGCGGGGTCGAGGTGAGCGACGTCCAGGTGTTCCCGTGGGGCTCGTTCGTCTTCTTCAGCGACCCCGACGGCAACGCGTGGAGCGTGCAGCAGCTGCCACCCGCGCCGTAGAGATTCCCTAGAACTACCTCTGCCGTTCGATGTCGTCTCCAGCGGGATCGACAGGATCGAGCGAGAGGGAGAGCGAGTTCATGCAGTATCGCTCTCCGGTCGGGCGCGGACCGTCGTTGAACACGTGGCCGAGATGGCCACCACAGCGCGCACACGTCACCTCGGTGCGACGCATGAACAGGCTGCCGTCCTCGTGCAGCTCGACGGCCCCGGGCCCGATCGGCTCCCAGAAACTGGGCCACCCTGTGCCCGAATCGAACTTGGCTCCGGAGCTGAAGAGCTCGGCCTCGCAGCCGGCACAGCGGTAGACGCCCTCGTCCTTCGCGTCCGCATACTTCCCGGTGAACGCCCTCTCCGTGCCCTTGTTGCGCAGCACCTCGAACTGCTCGGCAGTCAAGCGCTCACGCCACTCCTGCTCCGTGCGAGGCAACGGCTGTCCCTCGTTTCGGATCTGGGTCATGCTGGATCGGCCTCCTTGGTCGGATTGAGGGGCTTCCATGACAGTGTCGTTCACGATGGGGCGAACGTTACGTTCGCAACTTCAGCCGCACCGTCAGGGCCGAAGACATCGCCGTGCGTGGGGGGCCGTCTCACGCGAGAAAGCGGCCAGATCTAGCTGCGCGTCACGATCGCGGCGTACGCGACCGGCAACAGCCGGAGACCGGAGGTGATCGCCAGGTCCGTCGGTCCGACTGCACGGCTAGGATGACCGTGATGATCCGGACCGTCGCCTCACTCGTCGCCGGCAGGCGGGTCGAGCCTTCCGCCACGTCGATCACCATCACGAACCCGGCTCGCCTCCACGAGGTGGTCGCGGAGGCCCACCTCGCTCACCCCGACATGTTCAACGGCGCGTGCCGGGCCGCTCGCGACGCGCAGCGAGCCTGGGCAGCCACGCCCGCCCCGTCGCGGGGGCGCGTCGTGCAGCAGTTCGGCCGGCTCGTCGAGCACAACGCCGAGGCGCTGAGCGCGCTCATCACGCGCGAGATCGGCAAGCCGATCCGCGAGTCGCGCGGCGAGGTGCAGGAGGTCGTCGACACCTGCAACTTCTTCCTGTCGGAAGGTCGCCGCCTCTACGGCCAGACGGTGCCGAGCGAGATGCCCGACAAGCAGCTCTTCACGTTCCGCACGCCGGTCGGGGTGGCGGCCATCGTCACCGCGGGCAACTTCCCGGTCGCGGTGCCGAGCTGGTACATCGTGCCGGCGCTCGTCTGCGGCAACGCCGTCGTGTGGAAGCCGGCCGAGTACACGCCCGCCACGGCCGAGGCCTTCGCCCAGCTGTTGCTGCACGCCGGCGTGCCGGCCGGGGTGTTCTCGATGGTGCTGGCCGACGGACCGGCCACGTTCGACGGGCTCGAGCAGGCCCTCGGCGGCGGGCTCGTCGACAAGATCGGCTTCACCGGGTCGACCGAGGTCGGGCGCCGCATCGGCGAGCTCGCCGGGCGCCACCTGCAGACGCCGTGCCTCGAGCTCGGCGGCAAGAACCCGCTCGTCGTGATGCCCGACGCCGACCTCGACCTGGCCGTGGAGGGTGCGCTGTTCAGCGGGTTCGGCACCGCGGGCCAGCGCTGCACGTCGCTCGGCACCGTGATCGTGCACGCCGACGTGCACGACGACTTCCTGGAGCGGTTCGCGAAGGCGACCGATCAGGCGCCGATCGGCGACCCCACGGCTGACGTGCTCTACGGGCCGATGATCTCGCAGCGATTCTGCGACCGGTTCGAGACGTGGCTCGAGCTCGTGCGGCCGCACCACGCCGTGCTCGGCTCGACCGGCGTCGGGCGCATCTCCGCGGCGAACCCGCGCGAGGGCTTCGTCGGTGACCCCGAGGCCGGGCTGTTCTACCACCCGACGATCGTCGACGGCGTGCTGCCCGACGACGACCTCGCCGTCACCGAGACGTTCGGGCCGCTCGTCGGCGTGGCCACGTTCGAGACCTTCGACGAGGCGATGGCGCTCGCGAACGGGCATGGCTACGGCCTGTCGAGCAGCATCTACACGACCGACCCGCTC
This sequence comes from uncultured Actinomycetes bacterium, assembly GCA_963722795.1. Taxonomy (GTDB): domain Bacteria; phylum Actinomycetota; class UBA4738; order UBA4738; family HRBIN12; genus JAOUEA01. The sequence continues at coordinate 669,362 of CAVROD010000003.1, forward strand.
AACGTGTTCCGGTTCCGTGAACGGGTCGCCGCCGGCATGGTGAGCGTGAACAACTCCACGTCGGGCGCCGAGGCGCACCTACCCTTCGGCGGGAACGGGCGCAGCGGCAACGGCTCCCGCCAGTCGGGCATCTGGGTGCTCGATCAGTTCACCCGCTGGCAGGCGATGAACTGGGACTACTCGGGCCACCTGCAGAAGGCGCAGATGGACGTGGCCGACGTGGAGGCCGACCTCAGCTTCCGGCTGCCCGAGTAGCCCTGGTCGACGCTAGGGCGAGGCGCTCGGCGACGGCGACGCGATCGTCTCCGCCGGAGCCGCCGCGCCAGAGAGCTCGAGCGCCTGCGCGACGAGGTCCTGCGCGGCTTGGATCTCCTCCTCGTAGGTCGCGAGATCGCCCGCCCTCAGTGCCCGGTCGGCCGCTTCGAAGTGCTGTGCGGCCTCAGCGAGCAGCTCAGCGACGGTCTGGTCGACCTCACCACCGCCGGGGTCGCCGGGATCGTCGGGCCCCTCGCCTCCGGGCTCGACGTCGGCCACCGCGCCTTCCAGCGCCTCGTCGAGCGTGCCGCCGGTCGACACGGTGTCGCCGTTCACGACCACGACGAACTTCAGCTCGGGCACCGCGGCCGGCTGGTCGGCACGCACGTACGCAGGTTGCACGTACAGGAACGAGTTCTCGATCGGGATCACGAGCAGGTCCCCGAAGAGCACGGTGGAACCGCTCTGGCTCAGCAGCGTCCGTTCGGCCGAGAACTGCGGGTCCTGGTTCAGGCGCGAGAAGACGATGCCGGGACCGGGCACGTTCGCCTCCGACGGGAGATCGAGCGACAACAGCTCTCCGTAGGTATCGGGATCGGATCCGGCCGCCAGCCAGGCCACCATGTTCTGTCGGCCCTTCGGCACGAACGGCAGCACGAGCTGGAAGCTCTCCTCGGTCTCACCCGGCGCCTTCATCAGCAGGTAGTACGGGCGCAGCCGTGGGGCGGTGTCGAGCGAGGACGTCGACGTCGTGCCCTCGGGCGTGAACTCGCCGCGCGTCGGGTCCGGCGCGATCTCCCATTGGTCTTGGTTCTGATAGAAGACCGACGGGTCAGACACGTGATACGTCGTGTACCGCGTCGCTTGCACCTGGAACAGGTTCTCGGGGTACCGGAGATGCTCGCGGAGCGCCGGCGAGACCGCGGTGATGTCGGTGAACAGATCCGGATAGATCCGGCTCCATACCTCGACGATCGGCTCCTCGAGGTCGGCGTAGTAGGTCATCGTGCCGTCATAGGCGTCGACGGTGACCTTCACCGAGTTCCGCATGTAGTTCACGAGCATCGGGTCGAGCTCTGCGCCGGTCGCGTCGGCCAGGTTCACCGATTCCGAGTACGGGTACTGATCGGTCGTCGTGTAGGCGTCCCAGATCCACAGGAGCCGGCCCTCGACGATCGCGAGGTAGGGATCGGCATCGAAGGTCAGGAACGGCACCGGCTTGGGCACCCGGGCACCCAGGCTCCGATAGATCATGATCTTGCTGTCCGAACGGACCTGGCCGGAGATCAGCAGGTTCACATCGCGGAAGCGCCACGCGAACAGGGCTCGCTGCAGCACGTTGCCGACCTCGATGCCACCCGCGCCTTCGTACTCGTACCCGGCCGGCGCGCCCTCGTAGTCGAGCTCGGGCGTCCCCGAGTTCGTGATGACGAACGGCGTGTCACCCAGGCCCCCTTCCCCGTAGTAGATGCGCGGCTGATCCAGCTGCGGACCGCCGATGTTGCGGACCGGGATGTCGGCGAGCTCGAGGACCGGAGCGCCCTCGGTGTTGGCGGCGTTCACCTTCGCGGCCACGGCACCGAACCCGTGCGTGTAGACGAGGTGCTCGTTCTGCCACGTCGTGGTCTGCTCCTGCGTCACTTCACGCCCGGAGACCATGAGCACGCGCGGCGTGCCGTCGAGCACGTACCGGCCGACGTCCACGTCACGGAACTCGTAGTAGTTGCGGATGCGTTGCGTGGACAGGAAGTTCTGCGCCAGGATCGACGGCCGCCACAGCCGGATGTTGTCCTTCGTGGCCTGGTTCGCCTGCAGGTCCTCGCCGGTCACGACCGGCTCGTACCCGGGCTGTGGCGGCGTCGCGATGTCCTCCGGAACGATGTCGAACGCGCGCTGCGTGCCCTCGATGTTGTCCTCGATGTACGTCTGCTCGCGCTGGAACTCCTGCGGTGTGACGCGGAACCGCTGCACGAACGCCGGGTACGCGGTGCCGAGCAGCACCGAGACCGCGCCGAGCACGATGACCGCGATGATCGGCAGCGCCCATCGCTGTCTCCGGATGTTCGCGAAGAAGAGCACCGCGCAGATCACCGCCGCGATGATCAGGAAGTTGAGCGCCGGCAGCTGCGCGTTGACGTCGGTGTAGGAGGCGCCCTGCACCACGCCACGCCGTGACGTGAGCAGGTCGAATCGCCCGAGGTAATAGCCCCACGCCTTCGCGAGCATGATGAGGCCGAGCAGCACCGACAGGTGTGCGCGCGTCGCGGCGCGACCTGCTCCGCCCACGTGCGCGCCTGCGGCCGGATGCCGCCCCAGAGGAAGTGCGCGATCGCGGTCGAGGAACGTGATGCCGACGAGCGAGGAGAACAGCCACCCCTGCAGGAACTTGAGCCACGGCAACGAGAAGATGTAGAAGGCGGGGTCACGTTCGAAGATCGGCTCGACGTCGCCGAACTCGACGCCGCTCGAGTTCCGCCACAGCAGGAAGACCTGCCACTGGCGCGACACGCCGATGCCGACGAGCAGCGCCAGCAACCCCGCGGCCACCGGCACGAGCCACCCGAGGTACGGCTCGAACGCCATGCGCACGCGCTCGATCGATCTCCTGCTCGGGGGTCAGGAACGCGGCGGGGCAGGCGCGATGCGCCTGCTGACGAGCAGGTTGGCCAACAGCAGCGCGAAGAAGAGCAGCCCGAACACGAGGCCGAGCACGACCTTCGTTCGCAGCTCCGTCCAGAACACGCCGGCCAGCTCGACTTCGCGGAACCACAGCAGGTCGACGTAGAACGTCGACATGACCGTGAACAGCACGGCGAGCAGCGCGAGCGCCCCGATCACGTACAGGGGCCAGCGTCGCTGTCGGTCCTGGATGCGGACGGTGGCCATCGGGACGGGTCGTTCCTCCTGGGTGGGGCCGGTGTGCGGCGGGAGCGCCGCCGCGAGCCTAACGCATGCCCGGTCGAACGACGGAGTCAGGACGCGCGCAAGGCCTCGACCGCTTCGTCGAACGTCGCGACCGAGACCAGCCGCATGTCGCCGGAGTCGATGCCCTGAAGCTCGCGCATGTTCGGCTCGGGCACCAAGAACACGCTCGCTCCCGCTCGCTCGGCCCCGATCACCTTGTCGGCGATGCCGCCGATGCCGCCGACATCGCCCGCGGGTGTGATCGTGCCCGTGCCCGCGATCGTTCGCCCGTCGGTCAGGTCGCCCGGCGTGAGCGCGTCGTACAGGCCGAGCGCGAACATCAGGCCGCCCGAAGGCCCCCCGACGTCGCCACTCGAGATCTCGATGCGGAAGGGGAACGCATCGACCATGGTGATGCCGACGAGCGGCTCCTCGCTGCCGGCGCAGGGCTCGCGCAGGAGCTCGATGTCGTGGCCCTCGCCGCCCGCCCGCACGCGGAAGGCGACCGGTTCGTCCAGCGGCACGCGGTCGATCGCACGCCGAGCCCCGCGCGTGGAATCGATGCGACGGCCGTCGATGCCGACCACCAGGTCGCCGACGAACAGCTCCCCGTCGGCGGGGCAGCCGGGACCTGTCGCCTCGATCAGCGCCCCATCGCCGTGCTCGTCGGGATAGTCGAAGAGCTCGCTGAGCACCACGATCGACGCGTCGATCTTGCTCTGGTCCATCTGTGAGATCGCGCGTTCCTGTTCCTGCTCGCGATCGAGGCCGGGCGGGTAGATCACGTCTTCCCCGACGATGAATTGGCTGTCGTCGATCCAGGCGACGAGCGCCTGCAGGGCGGTCACCTGTTGCCACCGCACGGTCGTCATGATCAGCTTGCCGCTCGACGGGTAGCGGGGCACGCCCTGCACGTCGATCAGCGGTCCCACGTCGGACGCAGGCCCCGGGCCGACGGCGTAGTACGGCAATCGGATCCACGCTGCGACGAACGCGACCGCGAACAGCACGACGAGGGCGACGATGCGGACCGTGCGTCTCATGTCGGCCCGATAGTACGGGCGGCTCGCCGATGTTCCTTCCCGGAACCCCTGCGCTCGAAGTACGCTCGTGCCGGCCGAGTGGAAGGACTGGCGCGTGGGAACCTTGTTGGTGCTGGTGATCGCCGTGGGCGTCGGCGTGCTCGTCTACCGGCTGACCGCGGGCCCCGAGGCGATGGGAGCGCCGGGTGCGCAGGACCCCGACGCCGGCGAGCCCGACACCTGGACCGAGGGCGGCACGACGCCGCCGCCGGACCTCCCCGTCGAGCCACCCGAGGGCTACATCCCGGTCGCGCCGGGCAAGGCGGGCTGGCATGCACGGCTCGGCGGTGCGATGGGACTCGTCATCGCCGTCGCGGTCGGCGCCATCGCCCTGGCGCTCTCGGTGTGGGCGCTCGTGGAGTTCGTCTCGCGCATGTTCGCCGGCGCCGGCGGCGCCGCATCGGGCCTCTGACGCGAACGATCAGCGCCGCCGCACGAGCTGGAACGCCGAGCGGTAGTCTTCGAGGTGCTCGAGCATGTGACCGGCGCCGAGGGCCACGGTCTCGAGCGGTCGCTCGACGACGTGCACCGGCACCTCGCACTCCTGGGCCAGCAGCATGTCGAAGCCTCGCAGCAGGGCGCCGCCGCCGGTGAGGAACATGCCCGTCTCGAGCACGTCGTGCGTGAGCTCCGGCGGTGCCTCGGCGAGGGTGAGCCGTGCGGCGTCCACGATGCCGCGCACGGGGTCGCCGATCGCCTTGCGCACCTCGTCCTCGGCGATCGTCACCTCGACGGTGTTGCCCGAGGAGAGCTCGCGACCGGTCACGACCGCCGCCTTGCCCCCGGGCGTCGGGAACGCCGAGCCGATCGCGATCTTGATCTCCTCCGCGGCCTTCTCGCCGATCGCGACCCCGTACTCGTCGCGCATGTGCCGCTGCACGGCGGCGTCGATGTCGAAGCCCCCGAGGCTCGCCGAGCGCCCGCTCACCACGCCGCCCATCGACACGACCGCCATCTCCGACCGTCCGCCACCGATGTCGACGATCAGATGCCCGACTGGTTCGTGCACCGGAAGGCCGGCCCCGATCGCGGCCGCGAGCGGTTCCTCGACGAGGGTCACCTGGCGCACCCCCGCCGACCTGATCGCGTCCTCGATCGCCCGGCGCTCCACCTCCGAGCTCATCGACGGCACCGCGGCGAGCACCCGTGGCCGGGGGAAGCGCACCGTCACCGTGCGGCGGATGACGACCTCGATCATCGCCTGGGTGACGTCGAACTCCGTCATCGTGCCTGCCTTGAGGGGTCGCACGGCGATCACGTCGCTCGAGGCGCCGCCGAGCATGTGCCAGGCTTCCTCGCCCATCGCGAGCACCTCGGTCGAGTCGGCGCGCACCGCCACCACCGCGGGTTCGTCGAAGACCACGCCCTCGCCCTGACGGTAGACGAGCGTGTTCGCCGTGCCGAGGTCGAGCGCGAGGTCGCGCCCCATCTAGCTGCCCATCACCCAGTGCGCGTCGCCCGTGACGAGACCTTCCTTCTTCCAGATGGGCACGTCACGCTTCAGTTGCTCGATGCCGTGGCGGCACGCCTCGAAGGCGTCGGCGCGATGCGGCGCCGAGACGGCCACGATCACGCTCGTGTCGCCCACCGTGAGCTCGCCCACCCGGTGCACGATCGCGACGCGGCGCACCGGCCACCGCTGCAGGATGTCGTCGGCGAGCTCCCCCAGGCGCTGCTCGGCGAGCTCGTGCCACGCCTCGTAGGTGAGACCGGTGACGTCGCCCGCATCGGAGTGGTCGCGCACCGTGCCGGAGAAGATGCAGGCGGCTCCCGCGGCCGGGTCGGCGACGGCGTCGGCGGCCTCGTCGAGCGAGAGGGGCTCGGATTGCACGCGCGTGAGCACACGGTCGGCGCGTGCGGTCTCGGTTGAGGGGTCGGCCACGCGGGCCATCGTAACCAAGGGGGGTCGTACGATGACGGCATGAGCGATCAGGGAAGCAGCGCGTTCGGGTTCGACTTCGGCATGGATCCCGAATCGCTGCGCGACGCCCCGCTGTTCCGCGAGATGCAGCGGGTCATGGCGTCGTCGTCGGGTCCGGTGAACTGGGAGCTCGCCCGTCAGGTCGCCGTGGCCGGGGCCGCGGACGCCGGCGAGGACCGCGACGCCACCGACGACGATCGCCACGGGTTCGAGGAAGCGGTGCGGGTCGCCGAGCTGCACGTCGCGCGGTTCACGGGCCTCGACGCGCCGACCGACGTGGCCGAGGTGCGCGCCGTGCGCCGTGCGGAGTGGATCGGGGCGAACACCGAGAACCTCGCGAGCCTGCTCGAGCCGGCCGCCGCGCGCATCGGCGAATCGATGAACCTCGCCCAACGCGATGCCCTGCCGCCCGAGATGCAGGCGATGAGCGGCATGCTCGCGCAGGTCTCTCCTCTGCTGATGGGTGCCCAGGTCGGTCAGGTGCTCGGGTTCCTCGCGCAGCGCGTGCTCGGCCAGTTCGACGTGGCGGTGCCGCGGTCGGGGCCGGGGGTCGTGATGTTCGTCGTGCCGAACATCCGGCGGTTCGAGGCCGACTGGTCGCTCGATGCGACCGACTTCCGCACGTTCGTGGCGATCCACGAGGTGACCCACCGGTTCGAGTTCGCGCGGTCGTGGGCGCGGGACCGCTTCGGTTCGCTGCTCGACGACTTCCTCTCGACGCTGCGCATCGACATGGAAGGCATGCAGGCGCGGCTCGCGACGATGGATACCAGCGACCCCGAGGCCCTGCAGCGCATGCTCGAGAGCGACGAGGGGCTGTTCGGCGCCGAGCTCGATGACGAGCAGCGGCTGAAGCTCGGGCGCATCCAAGCGTTCATGGCGGCGGCCGAGGGCTACGGCGACCACGTGATGCGGGCGCTCGGGGCCGAGATGCTGCCGTCGTACGGGCGCATCGAGGAAGCGATGCGGCGCTACCGCGAGGGCGAGGCGGGCGACCCGGTGTTCGAGCGGCTGCTCGGCGTGGAGATGAAGCGCGAGCAGTACGAGGCGGGCAGGGCGTTCTGCGACACCGTGGTCTCGCTCACCGACGAGGCCACCCTGTCGCGCATGTGGGACTCGGCCGAGTCGATGCCGTCGCTGCCCGAGGTCGCCGAGCCGAGGCTCTGGCTCGCCCGCACGGTCTGATGTCTGCCTGATGTCCACGCGGCTCCGGGGGCAGGCCGTCGGGTATCCTCTCCGCTCGATGGATCCGGTCGGAGAGCTCGTGGCAGCCGCCGTCGTCGACGAGCGGGTGTGGCAGGCGTACGGCGCACAGGCCAACGACGGTGTCTACCTGGTGGGTCAGCCGGGGCCGGCGCTCCCCTTCGTGATCTTCCGGGCGTGGAAGGTGCCGGTCGGAGTCGTGAGCGAAGAGGTGCGGCTGATCGGTCCGTCGGGACGCACGCTCATGCGATGGGGGCCCGAGGCCCGTCGCATGGCGGGCGCCATGGACCTCACGACGGAACTCGACCGGATCGACGATGCGGTGTTCGACGAGACGGGCACCTACGTCGCGTCGTTCATGATCGACGACGCGATCGTGGGCGAGATCGAGTTCCCGGTGTACGTGCAGAGCGCGCCGGCCAAGCTCGCGAAGGAGACCGAGGACGGGCTGAAGAAGTCCGATGTGATCTGGGTTGGCTACGAGCGCGCCGGGAAGCGACGTACCGCCCCGGTGTGGTTCGCGTACAAGGAGGGCCGCATCTTCGTGATCTCGCAGCGGCAGCCGGGCCCCGAAGAGCAGACGGTGCCGGGTGTGCCGGACGCGCAGCAGCTGGTCGTGGTCACGCGGCGCAAGGGCCGCGACACCTCGCTCGAGGAGTTCTGGGCGGCGCAGCGCCGGCTGGAAGGGCCCGAGTGGGAAGCCGCTGCGGCGATGCTGGCCGACAAGCGCAAGAGCCGGGTCGGGTCGCCGGCTGAGAACATCGCGAAGTGGCGGGGCTCGTGCGACATCGTGGAGCTCACGCCGAACGCCCCTGCGTAGAGAGCGGGGTGGTGCGCCGGCCGGCGGCGGCGTGGCCGAAGGGCGCGCGGCCGGATCGATGTCACGGCTTGCAGCCCCTGCGCCCCTCTTGCTTGGCGTGGCTTGACAAGCACCTCACGACTCCGACCTGCGTGAAACAACGGAGGCGCTTGACGAGACGCCCGCGACCGAACCCCCTCCGTCCGCGCAACGTGTTGACAACATCCACCCTGCGTCGTGGCGTGTCGGTACCTCGTGCTTGGCTACACACCAGACGACCCATGACCACCACCCGCGACCCGTTCACCCCGTCCATCACCGGCTGGGAACTCGTGATCGCCGCGCGCCGCTTCCAGCACCGCATGGAAGTCGCCATGGACCAAGCCCTCGAGGGCTTCGCCATCACCTTCGCCCAGTACCGTGCGCTCGAAGCCATCGACGCCACCCCACGCATGCACATCTCGGCGCTCGCCCGCAAGCTCCGACTCACCCGCCAGGCCACCCAGGCGGTCACCAAGAAGCTCGTGCGCGCCGACTACCTGCGCGTCGAGGACCACGGGTACGTCAAAACCGTGCACATCACGCAGCGTGGCCACCAGCACCTTCGCCTCCTCCGCGATTCCGCCTGCCGCATCCCCTCGGCGCTCGAGGCGGCCCTCGACTACGACGAGCGAGCCGCGCTGCACGCACTGCTGCGCAAAGCCGACCTCGCCCTCGAACCTCCGCGTCGACCCACCTGGTGGCTCGACGCCCCGCCGTCGGTCCCCGAGTGGCTCCGCGAGTTGGAACGGGCAGACGCGAACCCGCCGCCCGCCGCGCCTACGACGGGCGGTTGACCGGGCGTCCCATCGCCTCGGCGAGCGTGACCAGCTCCTTGCCGAGGGCTTCCATCTCCTCGGGCAGCAGTGCCTGCGGGCCGTCGCAGAGGGCGGTCTCGGGGTCGTGGTGCACGTCGATCATCACGGCGTCGGCGCCTGCGGCGACGGCCGCGCGCGCCATCGGCGCCACGAGGTGCTTCTTGCCGACCGCGTGCGACGGATCGACGATGACCGGCAGGTGCGACTCGTGCTGGGCCACGGCCATGCCGGCGAGGTCGAGCGTGTTGCGCGTGGCGGGCTCGAACGTGCGGATGCCGCGCTCGCACAGGATCACCTCGGAGTTGCCGCGCTGCGCGATGTACTCGGCCGCCTGCAGCCACTCGTCGATCGTCATCGCGAGGCCGCGCTTCAACATGACGGGTTTGTGCGTGAGGCCGAGCTCTTTGAGCAGCTCGAAGTTCTGGGCGTTGCGCGTACCCACCCGGATGCAGTCGGCGATCTCGGCAACGTGCTCGACATGCGTGACGTCGATGGCCTCGACGATGATCGGAAGGCCTGTGTCGCGGCGGCATTCCACGAGGATCTCGAGGCCGCGCTCTCCGAGCCCCTGGAATGAGTAGGGCGATGTTCTCGGCTTGTAGACGTCGCCGCGCAGCACCGTTGCACCTGCAGCCTTGGCGGCCCGCGTGGCGATCATCGCCTGTTCCTCGCTCTCGACCGCGCACGGCCCGGCGATGATCGTGAACGTGCCGCGTCCGACCGGCGTGGCGCCCACCATCACGGTCGTCGCCTCGGGATGCAGGTCGCGCGCGACCATCTTGTACGGCTTGCCGATCTGGATCACGTGGTCGACGCCGGCGAGCTGGGTGAACGGGATCGCCTGGAAGCGGGCGGTGTCCCCGACGAGCCCGATGACCGTGTGCACCGCGCCGCGGGAGACGAACGCCTCACCTCCCGCGTTGCGCACCTTCTCGCAGACGACCTCGATGTCCGAGTCCGTCGCGTCCTGCTTCATGACGACGACCATGTGCAGATCCCTTCGCCTCGCCCGGTGGCGGCACGCCGGGACGAGAAAGCCCCGGGTACCGACCCGGGGCCGCTGTCGCTGGATGGCTACCGGCGACTACCCCGGGTCGCGCCCGAAGTAGGTGAACCAGAAGCCGACGTAGCCCTGCATGACGCGGCCATGATGAACGACGGCGGCAGGCATGACAAGCGAGGCGAGCGCGCGCCCACCGGCTCGCGTACGATTCGCGCGTGACCGCACCCGCACCCGCCGCCCCGCTCACGGTGCTCGACCATCCGCTCGCGGGCGACCTGCTCACCCGGCTCCGCGATCGTGACACCGGCCCCGCGGAATACCGGGCGCTCACCCGTCGCCTGGGGCTCCTGCTCGTCGCCGAGGCGACGTGCGACCTCGCGACCGAGCCGAGGAAGGTCGACACGCCCCTCGAGCCGTTCGAGGGCACGCAGGTGGCCAAGCGCATCGTCGCCATCCCGGTGCTGCGCGCCGGCCTCGGCCTGCTCGAGGCGGTGACCGACCTCTACCCCGACGCCGTGGTCGGCTACCTCGGCATGGAGCGCGACGAGGAGACCCACGAACCACGCGACTACTACGCGAAGCTCCCCGACCTGGCGGGGCGCAAGGCCCTCGTGGTTGACCCGATGCTCGCCACGGGTGGCAGCGGCAGCGCGGCCGTCGGCTACGTGAAGGACGCCGGTGCCGACGACATCACGTTCGTGTGCGTGGTCGCCGCTCCCGAGGGCCTCGCGCGGCTGCAGGCCGATCACCCCGACGTGCCGATCGTGGCCGCGGCGCTCGACCGCGAGCTCAACGCGAACGCGTACATCCTGCCGGGGCTCGGTGACTTCGGCGACCGACTGTACGGCACGTTCTGACGCGAGCGTCGCGAGGCCTAGACCCCCGTCGAGCCCTCGTACGCACGGCCTGCGGCCGCCGGCGGTCGAACCTTCCCCACGAAGCCGGCCAACACGACGATCGTGACCACGTACGGCGTCATGCGGATGAACTCCGGCGGGATGGCGCCGATGACCGGCGCATCGGCGAGCCGGAGCGGGATCGCCTGCGCGAATCCGAAGATGAACGCGGCTCCCATGAGCCGGATCGGGTTCCAGTTCGACAGGATCAGGGCCGCCAGCGCGATGAACCCGAGCCCCTGCGTCTGGCCCTCGTTCCAGCTGAGGTTCACCTCGACCGCGAGGAAGGCTCCCGCCATGCCCGCGAGCGCTCCCGACAGCAGCACGGCCTCGTACCGGTACGGGGAGACGCGAACGCCCAGCGAGCGAGCGGCCTCGGGGTTCTCCCCGCACGAGCGAAGCCGCAGACCCCATCGCGTCCGATACAGGGAGTACCACACCGGGATCACCATCAGGAACGCCACGATCACCATCGGCGAGATGCCGTCGAATGCCTTCCCGAGCCCCCACGGCAGATCGGCGAGCAGCGGTATGTCGATCGGATCCATGCGGGGCTGCCCCGAGTCGGACTGCGTCGCCTGACCGAACAAGATCGTGGACAGGAAGCGCGCCACGCCCATCGCCACCAGGTTGATCACGACGCCCGACACGATCTGATCGACCTTGAACGTCACGGTCGCGAGCGCGTGGATCGAGGCGAAGATCGCGCCCGCCGCCGCGCCGATCAGGATGCCGGCGAGCGGACCCCACGGCAGACCGAGCTCCGGCGTGAGCTCGGCCGTGCCCCACGACCCCGTGACGGTGCCGATGATCATCATGCCCTCGAGGCCGATGTTCACGATGCCCGACCGCTCGCTGAACAGCCCGCCCAGGCCGGTCAGGTAGATGATCGTGAAGTACGTGAGCGCGATGCCGATCGCCGCACCGAAGTCACCGAGCGGCATCAGCGATCGACCTCCCGAGACCGGGCGGCGCCGGCCTCGTCGATGTCGAGGCCTGCCTCGGCGTCGTGCAGATCCTCGACCTCCGCCGCCCGGCGGAGCTGCCGGGAGAACAGGCGGCGTTTCGCCACCTGATACGTCACGACCACCGACATGATCAACAGGCCCTGCAGGATGATGATGAACTCCCGCGGCACGTCGGTTTCGAGCTGCAGCGAGGTCTCACCCCGCGCGAGCACGCCCCACAGCAAGGCCGCGAACACGATGCCGACCGGGCTGTTCTGCCCGAGGAAGGCCACGGCGATGCCGGTGAAGCCGATGCCGGCCTCGTAGCCGGCCGGCAGGAACCCCTGGTCGGCGAAGAGCTGCTGCATGCCCACGAGCCCGGCGAGCGCGCCCGACAGCAGGAACAGCTTCACCTGCACAGCGCCGATCGAGATGCCGCCGGCACGAGCGGACCCCGGCGAGGCGCCGACCGCCCGGGCCTCGTACCCCAGTCGCATACGCCGCATGATGAACCAGACGACCGCGGCGGCGACGATCGCCATCGGCAACACCCACGACAGCCGCGCGCTGGAGGCGATGCCGAACAGGTGCCCGAGATCGGGGATCATCGCGGCGTCGGGGAACGGATCGGTGCGCAGGTTCACGTTGAACCCCCCGCCGACGTCCTCGTACCGCAACGGGCCACGGATGACCCAGGCTACGAGGCTCGCCGCGATGCCGTTCATCATGATCGTCGTCACGACCTCGTGGGCTCCCGTCTTCACCTTCAGGATCGCCGGGACCGCCGCCCAGACCATGCCGCCGAGCATGCCGAACACGAGCACCGAGAGCACGAGCAATGGCGCGGGCAAGAACGTGAAGGTCAGGGCCGCGAACGAGCGCCGAGGCCATGCCGACGATGAACTGGCCCTCGACGCCGATGTTGAACATGCCGCCCTTGAAGCAGACGGCCACCGCGAGCGCCGAGAAGATCAACGGACCGGCGTTCGCGAGCACGTAGCCGAACCCGGTCGGTGTCACCGAAGCGAACCGGACAGGATCGCGCTGTACACCACGAGCGGGTTCTCGCCGTACGCGATCGACGATGACCGACCCGAGCAGCACGGCGATGCCGAGCGCGGTGAGCAGGGCGAGGAGCTGGCCGCCGATGTTCTCGAGTCCATTCGGGCCGATGGTGTCTCGGCGCACGGTCGTCGCTTCGACGGCCGCCATCAGCGGGCCCCCGACGTCGCGCTTGCCACCGAGCATGCCGCGACCGACCTCATCGGCCGGCGCGTCGGGCGGGTACTCGCCGGTGATCTGGCCCTCGTAGAACGTCACGATGCGATCCGACGAGCGCGTAGATCTCGTCGAGCTCGGCCGAGATCAGCAGGACGGCTCGACCCTCGGCCTTCTGCTCGAGGATCTGGCTCCAGACGAACTCGATCGCTCCGACGTCGAGCCCACGCGTGGGCTGGGCGGCGAGCAGCAGCTTCGGGATCGGTCTCGAGCTCGCGCGCGAGGATCAGCTTCTGCTGGTTGCCGCCCGACAGCGTGCCGCGCCGTCGACGTCGATGCTCCGCGTCCGCACGTCGAACTGGCGCGATCAGCCGCGTCGCGAGCTCCTTCATCTTCTTGATGAACAACACGCCCCGGCCGCTGGAGAACTCGGCGTCGTCGTGCCGGCCGATCACGGCGTTCTCCCAGAGCGTCATGTCGAGCACGAGCCCCTGATCGTGGCGATCCTCGGGTACGAAGGCCGACCCCGGCGTTGCGGATCTCCTCGCGTGCTCATCGCCCGCGAGGTCGCGTGCCGTCGAGCGAGATCGCGCCCCGCGTCGAGCGGCCGCAGCCCCATGATCGCGTCGGCGAGCTCGCGCTGCCCGTTGCCCTCGACACCCGCGACCCCGACGATCTCGCCCGCGCGGACCTCGAGCGAGAGGCCCTGCAGCCGCCCGCCCCGCAGATCGTCGAGCGCGCAGCACCGGTCGCCCGACCTCGACCTGCGGCTTGTCGAGGCGGAACAGCACCGGGCGTCCGACCATCATCTCGGCGAGCGCGGCCTTGACGTCTCCGCCGGCGTCGTCTCGCCCACGACCGCGCCGCGCCGCAGCACCGTGATGCGGTCGGCGATCGCGCAGCACCTCGTCGAGCTTGTGGCTGATGAAGACGATCGTCTTGCCGTCGTCTCGCAGCCGGCGCAGGTTCTCGAACAGCTCCTTCGTCTCGCTCGGCGTGAGCACCGCCGTCGGCTCGTCGAGGATCAGGATGTCGACGCCGCGGTACAGCGCCTTGAGGATCTCCACCCGCTGCTCCTCGCCGACCGAGAGGTCCTCCACGACGCGCGTGCCGGGTCGACGCCGGAAGCCGTACGACGTCGGCCAGCTCGCGCGACCCGTTGCTCGGCGTCGTCCGCGTGCAGGATCGGGCCGCCCTCCTCGCCGAGGATGATGTTCTCCGCGACCGTGAACGGGTCCACCAGCGACGAAGTGCTGGTGGACCATGCCGATGCCGAGCGCGATCGCAGTCGCGCGGCGAGGCGATCTTCACCTCCTCGCCCGCGCACGAGGATCGTGCCCTCGTCGGGCGGGTACACGCCCGTACAGGACGCGCATCAGGGTGGACTTGCCGGCCCCGTTCTCGCCGATCAGCGCGTGGACCTCGCCGGCGCGGAGGTCGAGCGAGACGTCGTCGTTCGCGACGCACGCCGGGGAATCGCTTCGTGATGCGCGTCCATCACGACGAGGGGCGGGGCGCTCTCGCGCCCCGCCCCGTCTCGTTCGATGCCATGCGCGTGCCTCGACCGCCTCGCCTACGAGCTCGGGTCGGTGGGCGGCACGATCTCGCCGTCGAGGATCTGCTGCTTGTACTCCTCGACCTGATCGACGATGTCCTGCGTCATCAGGTCGGGGTTCGACGTCGAGTACGAGATGCCCTCGCTCGGCGAGATCCGAAGACCTGTCCGACCCGCCCTCGAACGTGCCCTCGCTCGACGGCCACGATCGTGTCGTAGACCGCCGTGTCGACCCGCTTGATCATCGAGGTCATGATGCACTGCGCCTGATCGGCCGAGACGACGTCAGGTACTGGTCGGAGTCGACGCCGATCGCGAGCTTGTCCTGCTCGGCCGCGGCCTTGAACAGGCCGTTCCCCGAGTCGCCGGCGGCGTGGTAGATGATGCACGCCCCGTTGTCGTACATCTTGTTCGACAGGGCCTCGCCCGCGGTCGGGTCGTCGAAGGCCTTCGTCGTGTCGCCGATGTACTCGACCAGCACGTCATGTCGGGTCGATCTCCGCGACGCCTGCCGCGTACCCCGCCTCGAACTTCCCGATCAGGGAGCCGGTCTGCCCGCCGAGGAAGCCCGACGGTGTCGCAGCTTCAGCTCCTGGGCCTTCAGCGCCGCGGCGACGCCGACCAGGAAGGACCCCTGCTCCTCCTTGAACGTCAGGTCGACGACGTTGGGGATCGCGCTCGGCATCGTTCGTCGAGCCCGCAGTCGCGGTCGCCGCACGGTCGCGAACCCGTCGATGATCGCGAACGATGGTCTCCGGGTAGTCCGGCGCGATCTCGTTGATGCCGGGTCGAGAACGCGAACCCGGTGCCGATCACGAGGTCGTAGCCGGCGTCGGCCAGCGACTGCATGTTCTCGTCGAGGTTCGTGCCCTCGGAGTTCGACTCGATGAATTCGGTGTTCTCCTCGCAGACGATGCCGTCGTCGATCGCCTGGTCGAGGCCGATCTTCGGCGAGGTCGTTGAACCCGTTGTCGCCGAGACCACCCACGTCGAGCGCGACCCCGACCGTGAGGTCGCTGCGTGCACTCATCGCCGCTGCGCCGTCGGTCGGTTCGCCACCGTCGCCGCTTCCGTCGTCATCGCCGCACGCCGCGGCGACGAGCGCGAGCAGCGACGAGCGGCAGGGCGGACATACGAAGCCACCTGGGCATGTTTCCCCTCCCGTTCATCATGATCAGCGTTAGAACCCGACCGCCCCGGCGGTCCTCGCGGATTGTCCCCTCGGGTCTCGGACACCGTCAAACGATGACCGCGAGGGTGGGCACCCGTGGGAGACTACGCGAACCGGAAGGGAGACGGGATGGACGATCACGACGCAACCTCGATCGAGCGCGACATCAGAGAGCGGGTCGAGGCGTCCCCGTTCCATGCGTCGCTCGGCATCTCGGTGGAGTCGGCCGATGAGGGCGCCGTCGACCTGCGGTTCGAGGCGACGCCCGCCCACGCGAACCTGCAGGGCACGGTGCACGGCGGCGTGCATCGCGACCCTCGCCGACACCGCCGCGGGACTGGCGGTGCGAACGGCGATGGCCGACCCGGGCGGCGCCACGTGAGCGTGCACCTCGACGTGCAGTACCTCGCGCCCGCCGACATCGGCACGCTGCGAGCGACGGGGCGCGTCGTGAAGCGTCGGGGGCCGCGCTCGCGTTCGCCGAGGCCGACGATGGCCGACGAGGCCGGCGACTGCTCGCGAGGGCGCAGGTGACGGTGGCGCTCTCGCGCCCGCCGGCGCCCGGCGACTCAGCGCCTCAGTAGTCGGTCTCGACCGCCTGCATCGCGGTCGGCAGCTGCGACAGCGCCCCCTGCAGGCCCATGAGCATGCCCATGTTGCCGGCGACCTTGACCTTGCCGGTCATGAACGCGGTGACGACGGACAGTTCGCTCTTCGCCAGCTTCGCCGCGGTGTCGTAGCTCTGCGTGATCGTGGCGTCGGGCGGCATCGGCGTCGCCCACTCCCATGTCGATGGCACCGTCGGCGATCACGATCCAGTAGTGGGTGTCGCCGTCGCTCGAGCGTGATGACCTGCTGGATCGTGGCCCGCTGGCTCGCGGCGGCTTGGCGGAACGCGTCGTTCTCGTTGAGCTCCGCCTTCAGGGCCTCGGCCCACTCGTCGGACAGGAACTGCACGGACACGGCCGGTCTCCTCTGGATGCGGTCGGATGCCGGCGAGTATAGGCGCGGCGGTCAGCTTCCTTCGGCGAGGTCGCGCTCCCACTCGCCACCTCGAAGCAGGCGGGTCGGTGAGGTGCGAGGCGTCGGAGAGGAACCACGCGCGCCGCTCCTCGCCGCGGATCACCACGGTATTGAGGCTCGTGTTCTCGGGCAGGAAGAACATGTCCTGGTCGCGGATACCCAGGATGTGGCTGAAGTAGGCGTTGATCACGCCTCCGTGCGCGACCACCATGACGTCGCCCTCGGGGTGGGCCTCGAGGATCGACTCGACGGCCGCCACGCATCGCCGCTGGAAGTCAGCGGCGGGCTCGCTGCCGGGCGCCCGGTGCCACGCCGGGTTCTGGTTGCGGAACAGATCGACGGCCTCAGGGTGCTCGGCGAAGATCTGCTCGAAGGCCTTGCCCTCCCACTCGCCGCCGAACGCCTCGCAGAGGTCGTCACGCTCGATGACGGGCATGCCGATGCGATCGGCGAAGGTCTGCGCGGTCTGGCGGGCGCGCGGCGAGCGTGGAGGAGTAGATGGCGGCCGGGGGCGGCATCAGGCGCCAGGCGGTCGGCGAGCAGCTCGGCCTGAGCGCGGCCGGTCTCGCCGAGCGGCGGATCGTACTGGCGCCCGAGCGGCGTCCGGGTGTGCTCGGTCGAGTCGAAGTCGGGCCGCCCGTGGCGGATCAGGTACAGGCGCCGGTCCCTCACCGGCGCACTCCCGGGCTCGCGCCCTTCGCCGCCCGCCGGGCGCGCCACTCGTCGGCGTAGGCCTGGACGTCCTCGCGGAGCCAGATCCGGCCCGACGCGAGCGAGGTGAGGGGCTCGGGGAAGGACCCGCGGTCGATGTAGGTCACCACCCGCCGCTTGTCCCAGCCCATGATCTCGGCGGCCTCGGCGACGCCCACCACGTCGGGCACCACCTCGATCGTGAGCGTCGACGTCGTCGCCGGTGACCCTGCGCAGCTCCTCGAGGCAGCGCCCCTGCTGATGCCGGTGACCTCGATGTACGCCGGCACGTCGAGCACCTGGGCGACTAACGCCCGCCGCTCTGCCACATGCGTGCGCGGGCCTCGTCGGGCACGCTCACCAACCGCAGCAGGGCAGGATGTAGTGGCACGCGGGGCACCGGTAGTGGGCGTGCTCGGGTTCCATCGGGTGCCCGCACAGGTCGCAGGGCAGGCGCTTGGACTCGCTCACGACGATGCAATGCTGTCGGCGCTCGCCTGCCGTGCGGACGTCGTTGCTTCCATCCGGCCATCGTAGCCCGAGGCGCCGACTACTCCTCGGAAGGCGGCGCGCGATACAGGCCCTGGCGACGCAGTTCCTTGCGCCAGCACTCGGTGTGCCAATGCCGGCGCGCGTCCGGCGTCGCCCACGGGCACGACGACCAGGTGCCAGATGCCCGCGCGCACCTCGTGGTCGCAGC
The DNA here is from genome assembly GCA_963722795.1 of uncultured Actinomycetes bacterium. GTDB lineage: Bacteria > Actinomycetota > UBA4738 > UBA4738 > HRBIN12 > JAOUEA01. The sequence continues at coordinate 687,586 of CAVROD010000003.1, forward strand.
CGGGGCACCGGTACGCCTTCTGCCCGCCGACGTTGCGGATCTCGTAGCCCGGCGCCCGCGCCCACATCGGGGCGTCGGAGCGCGTGACGGGCACGCCCGCGGCATCGGGCGGCTGGAAGTAGGCGGGGTCGCGCCGGTTCTTCCGCGGCATCAGACAGGCTCTCCCCGCATGAACCGGGCCACGAGCGGCGCGAAGGACGCTGCGGTCTCCCGCGCATCGTCCTTCCGGGAGCGCTCGAGCGAATGCCCCCCGCCCTCGACCGCGTGCAGGGTGGCTCGGCGGCAGCTTCGCGAGCACCGGATCGAGCACGGCGGGGGTCGCGAACGGATCCTTCGTGCCTTGCAGGAACAGCATCGGCACCTGGATGCCGTAGAGGTGCTCGTCACGCACGCGCTCGGGCTTGCCCGGCGGGTGCAGCGGGTAGCCGAGGAACACCAGGCCCGCGGCGGGCAGCCCCTCGGCGACCGCGACGCTCGACATGCGCCCGCCGAACGACTTGCCGCCGACCCAGACCGGCTCGTGCGCATCCGCCCGGGCCACGCACGCGTCGAACGCCGCCCGCACGGTGGCCACAGCGACCGGCGGCCGGTCGGGCGAGCGCTTCCCGGCCTCGATGTACGGGAAGTTGCATCGCAGCGTGGCGACGCCCTCGTCGGCCATCGCGCGAGCGAACCCGGCCATGAACGGGTGGTCCATGCCCGCCCCCGCCCCGTGCGAACAGGGCGAGCGAGGCGAACGCGTCGGCAGGGCGGCGTGAGGGCGGCGCTCACCACGCCCTTGTCGGGCACCTCGATCGTGCAGCGTTCCTCGGGCGTCGGCACGCATGCCATCATGCATGCCATGACGACGAAGGGCACGTTCCACCTGGGCACCTCGGGCTGGTCGTTCGACGGCTGGAAGCACGGCGTCTTCTACCCCGAGGGGCTGAAGAACCGCGAGATGCTGCACTACTACTCGACCCAGCTCAGCTCGGTCGAGATCAACTACACGTTCCGCCGGTTCCCGACCGAGAAGTCGCTCACGACGTGGCGTGAGCAGGCGGCCGAGGGCTTCGTGTTCACGCTGAAGGCGAACCAGCGCATCACGCACTTCAAGCGACTGCGCGACACCGACGACGACGTGCGCGACTTCCTCGACCGGGCGAAGGCGCTCGGCGACCGGCTCGGGTGCGTGCTGTTCCAGTGCCCGCCGAACCTGCACTACGACCGCGAGCTGATCGAGCGGTTCGTGGGCTACCTGCCGCCGGGCCCACCCGCGTTCGCGATGGAGTTCCGACACGCGTCGTGGAACGAGGCCAAGGACCTGCTGCGCGACCAGGGCATCGCGTGGTGCGTGGCCGAGACCGACGAGCAGCGACCCGAAGCCCGAGGACCTGTCGTGGGAGCCGGTGGGCTACCTGCGCCTGCGCAAGACCGACTACGGCGACGAGGAGCTCCGCGAGTGGGCGGGACGCATCGCGCCGGCGCTCGACGCAGGCGCCGACGTCTTCTGCTACTTCAAGCACGAGGACGACGGCTTCGGCCCGAAGATGGCCAAGCGCCTGGAAGGCTTGATGAGCGCATAGCCGGAAGGTCCTCGTCGCGCTCGTTCATCGGGTGCGGCACCAGATCGCCTCCCACTGCGACCACTGACCCGTCTCCGGGAAGGCACGCTGGGTGACCGACACCCGCATCGGCATCACGGGCTCGAAGCCGGCGGCGAACAGTTCCTCGAGCGACCGGCGAGAGAAAAAGTGGATGCAGAGCCCGATCTTCGGACCTGCGAGGTATTCGACGGTGAAGCTGCCGTCGCCCGATCGCTCCACGACGCGATGGTCGTGCAGCACATCGGTGGCGTCCGCGTTCACTCGCACACAGAGCAGGCCGCCGGGGGCCACGCGTTCCTGGGCGGCCCGGATGTGCGCCGCGGCCTCGTCGGTCCGTCCGTGTTGGAAGACCTGGATGCCGACGACGAGCGGATACTGCGCGTCGGGCGGCAGATCCGCGAGGCCCCCAACCACGAGCCGATGCCGACGGTTCGGGAGACGGTCGGCGAGTTGCCCGATCGCTGCCTGCGACAGATCGAGTCCGATGAGGTCCAGCCCGGCCTCGACGAGCGGCACGTAGTTCCTGCCGTTGCCGCACCCGACGTACACCCCCCGCCGCAGGCCTCGCTCGCGGGCCACGTCGATGATCTCATCGACGAAACCGGCCGGTGGGTCGGTCGCATAGCGGCCCGAGCGATACTCCGCATCCCACACGGCAGCCACACGACCGCGCTCGTGAGATGGCTCCATCGGCGGACCGTCTCCGCTTGGCTGCACTCAGGTTTCCTCGAGGAAGGTGAACATCGTGCGCTCGTCGTCGTACGGGAGTGGATCGGCGACCAATCGGTGCGTGCCGACGCCGAACCTTCCCTCCCCGGGAGAGTCGAACGCCACCTCCTCGAACCCCGCCTCGGAGAAGAGGCTGCGGATCGACGGGGTCTGATCGGGGGGCCGGCGGTGCCGGGTCCAGACCACGGTCGCACCCGGTGCGCAGAGGCTCGAAGCGGCAGCCACGGTCGTGCGTACGTCGTCGTGCGAGATGTTCCCGAAGATGCCGCAGAGCAGCAGGATGTCGGCCGGTACGGCATCCCGGTACGCCGAGGTCACCGACGCATCGCCCTGCACGACCGTGACACCGGCGAGGCCAGTCGCAGCGGCTCGCTCACGGACCACCTCGACGTTCTGCCCGTCCAGCTCGACCAACAGCGCGCGCACGTCGTCCGCTCGCGCCTGTCCGATGAGGGACCCGATGACGTCAAGCCCCTGTCCTGCACACGCACTGATCAGACCGATCGGGCCGGGGCGGGCGGACTCGATGGCTCGCCGCACCCGCATCTGCACGACGGCCAATCGCTGCCCGAGGTCCGAGAGTGGATCGGCGTAATCGGCATGCCACCGGACCCACGACGAAGGCGCGACGTTCGACACGTCGGAAGTATGCCCGACCGGTCGATGACCGATATCGGCCCCGTATCAGCCGGCGAGCCGGGCTCGCACCGTGGACTCGATCTCGGCTACCTGCGCCGGATCGATGACCTTGCGGCCCAAAGCGTCCCGCACGTAGAACGCGTCGATCACGCGGTCGGTGTAGGTCGCCACCTTGGCGAGGTGCACGTCGAGCGTGAGATCAGCCAGGGCGCTCGTGATGTCGTACAGCAACCCGATGCGGTCGGGGGCGCCGACCTCGATCACGGTGGAGTAGTCCGAGGCCTCGTTGTCCACGGCAACGGTCACCGGTGTGTGCGACCGGGGGGCCGGGTAGCGAGCACGCTTCTCGGCGACCCGGTGATCGAGCGAGAGCCGCCCCTCGACCGCCTTGCGCAGCACGCCGCGGAACTCCCGCCACCGCGACTCGTCGATCTCGGGCTCGAAGACGCCTTCCACCTCGAACAGGTCGACCGCGACCCCGTCGTCGGTCGTGAACGCCTGGGCGGAGAGGATCGAGAGGCCGACGAGCGCGACCGCGCCCGTGATCGTCGCGAGCAGACCCGGGCGGTCGGCGGCCACGACCAGCAGCTCGTACGTGCCCGGCTTCGCGCCGGGCTCCGACGACGCCCGCACCTCCGTCGAGCCGATGTCAGGGGCGATCGTCGGGTAGTGCCTGGCGATGCGATCGGGCTCGATCGCGAGGAAGTACCCGCGCGGCATGCGGAACACGAATCGATCGACTGCCGGCTCGGGCTCACCGGAGAGCAGCTCCCGCACCGCCTCCACGTGGTCGGTGAGCTGCTGCGCGAGCTCGAGGCCCATGTCGCCGCGGTCGTACACCCGGTGCACCCGGGTGACGAGCTCGCGCAGCAGCGTCTGGCGCCACGGGGTCCACGCGGCTGGGCCCGTGGCGGCGGCGTCGGCCTTCGCGAGCAAGGTGAGGGCCGCGAGCCGCTCTGGCGAACCGACGCGTGCGGCGACATCGAGCACGAGGTTCTCGTCGGTGAGGTCGCGGCGGGTCGCCGTGTCGGGCAGGAGGAGGTGCTCCGCGACCAAGAACGCCGCGAGTTCACGCGTGGGCCCCCGCACCCTCATGCGGTCGAGGGCCTCGCCGGCGATGCGCGAGCCGGCGGGCACGTGGCCGCCTTCGCCCGTCTTGCCGATGTCGTGCAGCAGCGCCCCGAGCAGCAGCCCGTCGCGATCAGGCCCGTGCGACCGAGCACCCGCGATGAGCGGATCGTCGTCGTCGGCCCCGTCGAGCACCCGGCCCATCTCGACCAGCGCGGTCGTGAGATGGGCGTCGACCGTGAAGCGGTGGTACGGGTCGCGCTGGGGCCGGCATCGCACGTCCGCCCAGGGGGGCAGCAGCCGGGCGAGCAGACCGGCGCGGTCGAGGGCGTCGAGGGCGGCGACGCCGGCTTCCCCGGCTCGCAGGATGCGCAGGAACGCCCCGAGGGTCCGATCGGTCCACGCCACCTGCTCGGGCACATCGGTCGCGTCGAGCGAGTCGAGCACGCGGGCGGTCGGAGGCTCGCCCGACTCCGCCGCGACAGCCAGCGCTTCGAGGGCTGCGTCGGCGTCGTCGAACGCGACGGGGTTCTCGGTGGGCATCGGGACGTTTGCCTCGGCGCGAGCGAGGACATTCGCGGCGATCCACCGCACGGCTCGGGCGTGCTCGAAAACGGCGCGCATCAAGCCGTCCTCGGCGATGAGGCGCGGCTCGTCGGTGAAGCCCATCGCCCGCGCGATCGGCGGTTGCAGCTCCAGCGGCAGCCGGTCGCCCCGCTTCCCCGTCTCGAACTGCAGGGCGCTGCGCGCCCGGGTCAGGAACTCCTCGGCGTCGGCCAACGCCTCACGTTCGGGCGTGCGCACGAGGGTGTCGCCCGCCACGCGCGCGACCCACCGCACCGCCTGCAGGTCGCGCAGTCCGCCGGCGCCCTGCTTCAGATCGGGCTCGAGCAGGTACGCGGTCACACCGAACCGGTCGGCCCTGGCAGCGGCGTCCTCGCGCAGGGCCCGGGCGAACCCGGCCACGTCGGCGGCGGCGAGCACCAGGACCCGATCGGCGGCCTCGGCTGCGAGCCGGGCGTCGCCCGCGATCGGCCGCAGGTCGAGCATCGAGGCCAGCGCGTCGAGCCGCTCAGCTGCGATCTGCTCGCACTCCGACGGGGTGCGCACCGCCTGGCCGACCTCGAATCCACCGTCCCAGAGCGGGTACAGCAGTCGCTGGGTGAGGTCGGCGACCGCGTCGGCCTGCCGGCCGTCGTGCACGATGAGCAGGTCCACGTCGGACCGCGGAAGCTGTTGGAAGCGGCCGTAGCCGCCGAGCGCGGCGAGCGCGACACCCGGAGGCGCCTGGGCGGCTTCGAACATCTCCCCGAGCGCATCGTCGAAGAGCTCCGCCCGCCGCCGAGCCGACCACAGACCGTGGTGACCGGGCGAGTACGCGCGATCGAGGACGTCGAGCTCGCGGCGCAGTCGCGCGATCGGCTCGCTGAGCGTGGCGTCTTCCATCACGGGGACGCCGTCGCTCAGACCGCGTCGGGACCCATCTCGCCCGTGCGGATGCGGATCACCTGTTCGGCCTCGGTCACCCAGAGCTTGCCGTCGCCGATCTTGCCGGTGCGCGCGGCCTTCACGACGGCGTCGACCACGCCCTGCACCTCCCCGTCGGGCACGAGCACCTCGAGCTTCACCTTGGGCACGAAGTCGACCTGGTATTCCGCGCCCCGGTAGACCTCGGTGTGGCCGCGCTGGCGGCCGAAGCCCTCGACGTCGGTGGTCGTGAGGCCGTTCACGCCGAGGTCGCGCAGGGCTTCCTTGACCTCGTCGACGCGGTGCGGCTTCACGATGGCGGTCACGAGCTTCACGGTGGCATCCTCCGGTACGGGGGCATCAGCTTACGCTGCGCTCGGGCCGTCGAAGGTCGCGTAGCTTCGCACGGCCCGCATGCCGAGGCCCTCGTAGAGCGACACCGCACCGGTCGGGCTCGCCGCGTCGACGGAGAGCTCCACGCGCGGAAGACCGCGCTCGGCGAGCGCGGCGAACGCCCGGCGCAGCATGGTGGAGGCGGCGCCACGACCGCGGAACTCGCGCAGCACCCCTACGGAGGCGATGTAGCCGCGATCGTCGAACGGCAGCGCGATGAGCTCGCCCGCAACCTGGCCGTCGACCTCGGCGAAGAAGGTCAGGGCCGGTTCCCACGGCGTCGCGAGCATCGACTCGCTGAATGACTCGAGCGTCCAGGGCACGTGATCCCAGTGGTCCTGGAACGACGTGTCGGCGACTCGGTACAGCAACGACTCCTCGCCTGCTCGGAACTGACGCACCGTCACGCCGGGCGGCGGACCGGCGATCCGCTCGTCGGGCGACAGGTCGCGGGTCATGTCCCACGAGGTGCGCACCTGCGTGAACCCGCGCCCCTCGAGGAAGCCCCTGGCCTCGGCGTCGTCGCTCATCACGTGGGTGCGCAGGGGCAGGGCGATGGCGCGTGCCGCACGCTGTGCCTCGGCCCAGTCGAACACGGAGGCGGCGGCCGGCCCGAGGTCGAGGCGTGGATGCACCGACCAGTCGAGCTGCGGAGGGCCTCCATCGGGGTCGCAGACGAGTTGGGCGAACGCGTCGGGCACCTCGCTGCCCGGCAGCAGCCGCGAATCGCGCGCGAGGTCGACGTAGGACATGTCCCAGATCCACGTGAGGTACTCGTGCGCCGACTCGGGCTGGTCGGTCGTGCGCGAATCGCGCGCGTGGAACAGCGCGACGATGGCGTCGAGGTCGTCGCGCGTCGCCGGGCGGCCGGGGCCGGGCGGCGGCGCGTGCGTCACTCCCCGACGGCCTTCTTGCGCGCGGGGGCCTTCTTCGCGGCCGACTTCTTGGCCGTGCTCTTCTTCGCGGCCGTCTTCTTCGCCGCGGTCTTCTTCGCGGGCGCCTTCTTGACCGAGGCGATGCGCTTGGGCGCGGGCTCGTCGTCGGACTGCTTCTTCGCGGCGGCGACGCTCGCCTTCAGCGCCTCCATCAGGTCGACGACCTTCGCGGTGGGCTCGGCCTCGACGACCTCGATCTCCTGGCCGCTGATCTTCGCCTCGACGATCGTGAGCAGCGCCTCGCGGTACTCGTCGGTGAACTCCTCGGGGTTCCATTCGGCCGTGAGGTTCTCGATGAGCTGGCGCGCCATCTCGAGCTCTTGCTCGCGCACCTTCGAGCTCACGTCGACGTCGCCGAATTCCGCCTCGCGGATCTCGTCGGGCCAGTACATCGTCTCGAGCACGAACGCGTCGTCCTTGAACCGCAGCGCCGCCAGGTGCTCCTTGTCGCGGAAGCTGACCTTCGCGATGCCGACCTTGTTGTCCTGGCTCATCGCCTCGCGCAGCAGCGCGTAGGCCTTCGCGCCCGTCTCGTCGGGCATGAGGTAGTAGGACTTCTTGAACAGCATCGGATCGATCTCGTCGAGGTCGACGAACTGCTGGATGTCGATGGCCCGGCTCGACTCGATCGGCACCTCGTCGAAGTCGTCGTCGGTGAGCACGACGTAGCGATCCTTCTCGTACTCGTAGCCCTTGACGATGTGCTCGAAGTCGACATCTCGCCGTCCTTCTCGCACATGCGCTTGTACCGGATCCGCCCCACGTCCTCGTCGTGGAGCTGGTTGAAGCGCAGGGTCTTCTCCTCGGTCGCCGGGTAGACGGCGACGGGGATCGTCACGAGGCCGAACGAGATGGCCCCTTTCCACATCGATCTCGGCATGGAGGTCCCTCCGGAGGGTCGTGGCGGGCCCGGCTCAGCGGGCGGAAGCTTCGATTCTATCCCCCGGCTGGGACGTCGGGAAACGGGCGCTGCTCAGGCGTCGTGGTCGGCGTCGATCGCGCGTTCGAGATCGGCGAGGGCGCCGGCGAAGGCGGCCGAGCGGTCCTCGCCGGCGGCGACCCGGCGCTCGACGGCGACGCCGAGCAGGTAGGTCGCGATGGGCGTGAGCTTGCGCTCGACCCCGTGCGCGACGTCGCGGGCCGCGCCCAACAGACGCTCCTGCGTCTCGTCGTCGATCGCCTCGACTTCTAGCTGTTCGGCCGCCCGTGCCACCCAGTCGCTCATGCCGTCCGCTCCTTCCAAGCGCTTGTGTCATCCTTGATGGTCAACCTACGCGACGGACCTACCGGGCGGCTCGGGCCAGGTCGGGCCGGGGCTTGGGCCAGGCCGACTTGGCAGGGATTTCCGTCTTCCATTGCAGGCGCCACTACGGAGGTCCCTGCCAAGCTGCCCCGGTCAACACGGAGCGCACCCCCCGCGACGCGGACGCCCCGCCGTCCGAGAGGGAGCGGCGGGCTACCATCGGCGCCATGCCCGCCAAGCGGAAGCGGACCGCCCGCACCTCGAAGGAACCCTTCACCGTCGAGATGCCGCGCGCGCTGGAGGCGACCCGCGACGGCGACGCCTGGTGGCTCGAGACCGACGGTCGCGAGCTGCGCCTGTCGAACCTCACGAAGATCTTCTGGCCCGACGAGGGCTACACGAAGGGCGACCTGCTCGCCTACTACTGCAACGTCGCGCACCTGATCGTGCCGCACCTCGCCGAGCGCCCGCTCACGATGAAGCGCATGCCCGACGGGATCGACGGGCCGTTCTTCTACGAGAAGTCCGCGCCGTCGCACACGCCGGACTGGATCGGGCGGTGCGTCGTCGCGAGCGAGGACGCCAAGGGCGGCGAGATCGACTACCTGACGATCGACGACGCGGCCGGCCTGCTGTACGTCGCGAACCTCGGGTGCATCGAGTTCCACCCGCTGCACTCGCGCTGCGCCGACGTCGCGCACCCCGACTACCTGTTCTTCGACCTCGACCCGTTCGAGCCCTACACCTACGAGGACGTGCTCGTCGGTGGCCCGCCACATCAAGGTCCTGCTCGACCAGCTCGGACTGCCGTCGTTCCCGAAGACGAGCGGCGCCACCGGGCTGCAGATCTACGTGCCGGTGGTGCGCGGCACGTACACGCTACGACCAGGTGCGGGCGTTCGTCGGCGCAGCCGGCCGCCTGATCAAGGGCGCCGACCCCGACCGCGTCACGATGGCGTGGAAGATCGCCGACCGCACCGGCAAGATCTTCATCGACCACAACATGAACCGGTCGGGCGCGAACATCTCCGCCGCGTACTCGGTGCGGCCCGAGCCGCGTGCCCCGGTGTCGACGCCGCTCGCGTGGGACGAGGTGTTCGAGGGCGGGTTCGAGCCGCAGCGACTTCCGCATCGACAACGTGTGGGAGCGATTCGAGCGCGTCGGCGACCTGTTCGACGGGCGTGCGCACCGAGGCCGCGGACCTGACCGACCGCCCTCGAGGCGCTCGGCGTCGACCTCGACCCGGCGGACGGCGCCGCGCGGCCCGACGTCGACGCGCCCCTGCCCCGCACGGCCGCGCGCTCGGTCGAGGGCGACCTCCGAGGAGATCGCCGCCGCCTCGAAGGACCCGGCGTTGTTCGAGTACGTGCGCGCGGCGCGACTTCGGGCCCGAGGGCACGACCGAGCCCGCGCCCGGCGACGTCGCGCCCGGCTGGCAACTCGTTCGTGATCCACAAGCACCGCGCGACGCGCCTGCACTACGACGTGCGGCTCGAGCGCGACGGCGCGCTGCCGTCGTGGGCGGTGCCGAAGGGGCTGCCGATCGCGAAGGGCGACAAGCGGCTCGCGGTGCAGACCGAGGTGCATCCGCTCGAGTACGGCGCGTTCGAGGGCACGATCCCCGAGGGGCACTACGGCGCCGGCGAGGTGCGCATCTTCGACGACGGCATGGTACGAGCCGATCGAGTGGACCGACACGAAGGTCTCGTTCATGCTGCACGGCCGGCGCTACCCCGGGCTCGAGTTCCACTTCGTGAAGACGAGGACCGACTGGCTCGCCTTCCTCGCGAGCGCACAGTACGGCGCCGCTGATCCCGGCGCCGCCGCGGTTCGAGCCGATGCTCGCCGAGGGCGGGTGGGAGGCCTTCGACGACCCCGCGTGGTGGTTCGAGCCGAAGCTCGACGGCATCCGATGCGTGGCGCGAGCTCGCGACGGGCGAGACCGTGCTGCGCACGCGCACCGGGCGTGACGCCACGAGCCAGTACCCCGAGCTGCACATGGTCCACGAGCTGCGTCGACCAGGTGAACGCGGTGATCGACGGCGAGATCGTCGTCCCTCGACGAGGCCGGACGTCCGTCGTTCGAGGTGCTGCAGCAGCGCATGAACCTCTCCGGCCGAGCGCGAGATCGCGCGCGCCGCGAAGATCGACGCCGGTCTCGCTCGTGGTCTTCGACCTGCTCTGGCTCGACGGGCACGACACGACCGGCCTGCCGCTCGAGCAGCGGCGCGAGCTGCTCGAGCTGATCGTCGAGCAGGACCACCGGCTCCAGCTCACGACCCACGTCGGCCGGCGACGGGAAAGCGCTTCGCCGCGCAGGCGCGCGGAGCTCGGCCTCGAGGGCGTGATGGCCAAGCGGCTCGGGCTCGGCCTACCTGCCGGGCCGGCGCAGCCCCGACTGGCGCAAGATCAAGCTGATGAACACCCAGGACTGCGTGATCCTGGGGTGGACGCCCGGCAAGGGCGGGCGGGCCGGCTCGTTCGGCGCGCTGCTCGTCGGGGCGATCGTCGACGGCGACGCTGCGCTGGGTCGGCCAGGTCGGCACGGGCTTCACCGAACGCATGCTCGACGGTCTCATGACCGAGCTCGCGCCGCTCGTGCGACCCGATCCGCCGATCGAGGACGCCGGGCTCGCCGCCGTCAAGGGCGCGACCTTCGTGCGAGCCCGAGCTCGTCTGCGAGGTGCAGTACCTCGAGATCACGAAGAGCACGCGGAAGATGCGCGCGCCGTCGTTCAGGGGCATGCGCCCCGACATGCCCCCCGAGGACTGCGTGCTGGAGCCGCTCGCCGGCTCGAAGCGGGCGAGCGGCTCCGGGAAGCGTCGCTGAGCGCCCGGATCAGCCGCCCGGCGGGCGGTAGGGCGCGTGCTTGGCGATCGCGGCGTCGATGTCCTCGGCCGAGAGCAGCACGACCGTGTCGATGCTCGCCGCCCCCGATGCGGCGACGGCCGTCGCCACGGCGGCGGCCGTGATCTCGTCGGGCATCTCGGCGATCACGTAGACGTCGGTATCGCCGAACGCGAAGTCGAACGAGGCGATCGACCCGCCCATGTCGGCGGCCATCTTCTCGATCGTGGTCTTGCGGCTCGCGCCGCCCTCCTTGATCACCCCCTGCATGCCGTCCTTGGTGTACGACACCTTGAACATGAATCGCCGCATGGCTTCCCCTTCCCTCGGACAACGCGGTCTCGAACGGGGGCCATCGTGCCCTCGCGACGTCGAGCGCGCAACCCCGGGTGCGCTCAGAAGGGTTCGTAGCCGGCGCGGACGAGCAGCGCGCGCACGTCGCGCTCGTCGAAGCCGCGGTCGAGCAGCTCCCGGTACAGGCGCACGGCGCCGAGCGTGCGGCCGCACTGTGGGGCAGAACGCGAAGAACCGTCGAACGGGGTCTCGCACCACGGGCACTGGGTGACCTCGATGCGCCGGTCGGGCTCGAGGCCGGCGTCGGCGAGCGCGTCGACGTAGCCCTTGCCGTAGTCCCACTGGATGTACTCGTCCTCGACGAGGTCGAACGCGGGCTCGTGCATGCGGGGCTCGCCGGTCGTGAGCATGTGCTCGAGGTTGTCGCGCAGCAGCTCCCACTCGTAGAAGTGGTTCGAGCCGCAATCCTGGCAGGCGATCACGACGCCCTTCACGCCCTGGGGCGAGAAGACCGTGCGCATCGCGGCCAGGTCGTCGAGGTCGGCTTCGACGTCACGCCGCTCTTCGGGCGTGAGGTCGAACGGCTCGTCCTGTTGGTCGTCCATCTCGAATTCCATGCTCACCTACTCATCGTCGTCAACGAAGCGGAAGGCCTTGAAGGCCTCGGCGTACTCGACGCCCGCCTCCTCGCCCACGGTGCGCGCGCGTTCGCGCACCCACGGGGCCGCGGCCTCGCCCTCCTCCGACACGTGCTGGGCGAGCGCCGCGACCTTCGTGTCGATCGTCTCGGTGATGTCGACGTAGGTGTCGGGCTCGTTCGTGACGAGCCACAGGTTCGGCACCTCGAAGGGCTCGATGCCCTCGTCCTCGAGCTCCTGGAACATCACGCGGGTCGGCGCGTCGGGCATCACCGCGGTGAGCGCGAGCAGGCCGGCCTGCTTGTGGTCCCAGTGGTTGATGTAGCCCTGGCCCGACCAGAGCCGCGAGGGGTCGGGCGCCACGATCACTTCGGGCCGCAGCCGGCGCACCTCGCGCGTGACGAGCTTGCGGGTCTCGGGCGTGACCTCGAGCAGCCCGTCGGTCTCGTCCGAGGAACGTGACGGTCGCGACCCCGAGCACCTCGGCCGCCGCCCGCTGTTCGCGCTCGCGGATCGGGGCCACGTCGGCCCGGTTCGCCCCGGGCTCGTTCGACCCCGCGGATCCGTCGGTGCACACCACGTAGTGCACCTCGCACCCCGCACGCGCCCACTTCGCGATCGTGCCGCCGCACATGAACTCCGCGTCGTCGGGGTGGGCGAACAGTACGAGCGCGCTCGAGAAGGATCGTTCCTGCATGAGAGCCCAGCCTAGCGACCATGACGCGGAAGGGGCAGCCTGCGCGATCGGGCGCTCCCAGCGTGGTTCCATTGCCGTGTGAGCGACCCCGACGCACGCATCGCCGAGCTCGAGCGCGGGTTCCGCCGCGACGGGCTGCCGAACCTGATCCTGGACTTCAGCGCGGCCGAGGACATCTTCACGCGCGCGATCCCGTTCCTCACGCTGGTGTTCGTGCTCGAGATCGTGAACGCGACCGATCTCGGAAGCCGGGTGGGCGAACCTGCTCCTCGCCCTCGGCGGCGCGGCGATCCTGTTCGGCGCGTTCGGGCTGCTGAACCTCGCGCGGGGGCGGCGCGTTCTGCTCGGTGCCCTCGCGCGTGGGCAGGCCCGAGCTCGCCGCGTTCGTCGATGCTGCCCGGCGCTGCTGCCGATCGTGTTCAGCCAGCAGTTCCAGTTCGGGTTCAACACGATGCTCGCGAACGCGGCGCTGCTGCTGCTCGTCTACCTCGTGATCGGGTTCGGCCTGGTCTCGATCGTGCGGTGGGCGGGCGCGCGCTTCTTCCATCAGCTCGGCGCGTCGGTGACCGTGCTCGTGCGCGCCGTGCCATTGCTGCTGTTCTTCTCGCTCGTCATGTTCTTCACGACCGAGATCTGGCAGGTGTTCACGACGCCGGGGCCGGGGGCGTTCTGGACCGCGATGGCGCTGTTCGTGGTGCTCGCGATGGTATTCCTGGCGGTGCGGCTGCCGGGCGTGGTGCGTGAGGTGCAGGGAGAGGCGGCGGTCGGCGACGTGCCGCTGCGTCGCAAGGAACGGCTGAACCTCGCCGCGGTGGCCCTCATCAGCGAGATGCTGCAGGTGACGTTCGTGAGCGCGGCGATCTGGGTCTTCTATGTCGTGCTCGGCTCGCTGCTCGTGAACGCGACGGTTCGCGAGGCATGGCTGCTGCGGCCCGACGAGGTGATGTTCACCATCGCGTGGTTCGGCGACCAGGTGCAGGTGAACGAGGCGCTGCTGCGCGTCGCGACCGGGGTCGCCGCGTTCGTCGGCCTCTACTACGCGGTCACGATCCTCGTCGACGCCGCCTACCGCGACCAGTTCGTGGACTCGCTCACGCGGGAGCTGCGCGACACGTTCCGCCGCCGCAGCGAGTACCTCGAGCTGCAGCGCGCGCGCGGCGTGCCGGTCGATGTGCCCGTCACGCCGACCGAGCCATCCGTAGGAACCTGACCTCGTTCCCGTCGGGGAACGTTCGCACGTACACCTCGCCGCGCTCGAACCCGGCCCGCTCGTAGCAGCGGATCGCCCGTTCGTTCCACGGGAACACGTCGAGTGCGAACGTGCTCGGCCGCCAGCGCTCGCGCGAGAACGTCAGGGCGTCCTCCACGAACGAGGCACCGATGCCTTTGCCCGTGAGATCGGGGCGCAGGCCGAGCCCGACCTCGACCTCGACCTCGACGCGGGTACCGCCCTCGGTCTCGGATTCCGACGCCACGAGCTCCAGGAAGCCGGCCAGCCTGCCGGTCTGCGCCTCGTCGGCGGCGAACCACGTCGCGCCCCACCGCTCGGACTCGCGCATCTCGACGTCGAGCGAGGGGTCCTCGGTCAGGTCGTACACGTCGTAGGGGACGGGGTATCGCCAGCTCGCGATGTCGTCGGCGTCGGCGCCGGTGAACGCCCGGATCGTGAACTTCATCGCGACGCATGGTCTCACCAGGGGTTGTCTCATGCCCTGGCGGGTAGCGTCGGGGCATGCAGACGCGGGGCGATCCATGCTGAAGGCACTCGTCGACACCGTGCTCGAGGCGAGCGTGGTCGGTAGCTTCACGAAGGTCGGCTACGAGACGCGCCGCCGCATGTACGACTGGCCTGATCTCGCCTCGTTCGACATGACCGGGAAGACGGTCGTGATCACCGGCGGCAACTCCGGTCTCGGGCTCGTGACCGCGAAGGCCCTCGTGCGCGCCGGGGCTTCGGTGCGGATCGTCGCGCGAGACGCCGAGCGAGGCGCGGCCGCCGTGGTGGAGCTCGACGCGCTCGGCGGGGCCCCGACACGCACGTACGTGGCTGACCTCAGCTCACTCGACGACGTGCGCCGACTCGCGGGCGAGATCCGAGACGGCGAGCCCCGTCTCGACGTGCTGGTGCACAACGCCGGCGCTCTGCTCGCCGAGCGCACCGAGTCGGCCGACGGTCACGAGATGACGTTCGCCACGATGGTGCTCGGCCCGTTCCTGCTCACGAGCGAGCTGCTCCCGCTGCTTCGCGCGACGCCCGGTGGCGCCCGGGTGCTCTGGATCGCGAGCGGCGGCATGTACACCCAGCCGCTCGACGTCGACACGCTCGAGATGGGCGCCGACGGCTACTCGGGCACGATGGCCTACGCCCGCGCCAAGCGCGCCCAGGTCGTGCTCGCCGAGGAGTGGGGCAAGCGACTTCGCGACGACCGCATCGCCGTGCACGCGATGCACCCGGGGTGGGCCGACACGCCCGGCCTCGAGACCGGGCTGCCCGGCTTCCGCACGCTGCTCGGCCCGATCCTGCGCTCCCCCGAGGAAGGCGCCGACACGATCGTGTGGCTCGCCGCCGCCGAGGAACCAGGCGGCCTCACCGGGAAGTTCTGGTTGGATCGAGCGCCGCGCTCCACCACGAAGCTCGTGCCATCGGGCGCCACTCCCGAGGCACGCGAGAAGCTCTGGGAACTGTGCGAGCACTTGACGGACGCCCAGGTGCTCTAGGAACTCGATTGGATCGCTCGATTCGAGAGCTTGGCGAGGACTCCCCAGCTAGCTCGTGAGCTTCGCTCGCGGACGACCCGGACGACGATCCCAGCCGTCGACGAATCGCTGGAGCGACGAGACAGCCCACACGGGACCTGAGCGGAGCTCGGCGACCGGAGCAGGCATCCTCCCTGCAGCGCGGAGCTCGGAAACACGCTGCTTGCTGACGCCGAGGAACTCAGCGACCTCCGCGGTGCCGGCATAGCGTTCTGTCTCTGTCTCCAGCTGGAGATCGACGTAGCGATCCTCGGTCACCTCGAGCGAGGCGATCCCAGTGAAGGGGACGCCGACCTTCTCGCACGCCTTCACGAAGAGGTTGACGGCATGGCGGGTCACCTCGGCGAGGGTGTCCCCGGGCTCTCTGAGCCCGTGCTCGGGATCGACGACACCGAACGTGGCGCCGATGCCGCCGGCGAGACCGCCCATGCTGGTCGCCGCGCCCTCGGCGCCGAGCTCGTTGAGCATCGAGGCGACTTCGACGATGGCCTCGTCCTCGAGCGAGCCGATGCCCTCGCCCCAGGTCTCGATCGCGACGCTGTACAGGTTCTCCATCGTCCTCACCTCTTCTCGGGTGGCCACCGGAAGCCACCCATCTGCTGCATCCGGCGGACGGTCTGCTTGAGCGCGTAGGGGCTGCTCGACTTGTGCAGCCGGTCCATCGCGACTAGGCGGTGCCGTTCGGCGCCTTGAACATGAAGCCATTCGTGGTTGGCTCGACCTGCCAGCCCTGATGCTCTGCTTCGCTCACCACCCGGTCGAAGTCCTTGTTGGAGATCATCCTGCGCTGTTCCTTGTCTATCGTCAAGGGAATCTCACGCCTTGAGCCCGAGCGGAAGCACGAAGATCGTCCAGAGAACGCCGGCCGTCGGGGCGGTCGGGTTGAGGAAGCATCAACGCCTTGTCGACAAGCAGCGCGCCGCGTCGAACAGTCCCGGCGACGTTAGCCGCTGTGTCTGACAACGAGTAAGCAGGGGAGATGCCGGCTCGGGGCAGGGATTGGCGAGGATGAGATTGCGCGCCCTCCTGTGTTGCGCAGTGCTGCTCACACCGACGTCATGCGATCGTGAGGTCGGGGGTGGGATCGATGACTTGTCGGTCGTGGTGTCACCGCCAGCGGGCTGGTCCCTCGATTACCCCACCTACAGTCCCGATGGGAAGCGACTCATCGCGATGGCGTTCGACTCGCACGCCGACCTCAGGCTGACGCTACTGCGCGACGACCGATTGGAGCCACTCGATATGGCTCGAGACCTCGTGGACTATGCATGGATGCCAGACTCGCGGAGCTTGCTGCTCGCCACCGGCAAGCCGATGGGCCCGTCGGTGCTCCAAGTCGTCGATCTCGCTGGCCGACTACAGAGTCGTGTCGATCTCGGCACTGACATCATCCTCGCCCAGAGCGGCATGTCCGTCTCGGCGGACGGTCGATTCGCCTTCGTATCCGCGCTGGCAGATAGAGGCCTCGACGAACAAGACCTCTTCCGCGTCGATCTCAGATCAGGGAAAATCGCGGCCCTCACAACGACATCCGACACCGTCGAATCCTTCCCTGTCGTCCGAGAGGATGGCGAGGTCATCTACGTCGCAACCAGCGGCGATCGGCGCGATTCCGTGGTGCTGTCATCCACGGGCGGGAAGATCACCCAAGTGTCGCCCGCAGACCTGTGGGTCGATCGGGTCTCGGATACGTCATTCGGCTTGGTCGTAACGGGCTTCCCAACAGGACAGTCGCTTGCTTGGCGCGGGTACCGCCTCGCCCCGAACTTGGTGGAGATCCCGGGCACGAAGGGACTTCGATGGGTGACGGGAGGATCTGATCGGATGACGATTGCCGGGGTCCTCTCTGGTGACGTCGATTCCGGAGGCCAGCTCGTGATCGTTCCCATCGAACCGGGCTCTTGATGCGCTTGCACGTTCTGTTTCCCTGAGCCTACGGGCGCATGACGTGTGCGAAGCAGGCGACGACGTGTGCCTCGGGCACGACCAGGGTCCTGTTCACCTTCGATGCCCTCGATCGGGCCCGCACGAGGGCCTACAACGGCACGACGACCACCTACACCTACTCGGGCATCTCCGAGCAGCTCGCCCAGACCGTGGCCGGGACGACCACCACGACCTTCGCCTCGACCCCGGGCGGGCACCCCATGGCCCAGAAGGTGGGATCGGCTCAGGGCGAGCTATCACCTGCTCGATACCCACTCCGACGTGGTGGGCCTCGTCTCGAGCGCTGCCGCCAACCAGGGCACGACGTCCTACGATGCCTACGGAGGCGTGCTCGCCACCACCGGCACGCAGGGCATCTTGGGCTACCAGGGCGACATCACGGACGCGGCCACCAAGCAGGTGGACATGGGCACCCGCTGGTACGCACCGGGCCAGGGACGGTTCACCTCCCGAGACGTGCTGTTCGGGGAGCTCTCGTCCCCGATGACGCTCAACCAGTTCGCCTACGCGGGTGAGAACCCGATCACGATGTGGGACCCGACGGGGATGCGCCCCTCCTGCCGTCCGGAATGTGATTCCGATACCGAGAAGGACATCACCGACGACTACTCGGACACAGCGAACGGTGGTGATGGCGGCTACACCTGTGGTTGCTACGACCCATCACCCCCTCCACCAGATCCGGCACCCGCGATCACTTATGTCCGTGAAGGTGGGGACTATGTTGATGTCGCGAGCGCTGACTCATTCCTGCAGAGAATCTTCGATAGCAGTCTTCTAGGCGAGGATGGATCAGGTTCCTTCTCAGGAGAGGTGTGTGAGCGCTTCTCCTTCGATGTTGAGTCTTGCGGCGAAGGAGATCCGCCAAATGCGCGGCGACCTTGTGGTCACGTCACTTCTCTCGCTGATGGGCGCGGTGGCCACATGGCGCACCATTAGAGCTGAGGACGGCGACCGAACGAGTTCACATCGTCCGAGTCGTGGTGTTTGCGGCTGTTGCTGCGTTCGTCGCCCCACTGGTCATCGATGCAACCTCGGGGAACTGCGCCGTGAACCCCTGCGGTATGAGGCCCTGCGGTTGGGCTCGACTGGCTCGATCTTTCTATCGCCCAGTCATCGTTGCCTTCGTGGCTGGATGGATGGTCGGTAGAGCTCATGCGGACCGTAGGTCGTGGCCGTGATCAGCTTGGCGGTCCTGCTCTCTTGGGTTGCGGGCGCCGTTCGAGCCTCGTGGTGGCTCCACCTCGTGATTCCGGTGAAGCGACCTTCGGTCTAGCAGTGGTCCTGATCCTCGAGACGCCGCTCTTCCTCGCTGGCTGGCTCGGTGGTCGACTCGGTCGGCGCAGCAAGACTGACGGACCACAGGTTGGACCACGCTCGATCCAGACCCAGCAGCTTGATCATCTGATCTTCGCGTCGAGCGCAGCCAGCTGGGCCAGCACGCTCTCGGTCGACGGTCCCCCCGGCATCGTCCGAGCGGCGACGCTGCGATCGGGGTCGAGCAGCGCGGCGCCGTCCGGCACGCCGAACGCCGTCCACTCCTCGTCGGTGAGGTCGCGCAGCGAGCGTCCTTCGCTCGTCGACTCGCTTGAGGAGCTCGCCGGTGCGGCGGTGCGCCTCGCGGAAGGGCACGCCGTCGCGCACGAGGGCCTCGGCGAGGTCGGTCGCGTAGAGGCCCTCGGCTCGCGCACGCGGCGCGCATCGCCTCGACGTCGAACCGCATCGTCGCGACCGCGCCGGTGAGCGCGGGCAGCACGAGCTCCAGCGTGTCGGCGGCGTCGAACGCGGGCTCCTTGTCCTCCTGCAGGTCGCGGTGGTAGCCGAGCGGCAGGCCCTGCAGCAGCGCGGTGAGCCGACACGAAGTCGCCGGCGACGCGGGCAGCCTTGCCGCGCGCGAGCTCGGCGGTGTCGGGGTTCCGCTTCTGCGGCATCATGCTCGACCCGGTCGAGTAGGCCTCGTCGAGCGCCGCCCAGCCGAGCGACTCGTCGGTCCACCGGGCGAGGTCGGCCGCGAGCCGCGACAGGTGCGTGGCGCAGATCGCCGCGACGGCGAGGAACTCCTGCACGAAGTCGCGGTCGCTCACGGCGTCGATCGAGTTCGCGAACGCCCGGTGCATGCCGAGGCGGTCGGCGGTCGCTGCCGGGATCGAGGCCGAGCGTCGAGGTGGCCGAGCGCGCCGGCGCCGAGCGCGCTGACGGTCGACGTGCGCACCGACCACTCGTCGCAGGCGCTCGAGGTCGCGCGCGAGCGCCCACGCGTGCGCGAGCAGGTGGTGGCCGAGCGTGACGGGCTGCGCGAGCCGCGCGTGCGTGGTGCCGGGCATCACGGTCTCCGCGTGCTCGCGGGCACGCGCGATCAGCGTCTCGGACGAGCACGACGACGAGCCCGTCGATGCGCCGGCCGGCGTCGAGCAGCCACAGGCGCAGGTCGGTGACCACGAGGTCGTTGCGGCGAGCGGCCCGCGTGCAGCTTCGCGCCCGAGGTCGCCGAGCCGGTCGGTGACGCCCCGCTCGATCGCCGAGTGGACGTCCTCGTCGGCGTCGTGCGAAGGCGAACCGTCCCGTCGGCGATCGTCGTCGCCGACCGCGCGCGAGCGCCTCTTCGAGGGCGGCGGCCTCGTCGGCGTCGAGCAGGCCGGCGTCCTCGCAGGGCGCGCACGTGCGCGATCGAGGCGTCGACGTCGGCGCGACGCGAGCCGCACGTCGAAGTGCAGCGAGCGGCCGAGCGCGTGCGCCTCCGGCGCCGGCGGGGTCGAGAACCGGCCCGCCCAGAGCGGGCGTGTCCGCCGTCTCGGTCACGCGCCGGTCCCCTGCTTGGCCGACCACACCTTGAGCGGCAGGCCGTACAGGCGCACGTACCCCTCGGCGTCGGACTGGTCGAACGCGTCGCCGCTGCCGTAGGTGGCGAGCGACAGGTCGTAGAGCGAGTGCTCGCTGCGGCGGCCGACGACCGTGCACGAGCCGGGCTCGAAGCGCAGCCGCACCTCGCCGGTCACGCTGCGTCTGCGTCGCGTCGACGTAGGCGTCGATCGCGGCGCGCAGCGGGCGAGAACCACTGGCCGTCGTAGACCAGGTCGGCCCAGCGCTGCTCGAGCTGCGGCTTGTGGTGGGCGAGGTCGCGCTCGAGCGTGAGGTCCTCGAGCGCCTGGTGCGCCCGGATGATCGCGAGCGCGCCCGGCACCTCGTAGAGCTCGCGGCTCTTGATGCCCACGCGGCGGTTCTCGATCATGTCGACCCGCCCGAACCCGTAGGAGCCGCCGAGCACGTCGAGGCGGCGGATCAGCGCGGGCAGCGCGACGGCCTCGCCGTCGAGCGCGACCGGCACCCCGCGCTCGAACGTCAGCGTCGATCTCGGCGGGCTCGCTCGGCGCTCGCCTCGGGCGGCGGCGGTCCGCTCGAAGGCGTCCTCGGGCGGGGCGACCCACGGGTCCTCGAGCGGCCCGCACTCCGCGGTGCGGCCCCAGAGGTTCTCGTCGACCGAGTAGGTGCGTGACGACGCTCGCGATCGGGATGCCCCACTCGTCGGCGAGCGCGATCGCCTTCTCGCGCGGGATGTTCGCGTCGCGGATCGGCGCGAGCACCTCGAGGTCGGGCGCGAGCACGCCGAACGAGACCTCGAACCGCACCTGGTCGTTGCCCTTGCCCGTGCAGCCGTGCGCGACCACGCTCGGCGCCGACCTCGCGCGCGACCTGCACGACCTCCTCGCACGATGCAGGGGCGGGCGAGCCCCGAGACCATCGGGTACTTCCCCTCGTAGAGGCCGTTGGCCTTGATCGCGGGCGTCAGGAACTCGGCCGCGTAGCGGTCGACCGCGTCGGCCACGCGCACGCTCGCGGCGCCCGCCAGCCGGCCGCGCTCGACGATCTCGTCGAAGTCCTCGCGCTGGCCGACGTCGACCGCGACCGCGTGCACCTCGTAGCCCTGCTCGGTGAGCCACCGGATCGTGACCGAGGTGTCGAGCCCGCCGCTGTAGGCGAGCACCGCCTTCTTCCGTGCGTCCATCAGCCTGCCTCCGTGATCTGGATGAGCGATCGCTCGAGTCGCGGGCGGCTTCACGCCCTCGCGGCCGAGGATCAGGATCGTGTTGTCGCCGGCGATCGTGCCGGCCACCCCGTCGAGCCCGGCGCGGTCGATGCCCTCGGCGAGGGCGGCGGCGGCGCCGGGCGGGGTCCGGACGATCAGGCCCGCCTCGCTCGCGACGAACGACAGCGCGAACTCGTCGAGCAGGTGCCGCAGCAGCGCCATCGGCCCGTAGGAACCCGCGTCGCCCGGCACCACGTAGCGCGTGCCCTCGGCGTCGTGCACGCGGGCGAGCCCGAGCTCCTCGATGTCGCGGCTGATCGTCGACTGCGTGGCCTCGATGCCGAGGTACGCGAGCCGCTCGCGGATCTCGTGCTGGCTCGCGAGCCGCTCGGTCGCGAGCAGGCCGAGCATCGCCTGCTGACGCTTGGACTTCGAGGCGCCGTTCGATGCGCGTCATGCGCTCGCCTCCTCGCGAGGCGGCGAGCGCGGCTCGCGACCGCGGCGCCGAACGCCTCGGCTGCCTCGGCCACGTCGTCGTCGGTCGCGACGAGCGGCGGCGACATGCGCACGACGTCGGGCCGGCCGCGGACTCGCGAGCACGCCCTCGTCGATCATCGCCAGCACGACGTCGTTCGCGACCGGGCCGCGCGAGCTGGAAGCCCCAGCAGGCACCCGCGACCGCGCGCCTCGACGCACCGTGCCGGCCGGCGCAGCCGCGAGCGGCGGCTGCGGGCAGGGCCTCGCCGATCGCGCGCGCGCGGGCGAGCAGCCCGTCCTCCTCGATCGTGTCGAGCACGGCGAGCGCGCCCGGCGCACACGACGGGACCGCCGCCGAACGTCGAGGCGTGCTCGCCCGGCGCGAACGAGATGCGTGCGCGCGCGACGCATCGCGCCGATCGGCAGGCCGCCGCCGAGCGCCTTCGCGAGCGTGAGCACGTCGGCCTCGACGCCGGCGTGCTGCAGCGCCGGCCAGTCGCCGCACCGGCCGAGGCCCGACTGCACCTCGTCGGCCACCAGCAGCGCGCCGCGCTCGTCGCAGAGCTCGGCGCACCCCGCGCAGGTAGGCGTCGTCGAGCGGACGCACGCCGCCCTCCCCCATCACCGGCTCGAGCAGCACCGCGCCGACGTCGGCGGTCATCGCGGCGTCGAGGGCGGCGAGATCGCCGGGCGGCACGAAGCGGAACCAGTCCACGAGGGGCTCGAACGCCTCCCGCTTCGCGGGCTGGCCGGTCGCGGCGAGCGCCGCGATCGTGCGCCCGTGGAACGACCCCTCGAGCGCCACGATCGCCGGCTTCCCGGCCGCGAGGCCGTGCTTGCGCGCGAGCTTGATCGCGGCCTCGTTGGCCTCGGCGCCGGAGTTGCAGAAGAAGACGCGCGCGTCGGGCACGGGCATCGAGCGCGGCGAGCCGCTCGGCGAGCGCGGCCTGCGGCTGCGTGGCGTAGAGGTTGCTCACCATGTCGAGCGTCTCGAGCTGGTCGCGCACGGCGGCGACCCACGCCGGGTGGGAGTGGCCGAGCGCGGTGACGCCGAGCGCGCCCGCGAAGTCGAGGAAGTCGCGGCCGGTGTCGTCCCAGACGCGCGTGCCGGCGCCGCGCACGAGGGTCAGCGGGTACCGGGCGTAGGTCGGCCATCACGGCGGGCTCGTTCACGACGGCTCCCGGCGGTCGCGGCGTCGGGCGTGACCATCGTGCCGACGCCCTCGGGCGTGAACAGCTCGAGCACCAGGGAATGCTCGACCCGGCCGTCGACCAGGTGCACCCGACCGACCCCGGCCGACAGCGCCGCGACGGCGCTCTCGAGCTTGGGGATCATGCCGCCGCTCACCGCGTCGGCGTGCGCGAGCAGCTCGGTGCACTGGGTCGGCGGAGAGCTCGCACAGCAGGTCGCCGGTCGGCCCGATCAGCCCGGGCACGTCGTTGATGAACACGAGCTTCTCGGCGCCGAGCTCGATCGCGAGCTGGCTCGCCACCACGTCGGCGTTCACGTTGTAGGCCTGGCCGGTGGTCTCGTCGACCGCGATGCTCGCGACCACCGGCACGAACCGCTCGGCCGTGAGGGTGCGCAGCACGTCGGCGTTCACGTGCACGACCTCGCCGACGAACCCGAGGTCGCGGCGCCGACTGCTTGCGCGCCAGCAGCAGGCCGCCGTCGACGCCCGACAGTCCGACCGCCGGCACGCCGCCGGTCACGAGCGACGCCACGACCTCGGTGTTGAGCTTGCCGGCGAGCACCATCGTCGCGACGTCGAGCGTCGCGGCGTCGGTCACGCGCAGCCCGTCGACGAACGTCGTCTCGATGCCGAGCCGCTCGCTCAGGTTCGTGACCTGCGGACCGCCGCCGTGCACGACGACCGGCGTGATGCCCGCGCTCTGCAGCAGCGCGATGTCCTCGGCGAACGACGACGCGAGGCCGACGCGTGTCCATCGCGGCGCCGCCGTACTTCACGACGATGACCTTGCCGTGGTGCTCGCGCATGAACGGCAGCGCCTCGAGCAGCGTGCGCGCCTTCGCGACCGTGCGCTGGCGGATCTGCGGCGGCAGGTCGACGCTCACGTCGTGTACTCCCCGTTGATGCGCACGTACTCGTAGGACAGGTCGCATCCGTATGCGCGGCTCGATCCCGGTCCGTCGCCGAGGCGCACGCGCACGGCGATCTCGGCTCCTTCATCGCGGCGCGCGCCTCGTCGGCGAGCGGGGACGCGGGCTCGAAGTACGCCGGCGGGATCACGCCGCCGACCGCCACCGGCACGCCGCCGATCGCGACGTCGAGCCGCGACGGGTCGAGCGACGACGCCGGCGGCGCCGACCGCCTGCAGGAAGCGCCCGGGGTTCGGGTCGCCGCCGAAGACCGCGGTCTTCACGAGCGGCGAGTCGGCCACCGCCTTCGCGACCCGGCGCGCGTCGCCCTCGGTCGCGGCGCCCTCGACGTCGACGATCATCACGTGGGTCGCGCCTTCGCCGTCGGCGATCAGCTGGGACACGAGCGATGCGCCCACCGCGTCGATCGCGCCGCGCGAGCTCGTGCCAGGCGGCCGAGCCGGGCTCGACGCGCGCGCCGTCCGGCGGCGCCGCTCGCGAGCAGCAGCACCGTGTCGTTCGTCGACGTGCAGCCGTCGACCGTGAGCGCGTTGAACCGGGGCGCCAGGTGCTCGCACGCGAGCGCGCTGCAGATCCTCGGCGCGCGACGGCGGCGTCGGTCGTCACGAACGCGAGCATCGTGGCGAGGTTCGGCGCGATCATGCCGACGCCCTTCGCGCATCCGCCCACCCGGAGCGCGCCCGCGTCGGCGGTCGCCTGCTTGTGCACGGTGTCGGTCGTCATGATCGCGCGGGCGAACGACTCGCCGCCGTCGGGCGACAACGCCTCGACCAACCCTGGCATCGCCTCGCGCATCTGCTCGACGTGCAGCGGTTCCCCGATCACGCCGGTCGAGCTCGGCAGCACCTCGTCGGGCTCGGCACCGAGCAGCGACGCGGCCTCCGCGCTGGTCGCGACCGCGTCGTCGATGCCCCGCGGGCCCGTCGCCGCGTTGGCCTGGCCGCTGTTCACGAGCACCGCTCGGATGCGGCCGCGCGCGAGGCGGTCTCTCCCGACCACGATCGGCGCGGCCGCCACGGCGTTGGTCGTGAACAGGGCCGCCGCGGTCGTGCCGGGGTCGCCGACGAGCAGGCCGAGGTCGGGTAGCCCGCTCGGCTTGAAGCCCGCGGTGACGCCCGCGGCGCGGAACCCGAGCGGGTACGTGACGCTCACGGGTACACCGCCAGGGCCGGCAGGCCTTCCGCCTCGTCGAGGCCGAGGGCGAGGTTCAGGTTCTGGATCGCCTGGCCGGCCGCGCCCTTCACGAGGTTGTCGACGGCGCCGACGACGACCGCCGTGCCCGTGCGCGGGTCGGCCACGGCCTGCAGCTCGATCACGTTCGTGCCGCGCACGCGCTTGGAGTCGGCCATCGCGCCGGGCGCGAGCACCCGCACGAACGGCCGCCCGGCGTAGGCGACCGTGAGCGCCTCGGTGAGCGTCTCGGTCGTGGCGCCCTCGGTGAGCGTCGCGTAGCTCGTGGTGAGCACGCCGCGCACCGCCGGCACCAGGTGCGGCACGAACAGCACGGGCGGGGCCACGCCGGTCGCGAGCTCCAGTCCCCGCTCGATCTCGGGCGTGTGCTGGTGCATCGGCACCCGGTAGGGGCGGATGCTCTCCTCGGTCGAGGTGTAGATCGTGGCGTCGTTGGCGGCCTTGCCGGCGCCCGACAGGCCCGTCTTCCCGTCGACGCGGATCGCCCCCGGCTCGATCAGCCCGTCGCCGAGCAGCGGCGCAAGGCCGAGGATCGCCGCGGTCGCGTAGCAGCCGGGGTTCGCGACGAGCTCGGCGCCGGCGAGCTGCGCTCCGAACAGCTCGGGCACGCCGTAGACCGCCTTCTCGAGCAGCGCGGACGCCGGATGCTCGAACCCGTACCACTGCGGGTAGGCCTCAGCAGGAAGCCGGAAGTCCCCCGCCAGGTCGATCACCCGCAGCCCGGCGTCGAGCAGCGACGGCACGAGCGAGGCGCTGGTGCCGTTGGGCAGCGCAGCAGAACACGACGTCGGCGGCATCGGCGATCGCGTCCGCATCGATCGGCGCGAACGACATCGACGCGATCGGCAGCGACGCCAGGTGTGGATGCGCCTCGGCGAGGGTCGAGCCCACCGAGTCCTTCGCGCCGAGGAACGTGACCTCTGCGTGCCGGTGCCCTGCGAGCAGGCGCACCAACTCCCCGCCGGCATAGCCCGACGCCCCCAGCACCGCGACCCGCATGATCTCCGCCATCCTGCATAAGTATGCAGGTTCTGGGTATCCATGACCACCGGAGTGTGGGAAGGGCTTCGGATGTCGTCAGCTCGCGCCTTACCCTGCGCTCGATGCATGACGCGCAAGTGGCACCCGGCCCCTTCGACGGCGCCTGGATCCTGAGGCTCGAACACCACGAGGACCACGATCGCCCAGGGTCTTCGTTCCGCGAGGTGTGGCACGCCGACGTGCTGCACCGTGCCGGCGCCCCTGCGTTCCACCCGATCCAGTGGAACGTCGCGGTGTCGCCACTCGGCACGCTGCGCGGGATCCACGCGGAACCGTGGCACAAGATGGTGCACGTCATCGACGGGGAGGTGTTCGCGGCCATCGTCGACCTGCGGGCTTCCTCACCCACCGCCGGTGAGGTGTGGACTGTCGCGCTGGACCCGTCGGTCGCGTTGCTCATCGGACCCGGACTCGGGAACTCCTACCAGGTCACCGGCAGCCGAGCGGTGTACGCCTACCTCGTCGACGGCCGGTGGGACGGCACGGTCACCTACCCGGCGGTTCGCTGGGACGACCCCGACCTCGCGATCGACTGGCCCATCACCGACGAGCGTCTGGCGATGAGCCGGAAAGACCGCGCCAATCCCTCGCTCGAGGACCATTGGAGGGCGGGCTCGACGTGAGGATGCGCACCTCCCGATCGAGGATGACTCCGGCGGCTAGCAACACCCGCATCCAGACACGATCGCTTCAGGATCACGCGCCGCGGCAGGGCACGCGCCAGGTGCCGAGCGCGAAGCGCTTCTTCAGGAAGTTGAAGTCGTGGGCGTTCGCGTCGGGGCAGAACTCGTCGGTCTCGAGCTTGTACTCGACACCGAACACCGCCTTGCCGGCGTCGACGAACGCATCCAGGCGCCCGCACTCGTCGTACTGGTGGCACTGCTCGTTGAGCGCCGCGTCGAAGTAGGGCAGCAGCGCGCGGATCTGGCCGAGGTCGTTCTTCAGCAGCGCCGACAGGCCGCGACGGTGCGCCTCGTTCGCGAGCATCACGTTGTACCGCAGCTGGTCGGCCCCGATGAGCGGGAACCCGGTTCGGTTCGCGTACCCGTCGACGTTGTCGAACTCGACCGCGTCGAAGCCCTTGCGCTCGCACATGTCGAGGCGCCGCTCCATGATCGGGCGCAGCACCGCGCGGCGGCGGATGTCGAGCCAGCGTTCCCCCGGCCATCCGTTCGAACGGCCGAGCACGCGCTCGGGGAAGCGGTCGGCGTCGGGACGCCAGCGTTCCCACGACCCGGCGCTGATGTAGCACACGACCGCGCTGCCGTCGGCATGCAGGTCGCTCACGACGCCGCGAGGCACCTCGAACCCGTCGACGTCATACATGTCGACGTCGAACGAGGTGTCGATCGGACCCTGCAGCTGCCACTGCCAGCTCGTCTGGAGCGCCGGCGCCCAGCATCCGGGGCACGGCACCGGGTTGGGAAGGTCGGGCGCCTCGGTCGAGGCGAGCGCGACCGCCGGCAGCAGTGCCAGGGCGCCGGTCACCACGAGCAGCATCGCGAGACGTCGCATCACGGGTCGTATCGGCGGCAGCATCGCCCTCACTTGATCGGCGTCGCATCACTCGGGCTGATCCAAGCGGATCGACGACAGCATGGCCTCGGTCTGTTCGATCGCGCTCACCAGCCAGGCGCCGCTCTGCTCACCGCGAAGATCCTCACGCGGGAAGACGAACTGGTTCAACGCCTCGTCGGACCCCACCTGCAGTCCGCGCCCGGCGAGGTACTCACCGAGCGCGAACTCCCAGCTGAAGATCGCGGTGCCGTCGTCGAACGCCTGCACCGTGTAGGTCGTGAAGGCGTTGGGATGGGACTCGTAGATCACGGCCCGCGCTGCCGAAGGCGCGCTTCTCGCCACGACGGAACCCGAGCGAGGCGAGCGCTTCCTCGAAGTCCATGCGCGAAGCTTCGCACACCGGTCAGCGCACGACGGCGAGCGGCCCGGCCCCGTCGTCACCGGGCTCGAGCGGTTCGGCGGTCGATGCCCGCGCCCGCGCGATCGAGCCGCGCGCCTTGCCCAGCTGCGAGCGGAACTCGTCGGCGCCGTTCGTGATCATCGTGCCCGCGCGCGCGAAACGGTTCTCGACCACCGACTCGAGCGAGTCGAGCACCCCGCCGATCTCGGCGAGGCTCGCCTGCACGTCGGCGGCGTCGCCGAACCGCTGCACGAGCGCGTACAGGAACAGCACGATGGGCAGCGCGGCGGAGTAGGGCACGATGACCACGCCGCACGCGTAGGCGTCGGCGTGCGCGCGGCGCAGCACCTCGTAGGCGGCGTCGGGCACCGCGGCCACCGCCACCGGCGCGGTGACGGCGGGGTCGAGGTACTGCGCGACCTCCTTCGCTCGAAGTGCCACGGCCTTCTCGACGGCGCGGGCGCACGCCTCGCGCTCCACGCCCTCGGGCGCGGCCTCGAGCGCCTCGAGCTCGGCGAGCGCCGTCCACTTCGAGTCGATCGGCAGCCGGCGCCCGTCGGACAGCAACAGCCCGAACTCGACGACCTTGCCACCCACCCGGAAGTCGGTGACGAGCATCGTGGGCGGCAGCGCCGACAGGTGATCGCGCAACACGTGCTCGCCCGCGCGCCCCTTCGACGCGCCGCCGGCCAGCACCGTGGAGAGGCGCCGGATGACCTGGCGCTGCTCGGCGTCGGTGTCGCGGCGTTCCTGCTCGCGCGCGGTGAGCTCCTGCAGCGCGCGGCGGGCGCCCTCGACGCCCGCCCGCACCTGCTCGCCCGCGAGGTCGCGCGCCGCGGCGGTGTCGGCGAGCCGGCGGAGCTCGGCGGCCTGCACCTCGAGCCGGGCCTCCATGCGCGCGGTGGCCGCCGTGTCTGGCACACCCGCGGAGCGGCGGCGGCTCGCGACGGCCACGCCGGCGACGAGCCCGAACACGACGGCCAGCAGCACGATGCCGATCTGCTCGCTCATGGGGAGGCCTCCTGGAGTCGGGGAAGACGACGGGGACGTTCGAGACCCCGACCGTAGCCCCTCCCTCTGACATCTACGGTAGGTGCGTGCGAGACGAGCCCATCCAGACCGAGCGGCCGTGGCTCGACGGCGACCTGGTGCGGCGCCCTCGCACGGCCGCAGCGATCTCGCTCGCGATGCTCGGCGCGGTGGCCCTGCTCGCCGTGATCGTCGCCATCGACGTCGCGCGGCCGGCCTTCCTGCAGGGCGTCGACGACGCGTGGCGCCGGCAGGTGCTGGCGTGGCCGCACGTCGCGCGGCAGTTCGGCGAGCTGTTCGAGCAGGCCGGCGCGGGCATCGTGATGGTGCCGGTGCGCCTGGTGGTGGCGGCCTGGCTCGTGGTGCGTCGCCGCCGCTGGGATCTCGCCGCGTGGCTGCTCGGCTGGGCGCTCGCCGACCTGGTCACCGCGGCCCTGAAGCCCGGCCTCGCCCGCGAGCGACCCACCGCAACCGACCCTGCCAACCCCTTCACCTCCTTCCCGAGCGCGCATGCGAAGACGGCGGCCCAGGTCGCGGTGGGGCTGGTGCTCGTGGCGACCAGCCCGTGGCGGCCCCGCCGCGCCTGGTACGGCCTGGCCGTCGTGTGGATCGCGGCGATGGCCCTCTCGCGCACCGTGGTCGACCACCACTGGCTCTCCGACGCGGTGGCGGGCTCGCTGCTCGGCGCGGGGGCGGCCGTGCTGGCGGCTGCCATCGTGCGAGCCGTGCGAGACCGGCGGGCGACGGGCGAGGGCCGAGCGGACCACCCCTGACTCGAGGGCGACGAGACAGCTGAGCCCCCACTGCGCCACGATGGGCCCCGTGTTCCGCCGATGGCGCACCTCACTCGAGCGACACCGTCCGGCCGCGACCCGCATCGCAGCGGTGCTGGTCGTCGGCGCGCTCGGCCTGCTCGTGACCGGCGGCATGATCCGGGTGCTGCGCGCGGCCGATCGCGACCGGCCGCCGGCGGCGTCCTCGGGCAGCCCGGCACCGGAGTGGACTGCGTCGACCGGCGCCGCCGTCACCGGCCTCGCCGTGGACGACGGACGGCTCTACGTGACCGGCGAGCAACTGCTGGTCTTCCCCATGTCGTGCGTCGAGGTCTCGGGTCGTTGCATGCCGCGATGGCGTGGGGTGGTGGCCGACGGTCCGCTGTCGGTGCCGACGGTGCGTGACGACCGGGTGTTCGTGGGCTCGTCGGCGGGGCAGGTCTACGCGTTCCCCGCCACGTGCGACGGGGAAGGGTGCGCGCCCGACTGGGTCGGGGTCGCCGGCGACGGCGTCGTCTCCCAGCCCGCCGCGAACTTCGACCTGGTGTACGTGACGAGCGACGAGCTGTACGCGTTCCCGACGGGATGTGCGAGCGACGACGCTGCGTGCCTGCCGGTGTGGAGCGCCGACGTGCCCGGACGACCGGCGAGCGGGCCGCCGGCGCTCGGCGCCGGGCTCGTCGTCGTGGCGTCGTCCTCGAGACGGGGCGGGCTGGCCGCCTACCCGGCCGTGTGCGGACGGGACTGCGAGCCCGTGTGGATCGGGCGCACCAACGGTCCTGCCACCTCGGTCGCCATCGGTGGCGATCTCGCCTACTCCGTCGCCCGGGGGCAACTGATGGCGTTCGACCTCACGTGCACCGGCCGGTGCGACCCGGTGTGGCGGGCGTCGTTCGTGCCGGGCGCCCCGTTCGCGACGGGGGCGATGAGCGCCCCCGCGGTCGCCGGCGACCGGGTGCTCGTCGGCGACGACCGGGGCCGCGTGTGGGTCTTCCGGTCGACCTGCAGCCAGGCGCGATGCGACCCGGTGGCGCGCATCGACGTGGCCTCGACGGCGCTGCTCACGCCGGCCGTGGACGGCGACCGCGCGATCGTGACCTCGGTGAGCGGCGCGCTCGGCACGGGTGCTGCTCGACTGCCGCCCCGGCGAGGACTGCGAGGCGTTGGTGGTCCGCTCGCTCGGTGGCGACGCGCTCGCCCCCGCGGTGATCGCGCCCGACGCCACCGTCGGCGGGCAACGATGCGGGTGCCCTCGAGGCGTTCAGGTGGTAGAGATTCCGCTCATGGGCGCACACGGGATCGACGCCGCCAAGGTCGCCGAGCTGAAGGCTCGGGAGGACGCACGCTTCACCGAGACGCATCCTCGGAGCATCGAGACGTGGCACCGGGCCGAGCGGGTCATGCCGAACGGCGTGCCGATGTCGTGGCTGCGCACGTCGTACGACCACCCGCCGCTGTGGGTCGACGACGCGAAGGGAGCGCGGTTCCGCGACATCGACGGCAACGAGTACGCCGACTTCAACATCGCCGACATGTCGATGTTCACCGGCTACGGGCCCGAGCCGGTGGTCGAGGCCGTGTCTCGCCGCATCGCCGCCGGGTCGCAGTTCCTGCTGCCGAGCGAGGATTCCATCTGGGTCGCCGAGGAGCTCGGCCGCCGCTACGGGCTGCCGCAGTGGCAGTTCACGCTGAGCGCGACCCACGCGAACCTCGAGGTCATCCGGGTGGCGCGCGCCGCGACCGGACGCGAGAAGGTGCTCTTCTTCCACGGCAAGTACCACGGCCACTTCGACGAGGCGCTCGTGGAGCAGCGCGGTGACGAGCTCGTGGCCGAGGAAGCCGGGCTGCCGCGCGACGTGGCCTCGCAACGTGGTCATGGTGCCGTTCAACGACGTCGACGCGGTGCGGGCGGCCCTGGCCGCACGTGACGTGGCGATCGTCACGACCGAGCCCGTGCTCACGAACAGCGTGGGCCTGCTCGTGCCCGAGGCCGGCTTCCACGAGGCGCTGCGGGCCGCGACGCGTGAGGCCGGCACGCTGCTCTGCTACGACGAGACCCACACGCACGTGGTGGGCGAGGGCGGATTGACGTCGATGTGGTCGCTCGAGCCCGACGCCGTCACGATCGGGAAGTCGATCGCCGGCGGCGTGCCCCTCGGTGCCTACGGCATGACCGACGAGGTGGCCGAGACGCTGCGTCGGCCGTCGGGTCGCGACGACCAGAAGCCCGTCATCGCGACCGGCGGCACGCTGTTCGGCAACCCGCTGTCGATGGCGGCGGCGCGCGCGACGCTCGACGCGGTGCTCACGCCCGAGGCGTACGCGCACACGCAGGTGCTCGGCGGCCGGCTCGCCGACGGCATCGAGGCGGCGATCGCCCGGGCCGGCTTGCCCTGGACGACCCACCGCTTCTGGCCACGCTCGGGCTACTCCTTCGCGCCGTCGATGCCGCGCGACGCCGACGAGGCCCACGAGGCGCTCGACGTGCCGTTGCGCCGGCTCATACGGGTGTACCTCGCGAACCGAGGCGTGTGGGAAGCGATCATCGGAGCCGGTCCGACGTGCTCGGTGCCGGCGACCGAGGGCGACGTCGACGCCTACGTCGACGCGTTCGGGTCACTGCTCGAGGAGGTGACGGCGTGACGCCCCCGCCCCGCATCGAGATCCTGCGGGTCTCGGGCGCGACCCACCGCGACTCGGGGCGTCAGCTCGGCGAGCTCGCGCGCGATCGCCTGCACGCCGAGGCTGCCGCCATGATGGAGGACCTGCCCGCGGGCCGCACGGTGGAGCGCCAGCGCGAGCTCGCGAACGCGTGGCGGGCGTTCGCGGAACCCCGATTGCCCTGGCTCATCGACGAGCTCGACGGCATCGCGGAGGCCGCCGGGCTCGATGCGCGAGCTGTTCTTCGCCGCCTCGATCGAGGAGCTCTGGTACGCCGCGAGCGCGGACGCAGGGCCGGTGCAGCGACGTCGTGGCGGGGCCGTCGGCGACGGTCGAGCGGGCACCTGCTCGTCGGCCACAACGAACGACCTGCGGCCATCGGCCGAGGAGCACATCGTCGGCATCGAGAAGCGGGTGGACGGCGACCCGACGATCTTCCAGCTCGGCGGCGTGCCGTGGCTCTCGGTCGGCTGGAACTCGGCCGGCCTGTCGCTCACGGGCAACGAGCTGTCACCGAACGACGAGCGGCTCGGCATCTCACGCTCGCACCAGGTGCTCGAGATGATGCGGGCGCGCTCGCTGGACGAGATGGTCGCGCATGTCGCTGCGTGCCGGACCGCGCGTCGAGCTACAACAACGTGCTCACGAGCTGCCGACGGCGGGGTGGCCAACGTCGAGGGAAGCGCGACCGACGCCGAGGTGACGGGGCTGCGACGATGAGGGGCACCTCGTGCACACGAACCACTACGTGTGCGACCGCATGCTGCCGTACGAGGGCGACACGGCGTACGCGGAGCGGTCGGCGGTGCGGTACGAGCGGGCGCGCGAGCTGATCGGGGCGCAGGCGCCGGGGTCGGTGGACGCGGGCGTGATGCGGACGATCCTGAGCGATCACGAGACGGCGCCCGATTCGCTCTGTCGTCACCCGGAGTCGGCGGGGTCGGACGGTCGAAGACAGTGTTCTGGTGCGTGGCCGACGTGACGGAGGGCGTGATCACGTTCGGGCGGGGGAACCCGTGCGACTCGGATGCGCAGGAGTACGTGTTCGCGGAGTACGCGGGGAGGCGCTAGGACGGAGTACGCGGGGGTTGGTCGTCAACCTGTTGCGCCGCCGAGGGGGGTTGGCCTCCGCGCGACATGACAAGCGCCTCACGACTCGCACCTGGGTGAAACCCCGGAGCAGCTTGACGAGCCGCCCGGAGCGGAACCCTCCTCCCCCGCGCAAGCCGTTGACAGCTCCCCCGCCGCTCACCCGCGCTCAAGCGCACCCTTGATCGCCGCCACGAGCGCGACATCGCCGCCGGCTTCCGCCATCGCCAGCACGCTCACCCCTTCGTCGTTCACCGCCCCCGCATCCGCGCCCGACGCCAACAGCATCGTCACGCTCGCGATGTCGCCGTTGTGCGCCGCCGAGTGCAGCGCCGTCCACCCACCCGACTGCCGGGCGTCCACCGAGGCACCCGCCTCGAGCAGCACCCCCACCACTTCCGAGTGCGCACCGCTCGCCGCCGAATGCAGCGGCGTGCCCGTCATCCACCCGGTGCCGTGCGCATCCACGTCCGCCGCGTGCGTCACGAGCAGCCGCGCAGCCACGGCCTGCCCGAAGAACGCCGCGAAGTGCAGCGCCGTGAACCCGTCGCCGCTGCGCCCGTCCACCGACGCCGGGTCGTACACCAGCAGCTCCGTGAGCCGATCGAGGTCCCCAGCCGAGGCCGCCTCGAACAGGTCCATCTCCACGACCCGCGACTGCACCGCTTCCACCATGGCGCGGTCGAACCGGTAGCGCGCTCGCATCAACGCCGACACGCCCTCGCCGTCGCGGGCCGACGCCAGCGCCGGCGAGGCTTCCAGCATCGATCGCACCCCCGCCACGTCGCCCGCCTCGATCGCCGCGAACAAGTCCTCGGATGTGCTTGCCATCGGCTCCCTCCTCCGCTTGTATTTGCGTAGCCTAACTAAATATGACACCGTACGCGCGGTGACCACGCCAGGACGCACTTCCCCAGCGCGAGACGTGGATGCGGTGGCCGATCGGCTCCACTCGGCCGCGATCCACCTGTTGCGTCGCCTGCGCGTGGAGGACGAGGCGCTGGGCATCTCTGCCCCGCGCCTCTCCGCGCTCTCGGTCCTCGTGTTCGCCGGTCCGATGCGCATCGGCGAGCTCGCCCACCTCGAACAGGTCGAGCCGCCGACCATGACCCGCCTCGTCGACGGCCTCGAACGCGACGGCTACGTGACTCGCTCCCCCGACCCCGACGACGCCCGCGCGGTCACGGTGCATGCGACCGACGCCGGTCGCGCTGCTTTGCTCGAGGGCCGGCGGCGCCGCGTCGAAGCGTTCACGTCTCTGCTCGCCACGCTTCCCCAACGGGAACTGGCGCAGCTCGCCCGCGGCGTCGCCGCCCTGGAACGCGCCCTGGCCGCCGAGCGTTAACCCGGCGCCGTGATCTCACGCAGCCGGCCCGTGGCGACGTCGTAGAGGAAGCCGATCACCTCGTCGAACGGCAGGCGCGCGTCCTGCTCGATCGCCCGCACATCGTCGAGCAACGTGCCGTCGGCGTCGTCGAACGCCAGGAACTCGACGTCGTCCACGCGCTCACCCGTCGCCGCCGCCACCCGATCGCGCAGCATCTCGTCGGTCGCGCCCAGCAGCCCGCAGTCGGTGTGATGGATCACCGCGACCCGCCGCGTGCCGAGCACCGCCGACGACAGCATCAGCGACCGCACGACGTCATCGGTGACGCGTCCGCCGGCGTTGCGGATCACATGAGCTTCGCCGAGCGCGAGCCCGAGCGCCTCCTCCGGGCGCAGACGCGCGTCCATGCACGCGAGCACCGCGACCCGCCGGGTGGGCGGCGCCGAACGCTCCCCCGCGGGGAACCCGGCCGCGTACGCCGCGTACGCCGCGTTCGCCTCGAGGGCCTCGTCGCGGAAGCTCACCCGGACCCCCGCCCGCATCGCGCCCGGCGCTTCACCGGGGCGCCCGTCCCGCGACCACCGACCCGCCCTGCCACACCGTGCGGGGCGAGGTGAGCGCGCCGATGTCCTCGACGGGGTTCGCGTCGAACAGCACAAGGTCGGCCAGCGCGCCCGCGCGCACGATGCCGATGTCGGGCACCCGCAGCAGCTCGGCGCCGTGCGCGGTGGCCGCCACCATCGCGTCGAGGGGCCGCATTCCCCACGCGACGAGCCGCGCCAGCTCGAGCGCGGCGCCGCCGTGTGGGTTGAACGGCGTGCCGGCGTCGGTGCTGCAGACGTGGCGCACGCCGGCGCGTAGCGACAGCGCCTGGCTGCGCTCGGCATCTTCGATGACCGAACTGATCTTCTCGAGGGCGTAGTCGGGCACCTCGGCGGGATGCTCGATCATGCCGAAGGCGGCCGAGAGCGTCGGTCCCCGGAACGTGCCGCGCTCGGCCATCGTCGTCGCCGTGGCCTTCGTGAGCTGCACGCAGTGCTCCACCGAGTCGACGCCGGCCCGCACCGAGCCGGTGACGCCCTCGGCTGCCGATCGCGTGCGCCGCGACGCCGCGGCCCCACGAGTGGGCCTCGTCGACGGCAGCCACGATCTCCTCGGGCGTGAACGCGGTGAACGTGGCGCCGATGCCGGGCGTGAGCACGCCGCCCGTCGCCACCACCTTGATGGCCTTCGCGCCGGCCTTGATCTCTTCGCGCACCGCCCGGCGCACCGCGTCGGCGCCGTCGACCTCGCGGGCGAACCCGACGTTGTGCCCGTGCCCGCCGGTCACGGTGAGCGCCCGGCCGGCGGCCACCAGGCGCGGTCCGGGCACCACACCTCGTTCGATCGCCCCGGCCAGCTCGCAGGTGCCGAGCCCGCCGAGGTCGCGCACCGTGGTCACGCCGGCCGCGAGGTGCTTGCGCGGCGTTGGCGGTGGCCTTGATCGAAGCGAGGGCGAGCCCCATCTGCGCCGCCTCGCCGGCGAAGTCCGGGCCACCGTCGAAGTTGAGATGCACGTGGCAGTCGATCAAGCCGGGCGTCAGCGTGCGGCCCGAGCCGTCGACCGGTCGCGCTCCGCGGGCCTCGCGGGGCGCCCGGGCGTGCGCGCCCGTCCACGCGATGCGCTCGCCGTCGACGAGCACCCCCTGGCGCCGTCGCACCCGGGCGCCGTCGAAGACCGTGACGTCGGCGATGTAGGTACGCGCCACTCAGCTCACCCAGGGCGGCACGATCTCGGAGCCGTCGTCGGCCCTGACGAGCTTCGTGCCGGCGAGCATCGTCACCACGATCGACGCGCCGTCGTCGCCGGCTTCCAGGTAGTGCACGGCCCCGACCGGCACGACGACCGAGTCGCCCGCCATCAGCTCATACGACGTCGTCGTCGATATGGAACGTGCCGCCGCCGGCTTCCACGGCGAAGACGTCGAGGTGATCGTGGTGGTGGGGCGGCAGCCCCCCACCGGGCGGCAGCGAGATGCGGAAGAGCGCGGCCTCACGGGCACCGCGGCTCGGGGCCGCGAGGCTCGTGACCGTGTTGCCTCCCAGCTCGAAGATCGGGTGGTCGTCGGCGCGTTCGACCGGCACGTGTGGTCCTCCTCGGGCGTCGTCGGGTGCGCGGCATCTTCCCACCAGCGCGCCCGCACCCGCCAACCGGCGCCCGCGCGCGCCGAGGTGCGAGCCGACCGCACCGGGTACGATGCCCCGCGTCGTTCGGGCCTTCGGGGCCGATGGGGAAGCTCGAGGTCACACGGGAGTACACGTGCTCGACATCGCGAAGATGGCCGTCGAGGCCGCGCGATCCGCCGGCGCCGACTTCGCCGATGCGCGCGCCGGCACCGACGAGAGCGAGTCGCTCACGGTGCGCAACCAGGAGATGGAAGGCGTCGACCGCTCGACCTCGACCGGCGTCGGCATCCGGGTGCTGGTGGGCGGGCGCTGGGGCTTCGCCGCCACGTCGCGCCTCGACGAGGCCGAGATCGATCGCACCGCGCGGCTCGCCGTGGCCATGGCCAGGGCCGCGCAGCGGCTGCCCGGCGAGCCCGTGTCGCTCACCCCCGTCGAGCCCGCGACCGCGGCCTGGCGCACGGTCGGTCGAGGAGGACCCGTTCACCGTGCCGCTCGAGGAGAAGGTCGCGCTGCTGATGGAGGCCACCCGCCGCATGCAGGAGGTGCCGGGCCTGTCGTTCGCGGAGGCCGGGCTCGACTTCTTCCGGCGCTCCACGTGGTTCGCCTCGAGCGACGGCGCCGCGATCGAGCAGGTCGTCACGAATTCGGGCGGGGGCATCGAGGCGGTCGCCGTCGCCGACGGCGACATGCAGCGACGTCGCTACCCGAACTCGTTCCGCGGACACGTGAAGGCTGCGGGCTACGAGCACATCCGCACCCTGGGGCTGATCGAGGAGGCCGAGCGCATCGGCAGCGAGGCGGTCGCCTTGCTCTCGGCCCCCGAATGCCCGAGCGAGGTCACCACGCTCGTGCTCGATTCCGGGCAGATGGAGCT
Source organism: uncultured Actinomycetes bacterium (assembly GCA_963722795.1). Lineage (GTDB taxonomy): Bacteria > Actinomycetota > UBA4738 > UBA4738 > HRBIN12 > JAOUEA01. Next base: position 725,520 of record CAVROD010000003.1, read on the forward strand.
GCAGATCCACGAGTCGATCGGCCACCCGATCGAGCTCGACCGCGTGCTCGGCATGGAGGAGGCCTACGCCGGCTCGTCGTGGCTCTCCCCGGGGGACCGGGGAACGGTGCGGTACGCGAGCGATCTGGTCTCGATCACCGCCGACGCCACGCTGCCCGGCGGGCTCGGCACGTTCGGCTACGACGACGAGGGCGTGCCGGCCCAGCGCGTGCCGATCATCGTCGACGGCACGTTCGAGAACTTCCTCTCGAGCCGTGAGACGGCGGGCGTGGTGGGCCAAAGCTCGAACGCCACGAGCCGCGCCGACGGGTGGAGCCACCTGCCGCTGATCCGTATGACGAACATCTCGATCGAGCCGCGCGAGGGCACGCTCGCCGAGATCATCGGCGACACCGACCACGGCATCTACATGACGACGAACTCGTCGTGGTCGATCGACGACAAGCGCATCAACTTCCAGTTCGGATGCGAGCAGGCCTGGCGCATCGAGAGCGGGAAACTCACGACCCTGTACCGGAACCCCAACTACACCGGCATCACGCCGGAGTTCTGGGGCTCGTGCGACGCGGTCGGCGGCGCCGAGGACTGGGTGGTGTGGGGCACCCCGAACTGCGGCAAGGGCCAGCCGGGTCAGGTCGGACGCGTCGGCCACGGCGCGTCGCCGGCGCGCTTCCGCAACGTGCAGGTGGGGGTGCGCGGGTGAGCGAGCCGACCGGCGTGCTGGGGCCCGACGAGTTCCGCCGGGTCGCCGACGGCGCGCTGTCGGTGCCGGGCGCCGACGGCGTCGAGGTCCTGCTGATGCACGAGTGGGGCGGGCTCACCCGCTTCGCGAACAGCGAGATCCACCAGAGCATCGCCCGCGAGGACACCGGCCTGCGCGTGCGCGTCGCGAAGGGCGGGCACATCGGGGTCGCCGCGTCGAACGAGGCTACGCCCGAGGGCGCCGCGGCGGCCGCGCGCAGCGCGCTCGAGATGGCCGAGATCGTCGCGGCCGATCCGCTGTGGCCGGGCCTCGCGCCCGCGGCCGAGGTGCCCGACGTGGACCGGTTCTTCGAGGGGACGGCCGCGGCCTCGCCCGAGATGCGCGCCGACGCGGTCGCCGAGCTCATCGCCCGATGCGCGCCCGGCTGCTCGGCCGCGGGCGCATACGAGACCATCGCCGTCGAGCTTGGGCTCGCCAACAGCGAGGGGCAGTTCTGTTGGGCGCCCTCGACCCAAGCCTCGCTCAGCACGGTGGTCACCGGTCCCGACGGCGGCAGCGGATTCGCCGAGGTCTTCGCCGGCTCGACCGAGGCCATCGACCCCGGCGCGATCGGGCGGACCGCGAGCGACAAGGCCGTCGCCTCGGCGTCGCCCCGCTCACTCGACGCCGGTACGTACACCGTCGTGCTCGAGCCGGCCGCCACCGCCACGCTCGTCGGCTTCCTGGCGTTCATGGGATTCGCCGGCCGCGCCTACCTCGAGGGCCGCTCCTGCTTCGACGGCAAGGAGGGCCAACAGGTCGCCGCGCCGTCGATCTCGATCTGGGACGACGGCGCCGACCCTCGCACGCTCGGCGCCCCCTTCGACTTCGAGGGCACGCCGAAGCAGCGCGTCGAACTCCTGCATGACGGGGTCTTCCGCGGGGTCGTGTACGACCGCCGGACCGGCAAGGAAGCCGGCCGCGCCTCGACCGGCCACGGCCTGCCCTCGCCGAACCCCGAGGGGCCGTTCCCGCTGCATCTGTTCATGGACACCGGCGACGCCACCGTCGAGGAGATGGTGCGCTCAACCGACCGGGGCCTGCTCGTGACCCGCTTCCACTACGCGAACATCGTGAACCCGATGGAATCGTCGATCACCGGCATGACGCGCGACGGCACGTTCCTGATCGAGCACGGCGAGATCGTGGGGCCGGTGCGCAACTTCCGGTTCACCCAGTCGATCATCGGCGCCCTGTCGAGCGTGTCGATGGTGGGGCGCGAGGCGCACCTGGCGAGCGAGTTCTTCTTCAGCGCCTCGCGGGTGCCGGCCCTGAAGGTCGACGAGTTCCACTTCTCCGGCGTCAGCGACCACTGAGGTCGGGCCTGAGATCCGGGCGATCGGGCGTGCCCTCCAGCTCGCGGGCTCGGCGAGCCTTGCGCACGACCCGCAACGTGATCCACAGGCCCGCGATGATCGCCACGACGAACGCGAGGCCGATCACGAGCGCGATGGCGCCGAAAACCCAGACCCAGCCGCCGACGCAGTCGCGGCCCGCGTCGTCGAGGAAATCCTGCTCGCTCGAAACGCGCCCTTCCTCGTCGACCACTCGGTCGGTCGACAATGCCTCGGGGCGGAACTCCACGTCGACGTCGGGCACCGAGCCCGTGTACTCCACGGTCGCCACGTACGCGTCGTCGGGGTCGAGCGAGCCGTCGAACGGGTCGGTCTCCTGCATGAGCGCCGGCGCGCGCCCCACGACGAAGATCGTGGGGTAGCTGTTGCCGCCGCCCTCGGCGCGCCATCGCACCGGCCCGTCGAGGTCGGCCACCTGCACGGCGTCGATGCGCTGGTCGAGGCACCTCGGCGCCACGATCACGACCCGGCCTCGGGCGTCGGTGCGCACCCCGGCCGAGGGGTTCGCCTGCACGGTGCACGACGGCAGCACCACGATGAGCGCGATGACCGCGATGAGCGGCAGGAGCACGAGGGCGGATCGCATGCGTTGCACGGGAGAGTTGTACGACGGAACGCACCCGGGAAGCGGTAGGCTACGCATCCCCACCGGCCACGAGGAGGCACCGACGATGCAGGTCGCCGACGTGATGCACCCCGACGTGAAGTCCGCCGACGCCGAGGACACGTTCGCCGATGTCGCCAAGACGATGCGCACCAACGGCATCTCCTCGGTCGTCGTGCTCGACGGCAAGAAGCTCGCCGGCATCGTGACCGAGCGCGACATCGTGAACCTCGTGGCGGCCGGGGGCGACCCGCATTCCGTGAAGGTGGCCCACGGCATGACCAGGCGCGACCTCGAGACGGTGGGGCCGAAGATGGACCTCGCCGACGCCGCCGAACACATGGTGGCCCGCAACATCCGCCACCTGCCGGTCGTCGATCGCGGGCGAGTCGTGGGCATCGTGTCGATCCGCGACCTCACCAAGTGGGCGGCCGAGGAACTCGCGAGCGGCGCCGAGATGCCCGACATCGCCCGCAGCCACAAGGCCCTGCAGGCGGCGAGCGACCTGCAGAAGCAACGTCGCAAGGGCGCCTAGGGTACCGGCCAGAGGTTGGCGCCCGGGTGGGTCGGGCCGACTTGGCAAGGACCTCCGTAGTTCGTCCGCAGGTCGAAACAGGGAGGTCCCCGCCAAGTTGCGACCATCAACCCTGGTGACGCCGCCCTACTCCCTGGCCGCCCGTTCGAACGCCTGCGTCGGGTCGTACAGCGACCCCAGCGCCGCGACGTCCCGCGGGAAGAACAGCGACAGCGTCCAATCGAGCACCACGCGCACCTTCCGGTTCAGCGTCGGCAGCTGCAGCAGGTGGTATGACCGCGCCAGGAACCACGCCGGGAACCCACGCAGCCGCACCCCCATCACCACCGCCACGCCCTTGTAGCGTCCGAGCGAGCACAACGCGCCGAGCGCCTCGTACCTGAACGGCTCAACGCCAGCCCCGGAACCCACCCCCGCATCCGCTCCCCCCAACGTCGCCAGCACGTTCGCAGCGAGCCGCTTGCCCTGCCGTGTCGCGTACTGCGCCGACGGCGGGCAGAACCCGCCGTTCACCACGTCCGGCACCGCCGCCGCATCGCCGGCTCCCCAGATCACTCCCTCGTAGCCCTCGACGCGTAACGACGCGTCCACCCGCAGCCGCCCCGACCCGTCGACCGGCAGTGACGAGAGCGCCGCGAGTGGCTCGGGCTTCACCCCCGCCGTCCACACCAGGGTCTCGGCCGAGAACGTGTCGCCGTCGCTCAGCCGCACCACGCCGGCCTCGATCGACTCGAGCCGGGTGCCCGTCCTGATCTCGATGCCGCGCCGCTCCAGTTCCCGCGCCGCGTACTCCCCGAGCCCCGACGCGATCTCCGGCAGCACCACATCCTGCGCCTCCACCAGGACCCACCGCAGCTCGTCGGGCCGCAAACGCGGGATGTGCCGCACCGCCCACCGCGACAGGTCCTCGAGCTCCGCGATGGCCTCGACGCCCGCGTACCCGGCCCCCACGAACACGAACGACAGCGCCGCCCGCCGCCTCGGGTCGCGTGGCGGGCGCTGCGACGCCGACTCCAGCCGCGACAGCACGTGGTTGCGCAGCAGGATCGCCTCACCGAGCGTCTTGAACCCGATGCCCTGTTCGGCCAACCCCGGCACCGGCAGCGTGCGCGAGCGCGAACCCGGGGTCAACACCAGCTGGTCGTACCCCAGCTCGAACGGGTCGCCATCGACCCCGCGCAGGTGCAGCAGCCGCGCCGCGGGGTCGACGCGTTCCACTTCCCCCACCACGATCTCGGTGTGTTGCAGGACCGAGCGCAACGGCACCACCACGTGACGCGGTTCCAGGGTGCCGCCCGCCGCTTCCGAGAGCAGCGACTGGTACAGGAAGACGTTCTCGGTCGAGACCAGCGTGAGCGAGTGGCCGGTGCGGCCGAGCTTCCGCTCGAGCCTGCGCGCGGCGGTCAGTCCGGCGGCCCCGCCTCCCACGATCACGATGTGCATGGCTGCGACGTTACGACCACGACGCCAGCAAGGCGGGTATCTCGGTGAGATCGCGCGCCCAGCCATCGGCCTCGGCGAGTTGCGCCGGGGTGGGCTCGTCGGGGGCCTCGCCGCGCAACATCCAGACCGCGCGCATGCCGGCGGTCCTCGCCGGACGCACGTCGTAGTCGAGTCGATCCCCGATCATCACGGTGCGCGCCGGCGATACCCCCGCCGTGTACAGCACGTGGGAGAAGAGCTTCGGATCGGGCTTCTGCAGCCCCAGGTCGTCGCTCACACCCCAGACTTCGAAGAATCGCGAGAGGCCGTCGCGGTCCATCGCCGCGCGCACCGACGTGGGCTGGTTCGCGATCACTCCCAGTCGGAACCTTCCCTCGAGCGCCTCCAGGCACGGCACCACGTCGGCGTAGAGCGCATCGGGCGGATACGCCCAGTACTTGGCCGCCCGGGCCTCGACGGCCGCGAGATCGTCGTCGCTTCCCAGGAACCGCTTCGTGAGCCTGCGCCGGAACGACTCCGACTGGGCCGCGCGGGCGGCGGCGTACTCCGCCTCGAACTCCTCGTCGGTGAACTCGGCTCCCGATTCGCGCAGCGCCTTCTGCCACGACCGCGCGTACACGGAGTCGTCGTACATCACCCCGCCGATGTCGAAGAACACCATCTCGAGCGGCCCGTCGGTCACGAGCGCATCGTACCCAGGCGCGCCCTGCGGCTTCGAAAGAGTGTCTCCGAGGCCGCCACCTTCGCAGCTGTTGGCCCCCTGCACTACTTCCCGGCGCGCCGTTTGAGCTCGTCGACGAACTCCGTCGGCGTGGTGTTGGCGCCGAGGCGGTAGTCATACCGAGCGCCGTGGCAGTCGCTGGAACCGGTCGGCACCAGGTCGAGGCGCTCGGCCATCGCCCGGTAGTAGGCGCGCGGCATCGTCGTCGTGATCAGGGTGGTCGACCTCGAGGCCCACCATGCCACCCTCGGCCATGCGCTCGATCAGCTCGTCGGGCACCGAGCCGTTGCCCTTCCACATGGCGGGGTGGGCGAGCACGCACACGCCACCGGCGTCGCCGATCAGGCGCAGCGCATCGACAGGGTCGAGCGCGTGCTTGGGCACGTAGGCGACGCCGCCGTCGGCGATGTAGCGATCGAAGGCGTCCTTCTCGGTCTCGACGATGCCCGCCTCGACCATGGCCTGAGCCACGTGCGGACGCGCGATGAGGTCGTCACCGGCGATCCGGCGCACGTCCTCGAAGGAGATGTCGTAGCCGGCTTCCTGCAGCTTCTCGATCATCATCTCGCCGCGGCGGAAGCGGGTGTCGGTGAGGCGCTTCAGCTCGTCGCGCAGGGGCTCGTGAGCCGGGTCGACCCAGTAGCCGAGCACGTGCAAGCTGGCCCCGTCGTACTCCGCCGAGAACTCGATGCCGGGCACGATGTCGACGCCCTCGGCGGCGCCGGCCGCCGCCGCTTCGTCGAGCCCGGCGAACGTGTCGTGGTCGGTGATGCCGATGCCCTCGACACCGCGCTCGTTCGCCAGGTGCACGTTGTGCGTGGGGGTCTCGGTGCCGTCGCTGAAGCTGGAGTGCGTGTGGAGGTCGTATCCGCTCATGCGACGATGTTCCCAGACGGTCGCCGCGGGTCGCGTCGCTTCAGCGCACGGGCGTCACGAGCGCGCGGCCGATCTCGGCGACCGTGCGGCAACCGCAGAGCGCCATCGCGTTCTCGAACTCCGCGCGCAGGATCTCGAGGACGCCGGCGACGCCGGCTTCCCCCTCGGCGGCCAGGCCCCAGATCGTGGGGCGCGCCACGAGCACCGCGCTCGCCCCGAGGGCGATGGCGGTGAGCACGTCGGTGCCGCGGCGCACGCCCCCGTCCATCAGCACCGGGATGCGCCCCGACACCTGGGCGACGACCTCGGGCAGGGCGTCGAGGCCCGCGGGCGAGCGGTCGAGCTGGCGTCCGCCGTGGTTCGATACCACGATGGCGTCGGCGCCGGCCTGCACGGCGAGCTCGGCGTCCTCGGCGGTGAGCAGTCCTTTCACGAGCACCGGCAGGCCGGGGACGCGTTCTTTGACCCAGGCGAGGTCGTCCCACGTGATCGAGGCGTCGAAGACGTAGTCGCTGGCGCCGATGCCGATCGGCATCACGAACCCGTGGCGCGTGTCGCGATGACGCAGGCCGTTCACGACGAAGTCCACGGTCCAGCAGATGGCGCCGTAGCCGGCGGCGGTCACGCGTGCGAGCATCGCGGCGGTGAACTCGCGGTCCTCGGCCACGTAGAGCTGCCACCACTTCGGACCCTCGCTCGCGGCGGCCACGTCCTCGAGGTAGCCCTCGGTGGTCGACGACACGACCATCACGGTGCCGGCGGCGGCCGCGGCGCGCGCGGTGGCGAGCTCGCCGTCGGGGTGGGCCAGGCGTTGGTACGCCCAGGGCGCGACCAGCACCGGGAACGCGAGCCGGCTCGCCGAGCACGCTCGTCGAGGTATCGGGCGAGCCCGCTCCGCGCAGGAAGCGGGGCCGCAACATCCAGCGGTCGAAGGCACGCCGGTTCTCGGCGAGCGTCCACTCGTCGCCGGCGCCGCCCTCGTAGTAGTCCCACACGTCGGGCGGCACGGCGGCGCGAGCGGCCTCGCGGTAATCCTCGACCGTGACGGCCCCGGGCGGTTCGCTCACGAGCGTGCGCCGCGCCCCGCCCTCGCGCGCCCGGCGCCCATGTCTCGCGAGAGCCCGCGGGCCGTCTCGCGCACCGCGGCCACGAGCGTCGAGGCGGGCTCGCCGCCGGTCAGGAGCCGCTCGACCGGACCGACGACGCCGATCGCGCCGACCGGGTGCCCCATGTCGTCGAAGACCGCGCCGGCGATCTCGGCTTCCCCGACGATCGCCTCCTCGTCCTCGAACGCGTAGCCGTCCTCGGCGGTCGCGAGCAGGGTCACCTCGAGGGCGCCTGGGTCGGTGATCGTGCGTCCCGTGAGGGCGGTCGTCGCCGACTCGAGTAGCTGGAGGCGCGCCGCCTCGGACAGGTAGGCGGCGATCGCCTTGCCGAGCGCGCACGCGTGCCACGGGATCGACGCCCCCACCTCGAGGATCTGCACCGAGTTGTCTGGGCGGAACACGTGATGCACGATCAGCACGTGCGACCCGTGCAGCACGCCGACGCGCACGGCCTCGCCCACGCGCGATGCGAGCGAGTCTGCCCACAGCAGCGAGCGTCCGCGCAGCTCGTGGTTGTCGAGGAAGGCGTTCCCGAGCTGCAACATCGCCGGGCCGAGCCGGTACTTGTCGGTCTCCGGGTCTTGCTCCACGAGTTCCTGCGCCTCGAGGGTGCGCAGCAGGCCGTAGGCGGTGCCCTTGGCAAGGCCGAGCCGCGACGCGATCTCGGTCACCCCCATGCGCGACGTGCCCGTGCCGAGCACCTTGAGGATGCGGGCCGCCCTGTCCACCGATTGGATCGTGCTGCGGCGGCGTTCGGGCGACGTCGCGCCGAGGCTCATCGCTCGCCGTCCAGCGCGCGGGCCAGCGCGGCGAACAGCAGTGCGGCCGAGGTCGCGCCCGGGTCCTGGTGGCCGACGCTGCGCGGGCCCAGGTATGAGGCCCGCCCCTTCCGCGCTTGCATCGGCACGGTGTCGCGCGCGGCCTCGCGGGCCGCGTCGGCGGCCTTGTGCGCGGCCGAGGCGGCATCGCCGCCCGCGCGGAGCGCTCGCTCGAACGCACCGACGGCGGGCATGTAGGCGTCGACGATCGTCTTGTCGCCTTCGATGGCGGCGCCGAGGCCCTGGATGCCGTCGAGCCCTGCTCGCATCGCCTTCAGCAGGTCCTCGCCGTCGAAGCGCTCGGCGTCGCCGAGGCTCTCCCCCGCCCGCCGAAGACAGGTGCCGAAGAGCGGGCCGGCGGCGCCGCCGACTCGGTAGATCAGCGTGCCCCCGACCCGGATCAACAGCTCGCCGGGCGGCAGGTGGACGCTCGCGTCGAGATCGGTGACGGCTGCGGAGAACCCCCGGTCCATGTTGATGCCGTGGTCCGCGTCGCCGATGGCCGCGTCGAGTTGCGTGAGGAAGTCGCGGTTGGCAGAGATCACGTCGGCGCTGCCACGCACCCACCGCCGGATCTCGCTCTCGCCGTATGGGGCCCGGCCCTCGCCGGGCTCGTGCATCGGTCGCTCGGTCACCGCGGTCACCATCGAACCCCACCTATGTCGTGTCAACTTCCCAACGTCGGTGTTCGATTATGCCGAACGAAGTTCTGCCCTGTCGAGCGATATTCGGCGTTTCCTGACTATTGACATCTCGTTACGAACACGGTTGGCTCGACTCGAGATGGCCCCGACGGTGGGGCCCGGTTCGGAGGGGGTGGTCGCTCAGATGTTCCTCGGAGAGGTGGTCGGCACCGCGTTGCTCGTGTTGCTCGGCGACGGCGTGGTAGCCGGTGTGCTCCTCAACAAGTCGAAGGCGCAGAACTCAGGCTGGGTGGTCATCACCTGGGCCTGGGCGATGGCCGTGTTCATCGGCGTGCTCGGCAGCCTGGCTGTCTCGGGCGGCGTCGCGCACATCAACCCGGCGGTGACGGTCGGGCTCGCCTCGATCGACCTCTTCCCCTGGGAAGACGTGCCCACCGCGATCGCCGGCCAGTTCCTCGGCGCGTTCATCGGGGCCACGCTCGTGTGGCTCTCGTACCTGGCGCACTGGGGCGAGACCGACGACGCGGGCCTGAAGCTCGCCGTCTTCTCGACCGGTCCCGCGATCCGCAACACCCCGGCGAACCTGATCACCGAGTTCATCGGCACGTTCGTGCTGGTGTTCGGGGTCCTCTCGATCGGCGGACTGACGCTCGGCGCCGACGCGCTGGGTGGCGCCCTCGCGACCGGCGCGCTGCCGGTGGCACTGCTGGTGCTCGTCATCGGCATGGCGCTCGGCGGACCGACGGGCTACGCGATCAACCCTGCGCGAGACCTCGGTCCGCGCATCATGCACGCGATCCTGCCGATCCCCGGCAAGGGCAGCTCCGACTGGGCCTACTCGTGGATCCCGGTCGTCGGCCCCGTCGCGGGCGGCGTCGTGGGTGCGCTCGCCGCGAAGGCGATCTTCGAACTGTAGGAACGGTCGGCGGGAGGGTCCCGTGTGCCCTCCCGCCGCCCCATCGGGAAGCGAGGCACGCATGAAGAAGCTCATCAACGACCCGGCCGACGTGGTACGGGAGGAACTGCAGGGCATCGAGGCCGCCCACGGCGACCTGGTGAAGGTCTTCTACGACCCCTACTACATCGTGCGGGCCGACGCGCCGGTGCAGGGCAAGGTCGCCCTCATCTCAGGCGGTGGCTCGGGCCACGAGCCGATGCACGGCGGGTTCGTCGGCATGGGCATGCTCGACGCCGCCGCGCCGGGCGAGGTCTTCACCTCGCCCACCCCCGATCAGATGGAGGCCGCCACGAAGGCCGTCGACGGCGGGGCCGGCGTGGTGCACATCGTGAAGAACTACACCGGCGACGTCATGAACTTCGAGATGGCGGCCGAGCTCTGCCGCTCCGAGGGCATCGACGTCGAGGCGGTCGTCGTCGACGACGACGTGGCCGTGCAGGACTCCCTCTACACGGCGGGCCGCCGCGGCGTCGGCGCGACCGTGCTGATGGAGAAGATCGCCGGCGCCGCCGCCGAGCAGCAGCGCCCGCTTGAAGGAAGTCGCCGACATCTGCCGTGAGGTGAACGCCAACGCCCGCTCGATGGGCATGGCGCTCACGTCGTGCACGGTGCCCGCCGCCGGCAACCCGACCTTCGAGCTCGGCGACGACGAGATCGAGATGGGCGTCGGCATCCACGGCGAGCCCGGACGCGAGCGCATGAAGATGAAGACCGGCGTCGGAGATCGTCGAGATGATGGCGAGCGCGATCGTCGACGACCTGCCGTTCAGCAAGGGCGACAGCGTGCTGGCGTTCGTCAACGGCATGGGGGGCACGCCGCTGATCGAGCTGTACGTGGTCTACAACGAGCTGAACAAGTTCCTCGGCGGGTCGCGGCATCACGATCTCGCGGAACCTGATCGGCTCCTACATCACGTCGCTCGAGATGGCCGGGTGCTCGATCACCCTGCTGAAGCTGAACGACGACTACACGACGCTGTGGGACGCGCCGGTGAAGACCGCCGGGCTGCGGTGGGGCGTCTGACCCCCGACCCGCACGGCGACACCGAAGGGGGTGAGGGTTCGAGTGGCAGTCTCGTACGACGAGGTGGTGGCGTGGCTGAAGACCTTCGCCGCGACGATCGCCGAGAACAAGGAGTACCTGACCGAGCTCGACTCCGCGATCGGCGACGCCGACCACGGCATCAACATGGACCGTGGCTTCCAGGCGGTGCTCGGCAAGCTCGACGGCGCCCCGCCGGGCGACATCGGCGCGTTGTGCAAGACCGTCGGCATGACCCTCGTCTCCACGGTCGGGGGCGCCGGCGGTCCCCTGTACGGCACGCTGTTCCTGCAGCTCGGAGTCGCGACGGCGGGCAAGAGCGGAGATCACGCCCGAGGACTGGGCGGCGGCGCTCGATGCGGCGGTCGTCGGGCGTGCAGGCTCGGGGGAAGGCGGAGCTCGGTGACAAGACGATGATCGACGCGCTGATGCCCGCCGCGCGATGCCTTCGCCGCCGCGCGTCGCCGACGGGCGGCGACATGCCCCGGCGCTGCGGCGCTCGGCCGACGCCGCGGCCGAAGGGCATGACTGCCACGATCCCGCTCGTCGCCCGCAAGGGCCGGGCGAGCTACCTCGGTGAACGAAGCGCCGGGCATCAGGACCCGGGCGCGACGTCGTGCACGTCTGCTGCTGCGATACCGCCGCCGACACTTGGGCGCGGCGACCGAATGACGAACGAGGGAGGGCCCCACGATGGCTGACTACGTCGGAGCGCTCGACCAGGGCACGACCAGCACGCGCTTCATGATCTTCGATCACGGCGGCAACGTGATCGGCCTCGATCAGAAGGAGCACGAGCAGATCTTCCCGAAGCCGGGCTGGGTCGAGCACGACCCGCCGAGATCTGGACCCGCAGCGCAGGAGGTGGTCGCGCGGCGCGCTGCGAGAAGACCGAGCCTGTCAGGCGAGCGACCTCGCGGCGGTCGGCATCACGAACCAGCGCGAGACGACCGTCGTGTGGGACCGCGCCACCGGCAAGCCGATCCACAACGCCCTGGTGTGGCAGGACACCCGCACCGACCAGATCTGCAACGAGCTGATCGCCGACGGCGGCCAGGACCGCTTCCGCGCCAAGACCGGCCTGCCGGTGGCCACGTACTTCTCCGGGCCGAAGGTCCGCTGGATCCTCGACAACGTCGACGGCGCGCGCGAGCGGGCCGACGCCGGCGAGCTGCTCGTTCGGCAACATCGACACGTGGTGCATCTGGAACCTCACCGGCGGGGCGAACGGCGGACGTGCACGTCACCGACGTGACGAACGCGAGCCGCACGATGCTGATGGACCTCGAAGACGCTGGACTGGGACGACGACCTGCTGAGCGCGATCGGCGTGCCGCGGTCGATGCTGCCCGAGATCCGCTCGTCGAGCCAGGTCTACGGCGAGGCCGTCGGCGCGCGGCCGGCGTGCCGGTCGCGGGCGACCTCGGCGACCAGCAGGCGGCGCTGTTCGGCCAGACCTGCTTCGACGTCGGCGAGGCGAAGAACACCTACGGCACCGGCAACTTCCTGCTGCTGAACACCGGCACCACGGCCGGTCCCGTCGCAAGAGCGGCCTCATCACCGGGCGTGGGCTACAAGATCGGCGACCAGCCGGCCGCCTACATGCTCGAGGGCTCGATCGCGATCACCGGCGCGCTCGTGCAGTGGCTGCGCGACAACCTGAAGATGATCGAGCTCGTCGCACGAGGTCGAGGAGCTGGCGTCACGGTCGAGGACAACGGCGGCGTGTACTTCGTGCCGGCCTTCTCCGGGCTGTTCGCGCCGTACTGGCGCAGCGATGCGCGCGGCGTGATCGCGGGGCTCACCCGATTCGTCAACGCCGGGCCACATCGCCCGCGCGGTGCTCGAGGCGACGGCGTGGCAGACGCCGCGAGGTCGTCGACGCGATGAACGCCGACTCCGGCGTCGAGCTGACGGCGCTGAAGGTCGACGGCGGCATGGTGCTTCAACGACCTGCTGATGCAGTTCCAGGCCGACATCCTCGGTGTGCCGGTGATCCGGCCGACGGTGGCCGAGACCACGGCGCTCGGGCGCCGCCTACGCGGCCGGCCTCGCGTGGAGTTCTGGGCCCACGGTCGAGGACCTGCGGGCGAACTGGGGCAAGGACAAGGAGTGGACCCCCCAGATGGACGCGACCGAGCGCGACCAGCAGTACGCGATGTGGAAGAAGGCCGTGACCCGGACGTTCGACTGGGTCGAGTGAGCTCGGGCCGGCGGTGGGGGCCCGCCGCCGCCGGCCCGACATCGAGCGGACGAGGAGGCAACATGACCGAGCGACGGCGACGAGGAGCACGACCAGGGCTCCTTCGCCGAGGGACAGGAGGCCGAGCACGACCCCGACGACGACACCCACGGCGACTTCGCCGAAGGCCAGGAGGAGGTGCATCACGAGCTCGAAGGCGGTCGAGCACACGGGCACCTTCGCTGAGGGCGAGAGCGACGAAGCCGACCACGTCACACGCCCGAGCGGGGCGACTTCGCCGAGGGTCAGGAGCAGGAGCACGACGAGTCACTGAGGCCCGTCGGCGCTCGGGTCGTGGCGATGACTCGGCTCGATGACGCGAGGGTGCGCGGTCGGCGCCACACGTGCTGATCGTCGGCGGCGGTGGCACCGGCGGCGCGCTCGCGCACGACCTCGTGCTGCGAGGGCTGCGCGTCACGCTGGTCGAGCGGGGCGAGTTCACCTCGGGCACGACCGGGCGCCACCACGGCCTGCTGCACAGCGGCGCGCGCTACGCCGTGAACGACCAGCGAATCGGCAGTCGGAGTGCATCGAGGAGAACACGCTCCTGCGCCGCATCGCGCCCGGCTCGTTCGAGGAGAACGACGGGCTGTTCGTCGCGATCACCGACGAGGACATGGCGCTACCTGCCCGGAGTTCCTCGAGGGTGTGCGAGCGAGACGGGCATCCCGACGCAGCGTCTGCAGCCCGACGACGCGCTGCGCCTGGAGCCGATGCTGAACCCCGATCTGCAGGTCGGCCGTGCGCGTGCCCGACGCCACGATGGACGCGATGCGCATGCCGCTTCGCTTCTTCGCCACGGCCAGGGCAGACGGCGCCGACCTGCTGAACTGGGTCGAGGTGACCGGCCTGGAGGTCGTCGGGCGGCGCGGTCACGGGGGCGCATGTGCGCGACCTCGTGACCGGCCGCGAAACGCGCGATCGGCGCCGACCTGGTCGTGAACGCCACCGGGCCCTGGTCGGAGCAGATCGCCGACGATGGCCGGCGTCGACGTGCCGATCCGGCCGTCGCCCCGGCGTGATGCTCGCCCTGCGCGGACGCCTCTGCAACATGGTGGTGAACCGCCTGCACCGCCTCCGGCGACGGCGACATCGTGGTGCCCCAGCGCGCGCTCACGGTGGTCGGTACCAGCTCGTGGGTCGGTCACCGACCCCGACGACCTCAGCGTGCCACCGCGACCACGTGCAGCGGATGGTCGACGAGGGCTCGATGCTGATCCCGGCCGTGCGCGAGCGCCGAGTTCCGCGCGGCGTGGTCGGCCGCGCGCCCGCTCGATCGGCTCGCGCGACGAGGCCGACTCCGGCCGCGAGCTCTCCCGAACCTTCAAGACGATCGACCACGCCGATCGACGACGGCGTCGAGGGCTTCGTCACGATCACCGGCGGCAAGGGCACGACCCTGCGCGGCATGGCGGAGGTCTGCGCCGACGTCGTGTGCCGCAAGCTCGGCGTCGAGGCAGGCGTGCCGCACCCGCGAGACGGTGCTGCTCCCCCACACGGCGGCCTACGCGGCATGACGGCGCCGAGCGCACGTCCACGCGCACGCTTGCGCGTGCACCGGTTCAAGCGTGGCGACGACGCGCCCCACGTCGAGCTGCACGAGGTGCCGGTCGGCCCCACCACGACCGTGCTGGAGGCTCTGCGATGGATCCAGCTGCACGAGGACCCGACGCTCGGGCTGCGGCATTCGTGCTTCCACGCATCGTGCGGCACCTGCGGCGTGCGCGTGAACGGCAAGGAGCGCCTCGCGTGCGTCACGAAACTCTCGGAGGTCTCGGGCACCGTCGCGGTCGATCCGATCGCGAACCTGCCGGTGCTGCACGACGTGATCGTCGACATGGGGCCGTTCTACGAGCGCTACCCGACGGCGCATCCGATCGTGCGCGAGAGCGAGTTCCTCCCCGGGTCGGCGACGCCCGACGGCATCGCCGAGCACGATCGCTACGAGGATTGCATCGAGTGCGGGCTCTGCCTGTCGGCGTGCCCCGTCGCGGCGACCGACGACACCTACCTCGGTCCCGCGGCGTTGGCCTACGCGCAGCGGCTGCTGGAGGAACCCCGCGGCGCCGACCGCGACGCCATCTTGGACTGGGCAGACCAGGACAACGCGGCCTGGCGTTGCCACGCGGCGTTCGAGTGCACGGAAGCCTGCCCGAGCGGCGTGCAGCCCGCTCAGCGCATCATGGCGCTGCGCAAGCAGTTGCGACGGCGCCGGGGCGATCAGGGGCGCGACGTGCCCGATCGCCGGTCGAGCGAGGAGACGGTGTGAGCGAGCGACGGGCGCCGACCCCCGAGCGCGACCCCGGGGTCGAGCAGATCCTGCGGGCCCGCAAGGGCGGGCGCCACGTCGCGCGCAAGCTGCCGGGCCCGGTGGCCTGGTTCGACCTGCGCAACCGCAGCACGGGCCATCTCGCCTTCTCGCTGAACCGCATCACGGGGCTCGGCCTCGTCTTCTACCTGTACCTGCACCTCGGCGTGCTCACCCTGCTGCTCGGCGGCGAGGACTCGTGGAACGGCTTCCTCGAGGTCGCGACGCTGCCGCTGTTCCTCGGCCTCGACGTGCTGTTGGTGTTCGGGCTGCTCGTGCACGGGTTGAACGGTACCCGCCTGGCCCTCGTCGGCAGCGGCTACGTGCCCAACCATCAGAAGGCGATGTTCTGGTCGCTCATGGTGTTCGGCGCCATCGTGCTCGTCTACACGGCCCTGCACGTGTTCGGAGGCGAATGATGGCGGCGGGCGCAGAGCACGAACGCTCCAGCCGCTCGCGGAGCTGGCGGTGGACCGCGATCACGGGCGTCTCGCTGCTCGTGCTCGTGACCATCCACATGGTGGCCCACCACTTCGTCGTCGACGAGGTGGGCGGGCTGCGCACCTACCAGCACGTGCTCGACTACGTGAGCACCCCGATCATCTTCGTGATCGAGTGCGTGTTCCTCGTCGCGGTCACGGCCCACGCGATGCTCGGGCTGCGCTCGGTGCTGCTCGACTTCGGCCTGTCCCAGCGCTGGCGCCGCCTCGCCGATCGGGGCCTCGTGGTGCTCGGCATCGGAACCGTGGCGTACGGGTTCGTGCTGATCGGCGTGTTGGCTTCGAGGGCCTGAGGATCCATCCGTGGTCGGCATCGTGATCGTCTCGCACAGTGCCCGCATCGCCGAGGGCGTCGCCGAGCTCGCCCGCGAGATGGGCGGGGCCGAGGTGAAGCTCGAGACGGCGGGCGGCCTCGACGGGGTCGTCGACGAGGAGACCGGCGCGGTCGAGCATCCGATCGGCACCGACGCCGTGCGGGTGATGGACGCGATCGAGCGCGCGTGGTCCGACGACGGAGTGCTCGTGCTCATGGACCTCGGCAGTGCGGTGCTCTCGGCCGAGATGGCGATCGAGCTGCTCGGCGACGAGCGCGGCGAGCGCGTCCTGCTCTGCGAGGCGCCGCTCGTGGAAGGCGCCGTCGCAGCGGCGGTCACCGCGAAGCTCGGCATGCCGCTCGAGCAGGTCGCGGCCGAGGCTCGAACGGGGCTCGCGGGCAAGATCGCCCATCTCGGCGCCGGCGGAACGGCGGACGCCGTCGGTCCCGGGCCCGACGACGACGACGCCGTCGTCACGGTGCTGTCGGTCGACGTGGCCCACGGGCTGCACGCGCGCCCTGCCGCGCGGTTCGTGCAGGCCGCAGCTGGCTTCGATGCCACCGTCACGGTGCGCAACCTCACCACGGGCGCCGGGCCCGCCGACGCCACGAGCCTGAACGGGGTCGCCACGCTCGGTGTGCGACAAGGCCAGCAGGTCGAGGTGAGCGCGTCGGGGCCCGGCGCGCAACCAGCGATCGACGCCCTGAGAGCGCTCGCGAGCCGGCGATTCGACGAGCCGGCCGAGGAGAGGACTGTGGCGGCCACCGAGGAACCCGCGCCGGCATCGGCCGGCGATGCCGTCGCCGCTGGCGTGCTCGGCGGATTCGCGGCGTCGCCCGGCAACGCCGTCGGCGCCGTGCGCCGGTTCCACACGCCGGCGATCCAGGTGCCCGACGTGCATCCGAACGACGCCCCGGCCGAGCTCGCGACGTTGGAGTCAGCGCTGGGAGAGACGGCGGTGGCCGTCGCAGCGCAGCGAGACGCGGTCGCGACCCGCGCCGGCGAGGACGACGCGCGCATCTTCGACGCGCACCTGCTGTTCCTGCGTGACGAAGCCCTGCTGGGCCCGGCACGCGATGCGATCACCGGCCGGGAAGTCTCCGCGGCCCGCGCCTGGCAGGACTCGGTCGACGCGGTGGCCGCCACGTGGGACGGACTCGACGACGAGTACCTGCGGGCGAGGGCGATCGACCTGCGCAGCGTGGGCGCGCAGGTGCTCGCGCGCATCCTGGGCGTGGCGCCGCCCGCGCCGCGCCTCGAGGCGCCCGGCATCCTGGTGGCGGCCGACCTCACGCCCGCTGACACCGCGGGGCTCGACCCCGACACGGCGCTCGGCATCGTGACCGCGCACGGTGGTCCGACCTCGCACGCCGCGGTGCTCGCGCGCGCACTCGGCATCCCCGCGGTCGTGGGGGTGGGCCCGCGGGCGCTCGCGTTCGAGGAGGGCTCGCCACTCGCCGTCGACGGCACGCGCGGTGAGGTGCACCCTGGCCCCGCACCCGAGGTGATCGCGAGGCTCGACGCCGAGCGGCGCGAGCGTGCCGAACGTCTCGAGTCGCTCCGCTCGATGGCGGGGGAACCCGCCGTCACCAGCGACGGCGTCGTCGTCGAGGTGGCCGCGAACGTGGGCGGACCGGGCGAGGTGCCCGCTGCGGTGGCCGCCGGCGCCGATGGCATCGGCTTGTTCCGCACCGAGTTCCTGTTCATCGATCGCGCCACGCTGCCCGACGAGCACGAGCAGGAGGCCGCCTATCGCGCCGCCGCCGAGGCGCTCCAGGGGAGGCCGTTGCTCGTGCGCACGCTCGACGCGGGGGCCGACAAGCCCGTCGCCGCCCTCGGCCAGGCCCGCGAGGAGAATCCCTTCCTCGGGGTGCGAGGCATCCGGCTGGGGCTCGCGCGCCCCGACCTGCTCCTGGCCCAGCTACGCGCACTGCTGCGTGTGGCCGCAGATCACCGGGTGCGAGTGATGTTCCCGATGATCGCGACGACCGAGGAGCTCTCGGCCGCACGAGCGCTCGTCGAGCGCGCCCGCGAGCAGGTCGAAGAGCGCGTCCGCGAGCAGGTCGAAGAGCGCGCCCGCGGGCAGACAGGCGTTGCGTCGGCGCTGGAGGTCGGCATCATGATCGAGGTGCCCGCGGCGGCGCTCACCGCTTCCTCGCTCGCCGCCGAGGCCGACTTCTTCTCGATCGGCACGAACGACCTCACGCAGTACACCCTCGCCGCCGACCGCGGCAACGAGCACGTGGCCGCGCTCAACGACCCGTTGCACCCGTCGGTGCTGCGGTTGATCGCCGCCACGGTCGAGGGAGCCGCGGCGCGCGATCGGTGGGTCGGCGTCTGTGGGGAGCTCGCCGGCGACCCGTCGGCGACCGCCTTGCTGATGGGCCTCGGGGTGCGCGAGCTGTCGATGGCCTCGCCGGCGATCGCCGCGGTGAAGCACGCCGTGCGCTCGACCTCGATCGAGCAGGCTCGCTCCCTCGCCGAGCGCGCGCTCGCCTGCGCCACGGCAGCCCAGGTGCGCGACCTGCTCGCCGCCCCGTAGAACGGGGTCGAGCCGGTACGATTCGCGCTGAGCCATGAATACCCCCGACGAACGAGCCGGCGCCTTCCTGGCGTTCATCACCTACCTGCGCATCGCGCTGACGCCGGTGGTGATGGCGATGGTGCTCGTGCGCGACCCTGCGCCGTGGGTCGACCCCACCGCCGCGGTGCTCTTCGCGATCGCCGCGGCCACCGACTTCGCCGACGGACGCCTCGCACGCCGATGGAAGAAGACCTCCACCTTCGGCAGCTTCCTCGACACGGCCGCCGACAAGCTGCTCGTGTCGGGCGTGGTGCTCGCCCTCGTCGAGGTCGGTCGTGTGTCCGCATGGATCGCCTTCGTGATCGTGGGGCGCGAACTGCTGATCATGGGGTTGCGCGGCGCGGTGTCGGCCTCCGACGGCATCGTGGTCACGCCCTCGATGTGGGGAAAGTGGAAGGCCACGGTCCAGTTCGTGGCGATCACCATCGCGGTCTGGCGCCCCGACGTGCACATCGGCGAGTGGTACCTCGATCAGTGGCTCATGGCGCTCGCCGCGGTGATCACGATCGTGTCGGCCGTGCAGTACCTGGCGCGGTTCGTCTCGGTGCTCTCCGGGCGCGACCACGCCGCGCCGGGCGCCGGGTGACCGGGCCCGTCTTCCTGACGGGCGGCTCCGGCTTCGTGGGCGGCGCCCTGCTGCGCGCGTTGCTCGCCGACGGTCGCGAGGTGCGCGCGCTCGCCCGCTCCGAGGCCAGTGCAGCGCCGTTGGCCGCGCTCGGTGCATCGGTGGTACGAGGCGATGTCGACGACCACGGTGCGCTGCTCGGCGGCATGCGAGGGTGCAGCACGGTGTTCCACGTCGCCGGGGTGAACGCCATGTGCGCGCGCGACCCGAGCCCGATGCTGCACGTGAACGTCGAGGGCGCGGCCGCGATCGTGCGCGCCGCCGCCGCGGCGCGCGTCGCCCGCGTCGTGCACACGTCTTCGGCCACGACGATCGGCGAGCGCGCCGGCGAGATCGGCCGCGAGGACACCCACGCATCGCGGTTCGTTCATGTCGAACTACGAGCGGTCGAAGTTCCTCGGGGAACGGCGCGTGCTCGCCCTGGGCGAGGAGCTCGGGCTCGCGGTCGTGTGCGTGAACCCCTCATCGGTGCAGGGCCCCGGTCGCACGGGTGGGTCGGCGACCCTGCTGCTCGACATCGTGAACGGCCGCATGCCGGTGCTCGTGAACACATGGCTGTCGGTCGTCGACGTCGAGGACTGCACCCAGGCGCACCTGCTTGCCGAGCGCGAGGGCGTGCCCGGGCGGCGCTACCTGGTGAGCGGCGCCTCGTTCGAGCTGCGCACCGCGGTCGCCATGCTGCGCGAGGCCAGCGGGCACCCCCGCCGGGCGTGGTTCGCACCGCGCACGGTGGCCCGCGGCGCCGGGGCCGTCGCCGGCCTCGCCGCGCGCGTGCTCCGTCGCGAAGGCCACATCTGCCCCGAGACCGTGCGCACGCTGTTGCACGGCCACCGCTTCGATGCCTCGCTCGCCGAGCGAGAGCTGGGGCTGTCGTACACGCCGGTCTCGACGACCATCCGGCGCACGCTCGCCTGGTACGCCGAACGAGGGCTGGCGCCGCCACCGCTAGGATGAGCACGCTGCCCTCGACCCGCGAGCCGACATGGCCCGCGCCGACCGAGCCCGCGCCGAACGAGGAGGAAGCCGTGACCGAGAGCCGCCCCGACCGCAACCTGGCGATGGAGCTCGCCCGCGTGACCGAGGCCGCGGCGCTGGCCGCCGGCCGCTGGATCGGCCACGGCGACAAGATCGCCGCCGACGCCGCCGCCGTCGACGCGATGCGGCTCATGATCGACACCGTCTCGATGCACGGCACGGTGGTGATCGGCGAGGGCGAGAAGGACGAGGCGCCCATGCTGTTCAACGGCGAGGAGGTCGGCAACGGCGACGGGCCCGGCGTCGACGTGGCGGTCGACCCGATCGACGGCACGACCCTCACCGCCACCGGCCAGCCGAACGCGGTCGCCGTGATCGCGCTCGCCGAGCGAGGCACGATGTTCTTCCCCGGCGCCGCGGTGTACATGGAGAAGGTCGCGGCGGGCCCCGAGGCCGCCGGCGCCATCGACGTGACCGCGCCACCCGAGGAGAACGTGCGGCTGGTCGCCAAGGCCAAGGGGGTGAAGCCCGAAGACGTGAACGTGACGATCCTCGATCGCCCTCGCCATCAGTCGATGATCGCCGCCGTGCGCAGCGTGGGCGCACGCGTCTACCTGATCAGCGACGGCGACGTCGCGGGCGCCATCGCCGCCGCGGCGCCGCGCACCGGAGTCGATCTGCTGCTCGGCATCGGCGGCACCCCCGAAGGCGTGATCGCGGCGGCTGCGCTCAAGTGCCTCGGCGGCGCGATCCAGGGCCGGCTGCATCCGCGCGACGAGGACGAGCGCCGTGCGCTGCTCGACCAGGACCTCGACCCTGAGGCGGTGCTCACGACCGACGACCTCGTGAGCGGCGACGACGTCTTCTTCGCTGCCACCGGCATCACCGACGGTTCGCTGCTGCGAGGGGTGCGCTACTGGCCCGACGGCGCGACGACGCATTCCATGGTGATGCGGTCGCGTTCGGGCACCGTGCGCTGGGTCGAGGCCGAGCATCGTTTCGAG
The DNA here is from genome assembly GCA_963722795.1 of uncultured Actinomycetes bacterium. Lineage (GTDB taxonomy): Bacteria > Actinomycetota > UBA4738 > UBA4738 > HRBIN12 > JAOUEA01. The sequence continues at coordinate 746,916 of CAVROD010000003.1, forward strand.
AAACTCGAACGATTCTCCCCCATCGCGTACCGCCCGTAGCCCGTTCGCGCATCACGCGCGGTTCCCGTGGGCAGGCGTATGTGCGAGCGCGTATCGTGGACACGTTCACACCTGACGGAGGAAAGGACCGAACGACATGGCGGAGAAAACGATCCTGGTATGTGACGCGTGCGGCAGGCCCGCTGCCGAAACCGTCACGATCAAATCGTCGCGGGGAAACCTGGTGAAGGACCTGTGCTCGACACACGTGAGTGAACTGGTCGCTGGCGCGCGCAAGCCACGGCCCGGCCGTCGCAAGGGGGTCGTGGCCAAGTCCGCTGCTCCCACGTCCGGCGCCAAGAAGTCGGGAGCCAGGAAGTCCGGCGCCAAGAAGACCACGGCGACCGGCAAGCGTCGCGGACGTCCGCCCAAGGTGAAGCCCGCCGCCTGAGGCGGCGCGGTCACTCAGCCGGCCGCCGGCACCGCGGTCTCGTAGACGCCGGTGCCGGCGGCGCGCAGCGACCCCTCCCGCACGCCCCTCCGCAGCGCGCCGAGCAAGACCCGCCGCACGTTGGGAGTGGTGAACGGATCGATGCGGCCCGAGCGCAGGAGGCGATCCTGGATCACGGTCCAGTGCAACGGCTCGCCGGCCTCGCCGAGCACCGCGATCGCGGCCTCGAGCACATCGCCCGGCTGATCGGCGTGCATCGGCTCAGTCGCGGCAGGCCGGCATGATGCGCTCGGCGAACAGATCGACCATCTCCGGCTCGGGCACCGAGAACGGCAATACCCAGGGCGCGAGCACGATCTCCTCGACGCCGATGGCCTCGAACGCCCGCACGCGCTCGATCACCCGATCCGGCGTGCCCGACAGGGTGTCGGCGCGCCACGACGCCTCCGTCTCCTCGAGCATCGCATCGCCGGGCATCGACGCCCTGCCCCGCTCCAACACGTCGCGGAACGCGTCGTCGGTCTCGGCGATCAAAGAGTAGAGGCCGACGGAGAATCGGAACGTCGCGGGGTCTCGCCCCTCGCGCTCGCATGCCTCGCGCGCGGCCGCGGCTCGAACGCCGTACGCCTCGGGCGTCCACCGCCACACGGCGTTCCATCCGTCGGCGTGACGTGCCGCCAGTCGCAGCAGGCGCGGCCCTCCCTTGCCCCCCACCCACACCGGGATGCGGCGCTGCACGGGCTCGGGCAGCAGGCGGGCCTCGCGCAGGGCGACGGTCGGACCGTCAAACGTGGCAGGCTCTCCCGAGAACAGCGCATCGAGGACAGCGAGGGTCTGCTCGAGCGACGTCGAATCGCTCTCCCACCGTGCCGTAGTCGAAGCCGAACGCGTCGAATTCCTCCCGCAACCACCCGGCGCCGACGCCGAGGTCGAGCCGGCCGCCCGAGATGCCGTCGATCGTCGTGGCCATCTTCGCGAGGATCGACGGGTGGCGGAACGGCGCGCCCAGCACCAGCGTTCCCATGCGGATACGGTCCGTCACGGTGGCGAGACCGGCGATGGCGGTGAGAGGCTCCACCGCGGCGATCGGCGTGGGATCGGCGCCGTAGCGGGCGAACGAGTAGAAGAAGTGATCGGAGACCCAGATCGAATCGAACCCGAGTCGTTCGGCGCGCACAGCCCACTCCGACATCGCCTCGAACGTGATCGGCCCGCCTCCGGGCAACGAGAACCCGTAGTGCGGAAGGCTGAGACCGAAACGCATGACCGAAGGATACGGGCCGCGACCCTACGGCGTCGGGCTCGCGACCGTCGCCCGCGTCTCCATCTCGCCGTGCACGACGACGCGCCTGTCGGCGTCGCGCACGATCACGGTGTCGTAACCCGCGAGATCGAGGAACTTGCGCATCACGATCGCAGCGCCGGCATCGTCGAACCCCTGCTTGTCGATGCGCCCGACCATGAGCGCGCCCTCGGGGCCGCGCAGACGCACGGTGAACGGCAACGACGCCCGGGCCTCGGGAGGCACGCCGTTCACGAGCACGATCGCCATGTCGGTGATCGACGGCGACACCACGGTGAGCGCGCTGCCCCCGCCGCCGCCGGGCGTGGCGGGGGTGAGGGTCGCGATGAACGCCTCGTCTTCCGCGTCGCCGAACTCCGCGGTGTTCAGCAGATCCTGGAACCGCTCGACCGCGCTCTGCGACATGAGCGCTTGCCGCTTCGCCGCTTCGTCGGATCGCTCCGCGCGCCCGGCCATCACGGCGCCCCACCCCGTGCCGAGCACCGCGAGCATCGCCGCGCACGCGGCGACGAGCGCGAGCCGGCTGCGCCGCGCGCTCGACTGTGGACGCCGGTCGCGACGCGCGACCGCCGCGTGCACGGTCGCCGACGACGCGTTCCTCGAGCTCGGGCGAGGGGTCGAGCGGCGCGAGCGCGAACGCCGAGGCGTCGCCGACGCACGGTGCAACTCGCCGGCTTCCTTGCGGCACGCGGCGCACCACGCCAGGTGCCGATCGACCGGATCGGCCTCGACGCAGCGGCAGCGCCCCGAGGGCGTGCTCCGCCAGCCGGTCACGCACGATCGCGCAGTTCACAGCTCGCTCCTTGCCCTCGTTCGCCTTGCGGACCTTGATCATCGCTGAGCGCAGTCGGGTCTTGACCGTGCCGAGCGGGATGCCGTCGGTCTCGGCGATCTCGCGCGCGGTCATGCCGCGGAAGTACGCCCGCGCCAGCAAGCGCCGCTCGGCCGACGTGAGCGACGACAGCGCCCGCAGCGCTGCGTCGCGCTCGATCAACACGGCTTCCTCGTCGAGCCCGGGGGCGTCGGGCACCTCGTCGACGAGCACGAGGGTCGGGCGGGAAACGCCGGTCTCGCGCCGCAGCCGGTCGACGGCCAGGTTGTGCGCGATCGTCATGAGCCAGGTCGACAGACGCCCGCGCGTCGGGTCGAAGCGGGCGGCCTTGCGCCAGGCGGTGAGGAAGACGTCCTGGGTGAGCTCCTCGGCGGATTCGCGGGTGCCCAGCAGCCGGTAGCCGAGCGAATAGACGGTCGGCCGAACCGCGCATAGAGCGCGCGGATCGCGTCGTCGTTGCCGGCGAGGAGCCCTTCCATGAGCTGCTGTTCCTCTTTCGGGAGGAGCGGTCCGTCGTGTCGAGCGTGCACCCGGTGTTCCTTCCGGTATACGGAGCCTCGGACGGTCGCGGCTTGACGACTCGCGCATCGCGGCGGCCTCATCGTACTCCGGAGCTTCCTGCCTGTATCGCCTTCGCCGGAGGTTTAGGCTCGGTTCCACTGGTGCGCGAAGGAGAACCGAACCGCAACATGTGGCGAATGCATGGCACGACGATGACGACGACACGGTTGGGTCACGGGGCTCGGCTGGCGACCACCGTGATGCTCGTGCTCGTCGGTCTCGCCCTGACCCCCTCACCCTCGCAGGCGCAATCCTCGGCCGAAGGCTCGGTCACGCGGTTGCAGCTCGACGGCGTCGTCGACCCCTTCGTGAGCCGACTACCTCGTCAACGGCATCGCCGAGGCCGCCGACCGAGATGCCGCCGCCGTGCTGATCGAGATCGACACACCGGGCGGCCTGCTCTCGTCGACCCGCGAGATCACCCAAGCCATCTTGAACGCCGACGTGCCCGTGGTGTGCTACGTGGCGCCGTCGGGAGCGCGCGCCGCCTCGGCGGGCTCGTTCGTGCTGCTCTCGTGCGACGTCGCCGCCATGGCGCCGAGCACGAACGTCGGCGCCGCGACCCCCGTCGGGCTCGACGGCGCGATCGGCTCGCAGAAGGCCGTGAACGACGCCGCGGCCTCGATGCGTGCGATCGCCGAGGAGCACGGCCGCAACGCCGACGTGGCGGCCTCGTTCGTGACCGATGCGGTGAGCATCAGCGCCGAGCAGGCACTCGCCGACGACGTGATCGACCTGATCGCGCCCACGACCGATGCCCTGCTCACCGAGATCGACGGCGACACGATGACGCTGGCCGACGGCAGCGACGCCACGCTCGCCACCGCCGGGGCCCCCGATCGTCGATCGTCCGATGGGCGGGTTCGTAGGCTTCCTGCACACGCTGCTCGATCCCTACGCTCGCCTTCATCTTCTTCTGGCTCGGCCTCGCCCTCATCGTGCTCGAACTGCTCGTGCCGGGCCACATCTTCTCGGGCACCGTCGGCACCGCGATGCTGATCCTCGCGATCGTTTCCTTCGGGGTGCTGCCGGTGCAGCTGATCGGCATCCTGCTCCTCGTCGCGGCCGCGGTGCTGATGATCGTGGAGCTCACCGCCCCGGGGTTCGGCGTCTACGGCATCGCGGGCACCATCTGCCTGCTCCTCGGCGGCTGGTTCCTCTACGACCGGGCCGGCGGCGTGTCGGTCTCGCCCGTCGTGCTGATCGGCACCGCCGCGTTCGTCGGGGTGTTCTTCGCGATCGTGCTGCGCAAGGTGCTCGCCGTGCGACGCATGCCGACCGCCCAAGGCGTCGAGACGGTCGTCGGGCGCGCCGGCATCGCGATCGGCGCCGGGCTCACCCCCGACGGCATCGTGCGGGTGTCGTCGGAGGAGTGGCGCGCCACCTCGGCCGACGGCTCCACGATCCCGGCGGGGTCGCCGGTGCTCGTCACCAAGCTCGACGGACTCGTGCTCACCGTCGATCGCGTCACCCCTGGGCAGGGGTCGGCCGTCGCATCGACGGCAGATGAAGGGAGGAACCACCCATGAACGTCAGTCCCGCGTTGATCGGGCTGATCGTCATCGTGCTGCTGGTCATGCTGTTCCTGGCCAAGGCGATCCGCGTCGTGCCCGAGTACCAACGGCTCGTCGTGTTCCGGCTCGGCCGCCTCATCGGCCAGAAGGGCCCGGGCCTCGTGATCTTGATCCCGTTCGTCGACAAGGGCATCACGGTCGACCTGCGCGAGTTCTACCTGGAGATCCCGCGCCAGGACTCGATCACCAAGGACAACGCGCCGATCGCCGTCGACTTCATCATGTTCTACAAGGTGATGGACGCGCAGACCTCGGTCGTGCAGGTCGGCAACTTCGCCGGGGCCGCCCTGCAACATCGCCTCGACGACGCTGCGAGCCGTGATCGGTGACATCCCGCTCGACGACATGCTCGCCAAGCGCGACGAGATCAACACCCTGCTGCGCATCAAGCTCGACGAGGTCACCGAGCGCTGGGGCGTGAAGGTCACGAACGTCGAGATCCGCGAGATCATCCCGCCCGCGGCGGTGCAGGAGGCGATGACCCGCCAGATGTCGGCCGAGCGCACCCGACGCGCGGTCGTGACCGAGGCCGACGGCGCAGAAGGCCGGCCGCCATCACGGTCGCCGAGGGCAACAAGGAGTCGGCGATCCTCAACGCCGAAGGGTCCAAGCAGGCGGCGATCCTCACCGCCGAGGGCGAGCGCCAGGCCGCGATCCTGCGAGCGGAAGGCTTCGCGCTCGCGCTGAAGACGATCAACGAGCAGGCGATGGGCGCCGACGCGAAGACGATGAAGCTGCAGTACCTCGAGACCCTCAAGGCGCTCGGCGTCTCGCCGTCGTCGAAGATCGTGGTGCCGATGGAGCTGTCGAGCCTGGTCTCGGGGTTCACGGCCGCCGCCGAGGCGGCCTCGGCCAACGGCTCATCGGGCACCGGGGCCTGAGGCTCGCTCCCGTCACCGCGGGCGCCGGTCCGCCCGGTGCCCGCGGCCGCGCGGGAACGTGCGCCGGCGTCGCGGTGTATGACGGGTGACGACGTGAACGTTCCACGCCCCGTTGAGGGCCGCACACCGGAGGACGATGTCCTCGTCGCGCGTGCGCGCGAGGGTGACGTCGGCGCGTTCGAGGCCCTGGTCACGCGGTACCGAGAGATCGCCTTCCGCGTGGCGTGGCTGGTGGTGCGCGATCGGGGGGATGCGGAGGATGCCGTGCAGGACGCATTCGTGAAGGCCTATTACGCCATGCCTCGCTTCCGGTCCGGGGCGCCCTTCCGGCCGTGGATCCTTCGCATCGTGGCGAACGAGGCCCGCAACAAGGGGCGTGCCGCCCGTCGACGGGAGGGGTTGCGGCTGCGGGTCGCCGTGCACGAGGGCGGACCGGCTGCGCCGTCGCCCGAGCCGTCGGTGCTCGAGCGGATCGACGCCGAAGCGCTCGTGCTCGCCCTCGAGCGCCTGCCAGAACGTGACCGGCTCGTGCTCGCCTACCGCTATCTGCTCGAGCTGAGCGAGTCCGAGACCGCCGAGATGCTCGGTGTGCGTCCGGGCACGGTGAAGTCACGGCTGTCCCGCGCCCTCGTGCGACTGCGCGGCGTGCTGGCGACGAGCTCGTCGTTCACGGAGGTGGACGAGCGATGAGCCAACGGTGGCGCGAGATGACCGACGAGCAGCTCGGCGAACGCCTCGCCGGGCTCGGCGATCACGTCGCCTGGCCGCCCACCCCCGAGGTGATCGGGGCCGTGCGTGAAGCGATCCGCGACGATCGAGTCTCGCCCTCGCTCGTCGCGCCACGGCTGTCGCTGCCCGGTCGGCGCCGCACGGTGCTCGTGCTCGCGGCGGCCCTGGTGGCGCTCGTCGGCGCCGCCTTCGCGGCCCGACTCGTGATCGAGCTCGGCGCCGTGACCGTCGACGTGCTGCCCGGGCGCCCCACCGCACTCCCCACGCATGTCACGACGCCCCGCGATCTCGGTCGCGAGATCGAGCTTCGCGACGTGGCGGGCATCGTCGGCTTCCCGGCTGCCCTGCCGGGCGGGCTCGGCGCGCCGTCGCGCGTGTGGGTGGACGAGGCGCGGGTCGGCCCCGCCACCGACGACGTCGCCGTGCGGGTGGTGACGGCATGGCGCCCGACGACCGACCTCGAAGAGATCCCGGGCACGGGCGCGGGTGCACTGCTCATGCAGTTCGAGGGAAGCTGGGAGGTCGCGTCCAAGGAGCTGTCCGCCGAGACCAACCGGTACGGCACCGTGATCGTCGAGGGCCGTGAGGCATTCTGGACCACGGGCGAGCACGAGCTCCTGCTCGTGTCGGGCACCGAGACGAAGCGTCTGCTCGTGACCGGCAACGTTCTCATCTGGCAGGACGCCGGGTTCACGTTCCGCCTCGAGTCGGTGCTCGAAGAACGCGAGGCCATCCGTATCGCCGAGTCGGTGAACCCGGTCATCGATCTCGGCTGAGACGGAACCCGGACCGCCGCTCCGGTGTAGGTGGAGTGGAAGTCGACGTCGAGACGACACGGACGGGAGGGCGTGACGATGAGCGGTGTGCGCAGGTTCGCGGCGATCGGGGTGCTGGCGATGATCGCGGTCACCATGGGGGTGACGGCTGCCCACGCAGGCGGCGGTGGCCACTGTGAGCCCAGCGAAGGTGACGCGGGCGTGGTCGAACTCTCGGGAGCGTGCTTCCTGCCTTCGACCCTGCACGCCGACACCGGGGAGACGATCACCTTCGTGAATCGTGACCCGGTCCCCCACAACGTGACCGGCACGGGCTGGGGCCAGTACGAGGACCTCGCCCAGGGAGAACGCTTCACGACCTCGTTCGCCGACCCCGGCATCTATCCGTTCGCGTGCACCCTGCATCCGGGCATGAACGGGGTCGCTCGTCGTCGGCCAGACGGACGCCAGCGGGACGACCGCGGCGGCGCAGTCGATCACACGGACGACGAGCGGGCCGGGTGGGAACGCCTGGGTCGTCGCAGGGGCGATCGGACTCCTGCTCGGATCGGCCGTGGGAGCCGGCGCGATGAACGCGCGGCATCGAGCGACGGCTCCGCAGAGCAGCGTCGCTCGTCTCAGACCGGTAGCGGGAGACCGGCCTGCTGCATCGCGAGCTCGAAGTCGTGGCGGTTCGACACAGCCTGGAACGCGTCCTCGACGGAGACGGTTCCCGTCTGCACGAGATGCAGCAGGGACTGGTCGAACGTGATCATGCCGTAGAAGCCGCCGTCGGCGATCACGTCCTTGATCTCGTGCGTCTTGTCGGGGTCGGCGATGCGCTCGGCGACACGGCCGTTGTTGATCAGGATCTCGAGTCCGGGCACGCGTCCCCCGTCGACCGTCGGCACGAGCCGCTGGCAGACGATGCCGCGCAGGGTGCCGGCGAGCGCGAGACGCACCTGCTTCTGCTGGTACGGCGGGAAGAAGTCGATGACGCGGTTCACGGTCTCGGTCGCATCGACCGTGTGCAGGGTCGACATCACGAGGTGGCCCGTCTCGGCCGCGGCGATCGCCGCGCGCACGGTCTCGGTGTCGCGCATCTCGCCGATCAGGATCACGTCGGGGTCCTGTCGCAGCGCCGCGCGCAACGCCACCAGGAAGTCCTTCGTGTCGTTGCCGACCTCGCGCTGGTTGATCGACGCGAGCTCGTCCTTGTGCAGCACCTCGATCGGATCCTCGATCGTCACGATGTGCACGGGCTTGGTCTTGTTGATGTAGTCGATCATCGCCGCGAGCGTGGTCGTCTTGCCCGAGCCCGTGGGGCCGGTCACGAGCACGAGGCCGCGGTGCTCCTCGGCGATCGCGCGGACCGCATCAGGCAGGCCGACCTCCTCGAACGACGGCCCGCCGAACCGCAGCTTGCGCAGCACCATGCTCATCGAGCCACGCTGACGGAAGACGTTCACGCGGAAGCGGCCCACGTGAGGGATCGAGTAGGCGAAGTCGACCTCGCCGCTCTCGGCGAACTTCTCCTTGCGGTCCTCGGGGATGATGCCGTCGGCGATCGCCTGGCTCTCGATGCCGGTGAGCGGATCGCGATCGAGCCGTTCCAGGCCCTTCGGCAGCCGGATCATCGGCGCCGAGCCGACCTTCACGTGCAGGTCCGACCCCTCGCCAGCGACGAGCTGCTCGAGCCAACCGTTGAACTCCGGGACGATCGGGGTGCCGTCCGACGACGTCGTGGCCGTCTGTTCCATGATCCGTTTCCTCCGACGCGACTGGCGTGCTGACGCCGGACGACTCCCACCGTCCGGCTGATGCTCACCCTTCCCATCGGACACCCCGGGCCACACCTTCAGTCCGATGCCCGGGTTCCTTCGAAGGGCTCCGTCCGTATCGGCCCGCGGCCCTCAGGCCGGGGCGGCGGAGAGCCGGCACGTCGCCGAGCGATCGGCAAGGGGTTCGAATGCATCGAGGCGCATCGGCGGTCGCGAGCTGGCCAGCATGCCCTCGAGCAGCCCGCGGTGCAAGGCGCAGACGAGGTCGCGATGCTCGTCGAGCAGGTCGCGGAAGGGGCAGTCCCGCAGCGTGATGTCGACGCGTGCACGGCCGCGCCGGCGGAACCGTGGGTCGAACCCGGCCTCGGCCAGGGCTTCCTGCAGCGCGGCGAGGTTCGGCCCGCTCGAGCTGCGGGCGCCCGGTCGCGGCACCGATCGCCCGACGAGGTAGGCCCCCCACTCCCGTGCGGTGGCCACCGCGCGCTCGCGCTGACGGGCGCCCGTCACTTGTCCGGCCACGATGTCGGCGAACAGCCGGTAATCGCGCCCCTCGCGCCCATCACGGTCGACGACCGAGTAACAGGGTCTGGGGCCGTCCGACCGACGAGGCGCCACGTTCCGATTCGCTCGCGACCAGGCCGGCCTCCTCGAGGCGGCGAAGGTGCGGTCGCAGGGTGTTCGCATGCAGGCCGAGCCGGATCGACAGCTCTCGCACCGAGACCGCACGACCCGACAGCCGAAGGGAGCGGTAGAGGCGATACCGGGTGTCGTCGGCCAACGCCTTGTGGACCTCGATCGGAGCCGGCTCAGCCACTCGGGCACCTCGGTCGTATCATGGGATTTCCACGGTCGACACCGTGTGAATCAAGCTTAGAGGGAAAGGGACGACGTTGGTCACCGAAGAGCAGGTGCGACAGGCGCTGCGGAGCGTGCTCGACCCCGAGATCGGGCGTCCGATCGAGGACATCGGCATGCTGCGCTCGATCGAGATCGACGGCGGCCGGGTCGAGGTGCACGTGCTGCTCACGATCGAGGGCTGCCCCCTCAAGGACCGCATCACGAACGACGTGACGGCGGCGGTGCAGCCGCTCGACGGGGTCGAGCGCGTCGACGTGCGACTGACCCCGATGAGCCAGGAGCAACGCGAGGGCCTGGTGTCGACGCTGCGCGGCGGTGCGCCCGGCCCCGCAGCAGAAGATCCAGTTCCCGCCGTCGACCTCGGTGATCGCCGTCGCCTCGGGCAAGGGGGGCGTCGGCAAGTCCAGGGTCACCGTGAACCTCGCCGCCGCGCTCGGCGGCCGAGGGCAGGAAGGTCGGGGTGCTCGACGCCGACGTCTGGGGCTTCAGCGTGCCGCGCATGCTCGGCGTGTCGGGCAAGCCGGTCGGCTTCGACGAACATGATCATGCCGCTCGAGGGCTACGGCGTGAAGGTCATCTCGATGGGCTTCTTCGTGCCCGACGACACCCCGGTGATCTGGCGCGGACCCATGCTGCACAAGGCGATCGAGCAGTTCCTCGGCGACGTCTACTGGGGCGACCTCGACTTCCTGCTCTGCGACCTGCCGCCGGGCACCGGCGACGTGTCGATCTCGCTCGCGTCGTTCCTGCCGGGTGCCTCGATGCTCGTCGTCACGACCCCGCAGGAAGCCGCTCGCAAGGTGGCCGAGCGCGCCGGCAGGATGGCCGAGCGCACGAACCTGCGTCCGATCGGCGTGGTCGAGAACATGAGCTGGTTCATCTGCCCTCACTGCGGGGAGCGCGAGACCATCTTCGGGGAAGGCGGCGGGCAGGAAGCCGCCGGCCACCTCGGCGTGCCGCTCATGGCGCAGGTGCCGCTCATGCCCGCGATGCGCGAGGGTGGCGACACCGGCGCGCCCGATCGTGATCTCGCAGCCCGACTCCCCCGCTGCGCTGGCGCTGCGCGAGGCGGCCGACGGCAGTAGCCCGTGCGACGAAGTCGAAGGTGGGCAAGCCGCTCACCCTGATGACCAGCTAGGTCGCAGCGCGGGGCTCGACGTCGAGCGGCTCGGCCGGCGGCTCGAGGGCGCGCCCGCCGCCGCTCGGGGCGTCAGGGTCGGGCCGCAGCGCGAACCACACGAGCATGCCCGCGCAGATCGTGGCGACGGTGAGCGCGGTCCACTGGCTGCCCGTGAGACCGAAGAACCGCTTGTCGATGCGCAGGGAGTCCTCGACGATGCGCGAGATGCCGTACCACAGCCCGAACGTCAGGGTGAGCACACCTTCGCGACGCGGCACACGCATCATGACGACGTACAGCAGCACGAACAGCGCCGCAGCGCTCACCATGTCGTAGAGCGCCGTCTGGTGCACGCCCACGCCCTGGGCGATCACGCGCCCGGTCTCGTCGAGCAGCCGGGCGCCATCCCGTGTGATCGTCTCGAGATGCCCGCCCTGCAGCGAGGCCTGGCAGAACTCGTCGCGGCAGGAGAACGGGGGCGCGATGGTGCCGCCACGATAGGTCCATGCCAGCAGCCAGCTCGTGGGCTTGCCCAGGTGATCGGCGATGATCAGGTCGCCGATGCGCCCGATCGCGATGCCGAGGGCGAGCGCCGGCGCGACGGGGTCGGTGACCTGGAAGAACCGGTACCCCTGGCGCCGCACGCGGGGCACGTTCACGATCACCGCCCCCGCGATACCGCCCAGCAGCGAGATGCCGCCTTCCCAGATCTTCAGCATGTCGACGACGGAGTCGAACTCGCTGACGTGGGCGATCACGTAGAAGATGCGTGCGCCCGACGATCGCGCCGATCAGGGACCAGAACACCACGCCCTGCACGTCGTCGTGCGAGACGCCCCAGCGCGGCGCGATGCGCCCCAGCAGCCACGCGCCGACCACGAACCCGATCGCGATGAAGATGCCGTGGGGGGAGATGGCGAAGTCGTCGCCGATGCGGAAGCGGTCGAGGACTGGCCAGCCGATCTGCGCGAGCAGGGGCACCACGCCCGCGAGTCTATCGGCGGCCGGCCCGGGGGCCGCGGGGCCAGACGGCTGCCATCGCACGCCCCATGAGGAACCCACTCGCCACGTCGCTCGGGTAGTGCACCCCGAGGTAGACCCGCGAGGCGGCCACCGTGAGGCCGAGCCCGGTGAGCCCCGCCTTCGCCATGGCGCCCGCGCCGCTCTCGCGGGCGACCACCGTGGTGAAGGTCGTGAGCACAGCGGGGTGGCTGCTCGGCCACGAGGTGCCCATCGGCGGGGCGATCATCGCGCGGGTGCCGTCGGGGTCGGCGTCGTAGGGTCTCGGACGGTCGACGAGCTTCTTCACGATCTGTCCGAGCCCCCATGTGGCGCACGCCGCGGTCATGGCGCGCAGCGCCGGCCGTGGCCGTCCGAGCGCCGCGAGCGCTCCGGCGGCGGCGCCCACGGCGTAGAGCGAGCCGAGCTCGGTGAGCCCGGCGAACACCCGATCGGCCTCGGACCCGTGCCCGCGGTTCACGGCGGCGAACAGCCCGGCGTCTGCCTCGCGCCCGCGCTCGGTGGCGAGCGCGGCGGCCCCGATGCCGGCCGCGGCCGCCGCGAGCGTTGCGCTTCGCAGGATGCTCCCGGCTCTCACCCGTCGAGCCTCACGCCGTGGCCCGCTCTTCGATCTCCCGCTTCTGGGCCAGCACCCCGCGGCGGAGCGCGTACTGCGCGCCGCCCATCGCGTTGAGGCCCGAGGCGCCGAAGCCGCCGAGGGGACCACGGAATCGGAACGTGATCTCGTGGCGCAGCACGCTGCGATCGAACGGCAGCGACGCCACCGAGGTCGTGACCGTGGCGTCGAGCAACCCCTCGAGCCGCACGCTCGATCGCCACGGGGGCTCCCACTCGAGCACGGTGGCGCGCACGGTGGTCTGCACGCCCATCATGCCCATCACCACGTCGTAGGTGGCTCCGAGCTGCATGCCGCCCTCGGGAAGGTCCACACGCACGATGTGCTTGTCCCACTGCGGCAGGTTGCGGGGGTCGCTCGCGATCTGCCAGACGGTCTCGGGGGGCGCCTCGACCTCGACGGAGAACTCGACGGTCGTCATGCCGCCGCGGCGCTCCCGCTCGTCCAGCCCTTCCACCACACGAGGCGCTGCGGCGTGATGCGCACGAGCACGCCGGCGCCCGGATGCAGCCCCGTGGCGATCGCCCGGGCGGTCTTGGCGCCCGAGCCGAGGGCGTCGAGCACGTGGAAGGCGGCCGTGCCCTGCACCATCGCCCCGGCCATGTCGCGGGCCCGCCACTCGCTCGCCTCGTCGATCGTGAGCGCCACCGGCGCGTCGGGACCGGCGCCGGCCAAGGTGAGCGATTCGGCCGGCAGCGCTGCATACAGCGCGGAGGGCTCCACGAGCCACCGCACGGGCAGCACGACCGGCCCGCGGGCCCCCGCCACGGTGAGCGCGCCCTCGCCGCTGCGCCCGAGCGTCGTGGCCACGTCGGGCGGCAGCACGCCGAGCGGGTCGGGCCCCTGCTTCACCTGTCGGAAGGTCGGGTGCCCCATGGCCTCACCGCCCCAGCGCCCGCGACCTTCCTGCACCCCGTCCTCATCGAGGAGCGCGGTGCGATCGAGATCGATGCCCACGAAGACCCGCCCCGGCGGCGTCCAGGCGAGGGGTACCTGCCGGGCATCGAAGGCGTAGCCGGCGAAGAACCGGGCGTTCTTCTTGCTGAAGCGCGCGGTCGCCCGCGCGATCGACGTCGCCCCGGTGACGGCGGCGCCCCAGGTGTTGCGATCGAGGGCGTCGTAGGTCCGCACCGTGCCGGTGAACGTGACCGCGAGGTCGCCGAGACGCACGAGGCCGGACACGCCCGGATCGACCTTCCACGCGCGGGCCTTCACGGATCCACGCGACGTGGTGAGCCACACGCGTCCGCCGGAGTAGGCGAAGACCAGCGGCGTGCAATGAGGTCCGCGCGGCGTGGAGGTCGCCACCGCGCAGAACCGTCCGTCCTCGAGCACCTGCTGCACCGCCGTCGAGAGGAAGCTCACCTGGCAGGCCCCCCTTCGATCGCCGGTCGCCCCACCCCCGGCGGGAGCGCGAGCATCAATCCTGTCCACAGGATATGGCTCGCCAGGCTCGCGAGCACGCCACCCGACCACCAGGCGAGCCCCGCCCAGACCGAACCGCCCACGATCGCGCCCGCCACGATCGGCAGGCTGCGGCTCGCCGCGTTCGCCGCGAAATAGGCGAGCCACGCCAACAGGGCGGCGGCCGCCGGGCTGACGGCGTCGGCCAGTCGTCCCTGGAACAGCCCCCGCCAGAACAGTTCCTCTGCCGGCACCATGATCGCGAGGCTCAGCACGAGCGAGCTTCGCCGGGTCACCTCGCCCGCCTGCCCGTACTTCTCGAGCACGTCGCGGCGGAACGGCGCCCACCGCGCTGCGAGCCACACGAAGACGCGCGTGCCGACGTACAGGGTGAGCCCGGCCCCGAGCCCGACGAGCAGCGCCGTCGTCGCCTCGGTGGCGGTTGCCGCCACCGGCGGTCGTACGAGCACCACCGCGATGCCCATCGTGCCGAGCACGACAGGCATGAGCTTCCACACATCGGCGCGCCCGGTGGCGACGAGCCACCACCCCGTGAACTCGGCGAGGGTGCCGGCGACCATGACCGCGATCTGCATCGCTAGCCCAGGAACCGCGTCTTCACGGCGACCTCGGCGGTGAACGCCGTGACCACCGCGAGGTAGTAGAAGCCCGTGGCCGACTGCACGGCCGAGGCCCGCTCGCCCTTCAACGCGGCGCGGGTGAGCAGGCCGATCAGCAGGGTCGCCACCACCATGCCGAGCGCGATCCATGGAGCGAGCGCGCCGGCGGTCAGCAGCGGATTGAGCGAGGCCGAGCTCTCGACCCCGCCGAAGCCGCTCGTCACCACGGCGACGGCCTCGACCACGACCGAGACCAGCATCGCGGTCGTCAACCGGTCGATCGGACCCCTGCTCAGGCCTCGGTCGGTGAGGTACCAGTGGCCGAGCAGCAACCCCGCGGTGATCGACCCCAGGAAGGCCGCCCCCGCGAGCAGCTGGAACAGCGCGACCGCGTACGCCTGTCGGGCGGTGCCGGCCATGGCAGCCAGGGTGGCGACGGAGGCGACGAGGCCGAGGAAGCCGGCCACCCGAGCGGCGGGGCGTTGCTTGACGAGCATGAGCACGAACGTGAGTCCCACGGCCCCCGCCGTCGCGAGGGCGAGCGTCGCCGACCATCGTCCCGCCTCGTCACCCGGGACCTGGGCAGCACGTGTCGACGCCCAAGCGCCGAGGGCGAGCACGAGCACGATCGAGGTCGTGAGCGTGAAGAACCCGCGCTTGACCTCGCGCCACAACGGGGTGCACCACACGAACGCCAGCGTGCCGGCCACCGCCTCGGCCAGCACGAGCGCCATGTAGCCGGCCGCGCCGGTCACGGGGTGCGTCCTCGCATACGGGGCGAAGCCTACCCGCGAGGCCGAGTACCCTGGCTGGCCATGAGTGACTGGCGTACCTACGACGACGTGGCCGAGACGTACGAACGCGTGCATGCGTTCCGCTTCGCCGAGGTCGCGCGCGACCTCGTCGAGCAGATGGGCCTCGACGACGGCTCGCGGGTGCTCGACGTGGGCACCGGTACCGGCGTCGCAGCGCAGGTAGCGGCCGACGCGGGTGCCCGGGTGGTGGGCATCGACGAGTCGCTCGGCATGCTGCGCGTCGCCCGTCGCGAACGTCCGAAGGTGCCCGTCGTGGCCGCCGAGGCGCTCGACCAGCCCTTCGGCCCTTCGAACTTCGACGCAGTGCTCGGCTCCTTCGTGCTCGCACACTTCAACAAGGTCGAGACCGCGCTGTTCGACATCGACCGGGTCTTGCGCGTCGGCGGCCGCATCGGGTTCACGTCGTGGTCCGACGGGGTCGACGCCTATCAGCAGACCTGGCGCGAGATGATCGAGGGCGTCGTGCCGCGCGAGATCCTGGCCCCCGCATACGCGGAAGCGGCGCCGTGGCACGAGCGGTTCCGCTCACGCACCGCCGTGGAGGAGACGCTCGTCGACGCTGGTTTTCGCAGCGTGCGCACCGAGGTCGCGAAGTACCACTGGACCTACCCCCTCGACGAGTACCTCGACGGCCTGCAGGTGTGGGCCACCGCACGGTTCGTGAAGGACATGCTCGGCGCGTCGGGGTGGGCCGCGCTGCAGGAACGCACCCGCGCCGTGTTCGCGGAGCGGTTCCCCGACCCGTTGAACGACTTCCGAGAGGTCATCATCGCGACCGCGACGAAGCCCGGCTGAGCCGACTCAGATCGGATCGATGCGCGTGAAGCGCAGCGCCCCGGGGGTGCCGTCGGGCAGCAGCACGTCGTCGTAGCACGCCGCGAGCTGCCGGCCCAGCCGCTCGAGGTGGTCGAGGGTCTCACCGGGCACGTTCGCGAGCACCATCGCGCACCCTCCGACCCCCGGATGCAGCGAGGACCCTTCGTGTAGGAAGGGCGTCTCGATGTCGACGTGGGTCGCGGTCGTCGTGCGCGCCCTCACAGCGTCGCGGTCGGCGTCGTCGTCGTAGCCGTGCCAGAGCACCGTCGGGAAGCCGCCCCCGGCGAGCCGGGCGAACAGGTCGAGCGCGTCCGTACCGTCGACCGAACGCTCGCCTTCGTCGAAGGGGTCGATCAACACGGCGGTCCCCGCCGCCGCGTCGGGCGCCAGGTCCCGGGCTGCCGCCCACACGGTCGCCAAACCGTCGGCGCGCTCGACGCGCACGATGTCGCTGAGGTCGAGCTCGCGCGCCGACCGGGTGAGGTCGGCCACGCTCGCCGGGTCGAGGTCGCAACACAGGTAGGCGGCCGTGTCGCCGAGCACTTCCATCGCCAGCCTGGCCGACCCGGGGTAGCGGGGCTGCTCGTCGTCACCCGGCGGCAAGGTGCGCACGAGCCAGACGTAGCGCGACGCCTCGATCGCCGGCGCACGCGGCGCCTCGCGCAGCATCGTGAACACCCCGTACTCGCGCTGCCACGACCGGTCGAGCACGTAGGTGCCTGACCCGGCGTGCGTCTCCCAGTACCGGGCCGGACGCATCCGGTCGAGCAGATCGCCGAGCACGAGGTGCTTCCAGACGTCGCCGATCTCGCCGAAGTGATGGTTCGCCATCGGCCGAGCCTACGGGAGCGCCTCGGGAGCCGCCGCACCGCTCGCGAGGCGGACGTACACGACCTCGGGATCGTTCTCGTCGAGATGGTCGATCGTGCCCGCTTCCACGAAGCCGAGGCGTTCGCACAGGGCTCGCATCGGGGCGTTGGAGGCATTGGTCGAGGTGAACACCTTGGCGCCGGGGGAACGCGCCAGGAACGCCTCGACGAGCGCGGCGCCCACCCCGTGCCGGCGGTGCTCCGTCGTGACGACGAGCAACTCGAGGAAGTGGTGCCCGAAGAAGGTTCCTCGCACGCCGAAGCCGACGATCTCGTGGCCGACTCGCGCCACCGAGCACCGGCCGCTCGCCACGGCCTCCGACACCTCGGTCGCACGGCCCGGCCGGTCGTCGATGGCCAGCACCGCGTCGAGATCACCCGGCGTCGCCTGCGAGATCGTGATCGCATCGGGCGGCATGGCACCATCGTAAGGACCGCACGAGCCGCCCGACGGCTGGGCTAGGCTCGCGGGCGATGGAGTTCTCCGAGGTCGTACGACGGCGTCGCATGGTGCGACGGTTCGACCGCCGTCCGGTGCCGGCCGAGGTCATGGACCGCGTGCTCGAGGCTGGTCGGCGAGCGCCGTCGGCAGGCTTCGCCCAAGGGTTCGACTTCCTCGTGCTCGACCGGCCCGACGACATCGCCGCGTTCTGGCAGATCACGAGGGACCCCGAGTTCGGGTGGGACCCCGACGACATCGCGGTCGGTCCCACGGTGCTCGTGCTGCCCATCCCCGACCCCGGCCGCTACGTGGAGCGGTACTCCCAGCCCGACAAGATCGCATTCGGGCTCGACGACCCCGACCGCTGGCCGGTGAAGTTCTGGGAGGTCGACACGGCGATGGCGGCCATGCTCATGCTGCTCGCCGCCGTCGAGGAAGGGCTCGGTGCCTGGTTCTTCGGCATCAGCCACGGGGAGCGGGCGCTGCTCGATCACTTCGGCGTGCCCGAGGGGCTGCGACCGATCGGCATCATGGGCTTCGGGTTCCGCGCCGACGACGAGGCTCCGTCGGGCTCCGGCGCGAAGCGACCCCGACGTGCGTTCGACGACCAGGTGCACCGAGGCACCTGGTGACGAGCTTCACCGGCGGGCGATGAAGACGTACTCCCGACTCTCGTCGTCGAAGGGCTCGCCCGCGAACCCACCGCTGAGCGACTCGAGCTCGAGCCCGGCGACGTCGATCAGCCCGAGCCATTCGTTCTTCGTCGCCCACCACAGCGAGCTCGTCGCGCCGTCGTCGAGCACCATGTCGATACGGTTGTCCCCCACCGAGTACCGGTTGACGTGCGGGATCGGCGCTACTTGGTGACGGCCGTCGAGGTCGGCCGCGACGCGGTGATCGAACGCGAACGCGTTCCATGCGAAGCGTCCGTCCGGGGCGAGGCAGGCTGCGACCCGCTCGAAGGTCCGGCGTCGGTCCGCCCAGGTCGGCAGGTGCAGCAGTGCGCGGAAGGGGCAGTAGATCAGCGCCGCCGGCTCGTCGAGCGCGAGCTCACGCATGTCGCCTTCGTGGAGGTGAAGTTCGGCGCCGGCCTCCTCGGCGCGCTCCCGCGCTCGTTCGAGCATGGCCGGCGACGAGTCGATGCCGACGACGGCCCGGCCGGTCGCCAGCGCCACCGGAATCGCCACCCTTCCGTCGCCGACCGCCAACTCGACGAGCGGGCCGGTCGCCGCGCGGGCGAGCGACACGTAGAAGCCGATGTCGGCGGTCATGTGCGCCGACCACTCGTCGTAATGATCCGCGAACGACTCTGCCCAGCTCATGGACCGGCATGCTACGCCGGTTGCGTGGGATATCATCGGGGCATGATCCGATGGATGCGAGAGAAGCTGGCTCGACGGTCCTCCCGCAACGACCCAGAGAGCGCGCGCCGTGCGAGGAGCGACGCCGACCGCGACAACTGGAAGCTCTGGAAGCAGCGGACGCCGCCGACGCCCAGGCGCTGACCGCCCGAACGGTCAGGCGGACGTCTCCCAGACCGACACGTGCGTGTCGCTGTCGTTCGTGAACGGCTCCCGGTTCCATCCGGCCCAGCGCTCGCGCAACCGCATGCCTGCCAGCTGCGCCATCAGGTCGAGCTCCGCCGGCCACACGTAGCGGAAGGGCATCGAGACGTGCTCTGCCGTGCCGTCATCGGCGATCGAGAGGTGATGCGAGACGAGCCCCTGGGTCGCGACGTCGTACTCGTCGAACCCCCAGTACGTCTCGCTCACGTGGAAGGGACGCACGGTCTCGCCGGGCGGCAGCCGCCGCAGTGCGGGCACCAGCAGCTCGATCACGAAGCACCCGCCGGGCTCCAGGTGCGCGGCGGCATTGCGGAAGCACGCCACCTGCGCATCCTGCGTCGTGAGGTTCCCGATCGTGTTGAAGACCAGATAGACGAGTCGGAAGGCCCCCTCGACCGAGGTCGTCGAGAAGTCGCCGCGCGTGAGGCCGATGCGGTCGGCCCCGGGCTTCGCGCGGAGTCGCGCGAGCATCGCGCTTGACAGGTCGATGCCGTGGACGTCGACCCCGCGCTCGGCGAGCGGCAGCGCGATACGGCCGGTCCCGACGCCGAGCTCGAGCGCCCGTCCGTCTCCCGCGAGGCCGGCCAGGAAGTGGACGGCAGGCTCGAGCACCGCCGGGTCGTACATGTCGACGGCATCGTCGTCGTACCTCGCCGCGACACCCTCGCCGAAGTACCCGTCGTCGTGCACGCTTCCCATGGCTCGACCCTACTGCGAGAGGTCGAGGCGACGGAACTCCTCGGCGCGATCGACGCCGATCTTCCTGCCGGCTTCCTCGGCCTCCTCGAGCAGGAACGTCTCGAAGTACCGGATGCCCTCGCTCAGCTGGCTGTCGTGCTTCGCGAGCGCGTCGATCTTGCGCGACCAGGTCGCGGTGACGTCCTCGGTGTGGGTCGGCTCGTTCGTCCACCCGAGCCACACGTCGGTGACGTCCTGCACGCCGAGCCCCTCCCCCAGGTGCTCGGGGAAGAAGTGCGGGTTGCCCGACCCCGGGAAGGCGGAGTCGAGGGCGACCCAGCCGGCGTTGCGGTGGTCGGAGTGGTTGTAGTAGCTGTTGAGGAAGAACACCGCGGTGGGGTCGACGGAGAGCACGGTCTCTGCGCGCACGTCACGGATGCGCCGCACGACCTGCTCGCGTACCTCGACGGTGTTCATCAGGTCGCCGTCGTGCAGATCGAGGATGCGCACGCTCGCGAGACCGAGCACCTCGGCGGCTTCGCGGGTCTCACGATCGCGGATCGCCGCGAGCTCGGCGCGGTCGAGCGTCGGGTCCTGGGATCCACGGTCGCCGTTCGTGAGCACGAGCAGGTGCACCTCGCGCCCGGCGTCGACCCAGTTCGCCATCGTGCCGCCGGCGGCGATCTCGGCGTCGTCGGGGTGCGCGAAGACGCCGAGCGCCGGGCCGGTGCGTGGTTCGGTGGTCGTCGGCTCCGCCACGGCGCGGTCCCTCCTAGGCGGCGCGGTCGAGCACGAACCGGATGAGCGAGCGCACCGGCGCCCCCGTCGCGCCCTTCGGGCTCAGGTCGGTGCCACGGTCGCTGAACGCCGGGCCGGCGATGTCGAGGTGGCACCAGGGGGTGTCGCCCACGAACTCGGCCAGGAACCATGCCGCGGTGATCGCGCCGCCCCAGCGGTCGCCGATGTTCTTGATGTCGGCGACGCTGGAATCGATCAGCTGGCGGTAGTCCTGGTGCAGCGGCAGCTGCCAGATCGGTTCGCCGGCGGCGTCGCCGGCGGCGATGAGGTCGCGCACCAGCGCGTCGTCGTTGCCGAAGGCGCCGGTGATGCCCGTGCCGAGCGCCACGACGCACGCGCCGGTGAGCGTGGCGGTGTCGACGATCAGCTGGGGCTTGCGCTCGGCGAGCAGCGCCAGCGCGTCGGCCAGCACGAGGCGGCCTTCCGCGTCGGTGTTCAGCACCTCCGAGGTGGTGCCGCCGCGGTGGGTGATGACGTCGCCGGGCTTCTGTGCCGACCCGCTCGGCATGTTCTCGCTGCAAGGGATCGCGGCGATCACGTTGATCTTCGGCTTCAGCCGCGCGATCGCCTTCATCGTGGCGAGGATCGACGCGGCGCCGCCCATGTCGTCCTTCATCGTCTCCATGCCCTTGGCGTCCTTGATCGACAGGCCGCCGGAGTCGAAGGCGATGCCTTTGCCGGTGAGCGCGATCGGCGTGGCGGTGCCCGCGCCGGTGTAGGTGAGCTCGATCAGGCGCGGGGGGTTCACGCTGCCCTTGCCGACGCCGAGGATGCCGCCGAAGCCGCCCTTCTCGAGCTGGCTCTCGTTCCAGACCTTGCAGGTGAGCCCCACCGAACGCGCCATGCGCTGGGCCTCGCGCGCGATCTCGGCCGGGGGCATGTCGCCCGCGGGGGTGTTCACCAGGTCGCGCGCCCAGCACACGGCGTCGACGACGATGGCCGCGCGCTTAGTCGCGGCGGCGAGGCCGCGCGCCTCCCACTTCGGGTCGCCGAGCACGATCACCCGCTTCAGGCCGTCGGCGTCGTCGCGCTTCGTGCGGTAGCGGTCGAACCGGTAGTCGCCGAGCCCGAGGCCCTCCGCGGCCGCCTGCACGGTCTCGGCCGCCTGGCGGGCGCCGAACGCCTGCGGGAACGTGGTCGCGACGCTGCCGAAGCGGCGCGCCGTGGCAGTTGCGCGGCCCAGCGCGCGGCGCATGCCGCCGATCGTGAGGTCGCCCTTGGGCCCGACGCCCACGAGCATCACGGCCTGGGCGGCGAACCGGTCGCGGTCGCGACGAGTCACGAGCACCGACTCGCCCTTCTTGCCCGTGAAGCGAGCGTCGGCGTATGCCTTCGCGAGGCCGGTCTCCCGCACTCCCGGGCCTGGCTTCGGACCCTGGAAGACGGGCACGATCAGCAGACCCGCCTTCACGTCGGCCGGCGACTCGCTCGAATAGGCGTAGGTGGTCACGTCGCGTTCGCTCCTTCGCGGTTCGGCGCGCCGATCATCTCGGCCGGCGCTCGGTTGCCGGGCAGTGTAATGGGCGGTTCGGCGACCGGGGCGGATACCCTGGTCGCCATGAAACCGCGCGATCTCCGAGACTTGGTGTGGTTCGACGACGAGGCGGCGCGCACCGAGGTGTTGTTCGAGACCGAGCACATCTGGAGCCAGCTCCTCTGCCTGCAGGGCGCCCAAGGCATCGGCCCCATCGCCGACACGGGTTCCGACGCGATCGTGTCGGTGCTGGCCGGCGAGGTCGCGGTGCAGGTGGGCAAAGGCCGGGCCCGCATGAGCCAGTGGCACACGGTGCTGGTGCCCGCCGGCACCGAGCTCACGATCCGCAACGCCTCGGAGGAGCCGGCGGTCGTGCAGGTCACCACCGCGCCTCCGCCGGCGCCGGGCGTCTGACGCATCTCAGATCCGGCCGAACGTGCCCACCCGGAAGCGGTCGATCGCCACG
>CAVROD010000004.1:0-908033 GCA_963722795.1 uncultured Actinomycetes bacterium
ACGCATCGAGGTTAACCTGGCAGGAGTTCGGCCCCAACCAGATCGCGAAATGCGATGTCGTCTGCCTCAACTGTCACGCTCTACGGACCGCGGAGCGAGGACGCCAGGTCATCGGGCGACCGGAGTACGGCATGTCGAGGGGCGCCGGGGCGTAACGAGTCAACGGTCCGGCGGTCCTCGATTTGTAGGCGGTCGAGAATCACGCGGGGCTGAACCCTACGATGCATGGCCGAAGACAAGGTGCAGGAGGAGTGCAGGTCCTTCGTTCGGCCGCCATCTAGGAGGACTACCCAGTCGCGCCGGGGCCGTCAGCGGAAGACACACGGCGACCGTCCTTGCGATTGGTTGCCGTCACACGATCACTCGGAAGGGCCCCTCCATTTCCCCAGAGCTGGAAGTAGCCTCGACGAGGTTGCTCTCCTACGGGGTTGACTCGTCTATAAACACACTGTTATTAACTCGCCTGGACCTTCGTCACCGGGCTGCTGGGAACGCTCCTCTGGGCGCTGCAGCCCGAATCGACGGCGAGTTCTGAAGCCGTGCCCGATTGCTCGGCGCCCGACGTACTGGTGACTGCCGGCCTGCTCGAGGCTGAAGCTGAGGCTGGGTATAAGGAACTGCTTGCGGGCGATACTACGCGGGAGTGTGCCACCGCGGGTTTGGTGTCAGTAGGCGCCGCACGATGCGAAGCGGCCGACGCTCTGCCCGTCGCCGCCGCCAGCGCCGTTGCGGATGTCTGATAGGGACGTCCTTCTCGCAAACCCCGGCGGATGCACCGTCCCGTGGACGTGGCCGACTTTCGACCCCTCACCGGCAGACTCCGATGGGAACAGCGAATCCTTGCTGACCTCCGCTGGAACGAACGACGACGAGACAGCAGAGAGTCTAAGCCCTGGCGACGCAATGGCCTGGTTCGTTGAATGGCCCAAGGACCGTCTTACGCTCGCGGAGGCGCTTGTCCTCGTGGCGCTGGCGATCTTGCTCGGCACGCACGAGCGTCAAAGGTGGAACCAAGCGCGTCACCCACCCATCGAGGTGGTCGACTTCGTGAACGGAACTTCCGACGCCGACCTCGACAAGGCGAGCCTCGCGCTGACGGCAACCATGAGGGCGCGCCTATGGTCCAGCGGGCTGGTTTCCTCAACCTATTCCTGGGGTGCCGCTTCCGGACGCCGCGGTCGCCGTGCTTGAGGAAAGTCCCGTGCCGAGAGGCAAGTTCATCGGCCAGATTGCGAAGCTCCTCGCCGCAGTGTCTCGCCGACCTTTGGCTACCAAGCAAGCGGTGTCCTGCAGGTCGGGGAGGGCGACGACGGCCAAGGCATCACTGTGACGCTTCACGACCGGTGGCGGGGGAGGCACTCGTCCGCTCAATTGGACGGGAGAAGTACGAGGAGGCGGTCGACGTCGCGGCAGCCAAGGTCTATGAGGAGGTCATCGAAAGGCTCCCCGAGGGGGCACAGGTTGAGCCATGGAAGCGCTGGACGGGTAGCGGAGAGGCACTGCGTCTGTACGCCCTGGGGCGTGACGCGCAGGCGA
Organism: uncultured Actinomycetes bacterium; assembly: GCA_963722795.1. Classification (GTDB taxonomy): domain Bacteria; phylum Actinomycetota; class UBA4738; order UBA4738; family HRBIN12; genus JAOUEA01. The sequence continues at coordinate 1,537 of CAVROD010000004.1, forward strand.
GGCGGCGATTGGACGAAGCGGTCGCCCTCTTGCGTCGATCGGTCGCTGCTGATCCAGTCAATGCCGTCGGTTGCTTCGCCCTCGGGAATGCACTCTCAAAGAATGGCCATCTGTTTCAAGCGTTGCTCGTATATCTCCCCCAGGTCACGAGTACTTGGCCCGGTCTGCTTGAAGCCCAATATCCACGTGCGGCAACTTACTCGATGGTGGAAGCCTGGAAGGAGGAGGCGCTGGGCTCCAGCGACGGATGGGCCACTCGTTGCGAGCATGGTCTTCAACTTTCACCGCGACCGGATAACTGAAGAGCAGGCGACGACCTTCGAGACAGCTGGTTTCCTTCAAACTCCCTGTCAATCGGGAGTTTGAACTACTTGAAGCCGGCCTTCTTGCTCGAATCACGCAGAATGGCGGGACAAGCCGTGCCGCGATTCAGCGACGTGGTGAAGCAGAGGATACTCGCTCGCTACCACCCGCACCGCCCGCTTCTGTACGCCAAACTCCAGGCCTGGTGGGACAGGGCTGACCTACGACGCCCTTAGTCCTCTCGTTTCGAACGAGGCCACATCTCATTACCGGAATCGACCCTTCCAGCCTCTCTACAACGCCGCGTGCTTTTTTGGAGTCCTCGCTGCTGTCGCACCAAGCGTCGCCCCAGAGGCTTCGTCGAGAGCGCTCGGATTCTTCCTACCAAGCTATCGAGGTTGGCGCGGGCAAGCTGTCGATGTCCTGGGTGAAGGAGGACCCTGATCTTGTTGGACTGATGGACAGCCAAGCTGGACTCAGGGAGGCCCTGGGTGGGAAGGACACGGGCGTGGCGGACAAGTCTTGGGAAAGACGGATGGCATGGGTCTTGACGCGGGAAGTGGGCGAGAAGCGTCAGGGCAAGTGGACGGAGCGTAAGACCGAATAATTCGAGGACTGGACCGGTACCCAATTCTCCAAGCTCCGCACCTGGGCGGATGAGGAAGAAGCCATCTGGCATGCGGTCGCTCATCTCGCTCGCCTCCCACAGTCGATAGCCCGCCGCAAATCACTGTGGACTTCTTGTTGTCCCCGAGGACGAAGAGCTGCCTAGCCTGGCAGCCCAGCGATGCGGATGCGGCGACGGACGTCGAAGTCAGTCGCGCCTGGGTAGAGCTCTCCGTTGAAGCCACCGAGCATGGAACGCTGTCGCACTACTATGTTTCTTCAGATTCAGGAAGCTGGCGGCATTTGGCGCCCGACTCTGACTCGCATCGCCATCGCCTCAGGCGCTCATGGAATTGTGGCGGGCTGAGGCGGCCTGGGCAGACGATCCCCTTTGGAAGGGAATGCTCGAGCGGAATTCATGCAGGCATCCGCAGACCTCAGGGCACAACTACGACCGGCATAGCAAGTGCCTCGGGGGCGATTTTACCCGCACATCTGAAGTCGACACGCGGTCTACTTCTCGGAGAACCATTCCGGCTCACGGTTGAGCAGCCCGGGGTCCGTCGACACACGGATGAAGCAGCAGCGGCTCGGCGAAGGGTTGACTGGCCATAGAGTCGGAGCCGAACTGAGTGTTGTACTCAAGTCCTCTTTTTCTCTAAACTCAAAAAGACCCGTTCCATACCCCGCCCGACCAGCGCCTCGCTGAAATCGATCTGCTTCGACTAGAGCAAGACACACGGCGCGGGCGATCCACGCTTCCTCAGGCTGCACCTTGTCGGCTGAGTCGACCGCGTTACGGAAGTGCGGTCCCTCGAACCACGCAGCGACAGGCTGGTCACCGCAGAAGCTGCAGACTGGGTGCCTTCGTCGACCCTAACCGCCGGGCCGTCGACGCGCGACGGAGCGCCGGTTTGCCACAGCGTGCGCGAACCACCCCGGGACTCCAATGGGCAGCCCACCGCCGCCTGGGGCTGCCTGAGCGACTGCCAGCCGTCGAGACCACGTAGGTACCTCGCCAGGCCGTGTCCGGAGCAGCCCGCGGGCTGGGGCTCAACTCCCGGCCATGCGTAGTTGAAGCGCGCTCGAGGAAGTCGGAACCCGATGAGAGCACCCAGTAGACGCCAGCGTGGGGCCACATCCGATGCACCACGTGAGCTCGCCCCCGAACTCTCGCTCGATGGCAGTGCGCAGCCCAACCGTCATGGGACTGCATTCGCGTCCCCCACTGGGGACGCCGACAGGTGCGCACGAGCAGCTGGATGCGCTCGTCCCTCTCGAGGACCGTGGCATACATCCAGCCGCGCAATTCGGGGAACCCGAGCTGGAGCTCAGCTCCCCGGCCCCAGCAGTGCCCGTTGCCAGGCCCACGAGTGCGAGGAGCGCAAGGATCTTCCGCATCGCATCAGCCATTGCATGGCGTGCACGAGTCGGGCAACCCAAGACTGGCACGAAGGAGGGGACCTCGTGGTGGGCGAGCGTGGCCGGGAGTTCCCTGACCTGGCGAGTGCGGCCAGGTGATGGCACACTGCGACCAGTCCGAAAGGGAGGGCAGTCCAGAATGTCAAGATGTGGTCACCTTGATTCTCACCGCAGCACTGGTGGTTGTGACGGCGTCGATGCCAAGCAGACCAGGGATACCGTGCGGGAGATGCGCGAGACACGGAGGATGGCGCAGCTTCCTCAAGTGAAGTTGGACCTATGGGTATCCGAAGCGAACCACGTTGTTGCGCGCATCGTGAACGTCGGCGGCGGCCCGAGCTGTCAATCTCGCCACAACCCTCCGCTTCGAGCCTTCCCGCGGCGTCGCCCGTCGAACCGAAATCCGCGAATGGAAGACCCCAGTGCTGATGCCGGGAGACAGGACCGATCCTTTCACTTCCCGAGCGTGGACGAGGGGCGGATCCTTATCCTCTTGACAGGATTGTCGAGACGTACGACTCCGTTGCGGCATCGGGTACATGCACCGACAGCTTCGGTGAGGTTCACGAGGTCCACGCGCAACTAGGGGACTTCGGGGACATTCAAACCATCTACCAGCGGGACTTCCACCCGAATACGACGTATCGAGGAGCGCGTCCACCAGGTCCGACGAATCGTTGCTCTACATCATCCGGCGAATGGACGACGCACTCACCCTCGCCTTCCGCTGTCCTGTCTGCGACGAGCCGCTGATCGACGATCTGCGGTCCGGCAGTCACTCATCGACACCCCCCCGCTGGGGAGTCGCCGCGCCGCCAATCTGCGATCGAAGCGAGGAGTCGAGAACGACAGGGATCTCGCGGCGGCCAAACGAAGCGCAGCAAGATCGACCACGTCGCCCTCGGAATCCATGAAGACGGTCTGCTTACGCGCGACTGCGTCTCCCGTTTTCGATCTTATCCCCTCGAGTCCCCCGCGACAGAGTCTCTCCCTCGTACTGAGACCTCGGAGGAAAGTGACGACCGAACTCGGTCGGTCGCCAGAACGTCAGTCCGTCGAACGAACCGACGTCAGCGACGAGATGCGCCATGTCCTCGTCGACGAGGTGGTCGTCGATGGTCTCGTCGTCGATGCCGGCATCATGCACGCGTTCGACCATCTCGAGGAGACGCTTCCCGGTCAGCTCCGCGAAGGGTCCGAGAAGTGCCGCACCGGATTCTCGCGCCGGCGGGTCCCAGCGTCATCCCCGCGACCGCGCCGACGATTGCTATCCCCGCCTTCTGCATCGCGAGGGATGTCGTCGGGGGGCGACTTCGGTTCAGGCATCCTCAATCCCCTGGAAGTGTCAGGGCGGAGCCGACGCCCGCTTGTCACGTTCCTACTTTACCCCCGCCTCCGCCGCTAACCAGCACGCGTAGGAGACGTCGTTCTTCTCGAGTCCGAGGTCGCGGTACACGTCCTTTCTGCACGACGCCGGGGTGATCGTGGACGCGATCCAGTACCTTCCGAACCACGCCATCCTTCGCCGCCGCGACGCCGAGACCATCCTGCAGTTCCGTGAAGGTGGTTAGATCGCCGGCGAGGAGGTCGCGGAAGGTCGCCAGTCCGTCGTCGTCGCCCATGACCGCCATCACGAGTGCGCCGAACGCGACCGCGAACAGGTGGCGAACGACAGGTCGATCCTCCTGTTCCTTCAGCGTGACCTTCAGCGACTCACGGTCGGCGGAAGGCCGGTCCGGCGAGTCCGCCATGTCCTGGAGGTATTGCAGGTTTCGTACAGTGATGCAGCGCCTAAGACACGGATAAGCGCGTGATGAGCCTGGTTGGAAACCGAGGCGCCCTCAACCGCCTTCCGCGGCGAGCGCCGCGACGGATCGATTCCCGGTCGTGGCCCGGTTCGACCCGTCCCTCTTCGTCGACGCAGCGGCCGGCCGCTGCTCCTCGTTCGGGATCTAGACCGGCCACAGAGGACACGCGGTCCCCCGGCCCGCGAGTCTCCCGGTCGCCGCGAGCGATCGAACGAGCCTCCGGGCGACGAGGGAAGCAGCTGACCCGCAAGGGGCACAGTCCGAGAGAGGCCCCGGGCCGCTCCTTTCTCCAGGCGTCCCGAGTCGAGGAGGTGCGGGCGCGCAGATACTAGTGGAGGCACCCTGTCCCGGTCCGAGCCATCGTGCCAGTATCCAGACATGGCTGCTGCAGCTGCTCAGCCGTCCCGAGTCGGATCTCGTTTCGCGTGGCTGCTATGGGTTCTCGCCGTGGCATTCGCTATCTCCGGCGGCGTCCTCGTCATCCTCAACGACCACCCGGTCGTCGGGAACTTCGCGGTCGCGACGATCTATGTGTCGATGGGGTTCGTCGGCGCACTCATCGCGTCGAGGCAGTCTGAGAACCCGATCGGCTGGGTGCTCGATCGGCTCCACCGTCGTGATCGGACTGGCATTCGTGACCAGCGAGTATTCGGTCTACGCCAGCGAAGGCCCGACCTCGCCACTACCAGGGGCGATATGGGCAGCATGGGTGGGAACCTGGGCTTGGGTGGTCGGGCTCGGGCCGATCCTGACACTGCTGTTCCTGCTCTTCCCCGACGGCCGTCCACCCTCGCCGCGATGGCGCCCGGTCGTCCAAGCGTCCGTGGCCGTGATCGGGCTCACTGCTTTTTTCGGTGCGGTCGATCCCAAGGCCGACCTCGGGATTCCGGGCACCAACCCTGTCGGGATCGACGCGCTTGGCTCCTCAGCGGACGGGCTCCTTGGGATCGGATTCATAATCCTCGTGGGACTCGGGGTGCTCTCGGTGGCGTCGTTGTTCATCCGCTTCCGGCATGCGAGGGGCGACGAGCGCCAGCAGGTCAAGTGGCTCGCTCTATCGGCCAGCCTCGTTGCGACCTGGATCGCGCTGTCGACGCTGGGCGAGGCGCTGAGGATCGAGTTCCTCCGAGACTCAAGCTTCATGAAGGTCTTTTCCGCGGCGGCCATCCTGTCGATCCCTGTCGCGGTCGGCATCGCCATGCTGCGCTATCGCCTGTACGAGATCGACGTCGTCATCCGAAAGACGGTGGTCGTCGCGGTGGTGGTGGCCTTCATCACGGCGGTCTACGTCGGGGTCGTGGTCGGGATCGGCGCGCTGGTCGCCGGCACGGCCACGGAAGGCCCGTTGCCGATCATCGCGGCAGTCGTCATCGCCGTCGCCTTCCAGCCCGTTCGAGCAAGGGCGAACCGGATCGCGAACCGGCTCGTGCTCGGCGAACGCGCCACGCCGTACGAGGTCCTATCTGCGTTCTCCGAGCGGTTGGTCGGCGCCTACGAGAGCGACGACTGGCTGACCAGGATGGCCACGCTCATCGGCGAGGGGACCGGTGTCCGGCGCGTGGTGGTCTGGCTCAAGATCGGCGATGACATCCGCCCGGCTGCCTCGTGGCCGCCGGACGCCCCCGACGGATCTGCCGCTCCGAGGGAACAACCTCGCACGCTCCGCGAAGGCGTACTGCCCGAGCTCGGTGCCTCGCGCACGTTGGAGGTGCGTCACGAGGGCGAGCTCCTCGGCGCGATCTCGGTTGACGAGCACCCCGGGGAACCACTGTCCCACGAGGCTGATCAGCTGCTCCAGCACCTGGCGTCGCAGGCGGGTCTTGTCCTGCGAAACGCTCTCCTGACGGAAGAGCTACGCGCCCGGCTCGTCGAGCTGCAGGCCTCCAGGCAACGGATCGTGACTGCTCAGGACGAGCGCGCGAAGCAGCTCGAGCGCAACATCCACGACGGCGCTCAGCAGCAGCTCGTAGCGCTGGCCGTGAAGCTCCGTGTGGCGGAGGGGCTCGCCGAGCGCGAGCCAGCCAGGACCAAGGCCATGCTCGCCCAGCTGCAGGCCGACGCGACTTCAGCTCTCGAGGACCTCCGCGACCTTGCCCGGGGGATCTACCCTCCGCTCCTCGCGGACAGGGGTTTGCCCACCGCGATTGAGGCACAGGCCCGTAAGGCCCCTCTGCCGGTGAGCGTCGCGCCCGACGGCGTCGGCCGGTACGCCCCGGAAGTCGAGTCGGCGCTCTACTTCTGCTGCCTCGAGGCGCTGCAGAACGTGGCGAAGTACGCGCATGCGGCTCGCGCTGACATCCGCCTCACCGCCATCGCGGACGAGCTTGTGTTCGAGGTTGTCGACGACGGGGTCGGATTCGACCCGAGCTCGAGCTATGGGACGGGCCTTCAAGGCATGGTGGATCGGATGGAAGCCCTCGGGGGCACGCTCGAGATCCACTCCCAGAAGGGGGGCGGTACGAGCGTGATGGGGCGCGTCCCCGCGCCGCAAGCCAGCGTGACGTCATGAGCACAGGCCAGCGACGGCGGTGGTCGGCAGCGCTGTTCCAAGCAGGCCCTGTTGTACTACGATCGTCTTCGTGACCGACCGATGACGCGAGGGTGAGCGTGAAGGATCGCCGGGTCCTGGGAGGGTCCCTCGCGGCCCTCGTGTGTGCATCGATCGTCGCTACCGCGCCCATGGCCTCCGCGTCGTTCCCAGGTGGGAACGGGGATATCGCCTACGTCACGCTCGGTGGTCCCCTAGCGGTACGTGCGATCGACCCCGCGGGCACCGACGATCATCGCCTCTCGATCGGGGCGGCAGATGCAGGCGATGCGGAGTACGTCGCTGACGGCACCGCCGCCGTCATCGTCGAGTATCCAGGTCGCGGGAGCCGCCTCGTACGGCTGGATCTGGCGTCATCGGTGCGGACCGTGATCCTGCCGGCGACGGAGGCACCCTCCGGCACCATCGTCTCCGTGGGCGTGTCGCCGGACGATACCGAGGTCGTCTTCTGCACGCTCCAGCGCCGCGGTTGGCGGCTGTTCACGGTCGGGATGGATGGCTCGGCCCTCACGCGCATCTCGTCCGGCACCGATGACTGCCACGCCGACTGGGGCAGCAACGGGCGCATCGTCGCCACCGAGGAACTGGATTCCAGAGCGTCCCAGCTCTTCACGATGTTGCCCGATGGCTCGGATCGCCAGGTCGTCACCACGTTCCCGGTTCCGGGAGCGCGATGGCGCTTCGTGTTCTTCATGGTGCCGAGCTGGGCTCCCGATGCGAGCCACATCGTCTTCGGGGCGCAGCGCAACACCCGATACTCCGAGATCTGGTCGATCGAGCCTGACGGCTCGAACCTGGCCAACCTGACCCAGACGGCGAAGCGCAACGAGTATGGGCCACTGTTCTCACCGGACGGGTCACTCGTGGCATTCACCCGCGCACCATGGTCCCGTCGTGGTCTCGCTCCCGGCGATCTGTGGACGATGGACACGGCCGGGGCCAACGCCTTCCGACTGAGGGACACGCCCCGAAGAGACGAGTACTCGCGCTCGTGGCAGGCGCTGGTTCCCTGATCCACATCGACACGCCGACCGACTGCCTCCAGACACACGGTGTTACGAAAGGCGGGGCGCCGACGACACACGGTCCACTGGTTTGGCCTTCGATGCGTGCAGCCCGCTCGACTTGTCCATGAGAGAGAGCGAGACCGAGTAACGGACCGTAGGAGGGAACCCAGAGTGGCCAAGCAGTATCCACTGGGCTGGTGCGGGATGGAGTGCCTAGGGGGAAGGCCCCACCTTGTGAGTTCGCTGCAGGAACCGAGCACCGCGAGCCACGAGGTGTTGCTTGCCACGAGCATCAACCGCTCGCTAGGGGGAGTGGAATGGCAATCACTCAGGGACCCAGGACCGTTGGGCACTCGTCGACCGGACACGCCCAAGCGTGGAGCACCAGATGATTCCCCGACGTCCCCGGGACCGGGTTCGGGATGAGGATCGATCTCGTCCGGATGCCTCAGGGTGACGGGCTCGGGTCGCCTGTGTCAGAGGTAGACTCGCCCCGTTGGCACCTGGGGAGGCCGCCTTGTCCGAGATCCGGGAATCCATATCGAGCGCCGTCCACTATCTGTCGGAACACCCCGATGAGGCGCGGTACACGGACGCCTCCGCGCGCGCGAAGCTGGGCGAGGGCCTTCGGACCGAGGTGGAGGGGCCGGCGGGAGAACGCATCTCCACCGACATGCCGAAGGGCGTGGGCGGGAGGGCGGAAGAGCCATCACCAGGATGGCTGTTCAGGGCGGCGATCGCATCATGTGTGGCGACAACCGTCGGCATGGAAGCAGCCCGGGATGGGTTGGTGCTCTCCTCGCTCGAGGTCGAGGTCGACAGCGTGTCCGACGACCGTGGAATCCTGGGCATGGACGAGTCGGCTCCTGTGGGTCCACTCTCGATCGGGATCCGGATAAGGGCACGGTCTGATGGCGTTGAAGAGTCGCGGCTGCGTCGGGTGGTGGAACTCGGCGTGCAGCGGTGCCCGGTGATCGATGCGACCAAGCGTGCGGTTGAAGTCTCGCTCGAAATCCGAACCTCGTGATGACCATGGCGAGCAGGAGGTCGTAGCGCCCAGCGAGGGACGAGGGCCCAGCCCAGCTCCATCTCGTGCTATCCAGCGCGTCTAGCCCGCCTCACTTGCATCCGGCGGTGCATCCCCCCGGGTGGCAGAACGATCAGGTGCGCTGCCGAGCGATAGTTCTCTCTCCGCAGAGTTTCTACGTCGTCAGATGAGATGCGACCGTGCGAGCATGCCCGGATGATCGACCTCCCGCTCGGCGTCCGGCGCACCGCCAACGAATGGATCGAGACCTCCGACGGCACCCGACTCGCCGTCCGGCTGTGGCGGCCGGAGGTCGACGAGCCGGTGCCGGTGATCCTGGAGTACCTGCCCTATCGCAAGGGCGACTCCATGGCGGTGCGTGACGAGGGCATCGGCACGTGGTTCGCGGGCCACGGCCACGCCTACGCGCGCGTCGACATCCGGGGCACCGGCGATTCCGACGGCGTGATCACCGACGAGTACACCCGCCAAGAGCACGATGATGCCCTCGACGTCATCGAGTGGCTCGCCGGCGCGCCGTGGTGCTCCGGCGCGGTCGGCATGGTGGGCATCTCCTGGGGCGGATTCAACGCGCTGCAGGTGGCGGCCCGCCGCCCGCCGGCGTTGCGGGCGATCGTCAGCATCTGCTCCACCGACGACCGCTACGCCGATGACGTGCACTACAAGGGTGGATGCGTGCTCGCCTGCGACGCCTTGCCGTGGGCCTCGGTGATGCTCGCGTACAACGCTCTGCCGCCCGATCCGGCGACGGTCGGCGATGGTTGGAGGGACACCTGGCTACGCCGGCTCGAGCGGACCCCGCCGTTCATCACCGAGTGGTTGACCCATCAGCGCCGGGACGACTACTGGCGTCACGGATCGGTGTGCGAGGACTACGCCGCGATCGAGTGCCCCGTGTTCATGGTGGGAGGATGGGCCGACGGGTACACGAACGCGATCCCGCGCACCCTGGCGGGTCTCGAAGGGGTGCGTCTCGGGCTGATCGGTCCGTGGCCGCACTCGTGGCCGCACGTCGCGACACCGGGGCCCCCGATCGACTTCCTCGGTGCATCCCTTCGGTGGTGGGACCGATGGCTCAAGGACGTGCCGAACGGCATCGAGCACGAGCCCCTGTTGCGCGCTTGGATGCAGGAACCCGCCTTGGCCGGCGAGCTGCACCGCGATCGTGCGGGGCGCTGGGTCACGGCGAGCGGCTGGCCACCGCCGTCGGTGGCACCGCGGCGTCTGCACCCGAGCGGTGGAGGAAAGCTCGACGCCCAGCCGCCGACCGAGGCCGAGCTCACCCACACCGGATCCATGCTGCACGGTTCACGAGCGGGACTGTGGTGCCCGTACGGCCCCGAGACCGATTTCCCGCTCGACCAGCGAGACGACGACGAGCGGTGCCTGACGTTCGAGACGGAGCCGCTTCCCGATCGCATCGAGCTGCTCGGTCACCCGCGCCTCGGCCTCGATCTCGCGGTCGACCGGCCGCTCGCCTTCGTGGTCGCGCGTCTGTGCGATGTCGCTCCGGGCGGCACCTCCACGCTGATCAGCCGCGGGGTGCTGAACCTCGCCCATCGCGAGAGCCACGAGCATCCGCAGCCGCTCGAGCCCGGCAGGAGGTACCGCGTGCACCTCGAGCTCGACGCGCTCGGCCAGGCGGTGCCGGCCGGTCACCGGCTCCGGCTCGCGCTTTCGACGACCTACTGGCCCTGGATCTGGCCGTCGCCCGACGTCGTCGCGCTCACCGTGATCACCGGCGACGGCACATGGCTCGACCTGCCCGTGCATGCGCCCGACGACGCTGCCGAGGGCTCCACGCCGGCGTTCGGGCCGCCGAGATCGGCGCCTCGCTTGCCCACGCGAGAGCTCGGAGCGAGCGAGCCGTTCCGCACCACCGAGCACGACGAGCTCTCCGGCCGCCTCACCGTGACGATCGACCCCGAGGGCGACCACCGGTACGCCCTGCCCGACGGGCTCGAGATCTCCGAGCATGCCCGTGACCGATTCACGATCGAGGAGCACGACCCCACCTCGGCCTCCGTGCGATGCGAGCGGCGGCTCGGGCTCCGCCGCGGCGACTGGCAGGTCGAGGTCCGGACCGAGAGCGAGATGAGGGCCGACCGGACCGACTTCCATCTGCTCGACAGGGTGCGGGCGTACGAGGGTACGGAGCTCGTCTTCGATCGCACATGGGAACGATCGATCCACCGCGACCACGCGTAGCCCCGCGGCGGCCGACTCGGCGGTGGCCGTCCGGCTCGTTCTTGTGGACGGGGCTAGGTTGAGCCGTCCGAGCCCCCGTGACCCTCATCTGAGTCGCCGTGGTCATCGTCGTGGTCGGTGTCGTCGCCTTGGTCGTCGTGCCCCGAGTCGTCACCGTGATCCACATCGTCACCGTGGCCTCGATCGCTCGTGCCATCGTCGTCGAGCGATGGACTCGGTGACCCTTCCCCCGACGGACTGATCGAGGGGGTAGCCGTCGAGCTGGCTGCTTCTGTGGGGGAGGACGTGGCCGACGGAGCGGTCGATGGGGTCTCGGTCACCGAGTCTGGCGCGGCTGGGGACGGCGATGGAGAGTCCTGCGCGATCGCGATGGCTCCCCCGGTGAGGACCGCCGTGAGGCCGAGAGCTCCAAGGGCGATGCGGGTCTTGTTCGGCATGGTCTGCTCCTTCCCTACGGTCGATGGTGCTCGTGTATGTCACCGTAGGAAGCAGCAGGTGATGCAGCGCCTAAGGCACGGATAAGCGCGTGATAAGCCTGGTCCGGCACCCTCAGGCGCCTTCGCCGCCTTCTGCGTCGAACGCCGCGAGGAGATCGTCGAGCGTGGGCGGGGTGGTGAGATCGACGAACTCCTGCTCGCTCAAAGTCGACCGCCCTGCGTCGACCATGCGCAGCAACCATGCGCGGCCCTTGTCTGTGACGTAGCGCTTCACCACTCCGCCGTCGTCGGCACGGAACGTCGCCTCGTAGTGACCGGGCAAGGGCGCGCCATCGTCATCCTGGATGAACCTCGGCCCATCCTCGAGCTCGTAAACCATCGATCAACGCTATCGCGAAGGAAAGGGATGGTTCAGACGAAACGCTCGCGTCGGCCAGGTCGTCGAGGTTGGTTTCGCCCTGGTTCACATCACGAGCCTGAGCGGGCGTCCTGATCGTGGTGACGACGACGCGATCCTCGTCGGTCGGTACTCGTCGACCAGGAGCATCCAGCGCCACGGACCGAGGAGGAAGCGCGTCCCCTCCCAGGGGACGAGTCCTGCGGCCACGCAACACTCGACCCCGATCGCCCCCGGGGCATATGCTCGACCCATGATCCGCGATCCGCGCCAGGTCAACGAGGCGATGCGGGAGACGATGCGGGCCCAGCACGCCGATCGCATCAGGGACGGCGAGCGCGAGCGCCTGAAGGGTCAGGTCCGGCGGCGCGGGCGGTTCGGTCGCTGGCTCGACCGGCGGGCGGTCCGCCGCGCCGATCGGGACGCCTGAGCGATCCGATGCGCTGGGGGCTCGACATCTCGCAACACCAGCTCGCTGGGACGAGCTCGTCGCGCGCGCCGGGCTCGCCGAGGACGCCGGCCTCGACGGCGTCTGGGTCTTCGACCACTTCAAGGCGCTCTACGGCGATCCCCGCGGCCCGTCGCTCGAGGCATGGACGCTGCTCGCGGGGCTCGCCCGCGAGACCTCGCGCGTGCGGCTCGGCACGCTCGTGACGGGCATGACGCACCGGCACCCCTCGGTGCTCGCCGCCGAGGTCGTCACGGTCGACCACCTCTCCGGCGGACGCGTGGAGTGCGCGGTGGGGGCGGCGTGGAACGACGCGGAGCACCGCGAGCTCGGCATCCCGTTCCCGCCGACCGCCGAGCGCATGGAACGCCTCGAGGAAGGGGTCCAGGTCCTGCGACTGCTGTTCACCGAGGACGACGCGACGTTCGAGGGACGCCACTACCGGCTCGATGGGCGACCTACCGCCCGAGGCCGGTGCAGCAGCCGCACCCGCCGATCTGGGTCGGCGGGGAAGGCCGGCGGCGGACGCTGCCGATCGTCGGGCGGTACGCGGACGCGTGGCACGGCTGGGCGGTCGAACGCGACCGAGCTCGCCGAGATCACCGCGATCATCGACCGCGCCGCCGAGGACGCGGGCCGCGATCCGGCCTCGATCCTGCGGGCGTCCAGTCTGTCGATCTCCGAGCCGTGGGACGAGGTCAAGGCCAACCACGGATGGATGGCGGCCGGCGGCATCTCCTACCTCGTGATCGAGTGGCCGTCTGAGGGCCGAGGCAGGCTCGAGGAGTTCCTCGAGCAGGTGCTCCCGACCCTCTAGGCCAGACGGCCTGACCCGGGCAGGGTTGCGTCGCGCGCACCTCCTGCCCGAGGATGCATGGATCGATCGAAGGGGGTCTGGCATGCGCACGAAGCTGGTCGCTCTGCTCGTCGCCGTCACGCTCGTCGCCGGGGGCTACGTCGCCGGGCAGGCGGGGACCCGCCGCGGCGGCGACGCTTCCACCACGTTGCCGGGATTCAGCCAGGTGGTGAGCCTCAGCCACGTGAACGCGCCGGTTCGAACGCCGTTGTTCCCGGGCGATCCCGCGTTCACGCTCACGACGGTCGCGACCGTCGAGGACGACGGCTTCTACATGCAGTACGTGCGTGAGGGCGAGCACACCGGCACGCACTACAGCGCTCCGTGCCACTTCCGCGCCGGGAAGCCCTGCGCCGAGGATCTCGACGCGGCCGACTACGTGCTGCCGGCGGTCGTCGTCGACGTGCGCGATGCGGTGGCCGCCGATGCGAACCACGTCGTCAGGAAGACCGACCTGCAGGCGTGGGAGACCGAGCACGGCGAGATGCCGGCGGGCGCCGCGGTGCTGCTGTGGACCGGATGCGATGCGTTCTGGGGACCCGACGCTCGCCAAGGACGAGCGCACCTACTACAACTGCGGCCAGCGAGGGGCGAAGTACAGCCAACCGGGCTTCTCGAAGGGCGCGGTGCGCTGGCTGATCGAGACCGGCGTGCTCGCCAAGCGCGGTGCGCTCGGCACCGACACGTTCGGCCCTGACCCGTCGGCCGACGCGAACTACTGGGAGTCCTACCTCACGTTGAACCGGCACCGGTTCACGCTCGAGAACCTCACGAACCTCGGTGCGATGCCCGCGACCGGCGGCTGGATCGTGATCGGCGGACCGATGAACCGTCACGGCTCGGGTGCGGCCAGCACCGTGTTCGGCCTGGTGCCGTAGGGGTCAGGCCGAGGTCGAGACCCGACTCGTCGTAGTCTCGGGCCCGTGACGTTCGAGGTCGCCGCCGCTCGATACGACCGGTTCATGGGCCGGTACTCGTCCACGCTCGCACCGCTCTTCTGCGAGTTCGTCGGCGTCGGTGCCCGACAGCGTGTGCTCGACGTGGGATGCGGCCCCGGGGCCCTCACGGCGGAACTCGTCGGCGCGGCCGGTGAGGCATCGGTCTCGGCCGTCGACCCCTCCCAGCCGTTCGTCGATGCGGCACGCGCTCGGTACCCGGGCGTCGACGTGCGGCTCGCGTCGGCGGAGGAGCTGCCGTATCGGGACGACGAGTTCGACGCCGCGTGCGCACAGCTCGTCGTCCACTTCATGACCGACCCCGTCGCCGGATTGGCCGAGATGACCCGCGTCACCCGCTCGGGCGGCCGCGTGGCGGCGTGCGTCTGGGACCACGCGGGCGATCGCTCGCCGATCTCCGCGTTCTGGCAGGCGGTTCGCGAACTGGACGTGGGCGCCGGGGACGAGTCGGCCCTTCCCGGTGCCCGGCGCGGCCATCTCTCGGAGCTGTTCGGCTCGGCGGGCATCGACCGTATCGAGGGAGCCGAACTCACCGTGCGCGTCGAGCACGAGAGCTTCGACGACTGGTGGTCGCCGTTCACCCTGGGCGTCGGACCAGCGGGTGCCTACGCGCAGAAGCTCGGCGACGAGGAGTTGGCGAGCGTGCGCGACCTGTGTCGGCAGCTCCTCGGAGACGGACCCGTCACGTTGACCGCGACCGCGTGGGCAGCCCGCGGAAGCGCGTAACGGTCTCGATCCGGGACGGATGCCGAGCCTGAGCGCGTTGCGCAGCGCCGAGCACACCGACACTCGGCATCGCCTCGCTGAGCGTCACGCTTGCGGCGTCCGAGTCGTCGGGCGCGCCGTCGCGCGTTCCGCGTCGGCGGTGCCCAGATCGAAGACGTCGTACATGCGATACGTCGTCATCCCGACGCTCTCGTACAGCGCGACGGCGCCGGTCGGGTTCCGTGCATCGACGCCGAGCCTCACCTCGTCGTGACTGCGCTCGGCGAGCGCTGCGAAGGCCCGGCGCAGGAGCGCCTTCGCGATCCCTCGCCCCCGGTAGGTCGGGATCACCCCCAGCTCGGCGATGTCGGCGTCTCCTTCGAAGGAGAGTGCCACGAGGTGCCCGACGACCTGTCCGTCGGCCTCCGCCAGGAAGGCGAGCGACGGGTCCCACGCCTCGGCTCCGTACATCCCGGCCTCGTACGTCTCGTACGGCACGGGCCGGAACCCCCAGTGATCCGCGAACGACGCCTCGTTCACCTCGTGCAGCGCCCGCTCGTCGCGCCCGGTCTCGAAGGTCCTGATATGCACGCCCGCCGGCGTGGTGCCGGCGTCCTCCTGGGACTCGAGCGCCTTGCCCATCGTCCAGAACGATCGGACGTGCGTGTAGCCGCGCGAGGTCAGCAACTCATGAGCGGGAGCGTCGCGGTCGATCGCCTGGGCACGCACACCGTCGGCATCTCTCTCGGCGGCCAGCGTCTCCGCCCATGCGAGTGCCCACGACCCGAGCCCGCGTGCTCGGTGATCGGGATGCACGCGGATCAGCACGTCACACGGACCGCCTTCGTCGGGATCCCATGCCGCCTGCGCGAAGCATGCCGGATGCGTGCCGTGCTCCACGAGCCGTGTGTCGCGCGCGAGGTCCGTCGAAGGAAGGTGCCACACCCAGGTCAGGTACTCCCGAACGGGGTCCGGACCGAGCCCGAGGGAGCGATCGGCATCGTCCATGAGCCGGATGACTCCATCGATATCGTCGTCGGTCACCGGGCGCACGGTGTACCCCGGCGGAAGTGGGTGGGCGTCTTCCGGCAACATCGACGCGAGCTTAGCGGCGGTGTGACGGCGTGACGGCGCGCGGCTAGCGCCAGTCGACGCGGACGAGCGCGACGAGTTCCGTGAACCCCTTGAGACTCACGTCTCCGGCGGCCCTGAACCCCACCTCCGAGCCGGCCCCGTCCATCGTGGCACGGCTCGCGAGGATCTCGCCGCCGTCGGCGAGCGCGGCGATCCTCGCCGCTCGGTGCACCTCGGCTCCGCCGTAGTCCTCGCCCCTTCGTGTCGCCGCGCCGGCATGGATGCCGATCCGCACCGCCAGCGAGAAGCCCTCGGACCGTCGATGCTCGGCGAGCGCACGCTGCACGGCGACGGCGCACCCCAGCGCCGACCGCGCGTCGGGGAACGCAACGAAGAATCCGTCGCCCGTCGGATGTCCGACGTCGCCGCCATGGGCCGCGAAGAGCGACCGCAGCGTGCGGTCGTGCCAGCGTGAGCAGGTCCTCCCAGGCGTCGTCGCCGATCACCCCGATCAGATCGGTCGACCGCACGATGTCCGTGAACATGAACGCTCGCGTGACGCGCTCCGGGCGCTCGCCCTCGAGCGCGAGCCGATCGAGCAGGCGCCGGGCGCGCGCCGCACCCGGGCGCGCGCCGAGGCGTTCGAACGTGTCTCGCGCCGAACGTCGCCTCGGCGCGCGCCGCGTCCTCATCTCCGCTCGCGGCGCACGCTTCCGCCAGGAGCAGGCTGACGTCAGCGGCCTCGAGCGGCGCTTCGAGCTCGTGCCACCCGGCCCGAGCGCCCCGCAAGACCGCGATCGCGCCTGGCGCGTCGCCCCCTGCGACCAGCAGCGCACCCCGCGAGGCCGCGGCCATCGCCTGGAGCGAGGCCGTACGGAACCCCGCGACGAGCGTGTCGAGCTCGTCCGCGGCAAACGTCGCGGTCTGCATGTCGTCGCCCGCGAGCGCGATCGTGACCTGGGCGGCCAGCAGGCGGATCCGTGCGCAGGCATCGCTCGCGTGCTCGTCGAGCGCCTGGCTGATGCCGGACGCGGCGGCGTCCACCTTGCCCTCGGCGAGCCGCAGCAGCGAGCGCCCCGGCTGGGGCGGTCGACCGAACGCTTCGGCTCGCGCGTAGGCCGCCTCGGCGGCCTCGAAGTCACCGAGCTGGCGCCGCACCTCGCCGATCCCGTAATGGGCGGGACCCTGTCCGGAGACCAAGTTGTAGCGGGGGAGCTCCTCGCACGCCGCGACGAGCATCCGCCTCCGCTTCGTGCAGCTGGCCGTGCAGCAGCTCCAGTTCCGCGCGATGGATCCGGCACACGCCCGGGAACGCCGGTACCGACCGGCGCTCGCACCAGCGGAGCGTCGCCTCGGTCCACTCGCTCGCACGTCCGTAGTCGCCGAGCTTCGAGCAGATGCCGATCATGCCGCAGTAGACGTAGCCGGCGGCGGCGGGGTCGAGCTCACCGCCGACCACGGTCGCCATGGACTCGTCCAGGAGCGGCGTGCCGGTCGCCACGTCGCCGAGCAGACAGAGCGCGTGACCTTTGTCGTGCATGCTCATCGCCGCGAGATCGCGGTCGCCGCTGCGAACGGCGAACGCGAGCGCCTCGTCGTAGCGCCCGATCGCGCCGGCGTAGTCCTGCTCCATGATCCACAGCAAGCAGGCCCTGCATCCAGAGCAACCAGCCGTGCACGGGCCAGGTCGCATCCTCCTCGGCGAGGCGGGCCGCCTTCTGCCCCCAGCCCTGTGCCATGGGGATCGACATACGCATGCCGTGCTGTTCCGCGAGTCGGAACGCCATCATGGCCGCCTGCGCCCGATCGCCCTCGTCGAGGTAGGCGGCGTAGGCCCGCTCCAGCGCCTCGATCGTCGCGTCGGGGTGACCCGTCCAGTAGGTCGCCCAGGCGAGCATCTCGAGCCCCGCCCCCGGCAGGAGATCGTGCCGGTCGGCCCCGGCCAGCGCTTCGTAGGCGTCGTTCCACGCGTGCCGCTCCAGCGCATCCCGCGCGAAGCTGATCGGATCGTCGCTCATGTTCACGGCGACTCCACGGAGGCAACGGGCCTTCGAACCGTACCGGGTTCCGGCTTCTCCCGCGACCCGGGGAATCGGCTCCGTATCCGTGGAGGGGCCGGCGAGCTGCTACCGGAGGGGCCCGCGAACGTAGATGTCGGTGGCCGCGTTCGTGTCGTTCCCGATGAGGTTCGTCGCGATCGATTGGAACGCGACGAACCGGCCGTTCGCCGAGATGAAGGGGTAGGAGCTCTCCGAGTTCCCCTCGGCCCCGGCGTTGGTGAGGCTGACCCGCACCGTCGTCTGTCGCTTCCGGTCGCGGATGAACACGTCGGTCACGTCGTTCGTGTCGTTCGCGATCAGGTTCTCGGCGAACGACTCCGAGCCGGGGTCAGGCCCTTGTCCTCGGGCTCCCAGCGGAGCAGCTCGCCGGGCTGACACTCGAGCGCCTCGCAGAGCGCCTCGAGCGTCGTGAAGCGCACCGCCTTCGCGCGGCCGTTCTTCAGCACCGCGAGGTTGGCGGGCGTGATGCCGATGGCCTCCGCGAGCGCGCCGACCGACATCTTGCGCCTGGCGAGCATCACGTCGACGTCGACGACGATCGGCATCAGATGACCTCGTCCAACTCGGCCTGCAGGTGATGGGCCTCGGTGTCTCGGGCGACCGCCTGGGCGAGCAGCATGCGCATCACGAGCACGATCAGTGCGATGCCGGCGACCAGTACGGCCGCCCCGCCGATCAGCAGCACCACGCCCGGTGCGACCGCCTCACCCGGTGCGAGCACCACGCCGAGCCCGAAGGTGAGCAGCGACGCCGCCGCGACCGCGCCGATCACGACGTCGACGTAGCGGAAGGCGGCATCGGAGAACACCGTGCCCCGCCGCACCATCGTCAGCAGTCGCCACACGCACACGAGCACGACCTGGATGGTCACGATGCCCAGGACCGCGAACACCAACAGAGGGGTGCGCAGGTAGGCGTGGTCGGGGTTCAGCTCGTCCAGGTCGCTCGCGAGCAGGGGCACCATCACCAGCTGTACGAACACCGAGCCGGCGAGCACCAGCGCGAGCACGACGCGCAGCGCGAGCATGGTCAACGTTCCCATCGGACCTCCATCTGTCGAGTCACGATAGGAATATATCGATAAACGATAGATACGTCTAGGTCATGGTGGGTTGCTCCTTCCGATAGGGTTCCCTGGTCCGCAGACGACCTCAACATCGATCGAGGAGCAGCCGTGTTCGCCACCCTAGGACGTTGGTGTTTCCGCAACAGGGGCAAGGTCGCCCTGCTCTGGCTCGCCGTGCTGATCGCGGGCGGGGCCCTCAGCGGCATGATCGGCACCGCCTACAGCTCGGAGTTCGCGTTGCCGGACGTGGAGAGCCGCCGCGGCTTCGACATCCTCGACGAGCACTTCGCCGACTCGAGCGCCGGCGGCGAGGGCGGCACGATCGTCTTCCGCGCGGAGCAGGGCGTCGATGACCCCGAGGTCCAGCAGGCGATGACCGCCTACTTCGAGGAGATCTCGCAGATCGAAGGCATCACGGTCGTGAGCCCCTACTCGGAGGAGGGCGCCCAGCAGATCGCCGCGCAGGGTCCCGGGGCCGGCACGATCGCCTACGCGCAGATCGGGCTGCCCCGCGACGTCACGCTCGAAGAGGCGACGGAGATCGGCACCCAGATCCGGGAGGCGATGCCCGAGATCCAGGGGGTGCAGATCGAGCTCGGCGGCGCGCTGCTCGCCGAGTTCGAGGTGCCGAGCTCGGAGCTGCTCGGCCTCGCCTTCGCGATCATCGTGCTGATCCTCGCGTTCGGGTCGGTGCTGGCCATGGGGCTGCCGATCGGCATCGCGCTCGCCGGCATCGGCGTGGGCACCATCCTCGCCGGGTTGCTGAGCCACGTGCTGTCGATCCCTGACTTCGCCACCACCGTGGCCGTGATGCTCGGTCTCGGCGTCGGCATCGACTACGCGCTGTTCATCGTCACCCGGTACCGCGAGAACCTGCACAAGGGGGCTTCGGTCGAGGAGGCGACGGTCGTGGCGCTCGACACCGCCGGCCGCGCCGTCGCGTTCGCTGCCACCACGGTCGTCATCTCGTTGCTCGGCATGCTCCTCATGGGCCTGTCGTTCATCACCGGACTCGCCGGTGCCGCGGCCGTCGTCGTCGCCGTCACGGCGGTCGCGTCGCTCACCCTGCTGCCCGCGCTCCTCGGGTTCGCGGGCGAGCGGGTCGAGGTGACACGCTGGCGCGGGCTGATCGCCGCCCTGCTCGTGGCCGTGGGACTCGCCGGGGTCGCCCTCGCGTTCCCCCCGCTTGCCCTCGTCGGGCTCGCCCTCGCGGCCGTGGTGCTCGTCGCGAGCTTCGCCGTCGCGCCGCTGCGGCGCGAGGTGCCGCGTCGCCGGCAACGACCCCTGCAGGAGACCGTGCCCTACCGGTGGAGCCGGGTGATCCAGCGGCACCCCGTGGTCGCGGCGCTCGCCGGCGTGGTGATCCTGCTCGTGCTGGCGATCCCGTTCTTCAGCCTGCGCATGGCGTTCAGCGACGAGGGCAACTACCCGGAGGAGACGACCACGCGCCAGGCCTACGACCTGCTCGCGCTGGGCTTCGGACCGGGCTTCAACGGCCCGATGCTGCTCGCCACCGAGGTCCCCGAAGGCACCACGCCCGCGGCGCTCGAGGGCGTCACGGAGGCCCTGGCCGCCGACCCGGGGGTGGCTTTCGTGACCCCCGCCGTCGCGAACGATCCCGCGCAGCCCACCGCGGCGCTGTGGCGGCTGTTCCCGACGACCGCGCCGCAGGACGAGGCGACCACCGATCTCGTCGAGCGCCTCCGTGCCGTGGTGCTGCCCGCCGCGGAACAGGGCAGCCAGCTGGATGTGGCGGTGTCGGGCGGGGTGGCCGCGTCGGTCGACTTCTCGGAGTACCTGACGGAGCGCATGCCGTTGTTCATCGGCGTGGTGCTCTTGCTGTCGTTCGTGCTGCTGATGCTGGTGTTCCGGTCGCTGCTCGTTCCGCTGAAGGCGGTGATCATGAACCTGCTGTCGATCGCCGCCGCGTACGGCGTGGCCACCGCGGTCTTCCAGTGGGGATGGTTCGGCAGCATCCTCAACATCGAGCCCGCGCCGATCGAGCCGTTCGTGCCGATGATGATGTTCGCGATCGTGTTCGGGCTGTCGATGGACTACGAGGTGTTCCTGCTGTCGCGCATCCGCGAGGAGTACCTGCGCACGGGGGACAGCCGGCTCTCGGTCGCCGACGGCCTCGCGGTCACGGCCCGCGTGATCACGGCAGCCGCCGCCATCATGGTCGTCGTCTTCGGCAGCTTCATCGGCGAGAGCGACCGCATCGTGAAGCTGTTCGGCGTCGGTCTCGCGAGCGCCGTGCTGCTCGATGCCACGATCGTGCGCATGCTGCTCGTGCCGGCCACGATGGAGCTGCTGGGCGACGCCAACTGGTGGCTGCCGAAGTGGCTCGACCGAGCACTGCCGAAGGTGGCGGTGGAAGGTGAGGATCTTCTGCTGGAGCCCGAGCTCGAGAAGGTGTGAAGGAGGCCGGCGACCAGGTCTCGAGCTCCACTCACCGTGCGCCGAGTTCGCCGCGACGCGCTAGGTGCGCCCCGTCGCACCGGGTGAGCGGCGCTGGACGCCGAGCACCAGGAGCAGCAATCGAACGATGTGCATGGCCGTGATGCCGGCCTGATCGAGATCAGGCTGGAACTCCGTCACCACGAGACCCGCGACGCGATCACGTTCGGCTAGCGACCGCACGAGCGCCGAGATCTGCGGATACGTGAGCCCGCCGGGTTCGGGCCAACCGACGGCGGGAGCGATCGTCGGGTCCAGCCCATCGCAGTCGATCGTGATCACCCATCGACGGTCGTCGCTCAGCCGATCGACCACGTGCGCGATGCCGCGCTCGTGGATGTCGCGTGCGGTGACGAGTTCGTTCCCGGCGGCCACCGCCTCCTCGACATCGCTCGGACGGGCGCTGCCCATGCCGCGCAGCCCGACCTGCACGATGCGCTCCACGTGCGGCATCTCGCGGATCCGACGGATCGGGCTCGAGTAGCCGCGCGCCTGTCCGGCCACCTCCTGGCGGAAGTCGAGGTGCGAGTCGACGTGCAGCACGTGAAGCGGTTCCCCGAACCCGCCGACAACGATCGGCGGGATCGCATCGAGGCCGCCGAGCACGAGCGGAGTGACGTCACGTTCGGCGAGCGCCCGGGTCACGGCGAGCCCGCGATCCCAGATGCCGTCGGGGTCGCCCGGGTCCCCGATCACGTCGCCGCAGTCCGTGACGTTCGGGTCGCCGAGGTCCCCGCTCCAATCGAAGTTGTAGTGGTGCGACATCTCGCGGTAGGTCATCACGCTCGCGCTCGCGCGGACCGCGTCGGCCGCACCCGCGCACACGACGAGATCCTGCGGTTCGTACGGGGGTCCGAACGGGATGCCGAGGAACGCGTAGCCGGTGCCGACCCGCGTGGGGTCGAGCTCGACCTCCGACTGGAGGAACGGCTCGTCAGGGGCTCGAAGGTGGAACGCCGGCACGGCGGCGAGCCTAGCGCAGGTGCGTGCACCTCGCGGAGACCGGTGCGTACCCTGAGCCGGTCGCGGGCAAGACGCCGCCATGACGATCGAAGGAGGGGCAGGCATGACGACCTACGTGTGGGACATCAGGAACCCAGACGGCGCCTCGATGGGGCTCGAGGTGGCGAGAGGAAGGAGCGCCGCGCATCAGGTGATGCTGGCGCACGCCCTTCCCGAGCGTTGCGACGTGACGGTCACCGACGACTCGGGGGCGGTGATCGCCCGGGGCGACGACCTGCGTGGCGGACAAGACTCGCCCATCGCTCGTCTGTCCGTCGTCGAGGGCGGCATCGAGCGCGAGAACATCTGGCCGGGCGATGCCGACCTCGATCTGCCGGTCATCCTGCCGGGTGGCGAGATCGGCATCCTGGAATCGTGGTGGCACGCCGACGACCACTCCGAGTGGCGGTGGCGCATCGAGCTCTCGAACCACGTCTGAGCCGGCCGGCTCAGCTCGGCCACTCGGGCTTGGGCTTCTCCTCGGCGAGCAGGTCGTCGAGCGACGGCTTGCCCGCGCGCGCTTGCTCGGCCTGTTCGAGCTCCCGCGCCAGGCGATCATCGGGCCCGATGTCGCCGGCGGCCTCGAGCAATTCCTCGAGCGACTTGCTGTCGCTGCCCTTCAGCCGGATGCGCAATGCGGCCAACACCGAGGCGTGCTGATCGCTCAGGCCGTGGTTGACCTTGATCTCGGTGAGGGCCTGCTCGGCAAGGGCCAGGAGGTCCACGTCGTCCATGGGCCCAGTCTGCCACGATGGCCGTGAGCAAGGAGTTCACGATGGGCAGCAACAACAACGCGGGCACGGCGGCCGGCAGCGGTGCGATCTACGGCCTGGGCATCTTCGGAGCAGTGGTGTACTTCTGGCAGCAGGCGGACTCGTTCTGGGAGTACATCGGCGCGATCTTCCAGGGCCTGTTCTGGCCGGCGTTCATGGTCTACGAGGTGTTCGAATCCCTGGCCGATTGACACCGGTCGAGCGCGCGCCGCAGCCGTTCGGCGTCTCGCACGGCGGCCCCGCCCGGGTCGTTGTTGAAGTAGACGAAGACCTCGCCCGCCTCGAGCGACGCGATCACGTGGGCCCACCGGCGGAGCTTCTCGGCCGTGTAGGCGAAGCCCCGCCGTGTGCCGCGATGGAACCGCACATAGCTCCACCCGCCGGTCACGTGCGGCGGCACGTGCGCCCCGGGGCGGTCGGCCAGCACCCAGGCCGCGCCGGCGCCGTCGAGCAGGGTGAGCACGTCGTCGTGGTCCCAGCTCGGGTGGCGGAACTCGAATGCCGCGCGCATGCCGGCCGGAAGCGTCTGCAGCAGCGCCCGAAGCAGGCCGAGATCCTTGGCGAACGTGGGGGGCTGCTGGAACAGCACCGGCCCCAAGGCTGAGCCGAGACCACCGGCTCGTTCCCAGAACAGCTCGACCGGTTCCGCCGGGTCGCGGAAACGCCGCAGGTGGGTCAGGAAGCGGCTCATCTTGACGGCGAACCGGAAGCCGTCCGGCACCTGGGACGCCCAGCCCTCGAACGTCGATCGCGCCGGGAGCCGGTAGAACGAGGCGTTGATCTCGATCGTGGGGAAACGACGGCTCAGGTGCTCGAGCCACGAACGCTGTGGCAGGCGTGCGGGGTACACGGTGCCCCGCCAATCGCGGTAGACCCAGCCGCTCGTGCCCACGAGGATCTCG
This sequence comes from uncultured Actinomycetes bacterium, assembly GCA_963722795.1. Lineage (GTDB taxonomy): Bacteria > Actinomycetota > UBA4738 > UBA4738 > HRBIN12 > JAOUEA01. Next base: position 25,620 of record CAVROD010000004.1, read on the forward strand.
CCCGACATCGTCATGCCCCTCACGATGCTCGCCTACCCGGCGAGGTGCACGGCCACGCCCGAGAGCAGCCCGCCGGAAGCGTTTCCACTTCCCCGTTCGTGGGAACCGCACCGGTATCAGCGCGACGTCCGATCGAGGAGGCATCGACATGCAGGCAGCTGAGCGCACGAACGACCGGGCGGGGGCCCTGGCCGAGGTCGCGAAGGTCCGCGACACGGCCGAGCGGCTCGCCAACGGCGACTACCCGGAGCAAGCCGACCACGTTCGGGTGCTGGCCGGGCTGATCGGCCAGCTCGCGGAGCAGGTCGAACGCATGGTGCCCGGGGACGGCGGGGTCGCCTCGAGCGTCGCGACGACCGAGGAAGACCTGACCCCCGACGAGGCCCCGGCGGAGCCGCTGGACGACCGGGCGAACTGATCGAACGAGCGTGCATGGAATGCACGCAGCTGGGTATCACGACCGGCGAAGCACCCTGACACCGATCCCAGTGCCGGCAGGCACGCCACATGGAAGGTGGTCGCACGATCGGCAGGGCCATGCACGAGGTCGCCCGCCAGGGGAAGTGGCGGGCGGCCTCTGCGCATCCCGACGCTCACCCTGAGAGCTGCACGACCTCTCCGGTCGCGTCGTCGTCTCCGAGCAGACGGATCACCTCGCCCGCCACGACGTCGAGTGCCACGACCGGCTCGTCGCCGCGGCGCAGTGCGGCGGCGACCTCGTCGGGCACGTAGCGATCGAGCCAGGGGGTGTCCATCCACCCCGGCGCGACGGCGTTCACTCGCACCGGCGCGATGGCCGCGGCGAGCATGCGCGTGAGGGCGGCCACGCCCACCTTCGACACGACGTACGGGATCGAGGAGCCCTCGAGGAAGACGATCGCGTCGGAGGCGACGTTCACGATCGACCCACGTGCGCGGGTGCGCATGCCGCCGGCCACGGCGCGGATGCAGCGCCACGTGCCAACCAGGTTCACGTCGAGGATGCGCTCCCAGTCCTCGTCGGTGATCACGTCGAGATCAGCGGCTGGGGCGTAGGTCGTGACGCCGGCGTTGTTCACGAGCATCTCGACCGGGCCGGCCAGCGCGCGCTCGACCTCGTGCACCATCTCGTGAACGGCGACCTCGTCGCGCACGTCGGCCTGCACGGCAAGGCTCGGGGTGGGCAACGAGCTCGCGAGCGTCTCGGCCTCGGCCGCGGAACGGGAGTAGTTCACCGCAACGTGCACCCCGGCCGCGGCGAGCTGTCGGCAGACCTCGGCGCCGAGTCCCGTGCCGCCGCCGGTCACGATCGCGACGCGCCCCTCGAGCTGCATCGTCGCAGGCTATCGACTCGCGCGGGTGTACCGTCACGTGAGGAGGTCGTCGGTGCGAGGAACCTGGACCGCGATGCTCGTCACGACGGTGCTCGCCGTCTCGGCGTGCACCGGCGACGACGGTGGTCCGGAAGCAACGCCGAACGCTCCGCCGAGCGGCCCCTCGCCGTCGCCGCTCCTGACGACGACCCTCGCGTCCGGCGCCGCGCTGCCCGAGGGGTGTGACCGCGGCATCCCCGACCCGCGGCAGGCCGTGTCGTTCGTCGCGAACGGCCGTGCCTGGGCGATCGACCCCGGGGGCACGCGGCTCACTTGTCTGTTCAAGGTCACCGATGCCGGCCCGTTCGCCTGGGGACCGCAGGGGGACCGGGTGCTGCTGAGCGGGCTCGAGGTGCGCGGCGTCGAGCCCGAGGCGCCGAGCCTGCCGGCCGAGGCCGAAGCCAGCCCGCAGGTCTTCGACTGGGGGCATCCGCTCGGCCTCGCCGTGGTGTACGCCTCGGCGGGCGAGCGCGGACCGCAGAAGCGCTTCATGGACGATGGGCACGTCGACGCATTGGAGACCGTGCCGCCGGGGCGCTACCTGGACGTCGCGTACCACCCGAGCGGACTGGCGCTGGCGTTCGTGATCGACCGCGGTGGTGAGCAGTCGATCTGGCTTTCGACCAACGAGGGTCTCGACCCCGTCCGCCTGGTCTTCTCCAAGGGCGGGACCCGCTTCACCTCGATCGCCTTCACGCCCGACGGGGACGAGCTCGTCTGGACGGCGCAGCATGCCGGGGGCTTCGCGCAGATCCACGCGATGGCGCTCGACGATCGCTCGGGCTTCACCGATGGATGGCGCGATCCAGGCGGGCAAACGTCGAACCTGCTGCTCGCGCCACGCGGGGGACTGATGGCGCTCGACGTCGGCACCGGGTGCCACGATCGGACCGCGACCATCGTGCTGAGCCCGGAAGTGGCGAGGCCCGCGCTGCCCGATGCCACCCTGCCCACCACGTCGATCGGATGGCTCGACCGTTCCACCCTGTTGGTCGGGGTGGGTGGCTGCGGGGAACCGATCGATCTCGTGACCGTCGACGCGGCCGGTCATCAGACCCCCGTCGTGCTCGGCGCCGAGATCGGGGCCACCCGCACGATCACCACCTCGGCGCCGGAGTCCGTACCGGCGCCACCGATAGAGGCCGAGGAGGAACCGCCGCCTGGCGGTGTCGGGTGATAGCCGGTTGCTGGCGGCCGGTCGGCCGCTCACGGAGCGCTACAGGTGTTCCAGCAGGTAGTCGACGTACTGCGGACGCAGCGTCTCCTCGGTCGTTCGATCGGCACGGACGCAGCTGTTGATCGCCCCGACGATCGTGGGGATATCGAGTCCGGAATCGTCGAGCTCGCCGAGCTGGTCCTGCGTGCCCGGGATGGAACCCAGCAGGTGCCAGAGCCAGTCGATGTCGCCGCCGGACTTCCCGAGGCCCACCGCCTGCTCGTGCAACTGGTGCGAGGTCAGGGTCTCGAGGTCGTCTCGTGTGATCATGCATCCACCCTAGTCGCCGTGGCGTTCGACATCTCCGCCGTCGACGACGGATACTCCGAGCAACCGATCCGGGAGGCGATTGCGATGAATCCACCCCTCGATGAGCGCGAAGCTCGCATGGAGCTCGCCGCGGCGTTCCGCATCGCGGTGATGTTCGGCTTCCACGAGGGCATCTCGAACCACTTCTCGATGCTCGTGCCCGGCCACGACGATCGGTTCCTGATCAATCCGTTCGGGCTGCACTTCTCCGAGATCACCGCGTCGAGCCTCGCGATGGTCGGTGTCGACGGCACGCCGATCAGCGGGGTCGCGCCACCGACCGGCATCGGCATCCATGCGCCGATCCACCGACTGTGTCCGCAGGCGGCGGTCGTGCTGCACACCCACCAGCCCTGGACCACCGCGCTCGCGATGCACGACGAGCTGCACCTCGCGCCGATCAGTCAGACCTCGTTGCAGTTCACCGATCGCGTGGTCTACGACGAGCGCTACGAGGGGCTCGCCGACCTCGACGAAGGGGAGCGGCTCGCGAAAGTGCTCGGCCAGGCCGAGGTGATGTTCCTGCGCCACCACGGCATCCTCGTGGCCGGCCGCGAGCTGGGGGCGGCGATCGACGACCTGTACATGCTGGAGAAGGCCGCGCAGCTGCAGGTGCTCGCCTCGGGGCTCGGCCCCCTCACGCCGATCCGAGCCGAGACCATCGATCGCACCCGCGCGCAGTTCGCCGAGGGCATGATCGAGTGGGGTCGCATGCACTGGGCGGCGCTGCTGCGCATGGTCGAGCGCGAGCAGCCCGGCTTCCGCGACTGACCGGCCGACAGGATCAGTCGGCCACGCCGCCGCCGTCGACCGGCAGGGCCACACCCGTGATGTAGCTCGACTCGTCGCTCGCGAGGAACAGCACCGCGCGCGCGACCTCCTCGGGCAGGCCCATGCGGGGGATCGCGCGACCCGCCGACGCCCACTCGACGTACTCGCTCCAGCTCATGCCTCGTGCCTCGGCGTCGCGATGCTCCATGGGTGTCTCGGTGTCCCCCGGGCAGACGGCGTTCACGCGGATGCCCTGCGGTCCGTGGTCGAGCGCCATCGCCTTCGTGAGCGTGACCAGGCCTCCCTTCGCGGCGCAGTACGCCGCGCCTCGCTGCCCGCCGACCAGACCCCAGCCGGAGCTGCAATGCACGATCGAGCCGCTGCCGGCCGCGACCATGTGGGGCAGGGCGGCTCTCGACATCAGGTAGGCGCCCTTGAGGCTCGTGTCGACCTGCAGGTCCCACTCGTCCTCGTCGCAGTCGAGCACGTCGTTGGCGACGTAGACCCCCGCGTTGTTGAAGAGCACGTCGAGGCGCCCATACACGTCGAACGCACCCGCGACCGATCGTGTGCAGTCGTCGGCGACCCGAACGTCGGCTCGCACGAAGATCCCCGACCCGGGGCCGCCGACCGCCCCGATCTCCTCGACCACCTTCGCGCCTCGAGCCTCATCGCGGCCGGTGATCGCGACCCGGGCTCCTTCGCCCGCGAACATCGTCGCCGTCGCCCGGCCGATGCCCGACGTGCCACCGGTGATGAGCGCGACCTTCCCGTCGAGTCGTCCCATGTCGCGAGGGTAGCGGGTCAGGAACGGCGAGAGCCGCCGGCACGTCGCGCCGGCGGCTCCCGCTTCGTGATGTCGAGCCGTTCCCTAGATCGAGCGGTGCTCTTCCTCGTACTGCACCTGGGTGCCGTCGAGGCCGTCGGTGCGACGGACCGTCGTGGACCGGTTGCCCATGAAAGTGAGCACGAGACCGATGACGGCGGTGGCCACACCGACCCAGAACAGGATCATGCCGGCCGAGTTGATGTCGAAGCCGTCGGCCTTGGCCGTGATGGCCCAGGCCATGATCGCGCCCACGACACCGAGCACGATCCCGAACACCAAGATGCTGGTTCCAGCGGTACGACTCATCGGGAACCTCCTTTCGAGTCTGGGTACGGCTTACCCCAGAGGGTATGCGCGCCAAACTCAGCCTTTCGGCCAATGATCCCGAGGGCGATTCAGGCGCCGGCGAGCACCGCTGCGCCCGTCGCACCCGAGAGATCCCCGAGGGCGGCGGGCAGCATCACCGGGGGATCGTCGGCATGGAACAGGGTCGTGCCCATCTCCGTGGCGATGCGGTCGATGAACGGCCGTCCGAATCGCTCCGCGAGCCCGCCACCCACGATCACGGCCTCGACGTCGAGCAGGGCTTGCGTCGACGACAGGGCGAGCCCGAGGGCCCACACCGCTTGCGAGATCAGGCGTTCGGTCATGGCGTCGCCGTCGTCGAGCGCCCGTTCGATGACGCCCGAGGTCATGCGATCGCGCCCGTGCTTGGCCATCAGGTCGAACAGCACCGTGCGCTCCCCGGCAGCGACGAGACGCTCGGCCTTCTCCTGCATGCTCGCCCGCCCCGCATACGCCTCGAGGTGACCTCGTCCGCCGCACCCGCAGCGGCGGCCCTGCGGCTTCACGACCATGTGGCCGATCTCGCCCGCGGCGCCCCGCCCCCGCCACACCGCGCGTCCGAGGACCATGCCGCCGCCGACGCCCGTGCCTACGAACACGCTGAGGAAGCTCGAGAACGGCCGCCCGGCTCCGCGGTGCATCTCGCCGAGCGTGGCCACCGTCACGTCGTTGTCGATGCGCACGGTGACTCCATCGAGATCGCGGGAGACGGCCGCCCCCATCGGGAACGGCTCCTGCATGCCGGGCATGTTCGGGCTGTACGAGATGACGCCGTCGCGGATGCGGCCGGGCGCGCCGATGCCCACCGCCGAGAGCGCCCGCGACTCGACACCGGCATCGGCGAGGGACGCACGGACCGAATCCACCACGCTCGCCGCGACCGCGGCGGCACCGTCGCGCGGAGTGGGCTCTCGGGCCTGACCGAGCACCTCGTCGCCGTGCACGACGATCGTCTGGATCTTCGTGCCCCCGAGATCGACGCCCGCGACGATCGCGCCATCGCCATCGCCGACCGAGCTCATGCCCGCAGCGTAGTCGGCGGGGGGTGCCGGTCGGAAGCCTCTAGCGCTGGGACTCCTCATCGTCGTCGTCCGGGGCGGCCGAGCGCATCGCGGCACCGACCGCCTTCTGCACCGAGCCCTTGACCTGCTGCACGAGACCCTTCGCCTCGAGCGCGCGATCGCCCTTCATCCGGCCGGCGAGCTCGCGCACGGCACCCGCCTGCACGTTGGCCTCGCCCTTCGCCTCGACGTCCTCACCGCTCACGACTGTCTCCCTTCATCGCGTGCGGTGAGTTTCCCCCGCGGTCGAATGGGCAAACCGGTCAGAAGTCTCCTCGTCGCCGCATCGCTCTGGGGCGGCCGTCCGGGTCGACGAGCGAGCGGTACACGGGCCATGCCCACCACCGTTCCCACCACCGAACGTCGGGCAGCCGGTGGTTGCGCAGCTGCCCCGGGGGGCGGGGGCCGCGGCCTCCCGCGCGGTGCCATGCGTCGAGGGCGTCGGCGGCTCGCCGCGCCCCTTCGAACGCCTCGGTGGGGTCGACGAGGCCCGCGTCGTCGTCGAGGCCGAGATGCTCGCGCATCAGGGTGAGCCGCAGGTCGCGGGCGAACCGGCGCGCGCCGTCGCCGTGCCCGCCTGGATCCGATGGCTCGCGCCCGTCCAGATCGGCGTCGAGGATCGCGCACGAGAGCTCAGAGTCGTGGGTCCACGATCGGCGGTTGAGGTTGTCGGAGCCGACCGCCGCCCACGTGTCGTCGACGACCACGGTCTTCGCATGCACGTAGATCGGCGTGCCTTCATCGTTCTCCAGATCGAAGATCGCGAAGCGGTCTCGCCCGAACCGATCGAGGCGGTCGACGAGCTCGAGCTGGGCGAGCCGGTGGGGCGGCCCCGAGATCGGGCCGTTGCGGTCGGGGATGCGCGGCACGACCACGATCAAGCGCAGGGTGGGCGTTCGCTCCATCGCCTCGGCGAACAGGGCGCCGACGTCGCTCGACCATAGGTACTGGTCTTCCACGTAGACGAGCGACCGCGCTCGCTCGAACGCGCGGCGGTAGGCGTGCACGATGCTGCGCTCGCCCTCCGGCGCGAACGGGTACGGAGGCCGGGCGACCGGGTACGTGCGCAGCACCTGCACCGCGGCGGTGCCGCTCGCCGGGGGGTCATCCGGCACCGGAGGCATCGGGTCGATGCGCGCCGGCTGGTCGGACGCGCGCGAGACCGCCGCCCGCAGCGGTCCCCGGCGCCCTTCCGGCGGGGCTGGGTCGTTCCACCGTTCCCGGAACGTCAGGTCGAGGTCGCCGACGGCCGGCCCGCGCACCGCGATCTGGATGTCGTGCCACGGCGGCCGATCGCCGTAGCTCTCGTCGAGGTCCTCCGGCTGCGGGTCGCCTCGGTGCGAGCGGTCGTCGCGCCGCCCGTGACAGAGGTCGATGCCGCCCATGAACGCGATATCGCGCGCGGGCTCCCCGGCGTGGCGGATCAACACCAGCTTCTGGTGGTGCGAGCCCGCCCGCCGCACGCGCTGGTCCAGCACGATCTGCCCGCCCGCCTCGTTCACCCGCCGCGCGAGCTCGACGTGGTGCTCGAGGTGGAAGCCGGCCAGCGTGGAGTGCGAACGCCACACGAGCCCCCGCACCTGCACGCCGCGCTGGGCGAGCTCGACGAGCACGTCGGCGAGCGACTGCCCGCCGGCGAGCTCCTCGTCGGGGTCACCACGCCAATCGGTGAAGGCGACGAGGTCGCCCGCGGCCGTGTCGCAGAGCTCTCGATACAGCGCCTCGAAGTACGGCGCGCCGTGCACGAGCAACTCGACGTGATTGCCGGTGCTGTACGCGAGGCCGTCGTCGCGGCGGCGGTCGAGGGCGGTGATCGCGTTGCCGCGCTCCTGCGGTCGCAAGAACCATGCCTCGGCCGACGCGTCCCCCCGCATGGCTCGAAGCCTAACGTGCGCTCGGGCTCGCGGCGGGGGTCAGCTCTTCTTGCGCCGTTCCGGTCGCACGTGGTCCTGCTCCGACTCGTTCCAGACCTCGTCGATGTTCTCCACGTTGAACCCGTACTCGAACACGAGCGTGCCCCCGTATGCGGCGCCGAACAGCACGAGGGTGGCGGCCAGGCACGACAGCACGAGCCACACGATCTGCGTCTGCCCCTCGTCGAAGCTGCCGATGCGCAGCACGAGCCCGAGCAGCGTGAGCGCGGTCACCACGATCATGACCGTGGCGTGCCAGTTGATCGTGCGCCAGACCTGCGTGTGCTTGGCCTTCCCGATCGGTCCGCTCGAGCGGTCGCGAGGGATGCCCTTCCACCAGTCGAGGAAGCCGGTGAACATCGCGCCGAGACCGACGATGTAGCCGGCGGCCATCACGAACGTCGCGGCCGCGAAGAAGTCGTGCGCCTTCGGGTCGTCGGCGCCGGCGAAGAAGGAGATCAGGTCGAACACCGCCGCGAGTGCGTAACACACGACCGGGAAGTCGGTGAGCGGCGGGTGGAACGGCTTGCCGGAGAACCCTCGGAGCCCCTGGGAGCGGCGTCCCTTCAGGCTCAGGGTCGGGCGGATGGAGTAGAGGCGCGCCACGTGCCCTCCTCGTCTCGTTGGGCGTGCTCGGACGCGTCATCTTGCCCCATCTCGCCCTCGAAGCGCACGTCCACCACTTCGTCGTCGACGCGCTCCTCCTGCCCCGCCGAGCGCCGCAAGGCCCGCTCGTCGGCGTCGGTGAGCGGGGGCTGCAGCGATCGGGGCCAGAGGCGATGCACTCGCACGACGTTCACCTCGGCGCCGAACAGCATCAGCTGAGCGCCGAGGTAGATCCAGGCGAGCAGGCCGATCACGAGCGCGAAGGTGCCGTAGACATCGGAGGAGGCCGCGACCCGATCGGCGACGAGCCAGCCACCGAGCGACAGCAGCACCGACCACCCCAGTCCGGCGAGGGCCGCGCCCGGGAGCACCTGACGCCAGGGAGGATGCGCGGCGGTGAGCACGCGATAGGCGGTCGCGAAGAACGCCACGTTGAGCGCGGCCGAGCCGAGGAACCCCAGCACGCGGCCGAGCGCCCCCGGGGCGGCGGTCGAGACGGCGGCGAGCACCGCGCTGGCCAGGATGAAGGCCGCCATGACACCCAGCATGCCGAGCGCGACGGCGACCGACGCGGGTGTGCCTCGGCGCCGCTTCCGCGGCACGTCCCCGACGGTGTCCATCGCCACCTGCGCCGCGCGTACGCCGCCGAGGCCGGCCCACAGGGCGAGCGCGAGCCCGACGGCCACGGTCACGAACGAGCCGTCGATCGACCCGATGTTGGACCTGATCTCGGTGCCGATCACAGGGAACTGGGCGAGCGCCGAGCGCAGTAGCCGCTCCTGCACGTCGGGGCGGCCGCTCATCACGATGCCCGCGACCGACGTGAACACCATCAGCAGAGGGAAGAGCGAGAAGAAGCCGTAGTAGGCGAGGGTCGCAGCGAGCGAGCCGGCCCCACTGTCACCGAAGCGCTTCACGACGGCGAACGGGAACCCCACCCACGCGTGGCGCCGTTGGAAGGCGTCCACCGCTCGGATCGGCGCTGCGAGGTCCACGGCTCGCTCAGGCGCCGGCTCGGCGGAATTCGAACCACACGCGCCCGGGCGGCCCCGGCTCGTGGCCCCAGCTGTCGGCGGTGTGCTCGACCAACCGCAGGCCGAATCCGCCGATATCGTCCGGGTCATCGAGCCTGGGCGTGACGATGTGCACGTCGACCGCCGAGGTCGCTTGCTCGACTTCCACCCGCACCCGATCATCGTCGGCTTCGATCACGAGCCGTAGCGTGTCGTCACTTCGGAGACCGGCGTGGCGGATCACGTTCGCCGCCAACTCGGTCACGGCGAGTTGCGCGTCGTCCCCTCGCTCCGACAGGTCGGGCGGGGGGATGGCCGACGTCAGCGACGCCCGGGCCAACGGAGCGGCCGTCTCGTTCACAGGCAAGATCACTTCGCGTCGCACTGTCGGGCCTCTCCGCTGGTCGCTGCGATGGGACTCGGACTCTCCGGCTCTCCATGCGCGTTTACCCGGTGCGCTGCATCGGAAACCCCTGGCCATGGCTCGCCACCTGGTTCCGACTCACGCGATCGCCTGTTGCTACCGAGTGACGGGCGACGGTCTCGAGATCCTGACGATCCGCTCCCGGTCCGGCCGGTGGACACTGCCGAAGGGGCACCTCGAACCAGGCGAGCTGCCCGTGCACGCGGCGGCCCGGGAGGCGAGGGAGGAAGCGGGGGTCGGTGGCACCATCGACCCCGAGCCCCTGCTGTGGGCGCGCATCGCGAACGGGCGGCGAGGCATCAACCCGCTGCGGAGGCCCGCCCGGGCACCGGTCTTCGCGCTCCAGGTTCGGCGGCAGCGAACGCCGCTCGAACCGTGGCGTTCGCCGACATGGATGTCGATGAACGACGGCGCAGCCGTGCGCGCCGTTCGGCGTCCGTGGCCTTTCACCTGGCGCTCGCGATCGATCCGGGCCCTGGTGCGGCGGGTCACGCCCTGACGCTCAGGCGATCCACATCTCGTCGTCGGATACCGGCGCGGGGCTCGATGGGGAACCGGGCACCGCGAGCCACCAGCCGATGCCGAGGCTCGTGCCCCCCGCGAGTGAGAGCACGGCGGTACCGAGGGTCGCGATGAGCCAGCCATCGGAACCGGGACGGTGCAGCGTGACGGCGAACAGGAAGCCGGCGGCTCCGACGAGCAACATGGTGCCGATCGACCAGAAGCCGATCGCCCACACGATGCCCGCGAGTCGTCGTGCCATGCCCGAACCTTGCCCCGCCGATAGCCGATGCGAACTCGGCCGAAGGTCGGTGATGTTTCGCCGAAGGTCGGTCATCCGCTGCGGAGGGGGGGTCGAGGTGTGTGTCGGGCACCCCGGGGGAAAGAGCGGGGCGACCATGACCCACGGATCCGATCGCAGGGGTGACGTGCTCGGCAGCGACCGGGTCGAGCCGGCCTTCCGTGCACTCGTGGAGCGGCTGCCTGCGGTGGTCTACGTCGCCGATCCCGATCGGACCGATGCGAGCTACGTGAGCCCGTGGCTCGAGTCGCTCACCGGGCAGTCGCCACAGGACTGGACGGGAGGCGTGGGGGGTTGGCTGCGCGCCGTCCATCCCGATGACCGTGACGGTGTCGTCTCCCTGCTCGCGGCCGCGGCCGAGCACGGTGAGCCGTTCGCGGCGGAGTACCGCGTCGTCACGAACGACGGCCACACGCGCCGTGTGCGTGACGAAGCGGTGCTCGATCTCACCGATGGGTCCTGGCACGGGTGGATCGTGGACATCACCGAACGGGCTCGCGAGGACGCGCGGCTCGAGTTCCTCGCGTTCCACGACCCGGTGACCGGTCTGGCGAACGGCGCGTTCCTCGAGCAGCACCTTGCGCTCGAGCTCGGCCGGGCGCGACGAACCGGCGAGACGCTCATCGTGTGCTCCCTCGATCTGGACCGGTTCAAGCTGGTGAACGACACCCTGGGGCACGCCGCAGGCGACGCCTTCCTGCGTGAGGTCGCCCGGCGACTGCAGTCATGTCTGCGTGAGAGCGACCTCGTGGCCCGGGTCGGCGGCGACGAGTTCGCCGTCGTCGCCCCCGCGCCAGCCCCGTTGGGCTCCGACACCGCGCCCCGCACCGGGCACGTCGGGGCTGAGCATATGATCGCGCGCCTCACGAGTGCCCTCGAGCCGTCCTTCGTGCTCTCCGACGTCGAGCTCCGCATGTCCGCGAGCATCGGGGCGGCGGTCTTCCCCGGGGATGCGGCGGAGCCGGCCCAGTTGCTCGCCCGAGCCGACGCCACGATGTACCGCTCGAAGCGAGCACGCCACGACGAGCGAACCGCCGCCGCCGAGCGCACCGCCGACGGCGAGCATGTGCGCAACGAGCTCACGCTCGCGTCGGACCTCCGGCGAGCCGCCCGTGACGGCACCTGGTCGCTCCTGCATCAGCCGATCGTGGAGTTGGTCACGGGCCGCTCGGTGGGCGGCGAGGCACTGCTGCGCTGGCCCGATCCCGCCCACCGTGATGTCGAGCCTCGCCGCTTCATCACGTTGGCCGAGGAGCTCGGGCTGATCTCGGACCTGAGCGGGTGGGTCATCGAGCGGCTGACCCGCTGCTGCGACGAGTGGCACGAACGTGGCGTGCTCGCGAGCATGTCCGTGCTGTCGTGCAACCTGTCGCCCCGCGAGCTCTGGCACCCACAGCTGCTCGAGCGGCTGACGCGCCTGCGTGAGGCGGCTCGGCGCGACGGCCTGATCGTCGTGGAGATCACCGAGTCGAGCCTGATGATGGACCCCGCGAGGGCCAAGGAGACGCTCGAACAGGTGCGCGATCTCGGCATCCGCGTCGCGCTCGACGACTTCGGCACCGGCTTCTCGTCGCTGTCGCGCCTGCAGTCGCTGCCGATCGACATCGTGAAGATCGACCGGACGTTCCTTGGTGCGATCGACGATCCAGGGGCCCGCGCCATCGTGCAGGCGATGATCCGGCTCGCCAGTGCCCTCGGCATGGTCGCGATCGCCGAAGGCATCGAGAGCATCGAGCAGCTCCGCTGGGTGCGTGAGCTCGGCTGTGCGCTCGCGCAGGGCTTCCTCTTCGGCGAGGCCGTGCCCGCCGACGAGTTCGCCGAGAGCGTCGGGTGTGTGCTCGATCCGAGCACCGACGCCGCAGCACTCGCCGGCGGGTGGCCTCCTCGTCGATCCGTCAGGCGGCCGGAGGAGTGAACCGCATCAGCTCCTCGCGGTCGGCGCCGCCGGACACGCCCACGACCAGCACCGGCCCCACGCCGGGGGCGTACATCTTGTACTCGAGGATCTTCGGGTGCAGCGGCGTGAAATCCTTCGTGAGCAGCACGTCGTCGAAGCGACCGGCGGGCACCTGCGCCTTCTCGACGAGGCTCAGCACCTCGGCCGCGTCCTCGGCTTCGCCGGCGTAATACTCCTGCCGGTAGGCCAGCCCGACCTGTGGGTCGCCGGGCATCGCGATGCCCGCGTACGCTCCGTCGACGCCGGCCTCCCAGGAGCCTTCGGTGCTCACGACCTGGCCGTTCTCGTACTCCTTGGTCTTCTCGCCCATGTACCAGACGTTGCCGCACACATCCTGGGCGTACCAATCGAAGGTGTTCTCGATCAGCTCGCCGTGGTCGGAGACGACGTCGTGCACGACCGTGGCGTCGATGCCCTCGATCTGCCGCGTGCGATCGGTCACGACCACGCGCACCTTCACGGCGTTGCCGCGGGGGTCGCTCTCGCGGTAGCGCCACCTCGTGCCGGGCGCCATCGGCCAATACTCGTTGTCGATCTGGCTGACGAAGTCGGCCGGGTCGAGCGTCACGGGCTCGCTTGCCTGTGGAAGCGTGATCGGGCAGGTGCCGGCGCTCGCGATCGTCGCGGGCGTCACCACCGTCGCGGCGAGCATCGCCGCCGCGCTCACCGTCCTCACCATCCGTCGCATCGCGACCTCCTCTGGTCGTCGTCCCTCGGTCGACAGCAGGATGCGCCTCGCGGACTGAACGCGCGCTGAGCGGTACGCGAGCACTGACGCTGTCGCGCCGGGCTAGTCTTCGGGCCGTCGAGCGATCGAAGGAGACCCGATGCGAGCGATCCGTGTGCACGAGCAAGGCGAGCCCGAGGTGATGGTGCTCGAGGAGATCGAGCGACCGACCCCGGGGGAGGGACAGGCGCTCGTCGGACTCGACGCGATCGGGGTCAACATGATCGACGTGCAGCAGCGCTCGGGCGCGTACCCGATCGGGCTGCCGTTCACGCCGGGCACCGAGGGAGCCGGACGGGTGCTCGAGGTCGGTCCCGGCGTGCGTGATGTCGCGCCCGGCGACCGAGTGGCCTGGGCCATGATGGTGGGCTCGTACGCTGAAGCCGCGCTCGTGCACGCCGACCGCCTCGTGCCGCTGCCGGTGTCCATCGAGGCCGAGACCGCTGCCGCCGTGCTGCTGCAGGGCATGACGGCCCACTTCCTCGTCGACTCGATCACGCCGCTGCGCGAGGGCGACGTGGTCGTCGTGCACGCTGCCGCCGGCGGTGTCGGACTGTTGCTCACCCAGATGGCGGCGGCCAGGGGACTGATCGTGGTGGGCACGGTCTCGACCGAGGCGAAGGCCGAGGCGGTGCTCGCCGCAGGTGCCACCGAGGCCGTGGTGCGCGGTAGCCGCGAGCTCGCCGACGTCGTGCGCGCGCAGGGAGAGGGACTCGGCGCGCGCATCGTGTTCGACTCGATCGGCGCCGACACGTTCGAGGCGAGCCTGGCCTCGCTCGCTCGACGCGGCACCCTCGTGGTCTTCGGGCAGTCGAGCGGCGCGGTGCCCCCGTTCGACCTGCGCCGGCTACAGCCGGCGGGCTCGGTCTTCCTGACGCGTCCGGGGCTCGCCGACTACACCGTGACGCGGGCGGAGTTGCTCGCGCGCGCCGAAGCGGTGTTCGCCATGGTGTCCGACGGCTCCCTCGATGTGCGCGTGCACGAGCGCTTCCCGCTCGAGCGCGCGAGCGATGCCCACCGGGCGCTGCGGGGAGGCGGCACGTCGGGCAAGCTGCTGCTCGTGCCTGCGGGATGATCGATCAGCGGGGCGACGGGCCTCGGCGAGTCATGCTTCAGACGGTCCAGACGGGGAGCGACCCTCGCCTCGCCGCCAGAACTGCCACCACCGCTTGGGACCACGGCGTGGGCCGCGGGCACGTTTGAGTTCGTAGGCCAGGTCCCTGCCACGCCCCGCACTGCCGAAGTAGCCCTGACCGCCCGCTGGCACGCCCCCATGACCTTCGGATCCACCGCCGAAACCACTCATGCTTGCGATGCTACTCCGAAGCATCGGCCTCGCCTCGGCGTTCCGTCGATCCCTCCACGATGTCCGTGAGCTTCTCCAGGGCCGATGCGAGTTCCGTCGATCGTCGAGGGGTCGGTCATCCTCGGAGCCTAGACGGTGGAGGCACAGAGCGGGGACTTCACAGCACCCCGGCCGTACGTCAATGTGCACGTCCAGGAGCCCTGGGATAGGAGGTCACGATGATTCGTCGAACCGCCACGCTCGGACTGTCGATCGCGCTCGTGCTCGCTCTGGGATCGGTGGCCCATGCCAACCAGCGCATCTGGTTCGATGGTGAGACCTCTGCAGGCAGGAGGATCACGATCGGCGTGGTGAAGAGGGACTCGGGGCGGTGGTTCCTCAACACCGTCAAGATCGGCGTGGAGACGACGTGCGAGGACGGGGCCACGGAGAGCTTCCGCCTCAGCAAACGGTTCGCCGCGTACGAGGACGTGCGCGTCGATGGGGACCGGCCGTTCGAGTACGAAGACACGTCCCTCCCGCTCACGTTCCGCCAGCACTTCGAGCACGTCGACGGAACCCTCGGATGGAGGACCGGTTCAGGCACGTTCGAGTACAACCTCGGAGGGCTGACCGATGACGGTCAGGACGCGCAGCTATGTGGGAGCGGCGATCTGACGTGGACCGTGGAGCGTCAGCCGGCCTGACGAGCATCGCCCTCTGGGAGTCAGCGTCCCGTCAGTGAGAAGTGCATGTAGTCCTTCAGCGTGGTCCAGTCGCCGCCCCACTCCCACCCGATCCTCGCGAACGCGCGCACCACGACGTCGCCGGGGTGGATCATGCCCGGCTCGCGGCGCCCCCGGTCGACGTATGGCTTCGCCGCCCGTCGCAGCACGGACGCCGTCCGGCGCGACGTACGGGTTCTGCAGCGGATTGATGTCGATCGCCCATCCGTAGGAGTGGTGCGAGAGGGAACCGGGGTTGCCGGTCGCCGGACGGCAGTTGAACGCGGCCGTGCGATTGACCGTGCTGTGCCAGTAGTCGCCCGGCGCCGACGGACGGAAGCGAGGCGGCAGCTTGATGCGATGGATGCGGAACCCTGCCCGGAACAAGCGGTGGAACACGCCGAGCACGTCGCGCGCCAGCATCTCGTGCACGATCAGCGGTCCGGAGCGGGGGCGTCCCTTGAAGTCCCAGTAACGCACCCGCAGGTGCCGCAGGTCGTCGAGGCCGACAGGGCATCCAGCATGCCAATTCCTGCCGATCAATCGCTCTCGGAGGAAGGGTCCGATGCGGGAGATGGTCCCCACGAACGCCGGGCGAGCCGCGCGTTCGTCGGGGCTTCCCGTCACGACGATCGGCACCGTCGAGGCCGGCATGCTCGCCACGGGGCCGGCGAACGCCACGAGGCTCACCGAGGTCGCGATCGCCAGGGCGAGGATGCGGGTCATACGCAACGGACTCGCGTGAGGCGCCCTCGGTTCCTCGCGAACGCCATCAGCCCCCGGTCGTAGCCGTCACCTGGGCGCCGCCCTCGATCGAGATCGGGCGCGGGCCGAGCGTGCGATCGCCGATCCTGGCGCCGGGGGCTGACGGCTTGACCGTCATCGAGCGGAGGCCGGTCGCGATCACCACCTGCATCGTGCCGGGCTCCGGGTAGCGGCGCGGCGTGAGCCCGCCGTAATAGAAGGCGAGGATGCGCGCGGCCGACCAGCCCGCTCGCGCCTTGCCGTAGGCGCCCCACTGCACCATGCCGACGCCGTGACCCCAGCCGCGACCGTCGATCACGAGCCCACCGGGGCCCGACGACAACGTGAACCACCCGGAGGGCACGGTCGTCGGCAGGCCGCCGGTGGGGTAGCGCCGCGGCAGCAAGCACGAGGCCCAGGTGTTCAGGGCGTCACGCACGCCGTCCGCATCGACCGTGCTGGTCTCGCCCCCGCCGCTGAGGCGCACGGTGGCGCCGTCGACGCGCACCGACGTGATCGGCGTGCCGGCCGGCCACGCGCCGTCGGCGCGCAGCACCGTCGCGAGGTCGCGGGGCGGGACCTCCACGCGCCAGTGCGACAACGGCGACGCGCCGTCGTCTCGCTCGACCACCGGCCGCAGGTAGGGCAGCGGTGCGCTGCCGAAGACCTCGTCGTTGCCGTACGTGTGGCCGTTGGAGGTCGAGGAGTAGACCGTGTCGGCGGGCCGTCCCCCGTACAGCAGCACCTGGCCGCGCGTGTCGCGCACGGCCCGGTCCCAGCGGTGCATGCCCGGTGGCCGCGGCTGGGGGATGCCCCCGTACACCTGGCACTCGCTCGTGCCGCAGATCGGCGTGTCGAGGTCGCCGCCCTGCTCGCCTGTCCAACCGGTGCGCGAGAGCACGTAGCTCCGCGCAGCGATGACCTGGGCTTCGAGGGCCGCCCTCGGCCAGGTCGAAGGCACCTCGGCGATGCCCTCGAGGTATTCCTGGAAGGTGATCGTCACGGTCGCCGTGAGGGTGCCGTCGTCGGCCGTGCGCACCGAGAGGGTGCCCGGGTAGCGCCCGTCGAACGTCGGGTCGCTCGGCGTCGACGCACCGCGAGGCGCTCCACGGGTAGATGCCGCGAACCCGGAAGCTGCCGTGGCGCGGCGGACGGATCGACACCCGGGCAGCGGCGAGATCGACGGCACCGCCGTCCGGCTGAGCCTGCCCGGACGCGGTCTCGGGTGGAGGCGTGACCGGCGCCGAACTCGTCGGCGGTGGCGCAGGAACGGCTTCCTCGGCTTGGGTCGTGCATGCCGTGAGCAGGGTCGCCGCGACGAGCAGGATTCGGGTTCGGGGACGGAGAGCGATCATCGTCACCGACACCCTACGGCGGGTTTCCGAGACGTGTGCCGCGGGTAGGTGTTCCTCGACCGGGTACCGCTACGAGAGGAGGGTGTCGTGGACACCAACATCTGGAGCTACTCCCGCGAGTACGCCGCCGAGCCGCTGGACGTCGAGGGCTTCAAGGTCGAGGCCACCGACGGCGACATCGGCAAGGTCGATGAGGCGACGTACGAGGTCGAGTCGTCCTACATCGTGGTCGACACCGGCCCGTGGATCTTCGGCCGCAAGGTCGTGCTTCCCGCCGGCGTGATCGAGCGCATCGATCTCGAGAACGAGAAGGTGCTCGTGCGACTCACGAAGGATCAGATCAAGGACTCGCCGGAACTCGACGAGTCCACCGACTACCGTTCCGACGAGTACCGCTCGCAGCTCGGCGGCTACTACGGGCCGTACGTGGGCGTCTGACATCGACGGACGACGCCACAACGGACGCCACGACGGACGCGAGCATCCATCGGAGGGGCCGCACCGCGTGCGGCCCCTCCGTCGTGTGTGGCCACACGTCGGTGCGCTAGGCCGAGCGCGTCGACGGGCCGCCGAGATAGGCCTCGATGACGGCCGGGTCCTCGGCGATCTCCTGGGGCAGGCCGAGGGCGATCGTCCGTCCCTGGTCGAGCACCTGGATGCGATCGCAGAGCTGCATGATGAGCCGCAGGTCGTGGTCGACCACGACGATCGCGCAGCCGAGGTTCGAGCGGATGCGCCGGATGTTCTCGAGCAGCTCGTCGGATTCGGCCTCGTTCATGCCGGCCGCCGGCTCGTCGAGCAGCATCACCGCCGGACGGCGCACGACGGCGCGCGCGATCTCGAGCCGCCGCTGCATGCCGTAGGGCAGGTTGACGGCCTTCTCGCGCTCGACCGCGGTGAGGCCGAACCACGCCAGCACCTCGCCGACCCGCGATCGGTCGGCGCCCGGCGGGGTCGCGGCTTCCACGTTCTCGCGCACGGTGAGTTGCGCGAACAGCCGGATGTTCTGGAAGGTGCGGGACAGACCACGGTCGGCGATCTGGTGGGGCTTCCGTCCCCCGATCTCGGCGCCCTCGAACACGACGTGGCCGTCGGTGGGCACGTAGACGCCCGAGATCACGTTCAGCAAGGTCGTCTTGCCCGAGCCGTTGGGCCCGATCAGGCCGAGGATCTCGCCCGGCCGCAC
Source organism: uncultured Actinomycetes bacterium (assembly GCA_963722795.1). Classification (GTDB taxonomy): domain Bacteria; phylum Actinomycetota; class UBA4738; order UBA4738; family HRBIN12; genus JAOUEA01. The sequence goes on from CAVROD010000004.1 coordinate 44,240, forward strand.
CCCGATGTCGACCCCCGCGAGGGCTGTGACGCCCTCGAAGCGCTTCACCACGCCTTCGCCATGCAGCACGGGCTCGGCATCGGGCGGCACGAGGGGAGCGGCCTCGGCCTCGGGCGCGGCACCCGAAGGGTGAGCCTCGGCCGATCGCAGGCGACGAGCGACGCGGCGAAGCAGGTCGTCGATCTCCCAGCGATCGAAGATGCCCTCGGGACGCAGGATCAGCGTGACGATGATGAGCAGCGCGATCGCGAACTGCACGGTGCCCGTCACACGCGGCAGCTCCCACGGCCCGATCGCCACGCCTTGCTCGACGCGCGCGAGCGTGTCGGTGAGGAACGTGATGATGGCCGCCCCCGCCACGGCGCCGGTGACCGACGTGCGGCCACCGATCACCAGCATGCCGAGCAAGGCGAACGTGATGGCGAAGTAGAACTGGTTCGCGTTGAACGCGATCACGCTCTGCGCCCACAACGAGCCCGCGGCGCCCATCATCGCGGCGCTCAGCAGCCACCCGCCGTAGCGGGTGCGCACGACGCTCGTGCCGACCGCGGCCGACGACAGCGGATCCTCCCGGGTGGCGCGCAGGCGCAGGCCGGGGCCCGATTCCTTGTAGAGGCGACCCAGCAACAGGAAGACCACGGCGCCCGCGGTGGCCACGCCGATCGTCGTGCGCACCGGGATGCCGGCGAGCCCGAGCGATCCGCGCGTGTAGGTGGTCGCGTTCTGGAAGAAGGTGTGCACCACGACGAGCAGGGCGAGCGTGGCCATCGCCATCGTCGATTCCGTCATGCGGATGATCGCGCCGCCGAAGATCGCCGCGACGACGAACGCGGCGAGCGCCGAGAGCGCGATCGCCGGCAGCAGCCCGAGGTCGGCGGTGGCGAACGTCGAGGGAAGGTCCGGTAGCTGTGCATCCTTCACGACCTCGGGGATCGTGACGAGGGCCGTCGTGTAGGCCCCGATGCCCATGAACGCGACGTGGCCGAACGAGACGATGCCGCTGTTGCCGATGAACGCCTGGATCGACACCACGAGCATCACGTTCACGAGGAACATCACGAAGGTGCGGCTCGACGACGCCGAGCCGAACGACTCGACGAGGGCCATGCCGGCGACGAGCAGCACCGAGATCATGGCCGTGCCCCACAGGGCGGGACGCAGCCGCGTCGCCGGGATCGGGCCGCTCATACCGCCTCGACCCGCTGGCCGAACAGGCCCTGGGGGCGCACGTACAAGATGGCGACGACGATCAGCAGCGCCGCCGCCTGCGCGTAGGGCAGCAGCGACCCCGGCAGCAACGCCTGCAAGAACACCTCGAGGGTGCCGAGGAAGAACCCGCCGACCACGGCCCCCCGCAGGTTGCCGAGGCCGCCGATCACCGATGCGATGAACGCCTGGATCACCGGCACGAAGCCAGTGGCCGGGTTCACCGAGGTCGTGCGGGCGATCCAGAGCACGCCGGCGATACCCGCCAGGATGCCCGAGATCAGGAAGGCGAGCGAGATCACGCGGTTCGCGCGTACGCCGAGCAGACGCGCGGTGGTGAAGTCCTGCGAGGCGGCCCGCATCGCGAGCCCCGACCGCGACCGGCGCATGAACGTCGTGAGGGCCACGAGCGAGATCGCTCCGATCGAGGCGGTGATGATCGACAGCACGCTGATGCGCACCGGCCCGAGTTGCACGGCCTCGTCGAACAGCTCCGGCACCGGGATGCCGCGCGACCGAACCGAGACCGCCTGGCGGAAGGCCCCCTGGATCAGCTGAGCCAACGCGAATGACGTGAAGAGCAGCGACACGAAACTCGCGTTGCGCAACGGCCGGAACGCGACCAGCTCCATCAGCACCGAGGAGATGCCCGCCGCCATGATGCCGACGAGCGCGACCACGATGAACGGCGCGCCGAAGTAGGTCGCCGCGAGCATCGCGTACCCGGTGATCGTGACGAGCTCGCCGTAGGCGAAGTTCAGCATGCCGAGCACGCCGTAGACCATCGACAGGCCGAGCGCGAGCAGCGCATAGATGCTGCCGAGCGACAGCGCGTTCACGAGCTGCTGCACGAACTCCGATGGACTCACGCCGGCCTCCTCACCACGCCGGCCTCCTCACGACTCCGGCCTCACGAGACCGAGCTGATGCCGAGGTAGGACCGCTCGAGCTCGCCCTCGGCCAGCTGATCGGTAGGTCCGGACGCCACGACCGAGCCGACCGAGAGCACGTAGGCGCGGTCGGCCACCTCGAGGGCGCGGTGCACGTTCTGTTCCACCAGCAGCACGGTCACGCCGTCGGCACGCAGCTCCTCGATCAGCTCGAAGATGCGGTCGACGAAGATCGGCGCGAGCCCGAGAGAGGGTTCGTCGAGCAGCAGCATGCGCGGTCTCGACATCAGCGCGCGGGCGATCGCGAGCTGTTGCTGTTCGCCGCCCGAGAGGGTTCCGGCGAACTGGCCGGCTCGCTCGCGGAGGATCGGGAACCGAGCGAGCCACCGCTCGGCGTCGGCGCGGAGCTCGTCGTGATCGGTGCGGGCGATGCCGCCGATCGTGAGGTTCTCCTGCACCGTGAGGTTCGGGAACACGTGGCGTCCCTCGGGCACCAGGGCGACGCCGCGGCGCACGACCGCCTCGGGCACGAGCCCCGTCAGGGCGCCGCCGTCGAAGACCACCGACCCGCGCTGCGGCTTCAGCGCGCCGGCGAGCGTGCGCAGCAGGGTCGTCTTGCCGGCGCCGTTGGGCCCGAGCGCGGCGACGATCTCGCCGGGCGCGACCTCGAGCGACACGTCGCGGATCGCCACGACCGCCCCGTAGGCCACCGTGAGTCCGTCGACGACGAGCAGGGGAGGGCCGGCGTCGGTACCGCGCGCCGGTCCCTCCTCGTGCTCGTCGACCACGCCTAGACCGCCGGCACGTACGCCGGGAAGCCGGGCTGCTCGAGGCAGGTGAACTCGGAGCCGTCCATCTGGATCAGGGCGGCGGGCTTGTCGGCCCGGCGCGTCGCCGGGTCCATGACGACGTGGCCGGAGATGCCCGTGTAGTCGGTGCTCGCGAGCTGCTCGATGACCGCGGCGGGCTCGGCGCTGCCGGCCTGTTCCATCGCATCGGCGACGAGGTTCACCTCGTCGTAGCCGATCACGGCGACGTAGGAGCTCGGGTCGCTGCCGTTGGCTGCGTCGTAGTCGTCGTAGAAGGCCTGCACGTCGGGGTCGCCCTCGGCCGTGCACACCGAGTTCGAGAAGGTGAGTCCGTCGATCGCCTTCTCGCCGGCGTCGAGCAGGGCGGCGTCGGCGTTGCCGTCGGTCGAGAGCACCGGCATCGTCAGCCCGGCCTGGCGCAGCTGACGCAGGAACACCACGCTGTCGGGGATGAACATCGGGGTGAACACCGCGTCGGGCGCCGGGTCGATGTTCGCGAGCTTCGTGACGACGGCCGAGTAATCGCCGGCGCCGATCTTGTAGGTGTCGGTGCCGACGACCGTGCCTCCACCGTTCTCGAACGCGTCGGTGAAGAAGATGGGCAGGTCCTTGGTATAGGGGATCTCGTTCGAGCCGAGCACATAGGCGGTCTCGTAGCCCTCGGCGAGCGCGTACTCGGCCAGCACCGCGGCCTGGATGTTGTCGCTCATCACGAGCTGGTACGCGCACTCGCCCATGTCGCCGACGAGCGTGGGCGCCGTGCCGAGCCCGGTCGAGATCGGCACGTTCGCGGCGCATGCCACCTGGCCCTCGGCGAGGATGCCGTCACCCACCGTGCCGATCAGGTACACCGCCCCGTCGTCGATGAGCTGCTGCGTGACCTTGGCCGCCTCGGCCACGTCGTTGCGCATGTCCACCGTCTGCAGTTCGAGCGGGCGTCCGAGCACCCCGCCGTTCTCGTTGATCTGGTCGACGGCGAACTGGGCACCTTCCTGCATGGGGGAGTCGTAGTAGGCCCAGTCGGTCGTGAGGTCGGCCGGGAAGCCGATCACGATCGGGTCTCCCGACGGGGCGCCGCCGTCGTCGGTGTCTCCTCCTCCGCCGCCTCCTCCTCCGTCGTCATCCGTGCTGCAGGCGGCACCGACGAGGGTCAACACGAACAGCAGTGCGAGCGACTTCCGAAGCATCCCCAACCTCCCAGGCCTGGCTCTCGGGCATTCGTACGCTCGCCGCGCGAACCTGTCAAGCTCGTTACCGTCTTCCCATGACGTGACGGATGCGTAAGAATCCTGACTTCCTGATGGGAGACGTGACGCACACGAGCGAGACGATCGGCGAGGAGGTCCGCGAGCGCCTCGGCGAGATGACCCCGTCGGAGCGACGTGTGGCGCGCACCCTGCTCGCGACCTACCCGACGGCGGGCCTCGAGAGCCTGCCGCAGCTCGCCGAGGGGGCGGGGGTCACGGGCCCGACCGTGCTGCGCTTCGTGCGCAAGATCGGCTTCGAGGGCTATCCCGACTTCCAACGGTCGCTGCGTGAGGAGGTGCAGGCGCGCACCGAGGGCCTGCCCTCGCTCTACAAGACGAAGGGCGGCACCCAGGACGACGAGGTCGTCGCGCGCAGCCAGCAGGCGTTCGCGCGGGCGCTCGATGCGACGTTCGCGTCGAGCTCGCTCGAGCACGACCTCGCCGGCGTCGTCGCGCTGTTGAGCGACCCCAAACGCCGGCTGTGGTTCGCGGGCGGCCGCTTCAGCCAGCTGGTGGCGTCGTACCTGTGCATGCAGCTGCGGTTCCTGCGGTCGGGCTGCACGATGGTCGGGGAGGAGCTGGAGCAGCGCATGCTCGACGGCCTCGAGCTCTCGCGCCGCGACGTGCTGTGCGTGTTCGACTACCGCCGCTACCAGCCCGACACGATCGCGACCGGCCGGCTCGCCGCCGAGCAGGGAGCGGTCGTCGTCGTGTTCACCGACCCGTGGCTGTCTCCCGCCGTCGAATCCGCCCGCCACGTGCTGATCTCCCACGCCGACTCGGCGTCGCCCTTCGATTCGATGCTGGGGGCGTTCGCGCTCACCGAGGTGCTGGCCGCGAAGGTCGTCGTGGCGCTCGGCGACGCCGGGCGAGCACGCGTGGCCGAGATCGAGGCCGTGCACGAGCGCATGGCCCTCGCCGTGCAGGGTGGCTCGGGATGACGGGGTTCGGCGCCGACCGGCCGACCGAGGCCCCCGAGGTGCAGGGTTGGCTCGAGGAAGCCGGCGTGGCCGCGGTGGCCCTCGGCTTCGTCGATCCGTCCACGATCGTGCGGACCAAAGCGGTGCCGGTGGGCCGCTTCGCCGAGGTGGCGTCGGCCGGGGTCGGCCTCTCCACGCTGTTCAACGCCGCGATGTCGAACGACGAATTCGCGTTGCTGCCCGGCTACATCGACGGACCGAGCGGCGACCTGCGCCTGCGTCCCGACCCCGCCGCGACGGTGCCGCTCGCGGCGATGCCCGGGTGGGCGTGGGCGCCGGTCGACCAGTACGCGCAGGACGGCGTGTCCTACCCGGCATGCCCGCGGGCGTTCGCACGCCGCATGGCGGAGGCGTTCACCGACCTCGGTCTCGGCGTGCGAGCGGTGTTCGAGTTCGAGTTCTCGGTGGGCACGCGCGGTGCCGACGGTGACTTCGTGCCGGCCCACGAGGGCCCGGGCTACAGCGACATCGCGCTCGTGCGCAACCACGACTTCGCGCTCGACCTGCTCACGACCATGCAGGCGCAGGGCCTCGGCCTGCAGCAGCTGCATCCCGAGTACGCCGACGGTCAGTTCGAGATGTCGATCGCACCACGCGACCCGCTCGCTGCCGCCGACGCCGCGATGATCGTGCGCCAGACCGTGCGGGCGGTGGCCCGCCGGCACGGACTGGTCACGTCGTTCGCGCCGCAGGTCGGGCCTGACACGGGCAACGGTGCGCACCTGCACCTCAGCCTGTGGGACGGCGAGCGCCCCCTGCTATCGGGCGGCGAGGGCCCCGCTGGCATGCACGAGCGCGGTGAGGCCTTCGTGGCGGGGCTGCTGCAGGAGTTGCCCGCGACCGTGGCGGTCTCGGTGCCGACCCGCCTCGGCTACCTGCGGCTGCAGCCCCACCACTGGTCGGGGGCGATGCAGTGCTGGGGCACCGAGAACCGGGAGGCGGCACTGCGCTTCATCGCGGGCGCCTCGCCGGCTTCGGCGGGCGGCGCCAACATCGAGGTGAAGCCGGTCGACGGCACGGCGAACCCCTACCTCACGGTCGGCGCCATGTTGGCGGCGGCCCTGCACGGCCTCGACGCCGGCCTGCGGCTGCCCCCCTCGACCGAGGAGGACCCCGACGGCCTGCCCGACGACGTGAAAGCCGAGCGCGGGGTGCGGCAACTGCCGGCATCGCTGCCGGCGGCCATCGAGCGCCTGGCTGCCTCGATGGTGCTGCGCGAGGCGATGGGCGACTTCCTGTTCGAGACGTTCCTCGCGACGCGCCGTGGTGAGGCCGAGTGGTCCGCCGGGCTCGACGACGATGGGTTGATCCGCCGCCTGCGATGGCGGTACTGAACGGGGCGCCTGCCCCAGGAAGCGAGCGCGACCATGGCACGACCCATGGACCGAGTCGACCTCACGGGCTCCGAGGTGATCGACGCCCACTGCCACCCGTTCCGCACCCAGGATCTGCTCGACCGCGATCCCCGCTCGTTCGAAACCCGGTGCATGTTCCTCGGCACGGCCTTGCTCTCGTCGAACCACGCGAACCTCGAGGCTGCCGCCTTCGTGGAGGAGATGACCGAGACCACGATGTTCGGGCTCGCGCTTCGGCGATGGATCGCCCGACACCTCGGGTGCGAGCCGACCAAGGACGCCGTGGTCGCCGCGCGCGATGCCGCGCTGCGAGCCGACCCACCCGGATACGTGCGCGGCTTGCTCGAGTCCGAGGGGTTCGTGGCGGTCGTGGCCGACGAGGGGTACCCGCAGCCGACGATCGCCCGGGAGGAGTTCGAGGCGGCGCTCGGGGGCATCACCGTGCATCGCGTCGGGCGCATCGAGCCGTGGATCGTGGAAGCCCGCGAGGAGGGCACCTTCGACGGGCTCGTGCAACGGTTCGAGGCGACCGCGAACGAGGCCGCCGACGACCCGCTGCTGATCGGGTTCAAGTCGATCATCGCCTACCGCACGGGACTCGACATCACCGAGCCCTCGTCGTCTGACGCCGCCGCGGCGTTCGAGCGCTGGCGCGCCGACGGCTGGGGCGAGTCGCGCGAGCATGCGAAGCCCGTGCGCGACTTCCTGCTGCGGCGCGCGTTCGCGATCGCGAAGGACCGCGACCGCGTGTTCCATCTGCATGTGGGCGCGGGCGACCCCGACGTGAACCTCACGCACGCGAAGCCGTCGGACGCGTTCGCGTTCCTCGTCGAGCACCAGGACCAGCCGGTGCTGATGATCCACAGCGGCTGGCCGTGGGTCGCCGAGGCGACCTACATCGGCACCGTGCTCCCGAACGTCTACCTCGACCTGTCCGAGCTCGTGCCGTGGGGATGGGGACAGATCGACTGGTCGCTCGAGATGATCCTCGGGTCGGTGCCCGGCGCGAAGGTGCTGTACGGGTGCGACGAGTCCTCGGAGCCCGAGATGTTCCCGGTGTCGGCCCGCCTGGTGCGCGAGGCGCTCGAGCGGGTGCTCGGTGCGTTCGTCGAGCGCGACTTCCTGTCGGTGGGCGACGCCGAGTCGCTCGGGCGCGGCGTGCTCGCGGGCAACGTGCGCACGCTGCACGGTATCTGATGGGCGAGCCCTACCACGCCATCGTCGTCGGGGGCGGGCACAACGGCCTCGTGGCCGGTGCGTACTTCGCGAAGGCGGGGGCGCGCACGGTGGTCTTGGAGGCACGCTCGAAGGTCGGCGGGGCGGTCGACACGAGCGCGCCGTTCCCGAACCACCCCGAGATCAACGTGTCGACCTACTCCTACGTGATGTCGTTGATGCCGGCGTTCATCATCGAGGAGCTGGGGCTCGCCCGGCACGGCTACCGCGTGACGCCGTTCGGCCCGTACTACCAGGCGTTCCCCGACGGGCGTTCGATCACGATCTACGGCGACGACCCCGCGAAGACCTACGAGTCGGTCGCGCGGTTCTCGGTGCGCGACGCCGAGGCGCTGCCCGCCTACGAGGCCTGGCTGCACAGCGTGACCGAGGTGATCGGGCCGCTGCTGCACGAGGTGCCGCCCAACGTCGGCTCGATGACCGTGGGCGACCTGCTCACGCAGTCGAAGGCCGCCTGGACGATGCGCGCGCTCGGCACGCGCGGGGTCGCCGACGCGACACGCCTGTTCACGATGAGCCTGTCGGAGCTGCTCGACCGGTGGTTCGAGTCCGAGCAGGTCAAGACGATCATGATGGTCGACGGACTGATCGGGCAGTGGTCGGGCCCAGACGAGCCCGGCACGGCCTACGTGCTGCTGCACCACGCGATCGGAGGCGTCGGCGGCGGCGACAGCCACACGGTGAACTGGGGTTTCCCGCACGGTGGCATGGGGTCGGTGGCCGCGTCGATGCGCGACGCTGCCCGGTCGTTCGGCTGCGAGATCCGCACCGAGGCGCGGGTCGCGCGCATCTTGGTCGAGGGCGGCCGGGCTGTCGGCGTCGCGCTCGACTCGGGCGAGGTGCTGCGCGCGCCGATCGTGGTGAGCTGCGTGCATCCGAAGGTGGCCTTCCTCGAGCTGGTCGATCGCGCCGACCTGCCGGAGGACTTCGTCTTCGACATCGAACGCTGGAAGTCGCGCTCAGGCGTCGTGAAGATCAACGTCGCGATGAGCGAGCTGCCGAACTTCATCGCCGACCCCGGCGCCGAGCTCGCGGCACACCACACCGGCTCGGTCGAGCTCTGCCTGTCACGCGAGTACGCCGAGCGTGCCTTCCAGGACGCGCACCTCGACCATCGTGCGGCGGCGCGTCCCTTCGTCGATGGGGCGATACCGACCACCATCGACACCGACCTCGCGCCCGAGGGTGTGCACGTGTTCTCGATGTTCAGCCAGTGGGTGCCGCACGAGTGGCACGAGGAACCGCATCGCGAGGAGCTCGAAGCCTACGCCGACCGCGCGATCGAGGGGTACACCGAACTCGCGCCCAACTTCCGCGACGCGGTGATCGACCGTCAGGTGATCGGTCCCTACGACATGGAACAGGAGCTCGGCCTGATCGGCGGGAACATCTTCCACGGTGAGCTCACGGTCGATCAGCTGTTCCACATGCGCCCGTCGCCCGGCTTCGCCGACTATCGCACCCCGATCGCGGGGCTGTACCACGGCTCGTCCGCCACGCACGCAGGCGGCGGGGTCAACGGGGTGCCGGGGTGGCAGGCGTTCCGGGCGGCGCGTGCCGACAACCGGCGCCGCGCAGGGCGTCGGCGCGGCTGACCGCGCGTAGGGGGCGGGGGCTCGAACGGCAGGACCCGGCCGGACGCGGTGCCGGTCACACGGGACGCCGCGCGGCGCGAGGCCTGCCGAGCTGGAAGATGGCCCCCGCCCCACCGGTCACGGTGACGCACCGATGTGCGCCGGTCAAACGCCCTGGTGGCATACGGTGGCCGCCGTCAGCGTTGCGGCCTCATCGGGGCTGCCAGTCCGGGAAGAAGTCGAACCGACCGAAGGTGCGCTGGACCTGGCCCGTGCCGTCGACCCGCATGTTCCACACGCCGACGCGCCCGGTGCGGTCGTGGCGAGCGAAGGCGATGCGCAGGCCGTTCGGCGAGAACGCGGGCGCGAACTCGTCCCGGGCGGTCTCGCTCACCGGCAGCTCGTCGGTGCCGTCGGCATCCATGATCCAGATATCGCCTCGGCGCGCGAACGCGATACTGGTTCCGTCGGGCGACCAGTCGGGCCGTTCGTCGGCCCTCGGCCCGCTCGTCAGCCGGGTCGGGTTCCCGCCGTCGGCATCCATCAACCAGATGTCGTCGACCGCCACGCGGTCGCTCGTGAACACGATCGTCGCGCCGTCGGGCGACCATTCCGGGAAGGCGTCGAAGCCGGGCGTGGTCGTGAGGCGGGTCTGGTTCCCGCCGTCTGCGTCCATCACCCAGATGTCCTGGAAGTCGTCGGACGCGTTCGAGGTGTAGGCCACCCGGGTGCCGTCGGGTGACCACGCCGGCCACGTCTCCTGGGCGGGCGTGTCGGTGAGCCGCACGCGATCGGTGCCGTCGGCGTCCATCGTCCAGATCTCGCAGTTCGAGAGCTTGCCCCGGCCGCATCGGGAGAACGCGACCCGGGTGCCGGCGGCGTTCCAGTCCGGCATGCCTTCGTTGCGGCGTGGGGTGTCGGTGAGCCGGGTCGTGCCGGTCTTGCCCGAGTACACGATCCAGATGTCGGTCTGGTTGCGCGTGAACCTGCTGAAGGCGATGTCGCCGTTCCCGCCGGGGAAGGCCGCTTGGGCAACCGGCGCCGGCAGCACCACGCAGGCGATGGTCACGAGTGCCGATCGGATCGTGCGCACGTCCCGAGCATGACACGTCGGAAGGTCCCGCGTTCGCACGGGACCGGTCAAGTCATCTCGGTGGTGGCCGATGACGCACACGTGGACCTGTCGGATGCGCGCTCGGAGCGGTTCTCGTCGCTGACGATCTTCGCCTGCGCGCTCGCCATCATCGCCGTCATCGGCGTGCTCGACTACGTGACCGGCCCGTACTTCAGCCTCACGCTCTTCTACCTCGCCCCCATCTGGCTGGTGACCGCCTACGTCGGGCGGGTGGCGGGCATCATGACGGCGATCGCCTGCTCGGTGGTGAGCCTCACCGGCGACGTGTCGTATTCGACCGGCCTGCTGCCGTTCTGGAACGCCGCCACCCGCACGGGCGTGTTCGCGGTCGTGTCGATCGCGGTCGCTCGCATCAACGAGGCCCACCGACGCGAGCGCGAGCTCGCGCGCACCGATCAGCTCACGGGCCTCGCCAATTTCCGGTGGTTCGAAGATCTGGCCAAACGGGAGATGTACTCGGCTCGGCGCTATGGAGGCCCTCTGTCGCTCGCCTACATCGATCTCGACGGGTTCAAGGCCGTGAACGACGCCTATGGCCATGCTGCCGGCGACGCGGTGCTGTGCGCCGTGGCCGACAGCCTGCGGTCGGGCCTTCGTCCCACCGACCTCATCGCACGCGTCGGGGGCGACGAGTTCGTCGCCATCTTCCCTCACACCGATCGGGAGGAGGCGGGGCACGGGCTCGAGCGGGTCAGGGCGAGTCTGGAGCGGAACGAGCGGGCGCGAGGGGTGGGCTTCAGCGCCGGCATCACCCAGCTCCATGCATCGATCGGTTCCATCGATGACGTGCTGGGGGTGGCCGACCAGCAGATGTACGAGGCGAAAGCGGCCAAGCGCGGATCCGCCGCCCAGGCGCCGCCCGCCGCTGCCGACGTATCGCCCTAGCGCCCGCTCGCGTCGGTGGACCCCGTGCGCGTGCCATGCTGCACGCAGAGCGAGCAGCGGTCGCCCCGGTTGTACACGCTCAGACGGGTCTCGCATCCCGCTCCCGCACAGGTGCGACCTGCCGGCATCGTCGAACGTCGCGACGACCGGGGCTGCAGGCGCTGCTTGCGGATGCGTTGACACGGCGGGCAGTACCGGCTCGAGCCGAAGTGCCCGCACGGGCGCAGGTCGTGGCACATGGGGCACTCCCGGTAGCCGCGGCATGGACATTCCGGGAACTCGGCCATCCCCCGAGCCTACGACGTGGCCCGATGTCACACGACCGTTACCTGCAGACCTCCGCACCGACGCCTGACGCGCGTAGCCTCGATGTATGGCATCCACGATGGGCATCTACCAAGGCGACGTGAGCTCGGAACAGGCCGTGCTCGCGCTCGTGGCGCACGACGAGAAGAAGGACGACCTGCTTCAGCTCGCCGCGCGGCACCGATCCACGCTGTCGAACCTGCGATTGATCGCGACCGGCCACACGGGAGGCCAGATCGTCGACCTGCTCGACCTCGAGGTCGACCGTGTGCACAGCGGACCCGAGGGCGGCGACCTCGAGATCGGCGCACGCATCGTCGCCGGCGACGTCGATGCGGTCGTGTTCCTGCGCGATCCGCTCACCTCGCACCCACACGAGCCCGACATCCAAGCGCTGCTGAAGGTCTGCGACATCCACGGGGTGCCGCTCGCCACGAACCTGGCCTCGGCCGAGATCCTGCTGCGATCGCTGTCCCAGGCGATGTGGTGGGGCCGCAGCGCCGCGGTCGCCGTGCACAACGGCGCCTGAGGGCGCGAGGGCCTAGTAGCCGGGTCCGGTGCGCGCCGCGTCGGTGACGGCCTTGCCCGATGCATCGACGACGAACCACACGTCGCCGACCCCCTGCCCCTCGGTGTCGCCGGGGGACTGGTCGGAGGCGAAGCCGTAGAGCGGGTGACCGTCGTAGGTGACCTGCGCCTCGCCGTCGTCGCGGGTCGTCGTGCCGAGCAGCGCCTCGTCGACGCCCTCGCCGGCCGTCGGCGCCTCGGCGATCAGCGGCGGCCAGGTCGCAGCGCAGTCGCCCGTGCAGGTGCTCGTGTCGCCGGTGTCGCTCTCGAACACGTAGAGGGTCATGCCGTCGCCATCGACGAGGATCGAACCGAGATCGGAGTCGGCGAGTTGCACGGTGGCGCTCGCCGCTTCGGGGCTCGCCGTGTCCGCCGGTTGCGCCGAGGCCGTCGGTGAGCCTCCGTCGCCGGCTCCGTCATCGTCGCCACATGCCGCCAGCGACATCGTCAGCGCCAGCCCGACGGCGAGCGCGCGCATCGAACCGATCCGCATCCGTCCTCTCCCTTCCGCGACGCTCGACTGCGTCGCCAGCCTGCCCCGGGATACGGATCGGATCGCACGCGGGTTCAGCGCGAGCCCGATCGAACCGCGCGCCCTCCCGATCCGTACCCTGGACGGCAGATGGCATCGGCGCGTTCGCACCTCGATGAGCACGGCATCCGAGCCGCGTACTCGGCCCACGCGGGCGAGATGTTCGGCTTCGCCGTGCGCTCGTTACACGACCGCGGCCTCGCAGAGGAAGCCGTGCAGGAGGCGTTCGTGCGGGCCTGGCGCTTCGGCGACCGATTCGACCCGCAGCTCGGCACGGTGCGCGCGTGGCTCTTCGCGATCCTGCGCCACGTGGTGATCGACATCGCGCGCGCTCGGGCGATCTGGCCCGAGCCGGTCGCCGACGCGGCCATCGAGCAGGCCGCCGGGGTCTCGCCGGAGGACCGGCTCGACCAGGCGCTGCTCGCGTGGCAGATCGAGGAGGCCTTGCGGCGCATCGGTGAGGACCACCGGCGCGTCGTGGTCGAGACCTACTACCGCGGCCGCCCTTACGCGGAGGTCGCGGCCGAGCTCGGCATCCCCGAGGGCACCGTGAAGAGCCGGGTGTACTACGCGCTGCGGGCGCTGCGCCTCGCATTGGAGGAGATGGGGTGGGATGACGCACCGAGCCGATGATCACGTGCGGGCGTCGCTCGGCGCCTACGTGCTGGGCCATCTCGACCACGCCCAGGCCACCGCGGTGCGTGCGCACCTCGACGGCTGCGCGGCGTGTCGTGCCGAGGCGGCGTCGCTCGCGCCCGTCGCCGAGATGTTGCCGCTCGCCGACCCGGCCCGGGTCGGTGTGCCCGCCGAGCCGGGCCCGCCGCCGGCGCTGCTCGACGAGGTGCTCGGTCGCATCGAGCGGGAGCGCGACGAGGGCCGTCGCATCCGCCGCCGCTCGGTGGGGGCATGGGTTGCCGGGGTCGCGGCGGTGCTCTCGCTCGTGGTCGTCGTCGCGATGACGGCCGTGGACCCCGATGAGCCCGACCCGCCCTCGGGCGAGGTCGTCGCGATGACGGCATCGGACCCCGGCGTCGAGGGCGAGGCCGTGGTGCACGAGGATCCGCGCAGCACCTGGGTCGAGCTCACCACGACCGGGCTGACCGAGGGCGAGACGTACGCCGTGTGGCTCGTGGAGATGGGCACGGGCGATCGGTCGCCTATGGGCACCTTCACGGGGGTCGAGGGCGACCTGTACATCAGCCTGTACTCGCCCCTGCCGCGAGACCGCGCCGTTTCGGTCGGCGTCAGCACGCCCGACGGTGTCACCGTGATGGAAGGCGCGATCCCCTCCGCGTCCTGAACACGCGAGCGCACCTGGCTTGCGTCGGACCTCGCACCCGGACACGATGTCGCCTCGTCGAGCTCGGGGGGGGCAGGCCGGTATGCGAGGGAAGCGAGCGATGGCCGCGATAGCCGCCGTCACCGTGGTGATGGCGCTGCTGCAGCCTTGGCCGGCGGCAGCCGACGACGCGCCCTCGGGGTCGGTATCGGATCTCGAGGGCTGCTATCGCCCCGACGAGCCTCGGCGCTTCCATCGACAGGTCGTGAAGGCCATCCGCATCTCCGGCGACCTTCCCAGGGAGTGGGCCGACTCGCCGGCGCTCGCGCGCATCGCCTGCTGGCAGGGCGCCGGGTTCAACACCGGTTTCCGTGACCGGGGCCGCGCGTACTACGTGTGGCGTGGCATGTTCGCGATGACCGTCGAAGAGGTCGAGACGATCTTCGGACGGTGGATGACGGCCGAGCGCGGTGCGTTCGAGCTCTCCACGAAGTGCTTCAAGCATGGATGGGACGCGTGCCCGCACGCGACCGCGAACAGCGCCTGGGCGCAGCAGATCATCGCCGCGCTGCGCTGGATATGGCTGAACTACGGCACGCCGACCGCGGCACTGGCCCACATCAAGCGCACGGGCCGGTTCAACTCCTACCCGAGGCCTGGCACCCACGACGAGCCCACGAGGGATCCGTTCCGCCGATGCCCGGTGACCGGCCCGATCGGCTACCGGGACAGCTTCGGGGAGCGTCGCACCGTGGGCGGGTACCACCCCCATTGGGGCAACGACATCGGCGCCCCGACCGGTCGCGCGATCGTCGCACCGTTCGACGGATTCGCGGTGGCTCATCGCGACGACTGGTTCGCGGGGCTGTACGTCACGGTCGTCGGGAACCGGGGGTACGTGCGCAACGTGCATCTGAGCCGCACCGGCCGGCTCGGCGTCGTCGAGACCGGTGACGTCATCGGCTACGTGGGCGAGACGGGCGATGCGAGAGGTCCACACGACCACTTCGAGTGGCATCCGTGGTCGGTGCCGGTGCCGCGGCATCGGTCGCCGTACGGCTTCGACCTCGTGATGGATGCGATCGACCCGTATCCGTTCCTGAACAAGGCCTGTGACGCTCAACGCGTGCCGATGCCGCGCGGCACGGAGGGTCGCCCGCTCGAGGGATGAACCGCTGCTGCTCGACACCCCCGTCCGAGGCGGCTCAGCGATCGATCGCGTCTCGCTCGATCGGGCAGCTCATGCACCGCGGGCCCCCGCGCCCGCGCCCGAGTTCCTCTCCGTCGATCACGATGACCTCGATGCCGCCGTCGCTGAGCCGCTTGTTGGTGTCGACGTTCCGTTCGTAGGCCACGACGACGCCCGGGGCGATCGCGAGCACGTTGTTGCCGTCGTCCCACTGCTCGCGCTCAGCCTGGAATCGGTCACCCCCGGTCTCGAATTGCCGGATGGTCGGCACCTCCAGCGCGCGGCCGATCGCGCCGAACAGGTCCGGAGCTTCCTCCACCGCCAGGCCGTGCGGAGCGGGCGTGACCACGTAGGTGGTCATGGCGTCGCGCACGTCAGGGAACACCGTGAACGCATCGACATCGAGCATCGTGAGCACGGTGTCGAGGTGCATGCTCGAGCGCTGCGATGGGATCTCCACCGCGATCACCTGCGTGGCCGCATCGGCTCGGAACAGTCGCTGTGCGAGCAGTTCCACGGCGGCCGGGTGGGTGCGCTCGCCCATGCCGACCAGCACCGCTCCGTTGCCGATCACGAGCGCGTCGCCTCCTTCCAGGAACATCGGACCATCGCCGTCGCTCCACATCTCGAACTCGGCGTCACGGAACACCGGATGGTGCTCGTAGATCGCCTGCAGGTGCAGCGATTCCCGTACGCGGGCGGGCTTGGCCATCGTGTTGACGGAGACGCCGCCGTAGATCCACGCCGACGTGTCGCGCATGAACAGCGTGTTGGGCAGCGGCGCGGCGACGTATCCGCGTTGCATGCGGGCGACGATGCTGTCGCTCGCGAACGGCAGTTCGTCGAACGTCACGCCGGCGACCAGGTGTTGCGCGAGATCGGGCGAGGGCAGGGCCATGAGCCATGCCCGTACCTCGGGGCCGAGCGTCGGTCCGAGCAGATCGGGGTCGAGGTGTTCCACGAGGGTCTCGCGCACCGCGGGCTGCTCGAGGACGTCGGCGAGCAGGTCGTCGAGGTAGACGATCTCGACCCCGCGCGAGGCCAGCGCGGCGGCGAACGCGTCGTGTTCGTCCCGAGCCCTCCCGACCCAGAGCACGCCGTCGAACAGCAGTTCTCGGGCGGTGCTGGGCGTGAGGCGCTGCAGCTCGAGGCCCGGCCGATGCAGCATCACCCGCCGCAGCCGGCCGACCTCGGAGCCCACGAAGCACCGAGGTGCCACGGACCGCACCGGATCAGATGCTTCGCTCACGCGTTGCAGGCTACCGCGCGGTGCCGGCCCGACGTGCACGCTGTCGACGGGCCGCCGCGGTCTGACTACGCCGTGGCCTCGGGGGTCGGAGGCATGGCCGGGACAGGTGCGGCCGGGGCTGCCGGAGCGTCCGGCGGCGTGGCCGCCGATCGCCGTGCCGCCACCCACAGCACCCCGAGGCCGAAGATCGCCGCCAGCACCCACACGAGCCCACCGACCGCCGGGATCAGGGCCGACCGTCGCCCCTGATCGCACCGAGACCGAGCCGTTGAACACCACGACATCGCGATCGACCGTGCCGGTGATCTCGACGTCTCCGTTGAACACGACGAGGGACTCGGTCACCCGGCCCTCGATCGTGGCCGGCCCGTTGAGGATCACCGCGCTGTCGACGGTCTCACCTTCGGCGACGATCAAGCGTCCGCTGGGGTCGCCGACGACGTGCCCGCACGGTGTCCTCCTGCTGCATCGGGGTCCTGGGGAGTCAGGCCTAGGTGGCTCCGGCGACGTTCCGCAAGCTGGGCCCACGGGGGCCCTGTGAGAGTCTGCCCAGATGTCCGACGTCACGATCGAGGGGTCGATCGCGCCCGGGTTCGAACCGGTCGCCGACGCCTTCCGGCGCTGCTTCGACGACCTCGGGGAAACCGGCGCCGCCGTGGGAGGCTTCCACCTCGGGCGCCCGGTCGTGGATCTATGGGCCGGTGAATCAGCGCCGGGCGAGTCCTGGTCGCGCGACACGATCGTGCATGTGTATTCGGTCACGAAGCCGTTCGCCGCCGCGTGCCTGCTGCGCCTCGTCGACGCGGGCGATGTCGATCTCGAGGCACCCGTGGCCCGCTACTGGCCGGAGTTCGCGCAGGCCCGCAAGTCCGAGGTGCTCGTGCGATGGCTGCTCACCCATCAAGCTGGCCTGCCGGGGATCCGCGAGCCGTTGCCGGCAGAGGCGTTCCTCGATCATGAGCGCATCGTCACGGCGCTCGAACGCGAGGAGCCGTGGTGGCCGCCCGGCACCCGGCACGGCGAGCACGCTTCGTTCTTCGGCCACCTGGTCGGTGAGATGGTCCGGCGAGTCGACGGACGGACGCTCGGCGCCTTCCTGCGCGAGGAGATCGCCGAGCCGCTGGCGCTCGACTTCCAGGTTGGGCTCGATCCCGAGGAGATCGCGCGCTGCGCCACCGTGCACGCGGTCCGCGGCGACTGGTCGGTCACGACGCTCGGCGAGCCGGGTTCGATGCTCGCCCGGGCGCTCGGCAACCCGCCCGGCCTGCTCGACCTCGACCTGATCAACGGCGAACCGTGGCGGCGGGCGGAGATCCCGGCGGTGAACGGCCACGGCTCGGCCCGGGCGGTGGCGCGATTCCACGCTGCCCTGGCAGAAGGCGGCACGCTCGAGGGGTTCACGCTGCTGCATGCGAGGACCGTGCGCGAGATGGCGAGCGCGCAGTGCTTCGGGCCCGACGAGGTGCTCGGCGACGACGTCTCGTGGGGCCTCGGCGTGGGCATCGACGAGCACGGCTTCGGCATGGGGGGTCTCGGTGGGGCCTACGGCGGCGGCGATCTCGTCCGGCGGTTCGGGTTCGGCTACGTCACGGCCGCCATGGCCGACCACGCCCGGGTCGACCTTGTGGCCGACACCTTCGAGGCGTGCGTCGACCGCCTCACGCCGGCTTGACCTACCGGGTCGCACGCAGGGCATCGGACAGTTCGGCCGCCGACCCAGCGTCCACGGGGCATACTGGCCGCATGTCCGGGCCGCTGCGCGTGACGCGCTCCGTCGTCGTGCCCGAGGGGGAGCTGCGATGGCGCTTCAGTCGTTCGTCGGGCCCCGGTGGCCGATCGGTGAACACCGCCGATTCACGGGTCGAGCTGCGCCTCGACCTCACGGCGACGAGCGCGCTCGGCCCGCGTCAGCGTGCCAGGGCCCTGGAACGCCTGTCCGGCCGTCTCACCGAGGGCGTGCTCTCGGTGACCGCATCGGAGCACCGCTCGCAGCTGCGCAATCGCGAGGCCGCCATGGAGCGCATGGCCGAGGTGTTGCGGGCAGCCATCGCCCCACCCCCGCCGACGCGACGGCCCACGAGGGCCACCAAGGGCTCGGTTGAGCGACGCATCGCGGCCAAGAAGCGTCGCTCGCGCACGAAGCGGCTGCGCCGCGCCGATGACGACTGATCGCTCGCGGCCGGCCTGCGAGGTCGTAGGCTGGGAGCCATGAGGCGACGCATCGCACCGCTGCTGGCGCTCGTGGTCGGGGCATCGTTGCTCGCCGGGCCCGTGCCGGCCGGGGCCGTCCCTGCTGGGGCCGTCGATTTCCGCGCCGACGCCTGGATCAAGCTCTGCGGGCTGAGCACCGGATGCACGATCGACCCGCTGCCGCATCCCTGGAAGGGCCGTGACGTCATCAACACGACCGGCGCCAGGCAGACCATCGCCGTACGCATGGAAGACGGCGAAGGGGTGCGCTTCTGGATCACGGTCGAGAACGACGGCGATCAGCCCGACACCCTGACCGTCGACGGCTGCCGCGGCACGAGGCGGTTCGTGGTCAACGCGGTGCTGATGGGCAAACACAAGCGTCCCGACTGGCGCGCTCGCAACGTCACCGAGCGGTTCCGCGATGGCACGCTGGCCTTCGACTTCCCGCCGTCGTCGGAGGGCAAGAAGAGGGTGTTCACCCTCAACATCATCGCGCCGACCCACGCTGAGGGCGTCAGCTATCACTGTGAGATCACCCTGCGCTCCGCCGGACGTTGGGCCGCGCGCGACACGGTGGTCGCAACGATGACCACCTACTGACTACTGACGGGAGCAACCATGGCCACGACACGCATCGCCACCGGTGAATGGCACGGAAGCCTGCTCGAGGGCAGCGGCACGGTCAGCCTCGAGTCCAGCGGGCTGGGCTCGTTCGACGTCACCTGGGCCTCGCGCACCGAGGAGCCCGAAGGACGCACCAGTCCCGAAGAGCTGATCGCGGCCGCGCACGCGGCGTGCTTCTCGATGTCGCTGTCGAGCAGGCTCACCAAGGCCGGCACCCCGCCAACCACGCTCGAGACGCGCGCCGAGGTCGACTTCCAGCCCGGTGAAGGCATCACGGGCGTGCGCCTGCACGTCGCAGGCGACGTGCCGGGGCTCGACGCCGAGGGATTCCGGGAGCTGGCGGAGGACGCGAAGGTGAACTGCCCCGTCTCGAAGGCGCTCGCCGCGGTGCCGATCACGCTCACGATCGCGTGAGCGGTCGGGTGGCGCTGGGCCGCGTGACCGATCGGTTCCTCAGCGAGGGCGCCGAGACTCTTCCTGCTCGGCCCGCTGCCGGTGCTGCTCGGCCACGGCATGGTCGCCGCGGCGCTCCGACACGTGTGCGAGCGCCCGCCACGTCCACCCGGCGAGCTGGCGCTCCCCGAGCTCCTCGCTGATCGCGATCGCCTGACGCAGATCACGCTCGGCTTCGTCGAGACGGCCGAGCTCGCGCTCGGCGATGCCGCGCTCGGCGAGCGCGTCGCCGAGCTCCCACCGCGCGCCGAGCTCGGTGAAGATCTCGATGCCGCGGTCGAAGTAGGGGAGCGACTTCTCGAAGTCGAGACGGTCCTCGTGCAGCCGGCCCTCCTGTACCGTGGCGACCGCTAGGCTGAATCGGTCGCCCATGTCGATAGCGACCTCGCGCGCCCGCTCGATCGTGGCGGTGGCCTCGTCGAGGCGCTCTTGGTCGCCGAGCACGATCGACAGCGAGCAGAGCGAACGAACCAGGGCCCACCGGTCGTCGTTGGCCTCGGCGATCTCGAGCGAGCGTCGCCAGAGCGACTCGGCCTCCTCGAGGCGTTTGCGGGTCCACGGCACCCACCCGGCGAAGAGCAGGGTGCGCGCGATGGCGGCGGGGTCGTCGAGGCGTTCGGCGGCCTCGAGCGAACGCTCGAGCAGCGACTCGGCGGCATCGACGTCGGCGGCGACGTTGATCGAGATGTCGCCGAGGAAGCGCAACGCGAGCGCCAGGGTCCAGTCGTCGCCCAGGCGGGTACCGAGCTCGACCGCTCGGTCGAGCACCTCGCTGGCCGCCGGGTACTCGCCGAGCCAGTAGAACGCTTCGCCCATGCCGGCCAGCACGCGAGCCTCGCGTACCCCCCAGGGCTCGCCGGCCAGGGCGAGCGCGCGCCGGTATCGAGTGAGGGCGGAGCGGTTCTCCATGCGCCGGCGCGCGCGGTCTCCCGCGTCGGCCAGGCCATCGGCCGCCCGGTCGGGCAGCAGCCGCGAGGCCGGATCGAGGTCGATCGCGGCCAACGCCGCCTGTTCGAGATGATCGGCCGCCCACGAGCGATGCCCATCGGCCAGCAGTCGGTCGGCCACGGCCACGTGCAGTTCCCGCCGCAGGCGCTTGGGCAGGCTCGCGTACGCGACGTCGCGCAGCGTCTGATGCCGGAAGCGCCAGCGGGGCCCGCCGTCGTCGATGCGCATCAGCAGCTCCGCCTCCTCGAGCTCCTCGAGCCGCACCTCGATCGCCCGCTCGTCAGGCGCGAGGGCCTGCATCTCGTCGAGGTCGAACGAGCTGATGAACACCGAGGAACGCCGGGCGACATCGCGGGTCGCGGGCGGCAGCGAGTCGATGCGTGCGGCCACCACCGCTTGCACGGTCGGTGGCACCGCACCCACGTGCCCCCCGTCACGCAGCAGCATGCCGGTGGTCTCGACGATGAAGAAGGGGTTGCCGCCGGCGCGCTCGGCGATCGTCGCGGCGTCACGGTCGCCGATGCGCTCGCCGCCGGCCTGCCGCACCAACTCGACCGATTCGCCGGCGGTGAGCGGCCCGAGTACGAGCCGGGTGTGGTCGACGGCGCCGGCCCCCCAGGACGGCCGGAGTTCGGCGAGCGTGGGTCGCGCGAGCGCCAACACGAGGGTCGGTCCGCGCTGCTGGGTCGAGACGAGCCGTTCGATCAGGTCGAGCATCGGCGAGGCCAGCTCGTGGGCGTCTTCGAAGGCGAGCACGATCGGCAGCCCGGCGCTGAGCCCGTCGACGAGCCGCAGGAAACCGCCCTGCACGTCCTGCACGAACGCGGACTCGTCGAGTGCCGGCTCCGCGAGCCCGAGCGTCAGGCCGAGCCCCGCCGCCACACGCTCGGTCTCGGTCGGGTCGCAGCACCCGTCGACGAGCTCGCGCAGTCGTTGCGTGACCTGCTCGGGCGGGTCGTCGTCGTCGATCGACGCCAGCTGGCGCACGATGGCCGCCACCGGCGCGAAGCTGGCGCTGCCCGCCGGCACCTGGGCGTGGCCGTGCAGCACCGCGACGCCGGGGTCGAGGCCGGCGAACAGCTCGTCGGCCAGGCGCGACTTACCCGCGCCTGCTTCGCCGACGATCGTGACGAGCGAGGGAGCACCGGTGGCGACCACCCGCTGGAAGGTCTGCCGCAGCGTGGTGAGCTGCTCGTCGCGCCCGACGAACGGGATCGTGCGCCGCACCGACCGGGTGCTGAGTCCGAGCACATGGAAGGCCCGCAGGGGCGCGTCGAACCCCTTGGCGTCGACCTCGCGGCGCTCGCCGAACGAGACCGCCGACGCCGTGAGCGCCTGCGCGGTGGCGCCGACCAGCACCTCGCCCGGAGCGGCCGCGGCCTGCAGGCGCGCGGCGGCGTTCACGACCGACCCGGTCACGAGGAGCTGCTCGGACGGGCCGGTGCCCGTGGCCGCTTCGCCCGACTCGATGCCCACCCGCACCTCGAGCTCGTCGTCGAGCCCCAGCTCCTCGCGCATGCGGTGAGCCCGGGCCCTGATCGCGAGCCCGGCCCGCACCGCGCGCAGCGCATCGTCTTCGTGCACCTGCTGCAGGCCGAACACGGCCATCACGGCGTCGCCGATGAACTTCTCGGGGCGCCCCCGCAGGTTCAGCAGCTCCTGGGTCGCGGCGTCGTAGAAGCGCCCCATCACCTCGCGTGCCCGCTCGGCGTCGAGCCGTTGCGCGAGGCCGGTGGAGTCGACCAGGTCGGCGAACAGCACCGTCACGATCTTGCGCTCGTCGGTGTGCAGCGAGCTCGCCACGGCGGCGCCGCACCCGGGGCAGAACCGGGCGTCGTGGGGCAGCGGACGGCCACAGACCGCACACGTCATGCGCCCCAGCATAGGAGTCGTGGCCGACGCTTCCTTCATCGCTCCTCGCTGAGCTGGCGCTCGAGCGGCGCGCGGAAGCGCGGTCGGACCCGGGTGGTGCCGAGCCACGACTGCAGGTCCCGACGCTCGGCCTCGATGGCGCGCGCCGTGCGCTGGTGCACCCGCTCCAGCAAGCGTGTTCGCACCGTGCCGTCGGCAGCCTGTGCCCATGCGCCGACCACCCGCCCGTCCGCCCAGATCGTCGGCCCCGCGTTGCCGTTGCGATCGAAGAGCTGCTCGGCATGGGTGCCGAGGTACCACCCGCGTCGCTTCCAGCCCATCGTCGTGGGATCGAGCGACGGCAACAAGGCGACCCAGGGGCCGGGCGGCGGGGTCACCTCGAGATCGTCGGGCAGCGCCCATGCCGGCTCGTGGTCGTCTGCGATCCGGACCTCGACGGCGCCGATCGCAGCCAGGGTCGACGTCGCGAGCCGCACGGTCCAGCCCGTCCACCACCGCACGTCGGTGAGGGTGGCCGGTCCGAACGCCCGCAGCCACCGGCGAAGCAGCCCGCTGCGCGCCTCCGCTGCCGGCATGGGTTCGATGCCACCGTCGAGCCATCGCTCGAGGGGCGCCCACCGATACTGACCCGACGTCCACGAGCCGAGCGGCCGCGCACGCACGATGCGCCCCTCGGTCGCCAGCAGGAACAGCACCCGTGTGGAGAGTCCCATCACGCCGCCCCAGGTCGTCCCCTGCCCGAACGCCAGCTTCGTGGCCAGCTCGGGAACGTCGGCGGTGAGCTCGCGAGCGGTCGCCTCGCCGCGAGCCGTGAGCGCCTGCATGGTGCGGGTCGAGACGTCGTCGAGCCAGGCCTCGGCTCCCTCCGCCACCACCTGTTCGGCGAGCAGGGCGACGAGACGCCGGCGCTGGGCCGGCACGAGCGTCTTCGTGCAGGCCGCGTCGATGACGCCGACGAGGGCACTCGGCACGACGAACAGTGTGCGTCGCATCCCGAGCATGCGCACCAACGACCGTCGGCCGTACAGGGCGTCCTCGAGGGTGGCCGGGGTGAAGCCGTCGACCCGTGCTCGAGCCGACAGGAAGACCGTCGCCGGGTCGCTCGAGTGCAGGCCGACGAGATCGGCAGCCGCGACCTCGACCGCATGCCTTCGCCGCGCCAGATGGTGGCGCACGCCGAGGCGTTCGCGTCGCTCCTCGGTCTCGAACGTCCTCACGGCAGCATCATCGCGCACCCGCCGAGGACGGCGGTCCGTATCGTGGGGCCATGACCGAGGAGCATGTGCGCGCCAATCGAGCCAGCTGGGACGCTGACGCCGACGCGTGGGTCGAGCGCGGTCGCGCCGACTGGGCGCGCACGTCGATCGGATGGGGCGTGTGGCACGTGCCCGAAGCCGAGCTGCGCCTGCTGCCCGATCTCGGTGGGCTCGACGTGGTGGAGCTCGGGTGCGGCACGGGCTACGTCTCGGCGTGGCTCGCCCGCGCCGGGGCTCGGCCCGTGGGGCTCGACGCCTCGGGGCGCCAGCTCGCCACCGCCCGCATGCTGCAGGGCGAGTTCGGGCTCGGGTTCCCGCTCGTGCACGGCGACGCCGAGCGAGCCCCGTTCCGCGACGCGAGCTTCGATCTCGCCATCTCGGAGTACGGCGCCGCGATCTGGTGCGACCCGTACCGGTGGATCCCCGAGGCCGCGCGCGTGCTGCGCCCCGGTGGATGGCTCGTCTTCCTCGGGCATTCCTATCTGTCCATGCTGACCCTGCCCGACGAAGACCTGCCCGCGGGCGAGACGCTGCTGCGGCCGCACTTCGGCATGCACCGCTTCGAGTGGCCCGAGAGCGACGGGGCGGTGGAGTTCTCCATCCCGCACGGGGAGATGGTCGCGCTGCTGCGGACCGCCGGGTTCGAGGTCGAGGGCCTCGTCGAGTTCCCCGCGCCCGACGACGCCCAGACGCCGAGCGACCCGCTCGCCACCGCCGCGTGGTCGCGCCGCTGGCCCATCGAGGAAGTGTGGAGAGCCCGCCGCCGCTGACCCGGGGAATATCGGCCGACCGGTCTCCGTTCAGATACCCCGGGGGGTATATGGCTCCCCGCCATCGGACCCGACGCGCAGGAGGAACAGCACGATGACCACCGTCGATCTCACCGCAGCCACCTTCGAGCAGACCGTCAACGGCGAGGGCATCGTGCTCGTCGACTTCTGGGCCGAGTGGTGTGGTCCGTGCCAGATGTTCGCGCCGACCTACGAGCAGGTCTCGGCCGAGCACGACGACATCGTCTTCGGCAAGGTCGACACCGAAGCCGAGCAGTCCCTCGCGGCGGAGTTCGGCATCCGGTCGATCCCGACCCTCATGGCGTTCCGCGACGGCGTGATCGTGTTCGCCCAGCCCGGCGCGCTGCCCCAGCCGGCCCTCGAGCAGCTGGTCGGTGCCGTGCGTGACCTCGACATGGACGAGGTGCGTCGCTCGATCGCCGAGTCCGAGTCGGGGTCTCAGCCGGTCGCCGCCGAGCGATCGTGACGCGGCGGTCGGCCGCCGCCGCACGACCCCTGCCCGGGCGCGGGTACGCTTCACCGCCGATGATCTCCCCCGACCGTTCCTTCGAGCGGCTCGAGACGCCGCGGCTCGCGCTGCGACGCTCGAACGCCGGTGACGCCGAAACGATCGCCGCCTACCGCAGCGACCCCGAGGTACACCGCTACCAGGGGTGGGAGCGCACCGACGCCGACGGGGTGCGCGAGGAGATCGAGGCGATGGCTGCCCGAGCGCCCGGCGACCCCGACGGGTGGGTGCAGTTCTCGGTCGAGGCGCGCGACACTGGTCGCCTCGTCGGCGACGTGGGGTTGAGCCCGGCCGAGGGCGAGTCCGGGGTCGTGAAGATCGGCTACACGATGGATCCCGCCCACCAGGGGCGGGGGTATGCGACCGAGGCTGTGCGCGCGCTCGTCGACTACGCCTTCGACACGCTCGGCGCCGACATCGTGCGCGCCTACGCCAGCGCCGAGAACCTGCCGTCGATCCGCGTGGCGGAGAAGGCGGGCCTCACCCTCGTCGAGCGGTTCGAGCGCACGTACGAGGGCGAGACCTGGCAGGGCGTGCGCTACGAGATCGCGCGGCCCTGAGCCGGGCGCCTCGGCAGCAGGAACAGTGCCGCGATCCGCGAGGCGGGTCGATCTGCCTGGCTCAGGTGTCGCCGAGCGACTCGAGGCGGTCCGTCGCCCGGCGCAGCGCTCGCTCGGCCCGCGTGACCTCGAGCGAGCCGGCGGCCGCCTTCGACGCCGCATCGGCGTGCTTGCGCTCGATCACTTCGAGCCTGCGCCGCATGCCTTCGAGCTCGTGGGCGAAGCCATCGGCCGCGTCGGCGGCCTTGCGGGCTCGTCGCGCTGCGGCGTCGCGGTCGCGGCGAAGGCGCGCGATGTCATGCCGCAGCTCGGCGAGGTCGGCCCGGTCCGTCGTGCGCTCGGCCGGTGCCTCCTCGGTGTCTCCGCCCTCGAGGGCGGTGAGTCCGAGCACGTCGCCGAACCCGGCCTCGGCGACCGGCGGACGCTCGAAGATGCCGTCGGAGAGCTTCGTCGCCGAGTCGTGGTCGATGGCGCAGAGGTGCAAGGCGCCGGCGATCGCATCCGCGTGGCTGTCGGGGTCCTTCCCGGCCTCCCGCAACGCGGCGGCGGCGGCCGCGGCGAGGTGGGTGACGGCGGCAGCGCGGGCGATGCCGGCGCTCCGCAGCCGCTCGGCCGCCCCGCGCTTGGAGGACAGGGCCGCCTGCTGTGCCGCTCGCACCTCGGTGCCGGCGTCGAGCAAGGCGCCCACGCCGTCGGGGTCCCGCGCGGCGAGTTGGTCGAGCGCCCACGCCACGACCGTCGGCTTGCGGAGCCGCTTCACGGCCGAGGCGTCCTCGGGCCGTCCCTGCTCGCGCAGCCGGGCGGCGAGCGCGTCGCGCGCAGCGACGAACCCCTCCGGCGCGCCCTGGAACAGCGCTGCCGCCTCGCTGGGGAGAGCGGTCTCGGCGGTCATGGTCGTGTCCTTCCTCAGGCCAGCACGTCGATGCGATCGACGGCGATCCAGCGCCCGCGCGATGTGGGCGAGGCGCGGCCCAGCACCTCGACGCGGAGCCGGTGCGTGCCGTCCCCGAGGCCATCGATGCGTTCGGCGACGCCGAAGGTGCGCACAGGCGAGTACAGGTCGATCACGCGAACCGGCGTGCCGTCGAGCCACACCCTGGCGCGTCCCCGGTTGGGTCCCCGCACCACGATGAGGTCGACGCCGGTGCCGTCGAACGACATCGCCGCCGCGGCGCCGGCCCGGTCGCTCATCTCGAACGAACCACCGCTGGCGCGCGGGTCACGAACCGCCACCCACGACAGCACGGGCGCAAGGTGTACCGGCGCGCGGTCTTGTTCGACGGCGACCGGCGCCGTGAACGGCGCGACGAGGGTGGCCGCGGGGTTGCCGACCCGGTCACGCACGGCGTCTGCGCCGGGCGGGTTCACGGCGACCTCGTAGTCGCGACCCGGCATGAGTGTCTCCTCGGGCCGCAGGTCGACCGAGCGAGCGGGTCCGTCGCAGTCCGCCGCCTGACCGGTCATCGACCGGCAGACGCGGGTGACCACCTCGCGTCCACCCCCGACCCGCCGCAGCAGCACGTTGGAGGGCTCGATACGGAACACGGCCTCGTCGAACCGCACGGTGAGGGGTCCTCGGAAGCCGCCGGCCACGTCGACCGATGGCGTCGGTGGGGTGATGTCGGTGACGAACGACGCCCCGACGGTTCGGTTGCCGCGCATCGTCACGGTGCAGACCGGATCGGTGCCCGCGCATGCCCCGGTCCACCCGGTGAAGTAGGCGTTCTCGTCGGGCGTGGCGGTGAGGGTCACGACCGTGCCGGGATCGACGCTGCTCGAACACGACGACGCGCATCCGAGGCCGGGCGGGGAGCTCGCCACCCGGCCGGCCCCGTCCGCCACATCGACCGAGAGCCGTCGGATCGTGATCGGGCCGAGCGACTTCCCGTCGGTCACGTCGAGGTCCACGCGCCCGGCGATGCCCGCGACGTGGCCATCGCTCGTGTACTGCCAGACCCGCCAGCCGTTGCCGTCCCAGTCGCCGGCGGGCAGCAGCGGTTCCTGCACGCCCCAGTGCGCCACCCACAGCGGCACCCCCGCGCGGGCCAACGCGCGAGAGTCGCCGGTCCGGCTCGCCCAGCCGTACGGGCTCGTGTACATCATCGGGGTGACGCCGGTCAGACGGCGCACCTCCGCCACCCAGCGGCGAGCCCACAAGGTGACGCCCTGTTGGTCCAGCCCTTGGCTGGTCTCGAGGTCGAGCACCGGCAGCAGGTTGCCCGGTCGCGGGTTCGCCTGGCTCACGAACCACCGGGCCTCTTCGACCGCGTCGCCCTTCGAGGGGTCGGGTCGGGCGAAGTGATAGGCGCCGACCAGCAGGCCGTGCTCGCGTGCTCCCGCCCGGTTCGTGAGGAACATCGGGTCGAGGAAGGAGTGGCCGTCGGTCGCCTTGATGAACGCGAAGCGCTTGCCGGCCCCGGCCACCTTCCGCCAGTCGATGTCGTTCTGCCAGTGGCTCACGTCGATGCCCGGCAGCGTCGGCCCGACATCGAGGCGAACGTGTCGGCCGGCCTGCCCGGCATCGCCGGAGACGCCCGCGAAGCCCTCGTTCACGCGGGGAGCACGGGCGCGGGGCTCATCGGCGGCACCGGCCGACAGGGCGGCGCCCACGAGCATCACGGCCGCGAGGGACGTGGCGACGGCGTGTCGGCGAGATGGCTTCGGGGACATCGACATGGGAAGGGTGAAGGAACGCGTCGAGGGTACCTGCTGCGACCCGTCTGGGCGCGCAACGATCGGTCAAGGGCCGGCGGTGGTGCTCCATCGGTCCGCGTGCCTGGCCACACGGACGTCGACGCCGAAGCATGCCCGTAGGTGCTCCGAGGTGAGCGTCGTCTCGATCGTGCCGCTCGCGATCGGGGTGCCCTTCGCCAGCAGGACGGCGTGCGTCATGGACGCCGGGATCTCCTCGAGGTGGTGCGTTGCAAGCGCCACGACGAGGTCGGGCCGGCGCCCGACGGCCGCATCGATGGCTGCGAGCAGCCGCTCACGGGCACCCAGGTCCAGTCCTGCACACGGCTCGTCGAGCACGAGCATCGATGTGTCGGCGAACATCGCTCGGGCGAGCAGCACCCGCTGGCGTTCTCCCTGGCTGCAGGTGGTGAACGTCCGATCGGCCAGGTGCTCGGCACCGACCTCGGCGAGCCGGCGGCCCGCCACCTCGCGATCGGCGTCGCCGTACCGCTGGAACCAGGGCGCCAGCACCGATCGCTTGCCGGTGAGCACGACGTCGAGCACGCGCAGCCCGGCCGGCAACAGATCGGAGATGGTGTGGCTGGTATGACCGATCGCAGCCCGCACCCCGCGCATGTCCGCTTGGCCGTAGGTGTGACCGAGCACCCGTGCCCTGCCCGAGGTCGGTTGCAGCCTCGCGCCGATGACGGAGAGCAACGTGGTCTTCCCGCCGCCGTTCGGGCCGAGCAGCACCCATCGCTGCCCGGCGTCGATGCCGAGCGAGACCGGACCCAGCACCTGGGTGCCGGCGACTCGGACCGTGACCCGATCGAGCTGGACGATGGGGCTCACGTCAGATGAAGTGGGCAGCGGTCGAAGGTCAGCGACGCGAACTGCTCAATCCCCAGCGCTCGCGTTCCATGCGGGCGAGATGCTGGACGGCCTCGCGCACCGCCTCGTCGTCGGGGTGCTCGGCCAGCCAGGAGCGGGCTTCGGACATCGCGCTCGACGTCTGGTGCGGGGTCGCCGCCGACGTCAGCGCGTGGAGAAGATCGTTGCGGTCCATGCACCGAGTTCTACCCCCGACCGAGGCCGATGCCACGCATCCGGACCACTTTTCACACCAGCGTCACACCGTCGTCACGAATCAGGTCCGGGGTCCACCCGTCAGCCCTCCGACATGCTTCGCACGAGGTCGCGCATGGAGACGATGCCGACGAGGGTTGCGCCGTCCATGACCGGGAGGTGCCGGAACCCGCCGTCGAGCATCCGGTCCATCGCCTCACCGACGGTGGCGTCCGCGTCGAGGGTCTGCGGATCGCGGGTCATGCCCTTCGAGATGGGAGAGACCCGGGCGGGGTCGGCGTGCATCTGATCGAACGCTCGGAGGACGTCCCGTTCGGTGAAGATGCCCAGCAGCGCGTCGCCTTCCAGCACGAGGATCGAACCCACCCCCGCCTTCGACATCGCAGCGACGGCCTGATGCATCATCGTCGTCGGCTCCACGGTCACCAGGTCGGTGCTCATGAGCTCTCGAACCGCCGTCATCGGTCCCTCTCGGTCGCAGCCTCGATCGATACTAGGCCGGACGTCGGGGGAGCGGGTCTTTCGAGGACGAAACGAACCATCGGGGCGTGGTCGTCCCCGGCGCCCGCCATGCAGACTGCATCGATGGACCTCCTCCCCGCATGGTCGACCGCAGAGCCGCTGCCGATCTCGCTGCGGGGACGGCAGCTGATCGACGAACCACGCTTGAACAAGTCCACCGCGTTCCCGATCGAGGAACGCGATGCCTTCGGCCTCCGAGGGCTGCTCCCCGCGCGCGTGAGCACCATCGAAGAGCAGGTCGAGCGAGAACTGCGCACCGTGCGGTCGAAGTCGAACGAACTGGATCGGTTCATCGGACTGATCGCGTTGCTGGATCGCAACGAGACGGTGTTCTACCGGCTCCTCGTCGAGCACCTCGAGGAACTCATGCCGACGGTGTACACACCCACGGTCGGCCTGGGGTGCCAGCGGTACAGCGAGATCTTCCGGCAGCCCCGGGGGGTGTGGATCACCCCCGACGATGTGGATCACGTGCCGGAGATCCTGCGGGCGGTCGGAGGTGACCGCATCCGATTGATGGTGGTGACGGACAACGAGCGCATCCTCGGGCTGGGCGATCTCGGGGCTGGTGGCATGGGGATCTCGATCGGCAAGCTCGCGCTCTACATCGCCGGCGCGGGCATCCACCCATCGATCACGCTGCCCGTGTCGCTCGACGTCGGCACCACGAACCAGGACCTGCTCGACGACCCCACGTATATCGGATGGCGTCACGAGCGCATCAGAGGGGCGGCATACGACGACTTCCTCGAGGCCTTCGTGGCGGCCGTCGAGCGGGTCTGCCCGCGCGCCGTCGTGCAGTGGGAGGACTTCAAGCAGCACAACGCGATCGCCGTGCTCGACCGCTACCGCGATCGTATCCCCAGCTTCAACGACGACATCCAGGGCACAGCGGGGGTCGCGATGGCCGGCATCCTCGCTTCCCTTCGTCGCTCGGGTGCGACCCTGCCGACACAGCGGCTGGTGTTCATGGGCGCCGGGGCGGCGGGCATCGGCATCGCACGGCTCGCCCGGTCGGCGATGCGGGAAGCCGGCGCGGACGAGCGTACGGTGCGTCGTGCCGTGGTCATGCTCGATTCCCGAGGCCTCCTCGTGGAGGGGCGAGACGGCGTCGAGGCGGAGAAGGCGGAGTTCGCCCTGACCGCGGACGAGGCCGCGAGGGAAGGGCTCGTCGTCGGCGGCTCCCTCGAGGACGTCATCCGCTCGTTCCGTCCCACGATCGTGGTGGGGACGACGGGAGTGCCGGGGATGTTCTCCGAGCGGGCGATCCGGGCGATGGCCGAGGGCACCCCGACACCGCTGGTCTTCCCCCTGTCGAATCCGACGTCGCACTCGGAGGCGACGCCGTCAGACATCCTCACGTGGACGGACGGGCGAGCCCTGGTCGCGACCGGTAGTCCGTTCGATCCGGTGTCGACGGAGAGCGGCGAGCGGGTCATCGGACAGGCGAACAACGCCTTCGTCTTCCCGGGCCTCGGGCTCGGGGCGATCGTGGGCCGAGCGACCTCGATCCCGGATCGACCTGTTCCTGACGGCAGCCGAGGAACTGGCGTCGACCGTCGGGGCCGACCGCTTGGCGGCAGGAGCGCTGTACCCGCCGCAGTCGTGGCTGCGCGAGATCTCACGCAGCATCGCGATCCGCGTCGCGAGGGAGTCGGCTGCCGAGGGCTTCGGTCGCACGTTCGCCGACGATGAAGAGCTGGAACGCGCCGTGGACGACGCGATGTGGTTCCCCGACTACGTGCCGTACGTGCCGTCCTAGGTCGATGGCATCGCTGCTGCGGCGGATCGCGATCGATCTCACGCCACTCCGGCGATCGAGGGATTTCCGTTGGCTCTGGTCGGGACTCCTCTTCTCGGGGTTGGGATACCACTTCACGGTGGTCGCGACGTTCATCCAGGTCTTCGAACTCACCGGGTCGACAGCGGCCGTCGGACTCGTCGGACTCGTCGGTCTCCTCGGCATCCTGCTCGGCATCGTCGTCGGCGGCATGTTCATCGACGCGGTCGATCGTCGGTCCACCCTGATGTGGGCGCAGGTGGGCGCGGGTGCGGGCAGCGGTCTCCTCCTGTCGACGGCGCTGCTCGACGATCCTCCGATCGTCGCGGTCTATCTGGGTGTCGCGCTGATCTCGGGCATGTCGGCGATCGACTCCTCGGTACGGAATGCGACCATCCCCCGACTCGTCGGCCACGAATCGCTTCCCTCCGCGCTCGTGCTCGGCCAGGTCGTGATGAACGCGACGGCTCTGCTCGGGCCGGCGGTGGCCGGCATCGTGATCGCCCGCGTCGGGCTCGTCGCCGCCTACGGGATCGATCTCCTGTCCTACGTGGTGATGTTCATCGTCGCCTGGACGATCAGACCCGTGCCGCCGGAAGCCGGTCAGCATCTCGAGACCGGTTGGACAGCGGTCGTCAACGGGTTCGCGTACCTGCGGGGGCGGCGCGTCCTGCAGGCTGCGTTCGGGGCCGATCTCGTGGCGATGATCTTCGGCATGCCCCGCGCGCTGTTCCCGTTGATCGCGGTGACGCAGTTCGAGCAAGGGGCAGAGGTGGTCGGCCTGCTCTTCGCCGCGCCCGCCGTGGGTGCCGTGATCGGAGCTCTGACCGGCGGGTGGGTCCGGCGCGTGCGCCATCAGGGCCGGGCCGTGCTGTGGGCGGTCGTGGCGTGGGGGGCGAGCATCGCCGCGTTCGGGCTGGTCGGCGATCGGCTGTGGCTCGCCCTGCTGCTCCTGGCGATCGCGGGTGGTGCCGACGTGATCTCCGCCATCTTCCGGGGCACGATCATCCAGCTCTCGGTGCCCGACCACCTGCGCGGCCGGCTCTCGAGCATCAACTATCTGGTCGTGGCCGGAGGCCCTCGCCTCGGTGACCTCGAAGCGGGCCTCGTCGCAGCCGCGTTCTCACCGACGGTGTCGGTCGTCTCCGGCGGGCTGCTGTGCATCGCGGGAGCGGGAGCGATCGCATGGCTCGTCCCGTCGTTCCGCCGATACGAGGCGCTCGGGCCCCCGGCTGCGCAGCCGGCGGACGACGACGCGGATCCTCAGGAGGAGCGGCGTCGACGCGACGCCTCGAGCCACCAGGGTGAGAATCCCCGGTCGCCCTGATCGATCGTCGTGCCCGGTGACACGACGGCATCGATCGCGTCGAGCGTCGCGACGTCGAGTCGCACGTCGGCGCCTGCGATCAGGTCCTCGATCTGGGCGGGCGTGCGCGGTCCGACGATCGCCGACGTGACGGCTGGGTGTGCAAGCACGAAGGCGACGGCCATGTGGGCCATCGAGATGCCGGCAGCCTCGGCGATCGGGACGAGTCGCTCGACGATGTCGAGCTTCGATTGGATCTCGCGTCGCTCGAGGTCGAACTGTGCCGCCACCGGCCCTCCGCGTTCGCGCGATCGGCTCGCTCGAGAGTCGGATGAACCGTCGAAGTCGTTTCGGCGATACCGCCCGGTGAGCCAGCCCCGGGCGAGCGGCGCCCACACGAGCACCCCCATCCGATACGCCTGAGCCACGGGGAGCACGTCGTCTTCGGCATGCCGCGCGAGGATCGAGTAGGGAGGTTGTTCCGTGCGAAATCGTTCGAGCCCCCGGCGCTCAGCCGCCCACTGCGCCTGCACGATCTGCCAGCCGTGGAACGTCGAGCAACCGAACGCCCCGATCATGCCTGCGCGCTGCAGATCGGTGAGGGCCGCGAGGGTCTCCTCGATCTCGGTCTCCTCCTCGGGACGATGCACCTGGTAGAGATCGATGTGGTCGGTGCCCAACCGACGGAGGCTCGCCTCGACCGCCCGCCTGATCCAGAGCCGGGAGTTCCCTCGCTCGTTCGGTCCAGGACCCATCGGGTTGTGGAACTTCGTCGCCAGGACCACATCGTCGCGCCGACCCTTGAGCGCGGCGCCCACGATCGTCTCGGACTCACCGTTCGAATAGACGTCGGCGGTGTCGACCAGGTTGACGCCGCCGTCGATCGCGGCGTGGACGATCCGGATGCATGCCTCGATGTCGGTGTTGCCCCACGCACCGAACATCATCGTGCCGAGGCAATGGGTGCTCACACGGATACCGGTGCCGCCGAGCACGCGATACTCCATCAGTCCCCTCCACCTTCGTTCGTCCCGATCTTCCCCCCGCGCCGGTCGAGGAACGCATGCATGCGTTCCGCTCGGTCTGGCGCGTGGAAGGTCAGGGTGTACGCGAGTCGCTCCATCGCCGGGCTCGCCTCGCCGCGAGCCGCCGCATCGATCAGGAGCTTCGCGAGCCGAACGGCGGTTCGGGGCTGTCCGGCCAGCACCTCCATCAGACCTCGCGCCTCATCCAGGGCGCGACCGGGTTCGACGAGGCGATTGACGAGGCCGAGGGCGTGAGCCTCGGCTGCGTCGAGCAGCCGGCCGGTCAGGATGTACTCCTTCGCGAGCCCGACCCCGACGTGCTGAAGCAGACGCAGGGTGCCTCCGGCACCGGGGATGATGCCGAGCCCGACCTCGGGGAAGCCGACCTTCGCCGACGAAACAGCGACACGCAGGTCGCACGCCAGCGCGAGCTCCCACCCGCCCCCCAGCGCGTGGCCATTGATCGCGGCGATCGTCGGGAACGGCAGGGCTTCGAGCTCGAGCATGACGCCTTGCACGAATCCGTCGAGCGCGACGAAGGCCGGGCGGTCGACAAGCTCCTCGACGTCGGCTCCTGCGGCGAAGGCCTGATCGCCTGCGCCCGTCACGATGAGTCCTTGGATGTCGTCGTCGCCGCTGAGCGCGGCGAACGCCGTCCGCAGCTCCGACCACGTTTGCTTCGAGAGTGCGTTCCGTCGCTCCGGCCGGTCGATCGTCGCCACGGCGACGCCGTCGTGGACCTCGACGCGGATCGACGCCGTCTCAGCCATCCTGGGAGTGGTACTCGTAGACGCCCCGGCCGGTCTTACGTCCGAGGAACCCGGCCTCGACGTACTCGACGAGCATCGGGCACGGGCGAAAGCGCTCGCCGAGCGTCTCGTGCAGGTATCGCAACACGCTGAGCCGCACGTCGAGCCCGATCAGATCCCCGAGCTCGAAGGGCCCCATCGGGAAGCCGAGGGCGAGCTTGACAGCCTTGTCGATCTCTTCCGGCGAGGCGACGCCCTCCATGTACATGTACCAAGCCTCGTTCCCGATCGTCGCGCTGAGCCGGCTGGTGGCGAATCCCGGTCGATCGGCGACGACGATCGTCTCCTTCCCGAGCTGCCGACAGAACCGCCTCGCGCGATCGACGGTCTTCTCACCCGTCGTGAGACCACGCACGACCTCCACCAGCGGCATGCGATCGGGCGGGTTGAAGAAGTGCAGCCCGATCACCCGTTCCCGGTGCTGGGTCCAACTGCCGATCATCGTGATGCTGAGAGCCGAGGTGTTCGACGCGAGGATCGTGGTCGCCGGTACGAGCTCGTCGAGCCGTTCGAAGACCGCCCGCTTGATCGCGGGGTCTTCCGGTACGGCCTCGATCACGACGCGGCTGTCCTTGACGGCCTCCTCGAGGGTGTCGACGAACGCGATCCTCGCGAGGGTCGCCTCCTTCTCTTCCCTCGTCACGACCCCGCGAGCGAGACCCTTGTCGAGGGTCAGCTCGATGCCCGACTTCGCTACTCCGAGGGCCTCGCTGCTCTCGTCGTAGAGTCGGACCTCGAAGCCCTGTGCAGCAGCGACCTGCGCGATGCCATGTCCCATCGTGCCCGCCCCCACGATCGCGACGGGCCAGTCGGCTGCTCTCATGCGCGACGTCCTCTCCCTCGTAGTCGTTGCCCTGCGCCGTCGGCCCGGCACTCCGCGCTTGGCCGGCTATCCATGGATCCCGTCCCGCATGCCGGTGCCGGCGCCGCTCTCGTACTCGCTGCGGAGTCGGCGTGAGAGATCCCTGGCTCGTTGCAGGGGCTCGGGCATGCGCTGACGCCCCGTCGTGCGCAGGACCATGTCGCGGGCGGTCTCGGGCGTGGTCAGCCAAGCTGCGTGCGCCATCACGGGGTTGGCCTTCGACACGGTCCTGACCCGGAACCCGACGAGCCGGGTGTCGATGCGCACGGGGGTCCAATCGCCTCGATGCGTGTCGGGCTCTGGTGCCTCCCCGATCTCCGGGTGCTCGGTGACACCGACCGTCGGCACGTCGAGTGCTCCACCGAGCTGGATCGCGAGGCCCGCGCCGCGCATGTGGTCGCGACCGGCCGCGTTCACGACGATGAGGTCAGGACGCACCGACAGCGCGGCGACGACGTCCTCGAGGATCGGGCCGATCGTGAGGGAGAGGTAGCCCACCTGGTAGGGGCGAACGAGCTTGCGCGTGGCCGTCGCGGTCTCCACGACGTCGTGGTCCTGCATCACCACCGCCGCGGCCCATGCGATGTCACGCGGATGCCCCCTCAGTCGGTTCGTGGGGAGCGACACGAATACCCCGGCGACCGAGGGGTGACCATCGGCGACCCCGGGCCATGGCTCGCACTCGTCGACGCGCTTGGCGAGCTTGCGTTGCAGTCGCTCGAGCTCCCGGTGGGTCGTCGGCCACATGTCGCAGCCAGCCATGGCGCTGCTCGGACCGACCATCGGCTCGGGCGGGGAAGGCTCGACCTCGGGAAGCACGCGGAGCTCCTCGCCCGCGAGCGTGACCGGTCGCCGCCGACGGCGCCGGCTGGGGTACTCCTCGTAGGCGGTGAGGAGCTGTCGCATCGTGCGGAGGGTCGTCTCGAGATCATCCGGGTCGACACCGGCCAGGAGCTCGCGCTCCCCTTCCACGCAGGCCGTCATCGCCCGATCGATCGTGCTGAGCCCCTGCACGGTGAGGATCACCGGCAGGCTGCGGCGATCGGTCGGATCCGCGGTCCGCTCGATCAGGCCCTTGGCCTCGAGTCGGTACAGGCGGTTCGTGACGGCGGCGGGCGAGAGCAGGAGCAACCGGTGGAGTTCCTTCGGCGACATACGGAACGGTGGACCGGCGCCCCGGAGGGCGGCCAGCACGAGGAACTGGCCCCAGTCGAGTCCGAGCTTCGACGACGTTCGCTCCATGCGTTGCTGCAGGATCTGTGCCAGGCGCGACACCCTCGCGGTCACCGCCACGGGAGCCAGCTCGGACTGCGGTCGCTCGTTCGCCCATTCCCCGAGGACCACGTCGATCTGATCGAGCGGCGGGGGCCCGGGAGCTGCTTCCGCGAATCGGCTGTGCGCCGGACGAGCATGCCCCGGCTCGGCGTCGGCGCTCGAGGCATGGTCTCGCAGGGTCATCGTTCGTCTCCCGCCTGTCGTGAGGGCAGCGCGACCGTCGCGGTGCCCGGGGTCGTCACCGTGCCGGACGGATCCTCGATCCAGATGTCGAGATCGACGAGGTGCTCGCCGTCGAGGTCGGCGATGTCGGTCACCGTGCCTCGGCAGCGAAGATCCTGGTCGGGGAAGTCGAGGCCGCGGTAGGAGCATCCGTACCGGACGATGCGTCCCGCCGGCGCGACCCACTCGTGCAGGAGGTGCCCCAGGAAGGCGTTCTTCAATGCCCCGTGCACCACGAGTCCCTGGAGGCCGATCGACCTCGCATACTCGACGTCGTAGTGGATCTCGTAGAAGTCACCGGAGGCCGCAGCCCACATCACGAGCTGGCGCGGTGTGCAGCGCTTCACCAGCTCCGGGATGCGATCGCCGGCGCTGACGTCCTCGATGTAAACCTGGTTCTCGGGAGCCATGTCGCCTCTCGTCAGTAGTTGATCACCGTAGCTCGGAGGATCGCGACGACCTCGTCGTCGCGACGGTAGGTGGTCTCGCGCGTGATGAGCAACATGCGCCCGATCGACCCGTCTCGCTCCTTGAGTTCGACGATCGCGGTGGTCGCGACGAGCTCGTCTCCGGCCATCACGGATGCGTGGTACTCATGCGCTGTTCCGCCGTTCAGGCTTCTCGTGAGCCCGGGGTGCAGACCGCGGATCGGCGGCCCGGGGTCGGGCTCGCCCGGCATCAGGCGAGGGACCCCCAGGAAACCGGGCGGGGCCGGGAGACGGTCGAAGCCCCGCTGCCGGGCAACGGCCTCGTCGTGGAAGACGGGATCGTCGATGCCCACGGCGCGTGCCCACATCCTGATGCCCGTTCGCTCCACCTCGTGGACCACCGGTGGCCACTCCTGGCCGATCAGAGCCTCGAGATCGGGCGTGACGAGGGCTTCGGTCATGGCGTCGGCCGCGCTCCCGCCTCGACCTGATAGAGCTCCGGTCGGTACCACTGCCATAGCACCCCGGCCTTGCACGCCTTCTCGATGCCGCGCCGATCCTCCTCGGCGCGCAGGTACCGGATGCGGTCGAGGTCGCAGTCGGCCACGTACACCCCCTCGACGGACCCCTCGGTCAGGACGGCCTCCGGCGAGCAGATCATCGCGAGGCCGGCGTTCGAGGTCTCGTGGCCCAAAATGTTCTGGCAGGTCGCCGTGTAGGCGAGGTTCTCGATCGCCCTCGCTCGCGTGAGGACGCGCCAGGTGTCCCACTGGGCCATCTTCCAGAGGCCGGCCGGCATGAAGATGATCTCGGCCCCCTGGAGCGCGAGCTGGCGGGAAAGCTCCGGCACGTAGACCTCGCTGCAGACGAGCATGCCGATCGTGCAATCGCCGATGTCGAAGACCGGCAGGTCCGCCCCCGCCGTGTAGCCGAAGTCCCAGAACGAGCCGCCCTTGTAGATCCACGGGCCCTCCGGGGTCGTGCGCCGGTACCGCCCGACCTCCTGGCCGTCGGGGCCGAGGAGGACGAGCGCGTTGAAGTGGCGTTCCGCGTCGCCGGGCAGCGGTTCGATCGTGCCGGCGATCAGGAAGATGTCGAGATCACGTGCTGTGGCGGCGAGTTCGGGGATCGCGTCGTAGTCCATCGGTGGAGTCCACGGGCCGGGGAACGTCTCGGGCAAGCAGACGATCCGCGCGCCGAGGGCGGCCGCCTGCTCCACGTATGTCAGGGCTCGCTGCACGTTCTTCGGCGGATCGTCCGTCTCCGCCCTGGTCTGCACCATGCCGATCCTGATCGTGGTCATGCGCTCGTGGCTCCTCCCTCGCTGTGTCGCCGCGCTTCGATCGCGATCACGCGATCACGGCCTCGCCGAACACGCCGTCGCGCCGAAGCGCGTCGATCCGAACATCGTCGTATCCCAGCACCGATCGCAGGACGGCATCGGTGTCGCCGCCCAGCGCCGGTGGCGCGGTCGCGGCCTTCTCTGGCGACCCGACGACCTTGATCGCGTTGCCGACCGCTCGCACCTGGCCCTGGTCCGTCGCGAAGGACCGAACCATGCCCCGGGCGGCGACGTTGGGGTCGTCGAAGACCGCAGGCATCCGGTTCACGGGCGCTGCCGGGACCCCAGCGGCCTGCAGTGCCGCGAGCCACGCCGTGGAATCGCGACGGGCGAAGATCGCTTCGAGGAGTGGGAGCAGCTCGTCTCGGTGAGCTTGCCGCGACCGCGCCTCGTCGAACTCGGGGCGCGCGAGCTCCTGCGGGTCGTCGAGCGCGCTCCGCAGCTTCATCCAGAAGTGCTCTTCACGGGGGGCGACGACGATGTACGCGTCGTCGGCGCATCGGAACGCCTGCCACGGGGTGATGAAGGGGTGGGCCGAGCCGCGGGGCTCCTGGTCGAGCCCGGTGTTGAGGTACAACGTGCCCACGTGGGCGAGCATCTCGACCATCACGTCGAACATCGCGACGTCGAAGTGTTCGCCGCGCCCGGTCTCGCGCTTGCCTTCGACGCCGGCCAACACCGCGATCGCTGCGAAGACGCCGGCGAGCAGATCGGCGACCGGGATCCCCATGATCACCGGTGGCCGCTCCGGCTCGCCCATGATCGACATGTGACCGGTCATCGCCTGCAGGATCAGGTCGTAGGCGGGCTGGTCGCGCGAAGGCGCGTCCTGGCCGAAGCCCGAGACCGACACCAGCACCACCGAGGGATTGACGGCGCGCATGCGATCGAACCCGACACCGAGTCGATCGATCACGCCCGGGCGGAAGTTCTCGACGACGGCGTCTGCAGAGCGGATGAGATCGAACAGCACCTCGTGACCTCCCTCGGTCTTGAGGTCCAGCACCACGCTGCGCTTGTTCCGGTTGTGGGTGAGGTGGATCGCGCTCTCGTCGCCGATGCCGTAGATCGCGGAACGTCGGCCGGCGTCGCCGTTCGGCGGCTCGACCTTGATGACGTCGGCGCCGAGGTCGGACAGGATCATGCCGCCGAACGTGCCGGCGATCACCTGGCCGAGCTCGATGATGCGCAGGTGCTCGAGCATCTCATTCAACTCCGTCGTCGAGCATCGCGACCGCGTACCGCTCGAAGGCCTCGGGTTCGATCATGAGCTCGGCACCGGGAGGAGCGCCGTCGTCGAGTTCCAGCCACATCGTGTCGTTGAACCGGTTCAGGAAGTTGAACAGGCATGCGGCGAGGGTGAGCTCGATCGCCTCCGCCTCGTCGAACGACCGACGCACGCGATCCCATGCGGCCGGATCGGCGTGGGCCTCGTTGCGGGTCACGAGGTCTGCCCACGCGATCGCAGCCAGGTCGCGCTCGTCGAACACGCCGGATCCCTCGGGGTCCTCGCCAGAGACCGCGTCGATCTCCTCGTCCGTCAGCTTCGCGACTCGACCGAGCCGGATGTTGTGCTGCGTTCAGAAGAAACATCGGTTCCTCGTCGACGTGCGGAGGATCGCGAGCTCCTTGACCCGTGGGTCGAGCGCGGCGTCGGATCCGCCGCGTTGGATCGAGGCGATCATCGGGATCGCCCATCGCGCGATGCCGGGGGCGTGTGTGACGGTCCTCGCGTAGTTCGACACGAAGGCGAGCAGCTGCTCCGCCCCCGCGAAGATCGCGAGGACCTCTTCGCTCGCCCGGTCGTCCGTGATGATGTCGACCCTCGGCGGTGGTCCGCCGGCCACTTCGCTCATCGACGGATCTCCTCGACCTGCTCCGGTCTGGTCATCGGGCCGAAGGTCTCCTCCCAGTTCGTCACGACGTCGCCGAACATCGTGCGACGCCACTCGTCGCCGGGTGCGTCGATCGTTCCCCGATCCCCGGTGAGCCCGACCTGCGGCTCGGGTGAGATGCGGAGCGCGTTGGTGATGCGATCTGCCATGGCGGCCAACGACGCGATCGCCGTCAGTTCGACGATCTCCTCGTCGGAGCAGTGCTCCTTGAGGAACCGGTACGCAGCCGCGTCGCGGCGCGCGAGTCGCTTGGCGATGCGATCAGCCCACGTGATGGCAGCTCGCTCGCGGTCGGAGAACGTCGGGGCCGTTTCCCACTCGTCCGTGCCGACGAGCTGCGCCTCGTCGGGGGTGATGCCGACCGAGGGCGCTGCGGCTTCGAACTGCATGCGCCAGAACGGAGCACGATCGACCGCTGCGACCCTCATGGCAGCGAGCGTTCTCACTCTTGGCTCTAGGGTCGAACCATCTGTCCCTCGGAAGGCGGCTGCCAGTGTCGGAAGGATCCACCGGGCGCTTCGCGGCACGAGCGCAAGCGTCGGGACGAGGCCATTCCGGGATGGATCAGGAGGCATGGGGGCGAGGGTAGTGCGAACGACGAGGACTGAGCAACCCCTAGTTCGAGATGGTTCGAGGGTGAATCAAATGAAGCTTCCCTTGCGACTCGCGAATCGGGTCGCCTAGCATCCAGCCCGACGAGGGCGGGTGTCGCCCTCGTCGATCACGGAGGAGGGGGTCGCATGGCTCGTACTCGGTACCGGAGCGCGCTGGGTGTCACGCTCAGCGTGGTACTGCTCTTGTCGGCGTGTGGGGGTGGAGACGACGAGGAGGGGGATACCG
Source organism: uncultured Actinomycetes bacterium (assembly GCA_963722795.1). Taxonomy (GTDB): domain Bacteria; phylum Actinomycetota; class UBA4738; order UBA4738; family HRBIN12; genus JAOUEA01. The sequence continues at coordinate 85,949 of CAVROD010000004.1, forward strand.
GCACCGGGGCGGGCGCTTCCGGTTCGGCGGCTGCGGGTGAGTGCGAGACGCTCGATGACATGGCGATCGGGCATCCTGGGCTTCCGCCGGACTTCATCCAGATGACCACGCCGCTCGCGATCGAGCTGGGGTTCATGGAGGACGAGTGCATCAACGTGACCGAACTCGTCGACTTCGAGTCGGGCATCGCCGCGTTCCGCGCCATGGCTGCAGGCGAGTACGAGGTGGGACTCTCTGGCTCCGTCTCGCCGATCCTCGCGTTCGGTGAGGGAGCCGATGCGCGCATCTTCGCCGCGAGTGGCGCGTACGTCGACTTCCAGACGGTGGCGACCGGCGACATCGACACATGCGAGGATCTCGAGGGCAGGGTCGTCGGGACCGACGGGCCCGGCGGGCTCGTCCACGCCGTGACCGAGCAGTACCTGGCGAGCTGCGGGCTCGACATCAACACCGACGTGGAGCTGATCATCGGCGACCCGGAGACGTTCGTCCCCCAGATCGCCCAGGGTGCGATCGAGGCCACCTCCATGCACATCGACGAGCGGATCTTCGCCGAGAAGGAGCTGGACACCGATCTCAACATCCTCGCGAACGCGTGGGAGGACGTGCCCGAGTTCCACTACGCGAGCTTCGCGACAGCGACGGAGACGCTCGAGGGGAAGCGCGATCTGTTCGTGCGGATGACCGCGGCGATCCTGCGGACCGGCCGTTGGCTCAACGATCCCGCGAACCACGACGAGGCCGTGACCTTGATGGCCGAGGTCGGCGAGGTGCCCGAGTCGGTGATGGAGGAGTCGATCTCGACCTTCGGCAGCCGCTTCCCGGACAGCTGCGAGACGATGATCCCGATCGCGTCCTACGAGTTCCTGATCGATCTTCAGGTGGAGCTCGGCAACCTGGCGGAGCCGTTCCCCGCCACCGACCTGGTCGACACGTCGGTGTGCGAGGACGCGGAAGCCCTGCTCGAGGAGCAGGGGTACTGATCGACGGAGGACCGTCGACCGGCCGGCGCCGTGGCCCGCGTGGCGTCGGCCGGTCGATCCCATCGTCCCTCGGAGGCTTTGACGTATGACCGTCGCACGAGCGAGCGTTCGAGGCGAACAGCCGGGTGACCGGGGCCCGACCGGCCTGCGTGCCTTCCTGCTGAACAAGTGGACCCTTCGGGCGGGCGGCTTGATCGTGGTGCTCGCGGTGTGGCAGTTCGCGTTCGCTCGCGTCAACCCGATCTTCTCGGCGCCCCCGACGGCCGTCGTGGGCTCGATCCCCGAGATCCTCGAGGATCCTGAGTACTTCCCCGCGATGTGGGGGACGATCCGGCTGTTCTTCACGGGGTTCACCATCGCTGCCGTGATCGGGCTGTTCCTCGGCCTCGCGATCGCACGCTTCCGGTGGCTGGACATCGCGCTCACGCCGTACCTGAATGCGCTGTACGCATCGCCGTTGCCCGCTCTCGTCCCGATCATCACCGCCATCCTCGGGTACCGCACGGCGACGAAGGTCGTGATCGTCGTTCTGTTGGCCGTCTTCCCGATCCTCATCAACGCGCATCAAGGAGCGAGGTCGGTGGACAGCACCATGATCGAGGTGGCGAGGTCGTTCCGCGTGAGCGAGCCTCGGATGTGGACGGATGTGATCGTGCCGGCGAGCGCCCCGTATCTGGTGGTCGGCCTCCGGCTCGGCGCCGCGCGGGGCATGATCGGCACGGCCGTTGCCGAGCTGTACACCTCGCCCGAGGGCCTCGGCTATCTGATCCTGAAGTACGGCTTCCGCTTCAACATGGACGCCATGCTCGTCGTCGTGCTGACGTTCACCCTGATCAGCATCGTGCTCGGGCTCACGATCGGTCTTTTGGAGCGTCGGGTCCAGCGGTGGGCGGTGAAGACGTGAGTTCGGCCCTCGCCAGTGCCTCCGCCCCCGCGATCCGCGGAACCGGGCATCCTCGCTTGATCCGAGCGGCGGTGGTGATCGGGACGTTCTTCGTGTTGGTCGCCATCTGGCAGTTCTACGTCACGCAGATCTACGACAGCCCCATCTCGCTGCCGACCCCGGCCAGCACGTGGGAAGCCTTCGTCGAGCTCATGCAGAGTGGCGAGCTGCAAGAAGCCACGATCGAGAGCTTCACGGTGCTCCTCGTCGGTGGGATCCCGGGCGTGATCATCGGCATCCTGGCCGGCTTGGTGATCGGTGCGACCCGGCCGCTCGATACCGCCTTCGCGCCCTACATCTTCGCGTTCTACGCCACCCCGTTCCCGGCGCTGATCCCGATCTTCATCCTGCTGTTCGGCCTCGGGGTCGTCGGCAAGGGGATGATCGTGTTCACCCTCGTCGTGACCACCGTCCTGCTGCAGACCGTTGCGGGTGTCAAGAGCGTCGACCCCCGGTTCCTCGAGTCCGCCCGATCGTTCGGATCCTCGGGTCGACGCATGTTGTTCGAGGTGCAGTTCCCGGCCGCGCTCTCGTTCATCGTGGCGGGCATCCGGCTGGCAGTCGGGCGGGCTCTCGTGGGGGTCGTGATCGCGGAGTTCGATACGGCGCTCTCGGGTCTCGGCGCGCTCATCTTCCGGTACGCGGGCAGGCTGCGTCTCTCGGAGGCATTCGTGCCCGCGATCGTCCTCGCGTTGACAGGGATCGTCGCGTCGATCGGGCTTCGGGTGCTCGAGAAGCGATACGAGCGGTGGCGGCAGGTGGGGGGATGAGGACCGATGGCGCTGCATGAGCGATCTGCCTTGGGCGGTCCGCGATCTGTTGACGGTGCTGCTCGCGTTCGCCGCCGGCGTGCTGTCGGGGTCGTTCAGCATGGGTGGTCAGGTTTTGATGAAGCCGGGCATCCGGGCGCTCGGCGCGTCGCCACTGGGAGCGGTCGGCACGACCGTTCCGATGATCTTGCCCACCGTCGCGATGGCGACCTATACGTACCACCGGCAGGGTCTGGTCGATTGGCGAGCGGTGCGATGGGCGGCGCCCGGCGGCGTGATCGGTGCCGTGCTCGGCTCGCTCCTCGCCCCGCGAGTGCCCGGCGGGGGACACTTGCTCCAGGTGGGGACCGCAGGGCTCATGCTCTTCACCGGCCTCAAGATGCTCCGCGATGGTCGCCGTGCGGCCGGTTCGGGCAGCGCCCGTGCACGACCTCGCAGGCGAGCCCGCCCACGCCCCGGGGGGTGGGCGTTCGTCGGCGCCGTGTCAGGGGTCTTCTCCGGTCTGTTGGGGGTCGGTGGCGGGGTCATCATGGTGCCCGCGTACAGCCAGGTGCTCGGCATGCCGTTGATCTCCGCGATCGCGACCTCGCTGGTCTGCGCAGGCATCTTCGCCGTGCCCGCCACGATCACGCACGCGGTGCTGGGCACGATCGAATGGCGCTTCGCGATCCTCCTGATCGTGGGCGCGGTGCCCGGGGCTTGGGTCGGCTCCCGGCTCGCGATGCGAGCGAGCGATCGCCGGCTCGAGGAAGCGGTGGGCATGATGATCACGATCATCGCGCTCGCCTACGCGGCGAGCGAGCTCTCATCGCTGGTGCGATGACGGCGGGGAGCGAGCATCGGGAGGGAACGCCGGCTCCGGCCGGCACGAGCAGAGGGGGGAACCGTTGATCGAGATGGGAACGTTCCGTTCGGAGGTGGACATCAGGGCCGAGACGAAGGCCCCGATCGACACCGATGGCAAGAGCCTGCCGCGCGACACCGAGCGGGGATTCCGCGAGGGCATGTGGGCGGTCAGCCCGTACAACTTCGATGAGCGCGTGCGCGAAGGCATGCATCTTCCCGCCAGCGTCCAGTTGATGGACATGACCCTGCGCGAGGGGCGTCAGGTGGCGGGGGTGTCGGTCGGTCTCGACGAAGTGCTCGAGTTCGTGCGGCGTATCGACGACGTCGGGGTGCACATCGTCGAGATGCACCACGACTTCATCGATGAGATCAAGCGCACGAAGGCGATGGGGGTGAACTTCCGCATCCAAGCCCTCGTGCACCCCACCGCCGCCCTGAACCCCGAGGCCTGCCGTGAGGAGATCGACATGTGCCTCGAGGCGGGCGCCGACATCTTGTGCCCGGCATTCGCGATCAGCGACTACAACTACAAGCTCGTCGAGTCCATGGGTGGCTTGATGATCACCCGCGAGGAGGCGCTCGACCGCGCCTGCGAGGCGATCCAGTACGGCAAGGAACAGGGCGCGTACATGAACCCGAACCTCATGGACTTCTCGCGCCTCGACCTCGAATGGCTCAAGGTGATCGTCAGCCGTCTCAAGGAAGCCGGCATCGACTCGCTCCGGATCGACGACATCTGCGGGGCGTGCATCCCGGCCGTGTACAAGCACCACGCCTGGGAGGTCAAGCAGATCCTCGGGCCGGACATCCCACTCGCGATCCATAGCCACAACGACTTCGAGCTCGGCACGGCCGGGCAGCTCGCCGCGCTCGAGGGGGGCGCGGAGATCCTCGAAGGGTGCATCAACGGCCTCGGCGAGCGGGCGGGGGTGCCGAACCTCGCGGTGCTCGGCTCGGTGCTCGAGATCATGTACGGCTACGAGACGGGGCTGAAGCTCGACAAGCTGCAGGATCTCTCCGAGTGGGTGGCCGACGTCTGGAACCAGCCGATCCCGCCGCACATGTCGGGGACCGGACACACCGCGTTCAGCCACGCCGCCGAGGTGCATTACGCGCTGCCAGAGGGCGACGAGTGGTCGTTCAATGCCTGGTCGCCTCGCGTGATCGGCAACGACGCCTACGTGCCCCTGTGCCACTACTCGGGTCCGAAGGCGATCCAGAAGAGGATCCTCGACATGGGCTGGGACCCGGTCGACGACGACACCGCAACCCGTGTGCTCGAGCGCGTTCGGACGGAGGTCCGCCAGCGTCGTCGCGAGCCCACCGACCGGGTCTTCGGCCAGATCGTCGAAGAAGAGCAACGCCGGTCCTGACGGGGCGCCCAACGACAGAGGCCAACGACAGAGGCCAACGACAGGGAAGGATACGGAGATGGGACAGATGGAGGGCAAGAACGTCTTCCTGACCGGCGCGAGCAAGGGCATGGGCCGGGAGATGGCCCGGGGCCTGGCGAAAGAGGGCGCGACCTTGGCTCTCGTCGCGCGCACGGAGTCGGCACTGCAGGAGCTGGCTGAGGAGCTCAACGGGCTCGGGGGCCGTGGTGTCGCGATCCCGGCCGACGTGAGCGACCGTGACCAGGTGAAGGAAGCGGTAGCGAAGGCCCGCGAGGAACTCGGTGAGATCCATGTGCTCATCAACAGCGCCGGCGTGCTCGACAACGAGCCGATCTCGCACCATAGCGATGAAGCATGGGAGTACCACTACGGCGTCAACGTGAACTCCTACTTCTTCACGATCCGGGAGATCATCGGCGAGATGTTCGAACGCAAGGCCGGACGCGTGATCAACATCGCGTCGACGTCGAGCAAGGTGCCGATCGGTCCGAACCGGGCCGCCTACGTGTCGTCCAAGCACGCCGTGCTGGGGCTGACCAAGGAGGTCGCATTCGAGGCCGCCCCTCACGGTGTCACCGTGAACGCGATCTGCCCCGGCTTCGTCCTCACGGACATGGTCGAGGACAGCATGCGGAAGTTCGCCCGTGATGCGGGCAAGACGCCCGAGGAGACGCGCGAATTCTGGATCAACAAGATCCCGATCGGACGCTTCATCGACCCGGAGGAGGTCGTGCCACTCGTGGTCTTCCTCTGCTCGGACGGCGCCGGCGCGATCACGATGCAGGCGATCAACGTCGACGGTGGCTTCTCGCCGATCTGACCCGCGACCTGCGACGAGGAGGACTTGTGACACGGATAGAACGGCTCGGCGATCTCGACCTGGTCGAGACGATCTACGAGAAACGTGATCGGATCGCCTATGTCACGCTGAACCGGGAGCACGCCGGGAACTCGTTCAACGTGCAGATGTGCAATGAGATGGAAGCCATCTGGACCGACTTCCGCGACGACGACGACACGTGGGTGTCGATCCTCACGTCAGCCGGGGAGAAGTTCTTCTGCACGGGCGTCGACGTCAAGGAGTCGCGGACGCGGCCGATGGGCCACGTGTGGCTGCCGATCGCCCGGCTGATGGAGCAGTTGCACAAGCCCATCGTCTGTGCTGTCAACGGCATGTGCTGCGGGGGTGGCCTGCACTTCCTCTGTGATACCGACATCATCATCGGGTCCGAGAACGCCCAGTTCTTCGATCCGCACGTCAACGTCGGGCTCATCTCCGGATGGGAGCCGATCGGGCTCTCACGGCGGATCCCGCTGAACTACGTGCTGCGCATGACGTTGCAGGGCAAGAACTACCGTATCGATGCCGAGGAAGCGCACCGCATCGGCATCCTCACCGAGGTCGTTCCTGCGGATCGTCTCCTCGCCCGCGCGGAGGAGATCGCGCAGGACGTGCTGAAGAACGCGCCGCTCGCCGTGCGCTACTCGAAGCAGGCGATCATGGAGGGGCTGAATCTCGGACTCCGCGACGCGCTGGAACTCTCCGCATACATGCTCAAGGAAGTCTGGAACTCCGAGGACCTCAAAGAGGGCGCGAAAGCATTCGAGGAGCATCGCGCTCCCGACTGGAAAGGGAAGTAAGGGATGACGAAGATCATCGACGTCCACTGGCATCACGTACCGAAGGCCTTCGCTGACGCCGTGGTGTCGGGTGCGGTGCCGATCGCGGGGCAGGTCGTGACGAAGGACGATGGAAGTACGCTCCTGAAGATGGACAACGGCTTCAAGCAGCCGTTGCCGCCGTTCCTCACAGACCCGGCGACGATCATCGCCGACCTCGATGCTGCCGGCATCGACGTCGCGTGCGCGTCGATCGCGCCGCCGCTGTCGCATCTCGACTGCGATCCGCAGGTCGCTCTGACCGTGAGCCGCGCGATCAACGATGCGTACGCGGAGGTTGCGGAGCAACACGACGGGCGCATCCTGCCCATGGCGAACGTGCCGCTGCAGGACGTCGACCTCGCATTGCAGGAGCTGCAACGGGTCGTCGACGACTACGGGTTCAAGGGCCTTCAGGTCGGCAGCAACATCGACGGGAAGAACCTGGGGGACGAGTCGCTCTTCCGGTTCTGGGAAAAGGTGCGCGAGCTCGACCTCGTCGTGTTCTCGCACGGGCTCGCACCGCTCGGCGCCGAGCGCATGAAGGAGCACGAGCTCAAGAACTTCGTGGGCCTGCCGATCGACACCGCCGTGACGGTCGGGTCGCTCGTGTTCGGCGGCGTCTACGAACGTTTGCCCGGACTCAAGATCGTGTTCTCGCACGGTGGTGGTACGTTCCCCTGCCTGGTCGGACGGTGGGACCACGGGTTCACCGGCCGACTCAGCAAGGAGGCAGACACGACGATCAAGCTGCCGAGCGAGTACCTCGTCGACATCTACGCGGACTCCTTGACCCACGATCCCGCGGCAGTGCGATATCTGGTCGAGCGCCTCGGGGAGGATCAGGTCGTCCTCGGGAGCGATCACCCCTTCGACATGGGTGAGGCAGACCCGGTCGGCAAGGTCAAGGAGGCGATCGACGATCCGGCCGTCGTGGACAAGATCGTCGGCGGCACCGCGAGCCGACTGCTGAACCTGTCATGACGATGTCCGTCGATGCCCCGCAGCGAGACGTCACGCCAGGAGCGATGATCTCGATCGAGGGAGCCTCGAAGTCGTTCGGCGATGTCGTCGCCTTCGAGGGCTTCGATCTCGAGATCCGAGAACGCGAGGCGCTCTGCATCGTGGGACCTTCAGGCTGCGGGAAGACCACCTTGCTGCGGTGCATCGATGGACTGATCCCGCTCACGTACGGGCAGATCCGCATCCGAGGGGACGTGGTGACGAAAGCGCACCCGAACGTCGCGTTCGTCTTCCAGCACTTCGGACTGTTCCCCTGGATGACCGTCGAGAACAACGTCGCCTACGGGCTCCGTGTGCAGGGTGTCGGGAAGGCCGAACGCATGGAGCGCGCGACGCGCTACATCCAACTCGTGGGGCTGGACGGGTTCGCCGAGAAGTACCCGTACCAGCTCTCGGGCGGCATGCAGCAGAGGGTCGGGCTGGCGCGGGCGTTGACGATGGAGCCAGAGGTCCTGCTGATGGACGAGCCGTTCGCCTCGGTCGACGCCCAGACGCGCGAGATCCTGCAGGAACAGCTCTTGGAGATCTGGGAGACGCAGCGACGGACGATGGTGTTCATCACGCACAGCATCGAGGAAGCGATCTTGATGGGCGATCGAGTCGCGGTGCTGTCGACCCGGCCCGGGCGTGTGAAGGAGATCATCGACATCCCCTTCGGACACCCGCGCAACATCAACGAGATCTTCCTCGACGAGCGGTTCGCCGAACTCCGCAATCAGGTGTGGAACCAGCTCCGCGACGAGGCGTCCGCCGAGCTGCGGCACACGGTCGACGCGGACGGCTGAGCTGCGAGTGCCCGGCGCCTCCCACTCGTGGGCCCGGCCGGCGGCGGTCGGCATGGCGGTCGATACGGTGGGCGTGCTCCCGATCTTCCTCACCGGGGCGCTCGCGGTGCAGTTGCGCGACGACATCGGCCTGTCGCTGGATTCCCTCGGGCTCGTCTACGCTTCGTACTTCACGTTCGCGGCGCTCCTGTCCGCGCCTCTGTCCAGGGTCTCCGAGAAGGCCGGCGCGGAGTGGTCGCTGCGGATCGGGACCGCCGTCTATATCGTGGCGTTCCTCGGCATCGCCACCCTCGCCACGTCCCCGATGATCCTCTCTGCCTTCATCGCGCTGTCGGGGGCGGCGACCGCACTGACCCGTACCGCGTCGAGCGTGCTGATCGCGAGGAACGTCGAGCCCGGCCGGCAGGGGCTCGCGTTCGGGCTCAAGCACTCGTCGATCCCGATCGGGTCGTTGCTCGCCGGCTTGTCGGTGCCGACGATCGCGCTCACGGTCGGATGGCATTGGGCGTACGTCGCCGCAGCCGTACTCAGCGCCATCGTGCTCATCGCGATCCCACGGGCGCGGCAGGGCGTGGCGCCTCGCTCATCGGAAGGGAAGGCCGATATGTCCTTGGGCACATTGATCTTCGCCTCCGTCAGCTTCGGCCTGGGAAGCTCGGCGGCCGCGTCGCTCGGCGCGTACACGGTGAGCACCGCCGTGGCGTCAGGGATGAGCGAGGCGGCGGCCGGTCTGCTCGTCGCCGTCGGCAGCATCGTCGGGCTGACGAGCCGGCTCGTGGTCGGCCACTGGTCGGACCAGCGTCGAGGCAGCCAACTCGACCTGGTGAGCTGGATGCTCGCGGTCGGCGGGGTCGGTTTCCTGATGCTGGGGCTGGTGCAGGAATGGGTGATGCTGCTCGCCGTGCCGATCGCGTTCGCCACGGGGTGGGCGTGGCTCGGGTCCTACAACCTCGCCATGGTGAAGCTGAACCCCGTCGCGCCCGGTGCGGCCGTGGGCATCACCCAAACCGGTGCGTTCGTCGGCGCGATCGTGGGGCCGATCGGACTGGGCTTCCTCGCGGAGGAGATCTCCTTCTCGGCCGCCTGGCTGGCGGCCGCGATCGCGTCGTTCGCCGCCGCGGTGATCATCTTCGTGTTGCGTCGCTTCATCCTGGGTGAGCCAGGGCAACGCGAGCTGCGGGAGATCGAACGTTCGATGATGCAGATGTGACGATCGAAAGGAGCACGCAGATGCGAGGCCTGCTGGCCCGGTACCACGCGAAGGAAGGGGAAAGAGACCTCGTCGAGCGCACCTTGGTGCGCATGGCGGACGCGGTGCGCACCGACGAGCCGGCGTGCCTCGTCTACCGCGCCGCCCGCTCGATCGACGACCCTGACGTCTTCGTGCTGTACGAGGAGTACGAGGATGAGGCGGCGCTGCTGGCGCACCGCGAGACCCCGCACTTCAAGGAACTGATCGAGGGCGTGGTCGTGCCCGTGCTCATCTCGCGGGAACGGGAGATCCTCGCGCCGATCGTCGACGCCTCAGGCGAAGGGAGTGCGACGTGAAGCTCTCCACGATCGTCCGTGACGGCCCAGACGGCCCGCGGCTGCGAGCCGTCGCCGTGCTGCCCTCGGACGAGGTCGTGATCGACCTGTGCACGGCCGAGCGCCGGCGCCTCGAGTCGGAGGGGGCGACAGCCGACGCTGCCCTGCGGCTGGCCACGGCCACGTTCCCGCCCAGCCTGACCGACGGGGTCGGTGGTGGGCGGGGGTTCCTCGAGCGTGCCGACGCTGCGATCGCCGCGCTGGACGTCGAGGCCACGATCCCCTTCGCCGAGGTGACCTGGGCATCAGCGATCGACCCTCCGGTCATGCTCGACGGCTCCGCGTTCGAGCAGCACCTCGTGAACGCGCACGCCCGGGGGAAGCGGGAGGTGCCGGACCTGTTCTACGAGATGCCCGTCTACTACAAGATGAATCCTGTCACGGTGTTCGGACACGAGCACACGATGCCGTGGCCTGGCGGAGCCGGGTTCATGGATTACGAGCTCGAGATCGCAGTCGTGATCGGTCGCGAGGGCCGCGATCTTCGACCCGATGAAGCCCTCGATCACGTGCTCGGCGTCACGATCATGAACGACCTGAGCGCTCGCGACGTCCAAGCCCGCGAGATGACGGCCGGCTTCGGCCCGGCCAAGGGGAAGGACTTCGGCACCGCGCTCGGCCCGTGGATCACGACGCTCGACGAGCTCGATCTCGACGATCTCACGATGCTCGCGCGGGTCAACGGGCAGGAGTGGTCTCGTGGGTCGACGTCCACGCTGACATGGAGCCTCGCCGAACTGGTGGCGTTCGCCTCGAGGAACGAGATCGTGGTGCCGGGAGAGGTGATCGGGAGCGGCACGGTCGGCATGGGATGTGGCCTCGAGCTGTACCGGAAGCTGCAGCCGGGGGACGTCGTCGAGCTCGAGATCGAGGGCATCGGCACGCTCCGCAACACGATGGGCGAACCGTCGGAGCCCCGCTGGGATCCGAGCCCCAAGGAACGTCGCGCAACCGTGACGCTCCCCGTGCGGGACGACGCGGGACCGTCCGGCGCGGGCTCGAACGATGGGGGCTGACGCCCGCCAGCTCTGGCAGCCGTCGGAGGACCAGGTCGCGGACTCGGCCCTCACCGCGTTCGCCGATTGGCTCGAGCGAACGAAGGGACTGTCGTTCGACGACTACGCGGCACTCTGGCGGTGGTCGACCGACGACCTCGAGTCGTTCTGGACCGCGATCTGGGAGTACTTCCAGGTGCCGAGCTCCAGCGAGCCGACGTCGGTGCTGTCCTCGAGGGCGATGCCCGGGGCGCGTTGGTTCCAGGGGGCGTCGTTGAACTACGCGGAGATCGCGCTCGACGACCGTCACGAGGGCGAGTCACCCGCGATCGTGTTCATCGGCGAGGACGGGACAGCGGGCGAGATCGGGCGACGCGAGCTCGCCTCCGCCGTCGGCGCGGCCGCCGACGGCCTCCGCCGGCTCGGCGTGACTCGTGGCGATCGGGTCGCCGCGTACCTGCCGACCATCCCCGAGGCCGTCATCGCCTTCCTCGCGACGGCGAGCATCGGCGCGATCTGGTCGTCGTGCTCGCCCGACTTCGGGCCGCGTGCAGTGATCGATCGCTTCGGCCAGATCGAGCCACGGGTGCTGATCGCCGTGCCCGGCTACCGCTACGGGGGACGATGGTTCGATCGTCGCGACGCGCTTGCCGAGATCGTAGCTGCGATGCCGGCCGCGACCGTCGTGATGGTCGACGACACGCCCTCAGGCTCCGTCGCTGGCCTGCCGGCGGCAGGGGTCGTCGCGTGGCACGACCTGCTCGCCTCGCCGGCCGAGCCTCGCTTCGAGCCCGTTCCCTTCGAGCACCCGCTGTGGATCCTCTTCTCCTCGGGAACCACGGGCCTGCCCAAGTCGATGGTGCAGGGGCATGGCGGGATCGTGCTGGAGCACCTGAAGTCCCTCTCCTTGCACCTCGATCTGGGACCAGGGGATCGCTTCCTCTGGTTCACGACGACCGGCTGGATGATGTGGAACTTCTTGATCGGCGGGTTGCTCGTGGGCGCCACGGTCGTGCTGTACGACGGCAGTCCGGCCTATCCTGATCTCGGAGCGTTGTGGCGGTTGGTCGAACGCGCCGGGCTCACCTATCTCGGAACGAGCGCCCCGTTCCTGCACGCAGCGATGCGCGTGGGTGTCGACCCGCGCTCCACCGCGGATCTGTCGACCCTCACGGCGATCGGATCTACCGGTGCCCCGTTGTCACCGGAGGGCTTCGTCTGGGTGCGCGACCGGGTCGGGCCCGACGTGTGGCTCGGCTCGATCAGCGGCGGCACGGATCTCTGCACCGCGGTGGTCACGTCGTGCCCCTGGCTGCCCGTGCGAGCGGGAGAGCTCCAGTGTCGCGCGCTGGGCGCGAAGGTCGAGGCGTTCGACGCCACCGGCCGCTCGCTGACCGACGAGGTGGGGGAGCTCGTGATCACGGCTCCGATGCCATCGATGCCCGTGTCGTTCTGGAACGACGACGACGGTCAGCGATACCGGGCCAGCTACTTCGAGATGTACCCCGGGGTGTGGCGCCACGGCGATTGGATCAGGATCGATGCCTCGGGCTCGTGCGTGATCTCGGGGCGGTCCGACGCGACGTTGAACCGGGGCGGTGTGCGCGTGGGCACGAGCGAGTTCTACCGCGTGGTCGAATCGATCCCCGGGGTGGCGGGCGCGCTCGTCGTCGACACCGGCGACCTCGAGCACGAAGGGGAGCTCATCCTGTTCGTCGTCCCTCAGACACCGCCCCTGGACGACGAGCTCCGCCTGCGGATCGTACGGGACCTGCGGTCGCACTTGTCGCCACGTCACGCGCCTGACCGCATCGTCGAGGCTCCCGGTGTGCCGATGACCCTGAACGGCAAGCGGCTCGAGGTCCCAGTCAAGCGATTGCTCATGGGTGAAGCGGCGGACGAAGTTGCGAGCCCGGAGTCGCTGCAGGACCCCGCGGTCTTCCGCTGGTTCGTGGATTTCGCAGCTTCGTAGGTCCCAAGGTCGCGCACCCGGGCGCGTCCGGGGGGCCGGGCGATCAGTGGGCTTCGGTCTCGTCGTCGGCATGCAGGATGCAGGCCGTGTGATGCTCGGCTCCGACCGCATGCACGCTCATCTCCGCGACCGGCCTGAACCGAACCTGCACGTCCCGGCCCCGGGCCTCGACGAGCTCGGCCGCGCCGCGCAGGGACGCCGGGATGCGGTTGCCCGTGAGCTCTGTGACGACGATCGCCGCCTGTTCCTCCGTCTCGAACGAGAACGTGCCCTCGAACGGGGTGGTGCGTTCCACGCCCCGGATGCCATCGAGCACGTGACCGCGCTCCTCGAGCACCCGGAGGGCATCGCTGACATCCCAGCCGCACGCCTCGGTCGCGACCGGGCAGCGGGTGTGGAACCGGCACCCCTCGGGCGGCGAGGCTGGGTCAGGGACGGAGCCCGCAAGCCGGATCGCTGTGTCCTCCTCGTGCATGCTGGGATTCGCGGCGAGGAGCGCCTCGGTGTAGGGGTGATGAGGATCGCGGAAGATGTCGTCCGCTCGCCCGATCTCGGCGATCACCCCGAGGTACATCACGATGATGCGGTCGCTCATGTGCTTCACGACGTTCAGGTCGTGACTGATGAACAGGTACGTCAATCCCCGCTCCTGCTGCAGCTGATGCAGCAGGTTGAGGATCTGCGCCTGCACGGAGACGTCGAGCGCGCTCGTCGGCTCGTCGAGCACGATGAACTCGGGATCGAGGGCCAGGGCGCGAGCGATCGAGATCCGCTGGCGCTGCCCACCGGAGAACTGATGAGGGAACCGGTACAGGTGCTGGCGCCCGAGCCCGACGCTCTCGAGCAGGTCGACCACGCGCTGGGTCAAGGCTGCACCCGATGCCTCGCCATGGATCCGCAGCGGGCGCCCCACGATGTCGACCACCAGCTGGCGTGGGTTCAACGAGGCGAACGCGTCCTGGAACACGACCTGGCAGTTCCTGCGGTACGTGCGCCACGTGTGCTTCGACATGCGATCGATCCGGTAACGGGCGGCGAGCGCCTCCAGCGCGGCATCATGCTCGGGCCTGCGGTCGGCCGGGTCGATCGCCCTGAGAACGTCGAGGCGCTCGACCGAGGCATCGTCCATGCCGAAGTACACGCCACCCGCGGTCGTCGGCATCAGTCCCGCGATACATCGACCCAGGGTGGTCTTGCCGCATCCGCTCTCTCCCACGAGGCCTACCGTCGTGCCTCGCGGGATGTCGAGGCTGACGCCATCGACGGCTCGCACGTGGCTGGCCACGCGCTGCAGAACGCCTTCGCGGATCGGGAAGTGCTTCGTGAGGTCGCGCACGTTGATCACGTCGCGGCCCGGTCCCGCAGTCAGCGCCTCGGTGGGCAGGGTGGCGATCGCGCTCATCGACCGACCTCCGCGTCGTGCGGCATGTCCGCTGGATCGACCCCGAGGGCTGTCGCGTCCTCATAGAGGAAGCACGCCGTGGATCGCTCGGGTCCGTGGGGGGCGAGGGGTGGGTCGAGTCGCTCGCAGACGGGAGCGCTGTGTGGACAGCGCCCCGAGAACCGGCACGACGGTTGGGGATCGATCAGTTCGGGCACGGTGCCATCGATCGCGACGAGGCCGCCCCGCGCGTGATGCATCGCTGGAACGGCGCCGATCAGGCCCCGGGTGTACGGATGCAGCGGACGCGCGAAGAGCTCGTCGGCCGGGCCCATCTCCTCGAGCTGCCCGGCGTACATCACGGCGACGCGATCGCTGATGCGGCGTACGAGCGAGAGGTCGTGACTGATGTAGAGGACCGCGGTGTGCAGCCGTTCCTGGAGCTCGCTCAGCAGGTCGAGGATCCGCGCCTGGATCGTGACGTCGAGGGCGGTCGTCGGCTCGTCGGCGATCAACAGCTCGGGGTTCGCTGCGATCGCCTGCGCGATCATGACTCGTTGTTTCATCCCGCCCGAGAGCTCGTGCGGGTAGCGCATCATCACCTTGCGCGGATTGGGGATCCGAGTGTCTGCGAGCGCGCGCGCGACCCGCTCGTCGATCACGGCTTGGAGGCGGCGATGATGCGAGCGGAGCGGAGGAAGGGACAGGAGCCGGCGCTCCAGATAGCCCGAGCGAAGCTTCGCGTCCCGCCGCAAGAGCGGGTGTGCTGCCGCGTGGTCGATGCCCGCTTCCGCGAGGATCTCGTTGGCCCGATGTTCGGCGAAGACCTCGGCGAGCTGCTCGCGGATCGGAAGGGCGGGGTTCAGCGCCTTCCCTGGATCCTGGAAGATCATCGAGATGTGGTTCCCGCGGATGGTGCGCATGCGCCGCTCGGACACCGTGAGGAGGTCGACCGTCTCGCGGCCGGTGCCGCCGCACTCCGTGCATCCGGACCCTGAGCACGTCGAGCACGGCGAACCGACCCGACCGGTACGGCCACACCCGTCGCACCCCACACCCCGGCACGCGGGGCAATCGATCTTCGGGCGGAACAGCGCCTGGCCGCCGGCGAAGATGCCGGGTGGCTGGGGGACCAGTCGAAGCAGCGATCGCGCCGTGACGCTTTTGCCCGAGCCCGTTTCGCCGACCAGCCCGAGGGTCTCGCCGTCACGGATATCGAGGTCGACCCCATCGACGGCGTGCACGGTGCCGCGCGCCGACGAGAAGTGCACCCGCAGCCCTCTCACCGACAGGAGCGGTGGCTCTTCCAGCACGGGTGCCGTCGACGGTCGCAGCTCTGGGGCGCCTTGGGGGGACCTCGTCATCGACCCTCGGTCCGGGGATCGAGGACGTCTCGGAGGCCATCACCGAAAAGGTTGAAGCCCAGTGACCACAGGAAGACCATGAGCCCGCCGAACGTCGCGACCCACCAGCGTCCCGACACGATGCCGGCTTGACCCTCGCTGACGAGGTTGCCCCACTCCGCCAGGCCGGCCTCGGCCAAGCCGATGAAGCTCAGCGTCGCCGCGAACAGCACGACCGCTCCCATCTGCAACGTCGCGGCGACCACCACCGGGGTGACCGCGTTGGGCAGGATGTCCTTGCGGAAGATCCTGAGCGGCGAGTCGCCGATCACATGCGCAGCATCGACGTACTCGTTCTCCTTGATGTGGATGATCTGGCCTCGGATGATGCGCGCGTACCGGGGCCACCCCAGGATCGAGATCGCGAAGATGATGTTGCGGAACGATGGTCCGAGCAAGGCAGCGATCGCCAGCGCGAGGATCAACTCCGGCACCGCGAGGAAGACGTCGACGACCCGCATCAAGATCTCGTCCCACTTCCCCCCGACGAAGCCGGCGATGCTGCCGACGATCGTGCCGATGACGAGCGTGATCCCGACCACAACGAACGCGAGACGGAGCGAGGTCCGGGCTCCCCAGACGATGCCGTAGAGCACGTCGCCCCCCTCCGACGTCGTGCCGAGTGGATGCCCCGGCGTGCCCGGGGGCTCGTTGATGGCGGCCCAGTCCCGGGGCATCTGGTAGGGATCGGGCCGGTTCGCCTCGACCAGCAGTGGTGCGAAGACCGCCATGCTGATCAAGATCACGATGATGATCGCGCCCGCGAGGGTCGTGGGGCTCTTGAACGCGGTCTTCGCCAGGTCGCCGATCCGCCTGGCCTTGGTGGTGAACGCCAGCCATCGTCCCCCCAGCGGGGCGTCGACCTGTGCGATGTCAGCCATGCGGATCCTTCCCGATCCTCAGCTCGTTCCCAGCACCACGCGGCGGTCCAGGTAGGCGTACACGACATCGACCACGAGGTTGACCACGAGGAACACGATCGCGGTCACGAGCACGAACGCCATGATCGTGGCGCGATCCCCACGGATCACGCCCTCGGTCGCCCAGCGTCCGAGGCCCGGCCATCGGAAGACGTTCTCGACGACGACCGAGCCCTGCAGGAGCACACCCCAGCTCAACCCGATCACCGTCACCGTCGGGATCAACGCGTTCCTGCGGGCGTGCCGACGGATCACCCGACGTTCGGGCAGCCCCTTCGCTCGTGCCGAGTCGACGTAGTCCTCACCCATCTCCTCGACGAGCGAGGACCGCATCATGCGGGCGATCACCGCCATGCCCTCGAAGCCGAGGACGAAGGCGGGCAGAGCCAGGTGGGCGAGGGCATCCAGGAACGCGTGCACGTTGAGGTTGAGGATCGAGTCGATCGTGTAGAACCCGGTGTAGTGGTTGATCTGGCTGTACACCTCGGGATCGAACCGTCCGAGGGGTGCGATGGGGATGATCAGGTAGAAGAGGATGAGCATCATCAAGGCGAACCAGAAGAGCGGAAGACTCGCACCGCTCACGGTGAGCACGCGGACGACGTGGTCGGAGAAGCGGTTGCGCCTCGACCCCGCGTACGTGCCGAGGCCGATGCCGAGTCCGATCGCGATGATCGAGCCGAGGGTCGCGAGCTCCATCGTCGCGATGAGTCTGGCCGGCAACACCTCGGAGACGGGTGCCACGGAGACGCCCGACCATCCGAGGTCGCCCCGGACCAGGCCCCCGAGCCATGCCACGTACTGCATCGGCAGCGGTTCGTCGAGGCCGTAGCGTTCCTCGAGCGCCGCGATCTCCTCGACCGACATCTCGTGCTCGAGGTAGATCGCGATCGGGGAGCCGCCGACCCGTGACAGGGCGAACACCGCCACGGTCACCGCCAGCAGGACCAGCGGCAACTTCAGGAGTCGCCGAGCGACGTACTCACGTACCTGCATCGTGTTCGGTCAATCCTCCCACGGGTGCGTGGTTCGCGGGCGTGTCAGCTCACTCACTCACTTGTCGTAGAACACCCACCTCGGCATGATCCACAACGGGTTGTAGACGAAGTCCTGCACCCAGCATTGATAGATCTGCACGTTCTTCTCATCCGCCGCCCAGATCCACATCGGGTCGTCGTAGATCATCTGGAGAGCTTCGCCGTAGAGCGCCTCACGCTCGTCGACGTCGGTGGAGAGGGCCGCGCGGTCGATCACGTCGGCCAGCGCGTCCGGATCTGCCATGCCATTGCGGAAACCGTGCCGCTCGCCCCATTCGCCGTCGGGGTGGAAGTAGGTCTGCATGAACTGGTGCGGGTCGGTGAACGGGTCGGCGTTCTTGATCCACATGGCGTACGGGAACGGGGTCTGTCCGTGTGCCTCGTCGAACTGGGTCTCGGCGACCTGCAGCACGTTGACCCGGAAGTTCTCGTTCATGGCCTCGAGGTTGTCCTTGAGGATCAGACCCACGGGCAGGAACGTCGGGTTCGCTTCCTCGACGAGCACCGAGATCTCGAAGCCTTCGTCCCACCAGCCCGACTCCCTGAAGAGACGCTCGGCTTCGGCGAGATCCTGACCGTACTTCGGAGCGTCCTCAGACCAGCCGAGCACGCCGGGTGGCAGGTAGGTGCCCGATGCACCGAACCCCTCGAGACCAGCGTTCACCATCGCGTCGTAGTCGAACGCGAGGTTGAACGCCTGCCGCACCCGCGGGTCGAAGAAGAAGTCGGGCGGGATCGTGTCGGAGTTCGGCAGTTGGTCCGGGTCGATGTTGAGGTTGAAGGCCAGGTGCAGGGGCTCCAACAGGAATCCCGACTCGTCGAAGCACACGTTGTCGCTGCCCTGGAGCTGCTCGACGTACTGAGGGGTCGGCTCGACGAGGTCGAAGTCGCCCGCCTGCATGCCCAGCACGATCACGCTCTCGTCGTCCACGACCTCCCATCGGGCGTCGAGTGCCGGCGCGCCGTTCCAGTAATCCTCATTCTTCGTGAAGTGGATGCGTTCGCCGCGCTCCCACTCCTCCAGGATGTACGGACCGCTGCCCGCTTCGTTCGTCGTCATGAACTCGTTCGGCTCGCCCGGCACCACGCCGCCGTTGGCCTCGACGGCGTCCTGGCTCACGATGGCGGCCGGTGGCGAGTAGGCGACCGTCGTGAGGAAGTAGGCGGCCGGCTGGTTCAGCGTCACCTCGAACGTGAACTCGTCGACCACGGTCGTCTCGTCGATGATGTCGGTCAGCCGCGATGCCTGCCCTTCCGGCAGGTCCATCTCCATCACGCGATCCCATGAGTACTTCACGTCATCGGCCGTGAGGTCGGTTCCGTCGTGGAACGTGACACCCTCGCGGATCGGGAACGTGTACGTCAGACCGTCATCGGAGACGAGCCCGTTCTCCTGTGTCGGCACTTCGGTCGAGATCATCGGGACGGGAGCCGCGCTGTCTGGTGGCAGATCGACGAGGAAGTCGTACATCTGGATGATCGCCCGGTTCCCGAAGCCGCCATCGGTCGAGGCGGCCGGGTCCATCGTCTCGGGCTCGCCGCCGAGGGAGTGCACGAACACGCCCGGGTTCTTCACCTCGGAGGATCCGGCGCCATCGTCGCCGCCCTCGTCCTCGGGGGTCGAGGTGTTGCCCGTGCAGGATGCCGCGATCAACGAGAAGGCCATCACCGTCGCGACGACCAGCCGACCTCGACCCCACGCCCGCGAACGCTCGATCGCCTCACCAGCTTCGTTCGAGGCGGAGAAGCGGTCACGCCACATCCTTGCCATCGCGCAGCCCCCTTTCGAGCGTCGAGGGCCGGTGCGGCCCCGACACCGATTGGGGGGGAGGCTATGCCTGTGAGCGGGAAGCGCGCAAGGCAATCCTCATTTGATTCGACGTCGTAACGGTTCGGCCCGCTCAGCCCTCGCGTGCGGGGATCACCGGCAGCAGCAGCGTCGACGGGTGCTCGGGTCCTGCGTGCACGGTCGTCGTGCCGCCGTAGATGTCGGCCGGGCGATGCACGGGGTCCGCGTGGGTGTAGATGCCGACGCCTCGCATCTTCGACCCTTTGAAGTGGCTGAGCTCGGCCGCGTCGTCGGCGCCCTCGTATTCGTAGTCGGTGCCACGCACGCTGAGCGCGACCCGATAGCCGGCCGGCACCACGATCGAGGTCGGCCAGATCTCCACGTCCAACCGGACGATCTCGCCCGGCGCGAGTGGCTGGAACTCGTCGTGGGGGTGCCAGGGCCGCCACGGCTCGGATCGTTCGACGTCGAGCGCGCGGTGGGATGCGCGCAGCCAGCCCTGGCCGATCGGGGTGTGGGGATCGACCGCACCCTGCAGCACGACCTCGTCCCCGTCGGGATCGAACACGCGCAGCACGCAGAAGATGTCGGCGTCGGTCGTGGTGGAGGAGACGTAGAGCGTCGCGGCGACCGGTCCGGTGATCTCGGTCTCGGTGTCGAACGCGGGGGTGGACATCGTGATGCCGGGCTCATCCAGGGCCGCGAAGCTCGCCGCTCGCGCCTCGGTGAGCGGCTCGCGCTCGAGCGTGCCGCCGGCCGGATCCATGTGCAGCATCGTCCAATCGGTCCGCGCGATCGGCCACTCGTGCTCGGAGCGGTCGCGGAACCCGCCGTCGACGGTGCGCACACGCAGCATCACACGGGGCTGGGCGTCCCACCCGTTGTCCTCGCCCTTGAGGAAGTGGTCGAAGAACCGATGCTGCAACGCGACGCCGTAGTCGGTGTAGAACTCGGTCCAGTGCTCGAGCCCGTGGATCTCGAGCCACTTCTGCTCGGAGGCCGCCTGCACGAACGCCTCGACGTTGCCTCGGAGGTGCCGACCAGCTCCGCCCCAGTTCCCCGCAGACAGGAACGGCACGGTGATCCGGTCGAAGTCCGCCGATCGTTCCTCGTGGAACCCGTCGCGCAACGGATGGGCTCGTACGTCGGCGCCGTAGTCGCTCCGGTTCGCCTCGAGCGCCTCATCGGTCAGTGTGTCCGGCCCGGCGACGAGCTCCCCGGTCACGGCGCTTCGGAAGCTCCGCTCGCCCAGACCGTGTTGCACCGTCGTGATCGTGCGCCGGTACCAGGTGTCAACGGCCTGGCAGAGCATGCCGCCGTGGTAGAACATGTCGCGGTAGAAGTCGCTCACGCCCTCCCACGGGATCATCGCGGCGAGGTGGGGCGGCTGAGTTCCGGCGACGAGCCATTGCGTGATCGCGTAGTAGCTGATGCCGAGCAGTCCGACCTTCCCGGTGCTCCAAGGTTGGGTCGCCGCCCATTCGATGCAGTCGTGGAAGTCTCGGGTTCCCCGAGGCGCGTACGGGTCGATGGTGCCGGGGGATCGGCCCCAGCCGCGGGCATCGACCCGTACGCAGACGTAGCCGTCGGGCACCCACTTCTCAGGGTCGCAGACCTCCCACGCCTGGTAGCGGTTGCTCGAGCCGGCTTCCACGTCGGGATGGGCCTCGGTCATCGCGCGCCAAGCGCCCGGGTAGCCGTCGGGGAAGTGCAGGCCCTTCCCGTATGGGCCGTAGCTGAGCAGGACCGGATGGAGATCGTCGTCGTCAGGCCGGTAGACGTCGGCCCGCAGCACGAGCCCGTCGTCCATCTCGATCGCGACGTCGTGCTCGATCTGCATGTCAGCCCTCGCGTGCGGGGATCACCGGCAGCAGCAGCGTCGACGGGTGCTCGGGTCCTGCGTGCACGGTCGTCGTGCCGCCGTAGATGTCGGCCGGGCGATGCACGGGGTCCGCGTGGGTGTAGATGCCGACGCCTCGCATCTTCGACCCTTTGAAGTGGCTGAGCTCGGCCGCGTCGTCGGCGCCCTCGTATTCGTAGTCGGTGCCACGCACGCTGAGCGCGACCCGATAGCCGGCCGGCACCACGATCGAGGTCGGCCAGATCTCCACGTCCAACCGGACGATCTCGCCCGGCGCGAGTGGCTGGAACTCGTCGTGGGGGTGCCAGGGCCGCCACGGCTCGGATCGTTCGACGTCGAGCGCGCGGTGGGATGCGCGCAGCCAGCCCTGGCCGATCGGGGTGTGGGGATCGACCGCACCCTGCAGCACGACCTCGTCCCCGTCGGGATCGAACACGCGCAGCACGCAGAAGATGTCGGCGTCGGTCGTGGTGGAGGAGACGTAGAGCGTCGCGGCGACCGGTCCGGTGATCTCGGTCTCGGTGTCGAACGCGGGGGTGGACATCGTGATGCCGGGCTCATCCAGGGCCGCGAAGCTCGCCGCTCGCGCCTCGGTGAGCGGCTCGCGCTCGAGCGTGCCGCCGGCCGGATCCATGTGCAGCATCGTCCAATCGGTCCGCGCGATCGGCCACTCGTGCTCGGAGCGGTCGCGGAACCCGCCGTCGACGGTGCGCACACGCAGCATCACACGGGGCTGGGCGTCCCACCCGTTGTCCTCGCCCTTGAGGAAGTGGTCGAAGAACCGATGCTGCAACGCGACGCCGTAGTCGGTGTAGAACTCGGTCCAGTGCTCGAGCCCGTGGATCTCGAGCCACTTCTGCTCGGAGGCCGCCTGCACGAACGCCTCGACGTTGCCTCGGAGGTGCAGTGACGACCCGCCCCAGTTCCCCGCGGACAGGAACGGCACGGTGATCCGATCCCAGGCGGCCGACCGCTCGCGGTGCCACTCGGAGTCGAGATCGTGAGCGTCGATGTCGTGGATGAAGTCGGTCCTGTTCGCTTCGAGCTCCTCTTCGGTGAGCGTCTCGGGTCCCGCCGCGAGCTCGCCCGTGTGCGGGTTCGCGGCGGAGCGGTCGCCCAGACCGTGCTGCACCGTGGTGATGGTGCGCCGGAACCAGACCTTCTTCATGTCCGAGCCGATCCCGCCGTGGTAGCTGAAGTCCCGGTAGAAGTCGGCGAACCCCTCCCACGGGATCATCGCGGTGAGATGGGGCGGGTGGAGGCCGGCGACGTGCCACTGGTTGATCGCGTAGTAGCTGATGCCGAGCAGTCCGACCTTCCCGGAGCTCCAGGGTTGGCTCGCCGCCCACTCGATGCAGTCGTGCAGGTCGGTGGCTTCGCGGGGGCTCCAAGGCTCGACGTATCCCGGGGAGCGCCCCCACCCGCGGGCATCGACCCGTACGCAGACGTAGCCGTCGGGCACCCACTTCTCGGGGTCGCAGACCTCCCACGCCTGGTAGCGGTTGCTCGAGCCGGCTTCCACGTCGGGATGGGCCTCGGTCATCGCGCGCCAAGCGTCCGGGTAGCCGTCCTGGAACGTGAGGCCCTTCGCGTACGGCCCATAGGCGGCGATCACCGGGTAGCGGCCCTCGTCGGAAGGCCGGAACACGTCGGCGCGCAGGGCCATCCCGTCGTCCATCTCGATCGGAACGTCCCAGTCGATCGTCATCGGTGCCGGCGGTCGGTCGAGTGCCATCCCTGCCTCCTCGCGCTGGCGCATCTTGCGCGCCTCGGGTGCTCGACAGTACGAACGACGAAGAGCGCCGGTCAACGGAAAGTCATTTCACTTCGAAGCAGTGGTAGGCAGGCCCTCCTGCGCCATCTAGTTCTCGCCCTGGTCGCGGGTGAACCCGAGCTCCCCGTCGAACTCCAGCAGCTTCTCGATGTGCATCCAGGTGTGGCGGCGGGACACGCGCGCGAGCAGCTGGTGCACGTCCTCGTCCCAGAGGTCACCGGGGTTCTCCCGGATGATGAACCGGCACCGCCAGTGATCGAGCGTGTCGGTGATCGCGCCGGTGGCGGGGTAGACCTTCGTGCCGCGCGAGGAGATCATCTTCAGCTCCAGGCGCGTGCCGTGGGCGAGCTCGGTGAGCGAGGCGCCGAGCTCCTCGGCGGTGAGCGGGGACTCCACGAACACGTCGAGGCCCACGACGTTGCGCTCGGTCGGGCTTCACGTAGTCGGGGTCGGACGACAGCTCGGGCAGGTGCAGGGGCGCCACCTCGCGCACCGTGTAGGTCTCGGTCTTCTTCCCGAGGTTGGCGATGATGGCCTCGGTGTAGGCCGAGGTGGTGCTTCCACGGTCGTAGCCCACGACGTCGCCGGTGAGCGTGCCCGCCTCGAGCGTCACGAAGACCGCGTGCTCGATCGCCGCGGCCTGCTCGAACAGGCCGAGGTAGCGCAGCATGAGCACCGCCGAGAAGATCATCGCCGTGGGGTTGATCACGTCCTTGCCCGCGTACTTCGGCGCCGAGCCGTGCACCGCCTCGAAGATCGCGACGTCGTTGCCGATGTTGGCGCTCGGGGCGAACCCGAGGCCGCCGATCGAGCGCCGAGGTGAGGTCGGAGAGGATGTCGCCGTTCATGTTCGTGGTGACGATCACGTCGAACTGCTCGGGGCGCTTGACGAGCTGGTGCGCGCCGTTGTCGACGATCATGTGCCAGCTCTCGATCTCGGGGTAGTCCGGCGCGACCTGCTCGAAGATGCGCTTCAGCGTGCCCTCGGTGAACTTCATGATGTTGGCCTTCGTCGCGCACGCCACCGTGGGGCGGCCCTCGCTGCGCGCGAACTCGAAGGCGAAGCGCGCGATCTTCTCCGAGCCCTTCACGCTGATGAGCTTCAGGGCCTGGGCGACGCCCGGCGTCTGCATGTACTCGATGCCCGCGTAGAGGTCCTCGACGTTCTCGCGCACGATGACCATGTCGATGCCCCGGCCCGTGTAGGGGGTCGTGACCCCGGGCATCTCGCGCACCGGTCGGACGTTGGCGTAGGTCTCGAAGAGCTTTCGCAGCGTGACGTTGGCGCTCTTCTCCCCGAACCCGACGGGCGTCTCGAGCGGGCCCTTGAGCGAGACCCGGGTGCGTGCGATCGAGTCCATCGTGTCCTGCGGCACCCCCGAGGCCACGCCCTTGCGGAAGACCTCGGCCCCGGCCTCGGCCTCCTCCCAGTCGATCGGGGCGCCGGTCGCCTCGACGATCGCTCGGGCCGAGGCCACCACCTCCGGACCGATGCCGTCGCCGGGGATCAGGGTCACTGGGAAGCGGGCTACGTCTGGGTCGCTCACACGGGCCTCCTCGGGGGTACGGGAGAGCGGATGGTACCGACCGAGCAGCGCGACGTTGATTCGCTTCGACCGTGAATCACCCCCGGGGCTCCGTCGCGTAGGGTCCGTGTCCCGACCCACGAACGAGGTGCCCACGATCGACGACGACATCGCTCACCGGATCGACGGACCTCGCGACGCCCCCGTCGTCGTGCTGTCGAACTCGCTCGCGACCACCTGGTCGATGTGGGATCCGCAGCTGCCCTCCCTGCTCCATCGATATCGAGTGGTGCGGTACGACCATCGAGGGCACGGCTCGTCGCCCCCGGTCCGTCGCGCCGTGGCGACCGAGGATCTCGCGGGTGAGGTCGTCGCCGTCATGGATCGCCTCCGGGTCGACCGAGCCTCGTTCTGCGGGCTCTCGCTCGGCGGGATGGTCGGGCTCCGTCTGGCCGCCGAGTTCCCCGAGCGCGTCGACCGGCTCGTCGTGAGCAGCACGTCCGCCCACCTCGATGCCTCTGCCTTCTGGCACGAGCGGGCCGACGTCGTGCGGCGGACGGGACTCGACGATGTCGCCCGGGGCGTCGTCGATCGATGGTTCACGCCGGCGTTCGTTCGGACGCATGCCGACGCCGTCGAGCGAGCGCGCGCCATGATCCGCGCAACCGACCCGAGCTCCTACGCCAGATTCGCGGAGCTCCTCGCCGGACTCGATCTGCGTGACGCGATCGGCACGATCCGAGCTCCGACGCTCGTCGTGGCTGGTGCCGAGGACGCGGCGATACCCGCGAGGCATGCCGACGTGATCGCAGGTGCGATCGACGGTGCGTCGTCGGTCCGCATCGACGACGCCGCGCACCTCCCCAACCTCGAGCGTCCCGACGTGTTCACCGACCTCCTCCTGGGTCATCTCGCCGGCGGGCCTAGTGATGACGGGCATCCCGGGAGGGTCACCGACCTCGGGTAGGCTCTGCGGCCATGCTGACCTCCGACGTGCCCGATCTGCCCGCCGAGGTCGTTCGGAGCCATCTGCGCGGACTGCCCGAGGCGGTCGGCTACGCCGTCCGGGTCGTGCCGTTGCGCTACCGCGACCGTCCCCATCTCTCGGCATGGACGGACTTCGACGAGTGCACGATCACCCTGCAGGTGCCCCAACCGTTCTACCCGTTCGGCGAGGTGATCCCGTACGCGGCGACGCGGCGCCCGGGCACGTCATCCAGATCGTTCAGGTTCATCTGGCTCAGCGAAGGCATCACGTTCCGCGAGCCCTGCGAGGTGCTCCGCTTCCTTTACCTCCATGAGTGGATGCATTGGTTCCTGAAGGAGCGCCTCGGGCGCAAATCCCATGCGGAGACGGCGTGCGACCGGTTCGCGCTGCACAACTACCGCTCGGCCGTCGTGACGGAGGATGAGGCGCACGAGGCCCTCCGCCGGCGACGGAACGGATCCGCCGCGGACCACGCGCGATCGTCGTGACGGCCGACGTCCGTTGGTTCGACCTCGTATCGAACCGTTCAACGTTGTCGCGATCGTCGGCGCCTCCCTACGCTGACGCCGATCCGATGGACTCCACGCTCACCTTCGCATCGACGACAGCCGGAACGCGCTAGACCACGATGCGAGCCCTCCAGCTGCAGGAGTGGGGGGGTCCGCTCGTGCCGGTCGAGCTGGCGGTCCCGGAACCCGGTCCGCAGGAACTGCGGTTGCGCGTACGGACGTGCGGTGTGGGCGACACGCTCAACAACATGCGCGGCGGCCGCAATCGGTCGATGCCGGGAGCCTCGCTGCCTCGGGTGATCGGACACGAGGTCGCGGGTGTGGTCGACGCGATCGGCGCGGGCGTGGTCGGGTGGGAAGCCGGGCAGCGCGCGTACGTCTACATGTATCTGACGTGCGGACGGTGCGAGGCATGCCGCTGGGGGCACGATCCGCTCTGCCGTTCGATGCGCGGCATGGTAGGGCTCGCGATCGATGGAGGCTTCGCTGACTACCTCGTCGTGCCTGCCGCCAACGTCGGACCGCTTCCCGATGAGGTCGACGACCTCGCCGCCTGCGTCGCGGTCGACGCGCTCGCGACACCGTGGCACGCGCTCCGGGCGGTGGCTCGGCTGCGGGCGACCGATACGCTCGTCGTGATCGGGGCCGGCGGCGGGGTGGGTATCCATGCCGTCATGGTCGGCGCGATGATGGGTGCCAGGGTGCTCGCGGTGGACATCACGCCGGAGAAGATCGCGTTCGCGATCGAGCACGGGGCCGACGAGGCGATCGATGGCACCGGTGACGTTGCGGGCGCCGTGATGGAGCTCACCGGCGGCCGTGGCGCCGACGTCATCGTCGACTACGTGGCGTCGTCGGCAACGCTCGCACCGGCGTTCGAGGCGCTTGCTCCCGATGGCCGGCTCGTCATCCAAGGCGTGAACCCCCCGGGGGACGAGTTCAGGGTTACACCACGGTCGTTCGTGCATCGGCAGGTCTCGGTCGCCGGCTCTCGATACGCGAGTCGGCGTGAGGTCGCGGAGGCGATCGAGCTGGTCCGCCGAGGCACGATCCGGCCGGTCGTGAGCCGAACCGCCCCCCTCGGCGAGGCGGGGTCGCTTTTCCGCTCGATCGCCGACCGCACGCTGCTTGGCCGCGCGGCGGTCGTCATCTCGGAGCCTCCATGAGCGCGATCGGGTCGTCGCCGCTCCGGGTCGAGGACGAGGAGCTGCTGACGGGGCGCGCGCTGTTCGTCGCCGACCTGCCGCAACCGCCCGGTTGTCTCGAGCTGCGCTTCGTGCGGAGCTACGAGGCGCACGCCGTGGTCCGGGCCGTCGACCTCGATGCCGCTCGGGAAGCTCCCGGCGTCGTCGGAGCGTTCTCCGCCGCCGACCTGCCCGACCTGCCGACGATGCCCCCAGCCCCCGGGAATCCGGTGCCCGACGGCATGGATCGGCCGGGACTGGCGCGCGACCGGGTGCGGTTCGTCGGTGAGGCCGTGGCCGTGGTTGCCGCGGAGGGCGCCGCGCGCGCCGAGGACGCGGCGGAGCTCGTGTTACTCGATCTCGACCCGCTCGAACCTGTGACCGGCGTCGACGACGCGAGTCGTCCGGGCGCTCCCGCGTTGTTCGGGTCACGATCCAACGTCGTCGACGAGCGTGTCATCGGTCACGAGTCGCTTCCCTCACTCGAGGACGCCCCGATCCGTCTCGCGCTGAGGGTGCCCCACGGTCGGCTCGTGCCGGCCTCGATCGAGCCCAGGGGCATCGTGGTGTCGCCACAGTCCGACGGGGGTCTCATCGTCTGGTGCTCCCATCAAGCGCCGCATCGGCTGCGGGATCAGCTCGCGGCCGCCTTCGGGACGGAGCCAGGCGAGATCCGCGTGATCGTTCCTGCGGTCGGCGGCGCGTTCGGGGGCAAGAGCGCCACCTTCCCCGAGTACCTGGTGGCGGTCCGTCTGGCGAGGGATCTGGGGCGAACCGTCCGGTGGATCGAGTCTCGGGCGGAGTCGATCGTCGCGGCCACCCACGGCCGCGGGCAACGTCACGTCCTCGAAGTCGGGGCGTCGGAGGCGGGCACGATCCTGGCGCTCGACGCTCGCATCGACCTCGACGTCGGCGCGTACCCGCATACCGGGGCGCTCGTGGGGCTCGGATCGGCGCTCATGATGTCCGGGCCGTACCGCATCCCAGAGCTACGGGTTCGGGTGCGAACCGTCGTAACGAACGCGACACCGACCGCTCCGTACCGAGGTGCCGGCAGACCCGAAACGGCCCTCTCGCTCGAGCGGATGATGGACGAGCTCGCGCGGCGGGTGGGCCGCGACCCCGCCGTCGTCCGGCTGGACAATTATCTCCGCCCCGACGACTTCCCGTACGAGACGGCAACGGGCGCCCTCTACGACAGCGGGCGGTACGCGGATGCCCTCGAGGAGGCTCTCGAGATGATCGGATATGAGGCGCTTCGGGCCGAGCAGGGGCGGCGTCGCGCGGAGAAGATGTCCGGGCCACTGCTCGGTATCGGGATCGGCAGCTATGTCGAGCGCTCGGGCGGTCAGGCCGGGAGCAGCGAGTTCGGATCGGTCGACGTCAGGGCGGACGGCAGGATCATCGCTGCGACCGGCTCGAGCTCGCAGGGTCAGGGTCATCGCACGGCCCTCGCGCAGATCGTCGCTGCGGCGTTCGACGTCGATCACGGGCGGGTCGAGGTGGCGCAGGGCGACACCGATCTCGTCCCGTCCGGCACGGGCACGTTCGCGAGCCGCTCGATCCAGATCGGTGGCTCGGCGCTCCACGTGGCGTCGCTCGAGGTGCTCGAGATCGCTCGACGCGCGGCGTCCGAACGGCTGGAGGTCGACGTGGACGACGTCGACTACGCAGCCGGAGCCTTCTCGCCCATCGGGGCGCCGGAACGCCAGGTGGCCATCGAGGCGCTGGCCGGAGACGGCGCGTTCCTGCACGCGGACCACGTCTTCGCCTCGCCCCAGGCATTCCCGTACGGAAGCCACATCGCGGCCGTCGAGATCGATCCGGAGACCGGCGCGGTCACCATCCGGGCCCTCGCCGCCATCGACGACTGCGGCACCGTGCTGAATCCGCAACTCGTCGAGGGCCAGGCCCTCGGCTCCATGGTCCAGGGCATCGGGCAGGCCCTCTTCGAGGGCGCCTCGTACGACGAGATCGGCCAACCACTCGCGACGTCGTTCCTCACGTACACGATGCCCTCGGCCGCGGACCTGCCTGCCCTCCAGGTCGGCACGATCGAGACGCCGAACCCCAATGTGCCCCTGGGCGCCAAGGGGGCCGGGGAGTCGGGCTGCATCGGCACGCCGCCGGCGATCGTGAATGCGGTGATCGACGCGCTCGACGATGCGTCGGTCACGACCTTCGAGATGCCGATCACGCCGGAGGAGGTCTGGCGCTTGCTCGCGGCTCGCCGCAGGAGTTCGGCAGGGTTCAGCGATCGTGGAGGAGCTCGTTGATCACACCCTGAGCCTGCTTCCCCCACATCCGTTCCGCCTCGAGCTCGACGCGCTGTCGCGTCTGCGGATCCTCGATCTCCAGGGTCTTCACCGTGATGCGCGAATGCACCGAGACGTGGGCGACCCCTCGGTGGAAGCGGTGCACCACGGCCAGACCGTCGGCCTCCTGGCGCAGGACATAGATCCTCGACTCGCTCACCGCGACGACGGGGGACAGGCCCTCGCCCGCGTCGGCGAATGGGGCGGCATCGCGGGCCTCGTCGGCCCCGTCCCCGGTGAAGCTCTCTCCCACGGCACTGCCGACGCCGGTGCCCGACGCGAACCCCCCGAGCGCCGAACCGCTGGCGCCCTTCTGCTGGAACCTCCCGACGGCAACGATGGTGTCTCCTGTCGCCGCTTCGGCATCTGCGATCAGTTCGGGGCTGGTGTCCATCGAAGGTCCCTTCTCTCCATGGAGCGTGCCGACCATCATCGGCATGTGGCGGGGATGCTGCCACCGGTAGACTCGCTGCGTCATGCCTGCCTCGATCGTGCTCGGCACCCAGTGGGGGGACGAAGGCAAAGGCAAGGCGGTCGATTTCCTCGCCGATCGCATGGACCTCGTGGTCCGTTACCAGGGCGGCAACAACGCGGGCCACACCGTGATCGCCGAGGGCCGGCTGCTGAAGCTGCAGCTGATCCCCTCGGGCATCCTGTACCCGCACATCACCTCGGTCATCGCCGACGGTGTCGTCGTCGATCCGCGACACCTGATGAAGGAGATGGACCAGGTGCGCGAGACCGGTGTCGACGTCTCCCGTCTGGTCGTGAGCGGCAACGCGCACATGATCATGCCCTACCACCTGGAACTCGAGAAGGTCACGGAGCGGTTCCTAGGCAAGAACGCGCTCGGCACGACGAAGCGCGGCATCGGGCCGGCCTACGGCGACAAAGCCGCGCGCATCGGGCTGCGCATCCAGGACCTGTTCGACGAGAAGATCTTCCGGGAGAAGCTCGAGGTG
Source organism: uncultured Actinomycetes bacterium (assembly GCA_963722795.1). Lineage (GTDB taxonomy): Bacteria > Actinomycetota > UBA4738 > UBA4738 > HRBIN12 > JAOUEA01. Next base: position 116,555 of record CAVROD010000004.1, read on the forward strand.
GTGCTGCGCGAGAAGAACCTGATCCTCACGAAGATCTACAACCGGTTGCCGCTCGACGCCGAGCGCATCGTCGAGGAATACATGGCGCTGGCCGATCGCATCCAGCCGCACGTCGTCGATACCGCGGCGCTGCTCTACCAGGCGCTCGTCGACGGCAAGCACGTGATGTTCGAGGGCGCCCAGGGCGTGCTGCTCGACCTCGACCACGGCACGTACCCGTTCGTGACGTCGTCGAACCCGGTGGCGGGCAGCGCCCTTGCGAGCGCGGGCATCGGGCCGCACTGGGTCGAGCGGGTGGTCGGCATCATGAAGGCCTACATCACCCGCGTGGGGGCCGGACCCTTCCCGACGGAGCTGCACGATGAGGTGGGTGAGCGGCTCGGCACGCGCGGCAAGGAGTTCGGCACGGTCACCGGGCGCCAGCGACGGTGCGGGTGGTTCGACGCCTGCCTCGGCCGCTACGCCGCGAGGCTGAACGGGCTCACCGAGCTGCTGATCACCAAGCTCGACGTGCTGAGCGGCCTCGATACGGTGAAGATCTGCACCGGTTACCGCGCGTACGGGCAGACCTTCGACGACATGCCCCCGCACCAGTCGGTGTTCCACGACGCGAGCCCGATCTATGAGGAGCTCGAGGGCTGGCACGAGGAGATCGACGGCTGCCAGACGTTCGAGGAGATGCCGAAGCAGGCGCAGGCATACGTGCGCCGCATGGAGGAGCTCGTGGGCGTGCCCGTCAGCATCGTGAGCGTCGGGCCCGCACGCGAACAGAGCTTGCCGGTCGCATGAACGACCGGCGTCCGGCCCGCGAGGGCCGGTTGCTGCGCCTCGCCTTCACCCTGACGCTGGTCGGTCTGCTGGCGGCCGTGCCGGTCGTCGTGACCTGGCTGTTCGGGAACGAGACGCAGCCGGGCTCGTCCGATGGCCTCGCGGTGCTCGCTGCTGCTGCGTTCGCCGCGGCGAGCATCCTGTTCGTGGCGGCCGGCCGCACGGTCGGCGCCATGGTCGCGCTGCCGGCGATCGCGATCGGTGGGCTGCTCGACGACCCGCCGACGATGGCGCTCGTGCTGCTGGTCGCGGCGCCGGTCGCCGAGATCGCGGGGTCGATCGCGGCGTTCGGTTACCCGGAGCGGGTGCTCGATGCCTGGCGCGACGCCGCCGCCGAGATCAGGCACTCGACGACGAGCGCACTCGCGGGGGGGCCGCTGCGTCACCGCGCGGGGGCGCGGTGGGTGCTCGACCGCGTCGCGGTCGGTGCTGCGGTCGGCGCGACGAGCGCGATCGCGGTCTGGGCCGTGCTCGTGACCGCGTTCGGCACCGGCGACGATCCGGCCACCCGCACGGTGCTGCCGGCCGCGACGGAGTTCCCATGGGTGCTCGGCGCGGGCCTCGCACTCTCGCTGCTCTCGGCGGTCGCGTGCGTGCTCACCGGGCGGCTGGCCGGGGCGCTCATGGCGCTGCCGCTCGTACCCGCGGTCTGGCTCGACGCGCCCCAGCGGTCCGAGGTGGTCGTCGTGACGGTCGCCGCCGCGTGCGGGCTCCTGGCGGTGCTCGCCTCGCCGATCCCCCGAGGGTCGCCGTCGTGATCGGGTCCGGGCTGGCGCCGCCCTCACGCGCCGCCCTCACGCGCAGCACAGTTCGTTGCACGCGCATGATGCGCCGCGCCCGGGGGCTCCCCTCGGTAGACTTCGCCCCATGACGACCCCGCGAGCACCCGGGAGGGCGGCTCGATGAGGGTGCTCGTCGTCGGAGGCGGTGGGCGCGAGCACGCACTCGCATGGGGTCTGGCACGAAGCCCACAGGTCGACGAGGTCGTCGCCGCACCCGGGAACGTCGGTATCGCCAGCATCGCGCGCATCGAACCGGTCGCTGCCGACGACCTCGACGGGCAAGTCGCGCTCGCGGCTCGCGAGCATCCCGATCTGGTGGTGGTCGGCCCCGAGGCGCCGCTCGTGGAGGGGCTCGCCGACCGCTTGCGCGCCGACGGACACCGCGTCTTCGGGCCGAGCGGAGCCGCGGCGCGCATCGAGGGGTCGAAGGCCTTCGCGAAGGAGGTCATGGCGCGCCGCGGCGTCCCCACCGCCCGCGCCGGCGCCTTCGACGACGCCGGGAAGGCGGTCGCGTTCCTCGATGAGCTCGGCGGCATCGGCGTCGTGAAGGCCGACGGGCTCGCAGCGGGCAAGGGCGTGACCGTGGCGACCGACCGTGCGACGGCCGTGGTCGCCATCGAGGAGTGCTTGGCCGGCGCGTTCGGCGAGGCCGGGCGCACGGTGCTCGTGGAGGAGATGCTCGATGGTCCCGAGGTCAGCGTGTTCGGCGTGACCGACGGCAACGGCAACTGCGTGCTGCTCGATGCGGCGAGCGACCACAAACGCATCGGCGACGGCGACACCGGCCCGAACACGGGTGGCATGGGCGCGTACTCGCCCGTGCCCAGGCTCGATCAGGAGACGGCCACCCAGGTGCTCGACACCGTGATCGCGCCGGTGGTGGACGAGCTCCGCCCCTACGTCGGGGTGCTCTTCGTGGGGCTGATGCTCACGGCCGACGGTCCGAAGGTACTCGAGTTCAACTGCCGTTTCGGCGACCCCGAGACCCAGGTGCTGGTGCCACGCATGCCGTACGACCTGTTCGCCTTGTTCGAGGCGTGCGCACGGGGATGGCTTCCCGACGCGACCGGTCACGCCGGCTTCGACGACGGCGCGGCCGTGGCGGTGGTGCTCGCCAGCGGGGGGTACCCGGGGCCGTACGAGACGGGCATCGCGATCGACGGGCTCGCCGAGGCGGCGGCCACGCCGGGGGCGAGCGTGTTCCACGCGGGCACCGAGCGGCGCGGCGATACAGTGGTGACCGCAGGAGGCCGGGTGCTGGCGGTCACGGGCACGGGCGCCACGATCGAGCGGGCGCGCGACGTGGCCTACAGGGCCGCCGGGCGCATCACGTTCGAGGGCATGACGTACAGGCGAGACATCGCGGCCGAGGCGGCCGGGCTCGCAGGGGAGGAGCGACGGTGACCGACGAGACGCCTCGGGCCGGGGTCCTGGCGGCCTCGCCCAGCGAGCTGGGCACGATGCGCCAGGCGGGTCTGATCCTCGAGAAGTTCGGCGTCGCGCACGAGGTGCGCATCATGTCGTCCTCGCGCAATCCCGACCTCGTCGACGAGTACGCCCGCACCGCGTTCGAGCGCGGTCTCAAGGTCATCATCTGCTCGACCGGCATGTCCGGGCACCTCGCCGCCGCCGTCGCCGCGCGCACGATCCTGCCGGTGATCGGGGTGCCGATCGCGACATCGCCGCAGATGGTCGGCTACGAGGCGCTCGCGATCACCGCCCAGATGCCCACCGGCGTACCGGTGGCGACGGTCGGGGTCGACGCCGCCGTGAACGCCGCCGTGCTCGCCGCGCAGATCGTCGGCATCGGCGACGCCGAGGTGCAGGCCGCGCTGTGGCGGTTCAAGGACGACCTGGCGGAGGGCCTGAAGCTTTGATCGATCGCTACGACGTGCCCGAGATCGCGGCGGTGTGGTCCGACGAGGCGCGGCTCGGGCACTGGCTCGAGATCGAGCTGCTGGCGGTGCGAGGCGTGGTCGGAGCTCGGAGTGGTGCCGGCGGCCGACGCTGCGGCGTGCCGGGAGCGCGCGTCGTTCACGGTCGAGGCGGTGCTCGAGCGCGAGCGCGTCACGCGCCACGACGTCGCCGCGTTCGTCGACGTCGTCGCGGCCTCGATCGGCGAGGAAGGCCGCTGGATCCATCACGGCCTCACCTCGTGCGACGTGCTCGACACCGCCTTCGCGACTGCAGCTGCGCGCGTCCGCCGACCTGCTGCTCGCGCGGCTCGAACGGCTGCTGGCGGTGGTGAAGCGGCAGGCCCTGGCGCATCGCGAGACGCCGATCATCGGACGCAGCCACGGTGTGCACGCCGAGCCCACCTCGTTCGGGCACAAGCTGGCGGTATGGGCGTTCGAGCTCGACCGCGACCGCGAACGGCTGCGGCGGGCGCGTGAGGCCGTGAGCGTCGGGGCGATCAGCGGCGTGGTCGGCTCCTACAGCGCCGTCGACCCGCGGGTGGAGCAGCTCGTCTGCGCCGGGCTCGGGCTCACGCCCGCCGAGGCGAGCACCCAGGTGATCCAGCGCGACCGCCACGCCGAGTTCATGTCGACCCTCGCGATCGCGGCGTCCACGCTCGACTCGATCGCGACCGAGATCCGCCACCTCGCTCGCACCGAGGTGCGCGAGGTGCAGGAGCCGTTCGCCGAGGGCCAGAAGGGCTCGAGCGCGATGCCGCACAAGCGGAACCCGGTCGTGTGCGAGCGCGTGAGCGGGCTCGCCCGGGTGATCCGCGGGCACGCGGTCACCGCGCTCGAGAACGTGGCGCTCTGGCACGAGCGCGACATCTCGCACTCGAGCGCCGAACGCCTGATCTTCCCCGACGCCACCGGGCTGCTGGCATTCATGCTGGCCGACCTCACCCGCGTGATCGACGGGCTCGTCGTGTTCCCCGAGCGCATGCGTCGAGAACCTCGCCGCGCACGGGGGCATCGCCTCCAGCCAGTCGGTGCTGCTCGCCCTCGTCGAGGCCGGGCTCGCGCGCGACGACGCCTACCGCATCGTGCAGCGAGCCGCCGCGGCCGCCTGGGACGAGGACGCGAGCTTCCGCGAGCGCATCGCCGCCGACCCCGAGGTGCGCGCCGTGCTCGACGAGGCGGCGGTGGCGGCGCTGTTCGACCCGGCGCGGTTCCTTCGGAACCTGGGTCCGATGTTCGAGCGACTCGAGAAGCTGCCGGTCGAGGACGCCCCGTGAGCGGCGCCGGTCAGCTGGTGCGCGCGCGGCAAGGTGCGCGACGTCTACGAGGCCGGCGACGACGCGCTGCTGCTCGTCGCCACCGACCGCATCAGCGCGTTCGACGTGGTGCTGCCCGACCCGATCCCCGACAAGGGCCGGGTGCTCACGGGGCTCTCGCTGTTCTGGTTCGAGCGCACGGGCGACCTGGTGGGCAACCACCTGGTGAGCGCCGATCGTGCGTCGTTCCCCGCGCCGTTCCGCGACGAGCCGCAGCCTGGCGGGGCGCGCCATGCTCGTGCGCCGCGCCGACGTGGTGCCGCTCGAGTGCGTCGCGCGCGGCTACCTCAGCGGCAGCGGGTGGGCGCAGTACCGCGAGACCGGCTCGGTGTGCGGCGTCGACGCTGCCCGCTGGGCTCGTCGAGTCCGAGCGCCTGCCCGAGCCGATCTTCACGCCGACCACGAAGGCCGCTGAGGGCCACGACCTGCCGCTCACGCCGGTGGAGGCGATCGACCTGGTCGGGCGCGGCCTCGTACGAGCGGCTCAAGGAGCTCACGCTCGCGATCTACGAGCGCATCGCCGACACCGCCGCGTCGAGCGGGGCTCATCGTGGCCGACACGAAGTTCGAGTTCGGTTTCGCCGGCGGCGAGCTGATCCTCGTCGACGAGGTCGGCACGCCCGACTCCTCCCGCTTCTGGCCCGCCGACGCCTACGCGCCGGGCGGCCCGCAGCCGAGCTTCGACAAGCAGTACGTGCGCGACTGGCTCGACGCGAGCGGCTGGGACCGCGAGCCGCCACCCCCGACCCTGCCCGCCGAGGTCGTCGGCCGGCACCGCCGACCGCTACCGCGAGGCGTACGAGCGCGTGACCGGCGAGCCGTTCGGGGCCTATCTCGAGCGTGCCGGCGCCCCCGGCGATGCCTCGCACGACGCGGCGGCGCTCGATCGACTTCGGAAGGAGCGCGCGTGAGGTTCACGTTCGAGGTGCTGGTCACGCTGAAGCCCGGGCTCGCCGACCCCCAGGGCAAGGCCGTCGAAGGCTCGCTGCCGGCGCTCGGGTGGACGAACGTCTCCGACGTGCACGTCGGGCAAGCACATGCGCCTCGACGTCGATGCGGCCGGGCACGACGAGGCCGCGCGTGCAGGTCGAGGAGATCGCGAGGCGGCTGCTGTCGAACCCGGTGATCGAGGACTTCCGGGTGCTCGAGGTTGCGGAGCCGGCGACCGCATCGGGTGGCGACTGAGGTGACGACGGGGACCCCGCGCATCGGCGTGGTCACGTTCCCCGGCTCGCTCGACGATCGCGACGCGCTGCGAGCCGTCGAGACGATGGGTGGCGAGGGGGTGCCCCTGTGGCACGCCGACCCCGACCTGCGGCGCGTCGACGCGGTCGTCCTGCCCGGCGGGTTCAGCTACGGCGACTACCTGCGGTGCGGCGCGATCGCGCGGCTTCGCCCCGATCATGGACGAGGTGCGCGCGTTCGCCGAGCGCGGCGGGCCGGTGCTCGGCATCTGCAACGGGTTCCAGATCCTGTGCGAGGCGGGCCTGCTGCCCGGGCGCGCTGATCCGCAACGCGTCGCTGCGGTTCGTCTGCCGCGACGTGCACCTGCGGGTCGAGACCTCCGCGGACCCCGGTCACGGGCGAGCTCGTGCCCGGCGAGGTGATCGAGGTCCCGATCAAGCACGGCGAGGGGCAGTACGTGGCGACGCCGGAGCAGCTGCGGCGCATCGAGGCAGGAAGGGCTCGTCGTGTTCCGATACGCCGATGCGACGGGGCACGTGGGCGAGGCGACAACCCCAACGGCGTCGACCGACCACATCGCCGGCGTGCGCAACGAGCGCGGCAACGTCGTCGGCCTGATGCCGCACCCCGAGCACGCCGTCGATCCCGACGTGGGGCCGACCGGCGGCCAGCCCTTGTTCGCCTCGCTGCTCGCGCAGCGCTCTGCGCGGGCGGCTGAGCGTCGTGAGCGAGCCGCTGCACCGGCAGGCTCGGCCTCGCCGACGACGAGCTCGAGCGCATCTGCGAGACCCTCGGCCGCGAGCCCGAACCGGCCGAGCTCGCGATGTACGCGGCGATGTGGTCCGAGCACTGCTAGCTACAAGTCCTCGAAGGTCCACCTGCGGACGCTGCCGACCGAGGGCAGCGCCGTGCTCGTCGGCCCGGGCCAGGACGCCGGCGCGGTCGACGTGGGCGACGGCATCGCGGCCGTCTTCAAGATGGAGTCCCACTCGCATCCGAGCGCGATCGAGCCGTACCAGGGCGCCGCGACCGGCGTCGGCGGCATCGTGCGCGACATCATCTCGATGGGCGCGCGGCCGGTCGCGCTGCTCGATCCGCTCATGTTCGGCCCGCTCACCGAGGCGCGGAACCGCTGGCTGCTCGAGGGCGTCGTCGCCGGGATCGGCGGCTACGGCAACTGCATCGGCGTGCCGACCGTCGGCGGCGAGATCCGCTTCGCGGAGCCGCACTCGGCCAACCCGACCGTCGAACGTGATGTGCGTGGGAATCGCCCAGGCCGACGCGCTCGTGACGCGCACCTCGCTCACGCCCGCACGTCGGCTCGCTCATGGTGCTCTACGGCGCCACGACCGGGCGCGACGGCATCGGCGGCGTGAGCGTGCTCGCGAGCGCCACGCTCGAGGAGGTCGGGCGAGGGGTCGCGGCCGAGCGTGCAGATCGGCGACCCGTTCGCCGAGAAGCTCCTGATCGAAGCGTCGCTCGAGCTGATCGAGCGCGGACTGCTCGAGGGGCTGCAGGACCTGGGCGGCGCGGGCATCACTTGCGCGGTGAGCGAGTCGGCGGCCCGCGCGGGGATGGGCGCGCTGCTCGATCTCGACGCCGTGCCGCTGCGCGAGCACGGACATGGAGGCGTTCGAGATCCTCACCAGCGAGTCGCAGGAGCGCATGCTCGCGATCGTGCACCCGACGAAGCTCGAGCAGGTGCGCGAGGTCTGCGAACGATGGGGGCTTGCAGATCGCCGTGATCGCCGAGCTGGTCGAGGGGGGCACGCTCACGGTCACGCACGGTGGCCGCGTGGTAGCCGAGGTGCCGGCGGTCTCGCTCGCCGACGAAGGCCCGGTCTACGACCGGCCGCGCGCGCCGCCCGACAGCCTGCCCGGCGCCGCCGACGACCCGACCTTCCTGCCGTTCGAGGGCGACCTGCTGCGAGGCGCTCGCAGCCGTGCTCGGCTCGCCCAACGTCGCCTCGAAGCGGTGGGTATGGGAGCAGTACGACTCGCTCGTGCAGGGCCAGACCGTCGCCGGGGCCGGCAGCGACGCCGCGATCGTGCGCCTGCCCGGCACGATGAAGGCGCTCGCCCTGTCCACCGACGGCAAGGGCCGATTCGGCGCGCTCGATCCGTACCTCGGTGCGGTGCACGCGGTGGCCGAGGCCGCGCGCAACGTGGCCGTGACCGGGGCGCGGCCGCTCGCGATCACGAACTGCATGAACTTCGGCAACCCGGAACGGCCGGAGGTGATGTGGCAGTTCGCCGAGTCGATCCGGGGCATGCGCGACGCCTGCCTCGCGCTCGAGACGCCCGTGACCGGCGGCAACGTGAGCTTCTACAACGAGTCGGGCGATTCCGCGATCTGGCCGACGCCGGTGATCGGCATGCTCGGCCTGCTCGACGATCATCGCCTGCGGGTGCCGACCGGCTTCCCTCGGTCCGGGCTTGCCGTCTACCTGCTGGGGGAGACGTTCCCCGAGCTCGGTGGGTCGGAGTTCGCCGAGGCCGTGCTCGGCGTGGTGGCCGGGCGCCCGCCGGCGCTCGACCTCGACGCGGAACGCGCGCTGCTCGCCCTGCTGGCCGAGGCCGCCGCGTCCGACCTGCTCGCGAGCGCGCACGATTGCGGCGACGGCGGGCTCGCGGTCGCGCTCGCCGAAGCCGTCGATCGACGGCGGGCACGGGTTCGCGGTGACCGTCGCATCGGACCTGCCCGCCCACGTCGCGCTGTTCAGCGAGAGCGCGTCGAGGGTGGTCGTGAGTGTGGCGCCCGAGCACGAGCCGCACCCTCGATGGGCTCGCCGCCGCGCATGGGGTGCCGCTCACGCGGCTCGGCGAGACCGGCGGGCCGCGCATGGCCTTCGACGGGCTCTTCGAGACCACCGTGGCCGAGCTCCGCGCCATCCATGATGCCGCGATCCCCCGGCTGCTGGGAGAGGCGGTCTGAGCGTGCCGGCCTCGTCGCGGCCGCCCATCCGGGCCGTGACCTTCGACTTCTGGGACACGATCGTCGCGGCGGTCGTCGGCAGCGGCGACGGCATGCGGCGGCTGCAGATCGACCGGTTCGCCGCCACGATCGAGGCGGCGGGGAGGGCGGTGCCGCCAGGCCAGCTCGCCGGGGCCTTCGACGCGAACTGGGCGCGTTTCGAGGAACGGTGGGTCGCCAACGCCGGGCAGCACACGCCGGCGGACTCGGTGGATCTCATCGCCGCCCACGTCGGGCTCGACCTCGAGCCGGCGCTGCGCGAGGACCTGATCGACGGGTTCCGTCTGGTCGGCGAGCAGGTCCCCCTCGAGACCGGTGTCGGGATCAAGCAGGCGCTCCGATCGCTGCGGGCGGCAGGCGTGCGAACCGGCATCGTGTGCGACGTGGGTCTGACCCCGTCGCCGACGCTGCGGCGGCGCCTCGACGAGCTGGGGCTCCTGGCGATGTTCGATGCGTGGTCGTTCAGCGACGAGTCCGGGTGGTTCAAGCCGGCGGCCGAGGCGTTCGAACCGGCTCTGGACGGGCTCGGCGTCGAGGCGCCGGCCACAGCCCACGTCGGCGACAGCCGGCGCACCGATGTGGCCGGCGCTCGATCGCTCGGCATGCTGGCGGTCAGGTTCACCGGCTTCCACGACCGCCCGCCCGACACCGGTCCCGAAGCGCATCACGTGATCGACGACCACCGTTCGCTGCCCCTCCTGCTCGGCGTCGCATGAGCCCGGCATGAACCCCGGCATGAACCCCGGCATGGTTCGACCTGCCTTTTCACGTTCGCTGGGCCCCCCACGTCATTCTTGCGACGGAAGGGGGAACCGCATGCAGCCGAACGCGGCGCGCGGGCAGCGATCGAGGGTGGACCGGGGCTGATGGCGACCCGTGCAGCCCTGCCGCCGTTCCAGGACTTCCTCGAGGCCAATCGGGCCACGGTGTACCGGTTCCTGACCGTGGCGGTCGGCCCGCAGGATGCCGACGATGCCTTCCAGGAGACGTTCCTTGCGGCCTTGCGGGCCTACCCGCGGGTACGTGAGCCTCACAAGCTCGATCGGTGGGTGCTGGCGATCGCGAGCCGCACGGCGATCGACCACCATCGCGGCGCCGGCCGGCGACCGGCGCCCACCGACGCCCCGCCCGAGCGCCCCGTGCACGACCCGGCGCCCGCCGACCGCGACGACCCGCTGTGGCGAGCCGTGCGGGCGCTGCCGGCGCGGCAACGGGTCGCGGTCGTGCACCGGCACGTGCTCGACCGCCCGTACCGCGAGATCGCCGAGATCATGGCCTGCAGCGAAGCCACCGCGCGGGCCAACGTCTACCAGGGCACCAAGCGACTCAGGGAGCTGATGTCATGAGCACGAACGAACTGCGCCGTCTCGCGCCGGTGCGAGCGACGGCCGATGCCTCGCGCTCGGCCGCGGCCCGCCTCGCCGCCCGCGCGGTCGACGAGGGCCTCGTCGACGTCGCCCTCGCGACCATGGACTCGCCGATCGGCGAGCTGCTCGTCGCCGTGACCCCGAGGGGCCTCGTGGCGATCGCGTTCGACGACGACCACCGCGAGGGCGTCGTGGCGAGGCTCGCGCGGGAGGTGTCGCCCAGGGTGATGGAGGCCGCGGCGCCGACCGACCGCGCCCGGCGTGAGCTCGAGGAGTACTTCCTGGCCGATCGCCATCGGTTCGACCTGTCCCTGGACCGGCGGCTGATCGGTCCGTTCGCCTGGAAGGTGCTGCAGGCGACGAGCCGGGTCGGATTCGGCGAGATGGCGACGTACGGCGAGATCGCCCGGCGCATCGAACGCCCCACGGCGGCGCGCGCGGTCGGGCGTGCCCTCGGGTCCAATCCGATCCCGATCGTGCTGCCCTGTCACCGCATCGTGGGGGCGAGCGGCGCGCTCACGGGCTACGCGGGCGGACTGTCGAGGAAGCAGACCCTGCTGAGGCTCGAGGGTTCGCTGATCTGACGAGAGCGGCGCGGAGCGGCGTTCGCGTTCGGTAGACTGGACGCCTCGTGGGGGCCGAATCACCGAAGGAGGAGTGCGGACTCTTCGGCGTGTGGGCGCCCGGCGACGACGTCGCGCGCCTCACCTACTTCGGACTCTTCGCCCAGCAGCATCGGGGCCAGGAGTCGGCCGGCATCGCGGTCAGCGACGGCCACAACATCCTGGTCTACAAGGAGCTCGGGCTCGTCGAGCCAGGTGTTCAACGAGGCCACCCTCACCACGCTGCACGGCGACCTCGCGATCGGCCACACCCGCTACTCGACTACCGGCTCGACCACCTGGGAGAACGCCCAGCCGGTGTTCAAGACCGACGGCGCCCACTCGCTCGCGCTCGGCCACAACGGCAACCTCGTGAACACCCACGACCTCGCGGCGCTGGTCGCCGAGGCCGGCGCGACCGCCACCACCGACTCCGACATCGTCACGACCCTGCATCGCGAACGAGATGACGGTGCGCGGCGGCCTCGAGGAAGCCGCGCTGCGCGTGCTGCCGAGCCTGCGGGGCGCCTTCTGCTTCGTGATGATGGACGAGCGCAGCGTCTACGCCGCCCGCGACCCGTACGGCGTGCGGCCGCTGTCGATCGGACGCCTGCCGAACGGCTTCGTCGTGGCGTCCGAGACGTGCGCCCTCGACATCGTCGGCGCCGTGTTCGTGCGCGACGTCGAGCCGGGCGAGCTCATCAGGATCGACGACCGCGGGCTGCACTCGGTGCGGTTCGCCGAGTCGCCGCGACGCGCCCTGTGCATCTTCGAGTCCGTCTACCTGGCGCGGCCCGACTCGCGTATGGGCGGCGTGACGCGTGCACGAGTCGCGGCGCGAGATGGGGCGCATCCTCGCCAGGGAGCATCCGGTCGAGGCCGACATGGTGATCGCCGTGCCCGACGACCGGACATTCGGCGGCGCAGGGCTACAGCGAGGTCACCGGCATCCCCTACGGCGACGGGCTCTACAAGAACCAGTACGTCGGGCGCACGTTCATCCAGCCCTCGCAGGCGCTGCGTGACCGAGGCGTGAAGCTGAAGCTGAACCCGCTGCCCGACTCGATCCGGGGCAAGCGGCTGATCGTGGTCGACGACTCGATCGTGCGGGGCACCACGACGAAGCAGATCGTGCTGGCGCTGCGCGAGGCCGGCGCCACCGAGGTGCACATCCGCATCACGTGCCCGCCGGTGCAGTGGCCGTGCTTCTACGGCATCGACATGCCCACGCGCCAGGAGCTGATCGGCGCCGATCTCGCGGTCGAGGAGATCCGGGCCTACGTGGGCGCCGATTCGCTCGGGCTACCTGTCGCTCGACGGCATGGTCGCGGCCGCCGGCGGCCGCCAAGGACTCGTTCTGCCGGGCGTGCTTCGACGGCGAGTACCCGATCGCGGTGCCCGCGCAGGCCGGCAAGTTCGTGCTGGAAGACCAGCTGCGGCTGCCCGACCGCCTGATGTCGGACGGCCTACCGCCGGCGCCGGCGTCGACCTCGAGGCCGCCGCGAAGGCCGTGAGCGCTGATCGGCGACCTCGCCTCGCACGCGCAGCCGTCCCGAGGTGGCCGACGAGGTCGGCGGGTTCGCGGGGCTGTTCCGCATCGGCGAGGGCCGGCTCCTCGCGGCGGCGACCGACGGCGTCGGCACGAAGCTCGAGATCGCGCCGGCCGACGGGCCGCCTCGACACGGTCGGCATCGACCTCGTGGCGATGTGCGCCGACGACGTCGTTTGCACCGGCGCCGAGCCCCTGTTCTTCCTCGACTACCTCGCCGTGGGCAAGGTCGAGCCCGACGCGGGTCGCCGCCATCGTGGAAGGCGTCGCCGAGGGGTGCCGGCGCGCCGGCTGCGCCCTGCTCGGCGGGGAGACCGCCGAGCACCCCGGGCACGATGCCCGACGACCAGTTCGACCTCGCCGGGTTCTGCGTCGGCGTCGGTCGACGACGACGCCCTGCTCGGCCCGTCCCGCGTGCGCGAGGGCGACGTGCTCGATCGGGCTCGCCTCGAGCGGCCTGCACGCCAACGGCTACTCGCTCGTGCGCCGCGCCCTGCTCGAACGACACGCGCTCGACGACGCCCCGCCGGAGCTCGGCGGACGCTCGCTCGCCGACGAGCTGCTGGAGCCGTGCGCGATCTACGCGCCGGCCGTGCTCGACGCTCGCGCGCGAGGGCCTCGTGCACGCCGCCGCCCACATCACCGGGGGCGGCTTCTCCGAGAACGTGCCGCGGGCGTTGCCGCCGGGCCTCGGGCGCGATCGTCGAGCGCGGCGCCTGGCCCGAGCACGCCGGTCTTCCGCCTCGTGCGGGACGCCGCCGGCGCGACCGACGACGGACATGTTCACGACGTTCAACATGGGCATCGGCATGGTGCTGGCCGTGGCGCCCCGACGACGCCGAGCGCGTGCTCGCCGGCGCCGGTGGCCACGCGGCGTTCCGCATCGGCTCGGTCGATCGACGGGCGACCGGCCTGCGACGATCGCCTGAGCTCCCGCCCGTGGTCAGTGCTGACTAGGCCGGCATCACCCGTGCGTGGCGGCTTCGGCCGGAAGGTCGAGGCTTCCGGCCATGCGGAAACGGCCCGGGTGGCCGATTCAGCCGGGGGGCCGGACGGCCGTAACTTCGGACGAGATGCACAGCGAAACCACACCCGCACCCGCGCCTGAGCTGCCGAGCGTGCTCGTCGTCGACGACGAGCCGCAGGTGGTCTGGGTGCTGCAGTTCAGCCTCGAGGCCGAGGGCTACACCACGTACGCGGCGAGCAACGGCATCGAGGCGCTCAGCGAGATCGCTCGAGCATCAGCCGAGCTGATGGTGCTCGACATCATGATGCCCGACGATGGACGGGTGGAGCCGTGCTCGAAGAGATGCTGAAGCTGCCCGACGACCAGCGGCCCCGCGTCGTGATCGTGAGCGCGCTGTCGTCGCTGCGCGATCGCGCGAAGGCCGCGGAGCTCGGCGCCGACGCCTACGTGCCGAAGCCGTTCAACGTCGACGAGCTGCTCGAGGTGCTGCACGGCCTCGAACGCGCCTCGTAGCGCACGGCCTGTCCGCCGCTGGTGGAAGTAGTCTGGTCCAGACTAGTGCGCGAAGCGCTGATGGTCCTTCGGCACGACCGTGGTGCCGACCGCCCTCAGCGTGAGCACCGGCTCGTCGAGGAACTCTGCCGCGCTGTCGCTGATGTCGGGGCGCGCAGCGCCGATCTTGTGGATCTCGAACTCGCACCGGCGGCTCGAGTTGCCGGTGCGCACGATCTTCCCGCGGGCCTCGATCCAGTCGCCGGCGTACAGCGGCGCCAGGAACTCGACCGACTCGTACGCCCGGAACAGGCCCTCGTCGCCGTCGTAGCGCATCGCGAGCTCGGTGATGAGGTCGCCGACGATCTTGAGCTGGGTGGCCCCGGCGACGAGGTTGCCCCCGTAGTGGGCGTCCTCCTGGCCGAGCCGCAGCCGGATCAGCGAGGTGGGCAGTTCGTCGGTCATCGTCGAGTTCCTTTCGAGGGTTGGTGGGCCGAGTGTCGGTGGGCCGAGGCTCGTTGGGTATGCGGTCTCAGCCGGGCGTCGGCGTCGCCGGCCGGCCGGGGATGACCTTGCCGTGGCGCACGCCCCTGGCCGGAACGCGGATCTCGGTGCCGTCCTTCCTGCGCACGAAGTAGGTCTCGGCGCCGGCGTCCCATCGTTCGAAGGTGCCGACCGCTTCGCTCGTGTACCCGTTGGGCAGCTCGAATTGGAACGACACGCGCGAGCCCACGTCGGTGGGCGCCACGAGGTTCGTGCCAGCCTTCGGCGCAGGCCTGGGGAAGGGTTTCACGGGCTCGCGCTCCGGTGGGGCCGCGGCCGACGCCGCCTGGTGCGCACGCTCGTCGGCCGCGGCCCTCGTCCACGCGCGGTTCAGCCCGGCCTGCAGGTACGAGCCGCCGAAGTAGGAGGCGAACACGAAGAGCGCGAGCGCGAGGCCGGCTGACGAGGGCTCCACCCCCGCCTGCTCCTGGGCCGTGACGACGCGCCGGCCGGTGTGGAAGAACCCCACGAAGGCCACGACCACGAGGAGCACCGACACGGCGAGCAGCCACCAGACCTCGGTGAGCACCGCGAGCACCGCGATCGGCATCGCGAGGAACAGCCCCGATACGGCGAGCGTCGACACGAGGGGCCGGATCGAGTAGTTGCGCAGGAACATGCGGATGTCGTCGTTCACCGTGTAATACCAGTAGAGCCAGTAGGCACCGAGGGTGACCGCGCTCAGGGCGAACACGCCCAGAGGCGTGCGCACGCGGTACGGGCGCTCGCGGATCGTCACGTCGTGGGCCATGTCGCGCAGGATATCGAACGCGCCGAGGCCCTCGCCCGGCAGCGGCTCAGGCCGACGGCAGCGGGTCGGGGGGAAGGCTCAGCACGGCTTCGGCGGCGATACGGAATAGGGTCTGGCGCCCGCTCGTGTGCTCGTCCCATCCGCGCTGTTCCCACGCGTCGCCCGACAGGTCATCGCCCGCGTACAGCACCTGGCCGAACGCGACCCCGCGGAATGCCGCGACGGCGAAGAACGCCGCGGCTTCCATCTCGACCGTGAGGCAGCCCTCCGCGACCCGGGCGTCGATCTTGCCTCTCGTCTCGCGGTACAGGGCGTCGGTGGTCCAGGTCGCGCCCTGCACATGCGGTACCCCGTGGCGCTCCGCGGTCGCGACGATCGCCTCCACGGCGGCGGCCGTGGGCTCCGCCGTGCGCGAGGGCGGCATGTAGTGGTAGGAAGTGCCCTCCTCGCGCACGGCCGAGGTCGGCACGATCACGTGGCCGAGCGCCACGTCGGGCACGAGCACGCCGGCGCCGCCGCACGCGACGAACGAGCGGCATCCGCGGGCGATCAGCTCCTCGAGGAAGCCGGCCGCGAGCGGCGCGCCGACGCCAGGATGCATCACCACGAGGCGGCGCCCGCCGTGGTCGATCTCGTAGATCGGATTGCGCCCGATCTCGCTCACGACGTGGTCGATCGACCCGGCCCTCGTGTCGCTCGACGACATCGGCGATGACGTCCTGGAAGAAGCACAGCACCGCGTGGGGCGCGATCGACATCGGCTCGATGACCTCGCTCGGCTCGATCACGGCGGAGGGCGACGGGTCGAATCCGAGGATCGGCGCCTCGCCGATCACGCAGCCCGGCTCCTTGCGCGAGGCGAGCAGGGCGCCGGCGATCACGAGCGCGATGCCGACGATCGACAGTGCCTGCACGGTCTCGTCGAGGAACACCGCGCCCAGCACGAGCGCGACGACCGGGATGAGGTAGGTGGCGAAGGACGCGCGCGCCGACCCCACCCGCGCGACCAGGCGGCCCATCAAGACGAACGCGAGACCGGTGCCGAGGGCCCCCAACGCCGCGATCGCGGCGAGCGAACCCCAGTCGAACGACGAGCCGGCGAGCCCGACCAGCCCGAACGGCGCCGTCCAGATGGCCGCGAGCCCCAGCATGCGCCCCATGACGGGCAGGGCGCCGTAGCGCTGCGTCAGGGGCGCGGCGATGTTGATCGCGACCCCGTAGCAGGCCACCGCGACGAGCACGAGCACGACGCCGAGCGCTTCGTTGGACCCCTCGGCGAGCGAGGGAGCGGCGATCGCCGCGACCCCGGCGAAGCCGACCACGAGCCCGATCGCCTGGGCGCGGCCGGGCAGGCGGGCCAGCATCACGGCGCCGATCGTCGTCGCGAAGATGGGCAACGAGCCATTCAGCAGACCGGTGAGCCCCGAGCTGATCCACTGCTGTGCGAGCGGGAAGAGCGTGAAGGGCACCGCGACCCATAGCAGCGAGAGCGCGACGAGCCTGGCCCGATCGGCGCGGTCGAGCGGTGTGCGCGTGGCCGGCACGAACCACAGGGTCGCGGCGCCGAACGACACGCGGAGCCAGGTGATGAGTCCGGGCTCGAAGGCCTCGAGGCCGATCGCGATCAGCAGGAACGACGACCCCCAGATCGCACCGATCGAGGCGAACAGCCCCCAATCCGAGGGCGGTGAACGCACCGCGGTGGGTGCCCACGCTCGTCGAGAGCACGCCACGTGTCGTTCGCGCATCGGCCATCGGTGGTGTGCTCAACCTCGCCGGGCGCCGGCGATGTTCCCGGTCACAGCCGGGTGATCGAGCCGGTCGGGGGCTCGGCGTACGCCTCGGGGTGCACGGCCCACGCCAGGATCTCGACACCGTCGACGATGCGCGGCCCGGGCCGCGAGAAGAACGACGTCGCGTCGACCGCGAACGCGTTGCGGTTGCGCACCGCCGGCGTGTCGGCGAACTCGGGGTGCGCGAGCACCCGGGCGGCTTCCTCTTCGGCCTCCTCGAGGTAGTAGCCGCAGGGCATGTACACGAGCACCTCGGGCATCGCGTCGCGGATCTCCCGATGCGTGACCGTGCGCGAGGGTTCCCCCTTCTCGCCGAGCAGGTTCGTCGCCCCGACGGCCTCGACCATCTCGGGCACCCAGTGGCCGGCGGCGAACGGTGGCTCGCGCCCACTCCATGCAGAAGACGTTCACGGTCGGCAGCCGCACCGCGGTCTGCTTGACGGCGGCGAGCCGGTCGCGGAGCTCGGACGCCAGCTCGGCCCCGCGCTCCTCGGCACCGAGCAGGCGGCCCACGATCTCGATCTGGGCGATGACGTCCTCGAGCGTGCTGGGGTCGAGCGAGAGCACCTTCGTGCGATCGGTCAGGCCCAGTTCGGCGAGCGCCTCCTCGACGTGGCCAGCCGGCACCGCGCACACGCGGCAGAGGTCCTGGGTGAGGATCACGTCGGGCTGCTCGCGTCGGATCAGCTCGGCGTCGAGCACGTACAACGGCCGGTCGGCGTCGATGCGCTCGCGCACGGCGGCGTCGATCTCGCGCGAGGTGAGCGGGCGACCCTGGGGCAGGGCGCTGCGGGAGACGACGGGCTTCGTCACCGCATCGGCAGGGAAGTCGCACTCGTCGGTGACGCCCACGAGGTCGTCACCCAGGCCGAGCGCGTACACGATCTCGGTCGCCGACGGCAGCAGGGACACGATCTTCATCGCGGCAAGTCTCCCAGCCGCTGCGCCGAGGTGAGCAGGCCCACCAGGTCGGTGAGCGCGCGCCCGACCACGGCGCCGTCGAGCACCCGGTGGTCGAAGGTGGCGCTCAGGGTGCAGGCGGGCCGCGCGACGACCAGCGCCGTCGACGACCAGCGCGCGCGGCTCGATCACCCCGATCGCGAGCGTGAGGCTCGTGCCGGGCGACAGGATCGGGGTGCCCGCCTCGCTGCCGTAGCTGCCGGTGTTGCTCACGGCGATCGTGGCCCCGGTGAGCTCTCCGGGCGCGAGCGAGCCCGCGCGTGCCGCCTCGGCGAGACGCGCGATCTCGGCCCGCGAGCGCGCCGATGCCGAGGGTGCCGGCATCGCGCACGACCGGCACTACGAGACCGCGGTCCGTGTCGGCGGCGACGCCCACGTGCACCTCGGTGCGTGCCTCGACGCCGTCGTCGCGCCACCACGCGATGAGCGCGGGGTGCTCCGCGACGGTGCGACACAGTGCGGCGACGACCACCGGCAGCGGCGAGACCCCGAGCTCGGCACGCAGGGCCTCGAGCGCGGAGCAATCGACCGTGCGGAAGGTCGTGACCTGCGGGATCGCCGCCTGCCGCGAGAGGTTCGCGGCGATGGTCGCCCGCGAGCTCGAGGCTGCCCCCACGTGCGAGACGTCGGGCGCGGCATGAGACGAGCCCTGCGCCGAGGCTCGCACGTCGTCGGCCGTGATGCGCCCTGCCGCGCCCGAGCCGGCAACCTCGGAAAGATCGACGCCGAGTTCCTTGGCGAGCTTGCGCACCGGCGGGGTCGCGCGTGCCGGCCGGGCCGCGGCATCGCCGGCCGAGGTTGTGGCATCGCCGGCCGAGGCCGCGGCATCGCCGGCCGTGGTTGCGGCATCGCCGGCAGTGCCGTCGAAGGTCACGAGCGGCGCGCCGACCGGCACCTGGTCACCCACCGTGCCGTGCAGCGAGGTCACCGTGCCCGCGTAGGGCGAGGGGATCTCGACCGTCGCCTTCGCCGTCTCGACCTCGACCAGCGGCTGGTTCAGCTCGACCGTGTCGCCCTCGGACACGAGCCAGGCGACGATCTCGCCTTCCTCGAGCCCTTCGCCCAAGTCGGGCATCGCGAACACGAAGCCGTCGGGTGCCATCAGTACGCCACGACCTCGCGTACCGCGGCGGCGATGCGCTGCACGCTCGGCAGGTAGTGGTGCTCGAGCGCGGCGGGCGGGTAGGGCACGTCGTAGCCGGTCACCCGTCGCACGGGGGCTTCCAGGAAGTCGAACGCCTCCTCCACGATGCGCGCCGCGACCTCGGCACCGAGCCCGAGCGTCCTCGGCGCCTCGTGCACCACCACGGCCCGGCCCGTCTCGCGCACGCACGCGGCGATGAGCTCGTCGTCCAGCGGCGACAGCGTGCGCAGGTCGACCACACGCGCCGAGACGCCCTCGTCGGCCAGGAGCGACGCCGCGTCGAGGCTGCGCGCCACCATCGCGCCGTAGGTGAAGACCGTCGCCGCGTCGCCCTCGCGCACGACCGCGCCCTGTCCGATGCCCGGGCCCTCGGTCGTGAGGTCGGTCTCGGCCTTGGCCCAATAGCGGGCCTTGGGCTCGAGCACGATGACCGGGTCGGGGTCGGCGATGGCCAGGCGCAGCAGGCGGTACGCGTCGCCAGGGTTCGAGGGCGAGACCACCTTGAGCCCGGCGGTGTGCACGTAGAACGTCTCTGGGCTCTCACTGTGATGCTCCTTGCCCTTGATGCTGCCGAAGGCCGGCATGCGGATCGTGATGGGCATGTCGATGCGTCCCCGCGTGCGTTCCCGCATCTTGGCCACGTGATCGACGATCTGCTCGAGCGCCGGGTAGGAGAACGCGTCGAACTGCATCTCGACGACGCTGCGCCACCCGGCGAACGCCAGTCCGACCGCCGCGCCGACGATGCCCGCCTCGCTGATCGGTGTGTCGAACACCCGGCGCTCGCCGAACTCGTCGTGCAGGCCGTCGGTCACGCGGAAGACGCCACCCGAGCGTCCGACGTCTTCGCCGAAGACGAGCACGCGGTCGTCGGCTCGCAGCGCGTCGCGCAGCGCCGCGTTGAGCGCTGCGACCATCGTGAGCTCAGCCACCGAGCACCTCCCGGCGCTGGGCCGCGAGACCGGCGGGCGGTTGGGCGTAGGTCCAATCGAACATCCACTCCGCCGGTGGCGCCGGCTGGGCGATCACGCCCTCGCGGATCGCCATCACCTGCTCCTCGATCTCGGGCTGCCACGAGTCGACCAGCCCCTCGTCGACATGGCCTTGCGCCGTCAGCCACGCGCGGAAGCGCACGATCGGATCGAACGCCTGCGCTCGCTCGACCTCGCCGTCGTCGCGGTAGCGACCCGGGTCGTCGGCCGTGGAATGCGCGCCCACGCGGTAGGTGAGGGCCTCGATCAGGGTCGGGCCCTCGCCGGCGACGGCGCGCGCCGCCGCGTCCCGGGTGGCGCGATAGACGGCCAGCACGTCGTTGCCGTCGACCCGCACCCCCGGGAAGCCGTACCCCTCGGCGCGCCGCCAGATCTCACCGGCCGTCTGGCGCATGGTCGGCACGCTGATCGCCCAGCCGTTGTTCTGACAGAACAGGATCGCTGGCGCGGCGAACACGCCCGCCAGGTTCGCCGCCTCGTGGAAGTCGCCCTCGCTCGCGCTGCCGTCACCGAAGTAGGCGAGCGAGCACGCCGGCGTGCCGTCGAACGTGAGCCCCATCGCGTAGCCGACGGCGTGAGCGATCTGGGTCGCGACGGGGATGCAGATCGGCCCGAACCGCGTCGCTCTCGGGTCGTACGGACCGCCGTGCCAGGTGCCCCGGTGGTAGGCGAGGTATTGCACGGGGTCGACCCCGCGCACCAGGGCTGCCGCCAGTTCGCGAAACGTGGGGAAGACGAAGTCGTCGGGGCCGAGGGCCATGGCGCTGCCCACCTGGGCGGCTTCCTGGCCTTCGAAGCCGGGGTAGACCGTCAGCTCGCCTTGACGCTGCAGCGCGATGCACTCCCGGTCGAGCCGGCGCGCGAGGAGCATCCAGCGCAGCATCGCCCGCAGCCCGTCGGGGCCGAGCCCGACGTCGGGGTCGCCCACCGCCCGGCCGTCGGGGTCGAGCACGCGTTGGGGCGGCGTGCCACGCCAGTGGTCGGGTTCGGACGCCACGCGATTCCCCCTCGAGTTCCCCTCGACGAACGCCGAGAGCATAGGGGAACTCCGCCGGACCGTAGACTCGATGACGATGGTGCCCAGCGCCTACCTCCGTGTGTACCAGCCGCTCGACGCGTTCGAGCGCAGCGAGCAGCTGCACTGGGAACGGTTCCTGCTGCACGGACCCGAGACGGCGACGCTGCGCCCGCGCTACGCCGACCATCGCACCGTGGGCCGGCTGGGGGTGCTCGCGCCCGCCGACCCCGACACCGCGGAGGTGCTGCACGTCGAGGGGCGCACCCTGATCAGCCCGCGGCGCATGCGCATGCGCGTGCTCGCGGCCATGGTCTCCTTCCGCGAATCCCGGCCGGTGGAGCTCTGGGACCAGTTCGTGCCGAGGAAGGACGGCCGGCGCGCCCGTCGCGATCTCGCCCGGTTGCGACGTCGCGACCCCTCGGCCGTCGCGTTCTGTCACCAGAGCTCCTGGCACGTGCCCATCCGCTGGTTCGTGCTCTTCCGCGACGACGAGCGCGAGCTCGTCGAGGACGACCTGGGCAGGTGGCGCCTGCGATACCGCACCACGACGCGGCGTGCGATCAGGCGGGCCGAGCAGGCGATCGGACCCCTGCGGCGCAGTGACCTCGGCCCCATCGGCGACATGATCCTGGATCTGCACCAATGGATGGTGCAGTTCGACCCCGCGTCGATCGTGGAGCTCGACTACGCGGACCTCTGCGACTTCCAGCGGTGGGACGAGCTCGACGACGACCACTCGGCCGGTGAGATCCACGAAGCCCTGCAGGCGCTGGAAGCCGGCGAGTACCCGCGGGCCGCCGACGTGTACCAGGGTGTGCTCACCAGGTGGGCGGAGGTGCGGAGCCGGGAGATCTTGAACTGAGGCCCCGGGAACGCGGCATCCGAGTGGCCAGGGGCAGAATCGAACTGCCGACACCGCGGTTTTCAGCCGCGTGCTCTGCCAACTGAGCTACCTGGCCCAACCGGTGAGGAGCTGGCAGCGATCGCCACCGAGGTCATCACCAGCGCGTTGCAGTGTAGCGAGTGCACGTGGGTTCGGGCTCTGAACGCCATCTCTGCCAGAGGGACGCCATCAGACCACGCACGCCCGGGCGTCAGCCGATGCGGATCATCTTCTTGTTCACGAACTCGTCGGCGCCCAGGCGACCGAGTTCGCGACCCGTACCCGAATTCTTGATGCCACCGAACGGCAGCTCGACGCCGTCGGCAAGGACGAGGTTCACGAAGACCATTCCGGCTTCGATGCCATCGGCGACTCGGAGTGCTTGCTCCTGGTCCGTGGTGTAGACGTAGGAGCCCAGACCGAACGGCGTGTCGTTCGCGAGGCGGATGGCGTCGGCCTCGTCCTTCGCGCGGTACACCTGCGCGACCGGGCCGAAGAACTCCTCCTTCGAGGCGGGGTTCTCGGGAGAGACATCCGTCAGCACGGTCGTTTGGAAGAAGGCGCCGTCGCGGGTGCCGCCGTGCACGAGGGTCGCCCCGTGCTCGATCGCGCGCTTGACCTGCTCGTCGACGCCCTCGGCGGCCTTCAGCGAAGACAGCGGGCCGAGCGCCGAGTCCGCCGACGTCGGATCGGTCGCCTCGACCTCGGCGAGCTTCGCGCTGAACTTCTCGAGGAAGGGCTCGTACAGCTCGTCAGCCACGATGAAGCGCTTGGCCGCATTGCAGGACTGGCCGCTGTTGTCGAGGCGGGCGTCGACCGCGTTCTGCACCGCGGCGTCGAGGTCGTCGGTCGAAAGCAGGACGAACGGGTCGGAGCCGCCGAGCTCGAGCACGACCTTCTTCAGGTGGCGCCCGGCGGTCTCGGCGACCGCGGCGCCGGCGCGCTCGGAGCCGGTGAGCGAGACTCCTTGCAGGCGCGGGTCCGCGATGATCCGCTCGGTCTGGTCGTGCGAGGCGTAGATGTTCACGTACGCGCCGGGGGGGAAGCCCGCGTCCAGGAAGATCTGCTGCATCGCGGCGGAGGACTCTGGGCACTGTTGGGCGTGCTTGAGCAGGATCGTGTTGCCGATGATGAGGTTCGGGCCGGCGAAGCGGGCGACCTGGTAATACGGGAAGTTCCACGGCATGATGCCGAGCAGCACCCCGAGCGATGAGCGGCGGATGACGGCCGATCCATCGCCGTCGAGGAGCTGGATCGGCTCGTCCTTCAGGAAGTCCGGCGAGTTGTCGGCGTAGTACCCGTATATCGCCGCAGCGAAGTCAGCCTCGCCGAGCGCCTGCTCGATCGGCTTGCCCATCTCGCGCACGATGATCTCCGCCAGCTCTTGGCGGCGCTCGGTGTGCAGCTCGCTCACGCGTTGCATGAGAGCCGCGCGCTCCTCGACCGTGGTTGATTTCGTCCAGGTGCGGTGCGCCTCATCGGCTGCGGCGATCGCGGCCTCGAGTTCCGCGTCGGTGATGGTGTCGTAGGTCTTGAGCGTCTCGCCGGTGGCGGGGTTGATCACTGCATAGCCCATGGTGTTGATCTCCTCTCGTCTGTGGTGAACGAAGTCTCGCGATCGCTTCGTCGGTCGATACGGCATCGGGGGATTCGTCATGGAGGCTGGCAAGACTCGTGCGGTGGATCAGGTCGGCGGGAAAGACCTCTCCGTCCGGCCCTTCCCGATCGAAGGTCGCACACGCATCGCCGACCACCCACGTCTCGAATCCGAGGTTGCCCGACATCCCCACCGTGGTTGACCCACAGTGGTCGGTTGTTATTGCTGCGATCACGACCGTAGTGGCGCCCGCTGCACGAAGCCGCTCTTCCAGATCGGTTCCGATGAATGCGGAGTTGACTCCCTTGGTCACGGCCGGCTCATCCGCCAGGTGCATCTCTTCCCGCTTGAACTCGAACCCGGCGTCTCCCTCGTTGAAGAAGTGCCACTCGGGGTCGGTCTTGCGATGCCGGACGTGGATGATCGGCGCGTCCGTGGCCCGCCAGGCCGCGAGCGACCTCGCGTCATTCCCCTCAGCGCCCGGGTCGTTCCGCTTTCCCCACGCCGGACCACCCCATGTCTTCTGCACATCGACTATCACGAGGGTCGGCTTCTTGGCATATCGAAACCCTACACGGCTGCTAGGTATCCGCGCCAAGCATGACAGCCCGGGATGGAACAAGCGTCGGGGTGACGGGCTGAGGGAAGGGTCAGCCCGCGGGACGAGGGTTGTGCCAGCCGCCGTCGCCGGCGATCAGGGCGTCGGCCTCGGCGGGCCCCCACGTGCCCGGCTCGTACGGGTGTACCGGCGTGGTGTCGTCGAGGATCGGGTCGACCACGCGCCACGACGCTTCCACGATGTCCTGGCGCGAGAAGAGCTCGGAGTCGCCCATCATCGCGTCGGTGAGCAGACGCTCGTACGCCTCCATGCGCTCGCCGGGCTGGTGGTGGGCGACCAGATCGACGTCCTCGCCCTGCATCTCGTCGCCCGGCACCTTCGTGCGCGCGCCGAGGTTGATGCTCACGTCGGGGCCCAGACGGAAGAGCACGTGGTTCGGGTGCCCGGGTGCACGCTCGCCGAAGACGTTGCGGGGGGGCCTCTTCAGCTCCACGATCACCTCGGTGGCCGTGACCGGCAGCGACTTCCCGGCCCGGATGTAGATCGGCACGTCGGCCCAGCGCCAGCTCTCGATCTGCATGCGCACGGCCACGTAGGTCTCTGTGGTCGAGCCGGTGGCCACGCCCTCGGCTCCGGCGTATCCGCGCAGCTGCCCTCGCACGACGTCGTCGGGCGTGAGCGGCCTGATCGCCTCGAGCAGGTGGACGCGTTCGCTCATGAACACGTCGTGGTCGGGGCCGGCGGGCGGGTCCATCGCGACGAGCGCCATGACCTGCAGCAGGTGGTTCTGCACCACGTCGCGGATCGCGCCGACCTTGTCGTAGAACGCCTCGCGGCCCCGCAGCCCGAAGTCCTCGGCCATCGTGATCTGCACGCTGTCGACGAAGTTGCGGTTCCAGAACGGCTCGAGGAACGTGTTCGCGAACCGGAAGTACACGAGGTTCTGCACCGGCTCCTTGCCGAGGAAGTGGTCGATGCGGAAGATGCGCTCCTCGGCGAAGACCGAGCTGATGATCGCGTTCAGCCGCTGTGCCGAGGCGAGGTCGCGCCCG
The DNA here is from genome assembly GCA_963722795.1 of uncultured Actinomycetes bacterium. Classification (GTDB taxonomy): domain Bacteria; phylum Actinomycetota; class UBA4738; order UBA4738; family HRBIN12; genus JAOUEA01. The sequence continues at coordinate 141,822 of CAVROD010000004.1, forward strand.
AAAGGCTTCTCGATCACCACGCTGCCACGCTCGGCGCAGCCCACGCGCGCCAAGTGCTGGGCCACCGTCTCGAACAGCGGCGGCGGGATCGCCAGGTAGTGCAGGGGTCGCGAGCTCTCACCGAGCGCGTCTCGCAGGCGGTCGAAGGTGTCGCCGTCGGTGTAGTCGCCGTCGACGTAGCGCAGCTGTGCGGCCAGGTGCGTGAAGGCTTCCTCGTCGAGACCGGCCTCGTCGGCCGCGAGCGACTCGCGCACGTGCGTCTGGAACTTGTCCAGGTCCCACCCCGACCGGGCGACGCCGACGACGGGCACGTCGAGCGTGCCGTGGCGGATCATCGCCTGCAGTGCGGGGATGATCTTCTGACGGGCGAGGTCACCGGTGATGCCGAAGATCACGAGGGAATCGGCGTGCTGCGCGGTCACCTCATCACTGTACCCGCGACGCCGGAGACGTCTGCTGGAATGCGATGGAGTCTCGTGGCCGCCGGCGATCTTCAGCGTCGCTGAAGACGTCGTTTGACAGCCTTGCTCGTGGTGAGCTGCCTCCGCCGATGTGCTCGGGACCGAGATATCGTCACGTACGCGATCCACAGGAAGATGGAGGGCCTCGGACACGCTCATCGTGATCGAGGCCGATGAAAGAAGGGTCTGTGTCACACGCTCGGTGCTTTATCGACTGACCGTGCCTCAGCAACCCACGAGAGCGGGGTACCACTCCTTGATGCCCGTGAAGCACGCGTCGATCTCGGTCCACGGCGCGAGCGTGAGGTCGTAAGAGCGCTCGTCGACGTAGGGGCAGCTGTCGTCGATCACCTCGAGGCTCAGCTCGTGGTTCGCGAGTTCCCACCTGTAGGAACCGCGGGTCTGCGAACAATTCGCATCGTTGTAGAACGCGATGCGACCGCCGCGCACGACGAAGTGGCCGAGCGCTCGGAACCGATTGAGCTGATGCTCGAGGAAGTACCTGCCCTCGTGCAGCAGCAGGGTCTGCACCCCGGCGTCGACGCTGTACGGCACGCATCGCAAGCAGTGGAACGGCATGCCGAGTCGATGCCCGCCCATCTGTTCGATCGTGAACACGCGCATGTAGAAGCCGTCGACAGGTGAAGGCCGTTGTGGCGGGGCGGGCTGGTAGGCGTAAGGCTCCGACTCCGGCGCGATCTCGATCGGTTCACCTGATGGCGACGGGCTCACCTGGAGCGAAGGGCTCGGAGCCGCGACCACGTCGGGCGAAGCAGAGCCGCGGGATATCAACCACCCGCCGGCGATCGAGACGATGCCGATCGCCGTGCTGATCGCGACCATCCGAACGTGGGAGCGCATGCTCGACACGTTACGCGGCGAGCGAGGCCTGCTGCCATGACCGGGCCAGAACGGGGATCGGAACCTCGGGTCGGCCCGTAAGGGCCGACCCGGTGCTCGACGGCGCGCCCGACGGGCTTCGATCCCGCGATTTCCGCCTTGACAGGGCGGTGAGGACGGCCTGACTCCTCTACGGGCGCACGTGGTGTTCCTGTTGTCATGGCGCCGCGCGTCGATCGCTCGACGTTCGGAACCGTGCCCCCAACGGGATTCGAACCCGTGCTTCCGCCTTGAAAGGGCGGCGTCCTAGGCCGCTAGACGATGGGGGCGCAGGTGCTCCTCCAGCAGGGTAGCGGCCCCGAGGGCAGCCGACAGAGTATAGCCAGGGGCCCACTCGCCGATGTCACACGATCGCTGCGCGGTGGCATGGACGGGTCGCGCGGCCCCCTTCGGGCCGGCCCACGAGGAGGTCACCATGGTGCGACGCAGCCTCATCCCGATCACGTTGGCGTTCGTGCTCGCCGCGTGTGCGAATGCCTCGACCGGCGCCGGTTCGGGCGGTGTCGCAGAACCCCCTCCCGCCGTCGATCAACGTCGGGTGGGTGTGTACGCCACGCTGATCGACGAGCTGACTCGCGCCGAGTCGGCGGAGTGGCGCCGTGTCTACGTCGTGACGACCCTCTGCCGGAATCCCGCGGAGCCCGAGGAAACGTTGGCCGGGTCGTGCGACGACGTGCTGACCGAGGCCGAGCAGGCCGCCCTGCGCGAGCGGCTCGGGGCCGAACATCTCCGGTTCGTCGACGACCCGACCCCGCTCTACGACGACTCCTGGATGCAGGGCCCACCCCGCGATGTCGTGCTCACGCTCGGCCCGATCGTCGAGCGCGACGACGAGGTGCGGGTCGGTGCGAGCTACGCGTGCGGCGGCCTGTGCGGATCGGGCACCACGTACGTGCTGCGGCCCGACGGCGACCTCTGGTCGGTCGTGGGGCAGCGCGGCCCCATGTGGATCGCGTAGAACTCGGCGATCTCCCCTCAACCATCAGGCTGGCGCGACCGAACACTCCCTGTGATGAGGATCGTGCTGGAGTGGCTCGGTCTGGTGCGCCCCGACCCGGCCCGCAAGGAACCGGTGGCGGTGCCCGCCTACGCGCCCTACGTCGTCGCTGCGGTCATCGCCCTGACGGCGACGGGCGTGGCGGCACTCCTGCGCCTCATCATCGGCGCGATCGTCTGAGCGCCGTCGGTGCTTCCCCCCGGCGGCGTTCGGGCCGCGCCGGCATCTCGAACCGATCGCCCGGTCGCACGTCGGCGTCGGACCTGCATTCCAGGATGTGTCGCACGCCGGGCCTCGGCACCAGCACTCGCCTCGAACGCATCGTGCGGACCGTGACCACGCGGAGCCCGGCATCGAGCGCCGCCACGGTGATGGGCGCCCGCATGCCGAACGTGTGTACCGATCGGCACCGCTCGAAGAACATGCCGTGCCCGTAAGCCAGCGGTGCTCGCCCATGCAGTCCACGCGCACGCTCGCGTCGAGTGGTGGGCTCGTTGATCGTCCACACGCTGCCTCGAGGTCCCCGGACGGTGATCGTCCTCATCGTGCGAGCCTAGCTGCGACCCCCGACATGGCCTGCGCGGCAGCAGCATCACGCGGGTGGGCCCGGCAGGATTCGAACCTGCGACACGAGGGTTAAAAGCCCCCTGCTCTAACCAGGCTGAGCTACGGGCCCGCGTGGGAATCCTAACGAGGTGCCCGTCTCGAGGCGCCGTCACGCCGGATGGCCCTGTCGGCATGGACCCATAGACGACGAAGGGGCTCGTGAGGGCAGGGAGAGGAGCGCATAGATGACACGCAGGACCTGGATGGTGGCACTGGTCGTGGTCGCGGTGCTCGTGGTGGCGCTCGGTGCACGGGCCGTGGCCGACGATGGCGACGACGGCGCGGCGGGTCGTTCGATCTCCGTGACCTCGACGGCGACGGTCGGCAGCGAGCCCGATCAAGCGACGCTTCGCCTCGGCATCGAGACGACCGCCGACGACAGCGCCGACGCACTCGCTGCCAACGGGGCGATCGCCGACGACGTGCTCGAGGCCCTGGCCGCCGCCGGCATCGATGCCGGCGACGTGCAGACCGAGCGCCTCGACGTCGGCCGACGAACGATCGACCGGCGCACCCCTCAGGAGCGAACGGTGTACGTGGCCGACACCACGCTCGGTGTCACCGTGGGCGACATCGACTCGGTGGGCGCGGTCATCGAGGCGGCGGTCGGGGCGGGCGCGACGAGCGTGCGCGACGTGCGCTTCGAGGTCGCCGACCCATCGCAGGCCCGCACCCAGGCGCTCGAGCAGGCCGTCGACGGCGCCCGCGCGAAAGCCGACGCGATGGCTGCCGCGGCCGGCACGTCGGTCACGGGCGTCGAACGCATCGTCGAGGAAGGCGCCGCGAGGCCCGTCTACGAGGAGTACCGCGCGGCCACCCTGGGCGCAGCGGCGGCCGACGCGTCGTTCTCGGTCGTGGCACCCGACGAGCTCGAGACGAGCGTCACGATCACGGTGGTGTGGGCCATCGGCTGAGCGCTGAGCGCGCGTCAGCCGGGGTAGCGGTTCGTGATCGGCATGCGCCGGTCGCGGCCGAAAGCCTTGGGAGTGATCTTCACGCCGGGCGGCCTGGCGGTGCTTGTACTCGTCAACGCAGCGGCCAGGAGAGCGGGATGAAGATCACCGCGACGACGATCATCAGCACCGTGAGCGGGGCTCCCACCCGCGCGAAGTCGCTGAACCGGTACCCGCCCATGCCGTAGACCATCGTGTTCGTCTGGTAGCCGATCGGCGACAAGAAGGACGACGAGGCACCGATCGCCACCGCGATCGCCACCGCGTGGGTGTCGATGCCCGCCTGTTCCGCGGCCGCCAGCGCGATCGGGAACATCAGCACCGCGGCCGCGTTGTTCGTGATCAGCTCGGTGAGGATCACGGTGGCGATCAGGATACCGACGATCAACCCGAGATCGCCGAACGACCCGAAGCCCCCGATCAGCAGATCGGCGATCTCGGTTGCCAGGCCGCTGGCCGACATCGCCGCACCGATGCCGAAGCTGCCCGCGATCACCACGATCACGCTGAGGTCGATGGACTGTCGCGCTTCGAAGGGTGTGAGGACCCGGAGCCCGACCAGCGCCATGGCGGCGAGCAGCGACGCTTCCAAGATGTCGATCAGCCCGAACCCCACGGTCGCGAACAGCAACACGGTCACGACACCGACGATGGGGGACTTCTCCCGGCGTGGCGGCGGCTCACCGTCGAGCGGGGCGACGACGAGGAAGTCGCGCTCTTCCTTCCAGCGGGTCCGGAAGTCGTCGTCCGCGAGCACGATCAACACGTCGCCGGGGCGGAGCTCGATGCCACCGAGCTTGCCGGGCAGACGCTCGCCGGCCCGATGGACGGCCATCACCGCTCCCCCGTACCGCGCGCGGAAGCCGACGTCCTTCATGGTGGAGTTCGCGAGCGGCGATCCCTCGGCCACCACTGCCTCGAAGAATCGTCGCCCACGCGCGCCCGAGTCCGTGGGGAAGTGGGCCTCCTCGGCGGAGGTCAGCCCCGGGAGTCTCTGCAGGTCGAGCATCCTCGCCACGTTCCCCGCGAAGGTGAGACGGTCCCCTCCCACGAGCGCCTCGTCGGGGCCGACCGGGGCGAGCATCCGCCCCTGGCGATCGAGCGCGACGAGGTACACCCCCTCGAGGTTCCGCAGACCCGCGCCCGACACGCTCTTCCCCTCGAGCGGGCCGTCCTTCTCGACCACCATCTCCACGGAGAACTCGCGGCTGCCCTCCCGCATGGCCTCGCTCGGCGCCTGTCGTCGCGGCAGCAGCTTCGGCGCCACGGCGATCAGCAGAGCGACACCGAGCACCGTGAGCGGCAGGCTGACGCGCGTGATCTCGAAGAGCCCGAGCGGCTCGGACCCCGACTCGGCGAGCAGCCCGGAGACCACGAGGTTCGTCGACGTGCCGATCAGCGTCAGCACGCCCCCGAGGATCGCCGCGAAGCTGATCGGGATCAGGAACGGCGAGGGCGAGCGACCCGCGCGGCGCGCCCATGCCACGAGGTTCGGCGCCACCATGGCGACGATCGGCGTGTTGTTCAGGAACGCCGACGAGAGCGCAGTGGGCACCAGCACGCGCGCGAGCACGCTGCGATCGCTGAGGTCCTCGTTGCCGCCGGCGCCGAGGATACGGAACGTCAGCCGCTCGAGGGCGCCGGTCTTCTCCACCCCGGCGGCGAGCACGTAGAGCGCGGCGACGGTGATCGGCGCGGGGTTCGAGAACCCCGAGAACGCCTGGGAGGGCTCGACGATGCCGGCCACGAGCACCGCGATGACCGCGGCCATGACGGCGACGGGGGGAGGGACCCGCTCGGTGGCGAGCAGCGCGACGACCCCCAGCACCACGGCCAGCGTGAACCACGCTTCCCACGACACGGCGCTGACCTTACCGTCGGAAGGCGCCGGGGCGGCTCATCCCGGGTAGCGGTTCGTGATCGGCATGCGCCGGTCGCGACCGAACGCCTTCGGGGTGATCTTCACGCCGGGCGCCGCCTGGCGGCGCTTGTACTCGTTGCGGTCGACCATGCGGATCACGCGCTCGACGAGCGCACGCTCGAACCCCGCGGCGACCATGTCGTCGACGCCGAGGTCGTCTTCCACGTAGGCCTCGATCACCGGATCGAGCACGTCGTAGGGCGGCAGCGAGTCGGTGTCGAGCTGGCCCGGTCGCAGCTCGGCGCTCGGCGGCTTCGCGATGGTGCGCTCGGGGATGGGCGGCGTCTCGCCGCGGGCGGTGGCGGTCTCGTTGCGCCAGGCCGCCAGCTCGTAGACCAGGGTCTTCGGCACGTCCTTGATCGGCGCGAACCCGCCGGCCATGTCGCCGTACAGGGTGGAGTAGCCCACCGCGTTTTCGCTCTTGTTCCCGGTCGCGAGCACGATGGGGCCGAACTTGTTCGACAGGGCCATCAGCAGGTTGCCGCGGATGCGCGCCTGCAGGTTCTCCTCGGTGACGTCCTCTGTCGAGCCCGCGAACTGCTCGGCGAGCGCGTACCGGTAGGCGTCGAGCACGCCGGTGATCGCGATCGTGTCGATGCGCATGCCGAGGCGCTCGGCGCAATCGACCGCGTCGTCCACGCTCTCGGGCGAGCTGTATGGCGAGGGCATCGCGAGCCCTCGCACGTTGCCGGCTCCGAGCGCGTCGACCGCGAGCGCGGCGGTGATCGCGGAGTCGATGCCCCCCGACAACCCGAGGACCGCCTGCGTGAAGCCGTTCTTACGCACGTAGTCGCCGACACCGAGCACGAGGGCCTGCCAGACCTCGTCGGCATCGTCGGTGGGCCACTCGGGACGCCCATCGGCGAACGAGGTGTCGCCGTGCAGGTCGACGAGCAGCAGGTCCTCGCTGAACGTGGTGGCACGCTGGCGCACGGTGCCGTCGGGAGCCACCATCATCGAGCCACCGTCGAAGACCAGCTCGTCCTGGCCGCCGACCGCGTTCACGTAGGCGATCCAGGCGCCGGTCTGGCGCGCACGTGCGGCGAGGATCTCGGCGCGCTCGGCGATCTTGCCGCGGTGATAGGGCGACCCGTTGATGTTCACGATCAGTGGCAGCCCCGCGTAGCCCGCGAAGGGCTGGGCGTCGTGCCAGGCGTCCTCGCACACCGACAGACCCGTGCTGACCCCGCCGACCTCGACGCGGACACCGGTCTCGCCGGGCACGAAGTAGCGCCGCTCGTCGAACACGCCGAAGTTCGGCAGCTGCATCTTGTGGTAGCGCGACTCGACGGTGCCGTTGCGCAAGAGAGCGGCGGCGTTGTGCAGCCCGGCGTCGGTGCGATCGATGAACCCCGTGATCACCGGGCAGGCGGTCGCGGTCTTGCGGGCGAGCGCGTCGAGGGCTTCCAGGTTCTCCCGCACGAACTCACCTCGATGTACGAGATCCTCGGGCGGGTAGCCCGTGATGGCCAGCTCGGGGAAGGCGACGACATCGGCGCCCGCTTGGGTCGCGCGGTCGGCCGTCGAGGCCATGCGTTCCACGTTGCCGGCGAGGTCGCCGACGGTGAGGTTCACCTGTCCGAGCGCGATGCGGGCCACGACGGCCAGCCTACGTCAGGAACGGTCGGCGGCCCGGCGACGGATCGTTACTCGGTGCCGCCGATGTCGACGTTGTAGGCCTCCCACACGAGGTCGGCGCCCTTCTGACGGTGGCGGATCACCGTGCCGATGAACCGCTGCAGGTCGTCGCGCGCGTCGTCGAGCGGCCACTCGGGACCGCCGATCGTGGCCGCTTCGAGTCGCTGCACCATCTGCCCGATCTTCTCGGCGATGTCGGGATGCTCCTCTTTGAGGCGACGCACCGTGCCGTCGAGACGCGGCGCCCGCATGATGATCTCCTCGTAGAGGCCGTCGGGCTTCTCGGTCACGAGCACGTGCTGATCGAACGCGTCGCGGACGCCGATCATCTCCTTCGTCACCAGCGCTGTCCACTCGGGGATGCGCCCCGCGGCGGGCGAAGAGATGGCGATCTCCAGGTGCACGAGGGCATCGTGCAGGGTCGCGCGGCGCCGCTTCGCCTCGGAGAGAGCGGGGGTGAGGTCGTCGTGATCAGGGGACATATCGCAACCGTAGCCGAGCCATGCTCGGCGGGGCAAATCGCCCGAGCGGCAGTGCGCAGGCGCCGGTCTCGGACGTTCCGGCCAAGCCTGAACCGCGATCAGCGGCGGTCCGTATCCTCAGCACTGCGACGAGAGGAGCGGATCGATGGGCATGAAGCGGATGGGGGTCGCGGCGGTGCTCGCCGCGGGCGTCACGATCGCGACGATGACCCCCGCGGCGGCGGTCACGATCAGAGGAAGCGGCACCCAGTGGTCGCCGGCGCGCGTCTCGATCGATCGCGGAGACCGCGTGCGCTGGCGTGCCGTCTCCGGCACCCACACGGTGCGGGCCTACGGTGGCAACTGGACCTTCTCCCAACGCATCAACGCCGGCGAGTCCGTCTCGCACCGGTTCCGGCGAGCCGGCACCTACCGGTTCTTCTGTTCGATCCACGGGAACGTGAGCGGCGGCACCTGCACCGGCATGTGCGGCCGGGTACGCGTGTAGCGCTCGAAGATCGGCCTCGAGATCGCCCTTTAGAGGATGGGGAGATAGCGCTCGAGCTCGAACGGGCTCACGTAGGCCTTGAAGGCGTCCCACTCCTCGCGCTTGTTCCTGATGAGGAACTCGTGCACGTGGGCGCCGAGCGCATCGCGCAGCACCTCGCTGCCCTCGGCCAGATGGATCGCCTCGACGAGGTCCTCGGGCAGGGACCGGATGCCCGCGCTCGCGCGCTCGTCGTCGCCCATCTCGTAGATGTTGTTGCTCGCCTCGGGCGGCAGGTCGTACTCGCCCTCGATGCCCGCGAGTCCGGCCGCGAGCATCGCCGCGAACGCGAGGTAGGGGTTGCACGCCGGATCGGGTGATCGGTACTCGATGCGTGTGGCCTCTTCCTTGCCGGGCTTGTACTGGGGCACCCGCACCAGCGCGCTGCGGTTGCGCCGGGCCCAACAGACGTAGACGGGCGCCTCGAAGCCCGGCACGAGACGCTTGTAGGAGTTCACCCACTGGTTCGTGAGCAGCGTGATCTCCGGCCCGTGGCGCAGCAGGCCGGCGACGTATCGCTTGGCCGTCTTCGACAGGTGGTACTCGTCGGCCGCGTCGAAGAACGCGTTGCGGTCGCCTTCGAACAGCGACTGGTGGGTGTGCATGCCCGAGCCGTTCACCCCTGCGACCGGTTTCGGCATGAAGGTCGCGTAGATGCCGAACTCCTGCGCGACCTCCTTCACCGTGAGGCGGTAGGCCATGACGTTGTCGGCCATCGTGAGCGCGTCGGCGTAGCGCAGGTCGATCTCGTGCTGGCTCGGCGCGACCTCGTGGTGCACGTACTCCACCGGGATGCCCATCGCTTCCAGGTACTGCACCGTCCGCTTGCGGTAGTCGGTCGCGACGTCGAGCGGGGTCTCGTCGAAGTAGCCGCCGTGGTCGAGGAACGACGGGTCGTCGGCTGCCTTGAAGTAGAAGAACTCGAGTTCGGGGCCGACGTAGAACGTGAAGCCGAGGTCGGCCGCGCGTTGCACCTGACGCTTCAGCACCCCGCGCGGGTCGCCGTCGAACGGCACGCCGTCGGGCGACCAGATGTCGCAGAACATGCGAGCGACGGGGGCTTCCTGCTTCCAGGGGATGATCTGGAAGGTCGCGGCATCGGGGATCGCGATCATGTCGGATTCCTGGATGCGGCTGAACCCCTCGATCGAGGATCCGTCGAAGCCCATGCCCTCGGCGAAGGCACCCTCCAGCTCTTGCGAGGTGATCGTGAACGACTTGAGGAAGCCGAGCACGTCGGTGAACCACAGGCGCACGAACCGGATGCCCCGTTCCTCGATGGTGCGCAGGACGTAGTCGGCTTCCGCGGTGAGGGCCATGCCCCAAGGGTAGGGGTGCGGCGCTCCCGCTCGGTTACGTCTGTGTGAACTCGCGGCGCGTTACCAGTAGCGCGCGGTCGACATCGCGGCCACGGCCAGCAGCAGCAGGACGAGGTCGGTCTTGCCGTGCTTCTCCAGCAGGCTCCCGAGCCGGCCCATCTCGGCCATCTGCTGCTCGGTGGGCGGCTGCCCCCCCTCGCGGATCGCGTCGCCGAGATCGACCATGCGCTCGACGTTGCGTCCCACGCCGAAGTACCCCATGAAGAACGCGCCGGTCGCCAGGAGCGCTCCGATCGTGAGCACGAGGCCGAACCGGGAATCGAGCCAGTTGCTGAGCGAGCCGGCCGAGTCGAGATCGCGCAGCCACATGATCCATCCTGCGATGACCGTGGTGAGCCCGAGCACCGTGATCACCTTGGCCACCTTGCGCTTCTTCACCGCGGCGCTCAGCAAGGGACCTGCGCTCGGGCCCACCTCAGCCGCAGACGGGCCGATGAAGCCGACGAACAGGAACGCGGACCCCACCCAGAGCGTGCCCGCCACGATGTGCAGGAAACGCAGCACGAGCATGACCGTCGAAGCCGCCAGCATCTGTCCTCCCCGGTTGTCGGGCGGGCACCCGATCGACGCACGATAGACCGCTGCAAGGGGTGGCGCCAGCTCTTGCGGGCACCGCCGTCCTCATCAGGCGGGCGCCCTCATGGTGGCCCGCAACGCTTCCGCGGCGGCCCGGACCCCCGATGCGTCGACGCCGTGCTCGATGCCGAGCTGGTCGAGCAGGGCGCACAGCGACTCGGTCGCGAGGTTGCCCGGAGCCCCGGGTGCGAACGGGCATCCCCCGGTGCCGCCGGCCGACGCGTCGTAGATCCAGACGCCACGCTCCATGCCGGCCTGCACGTTGTCGAGCGCCCGGCCTCGGGTGTCGTGCAGGTGCAGCGCGAGCCGGTCGAGGGGCATGCGCTCCAGGAGCGCGTCGCACACCCGGCGCACGTCGTCGGGCTCCGCCACCCCGATGGTGTCGCCGACCGAGATCTCGTCGCAGCCGAGGTCGAGCAGGGCGAGGCAGACCTCGACTACCCTGTCGGTGTCGACGGCGCCCGAGTACGGGCACCCGAACGCCGTCGACACGTACCCGCGACGCCACCAGCCGAGCTCGCGCGCCCGGTCGAGCACCGGTTCGAACGTCGAGAGCGACTCCGCGATCGACATGCCGATGTTGCGCTGGTTGAACGCTTCGGACGCGGCCGTGAAGACCGCGACGGCGTCGGCGCCGGCCCGCTCGGCCCGTTCCATGCCTCGCATGTTCGGCACGAGCACCGGGTAGCGAACGCCCGGGCGCCGGCGCACGCGAGGCAACACCTCGTCGGCGTCGGCGAGCTGCGGCACGGCCCGCGGGCTCACGAACGACGTCACCTCGACGACGGACAACCCGGCGTCGGCGAGCGCGTCGACGAACGCCACTTTCGCCGAGGCCGGCACGACGGCATCCTCGTTCTGCAGGCCGTCGCGGGGGCCGACCTCCACGATGCGGACCTTGCTGGGCAAGTGGGCTGGCGCGGTCATGCCTGCTCCAGTTCGATCAGCACCTGGTCGCGCGCGACCACGTCGCCGGGTCGCACGAGCACCGATGCCACCGTGCCTTCGGTGGGGGCAGCGACCTGCACCTGGATCTTCATCGCCTCCAGCATCGCGAGCACCTGACCCGGCGTCACATGGTCGCCGGGTGCGGCGTCGATGCGCACCACCGTGGCGGGCATCGGCGCGAGGAGCGACCCTCCGGGCGGCGCGAACGTCGTCGCCTCGAGCGTCTCGTCGGCCAGCAGATATGCCCAGCCACGGAACTGCGCATGGGTGCCCGCGACCGTGACCTCGTCGGGCGCATCAACGACGGCTCCGAAGGCGAGCCACGGGTCGCGGGGGTCGGTCGCTGCCCGCACCCCGGCGGGCAGGTCGGGCACGTCGGCCTGCCAGCGCTCCTCGACCCAGTCGGTGTCGGCGGCGCCGTCGGCGAACTCGGGCCGGCCGAGCACGTCGAGCAGGAAGCCGAGGTTCGTCGTCACGCCCACGATATGCACCTCGGCGAGCGCCGAACGCAGTCGGGCGAGCGCCCGCGGCCGGTCCTCCGCCCAGGCGATGATCTTGGCGAGCAGCGGGTCGTAGCCGAGCCCGACCTCGTCGCCCACGCGCAGCGCGGTGTCGATGCGCACCCCCGGACGATGCGGCAGGTCGAGCAGCATCACCCGGCCGCCGGTCGGCAGGAAGCCGCGCGCGGGGTCCTCCGCGTACACGCGAGCCTCGATCGCGTGGCCGCGCAGGTCGGTCGTGCCGAGCGAGAGCGGCGTCCCCGGCGGCGATCGAGAGCTGCGCCTGCACGAGGTCGACCCCCGTCACGGCCTCGGTGACCGGATGCTCCACCTGCAGCCGGGCGTTCATCTCCAGGAACCACCACCCACCCTCGCGATCGACCAGGAACTCGGCCGTTCCCGCTCCCACGTACCCGGCTCGTCTCGGCGATCGCGATCGCCGCGTCGCCGAGCCGGGCGCGCAGGGCGGCGTCGACGACGGGCGAGGGCGACTCCTCGACGATCTTCTGGTGTCGCCGCTGCAGCGAGCAGTCGCGCTCGCCCAGCTGCACGGCGGCGCCGCGCTCGTCGATCAGCACCTGGATCTCCACGTGGTGCACGTCGGCGAGGCGACGCTCGAGGAACACGCGCCCGTCGCCGAAGCCCGCCTCGGCCTCGTCGTGGGCCGCACGCAGCGCTGCCGGCAGGTCCTCGAGGTCGGTCGACCCGGCGCGCATGCCCCGACCGCCGCCACCTGCGGCCGCCTTCACGAGCAGCGGGGAACCCGAGCGCCGCGGCCGCCTCGGCCAGGTCGCCGCCATCGACGTCGCCCACGACGCCCGGCACGACCGGCACGTCCGGCGGCTTCGGCCACGGACCGCGCCTGCACCTTGTCGCCGAGCACGCGCATCGCGGCCGGGGGCGGACCGACCCACACCAGGCCCGCGGCGATCACCTGCTCGGCGAACGCCGGCGTCTTCGGCGAGGAACCCGTAGCCGGGGTGCACGGCGTCGGCGTCGGTCCGCACGGCGGCGTCGACCAGTCGCGGCGGCGTCGAGGTAGGAGGGCACCTCGACGCTGCCGTCGGCGAGCCATCGGCGAGGGCGCCGGACTCGCCCGGCGTGATCGCGACGATCGGCGACGATGCCCGACTCGCGGCATGCCCGCACGATGCGCACCGCGATCTCGCCGCGGTTCGCGATCAGGAGCCGGCGTGAGCGCAGCCATGTCGGATCGCGTTTCTCGAGGAAGGCCGCGAGGCCTTCCTGACCTTCGGAGCCCGCCCGTGCCTCGGCGATGCGGTCGGGCAGGTCCGTGAGCGCGAGCGACGCGGTGAGGTCGCGCACGAGGCGTTTGTTCGCGGCGACGGCGCCCGGCGCGCACGCCAGGAAGTTCTCGACCGAGATCGCGACCGCTGCATCGAGGTCCTCGGGCGCCACGACGCGATGCACGAGGCCGAGCGAGCGAGCCTCCTCGGCCTCGAACGGACGGCCCGATCGTGAACAGCTCACGTGCGTGCCCCGGTCCGATCGCCCGTAGCGACGTAGGGAGCGATCGTGGCGGGCAGCAGCCCGAGCCGCACCTCGGCGAAGGCGAACCGCGTGCCCTCGACCGCCACGGCGACGTCGGCGCACGCCACGAGGCCGGCGCCTCCGCCGATCGCCGGCCCGTTCACCCGGGCGATCACGGCCTTGGGGCAACGGTCCACCGCGTCGAAGGCCTCGGCCATCGCGGCGGCATCGCTGCGGTTCTCCGCGCTCGAGAGCGTCGCGGCTCGCCCGCATCCAGTCCAGGTCGGCGCCCGCCGAGAAGGCGCTGCCGGCACCGGTCAGCACGACGATCCGAACCGTCGTCGTCGCCGGACAGGTCGTCCATCGCGTCGGCGAGCGAGGCGAGCAGGCTCGGGTCGAGCGCGTTGCGCCGGTCGGGGCGATCGAGCGTGAGGGTCACGACCGCGCCGTCGCGTTCGGCTCGTACGTCGCTCACGTGCGGAACACCCCGAACCTGGTGGGTTGGAGCGGCGCACGCGACGCGGCGTCGAGACCGAGCGCGAGCACCTTGCGCGTGTCGAGCGGATCGATCACGCCGTCGTCCCACAGCCGAGCCGTCGAGTGGTACGGGCTGCCTTCCCGCTCGTAGCGATCGACCGTCTCCGGCTCGTCGGCCGGGTCGCCGCCGACCGTGGTCAGCACCTTCGCGGCCTGGGTGCCGCCCATCACCGAGATGCGGGCGTTGGGCCACATCCAGAGCTGGCGCGGGCCGAAGGCGCGGCCGCCCATCGCGTAGTTCCCGGCGCCGAACGAGCCGCCGATGATCACCGTGAACTTCGGCACGTTCGCGCACGCCACGGCGGTCACGAGCTTCGCGCCGTCCTTCGCGATGCCGCCGGCCTCGTACTCGCGCCCGACCATGAAGCCCGTGATGTTCTGCAGGAAGACGAGCGGCACGCCGCGTTCGCAGGCCAGCTGCACGAAATGGGTGCCCTTGAGCGCCGACTCCGAGAACAGGATGCCGTTGTTCGCGAGGATCGCGACCGGATGGCCGTGGATGCGCGCGAACCCGCACACGAGGGTGTCGCCGTAGAGCTGCTTGAACTCGTGCAACTCCGAGCCGTCGACGACGCGGGCGATCACCTCGCGCACGTCGGAGGCCCGCGCGAGCTCGGCCGGGATCGCACCGTAGAGGCCGCCCGGGTCGACCGCCGGCTCGACGGGGTCGGCGATCGTCCAGGCGCGCTGCTCGCGCACGTGCAGGTTCGCGACGATCTCGCGCACGATGCGCAGGGCGTGCTCGTCGTCATCGGCCTCGTGGTCGACCACGCCGCTCTGCCGGGCATGCACGTCGGCTCCACCGAGCTCTTGGGGGTCGACGTCCTCGCCGGTCGCCGCCTTCACGAGCGGGGGCCCGCCGAGGAAGATCGTGCCGGTGCCGCGCACGATCACGGTCTCGTCCGACATCGCCGGCACGTATGCGCCGCCGGCGGTACATGAGCCCATCACGGCCGCGATCTGGGCGATGCCGGCGGCCGACATGCGGGCCTGGTTGAAGAAGATGCGGCCGAAGTGTTCGCGGTCCGGGAAGACGTCGGCCTGCAAGCGGCAGGAACGCCCCACCCGAGTCCACGAGGTAGATGCAGGGCAGGCGGTTCTCCATCGCGATCTCTTGGGCCCGCAGGTGCTTCTTCACCGTCATCGGGAAGTAGGTGCCGCCCTTCACGGTGGCGTCGTTGGCCACGACCACGCACGGCGTGCCGCGCACGGGGCCGATGCCGGTCACGATGCCGGCGGCGGGCGCGTCGCCGTCGTACAGGTCGCCGGCGGCGAGCGGGGACAGTTCGAGGAACGCCGCACCCCGATCGATCAGCCGGTCGATACGCTCGCGGGCGGTGAGCTTGCCGCGCGCGCGGTGACGCTCGGTGGCCACCTCACCTCCTCCCAGCCGCACGTCGGTGAGGCGCCGGTCGAGGTCCGCGACGAGCGCCCGCATGGCGGCGTCGTTCTCGGCGAACGAGTCGGACGACGGGTCGAGGTGCGTGGTCAGCCGCGCCACGGGACACCCGTCGGGTACGTGGTGACGGCTCGCATCATCGGTGGCCACCTTACTGCGGCCGTCCGCTCGTCGCGTCGCACGAAGCCGCCCCGCCGCGTAGCGTGTACGGGATGAGCGAGGGCATCTCCGTCGAGGAACTCCGCGACACGATCCGCACGTTCGCCGAACGCGAGCTCGCCCCCCACGCCGACGAGATCGACCGCGACGACGCGTTCCCGCGCTGGCTCTGGCCGCGGCTCGGGGAGTTGGGCGTGCTCGGACCCACGGTGGCCGAGGCCGACGGGGGAGCGGGACTCGGCTTCCTGGAGCACCTGGTCGTCATCGAGGAGATCTCGCGGGCCTCGGCATCGGTCGGCATGTCGTACGCGGCCCATTCCAACCTCTGCGTGCACAACCTGTGGTCCAACGGCACGCCGGCCCAGCGCGAACGGTGGCTGCCCGGCCTGCTGTCGGGCGAGCACGTGGGCGCGCTCGCGATGAGCGAGGCTGACGCGGGTTCCGACGTGATCGGGGCGATGTCGTGCCGGGCGGTGCGCGGCGACGGTGGCTGGGTCGCGAACGGGTCGAAGATGTGGATCACGAACGGTCCCGAGGCCGACGTGCTCGTCGTGTACATGCGCACCGGCGACCGGGAAGAAGGCTCGTCGTCGATCACCGCGTTCGTCGTCGAGCGCGCGATGGCCGGCTATAGCGCCTCGCCCAAGATGGACAAGCTCGGCATGCGCGGGTCGCCGACCTCCGAGATCGTCTTCTCCGACTGTTTCATCCCTGACGACCACGTGCTCGGCGACGTGGGCGGGGGTGTGCGGGTGCTGATGTCGGGCCTCGACTCGGAGCGCCTCGTGCTCTCCGGCGGGCCGATCGGCATCATGCAGGCGGCCATGGACCTGGTGCTGCCCTACGTGCGGGACCGGCGGCAGTTCGGCAAGCCGATCGGCTCCTTCGAGCTCATGCAGGGCAAGCTCGCCGACATGTTCGTCGCGTTGGAGTCCTCGCGCGCGTTCGCCTACGACGTGGCCCGTCGGTTCGACCGGGATCCGGCGGGTCGGCATGGCGCTGCAGCCGCCGCATGCCTGCTCGCCGCCTCCGAGCACGCGGTGCAGGTCGCGCTCGAATCGATCCAGAGCCTGGGCGGCGCCGGCTACCTCAACGAGGTGCCGTCGGGACGGCTGTTGCGCGACGCGAAGCTCTACACGATCGGGGCCGGCACCGCCGAGATCCGACGCATGCTGATCGGCCGTGAACTCACCGGCAGGCTCGAGTAGCTCGGTGCGATGATGCCGGGGTGTTGACGCCCGAGATGCTCGGTCGCACCTTCGCGGGCGCGCCCGACCCCGAGCTCGCCCGGGTCGCCTTCTCGAGGGTGGGGGACCATCCGGCCGCCCGGGAGGCGCTCGCGCGACCGGAGATCACCGAGATCGCGGCCCGGCTGCTCGGGTTCTCGAGAGCAGCCTCCGACTTCCTCGTGGCCCACCCCGACGAGGTGGCATCGCTGGCCGACGTGTCGCCGCGCGATGGGGGCGCGTTGCGAGCCGAGCTCGGGGTCGACATCGATCGTCTCGGTCCGATGGCGGGTCTGCGGCGTTTCCGGCGGCGCGCGATGCTGCGGGTCGCCGCCCGCGACCTCGACGGCGCGCCGCTCGAGGAGGTCGTGGCCGAGATCAGCGCGATCGCCGATGCCTGCCTCGCCGAGGCGCTCGCGCTCATCGACGACCCGGGCCTCGCGATCATCGGCCTCGGGAAGCTCGGCGGCTCGGAGCTGAACTACGCGAGCGACGTCGACCTGCTGTTCCTGCACGGTGGGGCCGGGCCCGACGCGCAGGAAGCTGCCGAACGCGCGGTCGCCGCCTTGACCGCCCTGCTGGCCGAGCCGACCTCCGAAGGCCTCGCCCTGCGTGTCGACGTGGCTCTGCGCCCGGGCGGACGGGCGGGTGCGCTCAGTCGGTCGCTCGAGGCGACGCTCGCCTACTACGACCGCGGGTCCGCGACGTGGGAGCGTCAGGCGATGATCAAGGCGCGGCCGGTGGCGGGCGACGCGCGCCTGGGCTCGGCGTTCCTCGACGGGGTCGAGCCGTACGTGTACCCGCCCGAGCTCGCGCCGGCGGCGATCGACGATGTGCGCCGCACGAAGGTGCGCCTCGAGGAATACATCCGCCAGCGCGGCAAGGAGCTCATCGAGGTCAAGCGCGGGCGGGGCGGCATCCGCGACGTGGAGTTCGCGGTGCAGCTGCTGCAGATCGTGCACGGGCGCCGCGACGCGCGCCTGCGCACGCCCAACACGCTCGCCGCCCTGCGCGCGCTGGCGCTCGAGGGCTACGTCGCCGACGCCGACGCCGACGCGCTCGCCGGGGCGTACCGGTTCCTGCGACGGGTCGAGCACCGGCTGCAGATCGTGCGCGACCTGCAGACCCACGATCTTCCGCCCGGGCGGCTCGCGCGCACGACGCTCGCTCGCTCCCTCGATCTGGCCGACGCCGACGCCCTCGCCGCGGAGTACGAACGCACCACGGGGCTGGTGCGATCGATCCACGAGCGTCTGTTCTACCGGCCGCTGTTGGAGTCGTTCGCCGGCCCGGCGCAACTGCACCCGGGCCACGGCACCGATCGCGAGGCCACCGAGGAGCTGCTGGGCGGGCTCGGGTTCGCCGAGCCCGCCCGCGCCTACGACGTGCTGGGCCGGCTCGTCGATCCGGGCCGACGCATCGGCAAGGTGTTCGCGAACCTGTTCCCGGTGATGGCGCCCGCGCTCGCCCTCTCGCCGACACCCGACGCGGCCCTCGTGCGACTGGAACGCATCGCCGAGGCGGTCGGTGACGGGCGTGACGTGGCCGACCTGCTCGCGACCGACCCGCCCGCCGCCCGCCGCCTCGCCCACCTCGTCGGCGCGAGCTCGTTCGCGACCGACCTGCTCGTGGCCGACCCCTCGCGCATCCTCGGGCTGAGCGACACCCTGCTCGGCGCCGAGACCGACGCCGCCGGAGCGCTCGTCGACGCCGTCGCGCGCACGGCGGCGCGCGAGCTCACGCCCCGGGAGTCCGGCGAGGCGCTTGAGCGCGGTCGCGGTGCGCGTGGTGCGCGAGGCGCTCGCCGCGGCCGAGCCACCCGGCGACCTGCCGTTCGCCGTGATCGGCATGGGCAAGCTGGGCGCGCGCGAGCTGAACGTCGCGAGCGACCTCGACCTGATGTTCGTCTACGAGGGCGAGGGCGCCGAGGCACAGCGGTCGCGGCGAGCGCGCTGGCCGAGCAGGTGCTGCGCGGCATCCGCGAGGCCGGCTGGGAGCCCGACGCCGATCTGCGCCCGGAGGGGCGCAACGGTCCGCTCGCTCGCTCGATCGCCGGCTACCTCGAGTACTGGCAGCGGTACGCGGAGACGTGGGAGTTCCAGGCGCTGCTGCGAGCGCGAGCCGTCGCGGGCGACCCCGACCTCGGCCGGCGCTTCGAGCTGAACGCGGCCGACGCCGCGTACCCGCCCGAGGGGCTCACGATCGATCGCGTGGCCGACATCCGCCGCATGCGCGAGCGCATCGAGCGCGAGCGCGTGCAAGCCTCCCGAGGCGGCGAAGTTCCACTTCAAGCTCGGCATCGGCTCGCTCGCCGACGTGCAGTTCGCGGTCGAGCTGTCGCTGATGCGCTACGGCGGCCGGCGCCCGGAGGTCCGGTCCCGCCGAACCCTCGAGGCGATCGAGCGGCTCGCGGCCGCGAAGCTGATGCCCGGCTCGGCGGCGCGCGACCTCGGCGAGGCATTCGTGTTCCTCACCGACGTGAAGAACGCGCTCGAGATGGACCGCCGGCTGCACGCGGAGGCGGTGCCGGCGGCGCCGGCCGACCAGACCGCGCTCGCTCGGCGTCTCGGCTACGAGGAGTACCCCCGGCAGAGCTTCATCGACGACTACCTGCGCGTGACCCGCCGCGCTCGGCGCGCGATGGAACGAGTGTTCTCCGAGGAGGTCATGTGAGCCAGCGGGGCGACGGGCGTTCGACGGCGCTCGTCACGGGCGCCTCGAGCGGCTTCGGCGCGGAGTTCACCCGCCTCCTCGGCGCCGACGGGTGCAACGTCGTCATGGTGGCGCGCAGCGGCGCCGCGATGGAGTCCATCGCCCAGGAGGTCGAGGAGCGCCACGGCGTCGAGGTGACCGTGGTGCCGAAGGACCTGGCCCGCCACGGCGCGAGCGCCGAGCTGGTGGCATCGCTCGACCAACGCGGCGTCACGATCGACACCCTCGTGAACAATGCGGGGTTCTCGACCTACGGGGAGTTCTGGCGCGATGATCCCGCGACGCAATCGGACATGCTGGCGGTGAACGTGGTGGCGCTCACCGAGCTGAGCCGGCTCATCGTGCCGGGCATGGTCGAGCGGGGTCACGGCCGGGTGCTGCATCTCGGTTCGGTGGGCTCGTTCAGCGCGGCGCCCATGACCGCGGCCTATGCGGCGACCAAGGCCTACGTGCTCTCGCTGTCGCTCGCGATGGCCGAGGAGCTCGCGGGCACCGGCGTCTCCGTCACCTGCCTGTGCCCGGGCCCCACACGGACCGGTTTCCAGGAGCGGGCCGGCATGGGGGACTCGGCCCTCATCAGTGGCACGCAACTCCCCGAGGCGCGTGAGGTGGCCGAGGCAGGGTACGCCGCGATGAAGGCGGGCAAGCCCTATCTGGTGACGGGCGGTTCCAGCCGCGCGTTCGCGTTCGGGTCGCGGTTCCTGCCGCGCACCATGACGGCGCGCATCGCCGGCCGTTCGCAGCGTCGTGTCTGAGCCACGTCCACGAGGAAGGGAGAACCGATGCTGAAGGAGTTCAAGGAGTTCGCGCTCAGGGGCAACGTGCTCGACGTGACGGTGGGCCTGGTGCTCGCCCTGGCGTTCACGGGCGTCGTGAACGCGTTGATCCATGGCGTGCTCATGCCCGTCGTCGCCGCGCTCTTCGGCGAGCCGAACTTCGATGCGATCACGATCGGCGTCGGCGACCGCGGGGAGATCTTGATCGGCTCGCTGATCACGGCGGTCGTGAACTTCCTGCTGATCGCCTGGGTGCTCTTCCTGGTCGTGAGGGCCGCGAACCGGCTCAGGACGCCTGCGCCCGAAGTGCAAGCCGGCCCCACCGAGGTCGAGCTGCTGACCCAGATCCGGGACTCGCTGCAGATCTCAGGCGGCGGGCGGTGACGGCCTCGTCGTCGCGGGGGTCTCGTCCCGCAGGGTGGCCGCCAGCTTCCAATGCATCTGCAGCAGCCACCACGAGGCCGCGGCGAGCGCGAGGCCCGACACGATGTCGGCGATGCCACGCTCGCGCTCGGCGCTCTCGCTGAGGGAGAAGACCGCGCTCGTGTCGGGCGCGACGACACGGAAGATGCCGTACCCGGCCTTCACGGCGCTCACCGCGAACAGGACCACGAAGATCAGCACGACCGTGTACGCGAACGCCTGGAAGGTGCGGGGCGCGACCGAGCCGGCGAAGCTCGCGTCTTCCATGAGCCCTTGCCGCCAATCCTGGTGCAGCCGGTAGATCGCGAAGGCCACGACGGCCGTGACGCCCGAGCCCACGAGCGTTCTGATAGCCGCGTCGGCGGGGTCCAGCCCGAGGTCTCCCATGCCGGTGAGCAGGCCGCCGAGCTGGCCCATCTCGGCGCCCGGTATGCCGCCGCCGGCTAGGCCTCCCAATCCGCTCAGCAGGTCCTCGCCCGATTCCGGTCCCAGGATGAGCTGCACGGCCGCCTCGAGGAACGCCGCAGCGGCGAGCACGCCGACCACGAGCACCGGCAGCATCGCCACCGACAGGTAGATGGCCCGAGGGCGGGTGGCGCGCTCATCGGGCAGGTGCCGCCCGGTGATGACGGCCACGATGGCCATCAACAGGCCGAGCGTGACGAACCCTGAGACGAGTGAGCCGGCGCCGCCGTCGAACATGCGAAGGAACCTCCCGGTCGGGCCCCGCGGTGCGGGGCAGGCACCCAGCATCACAGCCACGCATGGCCGTGTCGAACACCACCAGTGCCCGGGGAAAGCCCGTCTTCGCGGAGTGCGGGGCATCCGAAGGCTCGGTTCGTGCGAATGTGCCTGTGATGACGAAACGCGCGGGAGCCTGGCTCGGCCTGGCGTCCGCCGGGGTAGCCCTCGGCGTCGCCCACCTGGTCGCGGCGTTCGTGGGCGGCTCCTCCTCGCCGATCGTGGCTGTGGGATCGGCTTCCATCGACCGCACGCCCGAGTGGCTGAAGTCGTTCGCGATCCGCACGTTCGGCGAGCAGGACAAGCTCGTGCTGCTCGTCGGCATCGGCGTGGTGGTCACGCTGCTCGCCATCGCCCTGGGTATCGCGTCGCTGCGCCGACCGCGCACGGGCTTGGTCGGCCTCGCGGTGCTCGGCGCGGTCGGCGCCCTCGCGGCCCTCACGCGCCCCGGCGCCACCGCGGCCGACGCGCTTCCCGCCCTCGCCGGCGCGGCGGCCGGAGCCTTCACGCTGGTTCGCCTGCAGCGCCGATGGACCGGCGCCACGCCCACTCCCGACGAGGTCGGTGACGATCGGGACACGCATCCACTCGACGCCGTCGCGCGGCGGCGGTTCCTGGTCGCCGGCGGCGTCGCGCTGGGTGTCGCCGCCGCGGCCGGTGCGCTCGGGCAATTCCTGTCGCGGCGCAAGCAGGCCGACGCCTCCCGAGCAGCGGTGACACTGCCCGCGCCCGCCGAGCCCTCGCCGGCGGCCTCGAGCGGCGCCGAGCTCGGCGTCGACGGCCTCAGCCCGTTCTACACGCCGAACGCCGACTTCTACCGGGTCGACACGGCGCTCATCGTGCCGTCGGTCACCGCCGAGGACTGGCGCCTGCGGGTGCACGGCATGGTCGAACGCGAGATCTCGCTCGACTTCGAGCAGCTCAGACAGCGCTCGTTGATGGAGCGCGACATCACGCTCGCGTGCGTGTCGAACGAGGTGGGCGGCGAGTACGTGGGCAACGCCCGCTGGCTCGGCGCGCCGCTCGCCGACCTGCTCGCCGAGGCGGGCGTCGACCCCGGCGCCACGCAGCTCGTGTCGACCTCCGACGACGGCTTCACCGCCGGCACGCCGGTCTCGGTCGTCACCGACGGTCGCGACGCCATGCTCGCGATCGCGATGAACGGCGAGCCGCTGCCCATCGAGCACGGCTTCCCGGTGCGCATGGTGGTGCCGGGCCTCTACGGGTACGTGTCGGCGACGAAGTGGGTGGTCGATCTCGAGCTCACGACGTTCGAGGCGTTCGACCCCTACTGGATCAGGCGCGGATGGGCCGAGCAGGCGCCGATCAAGACCCAGTCGCGCATCGACACCCCGAAGCCGCTCGCGACAGTCGCGGCCGGCGATGTGGTCGTGGCCGGCGTCGCCTGGGCACAGCACCGCGGCATCGAGCGGGTCGAGGTGCGCGCGGACGCGGGTGAGTGGGGCGAGGCCGAGCTCGCGACCGAGGACACGATCGACACGTGGCGCCAGTGGCGCATCACGGTGCCGCTCAGTGCGGGGAACCGCCGCCTCGAGGTACGCGCCACCGACGGCGAGGGCGTGACGCAGACCGCCGAGCGCGTCGACCCGTTCCCTGACGGAGCGACCGGGCAGCACTCCATCGTGATCCAGGTGGGGTGAGGCTGCGAACACCGGGTGTCCGCAGCAACCGGCCGACCCGGCCGACACACCCGGAAGGAGCACTCTCCATGAGCATCATGCACAAGCGGCGTGCCTCGATCGTGGCCGCCTTCGCGGCCCTCGCGATCGTGGGAGCCGCATGCAGCAGCGACGACGGTGGCACGAGCACCGCCGGTGGCGACGACATGACCACGCCGAGCGAGGCCGCCGCACCGATGAGCGAGACGTTCGGCGCCGGCTGCGCGGCCGTGCCGGCCGACGGCGCCGGCAGCTTCGACGGCATGGCGACCGACCCGGTCGCCACCGCGGCCAGCAACAACCCGGTGCTGTCGCAGCTCGTCACCCTGGTGGGCGCCGCCAACCTCGGCGACACGTTGAACAGCGCCGAGGACATCACCGTCTTCGCGCCGGCCAACGACGCCATCGAGGGCCTGCCCTCGAAGACCGCGAAGGCCGCCATGGCCGACCCGAGCGGGCTGCTCACCGACGTGCTGACGTATCACGTGGTGCCCGGGCGCCTGGCGCCCGAGGACCTCGCCGGCACGCACGAGACCCTGCAGGGCTCGACCCTCGAGGTCGAAGGCATGGGCGAGAGCTTCACGGTGAACGGTGATTCGTCGGTCGTGTGCGGCAACGTGCAGACCGCCAACGCCACCGTCTACATCATCGACGGGGTGCTGTTGCCGGAGATGTGATCGGCGTCACGAGGAACCGGCTCCGCGCCCCCGTCGCAGGAGCCATCCGACGGCCGGAGGCACCCCTCGCCTCCGGCCGTCGCCATGTCCGGTCTCAGTCGGGCTCGGTGAACTCGGCGCGCACGCCGAGCAGCCGCACCGGGCGGTCGAGGTCGAAGCGGCCGAGGGCCTCCAGCGCGGCCTCGACGATGATCGCGACGTCACGGGTCGGTGCGGGCAGCTTCCTGCCGTGGGTCGACGTGAAGAACGACGAGGTGCGCAGCTTCACCGTGACGCGCAAGACCGGACGGTCCTCGGGCAGGTCGGCGAACAGCTCCCGCGCGATGCGCTCGGTCTCTCGCGTGATCTCGTCGTGGTCGGTCAGGTCCCGCTGGAACGTGCGTTCGTGGCTCTGGCCCCGTCGCACGTACGGCTCCGCGGTGACCTCGCCGTCGTCCTCGCCCGTGCCGAGGCTGCGGATCCACGGGCCGGTGTTCGGCCCGAACCGCGAGGCGAGCACGGCGTCGTCGGCGACCGCCAGCTCCTCGACCGTATGGATGCCGAGCTCGCCGAGCTTGGCGGCCGTCTTCTTGCCGATGCCCCAGAGCGCCTCGACAGGCTTCGGGCCCATCAGGGCTGGCCACTCCTCGTGGGTGAGCCGGAAGACGCCTCGGGGTTTCGCGAACGCGCTCGCGAGCTTCGCACGGTGCTTCGAATCCCCCACGCCGATCGAACACCAGAGGTGGGTGCGCTCGAGCACCGCGCGTTGCACCTCACGCGCGCGCGCCTCGGGGTCATCGGTCTCGAGAGCCATGAAGGCTTCGTCCCAGCCGAGCACCTGCACGACCGCCGGGAACGTCCGCATTACCTGCATCACGCGTCCGCTCGCCTCGAGGTAGTGCTCGGCGTCGACCGCGAGGAACACGCCGTCGGGGCATCGCTTGAGCGCGGTGCGCAGCGGCATGCCGGACCGAACGCCGAACTCCCTCGCCTCGTACGAGGCAGTCGAGACCACCCCCCGCTTCCTGGGGTCGCCATCACCGCCCACGATCACGGGTCGCCCCCGGAGGTCGGGGCGCCGCAGCACCTCGACGGCGGCGATGAACTCGTCCATGTCGACGTGGAAGATCCAGCGGCCCACGACGACAGTCTGCACGGCGGAGGTCTTCACGCCCCCTCAAGACATGGGCTCATCCCTCGAACTCCTCGCGCAGCGCGCTGGATCGGGCCATCCCGCAGGTTTCCGTTCGCTCGTCGAGGAGCATGATGAGGGGAAGGGCAGGAGGAGGAGGTACCCATGTGCTTGACGTGTGGATGCATGCAGGCCCACCTGGAGATGGGTGAGCACAACATCAGGTACGAGGACGTGAAGGCGGCGGCCGACGAGAACGGCCGGTCGGTTGCCGAGACGATCGACATCATCGACCAGACGTGGGCGGCAGACCGCGAGACGCACCCCGAGGAGTACAAGGGCGCCTGACCCGAAGCTTCACCGCGAGGAGGAACCGATGCTGACCGATTCCCGCGCTTTCAGCGGCTTCGCCGTCGACGACCTGGAGGCCGCGAAGTCGTTCTACGGCGACACGCTCGGCCTGAAGACCTCGGCCGTCGACGCGATGGGGCTGCTGACGCTGCACCTGGCCGGTGGCAACGACGTCATGATCTACCCGAAACCCGACTTCGAGCCCGCGACCTACACGATCTTGAACTTCCCGGTCGACGACGTGGACGCGGCGGTCGATGCACTCGGCGAGCGAGGCGTGCGGTTCGAGCGCTACGAGGGGTTCGACCAGGACGACAAGGGCATCGCACGCGGGCAAGGCCCGACGATCGCGTGGTTCAAGGACCCCGCCGGCAACGTGCTGTCGGTGCTCGACGCACCCTGAGCTCAACCCCCTCTGGGCGTTCCGGGGTCGACGATCTCGATGACACCTGAGCGTTCCTCGAGCGCGAGCGCGGTGCGCCTCGCAGCTTCGTCGACGTGGACCCTCGGCGGCGGAGGGGGCTCGTGGTCATGGTGGGTGCCCGGCCCGTAGAACCGTCCGTAGCGCAACACGACGCCGGCGACGTGCAGCACCGCGCGCTCCAGTTCCGCGACGGCGAGTCCCGCATCGCCGGGAAGCTGCCACGCGACGCTCTCCGCGAGGAAGCGGGTCGTCCCGGCCGCTCGCGCCGCCGTCAGCAGGTTGCGGGTGCCTTCGCGCCTGATGCGCGCGTTCGCCTCGGTGAAGGACTCGATCGCCGAGAGGTCGTCGGGAAGGTCGGTCAGCAGGTGCAGCACGGCGTCGGCCTGTGAGCGCACCACCTCGTCGCGCAGGGCGGGCAGGTCGTACACGTCGCACACGACCGGCTCGGCTCCCGCCCTCCAGAGCAGATCGGACTTGCTCGGGGTGCGGGTCATACCCCACACCTCGTGTCCGTCGGCGACGAGCAGCGGCACCACCCGCGTGCCGAGCACGCCCGTCGCCCCCGCGATGAAGATGCGCATGCCAGGAGGGTACGGACCCTGCGCATGATCGCGGGCGCATCACCGGCGGCGAGACCCGTCAGGTTCGAGCTGGCCCATGGCCACCGCGAGCCCCTCGATCGCGTACGCGACGAGCGCGATCGCACCTCGGAGCCCGTCGACCTCACTGCGGTCGCCGACGAGCGTAGCCAGCAGGTCGAGCCGTTCGCGAGCGTCCTCGATGCCGGCGAACGCGCTTCCGAGCGAGAACTCCACGGCATCGCGCGCATCGCGGAACGCCCGGTCGTCGTCGTGCATGTGTGCCTCCCGATGGGGTCGGGAGGGGGAGTTACACAAGTGTGATTCAAGGGTCTGACATGGGAGCTCTTCGTCCAGATCATCGTCCGAGGATCGTGATCTGCGTCACAGACGCCCGTGCCCTGATCGGATCAGTCTCGCATGCGCCGTCAAAGGGAGGCGCCATGGCCGGGAAGAGGCAGCAAGCGAGGTATGCGGTGGTGGTCACGAAGGACACGGTCGAGGAGTGGACGCTCTACGTCAGCGCGAACTCACCCACAGAGGCCAACGAGGTCGCCGACGAGATCGTTGCCAACTGCATGTTTCCTGACTACGAGATCATCGACTCCGAGTACTACCTCGATGCGAGCCCCATCGACCAACGGCACGCCGTCGAGCCCACCCGACTCGACGATACCCAGGGCATGGTGTGCGCTGTGTGCCTGAACACGGTCGAGTGGACGGGCATCGCCGCCGATCGACCCCGACAACCGAAGCGGCAAGACCATCCCCGGGCCCTGGGTGCACAAGGCCGTGATCCCCCTGGGAGTTGATCTCATGACCGGTGGGCGCAGATCATGTCTGGATGCCGGCCGACTTCGACCCTCGTTCAACTCGTTTCACGAAGAGCAAGGAGAATCGGAGCACAGAGAAGAGCGGGCTCAGCATCCTGCTGCGGGACCCCCGTTTCCAGATCGTCGATACCGTCACGAAGCGCCGGATCATCGAGTTGATCGGCGTCTCCGGGACCTTCGGGATCCAGACGTTCGACCTCGTGATGACGTCCCAGCCTCGCGAGCCGGTCTCCCTCGCGAACATCGACCGTCTGTTTCAGGAACTCACGCTCGTCGAGATGAAGGTCACGAAGAAGCCGATAAAGAATCAGGCGTTGAACGGGTTCTTCTTCGGAGCCACAGAACGCGAGCGTGCCATGGCGACGGCGCTCGGGAACAAGTACCTCTTCGCGTTCGTCGTGCTCACGACAGAGAATGAGTATCGGCGTCCATTTGCGGTCTTGCTGGCGCTTGACGAACTCGAGCGAAGGACTCGTCCGTGGCCGGAGTGCAGTATCAGGTGAACTTCCGGACTGATCTCGCGATTGAGGATGTTGCATCGACACATCAGCTCGTGGTCCTCGGTACAGAGTCGGACCTCGATGTTGATACCGCGAGGCCTTCACCCGGCGATGTGTTTGGCGAGTGAGGCCACCGCATAAGCTTCCTCGTTGCCGAACCGATAGGTCGCCGAGACGAACCATGGTTCGCTCGTCGTTTCGATCGCGGGACCTGCTCCTTTCGGTGGCTCGAGCACCCACGCCAAGGCGTCCTCGCGGGAACCAAGCAGCAGGGCTTCGGGGTCTGGCACCCCATCCGTCGTCCAGTACTGGCCGATCCAGTAGGCGCTCTCGCTCTTGCCGACGGTGGTAACGCGCAGGAGCCGGACGTCGCGACCGCCCACCGGCCCCAGCGCCCGTCGAAGGGACGTTCGACCTTGAGCCAGCCGGTACCCGATAGAACCCACGCCCACCGCTCAGCCTCGAGCGTTGCTGTGGGGCTTGGTGTCGTAGAGCTCAGGTGGAATACTCGAGCGCCATTCCGTCCGTCACGATGACTGCGTACATCTCCTTTCCACTCATGCCGTATATGGTCTCGATCTTCCGATCACAGTGATGTGATCCGAATCACGCTCATCGACCTTGCATCGAGGAAAACCGTTCGGATCGACTACCGAGTTCGCGGCTGGCGCCGAGAGTCCCTGTGACGCAATGCGTCAGACTAGTCTCGGTCGGGTTCGAACGTTCCTGCTACTCGGTCCGTACTCCTTCGCACGCAGCGGCGCGCGTCGGGCGCGGGGAGGGACACCTCGCTCGGCGTCGTCCGCACGAGGGGAAGGAGCTCGGGATGAGGGTACGGACGATGGGCATCGCGGCCGTCGCGGCCTCGGTGGCGTTGGTGGTCGGGGCGGCGGTGGCGATGGCGGTGAGGACGAACGCCGATGCACGACTCAGTGGGTACGAGGAGGTGCCAGCCATCTCGACCTCTGGGCACGGCAGGTTCTCCGCCGAGATCGGCGGCGGTCGGGTGCGTTACACGCTTCGCTACGACGATCTCGAGGGCGGTGACGTGCTCTTCGCTCACATCCACCTCGGACGACCCGCCACGAACGGTGGCGTCATCGCGTTCCTGTGTGGCGGTGGCGACAAGCCCGCGTGCCCGGCGTCGGGCACGGTGCACGGCGTGATCCACCCGGCCGACGTGATCGGGCCGATGGATCAGGGCATCGCGCCAGGAGAGTTCCGGGAGCTCGTGCGGGCCATCCGGAATCACGCCACCTACGTGAACGTGCACACCGAGACCTACGGCACCGGTGAGATAAGGGGGAACGTCATCCCGTCCTGACACACCTGAGGCGGGCCTGACCCACCCGCCGCGGAGCCGACACACGGGAGGCCCCGGATGCTCTCGGGGCCTCCCGTGACCGGACGCTGCCCGCCCACACAGGACCGCGTGTCAGGATACGGAGCATGAGCATCCGATCGAGATTCCGGGCCCGGATGGACCGTCGGCGTCGACGCGCGGCCGAACGCGGGGCGGCCGCCGACGAGACGTCGAGACGCTTGCGCCGGGAGCCGGAGTCCATGCCGCGTGATGTCGGCCCGGGCAAGCCCTCCAAACGAACGTAGGAACGAGCGAGCTACACGTCGTAGCACAGGCCGAACTCGTACGGGTGGGTGGGGGCGCAGGGCGACCGCGTGGTCGGGCGTGCCTGACGCGAGAGGCTAGGAGCGGGCCCCGGGTATCGATCCGAGAGCCTGGCGTGCGAGTTCCAGGGCGCCCTGTGGATCGGCCCCGAGCTGATGCGCTCTCACGGCGAAGGCGTCGGCGGCTTCGCGCAGCGCGTTGGTCGAACGATCGGACGCGTTCGCGGTCGGCTCCGCGACGAACGATCCATGTCGCCCGCGCGTCACGATCACCCCGGCCGCCTCGAGCTCACGGTAGGCCCGAGCGACCGTTCCGCCGGCCACGCCCAGGTCCTTCGCGAGCTGGCGGATGGTCGGGAGCCGAGCTCCGACGGCGAGTACGCCCGAGGAGGTCATCGTCGCGATCTGCACGCGGATCTGCTCGAACGGGGGACGGGCGACGACGGTTCCACGCGGACGATCACGCCGTGCTCCGCACCCCGCGTCGCACCCGAAAGCGGGCGGAGTGAGCGACGTTGATCCAGCATGCGAGGGAGAGAAGGAACGCCACGGCGATCGTCACCCCGCCGATGATTCCCCCGGCGTCTCCGCCGATGCCGGCGGCGAGCGTGATGGCGACGAGAGGGCCGGCGAATTGGATGAGCAGGGCCAGGCCGGCGCCCGCGACCACATGGATCGAGGTGGATCGGATGGCATCGTCGACTGCCACGTCGGTGATGTCCGCCAGCGACTGGCGGCGTGCGACGATGCGACGCTCGATCAACTCGACGATGACCGCGATCGACACTCCACCGAGGCCGAACCACGCGATGGCGCCGACGCCGGGCAGATCGATGCTGGAGCCCGGCTGCAGGAGCCAGTAGGGCAGGATCATGGCCAACGCGAGGGCGCCCAAGGCTCGTTGCGCCGTGAGCAGTCGCACGGAGAGGTAGTCAACGAGCCGCCGAGGTTGCATCACGGCGCTCGGCCCGGTCTCTCGCCCCCGATCCACCACGAGCTCGGCAATCAGCGCGCCGAGCAAGTAACCCACCAGCATTAGGCTGAGTGCCCACCCACCCTCGTCGAACGTGTGTCCTGAGATGGCGGAGTAGAGCCACGGCGATATGAAGCCGAGGAAGGCACCGACCCTGCGGCCGCGGCGGTTCCAGAGCAGATAGTGCTGTACGACGAGGGTGTTCTCGGGATCGAGTTCGATGCTCGTCGCCTCGGCCCACCGGCTCACCTCGGCCTCGTCCGCTCCCATGCGTCGACCGAGCCAGATCGCCGCGAGTGCGACGACGACACCGAGCGCGAGCAGTTCGGTTGGACCCATCAGCTGTGCCTCCCCCCGTACCTTCGTATCAACGTATCGATACAATCGCACGTTCGGGGCAGCGAGTCAACCCGAGTCGTTCTGGTGTGACCTTCGTCGCTGGGTCGACCGCTCGGAGGGCGACGCCGAAGCGCCGAGACGAAAATCACACGTCGTAGTAGAGGTCGAACTCGTGCGGGTGGGGGCGCAGGGCCACCGCGTCGAGCTCGTCGATGCGCTTGTACTCGATCCAGGTGTCGATCACGTCCTGGGTGAAGACGCCGCCCTCGAGCAGCCACTGGTGGTCGGCCTCGAGCGTCGTCCAGCACCTCCTCGAGCGAGCCCGGGCACCTGCTTGACCGCCGCCTTCTCCTCGGGCGGCAGGTCGTACAGGTCCTTGTCCATCGGGCTCGGGCGGCTCGATCTTGTTCTTGATGCCGTCGAGGCCCGCCATGAGCATCGCGCTGAACGCGAGGTACGGGTTGCACGACGGGTCGGGCGTGCGGAACTCGAGCCGCTTCGCCGCCGGGCTCTTCGAGAACAGCGGGATCCGCACGCAGGCGCTGCGGTTCCGCTGCGAGTACACGAGGTTGATCGGCGCCTCGTAGCCGGGCACGAGCCGGCGGTACGAGTTCGTCGTCGGGTTCGTGAACGCGAGCAGCGCCGGCGCGTGCGCGAGCAGGCCGCCGATGTACCAGCGGGCCATGTCGCTGATGCCGGCGTAGCCGACCTCGTCCCAGAACAGGTTCTCGTCGTCCTTCCACAGGCTCTGGTGGGTGTGCATGCCCGAGCCGTTGTCCATGAACAGCGGCTTCGGCATGAACGTCACGGTCTTGCCGGCCTGGTAGGCCGTGTTCTTGACGACGTACTTGTACTTCATGACGTTGTCGGCGGTCGTGAGCAGCGTGTCGTAGCGCATGTCGATCTCGGCCTGGCCGGCGGTGCCGACCTCGTGGTGGTGCACCTCGATCGTGATGCCGACCTTCTCGAGGTTCAGCACCATGTCGGTGCGCAGGTCCTGGTACTTGTCCATCGGGGGCAGCGGGAAGTAGCCCTCCTTGTACCGGGGCTTGTAGCCGAGGTTGCTCGCCGTCCTCGACCGCGCCGGAGTTCCACGCGCCGGCGACCGCGTCGACGTGGTAGTAGCCCTCGAACTGGTTCTGGTCGAAGCGGATCGAGTCGAAGATGTAGAACTCGGCCTCGGGTCCCCAGTACGAGCGGTCGGCGATGCCCGTCTGCTTCAGGTAGAGCTCGGCCTTCTTCGCGATGTTGCGCGGGTCGCGCGAGTAGATCTCGCCGGTGACCGGGTCCTTCACGAAGCAGTGTGATGTTGAGCGTGGGGTGCTTCGTGAACGGGTCCATGTAGGCGGAATCGGGGTCGGGCACGAGCAGCATGTCCGACTCCTGGATCTCCTGGAACCCGCGGATCGACTGGAGCCGTCGAACGGCTGACCGTCGGTGAGCTTGGTCTCGGTCAGCTCGTGGGCCGGCACCGACAGGTGCTGCACCTGGCCCGGCAGGTCGGTGAACCGGAAGTCGACGATCTCGGCCCCCTGTTCCTTGGCCATGGCGATGACGTCTTTCGGTGTGGCCACGCGCGCTTCCCCCTTCGACTCGACGGCTCGTGGACGGATGGACCGAGCCTAGAGCCGGCCGGCGCGGTCGCTGTTACCTCGCCGTTAACTCTGCGTTACGTCGGCCGCGTCGTGAGACTGGCGACGAGGCGAGGGTTCGGACCTCCACGGCCGTTCCGCGGTTTGCGCCGCCCTCCGCGGGGTAACGAGTATCGTTAACGAGTGATCGTCGAAGGGAGGCCACATGCTTGCAGCTCTGAATATGGGGATCGTGGGCACGATCATCGTGATCGCGCTCATCGTCGCCGTCGTTCTGTTCCTCATGCGCCGGGCCTGACCTGCGCTCACACCGAGGGCGTCGTCATCCCGATCGTCCCGGGTCGTCGGGCTAGGTACCTCTGGACCGGCCTCTGGCCAGCAGCTACCCTGGGTAACTGGATTCCGCGATGCCCGCGAGGGGAGTGGTGCACGTGGGTATGGTCGCGACGAAGAGCCTCGACAAGGCCGATGAGACGCGTTCGTTCCCGAACGGCGTCTCGGAGATGGTCACGATCGGGGAGACCATGATCGGCAGGGCAAGGTTCGAGCCCGGATGGCGTTGGTCGAACGATGTGAAGCCCATCGCCCAGACCGACAGATGCATGATCCTGCACACGGGGTACTGCGTCTCGGGCACGATGACGATCCAGGCCGACGACGGCACTGAGGTCACGATCACGCCGGGAGACGGATACCGCATCGAGCCCGGTCACGACGGTTGGGTCGTCGGAAGCGAGCCGTGCGTGCTCGTGGACTTCTCCAGGCAGATGGCGGAGTACGCCAAGCCGCGCTAGCCGGGGTCACCCGTGCATCGTCATGTGCGGCGCGCCTTTGGGGCCACGGGCGGAAGCCCCTGGACGCACGAGGTCCCGTCCGCGAGGGGGGAGCGGACGGGACCTGTTGGAACGCCGGCTCGCGTCGGCGCGGGCGCCCGAAGGCTGCCGCGGCGGTCGCCGGCGCGAGCCGGGGAACGGCGGCCGAGGGCCGCGTGACCGAGGGGAGTTCGCCCGGGGGGACGAGTGTCGCGGCTCCCGTGTCGCCGTTCACACCGAGGCTATCGGCGCTACAGCGGTCTTCGGCGCAGAGCCCGGGTGAGTCATTTCCACATGGCACGTCTTGGGTAGTCCGCGACGCGCCGACCCCACCGCTCGTGATCAGGCTTCGGGGGCGGCTGAGCGGTAACCCACTCCTCGCACCGTCTCGATCAGGTGCTCGTGTTCGGGGCCGAGCTTCGCGCGCAGGCGTCGCACGTGCACATCGACCGTGCGTGTACCGCCGTAGAAGTCGTACCCCCAGACCTCCCGCAACAGCGCGGGCCGGGTGTAGACCCTGCCGGGGCTCGATGCGAGGAAGCGCAGCAACTCGAACTCCTTGAAGGTCAGGTCGAGCGCGCGACCGCTCGCCGTGACCCGGTAGGTCTCGGTGTCGAGGGCGAGCGGGCCGAGCCGCGTGAGCGTGCCGTCACCGCTGCCGGCACGGCGGCGCACCATGGCCAGACGCACGCGCACCTCAGGGGCAGGTGCTCCCGGATAGAGGAACTCGTCGGCGAGCTCGTGCCAGGGGTAGCGCTCGATCGTGTCGCGCTCGACGACGAGCAGGACCGGCACCCTCGGGTCGCGTTCGTGCAGCGCCTGCAGCACCGTGAATGCCTGGGAAGGGTGCTCGGCCGCATCGATGAACATCGCCTCGGGCTCGAGCTGCAGCGCGTGCGAGATCGAGGCGACCGAGAGCGGTTCGTGCTTGATGTCGGGCAGCACTTCGGCGAGCGCCGGCAACACCTGGTGCGGCGATCGATCGGAGAGCAGCACGAGCAGTCGCATGATCGTGCCCACGATATCGGCTCCGATCCGCCCCCGGAACAGGGGCGGCGGCGGTGCCCGGCCCTCCTTCCAACCCGTGGCCCGAAGGTCCCGTGCGGGTCGGGCGAAGTCCCACACGTTCATCGGCCATCCGGCCGCTGTGCCGCGAGCCCTCACGACGATGATGAATCTGCTGGGGCGCGAAAGCCCACGGAAGGAATGGGTGACGCGGGCGACATCATGATCGTGATCGGCCTCGTGTTCGGCGCCCTCTCGTTCTTCGGGTTCCGGCACGCGCGTCGCACCGCTGACGCCGAGACCGTCACCGTCGTTCCCGCCGACACGGTCCCCGCGGGCGTCTGACCTCGCGAGGACGGATCGGGTCGTCGACCACCCCCTCGACGCCCACGGAGCCGCCCGGGGAACCCCCGGGCGGCTCTGCACGTATCGTGGGTGCGATGAACAGCTTCCAGGGGCTCACCTCGCATCACTGGCGCGTGCCGGCCGAGCCGTTCGAGGTCACGACCGAAGACGGCGTGCGCATCGCGGGGTCCCGGCTCGGCGCCGCCGACCCTGCGCGCCCGGCGTTGCTGTTGGCCCACGGCATGATCGGCTGGCATCGCAAGCCCCGGTTCGCCACCTTCGCCGAGGAGCTCACCCCCTGGTTCACCGTCTATGCGATGGACATGCGCGGCCACGGCCACAGCGCCGGGGTGTGCGACTTCGGCGGTGCCGAGATCTTCGACGTCGAGGCGGTGCACCGACTCGCCCGTGACGCCGGCCACGCCACCGCGATCTCGTGCGGCACGTCGATGGGCGGCATCGCCTCGATCCGGCATGGCGCCCTGATCGGCGGCACCGACGCCGTCGTGGGCATCTCGTCGCTCGCGTATTGGGCCTGGCACGACGACGCACATCCCAGGGCATTGCGGCAGGTGCAATCGCGTATCGGCACCCCGGCGGGACGCGCTGCCCTGCGTGCCTTCGGGGTGCGCATGCCGGATCACTGGGACCCCCCCGAGGCACCTGAGGACGTGATCGGCAAGATCGCGCCGACCCCGGTCGTGA
This sequence comes from uncultured Actinomycetes bacterium, assembly GCA_963722795.1. Classification (GTDB taxonomy): domain Bacteria; phylum Actinomycetota; class UBA4738; order UBA4738; family HRBIN12; genus JAOUEA01. Next base: position 176,723 of record CAVROD010000004.1, read on the forward strand.
TCGTGCACGGCGCCGACGACCGGCTGTTCCCGCCCTCGCACGCGCACCGGCTGTACGAGGCAGCCGGCGAGCCGAAGCGGCTCCTGATCGGCGAGGGGTTCGGGCACGCGGAGGACGGCCTCACGCCGGCGTTCGCTCGCAAGCTCGTCGATGTGCTCGCCGAGACGGTGACCCTGTGAAGGTGCGGCTGTTCGCGGCGCTGCGCGAGATCGCCGGCGCGACGCACGTCGAGGCGACCGGGCACACGGTGGGGGACGTGGTCGACGATCTCTCGGCTCGCTTCGGGGAGCGGTTCGCCCGGATCGCCGAGGTCGGGTCGTTCGTCGTCAACGGCGAGCGAGCGGCCCGCGACACGCCGATCGCCGAGGGCGACGAGGTGGCCCTGTTGCCGCCCGTCAGCGGCGGTTGTGCGTCAGCTCCAGAGGGCGGGCTTCCAGACCATCAGCACGACGATGACGAGCGTGAGCACCGTGACGATCGCGCCCCACGTGGTCGCCTTGGTCGACGCCGTCTCGTAGTCGGTCTCGTCACCCTCGCCTGACGCGATCGCTTCGGCGATCTCCCGTTGCCGGCGGAACGACGGCCCGTAGACGGTCATCGCGAGCACCGTCAGCAGCACGTAGATGCCGAGCGAGAGCTCGAGCCACGCTGCACGCATCAGTGCCCAGTCGATCGTCGCGACCAAGAGCAACCCGGTCACGAGCTGGGAGATGAACGCCGGCGTGGTGACGTGGCTGTCGATCCACGAGATGGTGCGGAGGGCGAACGCCCGGCCGTGCACGCCGTCCGCCTCTCCCCGGCGCACCCAGAAGGCGTAGCTGAGCGAGAACCCGAGCGCGACCACGGCCCCCAGCACGTGCAACACCAGCAGGAAGGTTCTCACGAGGGGAATCTATCTCGCCGCGCGAACGAGTACAGCCTGCGATACTGACCGGGCCGATGCGATTCCAACGAGTGCTCCTCATCGTGAACCCCGTGGCTCGCACGGTGTCGAAACCGACCCTCGCGGTCATCGAGAAGGCGATGTCGGCCGACTTCCGCCTCGAGGTCACCGAGACGAAGGAACGCGGGCACGCGAGCGAGATCGCGACCCAGGCCGTCGACGAGGGCATCGACCTCGTCGTCGTCTTCTCGGGTGACGGCACGATCAACGAGGTCGTCAACTCGCTCGCCGGTACGCCCACGGCGCTGGGGGTGCTGCCGGGAGGCGCCACGAACATCCTGGTCCGCGCCCTGGGATTGCCGACCGAACCGGTCGATGCCACCGGCGTGCTCATCGGCAAGGCTCTCGACGACGAGTCCTTCAAGCTGCACCTCGGGCGCGCGGACGGACGGTACTTCGCGGTGAACTGCGGCGCCGGGGTCGACGCAGCCGCGATGGCGCGCATGGATGCCAAGTTCCCCAAGACGAAGGCGAAGTTCGACCGGGTCGCCTTCCGCAGCGTGGCGTGGGAGCTCATGGTCGGCTACGCCGGCAAGTTGCCCGATCTGGCGGTGTCGATCGACGGAGGCGAGGTCACGCCGTCGCTGTCGGTGATGGTCGGACGCACCGACCCCTACACCTACTACAAGGACCGGGGGCTGCGCATGACGCCGCAGGCGTCGCTCGAGACCGGGCTCGACGTGCTGAGCATGCGGAAGCTCGCCCGACGGAACCTACCCCGCATCGCCGCGCAGGTGTTCGGCTCCGCGCGACATGTGCAGAACCGCGACATCGACTACCGCCACGACGCGTCGCACGTGCTGGTCACGTCGGATCGGCCGTTCCCCGTGCAGGTCGACGGCGACTCGCTCGGCGACCGCGAGCGGCTCGAGATCGAACTCGCGCGCGAGGCACTCTGGGTCGTGGCCTGAGCTCCGTCCTCCGGAAGCTCCGGGGAAGGCGCTTCCTTCGGTGACCGCCGACGCCTAGTATCGCCGGTATGCGTCTGGGCGCAACGGCCCGCCGTTCCTCCTGCCGATCCGTCGTGCCCTCGTTGATGGTCATCTCGGTGCTCGCCGCGACGATGGTCGTCGGGGAGGGCACGGCCTGGGCGGGGAGGCGCCCCAACGTGGTCGTGATCATGACCGACGACCAGCGGTTCGACACCCTCCAGGCCATGCCGAACGTTCGCAGGAAGATCCGCGATCGCGGGGTCGTGTTCCGCAACGCGTTCGTGCCGAACTCGCTGTGTTGCCCGAGCCGCGTCTCGACGTTGACCGGCCTGTACTCCCACACCACCGGCGTGTACGGCAACGAGGGACCCCATGGGGGCTTCACGGCCTTCGATGACCGCACCTCGATCGCGACCGTGCTCCATGACGCCGGGTACCGAACCGGTCTCGTCGGCAAGTACTTGAATGGCTACATCGGCCAGGACTTCGACAACTACGACTACGTGCCTCCCGGCTGGGATCGGTGGTTCGCGTTCCCGACCGGGTCGTACTACGGCTACCCCGTCGCCGCCGACGGCGAGGAGATCGGCCCGTATGGCTCGACCCCCGGTTCGTACTCCGCCAGGGTGATGACGAAGGAGGCGCGTGCGTTCGTCGACTCCACGCCTCGGGGCGTGCCGTTCTTCCTCTTCTATTCCGCTGCGGCGCCGCACGCAGATCCTCACCCCGTCGACGGGGAGAAGACCGCGATCCCGGCGCCGCGCGATCTCGATCGATACGCGCAGATCCCTGCATGGCGGCCCGCGACGTTCGGCAACCGAGACGACGTCAGCGACATGCCCGCCTACATCCAGCAGCGGAACTGGAGTCGACGCATCAGCCACAGGGTCGACCTCGTCCGGCAGCGTCAGTTGGAGAGCCTCACCTCGCTCGATCGGCAGGTCGGCAGGCTCGTCGAGGCGCTGCCGGGCAACACGATGGTCATCTTCATGTCCGACAACGGCGACATGTGGGGGGAACACCGCTGGACGACCAAGAAGGTGCCCTACGAGGAGAGCATCAGGATCCCGATGATCGTGAGCTGGCCCGGGCACCTTCCGAGCGGGGTTGATCGCCGGCTCGCCCTCAACGTCGATGTCGTGCCGACGATCCTCGCTGCCGCCGGTATCGATCCCGGCACGCCGACGGGCAGGGTGGGATCGAGCGGCGCCCCCGCCTCCGCCGAGGGGCTGGACCTACTCGGGGGAGTGCGCCGGGGTGCCTTCGTCTTGGAACACGCCACCGAGAGCGACGTCGTCGTGAGCGTGCCGCCATACTGCGGCGTGCGGACCGACGACGGTTGGATGTACGCGCGGTACTCGGGGGCGGGATCGACCCGACGGCGGGTTCGAGGACCTGTTCGACGTCGATGCCGACCCGCTGCAGCAGCACAACCTGGCCCGTCGCCAGGCGTTCGAGAGCGACCGTCTCCGCCTCCGAGCACTCGCGAGGACGTTGTGCGACCCGACGCCGCCGGGCTACGACTGGAGGGTGTAGAGGCCGTGCGAGACGAGGCCGCATGCCTCAGCTGCTGGCGCCGTCCCGTTCGTGGATGCCGCACTCCCACTTCGACAGACCGGCCCACCGGCCCGCCCGCTCGGGCTCGCCCGTGAAGCGCAGTCGGGTGCACGGGGCGCAGCCGATCGACGCGTAGCCGAGGTCGTAGAGCGGGTTGTGCGGCAGGTCGTGTTCCTTGAGGTAGGCCCACGTGTCGCGCCTCGTCCACGCCGCGACCGGGTTCACCTTCACGATCGAGTGACCCGGCTCCAGCTCGTACTGCTCCACGAACGGCGCGCCGGCGCGTGTGGGTGAGGAATCGCGGCGGAACGCCGTCACCCACGCGTCGAGCGCCCGCAGGGCCTCGAACATCGGCCGCACCTTGTTGAGATCGCAACACCGCTCGGGGTCGCGCTCGTAGAGGCGGGGGCCGTGCTCGGCTTCCTGCTGGGCGACGGTGAGGTCGCCGTAGAGGTCGATCACATTCAGCCCCAGTCGCTCGGCGAGCTGCTCCTTGAAGGCGAGGGTCTCCGCGAACTGGAAGCCCGTCTCGAGGAACAGCACCGGAACGTCGGCTCGGATCGTCGAGGCCATGTGCATGATGGCCGTGCCCTCGGCCTGGAACGCCGAGGCGATCGCGATCTTGCGCAGCCCCGACGTCTCGAGGGCCCACGTGAGGATCTCGCGCGGATGCGCGTCTTCGAAGGCGAGATTGAGGGTGACGAGCTCGTCGTCGCGCAGCAGTGTTCGCATGGTGGAAGGGGCCCCTTCGGGTGCGCGGAGCATACCTCGTATGCTGTGCGGGGCCGTCGCCCCCCTGACGGCCGCGCATCCACTCACCCGAAGGAGTCAACGCAGGATGTCCGAGACCTATCCCATCGCGCCCCACGGCGGCACCTTGGTCGATCTGCTCGTGACCGGCGACGCCGCCGCCGCGCTCGCCACCGAGGCCGCCAACCTCCCGACGCTCGTGCCGAACGAGCGTGAGCTCTCCGACCTCGAGATGCTGGCCGTCGGCGCGTTGAGCCCGCTGACCGGCTTCCAGGGCGAGGCCGACTACCACTCGGTGCTCGACTCGATGCACCTCGCGAACGGCCTCGCGTGGGCCATCCCGGTGGTGCTGGGCATCGACGAGGCGCAGGCCCACCAGCTCGGTAGCGGCGGGGCGGTGGCGTTGCTGCCCGCCGAGGGCGCGGCGCCCATCGCGGTGCTGCGCGTGAGCGGCGCCTTCAAGCGCGACACGCAGAAGGAAGCCGTCGCCGTCTACCGCACCGACGAGGCCGAGCACCCGGGCGTGAAGGCCGTCTACGACTCGGGCGACTACTGCCTCGCGGGCGATCTCGAGGTGCTGTCGCTGCCGGTGCACGACGACTTCCAGAGGTACCGCCTCACGCCGGCCCAAACGCGCGCCGAGTTCGAGCAGCGAGGCTGGAAGACCGTCGTGGGGTTCCAGACCCGTAACCCGATCCACCGCGCCCACGAGTACATCCAGAAGTGCGCGCTCGAGATCGTCGACGGCCTGCTCGTCCATCCCCTCATGGGCGCTACGAAGAGCGACGACGTGCCGCCCGACGTGCGCATGCGATGCTACGAGGCGCTGTTCGAGGGTTACTACCCGAAGGACCGCGCGATGGTGTCGATCTTCCCCGCGGCGATGCGCTACGCGGGTCCGCGCGAGGCGATCTGGCACGCGATCTGCCGCAAGAACTACGGCTGCACGCACTTCATCGTCGGACGCGACCACGCGGGCGTGGGCACCTACTACGGCACCTACGACGCCCAGAAGATCTTCGAGGAGTTCGAGCCCGGCGAGTTGGGCATCACGACCCTGAACTTCGAGCACTCGTTCTGGTGCGAGTCGTGCGAGGGCATGGCGTCACCGAAGACCTGCCCTCACGGCGAGGAGACGCGCATCTCGCTGTCGGGCACGAAGGTCCGTGAGATGCTGCGCAACGGTGAACGGCCGCCGCAGGAGTTCTCGCGCCCGGAGGTCGCCGACATCCTCATCGCGGCGATGCAGGGCGAGGCATAGGAAGGAGCCGACGATCCGGTCCCGAGCCCTTCCGAGCGTCCTGGTCGCATGCGCCCTGGTGGGCGCGGCCATCGCGGTGCCTGCGAACGCCGACACGGAGAGCGAGCTCGGCTCGGCCGAGCAGCAACTCGAGAGCGCCAGGGCAGAGCTCGACCGCGCGAACCAACGCTGGCAGGAGGCGGAAGCCGCGCTCGCACGATCGGAGGACGCCGCCGCCGCCGCCGAAGCTCGCATCGAGACGCTGCGCGCCGACCTGGGCCTCATCCAGCGCGAGCTCGAGCAGCGGGCTGCGGCGCTGTTCATCGCGGGCGGCAACCCGCAGGCGCTCGCCCTGCTGACATCGGAATCGGTCTCCGACGCCGTCGACCGGCTCGAGTTCGCCTCGGCGGTCGCCGAGGGCGACAGCGACCTCGCGAACCAGGTGAGCGTGGAAACGCAGGAACTCGCGTGGCAGCAGGAGCGGCTCGCCGAGGCGATCGCCGATCAGTCGGCCGCGGCCGCCGACCTGGCGGCCCAGCGTGCGTCCATCGAAACCGAGCTCGAGCGGTACCAGGCGATGGTCGCCGAGCTCGAAGACCAGCTCGCTGCCGAGCGAGCGGCGGCCGCCGCGAACGACGTCGGCGACGGCAACGGGGGCCCCGACGACAACGGCCCTCCCGGCACGCCGCCTCCGGTCTCGGGTACCGGATGGATCCAGACATGCCCCGTGAACGGCCCGAACTCCTTCGTCGACTCGTTCGGCGACCCGAGGCCCGGCGGGCGACTCCACCAGGGCATCGACATGATCGCCGCCCGTGGCACCCCGGTCGTGGCGGTGCACTCGGGCACGGTGCACCGCACCGGCAGCTCCATCGGTGGGTACGGCGTCGTGGTCTTCCACGACGGCAGTTCCGATTGGACGTTCTACACGCACTTCGATTCGTACGGCTCTTACGGCGAGGGCGCGCACGTGTCGGCCGGCAGCACGATCGGCTACGTCGGCAACACCGGCACGACCGTCTACCACCTGCACTTCGAGTATCACCCGGGGGGCGGTGTGGCCATCAACCCGTACGCCGCCCTGCTCGGCGTCTGCTGACGCCGTAGGATGTCGCGCGTGAGTGACGAGCAGCCGCATCCCGCGAACCGACGCATCGATCGCATCCGCGACGCCGCCTACGTCGAGGGGCTCGCCGACCTGAGCCTCGACGAGCTGCGCGCACGTCGCGACGAGTGCCTCGCCGAGCGTGAATACCTGTCACTGCTGCGACGGCTCGTGCAGGGGCGCGCCGAGATCCTGCAGGCCGAGCTCGCCGCCCGCGGAGACGACGGCGACCGTACGTCGTTGGTCGAGCGGCTGTCCACGATCCTCGCCGGCGACGAGCCCCAGACGGTCTCCCGAGGTGAAGCGGTCAAGGTCGGCCTGCCCGAGGAGGAGTTGCTCCTGGCGCGACGGCGTGTCGAGCGCCTCGCCTCCGACGCGGGCATCTCCGACCCCACGGTGCTCGATGACGAGCGGCTCGCATCGGCCGTCGAGTTGCTCACCGCGGAAGAGCACGAGGTGTCGGCGGCCCGGGCCGGGGTGATCGCAGCGCTCGACACGCTGCAGGGTGAGCTGAAGCGCCGCTACAAGGACGATCCCAGCCTCGTGCTGCAGTAGCTCGCTCGGCCGATGGCCGATGGCTCGGCAGGGGACGACGGGAGCGCCGGCGTCCCGCCGAACGACCGATAGTCGTGTGGGGCACAGCGCGACCTTGGAACCCCACCAGCGGCCGATGGCGCGGGCGCCGGTGCAGGCGCAGGGTGGATGTGTCCGCATCTCCTCTTGGGGGCTTGCTCCGTGTCCGTCACGCATATCGCCCGGGCGTCGAGCGCGCACGCGCCCGACGACGCAGATCTCTCCACGGTGCATGCCCAACTCGTGGTGTTCGCCCGCGAGATCGGCTCGCTGTACCAGGCCGAACGCGCCCGCACCCGCCAGCTCGACGAAGCGATGCAGGGCATCAAGGAGATGTACGTCGCGACGATGACCTCGCTGGCCGAGGTGGTCGAGGCGAAGGATCCGACGACCCGCGGTCACCTCGACCGTACCCATCGCGTCGGCCTCGTCCTCGCCGAGCGCATCGATGCAGAGCTCGCGGCTCGTCCCGAGGTCGGCTACGGATTCTTCCTGCATGACATCGGGAAGGTCGGCGTGCCCGAGTCGGTCCTGCGGAAGCCGGGCCCGCTCGATGACGACGAATGGGCGATCATGCGTGAGCACCCGGCGATCGGCGCACAGATCGTGGCTCCGATCCGCTTCCTCGCCGGCGCGGTCGAGATCGTTCGAACCCACCACGAGCGCTGGGACGGCCTCGGGTACCCGTTCGGCCTGCGGGGCGAAGCGATCCCGATGGCCGCTCGCATCTTCGCGATCGCGGACTCCTTCGACGCGATGACGAGCGACCGACCCTACCGTGCGGCGCTGCCGCTGGATCGGGCGGTCGAGGAGATCCGGGCGGGCGCCGGTACCCAGTTCGACCCCTCCGTGGCCGAGGCCTTCCTCGATCTGGTCGACGACGGCTCGGTGCCGTGCGACGACGGTCTCGCCATCCCCGACGTGGTCTAGGGTTCGAGCGCCGGTGCAGCCGGGTAGGCTCGGCTGCATGGTCGCCGCGGTGCCCCTCGCTCGCGTGGTGCGGTCCGGTCTCGAGGAGTCGGTGCACCTCGGCCACGTCGCCGTCTGCGATCTCGACGGGCGGCTCGTGGCGCGCGCCGGCGACGCAGACCGTGAGGTCTTCATGCGGTCGTGCACGAAACCGCTGCAGGCGGCCGTGTCCCTTGCCGCGATCGGCGACGAGACGCTGCCCGATCGCGAAGTCGCCGTGATGTGCGCCTCCCACAACGGTGAGCCCGTGCACCTCGGCACGGTGCGGGCGCTCCTCGAGCGGGCCGGGCTCGGACCGGAAGCGCTCCTCACGCCTCCCTCCTATCCGCTCGACCCCGACGAGATGGCCCGTGCCCAGCACCGACACCCGCTGTTCAGCGACTGTTCGGGCAAGCACGCGGGCATGCTGCTCGCGTGCGTTCGGGCCGGTTGGAACACCGACACCTATCCCCGGCGATCGCACGCCTTGCAGCGGCGGGTGCTCCGGGCGGTGGAGCGGGCCACCGGGGTCGATGAGGTCGCTGCTGGGCGTCGACGGGTGCGGTCTGCCCGTGCACGGCGTGCCCCTGCGCGCGATCGCCACCCTCTACGCGCGGCTCGGCGTGCCCGAGCGTCTGCCCGAGCTCGAGTCCGAGGCTGCGAGGGCGACCGGCGCGATGGTCGCCGAGCCCTACCTGGTGGCTGGCCGCGATCGCTTCGAGACCGCCCTGATGCAGGCGGCCCAGGGCGTGCTTGCGAAGGACGGCGCCGAGGCGCTGTGCTGCGTGTCTCTGCCTCATCTGGGCCTCGGCGTGGCGCTCAAGGTCTCCGACGCCGGCTTCCGTGCCGTGGCGTCGGCCATGATGGCGGTGCTGGACCAGCTGGACGCGATCGAGGCGGCGCCGAGAGCGGCCCTCGACGCGTACGCGCACCCCGTGGTGTACGGAGGTGGACAGCCGGTCGGCCATCTCGAGCCGCTGGTCACGTTGCGACGCCGTTGACGCCGCCGCCGTCGTTCCGGGCGTCCTGGCCTAGCATCGAAGGGTGAACGACAACGCCCGCGTGGCAGTGCTCAGCGTGCACACGTCGCCCATGGATCAGCCCGGCACGGGCGATTCCGGTGGCATGAACGTCTACGTCCGCGCGGTGGCCGAGCGGCTCGCACGCCGCGGCGTGGCGGTGGACCTGTTCACCCGCTGCCGCGGCGGCGACGACCACGAGGTGAAGACCCTCGCGCCGGGCATCCGGGTGGTGAGCGTGAAGGCGGGGCCGTGCGACCCCGTGCCCAAGGCCGAGCTGCCGCGGTTCCTGCCGGAGTTCCTCGGCGGCGTGCTGCGAGTGGCCCACGAGGACGGACGGGGCTACGACATCGTGCACACCCACTACTGGCTGTCCGGCTGGGTCGGGCGCGCGATGAAGGACTCGATCGGCGCGCCGCTCGTGGCGTCGTTCCACACCCTCGGCAAGGTGAAGAACTACTCGCTCGCCGGCGGTGAGTCGCCCGAACCCCCCGAGCGGCTCGAGGCCGAGCAACTGGTGATCGACCGTGCCGACCGGATGCTCGCGCCGACCCCCACCGAGGCGGCGCAGCTCGTCGGGCTGTATCGGGCGGACCCGAGCGCCGTGCGGCTCGTGCCGCCCGGGGTCGACCACCTGTTGTTCCTGCCTGGTGATCGCGCGGCGGCGAGGGAGCGGCTGCACCTGTCCGGACTGCGACTCGCGCTGTACGTCGGGCGCTTGCAGCCGCACAAGGGGCCCGACGTCGCGGTGCGCACGCTCGCCGAGGCGGTGGCTCGCGACCCCGCCGCGGCGGGCGAACTCGTGCTCGCGATCGTCGGCGGCCCGAGCGGCCCCGACAAGGGCGGCGAGGTCGCGCGGCTGCTCGAGCTGGCCTCGGCGCTCGGCGTGAGCGACCGCGTCATGCTCTTCCCGCCGCAGCCGCAGGCGAAGCTCGTCGACTTCTACCGTGCGGCCGACGTGGTGCTCGTGCCGTCGCGCTCGGAGTCCTTCGGACTCGTCGCGCTCGAGGCGCAGGCATGTGGCACCCCCGTCGTGGCCGCCGACGTCGGCGGGCTTCCCTACGTCGTGGAGGACGGCCGTAGCGGCTTCCTCGTGGAGGGGCACGACCCCGGCGACCACGCCGACCGGCTGCTGCAGATCCTGCGCGATGGCCGGCTGCAGTCGGCCTTCGGCGAGGAAGCAGCCCGTCAGGCACTTCGCTTCACGTGGGATGCCACCACCGACCAGATGGTCTCGGTCTACGACGAGGTGCTCGCCGCCTCGGACGTCCCGGCACAGGTGACGAGGGGCTCGAGGCCCGCTGACCTGCAGGTTCGCCGTCCGCTGTGACGGGCGTCACCGTGCGTGGCGAATTGTCACTCTTCTTCGCAAGCCCACTACCTGCGCATTCACGCTCTGACCTGCGGAAACGTGGAGTTGACCGGCGCTTCCGCGGACCGTACAGTTCGCCTCGCTCCAAGCAGTCGAAGCATTCGACGCGAGGAGACCGAGCGAGGTTCGCGGAACCGCCGCAAGGCGGGGAACCGAACCGGGGGAACCGACGAAGGCCGCAAGGCCAGACGCGGAACCCCGGGGAGCCGACGAAGGCCGAAAGGCCGGACACGGATCCTTCCGGACCAGGCCGACGCCGCAAGGACGACGCCGGTCCGGCCCCCGGTGGCACGTCTTCGGGCGGGCCGCAGGGGAGCCCCGCCGCCGCGGGAGCGCCGCAAGGCGAGCCGGCGAGCGGCAAGGCGATCGGAGCGCCCTCGGGCGAGCCGAACCCGCCGGGCGCGCACCGGTCACCACCGCGGCGACGCGGAGGTTGCTTGGGGCACCTGAGCCCGAGAGGCTGAGGGCGCATCGGGAGCTTCGGTTCTCGAGACGCCGGAGGTCTCTCGGGCTCTTTCACATCCGCGTTCCGCGTCCATCTTCGGCTACCGTTCGGGCATGTCGTCGGGCGAGCGCGAGGGCCGGCCGAAGCGGGGCGACGCCGCCGAGCGCCGCGACCGCATCCTCGACGCGGCGATGCGGCATTTCGCCGAGCACGGCTACCGGGGCGGGCGGGTCGAAGACATCGCGTCCGACGTGGGGGTGGCCAAAGGCACAGTCTTCCTCGACTTCGGCTCGAAGGAAGGGCTGTTCCTGGCGGCGTATCAACGCGCGGTGTCGATGTTGCCCGCGTGGCTCGATGCTCCCGACGACGTCACGACCGAGGGGTTCTGGGCCACGCTCGACTGGTGGCTCGAGCACACGGAGGACTTCGTGCACCGCGACCCGGTGCCCAATCGCATCGCCGTGATCGGCCGCTACGACGCGGGCATGGGGGTGCGGCTTCCGATCGACCGGTTCATGCGCAGCGAGGACCCGTACGGCACGCTCGAGTTCGTGGAGTTCGGCGTGCGCAACGGCGAGGTCCGCGACGACGTCGACCCCGAGATGCTGGCGTCGATGCTCGACTGGGTCGTGGAGCGGTTCCAGGACGCCCTCGTCTCGGCCGACCTCGACCCCGGCTTGATCCACCGCCGGCCCGAGCGCCGCGAGATGCGCATCAAGGAGTTCGTCGAGATCATGCGCCACGGCATCGAGCGAGACCCCGGCGGCGACTGAGCCCCAGGGGGAGCGAGCCAGCCGCACGCGCCGCGGCGGCCGGGCGGCCGAGGCCATGCGATAGGTTGTTTCCCATGAGCAGCAACGAAGCGCGACGCGTGGCGTTCCTCGGCGGCGGACGCATGGGCGAAGCCCTGATCTCCGGCCTGATCCGGTCGGGGGGACGCACCGCCGAGGAGATCATGGTCACGAACCGGCGGGAGGTGCGCGCCCAGGAGCTCGCTGGCAAGTACGGCATCGTGGCGACCCTCGACAACGCCGAGGCGGTGCGCTGGGCCGACGTGCTCGTGCTCATGGCCAAGCCGCAGGACATCGAGGTGCTGCTGCAGCAGATCCGCGAACACGTGCAGCCGAGCGACACCGTGATCAGCTTCGCGGCGGGGGTTCGCACGTCGTTCGTGCAGAAGCAGCTGCCCGACGGGGTGCCGGTGGTGCGGGTGATGTCGAACGTGCCCGTGATGGTCGATGAAGCCATGTCGGTCATCAGCGCGGGGCGCTCCGCCGGCGAGGAGCACCTGGCGATCGCCGAGGAGCTGCTCGGCACCGTCGGCAAGGTGCTGCGCCTGCCCGAACAGCACCTCGACGCCGTGACGGCCACGAGCGGCAGCGGGCCGGCCTACTTCTTCCTGCTGGCCGAGGCGATGATCGAAGCCTGCATCCTGCTCGGGCTCTCGCGCGACGTCGCGACCGAGCTCATCATCCAGACGATGGTGGGCTCGGCCAAGATGTTGCGCGACACGGGCACGCACCCGGTCGAGCTGCGCGAGATGGTGACCTCGCCGGGTGGCACCACGATCGCGGCCATCCGGCACCTCGAGGAAGCCGGCGTGCGTGCGGCGTTCCTGAATGCGATCGACGCCGCGCGCCACCGCTCGCTCGAGCTGGCGCAGGGCGGCGACGACGACGACGAGTGAGACGCCGGGCGCATCGCCCGGCACGTGAAGGAGTCTGAGGACATGGGTAGGGGAGATCTCGCCAAGGTCAGGTCCGCCAAGGACCGGCAGCGACAGAAGAAGGCGCGCGACGCTCGCAAGGCCGTGGAGGCAGGGAAGGCGCGCAAGGCCGCGAAGAAGAAGTAGGTGTCGCTCCCCCCGCCGCTGCGCCGGTACCGGGGGTTCATGGCGGACAGCGACCGCTGGCGGCGATTCGCCTTCCGCGACGGCGACGTCGTCATCACCACGCCGTCGAAATGCGGGACGACGTGGATGCAGTCGATCGTGGGCATGCTCGTGCTCGGACGCCCCGACCTCGGCGAGCCGATCAGCCGGCTCTCGCCGTGGCTCGACATGCTGATCGTCACCGATGAGGAGGTCTTCGGCCGGCTCGAGGCCCAGCGCCACCGGCGGTTCATCAAGACCCATACACCGCTGGACGGCATCCCTCGTCATGACTCCGTGACCTACATCTGCATGATCCGTCATCCGCTCGACGTGGCCTTGTCGGATCGAGATCACGGCGAGAACATGCGCGTCGACCACGCGAGGGCCCTTCGGGTGAGGGCGTCCGGCGAGCCCGATCCCGACCTCGTCCGGCCGGAGGAAGGGCCAGCGGCACCCGGCGACTACCTCCGATGGTTCATCGACAACGGCAACCAGCCGACGGGGAGCGGTCCGTACGGGCTCGCCGACTACTGCCAGCAGGTCTCGACCTATTGGAACGCTCGGGGCGCCGCCAACGTCCACCTGTTCCACTACGCCGACATGTGGCGCGATCTCGACGCCGAGATGCGCCGCGTGTCCGACGTCCTCGGCATCGCGATCGACGTGGGTGCGTGGCCCGCCTTGCTCGAGGCGGCGACGATCGATTCGATGCGAGCGCGCGCGGCGATCGCGGCGCCGAACGCCGAGGCGGGGATGTGGCGGTCGCCTGAGCGGTTCTTCAAGATGGGTGGTACCCGCCGGTGGGCATCGCACCTCACGCCCGGAGACCTCGACCACTTCCACGATCGGCTCCGCGCCCTGAGCGGCGATGCCGCCGAGTGGGTGCTGCGAGGTCGGGTCGCGCTGGCGTAGTCGGGTCGGGGCCGTCAAGCGAGCTGGGGAGCCGGCCGATAACCCGGTCATGCGCTCCCCTCGCACGCTGATGGCCGTGCTCGGCATCGCACTCATCGTCGTGGGCGTCATCCCGATGAGCGCCCAGGCCCGGTACGGCGTCTCGACCGACGCCGCTCCCGGCACGGCAGGCGTCGATGCGTGGATCGTCTCCGGTCGCAAGGGACCGATCGGCACCGGGGTGCACAGCTCCGACGGCGATGGGCAGACCCTCACGAAGCGGGTCGTTCGCGGCCGCACGGTGACGTTCACGATCTCGGCCAAGCGCACCGGGTCGGGCCGCAGCTCGGTGACGTTCCTCGGGTGCGCCGGCGCGCCGGGGTTCGCGGTGACCTACCGGCTTCCCGACGGCTCGGTCGTGACCCTCGACGTGACGGGCGCCGGCTACGACTACCGTCAGGTCGACGTGGGCGACGTGGTGCGCATGAAGCTGTCGATCGACACGACGGGTTCCCGTTCGGGCGACCGGGCGTTCTGCGGTGTGGGCGCCTACACTCCCGATCGCGGCGACGTGGTCGGTGCCCGCGTCGTGATCAAGTAGCTGCGCCGGGGGTCGCCCCCGAAGAGGGTCAGCGTTCGGCGATGCGGTTGCGCAGCGTGCCGATGCCCTCGGCCGCCAGCTCCACGAGGGCGCCGGGCCACAGGCGTCGTGACGGATCGTCGTCGTCGTCGACCGGCGGGAAGGGCCCGAGCGCGAACGCGTCACCCCGCTCGAGCACGGCGTGGTGCGAGACCGACGAGATGAGCTCGAACAACGAGGCGGCCGCGCCGTTGAGGTTGCCCTTCATCGCGTCGCGCTCGTCGACCTTCACCTGCACGAACATCGTCTGCGGGTCGATGTCGTCGGCCGTCACGACGCACGGCCCGACCGAGATGGGCACCCCGTCGGCCGAGGCGACCGGCGCGCCATCGGCCGAGCGCGCCCGCCAGTCGTTCACGAGCGTGTAGCCGAAGACCTCGGCGCGCACCTCGTCGGCCGAGACCTTCGACGCCTCGTTGCCGATGACCGCGGCGACCATGGGTTCGTAGTCGAGCCAGGCCGCGCCGTCGGGCCAGGGCACCGGCTGTTCGGGCCCGACCAGGCGGCGGTCGACGTCCATGGCCCGCGGTGAGAGCAGGGAACGCGGGAACAACGGCGTCAGGATGCGCGGTCTCGGCACGCGCCAGTTCCAGGCGTCGTCGCGCTGCAGGGCGGCACGGGCGGCATCCATGACGCTGCCTCGGCTGCTCGAGACCAGATCGTCGAGGGTCGACGGGAAGGCCGGGTGCCCGACGGCGTCGGGAAGGTCGACCACCTCGCCCTCGATGATCGCTCCCAGTCGCCGGTGCCCCCCCCGGTCGTAGGTCACGAGCCTCATCAGGGAGCCGAAGCATACGCCTGCTGGGTCGCGGTTTCCGGCTTTTCGCGCGAACGGATCGGATCATCGTTCGACGGCGAAGAGCGCCCAGGTGCCGGGGACGCCCTTGAGGGTGTGCTCGCCCCGAGGTACGAAGGTGTTGCCGGATCCGGCGACGAGGTCGGTCACCGTTCGGGATACGAGCACCTCGCCGGGCGAGGCATGGCTCATCACCCTCGCGCCGATCACCACGGCGATCCCTGCAGGCTTCGGTCCCAGGAGCTCGCACTCTCCCGTGTGGACACCGGCCCGAACCTGTAACCCTCGATCGGCGGCCTGGGCGATGATCGCCTTCGCGCACTCGATCGCTCGTGCCGGTCCGTCGAATCGGCAGAAGAAGCCGTCGCCGGCGCTGTCGACCTCGGTGCCGCGGTACCGACCCAGGGCCCGCCTGACGTCGTCGTGGTGCCGCGTGAGCACGCCCTTCCACGCGTGATCGCCCATCGCCGCCGCCATCGACGTCGAATCGACGAGATCGGTGAACAGGAGGGTCGCCAGCACGGAATCCGAGAGGTGCGGCATCGGCGCTTGCTGCACCACGCGGATCAACAGATCGGTGAGCTCGTCTCCGTCGGTGTAGGGGTCGACGCCCTCGCCCGGCAGCGACACGGCTGTGGCGTTCGGGATCGAGGCGGTCACGTCGCGAGCCGCGTCGGAGAGCCCTGACGGAAAGACGACCACGGTGGGCACCTTGATCGTCGGAAGCACGTCGCCGATGTCGGTGTCGATCTGCATCCGAGTGAACTCGGCCGCGGCGCTCGGGCTCACGGCCGCGCGCTGCATCCAGACGAACCAATCCAACAGGTCGGGGTCGCGTGCGTAGATCGGGCTGATCTCACGCGCGAAAGCCTCCATCCAGGTCCGTTCGCCCCAGTGGTCGCGAGCCTCGCGCACCCAGGCGTTCTTCGTCTCGTCGTCTTCGTCGAGCTTCGCGTACGGCCAATGAAGGATGAGGTTGCGGCACCGTTCGGGATACGTCGAGGCGAACAGCGCGCAGACGTTGGCGCTCTCGGCGACCCCGAACAACGACGCCTGGTCCAATTCCAACGCATCGAGGACTGCGCTGATGTCATCCATGCGCGACTCGAGCGTCACGGTGCGCGGGCGGTCCGACAGGCCCGTCCCGCGAGGGTTGTAGACGACCAGCTGCAGATGCTCCGAGAGGCGGTCGAGGAACCGACGGGAGTGGGGCGCGCTCCAGAGCGCCTCGATCGTGCACAGGTGCGGCGCGTAGACGAGGGGAGGGCCCTCGCCGACGGACTGATACGCGATCGCGACACCGCCCGAACGGGCGTAGCGAACATCCGGGGTATCCACCCGAGCATCCTGCCACAGCCCGCCTCGCTGACCCGCGGATGGGCGAGCCGATGGGCGCTCGGCTAGCATGGCGCCCTCGCGCCGATCCGCCGTCCGCGTGTCGCGCACGATCGAAGGAGGTTCCGCCATGACCGAGAAGTTCCGCATCACCTACGCGACCATGTCGGCTGACAACGAGGAACTGCAGGCCGCCTACGACGCTGCGGCCGAGCGCGCCCGGGCGGAGCTCGGGAAGGCCTACCCGGTCATCGTGAACGGCGAGGAGCGCTGGCGCGACGAGCAGTACGAGGAACCGTCGCCGATCGACAAGGACATCGTGATCGGGCGGTTCTCCCAGGCCACCACCCAGGACGTCGACGATGCGGTGGCAGCGGCCAAGGGGTTCCAGCTCGAGTGGGACCGCATGGGCTGGCAGGAGCGCGTGCGAATCCTGCGCAACGTCGCCGACATCATGGAGGAGCGCGTCTTCGACCTCGCCGCGCTCATGGCCTACGAGGTCGGCAAGAACCGGCTCGAGGCGCTCGGCGACGTGCAGGAGACGGCGGAGCTGATCCGCTGGAACTGCGACGAGGTCGAGAAGCACGACGGGTTCCGGGTGCCGATGAGCGGCCTCGGCGCCGCCGGCGACTACTACGACGTGCTGCGCCCGCACGGCGTGTGGGCCGTGATCAGTCCGTTCAACTTCCCGATGGCCCTGTCGGGCGGCCCCTCGAGCGGCGCGCTCGTGGCCGGCAACACCGTCGTGCTGAAGCCCTCGAACCAGGGCGCTCTGCTCGGCTACAAGCTCTACGAGTGCTATCGCGACGGCGGCGTGCCCGCCGGCGCGTTCCATCTGGTCTCGGGCCGTGGCGTCGTCGCCGGCGACCACCTGTGGCACCACCCCGACGTGAACGGCGTCACGTTCACGGGGTCCTACCCGGTCGGCATGGACATCTACAAGCACTTCGCCACCGACGTGCCCAAGCCGGTGATCTGCGAGATGGGCGGCAAGAACCCCACGATCGTCACGAGGAACGCCGACCTCGACAAGGCGACCGACGGTGTGCTGCGCAGCGCCTTCGGTTTCGGCGGGCAGAAGTGCTCGGCGAACTCGCGCGTGTACGTCGAGCGCGAGGTCTACGACGACTTCCTCACCCAGCTGAAGACGAAGACCGAGGCGATCAAGGTCGGCAACCCGATCGAGCGCGACGTCTACATGGGCCCCATCATCAACGAGCCCGCGCTCGAGACCTACGAGGAGGCCGCCGAGGAAGCGCGCAAGAACGGCACGATCGTCACCGGCGGGCAGCGCATCACCGAGGGCGACTTCGGCCGGGGCCTGTTCGTCGAGCCGACCGTCGTCGAGGTACCGGAGGACAGCTGGATCTGGAAGCAGCGAGCTGTTCGTGCCCTTCGTCGCGGTGGCGCCGTTCGACGAGCTCGACGAGGCGATCGAGAAGGCCAACGAGACCGAGTACGGCCTGACCGCAGGGCTCTTCAGCGAGGATGCCCAGGAGATCGACGAGTGGCTCGATCGCATCCAGGCCGGCGTCGTCTACGTGAACCGCCGCGCGGGCTCGACGACCGGCGCATGGCCGGGCGTGCAGCCCTTCGGAGGCTGGAAGGGCTCGGGTACGACCGGCAAGGCAGGCGGCGGTCCCTACTACGTGCTGCAGTACCTCCGCGAGCAGTCGAGGACGGTGATCGCGGAGTGAGCCTGCAGGACATGGAACTCGACGGCCTGGCCGCGCACAGCAGGCCCAAGCTCATCACGGAGGTGCCCGGTCCCGAGGCGATGGCGCGCATCGAGCGCGACCGTAAGGTCACGTCGCCGTCGCTGCCCCGCGCGTACCCGTTCGTGCCCCGCCGCGGCTCGGGTTCCATCGTCGAGGACGTCGACGGCAACATCTTCCTCGACCTGAACGCAGGCATCGCGGTCACGAGCACGGGCCACTGCCACCCCACGGTGGTCGAGGCGGTGCAGAACCAGGCCACCCAGCTGCTGCATTATTCGGCCAGCGACTTCTACCTGCCCATCTACTCCGACGTCTGCGAGCGCCTCGACGCGATGGCGCCGTTCGACGGCGCCCGGGCTCGCAGCTTCCTCACGAACTCGGGCACCGAGGCCGTGGAAGCCGCGATCAAGCTCGCCCGGTACGCGACCGGACGGCAGTACCTGATCGGCTTCTACCAGTCCTTCCACGGGCGTTCGATGGGGTCGGTCACGCTGACGGCGTCGAAGGCGCGCTACCGCGCTGGCTTCGGCCCGATGATGCCGAGCGTCTACCACTCGTTCTACGGTGACTTCGACTACCTCGAGCAGGTGTTGTTCAAGCGCGTCGTCTCGCCGACCGAGGTGGCGGCGATCGTCGTCGAGTCCTGGCTGGGCGAGGGCGGCTACGTGCTGCCCCCCGACGGATGGTTCACCTACCTGCGCGAGCTGTGCGACCGCCACGGCATCCTGCTGGTCTGCGACGAGGTGCAATCGGGCATGGGCCGCAGTGGCACGATGTGGGCGATCGAGCAGGAGGGCGTCGCCCCCGACATCATCACCGCGGGCAAGGGCATCGCGAGCGGGCTGCCGCTCGGTGCCATGATCGCCCGTGACGACCTGATGACCTGGGAGCTCGGCGCCCACGGCTCGACCTACGGCGGCTCGCCGATCTCGTGCGCCGCCGCCCTCGCGACGTTCGACGTGATCGAGCAGGAGGGCCTGCTCGACAACGCGAAGACCGTCGGGCGAGGTCTTCCTCGAGGGCGTGCGCGCGATCGCCGGACGCCACCCGATCATCACCGAGGTGCGAGGCCGCGCGCTGTGGATCGGAGTGTCGTTCGCCGACCACGAGCAGGCCGCCGCCGATCGAGCAGGCGTCGTTCCGCGAGGGGCTGCTGATGCTCGGCTGTGGCGACGACGCGATCCGCATCTCGCCGCCGCTCGTCTTCCGCGAGGACCAGGCGCGGGTCGCCCTCGAGCTCTTCGAGGAAGTGGTTGCCGAGGTCGAGGCCGCCTCGTAGCGGTCGGGCGCGCGCGACCTCGCTCATCGAAGACGTGAACAGGGGCGGATGGCGATGAGCAAGGTCGCCACGATGCAGGACGCGGTCGCGCGACCTCGTGCGCGACGGCGACACCGTCGCGATCGAGGGGTTCACGCATCTGATCTGCTTCGCGGCCGGCCACGAGATCATCCGCCAGCGCCGGCGCGATCTCACCCTCGCGCGCATGACCCCCGACGTGGTCTACGACCAGATGATCGGCGCAGGCGTCGCCTCGAAGCTGATCTTCAGCTGGATGGGCAACCCGGGGGTCGGCAACCTGCACGCGGTGCGTCGCCGCATCGAGAGGCGCCGACCCCGCGCCGCTCGAGCTCGAGGAGTACTCGCACTTCGGCATGGTCTGCCGATACATGGCCGGCGCCGCGAACCTGCCGTTCTTCCCGATCCGCAGCTACTACGAGAGCGACATCCCGTCGGTGAACCCGAAGATCGTGCCGATGACCTCGCCCTACGACGACGCCGACCAGGTCTACGTGGTGCCGCCGCTGAAGCCCGACGTGGCGATCGTGCACGCCCAGCGCGCCGACGCCGGCGGCGACACCCAGATCTGGGGGCTGCTCGGCTGCCAGAAGGAAGTCGCGTTCGCCGCCGAGAAGGTGATCGTCGTGGTCGAGGAGGTCGTCGAGGAAGCGGTCGATCCGCCGCGACCCCAACCGCACCGTGATCCCGGGCGCGGTGGTCGACGCCGTCGTCGAGGAGCCGTTCGCCTGCCACCCGTCGTTCGCCCAGGGCTACTACGACCGGGACAACCGCTTCTACCTCGAATGGGACCGCATCGCGAAGGACCAGGACACGCTCGACGCGTGGCTCGAGGAGTGGGTCTACGGGCTGGCGAACCATGCGCGAGTACGTCGAGAAGTAGGGCGACGCCTATTGGGACGCCCTGCGGCCGGATGCCGGCGCCGAGCGGCGAGGTCGACTACGGGAGGTACGCGTGAGCGACGCGCCCCCCGACCTCGCCTATTCGAAGTCCGAGCTGATGATCGCGGCGAGCGCCCGATTGCTCGGCGGCGTCTCGAATTGCTTCGTCGGCGTCGGGTTGCCGAACATCGTCTGCAACCTCGCGCAGCGAACGGTGTCGCCCCAGCTGCAGCTCGTGTACGAGTCCGGGGTCTTCGGTGCGCGTCCCGAGCGGCTGCCGCTGTCGATCGGCGACCCCACGCTCGCCACCGGCTCGACGGCCGTCACGAGCATGTTCGAGCTGTTCGCCTTCTACCTGCAGGCGGGTCTGATCGATGTCGCGTTCCTCGGCGGCGCGCAGATCGACCGGTTCGGCAATCTCAACACGACGGTGATCGGCGACTACGCACACCCGAAGGTGCGCCTGCCCGGCTCGGGCGGTGCGTGCGAGATCGCCATCCACGCGCGGCAGATCCTCGTGATCATGCGCCAGGCCCAGCGTTCGTTCGTGGACCGGCTCGACTTCCGCACGTCGCCCGGGCCACAGCGGGGATCCGGCGCACGATGCGGCGCGCGGCTGGCACGGGAGCGGCCCGACGAGCGTCGTGACCGACCTCGCGACCTACGCGTTCGATGCGGCGACGGGGGAGATGACCCTGCAGACCCTGCACCCGGGTGTCACCCTCGACGACGTGCGTGCGAACATGGGGTGGGAGCCGAAGGTCGCCGGTGAGGTGGGCAACACCCCGGGCCCCAGCGACGAGGAGTTGCGGTTGATCCGCGAGGAGCTCGACCCGGAGGGGGTCTACACGAAGTGAGCGCCGCCGCGCCGATCGACACGCCGGTCTGGTTCGGGCCCTTGCGGGAACCGGAATGGCTCCTTCCGCGCGTGCGCGACGACGCCCCGACGATCGTCTTCGGCGCGGAGCGGTGGCACGAGCCCGGGGTCGACGGCGACGGGCGGGACCTGCGCTCGGGGGTGCCGCTGTACCTGGCCGAAGCCGCCCGTTTCAGCACGAACGCGCGCTCGCTCGCGCTGCGGGACGTCGTGGACCCCCACGATCCGCCGGGGCAGGGCGTCGTGACGGTGCGCAGCGCGGTCGCGCCGGACGGACGGCCGTCGGTGCGCCTTCGGGTGTTCGACACACAGGGTGCCTCGCTCGATGAGATCGTGCGCGACGCCCGCGACGCGGCCTCGCTTGGCGACGCCCTCGGCAGCCTGCTGCATGCCGTGACGCAGGCGTCCGCTTCGAACGGCGTCCGCCCGATCTGGAACTCTCTGTACTCGTTGCCTGCCGGAGCGGCGCTCACGTCGTACGTGCGGGGCTCGCACGCGGTCAGGCGGCTGGGCGACGACGCGCTGCCCGACACGGCGCACGCCGACGCCCTCAGCGAGCGGCGTGCCGACGTGCGCACCGTGCTGACCTCGCTCGGGGCGCTCGCGACCAGCGCTCCGGAGTCGTTCCCGGCGCTGCTGTTCTTCGGCGCGCTCGCTGCGGCGGCCGACGCCCGCTCGTCGGTCGTCGGCGAGTTCCGGCTCCAGGCCAACGCTCGGTGCATGACGGCGACCGACCCGCTCGACCCCGTCTACTCGATGGCGATGCTGGTGATGGCGCTGTTCGGCGACCGTGCGGCCGCCGAACGCCGGGCCGAGGCGCTGCGCGCCACCGGTGACGAGCGCGTGATCCGATGGGTCGCTCGGGTGCGGGGAGAGGGGTGAGCGGCATCGACCCCGGCGGGCGGCCCGAGCCCAACCCGCGGGTAGTGCCCTGGTCGTCCGACGCGGAGCCCGAGCCCGCGTGGGCCGACGCGATCCGCCGTGGACGCAAGGCCCGAGGCGACCGGCTCCGCGAGGTCTTCGACCGGTTCGGCGAAGTGGACTCCTCCGCGTCCGCCCCGTTGCGCCCGGCGAGCGATGAGGGCGATGGGCCGTGACGCACGTCTTCCCGAGGGTGCTCGATCGCGACCTGCCCGAGGCGGTGGGGGCCGAGGGCGCCTGGATCATCGACGCGGACGGGCGACGGTTCCTCGACGGCGCAGGCGGGGCGGTCGTCGTGAACGTCGGCCACGGCGACGCGTGAGGTGATCGACGCCATCGAGGCCCAGCTCGAGCGCACCCAGTACGTGCACGGCACGATGTTCACGACCGGCGCGCTCGAGCGCTACGCCGACGAGATGGCGCCGCTACTGCCGATCGACGACGCCCGGTTCTACCCGGTGTCGGGTGGGAGCGAAGCGGTCGAGACCGCGCTGAAGATGGCCCGCGCATACCACCTGGCGCGAGGCGAGCCGTCGAGGTTCGCCGTGATCGCGCGGCGCAGCGCGTACCACGGCAACACGCTCGGGGCGCTCGACGCGAGCGGCAAGGAGCCGCTGCGCAAGCCCTACACGCCGTGGCTCGGACGCTTCCTGCACGCCCCCGCCGCGTACGAGTACCGGTGCGAGAACCCCACGCATCCGGACGCGTGCGGCGCGTGGCACGCGGGCGAGCTCGAGCGCATGATCTCCCAGGCGCCGGACGAGATCGGTGGCGGCGTTCATCGCCGAGCCGGTGGCCGGCGCGACGCTCGGCGCCGCGGTGCCGTGCGACGACTACTGGCCGGCGGTCGTGGAGGTCTGCCGTCGCCACGGCGTGCTGGTGATCGCCGACGAGGTGATGACCGGCCTCGGTCGCACCGGACGCTGGTTCGGGTGCGACCACTGGGGTGTGCGGCCCGACATCCTGACCGCCGGCAAGGGCACGACGAGCGGCTACGTGCCGTTCGGGTTCGCGGCGGCGAGCGGCGAGGTCTTCGAGGCCCTGTCGACGCACGGGGTTCGTCCACGGCTTCACGTGGTCGCACAACGGGCTCGGCGCCGCTGCCGCCGGTGCGGTCCTGCGCCTGCTGCGCGAGCGACGACCTGGTCGCTCGCGCGGCCACGATCGGGGGAGCGGCTGCGCAACGATCTCGCCTCGGCGCTCGGCGACGTCGCCGATCGTCGGCGACGTGCGCGGGCTCGGCATGATGATCGGCATCGAGCTCGTGCGCGACCGCGAGACGAAGGAGCCGTTCGCTCGAGCGGAACGTGTCACCGAGCGGGTGCTGGCGGCGGCGCGGGACGACGGCCTGCTGCTGTACTCATCACCGGGCACGTCGACGGACGCGACGGCGACCTGCTGATGCTCGGCCCGCCGTTCGTCATCACCGACGACGACGCGACCGTGCTCGTCGAGCGCACGGCGGCCGCGATCCGCTCGGTCGCGTGAGCGACGCGACCGCGCTCGTCGTCGCGCCCGAGGCGGCCCTCTACGACCATGGGCCTCAGCATCCGCTGCGGCCGCAGCGCGTGCTGCTCACCTGGGATCTGATCGCCGCCTACGGGCTCGATCGCGCGCCCGGCGTGACCCGGCTCGGCGCCGAGCCGGCCGACGACGAGACGTTGTGCTCGTGCACACCCGGAGTTCCTCGACGCCACGCGCCGCGCGGGCCACGGCGAGGACGGGGACTGGGGCCGGTTCGGGTACGGGCCCGGCGACAACCCGATCTTCGATCGCATGCACGAGGCGGGCGCGCTCGTCGCGGGTGCGAGCGTCGGGGCCGCGCGGGCGGTCGTGGGTGGCGACGTCGCCCACGCGTTCAACGCCGCCGGTGGCCTGCACCACGCGATGCCCGCGCGCGCCTCGGGCTTCTGCGTGTACGACGACCCGGCGGTCGCGATCGCGTGGCTGCTCGCCCAGGGTGTCGAGCGGGTCGCCTACGTCGACGTCGACGTGCACCACGGCGACGGACCGCAGGCGATCTTCTGGGACGATCCGCGGGTGCTGACGGTCTCGATCCACGAGTACGCCCCGTGCTGGGGTTCTTCCCCGGCACAGGGGCCCTCTCGGAACGCGGAGGCCCCGAGGCGCCCGGCTCGGCCGTGAACGTGCCGCTCGCGCCGGGCACGGGCGACGACGCGTGGCTCGAGGCGTTCCGCGCGGTGGTGCCGCCGGTCGTGCGCGCGCTTCGCGCCCGACGTGCTCGTGACCCAGCTCGGGTGCGACACGCACGCGACCGATCCGCTCGCGCACCTGCGGCCTCACCACCGGCGCCTACCGGGAGGCGGCGGCCGAGCTGCACGAGCTGGCGCACGAGGCTGCCGGAGGGCGCTGGGTCGCGACGGGCGGCGGCGGCTACCAGTGGGCGCGGGTCGTGCCGCGCGCCTGGACGCTCGACTTCGCCGAGATGGCCGAGCGACCGTGCCCGACGAGCTGCCGGAGGCCTGGATCGAGCGCGCCGAGTTCGCCCTTCGAGCCGAGGTGCCGGCCACGCTGTCGGAGCCCGCGGCGCGTCGTTCCCCGGCCGACGACGACGTGCCCGAGGTGGCCGCCGCGCTGATGCGCGCATGGCACGAGGTCGACCGCGCCGACCCGATGACCGCGCGCTCGCGCCCCGACGAGGAGGGAACGTGAGCACCGTGCCCGTCGCCCCCGGCACCCGCACGAAGCTCGTCTGCACGCTCGGGCCGGCGACGAACACGCCGGAGTTCGTGCGCGGGCTCGTGGCCGCGGGCACGTCGATCTTCCGGGTGAACTTCTCTCACGGGTCCGCCGAGGACCATGCGCGTGCCGTGGGGCTCGTGCGGGAGGCCGAGGCCGACGGCGATCGGGCGCTCGCGGTGCTGGCCGATCTGCCCGGCCCCAAGGTCCGGCTCGGCTCGATGGACCCCGACCCGTACCGCTTCGCGCCGGGGCAGCCCTTCGATCTGCGGCCGAGCGGGCCCGGCGACGCCGCCGGCGCCTCGACGACCTACCCGCACCTCGCCGGCGACCTGCGCGAGGGCGACCGCGTCCTGCTCGCCGACGGCGCGGTGGAGCTCGCCGTCACCCGTATCGAGGGCGACACGGTGCACACCGAGTGCGTGCGGGGCGGTGTCGTCCGATCGGGCCAGGGGGTGAACGTGCCGGCCGAGCGGCTCGGGCTGCCCGCCGTGACCGACCGCGACCGGGAGGGGCTCGGGCGCGCCCTCGATCTCGGGGTCGACCTGATCGCGCAGTCGTTCGTGCGCGATGCCGACGACCTGCACGAGCTGCGGTCGCTGATGGGCGATCGGGTCGTGCCCATCGTGGCGAAGATCGAGACGAAGCCGGCGATCGAGCACATCGACGCGATCCTCGACGCGACCGACGCGCTCATGGTGGCGCGCGGCGACCTGGGGGTCGAGCTGCCGATGGAGCAGATCCCGCTGCTGCAGAAGGACCTGCTGCGACGGGCTCGCGCCGCGAGCCGGCCGGTGGTCGTCGCCACCCAGATGCTGGAATCGATGATCCGCGCGCCGCGGCCGACCCGTGCCGAGGCCACCGACGTGGCCAACGCGGTGCTCGACGGCGCCGACGCCATCATGCTCTCCGGCGAGACGGCGATCGGGGAGTACCCCTTCGAGGCCGCGGCGGCCGCCACGAAGATCGCCGCCGCGGTCGAGGCCCGCGCCCGCGACTACCGAGCGGCGCAGCCGGACTGCCGTCACACCGGGGAGGCCGCCGCGGTCGCCCATGCGGTGGCCGACGTCGCGACCAGCGAGGCAGAGGTCGTCGCGATCACCTGCTACACCGAAACCGGCCGCACCGCCCGGCTGCTGTCGGCCGAGCGGCCGCTGACCCGATCTACGCGTTCATGCCCGATGAGCGGGTCCGGCGGGTGAACACGCTGAACTGGGGCGTGATCCCCCTCGATGCCGCGCAGCCGGGCGACACCGACGAGATGATCGCCCTGATGGACGAGGGGTTGCGTCGAGCGCGACCTGGTGGCGCCGGGCGACCTCGTCGTGATGGCCGCGTCGTCGCCGGCGGGGCGCACCACCACCAACATGCTGAAGGTGCACCAGGTGGGCTCACCCGTCCGCTGACCGCTCCGGCCGGTCGCCGAGGGCCTCGATCACCCAGCCCTGCAGCCACGTGAAGTAGCCGTAGAGCTCGAACAGCCCGGCAGCCTCCTCGTCGTCGGCGAAATCGCTCTCGGTGGACTCCTCGGTGACGCCGAGCCGCGTGCCGACCACCAGCCGGATGGAGTTGAGCGAGCCCAGCCAGGCCAGCATCTCGTCCTCGCTCACCTCGGTGGCGGCCGCGGTGCGCTCGAGCGTGTCGATGGCCTCGAGCTTGCCGAGCAGCAGCTCGTCGCCGTGCTGCTGCTCGTACTCGAGGTTGCCGAGCACGTCGTCGTCGGGCAGGGCGGGGGGGAACAGCCGGGCCACCGCGGGGTCGCTCGCGGCCGTCTCCGCCGTGAGCAACGCGCGCATCTGGGCCGCGAACGACCGCACGACGTCACGCTCGGACGCGGACAGCCGAACCTCGAACCGCGTCGGCCCCACCCGATGCACGGGCCCCCTGCGCAGCCGCATCAGCGATCCTTCTGCATCGTCGCCCAGAGCCCGTACGCGTGCAGCCGGGCGACGTCGCGCTCGGCCTCGTCGCGCGTGCCGTTCGATACGACGGCCTTGCCCTTCGTGTGCACGTCCCACATCAGCTTCTCCGCCTTGGCGCGCGGGTAGCCGAACAGCTTCTGGAAGACCCACGTGACGTATGTCATCAGGTTGATGGGGTCGTTCCACACGATCACGATCCATGGGACGTCGGGCTCGACGTTCTCGAGCGTCTCGGGCCGCTCGATCTCGACGGGCGCCGTACCGGCGCGCATCATCGGCCTGCCTTGGTCGCCTTGAGGCCGGTGCGCCGCGCCTGCCGCACGCCCCATCGGTACAGCGGCGGGGTAAGCACGCGGAACGCCTGCAGCGGCGCCACCCAGCGCGGCACCGAATACTCGGGTGCGATGCCCTGGCGCACGACCGTGACGATAGCCTCCCCGACCCGATCGGCCCCCATCACGGCCCAGGCCGGCAGGTCTTCCTGCGGGAACCCCTCGGTCGCCACGAACCCGGGGTTCACGGCGGTCACGCGCACCCCGCGAGCTTCCGCGTCGTAGTTCGCCGATTCACTCGCTGCGACCACGGCGTGCTTCGTTGCCGAGTACAGGGCGGTGCCCGGCGTTGCGAACCGTCCAGCCAGCGACGCCACGTTCACCACGTGCCCGTGGCCGGAACGAACCATCTCGGGCAGGAACGCTCGCATCCCGTACAGCACGCCGAGCAGGTTGACCTCCACGACCCGGCGGATCTGCCGGTAGTCGAGGTCCTCGATCGAGCCACCCGCCGGCACGCCGGCGTTGTTCACGACCACGTCGGCCGGCCTGTCGTAGACCTCGCGGACCAACCTCGGAAGCGCGTCGACCTCGTGTGGCTCGGTCACATCGACGCGAAGCGCGAGGGCGGACCCTCCGGCGCGCTGGATCCGCTCCGCGAGCGCCTCGAGCCGCTCGAGGCGTCGGGCGACGAGCACGACCCTCGCCCCGCGTCTGGCGAACGCCACCGAGGTGGCCTCGCCGATGCCCGCGGACGCGCCGGTCACGACGACGACCGCGCCCTTCAGTTCCACGGACGGCTCCAGGACTCGGGTCGGCCTGCACTGCCTGCACATACACCGGCTGCTCTAGCATCGGCCATGCATGGACGTTATCGAACGCCACGTCGCCCGGCTCCCCGCGCTCGACGACCGATGGACGCCTCGGGAGCACCGCGACGATGCCCTCGCCTCGGCGCTGCTCGAGGGTGGCGTCGCGGGCACCGCCACGCATCCGCTCGACAACGTGCGCGCGAACGCGCTGATGCTGATCGACGGCGACCCGGACAAGCTCTTCGGCCTGTCGGGGCTGCCCGGCGGCTACGACCTCGACGGCATCCTCGACCTCGTGGGCACGAGCGCCGGGGTGCCGATCGACCATGACGCCCGATACGGACCGGTCGAGATCGCGCCCGAGCCCATCCTCGCTGCCTGCGGTGCGATGGGGGAGCGGCTGGCCGGAGCTGCAGCTCGCGGTGAGCACGTCGTGCTGGCGACCGGGCACCCGGTGGGACTCGCGCTCTTCTACCACGCGCTCGACGGGCTGCTCGGCGACCGCGGGGCCCGGGTGTCGAGGCCCGCCCGCGGCGAGCGGTGGCGCGATCCTCATCTGGCGCACGACTGGACGATCGCGCACTGGGGAGGGGTCGGCATGATCACCGACGGCCGTGAGCCCCGGCACACCCACTGGCCCGAGGCGATGCGGCGCATGCTCGCTGCCGAGCGCCCCGACGTCGTCGTGGCCGACCACGGGTTCGCCGGCGCGGCGATCGAGGCGGGGGTGGAGACCCTGTCCATCGCCGACGTCAACGATCCGGCCTTGATCGTGGCCAAGGCCCTTGGCCGCACCGAGGTGGTCGTCGTGATGGACGACCACGTCGCGCCCGACGCGTACTGGCCCTGCTTCCAGGCGATCGCGGCTCGGTTCTGAATCGCATTCAGTCGCGCCGCTGGGGCCGCACCGCCTCTGATCTGGGGGTTCGCACCTCGGGCTATCCAGCGAGGGGGTCGAACACCTACGATGCGGCCCATCGTGAATCGAGAACCCTTCACCGAGGCTCGGCTGAAGACCGTCAATGAGGTCGCAGACCTGTTGCGCGTATCCAGGATGACCGTCTACCGAATGATCAAGACAGGGGAGATGCCCGCCGTGAGGGTGGGCCGGAGCTATCGGCTCCGTTCCGAAGACGTCGACACCTACCTGACGGAGCGCTACACCGAGGCCGGTTAGCCCGGCCCGATCGCTTCCGCGCACCGCGCGCTCAGCCGACCTCCGTGGAGAACGGAGGGGGCGCATGAACGAGCACGACCGGCTCGTCGATCGAGCCGCCCGCGACGCACGCACCGTGCTGTTCGTGGGCGGTCTCGACGCCGGCAAGAGCACGCTGGCGCGCGCGACTGCGGCGTTCGCGCTGCGGCTCGGGCGCACGGTCGCCTACCTCGACGCCGACGTCGCGCAGAAGACGGTCGGCCCGCCGGCGACCGTGGGGCTCAAGCACATCCGCGAGCCCGACGACCTCACGCTCGATCGCCTCGCTCAGGCCGACGCCCTCGGGTTCGTCGGTTCCACGAGTCCTCAGGGGCACGTGCTGCCCCTCGTAGGCGCGCTCGCGCGGCTGCGCGACCGAGGGCGCGCCGAGGGCGCCGACCTGGTCGTCGTCGACACGAGCGCCATGGTGAGCGGCATCTGGGGCCAGCTCGTGAAGTACTACAAGGTCGACATGCTCGAGCCCGACCTCGTGGTGGGCCTGCAGCGTGGCGAGGAGCTCGAGCCCGTGCTCGGTGTGATCCAACGGTTCTTCGGGGTCGAGCTCGTGACCCTGCCCGTGCATCCCAGCGTGGTGCCCACGAGCGTCGACCAGCGCTCCGACCAGCGAGAAGGCGCGATGGCGGCCTACTTCCGGGGCGCCCTGCAGCGGTTCCGCGTGAAGCCCACGGTCTTCATGCCTGCGTTGCCGCCGCTGTTCGACCTGCACGAGCTCGACCGGCTCCTCGTGGGCCTCTCCGACGGCGCCGGAGGGTTCACGGGGCTCGGCTACCTCGAGTACGTGCCCGAGGACCAAGGCCTGCGGCTGATCTCGCCCGTGGCAGAGCCGCCGAAAGCGCTTAGACTGGGCTCCGTTCGTCTGGAGGACAGCTTCCGCGTGAAGCGTGTCGACCTCCGGAATCTCTTCGGAACCGAGTGAAAGGGCTCCCGCTTGCCGTCGCTGATCAAGAAGCGCCGCAAGAAGATGCGCAAGAAGAAGCACAAGAAGCTCCTCAAGCGCACGCGGCACCAGCGCATGAAGCTGGGCAAGTAAGCGCGAGCCCGCTCGTGCGTCGATCGAGGTCGCGGCGACGCCGGCTCTCGGTCGCCCTCGCCGTCCTGGGTCTCGCGCTTCCCGCCTGCGGTCCCTCGTCGCCCCCCGACTCCCCCGGGTCGAGCACGGTGCGATTCACCTCGTTCGGGGGCGTCGAGCTCGACGGCAGGTTGTTCGAGGCCGAGGGCGCGACCGCCGGGGTCGTGCTCGCGCACATGCAGCCCGCCGATCAGTCTTCGTGGTTCGACTACGCCGACACGCTCGCCGACGACGGGTACCGCACCCTCACGTTCAACTTCCGCGGAACCTGTCCCGGCGGCGACGCCGGCTGTTCCCAGGGCGAGGCCGACCCCACGATGCTGTGGCGCGACGTGCAAGCGGCCGTGCGCTACCTGCGCACGAACGGCACGCCGCGAGTGGCGGTCATCGGCGCGAGCATGGGGGGCACCGCGGCGCTCGACGCCGCCGCACGGCCCGGGTCGTCGATGGGCGCCGTCGTGGCATTGTCGGCGCCCATCACGACCGGCACGCTCACGGTCACGCCGGAGACCCTCGTGGCCGCGACGGCTGCGAAGCTGTTCGTCGCCGGCGCCGGCGACGCCGCCGCTGCGGCCGACGCCCAGCGCATGTACGACCTGAGCGTGCCTCCCAAGCGCGTGGAGATCGTGCCGTCGGACGACCACGGCACGGATCTGCTCGCCGGGAGCCAGGGCCCGAACGTGCGCGCGGTGCTGGCCCGGTGGCTCGCCCAGTTCCTTCCGGTGGACGCGCCCGAACGAACCGACGCATGATGGGCGAGGGGGTCCGATGACGAGACCGATCGTGTTCTGCACCGACTACGGTCTCGCAGACGGATTCGTGGGCGTGTGCCAGGGGGTGATGACGCGCATCGCGCCAGATGCCCGCATCATCGATCTCACCCACGACATCCCACGGCAGGACGTGCTGAGGGGCGCCCTCACGCTCTCGCGCGCGACCCCGTACATGCCCGCCGACGCCGTCTACGTGGCGGTCGTCGACCCCGGCGTGGGGTCGGAACGCCGTTCCATCGCCGTGCGCACCGAGGCCGGTGCCCTGCTCGTGGGCCCCGACAACGGTGTGTTGTCGATGGCGTGGGCATCGCTCGGCGGTGCAGCGTCGGCAGCCCTGATCGAGAACGAGCTCGTGCTGCTCTCGCCGGTGTCGAAGACGTTCCATGGGCGCGACGTGTTCGCGCCCGCGGCGGCGCATCTCGCCTCGGGCTTCCCGTTCGACGAGGTGGGTGCTGCCCTCGAACCCGAGTCGCTGCGGGTCGTGGAGCTGCCCGGACCGATGGTGACGCCCGGCGCGATCGGCACGAGGGTCGTCGAGATCGACGCGTTCGGCAACGTGCAGCTGGGTGCGCGCATGGCCGACCTCGAGGCGGCCGGCATCGCGGGGCCGCTGACCCTCGGCGGACGTCCGGTGCCGCTGGTGGGCATCTTCGCCGATGTGCCCGACGGCGCCCTGGCCGCCATCGTCGACTCGCAGGGCTATCTCGCGCTCATCGTGAACCACGGCAGCGCCGCGCAGATGCTGAACCTGCGGGCCGGCAGCGCCGTCGTGCTGGAGTAGGTCGGGCCGCCCTCGGGAAGCCGGTCAGCCAGGCGACGTCGTGGGACCGGCCGAGGAGCTGGGCGAGGGACTGGCCGAGGAGCTGGGCAGCTGGCCGGGGCTCGCCGGGCCGGGGAAGGGGTCCCCGCCGCCGCTCACGATCACGATCTGGGCCACCGCGGCCGCCCCGATGAGCACGAACAACACGACGATCATGATGAGGGTCTGGCGCCGCATGACGAGGCCGAAGGCTATCAGGCGCCGTTGCCCTGACCCTGCGCCGCGGAGGCATCGGGACCGAGCATGCGCTCGGCGTGTTCCCGCATGTCGACCATGACCGTTCGAAGCCGGATCGGGTCGGTGAGGTAGGTGCGGAGGTCGACCTCGAGCGACACCGCGTGCGTCGTACCCGCTGCGCGCGAGGTCGGTGCAGAACGCGGCGAGGTCGAGTACGCCATCGCCGGGCGGCAGGTGCGAGTCCCAGCCCTGGCCCGCGTTGTCGGACAGATGCACGTGACGAAGGCGGTCGCCGAAGCGCCGCCGCACCTCGATCGGGTCGTGGCTCGGCGACCGCCGCATGGCTCGTGTCGAGCACGAGGTGGGGCAAGCCCTCCAGGTCGTCGAGGTCCTGGTTCGCGTGGAAGGTGACGCGCGCGCCGTCCCATGCGCACCGGGAACATGTTCTCGATCGCGACGGTGACCCCCGTGCGGGCCTCGACCCGCGGCAGCTCGTCGTCGAGCCAGCGTCGGTACGCCCGCTGCCACCGGTAGGGCGGGTGCATCACGACGACCGGCACCTCGGCTTCCTCGGCCACCTGCACGGCGCGGTCGATCTTGCCGATCGGGTCGGTGCCCCACACCTTGCGTGTGACGAGCAGCGACGGCGCGTGGATCGCCCCGATCGTCAGGTCATGCTCCTTCGCGAGCGCTCGCATCGTGGCAGGGTCCTGGCTCGCAGGATCCTTCGTCACCATGACCTCGACGCCGGAGTACCCGGTCTCGGCCACGATGCGGAAGGTGGCGGCCAGGGGCCGGGCGAAGAACGCTGCCGACGAGAAGAGCAGTCGCGTGGTTGGCACCCCGACATCGTAGGCATGCGGGCGCCCGACCGGCGGGCGTCTCGAGGCCCGTATGCTGGGGGACATGTGGGTGTTCCCGCTGGTGGCCGCCGCGGTGGCCGGCCCTGTTCGCCGGGCTCGTGGCCGCCGCAGTACCGAACCCGCCGGCGCCCGTACCAGCTCGCGTGGGCCGTCGCGATGGCGATGTACGCCGTTGCCTCGATCGCGGTGGCGCTCGGCGTGGCCGGGGGCTGGACGCAGCGGTGAGTTCCAGGTCTATTGGGCGCTCGGCGCGGTGCTGAACGTGCCGTTCCTGGCCGGTGGCGAGCTGATGCTGCTCGTGCGCAACCGCACGGTGCACGCGGCGATCTGGATCGTGCTCGTGTTCCTCACGGCCTACACGCTCGCGGTGCTGCGAGGCGCCTCGCTCGACGTCGCAGCGCTCGCCGAGGAGCTGCCGTCGGGCAAGCACGTCTTCGGCGACGGGTCGGCAGCCCACCGGCTGCCACAGCTCATCTCGATCCCGTCGTACCTGGTGCTCGTGCTCGGCGCGCTCTGGTCGGCGTGGCGCATGCGCGGGCGGCGGCGACCTGCGCGACCGGTTCATCGGCACGCTGCTCGTCGCGCTCGGCGCGACCGTGATCGCCGGGTTCGGCTCGGCGTTCGCCGCCGCCGGCGGCGCTGGCCGCGTTCTCGCTGTCGCTCGTCGCCGGCATCGCCGTGATGTTCGCGGGGTTCCTGCGGGCCGCCCGCCAGGCGCCGTCGCCCGCCCCGACGGTCGCCGCGTAATCGCGTGATCGCGTGACCGCGTGATCGCGCAGTCGCGCCGTCGCCCCGCTACGCCGCCTCGGCCTCGCTCGCCGACCACCACTCGGCGCTCGTCGGCCGGTCGGTCGGGGCGTCGACGGGCTCGATGGAGATCCACAGGTCGTCGTAGCGCGTGGGGTCAACCGGGATGTCGAGGAAGACGTGCCCCTCCGCCGGCGTGAAGCTCGCCGACGAACGTGGGGTCACCGCTGGCCACGAGCCACACCCGGTACACCGAGCCGGCGGGCGGCTCGGGCACCCCGTCGCCCATCACGTAGGTGTGCTCCTCGCCGGGGGCCGTGATCTCGTGCACGGGACCGACGTCGATACGGCTCGCATCGGGGCGCGTCGCGAGCTGCGCGGCGTTGGCGAGGGCCTCGGCCCGCACGTCGGCATCGTTGGCGCGCATGCTCTGGCTGATCGTGGCCCCCGCGAGCCCCACGACGACCGCGATGCCGGCGGCCACCGCGAACACCTGCATCGGACGCCGGCGCGGCGCCTGCGGTTCGAGCTCGCGGTGCAGGCGGGGCAACAGCGTCTCGGGAGGCGCCAGCGGCTCGGCCCCCACGCCCAGATCGGCGGAGAGGCGCTGGAAGTCGTCGAGGGCCTCACGGCAGGCGCCGCAGCCGGGCACGTGTTCGGAGAGCAGCCGGTCGGCTTCCGCGGCGTCGGCCCCCGACACGCTGCGCAGCACGTAGCCGGCCAGCAGTTCGTCGATCGCATCGTGGTCGTCGTTCACCGGCGCTCCAAGTCGGTCGGGAGATCTTCGGTTTCGAGCTCGGTGCGGTCGAGCGCTCGGCGCAACTTGCGCATCGCCGCGAGGGTCCTCGTCTTCACGGTGCCGACCGGGATCGCGATCTCCTCGGCGATCTGCACCTGGGTCTTCCCGCCGTAATACGCCATCTCGAGCACCTGTCGTTGTTCGGGCGGAAGGGTGTCGAGCGCCGCCCGGACCTCGATGCGACGCTCGGCCAGGTCGGCCGCGTCGGTGACACCCTCCGCTGGGTCTTCGACGGCCACCGGCTCGAGGTTCGAGGCCCGCTCCTGCCGGGCTCTGATGCGCTCCTCGCGCCGGACGGTGTCGACGGCGCGATGGTGCACGAGCGAGAGGAAGAACGTGCGGAAGGCGCCGCGAGCGGGGTCGAACGCTTCCGGGGCGCGCCACACGGCCAGGAACGCGTCATGCACGACGTCCTGGGCGAGCACCTGCTGGCCCGTGATGCGATATGCCAGGCCGTATGCCAACGCGGAGTACCTGCGGTACAGGTCATCGAAGGCGCCGCGATCGCCCGCCGACAGGCTGCGGTGCAACTCCAGGTCGTCGCGCTCGCCCTCGCGCATGCGCCGTATCCTCCCAGACACCGATGCGCCCCCCCGACCGAGCCGGCGACCCCGCCCCACAGCACGTGGTGTTGTACACCCGCCCGGGGTGTCACCTCTGCGACGACGCCCGGGCGGTGCTGCGCCAAGTTCGCGCGAGCGTGCCGTTCGAGCTGCACGAGGTGGACATCGAGACCTCCGACACCCTGGTGGGCGAATACGGCCTGCGCATCCCGGTGGTCGTCATCGACGGCCGGGAAGCATTCGAATACACGGTCGATCCCGTCGAACTCGAGTCGACGCTTCGTCGATGAACTGCCGCTTGGCCCACCCCGCTTGTGAGTTTGTGAACGCTGCCATCACGGCGCTAGTCTGAAGCCATGCAGCGGAGCGCTTCCCCGTGGTGAGGGATCGGACGATCCCCGAGGCCACGGTGGGGCGGCTGCCTGTCTACCTGCGCGCACTCGTCGATCTCGCGGAAGCCGGCGCCGGCACGGTCTCGAGCGACGAGCTCGCCGAGGCGGCGGGCGTGAACTCCGCGAAGGTGCGCAAGGATCTCTCGCACCTCGGGTCCTACGGCACGCGGGGCGTCGGCTACGACGTCGCCTACCTCATCCACCAGATCCGCCGCGAGCTGGGGCTCACCCAGCACTGGGCGATCGCGATCGTGGGCGTCGGCAACCTCGGCCAGGCCCTGGCGAACTACGGTGGGTTCGCCGAGCGCGGCTTCCGGGTCGCGGCCCTCGTCGACGCCGACACCGCACGGATGGGCGAGCGCATCGGCGACCTCGAGGTGCGCCACGTCGACGACCTGCCGGCGATCGTGTCGGAGCTCGACGTGGCCATCGGCGTGATCGCCACGCCAGCCGGGGCCGCGCAGGAGGTGGCGGATCGGCTCGTCGACGCCGGGGTGCGGTCGATCCTGAACTTCGCGCCGGCGATGATCGCGGTGCCCCACGGGGTGTCGGTGCGCAAGGTCGACCTAGCGGTGGAGCTCCAGATCCTGGCGTTCTACGAGCAACGGAAGGCGACGCTCGCCGACCTGAAGCGCCGGGGCCGGGCGGTCGCCGACCTGGGCCCGGCTACTTCGAGATCGTGACCCAGAGGGCGGCGAAGACCGCGAGGATCATGATGCCCATCAGGATGAACTGCACGCTTCCCTGTTCGAGGAAGGGGAGCTCGAGGTTGGCGATCATCGGTTCGTCCTCTCTCGCGGGCTAGGCCGGGCCGTACCAGGCGGGTGCGCCGCCCCCGGTCAGGAACTCCTTGCGCTTCTTCTCGGCCCGGTCCATCAGCGGCAGGAACACCGCGAACGCCACGATCGAGCCGGCCAGGAACATGTACGAGTAGCGGGGCACGCTGCCCCCGTCGTAGTACAGCGAGACGGTCCACAGCGGTCCGCCGCCCGTGAAGTGCGATTGCACGACGGCGAGCTTCGTGCCGTCGTCCTCGGCGAAGCGGATCGAGTCGATCGCGAACTGGCTGCCGAGCACCGCGGTGGGGTCGGTCTCGGCGAGCCCCAGCTCTTCGTTCGTCTGCTCGGCGAGGAAGGCCGTCACGGCGCCGCTCGCGCTCTGCACGTCGGCGTTCGCGGCCTCGGGCACCACCCACGGGTCTCCCGGCCAGGTCCCGAAGGCGGCGTACTCGGTGGAGGTCTCGTCGACCGCGGCCTCGAGCGCCACCCAGGCCGGCTCGGCTCCGCGCGGTCCGAGGTTGGTCGGCGTCTCGAGGCCCTGCGACCAGAAGCCGAACAGCCAGAGCGCGGACTGCAGGACCATCCAGCCCGAGAACGACACCGCGAGCACCAGGAACCCGAGCCACCGGCCGAAGATGGCCGTGAGCAGCAGGTACGTGCTGAAGATGAACAGCGTGAAGCCCATGATCGTGACGCCGGCGCCCTTCCACAGGGTGTCGCACTCGATCGCGAAGCCGAGGCAGCTGTGCTCCATCTACGGATCCCTCGGGTTGAGGCCGGGTCCGCCGTTCTCGGGCAGGTTCTCTTCGAGCGCCCGGGCCGAGGCCTCCTCGTTCAGGCAGACGTTGTCCTCGAACGGCACGTTCTCCGAGCTCATCTCGACGAGGTAGACGACCAGGTCGTTGATCTGCTGGTCGTTCAGCGCGCCCTGATAGCGGATGCTCCACGACGGCATCGCGCCCCGGCCCTCCTCGAGTCACCTGGTAGATGTCGTCCTGGGAGAAGATCGCTGGGTGGCGGGGTGCCGAACGGCCCGCGCACAGAGTTCGTGAGGTCCGGCGGGTACGCGAACGCGTCTCCCGCCTGGATCACGCCACCGCGAAGCTCCGGTCCGTGGCAGCGGACGCAGCCGACGCCGAGCTGGTTCTCCTCGGAGAAGGGCTGCACGGCGAGCTCGCCGCGGTCGTAGGCGAGCGTGAGCAGCTCGTCCTCCTGACGCAGGTTCTCCGAGGGCTCGCGCAGCCAGTTGTAGGGGATGAAGACCACGAAGAAGGCGACGAGCACGCACGCCCCAGCCCTGCAGCT
This sequence comes from uncultured Actinomycetes bacterium, assembly GCA_963722795.1. Lineage (GTDB taxonomy): Bacteria > Actinomycetota > UBA4738 > UBA4738 > HRBIN12 > JAOUEA01. The sequence goes on from CAVROD010000004.1 coordinate 214,046, forward strand.
TCTGCAGCAGCGGGGTCTCGAGGGCGGCGTCGCTCGGGCCCGGTCGCATGCCACGCGGGATGTCGAGCGGCTGCTCCTGCTGGCGGCTGCGCAGGAACAACGCGGCGCCGGCCGCGACCACGAAGATCGCGCCGAGCACGAGCAGGACGATGCCTGCGGTGTTCGTGGCGGCGAGCATCTCCGTGGCCGTTCCTCTCTATCCGGTCGCCACGCAGAAGGGGCCCTGCGGTGGCTGGTCGATCGTGTCGGCGCCGCGCGGGGGCCCGAGGATCACCTCGGACGTGTCGACGACGACGTTGCCGTCGGTGATCTCGAGCTTGAACCGGTCCATGCCGCGCAGGCGCCGGGCCGAGCTTGTACTCCCCGGCGCCGTTGTACTTCGAGCCGTGGCACGGGCACTCGAACCACTTCGACGACCCGCAGTACGGGCACCCGGCAGCCGAGGTGCACGCATCGCTGGTACAGGGGCATGATGCCCTCGGCCGCGACGCCCTCGGTCACGTAGTCGACGTCACCGCTCGGTGAGCCGTTGTACCCGACGACGTAGAAGCGGCCGGTGCCGTTGTAGGCCGCGCCCGCCGGACTCGTCGATCTCGGCCTTGATGTCGGCGACGTTGCCGGCGTCGACGAGCGAGCCGAACCCGCCCTTGAGGTTCGGCCACAGGAACGCGATCGTGGCGCCGCCGAACTGGGCGCCGAAGACGACAGCGACGTCAGCAGGGAGCGGCGGAAGAAGTCGCGCCGCGAGAGCGACTTGACCGGCTTGCCGGCGACCTCGATCTGCCCGTCGGCGGTCTCGCGCGGCGGCGCGATTGCGCGCGCACGAACGACAGGCCGAACACGATCGCGAAGATGTCGAGCACCACGAACGCGAGGATCGCGGCGACGAGCGGCGTGGAGACAGCGCGAGCGTGCTCACAGCTCGAAGAACACCCCCTGCGCCCACGGCCAGACCCAGTTGTAGCCGGGGCCGCGGAAGAACGAGCCGATGATCGTGAGGACGCCGCCGAACATGAACAGGATCGTGAACAGCGTGATCGCGATCTTGCGGTCGCCCGGCTTGTTGCTCGGGTTGCGGTCGACGTAGGGCACCGCCGCGAGCCCGACCAGGATGAACGTGGGGATCGTGATGCCGGCCACCATCGGGTGGAAGTAGCGCAGCAGCTCCTGCAGGCCGAGGAAGTACCACGGCGCCTTCGACGGGTTCGGCGTGAGGTTGGGGTTCGCGAGCTCGCGCAGCGGCGCGTTGATGAACGTGGAGAACAGCGTCAGGCCCGCGAGCAGGATGAACATCGCGACGAACTCTTCGATCAGCAGGTGCGGCCAGACGTTCACGCGGTCGCCCTGCTCGCGCTCGACCCGCTGGATGCCCTCGGGCGGCACCAGCGCCAGCAGGCGGTGCTTGTCGTCGGCGCCCTTCTTCGGCGTCGGGCACGTTGCCCGTGGGCAGCGGGGCTTCGCGCATCGGGGTCGTGACCGACGCGGCCACGGCCACGGCGGCAGGTGCCGCGGCACCGGCGGCGGCGGCAGCGGGTGCGGCAGCGGCCGCGCGCGCCGGGCGCGGCCGCCGCGGCCGCGGCACCGGCGCCGGCGGCCTCGTGCTTCGCTGCCTCCTCGGGGTTGGCGGCGCGGAATGCGCGCACGGCCGGCGACCGAGCGCGACCCTCGGCCACGCGGCGGTCGGTGCCCTTGGCGAGCTCCGCCTCCAGCGTGGAGTCGAAGACCTCCTGGTCGAGCGGGGTGTCTTCCTTGGCCATGTCTCTCCTTGGACTCCCTAGAGCGGTCCCGAGATGCCGCCGTCCTTGCGGATGCGCCAGAAGTGCACCGCGAGGAAGATCACCAGCACGAACGGCAGTGCGATCACATGCAGCGTGTACCAGCGGAGCAGGGTCTCGGGCCCGACCACGACGCCGCCGAGCAGCAGGAAGTTCGCCTGCTTCGCGATGAACGGCGAGTAGCCCGGCGAGCGACGTGCCCACGGTGACCGCCCAGATCGCGAGCTGGTCCCACGGCAGCAGGTAGCCGGTGAACGACAGGCCGAGCGTGAGGAACAGCAGGATCACGCCGACGACCCAGTTGAACTCGCGCGGCGGCTTGTAGGCGCCCGGTGTAGAACACGCGCGCCATGTGCAGCGTGACGCTGAAGACCATGAGGTGGGCGCCCCACCGGTGCAGGTTGCGCACCAGGTCGCCGAAGAACACCGACGTGCGGATGCTCTGCATGTCGGTGAAGGCCTGCGCGCCGCCGATGTCGGCCGTGGGCCGGTAGAAGAACATCAGGAAGATGCCGGTGATGGTGAGCAGGATGAACAGGAAGAACGACAGCCCGCCCAGGCAGAACGTGTAGGTCAGCTTCAGCCCGTGCCGCTTCACCTTCACCGGGTGCAGGTGGTAGAGCACGTTGTTCATCGTCGCGAGCGCGCGGTCGCGCGACGTGTCCTTGTAGCCCTTGCGGAAGATCGACCCCGGCCGGAAGATCGACTTCCAGACCTCGGTCTCCCTGATCCGGTCACCCAGGTCGCTCGGCGACGGAGGCTTCAGCTTCACGTCTTCTCCCTCTCGCGTCGCGGCTCATCCGGCCTCGGCCTGCGAGGTCGGCACCTCGGCCATCGTGCGCGTGCCGCCCTTGGAACCCTCGGGCAGTCGCGCATAGTACAGGGTGTCGGTGGGGCAGCGGTCGACGCACACCGAGCATCGCGTGCAGGCGTTGTCGTCGACGACGAAGATCGGCGTTCGACGTTGTCGACCTCGTCGCCGACCGACGTCGATCGGCCGCGCCCTCGACGATGCCCGGCGACATCATGTAGATGCAGTTCCAGGGGCAGACGTCCTCGCAGGCGCGGCACAGGATGCAGTTGTCGGGATCGAGCATCAGGTGCTTCGGCGACTTCACGCCCTGGGCGAGCCACGCCGGGTCGACGGCCTCCACGACGTAGTCCTCGTGGATGTCGACCTCGGTCTTCGTGTAGGCCATCGCGCGCCCGATCCTACCGGTATCCGCCGGTCGGACGGTTGTCGGATTGCCCGCGCAGCTTGCGGCGCCAGTTCTGCATGATCGCCCCGCCGACGAGCACGATGATGATCGGCCCGGTGCTGCAGGCCCATCGCGACCGCGTCGCGCACCTGCAGCAGCAGCTCGTCGTAGGCGGCCGGCTCGCCGCCCGGCAGCAACGTGGGCAGCTCTTCGAGCGCCGCTTCGATGTCGGTCGGGCCCTGCCAGCCGAACTTCTGCTCGCGTCAAGTAGAGCCAGAACGACGGGAGCACCGAGGTCGTGATCAGCAGGAAGAACACGAGCCCGAGCGAGAAGACGACCGCTGTGGTCCACGTCCACTCGAAGTCCTTGAGGAACGCCTCGACGCGTGCCCTTCGGGTCTGCGTGGCCGTGGCGGGCGTCGTGGTCTCGACCTGGCTCATACGCTCCTGTGTTCCTCGCGTGTCTCGTCGGGCGAGTCTGCCTGAGGCGGGGGGATTATAGACATGTGCCGCACGCGCTCGACGACCGCCTTCCACGCTTCGCGATGCTCGTGAATCGTTTCACAAGCGCGTCCGTCTACTATCGCTCGGGTACGCCCTCGGTCCGCGCAAGACAACCGAGCTCGGAGCCGACCGTTGATCGCCGACATCGTGCAGACAGGACTCGCCTCGTGGTGGGCGCCCGCGCTCGCGTTCGCCGCCGGGCTCGTGTCCTGTCTCAGCCCGTGCGTGTGGCCCGCTGCTGCCCGGGCTACGTCTCGTTCGTCACCGGCGAGCGCATCGCGAGCGGCGACGACGGCGAGCGCCCGGCCGCTCGCGCCGATGCTGCTGTTCATCGCCGGGTTCACGATCGTGTTCGTGCTGCTCGGCGCGTTCGCCTCGACCTTCGTGCAGATCTTCCGTGGCATCGACCGGCCAGCGGGTCGGCGGCGCGATCGTGATCGCGTTCGGCGTGCTGATGATCGGCTACGCGCTCGGCCGTGGGTCGCTCGCGCTGTACGCCGAGCGCCGGCCGTTCCTCGCCCGGGTGCGGCCCGGGCACGGTCGGCGCCGTGCCGCTCGGCATGGCGTTCGCCGCCGGGTGGACGCCCTGCATCGGGCCGGTGCTCGGGTCGATCCTCGTGATCGCCGCGACGGGCAGCACCGCTCGCGCCGTGCTGCTGCTCGTGAGCTACTCCGCGGGCCTCGGGGTGCCGTTCCTGCTCGTGGGTCTCGGGGTCACGCGGTTCATGGGAGCCTTCGAGTGGGTGAAGCGCCGCTACACGGCGATCGCCGTCGTGCTCGGGCGCGCTGATGATCGCCGTCGGCGTGCTGCTCTTCACGGGCGAGTTCACCCGGCTCGTCGCCCCGCTCGCCGAGCGGTTCACCCTGGGTATCTGAGGGGCGCCGCTAGGATCGGTGCTGGCCCCATGTCGTCTCCCCAGCGCCTCTCGATCGCGCCAGTCGGTCGCCCTCGTGTGGCGGACCCTGCGCTCGATGCGCACGGCGCTGATCCTGCTGCTGCTCATCGCGCTCGCCTCGGTCGCCGGGTCGCTGCTGCCCGCAGTGGCCCGAACACGCCCGGACCGCGTGCTGCAGTACCAGGTCGACGCACCCGTTCTGGGGCACGTTCTTCGACCGCGCCGGACTGTTCGACGTCTTCGGGTCCTGGTGGTTCGTGCTGCTCGCGACGCTGCTGTTCGTCTCGCTCGTCGCCTGCCTCGTGCCGCGCACCCGCGCGCTCTGGCGGGCGTTGCGCACGCCGCCGCGTGCAGGCTCGCGAGATCGACGCCTTCCCGCGCTACGCCGAGGTCGCGCGTCGCCGCGGGCGCCCGAGGCGGCCATCGAGGCGGCTCGCGACGGGTGCTGCGCCGTCGGCGGTTCCGGGTGGCGCGCGACCCGGCCGGCCCGCCCTCGCCGCCGAGAAGGGCGTGGCCCGCGAGGTCGGCAGCCTCGCGTTCCACTGGGCGTTCATCCTGCTGCTCGCCGGCGTCGTCTATGGCAAGGGCACCGGGTTCAGCGGGCTCGTCGCGGTGGTCGAGGGCCAGACCTGGGTCGACGCCGAGGCGAACTACGACGGCACACTCCGAGCGGGCCGGTTCTTCGACGACTTCACCGGGGTCGGGCTGCGCTTGCGTGACTTCGGCAGCGAATTCGCGCACACCGGGCAGCCGATGGACTTCGTCTCCGAGGTCGACCTGCTCGACGCCCGACGGCTCGTCGCTGCGACAGGAGTCATCAGGGTGAACCATCCGGCGAAGATCGACGGCATCTGGATCTATCAGTCGAGCTTCGGGTGGGCGCCGCTCATCGAGGTGACGCTCGACGGCGAGGTCGTCTCGTCGGGACCCGTGGTCATGGATCGTGACGCCGCGCCCGAGGGGGTCGTCGAGTTCGCGATGCCGTGGCGCGGCGTCGTGAAGCTGCCGGGGGCCGGCGACCAGGGCCTCGACCGCGCGATCGAGCTCGAGCTCTGGCCCGACAGCACGGCACTCGCGAACCTGGTGCAAGGTGGCGAACCGCAGGCCATGCTTCGCGAGTTCGATCCGGTCATCCGCTTCACGGTCTGGGAAGGCGTGCTCGGCGACCTCTCCACGAACCGCCTCGACACGACGACCCTCGAGGACGTCTCGAGCGGCATCGTCGGCGCCGGGCGCACCGCCGATCTCGCCGACGGCGGCGCCCTGCCCGAGGGCGGCACGGGATCGGGCTCGACGATCTCGTTCCCCGAGCTGCGGCAGTACTCGGTGTTCCAGGTCGCGCGCGACCCCGGGGTGCCCCTGGTGCTGGCCGCGGCTATCCTCATCCTCGCGGGCCTGCTGCCCGCGCTGTACAGCTCGCGGCGCAAGGTCTGGGTGCGCGCCGACCCGGACGGCGACGGGGCGGTGCTGCGTGTCGGCGGGCTCGCGATGCAGCGCAAGCCGCAGTTCGAAGAGGAGTTCGCTCGGCTCGTCGACGCGCTCGCGTCGGCGGCCGGCAGCGCCCCGGCGCCCGGCCCGCCGACCGGGGCCGGTGACGACCCAGGGGCACAGGAACCAGGAGCGCAGGAAAGGGTGCCGACGCCGTGACCGACCTGCAGTGGGCCCGCGTCTCGAACGACGCGTTCAACGTCGCGCTGTTCGCCTACCTCGCCTCGATGCTCGGCTACTTCGTGTTCCTCGCCTTCAAGCGCGAAGGCGTCTGGCAGGTGTCGAGGGCGGTGGCGGTCGTGGGCGTGGCCGCGAACCTCGTGTCGATCGTGGCGCGCGGGCTCTCGGCCGACCGCGTGCCGTGGGGAAACATGTACGAGTACTCCTCGCTGCTGGCGATGCTCGTCGTGGTCGGCGCGCTCGTCGTGGTCGAGGGCGTGTACAAGGTGCGCTCGCTCACCGGCTTCGCCCTGATGTTCAGCGTGCTCACGATGGCGGTGGCCGTGTCGTTCCTCTACGTCGGCCCCGGACCGCTCGTGCCGGCGCTCAACTCGTACTGGATCAAGATCCACGTGCAGGCGGCGATCTGGGGTTCCTCGCTGTTCGCGCTCGGTGGCATCGCGACGATCGCCTACCTCGTGGTGGACCGGTCGGAACAGCGACGGCTCGCGAGGCTCGGCTCGCACACGCCGCCGCCGATCATGGGCGGCTCGATCGACCTCGAGGCCGGCGCCCCTCGCCCCGACGCACCCGACGACCTGGTGCCCGACTCGGCCGAGGACGTCGCCACCCGGCCCTCGCTCGCGCCGCCTCGTGCCGTCGGCCGCCGGGCTCGACCGACTCGCGTACCGCATCATCGCGCTCGCGTTCCCGATCTGGACGTTCGCGGTGATCGCCGGCGCGATCTGGGCGCAGGAAGCCTGGGGGCGCTACTGGGGCTGGGACCCGAAGGAGACGTGGTCGTTCATCACGTGGGTCATCTTCGCCGGGTACCTGCACGCGCGCGCCACGAGCGGGTGGAAGGGTCGCCGCGCCGCCGTCATCGCGCTCGTCGGCTTCGTCTCGCTGTTGATCACGTACTACGCCGTGAACCTCTGGATCGTGGGTCTGCACAGCTATGCGAAGTGATGCGGCGACGACCTCTGGATGCACGAGGCGTCGGTGATACAGTGCGCGCGTTCCGGCCGGGTCGGGGGCAGGCCGCGGACAGCCGAGCCGTCAGGTAAGGAGCGAGAGCGATCGTGCGGAAGAAGTCGCTGTGGACCCTCGGCCTGATCGCCGTGGGACTGCTGCTCGCGGCATGTTCTCCCGACGCCAGCCAGGACACCCTGCAGCCCGTCGGCGACGTCGCGAAGCAGCAGAAGGCCCTCTTCGTGCCGGTGTTCTGGGTGGCCGTCGGGGTCTTCGTGATCGTGCAGGGCGGCATCCTGTACATCGCCATCCGCTACCGGCACCGCAAGGGCCGCGACCGCATGCCCAGGCAGACCCACGGCAACACCCGGCTCGAGATCGGCTGGACGATCGCCGCCGGCGGTGGTGCTCGCCGTCGTCATGGTGCCGACGGTGTCGCTGCTCTGGGACCTCGCCCGCCCGCCGGCCGACGGCGCCCTCAACATCACGGTCGAGGGCTACCAGTGGTGGTGGGGCTTCGCCTATCCCGACGACGACATGGTGACCGACTGGGACACGCCCCATCACGATCGCCGACACGATGGTGGTGCCCACCGGGCGCGACGTCTACCTCTCGCTGGAGTCCCGTGGCGGCGGGGCGCAGGACGCGAACGGCGATCCGGACTTCCAGGTGATCCACTCGTTCTGGGTGCCCGAGCTGTTCGGCAAGCAGGACGTGATGCCGGGCCGGACGAACCACGATCCTGTTCAGCGTCGACGAGCCTGGCACCTACACCGGGCAGTGCGCGGAGTTCTGCGGGCTGCAGCACGGGCTGATGAAGCTCGAGGTCGTCGCGCTCGCGCCGACGGACTGGGAGGCCTGGGTCGCGAACCAGCAGACGCTGCCGCCGAGCCCGACCGACCCGCTGGCGAAGCAAGGGGAGGAGCTGTTCCTGAACCCGCTGAGCGACGGTCGCGGCCAGTGCACGGCGTGCCACGCCGTCGGCGACTCGCCGGGCGGCGCGGCCGCGCCCGAACCTGACGCACTTCGCCGACCCCGACCCACACGTGCTTCGCGGGGTGCAACTGGTCCACCGAGGACCGTGAGGCGCTCGCGGCCTGGCTCGAGAACCCCGACGCGGTCGAAGCTCGGCGCGAAGATGCCCGACTACGGCCTCACGCCCGAGGAGATCGATGCCCTCGTCGCCTACCTGTACAGCCTGACGTGATGGAGGCGATCACCGACCCATGGCGAGCGTGAGCGTTCCGGCGAGCGGCCGGGGTCTGCTGCGGCGGCCCACGGCGATCACCGGCTTCTGGAGCTGGTTCACCACGGTGGACCACAAGAAGATCGGCATCATGTACGGCGTCACCGCCTTCGTGTTCTTCATCGTCGGGCGGTCTCGAGGCGCTGCTGATCCGGGCGCAGCTCGCGCAGCCCGACGGCACCCTGCTGAACGCCGACCAGTACAACCAGATCTTCACGATGCACGGCATCACGATGATCTTCCTGTTCGTGATGCCGATGTCGGCGGCGTTCTTCAACTACATGATCCCGCTGATGATCGGGGCGCGCGACGTGGCGTTCCCGCGGCTCAACGCCTACAGCTTCTGGGTCTTCCTGCTTGGCGGTCTGTTCCTGTACTCGAGCTTCGTTCCTGGGCGGCGCGCCCAACGGCGGCTGGTTCGGCTACGCGCCGAACTCCACGACCGACCCGTCGATCGGCATGACCTTCTACGCGATCGGACTGCTGATCACGGGCATCGCCTCGACCGTCGGCGCGGTGAACCTGGCGGTCACGGTCGTGAACATGCGCGCGCCGGGCATGACGTTGTTCCGCATGCCGCCGTTCGTCTGGATGGGGCTCGTGGTGCAGTTCCTGCTGGTGTTCTCGCTGCCGATCATCACGGTGGCCCTGTTCCAGCTGCTGTTCGACCGGCGATGGGACACGGCGTTCTTCGATCCGACCCGTGGCGGGGAGCCGATCCTGTGGCAGCACCTGTTCTGGCTCTTCGGCCACCCCGAGGTCTACATCCTGATCCTGCCGGCCTTCGGCATCATCAGCGAGGTCCTGCCGGTCTTCAGCCGAAAGCCCCTGTTCGGCTACCAGTTCGTGGTCTTCTCGGGCATCGCGATCGGCTTCATCGGGTTCGGCGTGTGGGCCCACCACATGTTCGCCGCCGGACTGGGGCCGGTCGCCAACACCGCGTTCGGCATCTCGACCGCGATCATCGCGATCCCCACGGGCGTGAAGATCTTCAACTGGATGGGCACGATGTACGGAGGCGACATCCGGTTCGCGACGCCGATGCTCTTCTCGGTCGGCGCCGTCGCGATGTTCGTGATCGGTGGACTCTCGGGGGTCACGCACGCGATCGTGCCGAGCGACTACCAGCAGACCGACACCTACTACATCGTCGCGCACTTCCATTACGTGATCTTCGGCGGTGCCGTCTTCGGCATCTTCGCCGGGCTGTTCTACTGGTGGCCGAAGGTGTTCGGGCGCAGCTTGGGCGAGGCGTCGGGCAAGGTGCAGTTCTGGCTCTTGCTCGTCGGGTTCAACCTCGCGTTCGGGCCGATGCACATCCTCGGCCTGCAGGGCATGATCCGACGCGAATACACCTACCCCGAGTCGCTCGGCCTCACCTTCTGGAACCAGATCGCGACGGTCGGCGCGTTCCTGATCGCCGTCTCGGTGTTGATGTTCATCGTGAACGCCGTGCGCACGCAGCTCCGACAGCCCGCGGCGAGGTCGTCGAGGACCCATGGGACGCGCGCACCCTGGAGTGGATGACGTACGAGCCCGCCGCCGGTGCACAACTTCGACGAGATCCCGACCGTGCACTCCCTCGACGAGTTCTGGCACCGCAAGTACGTGGAGGACGAGCGCACCGGCACGCTCGTACCGGCGCAGGCGGGGGCCTCCGACCAGGACCCCGGTCATGCGTCCGGGCACGGCTCGATCCATCTGCCGAGCCCGTCGTACTGGCCGCTCGTGTCGGGCCTCGGCCTGCCGATCATCGGGCTACGGCGTGCTCTACTCCTGGTGGCTGATCGGGCTCGGCGCGCTCGTCGTCGCTGATCGGGTTCTACGGCTGGGCCCTCGAGCCATCGGTCGCGGAGGACTAGTCATGGCCGACCTCGCGATCACCCCCGGGCACGGCGCCGTCGAAGCGCACGACGAGCACGCGACCACCACGGGGCTGCCGAACACGAAGCTCGCGATGTGGATGTTCCTCGCGTCGGAATGCATGTTGTTCGGCGCGCTGATCAGCACCTACGTGCTGTACCGCGGCGCCAGCCAGACGGGCCCGTACCCCGACGACGTCTTCGACATCCCCTACACGTCGGTGTCGTCGTTCGTGCTGCTCGCGTCGTCGCTCACGATGGTGCTCGCGCTCGCTGCGGCGCAGAAGCGCGACGTCGCTGCGCATGCGCCTGTGGCTGCTCACCACCGCGCTGCTCGGCCTCACGTTCGTCGGCGGCCAGGTCTACGAGTTCACGACCTTCTACGACGAGGGCCTGTCGATCTCGACGAACCTGTTCGGCACGACGTTCTACGTGCTCACCGGCTTCCACGGGGTGCACGTCACCGTCGGCATCCTGATGCTGCTCTCGCTCGTCGGCTTCTCGACCGCCGACCGGCTGCCCGACGACGCCGCGTTCCCGGTCGAGATGGTCGGGCTGTACTGGCACTTCGTCGACATCGTGTGGATCGTCGATCTTCACGGTCGTGTACCTGATCCCGACCCCTTCCCCGGCCCCGGTCTAGGAGGCGATGACGGTGTCCGAGATCGAATCGCGCTTCCAGGAGGAACTCGGCACGCGCGACATGGCCGACCCCGGTGAGGCTCGCGCGCCTCACCACGAGCACCCGAGCGCCAAGGAGTACATCCGCATCGGCGTGATCCTCGCCGTGCTCACCGCCCTCGAGGTCGCGACGTACTACGTCGACGTCGGTGGCGCGCTCGTGCCGACCCTGATCGGGCTCTCGGTCGTGAAGTTCGCGCTCGTCGTGATGTGGTTCATGCACCTGAAGTTCGACAGTCCGACGCTACGCGCGGTACTTCCTGATGGGCCTCGCCGGGGCGACCACGCTGTACCTCGTCGTACTGATCTCGTTCGGCGTCTTCAAGGTCGGAGTGAGGGAGCGTGCAGCTTCCCGACTGGCATCTGCACCCCGACGTGTGGCTGCTGTTCGGCTCGATCGTCGCCGCGTACCTGATCGCCGCGCGCCGGCACCTCGACGACGACAGGCGAGGCGACGTCGCGGCGCTCGAGGACCCTGTTCCTCACGGGCATGGGAGTGCTCTGGCTCGGCGCCGACTGGCCCGTGCACGACCTGGCCGAGGGCTACCTCTACTCCATGCACATGACCCAGCACCTGCTGTTCACGCTCGTCGCGGCCCCGCTGCTGATCGCGGGCATGCCGGCGTGGATGCTGCGCGTGCTGCTCGCGCCCGCCGCCCGTGCGCCGGGTGTTCCGGTTCGTGACGCGGCCGCTCGTGGCGCTCGTCGTCTTCAACGGCGTGCTGCTCTTCACGCACTGGCCCGCGGTCGTGGAGGCATCGGTCGGCTCCGAACCGATCCACCTGTCGCTGCACGTGCTGATCGTCGCCTCGGCGCTCGTGATGTGGTGGCCCGTGATGTCGCCGCTGCCCGAGATGCCGTCGCTGTCGGCGCCCGGCCAGATGATCTACCTGTTCCTGCAGTCGCTCGCGCCCACGATCCCGGCGTCGTTCCTGACGTTCGGACACACGCCGCTGTATCCGGTCTACGCGACGTTCCCGCGCATCTGGGGCATGTCGGCGCTCACCGACCAGCTCATCGCGGGCCTCATCATGAAGCTCGCGGGCGGGCTGTTGCTGTGGACCGTGATCGCGGTCATCTTCTTCCGCTGGTTCGAGCAGGAGCAGCGCGACGGGCTGGACCGGTCGGCCCACCAGAACCTGCACCGAGAGATCGGCGCGGAGCTGTCCCGATGAGGAGCGACCGAACGGATGAGTGCCGGATGCGTGCCAGAGATGAGCGACCGAGATGAGTGACAGCAAGAACCGGCAGAGCCTGCTGCTGCCGATCCTGATGCCGATCGCGGTGCTCGCCGTGATCGTGCTCGTGCTGTTCGGGTTCTCGCGCGTGTTGCTGGCGGTCTCGCACAACGCCGCCACCGTGGTCGCGCTCGTGGCGGCCGCCGGCATCGTCGTCGGTCGCCGCCTGGGTCGCCTCGCGCAAGCGCGTGACGGGCGGCACGCTCTTCTCGATGGTCGCCGCGATGGCGGGCATCGCGATGGTGGCCGGTGGGCTCGCCGTGGTCGCGGCGCCCCTGCATGCCGAGGAGGAAGTCGAGGAGCCGGGCGGGGTCGTCGTGGCGCTCGCGGCCCCCGAGGGCGCGGCGGCGTCGGGCTTCTCCACCGAAGCCCTCTCGGTGCCGAGCGACGAGCCGTTCACGATCGCCTTCGACAACCAGGACCCCGCGGTGCCCGCACAACGTCGTGGTGTTCGACGGGCCGGACGCCGAAGCGCCGGCCCTCGTCACGGGTGAGCTGATCACCGGTCCGGCCACGGCCGACTACCCGGTCGAGCCCGTGCCCGAGGGGGAGTACTTCTTCCACTGCGAGGTGCATCCGACCACGATGGTCGGCACGATGACCGCTGCGCCTGGCGCCGGCGGCGGAGGCGGTGAGGAGGGGGTCACGGTCGTGGCCGCCGACCTCGCGTTCGACACCGACACGATCGAGCTGCCCGTCGACGTCGAAACCACGATCACGATGGACAACCAGGACCCCGGCATCCAGCACAACATCGCGATCTACACCGACGACTCGCTCGGGGAGGAACTGTTCAAGGGGGAGCTCGCGACCGGGCCGGCGAGCGTGAACTACACCGTGCCGCCGCTGCCGGCCGGCGAGTACTACTTCCAGTGCGACGTGCATCCGAACATGGCGGGCACCGTCGTGGTGGCCGGCGATGAAGGTGGCGGTGGGGGCGAGGATCCCGGCGGCGGCGAGGATCCCGGCGGCGGTGAGGACCCGGCGGCGGCGAGGAGCCGCCCGACGGCGGGGGCACCGCGGCGGCCGCGGTCACGGCCGTCGGCCTCGCGTTCGAGCCCACGACGCTCACCTGGCCCTCGAACAGCGAGGTGACGCTCACCTTCGACAACCAGGACGACGCCGCCGTCAACGGCCAGCACAACGTGTCGATCTACGACGGCGACACGGCCCTGTTCCAGGGCGAGCTGGTCTCGGGGGTCGCCACGGTCGACTACACGATCCCGCCGATGGAACCCGGCACGTTCGAATTCCGATGCGACGTGCATCCCACGATGGTCGGCACGGTCGAGGTCACCTGACGACCTCGCTCGAGACCCCGCCGAGCGCCGCCCCGGACCCCGACGCATCGCCGGCACCTCGCCGTCGCGGCCGCACCGTCGTTCTCGTCGTCGTGGTGGCGCTCGCGGTCGCCGGCGCCGGCTGGCTGCTGCGACCGACGTCGGATCCGCGGGTCGACGGCGGCGTGGCTGAGATCGACGAGCCGTTCCCGGGGTTGAACGGCGAAGCCGTCGTCGGGCCGCCGCTCGACACCGCCGCGCAGGAGTGGTCGGTGCTCGTGGTGAACGTGTGGGCCACCTGGTGCGAGCCCTGTCGGCGCGAGCAGCCCGCCCTGCAGCGGGTGCAGGCGAGCTACGAGGACCGGGGCGTCGTCTTCGTCGGGGTCGACTACCGCGACGACCGTGCGGCGGCCGAGCGGTGGATCGAGAGCTTCGGGGTGACGTACCCGAGCCTGTACGACCCCCAGGGGCGCACGGCGGCGACCCTCGGTTTCCCCTTCCTGCCCGACACCTACCTGGTCGATGCGACCGGCACGATGCGCTACGTCGTCTACGGCGAGACGAGCGCCGAGGAGCTCGCAGGCTTGCTCGACGGGCTGCTGGTCGCCGGTGGCCCGGACGCTTCTTAGACGACCGCGTCGAGCGCGACGGCCCCGAACAGGGCGGCGAGGTAGACGATCGAGTACGTGAAGAGCTTCCACGACCGGTCGGAGCCAGCGAAGCGCCAGAGCACGAGGGCCCGGTAGACGAACACGCCGCCCAGCACGACCGCCGTGCCGAGGTAGATCGGACCCATGCCCGCGACCGGGGCCAGCAGCAGCGTGGTGCCGAACAGCACGAGCGAGTAGAGGAAGATCTGCCGTCGGGTCTCGTCGTCGCCCTTCACGACCGGCAGCATCGGCACCCCCGCGGCTGCGTAGTCCCCCTGGAAGCGCAGCGCCAGCGCCCAGAAATGCGGTGGTGTCCAGACGAAGACGATGGCGAACAAGATCCAGGCGGGCAGGGCGAGCGACCCCGTCACGGCGGCCCAGCCGATCAGCGCGGGCGCGGCGCCGGCGGCCCCGCCGATCACGATGTTCTGCGTGGTCGAACGCTTCAGCCACATCGTGTAGATCACGACGTAGAACGCGATCGCAGCGAGCGAGAGCGTGGCGGCCAGTACGTTCACCGTCATCGCGAGGAACAGGAACGAGAAGGCGCCGAGCCAGAACCCGAACGCGAGGGCGCGCTCCGGCGGCACCTGGTGGGCGGGCAGCGGCCGCCCGCGAGTGCGGCGCATCACCTCGTCGATGTCGCGGTCGAGGTACATGTTGATCGCGTTGGCGGCGCCTGCGGCGAGCGTGCCGCCGACGAGGGTCGCGAGCACCAACCACAGCGGCGGCAGACCGCCCTGGGCCAGCACCATCGCCGGCACCGTCGTGATGAGCAGCAGCACGATGATGCGCGGCTTCGTGAGCCGGAAGTAGGCGGTGAGCGTGTCGACGATCGGTGCCGACGGCTCGTCGGCCGGCTCCTGCATGGGGCCCTGCACCTCGCGTGACACGTGCCCCGTGTTCGCGGGCTCGCGACGCGCCACCACCGCCAGCGCGACCATCGTGGCCCAGATGGCGGCCGACAGGCCGACGTGCAGGGCTCGCGGCAGCGTGGACAGCTCGGTGAGCACGTTCACGCCGCCGGCCACGATCTGGCCGAGGAAGAGCGCGCCGGCCAGCGTCGACAGGCGCACGAGCCGTGCCGACCGCACGGCCATCGTGCGGGCGCGCACCGACAGCCACAGCACGAGGGCGGCCACGACGATCGCGAGCACACGGTGCGCGAACATCTCCGCCGCCCCTCGCGGACCGAACGAGGGCACGAGGCGCCCGCCCATGAGCGGCCAGTCGCGGAACGCGAGCCCGGCTCCTTCGGCGCGCACGTAGGTGCCGACGAGCAGCAGCGCGAAGGTCGCCACCGCGGCGACGATGGCCAGCCGCGCGAATCCGCGATCGCCGGCCCGCGCGTCGCCTTCGAAGGCCAGCGTCGTCGCGGCCACCAGCACGCCGAGCACGATCATCGCCAGGCCGAAGTGCAGCGTGACGACGGCCGGGTCGAGCTCGCTGTTCACCACCGCCCCGCCGAGGGCGCCCTGCACGCCGAACAGCGGCACGAGCGCGACGGCCATCCACACCGCGCCGCGAGAGGTGTCGGTCGGCCTCCCCCCGCGAGCGCGCACCAGCTCGACCACGCCCACGACCGCGAGCGCGACGGCGAGCAGTCCCGACACGACGCCGAGCGCCCGGTGCACGTACTCGATGAGGGTGTGGTACTCCCAGCGGGGGATCCAACTGCCGAAGCACGTCGGCCAGTCGGGGCAGCCGTCGCCCGACCCGGTGGCGCGCACGATGCCGCCCCACACGATCAGCATGAGCGTCGAGACCGTGGTGGTCACCGCCAGCTTCTGGAACCGGGTCATCGAGTCCTCTGGGGTCGGGGCGCCCGCGCGGTCGACGGGGCGCGACCCATGATAGTGGCGGGTCGGCGTGCCCGGCTGCGAGATACTCCGCACATGACCGCGACCCCGGCGACCGGCAGCGACGTCGTCGGCGTCGTGCGCGGGCCGGTCGACCGCGTCCTCACCGACTATCTCGCCCGCAGCGCCGACGACCTCGCCCGCATCGACGAGCATGCGCCGTTGCTCGTGCTCGAGATCGGCCGGCTCGTGGCGGCCGGGGGCAAGCGGCTGCGACCGGCCTTCTGCATCTGGGGCTACCGGGCGGCCATGGCGCCGGGCGGCGCCGTCGTCGATGAGGAGCCCATCGTGCGGTCGGCCGCCGCCATCGAGCTGCTCCACACGATGGCGCTCGTGCACGACGACCTGATGGATGCCGCCACCCACCGTCGCGGGGTCGCGGCGTCGGCGCCCCACCTCGCCCGGCGGGCGCGCGAGCTGTCGCTGCCGGCCGAGCCCGATCGCGTCGGGCGCTCGGCGGCCTTGCTCGTGGGCGACCTCGCGGCCGTGCTCGCCGACCGGCTGTTCCTCACGAGCGGATGCGAGCCCGCCGCGATCGTGCGGGCCCTCGTGCCGTATCACGAGATGCGCCTCGAGATGGCCGCCGGGCAGCTGCTCGACGTCGCCGGGCTCGCCTCCGAGCCCGACGCCGCGCGTCGCGCCGCTCGTCTGAAGGGCGGCAGCTACACGGTGGTCGGGCCCCTGCTGGTCGGGGCGGCGCTCGCCGGCGATCGCGACGACGTGCGGGCGGCGTTGCGCGCCTTTGGCGAGCCGCTCGGCGAGGCATTCCAGCTCCGTGACGACCTGCACGACCGCGAGGGGGCGCACGGCGCGACCCGGGAGACGGTGAACGACCTCGTCCTGGCATCGAGGCAGGCGCTGCAAGGCGCCCGGTCCGCGCTCGCCCCGGACGCGGTTGGCGCCCTCGACGCCCTGGCCGCCTCGGTGGCGATGCCGTGAGCGACGATCAGGTGGGTCTGCGGCGAGCGTTCGGCGACGTGCCGGCGTGCAGGGTGGGCACCGTGCGCCCCGACGGCGGTCCCCACGTGGCGACGCGATGGTTCGTGTGGCGCGACGACGGACTGTGGGTCTCGACCCGCGTCGACGACACGACGTGGCGCCACGCCCTGCGCGACCCTCGGGTGTCGGTCGTGATCGACCATGGGCGCGAGTGGACCGACCTGGCCGGCGTGCGCGTGGAAGGGGTCGCCGAGGCGTTCCCGGCGGAGCATCCGGACCTGCGTGCGCCGATGTCGGGTTGGCACGACAAGTACCGGCAGATGTTCGCGCGCGACGGCTTCGAGTCGTTCACCCGCGACGTGCCCGCGCTGGGTTTCCTGCGCGTCGTGCCCTCGCGCGTGGATGCGTGGGCTCACCGCTGATCGCCCGACCCGGCGCGTTGTGCGCCGTCGAGCCCGCGGGGTAGCGTGGGTCGTGCGCGTTCCGACGCGCTGCGGTAGCCTGAGGCTTGTGAAACTTTTCACAAGCTCTGCCACGTCCGCAGAGAGGGAACCGACGTGATGGCGCAACCGCTCGAGACCGACGTGCTCGTGGTCGGCGGGGGCCCCGGCGGGGCGGCCGCGGCCTACTACCTGGCACGGCAGGGGCTCGACGTCACGGTCGTCGACCGGTCGTCGTTCCCGAGGGAGAAGGTCTGCGGCGACGGCCTCACGCCGCGCAGCGTGGCGGCGCTGTTGCGCATGGGCATCGACACCGACGACCCAGGCTTCGAGCGCGTGCAGGGCCTGCGGGTCTACTCGAGGGGAGCCACGATCGAGCTTCCTTGGCCGGAGCTTTCGAGCTGGCCGGGGTACGGGCTCGTGATGCCGCGGGCGCGGTTCGACCACCTGCTGATCCAGCGCGCCGAGAAGGCCGGCGCCCGGGTGCAGGAGCGAACCGAGGCGGTCTCGCCGACGTTCGACGGGGGGTGGGTCACGGGCGCCACCCTGCGCGATGCCGACGACAAGGACGCCGAGCCCACCGAGATCAAGGCGCGCTTCACGATCGCGGCCGACGGCGCCGCGAGCCGCTTCGCGAAGCCGGCGGGGGTGCGTCGCGACGATTCCCGGCCGCTCGGCATCGCGGCCCGCCGCTACTACCGCACGTCCTACCACCCCGGACCCTGGTTCGAATCGTGGCTCGACCTGTGGGAGGGCGACCTGCTGCTGCCCGGGTACGGCTGGTTGTTCCCGGTCGCCGGCGGGCAGATCAACCTGGGCGCCGGCCTGCTCAACACGTTCAAGGACTTCAAGCAGATCTCGGCCCAGCGGCTGTTCGATGCCTTCTCGACGATGTTGCCGCCCGAGTGGGAGATCGCCGAGGAGACCGCCGAGGGGCGGGTGCTGTCAGGTCCGCTGCCGATGAGCCTGAATCGCGTGCCCCAGGTCGTGCCGGGCATGCTGCTGATCGGTGACGCCGCCGGCGCCGTGAACCCGTTCAACGGCGAGGGCATCGCGTACGCGATGGAGACCGGCGAGGTCGCCGCCGATCTCGTGCACGAGGCGCTGGTGCAGGACCGGCCGGGCATCGCGATGATGTACCCCACCGTGCTGCGCGAGCGCTACGGCGACTACTTCACGATCGGCCGCGGCTTCGCGAAGATCATCGGGCGTCCGGCGATCATGAGCCGCGCCACCCGGTACCTGTTGCCGAATCGGCGGGTCATGGGGTTCGCGATGCGCGTGATGGCCAACCTCACCGACGGGCCCGACGGCGACCGCCAGGACCGCCTCTTCCACCTGCTGCAACGGATCGCGAGGGTGGCGTGACCGCTAGGATTCGCCCGTGCTGATCGAGTACCTGCCGATCGTCGTCATGGCCGCGCTGGCGATCGTGTTCGGTGTGGCCTCGCTGCTCGTGTCGAGGGCGTTCCGCCCCCATCGCCCGAACCCCGTGAAGCTGTCGCCGTACGAGTGCGGCAACGACCCGGTACGCCTGCCGCGTGGCGAGAAGTTCAGCGTGAAGTTCTACGTCGTCGCGATGCTGTTCATCATCTTCGACATCGAGATCATCTTCTTGTTCCCGTGGGCGGTGCGCTTCCGCCAACTGGGGCTGTTCGGCCTGATCGAGATGGCGTTCTTCATCGGCCTCGTGTTCATCGCCTACGTCTACATCTGGCGCACGGGCGGGTTCGACTGGGGCGACAGCGTGGCGCCGCCCATCGAGGGCGGGCTGCCTCGGGAAGCTGACGTGATGGCCGAGGCCGACGCCGACCTCGCGGCCGCGATGCGCGACCCGGAGGCCGCCGGTGCCCGTTGAGCGCATCGAGGGCGTGCACCTCGGCAAGACGCCCGAGGAGATCGAGGACGAGGTCCGTCGCGGCGTGTTGCTGACCTCGCTCGATCGGGCGGTCGGGTGGGCGCGCAAACAGTCGATGTGGCCGGCGACGTTCGGCCTCGCGTGTTGCGCGATCGAGATGATGTCGACGGGCGCCGGCAAGTACGACCTGTCGCGCTGGGGCATGGAGCTGTTCCGTGCCTCGCCGCGCCAGGCCGACCTGATGATCGTCGCGGGGCGGGTCTCGCAGAAGATGGCCCCGGTGCTGCGGCGCATCTACGACCAGATGCCCGAGCCGCGGTGGGTGATCTCCATGGGCGTGTGCGCGAGCGCCGGCGGCATGTTCACGAACTACGCGATCGTGCAAGGGGTCGACACGATCGTGCCGGTCGACGTGTACGTGCCGGGGTGCCCCCCCAAGCCCGAGATGCTGATGCACGGCATCTTGAAGCTGCACGAGAAGGTGCGCACGACGGAGCCGTTCAAGTGATGCCCGCAGATCTGGCCGAGCGAGTGCGCGAGCGTTGTGCCGACGTGGTGGTGGCCCGCGGCGAGGTGACCGCCATCGTCGATCGCGACGAGCTGCTCGACCTGCTCGCGTGGTTGCGTGATGACCCCGGCCTCTCGCTGGGGTTCTGTGCGAGCCTCACCGCGACCGACTGGCCCGGTTCCGAGCCCCGGTTCTGGATGGCTTACGAGCTGCTGTCGATCGAGCACCATCACCGGTTGCGGGTGAAGGTCGGCCTCGCGGCATCCGACGCGCGCGTGCCGAGCGTGACGCCGTTGTTCCCCACGGCGAACTGGCACGAGCGCGAGACGCACGACTTCTACGGCATCGTGTTCGAGGGGCATCCCGATCCACGGCCGCTGCTGCTGCCCGAGGGGTGGGAAGGCCATCCCCTGTTGAAGACCGAGGCGCTCGGCGGCGTGAACACCCGCTTCCAGGGGGCATTCATCCCGCCGGTCGACACTCGCACGGCCCCCTGAGGACCATGACCGACGCTCCCACCACGCCGATCACGCCCGACCCGCCGGCGGTCGATGCCCGCACGGGCGAGATCCGTCAGGAGACGATGATCATCAACATGGGGCCGCAGCACCCCTCGACCCACGGCGTGCTGCGCCTGCTGCTCGAGCTCGACGGCGAGACGGTCATCAAGTGCACGCCGATCATCGGGTACCTACACACCGGCATCGAGAAGAACACCGAGTACCGCAGCTGGATGCAGGGCGTCACCTTCGTCACGCGTGCCGACTACCTGTCGCCGTTCTTCAACGAGCTCGGGTACTGCCTGGCGGTCGAGCGACTGCTCGGCGTCGAGGCGCCCCCGCGCGCCCAGGTCATCAGGGTGTTGATGAACGAGCTGAACCGCATCTCCTCGCACCTCGTGTGGCTCGCCACCGGCGGTCTGGAGCTCGGCGCGGTGAGCGTGATGCTCTACGGGTTCCGCGAGCGCGAGGTGCTGCTCGACATCTTCGAAGAGGTCACCGGGCTGCGCATGAACCACGCGTACATCCGCATCGGCGGCGTGATCATGGACCTGCCCGACGAGGGCGTGCGCAAGATGCGCCGCTTCCTCGAGGACATGCCGGCGCGCATCGACGACTACGAGCGCCTGCTCGACCGCAACCCGATCTGGCTCGAGCGAAACGTGGGGGTCGGCGTGCTCCCGGCCGCCGACGCGCTGGCGCTCGGCGTGACCGGGCCGGTGCTGCGCGCGGCCGGCGTGCCCACAGACGTGCGCAAGGATGCCCCCTATTGCGGCTACGAGACCTACGACTTCGACGTGCCCGTGCGCACCGAAGCCGACTCCTACGCGCGGTACCGCCTGCGCATCGAGGAGATGCGCGAATCGATGAAGATCGTCGCGCCAGTGCCTCGACCGCCTCGACGAGCCCGGTCCGGTGATGATCGAGGACCCCAAGGTTGCGTGGCCCGCGAAGCTCACCGTGGGGCCCGACGGCATCGGCAACGACCCCGCGTACATCACCCACATCATGGAAGAGTCGATGGAGGCCCTCATCCATCACTTCAAGATGGTGACCGAGGGCGTCGAGGTGCCGCCGGGCGAGGTCTATCAGCCCGTCGAGTCCCCGCGTGGCGAGCTCGGGTTCTACGTGGTCTCCGACGGCGAGCACCGTCCGTACCGCGTCAAGATCCGCGACCCTTCGTTCGTGAACCTGCAGGCGATCCCGGCCATGGTCGAGGGCTTCCTCGTGGCCGACGCCATCGCGGCGATCGCCTCGCTCGACCCGGTGATGGGCGGGGTGGACCGCTGATGGCGATCTTCGAGGGCGACCGTCTCGACGAGGCGCGCGCGATCATCGCGCGCTATCCCGATGGGCGGCAGCGCTCGGCCGTGATGCCGCTGCTCTACCTCGCGCAATCGGTCGACGGACAGGTGACCCGCGCCGCCCTGCAGGAGGTGGCCGGGCTCATCGGTGTGCGCACCGCCGAGGTGGAAGCGGTCGCGAGCTTCTACACGATGCTGCGCCTGCGGCCGACCGGCACCCACCTGATCGCGGTCTGCACGAACCTCTCGTGCGCGCTGCGCGGTGCGAACGAGGTCTACGAGGCCGCCCACGAGGCGACCGGCATCCCGCACGGCGGCGAGATGAGCGACGACGGTCTGTTCAGCGTGCACGAAGAGGAATGCCTCGGCGTGTGCGAGCTGGCGCCGGTCGTGCAGGTGAACGTGGCGAACCACGACACCGTGACGCCCGAGCGCGTTCGCGAGATCGTGGGAGCCCTGCGCGGCGGTGTCGTGCCCGAGCCAGCCCGGGGCCCCGCGGTCGAGAGCTTCAAGGCCGCCTCGCGCATCCTCGCCGGGCTCGAGCCGCTCGAGGCCGTCACGTCGAGCGAGGGAGCGAGCGCGTGAGCGAGACCCGCCGGGTGCTCACCGCCCACTGGGACGACCCGAGCGTGGTCTCCCTGCCGGGCTACGAGGCCGCGGGCGGCTACCGCGCCCTGCGCATCGCGCTCGGCATGAGCGCCGACGAGCTGATCCAGCTCGTGAAGGATTCCGGGCTGCGTGGCCGCGGGGGAGCGGGCTTCCCCACCGGCATGAAGTGGTCGTTCGTGCCCCGCGACACGGGCAAGCCCACCTACGTCACGGTGAACTTCGACGAGTCGGAGCCCGGCACGTGCAACAACCGGGAGCTCGTGGAGCGCGAGCCGCACGCCCTGATCGAAGGCACCGCGATCGCGGCCCGGGCCATCGATTGCCGCCTCGCGTTCATCTACGTCCGCGGGGAGTACCTGTGGCAAGGACGGGTGCTGCAGCGCGCGCTCGACGAGGCCTACGAGGCCGGCTACCTCGGCCAGGGCATCATGGGCAGCGACGAGGACCTCGACATCGTGCTGCACCGGGGCGCGGGTGCGTACATCTGCGGCGAGGAGACGGCGCTGCTCTCGAGTCTCGAGGGCTACCGGGGCCAGCCCCGGCTGCGTCCGCCGTTCCCGGCGGTCGAGGGCCTGTACGAGTCGCCGACGGTGATCAACAACGTCGAGACGCTGATGAACGTGCCGCACATCGTGAACAACGGCGCGGACTGGTTCAAGGAGGTCGGCACCGAGAAGGCGCCCGGCACCAAGATGTTCACGATCAGCGGCAAGGTGGAGCGCCCCGGCAACTACGAGCTGGCGATGGGCACCCCGATGCGCACCCTGCTCGAGGATCACGCGGGCGGCGTGCTCGGGGGCAAGGCGCTCAAGGCGTGGACGCCGGGCGGCTCCTCGACCCCGTTCCTCACGGCCGACCACCTCGACGTGGGCCTGGACTTCGAGTCGGTGATGGCTGCGGGGTCCCTGCTCGGCACCGGCGCGATCATGGTGCTCGACGAGACCGATTGCATGGTGGAGGCCGCCCGTCGCTTGGTCGAGTTCTACGCCCACGAGTCCTGCGGCAAGTGCACCCCGTGCCGCGAGGGCACCTGGTGGGCCACCCGCGTGCTCGGCCGCATCGAGGCCGGGTACGGGCGCGAGGACGATCTGCCGCTCATGGCCGACGTGAGCGAGAACATCCTGTTCCGCGCGTTCTGCGCCCTCGCCGACGGCGCGGTCTCGCCGATCCAATCGACGCTCACCCACTTCATGGACGAGTACGAGGCGCACATCCGCGACGGCCGCTGTCCGGTCACCGGGATCGGTCCCGGTCGCGGTGCCGAGCCCGAGCAGGAAGCCGTCACGTTCGCGACGACGGGACCCTTCGAGATCCAGGGAGCGAACCCGTGACGGGACAGGGACAGGTGGTCACGCTCACGATCGACGGCAAGGAGGTGACCGTGCCCGCCGGCACGCTCATCATCCGCGCCGCCGAGCAGGTCGGCGTCGAGATCCCACGCTTCTGCGACCACCCGATGCTCGAGCCCGTCGGCGCCTGCCGCCAGTGCTACGTGGAGGTCGAGGGCCAGCGCAAGCTCTTCACCTCGTGCACGACGACGGTGGCCGAGGGCATGGTGGTGCGCACGCAAGACACGAGCGACGTCGTGCACGGCGCGCAGGTCGCGAACCTCGAGTTCCTGCTGCTGAACCATCCGCTCGACTGCCCGATCTGTGACCGCGGCGGGGAATGCCCGCTGCAGGACCAGGCACTCGCCTTCGGGCCGGGGGAGAGCCGCTACCGCGAGGCCAAGCGCGTGTACCCGAAGCCGCTGCCGCTGTCGCCGCTCGTGAACCTCGACCGCGAGCGATGTGTGCTGTGCGCCCGGTGCACGCGCTTCTGCGACCAGATCTCGGGTGACCGGTTCATCGAGCTGTTCGCGCGCGGCGCCGCCGAGCAGGTTTCCATCGCGCCCGGCGAGGACTTCCGCTCGCCCTTCAGCGGCAACACGGTGCAGATCTGCCCCGTCGGCGCCCTCACCTCGACCCCGTACCGGTTCGCCGCGCGTCCGTTCGACCTGTCCACGGTCGACACGGTGTGCCCGCACTGCAGCGCCGGCTGCAACATCAAGCTCGACATGCGCCGGGGCGAGGTCGTGCGCCAGCTCGCGCGCGACAACGTCGACGTGAACGACGCGTGGCTCTGCGACAAGGGACGCTACGCGTTCCGCTTCCCCGACGCGCCCGATCGCATCGCGACACCGCTGATCCGCGACCACGGGCTCGAGCCGGCGTCGTTCGGGGAGGTGCTCACGAGGGTCGCGGCGTGGACCGACGGCGCGCGCGTCGCGATGCTCACCGGTGGCCGGCTGATGGACGAGGACTACTTCGCGCTGTCGAAGCTCGCCCGCACGGTGTTCCGCACGAACGACCTCGACCACCGGCGAGCGGGCGAGAGCGGAGCCGCCGCCGCGGAGCGTCACGCCGCGGCCAGCCCGATGTCGGTGACCTACAAGGACGTGGAACGGGCCGGCGTGATCGTCGTGGTGGGTCTCGACGCCGAACAGGAAGTGCCGATCCTGCACCTGCGCCTGCGCAAGGCCGCCCGGCGTGGGGCTCGCATCTGGGTGCTGCATCCGCGCAGGACCCGCCTGCACGACGTGGCGACGCACGTGCTGTGCGTGCCGGGCGACGAGGCTCGCTTGCTGGCCGGGGGGGCCGACCGCACCGTCGACGAGGCGCTCGACGCCCTGCGCGAGGCAGGCGAGCTCGGTGTCGTGCTCGCGGGGGAGCGATCGGGGCGGCCGACGCCGCGAAGGCTGCCGCCGACGCCGCGGGCGCGCGGTTCCAGTACGTGACGCGCCGGGCCAACGACCGAGGCGCCTTGCTGGCCGGCGTGCACCCGTCGCTGCTGCCCGGTGGCCGCGAGATGCACGAGGTCGACGAGGTCGAGCGCGCCTGGGGGCCGCTGATGAACCGCGAGCCCGGCCGCGACACGATGGGCATCCTGCGGGCGTGCGCCGACCGCGAGGTCGACGTGCTGTTCCTGATCGGCATCGACCCGCTGCGCGACCTGCCCGACGGCGACCTCGTGCGATCGGGCCCTCGACAACGTGCCCGTGAAGATCGTGCAGGGGCTGGAGCTCGGGTCGCTCGAGCGCTACGCCGACGCGTTCCTGCCCGCGAGCGCCTTCCTCGAGAAGGACGGCCACGTCTCCACGTGGGAAGGCCGGGGCCAGCGGCTGCGGGCGATCCGCGGGCGCGACGGCATCAGCCTCGCCGACTGGGAGATCTTCGCGAGCATGGCCCTTGCCTGCGGCGGCGACCTCGGCTTCGAGTCGCTCGACGAGCTGCACGAGCAGATGGGCCGTGCTGATGGGGGCGCGCGAGGGGAGCGGGCGTGACGAGGCGGTCGGCGCGCCCGACGCCGACGGTCAGCCCAGCGGCTCGGTCGAGGGGCTCGACGCCCAGCCCGATTGGGAGCGCGAGCGCGGCGCGCACGGCGCGACGGCCGAGGTGGACCGTGCGCGCGACGACCTCGGGGAGAGCCACAGCGCCGACACCGCCGGGTCGGCGGACGGCGAGGGCCTCGTGCTTTTCACCTATCCCTTGCTCGTCGACGAGGGGCGCCTGTCCGAGGGGGCCGACGAGCTGAAGGCCGCCCTCGGCGACGACGCCTTCGTCGAGGTGCACCCCCGCGATGCGGCAGCGGCGGGGCTCGCCGACGGGGTGGTCGCGCTCGTGCGCACCGACGCGGGCGAGGCCGAGCTGCCGGTGCGGGTCACCGAGCATGTCGCGGCTGGCTCCGTCTTCGTGCCGTTCAACCAGCCGGGACCGGCGATCAACGCGCTGCTCTCCGGGCAGATGGTTGCGCGTGCAACCATCGCTTCGACGGCGAGCGCCGAGGAATCCGAAGGAACCGAGCCGGCCGACGCCGCATCGGCGGCGGAACCGGCCGCGGCATCGATCGGCGGTGACGCCTGATGGACTGGGTCGATTGGGCGATCCTGGTGGTGCGGGTGGTGCTCGTGTTCTTCGTGCTGCTGATCGCCGTCATGCTCTACATCTGGATGGAGCGCAAGGTGATCGCCGATATGCAGACGCGTGTCGGTCCGATGCGCGCCGGTCCTCGCGGTGTGCTGATCACCCTTGCCGACGGCATCAAGCTCTTCTTCAAGGAAGGCATCACGCCGACCGAGGCCGACCGGCCGGTGTACGCGATCGCCCCGATCCTCGCGATGTTCCCCGGCTTCCTCGCCTTCTGCGTGATCCCGTTCGGCACCGAGGTCACGCTCTTCGGCCGGGTGATCCCGTTCCAACTCGCCGACCTCAACATCGGCATCCTGTGGATCCTCGCGATGACCTCGCTGGGGGTCTACGGCGTGGTGCTCGCTGGGTGGTCGAGCGGCTCGAATTACCCGCTGCTCGGCGCCGTGCGCTCGAGCGCCCAGATGATCTCCTACGAGGTGGGCATGGGCCTCGCCCTCGTCGCGGTGCTGATGTACAGCGGCACCCTGCGCATGAGCGAGCTCGTGGCCGCGCAGGACACCGTCTGGAACATCGTGCCGCAGTTCCCCGCGTTCCTGGTGTTCCTGATCGGGGCGATCGCTGAGACGAACCGGCCCCCGTTCGACCTGGCGGAGGCCGAGTCCGAGCTCGTGGCGGGCTTCCACACGGAGTACTCGGGCATCAAGTTCGCGATGTTCTACCTGGGGGAGTACGTGAGCACGGTGACGGTCGCCGCGGTCGCGGTGACGTTGTTCCTCGGCGGCTGGCGCGGCTACTGGCCCTTCGACGGCGCCGTGGCGTGGGTCGGCCCCTTCCTGTGGTTCCTGCTCAAGGTGACCGCGGTGATCTACGTGTTGATCCTGGTGCGCGCGACGCTGCCGCGCATGCGCTACGACCGCCTGATGAACTTCGGCTGGAAGGTGCTCATCCCGTTCGGGCTGCTCTGGGTGATGATCACCGGCGTCGTTGTCGTGCTGCCGCAGGAGTACGGCAACCGGGGCCGCTACATCGCCGCCGCCGTCATCGTGGGCGCGGCGGCGATCGCAACGCTCGTCGCTCCGCTGTTCTCGCGCGGCCCGGCGCTCGAGAGCGAGGAGACCCGCGCATGACCGAAGAGACGAGACCCCAGCCGACCGAGCCCGACGCCGATGGCGACGCCGGCGCCGACGCGGAGATCCGCGAGCCCGTGCACGAGCCGCGGCAGGGAGAGCAGGGGGGGTGGGACGGTGCGGTCGCGATCGCCAAGGGCATGGCGACGGTCTTCAAGCAGACCTTCCGGCCCGACAACACCGAGCGCTATCCGACGGAGATCGCGCCGATCCCCGAACGCTCGCACATCGGCCGCCATCGCCTGAACCGACACGACGACGGCCTCGAGAAGTGCATCGGGTGCGAGCTGTGCGCCTTCGCCTGCCCGGCCGACGCCATCTGGGTGGAGGGTGCCGACAACGACCCCGAGGCCCCCGTGAGCCCCGGGGAGCGCTACGCGAAGGACTACCAGATCAACTACCTGCGCTGCATCATGTGCGGCCTGTGCGTCGAGGCGTGCCCCACCCGCGCGTTGACCCTCACCGACTACTTCGAGCTCGCCTTCACGAGCCGCGAGGACGCCATCTGGACCAAGGAGCAGCTGCTGCAGAAGCCGCCGGAGCTCGGCACCGACCCGGTGGACCGGGAGGGCTAGGGCGCCGTGCCGCTCGACAACGTCGTGTTCTGGGTCTTCGCGCCGCTCTCCGTGGCCACGGCCATCGGCATGATCGTCGTGCGCAACGCGGTGCACGCGGCGCTGTTCCTCGTCGTGAACTTCTTCACGATCGCGGTGATGTACCTGCTGCTCGATGCGCCGTTCCTGTTCGCGGTGCAGATCGTCGTGTACGCAGGCGCGATCATGGTGCTCTTCCTCTTCGTGATCATGCTGCTCGGGGTCGACCGGGGCGAGGAGCCCTCCGAGCGGCTGTTCGGCCAGCGCACGACCGCCGTCATCCTCGCGGTCGCCGTCGTGGCCGAGCTCGCGACCGCGATCCGTGCCGGCGTGGGGTTCGCGACGCGGGCTCCAGAGGGCTTCGACACGGTGAACCCCGGGGGGAACCCCGCGGCGCTCGCCGACGTGCTCTTCCGCGATTACTTCTTCCCGTTCGAGGTCACCTCGGTGCTGCTGATCGTCGCGGCGGTCGCGGCGATGGTGCTGGCGCTGCGTCGCACGAAGGCCATCACCCAGCGCGAGGTCGCCGCCCACGCCGGCGACGATCTCGGGGCCTATGCGATGGCGCCGCCCGGCGGGCTGCCCCCATCGACCGAGGGACCGGCCCGATGAGGACCCCGATCGCCTACTTCCTGCTGTTGTCGGCCGTGTTGTTCGCGCTCGGCTCCGCCTCGGTGCTGCTGCGCCGCAACGCGCTGCGCATCTTCATGGGGGTCGAGCTGCAGCTCAACGCCGTGAACCTCACGCTCGTGGCCTTCTCGCGCATGCACATGCAGCTCGATGGACAGATCCTGGCGTTCTTCTCGATGGTCGTGGCCGCGGCTGAGGTGGTGGTCGGGCTCGCCATCATCGTCGCGGTGTTCCGGCGCACGGCTACGACCGACGTCGACCGAGCGAGCGTGCTGCGCGGATGATCGATCTCATCGGCCTCGCGATCGTGATCCCGCTCGGCGCGGCGGCCGTGAACATGCTGTTCGGGTCTCGGTTCGCGCGACGGTCGGGGTGGTTGGCAACCACCGCCCTCACGGCGTCGTTCGCGATCGCGCTGGGCGCCCTGCTCGAGATGCTGTCGCTGCCCGCGGAGGAGCGCACGCAGGTCGTCACGGTCGTGGAGTGGATCCGTGCCGGCGCCGCCACGGTGTCGCTCGACCTGCGGGTCGACCCCTTGTCGATCACGATGGCGATGGTCGTGACGGGCATCGGTTCGCTCATCCATCTATACGCGATCGGCTACATGGAGCACGACCCGCGGCCGTGGCGCTTCTTCGGCTACACGAACCTGTTCTGCGCGTTCATGCTCGCGCTCGTGCTCGCGAACGACTTCCTGCTGCTCTACCTCGGGTGGGAAGGCGTGGGCCTGTGCTCGTACCTGTTGATCGGGTTCTGGTCCGACCGGCCCGAGGCGGCCCGGGCGGCGAAGAAGGCGTTCATCACGACCCGGGTCGGCGACGTGCTGCTGATGCTGGGGCTGTTCGTGATGTTCATGCACTTCGGCTCGTTCGACTTCGACACGGTGCTCGGGCACGAGGGCTCGCTGCCCGAGATCGCCGCCGGCACCGCGACCGCGATCTCGTTGCTGCTGCTCGGCGGCGCGGTGGGCAAGTCGGCGCAGCTGCCCCTGCACGTCTGGCTGCCCGACGCCATGGCGGGCCCGACCCCCGTCTCGGCGCTGATCCACGCGGCCACGATGGTGACCGCCGGCGTGTACCTCGTGGTGCGCTCCCACGTGCTCTTCGAGATCTCCGATGTGGCACTCACCGTCGTCGCCGTGGTGGGGCTCGCGAGCGCGCTGTACGCCGGGTTCGCCTCGCTCGGGCAGTACGACATGAAGCGAGCGCTCGCGTACTCGACGATGTCGCAGCTCGGCTTCATGTTCCTGGCGGCCGGCCTCGGCTACTTCGCGGTCGCGATCTCGTTGCTCGTGGCGCACGCGTTCTACAAGGCGTTGCTGTTCCTCACGTCGGGCAACGTGATGCACGGGCTGCACGACGAGATCGACGTGCGTCGCCTCGGCGGGCTGCGCCTCGACATGCCGTGGACCGCGGCCCTGTTCGCTGCCGGGGCGCTCGCGCTCTCGGGGTTGCCGCCGTTCAGCGGCTTCTTCACGAAGGACGCGATCCTCGAGCTCGCGAGCCACGACGGGAAGACGTGGGCCTACCTGCTCGGCTCGCTCGGCGCCCTCGTGTCCGCCTGGTACATCACGCGCCTGTACGTCGCGGCGTTCGCCGGCGAGCGGCGGTACGAGGGCCACGCGCACGAGGCGTCGCCGTTGATGCGCGCCCCGCTCGTCGTGCTCGCGATCGGAGGGCTGTTCGTCGGTGCCTGGCTGGCGTTCACCCCGGAAGGAAGGCTCGCGACGTTCCTCGAGCCGGTGGTCGGTCACCTCAGCGAGGGCGAGGCGGGACCCTCGACCGCGACGCTGATCGCGGTCTCGGTCGTGGTGACCCTCGCCGGCATCGGCGTGGCCTGGCTCTTGTACCGCCCCCGCAACGCGGAACGGTGGATCTCCTTCCCCGAGCGCGAGCCCGCGATGGCCGGCGCGCTCGGGCATGCCTTCTACATCGACGATCTGTACGCCTGGGTCGTCGGCACCGTGGGCCTCCGGGGCGCGGCGGCCCTCGCGTGGTTCGATCGTGTGGTCATCGACGGTGCGGTCAACGGCGCGGGCCGCCTGGCCGTCATGGCCTCGGGTCTCGCGCCCATCTGGCAGTCGGGCAAGGTGCGCCGCTACGCCCTGTCGTTCATGGCGGGCGGGGCGGCGCTGCTCTTCTACGCGGCGGCGAGGGTCTGATGGACACCGTGCCCTGGTTGACGCTCGCGATCGCCGCGCCGCTCGTGGGACTGCCGGTGCTCCTGTTCTGGCGCTCGATCTCCGACGATGCGGCGCGGTGGATCGGGCTCGCCTCGACGCTCACGGCCTTCGTGGTCTCCCTCGGCATGCTCGCGAACTTCGAGTCGGGGCAGGCCGGCTTCCAGATGGTCTCGAAGCACCCGTGGGTCGAGTCGGTCGGTCTCTCGTGGTTCGTCGGCGTCGACGGCTTCTCGATCTGGCTCGTGATGGTCACGACGTTCATGTTCCCCATCGCGGTCGCGGCGTCGTGGAAGGTCGACCATCAGGTGCGCCGCTACATGGCGATGTCGCTGTTCCTGGAGACCGTGATCATCGGCGCGTTCCTGTCGCTGGACCTGCTGCTGTTCTTCGTGTTCTTCGAGGCCCTGCTGTTCCCGATGTACTACATCATCGGGGTGTGGGGCTCGAAGCGGCGCGTGTACGCCGCCACGAAGTTCCTGCTGTACACGATGTTCGGCTCGGCGTTCCTGCTCGTGGGCATCCTCTACCTGTACGTGGAGTCGGGGCGCCAGCTCGGCGCGGCGACCTTCGATCTCACGGCGCTCGAGCAGCTCGAGCTGTCGACGAGCGCAGGACGGTGGCTGTTCCTCGCCTTCTTCATCGGGTTCGCCGTCAAGGTGCCGGTGTGGCCGCTGCACACGTGGTTGCCCGACGCCCACACCGAGGCGCCGACGAAGGGCTCGATCGTGCTGGCCGCGATCCTGCTGAAGACGGGGCCCTACGGCATGTTGCGGTTCAACCTCGACCTGTTCCCCGAGGCGGCGCAGTACTTCGCCACCGCGATCATGGTGCTCGCGGTCATCGGCATCATCTACGGGGCTGTGGTGGCGATGATGCAGACCGACATCAAGCGGCTCATCGCGTACTCGTCGGTGAGTCACATGGGGCTCATCGTGCTCGGCATCTTCGCGTTCTCGGCCGAGTCGATGGACGGCGCCGTGATCCAGATGGTGAACCACGGTCTCAGTACGGGCATGTTGTTCCTCGTGTTCGGCATGCTGTACGAGCGCACGCACACGCGCGAGATCGCCGACCTCGGCGGCATCGTGCAGGTCACGCCGTGGCTCGCGGGCGCCTACGTGATCGCGATGCTGTCGTCGATCGGCCTGCCCGGGCTCAACAACTTCGTGGGCGAGTTCCTCGTGCTGCTCGGCACCTTCTCGGTCGACCGGGTGCTGGCGTCGATCGCCATCGTCGGCGTGATCCTCAGCGCCGTGTACATGCTCTGGTCGTACCAGCGCACGTTCCAGGGCTCCCTGAAGGACCGGTGGGCCTCGTTGCCGGACCTGAGCTGGCGAGAGGGTGCGATCGTGGCGCCGATCGTCGTTGCGATGCTCTGGATCGGTCTGCATCCGGCGCCGGTGCTCGAACGGCTGCGACCGACCTCGGAGCAGGTGTCGGAGCGCATGGCTACCTTCGAGCCGACGACCATCTCGACCACCGCCGGCACGACGGTCCCCGGCGATCCCACGGGCGGGGAGGCGCCGTGAGCGACGCCCCGCGCGTGGAGCTGTGGGCGATCCTGCCCGTGTTGATCCTGTTCGGCGGGGCGCTCGTGGCGCTGCTCGGCTCGGCGTTCGCCCGGCGCGGCGCCCAGGCCCCGTTCGTGCTGTTCACGCTCGCCGTGCTCGCCGCCGCATCGGCCTCGGCGCTCTGGCTCTGGGACCGCGAACCCGTCACCGTGCTGGAGGGCATGGCGAGCGTCGACCGGCTCGCCGTCGTGGGCACCCTCATGCTCTGCGGCATCGGGGCCTTCGCTGCCTACCTCGGGTTCCACTACTTCGAGCGTGACGAGTTCCGGCGCAACGAGTTCTACGCGTTGGTGCTCTTCGCCCTCGGGGGCATGGCGCTGCTCGTGGCCGCCGCCGACCTCATCGTGGTGTTCCTCGCGATCGAGGTGCTCTCGCTCTCGCTGTACGTGCTCACGGCGCTCACGTTCCGCCGCGGGCCCGCCGAGGCCGCGATGAAGTACTTCCTGCTCGGGGCGTTCGCCTCGGCGTTCCTGCTCTACGGGGTCGCGATGAGCTACGGCGCGGCGGCGACGACGAGCATCCAGGGCCTCGCGCGCGCCCTCGCCGGCGGGGGGGACAGCCGGGCGCTCGCGATCGCCGGGGCGCTCTTGCTCGTGGTCGGCCTCGGGTTCAAGGTCTCGCTCGTGCCGTTCCACATGTGGACGCCCGACGTGTATCAGGGCGCGCCGAGCCCCGTGACCGCGTTCATGGCCGCCGCGACGAAGGTGGCGGTGTTCGTCGTGCTCGTGCGCGTGCTCGACGTGGCGTTCAGCCCGTTGCAGTGGGATCTCGCGCCCGCCGTAGCGGCCCTGTCGGCCGTCTCGATGGTCGTGGGCAGCGTGCTCGCGATCGCCCAGCGCGACGTGAAGCGCATGCTGGCCTACTCGAGCATCGCCCAGGCCGGGTTCATCCTGTCGGCGTTCGTCTCGCCCGACAGCGAGGCGATCGCGGCGGCGTTGTTCTATCTGATCGCCTACGGCGCTGCCGTGCTCGGCGCCTTCGGCGTCGTGATGCTCATCTCCGGCGGCATCCGCGAGCAGACCGGCTTCGACCGGTTCCGGGGCCTCGGCCGGCGGCAGCCCGCGCTGGCGGTGCTGCTCACGGTGTTCCTGCTCTCGCTCGCGGGCATCCCGCCGACCGCCGGGTTCGCGGCCAAGGTGCTCGTGTTCGGGGCGGCGACGAACGCGGGGTACTGGCCGCTCGTGCTGATCGGGGCCCTCGCGAGCGTGGTCGGAGCCTTCTTCTACCTGCGGGTCGTCGCCCTCATGGCGATGCAGGAACCCGAGGGCGACGACGTCGCCGACCCCTCCCCGCTGCCTCGCCTCGTGCTGGCCGTGCCCGCGCTGTCGGTCATCGTGCTGGGTATCGTGCCGGGTGTGCTCGTGCCGCTGCTGCAGGAAGCCGGGGTCCTCTCGTGGTGAGGTGCGCATGAGCCGTCGCGTGATCCCGGGCCTCGAGGCGCCCGACGCCACCCTGGAGGCCGAGGTGCGCACCCGTCTCGACCAGGTCGAGCAGGCGCTGGAGAAGTCGGTGCACGCCGAGGCCTCGGGCATGCTCACCGAGACCTCGTCGTACCTGATCGCGGCCGGTGGCAAGCGGTTCCGGGCGATGCTGGTGCTGCTCGCCGGCTACTTCGGCGACCCGGCCGACCCGCGGCTCGTGCCGGGCTCGGTCTCGATCGAGCTCGTGCACCTCGCCACGCTCTACCACGACGACGTGATCGACGAGGCCGATGCCCGGCGCGGGGCGCCGAGCGCGAACGTGCGCTGGGACAACACGGTCGCGATCCTCACGGGCGACTTCTTGTTCGCGCGGGCCTCGGAGATCTCGACCGATCTCGGCACCGACGTCTGCCGCCTGCTCGCCCGCACGATCGCGGTGCTGTGCGACGGTCAGATCCGAGAGGTCGACAGCTCGGCCAAGGTCGAGCAGGAGGTCTCGAACTACCTCGAGATCATCCGCCGCAAGACGGCGTCGCTGATCGCGACCTCGTGCCGGCTCGGCGGCATGCTCTCCGACGCCGCGCCCGAGGCGGTCGAGGTGCTCGACGAGTTCGGCGACGCGCTCGGCATGGCCTACCAGCTCTCCGACGACATCATGGACATCACCTCGTCGCAGATGGAGCTCGGCAAGGAGCCCGGCCAGGACCTCCGCGAGGGCGTCTACACGCTGCCGGTGCTGCACGCCCTGGCCCACGACGAGCATCGCGAGGAGCTCTCGCGCATCCTCTCCCACGGCTCGCCCGACGGCGAGATGCTCGATCGCGCCCTCGAGATCGTGCGGTCGGGGGGCTCGGTCGACGTGGCCCGCGCGGCCGTGACCGACGAGGTCAGGCGGGCGACGCGGCTCGCCGAGCGACTGCCCGAGGGACCGGCTCGCCACGCCTTGATCCAGCTCGCGAAGTTCCTGGCCGCCAGGTGCGGCGCGGAGGCCGGATGAGCCGTTCCGACACCCCCCGAACCCCCGAGAAGGCGCTGCTAGGATACGGGCGCCCGAGGAGCCGTTCACTGTCATGAGCGATTACTACGCGTCGTACGGAGTGGTGCTGGCGGTCCTGACCGCGGGTGCGCTGCTGGTCGCCGTGGCGTTCACCGCGGCGCGTCTGATCGCCCCGAACCGGCCAAGTCGCGAGAAGCTCCTGACCTACGAATGCGGCATCGATCCGGTCGGACAGGGGTGGTCGCAGAGCCACGTGCGCTACTACGTGTACGGCTTCCTGTTCGTCATCTTCGACGTCGAGAGCGTGTTCCTCTTCCCGTGGGCGAGGGTCCTCGAGGACATCGGGTACGCGGCCGTGGTGGAGATGGCGATCTTCATCGCGATCTTGGCCGTCGGGCTGCTCTACGCGTGGCGCAAGGGGGTCCTGCGGTGGGCCTGATCACCGAGAAGACCGCGCTGCCGCGCATCCAGCCCGTGAAGTTCATCCTCAACTGGGGGCGCCGCTACTCCCTGTGGGTCATGAACTTCGGACTCGCGTGCTGCGCGATCGAGTTCATCGCCGCGTCGACCGCCAAGAACGACTTCATCCGCCTCGGTGTCATCCCCACGGCCCACGGCCCGCGCCAGGCCGACCTGCTCGTGGTGGCCGGCACCCTCACCGACAAGATGGCCCCGGCGCTCAAGCGCGTGTACGAGCAGA
Organism: uncultured Actinomycetes bacterium; assembly: GCA_963722795.1. Taxonomy (GTDB): domain Bacteria; phylum Actinomycetota; class UBA4738; order UBA4738; family HRBIN12; genus JAOUEA01. Next base: position 249,143 of record CAVROD010000004.1, read on the forward strand.
TGCCCGACCCGAAGTACGTGATCTCGTTCGGCTCGTGCTCCAACTGCGGCGGCCCCTACTGGGACAGCTACTCCGTGACCAAGGGCGTCGACCAGATCGTGCCCATCGACGTGTACGTGCCGGGGTGTCCGCCGCGGCCCGAAGCGCTGCTGCACGGCATCCTGGAGCTGCAGCGCAAGATCAAGGACGAAGACATCGCGGAGAAGTTCGGTGGCCCGGCATCCGCGGCGTTCTGATGGGGGCGCGGTGAGCGGCGCCGGCACCCTGGCGCTCGACGATGCCGCCTCGCGGCTTCGGGCTCGATTCGGCGACGACCTGCTCGAGGTGGCCGAGCAGCACGGCCACCTCGCGGTGTCGGTGACGCCCGCCCGCTACCACGACGTCTGCCGATTCGTGCGCGACGAGCCCGAGTTCGACTGTGACTACGCCGACTTCACCACAGGCGTCGACCGAGGCGACGACGGCGGGTTCGAGGTCGTGACCCATGTCTTCTCGACGACCCATCACCACAACGTGCGCGTGAAGGTGACGCTGCCACATGACGAGCCCGCCGTGGCGACCGTGAGCGACCTGTGGGCCACATGCGACTGGCACGAACGTGAGACCGCGGAGATGTTCGGCATCCGGTTCGAGGGCCACCCCCAGCCCGTGAAGCTGTTGCTCTCCGAGCCGTTCGAGGGACATCCGCTGCGCAAGGACTTCGCGCTCATGACGCGCGAGGCCAAGCCCTGGCCCGGCGCGTCCGAGGGCGAGGAGGACGACGAGGCATGATCGACGTGGTCGCCACCTCGGGCGTCTCGTTCATCGAGGAGCTCACGTCCAACTTCTGGCTCTCGCTGGTGCTGAAGACGGTGCTGGTCATGGCCTTCTTCCTCATCGTGCCACTCGGGGTGGGCTACATGGAGCACAAGGTGCTGGCGCACATGCAGTCGCGTCTCGGACCCATGGAGGCGGGCGCCTTCCACGGCTGGGCGCAGCTCATCGCCGACGGCGTGAAGTTCATCCAGAAGGAGAACGTCGTGCCGGCGGCGGCCGACCGCACGATCTACTCGCTGGCGCCGGCGGTGGCGATGGTGCCCTACATCGCGATCCTCGTCGTGCTGCCCTTCAGTGACACGCTGTTCGCGCTCGATCTCGACATCGGCATCTTCTTCGTGATGGCCATGTCGAGCGTGTCGGTGATCGGCGTGCTCATGGCAGGGTGGTCGAGCGCCAACAAGTTCTCGCTGATCGGGGCTTTGCGCGCGGCCGCGCAGCTGATCGCCTACGAGCTGCCGCTCGTGCTGGCCGCTGCGGGCGTCGTGATGCTCTCGGGCGTGACCTCGATGGTCGGCATCGTCGAGGCGCAGGAATCGCTCTGGTACGTGATCCCGCTGTTCCCGCTGTTCGTGATCTTCATGCTCGCCTCGCTCGCCGAGCTGAGCCGCACGCCCTTCGACATGCCGATCGCCGACTCCGAGATCATCTTCGGCGCCTACACCGAGTACGGGGGGCTGAAGTTCGCGTTCTTCCTGCTCGCCGAGTACGGGGGCATCGTGGCGCTCTCGGGCGTCGCCGCCGTGCTGTTCCTCGGCGGCTACCAGGGCCTGCCGGGCATCCCGCTCCCCGACCCGATCTGGATGGCGGGCAAGATCGGCGTGCTGTCGTTCTTCGTGATCTGGCTGCGGGCCACCTACCCGCGCCTGCGCGAGGACCAGCTGCAGCGGTTCGCCTGGCTCACGCTCATCCCGATCTCGCTCCTGTGGATCCTGGGCGCCGCCGTCTTCAAGGTCGCCTTCTAACCGACAAGGACGAACGACACCGTGGCCATCGACCGAACGCACATCGACCAGCCCGAATCGGGGGTCGGCCAGGGCCTGCTCAAGGGCCTCGCGGTCACGATGAAGACGATGCTGCGCCCGGCGGTCACGGTGCAGTACCCGCACGTGAAGCCCGATCTGCCGGCGCGCACGCGCGGCGTCATCGCCCTGAAGCAGGAGAACTGCACCGTCTGCTACAAGTGCTCGCGCGAGTGCCCCGACTGGTGCATCTACATCGACGCCCACAAGGAGACCCACGAGCCGGCGGGCGGGGGCCGCGGGCGCTCGATGAAGGTGCTCGACCGTTTCGCGATCGACTACGCCCTGTGCATGTACTGCGGCATCTGCGTCGAGGTGTGCCCGTTCGATGCCCTCTTCTGGAGCCCCGAGTTCGAGTACGCGGAGTACGAGATGGACCTGCTCATCCACGAGAAGGAGCGTCTCGAGGAGTGGACGTACACGGTGCTGCCGCCGCCCGCCTTGGAGGTCGGCGCCGAGCCGAGCGCCGACGCCCTCGTGGCGGAGGAGACCGCGTGAGCGCACAGGAGTACGCCTTCTGCGTGCTGGCCGTCGTCGGCGGTCTGGCGGCCATCGCCGTGGTGACCGTGCGCAACGTCGTGCACGCGGCCCTGTACCTGGTGGTCTCGCTGCTCTCGGTCGCCGGGGTGTACCTGCTGCTCGGCGCCGAGTTCGTGGCCTGGGTGCAGATCCTGATCTACGTCGGTGCGATCGTGATCTTGTTCCTGTTCGGCTTGATGCTCACGAAGGCCCCGATCGGGCGCGATGCGCTCGACAACCAGCAACGCTGGCTCGGCGCACTCGTGGGCGTGGGCGTGTTCGCCGGGCTCGTGTTCCTGATCCAGCGGGCCTATCCGGTGCAGGACGCCGTGGCGTTCCGAACGGTCGAGGGCACGACCGACGTCGTGGGCGAGGCGATCTTCCGCCACTACGTGCTGCCGTTCGAGGCCGTGTCGTTCCTGCTGCTGGCGGCCCTGATCGGCGCCATCGTGCTCGCCCGCAAGGACGACGCATGATCCGGCTGCCGCTGGTGCTGATGTTCTCGGCCCTGCTGTTCTCCGCAGGGGTCTACGGGGTGCTCGCCCGCCGCAACGCGGTGATGGTGCTCATGGCGATCGAGCTGATGCTGAACGCCGTCAACGTGAACCTGGTCGCCTTCGCGGCCTCGCTGCAGGAGATGACGGGGCAGGTCTTCGCGCTGTTCGTGATCGCGGTGGCCGCCGCCGAGGTCGGCATCGGTCTCGCGATCGTCATCTTGCTGTTCCGCACGCGCGAGTCGATCAACGTGGACGAGGTGAACCTGCTCAAGTGGTGACCGCGCTGGCGTCCGAGGGGGAGGCGGCCTTCAAGGCCACGACCGACGGCATCTGGTTCGTCGAGCATGCCTGGATCGTGGTGCTGCTGCCGCTGATCTCGTCGGCGCTCATCCTGTTCTTCGGCAAGCGCACGCCCGGCAAGGGGGCGGTGATCGGCATCACCGCGGTGGCCGCCGCGTTCGCGTTCTCGCTCGGCGTGCTCTGGCACTTCGTGGAAGGCGGGGGGCCCTTCGAGGCGAGCGTCGATTGGTTCACGGTCGGGCCGCTGCATCTGGAGCTCGGCATCCTCGTCGACGGACTCACCGCCATCATGCTCGTCGTCGTCACCTCGGTCTCGCTCTGCGTGCACGTCTACTCCCTCGGGTACATGCACGGCGACGAGCGGTTCACCTGGTTCTACGTGGTGCTCTCGCTGTTCACCGCCGCGATGCTCACCGTGGTCGTCTCGAACAACCTGATCCAGCTGCTCGTGGGCTGGGAGGTCATGGGCGTCTGCTCCTACCTGTTGATCGGGCACTGGTGGGAGGTCAAGGAGAACTCGAACGCCGCGATCAAGGCGTTCATCACCACGCGCATCGGCGACATCCCGTTCATGTTCGGCATCATCATGCTCATCGCGCTCACCGGGTTCGAGACGACGAACATCGCCGAGATCTCGCACGAGTTGGGGGTCGGGGTGGCCTCGCCGCTGTTCGTCTCGATGGCGGCCATCCTGTTGTTCGGCGGCACGGTCGGGAAGTCGGCGCAGTTCCCGTTGCACGTGTGGCTGCCCGACGCGATGGCAGGTCCCACGCCCGTGTCGGCCCTGATCCACGCCGCCACCATGGTGGCGGCGGGCGTCTACCTGATCGGGCGCCTGTTCGAGGTGTTCCTGCAGGCCGAGCCGTGGGTGCTCACCACGGTCAGCATCGTCGCCGCGATCACCGCGCTCGGCGCCGCCCTGCTGGCGATCGTGCAGGACGACATCAAGCGTGTGCTCGCCTATTCGACGCTCTCGCAGCTCGCCTACATGGTGGCGGGGCTCTCCCTCGGCGAGCTGGGGCTCACCGCGGGGTTCTTCCACCTGTTCACCCACGCCTTCTTCAAAGCCCTGCTCTTCCTCGGGGCGGGCTCGGTGATCCACGCCGTGCACTCCAACAACATGAGCGACATGGGGGGCCTGCGGAAGTCGATGCCCGTCACGTTCTGGACGATGCTGATCGGCTCGCTCGCGCTCGCGGGCATCTTCCCGCTGGCCGGCTTCTGGTCGAAGGACGAGCTGCTCGTGGTCGCCGAGGAGGAGCATGTGACCTGGCTCTTCGTCGTCTTCCTCATCACCGCGGTGATCACCGCCTTCTACACGATCCGTATGGTGCTGCTCACGTTCTTCGGGGAGTACAAAGGGCAGGCGCACCCGCACGAATCGCCCCGTACGATGACCGGCCCGCTCGTCGCGCTCGCCGCCGCCACGATCGGGGTGGGCCTCCTCGGCTCGCCGCAACTCGGCGCCGTGTTCGGCAAGTGGGTCTTCTACGACGCGATCCACGAGGCCGTCTTCGTGCCGTGGATCGCGCTGCTGTCGACGGCCGGCGCGCTGCTGGGCCTGGCCGCGGGCTGGGCTCTCTACAAGGAACGGAAGCAACAGGACCCGCTGCAGGCCCCGATGGGGCCGCTGTGGAACGTGCTCGAGCACCGCTACTACATCGACGCCTTCTACATGCGGGCGATCGTCTACCCCGTGCGCGACACCTGGTCGGGGGCCGTCAACTGGTTCAATCAGACGGTGATCGACGGCGTCGTGAACGGCGCCGCCCTGCTGGCGAGAGGCTTCGGTCAGGTGGTCGCCTGGTTCGACCGCTCGGTGATCGACGGCGTCGTGAACGGTGCTGGCGAGACCGCCGGGCGTACCGGCAACGTGCTGAAGTACCTGCAGACGGGCAACGTGCAGTGGTACGCCGTCGCGCTGTTCGTCGGCGTGATCGCGATGGCCGTCGTGTTCATCCGAGTCGTTTGAGAGGAAGCGTGGAGGCCACATGACCTGGGAGAACTCGGCCATCACGATCACCACGATGCTGCCCATCGTCGGCGCGCTGGTGATCGTGCTGATGCCACGGGGCAAGGACCGCGCGATCCGCGGTCTCGGCATCGTGTTCACGGGGGCGGCGCTCGTGCTCGCGATCGCGATCGCGATCGGGTTCGACTACGGCACCGATGGCCTGCAGTACGTGCTCGACGTGAACTGGATCAGCGCGATCGGGGTGCGCTACCACGTGGGCATCGACGGCATCTCGCTGCCCCTCTACGTGCTGACCTTCCTGCTGTCGTTCCTCTGCGCGATCTACAGCTGGCGCTACGTGCCCGACCCGGGCCGCACGAAGGCCTTCCTCGCACTGATGCTGCTGCTCGAGACCGGCATGGCGGGCACGTTCATCGCGTTCGACCTGATCCTGTTCTTCGTGTTCTGGGAGATGGTGCTCGTGCCGATGTACTTCCTCATCGCCGTCTGGGGTTCGGCGAACCGCGAGTACGCCTCGATCAAGTTCTTCCTCTACACGCTGTTCGGGTCGATCTTCATGCTGCTGGGCTTCCTCGCGATGTACTTCCAGGGGCCCGACCCGCACACGTTCGACATGGTGGTGCTCCGCGACTTCGGCATCGCGGGCGGCTTCACGTCAGTCGTTCCAGCTGATCGTGTTCGGAGCCGTTGCGCTCGGCTTCGCGGTGAAGGTGCCGATGTGGCCGTTCCACACGTGGCTGCCCGACGCCCACACCGAGGCCCCGACGATCGGCTCGGTGCTGCTGGCCGGCATCATGCTGAAGATGGGCACCTACGGGTTCATCCGCATCGCGATCCCGATCCTGCCCGACGGCGCCCAGAAGTACGCACCGTGGATCGGTGCGCTCGCCGCGATCGCCATCGTGTACGCAGCGCTCGCGTGCCTCGCGCAGAAGGACCTGAAACGCCTCATCGCGTTCTCATCGGTCGGGCACATGGGCTTCGTGATGCTCGGCATCGCGACCCTCACCGAGATCGGCATCCAGGCAGCCATCTTCGGCATGGTGGCCCACGGCGTGATCACGGGCATGCTGTTCTTCTGCGTCGGCTCGATCTACGACCGCTACCACACGCGCGAGATCGCGAAGATCGGGGGCGGCATGCTGCAGGCGATGCCGAAGCTCGGCAGCGTCTTCGCCTTCGTGGCGATCGCTTCGCTCGGCCTGCCCGGGCTCGCCGGGTTCTGGGGTGAGGTGATGGCGCTGCTCAGCTCGTTCAGCCCGAACGAGGTCCTGTTGGCGGACCAGGTGGGTCTGTTCCGTGTGTTCATGGTGATGGGGGGCATCGGCACCGTGCTCACGGCCGGCTACTTCCTGTGGATGCTGCAGCGGGTGAACATGGGCACCGTGCCCGACCAGTGGCGCGAGGCGGGGCTGCGCGACGTGCTGGTGATCGAGTGGGTGTCGTGGGTGCCCCTGCTGCTGTTGACCCTGGTGCTCGGGTTGTACCCGCGACTCGTGTTCGGTGTCACCGACGAGGCCGTGAACGGCCTCATGCAGCTGTTGGGGAGCTAGGTCGCCTCGATGGACGTCGACTACCACGCCCTGCTGCCCGAGTTCATCCTCGCGGGCACGATCCTGCTCGTGCTGGTCGTCGACGTGTTCCTGCCTGAGCGCACGAAGTGGCTCGCGATGCCGATCGGGCTCCTCGGGGTGGTCGCGTCGTTCGTCGCGGTGCTCACGCTTATCGGCGCCGACACCCGCATCAGCTTCGGCGGATCGTACGTGGTCGACGAGTTCGCGCTGCTGTTCAAGGGGTTCTTCCTCGTGGTGGCGAGCGTGGTGCTGGCCCTGTCGCTGCGGTACTTCCGCGAAGGCGGGTTCTATCAGGGCGAGTACTACTTCCTGCTGCTCACCTCGTTCCTCGGCTGCGTGATGATGCCGAGTTCGCGCGACCTGCTGCTGCTGTTCATCGCGCTCGAGCTCGTGTCGGCACCCGGGTTCCTGATGGCTGCGTTCCGCAAGGGCGACGTGAAGTCGAACGAGGCGGGCGTGAAGTTCTTCATCATCGGCGTGTTGTCGACGGCCGTGATGCTCTTCGGCATGAGCCTGATCTACGGCGTGACGGGCGGTCAGACGCAGCTCGCCGAGATCGCGGTCGCCCTCGACGGCGTGACGGGCGACCTCGAGACTCTGGCGTTCGCGGCCATCCTGTTCGTCGTGGTGGGCTTCGCGTTCAAGGTGTCGGCGTTCCCGTTCCAGTTCTGGGCGCCCGACACGTATGAAGGGTCGCCGGTGCCGGTCGCGGCGTTCCTCGCGGTCGCCTCGAGCGTGGCGGGCTTCGCAGGCCTGTTGCAGCTGATGTTCGTGGCGTTCGCGGGCCAGCACGAGTTCTGGGTGCCGATCTTCGCGTTCCTGTCGATCGCGACGATGACGGTGGGCAACTTCGTGGCGCTGCAGCAGACGCAGGTCGTGCGGCTGCTCGCGTACTCGGGCATCGCGCAGTCGGGCTACATCTTGATGACCTTCGCCCTGGTGACCGACGACGCCACGTCGAATCGCGATGCGTTCGCCGCCGGAGTGGCCTACATCCTGATCTACGGCATCATGAACCTGGGAGCCTTCGCGGCGACCGTCGCCGTGTCGCGGCGCCACCCGGCGCTGCAGGTGGCCGACTTCGCCGGTCTGCGGGAGACCGCGCCGATCATCGCGGTCGGCATGGCCGTGTTCATGATCTCCCTCGCGGGCGTGCCGCCGACCGGTGGGTTCTGGGGGAAGCTGCTCATCTTCCAGGCGGCGATCGAACGCGGCGGCACCCTCGGGCCGGCACTCGCCGTGGTGATGCTCGTGAACTCGGTCGTGAGCGTCTTCTACTACCTGGTCGTGCCCCGGCAGATGTTCCTGCGTGACGCCGCCGACCGTTCACGGCTGCGCGTGCCGGGCCTCGTGACGGCCGTCGTCGTGCTCGCGATGATCGCGATCCTCGCGATCTTCGTGTTGCCGAACGCCGTCGCGCGGCTGGCCGAGATCTCCACGCTGGTCGGCCTCGGGCCGTAAGCATCCCCGTTCGGGGAACCGTCGGGTCCCACGTATCGAAACCCCCATGGGACGATGGATGGGAACGACCGACGAGGAGTGATGACGGTGACACCAGGTATCAACAGGGCCAAGACGTGGGTCCTGATCGCGGCGATGATGGGCCTGTTCCTGGCGATCGGCGCGTTGCTGGGCGGACGGGCCGGCGTGACGACGGCACTCGTGCTGGGGCTGGGCTTCAACTTCGCCATGTACTGGTGGTCGGGCTCGATCGCGGTTCGCTCGACCCGCTCGCGCGAGGTGGGGGAGGCCGAGTACCCGCACTGCATCGCATCGTCCGCGAGCTGGCGCAGGCCAACGACATGCCGATGCCGGGCGTCTACGTCTCCGACATGCAGCAGCCCAACGCCTTCGCGACCGGTCGCAACCCGCGCAACGCCAAGGTCGCCGTGACGCAGGGCATCCTGCAGATCCTCGACGAGCGCGAGTTGCGCGGCGTGCTCGCGCACGAGCTGAGCCACGTCGCGAACCGCGACATCCTGGTCGGTTCGGTCGCCGCGGCGATCGGCACCTCGATCAGCTACCTCGCCTGGATGGCGCTGTGGTTCGGCGGTGACGACGAGGGCGGGAACCCGATCGTCGCCCTCGTCGCGTGGATCCTCGCGCCGATCGCCGCCGGTCTGATCCAGATGGCGGTGTCGCGTTCACGCGAGTTCCAGGCCGACGAGTCGGGGGCGTTCCTGTCCCGCGATCCGTCGGCGCTGGCGAGCGCGTTGCAGAAGCTCGACCAGACGAGCCGGCGGGTACCGCCGCCCCACTCGCTGCAGCCCGGAGAGGCGCACATGTTCATCGTGAATCCGCTCGCGGCGCTGAAGGGCCGCGGCCTCACGAGCCTGTTCTCGACGCATCCGCCGACCGAGGAACGGGTCGCGCGGCTGATGGCGATGCAGGACGAGGTGTACCGCCGGCAGGGACCGATCGGGAACTAGCGCACCGAGGCGCCCGAGAGGCTCCCGAGAGCGGCGACACGGTGGTGTTGCGCCGGCGGTCTTGGCAGGGACCTCCGTCTTCCGTCGCAGGGGGCACGACGGAGGTCCTTGCCGAGTGCCGGCGCGAACCCGCGCGTTCGCGAGCTCCGCGCACGCCCGCGAACCCAGCGACTCCGCGGCCCGCTACGACGCCATCGTCCCAAGCACCGCTCGCACATGATCGATGGTCGTGCGTGGGTTCACGAAGCACAGCCGTGCGAGCTTCTCGCCCTTCCACGTGGTCGGCTGCACGAAGGCGATCTGCGCCTCGAGCAGCCTTCGCCACCAGGCTTCGTAGTCGGCGTCGCCCCAGCCTCGCCGGCGGAAGAGCACGACCGACAGCTCGGGGTCCATCACGAGCTCGAGCTCGGGCCGCGCCGAGATCTCCCCGGCCGTCTCGCGCGTGAGCGTCAGCACGCGCTCGATCGCGTCGCGGTAGGCGTCGGTGCCGTAGGTCGCGAGCGAGAACCACAGCGGGAGCCCCCGGGCGCGTCGGGACAGGTGGTAGGCGTAGTCCGCCGGATTCCACTCGCTCCAGGCGGCGTCGGGCTGGTTCACCGTGTCGAGGTAGCCGGCTTCCTGCCGGAACACCCCGTACGCGGCGGTGGGGTCGCGGTAGACCAGAGCGCAGCAATCGTAGGGCGCGAACAGCCACTTGTGCGGGTCGACGATGAACGAGTCGGCACGCTCGATGCCGCGGTAGCGCTCGCGCACCGAGGGCGCCGCGAGCCCGGCACCGCCGTAGGCCCCGTCGACGTGGAACCAGACCCCGTGACGGTCGCAGGCCTCGGCCACGCCCGCGAGGTCGTCGACCGTGCCCGCGTTCGTGGCGCCTGCGCTCGCGACGACCGCGACGACGCTCGCCGCTTCGTCGGGGCCGAGCGTGTCGAGCGTGGCGGCGAGGGCATCGCCGGTGAGCCGCCCGCGTTCGTCGCCGGGCACGTCCACGACGCCCACGTCGATCACGCGGGCGGCGGTGGCGACCGAGGAATGCACGCTGTCGGCGACCGCGATCTTCCAGCCGGTGGCCGGGCGTCGGCCGAGGCGGGCGGCCGCTCGCGCCCGGGCGGCGACCAGGGCCGAGAGATTGCCCGCCGAGCCGCCGCTCACGAAGACGCCGCCGGCCCCATCGGGGAAGCCGGCGAGGTCGGCGAGCCAGCGCAGCGCCTGGTTCTCCGCCCAGATCGCCCCGGCGCCGTCGATCCAGCCCGCGGCGATCGTCGACGAGGCGCCGACCACGAGGTCGAAGAGCACCGCGGCCTTGGTGGGCGCGCCCGGCACGAACGCCATCGAGGAGGGGTGGTCGGTCGAGATCGTGGCGGGAGCGAGCACCTCGCTCCACACGCGCAAGGCCTCCTCACCGCCGATGCCCTCGGGCGTGACGGTCGCGCCGGCGCGCCGGGCGAGCTCGTCGCCGCTCGCCGAGCCGTCGAGCGGCTGCGGGCTCGCGATGCGGTTGCGCGCGTACGTCACGATCGCGTTCGAGAGCGCCTCGGTCTCGTCGGTGTAGCGGTGCATGTCGTCCATCGTTTCACCCCCGCATACGCGAAGGGCCGGCCCGAAGGCCGGCCCGCCGCGTCTGGTCGCTACCCGTCCGCGCGTGGTTACGCGGTCAGCTCCTGGCAGAACGCGCCGAAGGCCTCGACGTAGATCTGCACGTCGCTCTCGGTGTGCTGCACGGAGACCGTCCACTGCTCCTCGTCGCCCGGGGTCATGAAGATGCCGCGGTTGACCATCCACGGGTACGACGCCCAGTAGATCTCTGGGATCGTCTCCAGGAAGTCCCGGTAGTTGGCGAGCGGCTCGCTCCGGTAGGAGACGCAGCCCTTCGCGCCGAGGTCGACCGTGTGCGCCGGGATGCCGCTGTCGGCGATGGCCCGGTTGCACCCTTCGGCCAGCATCGTGCCGAGCTTGCCGAGGTGGTCGTAGGCGTCGCGCGTGAGCACCTGCGTGAGCGCCGCGAGCCCCACCGCCGAGGAGAGCGGGTTGCCGTTGAAGGTGCCTTGCTGGGCGGCGCCCTTCGTCACGTACTCCATGATGGCCGCATCGCCGCCGAAGGCGCCGGTGGTGGCGCCTCCGCCGATGGCCTTGGCCCACGCGGCGAGGTGCGGCACCACGCCGAAGCGCTCTGCGGCGCCGCCGTAGGCGATCGTGCCGCCGCACTTGACCTCGTCGAAGATGAGCACCGCGCCGTGACGCTCGCAGGCGTCCTTGAGCGCCTGCAGGTACCCGTCGTGCGGCACCACGATGCCGATGTTCATCATGACCGGCTCGAGGATGACCGCCGCGATCTCGACCGGGGTTGTCGGTGAAGGCGGCCTCGACGGCCGATGCGTCGTTGAAGGGCACGATGATCGTCGTGTCCCACAGCGCCTGTGGCACGCCCTTCGATGTCGGCTGCGTGGTGTACCACGGCTTCCCGCTCTCATCGACGCTATGCCGAAGGTCGAGCACGTCGGCCTCGGGCACGACCGAGAACAGCACCGAGTCGTGATGGCCGTGGTAGGAGCCTTCCATCTTGATGATCTTGTCGCGGCCGGTCGCGGCCCGGGCGACCCGGATCGCGTCCATCGTGGCCTCGGTGCCCGAGTTCACGAACCGCATCTGCTCGCACTGGAACCGCGAGCAGATCTCCTCGGCGAGCGCGACCGTGGTCTCGGTGGTGACCGCGAAGTGGATCGCGTCGTCGGCCGCCTTCTTGATGGCTTCGACGATCTTCGGATGGGCGTGCCCGACGACGTTGACGCCGAACCCGCCGTGGAAGTCGGTGTAAAGGTTGTCGTCGACGTCGGTGACCGTGGAGCCCTTGCCGTGCTTGAGGTACACGGGATAGGGGTCGCCCGCCTGGAAGTTCGAGACCACGCCGTTGGGCAGGGTCTTGATCGCCCGCTGGTACAGCCGTTCACTCGCCTGGGTCCGACCCAGCCATTCCTTCGTTTCCTTCTCGGCGATCTCCGCCGCGCGCGCCTTCAACCGGTCGAGGTCCACGCGTATCACCTCCTGAGTCGCGCCAGGGTACTCGGGGGCGAGGTCGCCCCGCAATGGGGCCGTCAGGGCCGGTAATTCGTGAACTGCAGCGCCAGCCCGAAGTCGTGGTCCTTCACGGCTCGGATCGCGGCCTGCAGGTCGTCCTTGCTCTTGCCGAGCACCCGCACCTGTGCGCCCTGGATCTGGGTCTGGATCTTGGGCACCGCCTGGCGCACGAACTTCGATATCTCCTTGGTCTTCTCGTCGGAGATGCCGGTGACGATGGTGACCGTCTGGCGTGCCGTGCCCTTGGCGGCGTCCTCGATGGAGCCAGCCTGCAGCGCCTTGAGCGGGATGTTGCGCTTCACGGCGCGCTCCTGCAGCACCTGCCAGGCCGCCTTGAGTCGATCCTCGGTGGCCGAGTGCATCTCGATCGTGCCGTCGCCGAGCTCGATCGACGTGCCCGTGCCCTTGAAGTCGAACCGCTGGGAGATCTCGCGCCCGGTCTGGTCCACCGCGTTGCGCACTTCCTGCAGGTCGACCTCGGAGACGATGTCGAAGCTGAACTGATCTTTCGCCATGGCCGAAGGATACCGCCCGGGCGGTGCGGGCCACCCCGCCGGTTCGCTATCCTCGGTGAGCACCACGGGAGGATGCCCGAGTGGCCAAAGGGAGCGGCCTGTAAAGTCGCCGGCGATGCCTACGGAGGTTCGAATCCTCCTCCTCCCACCTTGTGATGTCTCGAGACATCGTTCACACGTGTCTCGGGACATCGTGCCCCTCAGGCCTCCTCCGGCGAGCGCGCCTGGTAGTCCTTGGAGGAGTCGAGGTGAAGCTCGACACCGTGGGCGGCATCAGTTCCCTCATTCGTCCGTCGCCGGGGTCCTGGCAGGGCTCAAGAGTAGTGCATGAGGAGTGCAGTATCATGCACTGATGGACGATGAGACCACAGCGCTCGCGATGGCGATCGGCGGACGGGTGCGACGGGAGCGGCAGTCGCGCCGCTGGACGCTGGATCGGCTGGCCGAGGCCGCCGGGGTGAGCCGCAGGATGGTGGTGAATGTCGAGCAGGGTGCGGTCAATCCGAGCGTCGGCAGTCTGCTCAGGATCAGCGACGCGCTCGGCGTCGGGCTTCCGGCGCTGGTCGAGCCGCCGGCAGCGACCCCGGTCACGGTGACCCGGAAGGGGACGGGCGCAACCCTGTGGACCAGCGGATCGGGGGGACGGGCGGTGCTCCTTGCCGGCACCGACCCTCCCGATGTCGTCGAACTGTGGGACTGGACGCTCGGCCCGGGCGACCGACACGCGAGCGAACCGCACATGCAGGGCACCCACGAGCTTCTGACGGTGCACAAGGGCTCGATCGCCGTCGAGGTCGAGGGCCGGGCGGTCACGCTCGCGGCCGGGGACACCGCCGCGTTCTCCGGCGATGTCGCACACTCCTACGAGAACCCTCGCACACGTCCGGCGGCGTTCTCGTTGGTCGTCTTCCAGCCCGGTGTCGGCGAACGATCGGGGGCGCAGGATGGCTGACCTCGGCGAGCTCGAGAGCTTCCTGGCGGGCGCCCGCGTCGACGCCGACGTGTTCGCGCTGCGGCCCGACTACCGCGCGTCGCTCCTGGCCGTCGACGGCCTCGTGGCCGGTTCGAGCGATCACGAGAGCGATGCGCTGCTGCGCGCCGCGGAGGCGACGGCCGCCGAGGCGCTGCGCGACCAAGCCGCGGAACAGCTCCCGCACGTCGCCGCGTGGCGGCACGCGTACCGAGCATTCGGCGCCAAGCCGCAGCGCACCCGCAACAGCGTGGAGGCCCTTTTGCGCCGTGCGGCCTCCGGGCTTCCCAGTGTGGATCGGCTCACCGACGTCTACAACGCGGTGTCGGTGAGGCATCAGATCCCACTCGGAGGAGAGGACCTCGCCCGTTATGCCGGAACGCCCAGGCTGAAGCGCGCCGACGGCACGGAGCCGTTCGACACGGTGGCCGAGGGCATCGCCGTGACCGAGTACCCCGACGCCGGCGAGGTGGTGTGGTGCGACGACGTCGGCGTCACCTGTCGGCGCTGGAACTGGCGCCAGGCCCGCCGAACCCAGCTCGGGCCCGAGACGACCAGCGCTCTGTTCATCCTCGATGCCCTCGAACCTCTCTCGGACGAGATGCTGGATGCCGCCGCCGCGGACCTGGTGGCGCATCTCACGCACCTCGGGCCCGATGTGCGGGTTGCCCGACGCCACCTCAGCGCCACCACGACGAACGGAGCCTGACATGTTGATCCATCCTTGGGATGCCGCGCTCGACGCCGACGAGTGGAAGGATTGGCTGGCCTCGACCGACCGGTTCGGCATGCTCGTCGTCGGCAACCTCGATCCCGCGCAGGCTCCGCTGGCCTTGCCCACGCACTTCTCCCTCGCGGGTGACGAGGTGGTCTTCCACCTCGCACGGCCGAACCCGGTCTGGGCGCACCTCGAGGCGGCGTCGGAGGTGCGGCTCGCGGTGGTCGGTGACTACGCCTACATCCCGTCGTACTGGCGAGCGAAAGCTGGTGGTCCCGACGAGGACGGGGTGCCGACGAGCTACTACTCGGCCGTGCAGTTCGTGTGTCGCCCGACGGTCGTCGACGACCCGGCAGAGAAGGTGCAGATCCTCGAGACCCAGTTCGGCGATCTTCAGCCCGAGGGGGACCACGCTGCGGTCGGGGTGGACACTGAGCCGTACGGGCGGATGCTGTCGGGCATCCGCGGTGTGCGGCTGGCGGTGCTGCGCGTCGACGCCAAGTTCAAGTACGACGACTCCAACCCGGTCGATCATCGCGAGCGCGTGATCGGCTCGCTCGAGGAACGCGGCCGGGGGGTCGACGCCGGGGCGGCGAGGCAGCAACGTCGTCGCCTCGACACGATCGGCGACTGGCAGGCCCACCGGACCCGTCCATGAACCCGGCGAGGGCAGGGGGTTCGCACTCGACATGCGGGATGAGCGGGACCGATCCGGACGGCCCCGAGTGGGCCTTCGGCTCGATGCGGATCGAGTCGAGGACCGCGCCGCGGTTGTCGGATGAGCGAAGCTCAGTTCGCCAGTGAGCCGGCGAAGATCTGCCACGCCAGCACCGACTTCGCCACCAGGCTGAGTACGAGGTAGCTCTTCTCACCGAAGGCGTACTCACCCCATCTGCCGATCTCCCGGTACTGCAGCCATTGATTGACGCCGAAGCTGGAGAAGAAGATGAACTGCGCGATGACGATCCCGTAGACGAACCCCGGGACCGTCTGGGATCCCGCGATGTTCACACCGATCGAGATCCACGGGACGATGCCCACGATCGCCCCGAACCAGAAAGCGAGCATCGTCGTCGAGGTCCTCCCCGGCGGGTTCATCCGCTCCTGGAGCCAACCG
Organism: uncultured Actinomycetes bacterium; assembly: GCA_963722795.1. Lineage (GTDB taxonomy): Bacteria > Actinomycetota > UBA4738 > UBA4738 > HRBIN12 > JAOUEA01. The sequence goes on from CAVROD010000004.1 coordinate 264,667, forward strand.
AACAGGATCATGCCGACGTTGGCCCCGGCCACGGCGATGACGGCGTTGATCGAGGTGATGCCGGAGTAGAAGCCGATCAGGATGATCATCAAGGTGGCGCTGAACGAATACTCGATCCACCGGAAGCGGTTGATGCCTCGTCGCAGGTCGCGCTCGTACGCGCCGCGGGAGACGGTCGCCGTGAGCAGATGGTCGACGGCCGCCAGAGCCAGGAACACCGCGACGGCCCACCCGATGCGCACGTCGAACAACGTCTCGGGCGCAGGGGGCGGCGTGCCGGGAGGTCCCTCGGGGAACGACGACGTGACGGCGATGGCGAATCCGCCGGCGAGGAACACGATCAATGCTGCTTGCGCCAGATGGATGAGTGTCAGGCCGAGGTTCCACCGGTGGAGCCCGCCCAGCCTCGCGTCGTCGACTCCGGTGGCGATGGGAGCTCCGCTCATCGCTCGTTCCCCGACGTGTCGTCGCTGCCGAGTGCTGGCATGACCAGTCTCCTTCCATCGGTGGTGACCCGGCTATGGGTGGTGATCCGAACCCCGAGCGACCTCGGACGGCCGAGAGCCCGGCGTGCATGGGTTACTCCTCGCACGGGGTTCGTTCGACGGAAGGGTACGCTCGAGGCGTGCGAAAGCGAGTCGAGGTTCGAGGACCGGCGAGCGCGGTCGCGATGTGGTCGGCGTACGCGGACACCTCGCGCTGGTCTACCTGGGCACCTCAGATCCGACGGGTCGAACCGCTGGGGCCGCTCGAGACTGGTATGCGAGGGAAGGTGGAAGGGCCGTTCTGGACGACGGCCCGGTTCGAGGTCACCGCCGTCGACGAGGCAGCAGGGTTATGGACGTGGAGGGTGCGGGTGGGTCCCGCCAGCCTCACGATCGATCACGAAGTTGCCGACGGTCTCGCGGCGGTGGAGATCGACGGGCCCCCGCCGCTCGTCTACGCCTATGCCCCCGTCGCACGTATCGCACTCGCCCGGCTCGTGCACGTCCCCGGCACGCGTCCACGCACGCGACGGGAACCGGTCGTGTGACCCAGGTAAGCTCGCGTCGACCTGAAGGGGGTGGCGTGGAGTCAGAAGCGGATGAGATCCTTCGTGAGCAGCACCGGTACTACGAGGACAGAGCTCCCGAGTACGACGACGTGTGGTACCGCCGCGGTATCTACGACCTGGGAGTTGCTGGGAACGAGCGGTGGTTCGAAGAGACGGCCAAGCTCGAAGCGGCGGTCGACGAGCTCGACGTCTCGGGAAGTGTGCTGGAGCTGGCGTGCGGGACCGGGTTGTTCACTCGCCACCTCGCGCCCCGCGCCGGACGCATGGTCGCTGTCGACGCGGCCGCCAGCGCGCTGGCTATCAATCGCGAACGGGTCGCCGACCCGCGCGTCGAGTACGTGCACGCGGACATGTTCGAATGGGCGCCGCCCGACGACACGCGGTTCGACACGATCTTCTTCGCCTTCCTCGTCTCGCACATCCTGCCGGAGCGTTCTCGGGCGTTCTGGGATCGACTCCGCGGGTGGCTCGCGCCCGGGGGCAGCGTCTTCTTCTGCGATGACGTCGCCGGCGCCGAGCCTCGCCGTTCCGATCCGGGAGGCCCCGCCCTCGATGGTCCGCATTTCGCCCACCGCCGCCGCCTGAGCGACGGTCGCGAATACACGATCGTGAAGATCCTCTACGGTCCTGAGGAGTTCCGCGAGACACTCAGCGCGTTCGGCTGGGATGCAGACGTCCGAACCACGGGGGATGAGTTCTTCTACGGGGTGGCGCGTCCGTCGGAGTAGTCACGTCGCAGGCCGAGCGTGAACACGACGTCAGGAACTCTGCGAGGATGGGCTGCATGCGCGAGGAACAGCGCTACCGTGTGATCGGTGCGATCCTGGCGGAGCCGCGCAAGAGTGTTCACGTGTGGACCGTGAGCTTCACCCCATGTGCACGACCGACGGGTCTGCCGTTCGATCCCGACGCCGGGAAGGAGATCATCGTCACGATCCTGCCCTCGGTGCTCGACGGGATGAGCTTCGACCACGAGTACACCCGGGTCGAGATCGAGTCGCTGCGGGCGTCACTGTAGGACCTGGCCAGGTGGGGGCGAGGCGGGTGGATAGGGGACTGCCACCGTGATGGACGGGGAGACTCCCGGCGCTCCGGGGAACCCGAGTACCGACAGAGGCCAGGAGCCTCCTCGTTGCACGAGTGTGCGCTCGCCACGTCCGGACCACAACCCCGCCCAGCGGTGTCTCAGTTTGAAGATCGAACTGAGACGCCACCCCCGCCCAGCTCTCCTCTAGGGTGTCGAGCGTTCGACCACGCTGGCGTCATAGAGCGTCCTGAACTCGGCCGCCAGTTCTGCTCTGTCGACACGAAGTCGCTCGCTCTCGAATCTCCTGGAGTTGGCGATTGCACCGCCGCTTGTCGGCGGAGATGACGCGGCGAGGAGGATTCGCGTAGCGCCGATCGCCGCCCGCCTCGACGATCAAGACCCGTAGAACGCTCCGTGCGACTCGAGCGGTACGCAGAGCGCGAGGCGGTGTGGGCTCGGGTCGGAAGTGTCGCCCGGGTCGGAGCGGTCCGGCAACTCGGAAAAGGACATCCACATGAGCCGAGGTCTCCTGGTTAGGGGGACCGGAGTCACCGTACGCGTGTCGCGGCTATCACGACGAGGTCACCCGGGCGATCACGTTACCAGCTCGTCGTCTGATTCGAGGAGCATGATGGCTCCGCTGTCGCCCTCGAGCAGGTCCATCGAGCTTCGAAGGATCGTTCGCAGCACGGCGGGCAGCTCGATCTCGGAATTCATCGCCTTGCCCGCTTCGAGCAGGAGCGACATCTCATGCACCTTGCCCTCGAGTCCTGCGCTCACGATGCGTTGGTCCGTGAGCGAGCGCGACAGTCGCCGGAAGTGCGCTTCCTTCTCGATCGTGTAGGCGCGAAGGCCAGCGACAACAGGACCATGCCCAGGCGGAGGGCGTTGCTGGCCGGGGCGAGTCCTGGCGCCTGGGTCCGCCCGAGATGAGAGCCACGGCCGAGGACACCGCGCAGAGGAGCAGGGCCGCCATGCTGGTGAGCTGCAGCCGGCGGCGCTCGAGAGCTTCCAGCGTCGGGGCCGATCGCCGGCGCAGCCCCACCTGGAGCGTCTCTTGCCTCATCGTCGCTCACCCGTCATCGGTCAGATGGCTCACGCCACGTTGCTTATCTTCTGCACCATGATCGAGTAGTCCTGGATCGTGACCCCTGGGATCTGTGGGTAGGCGCTGAAGCTGAAGAGGAACGGTACCGGGGTGTCGCTGAAGTGGGCGAGGATGCCGTTGGCCACGAATCCGTCGTGCCCGGTGGCGACGGCACCTCCGGGGAATCCGGGCAGGTAGTACGGGGGTTGTCGAGTTCGTCTCCGACGACCGGCGATGCGCTGTACCAGGTCAGCGTGATGCTCCCGTTCCATGTCACCCTCGTGATCGAGGTAGGCCGACACCGCATAGATGCCCTTGGGCAGTACCAGCGCGCGTCCAGCCGGCACGACGTCGTCTGTCCCCGTCCAGTCACTCGTGGTCTCCACCGACGAGCTGGATGCCCAGAGCCCCCCGTCGTAGGAGTACCCTGCAGCTCGCCTGGCAGATGCCTGGTCCAGCTGCAAGTAGGGGCTGATCGACGAGCCCGTGTTCCCGATGCCGACGGCTGGGTTCGTGCGGCTGTAGAAGACGAACCGCTCGTGAGCGGCGATGAGGGTGGGCGCCCGACGTTCGGCTGTTTCATACGGCCCGACATGGCCGACGGATGCGCCCGCCCGCTCGGCGGGGCCTCGGGGAGCGCCGTCCGCCGGCCGCCACGGGCAGCGGTCGTCACGAGCAGCGCGGTGACGACAACGCCTGCAAGCACTCGACCTGCCGATGCTCGTATGGTCCAGGCTCGCCGAGACGGCGAGGGCCGGACACGGCAACGATCCCTGCGGACGCTTGCGAGGCGATCGCTTCGTCGCTCCCAGCGTCTGGGGCGTCCGGGAAGGGCGGGCGACACGATGTGGATGCTTTCGTCGTTGTGATGCATGTTGCTTATAGCCTGAGCCGAGAGCCGATGTCATCGGCAAACGATGTTGATTCCAACAGCGCAGGGGATGTTCATGACCCCGTCAGGGGGACAACCTGGCGGGGGTGGGCCTCGCTGCTAGCTGGCCTCTCAGCGAGGCTTCACGATCACGCCCGAGGTTCTGGCGCTCGTTCTCGACGGGCCCGATGGCCTCGAACGCGACCCAAGTCGCATACCCCTCAACCGTCATCTCGATGGCCAACAGGTCCGACGACGTGGGATCCAGCACGGTGTCGTCGGAGTCTCGTCCTCCTCGACGACCGCGATCCTGCCCGACCAGGGGGTCGGTGACCCTCCGAGGTCGGCGATGTCGGGAAGTCCGGCCGCCACTCGAAGAGGGCGGCACGCAATGCTGGCGATGCCCGGGGATCGACAGCAAAGCCCGATCTCGTCGAATACGGTGGAGGCGCCTGGCGCCTGCGCTTCGACCTGCGCAACGAGCTCGCGGCGCAGCGCTGCGGGCGTCGTGGGCAGCGATCCAACGTCGCGTGACGGGAAGGTGCCTGCTCTGAACCTCTCCTCATCCGGTCGGGTCAGGCTCGGAGAGCCGGCGTCCACCCAGGCCTGCTCGTCGGCGGACGTGAGGAATCGCGCGTCCTCGACCGTGGTCACGATCCGACCCGATCCGTCCGGGGCCAGCCAGGATTCTCGGGTTACATCGACCACGTATCGCCATGACAAACCGCTGCAAGTCCGCGCCGCTCGGAGTTCCCTCGCCTCGAGCGTGTATACACGCACGAGCCGGGGGCAACGACACCAGGCTGCACGTGTTCGGCGAGCCCACGACGCGTCGCCTTCGCCGAAGTGGGCGGGGCTAATCCCGCTCGGCGAACAACGCGGCGATCGCGGCAGCGATCGCGGGCCACAGGACCCGAAGTCTCGGCCGCATCGGCTTCCCGGCGGTGCGCACACCGTGATCTGAGGCGATCTGTCGTCGCAGCTGTGACAGGGCGCGCTCCTCCGCGAGCTCGTCGACCTCCGTTGGCTCGAAAGGGCACCGCGCAAAGCGTCCAACTCATCCATCTCTCGGCCCTTCGTCGGCAACAATCATGATTGCCTTGAGGGGCGGGAGATGTTCACGAAGGATACGCCTGGCCCGATGAATCCTCGAGCGAACGGTGCCCTTGGGGATCGCCAGGACGCTGGCGATGTCCTCGTAGGAGAGATCGGCGATCCCGTAGAGGAGGAGGGCCTCGCGGTCTCGTTCGTCGAGCGATGCGAGTGCGTCGAAGACGAGGGGGATCGTGTGGGCGATGATCATCCGATCATCGTCAGCGGCCATCACGCCCAAACTCAGTCGCGACTCTCGTTGGAGGATCTCACGATGGCGTTGCTCATCCCGCGCGTGGTGTCGAAGCAGATTGGTCGCGATCGCGAACAGCCAGGGTCGAGCCGACGGGTAGGCCATGTCATAGCTGGCCCTGCGTTCGAACGCCACCAGGAAGGTCTGGGCGCCGAGCTCCTCGCCAACGTCGGAACCGAGTCGGCGTTGGAGGTACCGACGGATCGGCTGATAGTGGCGTCGGAAAACGCCTTCGAAAGCCTCCGGGTCACGCAACGACGCTTCGATGAGCTCGGCGTCGGTCCGCGCGTCTGGCATCGGCGGGAAGCCTAGCCGAGGCTGCCGCCCCGGTCAGGGCCGCCAGCGCAGCGATGAGACTTCCTGTTGAGGGCGCCGACCGCGCAGCTTGGGTTGCAGGTGCGGACATCACCGCCGAAATCGCTGTGGGCGAACTTTCGATTGCTGTCACACCCACCGAACCCTTTACCGGACTCGAAGTCGTCATTCCAGCTGTCACCGACGTAGGCCACGCTCCAGGACACGTCGGATGAGCAGGTCGAGGGCGCGAAGTAGCTACGAGAGTTCCCGTTGAACGACTGAAGGACGTATTCGGTGCCGATCAGCACGCTCGATGCACCTGGCTCGGTCGATTCCGCGAGGACAGCCTCGGTCAATGACGATGGGACCGAGCCTGGGGGCAGATGAGTGCCTCCGCTGGTCCCCACCTCGACGGCTTCGGCGTACGTGTCGAAGCACCCGAGGTCAACGAGCACTGCGTCGATGATCTTTTCTCCGGATGACTCGCTGGTTGGTTCGAGGATACTCACGCAATGCTCCGGGGATGATGCGATCGCCGACTGAGTGCCGCCAACGAGGCCGATGACGGCCACGACGAGGGCCGCGCGTCGAGTCATACGGGCAAAGGGTGCCCTGCTGGTTGAGGGCGGAGGTCGATCGGTACGTGAACGTGCGCCGCGCGAAGGAAGGGTTGACCGAGTCGGAACGTCATCAATCGGGAATCGATGAAGTGGGGCTGGCGAGCCTCGCCTTGCAGTGCCATGAACCTCCGGCCCCGGGTATGGCTATCTGGTTGTCAGATGAGCACGCCAACGGTGCATTTGATCGGGACGGATGACCTTCTGCGCATCCTGGCTAGCTCGCCCTCGGGCCATCGCATCGCGGCGCGCGACGACGGTTCGGAGAGGGAGGCAGCCTTGAATCGAGCATCCTGTCGGACCCTCCGCTGAGGCCGGTCGGGGGGATCGCGATCGATGGGAAGGGCGACGCGCGATGTGGCGCGGCCAGGAACTTGCCCTCACACCATTGGAGTTCAGAGTGATGGCCTGGATGGCAGCACAACCAGGACGTGCCTGGTCCTTCGAAGATCTCCGCCGTGCCGGCTGGGGGGAAGGGGCGGCGGGTGGGATCGACATCTACGCGGTGCGCTCGGTCGTACAACGCTTGCGCCGCAAGCTCAGGGCAGCTGACGTTCCCGGGTCGATCGCCAGTGTCCGTGGTTTCGGTTTCCGCTTCGATCGAGCCCCCGCGGTCAGGGAGGGGCTGGCAGCCGTTCCGTGATGCGGGTGCAGGAGGCCGAAACCTCAGCGCAGGTCGTAACCCTAGCGCATCGTCACTCCCGCTCGAACACCTTGCCGACCGCCGTCGGCGCACCCGGCGGGCCACCGGTCGCCGACGTGTACTCGGGCACGCCGACGCAGGTGAACAGCAGGCCGTCGAGCGGTTCGCCCAGCAACGCCGGGATCTCGCTGTCGAGGAACGTCATGCCCGAGGCGCTCGCGCCGAGCGCGTACGCGAGCAGGTGCAGGCGCCCCTCGACCAGACCCGCGGCGAGGTGCGCCTCGCGGTAGGCGTGGTCGTCGAGCGCGCCGACGTCGGTGGCGCCGATCACGACGAACGCGGCGTCGCGCGCGAGCGACTGGTCGAGACAGATGCGGTACAGCTCGTCGCGCATGGCGCCCGGGTGCACGGGCGCCGTGAGGTCGGGCCAGCGGTAGACACCCGGCTCGAAGCCTTCGACGTCGTGCACGGCGATGAAGTGCGGCATGTCGATGCCCCGCATGGCGGTCGGCAGGGCGCTGCGGAGCAACACTGCCGGCAGGCCGCACGTGGGGTCCATGCGCCGTTGCGAGCCTCGGGCGAGCACCACCTGCTCGACCGGACGAGGGTTCGCCGCCGGCACATCGACGGCGCCGCCGCGGTCCCACGACGGCCCGAGCGCGTCGAGGTCGCCCGCGTGCTGGGCGGCGGTGACGAGTGGGAACTCCAGCGGCTCGGCATCGACCTCGCCCGTCGTCGCCGCCCCGGTCGCGGGGAGCCCCGGCTCGCTCTCGCCGAGGGAGACGACCGCCACCGGCCATTCATGCACCCCGTCGGCGCCGACCAGCGTCGCGACCGCCGCATCCGGGAACCGTGTGTGCAACCTCGTGGTGAGCCCCGCGGAGTCGGCCACCGCGAGCAGTTGGGCGAGCATCGTGCCGGCGTCCCAGTACACGTGGCGGAACCCGCGCTCTCGGTATCGCCACCCGGTGCGCCACGGCACGCCGGTGACGACGACCGCGGGCGACCGTCCGTGAGGAGGCGGGCCGACCAGCACGAGCGCGTGTTCCCGCGGGTCGTACCAGTGCACCCCGGCAGGCAGGCTCGAGCCCTCGGGCACGGCCACGTAGACCTCCAACGGGAAGCGGCCGCCCGCCGACCCCGACGCGCGGAACAGCCACGTCGCGTAGGGACGCTCCATGGTCCGCACCACGCCGGCGGACAGATGGAGCAACCGGGCGAGCTGATGCAGGTCGACCGCGGCGGGCTCGACATCGGCCGAGCCGGCGAGCACGGCGACGGCCGGCGCCGTCGTGGTGGGCAACTCGCGAGGCAGCGACCGCCGCGGCAGCCGGTCGGGGTATCGCTTGGTGAACCACGGGAAGCGGTCGAGGTCGTTCACCTCGAGGTCCTGCACCACGAGAGGGTCCTCGACGGCCTCGTCCCATTCGCGACCGGGCTCGTACGACGTGAGCCGATGCAGCGTCTGCGTCGGGCTCTCCACCGGCATCTCCCGGATCAACGGTCGCGCGTGAGCGGGTCCGTTCGCAGTGCCAGCCCCGCCGCGCCGACATCGAGGGCCACGATGCTCCATCCGCCGAGGCTCGAGATGGCCAGACGGTCGAGGTCGGCGCCGATGAACGCCACGTTCGCCGGCTGGTTGAGGGACACCCCGTCGGGGTCGTCGAGCAAGATCTCGGGCGAGCCACCGGGTGCGATGCGCCACACGCGGTCGGGGCGGTAGCACCCCACGTACATCGTGCCGTCCGCCGCGAGGGCGATGCCGTCGGGCTGCGAACCGGCGAGCTCGACGACCACCTCGGGCTCGCCCGCGTCACCATCTGCCCCGATGGGCACCCGCACCACGCGCCGCCGGCTCGATTCCACGACCAGCAGCGCGTCGCCCTCGATCGACAGGCAGCAACCGTTCGGGAACCCCGGCACGCGCGCCGACCAGACCTGCGTCGTTCCCTCGGTGTCGACGCGGAACATCAGGCCGTCGTCGGCGCCCCAGTTGCCCGAGTCGGTCACGTACAGGTTGCCGGCGTCGTCGAACGCCGAGAAGTTCGGCACGCGGATCGGATGGTCGGGCGTGCCGGTCGTCACGGTGGAGATGTCGCCGGTGCCCGTGATGCGCGAGATCTCGGCACGTCCGAAGTCGCACGCGATGATGTCACCACGGCCGTCGACGGTGACCCCGTACATGAATCCGCCCGTCGACGCGATCTCTCGCACCTCGCCGTCGTCGCCGATGGCGTAGATCTGTCCCGCTTCCCCGCCGGCATAGATGCGCCCGTCGGGCCCCCAGGCGACCCCCTCGGGGTGGTCGAGCCCGGTGGCGATCGTCACGAGCTTCTCGAGCACGGTCAACCCTTCAGGTCGTAGGCCGAGATGAGTTCGACGAAGGCCGGCGCGGTCGCGCGGCGTCCGCCGGCGTGCAGGTACGACACCGACGAACCATGCTGCCACGCGGCGAGGAAGACGGGTACGTCGTTGTGGCAGCAGCCGTCGGGGAGATGCCGGAACACGACGACCCCGTCGGGCACGCCATCGGGATCGATGCGTTCCGACGTGATGATCTCGGCGGGCGCATGGCCGGCGAACCACGCAACGAACGCGGCGGCGCCGGCCGCATCGGCGAAGGTGAGGCCCCGCGACAGCACCCTCGAGAACGGGCGGCCCGTGCCGCCCCCGAACGAACGTTGGGCGGCGCGCGAGAACCCGGCCTCGGCGAGCACCGCTCGCAGCTCGTCGGGATGGGTGACCTCGTTCGCGAGCCGGTCGATGTCGACCGGCGTCGTATCGCCGGACATGCGGGGCACCGCTGAGTTCGGCAACAACTGAGGCGGGGGACCGGATGCGGGGGTGTCGCGAGGAACGGCATCGGAGGCGCACGCCGCCGCCAGCAGGAGCACGACCGCTGCGACCCAGACAGAGCGTGTCATCGGCCTCGCGTTCTCCCGCTTCCGTGTGTGCCTTGCCCCCAGCGCCTGTCGAGCGCATGATACGGCCATCACCGGGGCCTCGCGAATCGGCGGAGGGGAGAGCGGCATGGTGGAAAAGCGCTTAGGCAACTCGATCGGCAGGCGGGACTTCCTGCGGTATGCCGGCTACACGGGGATGGCCGTGAGCATGGCGGGCGTGCTCGCCGCGTGCCGCGACGCGAGACACCCTCCGGAGCGCACGCAGGGTTCGGGCCAGGCCGCGATCCCGCCGATCGAGCAGGAGCCTGGCGGTCTGCAGGTCTTCGACTGGTCCGGCTACGGCAACGGCGACTACTACCCCAAGGAAGAGAAGAAGTTCCTCTGGGGCCAGTACGCGAAGGCCACCGGCGACACGCCCGAGTTCGCCCTGTTCGAGAACGACGACTCCGCCTACACGAAGGTCGTCGCGGGCGCGCGCTACGACGTCGCGCACCCGTGCGGCTATCGCTACCAGGACTGGGTCGACCTCGGCGCCATGCAGCCCTGGGACACGTCCGCTGATCTCGAACTTCTCTCACGCTGAACCCGAAGCTCATGGAAGCGGGCCAGTTCGACGGCGAGCAGTACTTCGTGCCCCTGGACTGGGGCTTCATCGCCCCGCTCGTGAACCTCGACCACGTCGACGGCAGCGACGAGACGTTCGGCATGCTGTTCGACGAGCGCTACAAGGGCAAGATCGCCTGGGTCGACACGCTCAACATGATGGTGCGTCGCCGGCCTACTGCCTCGGCATCGAGGACCCCTGGGACATGACCGACGAGGAGCTCGCCGAGGTGCGCGACTTCCTCGTCTCGAAGAAGGGCCTCGTGCGGTTCTACTGGAACCAGTCCTACGACTTCTGGCTCGCCTTCAAGAAGGAAGAGGTCTGGGCCGGCTACTCGTGGCCCGACACGGTCGGCTACGCCGACACGGCGGGCATGAACTACCAGTACATGCAGCCGAAGGAAGGGCGCATCTCGTGGGTGTGCGGACTGGGCCTGTTCGCCGACACGGAGAACTACCACCACGCGCACGAGTACGTGGACTCGTGGGCGAGCAAGGAGGCGGCGGAGTTCCTGCTCGCGTACTACTACTACGGCCACACCAACACCGACGGCGGACCTCGACGTGGTGCCGGACGGGGTGCGCGCGGCGCTCGGCCTCGACGACCCGACCGTGCTGGACGAGCCGAACGCGCACCCCGAGTCGTAGATCCCGCGGCGCGACGTGTACCAGCAGTACTGGAGCGAGGTGCAGGCATCCTGAGCCGGCGGCCCGGACGCCGGTAGCGCTCCGTGGCGACGCTCGAAGCCACCGCCACCGGCCGGGGATGGCGACGACGGGACCGGCGGGTCACGGCGGGCCTGCTCGCCGGCCCGCTGCTGTGGCTGCTGATCTTCTTCGTGATCCCGGTCGGCTTCGTGGCGGCCTACAGCGTGGGGGCCGTGTCGTTGTTCCCGACGGACTCCGGCGTCGTCTCGCTCGAGGGCTGGCGAGCGCCTGCTGTTCAACGACTCCGTGTACATGGGCCTGTTCTGGAAGTCGATCCGCATGTCGCTGACGGTCTCGATCGGTCGTCGTGCTGCTCGCCTACCCGACCGGCTACTTCCTCGCGATGTGCGTCGCGCAGACGCAAGTACGTGCTGTTGCTGCTGATCATCGCCCCGTTCCTCACGAGCTACCTGCTGCGGTGCTCGCATGGAAGGTGATCCTCGGCGACGGCGGCGTCATCGGCTCGTTCCTGTCGTGGACCGGCGTGCGGGGAGCCGACGACCCGGTCAGCTGGCTGATCTACAGCCGTTCACCGTGATGCTGGTGCTCGCCTACATGTGGGTGCCGTTCGTCGCGCTGCCGGTCTTCGTGAGCCTCGAACAACCTGGACCGCAGTCTGCTCGAGGCCGCGGGCGACCTCGGCGCGAGCCGGCTGGCGGACGTTCGTACGGGTGACGCTGCCGCTCAGCCTGTCCGGGCGTGTTCGCGGCGTTCCTGTTCGTGTTCATCCCGACGATCGGCGAGTTCGTGACGCCGCTGCTCGTCGGCGGCACGAGCGGCTACATGTACGGCAACGCGATCCAGGACCTGTTCACGGAGGGCCTCGACTGGCGAGACGGGCTCGATGCTCGCGCTGTTCCTGCTCGGCATCGTGGCGGTGCTGATGGCGGCGTTCGGACGCTTCCTGCGCGTGCGAGCGGTGGCGCGATGAGCGATATCGCGACCTCCCAGGGCGCGCGGCGTGGACTGACGCTGTTCTTCGTGCTGCTCGTGGTGTTCCTGTACGCGCCGATCGTGATCCTCGCGATCTTCTCGTTCAACGACGGCGACGTGGCGTTCCCGCTCGCCGGCTTCACGCTCGATTGGTACCGGCGGTTCTTCTCGAACCCGAAGATCCTCGGCGCTCGAGCGCAGCGCGATCGTGGCCGCCGATCTCGAGCCTGATCGCGGTGGCGCTCGGGGTGCGCGGCGGCCTTCGCCCTGCTGCGCCGGCGCTTCGCCGGCAAGTCGGCCGTCTCCGCCCTGCTGTTCTCGCCGCTCGTGGTGCCCTACCTGGTGTTCGGCGTCTCCCTGCTCGTGATCTTCACGGCGGTCGACAAGCTCCTCACCTCGACGACGGGCATACTACTCGGGCTCGGGTCTGCACACGGTCGTGATCGGTCACGTGGTCGTGTCGCTGCCGTACACGGTGCTCACGATCATGCCGTTGCTCGAGCGATTGAGCGTCGAGCCTCGAGGAAGCGGCGAAGGACCTCGGAGCGAGCCCGTGGCAGTCGTTCCGCCGTGTCACGCTGCCGCTGCTGATGCCCGCGCTCGTCTCGGCCTTCATGATCGCGTTCACCCTGTCGTTCGACGAGTACGCGATCGCGTCGTTCCTGGCAGGGGAGACCCCGACGTGGCCGGTCTACCTGTTCGCGCAGCTGCGGGTGCCGAGCCAGCTGCCGCAGCTGCTCGCGGTGTCGTCGGTGGTGCTGATCGCCTCGCTCACGGTCGTGCTGGCGGCCGAGATCGGGCGCAGGCTCGCGGAGAAGCGGTACGCCGGAACCGAGAGCTCATGAGCGACGTTTGCGGTGTTTCTCAGAAGTTCTCAACAGTTGAGAAGTCCTGAGAACAGATGTAACGTGCCGCCCTGATGGATCCGGGCTTGAACCCATACACGCCGAACGCCGGTGCCAAGCCTCCGGCGCTCGTGGGTCGAGAGAACGAGCTCGCGGCGTTCGACGTGCTCCTCGCCAGGCTCCAACGCGGTCGCGCCGAGCAGTCGTTGCTCGTCACCGGGCTCCGAGGCGTCGGCAAGACCGTGCTGCTTGGCGCATTCCAGGAACGGGCTTTGAGCGCTGGATGGGTATCGGTCGAGACCGAGATCACGAGAACGACGACGTTCGCCGATCGCATGGCGCACCTCACCAAGCGGGCGCTGCTGGAGATCGCCCCGAAGCAACGATGGAAGGAGCGAGCCCGCCGGGCAGGGCGCGTGCTCCAGTCCTTCTCACTCACGATCTCGACCGAAGGCTCCATCACCGGCAGCCTCGATCTGGAGCCCCTTGACGGCCGTGGTGACAGTGGCGACCTGGGGGAGGATCTCACGGACCTCCTGGTGGCGCTCGGAGAAGCCGCGCAGGACCACGAACGCGGGGTGGTCTTCCTCATGGATGAGATCCAGTTCCTCGAGGACGAGCCGTTCGAGGCGTTGATCGCCGCGATCCACAAGACCGTGCAGCGGCAGCTGCCGATCACCTTGGTCGGCGCCGGTCTCCCGCAGCTTCCGCGGCTCGCGGGCGAGGCGAAGAGCTATGCCGAACGCCTGTTCAGATTCCCTCGCCTCGGTCCGCTCGACGATCGGGAGGCGACCGAGGCTCTCGTGGATCCTGCGCGTGCACTCGGTGTGGAGATCGACACACGCGCCGTCCGAACGGTGCTCGAGTACACGCAGGGCTATCCGTACTTCATCCAGGAATACGGACGGTTCCTCTGGGATCGGGCCGACCGGTCACCGATCGGTCCGATCGAGGCTGTCGAGGCGCAGGGGATCGTCGAGGCCAAACTCGACGACGACTTCTTCGGCACACGCTTGGAGCGGGCGACCGACGCCGAAGTTGCGCTACCTTCGGGCGATGGCCGAGCTGGGTGGAGAGCCCCAGCGCACGAGCACGGTCGCCGACCAGATGGGCCGCCCGGTCCAGCGAGTCGCCGAAACGAGGGCCCGGCTGATCGACAAGGGCCTCCTCTACGCGCCGAAGCGGGGACTCACGGCCTTCACGGTGCCGCAGTTCGACAGGTTCCTTCGCCGAACATTCCCTCAGGGCTCGTCGAACGTGCCGTAGAGGTCGCTCTTGGGGTCGAAGAAGCCGCCGGCGGGGCGTGCGTGCGCGTGCCAATGGTCGGGGATGCGCCGCCGTTCGGGGTCGACGTAGTAGCCCTCGTCGCCGTAGCGCTCGGCGGCCACCCGCTCCAGATGTGCGAGCAGTTGGGCTTCGTGCTGCGGGGTCGGGCAGACCGTGCGTGCGCCAGACGACCATCGGCGTGCGACACACGACGCATTCCGCGATCCAGCAGTCCTCGTCGTCGTGCAGCCAGTCGGTCATGCGCTCCGCCGTGCAGAGCATGCAGTCCTGGGGGTCCTCAGACATGGCCGATCCTTTCGAGCGTGGCGCGGTCGCCGACCGCGATGCCGTGCGCCGTGAACCATCCTGCGTTCGCCTCGATCGCCAGCGTGTAGGTGGCGCCAGCCGAGTCCCACGTCGGGCAGGGGTCGGTCTCGCACGGCGTCATCTCCTCGATCGCCACGATACGGTCACCGTCGACGAACGCGATCGACAGCGGGATGAGCGTGTCCTTCATCCAGAAGCTGCCGGCCGTGGGGTCGTCGTAGACGAACGCCATGCCGTGGTCCTCGCCGAGTGACTCCACGCCCATCAGCCCCTGCCGCTGCTCGTCGGCGGAGTCGGCGATGCGCACGATGAGGGTCGCCTCGGTGCCCGAGAACACCACGCGCGCGCCAGGGTCGACGGCGTCGCCTACGTCCGAGCCGCAGCCCGCCGCGACCATGATCAGCAGGAGCGCGATCGCCGCGACACGGGGCCTCGGCGGCTTCGCGCCGGGGGTCGCGATCCGCTCCATCATCATCGCATCGTCGCACGTGGTTGGCGCTTCGCGGGGGTTGTGGTTGCTATCATCGCCTGGGTCTTCGGGCGAACGGCCGTGGACCCATGACCGGGGTCTTTGGTCCGATGAAATTCGGCCGATGCCCATGACAAGATGCGCCGGAGACCGAAGGCCAGTCGAGACGTGCAAAGGTGCGTGCAACCTTGGAACGCCAGACCCCCGAGCTGAGTGACTATCTCGCCATCCTCTGGCGACGCAAGTGGACGATCGCGATCGCCACGATCGCCACGGTCTCGTTGTCACTGTTGAACTCCTTCCGCGAGGATCCGACCTACGTCTCGACCGCCGAGGTCCTCGTGATGCCGGTGCGCGACCCCTCACAGCCGTTCGCCACCACCGTCTTCATGGAGAACGAGGTTCGCATCGCGAGCTCGGCGCCGGTCAGCGAGCGCGCGCTCGATTCGCTTCCCTCCGACGCACCCGGGGTGGGCGCGATCTCGGTCTCGGCCGTGCCCGAGACCGATACCCTGATCTTCAACAGCCGTGCAGGGGACCCCCGCACCGCCCAGCTCACCGCGCATGCGTACGCGACGGCGTACCTCGGCTACCGCGAAACGACCCTGTTCGCCAGGGTGGACGCCCAGGAGGAGCAACTCGATACCCTCGCTTCCGACCTGCGGACGCAGATCGCCGAGGAGTCCGACCCTGCCGAGGTCGCCAGGCTGCAAGGCGAGCTGAGCGACATCGAGAGCCAGATCAGAGAGCTCACCCTCGTGCGCAGTCAGGAGGTCGGCGTGCTCCTGCAGGACGCGGTGGAGCCCCGGTCCCCCGCCTCGCCCAACCACATCAAGGCGTTCGTGCTCGGCCTCCTGCTGGGCCTGATCGCGGGCGTCTCACTCGCCCTGTTGTTCGAGCGCCTGGATCCGCTCGTGCGCAATCGCGAGGAAGTCGAAGCCGCAACGGGCCTGTCGATCCTCGGCATGATCCCGACCAGCCAGAAGCGACCGAAGGTCAAGGGTGCCGTCACGCAGCTCGCCGATCTCTCGAAGGATCCGATGGTCACCGAGGCGTTCCGAGGACTCCGGTCTCGAGTGCTGTTCCTCGCATCGCAACAGCGCCTGCGCACGATCGTGATGACGAGCTCGAAGGAGGCGGAGGGCAAGACGACCACCTCGCTCGGGCTGGCTCGCACCCTCGCCGAAGCCGGCAAACGCGTGGTGTTCGTGGCGGCCGACCTCCGGCGCCCGTCGCTGGATCGCTTCGTGCCCGAGGCACGGAGCAAGTACGGCCTCTCCGATGTCCTCGCGGGGAAGATGATCCTCGACGACGCGATCGTGTCGACGTCGGTCGAGAACCTCTTCGTGGTGCCGCACGGTCGTTCCGGAGACCACACCGACAAAGGGCTCGCGACGCTCCCGATCTCCGAGGTGCTGGGCCAGCTCGAGGAGCAGGCCGATTTCGTGATCGTCGACACGACGCCCGTCCTCGGCGCGTCCGATGCCCTCGACCTGGTCCCTCTGGTCGACGGTGTGATCTTCGCGATCGACGCACGCAAGACACCCCGATCGGAGATCGGAAGCGCCATCAGCGACCTCTACTCGGTCGGAGCCCCGATGATCGGTGTGGTCGTCACGAACTACGACCCGGCCCGGTTCAGGGCTCGCGCTCACTACTACTCGACGTGGGTCCAAGAGCCCGAGATCGTCGCGCCGGCCCCGACGAGAGCCGTCAACGAGGATCCAGTCATGCTCACCCCGCGCGCGCGTCGTCGAGGCACCGGCACGTCGTCGATGCCGTGAGCAGCCTCGGCGCGATCCTGGTGCGCAGGGGCAGGCCCGATCCTGCACAGTTGCGGCGGCTGCTGGAGGCATCCCCGCACCGTGGAGCCCCGGCGGCGCCCGCCGAGTTGGGAGCCGTGATCGTCGGGGTGACCACCGATGACGTCGGCGACACGAGCATGGCCGTCTCCGGTGACCTCGTCGCGGCGGTCGTCGGCTCCTTCGATGACGGCGAGGACCTCGCGGCCGAGCTCACGCGTGCCGGCATCGAGATGACCGGAACGTCGCCCGCGGATCTCCTGCTGGGCTCGCACCGAGCATGGGGTTCGGGATGCATCGAGCGTCTGCGGGGGACCTTCGCCTGCGTGGTGACCGATGGACGCACCCTCTGGAGCAGTCGCGATCACCTCGGGTTCCGGACACTCTTCTACCGCGACGATGCCGGCGCCTTCGTCGTGGCGACCGAGGCCAAGCAGGTCGCGGCGGGTGCCGGCATCGCGGCCGAGCCCGACCTCGACGTGCTCGAGACGGTCTTCTACAGCGAGTACGACGACGAGACGCCGTCGGCACTGCGGGGTGTCCGTCGCCAGCCCAAGGCCACGACGATCCGGGCCGAGGAGCATGGAAGCCGGATCCGGCGTTACTGGTATCCGGAGCGACTGCTCGAGACGGCACGCCTCAGCGACGACGAGCTCGCCGAGGCATTCCACGAGCGCATGCGCGTGGCAACCGCCCGGAGCCTCGGCGGCGACGACGTCGTCGCCTTGTCCGGCGGCATCGACTCCCCTGCGGTCGCAGCCTATGCGGCGCCGACCTATCTCGAGCGCACGAGCGAGCCGCTCGGGGCGCTCTCCGCCGTGTACCCCGACCACCCCGAATGCGACGAGACGCCGTACATCGAGGATGCTGCCAACGCGATGGGCCTCAAGCTCCACACGTTCGTTCGGAGCGCGCCGATCATCAGCGACCTGCAGGAATGGGTTCGCCTCTTCGACGGCCCGGCGCCGCAATGGACGGTCTCGCAGGGCGTCGAGTTCCACCACGTCGCGAAGGAACTCGGGTTCCGCAACATCATGACGGGCGAGATCGCCGAGTTCGTGATCGACTCGCGCCAGCACACGATGGAACACCTGCTGCTGCATCTGCGCCTCGGCGCCCTCCGCACCTACGTGGGCAGCATGCGATCGAAGGGCTTCGGGCGGAAACGCATCGCGCGAGAGCTGCTCGGGGGCATCGCCCCGCCGTCGGCATGGGCCGCGTACCTGCAACTGCGTCCGCCGAAGGACGCGTGGACGCCGGCGTGGGTCACGTCTCGCGGTCCCGGCGAAGGCATCGGCTACGAGGTGTACAAGCGTCCGGCCCGCGAGCGGTGGGAGAAGGCGCAGGTCATGAGTTTCTTCGGCGCCCCGGGCCTGTCGCAGGAAGCGGACAGCGTCGTCCAGGCCGTGACCGGCATGCGCGTGCGGCGGCCCTTCGCCGATGTGGACCTGTGGGAGTTCTTCCTCAGCCTGCCTGCCGAGCAGAAGTTCCCCCGGAACGAGACGAAGGGCCTCATCCGGCAGCTCTTGCGAGGGCGGGTTCCCGATTCGATCCTCGATCGCACCGACAAGACGCATTTCAACGACTACATCATGGCGAGCGTCGACTACGAGGAGCTCGGTCGATGGGTGCGCGATCCGCAGGTCCGCGTGCGCGGGGTCGACTACGCGCTGCTCGCCCAGCGCCTGGACGCCAGGGACCTCAGCCTTCCGGAGTACATCTGGGCCAAGGACCTGGCCGGCGTCCACGCCTTCCTGGGGCTGTGGTGATCGCATGCTGACCGCCGATGACACCGACCGATTGAAGGGATCGCGGCCCCCCGGCCCCCCCGCCGCGATCGATGTCGTCGATGTCGCTCGCTCGTTCGGCCCGAAGCAGGTCCTGCGCGATGTCTCGCTCGCCGTCGCGCCCGGCGAGATCCATGCCGTGCTCGGCCCCAACGGCGCGGGCAAGACGACCTTGATGCGCATCGTGGTCGGCCTCACGCACCCCGACAACGGCTCGGTGTGGATCGAGGGCGAGCAGACCCAGGAGGCACGCTCACGAGACGAGCGACGCCGGGTGCAGATGGTGCCCTCGGGCGACCGAACGTTGTACCTGCGCATCTCTGGCATCGAGAACCTGGCCTTCTTCGGACGGCTCGCCGGCATGTCCCGCAAGGAGGCGCTCGAGGCCGGCTACCGCAGCCTCGGGGCAGTGGGACTCACCGACGTCGCCAAGCAGCGTGTGCACACCTACTCCCATGGCATGCAGAAGCGCCTGTCGATCGCCCGAGCGTTGCTCACGGAACCCCCGATCCTGGTCTTCGACGAGGCGACGCACGACCTCGACCCGGCAGGCGCGCACACCATCCTCGAGCTCGTTCGCGGCGCAGCGTCGCGCGGCACCGCGGTGATCTGGACCACCCAGCGGGTCGAGGAGATCCGGGGGTTCTGCGATCGCGTCACCCTGCTGCACGAAGGCACGATCCGGTTCTCGGGCTCGGTGCCCGAACTCATCGCGCAGGGCTCCGGGCGTCGGTACCTGGTGCAACTTCGGACCGCCGACGGACGGGATCCGTTCGCCGCTGCGATCGCGACGAACCCCGACCACGTGGTGCTCGAGCGGCTCGAGCACGGCTCCGAGGGACAGGTCCGCATGTCGCTCGGCGAGCGGGCGTCCGTCGGCGACGCGATCGCCGCGCTCACCGGTGCGGGTATCGACGTCGTGGCCTGTCACCTCGAGGGGTCGGAGATCGAGGACGCGTTCCTGCGGCTCACGGGGGAGACGACGTGAGCGTGCAGCCGATGCACCGTTCCCGCCTCTCCGCGATCCCCGAGGACCTCCGCAAGCTCGGTGCGTTCATCCGGCGCGACTTCCTCGTGCTCATCAGCTACCGGATCGGGTTCCTCTCGGACTGGTTCAACCTGCTCGTGCAGGTGCTGATCCTGTACTTCGTCGGCAAGCTGATCGACCCGTCGACCCTGCCGGAGTACGGAGGGACGCAGCCGAGCTACGTCGAGTTCGCCGCAGTGGGCATCGCCGTCGGATCGCTCGTGCAGGCCAACCTCGCCAGGGTGATGGCGGCCATCAGAGGCGAGCAGCTGATGGGCACCCTCGAGATGGTGTTCCTCACCCCGACCGCGCCCACCACCGTGCTGTTGGGCTCGGTCGTCTACGACCTGATCTACGTGCCGGTGCGCACGGTGATCTTCCTCGTGCTGTTGACGGTCCTGCTCGACCTCGGGTTCTCGTTCACGGCCATCGGGCCGTTGGTGATCGTGCTGTTGGCGTTCATCCCGTTCCTGTGGGGGCTCAGCTTGATCGGCGCCGGCAGCATGCTCACGTTCCGTCGCGGCGGCGGCATCGCGGGCATCGTCGGGCTCGTGCTCGTGGTGGCATCAGGCAGCTACTTCCCGATCACCGTGCTGCCGACATGGCTGCAGTCCTTCGCCGAGAACAACCCGGTCACCGTGGCCGTCGACGGTGTGCGAGAAGCCTTGCTCGGGACCGCGAATGCCTCCGACGCGATCAACGACGCGCTCACGATCCTTCCCTACGCGGTCGTCTCGCTCGCCGTCGGCCTCGTCGCGCTCCGCGTCGCGCTGCGTCGTGAGCGCCAGCGGGGCACGCTCGGCACGTACTGAGGGCCTGCGCACGACCGGGCCGCACGGCGATCAGACGAGGAGCGACCGCATGTGGGAGGACACGTTCGACCGGGCGGCTCCGGACTACGACGCTCCCGAGTTGTCGTTCCTCGACGACGCGGCGGCGGCCCTGGCCGAGGCGGCCGGCATCCAGGCGGGCGAGCGGGTGCTCGACGTCGCGACCGGCACCGGCAAGCTGGCGGCCTCGGCGGCCCGCGAGGTGGGAGAACGCGGTTTCGTGGCGGGCCTCGACGTCTCGGGCGGCATGTTGCGGCAGGCGCGGCGGAACGTGGCGAGCCCGAGAGCGTCGTTCGTGCAAGCCGATGCAGCCCTGCTCCCTCTGCGTGATGGCTCGTTCGATCTCGCGCTGATGGGGTTCGGCATCTCCTTCCTTCCCGCGCCGATCGCCGCGTTCCGCGATGTGCGTCGAGTGTTGCGGGGGAACGGCCGACTCGGGCTGTCGACCACAGCCCACGATTGCTTCGCTCCGTTGCTCGGCGTCTTCCTCGACGCGCTCGAACGAGCCGGCATGCCTCGCCCCCGTCCCTCGCATGAAGCCTGGCGATCCGTCGACCGACCCGAGCACCTCGAGCACGTGCTGCGGCGCGCGGGGTTCGCGGAGCGCCGGGTGCGGCGCCTCGAGCTCGGGACGTTCCTGGCGGATCCCCTGGAGTTCTGGGCGCTCCTGCGAGGGAGCGCCTGGCGTGGCACGATCGACCGGCTCTCGCCGGAGCACCGAGTGCGCGTGCGGGAAGAGCTCGGTGTGGGAGCCGAGAGGCTCCGGGAGGCGCGAGGCATCCCGCTTCGGACGCCCGTCTTGATCGCGACCGCCACGCGCGGCCGAGTGCCGCTGCGCACGCTGGCCGGGCCGATCGCCGGCCGGGTGAGGAAGGTCCTCGGTTGAGGGCCGCGGGCCGCACGCTCGTGGCGGGCTGGTTCAGCTTCCCCGACACCGGGGCGACGGCGGGCGACCTGATGGCGATGCAGGTCGTCCGCAGCTGGCTCGACGGTGCGCACATCCCCTACGACGTCGCGCTCGCCCCCAGGTACGGCCACGGCGTCGAGTGGGGCTCGGCCGATCCGCAGCGGTACTCGCACGTCGTCTTCGTCTGCGGCCCCTTCTACCGCTCCGACCTGCTTCGCAGGTTCGAGGGGAGCCGCCTCGTGGGCGTCGATCTGTCGATGGTGGACCCGATCGAGGGATGGAACCCGTTCGACCTGCTGCTCGAGCGAGACAGCACGCAAGCCTCTCGGCCGGATCTCGCGATCGCCGCTCCGGTCACGCGGGTGCCCGTGGTCGGCGTGTGTCTGTTGCCGCCGGACACCGCGAAGGTCGCGACCGATCGATACCTCGCAGCCGACGAGGCCGTCGCCCGTCTCCTCGAGCGCCATGACGTTGCGCCGGTCGTGATCGACACCGAGCTGTCGGACGGCGCGATGGACCTCCGCAGCCCTGCGGCGGTCGATTCCCTCGTCGCCCGCGCCGACGTCGTCGTGTCCACGCGCCTGCACGGGCTCGTCCTGGGTCTTCGCAACGGGGTGCCGGTGCTGGCGATCGATCCCGTTCCCGGGGGTGAGCGGGTGCGCCGCCAGGCCGAGGCGCTCGGCTGGTCGCCCGTGCTGGGGCCAGATGAGCTGGATGATGCATCGCTCGACCGAGCGTTCGAGCAGTGCCTGTCACCCGAGGCCCGTGATCGGGCCGCGGCGAGCACGAACGAGGGGCGCGACGCGGTGGCCGAGATCGGGTCCACGCTGGTCGCGGCGATCGCCGACGACGACGGCAGTCCCGGGTGGGGAGACGGTCGCCGTCGGGGTGGGTGGACGCTTCCCGAAGGCACGACATCGTCCCTGCAGGCGGCGCCCGGGCGCCTCGGTGGCGGAGCCCGGGCCGTGCGAGCCGTGCGCAGGCGGCTCGGGAAGGGGTCGAGGTGACGCCCGGCCGTGTGGTCGTGCTCTCGACCCATCTCGACGACGGGGTGCTGTCGATCGGGGGGTGGATGCATCGGGCGGCGCGCGGTGGCTCCGCCATCACCCTCGTCACCGTGCTCGCGGGCGATCCGAACGACACGAGACCGGGAAGCGACTGGGATCGCCGTTCGGGATTCTCGACGGTCGGTGAGGCGGCCACCGCCCGACGTGCCGAAGACCGGCGAGCATGCGCGATCCTGGGGCTTCGAACCTCGTGGCTGCCGTTCGGCGACATGCTCCAGGGCAGGGGCGCTTCGGACGAGGCTGTCTGGAACGCGCTCGTGCCGCTGCTCGCGAACGCCGACCTCGTGCTGGGGCCGGGGTTCCCGCTGAGCCATCCCGATCACGCGTGGCTCGCGACGCTGTTGCACGGGGAGGGCGGGAGCCTGCCGACGGGCTTCTATGCCGAGCAGCCGTATCGTCACCATGGCGGGGGCGCGCTGGGCGATCCGCCGAGCGCGGGGGAGGGGATCCGTTGGGAGCCGGTCCGGTTGTCCCCCCGTGAACGGTGGGCCAAGTTCCGCGCCGTGCGTGAGTACCGCTCCCAGCTCGCCTTGCTGAGCGACCGCCGGGGGCTCGCCCGGCGGCTGGGTCTCGCCCGCGGCGATGCAGGGGAGGCGCTCGCATGGGGGCCCTGAGCTCGGTCCGCCGCCGGGTCCGCCGCTTCAGGCGCTTGGTCGCGCGGCGACCGCCCGTGGGC
Source organism: uncultured Actinomycetes bacterium (assembly GCA_963722795.1). GTDB lineage: Bacteria > Actinomycetota > UBA4738 > UBA4738 > HRBIN12 > JAOUEA01. The sequence continues at coordinate 287,758 of CAVROD010000004.1, forward strand.
CTGGTGCGCTTCGGCAGCCTGCGCAGGACGACGCCGATCGGCCATGAGTGGGGTGAGGATCGGGGTCTGCCCGTCGACCGGGTTTACATCGACCGATTCATGAACGCCCATCGCTCCGACATGCGCGGGCACGTGCTCGAGGTTCAGTACCCGGTGTACACCGGCCGCTTCGGCTCGGCGGTCACGGAGACCGACGTGCTCGACATCCGTGCGGACAACCCCGCGGCCACGATCGTGGCCGACCTCACCGCGGCCGCCATGGTCCCCGATGACACGTTCGACTGCGTGGTGCTGACACAGACGCTGCACCTGATCCACGACCACGTGGCGGCGGTTCGAGAGGTACACCGCATGCTGCGCCCTGGCGGGGTGCTGCTGGCGACGGTCCCGGGCATCTCGCCCGTCGTCGACACCACCGCGCGGTGGTGCTACACGCCGTTGTCCGTTCGTGAGATCTTCGCCGGCGTGTTCGGGTCCGAGCACATCGATGTCGAGTCGTTCGGCAACGTGCTCACCGCGACGGCGTTCCTCTACCAGCTGGGGGCGCGGGAACTGCGGGCGGCGGACTATGCCGCGCGCGACCCCGCGTACCCCATGGTGATCGCGGTGCGGGCGGAGAAAGGGTCGTGACCGCGATCAGCGTCGTCGTGCCGACGAGGAACCGAGCCCAGGTGCTGGGGTCCTCGCTCGCCTCGATCGCAGCGCAGCGAGCGGGCGCCGACTTCGAGGTGATCGTCGTCGACAACGCCTCCTCCGACGGCACGACGGATCTGCTCCGTGCATGGACCGCTCGGGACGACCGGTTCCGCCTCGTACGGGAAGAGCGGCTCGGGCGGAGCTGCGCGATGAACGCCGGGATCTCGGTCGCCGCAGGTTCCCTGCTGTTGTTCACCGACGACGACGTGGAGCTCGCTCCCGGCTGGGTGGAATCGTTCCGTCGGTTCTTCGCGTCGCACGAAGGCCCTCGTCATCGCCGGAGGGGCGATCGAGCCCGCGCCCCCCGACCTGTCGTCGTGGCCCTCGTGGTTGTCGCCGGCGTCGCGTTCGGCCGACGGCCCGGGCCTCGACCACGGCGAGGATGAGCGAGCGCTGGCGTCCCACGAGTTCCTGTGGGGCGCGAGCATGGCGGTGCCCGCCGAGGTCTTCGAACGACTGGGCACCTGGAACGAGACGGTCGGCCGACGAGGAGACCATCGGGGTACCTTCGAGGACATCGACTTCCAGCAGCGCCTGCGCGCGGCGGGCGGCTCGGTCTGGTACCTGCCCGACGCTCGGCTGCGCCACCGCGTGCCCACGGCCGAGGTGACGCCCCGGCGCATCCTCCTGCGGGCGTACCGCAACGGCCGCAACGACGCATGGTTCCCGCCGGGCGGCGAGGCACGTCCGCCGCGGGCGTCGTGGGTGCGGGGGAGGCCTTCGCGCGGTGGATGGCCGTGACGATCGCCTTCCGTGCTCGCCCCGATGCCGCCGCCTTCGATCGTGCCCGCGATGCCGCCCGGCACGCCGGTCGGGCCGGCGAGCGGGTGGCGATCGGCCGCCATCGAGCTCGCGCCTTCGTCCAGCGGCTCGCGTGGGCTTTCGCGAGCGCGGATCCTGAGGGTCGCGCCCGATCGACCGTCGCGTTAGGGCAGGCAGGTCGCCACGATGAGCTCGACCAGGTCGTCGAGGTCATCGAAGCGAAGATCGCGGTGCAGGTTCCAGGAGGGGACGCTCGCCGCCAGCCCCGCGACACCGTGGAAGCATCGCGATCGGTCCTCGTGCGTCGGCAGGTGCAGGCTGAGCGCCCACAGGTCGGGGATCGTGTCGGCCGGCTGCCGGCGCTCGAGCACCGGGGAGCCCTCGCCTCGGCGCAGGAACACGATGCCTGCGATCGGCACCGGGTCGCCGGTGCCTCGCCGCGGTGGCGTCGAGGGCGACGTGCACCCGGTCGGGCTCCTCGGCGATGACCTCCACGTCGGGCACGTCGATCGAGCCGTGCACGTCGGGGCGGAGCCGGAGCAACGCGGGTCCGGGGAAGATCGAGGGATGCGATGTCGGCCGGATGCGGGCCAGATCCTCCGAGAGCATGCGGTAGCCCGCCCGATGGAAGGCCGCCGCGGTCGTGGTCTTGCCGTGGCGCCCCGGAGCGGGGAAGAGGATCGCCCGTCCGCCTACCTCGACGGCGGCGCTATGCAGCGAGATGTCGCCGTGGGCGAGATAGCTCGTCGCCGTCGGGATGCCCCACAGCCGCTGCTCGCGCCTGACCGAGTGCCCTCGATCGGAGAGCCCGATCGAGGGTACCGACGGATCGGCGACGAACCAGCCTTCGCGGTCGGTCCAGAACGCGAACCGTCCGTCGTCGGCGTAGAGCGAGGCACGGAAGTCCCGTCCTGCTCGCAGCGGCCACTCCAGCATCGCGTCGCCCACCGGAGCCGGATCGGCGTCGAGCTGGTGCACGTCGAGGGGATCCGTGATGCCTCCGAGGTCACGCAGGAACCGCCACGCGATCGGTGAGCGCACGGCATAGCCGTGGATCGCGCCCAGCGGGGCGATGCGCTCGTCGTCGGTGCTCTCGGCCCCGGTCGCGGTCACCGAGCGCGGTGGTACCAGCCACCGATCGAGACACGGGCCGTGCCCTGCGACGCACTCTCGACCGGCAAGACCTCGTGCACCGATTGAGCCTGCACGTCGAACATCACGATCGAGTTGAAGTCGGCATGTACCTGGTGGGTGGTGCCGGCGCCGTCGATCATCGCGAGCGTGCCGCCGTACTCCGGCCGCCAATCCGGGTTCAGGTAGAGCACGAGCGCGAGCCGGCGGTCCTTGTTGTCGTCGGTGTGATGCCGCAGGAAGTCGCCTGTTCGCATCGAGTGCACGCCGAAGTCGTCGCTCGCCGTGAGCGGCAACCCGCTCACCGCGGCGAAGAACGAGCGGAAGGCGTCGGTCTGCAGCGCCTGTCGGAACTGCAGGTACGTCAGGGCGTTCGGGCTGAACTGGTGCTCGGCGGGCACCCCGTGCAGCCTGGAGAGCCGGAAGAACCGGTCGTCCTCGGTCGCACCCTCGTACTGCGACTCGGAGACGCCCCCCTCGACCGAGAAGATGCCGTACTCGGTCTCGTAGTCGGCCTCGTCGAGCAGGAACCGTGCGAGGTGTTCGGCCTTCTCCTGCACGAGCAGGTCGTGCACGACGAGCATGCGCGCAGGATGGGAGTCGAGCGATGTTCGATACGACGCGAGTGCGTCGTCGTCGAGGTGCTGGGGCTGGAACCAGGGCTCGAGGGCGTTGCGATCGATCGTCATGGTTCGCCGATGGTAGTCGACCGATGGGGGCGAGACATCCGTCCGATGGTCACTCCTCGGGGGCCGTGTGGCACTGCTAGGATGCGCCACACCCGCGAGGCTGCGAGGCAGTTCCCGAGAGGAGATGGGCACGCGATGATCGATGATGCCACCGTCGTCCGGCGCAACCCGACCGTCGAGTACAGGAGCTTGGGCGCCGACGACGGGGGAGGCGTGCTGCTGCACGTCGGCACCGGCGCCTATCACGGGTTGAACGAGGTCGGCGCCGCCGTCTGGGCCCTGCTCGAGCCCGAGCAGGGAGTCGCCTTCGGCTCGATCGTCGAAGGGGTGCGCGGCCAGGTCGAGGAGGCGCCGGAGAACCTCGCCGAGGAGATCGGCGAGTTCCTCGAGGACCTCTCGACCCGCGACCTTGTGAGCCTGGGCGCGACGGAAGGCTGAGCGCCGCCGCCGACCCTACGAGTATCGAGCGATCTGCTCGTGCCGCCCCTTGCCGGGCGGTGGTCCCACGTCGACCCCGCCGATCTCGATCCATGCATGCGCGTCCTTGTCGCGGGGCTCGCGCGGCAGGCCGATCACCAGCTCGACCCCGTCGCCCTGCTCCCGCAGGAGCCGGAACAGCACCAGCGACGTGAACAGGCATCTGGCCTTGAGCGGGCCGAATCGCAGCACCATGTACACGAGCTGTCCGAGGCGTCGTGGGTGCGCGTAGAGGGTGCGACCGGGGCGGGCCGGCGCTCGCAACGTGGCCACCACGGCGGGGAGCGGTCGCGTGCGAACAGCGCGAGCCACCAACACGTATGACGCGAGGATGTGCGGCGCGAGCCTGATCTTGTCCAGCAGACGCAGTGGGCGGGGCACTCCGCGGAGCTCGGGCTGGGGGCGTGTGCTCATGGGCGGGTGGAGGTCACCTGGCGCCTCAGAGCTCGTTGCCCTCGCACGCAAGAACGCCCGCGCCGAGGGCGCGGGCGTTCTTGTCGAAACGCGTTTCGATCAGAAGCGGTTAGCTTCCGACTTCCTCGTGCGACAGCTCGCCGTACTCGTCCGGCTTCGCAGGCGGCTTGCCGCCCTTCTGCTGTCCACCAGGGGTGGTGAACGTGTGGTCGGAGATAGGACCGAAGTCCGTCACCTGGGGCTTCTCGTACTGCATACCCAACCTCCATGGTCGTCGGGGTCGGCCGACTATAACCCAGAATGACCCACACTGTGTAGGCCGAATGGGCTAATCCTGCAAGAAATTTCACCTGCGTCGGATGACCCGGCGGGCACATGCATCCGGGCGTCATCTCCCGACTTTCCCGACTTTCCGGGCTTTGCGGGCTGCTCGGATCGCTGGTATGAGTTTCCATGCAACCCAGAACGGGCGAGCGATGTAGGCGAGCGCAAGGCCGAGTCTACCTCGTCGGGCGAGGGGCGACCACGCGCGCATGTGTGCGGGCGGTGGCCACACCTTGCGGGCCGCCACTCGAAGTCCTTCGGTGGGCGTCGCGTCATGCATCATCCAGTCCACCCCCACCGCGAGCGGCGGCGGTTGCTGCAGCCTGAGCGCGACCTCCGGGCTCATCCGATCGGTGAGCTCCAGCTCGTCTGCCAAGAGCCCTCCGGCCTCGATGCGGCGAAGGCCCGCGGCGAACGCTTCCAGGGCGTCGAGCTGGGTCGCGAGCTCGGCCGTGTGGCGCCAATCCTCGACGGGGATCCTGGCGACGGCCAGCTCCAAGTCCCTGATGGCCTTGCCCCCGCGCCCTTCGCGCTTGCCGCCGTCCTTCGCGGCGTGCAGCACCAGCACCAAGGCCCGAGCGACCGGGTCCAAGACCGGCACCTGACCGCCGGCGAGGGGCATGGTTTGTGTCCGAGCCTCGAGTGTGTCCCACACCCGGTCGGGGGGCGCCTTGATACCGAGGAACGTGGTGTGCAGGTCGACGGACACGTTGTCGGCGCGCCAGAGTGGGAAGCCGTAACGCGGTCGGTCACGCACGACGGATTCGAACCCGCGGCGCACGAATCCGGCGCCGGCCAGGACCGATTCCGCCCCCGCCGCATCCCCGGGAGGGATCAGCAAGTCGCAGTCGGCGTAGGTGCGCTCATCGGGGTCGTCGTACAGCCACCGGGCATGGCTCGCCCCTTTGAGCAGGATGCTCGGGATACCGGCGTCGCGCAGGCGGGGGATGACCTCGACCACCGCTCGGTCGACCGACATCGATCGGACCGCCGCCCGCATCGCCGCGGGGATCGGCGTGGTGACGTCCGACCCGAGGTCGGTCACGACCGGTCGGACGCTGGTGTGCTCGCTTCGGTCTCTCGCCATCGACCCTTCAGACCAGCCGGGTCCGCAGCTCGATGGGTTCGATGCCGTTCACATCCCCATCTTCCCATAGCGATCGCGACCCGCCCGCGCCGGAGTGGTCTCGAACGCAGCTTAGGTCTGACGGCAGGGGTGCCGATAGGAGTCCGGAGAGGGAGCGGGGCCTGAACGGGCCACTGCGGATAGCGAGGGGGTTGTTGATATATGAGGGCACCCATCAGGCAACTGATGACGTGGGGACTGGCGCTGGTCTTGATCAGCAGCGGGCTGGCCTGGGGCGCGACCGGCGATCCGGTCGGAACGGCCCTGTACCGGGTGAACGCGGGTGGACCCGCGCTCGCCGGCGGCGCATGGGCTGCCGACGACTCGCCTGAGGTGTCCGCGCTCACGAACGAGGAGCGCACGAGGATCGCATCCACCGATCATGCGATCGACATGTCGCACCCGTCGGTGCCGGCCGGCACCCCTGCGGCGCTCTTCTCGACGCAGCGCTGGGATCCCCGCGAGCAACCGAGGATGGCCTGGCGGTTCCGGGTTGAGCCCGGCCAGTACGAGGTGCGGCTCTATTTCGCCGAGATCTCGCCCGACGCCCAAGGTGTCGGGTTGCGGTCGTTCCATGTGGCGATCGAAGGATCGGTGCTGCTTCGCGACTACGACGTCTTCCGCGTCGCCGGCGGCGGCTACCGAGGTGTGATGGAGTCGTTCGCGGTCGACTCTGATGAACGACTCCGGATCGCGTTCCGTCACCAGCGAGGTATGCCCGTGGTGAACGGCATCGAGGTGCTGCCGTTCGGCTCGACGCCCGATCCGACCGTGGACCCCGATCCGACCGTGGACCCCGATCCGACCGTGGACCCCGATCCTGAGCCCGATCCGGACGGCACGCCTATCGGAACCGCGTGCGGGGGCGTCAACGTGGCTTCGAGCACGAATCTGCAGGCGGCGGTCGATGCGAACCCGACCGGCACGACGTTCTGCCTCCAGGGGACCTACCGGCTCTCCAAGCCTGTCAAGCCGAAGGCGGGGCAGTCGTTCGTGGGGCCGGCCGTGCTCCTCGGAGCCGGCGCAGCCTCGGCGTTCGACCTCAACAACGGCACGAGTGGCGTCGCCGGTGTCTCGTTCGTCCATCTCGACGTCTCCGGCTTCACCGAACGAGGCATCGACTGCTGGGTCGGGACCCGCGTCATCGGCGGGCGATACCATCACAACGACCGGAACGGCATCGGCTGTGGTCTGGACTACGAGCGCGGCCAGATCCTGATCGTCGGGGTCGAGATCGACCACAACGGTTCGGAGGACGATCTCGGCCAGGGCAGCGGCGGCCTGAAGATCGCCCGTCTCGGTCCCGACGGCCTGACCGTTCGATACTCGAACATCCATGACAACCTCGGCAGCGGTGTCTGGTGCGACGTGCAGTGCATCGGTACCTTCCTGGTCGAGGACAACCTGATCGCGCGGAACTCGCGCAAGGGCGTGCACTACGAGAAGTCGGGTGCAACCGACGAGTACATCGAGGGCAGGGTCGTCGAAGGCCAGGCGGTGATCCGTCGCAACGTCGTCACCGGCAACGGGTGGGAAGGTCGCGATCACGCAGCCGACGGCGGCATCGGCGGTGTGAGCTCGGTGAACATGCTGATCGAGGGCAACATCACGTCGGGCAACCCCCGCGGCGGGATCTTCCTTCGCACCGACGGGCGTCTGTCGGGCGACAAGCACGGCTGGCCGATGGAGGCGATCGTGCGCAACAACCAGACCCTCGACGGCATCCGCGGGTGCGTGGAGGAGCCGGGGGTCACCTGCATCGGCAACCTCCTCTGAGACCGCGCGCCCGGCCGGACTTGCGTCCGGCCGGGCGGGCCGATCAGGGTTCGTAGCCGTAGGCCCGCAACCGCTCGTCATTCACTCGGGCGCTGAAGCGCTCGGTGAGCTCATCGTCGAACCGCTCGCGCCAGCCGCCGATCGCTCCCTTGCGGAAGGTCGGGCTGGCGTCAGAGAAGAGCTCTCCGCAGACCCGCTCGACGAGCGCGGTGTCGACGTCGAGTCCCAGGTGACGGAAGATGCGCTCGACCGCGTCGCGCTGACGAGCGGCGTCGCCGCCGCCGTTCGGTCCGATCAGGTCCTCGAAACGGACCGTCTCGGCCGGGCCGCGGAGCCAGCCGACGTACCGCTCGAGCCGGTCCCCGATCGACGGGAGGCCGGTGGCAGGGTCGCCCTCGATCGCCACGAGCACCCGGCCTCGCAGGTCGGTCTGGCCGGCGAAGGCTTGGTGGAACGGGTGATCGGGCTTCTGCACCGCGTAATGCGCCTGTGAGAGCACGATGTCGCGTGGGTCGCGCGTGAGGAACAGCGCTCGCACCCCGCCGGCCTCGATCACCGCCGGATAGTCGGGCTCGAAGGGCAGGTGCGCCACGACGACCTGGCCGGGAGCGAGGGTGTCGAGCAGCCCCGAGAGTCCCCGCCATCGCTCGAGCGCCTCGGGCCAGACGGTGGCGAGCATCTTGCGATGCAGCCGCGGATGCAGGCACACAGCACGCTCGAGCAGATGCGTGCCGGCCTTCGGGAGCGAGATCGACAGGACCCGCGGCGCCCCGCGATCGGTGAGCCGGTGGGCGAGCCTGGACGGGGTGAGGCCGAACCGCTGCAGTGTCCAGGTGTTCAGTGGCAGACTCGCCGCGCGCGCTCGGATCGAGGAGCCGAAGCCGCTCACGAGGTGGCCTTCCACCGATAGCCGTAGCGACCCAGCCAGGGGGCCGTCAGGGTGGACGCGATGAGCTGCGTGCTGCGGGGCGCCCGGCGCCAGGCGTCGTCGAGTCGGATCTCGACGTCGCCCTCGGAGAAGCGGCTGCGGTTGCCCGAGACGGCGTGGCTGACGGCGAGCCGCACGGTGCGATCGTCGACGAAAGGCAGTCGGTCGGACGGAGCGCCCACGAACCGACAGATGGCTTCGACGACCTGTTTCGGGTGCTCGGCGAAGTCCTCGTAGCGCAGCAGCATGGTGCGGGCGGCCGGCAACCGGCGCCGCACGGAGTCGCCGAGCACGTTGGTCGAGACCCAACGTCCCGACGTGCGCACCGGCCCGGGCGAATACTCTCGCGGACCATGCGCATCCTCGCCCGCCGGCCGCCCGCGTTCCCAGGAGAACGCGACGCCGCGGGGGTCGCGCACGAGGTGCAGGATCGAAAGGTCGATCTCGTCGAGTCGTTCCAAGATCGCGGCGGCCGCGGGGGTCTTCGACGAATCGACGATCACGTCGGCGCCGGAAGCCCGTCGGACCTCGGGGTAGAGACGACGAAGCAGGTCGACGTAGCGGTCGAGGTCGGCTCGTCCGGTCACCGGCCATCGGTCGGTGCGCAGTAGCCGCGGGGTGTGGAGCATGCGCGCCTGAGCGAGCTGCCACCGGTACACCTCGTTCGGGTCGTCGGGGCTGCCGACCTCGGTCAGCACGGCCGACCAGAAGGGGCACGACGCGATCTCCTGGCCGCATCCGCACCGGAACCCACGCGCCATGCCGCGCCACAGCATGTGGATCTCGCCGGCTGCGAAGAACCCCGGGGCGCTGCCGAGCACGTTCTCGAGGATCGTCGATCCGCACCGTGTGGTGCCCAGGATGAAGAGCACCTTCACTCGATCGCTCATGTCGACGTCGAACTCCCGGTTCTCGTGGGGGGCAGGCGAGCGGTCGGGCGACACGCGTCCGGATCCGCCGGGTACCGACGATAGCATCGGCACGGACGCCCACGTCCTGACCTCGTAGCATCGGCGACATGGTGGGACGCCCCGAGGGACACGCCGAGCCATATCCCTCGCGGGTCAAGGTCGTCGCGATCGTCGGCTACACGCGAAGTGGCAGCACGCTGCTCGACTCGATCCTCGGCCAGATCCCAGGCTTCTTCTCCACCGGAGAGCTGCACTACATCTGGGAACGCGGGCTGATCGATCGGAGGCGATGTGGGTGCGGGGTGCCGATCCCCGAGTGCGAGGTCTGGTCGGACGTGCTCGAGCGGGCGTTCGATGACTCGCCTCCGGATCCTCGCCAGGTGATGCGGTGGCAGGACGGGGCGGTGCGTACCCGGCACACCTGGGGTCTGCTCAAAGGCGGCGTGCGCCCGGTGGACCGAGCCGCCCTCGAGGCGTACCTGGCGGTTGCCGGCCCCCTCTACGGTGCGATCGCCGGTTCCACGGGGGCGCGCGTGATCGTGGACTCGTCCAAGCGTGCCTCCGATGGCGCCGTGCTTCGCCTGCTGGACGAGATCGATCCCTACGTGGTGCACCTCGTCCGCGATCCCCGGGCGGTGATCCACTCCTGGCGTCGTCGGAAGGTCGAGCTCGACAGCGACCAGCCGAGCGAGATGCCCCGTCAGGGCCGGGCCCGCACCGCGGCAGAATGGTCGCAGTCCAACATCGCAGCCGACGCGCTGCGCAAGCGGATGGGTCCGGGTCGGTCGATGCTGCTGCGGTACGAAGATCTGATGCGCGCTCCGAGGACCGCGGTGGAGGCGATCGCCCGCATGGTCGGCGAGGGCGACGCCGCGCTCCCGTTCGACGACGAGCACAGCGTGCGGCTCGGACCCAATCACACCGTGGGCGGGAATCCCGCCAGGTTCTCGGCCGGAGCGACCGAGTTGCGCGCCGACGACGAGTGGCAGCGGCGGATGCCTGCCGCGGCGCGCATCGGGGCCACCGCCCTCACCGCGCCGCTGCTCCCACGCTACGGCTATCCCGTGATCGGGGCGGGCCGATGAGCCTGCCTGCGACGCTGCGGCGGGCGAGATTCCGCAGCCGCCTGCTACGGGCTCCCGTCGTCGTGATGCGCCATCGCCATCTCGACGCTGCCGACGCCCTGCTCGTGAGCTATCCGCGGTCGGGCACGACCTGGCTGCGGTTCCTGCTGACGCAGGCGTTGACCGGCGAGGTGGCCGACTTCCATCCCGACCGCCAGGCGGTGCGCTATGTGGGCGATCATCGTGGCGCACCGCGCATCGTGCCCGGTCCGGGGCGGCTGATCTACTCGCACGAACGCAGGTCCGCGGGCGATCGCACGGTGCTGTACATCGCGCGTGACCCGCGCGCGGTCGCGATCTCGGAGTGGCGCTGGCTGCAGCGGCGAGGGCTTGCCGATCGGGACTTCGATTCGTTCCTCGGGCGGTTCGTCCGCGGCCGGTCGAACCCATGGGGACGATGGGACGAGCACGTGCGGTGGTGGCTCGACACGTCCGAGCCCGCACGGTCCGGGCGGGTGCGTTTCACGCGCTTCGAGGACCTCCGCTCGCAGACGTCGGCGACCCTCGCCGAGCTGGTCACCTTCCTGGGCGCCGACGCGACCCCCGGTCGGATCGAGGGCGCCGTTCGTGACAACTCTCTGGAACGCATGCAGGAGAAGGAATCCGACGCACCGGACCGCGCCTTCGCGAAGGGCGTTCGACGCGACGTCAAGTTCGTGCGGACCGGCTCGGTCGGGGGGTGGCGTGAGGCGCTGTCGGCGGAGCAGCAACACCACATCGGCGACGCGTTCGGTCCCGTGATGCAGCGGCTCGGTTATGACCCCGCGCCCACGGTCTCCGAGGCCGGCGGCTCCGAACGCAGCGGGTAGCCGTATCGGTGGAGCCACGGTGAGCACATCGCGGTCACGAGACGCCGTTGTCCCGCGCGCGACGCCGTGCGCCACGCCTCGTCGGAGCGGATCGCGACCGAGCCGGTCGCGAACCTGCTGCGGTTGCCCCACACGTTGTGGTTCGCGCCCAGCTCGACGACGCCGGGCCCGGTGAACGGAGACGGGTGTGGTTCACCGCCGTCGAGGCCGAGGATGGTCTCCGCCGTCTCGCGCGGTTCGGAGGCGAACCGCTCGTAGGGCACCAGGGTCCACTCGCTGCCATAGCGCCGCCGGACCCGCTCGGTGAGCAGGTTCACGCTGACCCACCGCAGGGAGCTCTCGATGGTGCCGCGGCGGTGCATGGTCTCGCCGCCACGGTGGACGTCGAGCGTCGGCTTCTCCCGGCCCTGGGAGTAGGCGACCGCTCGCGGGTCGCGCACCAGGTGCACGAGCCGGGCGTGCAGACCGTCGAGCCCGGGAAGCAGCGCAGCATCGGCCGGCGTCTTCGAGGAGTCCACGATCGTGCGCGCGCCGGTCACACGGGCGATCGATGCATACAGCTGCGTGAGCAACTCGCGGTAGCGGTCGAGGTCGGGCCTGCCGGTGGGGCCGGTCAGGGGGAGGCCGAGCGATCGGCGGGTATGGGCCACACGAGCCTCCCCGAGTTGCCACCGACGAACGGTGTGTGGATCGCCGTCCCAGACGCTCGTGGCCCGGAGCTCCTCGAGAACGCGGGACCAGACCGGACAGGCGGCCACGGTCTTCCCGCAGCCACATCCGGTCTCGCGGACCAGCGCCTGCCAGAGCAGATGGAGCTCGCCGGTGGAGAACACGCCGTCGTAGGCGCCCAGCACGTTGCCGAGCAGCGTCGATCCCGACCGGCCGAACCCGGCGATGTAGATCACCTCGACGGTGCTCATGGACGCGTCCGCTCGCGCCGGGTCTCTGCTGCCACGCGATACGTCATCTCGAGCCCGGCCAGGCTCTGGGCAGGGTCGTGCACCTCGACCCAGCGTCGGTGGGCGGCCTCGCCCATGCGAACGGCGACCTCATCGGCGGCCATCCTGCGGGCGCCCTCGATCCACGCGCTCGCGTCGGAGGGCGGGACCAGGAAGCCGGTCTCACCGTCGACGACGATCTCGGGCAGGGCACCGATCTCGCTCGCCAACACCGGCACCCCTGCGGCGTAGGCCTCGATGATGGCCCGGGGTGCGCCCTCGTACCAGGTCGACGGCACGACCAGCGCGCGCGCCCCCCGCAGCAGATCGGGCACATCGGATGCCGGCACGCTGCCCCGGAACTCGACCTGGCCCGAGGCCTGCGCCCGGAGGGCTTCCTCCTCGGGCCCCTCTCCGACGATGAGCAGGGGCACGGGGACCTGTTCCCAGGCGCGCACGAACGGCGCCAGTCCCTTCTCGGGAGCCAGGCGTCCGAGGTAGAGGAAGTAGCCGCCCGGACCCTGCCTGCGCTCGGTCGGCCACGAGAAGTTCGTCTGCACGACCATGCGATCGGCAGGCAGCCCCGCGTGCTCGTGCTTTCGGCGCATGAAGTCGCTGAGCGCGATGAACGTGTCGACCCCCGCCCAGCTGTCGATGCCCCGGTGCAACGTGATCGACGACGCGAGCGTGGCACTGGCTGCCTTCGAGTCCCGATAACAGCCGTGCACGACCCCGGGCCAGGGCACGCGCCCGACGCAGTCCTCGCAGATGCGTCCGTCGCGGAACAGCGTGCCCGACAGGCACATGTATCGGAAGTTGTGCAGGGTCACCACCACGGGCACGTCGTCATTCATCCGCAGCACCGCCGGTGAGAGCATCGGGAAGAGGTTGTGCACGTGCACCACGTCTGGTCGGGTCTCGGCGACGAGGCGGCGGACGGTGTTCGCGGCCCTGCGGGACCAGATCGTGCCGAGCCCCGCCTGCACCATCGAGACCTCCTCGGCAGATGGCGCATACACGACGACCTCGTGGCCCGCCTCTCGCAGCAGCCGAGCCTGGTCCTCGACCACGCGGTTCTCGCCCGACACCGGTCCGGACAGATAGCGGGAGTGCAAGATCGCGACGCGCACTAGGCCAGCCCCTCGTTGGTGACGATCTCGGCGGGGGCCTCCACGGGGACCTCGGCGGCGCCTCGGAGCTCGGGCCGACCGCGCGAGGCCGCGCGGAGTTGCCACCACCAGAACGGCACGCTCAACAGGTTCGCCGTCGCGATGCCCCATGCGCCGCCCACCGCACCGTCGAGCCAGAGGCCGGCCGTGCCTGCCGCCACCGTGAGCACCGAGTTGGCCAGCCGAGCTCGAAGACTGCGCTTGGCCTCCTGCATCGCCCGCAGCGTCACCGTCGGACCGACCCACAACCCCCATGCGACGGCCGCGATCCCCAGCGGCACGATCACCGGCTGCGCGTTCGTCCACGACTCGCCGAGCAGCAGTGGCCCGATCTGTTCTTCGAACGCGACCAGCACGATCGTGTACAGGGCCCCGATCGCACCCAGGCCGAGTGAGAGCAGGCCGGCGACCGTGATCAGCTTGGTCGGCCGGTGGCGCAACGTGCGGACCTGTTCGGGGATGGCCACGATCCAGATGCCCTGGAAGGCCACGTTCAACGGCCCCAGGAGCACCTGGCCGGCGCGCAGCGCCCCGGCCGCCACCAGGCCGCCTATCGCCCCAGCCGCATACATCACGAACTGGTTCGAGCCGGAGTTGGCCGCGAACTCGCCGAGCTGGCGGCCGCCGAGATCCCAGTGGGCCCTGACCCAGGCGACGCCGTGCATCGGGCGGGGCCACACGCGCGCCTGGAGGATGCCGGCGAGCCCGGCGGCACCACCCGCGAGGCCCCATCCGAGCACGAATGGCTCTGCAGATGTGGTGCCTGACGACACCGGGATCATGAGGGCAGGGATCATGAACAGCGCCCACAGGAAGTCGTTCAGGAAGGCCGCCCACGTGGTTCCCCGCGCGAGGAACGCGTGACGCCACGAGTCCTGGAGCAGGAGGAGCGGCAGCGTCACGGCGAGCGCGAGCAGCGGTCCCCGCGTCCCCGGGAGGATCGCGGCCGCGGCCGCGCAGACGACGCCCCCGGCCACGCCTGTGATCAGCGCGGTACCGGTCGCCGATGCGGCTGCGGTGCGCCACGACGGATCCTCGACGCCGCTGAAGCGCACCAACAGGGGCAGGGTGTTCACCGACCTCGAGATGCCGAGCGCCAAGAGGTACGTTGCGAAGACGAGTGCGAATTCACCGAACGCGTCGGGCGTGACCGAGCGGGCCACGATCGCGCTGAGGGCGAAGTTGGTCAGGCTCGAGAACGCCTGGTCCGCGACCCCCCAGACGGCCCGCCCCGAGACGCCCCGCGAGCTCACCTGCCGATCAGTGCCCGCGCCGTGGGCGATGTCGGACGGGGCTGGAGCTCGACCCGTGTCTGCCTTCCGCGCTGCAACGCCGGCGCAGCGGCCATACCGGTGATCACCCACACGGGGATGGCGGCGTACGGGGTCTCGAAGTAGTTCGAGAACGTCGCGATCGTGACCGACGAGGCGAGGAACGCGAGTCCGAACGCCTGTCCGGTGAGGCGGAAGGTTCGCCACAACAGGGACCCCAGCGCGAGCAGCAGGAACACGAAGCTCAGCACGCCGAGCCAGCCTCCGTACCCGAGGGCGTACATGAACCAATTGTGCGGTGTTCGAAGGTCGTCCTCGCTGGATCGCAGATCGGCGGTGCTCGTGAGTTCGAAGCCGTAGCCCGGACCGAAGGCGGTCAGCGTCGGCTCGGAGTGGATCGAATCCCAGATGCCGGCCCACCATGTCTTCCGCCACTCGGTCGTGCCGGAGAAGTTCCGCGCGTCTTCGGAGTAGCGGGCGGCAGCCTGCTCGTCGAAGGGGGCGATCACCGCAGCAGCGATGTTGCGGGCCGAGTACTCGCTCGCGCCCCGAGCGAACTCGATGCGCAGGTCGAGGATCCATGCGGCCGCGAGCAAGGAAACAGCCACCGCGATCACCGCCAACGTCTGGCCGATCCGTTTGGACAGCACGGCCCAGATCGCGAGGCCGACCACGAAGCCGGCGTAGGACGCCCTGCTCTGGATGCCGAGCAAGATCACGAGGTTGAGGATGAACGGTACCGCCATCTTGTACCCCTTCGGCCGGAAGGCCATGAGGGCGAGCAGCAGGGTCGACTGGCCCAGCGGCGAGCGGAAGAGCAGGACGTTGGTGCCGGGCAGCGTCAGCAGCGTCTGGTTCAGGACCGCGATGTACAGGATGCCGTAGATGCCGTTCACCCATGCGAGACCCAGCATGAAACGCTCGAGCAGGCGCGGGTCCTGCTCCGCGAGCCAGATCCCGAGCAGGATGTACAGCGGGTAGATGTTGAACACCAGCTCCTGCACCAGGAGACGCCGCGGATAGCCTGCCGCGTCTCCTCGGATCGCCAAGACGAAGCCGTAGGCGACCAGGATCAGCATGCTCCACGCCAGGGCACCGAGCGGGCTCGGCTCGGTCAGCGCCACCATCAGGCGATGGCCCGACACCTGCGGCCGGAACACGAAGAAGGCCGCGAGCATCATCTCGCCCATGAACAGCGGCACGCCGGGTACACCGAGGTAGGCGAACGGGCGTTGGAACACCATGTATCCGCCGACGACCACCATCGTCGCGATCGCCCACCTCCGGACGCCGGCGTCGGTGGCGGCCTGCGCGACCCCTCGCGCATGGCTCGCGGCGTCCGCCCTCATCATGGCGTCGCCTCCGCGCTCCCGCCGCCGGTCGAACGGATGCCAGGCCGCCAGCGCACCACTCGGCGAACCAGATCCTTGGCCGCCGACGCGGACAGGCTCGCCGAGAGCCAGGGCACGCGCATCTGGCGCGGCAGCGCGATGGCCACGAGGTACATCACACGTGCCCACCGCCGCTGGAGGGCGCCGTAGAGGTCGTCGTCCGCGAAGGCCGATGACAGGGGGCGGTAGCGACGCCACAGTGAGCGCCGGCCGATGCCTGCGTCGAACAGAGCGGCCTGGAACACCAGCTCACGGTACTTCAGATTCCGCTCGAGATTGAGTGCGACGTCGTCATGGCCGAGCGCCTGGAGCCGGGCATTCACCTCGTCGACGGACAGGCGCAGGTTGCCGATCAGCCGGTCGGTACGCTCGGGATCGAGCTGGGCCCGAGCGTAGACGTTCGCGCCGTGGCGCCGGTAGGTGCCGAGCACCTCGTCGACCGAAGCGATCGGCGTGAGCAGGGGTACGAGCATCAGGAAGAACGTGTCGGCCGAGCTGCTGAAGCCTTCCTCGGGCATCGGGAAGACGAGGTCGGCGACCTGACGGCGCATCGCGATGCCGCTCGTGGGGACCCATCGCCATCTGCCTCCGCGGCGCAGGACCCGGGGGGCGAGCCATCCGTCCTCGAATCGGGTGAGCGCCGGGATGCGCTGGATGGGCTCGCCCTCGGCATCGGTGACCATGAGCGGATGCACGACCGCGCCGACCTGGCCGCTGCGCAGCTCGTGGACGACGGCGTCGAGTTTGCCTGACTCGAACGTGTCGTCGGCGTCGAGGAACGCGATGATCTCGCCGCGTGCCCGCCCGAAGGCCGTGTTGAACCCGGCGCCCTGACCACGGTTCACCTCGTGACGCTCGAGGCAGAACCGCGGGTCGCGCTCGACGAACGAGGTCGCGATGTCGACCGAGTCGTCGCTCGACCCGTCGTCACAGACGATGACCTCGAGGTTGACGTACGTCTGCGCCCGGATGCTGTCGAGCGCCGCCGTGAGGAACCGGCCATAGTCCTTGTTCGGGACCAGCACCGAGACGAGCGGTTCGGGCGATGACGGCTCGAGCCGCACCGGTTGCAGCACTGCATCGCTCACCGCCCGAGGGTACGAGGCGGGTGCGCTGCTTTCGCCCTGGGGTCGATCGTCGCCCCGGCCGACCTCGATGTCCATCGCTGCCTACGGGATGGGCTCGACGTGCATGAAGTCCCACGAGGCCGGGAACTCGGGAGCCTTCCCGGCGGACGTGGAGATCATGCCGACCGCGAGGCCGCGGGTGGCAGCGTCGACCCAGGAGGCGAGCGTGCCGGCCTGGAGCGTGATCGGTCCACCCAACTTGATCTCGGGTCCGAACGTGGAGCCCTGGAACGCCTGGGCGAACCCCTGCACCGTGCCGGCGCCGGGCTTCACGATGAGCCAGAGGTCGATGAAGTCGGGGCCGGGCATGACCATGTCCTTGTTCCGCTTCACGATGACCGCACCGTTGTCTTCATAGAGCAGGTTGACCTTGTCCGGCGTGCTGTTCGTCCCCTTCAGCACGACCTTCAGGTAGTCGTCTTGGGTGCCGTCGCCGATGAACAGCCCCATCGACTGGCTGGCTGCGGGCGTGATGCCCGAGAAGGGGTTCACGATGCGGGTCGACACCTTGAAGTCGGTGCTCGGTGCGTTGACCCCGAATTGGAACCCGTATTCCTGCTTGTTCTTGGCCTTGAAGGCGTCGCCCGCCGGCACGTGCTCGATCGTGAACACGCCGGCTGCGCCACCGACCACCATGTTGTTCTCGTTGAACTGGTTCAGGTAGTCGGTCGTGCCGTTCGTCATCAGCCCCGTGAAGCCGGTGTTCGCGATGCCGCCCGGTGGCGGCTCGCCGTTCTCCCACGAGATCACGAAGGGCAGGCCCTGCGAGAGCCCGTTGGTCGGGATCGATCGCGAACGCGTCGTTCTTGTCGGTGACGCCGTCGTTGTCGTCGTCGGGGTCGTTCAGATCGGAGATGAAGTCGCCGTCGTTGTCGGCGGGCGTCGACGCCGCCGAGCAGGGGTCGTGCCGTTGTCGATCTCGTCGGCGTTGTCGTAGCCGTCGCCGTCCTCGTCGAGGGCCGGGTTGTCGGCGCCCGTGCACGGCGGCCTCCGCCGCCGTCGAAGTCGTTCGGCTCCATGACGATGATCTTGCCCGGTCGTCGAGGTCGGCGATCCAGATCGTGCCCGGGAAGGTCCGCCGGTCGCCCGATCGTCGTGACGTCGAGCGGGCGCGCGGGTCGACTGGAAGGTCGCGAACGTGTCGTCGACGCGAGCGTGACCGCGGTGCCGGCGGAGTTCAGGGTGACCCGCGCGAGCAGCGCGACCCTGGTATCCGGCGAGCAGAAGATCGCCCTGCATCGCGCCGTCGAAGTTGCCGGCCGTGTACTCGGCGATGCCGTTGGACGAGTCGGGGAGCGTCGCGAGCGATGGCGATCTCCGGCTGGTCCGACTCCGGATAGTCGCACTCGACCGGGTTGGCTGCGACGATCGGCGACTCTCCGTGGAACGTGTTCGCCGCGTTGCCGCGAGTCGGGTTGGGATGCCCGCCGTAGTAGCCCTGGCCGTCACCAGATGCAGCGCAGTCCGGCGTGCCGTCCAGGCCGTCGACGTTCAGCTGGTTCGTGCAGTTCGGGGTGCCCTCGCCGATCGGGACGTCACCCCACGATCCGTTCGGGCCGTTGTCGGGCACGTACATCTTCCCGGCGTGGTTGCCGACGGTCGCGATCACCAGGTCGTAGGGGTTGCGGAAGCCCGACGCATGGACCTGCACCGGGCTTCCGGCGGTGATCTTCGCCTGGTTCGCGCCGTCGTTGCCGCCGAACGGGTCGTTGACGTCCTGGCCTCCCGAGTTGGCCCGGCCCGGGTCGTCGAGCGTCGGCAGGTCGTACGGCGGGTTCGTGATCGCCTCGAGGTCGATGCTCAGGATCGCCGCCGAGTACGCGAACTCAGGGAGGCCGGCGAACTTGAACGACGGGCCTCCCTTGTTCGTGTTCCCGCCATAGGCCCAGTAGAGGGTGTTCCCGTTCGGGCTCAGCGCGATGCCGTTGGGGCCGTGGTTCTCCTCGGAGCGCGGGAGCCCCCGCACGAGCACCGTGTGCGTCCACGAGCTGTCCGTTCCACGTCAGGCGCGAGAGCGTGCCGGAGTTCGTGTCGAGGTCGAGGTCGCTCCCTTCGGTGCCCGCCCCGATGCGTGGGTCCGAGGAGGTCGCGTAGATCACGGGGTTGTTCGCTGTGCCGGTGACGACGATGCCGAGGAGGAGCCGCGTCTGCGAAAGTCGATGCCGTCGACTACGGAAGTGTTGACCGCACCGTCGTCGTCGTGGTTCGGGATGGTCGTCACGCCATCGATCGTCTCGGTGTTCGTCACGTCGTAGTTGTTGACCCCGTTGCGCACCACCGTGAACACACGGATCGTGCCGTCGAAGTACCCGACGTACAGTCGTCCGTCGGGCCCCCACTGGAGTGTGGTGGGCGCGAACCCCGAGGTGCCCCCGAGGAAGCTCGCGGCCGTGAACCCGATCGGCGCGGCATGGGCGACCGTGACCGGCAACAGCGACGCCAGCATCGCCACGACGGCGAAGGCTCCAACCGTGAATCGCGAACGTGTCCGTGAGTGCTGCATGACGCTCCTCGGGGGTCGGTGTTCCGTCATCCGCATCCTGTGCCTGCGCTGAGGCGGAACACGTCGTGGTAGGGCGATGCGCCGCCTCCTCCCTGCTTGATCGAGCCGGTGGCGATGTAGAAGGCGCCCCCGCACTCGGCGACCTGGAAGCCGTGCCGGGGCTTGGCCATCGAGGTCAACGAGCGCCACGAATCGGTCGACGTGTCGTAGGCCTGCACGGCGGCCTGGACCCCCCCGCCCTCACCGCCGAAGACGATGACCTCACTCCCGGCCACCCCGATGCCGAAGCCGCCGCGCTTCGTCGGGATCGGGGCGTACCCCGTCTCCCACCTGCCCGTCGAGAAGTCGAACGCGTCGGTCGGCATGACCGTGGAGTTGATCGGTCCCTGGCGCCCGCCGATCGCCCAGAACTTCCCACCCGCGGTCGCGCCGTGGAAGTGCTCCCGGGCCCGGGGCATGTTGGGCAGGGCGGTCCAGTCGTCCGTCGCGGGGTCGTAGACGTCGAACCACGAGACCGCGGTGCCGCCGTGCAATCCGCCGGCGTAGTAGATCTTGCCGTTGCGCACGGCAACCGCGCCGGCGCCGCGCCCGCGGTTGCCCATCGACGCTCCCTGCGTCCATCGGTTCGTGGACGGGGTTGTAGATGTAGACGGTGTTGACGTCGCCGTCGGGCCACGAGGTCAGGCCGCCGATCATGTAGATCTTGCCGTCGACCGCGACGGCCTGCACGTGGTGACGTTGCACCGGCATCGGGGCCTTGGAGCTCCACGAGTTGGTGGCAGGGTTGTACGCTTTGTGCGCCGTCGTCCACCCGAGCAGGTGGAGCGTGCCGTTGAGGTTGACGTAGGAGGCTTCCTGCCGTTTGGCGGGCGCGTCAGCGAGACGCTGCCAGGACCCGGCAGCTGCGCCAGCGTCGCGCACCGGCAGGAACGAGAGCATGAGGCCGCACGCGAGCAGCAGCGCGACGACGGGGCGCGATCGAACGGTGCGTGCTGCTGCCGTGCCGGCGTGGGTGGGGGTTACCCGATGCACATCCGCCAGGCTAGCACTCGCACCGGGAGACGGGGAGGGCGACGGCTGAGCGCCGCCGCCCTCTCGCCCACGCAGGGTCCTCGATGTCGAGTCGCTAGCCACCATTGCCCCCGACGACCTCGAGCGATCCCCAGGTCGCGGGGAAGGGGTCGCCGGGTCCCCTCGAGGTGGAGATGATGCCCACCGCGAGCGCCTTGGACCCGTCGTACCACGATGCCGGGATCGGGATCGGCTTGCTGAGCTTGGTCCGTGGCCCTGCCACGCCGCCGGTGGTGGCGACGAAGCTGCCCTTCACGGTGCCGGCCACCGGGTTGATCGTGAGGAACAGCTCGACCGAGTCGAGGCCGGGCATCGCGAGCGCGTGCCGGGACCGCTTGATCAGCGAGTCCTTGATCTCCTTGGTCAGGTTGACCCGGCCACCCGCGTCGCCCTGGGCGACGAGCTTCACGTAGCCGGACTGCGACCCGGAGCCGACGAACAGCCCCATCGATTGGCCGGCTTCGGCGGAGCCACCGAACGGGTCCTCGAGCGTGGTCGAGGCCGTGAACTTCCCGGCGGTCGGCATCACGCCGAGCTGGAAGCCGAACCGCTGGTTGTTGAGGAGCCTGTACGCGTCGCCGGACGGCACCCCGTCGATCGTGAGGCTGCTCCCGAGCGTGATCTTGCCGCGTTGAACTGCTGCTGGTAGTTCGTCGTGCCGTTCTTCATGAGTCCGGTGAATCCGGTGCCGGCGATGCCGCCGGCAGGACCGCTCCAGCTCATCGACACCGGCACATCTGTGCTCGTGCCGTTGTCGGGATCGATCGCGAAGGCGTCGGTCTGGTCGGGCTTGCCGTCATCGTCATCGTCGGCGTCGTTCAGATCGGAGTTACCGTCGCCGTCGTTGTCGGGAGGCGTGGACGCCGTCGTCGCAGGGGTCGGTGCCGTTGTCGATCTCGTCGGCGTTGTCGTACCCGTCACTCGTCCTCGTCGAGCGCCCCGTTGTCCGCTCCGGTGCACACGGGCGGAGGAGTGGTCGTCGTGGTCGTCGTCGTCGTGGCTCGTGCCACAGCCGGCACCGTCGCTCAGGCGGAAGACGTCGTGGTAGGTCGTGGCGCCACCGCCGCCCTGCTTCGTGCCGCCGGTCGCGATGTAGAACGCGCCGCCACACTCGGCGACCTGGATGCCATGGCGTGGCACCGGCATCGAGGTGAGCGAACGCCAGTCGTCGTCGGAGACGTCGTAGGCCTCGACCTCCGCGTGAGCCGCGCCGCCGCCCTCACCGCCGAAGACGAGGATCTCGTCGCCGGAGACGCCGACACCGTAGCCGGCCCGCTGCGTGGGGATCTGGGCGAACCCGGTCTCCCACGTGCCGGTCGAGAAGTTGAACGCGTCGGTCTGACCGACCGTGGTGTTGATCGCGCCTTGCCGCCCGCCGATCGCCCAGAGCTTCCCGCCGACGATCGCAGCGTGGAAGTGCTCGCGCGCGCGAGGCATGTCGGGGAGCGAGCGTCCACGAGTCCGTCGCAGGGTCGTAGACGTCGAACACGGCCACTGCGGTGCCACCGTGCAGCCCGCCGGCGCACGTAGATCTTCCCATCGCGCACGGCGAGCCGGATGCGCCGCGGCCGCGGCCCGCGGGGAACGGGCTGCCCTGCGTCCAGGCGTCGTCCGCCGGGTCGTAGATGTAGACCGTGTCGACGTCACCGTCGGGCCAGGCCGCAGCCCGCCGATCATGTAGATCTTGCCCCCGACGGCCACTGCCTGCACGTGGTCGAGCTTGATCGGCATGGCGGCGCTGCACGACCCACGAGTCGGTCTTCGGGTTGTACACGTGATGGTCTTCGCCATCCCATCAGGTAGAGCTTGTTGCCGGCGTTGACATACGACGCTTCTTGGCGCGCGAACGTTCGCGTCGGCCAGATGCTCCCAGGAGCCATCGGAGGCGGAGTGCCGCGGAATGCGGTCGGCAGCAGCGTTGCCATACAGCGGTCGATGGCGCGAGATCGTCAACCGTCAGTCGCGTCCGGCTTCGTCATGAGACGGAACGTTCGGGATCGCTTGCCATCGTGCTCCTCGGGGGATGGGGATGCGTCGTCGGGGGGAACCAAGTTACCACCAGTGATGTAGCACTGCTATCGGACCATGGGCGGCCGCTCGTAGGCCCATCGGCCTATGTGGTGCCCCTGAACACGTGGACGAAGTCCCAGGTCGCCGGGAACGGAGTCGCCGGGGCCCCTCGAGGTCGAGATGATGCCGACCGCCAGCGCCTTCGACCGGTCGTACCACGTCGCGGGGATCTTGATCGGCATCCGAGGCGCGGTCCGCGGCCCGGCGTCGCCGTCGGTCGTCGCGATGAAGCTCGCCCTTCACCGTGCCCTTGCAGGTCGTTGATCGTGAGGAAGAGGTCGACGAAGTCCGGGCCCGGCATCGCGAGCGCGTTGCATCGCTGTGATTCGCACGGTCGTCCTTCAGCTCCTTCAGCAGCTGCACCTGTCCCGCCGGCGTTCGCCCTGGATCACGAGCTTCACGTAGCGGGACTGGGTGCCGCTGCCGAGCACCAGGCCCATCGACTGGCCGCGGCTCGGGTCGAGGCCGTCGAACGGCCCCACGATGCGCGTCGACGGCCGTGAACTTGCCCGACTTCGGCGGGCTCACGCCGAGCTGGAATCCGTACCGCTGGGAGTTGAGGCGCGGTAGCGCGTCGCCGGCGGGCACCGGTGCGATCGTGAGCACGCCCGCCGCACCGCCCACGACCATGTTCGACTCGTCGAACTGGTTCAGGTAGTCGGCCGATCCGTTCGTCATGAGCCCCGTGAACCCCGTGTTGGCGATGCCGCCGGCGGGTGAGGAGTCGTTCTCCCACGAGATCTCGACCGGCAGCCTGGTGCGTCGTGCCATCGCGCGCGATCGATCGCGAAGGGGTCCTTGCGGTCGGGGGTGCCGTCGTCGTCGTCGTCGGCGTCGTTGAGGTCGGACGTGCCGTCGCCGTCGTTGTCGCGGCGGCACCGACGCGGCGGAGCAGGGGTTCGTGCCGTTGTCGATCTCGTCGGCGTTGTCGTAGCCGTCGCCGTCCTCGTCGAGATCTGGGTTGTTCGTGCCCGACGCAACCGCCGCCCCGCCACCGCCGCCGAAGTCGTTCGGCTCCATCACGTAGATCTTGTCGGTCGCGAACGCCGGCGATCCAGATCGTGCCCGGGAAGTCCTCGCCGTGTCCCATCGTCGTGACGTCGAGCGGCTTCACATCGCCCTCGGGGAAGGTCGCGAAGTTCTCGTCACTGCGCGGTCACGGCGGTGCCGGCCTGCGTTGAGCGAGACCCGCACGATCTTGCTCGGCCCGTACGCCGCGAGCACGAGGTCTCCCTGCATCGCGCCGTCGAAGTTGCCGGTCGTGTACTCGGCGATGCCGTTGGACGAGTTGGGGAGCAAGGTGAGCGAGGTCGTCTCGTTCGACTTCGATGCCCGGTAGTCGCACTCGACCGGGTTGTCCGAGACGATCGGCGACTCGCCGTGGAACGTGTTGGCATCGTTGCCGCGCGTCGGGTTCGGGTGGCCGCCGTAGTACCCGTTCGAGACGAGGTGCAGCGCGTCGTTCGACCCGGTGTCCCCGCCGGGCACGGTGGCGTTCGTGCAGTTGTTCGTGCCCTCGCCGACCGGGGGCTCGCCCCAGCTCTTGTTCGGGCCGTTGTCGGACAGGTACATCTTGCCGGCGTGGCTGCCGACGGTCGCGATCACGAGGTCGTAGGGGTTGCGGAATCCGGGCGCGTGCACCTGCACCGGGCTGCCGGCGGTGATCTTCGCCATGTTCGCGCCGTCGTTCCCGCCGAACGGATCGTTCACGTCCCTCCTCCCGAGTTCGCGCGGTCGGGGTCGTCGAGCGTGGGCATGTCGTAGGTGCGTGTTCCCGATCGCAGCGAGGTCGACCTTGAGCACCGCCGCCGAGTACGCGTACTCGGGCAGGTTCGCGAACTTGAACGACGGGCCGCCCTGGTTCGTGTGCCCCCCGTACGCCCAATAGAGGGTGTTGCCGTTGGGGCTCAGCGCGATGCCGTTCGGCCCGTGGTTCTCCTCGGAGCGGGGGAGCCCCCGCACGAGCAGCTTGTGGGTCCATGCCGAGCCGCTCCAGGTCAGGCGCGAGAGGGTGCCGGAGTTCGTGTCGAGGTTGAGGTCCGCCCCCTCGCTGCCGCCGCCGATGCGGGGATCGGACGACGTCGCGTAGATCACGGGGCTCTGCGCGGTGCCGGTGAGCGCGAGGCCGAGCAGCAGACGGGTGTTCATCGCGCGTGTTCTCGGTGCCGTTGTCGTTGTGGTTCGGGATGTTCTTGACGGCGCTGATCGTCTCGGTGCCGTCACCCGGTAGTCGTTCTTCGCGTCGCGCGTCACGGTGTAGGCGCGGATCGAGCCGTCGAAGTAGCCGACGTAGAGACGGCCGTCGGGACCCCACGCGAGGGTCGTCGGCATGTTCGCCGACGTGCCTGCGAGCGTGCTCGAGGCCGAAGCCGACCGGCTGCCTGGGCCGGGAGCGCCGGGAGGAGCGACGCGCATGAGCGCGATGCAGGGCAACGGGAGACGAGCGAGCGGGGAAGGCGGGACCTGCATGTACGAACTCCTTGTCGTTCAGGTACCCCCTGAGCGTCCGTTTCGCGCCGAAGCTAACACAGCTGCTCGTAGGACGCGGAACGGGCCGATCGGCCCACGCAGCGTAGGCCGAAGGTCGAGCATCCCCGGCCCCGAGGCCTCGCCGGAGCCGTGTTCGCTACGCCCGTGGCGGAGTCAGAAGTTGTCGGTGCACTCCACGAGTGGCTCGGAGCACACGCCCACGCCGTCGGCGGCGTCGTTGTTGCGCACGATCGCGTGCATCTGCCAGCCGTGCTTCTCGCCCGAGAGCCGGCCGTCGGTCCGCAGGAACACGCCCCCGCGGCCGTTGCCGGAGGTGATGTTGTTCTCGATCAGCATGTTGCGGGAGCTCACGCCCGAGATGCCGCCGTCGGCGGCGTGGTCGCGACCCTCCCAGCCGTTGTCGGTGACGACGTTGTTCCGGATGATCGCGCGGCCCTCCACGACGCGGCCCGCGATGTACTCGTCGCTCGCCCCCGACTTCTCGTAGTGGACGCCCTTGCGCGAGTTCCGCGAGATCACGTTGTTCTCGATCAGGAACGTGCCGATGCACTGCACGTCGCACCACACGCCGTTGCCGAGGTTGTCGTGGATGTACGAGTTGCGAACCGTGAGCCCGTCCTCGCCAAGACGCGCGAACTTCAGGCCGCCCGCGCCCGATCCGAGGTGCTCGTCAGAACCGTTGTGGTCGATCTCCGCGCCGTCGATCAGGATATGGCCGCGCGCATAGTCGAGGCCGCATCCGATGCCGTTGCGATCGTTGTGGTGGTACCGGCCGCGGATCACCTGCGTGCCCGTCCAACACTCGATCGCGCGCAGCTCGAAGCCGGAGATGTCGAGGTCCACGAACGACACGTCTCGATGCGCCCCGTCGCCGTTCGTCAGGTCGAAGCGCCATGTCGGCTCCGCGCGCCCACGATCGTGGCGGGGCCCACGAAGGTCTGGCCGGTCTTGGGCTGACCGGCTCGTCGAACCGATACGTGCCGTGCAGGCAGAACGTCGTGCCGGGCCGGCGTGTGCGTCGACGGCGGCCTGCACGTTCGCGCCGGACGCGACGTGCGACGCCGTGACACTCGGTGATCGGCGGCTGCGTCACCGGGGTCTCTTCCGCCGGTGGCTCCGTGGGCGCGGGTTCCTCCGGCTCGACGGTCTCCCTCGGCACGATCGATCCGGTCGCGAGCACCTCGATGCCCTTGATGGCCGGATGCTGCTCGTCGTTGCGGAACGCGACGCGCAGCCGATGATCGGACTCGACCACGAAGGATTCCATCACGCCCCGGTACCCGCCGCCGGCCTCGGTGAAGACGTCATAGCTCCTGAGCACGGTCGAGCCCTCGATCACGACGGCGAACTGCCTCGCGCCCGTCGAGAAGGCCTCCGGGAAGGTCTCGGCGAAGTACAGGCGCACCTCGTAGGTGCCGGGCTCGACCGGCAGCCGCCAGCGCATCCGTGGATCCTCGTCGGGGTCCCATCGCTCGCTCTGGAACATCGCGGCAGGCGTGCCGTCGGGGATCGACGGGTGGGAGATGTCGATGACCTGCTGGGTGCCGGATGTGCTCGTGTCCTCGGCGTTCACGTACGGCGAGGGCCGCGACTCCGTGTCGCGCGACCACCCGCCGGCGAGGTCGGGTCCGCCCGCATTGATGCGATAGCGCACCACGGCCCCGACCGTCTCCGCATCTGATGCCTCGAACGAGGCGAGTCCTGCACTGACGACCGCGAGCAGCAAGCCCGCGATCGCGAACGACTCGATCCGTGTCCGCATCGTGTCCCCCTCCGTCGTTGCGGTGGTCTCTGACCACCGCTCGTGCGGCCTGCGGGCCCCCCGGGGCTACCACGTGACCTCCGTGCCGGCCCGCCTACCGAGCCGCCTTCGGTGCGTGTGTGCGATCGATCCGTGCTCCGATATGGGAGAACCTCCCGACCGTCTCGTCATCGTGACGGTGGGGAGGCTGTAAGCCAGAAACGCTACAGAATCGATCGCGGGGCGACCACTGAATCTCGCGAAGGCGCCCGGCGCTTCTCGGCGAAAGGGCGCACCTGCGTTGCAGGTGTTGGGGGAAGTCCACCATGGACGAGCCGGTAGCCAAATCGTCGATGGGATCGAGGAAGCTCGCAGGAAGGGCAAGCCATGAGGATTCAGCTATGGCGAGTTCGCCGACGTGTATCGCGGCGGAGGGTTCGACGACCGGCTCTAAGGGGCTGGACTGTCGGAAGTCGGGCCGCTGGTTGCGTCCTGGATCGCGGAAACGAATATCGCCGCCGGTTCCGCCAGGAACACGAGCATGATCACGTGCAGGTATCCGACGCTGCCGACGGCAACGTTGCCGAGAACGAATGCGCACTGGAACGCCCAGAGCGCCATGGTGGAGCGCCGCCAACGCTCGTCTGGCCACGCGGCACTCGGTCGCGAGGCTTGCCAGCTTCGGACCGCCATGAGTAACGCCCCGAGCCCGCTCGCGATACGTGCCGTCTGCTCGGAGTCCTCGATGAGCGAGTAGATCGCTATGACGCCGAAGCCGAGGAGGGTGACATGGAGGCCCCAGGACACGACGCGACCGATGCGCCACCTCGCCAGCGCAGAGTCGCGTTGCTGCTCCGGCGTCAAGGCAGCGATCAAACCAGCGAAGCCGGCGAGCGAGACGCCGAGCCCCCCGATAGCCATGAAAAAGAACTCCCCCGGCATCGCGCCGTACTATAGGGGTCGTGGGGAGTCGGCTGCATCTCAGCGCCGAGGCGCGCGCTGTTCGTAAGGTCGTCCGTGATATGCAGCTCGCCAGCCTCGAGCTTCCGGCATCGGCGAAGCGTGAGGTGCAGCCGTACGGCCATCTCGATCTCCCACAGGCCACCTCTGCTCCCGGTCACGCGGCAGGAGCTGGACCAGGATGAGATGCATGGGGAGGCTGGTCCGGGCTCGGACGGCGCCTTGGCGTTCTGCGGCTGCTTCCCCCGCCTTGCGTCGCCACCTCGAGCCCGCCGTGCAACGCCCCTCAGACTCAGGACCTCTTGTGACCTCGTAGCCATCCGCGACTCGCGCTCGGGTGAGCGAGGGTTCCCGTCGCGCCAGTCGCGTCCATGGAAGAGTCGATCGTGCTCGGCGACTTGTCCTCGGCTCCTCGTGTGACAATCGCCACGGAGGCGTCAGAGTGCTGAGGTCGGATACACTCGCCGCCGTGACACGTGCCGCTCTGGTCGTTCCCACCGACTCCCTGGGGTGCCGTCTTAGGTGCTGTGGGACGAGGCTGCAACGTCCTTGAATAGGAAACGCGCAGGTCACACGCCGGAGTAGCTCAGTCGGCAGAGCGCCTCCATGGTAAGGAGGAGGTCAGGGGTTCGATTCCCCTCTCCGGCTCTCGGACACGGTCGGCCTGCTCGCGAGCGACGACCGATGCCGCCAGCCAGGTCGTGATCGGCATCGCGGCGACGAGGCCGATCGAGCCGACGAGCGTCCTGACGATCTCGGTCGCGACGATCTCGGTCCCGATGACCTGACCGAGCGGCTGCTGCGAGAGCTGGAACAGGATCAACAGCGGTAGCGACGCACCGGCGTAGGCCAACGCCAGGGTGTTCACGATGGAACCGACGTGATCGCGCCCCACGCGCATGCCCGCGCGGAACAGCCCGACGGAGCCGAGTTCCGGGTCGGCCGAGCGGAGCTCCCAGACGGTGGATGCTTGCGTGACCGCGACGTCGTCGATCGCGCCGAGCGCACCGATCATGATCCCGGCGAGCAGCAGACCCCCGAGGTCGATCTCGGCCCCCACCGCCTGGATGACGAACGCCGACTCCGACGCGAGGCCCGACAGCTTGGCGAACGGTGTCCAGAGCAAGGACAGCGCCAGGGTGACGGCGACACCGGTCAGGGTGCCGAGCAAGGCGACCGTCGTCAGCCCGGTGAAGCCATGGGCGAGGTACAACACGATGAAGCTGATGGCGCCCGCCCCGACCGAGGCGACGAGGACCGGCGAGGCTCCTTCGAGGATGCCCGGGATCACGAAGGTGAGCAGGATCGCGACCGAGACCCCGAGACCGACCAGCGCTGCGAGCCCGCGAAGCCTTCCCACGAGGACCACGAGGATGCCGAAGATGAGGGCCAGCCAGATCAGCGAGGGCGTGCGGACCTGATCGTAGAAGGCGTACGGCGCACCGGGGACCTCGACCGGTGGTCGTTCGAGCAGCACGGTCTCACCCGCCGACAGGTCAGGCGCGGTCGATCGTTCCGGCAGCTCGATCGTCACGCCCGTGCCCTCGTCCGGACCCGTGACGACGACCAGCTCGATGGCCCGGCACTGCGGCGCATCCGCGGGCGGGGGAGCGACGTCGCCATCGACCGCCGTCGTCGAGCCACAGGGGACCACCTCGATCGTCGTCACGTCCGCCTCGACGATCGCGCCTCGACGCAGCAGCTCCGCCCCCTCCGGGGGCTGCACGTCGCTCGGCCAGAGCACCACCATGCCGACGACGATGGCGATCGCGAGGGCGGCCGTGACACCGGTCAGGAGCGGGTGGGCCGATGGCCGTCGATGCGCCTGCGCCATGGCGCCAAACGTACCGGTACCTCGCCCAGCGGTCGGTAGCCGGCGGCATCTCGGTACCGTGAACCCCCAACGAGACGGGAGGACGGTATGGCGGGCGACACCTTCGACGTCATCGTGATCGGGGCCGGACCGCCCGGTGAGAACGCCGCGGGTCGATGCGCCGACGCGGGACTCAGCGTCGCGATCGTCGAGTCGCGACTCGTCGGCGGGGAGTGCTCGTTCTGGGGCTGCATCCCGAGCAAGACGCTGCTGCGACCGGGCGACGTGATCGCGGCCGCGCGGCGCGTGCCGGGGGCCGCCGAGGCCATCACCGGGTCGCTCGATGCGGCCGCTGCCTTCGCCCAGCGCGACTACATGACCAGCTCGTGGAGCGACGAGACGCAGACCCCGTGGCTCGACTCCAAGGGCATCGAGCTCGTGCGAGGCGTCGGGCGGCTCGCAGGCGAGCGCGCCGTCGAGGTCGAGACCGGCTCGGGCGTGCGCGCGCTCGCCGCGTCGCGCGCGGTCGTGCTGGCGACCGGCACGACGCCGTCCATGCCGCCGATCGAGGGCCTGGCCGATGCCGGGGCCTGGGACAACCGAGACGCGACATCGACCAAGCGAGGTGCCGCCTCGCTTCCTCGTGCTGGGCGGAGGGCCGATCGGGGTGGAGCTGGCGCAGGCGTTCCGGCGACTCGGGTCCGAGCAGGTCACGGTGATCGAGGGCGGCGAGCCGACTGCTCGCCCGCGAGGAGCCGTTCGCCGGCGACGAGGTGGGGGCGGCGTTCGAGGGCGAGGGCATCACGGTGCGCACCGGCGTCACCGCGACGGCCGCCTCGCGCGACGCCGACGGGGTGCGGCTCGTCGCTGAGCGACGGCGACACCCTCGTGGGCGACGAGCTGCTCGTGGCGGTCGGGCGGCGCGCCAACACCGCCGACGTGGGGCTCGAGACGGTCGGGCTCGAGCCCGGCGCGCGGCTCGCGGTCGACGAGCGGCTGCGGGTCGGGCGGCGTGGCGGGGGAGTGGCTCTACGCGGTGGGCGATGTGGCGGGCCTGCGCCCAGCTCACGCACATGGGCAAGTACCAGGGGCGGCTCGTGGGCGACGTGATCGCCGGGCGCGACGTGACCGACGAGTCCGACGCGGCGGCGGTGCCGCGGGTCACCTTCACCGATCCGCAGGTGGCGGCGGTCGGTCCGACCGAAGCCGAGGCGCGCGGCGCCGGCATCGACGTACGGGTGCTGCGGGTGGGCACCGGCGAGCGTGGCAGGCGCCTACGTGCGCGGCAACGACATCGCAGGGCACCAGCCAGCTGGTCGTCGACGACGGCCGGCGTGTGGTCGTGGGCGCCACGTTCACCGGCCCCGACGTGCAGGAGATGCTGCACGCGGCCACGATCGCGATCGTGGGCGAGGTGCCGCTCGAGCGCCTGTGGCATGCGGTGCCGGCCTTCCCCACGATGAGCGAGGTGTGGCTGCGCCTGTTGGAGCAGTACGGGTTGTGAGGCTCGAGGCCCTGACCGCGTGCCCGCGGTAGCCTGCATCCCGTGTCCGTCACCCGTCTCGCGATCGCGATGTCCTTCGCGGCCGGCCTCGCCGGTGCGGCACAGGCGTCGGTGAGCGGCACCCTCGGCAAGCGCGTCGGCAGCGTGCAAGCGGCGGCGTTCGGCGCGATCGTGGCCGCCGTGCTGCTCGTGGGCCTTGCCGTCGTCTCCGGACGGGGCGCCGGCATCGCCGACGTCATTCGCCAGCCCGCGTGGCTGCTCCTGTCGGGCGTCTTCGGCGCCGGCATCGTGCTGACGCTCGCCTACGCCCCCTCGCGCATCGGCACCTTCGCCGCGGTGGCGCTCATGATCGCGGGGCAGCTGCTGGCGGGTGCCGCGATCGACGCGTTCGGATGGCTCGGCAGCGAGCGCATACCCGTGACCGCGTCGCGGGTTCTCGGACTACTCCTACTCACGGCGGGGGCCGTGCTCATCGTTCGGCGCTGACCGAGGGCATTGGGGCGATCGCAGGGCGTGTCAGCTCGCTCCCGAGGTCGGCCGTTGCTTGCGACGGTGCCACCTGCAGCTCTCGGTCGAGCATGTCTTCGAGCTGATGGAACACCTGCAAGGCCCTCGCCCGATTGCCCTCGGCGATGTGTGCCCGCATCAACGCCCGATGCGACGAT
This sequence comes from uncultured Actinomycetes bacterium, assembly GCA_963722795.1. Taxonomy (GTDB): domain Bacteria; phylum Actinomycetota; class UBA4738; order UBA4738; family HRBIN12; genus JAOUEA01. Next base: position 319,638 of record CAVROD010000004.1, read on the forward strand.
TCACGCAGCGGCTCGCCCTGCACCGCCAACAAGCCGCACTGCACCGCATCGGCGTGCTCGCCGAGGGCGCTCAACCGGTCGCACAGGCGCTCGAGAGCATGGATGCGCAGGTCTCGGAACCGCTCGCGGTCGAACTCCAGCCACTCGTCGTCCCAGTCTGGCAACAGGTCGCGGGAGAGAGGCGACGAGGCGCTCCGAGCCAGATGGAGCGGAGGCGCTCCGTACAGGCAGCGGTGCGCCATCGCGTCGGCCTCACGCAGGTCGATCGTGACTTCCGGATCCAGTCGGAGATTCGGTCCGGACGAACGGACGATGTCTGTGGAGAGGCCGCGGAGCCTCCAGAGGGCGGTGCGCAGGTTCGCCGAGGCGTGCCCGTGCTCCACTTCCGGCCACAGGATGCCGGCCGCGTGCGACCGCTCGATCTCGCCCCGCAGGGCCAGCAGCGCCATCAGGCGCTGGGCCGGGAGTGGGAGGGCAGGTCGGGCGTTCCCCAGCATCATGTCGAAGCACCCGAGCAGGTTGAGAGCGACCGGCTCCCTGCGTTCGGACACCCGGTCCGAAGGGTCCATCCGCATCGCGGATCTCCACGCTGCCAGGGGGGGAAGTCTCCCCGAATCGGCGGCTCCCGCCGGTCGACGTGCCTCCCAGCCGAACGCCCATCGAGGTCCTGCTCGTCTGATGCGTTCTACCCCGGCACAACCCGATGGCGCAAGTCGGACATCCTGCGCAGTGCATTGACGCTCCCCTGACGCAACGTCGACGCCGCGCAGACGGGGGTGTGACGCCGCGTGGTGACGATGTTGCCGGCGGCCGGGGACGCTGCCCCGCTTTCGGGCGGAGATGCTTCGGAGGGAGGGATCGATGCAGATCTCAACGAGGAGACACCGGCTTCGCACGCGGAGCGCCGCGACGGTCGGTGCGCTGTTGATCTACATGGTGGTCGCCGCGGTGCCAGCCACCGCGGCCGTGACGTGTGTCGTGACCGGGACGAGCCCGAACGAGACGATGACCGTCACGATGGATGCTGACGCCGACGCGGTGACGCTCGCGGTCGACGGGGCGAACATCGAGTGGAACGGCAATCCGTGCACGCCGGTCGCGACGACGGCGGGGGTGTCCACGATCGTCGTGAACGCTGACACGCTCGCACAGGTGGAAGCGCAGACCGTCACGATCGACGGATCCGGCGGATCGTTCACCGCGTCGATCGCGATCAACACCGGCGACGGCGGGGACACCGTCAACGTCAACGACACGGTGGCGGCGGACGCGGTGTCGGCCGACCTGGGAGCCGGCAACGATGACTTCAACACGAGCGCTGCCAACGGGGCCGTGACGGTGACCGCTGGGACCGGGATCGACACGGTCGACGGGGGCACGGGGAACGACACGATCCACGGTGGGCCCGGCGCGAACATCTTGAGCGGCGGCGGCGGCAACGACACCGTCGATGCCGGCGACGACGGCAACACCCTCGCCGGCGGCGCCGGCCTCGACTCGCTCACGACCGGCGCCGGGGCCGACACGATCGACGGTGGCGATGATGCCGACACGATCAGTGCGGGCGCCGGAGCCGACATGGTCAGTGCCGGCGATGGCGATGACACCGCGAGCGGTGGGGCTGGAGCCGATGAGCTCGACGGCGGCACCGACAGGGATGCGCTCTCGGGTGACGGCGACGACGACGACCTCTTCGGTGGCGAGGGCCGCGACTGGCTCCAGCCAGGGGAAGGCGACGACTTCGTCGACGGCCAAGCCCACAAGGACACCGTCTCGTTCGCCGATGCGACCGCTTCGGTCGACGTCGACCTGAGCGATGGGACCTCGTCGACGGGCAACGACGATGACACCCTCGAGAACGTCGAGAACGTGGACGGCTCGCCGTTCGTCGATACGGTCCGCGGCACCGGCACGAACAACGACATCAGTACCGGCGGGGGCGGGGACGCCGTTCGTGCCGCCGGCGGTGACGACGACGTGCACGGTGGCGGTGGTAAGGACAGCCTGCGCGGCGGTGAAGGTGACGACGACTTGTTCGGCCAGGGTGGCGCTGACGCCTTGTTCGGCGGTCCAGGCACGGACCTGTGCAAGGGCGGGAAGGGAGTCGACACCATCAGCGGCTGCGAGTGATCCCCCCAGATCCCTCGCGATCGAGAAGGGCCGGCCCTCGGGCCGGCCCTTCTTCCATCTGGTCGCTCTCGGGTCGGTTCCTGCCGCGGGGCCGCGTCGCGGGTAGAATCCTGCACCGGACGCACGGCGGCGTAGCTCAGAGGTAGAGCAAGCGGCTCATAATCGCTGTGTCGGTGGTTCGAGTCCACCCGCCGCTACCATCCCCAGACCGTCGGACGCGCGAGAGAGGAACCGAAGGGAGTCAGATGTCGAAGCAGAAGTTCGAGCGGAACAAGCCCCACGTGAACATCGGCACGATGGGCCACATCGACCACGGCAAGACCACCTTGACCGCGGCCATCACCAAGCGCCAGGCCGACAAGGGCCTCGCCCAGTTCACCCCGTTCGACGAGATCGACAAGGCTCCCGAGGAGCGCGAGCGCGGCATCACGATCGCGATCGCCCACGTCGAGTACGAGACCGATGCCCGCCACTACGCCCACGTCGACATGCCCGGGCACGCCGACTACGTGAAGAACATGATCACCGGCGCCGCCCAGGTCGACGGCGCCATCCTGGTCGTGTCTGCGGCCGACGGCCCCATGCCCCAGACCCGCGAGCACGTGCTGCTGGCCCGCCAGGTGGGCGTGCCCTACATCGTGGTGGCCCTCAACAAGTGCGACATGGTCGACGATCCCGAGCTGCTGGAGCTCGTCGAGCTCGAGGTCCGCGAGCTGCTCAGTCGGCTACGAGTTCCCCGGCGACGACGTGCCCGTGATCCAGGTCTCCGCGCTCAAGGCGCTCGAGGGCGACGAGACCTGGCAAGCGAAGATCGACGAGCTGATGGACGCGGTCGACTCCTACATCGCCGAGCCCACCCGCGACACCGACAAGCCCTTCCTGATGCCGATCGAGGACGTCTTCTCGATCACCGGGCGCGGCACGGTCGTCACCGGCCGCGTCGAGCAGGGCAAGCTCGCCAAGATGAGCGAGATCGAGATCGTCGGCATCAAGGACACCCGCAAGACCACCGCCACCGACCTCGAGATGTTCCGCAAGCTGCTCGACGAGGTCGTGGCCGGTGACAACGTGGGCATCCTGCTGCGCGGCATCGACAAGGAAGAGGTCGAGCGCGGCCAGGTGCTCGCCGCCCCCGGCTCGATCACCCCGCACACGAACTTCAAGGGCCAGGTCTACATCTTGAGCAAGGACGAGGGTGGCCGCCACACCCCGTTCTTCAACGGCTACCGCCCCCAGTTCTACTTCCGCACCACCGACGTCACCGGCTCGGCCGCCCTGCCCGAGGGCGTGGAGATGGTCATGCCCGGTGACAACGTCGAGATGACCGTCGAGCTCATCGACCCGATCGCCATGGAAGAGGGCCTGCGCTTCGCCATCCGCGAGGGCGGCCGCACCGTGGGCGCCGGCCGGGTCACCGAGATCATCAAGTAGTCGAGCGCGAAAGGAACGGGCCTCAGGTAGCGCAGCGATAGGCCCAACGAAGAGATGGCCAAGGCCGACAACCGCCCGAAGATCACGCTCGCGTGCACCGAGTGCAAGCGACGCAACTACAACACGGTCAAGAACAAGGTGAACGATCGCGACCGCATCGAGCTGAAGAAGTACTGCCGCTGGTGCCGCTCGCACACCTTGCACCGCGAGACGCGCTGACGCGTCGCCGGTTCAGGCCGGTTCGTCGGCCTCGCTCGCCTCGAGGTCTTCGGGTGTGACGTCGATCGTCTGCACCTTGCCGTAGCGGATCGCCGCCACGATCGCGTCGAGCTTCGAATGCACGCCCAGCTTCGTGAGCACGTTCTGCGTGTGCGTGCGCAGCGTGTGCTTGCTCATGGTGAGGTCGGTCGCGATCTTCTCGGGCGTGTCGCCGTTGGCCATGCGCTGCAGGATCTCCAGCTCGCGAGGCGTGAGGCGCTCGATGCGCTGGGCGAGGTTGCCGTCGTGCGCCCGGCGACGCCGCAGGCGCTTGAGCGACTCTTCGACCTCGGCGCTCGTGTGCAACGGCTCGCCTCGGTACGCGCGGCGGATCGCGTCGGCGAGGCCCTCGATCGCCTCCTCTTCGTCAGGTACCCCCGCGCCCCGGCCTGGATCGCCCGGGCGAGCGCGATGTCGTCGGTCTCGGCCCGACAGGATGATGACCGACGTGCCGGCGGTCTCGTCGTGGATGCGCCTGGTGGCCTCGATGCCGTCGACACCCGGCATCTGCAGGTCCATGAGCACGATGTCGGGGTGCTCCTTCGAGGCGCTGTCGATCGCCGACTGACCGTCGGTGACGACCTCGATCACCCGCAGGTCGTCTTCCTGGTCGAGGGCCACCTCGAGGGCTTCGCCGAACGAGCGATGATCGTCGGCGATCACGACGGTGATCGGCTCATGGGTCTTCCGCGTTGGCATCGCGGAGCATCGTAGGTCGGCGCTCACGTCGTTTCACGCACCTACGGCAAGTTGCTGAGGCCCGCGTGGAACGGTTGCCGAGCACGGAGTGCGGGGCTACGGTGCCCGCCGTGAACCCCGAGGCGGAAGGCACCACCTACCCCGCGGTCGAGTTCGTGGTCGAGCCGGAGCGTGTGGCGGCGTTCCGAGACGTGTTCGGCCAACGCCGAGGGGGTGCCGCCCACGTTCCTCACAGCGGCGGAGTTCGCCGTCTTCCCGCAGGTGCTGGGCGACCCCGCCCTGGACCTCGACTTCGCCAGGGTGCTGCACGGCGGGCAGTCCTACGAGCTCGAGCGACCGCTGCGTGCGGGCGAGACCCTCACGGTGCACGCGAGCATCGAGTCGGTGCGGGTGCGCGGGGGCGCGGGCTTCCTCGTGATCGCGATGCGGCTCGACGACGAGACCGGCGCGCCGGTCGCGCGCACGCGCTCCACGATGATCGAGCAGGCCACGGCGTGACCCGTGCCTTCGACTCGGTCTCGGTGGGCGACGAGCTGCCCGAGCTGCGTCGGGTGGTCACGCGCGACGATGTCAATGCCTACGCCGATGCGAGCGGCGATCAGAACCCGTTGCACCAGCGCGACGAGGTCGCCCGCGCGGCCGGGTTCGACGGCATCATCGCCCACGGCATGTTCACCATGGGGCACATGGCCGCCTGCGTCGTCTCGTGGGCGGGCGAGCCCGACGCGGTCACCACCATCGCGGCCCAGTTCCGCGCGCCGGTGTCGATGGGCCAGGAGCTGGTCGCGGGAGGGCGGGTGCGCTCGCTCGACGAGGAAGCTCGCACGGTCGCGCTCGACCTGTGGGTCACGAGCGAGCGTGACGGCGCGACCGAGTGGCCGATCAAGCGCGGCGACGCGACCGTGCGACTGGACTGACCGTGCGCCTCAGGCGCTGCGGCGTGTCGCCGACATCGCCTGGATCGCGTCGGTCATGCGATCGATCACGACCTGCATGTCGTTGCCGACCCCCTCGTCGACACGCACGCTGAGCCGGTCGATCTTCTCGCCGAGCACCTCGGCCACCTTCACCATCGACTCGGTCGTGGACTGGGTCTCCTGGTGCAGCTGGTCGCTGATCGAGCGCAGGTTCGCGTCGACGCGGGTCTGCACGTCCTCGGCGAGGCCGGCCTGCAGCTCCTTGATCGCCCGCAGGGTCTGGCGGACGAGCTCGGCGTCGAGCGGCTCGCTCGGCGTGATCGGCTGCTGCTCGCGCACGGCCGAGGCCAGGGCCTGGTTGTCGGAGCGGATCAGCCGGGCGATCGCCGTCATGCGATCGTCGATGTGGGCGCGCATGCGCTCCTCGACGCCCGCCTGGCCCTCGGCCAGCATCTCGTCGAGCCCCTCGATCGAGCCGGGGGTGGACGACAGCGACGAGGCCACGGTCTCGTTCACCGACGACGCCACCTCGGTCGCGATCGAGCCGAGCTTCTCGTCGATGCGCTCGGCGAACGCGGCCATGCGCCAGTCGACCGTCTCCCGGATCGTCTCGACCTGCACGTCGGTGCGGTCCTCGATCAGCTGCCGCAGCGCCTCGGAATCTGCCCGGATCAGCTGCGCGACGCCCATGATGCGCGCCTCGACGAGTCGCTCGATCGCGCCGCGCACCTGCTCCTGGTCGCGTCCGTGCAGGCCGACCTGCTCCGCCAGCAGCTCGAGCTGCTCGGCGACCGGGGCGATCTCGGTGGCGACCCGGTCCGCCACCGTCTGGCTGATGGTGCCGTCGTGAAGGGCGAACGCCTCGGCGTGCTCCTCGACCCGCTGGCTCAGCGTGCCCATCGCCTCGGCGCCGGTCTGCACGTAGGCGTCGATGGCCCCGATGACCTTGGCGGTCTCCTCGGCGAGCAGCTGTCCGTGTGCCTGCACCTGCTTGGTGACCGTCTGCACGATGGCGCGGTCGCGATCCTGCATCGTGGCGAGCGCGGCGGCGATGTGGTGCTCGACCTGTTCGAGCTGGGACCGCACGCCCTCGACGCCGTGCAGCGTGGGGGAGTCGGCGATCTCGCGGATCGCGAGCAGCGATGCCTCGACCGCGTCGCGGGACGTGCGGCCGTGCTCGGCGACCTCGTTGACGGCGTCCTCGACCCTCGCCGAACGCAGCGCGAGTGACTGGAACCGCTCGTCGTTCGAGGCGATGAGCGTCTTGATCGTCTGGTCGCGTGAGAGCAGGGACACGATGCGTTCCTGCTCGGGGCGCATGTCGTTGCCCGAGGCACGCCAGATCTCGCCGGCGATCTCGCGCATGAGGTCGGTCGCCTGCTCCTCGAGCGCTCGCAGACCTTCTTCGAGCTGCCCGTCGATCGACCTGCGCAGCGAGGCCGAGATGCGGTGCTCGCTGCTCGTCATGAGCTGTTCGTCGTCATCGTGTTCCAGCCGGCGGAACATGCTTCGCCGGGGGGTGCCGGACTGCTCTTCCATGACGTCTCTCGCGATCCGGGGCCGCCGCGGTGTCGTCCGCAGGAGCATAGGTCACGACCTGGGCCGACTCACGCACCTGCGAGCAGTGAATCTCAGGGGATCTCGGTGGCCTGGCGGTCGGCTTCCCGGACCCCCGCAGCGTCGGCCGGGAAGCGCTCGAGGTGCTCTTCGACCCATGCCGCGGCTGCATCGTCGTCGCGAAGGAGCGTCTCCACGTCGGCGGCCCACAGCCGAACGTCGACGTCCCATGGATGTCGGATCACCGCGTCTCCGATGACGACCCGAGCTCGGTCGGCAGCGTCGGCATCCCCCGCCCGCCCATCGATGGCCAAGCGCAAGGCCAGTCGCTGGGCCGCACTGACCCGCCACGGCTGCACTTCGAGGGCCTGCTCCAGTGCCCAGGCTTCCCCGTAGGTCCTGCCCCATTGCTCGAGCGTGGCACCGGCGATCATGATCGCTGAACCCACCAGGCAGACCGACAAGATGCTCGTGATGATGGCCGTCACCGGCCTGCTGACCTCGATCTGCTGATGCGCTCGCTCCCGCCCGCCGGCCATGCTTGCGAACAGGAAGAGCAAGGGCGTCAGCACGAGGCCGACCGGCTCGACGAGGGCGAACGCCCCCAGGGCAGCTGCAGAGCCGAAGGCCCATGCACGGTCCGGCGGGCATCGCATCGCCCTCACGGCCATCAACAGGAGCAGCGCCAAGAGCACGACCGCAGCCGGGAAGCCCGATGTCACCGCCGTCTCGAGCACGATGTCGTGCGCGTCCGCCCAGGTTCGCGTCGCCCGGGCGATGTCCTCCGGCCGAGCGGTGGCGAGGTAGGCGGACTGGGAGGAGCCGGGTCCCCAGCCGAGCGCCGGGCGCTCGGATGCTGCCCGTGCCATGGTGTCCCAGACCACGAACCGTTGCGAGTCTGTCGCCTGCTGCGCGAAGCCGCCGACGGCTTCGCCTCGGCCGGTGGTGTCGGGCAGGATCGATTCGCCTGCGAGTTGCCACACCGTCAGCGGCAGGACGACGCTCGCCAGGAGCACCGCCGAGGTGCGGCGCCCGATGCCCGATCGCCAGATCGTCGCGCCCGCCGCGATCAGCGGCACGACGATCGACGTCCGTTCGCCGAACGTCGCTGCGCCGAGCGAGAGCACCGCGACGGCGAGCACGACCCGACGAAGCGGACGTGATCTCGCCGCGCCGATCGCGGCGGCGATGCCGGCTCCGAGCAGCCCGGCGGCATACAGCTGATTGCCGAGCGTGGCTCCGATGAACTCCAGATCGAACCATGACGTCGTGAGATCGGGGAAGACGCGAACCGAGAGGCCGATGACCGCCACGACTGAGCATGACGCCACGAACCATCGACGCGCTCGTTCGCGGAGATCATCCGGCACCGAGGCACCGACGGCCGCGAGGGCGACACAGCAGATGACCAGGATCGCACCCCCTCCCTCACCCTCGGTCCGCGCGGTCAGCCCTCGCATGACGTCGACCCCGGTGAAGGCAGAGATGACGACGAGCGTCGCCAGGATCACTCCGAGGGCCCCGAGACGGCGGTCGATCGCGAGCCCGGAGGCCCACAGCGCCAGCGTGCCGCCCACGAGCACGACCAGCTTCGGGTCGCCGAAGGGGCTCGCCGAGAACGGCGTGAACACGAGCGGCAGGGCCACGACCAGCAGGAACACCCCGAGTTCGGCGAGCTGGGGGCGTCGGGCCGGCATGACCTGGCGCATGCTAGTGCCGACCTGTGGCATGGTGGGGGAGCGGAGACCGCGGCCTTTGCCGTGGCCTCGGGGCGAACCCTATACTGACCCTTCCGAACGCGCCCCAACCGGGGTGGCCGAGGTCTCGGAGGCGCGTAGCTCAACTTGGTAGAGCACCGGTCTCCAAAACCGGGGGTTGGGGGTTCAAGTCCCTCCGCGCCTGCAAGGGGAACATCGCATGAACCGACAGATGAAGAGGATGCAGGAGCGCGCCGAGCGCCAGAAGAAGCGCGGCGGCTCCGAGCGTGCGGCCGCGCCCACGGCGGCGGCTCGCCGTGCCCAGACGCCCGAGAAGCGCAAGCGCGCCGGCATCCGACAGTTCCTGCGTGAGGTTCGCCTCGAGCTCAAGAAGGTCGATTGGCCGAGCCGGCGCGAACTCGTCTCCTACACGGTCGTGGTGCTCGCCACGCTCATCGTGACCACGGCCTATGTCGCGGGGCTCGACTTCGTGTTCTCGAAGGCGATCCTCGACCTGCTGTCCTGACACAGAAAGAACCGCCAGGGAAACCCATGGAAGACGTCAACACCACGCCCGACTCGCCCGTCGTCGATGCCCTCGACGATGGCTCCGATCCGCACGACCTCACCGACGACGCGCCCGCCGAGACGCCTGAGGAGTCGGTCGCCGAGGCTGTCGCCGACGCCGAGATGGTCCAGGCCGTCGCCGACGCGAGCGCCGACGTCGTGCTCGCCGAAGGCCTCGAGGAGGCGTCCACGCTGATCGACGCCGGTCAGCCCGACGAGGCCGAGGCAGTGCTCTCGCAATCGCTCGCCGACGCCGCAGGCGTCGAAGAGGTGGGCGCGGAGGTCGCCGAGGAGATCGTCACCGAGGCGGTCGGCCAGACTGAGTACCTCGCGATGGAAGCCGAGCAGGGCGACGGCGAGCTCGCACCCGGCACGATGTCGTCCGCCGAGACCGCCGCCGCAGCGGAACCCGAGCCCGAGCCTGAACCCGAGCCCGAGCCCAAGGCTGAACCCGAGCCGGAACCCGAGCCGGAACCGGCTCCCCAAGAGGCTGCCGCGGTCGACGCCGAGCCGGCTGCGTCCGACCCGTTCCGTGGCCCGGGCGAGTGGTACGTCGTGCACACCTACGCCGGCTACGAGAACAAGGTGAAGACCAACCTGGAATCGCGCATCCACACGATGCAGATGGAAGGCAAGATCTTCCGCGTCCACATCCCCATGGAAGACGTGATGGAGATCAAGGGCGGCAAGAAGCAGATCGTGCAGAAGAAGGTCTTCCCGGGCTACCTGCTCGTGAAGATGGATTACGACAACGACTCCTGGTACGTCGTGCGCAACACGCCCGGCGTGACGGGCTTCGTGAGCGCCGGCACCGGCACGAAGCCGACGCCGCTCAGCAAGCGCGAGGTCGAGAAGATCCTCGTCGTGAAGAAGGAAGAGGTGAAGCCCCAGGTGCGCCTGGGATTCGACGAGGGCGACGTGGTCCGCATCATCTCGGGGCCCTTCGCCGATTTCAACGGCACGATCAGCGAGATCAACGCCGACCAGGCCAAGCTCAAGGTGCTGGTCAACATCTTCGACCGCGAGACGCCGGTCGAGCTGGGCTTCGACCAGGTGTCGAAGGTCTAGAGCGGGCTCAAGAGAGCGGAGCGTAGCCCGGAGAGTATCCACAACCGAGAGAGCGGGAGGCCTCACGGCCGCTTGCACCGCTGGAGGTGAACGCCATATGGCACCCAAGAAGGTGCTCGCGAACGTCAAGCTGCAGATCAGAGCCGGTCAGGCCACGCCGGCGCCGCCCGTGGGCACCGCCCTCGGCCAGCACGGCGTGAACATCATGGAATTCTGCAAGCAGTACAACGACGCCACGCAGTCCATGAACGGCCAGGTCATCCCGGTCGAGCTCACGATCTACGAGGACCGCTCGTTCACGTTCGTCACGAAGCAGCCGCCGGCCGCCGAGCTCATCAAGCAGGCCGCGGGCGTCGAGAAGGGCTCGGGCGAGCCGAACCGCGAGAAGGTCGCGCGCCTCAGCCAGTCGCAGGTGCGCGAGATCGCCGAGAAGAAGATGGTCGACCTCAACGCCAACGACCTCGACAACGCGATGCGCATCATCGAGGGCACGGCGCGCAGCATGGGCGTGGAGGTGGACGCATGACCACCACCCACGGCAAGCGCTACCGCAACGGCATCGCGGCCTACGATCACGAGCAGACGCACATGCCCGTCGACGCGATCAAGATCCTCAAGGCGCAGCCCGAGGCGAAGTTCGACGAGACGGTCGAGCTCGCCCTGCGGCTCGGCATCGACACCCGCAAGGCCGACCAGGCCCTGCGCGGCACCGTGTCGCTCCCCAACGGCACCGGCCGCTCGGTGCGCGTCGGCGTGTTCGCCGTGGGCGAGAAGGCCCGTGAGGCCACCGAGGCCGGCGCCGACATCGTCGGCGGCGAGGAGCTGGTGGAGCAGGTGATGGGCGGCGAGATCGATTTCGATGCCGCCGTCGCGACCCCCGACATGATGGCCGCGGTCGGCAAGGCCGGGCGCGTGCTGGGCCCCCGCGGCCTGATGCCGAACCCGAAGACCGGCACGGTCACGAACGACATCGGCAAGGCGGTCGCCGACATCAAGGGCGGCAAGGTCGAGTACCGGGCCGACCGCACCTCGAACGTGCACATGGTGATCGGCAAGAAGTCGTTCGGCGAGCAGCAGCTGATCGAGAACTACCTCGCCGCCGTGGACGAGATCCTGAAGGCGAAGCCATCGTCGGCCAAGGGCCGCTACATCCAATCCCTCACGCTCTCGTCCACGATGGGCCCCGCGGTGCGCATCGACCCCACCCGCCCGAAGGGCATGGACGCCCCGATCTCGGAGTGACGCTGTAGCCCGGCCGGGGGGTTTCGGTGCCTGCGGCGGGTGACGCGGCTTTGCAACTCGAATAGCCCGCGACAGCTTCAGTCCCCCGGGAAATCCCTGCGCTTCATCCCGGCCGTGTGTGGGCCGATGATGCAGGCGCATATGGAATCCGTCAGCGACGCATCCGCTCGCCCCGCCCCGGAGGGTCTCGCCGGAGCGCTCACCACCATCGGCACCGGCGCCGCGATCCGCGCCGGCTGGAGGGTGCTGATCACCCTGTGCACCTTCACGACGACCGCTCTCGTGGTCCGTGCGGCGGGCGCGCAGCGGTACGGCGCGCTCGCATTCGGGCTCTCGATCGTCGGACTCATCGCGGGCCTGTTCACAGGGCTCGCGACGGCCTCGAACCGGACGATCGCCGCCGCCCTCGCTCGGGGCGAACGTCCACACGACGAGATCCGTGCGCTCGCTGCAGTCGTCTTCGCCGTGGCGGGCTCGGGGGCCGCCGCGATCTTCTTGGCATTGGGTCTCACCCAACGCCAGCTCGATGGATCCGAGTTGTGGATCATCGGCGTGGCGATGTGCCTGTTGTTGCTGGGGCGTGTCTCGGCCGCGGCGGCTTCGTCCGTCGCCCGTGGGGTCGACCGCATGGGGCTCATGGAGGTCGCCCCAACCGTCGAGGTCGTGGCGAAGCTGGTGCTCGTGATCGCGCTGCTCGTCGTCGGAGGCTTGCATGGCTGGGTGCCCCTGGCCTGGGTCTACGGCGGGGCCGGCATCGCTGCCACCACCGCCACCGTCGTCGTGGTGAGGCGGTCGCTCGGCACCCTCACCGTGATGTCGCCCGCGGCCCGGGCCGGCCGCGACCTCGTGATACTGACCGCACCATTCGTGCTCGGTGCGATCGCCTACCGCTTGATCCGCGGGTTCGACGTCATGGTGCTGGGCGCGGTCCAACCCGGCGCGGCCGTCGGGGCGTACGCCCCGACGCTGGCGTTGGTCGAGGGACTCGTCATGCTGGTCCCTGGGCTGCTCGGGGCGATGTTCGTCACGGCGGCGACCCGTCTGCACGAATCCGGTGACGGGCGCGGGTTCGGCGATCTCTACCTCACGGTGAGCAAGGTTTCCGTGATCCTGGCGATGCCGGCCTTCACGCTGCTCGCGATCGCGCCATCGGAGGCGTTGCATGCGGTGTACGGGGTCCGGTTCCCCGCCTCGCCCACGGTGGTCTGGATCTTGTTGGGGGGCTACTTCGTCACGGTGGCCCTCGGCTTCAACGGCCAGGCGCTCGTCGCTGCCGGCGCGTGGTCGACCGTGGGCAGGGCACTGGCGGTCCCAGCCGTCACGATGGTCGCCGCCGCGGTCGTGCTCATCCCGCTGCAGGGAGCCGTGGGCGCCGCCGTCGCCTCCACCATCTCGTTCGTCGTGCTGAACGCCTCGCTGAGCAGGGCGCTGCACCGCACCTCGGGTGTGCATCCGTTGCCGCTCGGTCGGATCGTACTGCTGGGCAGCGCATCGATACCGATCGTGATCGCTGCCGGTCTCTTCCACCTGCTCGGGGGCGGCTTCTGGGCCGCCGTCGCGTGCTCGTTTGCCGGATGGGCGTTGTGGCTTGGCGTGATCGTCGCGACGCGCATCGTTCGGCTGGACGAGCTCATCGCCCTCAGGCCGCGGAGGCGGCGGCGTCCTGATCGGGAGAACGCTGGCCCATGATCGCCGCTGTCGAGACCCTGCGGGACGCGTTCGTACGAGCAGGGGTGCGGACGCCCAACACGTTCATCGTCGGGGCGCCGAAGTGTGCGACGACGGCCATGGCCGAGGCGCTGGCTCGCCACCCGTCGGTCTTCATGTCACCCGTGAAAGAACCGCATCGGTTCGGCGCCGACCTCCCTGCACTGCGTGTCCGCTCGCTGATGCCGGTGAGCGACTACGTCGAGCTCTTCCGGGATGCATCGGACGAGGGTGCGGTCGCCGAGGCATCGGTATGGACGATGCGATCGGCGCTCGCCGCGAACGAAATCCGTGCCTTCGAGCCGGATGCTCGCATCATCATCATGCTCCGCGACCCGGTGGAGATGCTCGCGTCGCTGCACGGGGAGCTCTGTCGCGCGGGGGTCGAAGACATCCTCGATCTCCGAGCGGCGCTCGCCGCCGAGCCCGATCGTCGGGCGGGGCATCGCATCCCACGAGGCGTCGTACGCCACGGGCAGCTCCTGTATTCGGAGGCCGTCGCCTTCGCCGAGCAGGTCGAACGCTTCGTCGATTCGTTCGGGAGACAGGCGCTGCACGTCGTGTTGCTCGACGACATCCGGTCCGATGCGATGTCGGCCATGACCGACGTGCAGCGATTCCTCGGGGTCGACCCGTGCGAGGATGTGCGGCTGGAGGGGTCGAACGGTGGCCGGGTGGTCAAGCGTGCGCGGCTGCAGCGGTTGGCACGCCAGCAGGGATGGGCGCGCACGCTCTCGAGGCGATGCGTGCCGGCCGCCATCCGCCCCCGCATCGCACGGGGCGTCGTGCACGCGGTGGAGCGCGCCAACCTGGCGGCGGGGCCGCGACCGCAGGTCCCCATGGACCTCGAGGTGGAGCTCCGCGATCGCTGCCGTGGCCAGATCGAGCGGCTCGCGGCGATGATCGGAACGTGATCTCTCGGGGTGGTTGGAGCCGTCGGTTCGCGACCCTCGATCTCAGCCCGCTGATCCGTAGCCACGCAGGAAGTCGTGTGCCTGCATGCGCGCTTGCACATCGGCGACCTGGCGCTCCGACCACTCGACGGCGGTTCGGGCTCGTCGTGGCGCGTCGAAGACCACGGCTGCGCATGCCGCCAGGTAGTCCGGCGAGGCGTCGAGCCCGAGGAAGTCCACGAGCCGGCGTACGACTTCCCCGGGCTCAGCGACGAGATCCTCGAGTCGAACGTCGGTGACCGCTTCGGGTCGACGGCCCTGATGGAAGCGTTCGTGTCGCACAGGTCGAAGAAGCGATCGATGCTCGCGGACAGAGGCTGCTGCCCGCGCCGATGCATCGACGCGATCGTGTCGAACGGGTCGCGGATCACGTGCACCATGCGCACGGGCACACCGACGCCCACGAGTCGCTCGAGCCGGTCGAGCAGCTCAGGATGCGAGCGCAGTCGCTTCGTCGTGCCACCCCCGCGTTTGTCGCCGATCACGAGGAGCTTGTCGAACCGGCCCTGTGCTTGTCCCGGCACGGTGTAGTCGTAGCCGGTCCAGACGCGTCCGGTGGCGTTGAACTCGCGAACGCGACGCAGGATCAACGAGTAGAGCAGATCTCGTCCGACCAGATCTCGTTCGGACGTATCCGAGCGCGTCGAGCTCGTGGGCGATGACGGCGTTGGGGTGAGCGTCCACGAGGTTGCCGATGAGGCTGTGCCCGCTCCTCGGGTAGCCGATGAACATGCAGTAGCAGCGCACGCCATCCACCACCGCACGGGGTGGGCGGGTCGAGACGGCGGCCTCCGCGAGGCGGGAGGTCATCAGCGCGCCTTCCCGGATCGGCCTCGACACCCTCGAAGGGATGTGGGGCCGGCTCACCGCACGTTTCCCTGCGGTTCGATCACCACGTGTACCCGACGCGTTCTGCGACCGGCCCCGCGACTTCGGTGATCGTGTCGAGTTGGGCATTGGTGAGCGTGGTGTGGAATGAGCCACTGCGGTCGGCCACCCGAAAGGCCTCGCACGACCGCCGGAACGCTTCGGTCGGCGTCAGGTGGAGCGATCGGGCGAGGTGAGTGACGACCCCCCACGGATCTCGGACCAGTTCCTCGTAGCGGACGTCGACGACTCGCTCGGCCGCGATGACCTCACGATCGGAGAGAGCGCGAGCCACATCGCTCGCCCACAGCCTGGCGGCGAGCTCGGTCTCGTCCTTGCCCATCCGCCTCCACACTCGAGGTGTCACGTTCCCTGCCGCCCACACCGGGATGTCGGGCCAGAAGTCGACCTTCAGGAGCGATGCCACGGTGGCTCGCGGGTCCCGCAGCACGTTGACGAACACGGCGTCGTCGATGAGCGCGTGCACGTAGCGGAGCCGGCGAACGTTCCGCGTGGCCTTGTTCACGAAGCGAGGCCTGCGTTGGAAGCGCATGATCGCGCCGATGCGCCTGGCCGCGAGGCTCACGGCCTGGCCGGTGACATCGCGCTCGGTCAACGGCTCGTCGGCCGGCAGGCCGTCGATGCGCGTGAGCTCGTTCCAGAAGCCGTATCCCTCGGACGGGATGGGGACGACGTTCCAGTCGATCCTCCTCGTGGTGGCGAGCGGGTAGGCGTTGGAGAGCAGCGCCAGGGCTGGGGCGGATGGCCATCGATCCGTGACGTTCGAGAACCACGCCAGGTCGGCATGGCAACAGAGCATGCGATACAGCAGCGTCGTCCCCGAGCGACCGCAGCCCACGATCATGATCCGACTCGTCACGGCCTGACGACCCGCGACCGTTCGGTCCATCGCCGAGGGCCCGGCGGCCGGCGGATGCGTCCGCGATCGCCGTCAGATTGACCCGGAGATGGATCCACGCGTTCGCCGGGTGGACCGGGAGCCACGTGGCAGGCTTCAGGATGCC
Organism: uncultured Actinomycetes bacterium; assembly: GCA_963722795.1. Taxonomy (GTDB): domain Bacteria; phylum Actinomycetota; class UBA4738; order UBA4738; family HRBIN12; genus JAOUEA01. Next base: position 335,756 of record CAVROD010000004.1, read on the forward strand.
GGCGACCAGAGCCCAGCCCAGCGCCTGCAGGTAGAGGCGCTCGCGGCCGAGCACCACCAACCGGTTGCGCAGCGCGTAGTAGCGTCGCAGCGACGGCGCTTGGAGCCGAGCGCTCGGTGCGGCCTGAGGTTCACCCCCGCCGATCATCGTGCGGACCGAGGAGTAGAGGTCTGCATCGGCGTAGAGCCTGTACCCGGACCGGCGCAGTCGCAGCCCGAGCTCGAGCTCCTCGAATCCGAAGAACAGGTCAGCGTCGAACAGGCCGACCCGGCGAAGCGGACCGACCCGGTAGCACGGCAGACGGTTGCCATGCAGATGGTCGACCGGTCGCATGCCGGCACCGTCCACGGGCACGACCTGGCCTGTCCACCGCTCGAGTCTCGCGCCGCGAAGCCCCACGCCGGCCGTCCTCGGATCGGTGGCGACCATGCGCTCGGCCGCTGAGATCAGCCGTGCCACGATGTCGGGCGTCGGCAGCGGGTCGTCGTCGTCGAGGAACACGATGCGATCGTGGTCGTCGGCCTGCTCCAGGATGTCGCGGGCACCGAGCGAACGTCCCCCGGCTGGCCCCAGGTTCGTGGGCGGGCTCACGTACGTGACCGTTCCCAGCGCGCCGCGGTGACGCTCGACGATCTGCCTCGATCGCTCGCCGGAGTCGTTGTCGACGATCACGAGCTCCTCGAAGGGGTTTGACTGGCGCTCGATCGCCACCAGCGATCGATCGAGGTCGTCGGGGCGCCGAAACGTGACCAACACCCCGAACGTGCGATGGACGGGATCGGTCACCGCCGCAACCGCCGGGTCGCCCATCGGACCCGCCAGCGGGCCCGCTGCAGCACGCCGGCCTCCGACCGTCGCGTTGCGGGATTGGAGTGGGGAACGGTCCATCGACGACGTCGTGCCCGAGGAAGGAACAGCGAGTCCCAGCCATCGCCCTCGGTGATGTCCATGACGAACAGGTCGTCCGGCCGGTCGGCGAAGTGCTCGAGGACCTCGCGGTTGTGCCGTCGGTAGCGTTCCACGTACAGCGCTTCATTCCCGCGCGGCGAGCCGAGCCCAGGCCCGTAGATCCACTCGCGCATCGGCGTGCTCCGCGGACCGAAGTGCCCGACGACGCTCCTCAGCCACTCCTCCTCGGGCCGAACGGTCATCACGAACCGGCTGCCGGGAACCTCGCGGTCCATCTCGCGGAACAGGTTCGCCCACGGATTGTCCTGGAACGCGTCGAACTGCGGCAGCAGCTCGTGGGCGATGGACAGCGCCATCGTGGTGTCCATGCCCTTGCGATGTACCCCGTTCGGGCCTGTCACACGGTATCCGAGCGCCCTGAATGCCTCTCCGAGCGACGAGGTGCCCGTCTTGTGGAAGCCGATCCCGAACAGACCTTCGATGGCATGGCGAGGGGCACGCTACCAGCGGTCATCGACCATCGTTGGACCGGGCCGCGGGCCGCTCGAGACCGAGCGAGGCGTAGAACGCGACCCATCGGTCGACGATCTGATCGATGTCGGATCGACCCAGCATCGACTCGCGGCCCGCCCGCCCCATCGCGGCGCGCTCGTCACCTGTTCGTTCCTCGATCGACGCCATCGCCTGAGCGAGCGCCACCGGGTTGCCGGGGCCGACGAGGAGCCCGGTCACGGCGTCCTCGATGAGCTCCGCGCACCCCCCGACGTCCGTCGCGACGATCGGCAGCTCGCACCCGGCCGCCTCGGCGAGCACGAGGGGCAGCGACTCACTGTCCGAACTCAGCACGAATCCGTCGGCGGCGCTCATGAGCGCCTCGGGATCGGCCCGAAGGCCGAGCAAGGAGATCCGGTCCCGCGCTCGCGACGTCGAGATGCGAGCCTCGAGCGCCGGTCGCTCGTCGCCCGCGCCGGCCACGAGGAGGCGGGAAGCGCCGTCGAGCCGTTCGAACGCCTCGATCAGCAGGTCGTGGCGCTTGACCGACCTGAGCGTGCCGACCGTCAGCCACAGGAACGTCTGCCCGTCGACCTCGAGGTCGCTCCGGACGCGTGCGCGGACATGCTCCGATCGGGAGAAGCGATCGAGATCGACCCCGTTCGGGATCCACACCGCCCGTGCGTGCGACACGATGTGGTCGGTGACGTAGCGATCCAGCACGGACTTCGAGACATGGGTCGTCCTCGTGGCGAGCCGGTCCGTCAGCCGCATCGCGACCCTCCGAGCCCTGCTTCCCTCGCCGTCGCTGTGCGACGTGCAAACCAGCGCGGGCTCCTCGCGGGAAGGCACGCGTGTCGCCCTGGCGAGCAGGTTCGCGTGGATCATGTGACTGTGCACGAGGCCGGGCCGCACCCGGCGCTGGATCCGACGCAGGCGGTCATACGCCCGCGGGAGTCGCACGGCGCGATCCAGCCCGAGATGCTCGACGTGGATGCCCGCCTGGACGAGTCGGTCGGGCACGGACCCAAGCGGCTTGAGGCTCACGACAGCCACGCTCCACCCGCGGCTGGTGAGATGCACGGCAAGCTCGACGAGCTGATGCTCCGCACCCCCGACCTGGAGGTCGGTCGTGACGAAGAGCACGTCGATACGGTCGGGTCGCGACATCGGTTCGAAGCCTAGCGAGCCGGACTCGAGGAGCCGGTAGCGCGTGCGTGAGCGACGTTGTCGCATAGGCGCCGAGCTCCGTATCCTTGGCGGGCCGCAGACAGCAGGGGCGCGCAGCGCGTAATCCCGATCACCGGGCACCTGCCGAGGCGAACGGAACAGCGCAGCACCTGACGATGCGCGTCTCCGCTGTCTGCGGAGGCGCGTTGTTTCATGTCAGGAGGCGCGATGCCCAAACAGGAGAAGGTCGAGCGGGTCGCTGAGCTCACGCGACGGATCGAAGGATCCGACGCGCTGCTGCTCACCGAATACCGTGGCCTCACGGTGTCCGAGATCACCGAGCTCCGCCGTGTCACTCGGCGAGGGCGGCACGAGGTTCCAGGTGGTCAAGAACACCCTGATGCGACGGGCCGTCAACGACGCCGGCGTCGCGGAGCTGGAGTCCCTGCTCGAGGGGCCGTCCGCGGTGGCGTTCGTCGAAGGCGACCCGGTGGCGGCGGCCAAGTCGGTCGTCGATGCCGCGAAGAAGTACCCCACCTTGGTGCTCAAGGGCGGGTTCATGGACGGCAAGATGCTCTCGGCCGACGACGCGAAGGCGCTCGCCGCCCTCGAGTCGCGCGAGGTCATGCTGTCGAAGATCGCCGGCTTGATGAAGTCGGAGATGTCCAAGGCCGCGGCGCTGTTCGTGGGCGCCCAGTCGAAGTTCCTGTCGGTGCTCGAGGCGTACAAGGAGAAGGTGCCCGGCGAGCCGGCGCCGGTTGTCGACGAGGAGCCCTCGGCGGCTGACGCCGCGGAGTCTCCTGCGGCTGACTCTGCGCCTGAGTCGACAGACGGCTCCGATGAGCCTCAGGCGGAGGACGCCGGTGACGGTGGCGCAGGGTCAGCCTCCGCTGACTCCGCGGCTGCTGGCGACGAGGCTTCCGAGGCCGACGGCGACGACGAGACGACCGAGGCTGCGGCTTCGGATGAGAGCGGGAACGAGGAGGAGTAGCGATGGCGAAGATGTCGACCGATGACTTGCTGGAGCAGTTCAAGGAGATGACGCTGCTCGAGCTGTCGGAGTTCATCAAGCAGTTCGAGGAGACGTTCGACGTGACGGCGGCCGCCGCGGCGCCCGTCATGATGGCCGCGCCCGGCGGCGGGGGTGGCGGCGAGGCCGCTGCCGAGGAGCAGGACGAGTTCGACGTGATCCTCACCGGTGCCGGCGACAAGAAGATCCAGGTGATCAAGGAGGTGCGCGCGCTCACGAGCCTCGGCCTCAAGGAGGCCAAGGATCTGGTCGACGGCGCGCCCCAGCCCGTCCTGGAGAAGGTGACCAAGGAAGCCGCCGACGCCGCGAAGGAGACCCTCGAGGGCGCCGGCGCCAGCGTCGAGGTGAAGTAGCGCAAGCTGTTTCACCGTAACGGCAACGCCGAGGCGGGTCCCGAGCGGGGGCCCGCCTCGTTCCGTTCTCCACAAGTGCATCGTTTCCGGGGCCAAACCGCTTCGGCATGATGTGCTATCGTGCGCCCGCGGAGAACCTGCGGGTTCCAAACGACTAGGGGGGTCGCACAGCATGCACGTCGACGACGACGGACGACACTTCGGCCATCGGCTGCGTGAGACACGATTGGGTGCCGGGCTCAGCCAGTCCGAGCTCGAAGAGATCTCGGGCATCCCGAAGGCACGGCTGTCTCGCTACGAGAACGGCCACGTCGAGCCGTCGATCCAGACGCTCGCGCGTCTCGCTCGGGCCCTCAACGTCTCCGAGGCCTCGCTGCTCGGCGATCGCCGCGGCGTCATGGAGGAGTTCTTCCGGGTGCTCGAGGAGCGCGGCGTCTCGATCACGTCGAAGGAGCAGGGCGCCAAGCTCGCCGATCGCCGTCGCCGACATGGTGCTGGCGCTCGGCGGCATCGAGTCGGTGGCCGGCCCCGCCGGCACCGAGCCTGAGGTCGCCCCCGCCGTCGGCGAGGTCTACGTCACCAACCAGTGAGCGATCACGAGCTCGATCGTCGCTGATCGTCGATCACGTCGTCGAGGATGTCGTCGAGCGTGCGCTTGGGCGTCCACCCCGTCAGCGCCGTGATCTTCGTGATGTCGGGCACGCGTCGCTCCATGTCCTCGAAGCCTTCCTCGTACGCGACGTCGTAGGGCACGTGCACGATGCGTGAGGACGACCCGGTCCTCTCGACCACCATCGCCGCGAGCTCGTCGATCGACACCTCGTTGTCGGCCCCGATGTTGAAGGGGTCGCCAGGACTGTCGGGGTGGTCGAGCAGCCCGATCACCGCCGCCACCGTGTCGAGCACGTGGCAGAAGCACCGGCGCTGATCGCCCGTGCCGAACACGGTCACGTCGTCGCCGACGAGCGCCTGGCGCACGAGTGACGGCACCACCATGCCGTAGGTGCCGGTCTGCCTGGGACCGACGCAGTTGAAGAAGCGCACGACGATCGCCTCGGTGCCTCGCTCCCTCCAGTAGGCATGGGCGAGGATCTCGTCGATCGCCTTCGCTTCGCTGTACGACCAGCGCGCCACGAAGGGCGAGCCGAGGATGCGATCGCTCGTCTCCGGCAACGGCCCGGTCGCGTTCTTGCCGTAGATCTCCGATGTCGAAGCGACCAAGACGCGGGCGTCGGCGAGCGCCGCGGCCTCGAGCACGTGCTCGGTGCCCCTGATGTTCGTGATGAGCGAGCGAAGGGGCTGCTCCACGATCAGCTTCACACCGACGGCCGCGGCGAGGTGCACGATCACATCGGCCCTGCCGGCCAGCATGTTGACCAGGGCCGCATCGAGCACGGTGCCCTGGCGCAGCTCGAAGCCCGGGTGGTCGAGCAGGTGACGCACGTTGTCGATCGACCCGGTCGAGACGTCGTCGAGCGCGACGACATGGTCGCCTCGGGCCAGCAGCTCGTCGGCGAGGTGCGATCCGATGAAGCCGGCGCCGCCGGTGATCAGGTAGTCCATGTGATGCAGCCTACGGCAACGATGGGAGGACGCTCGGAGCCGGCCGATATACCCGATTCCAGGCATCGGTTCGCCCTGGGCGCCGTGTCGATATCCGGACCATGCAGGTGTCGTCGTCTCCTCGCGTGTTGCGTGTGATGACCCGGCTCAACGTGGGTGGCCCGGCCCGGCAGGCGGTGTTCCTGACCGAGGCGCTCCGCACGCGCGGGTTCGAGACCCGGCTCGCGTGGGGCGCGTCGGGTGAGCGTGAGGGCTGCATGGAGCCCCCCGTCGACCTTCCCGCCACGCACCTGCCGTTGCTCACGAGGGAGTTGCGACCCGGCGATGACCTGCGTGCCTACGCCCAGCTGCGGTCGATGATGCGGCGGTGGGACCCCGCCGTCGTGCACACCCACCTCGCGAAGGCGGGAGCGCTCGGCCGGGCGGCAGCGTTCCGATCGAACGTGCCCGTCGTCGTGCATACGTTCCACGGCCATGTGCTGCAGGAGTACTTCTCGGCGCTGAAGAACCAGGTGTTCCTGCGCGCCGAGCGGGCCCTGGCCTCGCGAACCGACGCGCTCGTGGCCGTCGCGCCCGAGGTGCGCGACGAGTTGCTCGCGATGGGCATCGGGAAGCCGTCGCAGTGGCACGTCGTGCCGGTCGGCGTCGACACCCGGGGGCTCCTCGAGGCTCGCCCCGATCAGCGCGACGCTCGAGCGCAGCTGGGGCTTCCGCTCGAGGGCCCGATCGTCGGCTGCGTCGGCCGGCTCGTGCCGGTGAAGGATCACGACACACTCTTCCGGGCGGCTCGTCGGGTGCTCGCCGAGCGCCCCGACGCGACCTTCGTGCTCGCTGGCGACGGGGAATCCCGCGACCGGCTGCAGCGGGTGGCGACCGAGATGCTGGGCGACCGGGTGCGCTTCCTCGGCTGGGTCCACGACCTGCCCGCCCTCTACTCTGCGTTCGACGTGGTCGCGCTGACCTCGAAGCTCGAAGGCACGCCGGTCGCACTGATCGAGGCCGCCGCCGCCGGCCGCCCCGTGGTGGCCACCAACGTCGGCGGCGTGGCACAGGTCGTGCGCGACGGCAACACGGGCCTGCTCGTGCCGCCCAGAGACGACGTGGCCGTCGCGGCCAACGTGCTCGCGTTGCTCGATGACCCCGAGGGCGCCCGCCGCATGGGGGAGGAAGGGGCTCGGTGGGTCCGAGACCGCTTCAGCGACGCGCGGCTGGCCGACGATCTGGCCGGGCTCTACTGCGAGCTGCTTGCCCGCAAGGACGCGTCGCCCGTGCCGGTGCCCGCGCCTCTGCCCGTGCCGGTGGTGGCGCCGGCGTTCGCCTCGGTCGGCCCGGCTTCCGGGTCGAGCACCGCCGCGAGCGAGGGCATGCGCAGGATGACGACGAGCAGGGTGACCCAGACCGCGGCGACGACCGCGCCCACGGCCAGCACCACGCTCTGAGGCTTCGGGTAGACGACCCACGCCAACAGCGAGCACCCCGCTTGCGCCGCCACCGCGATCACGAGCACCCGAGAGCGAGTGTGGCCGCTGCGTGCGAGCCGGTGCGACGTGTGGTCGGTGCTGCCTCGAAGCAGCGGGCGGCCGTCGCGGAGCCGCGCGATCACCACCACCGAGAGGTCGAAGAGCGGCACGGCGGCGAGCAACACGGTGGAGAGCAGGCGCGGCGCCACCGACCCCACGGGCAGGTCGAGATCGAGGGTGAGCGCGGCGATCAAGAAGCCGAGCAGCATCGAGCCGGCGTCGCCGAGGAAGATGCGGGCCGGAGGCACGTTGTAGTACAGGAAGCCGACCGCGGCGCCCGCCGTCGCCAGCGCGAACGACGCGATCAGGAAGTCGCCGTCGTAGGCCGCGATCACCGCGATGCCCGCCGCCGACGTCGCCGCGACGCCGGCCGCGATGCCGTCCATGTTGTCGATCATGTTGAAGGCGTTCACCACCGCGACCACCCAGAGCACGGTGAGCGGCAGGTCGAGCAGCACGGTCTCGAACGCACCCGCGCGCACACCCACGGCCCACAGGGCGACCGCCGCCGTGGCCTCGAAGCCGAGCCGGATCCACGGGTTCACGCTCTGCACGTCGTCGGCGAGCCCCACGGCCGCGAGCATCAGGGCGGCGCCGAGCACGGTCAGCAGGCGGCCGTTCGTGCCCGCGAGCACCACGCCGACGACCGCCATGCCGACCCCGACGGCCAGGCCGCCGAGGTACGGGGTTGCGATCGAGTGGGTCTTGTGCTCGGCCCCGGCGAGGTCGGGGCGATCGATCACGTCGTAGCGATGGGCCAGGCGGGCGGCGAGGGGCGTGAGCAGCAGGGTCGCCCCCAGGGGCACCAGGAACGCGATGGGGTAGCGAACCGCGTCGGGGAGGGTTTGCCAGAAATCCACGTCAGATCAGGACCACAGCTCGCTCGGATCGACCTCGGTCGTGCGCTTGGCTCCGTTCCCTCTGGAGGGTTCCTCTGCAGCGTAACCATACGACGTGTAGTAGCGGTAGGCCCCCGGATAGGTCTTCGCGTTCGAGGGGTCGAAGTTGTTGAAGATGCCGCCCACGATGTTGCCGCCGACCTGCTCGACCTGCTCGCGCGCGATGCGCGCGGCCGATTTCGTGGTCGTGCTGGCGTCGACGACCATCACGACGCCGTCGCACAGCGGGGCGAGCACCAGCGCGTCGCTCACCGCGAGCACCGGAGCGGTGTCGAGCACGACGAAGTCGGCCACGCCACGAAGGCCGGCGAGCAGCGACCGCATGTCGTCGGACCCGAGCAGCTCCGCGGGGTTCGCGGGCACGGCCCCGCTCGAGATCACGCGCAACGTGGGCACGCCGGGCACGCGTTGGGCCGCGGAGGCGACCGCCACGCCCTCGACCAACACGTCGCTCAGGCCCACGTCGTTCGCGAGGCCGAAGAGGCGATAGAGCCTGGGCTTGCGCAGGTCGCAGCTGACCACCACGACGCGCCTGCCGGCCGTCGCGAGCGAGAAGGAGAGGTTCGCCGCGGTGGTGGTCTTGCCCTCGCCGAGGCTCGGGCTCGCGATCGCCACGATCTTCAGCTGGTTCGTGCGCGACATGAACTCGATGTTCGTGCGCACCGTCCGGTAGGCCTCCGACGGGGGGCTCTTCGGCTGGTCGCGCCCCACCAGGAACCCCTCCCGCCGCTTGCGTGGCACGCTGAAGTGCGGCACCACGGCGAGCGCGGGCGCGCCGATCTGCTCCTCCATGTCGTCGGGGCCGCTCATGCGGTCGTCGAACTGCTCGCGCAGGAACGCCACGCCGACCCCGAGCGCGAGCCCGGCCGCGATCGCGAGCGCGATGTTGCGCCGGTAGTCGGGCGTGTACGGGTCACCGGGGATCTCGGCTTCCGCGATCACCTGCGCGGAGTCGTTCGTGGGGATCGGCACCTGCGCGAGCTGCAGCTGCGCGAACCTGATCTGCTCGTTCACGTTCTCGATCTCGGCCTCGATCGGGGTGGCGGCGATCGGGTCCGGCGCCTTCGAGCTGGTTCCGCAGGGTCTCCAGCTCGGCGTTGAGCGAATCCAGCCGGTCCTGGTAACCGCCCGTCGCCGACTTGTACAGCGTCTCGGCCTGTGCCTGACGGTTCTCGACGTAGGCCTGGGCGTACGCCTGTGCCCACGTGGCGGCCTCGGTCGGGTCGTCGGCGGAGTAGGAGATGTCGAGGAAGTTCGTGTTCAGCGGAGCACCGGTGGACAGGGTGCCCGGCTCGGACCGGGTCCAGCCCTTGCGCGTCGACGTTCTCCGCCGCGAGGGCGGCGACCTTCGGCGACGCGACGAGCGCCGCCTCGGTGTCCATGCTCACCCCGTAGCTGAACCCCTGCAGGATCTGGCTGGGGTTCAGCGGCTTCACCAGCACGCGGGTGGTCGACTTGTACATCGGCGTCTGACGCACCGAGAAGAAGACCGCGGCGCCGACGGTCAGCACGACCACCAGCATGATCGTCCACTTCCGGCGCCCCAGCACGGCCGCGTAGGCCCGCACGTCGGTTGATCCTTGGCTCGTTCCGCTCACGCGCGCGCTCCTGTTCGGTGACGGGGGTCAGGGCGGTGCTCGACGGCAAATCCTACGATGCGGGAACCTCTGATCCGTGGAAGCGGCGACGAGAGGTCTCGACGACCGACTCGAGCAGATCGCGGTAGGCGCGCGACGCGATCGGCCGGTCGAAGCGGGCCTCGAGCGCCTCTCGCCCGTGCTTGCCCAGGCCGATCAGGTCGCTCTCGCGCATCTCGAGCACGGCGTCGGCGAGCGCCCGCGCGTCGCCCGGCTCGATGCGCACGCCGCATCCGTGCTCGCCCACGATCAGGTCGGGCTCGCTGCCCTGCTCGACGGCGGCGATGAACGGCTTGCCGGCGGCGAGGATGCCGTAGACCTTGCTCGGCACGATGTAGCCCGCGAGACCTCGGCGCAGGCCCACGAAGTGCACGTCGGCCGCGCCGAGCGACTCGGAGAGGTCCGCCTTGTCCTGGAACGGCAGGAACTCGACGTTGTCGAGGCCGCGCTCCGCGGCCGATCGCTGCAGGCCCTGCTTCGAGGCGCCCTCGCCCACGATCGCGAACAGCACGTCGGGCCGGTCGCGCAGCAGGTGTGCGGCGTCGAGCACGGTGTCGAGATCTTGGCGAGAGTCCGACGTTGCCCGAGTGCATCACCACGAACCGGTCGCCCCACCCGAGCTCAGTGCGCAGCGGCGACGGTGCGTCGAGCGGCACGACGGCCGAGCCATCGCTCCAGTCGTGGATCGTGGCGATCTTGTCGCCCGGCACGCCCAGCTCGAGCAGCCGCTCGTTCATGTCGCGCCCGATCGACACCACCCGGTCGGCGCTCTCGAACAGGGCGGACTTCATCGCGCGCAGGCCGCCGATCGCGGCCGGGTTCGTGAGCACGCCGAGCTGCACGGCCACGTCGGGGAAGATGTCCTTCGTCACGAGCACGAACGGCACCCCGCGCAGCTTCGCCGCGAGGGCGCCGATCAGCCCCACCGGCGGCGGGTCGGTGAGCGCCACGACCACGTCGGGCCGCTTCACCGCGAGCGCCCCCGCGATCGAGCTCGTGAGGTAGGTGCCGTAGTTCGTGAGCCGAAGCCCCATGCGCGACCGGCCGAAGGCCGTGGACCAGACGCGCGCCACCCGCACCCGCCCGTGCCACTCCCTCGAGACGAGGCCCTTCGACCCGGTCGCCGACGCCGCGTTGTAGCTCGGCCGGCCGGTCACGACGAACACGTCGTGGTGCCGTGCGAGGTCCTCGCAGAGCTCGGTCAGCAGCTGGCTGGTCGCCGACCGGTCAGGGTGGAAGTACTGGTTCAGGACGAGGATGCGCACCCAACGAGGCTACCCGTTCGATGCAACCCTGCGCCTCGGCCGTTCGACCGATGTGATGGCGGGGGAGGTTAACCGCGGGGCTGGTTCGACCGTCTGCAAGGAAGACGACATCAGTGGTGGCCTTGAGTTCTCCGATCGGAACCGGCAGTCGGAGATCCGAAGCAGATGGGTCGACGGCGTGGTATCCGTAGCGCTCGGCCCACCGGTGAGTACCAGCCACGCTTCTGTCGAGCTTCTCGTAGGCCGGCGGCGCCACTTCACAGATGATGGTCGGACGTGCCCCGGACTCCAAGAAGGCATCGAGGCCCTCAAGGACCATGACTTCGAAGCCTTCCACGTCGATCTTGAGGAGCGAAGGGTTCAAGCCTTCATCATGCAGATAGGAATCGAGTCGGATGGTCGTGACTTCCTCGCGGTAGTAGCTCGTCGGAACCCGGCATCAAGCTGGGAACCAGCGTGTTCCAGCCGAGATTGTCCCGGCCGACAGCGATCGCGGCCGACCCCGTGGAATTCGAGAGAGCCAGACGTTGAACTACGAGCTCGTAGCCTTCGTTGAGGCGAGCGAGAGCTTCAAGGCGTTCGGCGTATCGAGCGACGGGCTCGAAGGCATGAACGGAGCCCTGCCTTCCAACACAGGCGAGCATGACCGCGAGAGGTATCCGATGTTGGCGCCCACGTCGATCGCAACGTCGCCCGGCCGCAGAGATCTGCTTGATCGCGGACACGACGGCGGGCGCGTAGCGCCCTGTCCACATCTGGCCTACCATCGGGTCAAGCGTTGGATCGAAGTCGAACCGGATGGCGTCGTGGACCATACCCATCCGATGGCGATCAAGCGGTCGCAACCGCCCCTTCGCATGCGTCGACCGATAGCGTAGTGAAACTGCGCGAACAGTGGCGCTCGGATTCGCAACGGTCTCGAGGTGCTCGCACGGCGCAAGCCGTGGATCGAGCTGCGCCGCAGGCACCTGCCTCATCCGGCTTCTCGACCACGTGGTTGCCGAGGACGAGCAGGTCCATCTTCGTGCGGACGAAGGTGTCGACCGCCTCCTCGGGCGTGCAGCAGATCGGCTCGTTCTCGTTGAAGCTCGTGTTGAGCAGCACCGGGACGCCGGTGCGGTCGGCGAACGCGCTGATCAGGTCGTAGTAGCGCTCGTTCTGGTCGCGCCGCACGGTCTGCAGCCGTCCGGTGCCGTCGACGTGGGTGGGGGCGGGATCTCGTCGCGCTTCTCCGGCCGCACCGGGTAGGTCAGCAGCATGAACGGCGACGGGTAGCTCTTCTCGAAGTACTCGCCGGTGCGCTCCTCGAGGATCGCAGGGGCGAAGGGCCGGAACGGCTCGCGGTGCTTGATGCGCGCGTTCAGGATGTCCTTCATGTCGTGCGCGGCGCGGGTCGGTCAGGATCGAGCGGTTGCCGAGCGCTCGCGGGCCGAACTCGATCCGGCCCTGGAACCAGCCGACGACCGCCGCCCTCGGCGAGCGCGTCGGCGGTGCGCGCGATCGACCTCGTCGGTCGGCAGCTCCTTGCCGACGAGCCCGGCGGCGTCGAGGGCGGCGCGCATCGCGCTCGTCGGAGTACTCGGGGCCCCAGTACGCGTGGTCCATCACGAAGCCGCGCGGCGCCTTCAGCTTCTGGTGGTGCACGAAGTAGCGCGGCGCCGACGCTCGTGCCGCCGTCGTAGGCGGCCGGCTGGATGTACAGGTCGGTGAACGGCGTCTCGTCGAAGATCTTGCCGTTCACGACGCAGTTGAGCGCGACGCCGCCGGCGAGGCAGAGCGACGTGAGCCCGGTCTGCGGCGTGCAGCTCGCGCAGCATGCCGAGCACCACCTCCTCGAGGCGGCGCCTGCAGCGTCGCGGCGATGTCCTTGTGCCTCGTCTCGAGCGGCTCGTTCGGCGCTGCGGCGGGCCGGGCCGAGCAGGTCTTCCATGCCGGGGCCCCAGAGCGGCGGCAGCTCCGGCGAGCCGCCGTCCCAGGTCATCGCGGCGCCCTCGATGTGGTGGCGGAAGTTCTCGAGGCCGAGGTCGTAGCCGAGGCCGTCGCTGCGCACGATGCGGCGGAACTCGTCGAGGTAGCGGGGCTCGCCGTAGCGAGGCGAGGCCCATCACCTTGTACTCGTCGCCGTAGTTCGGGAACCCGAGGTACTGGGTGACGGCCGTGTAGTAGACGCCGAGCGAGTGCGGGAAGGCGACCTCGCCGCGTTGCGTCGATGCGGCCGCCCTCGCCGACGCCCCACATCGCGCTGATCATGTCGCCGAACCCGTCGATCGAGAGCACGGCGGCGCGGTCGAACGGCGAGACGTAGTAGCTCGACGCGATGTGGGCGAGGTGGTGCTCGACGAAGTGCGCCTTCGCCTTCAGCGGTCGGCGGGCACGCCGAGGCCGTCGGCGAGCGTGCGCTTGGCGGCGAGGATCTTGCCAGGTTGCCGGCCGCGCTTGGTCGCGACCTGGCGGCCGGCCCGGTCCTTCAGCGCGTGCGAGACGCGCTTGCCCAGGTTCGCGAACGGGTCGCGGGAGAGCGCGATGTGATCGATGTCGTGCGGGCGGATGCCGGCCTGGTCGAGGCAGAACCGGACGGCCTCGATGGGGGAAGCGCGGTGTCGTGCTTCACGCGCGGTGAACCGCTCTTCCTCGACCGCGGCGACGAGCTGGCCGTCGACGACGAGCGCCGCAGAGGCGTCGCCGTGGTACGCGTTGATGCCGAGGATGCGTGGTCATGGTGGTGGCTGTCAGGGTATCTGCTGATGCCGTTCCCTCGCCGCCCTGGTTAGCCTGGGCTCGTGCTTCCTGATCGACGCAGAAGCGGCGCATCGATGGAGTCGGCTGCTGCCGACCACGTGCCGCGAGACTACCCAGCGTCGCAACCGCTCTGTGGTCTCAGGCCGAGAGCCGACGGCTCGCCTCGGCGTCACGCGATGCAAGGATCCCAGCCATGGTCCTCAAAGGCCCAGACCTTCAAGAGCGGCTCTATGGCACGCCCGCAGCGTACGCGAGTAGCGATGTGGACATCCTGATCCCAAGCTCCAAGGCCCATCAGGCTCGACACGTGCTCGTGTCGTCGGGGTGGACGTTCGAACCGGAGACGGGTCCTCTGGCGATTGTCGGCCGCAGCCTCATTCGAGCGCGAGGGCTTCCGGGCTGACGTGCACTGGGGCCTTCACGCGGCCCACATCCCGTCCTTCGCGTTCCGCGATCTGGAGCGGAGGATGTGGAGGAACGTCTCGTGGGGACTGGCGGATTCCTCGTGCCTGATGTGGAATCGCTGCTGGTATTCCTTGGTGCATGTCGTCGGGCACTCCTTCGAGCGCCCTCAATGGCAGGAGAACGTTCGCCGTGCGCGAAGCAGGTGGATCGCTGGGATGAAGTCTGGAGGATCCGCGACCGAGGCGAAGGTCACGGAGCACTCTAGGGCTGCTCTCGAGGGAAGGCCGGCCGGCACACGTCGAGCCCGCTCCTCGATGGGCTGTGGGGCTTGGCTCGTCTGGCACGGCTCCCTCGTGCTTCGCGGCCACATCATGCCCGAACACTGGCGGGCCGAGGCTGAGAGCGCGGTGGCACTTTGGCGCCAGGCTACGGCTTTCTTCGCGGGCAGGGCCGAGCGTTGCTCCTTCGACGGGTTCACGTTCGAGGTCGACCAGGGGGTCTTCCACCGAAGAAGGTCTCCGAGGACCTCGTGAACCTTGCCCAGACGTCGGTGGGCGAATCCGCTCGCCGACCATCGTGGAGATGGGGACCGGGACAGGCGCCATCAGTGTGGCGCTCGCTCGTCGACTTCCGGGATCGAGGGTGCTAGCCAGCGACGTGTCGCCTCGAGCGGTCCGCTGCGCGAACGGAACGCGGCGCGAGCGGGGGTGGGGGTGAGCGTTTCGACCGGAGTCTGATGAGCGCGATCCCTGCCGGGCTTCGAGAGAGCGTCGATGTCGTAGTCGGCAATCTGCCGTACGTGGACCCTCGTGGAGCAGCCCGGGTCGAGGATTGGGGCGCTCCCTCTCATGCCATCGTGGGCAGGGGCTCGGACGGCCTGGACCTCGTGAGGGAGGGAGCACTGCAAGCGGCGCGTTTCCTTCGGCCGGGAGGCTGGCTCGTGTTCCAGATCGCGGACTGGCAGTTCGATGTCTTCGAGCCGGAACTCGAGGAGATGGGCTATCGGTGTGAGGGGCCAGCAGCTCGTCGACCGGGCAAGGCATTGACGGCCCGCGCACAGTGGACGGGAGGGACATGAGCGATCGTTACAGGATCCCTCGATCGGTGCTTCGAGCGGAGCTCGAGGGCGACGAAGTGCTGCTCAACCCGGAAACGGGCGTGTACCACCTCGTCAACGACACGGGCAAGACGATCCTTGACTCTCTCGTCGAGGGCGGCAGCCTTCGAGAGTGCATCGAGCAGCTAGCCCTGGACACGGGCCAGCCACTCGATCGCATCAGTCGGGATGCGGAAGCCTTCGTCACCGCCATGCTGGAACGTCAGTTGTTGGAGCCGGAGGCCTGATGCGGGTCCGCGGCGTCGATGTCCGAGTGTTGCTGCACGGGATGGTGCTATACGCGCGTCGACGCGTCGTTGGTCGTCGTCGGTTCCTCGCCGCCATGATCGCCCCTGTCGATGGTCGCCAGGAGCTGTCGGGTCGAGATCGTCGCGACGCGCTGGGGGTCGACGCCATGCTCCGGCGCCTCGGCGTGGCCTGCTTATGGCGAGCCGCCATCGTGACAGACATGCTTCGTGAGCGTGGGGTCGCGGCCCGGATCTCGCTGAGCGTCGGAGGGTCGGGCTCGACCCTGGGCCACGCTGAGGCTGAGGTCGGCGGGGTGTCGCTCCGACCCCATCCCGGCGGCGCGCTGCTGCGTTGAGCGCGATCTTCGGCGTTCTCGAGCCATCTGCGCCTGATCCCGACGGCCTCGCTCGAGCCGTCGCCCACAGCGATACCAAGGATCCTCCGAACGTGCGCACCCTCGGGCGCTGGGCCATCGGCTTCCTCGACGATGGGCGAGGGACTTGTTCCGTGCTGCAGGAACCGGGGTCGGTTGCGGTTGCGTGCGGCCGGATCGATGGCATGGTCTCGACGCCGGAGCTGCCAGCCGACGATGGGATCGCTCCAGTCGAAACCCTAGCCAGAGTCATCGGTGCGCGAGGCGCAGCGGGCCTTGCTGACCTGGCGGCGGACTATGCATTCGCTCGGGTCACACTCGACGGGCGCGTCTTCCTGGCGCGCGACGCGTTCGGGATGCGTCCCCTGTTCTGGGCCCGCACTGGGGGGCGACTCGGGTTCGCCTCGGACCCCACCGTGCTCGTTCGACTTGGGCTCGCGACCGGCCATCTCGATCTCGAGACCATCCGGCGCTACCTCACCTTCCGATCGCCGAACGACGACCGGAGCGCGCTCGAAGGGGTACGGCAGGTCGTGGGGGGGCGATGGGTCGATGCTGGGATCGGCTCTGTCTCCCGAGGACGATGGTTCAGGCCCGAGCGGGTGGCACAGGATCCTTCGCTCCGGGGCGCTCGTGCCCGCTACCTCTTCAGTTCGGGGCTCGAGTCCTCGGTTGTGTCTCGCTCCCGTGGTCGGCGAGTGGTCTTGTCTCTGTCCGGCGGTCGGGATTCGGGGGCGATCGCCGTCGCGTTGGCGGGCACTGGGGCACGAGCGGCTGCTGTCACCCTCCTCCTCGAAGGCGACGCTGGAAGCGACGAACGCGGTGAGGCGGCGATGCTCGCGGAACGACTCGGTCTGCCCTGGTCGGCCGTGCCGGTTGCGGCGTCGGCAACGCCCCAACAGCTTGAACGAGCTGTGCGAGTCATGGGCGCGACCGCGTTCCCGGCGTTCCCGCTCGCCCTCGCTGCTGTCGACGCTGCGGTCGCCGGCGGCGCCGACGTGCTGATGGACGGTGCCGGAGGCGAGCCACTCTTCTCTGCCTCTCCGATCGTCGTCGGCGACCTGCTCCGGCGAGGTCGCCTGTCCGACGCGCTCGCGTGCGCGGCTTCATACGACCGAGAGTGGACGTACGACACGCGCACGATCATGAAGACCCTTGTGCGTGCTGCGACACCTCGACCACTGCTGCGAGTCAGGGAGCGGATCAGGAGGACCATCCCGGGGTTCGCTTAGATCGCCCACCCGAGGTGGTGGCGCCGAGGTCGGCTCGCGGCCACCTGGTGGATTCGTTGCTCGATGCGGGGAGGAGCGATACGAGCGCTCTCCTTCAGCGACTTGCATCGGCCGCGGGCATCGAGTATTCAGCGCCGCTCTGCGATCTTCGTCTGGTCGACCTCGCTCTTCGCCTTCCTGACGACCAACGAGCCCCCTGCCGCATCCGAAGCCCGTGTACGCGGACGTGCTGGGGGAGTTCGAGAGGTCGCGAGTGAAGGCCGTGCAGACCGGCTACTTCGCGAGACTCGCACGGAACCTGCAAGCGGATTTCCCGCAGTACTTCGATTCGCAGGGGGTGTTGGCATCGACCGGGGTGATTCGGGTACAGTTGCTTCGGTCCACAGCCGACGATCGGTGGTGTATCCACTCTCTGCCGATCGTGCCGCTGTCGGCGTGGCTGGAACGTTCTGAGGAGGAATGATGGTGGAAGAGATCGAGCACCAGGGTTACGAGGCGCCCAGCGTGAAGGATCTCGGCACCCTCGAGGCGATCACTGGGGCAACAACCACGGGCGTGAAGAACGAAGGCGGGAGCGTCAAGACCTAGCGCGTTCCCGCACATCCTTACTCCTCTGTCTTCCCCGGTGGGCGTCGAGTTCCCAAGTGCTCTCGCCTTCGGACTTGAACTCCGCGGGGTGGCGGCGCCTTGGCCTTCGACCCCTTCCGAACCAGATTCTCGTCGGCTCACATGTCGGTTCTCTGATGGACTCCGACCGGCAGACGAACCGTGGTGGCTTGAGCAAGAGGAGCAGGCGCTCGTCGTCGGGTGGCGCGACTACGCCGAGTATCGGATCGATGCCGCTGAGGGTTCGGTCGACATCGCCTTGGGTGCCATCGACGAGCCTGAGGCCACGCTCGGCTTGCTGCTGTCCGCACTACCGCTCGCTCTCCCTCTCTTCCACCTCGAGCCGCTGCACGCGTCGTGCGTCTCCCTGGCAGGTCTCGGGGCGCTCGTGCTCCTCGGTGTCTCTGGGGCCGGGAAGTCGACCCTCGGGGCACACCTGGCTGGCCT
Source organism: uncultured Actinomycetes bacterium (assembly GCA_963722795.1). Taxonomy (GTDB): domain Bacteria; phylum Actinomycetota; class UBA4738; order UBA4738; family HRBIN12; genus JAOUEA01. Next base: position 353,741 of record CAVROD010000004.1, read on the forward strand.
CGGTGCCGATTTCATCGCCGACGACGCGACGGCGATCGATCTGCAGGGAAGGGTGGCTCCTGGACCACCCGTCGCGAATCCTCGATTCCTCGATGCGGGACAACCCGCGATCGGGAAGTACAACGGCAAGGTCGTACGGCTCGTCAGGGATACGCACCCGCAGGCGCTCACGCCTGGCGCGATCGTAGTGCTCGACCACGCATCGGGTCCCCACTGAGCGTTGAGGGGATCTCGAGTCGCGAAACGTTCGAGTCGGTTCTCGCCCATGCCCGCATGCCGTGGGTCTTTCGTGAACGGCGACAGGCTCTGCAGCTGACCGTCGCGGCCTCGCTCGGCTCGTTACCCGCGCTGCGTGTCCGCTTCGATCCCGCTGATGGGGCAGTGGGCCGAACCGCCGATGCGGTGCTCGAGTGGGCGAGGGCACTCTGAGGCAGATGCGTCACTCTCCTAGGCTAGGGCCTGTGGAAGCACGCCCCTCGGTTGGCCCGGCATCGAGCGTGACGGTCGTGATCCCAACGTGGAGAAGGCCCGAGCTTCTGCAGCGATGCCTCGGAGGCGTACTCAGTCAGGAGCCGGGGGCCGATGAGGTCTTGGTCGTTGCCCGCCCCAATGACGCCGAGGCCCGCTCGATCATCGAGCGGGCGTCGGTCGACGCTCCAGTTCGGTGGGTAGCGGTCACCGAGCCGGGTCACGTCCCCCCAGTGCGCGCTGGCCTCGACGCGACGACCACGTCGACTCGTCGCCTTCATCGACGACGACGCGGTTCCCGAGCCAGGGTGGCTGGCGGCGTTGACCGACGTCATGCGCGACACGTCAGTGGCGTGCGCGGGCGGCTACGTGTCCACGGAGGGCAACCGGCCGATCGTGCATCCAGATGCCGGCAGGATCCGCTGGTACGGGCAGTACATCGGCAATGTGGCGTCCGTCGAAGCGAGTCGGCCCTTCGATGTCGACTCGGTGATGGAGGGGAACAGCTGCTGGCGCACGTCGGTCATGCGATCGCTCGTGTTCGAGCCGGTCTTGGCCCGCGACGATGCGTCGATGTACGGCCTCGACCTCTGTCTGCAAGCCAAGGCCGCTTGGGGGTCGAGTGGTCTATACGAGCGCCGCCCGCATCGTGCATACCCCGGGTCCACGCCACGGCGGGTCGTCACTTGCGCGAGACGCTGAGCGGATGACCCGCCGTTCCTACAGCCGGAACTACACGTTCATCGCGCTCAGGCGTCTCAAGGGCGCACGGCGGCTCGCGTTCATAGCCTGGTGGTGGCTCGTCGGTGAGCGAGCCTCTTACGGTGTCGCGACCGCGCGTCGTCGATCTGATCACGGGCCGGGCGAAGACCGCGCTCGTCGCGGCGAGCTTCGGCGGCAAGGCGGAAGGGGTGCGCGCGTGGCGGAGCGGCCGGTGAGGCTTTTGATGGTCGCCTCGCATCCCGTTCAGTACGCCTCGCCGCAGTTCCGCTCGTACGCCGAGGATCCGCGGTTGGACCTCACGGTCGCCTACTGCTCGCTGGCGGGAGCGGAGGCGATGCACGATCCGGATTTCGACGAGACGTTCGCCTGGGACGTTCCGCTGCTCGACGGCTACCGCTGGCGGCTTGGTGCCGAACTGGTCGCCGAGGCCACGGCTCCGGGGGGCGTTCGGTCTCATGAATCCCGGGCTTTGGCGGATGATCCGGCGAGAGCGATTCGACGTCATCGTCGTACTCCTCGGCTACCGCTTCATCTCATCGTGGATCGCGATCGTCGCGGCCAAGCTGCGACGAGTGCCGTTGGTACTGACGCTCGACGCGCACGAGAGCCGCCCGTCCGACGGCCGCACGTGGAAGGAGCCGATCAAGCGATTGCTGTTGCCGCTGGTGTTCCGCATCCCCGACGGTGTCTTCGCTCCATCGAGCCGAACCGCCTCGTACGTACGCGAGATGGGCGTTGCGCGGCCGGTCTTCCTCACCCCTTACGCCATCGACACGGGGTTCTTCCGCGAGCGCGCCCTCGCATCGGACCGAAGCACCACGCGCCGGGCCTGGGGCGTGCCCGACGATGCGTTCGTCGCCTTGTTCGTCGGCAAGTTCGTACCTTGGAAGCGTCCGGGCGATGTGCTCGAGGCGGTGGCCCGGGTGCCGGGCTCGTGGGCCGTGCTGGCCGGGGAGGGTGCGCTTCGCGCCGAACTCGAGTCACGCGCGACTGCCCTCGGCATCGCCGACCGCGTGCGCATCCTGGGCTTCGTGCAGCAGACCGAGTTGCCCGCCATCTACGCCGCCGCCGACGTGCTCATGTTGCCATCGGAGTCGGAGCCATTCGGGTTGGTCGTGAACGAGATGTTCGCCGCCGGTCACCCTGCGATCGTGTCGAAGCGCCTGTGGCTCCGCAGGGGACCTGGTCAGCGACGGGGAGACGGGATATCGTCATCGACGTGGGCGACGTCGATGGATACGCGCAAGCACTCGAACGCTTGGCGCAGGACCCCGAGCTCCTTGCGCGTCTCGGGAAAGGCGCCTCGGCTCGGCTCGATGGCTGGGGTCTCGAGCAGAATCGCGAGGCGGTCGTGGCAGCGAGCCGAGAGCTCGCGCGCCGTTGAGGATCCTTCTCTCCTCGCGAGCCTTCCCTCCCGCCGTCGGGGGTATCGAGCGCTTCGCCGAGTCGCTCGCCGCGTGGCTCGCGGAGCGCGGCCACACGGTGATCGTCGCCACTCGCGTCGACGCTGCCGGCCCTGACCATCATGCCTACGAGGTACTGCGACGCCCCTCGGTGGCCCGTCTCCGCGCGATCGCACGGACGGTGGATGTCGTGCACGTGAACGGTTTGTCGTTGCGAGGTGTCGGCCTCGGCGTCGCCGCTCGGCGGCCGACGGTGGTCACCCACCAGGCTCACCAGGCCATATGTCCGACTGGGCTCTGCCTGCCGGCCCAGGGGACCTGCACCGCAGGGCCAACTCGGGGCCCATGCCGTGTGTGTCCCGAGAGGGGAGTCAAGGGCGAGGTCGACGTGCGGGTGCACGCCGCCGCATGCGGGCGCGTCGCGGCGAACGTCGCCATCAGCGAGTACCTGTTGTCGCGGTTGGATCTGCCCCGAAGCAGCATGATCTACAACCCGGTCTCGACTGCGGCCTTCGATGCGGCCACCGCCGGCCCTGGTGAGGATGGGTTGGTCGTCTTCGCCGGTCGGCTCGTGCAAGAGAAGGGCGTCGAGCTCCTCCTACGGGCCATCGCGCTGGTCGGAGATGCGCGACTCGAAGTCATCGGCGACGGCCCTATGTTGCCCGCCTACCGAGACTTGGTCGAGGAACTGGGGCTATCCTCGCGTGTGTCGTTCCTCGGTTCCCAGCCCTTCGATGGCGTCGCGACCGCGTACGCGCGTGCGAGTGTCGTGTGCATCCCGAGCTTGTGGGATGAGCCCTTCGGATTCGTCGCGGCTGAGGCGATGGCGATGGCTCGCCCCCTCGTGGTCACCCCCTCGGGCGCCCTGGCCGAGCTCTGTGCCGACGATCGAGGATTCGTGACGCCCGGCCGTGACCCGGGGTCGATCGCGGCGACGCTGCAGAGTGCGCTGGCCGATCGTGAAGACCGGGCCCGCCGAGCCGGGCGCGCTCGAGCCTTCGCACTCGACCGACTCACGCTCGAAGGGTCGGGGGCGGCGTACGAGGCCCTCTATGCGGAGGCTGCCTCATGACCGCTCGTCTCGTCGGGGTGTCTCTCGTGGCGCTGACCTGTGCGCTCATGGGCGCACTCGTCGCCGGTGAGCTGGCACCCATCAGCCGACCTCGGGCTTGCCGACGCCGGTGCTGCTCGCGTTCATCGTCATGGTGCCGCTGACGCCGGCTCTGCTTGCGGAATTGGCGGGCCACCCTGTTGTTCTTCTTCGTGTGGCTGATGGTCGAGGATCTGTTCCGCAAACTGGCAGGGAACGCGATCGCGACCTACTTCGTGAAGGATCTCATCCTGCTGCTCGTGCTCGCCGGCTTCTTCATGGATCCGAAGGTGCGGGGAGTGTGGAAGTCGGCGACCGGGCGGGCACGCATCGCCCTGTACGCGTTGATCGCCTGGGCCGTCGTGATGTCGATCCCGACGGCTCTCACCGACTGGCGACTGCCACTGCTGGGTCTGCGCCTGGACTTCATGTTCCTGCCTCTCGTGGTCGTTGGCTACGTGATCGCCCGGGACCGGCACGAGCTGGCGCGATGGGCCGTGTGGCTCGCCGTCATCACAGCGCTCGCGAGCTCGATCGGGCTGATCCAGGCGACGGTCGGTCCGCAGTTCCTTAGGCCGTCGGTCGCGACCCCGGGGCTCATCAATCTCGAGCTGACTCGCTACACGGCGGGCAACACCGAGGTCTTCCGCCCGACCGGCACCTTCGTCGAGCCCGGAAGGTTCCTGACGATGGCCCTTGTGGGTCTCACGGTCTCGCTGGGGGCGCTCTTCCTCACCGCGGGCCGCCGAAGGGTGTTGGTGGTCCTTTGCCTGTTGATCAACCTGGCGGCTGTGTGGACCTCGGGAGGTCGCACAGGCGTGCTCTGGGGGGGCTTCATGGTCGTGGTTGCCGCGGTTGCTCCGGCGATCGCCGAGCGTCGTCCGACGGTGAGCCGGGCCGTCGCCGTCGCAGTCATGCTGATCGTCGCGATCGGGGGGCTGAACCTGATCGCCCCCTCACTCATCAGCTCCCGCGCGGAGTTCTACACGACGACCCTGGATCCCAACGCCGAGACGAACGAATGGGGCTTCCGATGGCAGCAACTACACCCGCGACACGCTGCGGGGCATCTCCATCGGTGGGCTGATCGGTCTGGGCACGGGGCAGGAGTCCCTCGGGAAGCAGTACATCTACGGTGGCGAGGGCAACAACCCTCTGGGTCTCTACCAGGTCGAAGCGGGCTACGGCTCGGTGGCGGTCGAGTGGGGCATCGTGGGGTTGGTCCTGTGGCTGTGGTGGAGCCTGGCGTGGCTGGTCCGCATGGTGTCGTCGACTCGTCGAGTCGCTCGGTGACCGCGTCGCTGCCTTCGGCATCGTGGTGACGGCCTGGTTCTTCTTCCTGATGTTCGTGGCCTTCTTCGGAGGCATCGCGAACTTCCAGAACTACATCAACAACGTGTTCCTGTGGTTCCTGTCGGGAATGGTGTTCGCGCTGCCAGTCGCGACTTCGGCTCGCGACGATCGGGCTGAGCTCGACCGCCGAAGTCGCCGCGTGAAGCGCGGGTACCATCCCCACGTGGCCTCCCTCGACAGACCGGGCATGTTCAGAACCGTGCTGCAGCCGCCCAGTCGCTGGTCTGCCCTGCGACTCGGTGACCTGTGGAAGTACCGCGAGCTGCTCTACATCCTCGCCTGGCGCGATGTGAAGGTCCGCTACAAGCAGGCCGTGCTCGGTGCCGCGTGGGCCGTCCTGCAGCCGCTGATGCTGATGGGGATCTTCACCCTGCTGTTCGGCCGCATCGCCGACGTCCGATACCGGCGGCGTGCCCTACCCCGTCTTCGCCTTCGCGGCGCTGGTGCCGTGGACGATGTTCGCGAGCGCCACGGCGAGCTCGGGCAGCAGCCTCGTCGGCAACCAGAACCTGGTCTCGAAGGTGTACTTCCCGAGGCTCGTGATCCCCGCGGGCGCGGTGATGGCGTGGGTCCCGGACTTCGTCGTGAGCGGTCGGCGCTGCTCTTCGTGATCATGGCCATCTTCGGCTTCGTGCCGCCGCTGACCGCCGTGCTGCTGCCGCTCGTGCTCGCTTGCAGCGATGCTCGCCGCGTTCAGCGTCGGCGTGTGGCTCTCGGCGCTCAACGTCGCCTATCGCGACGTGCGGTACGTGGTGCCGTTCCTGATCCAGGCGTGGCTCTTCGTCACCCCGGTCGCCTATCCGACCTCGTCGGTGCCCGAGAACCTGCGATGGCTGGCCGGGCTGAACCCGATGTCGTGGGTGGTCGATCTCTCGCGGTGGGCGCTGCTCGGCACGCGACGGTCGTCGTGGGCCGTGTTCGGGCTCTCGATCGCCGTGACCAGCCGTGCTGCTCGTGAGCGGGCTGTACTACTTCCGACGGGTCGAGCACTTCTTCGCCGATGTCATCTGAGATCGCGATCCGTGCCGAGGGCATCGGCAAGCGCTACCGCATCGGTGCGACCCAGGGCATCGGGCGCTACCGCACGCTGCGCGAGGACATCACGGGCCTCGCGTCCAAGCGCCGGCGCAAGAGCAGAGCGAAGCCGAACGAGATTCTGGGCGCTGAAGGACGTGTCGTTCGAGATCCGCGCGGGCGAGACGGTCGGCATCATCGGGCGCAACGGGGCCGGCAAGAGCACGATGCTGAAGATCCTCGCGCGCATCACCGCCGCCGACGGCGGGCCGGGGCGAGACGATCGGCCGGGTCGGCTCGCTGCTGGAGGTCGGCACCGGGTTCCACCCCGAGCTCACGGGCCGCGAGAACATCATGCTCGCCGCCGCCATCATGGGCATGCGCCGCGCGGAGGTGCTGGCGCGCGTTCGACGAGATCGTCGAGTTCGCCGACCTCGCGAAGTTCCTCGACACGCCGGTCAAGCGCTACTCGAGCGGCATGTACATGCGCCTCGCCTTCTCGGTCGCCGCCCACCTCGAGCCCGAGATCCTGCTGGTCGACGAGGTGCTGGCCGTGGGCGACGCGGCGTTCCAGAAGAAGTGCCTCGGTCGGATGGAGGAGCTGAGCGGCACCGGGCGCACGGTGCTGTTCGTGTCGCACAGCATGCCCTCGGTGCTGCGCCTGTGTCCGCGAGTGATCCTGCTCGACGGGGGCCACGTGACCGCCGACGGCGACGGCTCGCACGTGGTCGAGGAGTACATGGGCCGCGGCGGCGGGGCCGCCGAGCGCACCTGGCCAGCCCGACCGGGCGCCGGGAGACGATCGGGCGAAGCTGCTCTCGGTGCGGGTCGTGGACCGAACGGCAACCCCGCTCCCGAGATCGACATCAGGGAGCCGGTCTTCGTGGAGGTCGAGTACCAGAACCTGAGCGACGACCCTGGCTTCAGACCGTTCGCGAACCTGCACTTCTACGACGCCCAGGGAACGAACCTGTTCATCAGCAGCGACGCCAACGAACCGGACCTGGCGGGAGACGCCGAGGCGAAAGGGCCTTGTCCGAGCCAGGTGCGAGATCCCTGGGAACTTCCTCGCCGAGGGTGGCGTGTTCGTGACCGCCGCGGTGTCGTCGCTTGACCCCAACGAGGTGCATGCACTGGAGTGGGACGCGGTAGCGTTCCACGTCATGGACCCGAGCGAGGGGGACGGCGTGCGAGGAGAGCTGGGCCGGTGACCTGCCGGGCGTGGTCCGGCCGATGCTCGACTGGCAGGTCACCGAGGAGCCGGCTCGATGAAGGTCGTGATCCTCGCCGGCGGGCTCGGCACGCGGCTCTCCGAGGAGACCGACGTGCGCCCCAAGCCGATGGTCGAGGTCGGTGGCCAGCCCCTGATCTGGCACATCATGAAGCACTACGAGCAGCGCATGGCTGCACCGACTTCTTCGTCGCGCTCGGCTACAAGGGCGAGTTCATCAAGCGGTACTTCCTCGACTACAACGCCCTGTCGGGAAGCATCAACGTCTCGCTGCGCGACGGCGCGATGACCTCCATCGACGACGTGCCGAGGACTGGGACGTCAACCTGATCGACACGGGCACCGACACGAACACCGGCGGCCGCCTGAAACGGCTCGCCCCGTGGCTCGCCGACGGCACGTTCATGTCGACCTACGGCGACGGCGTCTCCGACGTCGACGTGGCGAACGCTGCTGGCTTTCCATCGCGCGCATGGCAAGCTCGCCACGGTCACCGCCGTGCATCCCCCGGCGCGGTTCGGCGGGATGGTCTTCGACGGACGACCTCGTGCGCGTTCACCGAGAAGCCGCAGATCGGCGAGGGCTGGATCAACGGCGGGTTCATGGTGCTCGAGCCGCCAGGTGCTCGACATGATCGACGGCGACGACACGAGCCTCGAGGGCGATGTGCTCGAGCGGCTGGCCGAGGAGCGCCAGCTCGTCGCGTACCGGCACGACTCGTTCTGGCAATGCATGGACACCCTGCGCGACGTGCGGTTCCTGCGCGGGCTCTGGGAGTCGGGCAACGCCGCCATGGGTCACGTGGGCGTGAGCGACGTTCTGGCACGGCCGATCGGTGCTCGTCACGGGGGCGGCCGGGCTGCTCGGCGGCTGGCTGTCGCGGCGCCTGGCGGCTGCCGGCGCCCGGCGTGGTCGGCCTCGACATCGACTGGCCGCACGCGGCGCCTGTGCTCGAGTGACCAGGCGGGCATCGAGCGCATCGACGGCGACGTGCGCGACCGCGCGACCATGGATCGGGTGCTTCATGACGAGCGAGGTCGACACGGTCTTCCACCTCGCCGCGCAGGCCATCGTGGGGCCGGCGAACGCGGAGTCCCGTCGAGACGTTCGAGCACAACATCGTGGGCACGTGGGCGATGCTCGAGGCGTGCCGTCACGCGCCGCAGCGTGCGGGCCGATCGTCGTCGCGTCGTCGGACAAGGCCTACGGCGATCACGGCGGGGTCGCCGTACCGAGGAGTCGATGCCGCTGCTCGGGCGACACCCCTACGACGCAGCAAGACCTGCGCCGACCTGCTCGCGCAGACCTACGGCCGACCTACGGCTTGCCGGTGGCGATCACCCGGTGCGGCAACATCTACGGCGGCGGCGACCTGAACTGGAGCCGCATCGTGCCCGGCACCATCCGGTCCGTGCTTCGCGGGCGAGCGGCCGGTGATCCGATCCGACGGACACTTCGTGCGCGACTACTTCTACGTCGAGGACGCCGCCGACGGCGACGCTGCCAGCTCGCGCGAGGCGGTCTCGCGAGGCGGTCCGGTCGGTCCGCGGCGAAGCCTTCAACTTCGCGCGCCGAGGAGCGCCTGACGGTGCTCGAGATCGTCGATCGCATCTCGCGCCTGATGGGCTCCGACCTCGAGCCCGAGGTCCGTGACGAGGCCGTGAACGAGATCCCCGAGCAGCGCGTGAGCGCGCGGAAGGCCCGCGACCTGCTCGGCTGGCAGCCGGCCCACTCAGCTCGACGAGGGCCTCGCCGACACGATCGAGTGGTACCGCACCTACCTCTCGGAGCGCGTGTGAGCACGCTCCGCATGCCGCGGATGCGGCGCGGCCAGGACCTGGGCGTCGGTGCTCTCGCTCGGCAAGATGCCGCCCGTCGAACGCGCTGCTCACCGACGATCAGCTCGACGAGCCCGAGAGGCGGTATCCGCTCGATCTCGCGTTCTGCTCGGCCTGCGCGCTGGTGCAGATCACCGTGACGGTCGACCCGCCGGAGCTGTTCGACGAGTACGCGTACTTCTCGTCGCTACTCGACCACGATGGTGGCGCACGCCGAGGCGATCGCGGCTCGCATGGCCGACAGTCTGCGGCCTCGGCGCCGAGGAGCCTCGTCGTCGAGATCGCCAGCAACGACGGCTACCTGCTCGCAGCACTACGTGCGCGCGCGGCGTGCCCGTGCTCGGCATCGAGCCCGCGCGCAACGTGGCGCCAGGCCGCCGCGCGAACGGGGCGTCGACGACCGTCTGCGAGTTCTTCGGCGACGACGCTGGCCGACGAGCTTCGCATCGAGCGGCAGGCGGGCCGACGTGCTGCACGCCAACAACGTGCTGGCGCACGTGCCCGACCTGAACGGGTTCGTCGCGGGGCATCGGCCGCCTGCTCGCCGACGACGGCGTCGCCGTCGATCGAGACGCCGTACGTGCGGGACCTGGTCGAGCGCCTCGAGTTCGACACGATCTACCACGAGCACCTCTTCTACTACTCGCTCACGTCGCTCGATCGGCTGTTCCGACGCAACGGCTGCGCGTCGTCGACGTCGAGCGCATCCCGATCCACGGCGGCTCGCCTGCGGGTCTTCGCCGCCCCGGCCTCGGCACACGCCGAGCCGACCGCCGCCGTGGCCGCGATGCTCGAGGAGGAGGACCGGCTCGGCCTGGCGACGCGCGACTACTTCCAGGACTTCGCCGATCGGGTCGCCGCGCTCGAGGGTCAACTCCTCGCCCTGCTGGCGATCCCTGAAGGAGCAGGGGCACCGCATCGCCGCGTACGGCGCCGCCGCCAAGGGCACGGTGCTGCTGAACGCCTTCGGCATCGGCACCGAGCGCATCGACTTCGTCGCCGACCGCAGCCGGTACAAGCAGGGCCGCTACATGCCGGGCGTGCGCATCCCGATCGTCGCGCCCGAGCGGCTGCTCGACCGACATGCCCGACGACGTGCTGCTGCTGGCCTGGAACTTCGCCGACGAGATCACTCGACCAGCAGGAGGAGTACCGCGACCGGGGCGGCAGGTTCATCGTGCCCGGCCCCGGTGCCGGAGGTGATCGAGGTGATCGACGGCGTGCAGGTCGTGCCGCTGCAGCAGCATCCCCGACGAGCGCGGCACCGTGATGCACATGCTGAAGCGCACCGACCCGCACTTCATCGAGTTCGGGGAGATCTACTTCTCGACCGTGTACCCCGGCGTCGTGAAGGGCTGGCACCGGCACGGGCGATGACGCTGAACTACGCGTGCCCGTACGGCCGCATCAAGCTGGTGCTGTACGACGACCGCGAGGGCTCGCCAACCCGCGGCGAGCTGATGGAGCTGTTCCTCGGACCCGACCCCGACGACTACCGGCTCGTGCAGATCCCGACCGGCGTCTGGAACGGCTTCAAGGGCCTCGGCGACGTGACCTCGATCGTCGCCAACTGCGCGACGCAGCCCCACACGAAGGAGTTCACGGACTCGCTCGATGCGCTGAGCGACGGCCCGATCCCGTTCGACTGGAGGCGCGAGCCGTGAGCGAAGACCCGAACGTCATCCCCGTCTTCCAGCCACACATCGGCGACGACACGCTCGACGCCGTGCGCGAGGCGTTCGACATCGGATGGCTGGGCATGGGCGCGACCACCGCCGCGTTCGAGCGCGGCATCGCCGAGTACATCGGCGTGGGCGAGCGGCATGTCATCGCGACGAACACCGGCACCTCGGCGTTGCACATCGCGGTGGCCCTCGCCGACATCGGCCCGGGCGACGAGGTCATCGTGCCGTCGTTCAACTTCGTCGCGGACCATCAGGCGATCAGCGCGGAGGGCGCCTCGCCGGTCTTCTGCGACATCCGAGAGCGACGACCTGGGCATCGACTGCGACGCCGCCGAAGCTCTGATCTCGCCCCGCACGAAGGCGATCATGCCGCTGCACTTCGCCGGTGTGCCGTGCGACATCGACCGCGTGTACGACCTCGCGAAGCGAACACGGCCTGCGCGTGATCGAAGACGCGACCCATGCGTTCGGCACCGAGCACGGCGCCGGGAAGATCGGCTCGTCCGGCGACATCACCTGCTTCTCGTTCGACCCGGTGAAGGTGATCACCTCGATCGACGGGGGCGCCCTCGTGCTGCCGCCGAGTGAGGCCGACCGCGCCAAGCACCTGCGCCTGCTCGGCATCGACAAGGACACCGAGCTCCGGTATCAGAACAAGCGCGCGTGGGACTACGACGTCGTGTCGAAGGGGTTCCGGTACCACCTCACCAACATCAACGCGGCCATCGGGCTCTCGCAACTCAGTCGCGTCGACGAGTTCATCGCGGCAAGGCAGGAGCTCTGCCGCCGCTACAACGAGCTCCTGGACGGCACGCCTGGACTCCTGACGCCAGCCTCCGACTTCAAGGGCGTGTCGCCGTTCATCTACACCGTTAGGGTGCTCGACGGCAGGCGCGAGGGACTGATCGAACACCTTCGAGAGCAGGGCGTGGCCACGGGCATCCACTTCATGCCGGCGCATGCCTACTCGTACTACCGGGACTGCCGACGCGGCGATATGAGCGTGACAGAGAGGGTCAGCAGCCAGATCATGACCCTGCCGCTCCACGCCAGCATGCGGCCCGAGACGGTCGAGAAGATCGCCGGGGAGATCACGGACTTCATGGAGGCGTCGTGAAGGTCGTCCTGCTCGCGAACGGCTGGGTCGGCCGTGAGGTCGCTTCCTTCCTTCGCGAGGACGGCCCTCTAAAGGGACTCCTTGTGCATTCGGCCACCGCCGATCTCGCAGACGAGATCGTCACTGCGTCGGGTGTCGACGCCACTCATGTGATCGCGAGTGATGCGCCTCACGAGCCTGAGACACTCGGCCGGCTCAGGGCATGGGCCCCGACATGATCGTTGCCGCCTGGTACGGCTCGATCCTGCGGCCAGAGGTGGTTGCTCTCCCACCACTCGGGTGTATCAACCTCCATCCCTCGTACCTGCCGTTGAACCGCGGCAAGTTCCCGAACGTCTGGAGCATCGTCGATCGCACACCCGCCGGCGCCACCGTTCACTACATCGATGACGGCGTCGACACGGGAGACGTGATCCTGCGGCGCGAAGTGGCGGTCGACCTGACCGACACCGGTGCCAGCCTCTACGCCAAGCTCCAGAAGGCGTGCGTGGACATCTTCATCGAGGCGTGGCCGAATATCCGAAGCGGAACCGCGCCCCGGACGGCGCAGTCGGACCTACCTGAGACCCCGACGTTCCACCGCGCCCGCGACGTCGAGTCGATCGACGAGATCGACCTGGACGCGACCTACGTTGCTCGCGATCTGATCGACCTGCTTCGCGCGCGGACCTTTCGGCCGCACCCGTCCGCCTACGTGATGGCCGGCGATCGCAAGATCCGCGTCCGCGTCGACCTCACGGAGGAACCGTGAGCGACGATCGCGAGGCGTTCGAGGCCCGTATGCACGAACAAGCGAGCGAGATGGCTCGTGATGCCGAGGTCCAGCGGATCTCGGTCGATGCGTTCGAGGCGTCGGATCGCCACGGCTACTCCTACTTCTGGCGGTGGCTCGGACTGCCGATCATCCAGACTCCCGACGACATCGTGGCCCTCCAGGAGATCATCTGGGAGACGCGGCCGCAGGTGGTCGTCGAGACGGGCTTCGCCCGCGGGGGATCGGTGCTCCTGTACGCCACGATGCTGGAGCTGATCGGCGAGGGCATCGTGGTGAGCGTGGACATCGACGTGCGAGAGCACAATCGGCGGGCGATCGAGGAGCATCCCCTCGGCCGGCGCGTGCGGTTCGTGGAGGGCTCGTCCACCGATGCCGCAACCGTGCAGCAGGTCCGCGACCTCATCCCCGATGGCGCCCGGGTGATGGTGGTGCTCGACTCCGACCACTCGCACGCCCACGTGCTGGAAGAGCTCCGCCTCTACGGACCGATCGTCACGCCCGGGCAGTTCCTCGTGGTGTCGGACACGATCGTCGAAGACATCCCGCCGCAGTCGCATCGGCCGAGACATTGGGGTCCCGGCGACAACCCGAAGACGGCGCTGCAGGAGTTCCTGAAGGAGACCGATGCTTTCGAGGAAGACCCGTGGTTCAACGGCAAGCTGCTGGTGACGAGCTCTCGAGGCGGGTACCTGAGATGCAGGAACGCACAGAACGCGCCGTCCTGACGCCGGCCACGTCCGTGGCGCCGGTCACGATCGGCATGCCGGTGTTCAACGGGGCGGCGTATCTCGAGCAGGCGGTGCACTCCCTGCTCGAGCAGACCTATGGAGACTTCAGCCTGATCATCTCGGACAACTGCTCGACCGACGACACCCCGGCGATCTGCGCGCGGCTCCGCGAGATGGACCCGAGGATCAGCTACGTCCGTCAGAACACCAACCTGGGTGCGTCGGGGAACTTCGAGTTCCTGCTCGCGCCAGGCTCGAAGCCCGTTCTTCATGTGGGCCGCCCACGATGACCTTCGCGCTCCGTCCTTCCTGGCCACGTGCATGCGTCTGTTGGCCGAGGCTCCTGACGCCGTCGCATGTGCTGTCGGAGCGCACATCGTCGACGGGCACGGCAACACGATCGAGCGGCTGATGCCACCGCGTGACCTCTCGAGTCGCGATGCCGTGGTCCGCAGCCGAGCGGTGTTCAGACGGGGGCAGATGTCGATCTACGGACTGATGCGGCGCGAGATGATTCCGCCGACGGCGCCGCTGCGTGACGTACGAGGTGGCGACATCGCGTTCGTGTTCGCGCTGGCGTTGAATCATCCCATCGTGTCCACCAACGAAGTGCTCATCACCTATCGGATGGTCGATGGCGAGGCCAAGGCATCGGGTCCCAACGCTCATCTCTATGACGGCACCCGTCCCCAGACGGAGATGTTCCGATCTGATGCGCCGGCAGGTCGACGTTGGTGCTTTCGGCGCATTCACGATAGGTCGTTTGCGCTTGCTGCTCTTCACTCGTGCCTTGAACGACAGACGACTGGCAATCTCGCTCCGGAACAGGATCGAGATCCGCCGAGCACGAGATGTGGGTCGGTGGGCGGCGCTCGCCGTGCGCGTGCCCATGCATCTCGTCTCGGGCCAGGCCGAGTAGCCAGCATACGAAGGGCGTTCATCGGGTCGCACGAGAGCTAGCTGGCCAGCACGGGATTTTGCGGGGGATCCTTCTTGACTCGCGTCCGATGGTGAGAAGGCGGCTCTCAGTACGATGAGTGCATGTTTCGTCGCCCATTGCCTGGGGTCATGCCGTTGGATCCCCAGCTCGACATCGAGTTCCGGTTTTCGAGTGGTCGCGGGGAGCATCTCCGCTATCTGATTCCTTAGCTGCCATGTCTCGAGCCCACGAACCTCGCATCCAGCGCAAAGGTCCTTCTCACGGCGGAAGCGCGATACCTCCGGTGACCATCGGGATGCCTGTCTATAACGGCGCGCGCTACATCGAGGGAGCCGTCAGATCGCTGCTTGATCAGACCGAACATGATTCATCCTGCTCATCTCGGACAACAGCTCCACCGACGAGACGGCCCAAATCTGCGGCCGCTTAGCTCAGGAGGACGAGCGGATACGGTACGTACGGGCAGCCATCGAACGTGGGTCCCGGGCGCAACTTCGAATTCCTGCTGAAGACCGCAGAGAGTCCGTTCTTCATGTGGGCAGCCCACGACGACCTTCGCGCCCCCACCTTCCTCGAAGTCTGCCTCCGTCTGCTGCAGGACAGGCCCGAGGCCGTCGCGTGTTCGGTGGGCGCTGGGGTCATCGACGAGCTCGGATCAGAGCAAGCCCCCATCTTGCCGCCGGCGGGCCTCAGCGATGCGGATCCCGTGAAACGAGCCATGAGCGTCTTCAAGGGCGGGGCGATGGCCATCTACGGGCTGATGCGTCGAGACATGGTCCCAGACTCTGCTGCCCTTCCTGACGTAAGGGGAAGTGATGTTGCCTTCGTGTTCACGCTGGCTCTGGGCCACCCGATAGTGACTACGACCGAACGCTTGATCACCTACCGGATCGTCGACCGAGATGACAAGGCAACCGCGCATTACTCCGAGCTGTACGAAGGAACGCGCATGCCGAACGGGGATGGTCTTGGCTTGATGAGCGGCAGAGGGTGAGAAGGAGCGAACTCGGTTTTCCTGGCGAAGATGCGCGCTGGCCTTCCTCCGACTGGCTGCTCGGGAGCTCGTCGGTCTTACAGGAGGTCGGTCGTCGCACAGGCTCAGGGCGCTGGCTGCCCGAAGAAGAGGTCGCCGAGGTGGGACCTGCTGGCGGGTGCCCGAAGGAGTTGGTGCTTGGACCGAGACCACGTCATCGCAGCGATCCGGGAGACTGCGAGACGATCGATCCCGGCGATCGCCGCGCGCCAGAGGCTGAGAGAGGCCACGACGGCCCGCTCGCCACGCGGATCGACCGATACATCGGCCTTCGCACGCGCCTGCTGACTCCGGGACGACGTACCAAGCAGGGCATGGCTTCAAGGCGATCGGTCACGCCGTCAGCGCCATGGTCGGGAGCCGGGGGTCCTGAGGATCCGCTCACGCGACGGGGGATTGGGACGTACTTGCTTCGATGCATCGTTCGTAGTGTTCCAGGGAGCTATGCCGCCGCGCGCGCCGCGCGGCTCACTGCCGTTCGAGGAACGACGGTGAGGGGCCGTTGAGTCGGTTCGGGGACGCCCGCGCCTCTGGGTCATCACCCCCGAGTTCCATCGCCGTGGTGGCACCGAGCGATCGCTCGTGGAGCAGTTGGCGCGCTGGCGGGATCGTTTCGACCTGCGGGTGTACACCTCGGTGAGCGATGCTCCCGGACTGCCCGCCAGGCACGTCCCTCGCCTCCCCGGGCCGCAGCTGCTCCGGTTCGTGTCATGGATGGTGAGCAACGCGCTGATCCGCGCGATCGATGCCGTCCGGGAGGTCGACCAGACGCGGTCGTCTCCCCGGGCGTCAACGCGATGGATGCCGATGCGATCGGGGTGCACATGATCTTCGCTCAGCACGCCGAGGCGCGGTCGGCCGACCCGGAAGGCCTGGCGAAGCGGGTCCATCGGATGGCTCTACTTCCGCGCTGCTGACCCGGCTTGGAGGCTCGCGTGTACTCGGGTCCGGCCACGATCTGGGCGATGTCCGGTCAGGACGCACGAGAGCTCGAGTCGCGCTTCGGGCGACCCGCGGGGTCTGTGCCGGTCGTTGCCCACGGCGTCGATGCCGATGGGTTCTCACCCGATCGGCGCGAGGCAGCTACGGAAGACGGAGCGCGCCCGCCGCGGCGTCGACGATCGCCGGGTCGCGCTGATCGTCGGCAACGACATCGTGAAGAAGGGCATCGATACCGCCATCAGGGCCCTCCGGGGGCTGCCACCCGACGTGATCCTCGGGGTCGCCGGGTCGGTCGACCCTAGGGCGATCGCGGCACTCGCGGCCCAAGCCGGCGTGTCGGACCGGGTGCTGCCGTTGGGACACGTGGACGATCTGGTGGAGCTCTTCGCGATCGCCGATGTCGTCATCGCGCCCTCGCGTGAGGAGGCGTTCAACCTTCCCGTGCTCGAGGCGATGGCGTGCGGCCTGCCGGTCGTGGTCTCGGTCGCTGCCGGGGTCTCGGAGCTGCTGACCGATGGGGACGACGCGATCCTGGTGAGCCACCCGGAAGACGACCGTGAGCTCGCCGCCGCGATCGCCCAGGTGCTCGACGATGAGGGCCTCGCTGCCGCCCTGTCCGAGGCAGGCGTGAAACGTGCGCGAGCGCTCACGTGGGACCAGAGCGCCGCGAGCGCGGCCGACATCGTCGAGCGCGAGATCGAGACGCCCCGGGTGCTCGTGATCGCGACCGATGCCGGGCGCACCGGTGGCATCCAGCGGGTGACGCGCACCCTCGCGCGCGCGGCGGCCGACGCGTACGGCGAGGAACGCATCGGGGTGCTCTCGGTGTGGCGTGGCGACGAACCGGTGCCCGGGCGGGTCCTGCGCGCGGGTGACGCGCTCGAGGGCGATGGTCGGGTCGGGAAGGTGCGGTCGGCGACGTTCGCGCTCGGGGCGGCCGCCACCGCCAGGCGGTGGCGGCGCCGGCTGGCGATCGTCGTGGCGCACCCTCACCTGGCGCCGGTCGGGTGGCTGGCTCGCGCGGTCAGCGGTGCCCCGTACGCGGTGTGGTGTCACGGGGTCGAGGTGTGGGGGCCGATCGATCGCGCGACGCGGTTCGGGCTGCAACGAGCCGACAAGGTGTTCGCTCCGAGTCGCTTCACCGCTGACGAGGTCGAGCGGCGCGCCGGCCTGGCTGCCGGCTCGGTCGTGGTGCTGCCGCACTGCGTGCCCCCCGAGCTCGAGCGTCGGGGGGCAGACGACCCCCGTGCCCGCGTTCCCGGGCGGGTGCTGACCGTGGCCCGGTTGCACCCCGACCACGCGTACAAGGGCATCGACACGCTGATCGAGGTCTGGCCGCAGGTCGTCGCGTCGGTGCCCGACGCGACCCTGGCTGTGGTCGGCGAGGGGCCCGATCGCGCCCGCTTGCAGCGTCTCGCGCGTGACCGCGGGGTCATCGAGGCCGTCACGTTCACCGGCAGGCTGTCGGACGACGACCTGGCCGAGGCGTACGAGAGGGCGGCGCTGTTCGCGATGCCGGCGCGCCACGCGACCGGCTCCGGCGCGCAGGGCGAGGGGTTCGGCGTGGTGTACGTCGAGGCCGGGGCCACGGGGCTCCCGGTCGTGGCGGGGGCGGGGGGTGGCGCCGACGACGCCGTGCAGCACGACGTGAGCGGGCTCGTCGTCGACCCGACCGATCACGCGGCCGTGGCTGCGGCGATCGTGCGGGTGCTGACCGACGACGACCTGGCCCGCCGGTTGGGTGAGGGCGGCCGCCGGCTCGCCGAGACCCGGTTCTCCTACGACGCGTTCAAGACCGGGGTGCAGGCGCTGATCGACGAGCTGCCGGTGAGGGGGCTGTTCCGGTGAGGGTGCTGCTCACGGTCCCGTCGCTCGACCGCGCCTTCGGGGGGCCGACGGCGAAGGTGCATCGGCTCGCGGCTGAGCTGCGAGCGATCGGGCACGAGGTCGTCGTCGTCGGGGCAGGCGTGTCCGAGCCCGGCGTCGTGGGCTTGCCGGTGCTCACGCACTACCACGGCACCCCGATCGCCTCGAGGCCGGAGCGCGTGGCCCGACTGGCCCGGCAGGCCGACGTCGTGCACGCGCTCGGGTACCGCGACCCGGTGAGCACGGTCGCGTGCGCTGCTGCCGGCCTCGCCGGCGTGCCGTACGTGATGGAGACGGTGGGCATGCATCGCCGGCGGCTGCGCAGCGTGCGCATGAAGCGGGCGTTCGATCGAGCGGTTGGCGAGGGGTTGCTCGACCGGGCCGCCGCCGTCGTCGCGACCTCCGAGCTCGAGGCGGGCGAGCTGCTCGACGACGGGGTCGATCCCGCGGTGGTGGTGGTGCGACCGAACGGCATCGACGTCGAGGAGTTGATGCCGTTGCCCGAGCAGGGGTCGTTCCGTGCCGAGCACGGCATACCCGGCGACGCGCCGCTCGTGCTCTCGCTCGGTCGCATCGCCCGGAAGAAGGGGCTCGTGACCTTCGTCGAGGCCGTGTCGCGCCTGCCCGACGCGTGGGGGGCGGTGGTCGGTCCCGACGACGGCGACGGCGCGCTCGGCGATCTGCGGCGGGCTCTCGATCGATCGCGGTTCCGCCGAGCGGTGATCGTGCCGCAGGGGTTGTGGGGCAGGGACAAAGCCGCCGCGTTCGCCGATGCCGACGCGTTCTGCCTGCCCTCGGCGACCGAGAACTTCGGCAACGCGCCCGCTGAGGCCGCTGCGCTCGGGCTCCCGGTGGTCGTGTCGCGGGAGTGCGGGGTCGCCGAGTTCCTGGCTCCCGACGCGACCGGGGTGGTCGATCACACCGACGTTGGAGCGGTGGCACGGGGCATCGAGCGGGCGCTGGGTCCGCAGGCCCATGACGCAGCGGTGGCGGCTGCGGCCGGCCTGCGCGAGGCGCTCGCCTGGGCGCGCGTGGCTGCCCAGCAGTCCGAGATCTACGAGCACGTGGTGGCGCGCGGAAGCACCCCCCGGCGACGGGTCGTGCTGACCGTGCCGTCGTTGCGGCGCTCGTTCGGAGGACCCGCCGTGCAGGCGTTGTCGTTCGCGGAGGCGATCAGGCTGCAGGGCTACGACGTGCGGGTGATCGGCTGCGATTCCGAGGGCAGGTCGGCGATCGACCTCGGCCATCTCGGGCATTTCCACGGCACCCCGGTCCCGCGCCGCCTGGCGCCGCTGACCCGCTCGGTTCGCCGGGCCGACCTGGTGCACGTGACCGGCTTCCGCGACCCGGTCGGCACGCTCGCGAGCCTTCGGGCGCGGGTGCCGCTGGTGGTCGAGCCGATGGGCATGCATCGGCGACGCCTGCGCTCGGTGCGCATCAAGACGATGTTCGATCGCACGGTCGGCGCCTGGGCGCTGGCACGCGCGCACGTCGTCGTGGCGACCTCGTCGCTCGAGCGCGACGAGCTGGTGAGCGACGGCGTCGACCCCGATCGCATCGTGATCCGCCCGAACGGCATCGACGCCGACGACCCACCCGAGCGCGGACGCTTCCGCGCCGACCACGGCATCCCGGCCGACGTGCCGCTGGTGGTGTCGCTCGGTCGCATCACGGCGAAGAAGGGGCTGCCCGAGCTGGTCAGGGCGGTGGCCGACCTGCCGGGGTGCTGGCTCGCGCTCGTCGGGCCCGACGACGGCGACGGCACGCTCGAGGAGGTCCATCGCCAGATCGAACGATGCGGCGTCGCCGAGCGCGTGCGGGTGGAGTCCATCGGCCAGTGGGGTGCGGAGCGGGCCGGCGTGTACGCCGACGCCGACGCCTTCTGCCTGCCGTCGCAGACGGAGAACTTCGGCAACGCGGCCGCCGAGGCCGCGGCCTCGGGCGTGCCCGTGGTGATCAGCGACCGCTGCGGTGTCGCCGAGTTCCTGCCTTCCGGGTCGACCGCGGTGGTCGCGTACGGCGACCGCGCCGCGTTGCGAGCGGGGCTCGAGTGGGCCCTTCGGCCCGAGATCAAGGCGGGGGCCGAGGCGGCGGCGGAGGCCGTCCGATCGAGGCTCTCGTGGGACAGGATCTCCTCGGAGCAGGCGTCGATCTACGAACGGCTCCTGCGGTGAACGGAGCGGTCTCGCGGCGGCTGCTCGTCGCCCTGGCCGCCATCGTCGCGCTCGCGCTCGTGTGGGTCGCGTTCGCCGGCCGGTGGCTCGTCACCACCGACCCGGTGGGCGAACCGGACGTCGTCTTCGCGCTCTCGGGAGATGTGTTGGGTGACCGGGTCCGCAGGGCGATCGAGGTGGCCGCCGAGAGCGACGCCGGGCGGCTGGTGTTCTTCGTCGACGGCAGCCCGAGGCCCGAGACCCCCGCCCAGATCCGTCGGAGAGCGATCGAGGCCGGCGTGCCCGCCGAGTCGATCCGATTCCTGGGTGGGGTCGAGAGCACGGCGATGGAAGCCGGCCTCGCGGCCGGTCTCGTCGACCGATGCGGCTGGCGCGATCTGGTCGTCGTGACGTCGCCGTACCACACCAGGCGAGCCGGTTGGACGTTCCGCCGGGCGATCGGCGACGCCGCCGAGGTACGCGTCGCGACGTTCCAGGACAGCTTCGACGAGCAGGGGTGGTGGCGGACCGATCCGGGACGTGCCCAGGTGCTGGGGGAGTGGGCGAAGTCGATCGGTTCGTCGTGGTACGTGGTCGATCCCCCGGAACCGATCGAGAGCGATGTGCCGTGCTGAACCGGCGCCACGTTAGGGTCAGCGCATGACCGACCGAGTGCTCGTGACCGGCGCCGCCGGGTTCATCGGCTCGCACCTGTGCCGGCGGCTCGTGGCCGACGGGGCCGAGGTCGTGGGCCTCGACGACCTCTCCGAGAGCACGGGCGAGAACCTGCGCGACCTTCCCGAGGTGCGCCTCGTGCAGGCCGACCTGCGCGACCAGGAGGCCGTGGCCGACGCCGCCCGCGGGTGCCGGGCGGTCTTCCATCAGGCGGCGAAGCGTTCGGTCTCGCGCTCGATGGCCGAGCCCGAGCT
The DNA here is from genome assembly GCA_963722795.1 of uncultured Actinomycetes bacterium. Taxonomy (GTDB): domain Bacteria; phylum Actinomycetota; class UBA4738; order UBA4738; family HRBIN12; genus JAOUEA01. The sequence continues at coordinate 375,029 of CAVROD010000004.1, forward strand.
CACGACCGACGTGAACCTGCGCGGCACGCTCAACGTGCTGCTGGCCGCGCGCGACGCCGGCGCCGCGGTCGTGGCGGCGAGCAGCAGCTCGGTCTACGGCGACCAGACCCAGTTCCCGGTGCACGAGGGGCTCACGCCGTTGCCGCGCTCGCCGTACGCGGCGAGCAAGCTCGCCGTCGAGGTCTACTGCGGCGCGATGTACCGCTCCTACGGCACGCCGACGGTCGCGCTGCGCTACTTCAACGCCTACGGGCCGGGGCAGGACCCCGAGTCGGAGTACGCGGCGGTCGTGCCGCGGTTCGCGGTCGCCTGCCTCACCGGCGCGCGACCCCAGGTGCACGGTGACGGCGAGCAGTCGCGCGATTTCACCTACATCGACGACGTCGTCGAGGCGAACCTGCTCGCCGCCCGGGCCTCCGAGCGGGCGTGGGGGAAGGCGTGCAACGTCGGCGGCGGCGGCGTGCCGACGTCGGTGAACCGCCTGCTCGAGATGATCGCCCGCGAGGTCGGGGTCGAGCCCGACCCGGTGCACACCGATGCCCGCGCCGGCGACATCAGGCGGTCGATGGCCGACGTCTCGCTCGCGAAGGAGCTGCTGGGGTTCACGCCGACGGTCGACATCGCCGAGGGCATCGCCCGCACCGTGACGTGGTTCCGCGAACAGCTCGATCAGCCGGCGAGCTCGTAGCGCACCCAGAGCTCGAGCGGCACGGTCGGCTCACCGCTCCAGCGCAGCGTGTCGCCCTCGACGGTCGTGCCGGGGGCGGTCTCGAGCGCCACCGCGCCCTCGGGCAGCGAGATCGTGACCGAGGTCGGCGAGGGCCGGAGCGCAGCCTGGGGCAGCACCTGCATCCGGTACTCCCAGACCCCGTCGGCCTGGGTCGCGGCGCCGGGAGAGGCGTACGTGACCGTGCACGACATCGAGGAACCGCTGTCGGCGTAGAGGTAGCAGTCGGCAACCCGGCGGTCGAAGGCGCGACCGACCTCGATCACGCTCGGCGCGCTCGTCTCCACGTCGACCTGACCCGCGTCCGCCGGCATGTACACCTCGATGTCGGCCCCCCAGCTGCCGACCGTGACGCCGGCTCCCTCGCCGAGCAGGATCGACGGCGGGCCGTCGGGCGCCTCGTTCCGCAACTCGACGGTGGTCTCGACCGCCGCCGTGCCGTCGGCAGCGAGCGTCACGGTGCTCGTGACCGGTTTCCCGGCGAAGTAGCCGGCCCGGTTGGCCGCCACGTCCTGCCAGATCACGGCGAGCGGCTGGGCGCCCGGCTCGAAGGCGCCGTCGGCGCCGAGCCTCGACATCGACGCCTGCGCGGTCTCCTCGACCGCGTAGACCGCGAAGTGCCCCGATGCCACCGAGGCCGACATCGCCGAGGCGAACGCCCCGGGCTCGACCGGACGCTCGAGCAGCGCGCGCCACACGTCCAGGCCGATCTGGCCCTGGACGGCGTCGGACTCGACGGCGTCCTCGATCAGGAAGGTCTGCCGGTTCAGCACGTCGACCAGGTTGTCGGCCGTGAGCGGCTCGGGCCAGGCGGCGGACTCGACCGGGCCGACCGCGCGGAGCACGTCGCTCATCCAGACCGTGTCCGCCCACACGACGCCGTCGAAGGAACCGAGCCCGGCGCTCTCGGCGATCTCGAGGCCGACGCGTGAGGAGGTCGGCACGTCGGGGGAGTAGTTCGAGGCGTACAGCGTCGTCCGCACGCCGAACCGGCTGTAGCGGCGCGCGACCTCGGGGGGAACCGGCACCGGCGCCACGTCGGGCACCGTCGAGGCCGGTCGCAGGGCGTCGAGGGTGACCGCGCCGTCGTCGGCCCGTAGGGTGCCGTAGTAGCCGAAGAATCCCCCCGTGCCTCGGGGTGCCGAGAGGTTCTGGAACGCGAGCAGGTAGGCCTTCGGCTCGTCGCCGCCGAGCATCGAGGGCAACACCTCGCTCAGCTCGTGTGCCGCGATCACGGCGGATGCCTGTTCCTCGAGGCGACCGCGGGCGTCGCCCACCTCCGAGCCGAGCGGGTCGACCAGCCCGTCCACGTCGATGGTGCGCGCCGTCGCGACGGCATCGCCCAGGTCCGACGCGGCGGCTTCGAGGCTGGGCGAGGCCGACTCGATCACGGCGAGGTCGAGGCTGCCGCCCGCTTCGAAGCCGGGCAGTCCCTCGCCGTCCCAGCCGGTCGCAGCCAGGCCGGCGGAGAGCGAGGTGCCGGCGCGGGCCGCCAGCTCGGTCGCGCTCGCGATCGTCGAGATCGCGTGCACGTCGTCGCCGATGAACGGCAGCGCCCCGGCCGCGACGATCGTCGGGTGCGAGCCGAACGATGCGGCGCCGCCCGCCGCATCCCTGGCGTCGGCGAGCGCCGACGCCGCCAGCGTGAGATCACCCCGCCGCAGGGCGTCGGACCCCGCCTCGATCGAGGTGCGGGCGGCTCGCAGCCCGCTGAACGCGGTCCACGAGGCCCAGGCGAGGTCGATCGCGAGCAGGATCGCGGCCGCGAACAGGATGCCTCGCCACGGGAAGCGTCGGTGGGTGGCGTGGCGGCTGCGATGGCGCCTGTGATGGCGGCGGCCTCGACGGTATCTCGGCACGCGCGTCACCCTACTCCAGCGGTGTGGGGCAGACGGGGGGTTGCGCCTACGGGCGCCGCGCGCGTAGGGTCGAAGCACACGGCGTGGCCCCTAACCGCGCCACCGAGATGCTCGAGGAGCGAATCGGTGAAGAGACTCGCGACCACCCTCATCCTGCTCACGATGACGATCGGCTTGGTCGGTCCGGCGGCGGCACACGAGTCCGTCGACTCGACGTCGCTCACGATCAGCGCCGACAAGGACAGCGTCAGACGCGGTCAGCAGGTGAAGATCAGCGGCAGGCTCGAGAGCGAGAACAGCCGCTGCGTGGACCGCGAGCGCGTCACGCTGTACGTCGACGGCACGCCGATCAAATCCAAGGACACCCGGTCCAACGGGGAGTTCAACTTCAAGGTGCGCCCCGCCATGACGGCCGACTGGCACGTCGAGTACGAGGGCAGGATCTCCGGGCGCCACCCCCACGTGCACGTCTGTCTGGGCAGCACGTCGAACGTGATCACGATCGAGGTCCGGGAGAACTAGGCCCCGCCTCAGCTGTTCCTTCGGTCGTTGCACCGGGTACTTCTCGCCGGTATGGTTTGTGCGGCCTTCGCCGAGTGCGACGGAAGGCAGCCTCGTTACCTGGCAGCCTCGATACCGAAGGAGTCCGTACGTGAAGTCCATGCTCGCGCGAACGATCGCGGTGACACTGGCGCTCGTCTTCATGCTCGGCGCGGTTCCCGCCCAGGCGCACACGCGCATCGAGCCGACCCGGGTGACTCTGAGTGCGAACCACACCCGCGTCGACCGGGGAGATCGGGTCACGTTCTCAGGCTCGCTCAAGAGCGACTGGAAACGCTGCAGGGCATACAAGAGCGTGACCCTCTTCCGTGGCAAGCGCCCGGTGGCCACGCGCAAGACGACCCGCGCCGGCCTCTACGCCTTCACCGTGCAGGTGCCGAAGACCGCCACCTGGAAGGTGAAGTTCAAGGGCAAGCGCTGGGGCGTGCACCCGCACGTGCACCGCTGCCTGCGCAGCACCAGCCGAGGCATCACCGTCCGGGTCCGCTGATCCGCGCCGCGGGGTAGCGCGATCGACTTCCCGGCCGGCGTTCGCGTCGTCGATCTGACCACGCACGCCGACGACCGGGGCGCGTTCACCGAGGTCTTCCGCCAGCAGTGGCTGCCGGGTGTGCCGGCCATGGTGCAATCCAACCTTTCGCGCACCCGCGCCGGCGGGCTGCGGGGCCTGCACTTCCATCGCGCTCAGGCCGACTACTGGTGCGTGCTCGAGGGCACGGCGTTCGTCGCGTTGGTCGATCTTCGCGCCGGATCACCGACCCAGGACGCCCACTGGTGGGACACCTTCGACCCTGCGGATGGCCTTCGAGGCCTCTACGTGCCGGCGGGGGTCGCGCACGGGTTCCTGGCGCTGACCGACCTCACGATGCAGTACCTCGTCGACCGGCCCTTCACCGCTGAGGACGAGTTCGGCATCGCGTGGAACGACCCGAACCTGGCGATCCCGTGGCCGCATGACGACCCGGTCGTGTCCGAACGCGATGGATCGAACCCCTCGCTCGCCGACGTCGTGCGGGACCGGCCGCCGTTCGTGGTCTGAGCCTCAGTCGACGCGGATCCACAGGGTGAACGGGCGCGTCGGCCTGCCCACGTAGGTCGCGCTGACCCCGCCGACCTCGAGGTCCGCCGATGCCTCGGCGATCACCTCGCCCGGTGGTGCGTCGATGCGGACGCGCACGAGGCCCACGGGCCATGCGGGCTGCGGGATCACGCGGAGCCGGAACTCGCCGTCGTCGATCTTGGCGTCGGGCAGCCGGTAGCCGACGAGCAGCGACCTCGAGTCGCCGGGGTCGACGGCGAGTTGGGCGAGCACGACGGCGCGTCCCTCCTCCTTCACGATCGATGTCTCGCTGGGAACGCTGGTCTCCGCCGTGACGCGGTCCGCCTTGGCCGGAAGCAGCACGCCGACGTCGGCCGCCCAGCCGCCCACCGGGTTCACTCCGGCCGGGTCGGGCACCGTCGCGGGCAGCGGGAAGCCGAGCAACGCCGAGGGCGGCGCGTCGTCGGCGTGGTTCGTGAGCGTGACGATCGTGCGCACCTTGGCCGAGCCGTCGTCGTCGAGCATCACGCGGTGGGAGATCTCGCGATCGGTGAAGATCGCGGCCTGGTTGTCCACCACGGTGCTCCAGGTGACGGCCAGCGGAGGCTGCCCGGGGGGCTCCGGGGCGCCGTCGGCACCGAGTCGCTCGAGGATGCGCCGCTCGCGTCCGCGAGTGGCCACGACGGTGAGATGGCGCTCCGCCACGTCGCGCGCGAGGGCGGTCGCGAACGCCTCGGTCGCCGGCCGTCGCGCCAGGTAGGACTCCACGATCGCGTTCGCGACCTCGGCGCGCCGGGTGTCGGCCGCGGCCACGTCGCGGCCTTCGAAGACCTCGCGTTCGAGCACGGTCGGCGCCTCGTCGGGGTTCACGGGCAGGTCGCGCTCGGGCACCTCGGCGGTGCCGGTCGTCCAGACGGCGTCGGCGAGCCACATCGAGTCGGCCAGCAGCACCCCGTCCAACTCACCCAGGCCCTCGTCGCCGGCCGCCGCGAGCAGGTTCTCGCCTGCCGAGCGTGCGTCGGTCGTGTCGGTCGCTCGCGCGAACCCCTCGCCGGCGGGCGTGAGCGGGGTCGACAGGGTCATGACCCCGTCGTCGGCGGTCAGCACCCCGATCAGGTCGACCTCGCCGCCGACGCCGAGGGGCCGGCCCAGGGTCTGGATCGCGAGCAGGTACTCCCGCTCGGCGCCTGAGCCCAGGAACCGGGGCAGCAGCGCCATCACGTCGCTCGCGTCGGCTGCGATCGCCGCTCGCCGCCGCAGGGTCTCCAAGGCGTCGTCGTAGCCGGTGGCGACCGGGCCCACCAGCCGTGCGGGGCCCACGGCTTCCAGGGCGGCAGCGGCGTCGCCGAGCTCGGTCGCGACGTCGTCGAGCAGGGGTGCTGCCGCCTCGATCGTGGCGAGGTCGACGTCGCCGATCGCCTCGGCCGCCGGGATGCGCAGGTCGTGCCAGTCGAGGACGCGCGCGGCCTCGGCCATCGTGAGACCGGCGTCGGCGGTGCGCTGGGAGGCCTCGGCGATGGCCTCGACCGCGCGGAGGTTCTCCCCGATCCACGGCAGCCGGCTCGCGAGCGAGATCGACGGGTGGCCGCTGGCGTCGAGCGCCGACTCCGCCGCCTCGGCGGCCGACTCGAGGTGCGGCACCGCCGCTTCGGGGTCGCCGGTCACCACCGCCACGGAGCCCTCGGCCAAGTCGCCGCGCGCCGCCGCGACGCCGCGAACCATGGTCCGGCCGGCCCAGAGCGCGTCGAGAACGAGCAGAACGACCACGACCGCGAGCGCCGCCAGCACCGCGAGCACGATGCGGCGTGCCGGCGAACGGTGCCGGTGGGCGTGGGGCAGACGGACCTGATCGGTGAGTCGCCGCAGCGCCGATGATCGGGACGTGCCCGCACTGAATGCCTCGGTGCCGAGGTCGGAGCGGGGAGGCGTGGCCACCGCCGAACCCTAGCGTGTAGGCCGTGACGCCGTCAGACATGGGCCGTTCGGTGGGTTGACCCTGCCCACCGCACGGCGTATCTTCCTGCCGTCCTGCCAGGGATGTTCGTGGCCGAAACGGCCGAGATCGGCGGGCACCGTTGACGGTGCCCGTATCTGTGCGTACACTACCCGATTGCCGTGCCGTCCACGTGCTCTGCTATGCGCCGTTCTAGTCTCCCTGGGAGGGGTGTCTCTTGCCTGACCAGCTCGTCCCTGTCCGCCAGCGCGTCAGTTTCGCCAAGCTCGACGAGGTGCTTCCACTTCCCGACCTCGTGGGCATCCAGCGTGAGTCCTTCGACACACTGCTGAACGAGGGTCTCAAGGAGGTCCTCGAAGAGGTCTCCCCGATCGAAGATTTCACCGAGCAGTTCCAGCTCTATTTCGGCAAGCATCAGTTCAAAGAGGTCAAGGCGACCGAAGAGGAATGCCGCGACCGCGACATCACCTACAGCCAGCCGCTGTTCGTCGAGGCAACCTTCGTCAACAAGGTGACCGGCGAGATCAAGGAGCAGGAAGTCTTCATGGGGGACTTCCCGATCATGACCGAGCGGGGCACCTTCATCATCAACGGCACCGAGCGTGTCGTCGTGTCCCAGCTCGTGCGTTCGCCCGGCACGTACTTCAGCCGTGACCTCGACAAGACCACCGACAAGGAGGTCTTCATCGCGAAGATCATCCCGAGTCGCGGGGCCTGGCTCGAGTTCGACGTCGACAAGAAGGACACCGTCGGCGTGCGCATCGACCGCAAGCGCCGTCAGCTCGTCACCGTGCTGCTGAAGGCCCTCGGCTGGTCCACCGACGAGATCCTCACGCTGTTCGACAACGCCCCCTCGATCCAGAACACCCTCGAGAAGGACCACGTCGAGACGCAGGAGGAGGCGCTCGAGGACATCTATCGCAAGCTCCGTCCGGGCGAGCCGCCCACGGCCGAGAGCGCGAAGACCCTGCTCGAGAACCTGTTCTTCAACCCCAAGCGCTACGACGTCGCCAAGGTCGGCCGGCACAAGGTCGACAAGAAGCTCGGCAAGGCCGAGGGCGTGCTGCTCAAGCAGCTGCGCGCGCACCACAAGGCGCTCGGCGAGCTCGACAACCCCGACAAGAAGGCGTGGGAGCAGTTCCGTTACCGGGTCTTCTCCGACCAGTTGAAGGACGAGCAGGGCGCCGGTGCGCCGAAGTACAAGGCGGTGCTGACCTACGAGGACATGCTGAAGACCGTCGGCTACCTCGTGAAGCTGCACGCCGGCGAAGAGGGCTACGACCCCGACGACATCGACCACTTCGGCAACCGCCGGCTCCGCAGCGTGGGCGAGCTGATCCAGAACCAGATCCGGATCGGCCTGTCCCGCATGGAGCGAGTGGTCAAGGAGCGCATGACGACCCAGGACGTCGAGGCGATCACGCCGCAGACGCTGATCAACATCCGTCCGGTCGTGGCGAGCATCAAGGAGTTCTTCGGCACGTCGCAGCTGTCCCAGTTCATGGACCAGACGAACACGCTCTCGGGCCTGACCCACAAGCGCCGCCTGAGCGCGCTCGGACCCGGCGGACTGTCGCGTGAGCGCGCAGGCTTCGAGGTCCGCGACGTGCACCCGTCGCACTACGGCCGCATGTGCCCGATCGAGACGCCCGAGGGTCCGAACATCGGGCTCATCGGCTCGCTGTCGAGCTACGGGCGCATCAACGAGTTCGGGTTCATCGAGACCCCGTACCGGCGGGTCGAGGCGGGCAAGATCACCTCGAAGATCGACTACCTGTCGGCCGACGAGGAGGACCGCCACGTCATCGCCCAGGCGAACACGGCCTACGACCTGAAGTCCGGCAAGATCGTCGGCGATTCGGTGCTGTGCCGCCGCAAGGGCGGCGAGGTCGACTCCGTGCCGGCGGCCGAGGTCGACTACATGGACGTCTCGCCGAAGCAGCTCGTCTCGGTGGCGGCCGCGCTGATCCCGTTCCTGGAGCACGACGACGCGAACCGCGCCCTCATGGGCGCCAACATGCAGAAGCAGGCCGTGCCGCTGCTGCGGTCCGAGGCCCCGCTCGTGGGCACCGGCGTGGAGTTCCGCGCCGCCGTCGACGCGGGCGACGTGGTCGTGGTCGAGGAAGCCGGCGTCGTCGACGACGTCTCGGCCGAGGACATCGTGGTCAAGGAGCGCTCGGGCACCCTGCGCACCTACAAGCTGCAGAAGTTCCAGCGCTCGAACCAGGGCACGAACATCAACCAGAAGCCGCTGGTCGAAGCGGGCGACAAGGTGGTCAAGGGCCAGGTCATCGCCGACGGCGGCTCGACCGAGGCGGGCGAGATCGCGCTCGGCAAGAACCTCGTGGTCGCCTACATGCCGTGGGAGGGCCACAACTACGAGGACGCGATCATCCTGTCCGAGCGCCTGGTCAAGGACGACGTGCTCACCTCGATCCACATCGAGGAGCACGAGGTCGACGCGCGAGACACCAAGCTCGGCGCCGAGGAGATCACGCGCGACATCCCGAACGTCAGCGAGGAGATCCTGAAGGACCTCGACGAGCGGGGCATCGTGCGCATCGGGGCCGAGGTCGCTCCCGGCGACTACCTCGTCGGCAAGGTCACGCCCAAGGGCGAGACCGAGCTGACCCCCGAGGAGCGCCTGCTGCGCGCGATCTTCGGCGAGAAGGCGCGCGAGGTGCGCGACACCTCGCTCAAGGTGCCGCACGGCGAGCAGGGCAAGGTCATCGGGGTGCGGGTGTTCAACCGCGACGACGGTGACGAGCTCTCGCCCGGGGTGAACCAGCTGGTGCGCGTCTACGTGGCGCAGAAGCGCAAGATCTCCGACGGCGACAAGCTCGCCGGCCGCCACGGCAACAAGGGCGTGATCTCCACGATCCTGGCCGAGGAAGACATGCCGTTCCTGCCCGACGGCACGCCGGTCGACATCATCCTGAACCCGCTCGGCGTGCCGAGCCGCATGAACCTGGGCCAGGTGCTCGAAGCGCACCTGGGCCTCGCGGCGCTCTGGGGCTTCGAGAAGGACGGCACCGACCACGACGGGCCGGTGCACGTCGCGACGCCGGTGTTCGACGGCGCGCGAGAGGACGAGATCCTCGAGTCGATCCGATCGGTGCACCCCAACCGCGACGGCCTGAAGATGGTGAACGAGGTCGGCAAGTCCCAGCTGATCGACGGGCGCAGCGGCGAGCCGTACGAGGAGCAGATCACGGTCGGCGTCGCCTACATCCTGAAGCTGCTCCACCTGGTCGACGACAAGATCCACGCGCGCTCGACCGGCCCCTACTCGATGATCACGCAGCAGCCCCTGGGCGGGAAGGCCCAGTTCGGCGGCCAGCGGTTCGGCGAGATGGAGGTGTGGGCCCTCGAGGCCTACGGCGCCGCGTACGCGCTGCAGGAACTGCTCACGATCAAGTCCGACGACGTGCTCGGCCGCGTGAAGGTCTACGAGGCCATCGTGAAGGGCGAGAACATCCCCGAGCCGGGCATCCCCGAGTCCTTCAAGGTGCTCATCAAGGAGATGCAGTCCCTCTGCCTCAACGTCGAGGTGCGTTCCTCGACGGGCGAGGAGATCGAGCTGCGCGAGACCGACGAGGACGTCTTCCGGGCGGCCGAGGAGCTCGGCATCGACCTCAGCCGGCGCGAGCCGGCGGGGGCGGACTTCGATTGAGCGCGACGCGGGAACACGCCGGCGTTGAACGTTGTGATGAGCGAGCCACGCCCAAAGACCCACGAGGAGGCGAGCTGCTAAGTGCTGGACGTCAACTACTTCGATGAGCTCCGGATCGGCCTGGCCACGCCCGACCAGATCAGGGCCTGGTCCAACGGCGAGGTCAAGAAGCCGGAGACCATCAACTACCGCACCTTGAAGCCCGAGAAGGACGGCCTGTTCTGCGAGCGCATCTTCGGGCCGACCCGCGACTGGGAGTGCCACTGCGGCAAGTACAAGCGCGTGCGCTTCAAGGGCATCATCTGCGAGCGCTGCGGCGTGGAGATCACCCGCAGCAAGGTCCGTCGCGACCGCATGGGCCACATCGAGCTGGCCGCGCCGGTCACGCACATCTGGTACTTCAAGGGCGTCCCGAGCCGGCTGGGCTACCTGCTCGACCTGGCGCCGAAGGACCTCGAGCGCATCATCTACTTCGCCGCCTACGTCATCACGCGGGTCGACGACGAACGTCGCCACAAGGAGCTGCCCGACATCGAGGCCGAGCTCGAGGCCGAGAAGCGTGAGCTCGACGCCGAGCGCGACGACGACATCAAGAAGCGCCTGTCCGAGCTCGAGGACCGCCTGAAGGAGCTCGAGGGCGAGGGCGCCAAGGGCGCCCAGCTCTCGGCCGCCAAGCGCGAGGCGCAGCGCGACGTCGAGCGCATCAGCGAGGCGAGCGCCCGCGAGGTGCAGCACCTCGACGACGTGCTGTCGGCGTTCAAGGCGCTGTCGGTCAAGCAGCTCGTGGCCGACGACAACGTCTACCGCAGCCTGCGCGAGCGCTTCGGCGACTACTTCGACGGCGGCATGGGCGCCGAGGCGATCAAGCGCCTGCTCACCGACTACGACGTCGAGGCCGAGGCCGCGTTCCTGCGCGACATCATCGACAACGGCAAGGGCACGAAGCGCCTGAAGGCGATCAAGCGCCTGAAGGTCGTCTCGAACTTCCTCGACGGCAAGTCGACGCCGGCGGGCATGGTGCTCGACGCCGTGCCGGTGATCCCGCCCGACCTGCGCCCGATGGTGCAGCTCGACGGTGGCCGGTTCGCGACCTCCGACCTCAACGACCTGTACCGCCGCGTGATCAACCGGAACAACCGGCTGAAGCGGCTGCTCGACCTGCAGGCGCCCGAGATCATCGTGAACAACGAGAAGCGCATGCTGCAGGAGGCCGTCGACGCCCTGTTCGACAACGGCCGCCGCGGGCGTCCGGTCACGGGTCCCGGCAACCGGCCGCTGAAGTCCCTCAGCGACATGTTGAAGGGCAAGCAGGGGCGCTTCCGCCAGAACCTGCTCGGCAAGCGCGTCGACTACTCGGGCCGCTCGGTCATCGTGGTCGGCCCTGAGCTGCGCCTGCACCAGTGCGGGCTGCCCAAGCAGATGGCGCTCGAGCTGTTCAAGCCGTTCGTCATGAAGCGGCTCGTCGACCAGAACCTGGCGCAGAACATCAAGAGCGCCAAGCGCATGGTCGAGCGCGCGCGTCCGCAGGTGTGGGACGTGCTCGAAGAGGTCATCCGCGAGCACCCGGTGCTGCTGAACCGCGCGCCGACCCTGCACCGTCTCGGCATCCAGGCCTTCGAGCCGGTGCTGGTCGAGGGCAAGGCGATCAAGATCCACCCGCTCGTGTGCGCGGCGTTCAACGCCGACTTCGACGGCGACCAGATGGCGGTGCACGTGCCGCTGTCGGCCGAGGCGCAGGCCGAGGCTCGCATCCTGATGCTGTCGGCGAACAACATCTTGTCGCCGGCGCACGGCCGTCCGATCGCGACGCCGTCGCAGGACATGGTGCTGGGGCTCTACTACCTGTCGCTCGAGACCGAGGAGAAGAAGAAGAAGGACGAGCAGCTGTCGACCTTCGGGTCGGTGGCCGAGGCGCTGCTCGCGCTCGACCGGGGCGTCGGGGTGCAAGAGCCCATCCGCATCCGGCTCGAGGGCAAGGCGCTGCCCGACGACATGCTGCCCGAAGGGCTGGGCCGAGTCCGATGCCGCCGCCGCGGGGCGCACGCCGGTCGTGCGCACCACGATCGGGCGCGTGATCCTCAACGGGGCGTTCCCCGACGACTTCGAGTTCCGCAACCACGCGGTGCTGAAGTCCGACATCGCGCGGCTCGTCGACGAGACGGTGCACCGCTACGACCGCGCCACGGTCGAGGAGACGCTCGACAACCTGAAGAACCTGGGCTTCCACTACGCCACCCGCGCCGGCGTCACGATCGGCGTCGAGGACGTGCTGGTGCCCGGGTCGAAGCAGGAGATCCTCGACGATCACGAGAAGAAGGCGCAGAAGGTCGAGGGGCAGTACCGCAAGGGCATCATCACCGACGACGAGCGCCGTCAGGAGCTCATCGAGATCTGGACCCAGGCCACCGACGAGGTCAAGAACGCCATGGAAGCCGGCTTCACGCCGCGCAACCCGATCTTCATGATGGCCAACTCGGGTGCACGAGGGAACATCATGCAGATCCGCCAGCTGGCGGGCATGCGTGGCCTCGTGGCCAACCCGAAGGGCGAGATCATCCCGCGCCCGATCAAGTCGAACTTCCGCGAGGGCCTGTCGGTGCTGGAGTACTTCATCTCCACGCACGGCGCCCGCAAGGGACTGGCCGACACGGCGCTGCGCACGGCCGACTCCGGCTACCTCACGAGGCGGCTGGTCGACGTCGCGCAGGAGCTGATCGTGCGCGAGGAGGACTGCGGCACCGACCGCTCGATCCCGATCCGCGTGAACGTGACGCGTCCCGACGGTTCGATCGCCAAGGGCCAGCACGCCGACACCTCGGTGTTCGGGCGCGTGCTCGCCGAGGACGTCAAGGTCCGGGGCAAGAAGATCGCCTCGGCCGGCGACGAGCTCGACGACGAGGTCACGGCCGCCGTGCTCGAGTCGGGCGTCGACGAGGTGCAGGTGCGGTCGGTCACGACCTGCGAGGCCGAGATCGGCGTGTGCGCCGCGTGCTACGGGCGTTCGCTGGCGAGCGGGCGCATGGTCGACATCGGCGAGGCGGTCGGCATCATCGCCGCCCAGTCGATCGGCGAGCCGGGCACGCAGCTCACGATGCGCACGTTCCACACCGGCGGTGTGGCCGGCGAGGACATCACGCACGGTCTGCCACGCGTGGTGGAGCTGTTCGAGGCGCGCAAGCCGAAGGGCGAGGCGCAGATCACCGAGATCAGCGGCACCGTCTCGATCGAGGACGACGAGGAGAAGCACCAGCGGCACATCCTCGTGACCGACGAGTCGGGCGATCAGGTGGAGTACCCGGTGTCCTACCGGGCACGCCTGACCGTGGGGGCCGGCGACGAGGTGGTCGTGGGCCAGCAGCTCACCGAGGGCTCGGTGAACCCGCACGAGAAGCTGCGGGTCGAGGGCGTGCTCGCCCTGCAGAACCACCTGGTCGACGAGGTGCAGCAGGTCTACCGCTCGCAGGGCGTCACGATCCACGACAAGCACATCGAGCTGATCGCACGTCAGATGCTGCGCAAGGTGCACATCATCGAACCGGGCGACACCGAGTTCCTGCCGGGCGACATGATCGCGCGCCGCGCGTTCGAGGAGAGGAACGCCGAGGTGGTCGAGGCCGGCGGCGTGCCGGCATCGGCTCGCCCGGTGCTGCTCGGCATCACGAAGGCGTCGCTCGCCACCGACTCGTGGCTGTCGGCGGCCTCCTTCCAGGAGACGACGCGGGTGCTCACCGACGCGGCCATCTCGGCCAAGTCCGACCCGCTGCTCGGCCTGAAGGAGAACGTGATCATCGGCAAGCTCATCCCGGCAGGTTCGGGCCTGGCGCGCTACCGCAACGTGGCCGTCAACATCAAGCCCGAAGCGATCCCCGAGTACTGGCTCGCACGCCAGCGCGAGATCGCCGAGGCCGTGGCGAGCGAGTCCGGCGAGCCGGCGCTCGTGGGCCTTACCCGCGAGCAGGCCGAGCAGATGCTCGGCGGCGGATTGTCGGCGGTCAAGAGCGACAAGGAGTAGGTGACGCGCCCCGCCTGAGGGCAGGGCGCGTTCGGGATCACCGCGAGGGCGGGGCCTGTCGGCCCCGCCCTCGCTGCGTGCTCCGGTGCGAGTCGGGCTGCGAGTCGGACTGCGTGCTCACTCGAGCCACCACATCGGGCGCCGCGGCGGCTCGAGTGCCCGATCGACCCGGAGCATCAGGTCGACGAGCGTGCGCCGCTCATCGGCCTCGAGGCGCTCGTGGATGGAAGCGAACCTGGTGCGCGCGAGGTCATGCATGCGCGAGAGCCTGCGATGGCCGAGGTCGGTGACGCGATACGGCTTTGCCTGCTCGTGCTCGTAGCCCTCCACTCGTTCCACGAGTCCGGCCATGTCGAGTCGGTGGAGCACGCCGGCGCTCGCCTGCCGTGTCACTCGCAGCCGGCGGGCCATGTCGTTGAGGAACATGTTCGGCGTGTGCGCGAGGAGCGAGAGCATGCGGTACTGGGCATAGGAGACGAAGTTGCCTTCGAGGGCCTGGTCCATCGTGACCCGGATGCGCTGGTGGAGCAGGTGGTGCGTGTACACGATGTCGAGGGCATCGGGGTCTTGCTCGCGCCACTCGTGGTTCAGGGTGCAGGGCATGGTGGCGTGGTTCTACCGGGTGGGTCCGACACGGGGTCGAGGGAGCGCCGACCCGTGGTGGCCTGACTTGGCAGGGACCTCCGTAGTGAGCCCTGCTTCGCAACACGGAGGTCCCTGCCAAGTTGCCGGAGCCAAGTTGCGGGGCCGAGTCGCGGGGGCCAAGTTGCGGGGACCAAGTTGCGCGGGCCGAGTTGCGGGGACCATCCTGCTCATCGCTCGAGGCTCCAGCTCCCGCTCCCGCTACCCCGTCAGCGTACGCAGGGCCGCGTGGACCTCCCGGTTCCCCGCCAAGATGTCCCCGCCGAGCCATCCGTCGCCGCCGGCCCAATCGGTGACCACGCCGCCGGCTTCCTCGATCAGCAGGCCCCCCGCGGCGACGTCCCACGGCGCGAGCGCCAGTTCGAAGAACCCGTCGAACACGCCGGCGGCCACCCACGCGAGGTCGAGCGCGGCCGCACCGGGGCGCCGCAGGTCCTCGAAGGCCGTCAGCGCACCCTCGAACGCGCGCAGGTAGCGATCGAGCAGTTCCTTCCGCCGGAACGGGAAGCCGGTGCCGACCACCGCGCGTGCCGGATCGCGGTCCGAGACCGCCACGGCCACGGGCTCCTGCCCGGCGTGCATCGCCCACGCCCCCTCGCCGCGCCCCGCCACCCACATCTCGCCGAGGAACGGCGCGCACACGGCCCCCGCGACGGGACGACCCTCGCGCACCAGGGCTACCGACACGCCCACGGCCCAGAATCCGTGGGCGAAGTTGGTGGTGCCATCGAGGGGATCGACCACCCAGGCGTCGGCGATGTCGACGCCGCCGCGTTCCTCCGCGTGCACGCCCACGCCACCGCCCTCGGCCTCGAGAAATGTCACGATGGCCTGTTCCGCCGCGAGATCCACCTCGGTGACGTAGTCACCCGGCAGCGCCTTGTCCCGTACCCCGACCTCGCCGTGCAGGCCGGCCTCGCGCACGGCTTCCGCCCCGAGCGACGCCGCGCGCGCCGCTACCGAGACCTCGCGCGACAGCGACCCCATCGGGCGGGTACGCTAGCAGGGCACAGCAGCACGCAGACACGGGAGGCGAGCCACCTCACACGGCTCGCCGAGGCACCCCGCTCCGCGTTGACGCTCGTGCGTGCGACCTGTAGTTTTGTTCCTCGCGCCCCGGCTCGGCGGGCCTCCGGCGCGTTCGACTCCTTCGGAGTGGGATCAAACGGGTTGACCGGCGTTCGCGCTGTGCCCCGTTCGGTCCCGAACGGCCCGCGGGTTCGGCTCACGCCGGGCTCCGGTGCCGGGCTCGCTCCGGTGTGACAACGACAGAGTGCAGACGAGAGATCTATGCCCACGATCGAGCAATTGGTACGCAAGGGCCGCAAGGTCCCCAAGGTCAAGACGAAGGCTCCGGCGCTGAAGGGGTCTCCGCAGCGGCGTGGCGTCTGCACGCGTGTCATGACCTTCACCCCGAAGAAGCCGAACTCGGCGCTGCGCAAGGTGGCCCGGGTCCGGCTCACGAGTCAGGTGGAGGTCACCGCCTACATCCCCGGCGAGGGCCACAACCTGCAGGAGCACTCCATCGTGCTCGTGCGTGGCGGCCGCGTGAAGGACCTGCCGGGCGTGCGCTACAAGATCGTGCGCGGCACCCTCGACACCGCCGGGGTCAAGGGCCGCAAGCAGGCCCGGTCGCGCTACGGCGCCAAGCGGAGCGGGGAGTAACCGATGCCGCGCAAGGGCCCTGCCGTTCGCCGCGAGGTCGCTCCCGACCCCGTGTATCAGAACCCGCTCGTCACGCAGCTCATCAACAAGGTGCTGCTCGACGGCAAGAAGACCGTGGCCGAGCGCGCCGTCTACGAGGCGCTCGAGCAGATCAGCCAGAAGACCGCCAACGACCCGGTGATCACCCTCAAGCGAGCCGTCGAGAACGTGCGGCCCATGCTCGAGGTCAAGTCCCGCCGCGTCGGCGGCGCGTCCTATCAGGTCCCGGTCGAGGTCAAGCCGCAGCGGGGCACGACGCTCGCGCTGCGCTGGCTCGTGAACTACAGCCGGGCCCGCCGTGAGAACTCGATGGCCGAACGGCTCACCGCCGAGATCATGGACGCCGCCAACGGCGCCGGCACCTCGGTGAAGCGCCGCGAGGACATGCACAAGATGGCCGAGGCGAACAAGGCTTTCGCGCATTACCGCTGGTGATCGACGAGCAACCCCGGAACCGGCCCCGAGGGCCGGTTCTCGACTGACGGGGCCCCGATGACGGCAGGCCCCACGGAGACGATGCAGGTGGCAGCGACCGAACAGGACGTGACGAAGGGCAAGGGGCTCGCGATCCGCGAGTACCCGGTGGCTCGCACGCGCAACATCGGCATCATGGCCCACATCGACGCGGGCAAGACGACCACGACCGAGCGCATCCTGTACTACACGGGCAAGGCCTACAAGATCGGCGAGGTCCACGAGGGCACCGCCCAGATGGACTGGATGGCGCAGGAGCGCGAGCGCGGCATCACCATCACGTCGGCGGCCACCACCTGCCAGTGGAAGGGCCACTGGATCAACATCATCGACACGCCCGGTCACGTCGACTTCACGGTCGAGGTCGAGCGCAGCCTGCGCGTGCTCGACGGGGCGGTCGCCGTCTTCGACGCGGTCGCCGGGGTCGAGCCACAGTCCGAGACGGTGTGGCGGCAGGCCGACCGCTACGCGGTGCCGCGCATCGCCTTCGTGAACAAGATGGACCGCACCGGCGCCGACTTCCAGCGCACGATCGACATGATGGTCGACCGGCTCGCGGCGAACCCGCTCGTGCTGCAGCTGCCCTGGGGCTCGGAGAGCGACTTCCACGGCGTGATCGACCTCGTCCAGATGAACGCCCACTACTGGGAGGGCGACATGGGGGAGGAGTGGAAGGACACCGACATCCCCGAGGAGCACCTGGCCGCGGCCGAGGCCGCGCGTCACGAGCTGTTCGAGAAGCTCGCCGAGCACGACGAGGTGCTCATGGACAAGTTCGTGCACGAGTCCGAGCCCACCACCGACGAGCTGCACAAGGCGATCCGCGCGATGACGCTCGACGGCGCGGGGGTACCGGTGCTCTGCGGTTCAGCGTTCAAGAACAAGGGCGTGCAGCTCGTGCTCGACGCGATCGTGCACTACCTGCCGAGCCCGCTCGACGTGCCGCCGCTCGAGGGTCACAAGCCGTTCAAGGAAGACGAGCACGTGTTGCGCGAGCCCGACGACTCGCAGCCGTTCTCCGCCCTCGCGTTCAAGATCATGAGCGACGCCTACGTCGGGCGCCTCACCTACCTGCGCGTGTACAGCGGGGTGCTGCACAGCGGGTCGCACGTCATGAACTCGACGAAGGACCGCAAGGAGCGCATCGGCCGCATCCTGCAGATGCACGCGAACCACCGCGAGGACATGGACGCCGCGTACACGGGCGACATCGTGGCGGTCGTAGGCCTGAAGCACTCGACCACCGGTGACACGATCTGCGACCCGACGACCCGGTGGTGCTCGAGAACATCACGTTCCCCACGCCCGTCATCTCGGTGGCGGTCGAGCCGAAGACCAAGGCCGACCAGGACAAGCTCGGCACCGGCCTGATGAAGCTCTCCGACGAGGACCCCACGTTCGTCGTGAAGTACGACGACGAGACCGGGCAGACCGTGATCTCGGGCATGGGCGAGCTGCACCTCGACATCATCGTCGACCGCCTCAAGCGCGAGTTCTCGGTCGACGCCAACGTCGGCAAGCCGCAGGTCGCCTACCGCGAGACGGTGCGCAAGGAGGCCCACAAGGTCGAGACGCGGTTCGTGCGTCAGACCGGCGGCAAGGGTCAGTTCGGCCACGTCGTGATCGACCTCGAGCCCACGGGCCCCGGCGGCGGCTACGAGTTCATCAACAAGATCGTGGGCGGCAAGATCCCGCGGGAGTACATCCCGGCGGTCGACCAGGGCATCCAGGAGGCGCTCGACAACGGCATCCTGGCCGGCTACCCCATGGTCGACGTCCGCGCCACGCTGATCGACGGGTCCTACCACGAGGTCGACTCGTCGGAGATGGCGTTCAAGATCGCCGGCTCGATGGCGGTGAAGGAGGCCGCGCGCAAGGCCGACCCCGTGATGCTCGAGCCCGTGATGGAGTTCGAGGTCACCACGCCGGAGGAGTTCATCGGCGACGTGATGGGCGACGTCACGGCTCGCCGCGGCCGCATCGAGAACATCGACGAGCGCAGCGGGCAGAAGATCGTCCGGGTGCTCGTGCCGCTGGCCGAGCTGTTCGGCTACGCCACCGAGCTGCGCTCGCGCACCCAGGGGCGCGCGGCGCACAGCCCGATGCAGCTGCACGCCTACAACGAAGTGCCGGTGCAGATCGGCAAGGAGATCGTCGCCCGGGTCATGGGCGAGTAAGAGAGGGAGCGGAGATGTCGAAGCAGAAGTTCGAGCGGACCAAGCCCCACGTGAACATCGGCACGATGGGCCACATCGACCACGGCAAGACCACCTTGACCGCGGCCATCACCAAGCGCCAGGCCGACAAGGGCCTCGCCCAGTTCACCCCGTTCGACGAGATCGACAAGGCTCCCGAGGAGCGCGAGCGCGGCATCACGATCGCGATCGCCCACGTCGAGTACGAGACCGAGCAACCGCCACTACGCCCACGTCGACATGCCCGGGCACGCCGACTACGTGAAGAACATGATCACCGGCGCCGCCCAGGTCGACGGCGCCATCCTGGTCGTGTCTGCGGCCGACGGCCCCATGCCCCAGACCCGCGAGCACGTGCTGCTGGCCCGCCAGGTCGGCGTGCCCTACATCGTGGTGGCCCTCAACAAGTGCGACATGGTCGACGACCCCGAGCTGCTGGAGCTCGTCGAGCTCGAGGTGCGCGAGCTGCTCACTGGCTACGAGTTCCCCGGCGACGACGTGCCCGTGATCCAGGTCGAGCGCCCTCAAGGCGCTGGAGGGCGACGAGACCTGGCAGGCGAAGATCGACGAGCTGATGGACGCGTGCGACTCCTACATCGCCGAGCCCATCCGCGACACCGACAAGCCCTTCCTGATGCCGATCGAGGACGTCTTCTCGATCACCGGGCGCGGCACGGTCGTCACCGGCCGCGTCGAGCAGGGCCGCCTGGCCAAGATGAGCGAGATCGAGATCGTCGGCATCAAGGACACCCGCAAGACCACCGCCACCGACCTCGAGATGTTCCGCAAGCTCCTGGACGAGGTCGTGGCCGGCGACAACGTGGGCATCCTGCTGCGCGGCATCGACAAGGAAGAGGTCGAGCGCGGCCAGGTGCTCGCCGAGCCCGGCTCGATCACCCCGCACACCAACTTCAAGGCCCAGGTCTACATCCTGAGCAAGGACGAGGGTGGCCGCCACACCCCGTTCTTCAACGGCTACCGCCCCCAGTTCTACTTCCGCACCACCGACGTCACCGGCTCGGCCGCCCTGCCCGAGGGCGTGGAGATGGTCATGCCCGGCGACAACGTCGAGATGACCGTCGAGCTCATCGCCCCGATCGCCATGGAAGAGGGCCTGCGCTTCGCCATCCGCGAGGGCGGCCGCACCGTGGGCGCCGGCCGGGTCACCGAGATCATCAAGTAGTCGCAGCGAAACCGAGCACGGAGAGAGGCGCGAGGACCGTGGCAGGACCCAAGATCCGCATCAAGCTCCGGGCATACGACCACCGCATGCTCGACGTCGCCGCGCGCGACATCGTCGAGCACGTGACCCGCACCGGCGCCAAGGTGTCGGGCCGGTGCCGCTGCCGACGGAGCGCGCCATCTACACGGTCATCCGCTCGCCGCACAAGTACAAGGACTCGCGCGAGCACTTCCAGATGCTCACGCACAAGCGACTCATCGACATCGTCGACGCCACCTCCAAGACGGTGCAGGAGCTCCAGCGCCTGAACCTCTCGGCCGGTGTCGACATCGAGATCAAGCTCTGAGGACGCGATGCAGCAGACATGACGACGAAGGGCATCCTCGGGCACGAAGCTGGGCATGACCCAGATCTTCGACGACACCCGCGCGGTGCCGGTCACGGTGATCAAGGCGGGCCCGTGCGTGGTCGCCCAGATCAAGACCGTGGAGCGCGACGGCTACGACGCCGTGCAGATCGCCTTCGGCGACGTGCGGGCGAACCAGGTCACCAAGCCGATGAAGGGTCACTTCGACGCGAACTCGGCCGAGCCCCGCCGCCACCTCGTCGAGCTGCGCACCGACGACGCGTCCTCGTACGAGGCCGGCCAGGAGCTGCGGGCCGACGTCTTCGAGGCCGGCGACGTCGTCGACGTGGTCGGGGTCTCCAAGGGCAAGGGGTTCGCGGGCGTGATGAAGCGTCACGGGTTCGCCGGGCTCAAGGCCAGCCACGGCACGCACCGGGTGCACCGGGCGCCCGGCGCGATCGGCGCGTGCGCGACCCCGAGCCGCGTGTTCAAGGGCATGCGCATGGCGGGCCAGCACGGGCAACGACCGGGTCACGGTGCTGAACCTCAAGGTCGTGCAGGCCGACGCCGAGCGCAACCTGTTGCTCGTGAAGGGCGCGGTACCCGGGCCCGACGGCGGGCTCGTCATGGTCCGCTCCGCGGTCAAGGCGCCGGCGACGAAGGGTGCCTGACGATGGCGACGATCGACATCCTCGACGCGCAGGGCAAGAAGTCCGGCTCCCGCGACCTCGCGGCCGACGTCTTCGAGGCGCCCGTAGCGTGCCGCTGATGCACCAGGTGGTCGTCGGCGGGCCTCGCGGGTATCCGCGCCGGCACGCACTCCACCAAGACCCGCGGCGAGGTGTCGCGGCGGGGGCAAGAAGCCGTGGCGCCAGAAGGGCACCGGCCGCGCCCGTCAGGGCTCGATCCGCTCGCCCCAGTGGGTCGGCGGCGGCGTGGCGCACGGGCCGCACCCGCGCGACCACTCCATGCGCGTGAACAAGAAGATGCGCAAGGGCGCGCTGCGCTCGGCGCTCACCGACGCCTCGCGAGCGGCAAGCTCGCGGTCGTGTCCGAGATCGCGTTCGACGAGCCCAAGACCAGGCAGGCCACCGAGCTGCTGTCCGCGCTCGAGCTCAGCGGCAAGGTGCTCGTGGTGCTCGGCGCAGCCGACCGACGACGGCGCCGTCGAGAAGTCGTTCCGCAACCTCGCCGACGTGAGGGTCGCTTACGCGGGCGGCCTCGGCACCTACGACGTGCTGTGGGCCGACAAGGTGCTGGTGACCACCGCGGCGCTCGACGCGCTCGAGGGCTCCACGCAAGACGAAGGGCTCCGCGCCCGAGGCGGGTGATGGCGAGTGAAGTCGCACCGCGACGTCATCATCCGGCCGATCGTGTCGGAGAAGTCCTACGCCGGACTCGAGCAGAACACCTACACGTTCCTGGTCGACAAGCGAGCGAACAAGACCGAGATCAAGGAGGCCGTGCAGGCGATCTGGGACGTCCGGGTGACCTCGGTGAACACGCTGCACCGCCGGGGCAAGGTGAAGCGGCGCGGCTACACGAAGGGCAAGCGTCCCGACGAGAAGCGCGCCATCGTCACCCTCGCCGAGGGCGACGCGATCGAGATCTTCGAGGGTGGGTAAGCCATGGCCGTCCGCAAGTACAAGCCGACGACGCCGGGCCGACGCGGGGCGAGCGTCTCGTCGTTCGACGAGATCACCCGCACGACGCCCGAGAAGTCGCTGCTCGAGAAGAAGCACCGCAAGGGCGGGTCGCAACGTGCACGGCCGCATCACCGACGCGCCACCAGGGCGGCGGCACCAAGCGGCGCTACCGCGTGATCGACTTCCGGCGGAACAAGGACGGCGTGCCCGCCAAGGTCGCCCACATCGAGTACGACCCGAACCGCAGCGCGCGCATCGCGCTGCTGCACTACGCCGACGGCGAGAAGCGCTACATCCTCGCGCCGCAGGGCGTGCGAGCAGGGCGACCAGCTCATGAGCGGCCCCGACGCCGAGATCCGTCCGGGCAACGCGCTGCCGCTGCGCAACATCCCGGTCGGCACGGTGGTGCACGCGATCGAGCTGAAGCCCGGCGCGGGCGCCAAGCTGGCCCGCTCGGCCGGCGCCAGCGTGCAGCTGATGGCCAAGGAGGGCACGATGGCCACGATGCGGCTGCCCTCGGGGGAGACCCGCCTGGTGCCGGCGGCCTGCAAGGCGACCGTCGGCGTCGTCGGCAACGCCGAGCACGAGCTGATCTCGCTCGGCAAGGCGGGCCGCGCCCGCTGGAAGAACAAGCGCCCGACCGTGCGCGGCGTGGCGATGAACCCGGTCGACCACCCGCTCGGCGGCGGCGAGGGCAAGTCCTCGGGCGGCCGGCACCCCACGTCGCCGTGGGGCAAGAAGGAAGGCCGCACGCGGAAGAAGAACAAGGCGTCGAACAAGTACATCGTCCGCCGTCGTGGGAAGGGGCGTGGCTAGATGCCGAGGTCCGTCAAGAAGGGTCCGTTCGTCGACGAGCACCTCATGGTCAAGATCGACGACATGAACAAGCGGGGCGACAAGCGCGTCATCAAGACGTGGTCGCGCCGGTCGACGATCGTGCCGGAGATGGTCGGGCACACGATCGCCGTGCACGACGGCCGCAAGCACGTGCCGGTCTTCATCTCGGAGTCGATGGTGGGGCACAAGCTCGGCGAGTTCGCGCCGACGCGCACCTTCCGCTCGCACGCGCGAGACGAGCGCCGGACGCGGAGTGAGGTAACGGTGGAAGCGCGAGGCGACGATGAAGTACGTGCGCACGTCGCCGCGCAAGATGCGGCGGGTGGTCGACATGATCCGCGGCCAGCACGTGGTCGAGGCTCGGCGCATCCTGCGGTTCTCGCCCGCTCGGGCCGACGCCCGAGGTCGAGAAGCTGCTGAACTCCGCCATCGCGAACGCCGAGCAGCAGCCCGGCGTGATCGCGCGAGAACCTGCTGGTCGCGCGGGCGTGGGTCGACGAGGGCCCGACGCTGCGCCGGTACCGTCCGCGCGCGTACGGCCGCGCGACGCGGGTGCGCAAGCGCACGTCGCACGTGACGCTCGTGGTGGCGACGATGGGAGAGGAAGGCTAGTGGGTCACAAGGTCAACCCGTACGGGTTCCGGCTGGGGGTCATCTACCCCTGGAAGTCCAACTGGTACGCCGGCCGGCGACTACGCCGAGGCAGCTGCACGAGGACATCTGGATCCGCAAGCACATCCGCTCGCGGCTGTCCCGCGCCGGCATCAGCTCGATCGACATCGAGCGCAAGGGCGACCAGATCTGGGTGTTCATCCGCACGGCCCGGCCCGGCATCGTGATCGGCCGCAAGGGCGCCGAGGTCGACCGCCTGCGCAAGGACATCGAGCGCTACACGAAGAAGCGCGTCGACGTGAAGGTCGAGGACATGAACCAGGCCGCGAGCGAGTCGCGACCGGAGACCGACGCCACCCTGCTCGCGCAGGGCGTCGCCGAGCAGCTCGCGGGCCGCGTCGCGTTCCGCCGCGCGATGCGCCGCGCCGTGCAGACCGCGATGCGCTCGGGCGCCCTCGGCGTGCGCGTGGCGACCGGCGGCCGCCTCGGCGGGACCGAGATGGGCCGGCGCGAGTGGTACCGCGAGGGCCGCGTGCCCCTGCACACCCTGCGCGCCAAGGTCGACTTCGGCACCGCCGAGGCCAAGACCACGTTCGGCATCATCGGCGTGAAGGTCTGGGTCTACCACGGCGACGAGATCCCGCACCGCGAGCAGCAGACCGAGCGCGCGCTCGCGCGCGCCCACGCGTCCGCGCAGCAGGTGGCAGACCTCGACCGGCGGCGAGCACCGCGGCGCGCGCCGCCGCAGGCCGACGCCCGCAGCCCGCCGAGCCCGCTGCGCCCGCAGCCCGAGCCGAGGCCGCGCTGCGAGCCCGCACCCGCCGAGGCGCCGCCGCGCCCGCTGACGCCCGCGCCGGTGGCCGACGAGCCGTCGAGGCTACGCCCGCCGGCCGCCGAGCCCGCCGCGCCGAGGCGACCGCCGCGCCCGACGGAAGGGGGCGAGGCCTGATGCTGGCGCCGAAGAAGGTCAAGCACCGCAAGGTGCACCGGGGCCATCGCCGCGGCATGGCCAAGGGCGGCACCGAGATCACACTTCGGCGACTACGGCCTGGTGGCGCTCGAGCCCGCGTGGATCACGAACCGGCAGATCGAGTCCGCGCGTGTCGCGATCACGCGGCACATCAAGCGCGGCGGGAAGGTGTGGATCAACATCTTCCCGGACAAGCCGGTCACGAAGAAGCCGGCCGAGACCCGCATGGGCTCGGGCAAGGGCAACCCGGAGGGGTGGGTCGCCGTCGTGAAGCCCGGCCGCGTGATGTTCGAGCTCGCCGGCGTGCCCGAGTCGCTCGCGCGCGAGGCGATGAGGCGCGCGCAGCACAAGCTGCCGATCAAGACCAAGTTCATCACGCAGGGACGGGGAGTAAGGCCATGCCGCAGCAAGGCCGCAGAGCTGCGCGAGCTGCCGCGACGACGAGCTCTCGCGCGCATGGAGGCCGCGAAGGAGGAGCTGTTCAACCTGCGCTTCCAGCTGGCGACGGGCCAGCTCGACAACCCGACCCGCATCCGGGAGGTGCGCCACGAGGTGGCGCGCATCGCCACCGTGCTCCGCGAGCGCGAGATCGAGGCCGAGCTCGACGCGATCGCGGCTGCGGAGCCCGAGGAGGACCAGTGAGCGACGAGCACGACGACCGCCACGACCGCCGAGCGTGGGCGCCGCAAGGTGCGCACCGGCGTGGTCGTGTCCGACAAGATGGACAAGACCGTGCTCGTGCGCATCGACCGCAAGGTCGCGCACCCGCTCTACAAGAAGACGGTGCGGCGTCGTCGAAGCTCGCCGCGCACGACGAGCCGAACGACGCGCACGTGGGCGACACGGTGCGCGTGATGGAGACCCGCCCGATCTCCAAGACCAAGCGCTGGCGGGTCGTCGAGATCGTGGAGCGGGCCGAAGTAGAGCAGCCGAGAGCGACGAGACGAAGTCGAGGACGCAGTGATCCAGCAGGAGACGCGCTGCAAGGTCGCGGACAACACGGGGGCCAAAGAGGTCCTGTGCATCCGCGTGCTCGGCGGCTCGGGCCGCCGTTACGCGGGGGTCGGCGACGTCATCGTCGGCACCGTGAAGGACGCCCTGCCCGGCGGCGGCGTGAAGAAGGGCGAGGTCGTCAGCGCCGTCGTCGTGCGCACCGCGAAGGAGCGCCGCCGCCCCGACGGCTCCTACATCCGCTTCGACGACAACGCCGTCGTGCTCATCAACGAGCAGAAGAACCCGCGCGGCACCCGCATCTTCGGGCCCGTGGCGCGCGAGCTGCGCGAGAAGCGGTTCATGAAGATCATCTCGCTCGCGCCGGAGGTGCTGTGACGATGCCAGGGGTCGACATCAGGAAGGACGACACGGTGCGGGTGATGGCGGGCAAGGACCGCGGCAAGGAAGGCCGCGTGGTCCGCGTGCTGCCGAGCGAGGGCCGCGTCATGGTCGACGGCGTCGCGCTGGCCAAGAAGCACCAGCGCGCGGCCGGTCGTGCGAGCGGCTCGAGCCAGGCGATCCAGCAGGGCGGCATCATCGACGTGGAGATGTTCATCGACATCTCCAACGTGCAGCTGGTGTGCGGCAGCTGCGGCAAGCCGACCCGGGTCGGGCACCGCATCGAGGCCGACGGCACGAAGGTCCGGATCTGTCGCAAGTGCGAGGCGGAGCTATGAGCGACGACTACAGGCCGAGGATGAAGCAGCGCTTCCGCGACGAGCTCGTGCCGGCGCTGCAGCAGGAGCTCGGGCTCGCGAACGTGATGCAGGTGCCGCGGCTGGAGAAGATCGTCGTGAACATGGGCGTCGGCGACGCCGTGAAGGACGGTCGTCTGCTCGATGCCGCGGTCGAGGACCTCACGACGATCACCGGGCAGAAGCCGGTCATCACGAAGGCGCGCAAGTCGATCGCCGGGTTCAAGCTCCGCGAGGGCATGCCGATCGGCGCGAAGGTCACGCTTCGGGGCGACCGCATGTGGGAGTTCTTCGACCGGCTCGTCTCGCTCGCGCTGCCGCGGATCCGCGACTTCCGCGGCCTGAGCCCGCGCTCGTTCGACGGGCACGGGAACTACACGATGGGCGTCACCGAGCAGCTGATCTTCCCGGAGATCGACTACGACAAGGTGGCGAAGGTGCGCGGCATGGACATCACGATCGTGACGACCGCGACGACCGACGACGAAGGCTCGCAGCGCTGCTGGTCGCGCTCGGCTTCCCGTTCGCGGGCATCGAGCCGGTCGCGCAGGCAGGCTAGGAGAAGACCAGACATGGCGAAGAAGGCACTGAGGAACAAGCAGCAGCGGCAGCCGAAGTTCCGGGTGCGCGCGTACACGCGCTGCCAGCGGTGCGGGCGATCGCGCGCCGTGTACAAGCAGTTCCTGCTCTGCCGCATCTGCTTCCGCGAGCTGGCGCACGCCGGCGAGCTGCCGGGGGTGACGAAGGCATCATGGTGACCAAGGAGCGACGGTTCTCGAGCAACGTCACCGATCCGGTGGCCGACCTGCTCACGCGCATCCGCAACGCGAACCTGGCGTACAAGGACGACCTGGCGGTGCCGGTCTCGAAGGTGAACGAGGCGGTCCTGCGTATCCTCGACGCCGAGGGCTACGTCGACGGCTTCGAGCGCGACGGCGAAGGCGTGCACCAGGCCTTCCGCGTGCGCCTGAAGTACGGCAAGAAGCGGCAGCGCACGATCAGCGGCATCAAGCGGGTCTCGAAGCCCGGCCGGCGCGTGTACGCGGGGCGAGACGAGCTGCCCCGGGTGCTCGGCGGGCTCGGCATCGCGATCGTGTCGACGTCGCAGGGCGTGATGACCGACAAGGACGCCTCCCGCAAGGGCATCGGCGGCGAGGTCCTGGCCTACGTCTGGTAGCGCCGGGAACGACAGCACGAGGGAACGGACACGATGAGTCGGATCGGCAAACAGCCCATCGAGATCCCGAACGGGGTCGACGTCACCGTGGGCGAGGGCAACGTCGTCACGGTGAAGGGACCGCGCGGCGAGCTCACGCAGACGATGCACGCCAACATGACCATCGTGGTCGACGACGGCGCGATCCGCGTCGAACGTCCCGACGACGAAGGGTTCAACCGCGGCCTGCACGGCCTCACGCGGTCGCTCGTGGCCAACATGGTCGAGGGCGTGACGAAGGGATACGAGAAGAGGCTCGAGATCGTGGGCGTCGGCTACCGGGCCGCCATGAAGGGCAAGGACATCGAGGTGCAGGCGGGGTACTCGCATCCGGTGCTCGTGCCGGTGCCCGACGGCATCGAGTTCGAGGTGCCGGCGCCGACGCAGATCGTGGTGCGGGGCAACGACAAGCAGGCGGTCGGCGAGATCGCCGCCAAGATCCGCAAGATCCGCAAGCCCGAGCCGTACAAGGGCAAGGGCATCCGCTACGAGGGCGAGTACGTCCGCAAGAAGGCCGGCAAGGCCGCGAAGACAGGTGCTGCGTGATGGCGAGGAACGAGAAGCGAGCGGCGCGCGAACGCCGCCACACCCGGGTCCGCAAGAAGATCGCGGGCGACGGCGCCCGGCCGCGGCTGGCCGTGTACCGTTCGAACAGGTACATCTACGCACAGCTGATCGACGACGTCGGGGCTCGCACGCTCGCGCAGGTGAGCGACCGCGAGGTCCCAGGCGACGACAAGACCGCCCGGGCCAAGGCTGCGGGCGAGCTGCTCGCGAGCCGCGCCAAGAGCGCCGGCATCGAGCGCGCCGTCTTCGACCGCGGAGGCCGGCTGTACCACGGCCGGGTCGCCGCGCTCGCCGAAGGGGCGCGCGAGGGAGGACTCCAGATCTGACATGAGCAGGCGATACGACTCGAATCAGCAGGACAGCAGCCCGTTCGAAGAGCGGGTGATCTCGATCAACCGCGTGGCCAAGGTCGTCAAGGGCGGCCGGCGGTTCTCCTTCGCTGCGCTCGTCGTCGTCGGCGACGGCGCGGGTCGCGTCGGGCTGGGCTACGGCAAGGCCAAGGAAGTGCCGGCGGCCATCGCCAAGGGCGTCGAGGAAGCGCGCAAGCGCATGTTCGAGGTGCCCATGATGGGCACCACGATCCCGCACGAGGTGATCGGCGAGGCCGGCGCCGGCGTGGTGCTGCTGAAGCCCGCCGCGCCCGGCACCGGCGTGATCGCCGGCGGTCCGGTGCGCGCCCTCGTCGAGGCGCCGGCATCAAGGACATCCTGTCGAAGTCCATGGGCAGCTCGAACCAGATCAACATCGTGAAGGCCGCGGTCGCCGGGCTGCAGAGCCTGCGGCGCCCGCAGCAGATCGCGTCCCTGCGGGGCCGCGACCTGCACGAGGTGGCGCCCAAGCCGATGCTCGAGGCGGTGGCCGCCGCCGACGTGCGGCTGCAGGCCGCCCGCACCGCCGCGCTCGAGGAGGTCTACTCCGATCAGCCGCAGGGTCGCGATCAGCGTCGTGGGCAGGGTCCGAGAGGTGGCCGGCGGTGAGCATGCTCAAGGTGACCCAGGTGCGCAGCGTGATCGACCGTCCGCGCGATCAGAAGGACACCGTGCGCCGGCTGGGTCTGCACCGCATCAACGACTCCGTGGTCAAGCCGGATCGTCCGGAGATCCGCGGCATGATCGACAAGGTGCGCCACCTCGTGCGCGTCGAAGAGGTCGAGGGCGCCTGAGGCGCGCCTCGAGGAGAGGACCGACATGAAGCTCCATCACCTGAAGCCGGCCGAGGGCGCGAAGAAGGAACGCAAGCGCGTCGGTCGCGGCCGAGCGGGCGTGCGCGGCAAGACGGCGGGCCGCGGCACGAAGGGCACGGGCGCGCGCAAGAACGTGCCGGCCTGGTTCGAGGGCGGGCAGATGCCGCTGCAGCGCCGGGTGCCCAAGCTGAAGGGCTTCACCAACGCCAACCGCGTCGAGTACGCCGTGGTCAACGTGGAGGTGCTCTCGAAGTACTACGAGAGCGGCGAGGTGACGCCCGAGGCCTTGGTCGCACATGGGCTGGTGCACAAGGGCATGCCGGTGAAGATCCTCGCTCGAGGCGAGCTCGATCACGCGCTCGTCGTGAAGGCGCACGCCTTCTCCGACGCGGCGAAGGCCAAGATCGAGCAGGCCGGCGGCCGCGCCGAGCTCATCGAGCGCTAGATGCCGGGGTACGATAGACGCCCGTGCTGAAAGCCTTCCTCAACGCGTTCCGGCTTCCGGATCTTCGCAACAAGATCCTGTTCACGCTGTTCATCATCGCCGTCTATCGGTTCGGCTCCTACGTGCCGGTGCCGGTCGTCGACTTCGGGCCGATCCGTGAGGCGATCGAGGCGGGCGAGGGCGGGTTCCTGCAGCTGATCAACCTGTTCTCGGGCGGCGCGCTCGGGCAGATGGCGGTCTTCGGGCTGGGCATCATGCCCTACATCACGAGCTCGATCATCATGCAGCTGCTCACCGTCGTGATCCCGAAGCTGCAGTCGTTGCAGGACCAGGGCGAGGTCGGCGTCAAGAAGATCAACCAGTACACGCGCTACGTGACCGTGGTGCTCGCGGTGCTGCAGTCGACCGGCATCGTGTTCCTGTTCCACTCCGGCGGCACCGGGCTGCCCGATCCGTTCCCGCCCGAGACGTTCACCCCGCCGAACGTCGCGCTGATCGTGCTCACGCTCACCGCCGGCACGGCGATGATCATGTGGCTCGGCGAGCTGATCACCCAGCGCGGCGTCGGCAACGGCATGTCGATCCTGATCTTCACGAGCGTGATCGCGTCGCTGCCCGGACAGGGAAGCGCGATCCTGTCGCAGGGCGGGGCGTTCAAGTTCACCGTGATCATGCTGATCGGCCTGGGCATCATCGTGGCGGTCGTGTTCATGGACCAGGGGCAGCGGCGCATCCCGATCCAGTACGCGAAGCGCATCGTGGGCCGCAAGATGACGACCGGCGGCAGCACGTACCTGCCGCTGAAGGTGAACCAGGCCGGCGTGATCCCGATCATCTTCGCGACGTCGGTGATGTACATGCCGGTGCTGCTCGCGAGCATCGTGCCCTGGGAAGGGTTCCAGCGCTTCGTCGACGAGTACCTGAACGCCGGCAACCCCACCTACGTGTACATGATCGTGCTGGCGTCGATGATCGTCTTCTTCGCGTACTTCTACACGGCGATCCAGTTCGATCCGGTGAAGCAGGCCGACAACCTGCGCAAGCAGGGCGGGTTCATCCCCGGCATCCGCCCTGGGGGACCGACCGCCACCTACCTCAACGACATCCTGGTGCGTATCACCCTGCCGGGCGCCCTGTTCCTCGCCGCGATCGCCCTGGTCCCCACGATCGTGTTCAAGCTCTGGGATTTCCAGCAGTTCCCGTTCGGCGGCACGTCGGTGCTGATCGCCGTGGGGGTGGCGCTCGAGACGATGAAGCAGATCGAGTCGCAGCTGCTGATGCGTCACTACGAGGGCTTCCTGAAGTAGGCGCCGATGCGGCTGGTGCTGCTCGGACCCCCGGGGGCTGGCAAGGGAACACAGGCCCAGTTGCTCGTCGATCGATTCGCGATCCCGCAGATCTCGACCGGCGACATCCTGCGCGAGCACGTGCAGCGGGGCTCAACACTCGGCATCCAGGCGCGCGCCTACATGGATCGTGGTGAGTACGTGCCCGACGAACTCGTGGTGCGCATGGTGATGGACCGTCTCGCGCAACCCGACGCGCGCGAAGGGTTCATCCTCGACGGGTTCCCCCGCACCGTGCCGCAGGCACAGGCGCTCGAGTCGGCGCTCTTGCAGGCCGAGCGGCCGCTGTCGGCGGTGCTGAAGTTCGCGATCAGCGACGACATGGCGGTGCGGCGCCTGTCCAACCGGTGGACCTGCCCGATGTGCAAGCGCACGTACAACATGGAGTTCAAGCGCCCGGCCAACGACCGGCTGTGCGATACCGATAGCACGGCGCTCGAACGCCGTGCCGACGACGACGAGCTCACCGTGCGTCGCCGACTCGCCCTGTACCGGGAGCAGACGGCGCCGCTCGAGGCGTTCTATCGTGAGCGCGACCTGCTGCAGGAGATCGACGCCGAGGTGCGCGAGGCCGAGGTCGCCGTCCGCACGAACGCCGCGCTTGGAGTCGCCCCGTGATCATCCGCAAGTCGCCTGAGGAGCTCGACCGCATGCGTCGCGCGGGGCGCATCGTGGCCGACACGATCTCGACCGTGATCGAGGCGGTGAAGCCGGGGGTGACGACCGCCGACCTCGACCAGGTGGCCGAAGGGCACATCCGCGAGGAGGGCGCGACCCCGTCGTTCCTGGGGTACCGGGGCACGTACCCCGCCACGATCTGCGCCTCGATCGACGACGAGATCGTGCACGGCATCCCGTCGCCGGCCCGCCAGCTCGAGGAAGGCCAGCTGCTCTCCCTCGACTTCGGCGCGATCTGGGAGGGCTTCCACGCCGATTCGGCCGTGTCGGTCTTCGTCGGCGGCGCCCCGCCCGACGAGGACGCCGCCCGGCTGTTGAAGACCACCGAGGAAGCGCTCTATGCCGGCATCGCCGTGGCCCAGCCCGGCGGGCGGCTCTCCGACATCGGCCACGCGATCGAGTCCGTCGTGCAGCCCACGGGTCTCGGTCTCGTGCGCGAGTACGGGGGCCACGGCATCGGCCGGGCGATGCACGAGGATCCGTTCATCCAGAACTTCGGGCGGCCGGGCCGTGGGCCGGAGCTGCGGCCCGGGCTGGTCATCGCCATCGAGCCGATGCTGATGCTCGGCGACGAGGAGACGAGGGTGCTCGCCGACGAGTGGACCGTGGTCACGGCCGACGGGTCGCTCGCCGCGCACTTCGAGCACACCGTGGCCATCACCGAGGACGGCCCCGAAGTGCTCACGGCCCGCTCCTGAGCCCGATCCGTGGACGTTCGTGCAGGTCGGCCCCTATACTGACCGTTCGCCCTTCCCGGAGGGTGTTCGTGCACGTGCCGGGAGGTCAGGCGAGCAACCCGTTCGAGAGGGAATAGCTGGAGCGTGCCGAAGAAAGATGCGATCGAGGTCGAGGGTACGGTCATCGAGCCGTTGCCCAACGCCATGTTCCGGGTCGAACTCGAGAACGGGCACAAGGTGTTGGCCCACATCTCGGGGAAGATGCGGATGCACTACATCCGGATCTTGCCGGGGGACCGGGTCCTGGTGGAGCTGTCGCCGTACGACCTCACGCGAGGCCGTGTGGTGTATCGGTACAAGTAGGAGTGGATCGGCAGATGAAGGTTCGGCCCAGCGTCAAGAGGATCTGCGACCGGTGCCGGGTGATCCGGCGCCGCGGCAGGATCCTGGTCATCTGCTCGAACCCACGGCACAAGCAGCGGCAGGGCTGAGACCGCACCGAGGTTGAGGGGAGCACTGAGTGGCACGCATCGCAGGCGTCGACCTTCCGCGCGACAAGCGGCTCGACATCGCGCTGACGCTACATCTACGGCATCGGCACGACGGGGGCCACGGCGATCGTGTCCGGCTCCGGCGTCGAGGGCGCCACGAAGGTGCGCGACCTCTCCGAGGACGAGGTGCTGAAGATCCGCGGCCTACATCGACGCGAACTTCAAGGTCGAGGGCGACCTGCGCCGCGAGGTCGCCCAGGACATCAAGCGCAAGATCGAGATCGGCTGCTACCAGGGGGTCCGCCACCGCCGCGGCGCTGCCGGTCCGGGGGCAGCGCACGCACACGAACGCGCGTACCCGCAAGGGCCCGAAGAAGGCGATCGCCGGCAAGAAGAAGGCGACCAAGAAGTAGTTCGACCGCGAGGGAGGAAGCACACGCATGGCGAAGCCCAAGGCCAAGAAGACGAAGCGGCGCGAGAAGAAGAACGTCGTGCACGGCCAGGCGCACATCAAGTCGACGTTCAACAACACGATCGTCACGATCACCGACCTGCAGGGCAACACCGTCTCGTGGGCCAGCGCCGGCAACGTGGGCTTCAAGGGCTCGCGCAAGTCGACGCCGTTCGCCGCGCAGCTCGCCGCCGAGAAGGCCGCCGCGCGCGGCGCAGGAGCACGGCCTGCAGAAGGTCGACGTGTTCGTGAAGGGCCCGGGCTCGGGGCGCGAGACCGCGATCCGGTCGCTGGCCGCCGCCGGCCTCGAGGTCGCGGGCATCCAAGACGTCACGCCGGTGCCGCACAACGGCTGCCGGCCTCGCAAGCGCCGCCGCGTCTAGCAGCGTCGCGCCCGCGGCGTCCGATCGGCGACGGGCAGCATCATCAGGAGCGCTGTAGCAGCGAAGCGATAGCGCTCACAGAGAAGCGGGGTAGGAATGGATGATCCCCCGCCGAAGGAGGGAACCACCGCATGTTCATCGTCGCCAGGCCTCAGATCTCCGAGGAGGTCGTCTCACCCACCCGCTCCCGGTTCACGATCGAGCCGCTCGAGCCCGGGTTCGGCTACACCGTCGGCAACTCGCTGCGCCGCACGCTGCTCTCGTCGATCCCCGGCGCCGCGATCTCGTCGGTGCGCATCGAGGGCGTGCTGCACGAGTTCTCGACCATCCCGAAGGTGACCGAGGACGTCACCGACATCATCCTGAACCTGAAGGAGCTGGTGGTCGCGCTCCGACCTCGAGGAGCCGACCACCGTCTACCTGAAGGCCAAGGGGCCGGCCGAGGTCACCGCCGGCGACATCGCGCCGCCCGCGGGCGTCGAGATCCTCAACCCCGACCTGCACGTCGCCACGCTCGGCAA
The DNA here is from genome assembly GCA_963722795.1 of uncultured Actinomycetes bacterium. Lineage (GTDB taxonomy): Bacteria > Actinomycetota > UBA4738 > UBA4738 > HRBIN12 > JAOUEA01. The sequence continues at coordinate 409,109 of CAVROD010000004.1, forward strand.
GGGCGCGAGCCTCGAGATGGAGATGACCGTCGAGCGCGGCGTCGGCTACCGCATGGCCGACAAGAACAAGAAGCCGCGCGACCCGATCGGCGTGATCCCGGTCGACTCGATCTTCTCGCCGGTGCGCAAGGTGAGCTACGCGGTCGAGAACACGCGGGTCGAGCAGATGACCGACCGCGACCGGCTTGATCCTCGACGTCGAGACCGACGGCTCGGTCACGCCGCGCGAGGCGGTGGCATCGGCCGGTGGCACGCTGCTCGAGCTCGTGCAACCTGTTCGGCGAGCTGGCCGAGGCCGCGAGCGTCACGGTGGGTCCCGCCGAGGACGACGAGGTGCCGAGCGACTACGCCATCACGATCGAGGAGCTGAACCTGTCGGTGCGCTCCTACAACTGCCTGAAGCGCGAGGGCATCAACACGGTCGGCGACCTCGTGCAGAAGTGCGAGTCCGAGCTCATGGACATCCGCAACTTCGGTCAGAAGTCGATCGACGAGGTCAAGGCCAAGCTCGAGGAGCTGGGCCTCGGACTGCGGGAGGAGTAACCGGTGCCCAAGCCGAAGAAGGGACCTCGGCTGGGCTCCGGACCCCGGCGCACCAGCGGCTGCTGCTGTCGACGCTGGCGGCGCAGCTGTTCGTGCACGAGGCGATCAACACCACCGAGGCCAAGGCCAAGGCGCTGCGTCCCTACGCCGAGAAGCTGATCACGAAGGCGAAGAAGGGCGACCTGGCGGCGCGCCGCGAGGTGCTGAAGGACATCCCCGACCGCGACGTCGTCGCGCGGCTGTTCCACGAGATCGGTCCGCGCTTCGCGGACCGCCACGGCGGCTACACCCGCATCCTCAAGCTGGGGCAGCGCAAGGGCGACGGCGCGCCGATGGCGCGCATCGAGCTGGTCGAACGCGGCGACTGAGCCGCGCCGGGCGCCTGCACGCATGCATGCGCGGACGACCAGGCTGCTGCTGGCGTACGACGGCACCGGGTTCCGCGGGTGGGCGGCGCAGCGCGATCCGGCGATCCGCACCGTCGAGGGTTCGCTCACCGACGCGCTCGAGCTGGTGACGGTCGACCCGGTCACCGCTCGTCGGTGGCCGGGCGCACCGACGCGGGGGTCCACGCGCGCGGGCAGGTCGCGTCGTTCGACACCACGTCGCACCGGGCGCCCGACCGCGATCCGCGATGCGATCAACGGCCGACTGGCCCCCGAGGTCGTGGCGATCGACGGCGTGAGGCCGCCCGCGGCTTCGACGCCCGCTTCTCGGCGACGCGCGCGGGAGTACCGCTACCGGATCGACGTGGGGCCCGTGCCCGACCCGTTCACGGCGCGCGTTCGTGTGGCACCGCCCGTGTCGTACCCGACGCTGGCCGCGATGCGGCGCGGCCGCTGCGCCACCTGGTCGGCGAGCACGACTTCGCGTCGTTCTGCCGGCACCCGGGCGCGGGAAGGTCCACGGTGCGCGATCTGCAGCGCGTCACGATCGCGACGGCGCGGTGACCGGCTCGAGATCGGCATGCGAGCGAACGCCTTCCTGCCACCAGATGGTCCGGGCGCTCGCGGGCACGCTCGTCGCGGTGGGGGAGGGCAGGGTCGACCCCGATGCGGTGCCGGGCATCCTCGCGGCGCGGGACCGTGCGGCGGCGCGTCAGCTGGCCCCGCCGCACGGGCTCACCCTGGAGCGGGTCAGTCTATGGCCGCCGACGTCCGTGAGCGGGCCGATTTCGCTTTGACGGCTCGCTGGGCCGCAGGTAGCTGGTGCGTCGGCCGGGAGTCCCGGCCGATTTCCACGTTGCGAACACCCAATACATGAAGACCTACTCTCCGAAGCCTGAGCACATCGAACGCCGCTGGTACGTCATCGACGCCGGCGACAAGGTGCTGGGCCGTGTGCGTCGGAGGTCGCCGCGCTGCTGCGGGGCAAGCACAAGCCGATCTTCGCGCCCCACATGGACACCGGCGACCACGTGATCATCGTCAACGCCGACAAGGTCGTGGCTGACCGGCGGCAAGGAGATGAAGAAGGTCGCCTACCGCCACTCCGGCTATCCGGGTGGCATCACGGCGACCCGCTACGACGACCTGCTGCGCGACCGTCCCGTCGTTCGCCGTCGAGAAGGCGGTCAGGGGCATGCTGCCCGAAGAATCGGCTGGGCCGCGCGATGATGCAGCAAGCTGCACGTCGTAGGAGGGCGCCGAGCACCCGCACGAGGCCCAGCAGCCCGTCGCCTACACCTTGGGACAGCCTCCCGAGTGGGAGGGCCTGCCCGCCCCGAAGCCGATCGCGGAACTGAAGACCCGCCATCGCACCACGAGCGAGCCCGAGACCGACGAGCCGGTGGGCGAAGAGCCCGCCGCGAAGAAGACAGCGGCCAAGAAGGCGACCGCGACGAAGAAGGCGACCGCGAAGAAGCCGACGCCGCGAAGAAGACCACGGCGAAGAAGACGACGGCCAAGAAGACGACCGCGAAGAAGCCGGCCGCGAAGAAGACGACGGCCAAGAAGGCGACGCGAAGAAGCCGGCCACGAACGACCGAGACCGAGGAGTGAGCACGTGGCAGTGACCGCAGCCAAGATCACGACCGGCCGCCGCAAGGAGGCCGTCGCTCGGGTGCGCCTCGTGCCGGGCACCGGGGAGTTCGACCATCAACGGCCGCACCCTCGAGGAGTACTTCCCGACGCGCGTGCACCGCATGGTGGCGCAGTCGCCGCTGCGGCTCGTCGGCCGCGAGAAGGACTTCGACGTCATCGCCACCATCCAGGGCGGGGGCGTGAGCGGTCAGGCGGGCGCGCTCCGGCTCGGCATCGCCCGCGCGCTGCATCGACCTCGACCCCGAGCTGCGCGGTCAGATGAAGGCCGAGGGGTTCCTCACGCGCGACGCCCGCGAGAAGGAGCGCCGCAAGTACGGTCTCAAGAAGGCGCGCAAGGCGCCGCAGTACTCCAAGCGCTGACCCGGCGCGAGCCCACGACCTGCGACGCGATCACGCGTCGGTCGGCGTCTCGTCGACCACGTCGGTCGCGTGCACGTCGAAGTCGTCATCGAGCGCGAACGCGCCGGAGGCGACGGCATCGACGACCGCCCGCGCGGCGACCTCGTCCTCGACGGGCACCCACACGTACACGGGTCCGGCGCGATAGGGACCTTCACCGTCGCCTTTCAGCAGCGCGGTGATCCCTTCCACCTCGAGGCGTGCGCGCATCATCTCCCCGGCCACGGTGTCGGGGCTCGCGAACACACGCACGAGTCGATCGTCCATGCCGACATCCTCCCATGGACCTGCCGCTGGGCGGCGCGAGCCCTGGTATCTCCGAGACATTGACGGACATAGATGGCTCTGGCATCCTCACCCATGTATCGACGATGTTCGATGTAATCCGGGAGCGGGACGATGACAGTTGGGCAGGTCGCGATGGTCGGAGCCCCGGCCCAATGCTGTGTGCCCCTCACGGCCGCCGGCATGACCTCCGGCGAGGCCGGGACGACCGCCGCGTTGTTCAAGGCCCTCGGGGATGCACATCGTGTGCGCATCGTGAACCTGCTGGCGACCTCGGAGGAAGCCGTGTGCGTCTGCGATCTCACCGATTTCCTGGGTCTGTCGCAGCCGACGGTGAGTCACCACCTGCGCAAGCTCGTCGAAGTGGGGCTGTTGACCAGGGAGCAGCGCGGGGTGTGGGCGTTCTACTCCCTGCGCGAGGACGCGGTGCGTCGGCTTGGCGACACCCTGCGGGCCGCCGACATGGCCGCCGCAACGGCCGCCGCAACGGAAGGGGCATGGCGATGAGCGATCTCAGGAACGAGGTGCGGGACCGCTACGCGGCCGCCGCGAAGGTGGTCGCCACCGGCCGCGCGGCCGACGACAACGGCGCCGACGTCACGAGCTGTTGCGAGGGCGTGGCGCCCGAACAGGGGGTCGGTGTCGCCCTGTACGACGCCGCGGTGCGGGCGGATCTGCCCGAGGCAGCGGTGCTCGCCAGCATGGGATGCGGCAACCCCACGGCGGTCGCCGAACTGCGCGAAGGTGAGACGGTGCTCGACCTGGGGTCCGGGGGCGGCATCGATGTGCTGCTGTCGGCGAGCCGGGTGGGTCCCACCGGCAAGGCCTACGGGCTCGACATGACCGACGAGATGCTCGAGCTCGCGCGCGCGAACGCCCGTGCGGCCGGTGCGCAGAACGTCGAGTTCCTGCAGGGATTCATCGAGGACATCCCCCTGCCGGGGGAAGGCGTCGACGTGATCATCTCCAACTGCGTGATCAACCTGTCGACCGACAAGTCCCGCGTGGTCGACGAGATGTTCCGCGTGCTGCGCCCGGGCGGCCGGCTCGGCATCAGCGACGTGGTGGCCGACGATGACCTCTCGCCGGCCGACCGCGCCGAGCGCGGGTCATACGTCGGCTGCATCGCCGGCGCGCTCAGCTTCGCGGAGTACCGCGCCGAGCTCGGCCGAGCTGGATTCACCGACATCGAGATCGAGCCGACGCATGCCATGACCGACGGCATGCACGGCGCCATCGTGCGTGCGGTGAAGCCGCTCTGATGCCTGAGACGACGGCGTCCGATCGACCCGAGGGCATCTGAGGCCTGCTCCCCGCTGCGCGGTTCCTTGGAGCGTGCCTGGGGTAGCCTGCCGCCGTGACGGAGCGACTGTTCGGCACCGACGGCGTCCGGGGGCTCGCGGGCACCGAGCTCACCGCCGATATGGCGCACCGCCTCGGGCGGGCTGCCGTGATCGTGCTCGGTCGCCGGCATGCGGGGCGACCCGCGTTCGTCGTGGGTCGCGATCCGCGGGACTCGGGCGAGTGGCTCGAGGATGCGCTCGTCGAGGGCATCAGGGGAGCCGGCGGCGACATCTACGTCGCGGGGGTGGAGCCGACGCCGGCTGTCGCGTTCCTCGTGACCGACCTCGGCACCTCGAGCGGCGTGGTCATCTCCGCCTCGCACAACCCTCCCGAGTACAACGGCATCAAGTTCTTCGACGCGACCGGCGCGAAGCTGTCCGACGAGGTCGAGGACGAGATCGAGGCTGCCATGACCGACCCGCCCCCGCCGTCCTCCCGGCCCGGCGACACCCGGGCGGTCGGTGAGCGCAGCGAGCACTACCTCACCCACCTCGCACGGGCGGCCGATGCTCGTCTCGACGGTCTCCGCGTGGTGGTGGATTGCGCCAACGGGGCCGCGTCGTCGATCGCGCCGGTCCTGCTGCGGCGCCTCGGGGCCGAGGTGCACGCCATCAACGCCGAGCCCGACGGCAAGAACATCAACGACGGGTGCGGCGCCCTCTACCCCGAGGTCGTGGCCGAGGCCGTGGTCGGCCTCGGCGCTCGACTGCGGCGTCTCGCTCGACGGAGACGCCGATCGGGCGCTGTTCGCCGATGCCGAAGGTGCGATCGTCGACGGTGACCAGGTGCTCGCGGCGTGCGCGCTGGCGATGCGCGAGCGAGGTGAGCTCGCGCAGAACACGGTCGTCACGACGATCATGGCGAACCTCGGGTTCCACCACGCGATGCGGGAAGCCGGCATCGACGTGGTCGCGTCGAGGGTCGGCGATCGATACGTGCTCGAGGAGATGCTGCGCACGGGCGCGGTGCTCGGCGGCGAGCAATCAGGCCATGTGATCTTCCGCGAGCGAGCCAACACCGGCGACGGGCTGCTCACCGCGGTCCGCTTCCTGTCCTTGTCGGCGCGGACGGGGCGGCCGATCGGCGACCTCGCGTCGGTGATGCGTCGCTACCCGCAGCGCATGATCAACGTGGAGGTCGTCGACCGTTCGATCGCGACGCACGCGGACGTGCTCGCTGCGGTGGCCTCCGCCGAGGGCGCGCTCGGGCTCGACGGTCGCGTCCTCGTCCGCGCGTCCGGCACGGAACCGCTCGTGCGCGTGATGGTGGAGGCCTCGTCGGAGGACCTCGCCTCCGAGCACGCCGAGCGCATCGCCGAGGTCGTGCGCTCTGCGTCGAGCTGATGTCGTGAGGGTTGCATGCCTATGTGCGGCATCGTGGGCTACGTGGGGCCCGACGAGGCCCTTCCGATCGTCCTCGAAGGTCTCCGGCGGCTCGAATACCGCGGGTACGACTCGGCCGGCGTCGCCGTGCTCGACGGCGGGCTCGGTGTCGTCAAGCGCGCCGGCAAGCTCGGCGAGCTCGAGGCGGCGCTCGCCGACCGAGACCGCTCCGGCGGGGTCGGTCGGCATGGGGCACACCCGGTGGGCGACGCACGGCGCGCCCACCGATCGCAACGCCCATCCGCACCTCGATTGCGCCGGGCGCATCGCGGTCATCCACAACGGCATCATCGAGAACCACCAGGCGCTGCGGGCCGCGCTCGAGAAGCAGGGGCACACGATGCGGTCCGACACCGACACCGAATGCGTGGCGCACCTGATCGAGGACACCGCGCGTGAGGGCGGGTCACTCGCCGATGCGGTGCGGCGAGCGATCGCGCAGCTCGAGGGCGCCTATTCGCTCGTCGTCTGCTCGCTCGACGACCCAGCGGTCGCTCGTCGGCGTGAAGGTGTCCTCGCCGCTCATCGTGGGGGTGGGTGACGGCGAGACGATGCTCGCCTCCGACATCCCGGCCGTGCTGGAGCGCACGACGACCGTGATCCCCCTCGACGAAGGCATGGTGGTCGAGGTACGTCGCGGCGGCGCGGCGTTCACCGACCTGGAGGGCACCGCCGTCTTCCCCGAGCCGATCACCGTCGACTGGGACGTCGCGCGTGCCCAGAAGGGCGGCTACGACACGTTCATGCGCAAGGAGATCGACGAGCAGCCGGTCGCGATCCGCGACACGCTCGTCGGACGCACGGTGGGGGGACGGCTCGTGCTCGACGAGCTGCACGTGAGCGACGACGTGCTGCGCGAGGTGAGCAAGGTGTTCGTGGTCGCGTGCGGCACGGCCTTCCACTCGGGGCTCGTCGCGAAGTACGCGATCGAGCACTGGACCCGTCTGCCGGTCGAGATCGAGATCGCGAGCGAGTTCCGCTACCGCGACCCCGTGCTGGGTCCCGACACGCTCACGCTCGCGGTCTCCCAGTCCGGCGAGACGATCGACACGCTCGAGGCCGCCCGGCACGCTCGGCGCCAGGGGTCGCAGGTGATCGCGGTCACGAACACGGTGGGGTCCTCGCTCGCGCGCGAGGCCGACGGGGTGCTCTACACGCACGCCGGTCCCGAGATCGGCGTGGCGGCGACGAAGACCTTCGCCACGCAGATGGTCTCGCAGTACCTCGTCGCGCTCTACCTGGCGCAGGTGCGCGGCACGAAGTTCCCCGAGGAGATCGCCGAGGTGCTGCCGGAGCTCGACGGATTGCCTCGCAAGGTCGAGCGCGCGATCGGCCTCGACGCGCAGGTGCGCGAGCTCGCCGAGCGCTACCGCGACGCGCGCGACGTGTTGTTCATCGGGCGGCACACGGGCTATCCGGCCGCTCTCGAAGGGGCGCTGAAGCTCAAGGAGCTCAGCTACGTGCACGCGGAGGGCTACCCCGCCGGCGAGCTGAAGCACGGCCCGATCGCGTTGATCGAGGACGGCGTGCCGGTCGTCGCGGTCGCGACGCAGTGCCACGTGTACCGCAAGATGCTCTCGAACATCCAGGAGGTGCGGGCGCGCGGCGCCGGGGTGATCGCGGTCGCGACCGAAGGTGACACCGAGATCGCCGCGCTCGCCGATCACGTGCTCGAGGTGCCCGCGACGCCCGAGCTGCTGTCGCCGGTCGTGGTCACCGTGCCGCTGCAGCTGCTCGCGTACCACGTCGCCACCCTGCGCGGCTGCGACGTGGACCAGCCCCGCAACCTCGCGAAGAGCGTCACCGTCGAGTAGCAGGCCACCCGGCGCGTCGCCGGCGAGCGCGGGGCGGGGTATCGGACTAGGCTGCCGGGCATGACCATCATCGCTGCGGGTGCCCTGTTCATGATCGGCATCGTCTTCATGGTCGGCCTCGCGATCGCCGCGGCGGTCGCGCTGATCCGCATGAAGTGACCGGGGGCTGCCTCTAAGCTGGGCCCGTGGAGATCGTCGGGCTCGGCGTCGACATCTGCGAGATCGCGCGCATGGAGCGTGCCCTCGCCCGCCACCCCACGATGCGCGACCGCGTGTTCACGCCGCCGGAGATCGCCTACTGCGATTCCAAGGCCCGGCCGGCCGAGTCCTACGCGGGTCGCTTCGCGGCCCGGGAAGCCACGATCAAGGCGCTCGGCGGCTACCGGGGCAAGCGCTGGCAGGACATCAGCGTGGGGCGGGCACCGTCGGGGGCGCCCTCGATCGTGCTCGAGGGACACGCGAAAGCCCGCGCCGACGCCCTCGGCATCACCCAGGTGCTCGTCACCTTCACCCACGAGAAGACGAACGCGGTGGCGTTCGCGATCGCGGTGCGCACATGAGCCGCGGCCGGTGAGCATGCGATGAGGCCCGTGCTGACACCGCAGGAAGCGCGCGAGCTCGACCGTGCGACCCAGGCAGCGGGGTGTGTCCGCGATCGACCTCATGGAACGCGCCGGCCGCGCGGTCGCCAGGGGTGCAGCCGATGCCGCGGGCGGCGTGTACGGGCGCCGCGCCGTGGTCGTGTGCGGGCGAGGGAACAACGGCGGCGACGGCTTCGTCGCGGCCCGGTGCCTGGCCCGCGACGGCATGCGCGTCGACGTGCTCGAGATCGAGCCCGCCCCGGGGCAGGATGGCTCCTCGGGGGCGAACCGAGCGCGGCTGTCCGAACAGGGCCTCGAGCCTCGGGCGTGGACGCGCGAGCACGGCGGACGCGTGCTCGCGCGGGCCGACGTGGTGGTCGACGCGATCTTCGGCACCGGCTTCCACGGGGTCGCCGAGGGTGCGTGGCGGGCCGCCATCGAGGCGCTCCTCGGCTCGGCCGTGCCCACCGTGTCGGTCGACATCCCCTCTGGGGTCGACGGGGCCACGGGAGCGGTGGAGGGGGTCGCGGTCCGGGCGGACCTCACGGTGACGTTCGGCGCGGTCAAGACCGGCTGCGTGCTGTTGCCCGGGGCCGAGCGTGCCGGCACCATCCGGGTGGTCGACATCGGGTTCGCCGACGACCTGGTGCCGCACCGCGCCGGGCTCATCGAACCTGCGGACGTGGTGGCGATGCTGCCTTCGCGGGAAGCCGATGGGCACAAGCGCCGGTCCGGCGTGCTGCTCGTCGTCGCCGGCTCCCGACGCATGACCGGTGCTCCCGCTCTGATCGCGCGCGCCGCGGCTCGCATGGGCGCGGGTCTCGTGACGGTCGCGGCGCCCGACGACGTGCTGCGAGCGGTGCAGGCGCACGTCACGGAGGCGGTGTTCCTGCCATTGCCGCGGACGAGCGACGGTGGCGTGTCGGGAGCCGCGCTCGACCCAGCGCTCGAGGCCGCCGGCGCCGCCGATGCCATCGCGATCGGCCCGGGTCTCGGCCGCGATGAGGACACCGCGGCCTTCGTGCGCGACCTGGTGGTGCGCTCGCCGGTGCCCGTCGTGCTCGATGCCGACGGGCTGAACGCCTTCGAGGGCGCGGCACGGTCGCTGCGCGATCGCGTGTCGGAGGCCGTGCTCACCCCGCACGACGGCGAGTTCGCGCGCCTGATGGGCCGATGCCGTCGACGACGACGGCGACCGTGTGGCCGCAGCGCGCTCGCTCGCGGCCGCCACCGGCTCGGTGGCTCTGCTCAAGGGCACGAGGACCGTGATCTCCTCGCCCGACGGGGCGGCCCGCATCAACGCGACCGGCACGCCGGTGCTCGCCACCGCCGGCACGGGCGACGTCTTGACCGGGGCGATCGGCGGCGCTCGCTGGCGAGGGGGGTCGAGTGCTTCGACGCCGCGTGCGCCGGGGCGTTCCTGCACGGGGTGGCCGGGCGGCTCGGGGGCGACCGTCGGGGAGAGGGCACCGTGGCCGGCGACGTCATCGAACGCCTGCCTGAGGCGATCTCGATCGTGGCCGAGGCATGAGCGCGCTGCGCCCCACCTGGGTCGAGGTCGACCTCGACGCGATCGCGCACAACGTGCGCGCGTTCGCCGCGCTGGGCAGCCGAGGTGATGGCGGTCGTGAAGGCCGACGCGTACGGGCACGGCGACGTCGCGGTCGCCAGGGCGGCGCTCGATGCGGGCGCGACGTGGGTCGGCGTGGCCCTGGTGGAGGAGGGCCTCGCGCTTGCGCGACGCCGGCATCGAGGCCCCCGTCCTCGTGCTGTCGGAGTGCCCGCCAGGCTCCGAGACCGCCGCGGTCGCGGCGTCGCTCACGCCCGACGCTGTGTTCCGACGAAGGGCTCGAGCGCATGGCGGCCGTCGCCCGCACGCTCGTCGTCGCAGATCGGCGTGCACGTGAAGGTCGACACGGGGATGCACCGCATCGGCGTGTGGCCTCCGACCGAGGTGGTGGCGTTCGTCGACCGGGTGGTGAGGCGCGGGGCTCGCGCTCGAGGGGCTGTGGACCCATCTCGCCTCGGCCGATACCGACGAGGTGACGACGAGACGGCAACTCGGGCTGTTCTCCGACGCGCTCGACGACGTGCGGCGAGCCGGTCATGCGCCCTCCGTCGTGCACGTCGCGAACTCGGCAGGGGCGCTCGCCTACGCGGAGGCACGATTCGACCTGATGCGCATCGGCATCGGCGTCTACGGCATCGGACCCGTCGACGGTGCGGGCGAGTCCGCCGGCTTGCGCCCCGCCCTCACGTGGCGCTCCTCGGTCTCGTTCGTGAAGCGGCTGCAGGCCGGCCGACGGGTGTCCTACGGTCAGCGGTACGAGCTCGCGCGCGATGCCTGGGTGGCGACCGTGCCGGTCGGCTACGCCGACGGCTACCCTCGCATGCTGTCGTCGCGGGCCGACGTCCTGATCGGGGGCAGGCGGTGCCGCGTGGCGGGGAGCGTGACGATGGATCAGCTGATCGTGGATTGCGGCGATCACCGGCCCGCGACGGGCGACGACGTCGTGCTGCTCGGCGCCCAGGGCCCCGAGTCCGTGACGGCCTGGGAGCTCGCGGCGCGCTCGGACACGATCGCCTACGAGATCGTGGCGCGCATCGGTTCCCGGGTGCCGCGTCGTCACACGAACGGGGGGTCGCCCCCGTGACGGGCCGGCGTACGGCCCTGATCGTCGGGGGGGTGGCCGCGGGCGCCGTCGCGGCGGGCGCCGTCGGCCGCTCGGTGCGCAGGCGGCGCGCCGATCACGACCTCGAGGCGCCCCTGTGGGACCTGCCGCCCGATGACCTCGGGCCGGTCACGTCCTTCGACGGCACGAAGCTCGCCGTGCGCGCGGCAGGCGACCCCGAGGCCCCGATGTTGCTGTTCGTGCACGGCTTCAGCCTCGACATGACGACCTGGCGAGAGCAGTGGGTCGACCTGTCGGTGGATCACCGGTGCGTGCTGATGGATCAGCGCGGCCACGGCGCCAGCGAGCATCCGGCCGACCGCGATCTGTCGGTGCGATCGATGGGGCGCGACATCGCCGCGGTGCTCGAGGCGGTGGCGCCGGGCAAGCGTGTGGTGATCGTGGGCCACAGCATGGGCGCGATCGCGACCCTCGCGATGGCGGAGGTGCAGGCCCGACGTGCTCGCGACCTCGGTGGCCGGCATCGTGCTCGTCGGCACGTCGGCATCCGAGCTCGTGCGCGGCGCGATGGGGTCGATCACCGACCTCGTGCGGCCGCGGCTCGGCTCGCTCCGCTCGGCCGCCCAGCGCGTCGACCGTCTCCGCAAGGCGGTGCTGGCGAGCCCCACCGATCTGCGCGGGGCCGTCGTGCGGCTCACGCAGTTCGGCCCCGACGCCCCCCGCACGTGGTCGAGCACGTCGTGCACCTGGCCGAACGGGCCTCGTCGGAGGTGTGGACCGACGGTCTCGCTGGGCTGCTCGAGACCGACCTGCGTCACGTGTTGCCCCGCATCCGCCATGCCGGCGCTCGTGGTGGTGGGCGAGCACGATCGCGTGACGCCGCCGGCGAGTGGTCTCGAGCTCGCGGCAGCGCTGCCGGACGGACGGTTCGTGCTGCTCGAGCACGCCGGGCACATCGCGATGATGGAGCGACCGGTCGAGCTCGATCGCGAGATCCGCGCCTTCACGGCGTCGGTGCTCACGAGCACGCACCCGCCACGGCCACGACGGCGTGCTGGCTCGAAGCGCCGAGGTGACGCGTGAGCCGGACGCTGGCGGAGGTCGCCGCCGAGGCATCCGGCTGCACGAGGTGCCGGCTCGCCCAGGGCCGCACGCAGGTCGTGTTCGGCGCGGGCGACCCCGACGCGCGAGCTGATGTTCATCGGCGAGGGGCCGGGCTTCCACGAGGACAAGCAGGGCGAGCCGTTCGTGGGCGCGGCCGGACAGCTGCTGAACCGCATGCTCGGCGAGATCGGGCTCGCCCGCGAGGAGGTCTACATCGGCAACGTGGTGAAGTGCCGCCCCCCGGGCAACCGCGATCCACAGGCCGACGAGATCGAGGCCTGCACGCCGTGGCTCGATCGAGCAGCTCTCGCTGATCCAGCCGCGGGTCATCGTGACGCTCGGCAACTTCGCCACGAAGTTCGTGCTGCAGACACGCAGACGGGCATCACCCGGCTTCGCGGGCCAGGTGCACGAGTGGCACGGGCGCACGGTGATCCCGACGTTCCATCCGGCCGCGATCCTGCACGGCGGCGGCGAGAAGTCCCGCCAGTTCCAGATGCTGCGCGAGGACTTCCGCCTCGTGCGACGCACGCTGGACGCCCCGACGCACCCGGCCGACGCCCCGACGCACCCGGCCGACGTCCCACCGGGGCTCATCGCCGTGCCGGAGGCCGAGCCCGTGGGTGCGGCGCCCGATCCCGACCAGCTGGAGCTGTTCTGAGATGCGCATCGACGTCCGCGCCGAGTCCGCCGAGCAGACCCGCGAGGTCGGCGAGGCGATCGCGTCGCTCCTTCGCGCCCGCGACGCCGTGGTGCTCACGGGGGAGCTCGGCGCCGGCAAGACGACGTTCGTCCAAGGCGTCGCACGGGGGCTCGGCATCGAGGAACACGTCGTCTCGCCGACGTTCACGCTCGTGAAGGAGTACTCGGGCATCCTCGACCTGGCGCACGTCGATGTCTATCGCCTCGATCGCATCCAGGACGTCGTCGATCTCGGCCTGGAAGAGCTCGGTGGCGGCGACGACGTGCTGCTCGTCGAGTGGGGCGACACGATCGAGGAGCTGTTGCCCGGAGAGCCGGCTGCGCGTGGAGCTCACGACGTCGACCGAGGCCGAGGAGGTCCGGTCGATCGCGATCTCGGCCACCGGCGCGGGCGTGGGTGGACCGCTTCGCCGAGCTCGAGGCGGCCCTGATGCCCTGGAGGATGCCGGCATGATCGTCGTCGGGCATCGACACCTCGACCCCACAGACGTCGGTCGCGATCGGCACCGAGCACGAGATCCTGGCGAGGGCGAGCGTGGCCGGCGCCGCGCGCCAGGAATCCGTGACGCCGTTGCTGCAGGACCTGCTCCGGCGCAGCGAACTGACGCTCGCGCAGGTGGGCGGCATCGCGGTCGGCATCGGGCCCGGGCTGTTCACGGGACTGCGGGTCGGCGTCGAGACGGCGAAGACCCTGGCCCAGGTGGTCGGGGTGCCGATCGTCGGTATCGCCGGCCTCGATGCGCTGGCGTACGCGGTGCGCTTCACACCGCGTCGTATCGCGGCGGTGATCGACGCCCGGCGCGGCGAGGTCTTCTCGGCGATCTACCGGCCGGTGCCGGGGGGCGTCGTGCGCGACGGCGGGTACGAGGTGCACACCCCCGACCGCCTGGCGGCCGACCTGATGGCCATGCCGGGCGACGTGTTGGCCGTCGGCAACGGTGCGATGCTGTACCGGCATGAGCTCGGAGAGATCGGAAGCCGCATCGAGTTCGCGTCGTCGATCGACGCGCACCCCGATGCCGCAGCGCTGGTCGAGCTCGCCGTGCCCCGGTTCCTGCGGGAGGAGCACGACCGACTGTTCGACGTCGTCCCCATGTACCTGAGGAAGTCCGATGCTGAGATCGCGTGGGATCGGCGAGCACGGGGCGTCTAAGCTCGAGGTCGGGCGCATGCGCCGTCGTCACCTGCGCGGCGTGATGGCGATCGAGCGCCAGGTCTACGCGCGGCCGTGGAGCCCCAATCTGTTCGTGGCCGAGATGACCGAGCCCAACAACCGCTGCTACCTGGTGGCACGCGTCGACAAGACCGTCGTCGGGTACGGTGGACTGATCTGCTACGGCGACGAGGCGCACGTGACGAACATCGCCGTGGACCCGCAGCAGCACCGGCTCGGGCGTCGGCACGCGGCTGCTGTACGAGCTCGTCACGCAGGCGATCGAGATGGGGGGACACGCGGTCTCGCTCGAGGTACGGGTCACGAACTGGGGAGCCCAGCGCCTCTACGGGCGGTTCGGCTTCCGCCCGGTCGGGATCCGGCGCAACTACTACCAGGAGCTGCACGAGGACGCGCTCATCATGTGGACCGACGACATCCGCACCGACGCGTACGCCGCCCGCCTCGCGGCCATCGCCGCCTCGATGCCGCGACCGCGGTGCATCTGACGTGATCACGCTCGGCATCGAGACGTCGTGCGACGAGACCGCGGTCGCCGTGGTGGAGGACGGCTTCGAGCTGCGCGCGAACCTCATCGCGTCGCAGGTGCATCTGCACGAGCGGTTCGGGGGCGTCGTGCCGGAGGTCGCCGCGCGCGCCCACGTCGAGGCGCTCAACCCGCTTGCTCGAGGAGGCCCTCGACGGAGGCCGGCGTCGGGTTCGGCGAGATCGACGCGGTCGCGGTGACGGCCGGCCCGGGGCTGGTGGGAGCGCTGCTCGTGGGCATGGCGGGCGCGAAGGCCGTCTCGCTCGCCACCGGAGCCGACCTGGTCGGCGTGAACCACCTCGAGGGCCACTACTGGGCGAACTTCCTCGAGCACGGGCGTCCGAACCCACCGTACGTGGCGCTGATCGTGAGCGGAGGGCACACGATGCTGGTGCACATGCCGGAGATGTTCCACCACGTCGTGATGGGCCAGACGCTCGACGACGCGGCGGGGGAGGCCTTCGACAAGGTCGCCCGGCTGATCGGACTCGGCTTCCCGGGCGGGCCGGCGCTCGACGCGATGGCGCGCCAGGGGGATCCGCACGCGATCAGGTTCCCGCGCGCGATGGAGGATTCCGGCGACTTCGACTTCTCGATGAGCGGGCTGAAGACCGCCGTGCTCCGCCACGTGAAGTCGGCGCAGGCGGCGGGCCAGGACCTGCACCTCCCCGATCTCGCGGCCAGCTTCCAGGAAGCGATCGTCGACGTGCAGGTGACGAAGACGATCGCGGCAGCCAAGGCCGTTCGCGCTCCCACGGTGCTGCTCGGGGGCGGCGTCGTCGCGAACACGCGCCTGCGCGAGCGCATGGCGGCGGCCGGGGAGCAGGAGGGGCTCGGGGTGCTGTTCCCCTCGATGCCCCTGTGCACCGACAACGCGGCGATGATCGCCTGCCTCGGCGCGGCGAGATGGGCTCGCGGGGAGCGAACCGTCGCTCGACATCGCCGCCGATCCGCAACTAAGGTTGAGTGCGTGAGCACCGTCCTGGTGACCGGGGGCGCCGGGTTCATCGGCTCGCACCTCGCCGATCGTCTGCTGGCCGAGGGCCATCGCGTGATCAGCGTCGACGACCTCACGACCGGACGCATCGCGAACCTCGTCGACGCGCGCGGCTACGGCAAGGAGTTCACGTTCTTCAACATGGACGTGCGCGCCGACGGCCTGCGGCCGCTGTTCGAGCGCCATCGCCCCGAGATCGTGTTCCACCTCGCCGCGCAGTCGGGGGTCCGACCCTCGCTCGAGGACCCCGTCCTCGACGCCTCGATCAACGTGATGGGCACCCTGAACGTGCTCGAGTGCGCCGCCCGGTTCGGACGCGCAAGGTCATCTACGCGGCGAGCGGTGGCACGATCTACGGCGAACCTCGGCGCCTTCCGGCCAAGGAATCGAGCGCCCAGGGCTCGCATCCACTCGAGCCCGTACGGCATCTCGAAGAAGGTGGTGCTCGACTATCTCGGCTTCTACCAGCGCTACCGGGGTCTCGACTTCACCGCGCTCGCCCTCGGCAACGTGTACGGGCCGCGTCAGGATCCGAACGGTGAGGCGGGCGTCATCGCGATCTTCGCCTCTCGGATGTTGGCCGGCGAGCCCATCACGATCTTCGGCGACGGCAATCAGACGCGCGACTACGTGTTCATCGACGACGTGGTGCATGCGTTCGTGCAGGCTATCGACCGCGGGCCCGGCAAGGTCGTGAACATCGGGACCGGGCTCGAGGCGAGCGTCAACCACGTCTTCCGTCTGCTCGCCGACATCATCGGCTACGGCGCGGAGCCCGCGTTCGGCCCGCTGCCCCCGGGGGAGTTGCGGCGCATCGCGCTCGACATCGCCTCGGCCTCCAACGCGATCGCCTGGAAGCCGTGGACCCACCTCGAGGACGGCCTCGCCGAGACCGTGGCCTACCTCAAGGGCGTGTGAGAGATGTCCGCGCGCAGCCCGGTGGTCGAGGCGTTCTGGCGCGAGTTCGCCGAGGCGAGCGGGGTCGAGGCCCCGTACGAAGCGTGGGCGTTCGGGGGCGACGATACCCCCGAGCTCGCCACGGAACTCGGCCTGCTCGTGCGGGACGGTCCCAAGCGCGCGACGACCGGGCTGCTGAGCTCGTACGAAGCCGAGGGCGAGCCCCTCCCGGTCGCCGGCGGCTACAGCGTCATCCTCGACGGCGCCGGCCAGCCGCTCTGCATCATCCGCACGAGCCGGGTCGACACGAAGCCGTTCGGGGACGTCGACGAGGAGTTCGCGTGGGTGGAAGGTGAGGGCGATCGCTCGCTGGGGTACTGGCGATCGGCGCACGAGCGCTTCTTCGAGGCCGAGGGCACGCCGGTCACCGACGACGACGTCGTGGTGCTCGAACGGTTCGAGCTCGTCTGGCCCGACGCAGGGGAGTCTGCCTCGATGGTCTCGACCCCCGACCCCGCAACTGCCGGCGCCGTGGTCTGGCGAGCCGTCGATGTGCCCCTCGCAGCCGGCGACCTCGACCCGTCGCAGGTCGTCGCCGGCGCCCCGGCGATCACCGAGACGGTGCTCTCGGAGTCGCCCGACGGGCGGGTGGTGCGCGGCATCTGGCGGATCACCGAGGGCACGGTGACCGACGTGGAGCAGGACGAGGTGTTCGTCGTGCTCGAGGGCAGCGCCACGATCGAGGTGCAGGGGGGGCCGACCGTCCGCGTCGGCCCGGGTGATGTCTGCCTGCTCCAGCGTGGCGCGCGCACGACGTGGACCGTGCACGAGTCGTTACGCAAGGTGTTCCAGGTCACGCTTCCTCACGACGAGCCGCCCTCGTGAACGAGGTCGCGGCGTCCCCGCGCCTGCGGGCGACCTACGACGATGCGTCGCCGGTGCCCTACTGGCTCGACCAGCCGGGAGCGCCCGAACCGTGCCCGGCCCTCGCCGGGCCGACGCGCGCCGACCTCGCCATCGTCGGTGGCGGGTTCACCGGCTTGTGGGCGGCCATCGAGGCGAAGCAGCAGGACCCCGGCCGCGACGTGGTGCTCGTCGAGCAGGACACCATCGCGTTCGGGGCGAGCGGGCGGAACGGGGGATTCTGCGATGCCTCGCTCACCCACGGGCTGCCGAACGGCATCGAGCGGTTCCCCGACGAGATCGGGGCCATCGAGAGGCTGGCGGCCGAGAGCTTCCGCGGCATCGAGGAGACCATCGCTCGCTTCGGCATCGAGTGCGACTGGAACTCCGAGGGAGAGGTGCTCGTGGCGCGCGAGCCTCACGAGGTGGCATGGATGCGCGAGGCGGCGGCGCGAGCGCGCGAGTTCGGGCAGGAGGCCCTGTTCCTCGACCGCGACCAGGTGCGGGCCGAGCTCGACTCGCCCACCTACCTCGCCGGCATGTGGAAGCGCAGCGGGTGCGCCATGGTCGACCCCGCCCGCCTGGCATGGGGACTCCGGCGAGCGGCGCTGGAGCTCGGTGTGCGCGTGCACGAGCGCACGCCCGCGACCTCGATCGCCAAGACGCCTGCGGGGGTCTCGCTCGGCACGCCGGCCGGTCGGATCGATGCCGGCCGCGTCGTGCTCGCCACGAACGGGTTCCCGCCGTTGGTGCGGTCGATCCGCCGCTACGTGGTGCCCGTCTACGACTACGTGCTGATGACCGAGCCGCTCACCGCCGAGCAGCGCGCCTCGATCGGCTGGGCGCGGCGCCAGGGCTTCGCCGATAGCGCGAACCACTTCCACTACTACCGGCTGAGTGCGGACGGCCGCATCCTGTGGGGCGGCTACGATGCCGTCTACCATTGGCGCAACGGGGTCCGACCCCAGCTAGAGCAGCGAACGGCCACGTTCGAGACGCTCGCGGCGCACTTCTTCGAGACCTTCCCCCAGCTCGAGGGGGTGCGCTTCTCGCACCGATGGGGCGGCGTGATCGACACGTGCAGCCGCTTCTCCGTGATGTTCGGGACGGCCCTCGACGGCCGGGTCGCCTACGCGGTCGGGTACACGGGCATGGGCGTCGCCGCCACCCGGTTCGGCGCTCGCACGGCGCTCGACCTCGTCGACGGGCACGACACCGAGCGCACCCGACTGCGGCTCGTTCGCTCCAAACCGGTGCCCTTCCCCCCCGAGCCCCTGCGGTACGCGGGCATCCGACTCACCACCCGAGCTCTCACGAAGGCGGACGGGAACGCAGGACGCAGAGGCCCCTGGCTGCGTATGCTCGATGCCGTAGGCCTGGGCTTCGATAGCTGAGTGTCGCGCTCGACGGCCGTCGGAAATCGCCCGAAGGGTCTAATACCGTTGCCGTAGCCAAGGGCTACGTCTTCAGGTACAACGGGTACGAGCGACGGACGGCACCATCCGGCCGGGGTCCCCCCCACGGGCGCGAGACCGATGGCGTCGAGATGACTCACGACGGGGATCGGGTTCGAACGAAAGGAACGAGCGATGCAGAAGCGTGCGGTCGTCGGCGGGGCCGGCGGATTCATCGGACACCACATGGTCCGCTACCTCAAGGACAAGGGCTACTGGGTCCGTGGCGTCGACATCAAGGAGCCCGAGTACGAGCCCTCGGCGGCC
Organism: uncultured Actinomycetes bacterium; assembly: GCA_963722795.1. Taxonomy (GTDB): domain Bacteria; phylum Actinomycetota; class UBA4738; order UBA4738; family HRBIN12; genus JAOUEA01. The sequence continues at coordinate 428,156 of CAVROD010000004.1, forward strand.
GACGAGTTCCTCGTGCTCGACCTGCGAGAGTGGGAGAACTGCCTGGCGGCCACCGCCGACGTCGAAGAGGTCTACCAACTCGCAGCCGACATGGGCGGCATCGGCTACATCACGGGCAATCGTGTCGAGATCGCGCGCAACAACGTGCTGATCAACGCGCACATGCTCGAGGCCGCGTACCAGAACGGGGTCACCCGCCACTTCTACTCGTCGAGCGCGTGCATCTACCCGATGTACAAGCAGCACGACCCCGACGTCACCCCGCTGAAGGAAGAGGACGCGTACCCGGCCGACCCCGAAGAGGGCTACGGTTGGGAGAAGCTGTACTCCGAGAAGCTCTGCCAGTATTACCAAGAAGAGGGCAAGCTCGAGACCCGAGTGGCTCGCTTCCACAACATCTACGGGCCGCTCGGCACCTACGAGGGCGGCCGCGAGAAGGCGCCGGCGGCCATCAGCCGCAAGGTGGCGCTCGCGAACGATGGCGGTGACATCGAGATCTGGGGCGACGGCCAGCAGACCCGCTCGTTCACCTATGTCGACGACTGCGTCGAGGGCATCTTCCGCATCGCGCAGAGCGATCACTGGGAACCCCTCAACCTGGGCTCGGACCGCCTCGTCACCATCGACCAGCTCGTCGATCTCGTGAGCGCGGTGGCCGGCAAGTCGCTCGAGAAGCAGCACGACCTGACGAAGCCGCAGGGCGTGCGCGGCCGCAACAGCGACAACGACCGCTGCAAGGCGGTGCTGGGCTGGGCGCCCGAGGTCGACCTCGAGGACGGCCTGAAGTCCACCTACGCCTGGATCGAGAGTCAGCTCGACGAGGCGGGCCGCCTGCCGATGGCGACGAACAAGAGCGCGTAAGACCGATCGGTACCGCCAAGGCCGGGGGCCCCCTCAGGGGGGCCCTTGCGCATCCGGGGTCTGCCGGGAACAGGATCCGGGGTCCCGGGGGTTGTAGGGGGCATGCCCGACGACCTCGAGACCCTGCCGGCCGTCTACCTCGGACACGGCGCACCCCCCCTGCTCGACGACGAGGTGTGGAAGGGCCAGCTCGCGCGTTGGTCGAGCGAGCTGCCTCGCCCGAAGGCCGTGCTCATCGTGTCCGCGCACTGGGAGTCCGCGCCGCTCACGCTCGGGGCGACCGAGACGGGCACCCCGCTCACGTACGACTTCTACGGGTTCCCCGAGCGCTTCTACCGCATGACCTACACGTCGCCCGGCGCCCCGTGGCTGGCCGATCGCATCGCAGCGATGATGCCCGACAGTGAGACCGTCGCCAGGGAGCCCGGCTACGGACTCGACCACGGAGCGTACGTGCCGCTCATGGTGATGTACCCCGAGGCCGACGTGCCGGTGCTCCAGATGTCGATGCCCTCGCTCGACCCCCAGCGGCTGTTCGACCTCGGTGCCAGGCTGCGCCCCCTACGAGACGAGGGCGTGCTCGTGATCGGTTCGGGCTTCCTCACGCACGGGCTGCCGTTCCTGCGTGACTGGAGCACCGACGCCGACCCGCCCGGCTGGTCGCGCGAGTTCGACCTGTGGGCGGCCGAGGCTCTGCAACGAGGCGCCGTCGACGAGTTGATGGACTTCCGCCACCGGGCCCCCGGCATGCCGTACGCCCACCCCACGACCGAGCACTTCGCGCCGTTGTTCGTGACCCTCGGGGCCGCCAGCGACCCCGAGGCGACACCCGAGACCGCCATCGAGGGCTTCTTCATGGGCCTCGCGAAGCGCTCGCTGCAGATCGCCTGACATCTCGCTCGACCCCTTCCTCGACGTTGACCACCTGGCACTCTCATGGCTATCCTGTTAGCACTCACCTGGCGTGAGTGCTAACGAGCCGGAACGCACCGCTGACCGCAAGGAGGAGCAAGCACTATGGCGGACTTCAAGCTGAAGCCACTCGACGACCGCATCGTCGTGCAGGCCAACGAGGGTGATCAGACCACGGCGTCGGGCCTGGTGATCCCCGACACGGCGAAGGAGAAGCCCCAGGAGGGCACCGTCGTCGCGGTGGGCCCGGGCCGCTTCAACGAGGACGGCGACGAGCGCGTGCCCATGGACGTGGGCGTCGGCGACACCGTCATCTACTCGAAGTACGGCGGCACCGAGGTCAAGGTCGAGGGCGAGGACTACCTGATCCTGTCCGCCCGCGACGTGCTCGCGGTCGTCGGCAAGTAACCACCTGATCGACGCCGGGCCCACGCCGTCGGCGCAGGGCCCGTCGCGTCGTCTGACTGACACATCGACATCGAGGAGGCAACTGTGGCGTCGAAGCTGCTGAAGTTCGGCGAGGATGCGCGACGCGGCCTGGAGGCCGGCGTCGACAAGCTCGCCGACGCGGTCGCGATCACGCTCGGCCCCAAGGGCCAGAACGTCGTGCTCGACAAGAAGTGGGGAGCCCCCACGATCACGAACGACGGCGTGACGATCGCGAAGGAGATCGAGCTCGACGACCCATGGGAGAACATGGGCGCGCAGCTCACCAAGGAAGTCGCGACGAAGACCAACGACGTCGCGGGTGACGGCACCACCACCGCGACCGTGCTCGCTCGCGCGATGGTCAAGGGCGGCATGAAGAACGTCGCCGCCGGCGCGAACCCGATGGCGCTCAAGCGCGGCATCGAGAAGGCGGTCGAGAGCGCGGTCGAATCGATCAAGAACGAGGCCAAGGAGGTCGAGTCCAAGGACGAGATCGCCCAGGTCGCCTCGATCTCGGCGGCCGACCCGGCCATCGGCGAGACGATCGCCGAGGCGCTCGACAAGGTGGGCAAGGACGGCGTCATCACCGTCGAGGAGTCGAACACCTTCGGCATCGAGCTCGAGTTCACCGAGGGCATGCAGTTCGACAAGGGCTACATCTCGCCCTACTTCATCACCGACCCCGACCGCCAGGAGGCCGTGCTCGAGGATCCGTACATCCTGCTCGTGAACAAGAAGATCTCGAGCGTGCAGGAGCTCGTGCCGGTGCTGGAGAAGGTCATGCAGGGCGGCAAGCCGCTCGCGATCATCGCCGAGGACGTCGAGGGCGAGGCCCTCGCGACCCTGGTGGTGAACAAGATCCGCGGCACGTTCAACGCCGTCGCGATCAAGGCGCCGGGCTTCGGCGATCGCCGCAAGGCCATGCTGCAGGACATCGCGACCCTCACGGGCGGTCAGGTGATCTCCGAGGAGGTCGGCCTGAAGCTCGAGAACGCCGACGTCGAACTGCTCGGCAAGGCCCGCAAGGTCGTCGTGACCAAGGACACCACCACGATCGTCGAGGGTCAGGGGAGTGAGGACGAGGTCGAGGGCCGCATCAACCAGATCAAGGCCGAGATCGACAACACCGACTCCGATTGGGACCGCGAGAAGCTGCAGGAGCGGCTCGCCAAGCTCTCCGGCGGCGTCGCGGTCATCAAGGTCGGCGCGGCCACCGAGGTCGAGCTCAAGGAGAAGAAGCACCGCATCGAGGACGCCGTCTCGGCGACCCGAGCCGCGGTCGAAGAGGGCATCGTGCCCGGCGGGGGCGTCACGCTGATCCGCGCCGAGGCCGGCGCTCGACAAGCTCGACCTCGAGGGCGACGAGGCCACCGGGGTGCGCATCGTGCGCAACGCGCTCAGCGAGCCCGCCCGTCGTATCGCGCAGAACGCCGGCTACGAGGGCTCGGTCGTCGTGCAGCAGTTGCGCGGGGAATCCGGCGGCAACGGCTTCAACGCCGCGACCGGCGAGTGGGTCGACATGGTGAAGGTGGGCATCATCGACCCGGCCAAGGTCACCCGTTCGGCGTTGCAGAATGCCGCGTCGATCGCTGCGATCGTGCTGACCGCCGAGTCGGCCGTCGTGGAGAAGCCCGAGGACGAAGAGGCTGCAGCCGGCGACGGCCACGGCCACATGCACTGACGCGACGAGGCGTGGCCGTTCGGCCGCGCCGACCGGTCGCACCACGGTGGGGCGGGCCTCGTGCCCGCCCCACTCGCGTGGAAGTGCCGGGCGGGCCTAGACTCGACCCGATGTTCGAAGAGCTGCTCCGCGGCTGGGACGGCGAGCACGTGGTCGTGCGATTCGACCGACCGTCCCGGGCCTGGATGCTGGTCGGCGTGCACTCGAGCGTGCTGGGGCCCGCGATGGGCGGCACGCGCATGAAGGCCTACCGGTCCGCCGGCGAGGCCCTGCACGACGTGCTGCGCCTGTCGCAGGCGATGACCATGAAGCAGGCTGCTGCGGGACTCGACTTCGGCGGCGGGAAGGCCGTGCTCGCGGTGCCCTCGTTGCCGCCGCCGGGTTCCGTCGCACGCCGCGACCTGCTTCGTCGCTACGGCGACCTCGTCGAGTCGATGGGCGGGGCCTACGTGACGGCCGCCGACATGAACACCGGGGAGGCAGACCTCGACATCGTCGGGGAACGCACCGACCACGTGCTCGGACGCTCAACCACGTGCGGCGGGTCGGGCAGCTCGGCCGGTGACACGGCGCTCGGGGTCTTCCACGGCATCCGTGCGAGCGTGCGCCACGCCTTCGGCGGGCATGACATCGCCGGCCGCAGCGTGCTGGTGCAGGGCGTCGGTGCGGTGGGGGCCCGCCTCGCCGAGCTGCTGCGCGATGCCGGTGCTCACCTCGTGCTCGCCGATCTCGCCGGCGAGCGAGCGGCGGACGTGGCCGCGTCGCTCGGCGCGGCATCGGTGCCCGCTCACCACGTGTTCGACACCGAGTGCGACGTCTTCTCGCCGTGTGCCACGGGGGGCGTGCTCTCGGCCGAGACGATCCCGCTGCTGCGCTGCCGGGTCGTCGCCGGGGCGGCGAACAACCAGCTGGCGACGCCCTGGGACGGCGACCGCCTGCACGACCGGGGCATCCTGTACGCGCCCGACTACGTGATCAACGCCGGCGGGGTGATCCACCTCGCGGGATATGAACGCCTCGGTTGGGACGAGGCGCAGATGGCGGCGAGGCTCGCCGGCATCGGGCAGACCCTCACGGACCTGTTCGCACGCGCCGACCGCGAGGGCATCACGACCGCCGCGGCCGCCGACCGCCTCGCGACGGACCGGCTGGCCGCAGCGGTCGCGGCGCGGCCGTAGGGCCCTTCGGAGGGCAGGGCACGCAGGGGCGGGCGATCAGACGAACGGCTTCTCCTGGCCGCCGAAGCCCATGCCGACCAGCAGGGCAGCGCCGAACCCGCCGTTGACGACGGCGAGTGCCCAGAAGGGCCACGCCTCGGCGCCCTCGGGCACGCCGAAGGCGGCGTTGACGGCGAAGACCGTGGCGGTGCCCACCTCGAGCACCGCGAAGGCCCACGACCACCACCAGAGCTCGTCGATACGCTGGGCCACCAGCACCATGAGGAGGGCGAGCACGACCCCCATCACGGCGGCCGCCCGAACCCAGACGTACTCGGCGAGGATCGGCTGCCCGAAGAGGTCCTCGAGCACCCACCGGGGGAACAGGCCGACCGCGACGCTCCAGACGAGCCACACCGCCGCCTGGACCTTCAGCAACCGTCGCAGAAGCTTCACGAGCGCTCGTCCTCCAAGGGTGGGCCGGGTTTCGGGCGGTTGGTAGGATACGCGCACCGCTGAGGCACCCCTCGCGTCGTCGTGCGAGTCGCCACCTCGCCGCGCCGAGCAACACCGGTTCCCCGCTACTCGAGAGGATCGCAGCATGCAGCAAGGACCCAGGGTCGCGATCATCGGCTTGGACTGCGGCGCCCCGCAGCTCCTGTTCGAAGATCTCGCCGATGAGGTGCCGAACCTCCGCAAGATCTTCGCCAACGGCATGTACGGCGACCTCGCCAGCATCACGCCGCCGATCACGGTGCCGGCGTGGGCCTGCGCGATGACGGGCAAGACCCCCGGACAGCTGGGCATCTACGGCTTCCGCAACCGCAAGGACACGAGCTACGACGGGCTGCAGGTGGCGACGTCGCTCAGCGTGAAGGAGCCCGCCGTGTGGGACACGCTCGGCGCCGCCGGCAAGCGGTCGCTGCTGATCGGGGTGCCGCCCGGCTTCCCCCCGCCCAAGGAGTTCCCGGGCTGGCGCGTGGCGTGCTTCCTGACGCCCCCGAGCGCCGAGCGCTTCGCCTTCCCGGCCGAGCTCGAGACCGAGATCGAGGAGGAGCTGGGGGAGAACGAGTACATCTTCGACATCCCGAACTTCCGCCAGCAGGGCGCCGACTTCGTGATGGATCAGATCTTCAAGATGACCGAACGCCGGTTCCAGGTGGCCCGGCGGCTCATCAAGACCAAGCCCTGGGACTTCTTCATGATGGTCGAGATGGGCCTGGACCGGCTGCACCACTGCTTCTGGCAGTTCTACGACCCGCGTCACCCCCTGTACGAGGCCGGCAACAAGTACGAGACGGCCTTCCACGACTACTACCGGTTCCTCGACAAGGAGATCGGCACGCTGCTCGAGGTGCTGCCCGAGGACGTCATCACGATCGCGATGAGCGACCACGGCGCCCGCCCGATGATGGGCGGTCTCTGCTTCAACGACTGGTTGATCCAGGAGGGCTATCTCGTGCTCAAGGAGCCGGTGCGCGAGATCACACCGATCGCGAAGGCCGACATCGACTGGAGCCGCACGGTGGCGTGGGGCGACGGCGGCTACTACGGGCGATGCTTCCTCAACATCAAGGGACGCGAGCCGAACGGCATCGTGGAGCCGTCGCAGTACGAGACGCTGCGAAACGAGATGGTCGCGAAGCTCGAGGCGCTGCCCGGCCCCGACGGGCTGCCCATGGGCACCAAGGTGCACAAGCCGCAGGACGTCTACCCCGAGGTGCGAGGCATCGCGCCCGACCTCATCGTCTACTTCGGCGACCTCGACTGGCGATCGGTGGGCGCCGTCGGCAACCCCAGCATCTACACGTTCGAGAACGACACCGGCACCGACGGCGCCAACCACGACCGCACCGCGTTCTTCTCCCTGGTGAACCTGCCGGGCCAGTCGACGGGGCGCATGGAAGGCATGAGCCTCGTCGACGTGGGCCCGTCGGTGCTGTCGCTGTACGACATCGAGGCGCCGCAGGGCGCCGTCGGAAGGAGCTTCCTGAAGTGACCGAGCCATCGACCGAACACCAAGGGTTCACCGTCTGGTTCACCGGGCTGTCCGGTTCGGGCAAGTCCACGATCGCCGAGATGCTCTACCACGAGTTCCAGGCGCGGGGCCTCAAGACCGAGATCCTCGACGGCGACGAGGTGCGCAAGAACCTCTCGAAGGGGCTCGGGTTCTCCAAGGAGGACCGCGACACCAACATCCTGCGCATCGGGTTCGTGGCGAATCTGCTCACGCGCAACGGCGTCGCGACGATCTGTTGCCCGATCAGCCCGTACAAGGAGACCCGCGACGCCTGCCGCGAGACGATCGGCGAGTTCGTCGAGGTCTACGTGCATGCCACGGTCGACGAGATCGCCGCGAACCGCGACCCCAAGGGCCTGTACAAGAAGGCCCTCGCAGGGGAGATCACCGGCTTCACCGGCGTGGACGACCCCTACGAGGTGCCCGAGCACCCCGAGATCACGGTCGACACCCTGTCGCAGACCCCCGAAGAGTCCCTGCAGCACGTGCTCACCCGGTTGCGCGAGCTCGGGCGCGTGGACGACGACACCGTGCACGTCACGGGCGATCGCGTGCACTCGGGGCTCACCGACCTGCGCGTGAGCGAGGCCGGCACGGTCGTCAAGGAGCACTGACCTCCAGCGCGAGCTCCAGGTGCGCCGCCAGGAAGTGAGGCGCGAGGAACCGTTCCCGCACACGCCGGCGGGCGCCGTGCCCGATCTCGACCGCCAGCATCTCGTCGCGCAGGAGCATCGAGAGTGCCTCCCCGAACGCGGTCAGGTCGGTGGGGTCCACGAGCAGGCCGCTGCGGCGGTGTTCGATCTGCTCGGCGATGCCGCCGAGGCGTGAGCCGACGACGGGTCGTTCCTTCCACATCGCCTCGGTGACGGTGAGGCCGAAGCCCTCGGCCAAGCTCTTCTGCACCACGACGTCGGCGCGTCGCTGCAGTGCGTTCACGACCACGGCGTTCTCGGTGAGGTCGTCCACCGGAAGGCTGGCGAGGTGCACGCGCACCCGGTCCACAGATGACAAGGCGCGCCAGGCGCCGGCGACCTCGGCCAGGACCTCGGCGCCCTCGGGGTCGTCGGAGACCGCGTCGACCTTCGGGCCGGCCAGCACCAGGTGGGCGCCGATATCGTGGGGGACACCCGCGGCGAATCCCTTGAGCACCCCGATCGGATCTTTCAGTCGGTCCCATCGAGAGATCTGAGTGACCAGGGGCGCGGTCGCCGGCACCGGCGCCTCCTCGAGCATCTCGGCCCGCCGCTCGACGCGGACCGAGGTGCCGTCACCCAGGGGCACGGTCGGGTCGCCGAGCGGGGCCTCCATCACACCCGCCGCGGCGAGCACGGCCTCGACCGTCGGGTGCTCGATCGGCACGTTCTTGGGCGATCCGGCATCGATGCACGGTGGGATGATCGCGACGGCCGTTGGACCGATGCCGTCCCAGACGTAGGCCGCCCGCGTGAACACCACGGCGGCTGCGGCCCGCACGTCATCGAGCAGGAACGCCCATGCCGAGCGTGCGAGATCGTTGGCGGTGTCGATACCGACATGGCACACCCAGACGACGTGCACGCCTCGCGCCCCGAGCCATGGCGCGAGGCCGGCGGTCTGCGGGTCGTGCAGCACGACGACGTCGCCCGGGCCGACCAGCTCCGCGATCGCGGGCAGCTCGTGCTCGATCGTGGTGTCGTAGACCGCCCGCTCGGCGGCTCCCAGCGGACCCCCGTCGCCCGGGGCGCCGTGCAGGCGATTGTGGATGCGCTTGGTCACCTCGAAGAACACAGGGTCGCCGTCGATCACGAGCCACCGGGTGCGCACGCCGGCGGATGCCACGGTGCCGAGCAGCGCATGCAGCAGCTCGGCAACTCCTCCGCCGTCGGCGGTCGAGTTCACGTGCCACCAGGTCCGTCCGGCCAGTCCGACACCGGCGCCGGCGAGCGCGCGCCGGTAGCGCCGCAGGTCTCGCGGGGCGACCAGCTCGGCGAAGCCGTCGGGGTGTCGCGGCTCGATCGGCACCTCGTGCATCGGAGCATCATGCCAAGGGCGGGCGACCGATGGGTGAACGCTCCTGTTACGCTGCTGGCATGTAGGGAGCGACGCCCATCGGGGAACCGGTGGGCGTCCTGCGTTTCGGGGCGAGACCAGGGGTGGGGGAAGCCATGGAGTTCGAGATCGGCATCGGCAAGTCGGCCCGACGGGCCTACGGTTTCGACGAGGTCGCGATCGTGCCGTCGAGGCGCACACGCGACCCCGAGGACGTGAGCATCGAGTGGGAGATCGACGCGTACACGTTCGGGCTGCCGATGATGGCGAGCGCCATGGACGCCGCGGTCTCGCCCGCGACCGCCATCACGATCGGCCGGCTCGGCGGCCTCGCGTGCCTCAACCTCGAGGGCCTCTGGACGCGCTTCGACGATCCGGAGCCCATCTACGAGGAGATCGCCTCGCTCCCCGACGAGAAGGCCACGCGCCGCATGCAGGAGCTCTACGCCGAGCCCGTGAAGGAAGAGCTCATCGGCCGGCGCATCGAAGAGATCAAGGAGGGCGGCGTCACCAGCTGCGCCTCGCTCACCCCCCAGCGAGTCGAGCGCTACGCGAAGCTCGTGCTCGACGCCGGGCTCGACGTGCTCGTGATCCAGGGCACGGTGGTCTCGGGAGAGCACGTCTCGAGCCAGCAGGAGCCGCTGAACCTGAAGGAGTTCATCCCCGCGTTCGACATCCCGGTGATCGTGGGCGGGTGCGCTTCCTACGCGACCGCCCTGCACCTGATGCGCACGGGTGCGGTCGGGGTGCTCGTCGGGGTGGGCCCGGGCAACGCCTGCACGACCCGCGGCGTGCTCGGGGTCGGCGTGCCGCAGGCCACGGCCATCGCCGACGCGGCCGCGGCCCGGCGTGAGCACCAGCACGAGACGGGTCGGTACTGCCACGTGATCGCCGACGGCGGCATGCGCACCGGCGGCGACATCGCGAAGGCGATCGCCTGCGGGGCCGACGCCGTGATGATCGGCTCGCCGATGACCCGCGCCTACGAGGCCCCGGGCCGCGGCTACCACTGGGGCATGGCCACGTTCCACCCCACCCTGCCTCGAGGGGCGCGTGTACAGACCCAGCAGGTCGCCTCGATCGAGGAGATCCTGACGGGGCCGGCCCACGAGAACGACGGCACCTTCAACCTGTTCGGGGCGCTCGCGACGTCGATGGCCACGACGGGCTACCAGACGATCAAGGAGTTCCAGAAGGCCGAGCTCGTGATCGCGCCGTCGATCAAGACCGAGGGCAAGACCTACCAGACCCAACAGCGGGTCGGCATGGGGCACTGAGGGCGTGGCCTCCGAGCCGCGGCCGGTCCTCGTCGTCGACCTGGGAGCCCAGTACGCGCAGCTGATCGCGCGGCGCGTGCGTGAGGCGCACGTCTACTCCGAGATCGTGGCGCATGACGCCACGGCCGACGAGGTGCGTGCTCGCAGGCCCGCCGGCCTGATCCTCAGCGGGGGGCCGGCCTCGGTCTACGCCGACGGTGCGCCACAGGTCGATCCGGGCTTGTTCGAGCTCGGCGTGCCGGTGCTCGGCATCTGCTACGGCCATCAGCTGATGGCCCGGGCGCTGGGGGGCGAGGTCGCGGCGACCGGTCAGCGGGAGTACGGAGCGACATCGCTGTCGATCGACGAGCGCGGCGGCGTGCTGCTGCAGGACATGCCGGCGACCGAGACGGTCTGGATGTCGCACGGCGACGCCGTGACCCGGGCACCCGACGGCTTCCGGGTGACGGCGCACACCGGGCAGATCCCGATCGCGGCCATGGAGGACCCGTCGCGCGGCATGTACGCGGTGCAGTTCCACCCCGAGGTCACGCACACCGCGCACGGCCAGGACGTGATGAAGCGCTTCCTGTACGAGGGGTGCGACCTGCTGCCCGACTGGACGCCGACGAACATCATCGACGACCAGGTCGCGCGGATCCGGGCGCAGGTGGGCGACGCGCAGGTGCTGTGCGCGCTCAGCGGTGGCGTCGACTCAGCGGTGGCGGCGCTGCTGGTGCACCGGGCGATCGGCGACCAGCTCACGTGCGTGTTCGTCGATCACGGCTTGAACCGCGAGGGTGAGCCCGACCAGGTCGAGGAGACGTTCGCCCGGCACTTCCAGGTGCCGCTCGTGCACGTGAAGGCGGCGGACCGGTTCCTGGCGCGCCTGGCGGGCGTCACGGACCCCGAGGTGAAGCGCAAGACGATCGGTGAGGAGTTCATCAGGGTCTTCGAGGAAGTCGCGCGCGACGTGTCGGATGCGCGCTTCCTGGTGCAGGGCACCCTGTACCCCGACGTCATCGAGTCGGGATCGAGGACCGCGGCCAACATCAAGAGCCATCACAACGTGGGCGGGCTGCCCGAGGACATGGCGTTCTAGCTCGTGGAACCCCTGCGCGACCTGTTCAAGGACGAGGTGCGCGCGGTCGGTGCCGAGCTGGGGCTGCCCGAGGAGATCGTGCAGCGTCAGCCGTTCCCGGGCCCGGGGCTCGCGGTGCGCATCGTCGGCGAGGTGAACGCCGAGCAACCTCGCGAAGGTACGAGGCGCCGACGCGGTGGTGCGCGAGGAGATCAAGCGCGCCGGGCTCGAGCGCTCGACGTGGCAGGCGTTCTGCGTGCTGCTCGCCGAGGTGCAGAGCGTGGGCGTGATGGGGGACGGGCGTACCTACGAGAACCCGGTCATCGTGCGGGCGGTCACGAGCGAGGACGCGATGACCGCCGACTGGGCGCGACTTCCCGACGACGTGCTCGACCGCATCTCGTCGCGCATCGTGCGCGAGGTGCCGGGCGTGAACCGGGTGGCCTACGACATCACGTCGAAGCCGCCCGGCACGATCGAGTGGGAGTGATGTCGGTCCTTCCGCCTACCCTCAGCCGATGCACGGTTCCGAGGATGGCTCAGCCCGCTGGCCCGACCCCGATACCGTTTCCGGTATCGAAGGGAAGCAGGGCACTTCCGAAGCCGATGTGATACCGACTTCGGTATCGCGGGAGACGCTCCCTGACTTCGTGGCACTGCTCGAGGGCGAGTTCGCGGCTTCCATGGCCAACGATGATCACGCCGTTCCGTCCCATCGTCGTCCCTCGGCGCCGGCGAGATCCGGTTGACGGCTCGAGAGCTCAGTGGGCTCTCGCAGCGAAAGCTCGCGACCGAACTCGACACGTCGCAGCCCTCGATCGCTGTGCTCGAATCCGGCAGGCGCCTGCCGACGATCAGGACGCTGATCAAGGTCGCCGAGGCTTCGGGGCTCGAGCTGGTCGTGGGGCTGCGGCGTCCCGCGGCGAGACACCCAGTCGCCCGCCCGACCGCTAGCTCACCGACACGCGGCGGGCCGTGACGATCAGTCGCTCGGCGCTCGAGTACTTGGGGTTGCAGGTCGTGAGCACCAGCGTGGGTCTCAGCGTCTGCACGAGCACCCTGCCGGAGCCTCCCGACGGGATCACGAAGACCCGGTCGACCTCGTAGGCGAACGAGCCGTATCTCGTGCGGAGCGTGATCGCGTCACCGACGCGCACGTCGTCGAGGTCGAAGAACGGCGCCTGGTAGGTCGTGCGGTGCCCGGCGATGCCCACCCGCCCGCCGTCGTCCCACGGGTCGGCGGTGTCGGGGTAGTGGCCGGGCCCGTCCTTCAGGTCCTCGTACCCCGTGCCCTGCACGACCATGAAGTTCACGTCGATCGACGAGATCTCCAGCTGGGCGTACGCGTCGCCGAGCGGCACGAGCTCCGGCGCCGTCGACGGGTCGGCCGGCGACGCCGCGATCTGGTCGCTGAACTCGGAGCGCAACCGGTCCTGCGCCGCCGCGGTATGCAGCCCGGTGCCCCACAGCGACCAGCCGATGTAGCCCGCGAAACCCGCGGCGAGCATGAGGCAGGCCATGCCGAACCAGTGCACCAACGTGCGCCAGCCACGTCGTCTCGCCGTGGGTTCGGTCCGCTCCTGGCTCATGACGCCAACGGTACCGCCGCTCGGGCTCTGCGTCGCCCATGCCACCTACACTGCTCTGCGTGAACGCCGTGTCCCCCTTGCTCGAGGGCCTCAACGACATCCAGTCCGAGGCCGTGCTGCATACCGAGGGCCCGGTGCTCATCGTCGCCGGCGCGGGCAGCGGCAAGACCCGGGCGCTCACGCATCGCATCGCGTACCTGATCCGCGAGCGGGGTGTCTCGCCCTTCGAGATCCTCGCGATCACCTTCACGAACAAGGCCGCCCGCGAGATGGCCGAGCGGGTCGAGGGCATGCTCGGCGAGCGGGTCACGAAGGGCATGTGGATCCTCACGTTCCACTCCACGTGCGCCCGGATGCTTCGGCGTGAGCACGCGCACCTCGGCGTGCCGAGCGGGCTTCACGATCTACGACGACGGCGACACCGAGCGGCTGATCGCGGGCATCCTGAAGGACCTCGACCTCGATCCGAAGCGGTTCCCGCCGCGTGCGATGGCGAGCGGCGATCGTCGAGCGCGAAGGACCGCGTGATCGGGCCCGACGGACTTCGCGAGCATGGCCGAGCAACTTCTACGAGGAGACGATCGCGAAGGTCTATCACGCCTACGAACGGCGCAAGCACGACGCCGGGGCGCTCGACTTCGACGACCTGATCACCGAGACGGTGCGGCTGTTCCGCGAACACCCCGAGGTGCTCGAGCACTACCAGGAGCGGTTCCGCTACCTCATGGTCGACGAGTACCAGGACACGAACCGCGCGCAGTACGAGCTCGTGAACCTGCTCGCCGCGAAGCACCGCAACGTGTGCGTCGTCGGCGACGCCGACCAGGGCGTCTACAGCTGGCGCGGGGCCACGATCCAGAACATGCTCGACTTCGAGCGCGACTACCCCGACGCGACCGTCTTCCTGATGGAGCAGAACTACCGCTCGACCCAGAACATCCTGGAAGCGGCGAACGCGCTGATCGAGCACAACCAGCAGCGCAAGCCGAAGAGCGCTGTGGACCGAGGCGGGCTCGGGCGAGCTCGATCGGTGCGCTTCCGGGCCGACGACGAGCACGAGGAGGCCTTCTTCGTGGTCGACGAGATCGAGCGGCTGCGCGAGACCGAGGGCATGCGGCTACTCGCGACGTGGCGATCTTCTACCGCACGAACGCGCAGAGCCGCGTGCTCGAGGACGTGCTGATGCGCGTGGGCACGACCGTACCGCGTCTTCGGCGGCGTGCGGTTCTACCAGCGCCGTGAGATCAAGGACGTGCTGGCCTACCTGCGCCTGCTGATCAACCCGCAGGACGTCATCTCGTTCCGGCGCGTCGTGAACACGCCGAAGCGCGGCATCGGCGACGCCACGGTGGCCGCGCTCGAGTCGCTTCGCCGACACCGAGGGCATCGACGTGCTCGAGGCCTGCCGGCGCGTCGACGAGATCGCTGTGCTGCAGACGCAGGGCCAAGGGCGCGGTGGCCGGCTTCAACCAGGTCATCGAGGCGATCCGGCGCCATCACGACGACGGCGCCGGCCCCGCGCGTATGGTCGAGTTCGCCGCGATCGAGTCGGGCTACCTCGCCGAGCTCGAGGAAGAGCGCACGGTCGAGGCGCAAGGGCGGATCGAGAACATCCAGGAGCTCGGGGGCGTCGCCGCCGAGTTGCTCACGCGCGAGCCCGATGCCGGCCTCGAGCAGTTCCTCGAGCAGGTCTCGCTCGATCGGCGAGCAGGACGAGTACGACGAGGACGCCTCGAGCGTCACGCTCATGACGCTGCACATCGCGAAGGGGCTCGAGTTCCCGGTCGTGTTCATCGTCGGCATGGAGGACGGCATCTTCCCGCACTTCCGCTCGATGACCGATGCGGCGGCGCTCGAGGAGGAGCGCCGCCTGGCCTACGTGGGCATCACGCGGGCCCAGCAGCGGCTGTACCTCACGCACGCGTGGAGCCGCACGATCTACGGCCAGACCCAATACAACCCGCCGTCGCGGTTCCTCGGCGAGATGCCGGAGCACCTGTTCGACGTGCGTGAGAGCGAGGGCGCGAGCTCCGGGTACGGGGGGCGCTTCACGGGTGGGCGTCAGGCGGGCGGCGGGGCCGGCACGGGCGCCGGCGGGTACCCGGGCGCGGGGCGCGGCGGCGGGCGTGTGATCGGCGGGCGCCGCGAGCACGACGACGACGACCGGCCGAGCCCCGATTGGACGCCTCCCCGTCCCCAGGGGGTGGCCAGGCGGGAGGCGCCCGTCATCGCCGCCGGCGACACCGTGGTGCACGAGCGCTGGGGCGAGGGGGTGGTCGTCACCGTGAGTGGAGCCGGCGAGGGCACCGAGGCCACCATCTCGTTCGCCGACGTGGGGGAGAAGCGGGTGCTGCTCGCTTACGCGCCGCTCACGAAGGCCCGCTGACGTCCCGATCGGACCCGTCCTTCGAGCGCATGCCTTGGGGATCGGCGATGCCCGCGAGTTCGACGTCGTGATCGTCGGGGAAGGACCGCTGGTCGGACGCGTCGAGCAAGCGCAGCTCGAGCACCAGCGGCGCGCGCCGGTCGCCGGTGGTCAGGGCCGTCAGGTCGATGAGCGCGGCCCGCAGACGGCGCGACACCTGCAGCGAGCCGGCGCCCGCCCGCCGGATCTCGTCGATGCCGAGCGACACGAGGTCTTCCCAGGTCGGCTCCCTGACCTCGAGCCGTGGCCGGCCCTGGTCGTCGGCGACCCAGCGAGGGCCGAGCGGCACCGGCGCGAGCCGGCGCAGGACGGCGTGGACCTTGTCGATCCCTTGCACGGCTGTCGTGGGGTCGTTGATCCCGGGCGAGAGGGCCCGCTCAGCGATGTCGACGAGCTGGCGCAGGCCGAACGCGACATCCTGTTGCATCGTCCTCTCCGGAGCCATGTCGATCGCGTTGCGTGCCCGTTCGACGGGCTCATCCTCCAGACCGACGCTCGAGCGCAGGAGCGGCATGCCGTCGATGATCGGGTCACCGACGGAAGGCACCACCGTCAACTCGCACGCGTTCGAGCGTGCGAGCTCCACGAGCTCTCGTTCGTCGATCCGCACGACGACGCCGTCGCGGGCTGCCGTCACCTCCCAGGCCCAGTTGACTCCCGCAGGCGCCGGGGATCCGGGCTCGCGATCGTCGAGGCGGGCGATCGCGTCGAACGTCTCGGCGGCGACCGCGTCGAGTATCCGTGAGGCCTGGATCGACTGGCTGATGTGGTGGATGTACTGGATGAAGCTCGCCACCGCTACGATCGCGAACAGCAGTGACGCAGATACCGCGAGCGAAGGCACGAAGATGCCGCTCGGCGAGCCCTCGGATCGCACCGATTGCAGCACGAGCAGCGAGTAGGTGAACGTGCCGATCGTGATGCCGAGGGTGATCTTGCTCGAGCGGTCGCGCAGGAACGTCCGTAGCACTCGAGGGGAGAACTGTCCGCTCGCGAGCTGCAAGGCGAGCACGGTGATCGAGAAGACGAGCCCGGCGAACGTGATCGTCGACGCTGCCACCGTCGACAACACCGATCTCGCACTCTCGGGACCGCCGCCGAACCCCACGATCGTCGAGCTGTCGATGCCTCGATCCACCCGGACGAGCATGAACGCGAGGAACACCGCGCCGATGCCGAACAGGGCGGGAACGAACCAGAGACTCGACCTGAGTCGATCCTGAAGGCGCGACGGCTGCATCGCCCGATGCTACCCCTGGGCTCGCGCATCATGCCGAGAGGCGGTCGAGCACGTTCCGCGTCACGCGGGCCACGTCGGCATCGCCGAGCCCGCAGGCCCAGTCAGTGACGCCTGCATTGAACACCATGCCGCCGCCGGGCTTCGTGAAGACGCCGATGCAGGCGTGGTTGTTCGTGACCCGATGCACCTGGTCGCGCCAGCTCGGACCGAACACGGCCATCGCCGTGTTCTCGAGCTCGCCCGGCTCGTGCGCGTAGCGGCTCGGCTGCTCGTGCTGCGTCCACAGGCGCGCCGGGGCGGTGGCCAGGATCTCGAGCCCGTCGGGCGCGCCGTCGGCTCCGGTCGGCGTCGGCAGGCCGTCGGCGCCCATCGTGAGCTCGACGCCGTCGACCTCGTAGGCCACGATCGAGTCGGCGCGGCCGAGCTCGTCACCGTAGTGCAGGTCGGCGCCCTCGAACGCCCAGTGCTCGGGCCGCCACACGGTGTAGGCGCCCGACCCTCGGGGCACGCCGAGCCCGTAGCGGGAGTAGCCGCCCCTGGTGAACGTGAGCCCGATCGTGCGCGTCTCGGGCCACGCGATGCGCCGGTCGCTCCAGGGGCCGGTCACGAACCGCTCTTCGGGGGTGCCCACGACGGGGTCGTCGTCGGCCCGGTACTTGAAGCAGGTCATCGAGCGATGCTCGTCGTCGTAGCGCACCTGCCAGAAGCAGGTGTTACCGCTGAAGATGGCCGCGTTCCCGCCCGCGTCGGTGAAGGCATCGAGCGTCGCCCGCATGCCCCACGACCAGTACTCGTCGTGGCCGACCGACAGGAACAGCCGATGCCCGTCAAGCACCTCGGGGTGCTGCTCGAGGTCCTCGGAGAGGGCGACATCGAGCTCGTCGCCGCGGGTCTCCGCCCAGCGGACGAAGTCGCGCTCCCAGGTCGCCCACCCCGAGCCGCCGCTCCACACCGACAGACCGAGGGGCTCCGCCCACTCGAAGTACCACCGTGCCTCGCGGTCGAGCTCGGGTTGCATCTTGCGCCGCATGGGCTGCGGCTTGTCGAGGAAGCCGCGCGCGAGCGGCCGTTCGAACGAGACGCGGGTGCCGCCCGTGTACAGGCTCGGCCCGCCCCAGTCGTTGTAGGCGTTCCAGGTGGACGTCGAGAGCACGAGGATCATCGGCGCCGTCGGTCGGCCGGGCGCGGGCCGCACGACGAGGAACGCCTCGGCGCGCTCGTCGCCGGCGCGCAGGGTCACCGCGTAGAACCCGCTGCGCCAGTCCTGGCCGATGGGGATCTCGAGGGCGGCGGGCCAACCGCATCCCTGCGCCGCCGCATCGGGCGGCGTCGCATGGGCGCCGGCCGCGACGCTCGCCGCGCGCCAGACCACGGTTCGCACGCCCCCCTCGCGGGCGACCTCCACGTCGACGGTGCCGGCATCGGTCGAGACGTGGAGGGGCAGCGACTCGCCCGGCAGTGCCGATCGCGGGAAGCAGTACGCCTCGAGCATGCCGTCAGCGATACAGCGCCAGATAGCCGGCGACCAGGATGACCGCGCCCGCCACGAGGGGTGCGATCACCCACGCGAGTCCCAGCCGGCCCCGGTACGGGCCGAGGGTGCCGACCTTCGTGGTGGGCTTCAATCCCGGCGGGCGGATCTGGAGCTTCTTGCGAGCCACGGCGCCAGTCTACGGGTGGCCGGCGCACCCTCGCGGGGCGGGGCCGTACGCACTAGCATCGGTGGTCATGGCGATCTCCGAGCACGATGCGCCCACCACCCGGCTACGCGACGATGCCGCACCGTGGCCCACCCTGCCCGGCACCGACTACCACGCCGACGACGTCTTCGACCTCGAGCGCGAGCGCGTCTTCGCACGGTCGTGGGTCTGCGTCGGCCGGGCCGAGCAGGTGCCCGACGCCGGCGACTACATGGTGGCCGAGGTCGCCGACGAGTCGCCGTTCGTGCTGCGAGGCGGTGAGGGCCGGCTGCGAGCGTTCGCGAACGCCTGCCGGCACCGAGGCACCGAGCTGTTGACGGGCGCGGGCTCCACCGGGCGCGTGATCAAGTGCCCGTACCACGCATGGACCTACTCGCTCGACGGGCGCCTGGCGGGCTCACCGAACGTCGGCGCCGCCGACGGCATCGATCGCGACACGATGGGTCTGTGGCCCGTGCCGATCGCCGAGCACGACGGCTTCGTGTTCCTCAACCTCGACCCTGGCGCGGAGCCGCTGCCCGACGCGCTCGCCGCCCAGCCCGACTCGCTGCTCGAGCTGGCCCGCTACGGTTTGGCCGACCTGCGGGTCGGTGCCCGTCGCGAGTACGACGTGCACGCGAACTGGAAGATCGTGGTCGAGAACTACCACGAGTGCCTGCACTGCCCGACGGTGCACCCCGAGCTCGTGAAGATCGTGCCGCTGTACCGCGCCGGCGAGGTCGAAGAAGACGGCCAGCTGCTCGGCAACTCGATGGGTGAGGGGCTCACCTCCTTCACGTTCAGCGGCACCTCGAGCCTGCCGACCTTGCCCGGCATCGACGAGGTCGACGTGCGCACGTTCTACGGGGTGTACGTGTTCCCGAACCTCATCGTGAACTACCACTCCGATTCGGTGAACGCGGTGCGTCTCTTCCCCCTGACCCCCGACCGCACCCGGGTGGTGAGCGAGTTCCTGCTGCGGCCCGAGACGATCGAGGCCGATGGGTCCGGTGTGCGCGACCTGGTCGAGTTCCGCGACGTGGTCGCGAACCAGGATTGGCGCGTGTGCGAGGCCGTGCAACGCGGTGTCTCTCTCGCTACTACACGGCCGGCGTGTACCCGCGTCAGGAACGGTGGATCAAGACGTTCAACGACCGATACCTGGCCGCGCGGGGTCCGCTTCCCTCCTGACCGGCCGCATCACGCGATCACCCGGTACAGGCGCCAGCGTTCAGGCACGCCCTTCAGCTCGTGCTCGCCCGCGTCCTCGAGGGCGAGGCCGCTGCCGGCGGTGAGGTCCTTGACCGTCTGCGACACCAAGATCTCGGAGGGAGCCGCGGCCGCACCGACACGGGCCCCGATGTTGACGCCGAGGCCGCCGAACTTGCCGTCGACCACCTGGACCTCACCGGTGTGCACGCCGGCACGCACCGCGAGACCGAGGCGTCCGGTTGCCTCGACGATTGCCTGCGCGCACCGCACACCGCGTGCCGGACCGTCGAAGGATGCGAAGAACCCGTCGCCTGCCGTGTCGATCTCCGTGCCGCGGAACCTCGTCAACAGGGCTCGCACGGTGGCGTGATGGCGCTCGACCAGCTCGGTCCATGCCCGATCGCCCATCTCGGCGGCCCTCGCCGTCGAGTCCCCGATATCGGTGAACAGCACGGTGGCCAGCATGCGCTCGAGGTCCCGTTCCTGATCGTGGATTCCGTCGAGGAAGTCCTCGATCGCCCGCGCCATCGGCTCGGGATCACCGAGGTACGGACTCCAGTCGATCCGCCGGGAGCTCGAGGGCATGGGCGAGCGGGAGCAGCGCGGCGGTCGCCTCGACCTCCTCCTGCTCGTCCTGGTTCGCACGGTAGAGCAGCAGGGTGGGTGCCGCGACCGACGAGAGCACCTGTCGAACGTCGGTGTCGTCGAACGCGACATTGAAGGCCGCGGCCGCGGTCGGCGTCGCGGAGAATCGCATCATCTTCGCCAGCCACGTGAGGAAGGCGCGATCGTGCCGCAGCGCTTCTCCTCCCCAGTCGACGCAGAATCGGTAGGCCCACTCCTCGGTGCCCCACTCGTCGAGGGTGAGGTGATGATCCCAGTCGCTCGGATCGCCATCGCGTGCTCCGAACGGCCAGTCGGGAGCCCACAGCGTTCTGGCGAATCCTCCGTACGGGATGAACGCCGAGACCCGTTCCGGGTAGGTCGCGGCGAACAACGCGGACAGTGCGGCGCCCTGGGTCGGCCCCAGCAGCGCAGCCTTGGGCATGCCGGCGGCATCCATGACCGCGGTCACGTCGTCCATCCGCGCTTCGAGGCCGGGAAGCGACGCCACCCGGTCCGAGAGCCCCGTGCCCTGCTTGTCGTAGAGCACCACTCGACAACGGGACGCGAGCCTCGAGAAGACCCGAGCGACACCGGGCCACTCCCAGAGGACCTCGATGTTGGTCACCCATCCAGGCGAGTACACGAGGTCGTAGGGCCCGTCGCCGAAGACCTGGTAGGCGACGCAGACGCCTTCCTGCGTCGTCGCGTACCGGGTCCTGGGAACCTCCATCACGCCACCACCTGGTAGAGGCGCCAGCGGTCGGGGACGCCTTTCAACTCGTGCTCGCCCGCGTCCTCGAAGATGAGGCCGCTCCCCGCAACGAGATCCTTCACCGTCTGGGAAACGAGCACCTGCGAGGGACCGGCGAGGGCGCCCACGCGGGCGCCGATCACCACGCCGAGGCCGGCAACGTCATCGCCCTCGATCGCGACCTCGCCTGTGTGCAATCCCGCCCTGTATCTCGATCCCGAGGGGACCAACCGCCTCGGCGATCGCCGTCGCGCAGCGCACCCCGCGTGCCGGCCCATCGAATGTCGCGAGGAACCCATCGCCCATCGTCTTGATCTCCCGTCCGCGGTACCGGGCGATCTGCGAGCGCACGATCTGATCATGACGAGCACGCACATCGCGCCAGCCGGCATCACCGAGCGCGGCCGCCTGCACGGTGGAGTCGACCACGTCCGTGAACAGCACCGTCGCGAGGACGCGGTCGAAGTCCGCCTGCTCGACGCGGAGCGACTCGACGAACGCCGCTATGTGGGGGACGAGATCGTCGAGCGGGTATACGTGGTCCTCTCCCGGGAGCTCCACGATGCGCGCCCCGGGCGTGTGCTCCGCGGTGTACCGGCCCTCGATCGACCTTCGTCATCGCGGTCGCCCGTCCGATGCAGGACGAGCGTCGGGGCCTGAACGGACGGGAGGATGTGGCGGACGTCGGTCTCCATCACCGCGCGATCGCGGGCGATCGCGTCGCCCGGGCTGGCGGAGAGCCGGAGCAGCCGCCCGTACGCCCGGATCGCGGCCTCGTCGTGCAGGAGCGACGGGCGACAGGTCCCGACCACCTCACGGACGAACGCGTCGGTGCCCCACGCCCGCTCGATCCTCTCGAAGTAGCTCCTCGTACATCTCCCGGCTCCAGGTACCCGGGGTAGTCGGGCGCCGGGGTCCCGCACACCATCGGGGCTTGCACGATCACCCCCGACGTGCGATCCGGGTGCGTCGCGGCGAACATGAAGCAGAGCGCCGCGCCGCTCTCGATCCCGAACAGGAACGCACGCTCCGACGACGCTGCGTCCATCACGGCGCGGATGTCGTCCATCTGCGCTTCGATCGTGGCCGCTTCGCCGGTCCACGAACGGTCCGACGTGCCGCTGCCACGCCGATCGAAGACCAACACCCGGCCGATCGAGGCCAAGCCCCGAACGAACGATACGAACGGGGGGAAGTCCCAGGCGGCTTCGATGTTGGAGTAGTCGTACGGGACGAACACGATGTCCACAGGACCGGAACCCACCACCTGGTAGCCCACGTGGATCCCGTCCGCCGCGCGCGCGTACCGTGTCTCGGGGGCCTGGGTCATGACGTCACCCGGTAGAGCCGCCAGCGGTCGGGCACACCTTTGAGCTCATGCTCTCCGGCGTCTTCGAAGACGAGTCCAGATCCCGCGACGAGGTCCTTGACGGTCTGGGAGACCAGGACCTCCGATGCTGACGCTTTCGCTCCGACCCGAGCCCCGATCGCCACCCCGACCCCCGACACGTCGTCGCCTTCGATCGCCACCTCACCCGTGTGGAGCCCAGCCCGGATCTCGATGCCGAGGGGTTCGACGCCGGTCGCGATGGCTTGGGCGCACCGCACCCCTCGAGCGGGGCCGTCGAAGGTGGCGAGGAAGCCGTCGCCCATCGTCTTGACCTCCCGACCGCGGAACCGTGCCAGGTTCGCGCGCACGATCTCGTCATGACGCTCGCGGATGCTGCGCCAGGCTCGATCGCCCATCGCAGCGCCCTGTGCGGTCGAGTCCACGATGTCGGTGAACAGCACGGTGGCGAGCACTCGGTCGAACTCGGCTTCGGTGGAGTGCATCTCCGCGAGGAATCCACGCAACGCCGACAGGTTCGCACCGGTCTCACCCATGTATGGCGGGAAGTCGACCTGGCGGGGCAGTGGGACCAACCTCGAACCCTGGATCTGGGAGACCATCCACTCGCCCTGCGCGATGCCGTCATCGTTCCACGCGGGCTGCAGGACCATCGACGGAACGTGGATCGCGGGCAGGATCGATCGGAAGTCCGTCTCGTCGAACATGCGCTCGTGGATCAGCGCGTCGCCGCGGCTCGCGGCGTTGCGCATCGTGCGAGCCCATCGTGCACGCGCGATCGGATCATCGGCGATCGACTCGATGCCCGCCTCCACCAGGAGTGGTCCGACGGAGTCCGGGTCGCCCCATGTGTCGGCGATCAGCCCGAGGAACGATGCGGTCTCGGCAGCGTCGATGCGCCACCGGTAGTCGGCTTGTACGCCACCGCAGGCCTGGCCGCTCCAGAACACCACGGCGACCGTACGCTCGGGGTAAGTCGCGGCGAACATCGCACAGATCGATCCCCCGTCGACGCCCTGCCCGTAGAGCGTGGTGCGCTCGCTGCCGGCTGCGTCGAGCACGGCTCGCACGTCGTCGACCTTCGTCTCGAGGTCGATGACCTGGGTCATGCGGTCGGACAAGCCGATGCCGCGCTGGTCCATCGTGATCACGCGCGCGAACCGCGCGAGCGAACGCAGCCACCGGCCGACGTCCGGATCCTCCCAGAAGAGTTCGAGGTGGCTGATCCACGGGAACGCGATCAGCAGATCGGGTCCGTCGCCGAACGCCTGGAAAGCGATGTAGGTACCGTCCGCGCTTCGTGCGTACCTGGTCGTGGGCGATGCGTTCATCAGACCACCACCCGGTAGAGGCTCCAGCGGTCGGGCACGCCTTTCAGCTCGTGCTCGCCCGCGTCCTCGAACGACAGGCCAGACCCGGCGACGAGGTCCCGCACGGTCTGCGACACGAGCACCTCCGAGGCGCCCGCCATCGCTCCGACGCGCGCACCGATCACGACGGCCATGCCGCCGACCTTGCCGTCGATCGTCTCGACCTCGCCTGTGTGCACTCCGGCGCGCACCTCGATGCCGAGTGGCGCGATGGCGTCGACGATCGCGGTGGCACAACGCACTGCCCGAGCGGGGCCGTCGAAGGTCGCGAAGAATCCGTCGCCCGCGGTATCGACCTCGATGCCGCGGAAGCGGGCGAGCTGGCCCCGCACGCGGCGATGATGCGTTTCGACGAGCTCCTTCCAGGCTCGGTCACCCAGGTCGGCGGCCATCTCGGTCGAGCCCACGACGTCGGTGAAGAGCACGGTGGCGAGGGCTCGGTCGAGCCCGGCTTCCATCTCGCCGAGCTGCACGACGAACCGCTCGACCTCGTCGAGGATGTCGTCCTGGGGACCGACCCACGGGAAGTGCACGGTGCCCTTCAGCTCCACGAAGGTCGCGCCTACGATGCGATCGGCGGTGCGCCGGCTCTCCTCGATCGGAAAATCGAGGTCGCCGCTCCTCGCCATCACGAGCGTCGGCACGTGGATCGACGCGAGCGCGTGGGTGGCGTTGATCTCACGGTTCATGCGCTCGAGCGCGATCGCGGCCGAGGGGCTCGCCGACCGGCGCATGTAGGACGCGAGCCACGAGATCAATTCCTCGTCGTCTTCGAAGCCCGGAGCGCCCCACTCCTTGGTCTCGTGGCGGGCGAACTCCGACGTGCCCCAGGCGCGTTCCATGTGTTCGAGGTAGGCGGCATCGTCGTCCTTGTACGCCGGCGCCCTCGTCGTGAAGTCGGCTGCGGTGCCGTAGAGGGCGAGCGCCACCGTGCGCTCGGGATAGGTCGCGGCGAACAGCATCGACATCGGGCCGCCCTCGGACACCCCGAACACCACGGCCCGTTCGGACCCCACGGCATCCATCACCGCGCGCACGTCGTCCATGCGCGTCTCGAGGTTCGGCAATCGGTCGTCGCTCACACGATCGGAGAGGCCGACACCGCGCTTGTCGAACAGGATCAACCGAGAGAACCGGCTGAGGCGGTCGAGGAACCTCGCGAAGGCGGGCTCCTCCCACATCGCCTCGACGTTGGAGAGCCAGCCCATCACGAACACCATGTCGACCGGACCGTCACCGACGACCTGGTAGGCGATGTGCACGCCGTCGGCGGTCTTCGCGTACCGAGTCTCGGGACTCCGCATCCGCCGATACTCCGCCTCGGGCTCGGGCCTGGCAAGCCGCCCGGGGCCGGCGTCGCTAGACTCAGCCGCGATGGCGGCGACCTATCGCATCGTGGTGGCGAAACCGGGGCTCGACGGTCACGACCGTGGCGCCAAGGTGGTCGCTCGCGCGTTGCGCGACGCCGGCTTCGAGGTGATCTACACCGGCCTGCACCAGACGCCCGAGCAGATCGCGGAGACCGCGATCCAGGAGGACGCCGACGCCGTCGGGCTCTCGAGCCATTCCGGCGCGCACATGACGCTGTTCCCGAAGGTGGTGACGCAGCTGCGCGAGCGCGGGGCGGGCGACATCCTCGTCTTCGGGGGCGGCGTGATCCCCGTCGACGACATCCCCACCCTCAAGGAAGCCGGCATCGCGGAGATCTTCACGCCCGGCGCCAACACCGGCGACATCGCCGACGTGGCTGCGCGAGCACCTGGAGGACCCCTCGGCCAACTAGTCCGACCCAGACTACCTTCGTCCCGAGACACAGGGAGTTCCATGGATCTGTACGAGCACCAGGGCAAGGAGCTGTTCCGCGCCCACGGCATCGTGACCCCGAAGGGCGTCGTAGCCGAGACCGCCGAGCAGGCGGCCGAGGCGACCCGCGAGCTCGGCGGCAGGAGCGTCGTGAAGGTGCAGGTGCAGGTCGGCGGGCGCGGGAAGGGCGGCGGGGTCGTGCTCGTCGACTCGCCCGAGCGGGCCGCCGAGGAGGCCGCCCGCATGCTCGGCACGGAGTTCAAGGGGCACGCAAGTCACGCAGGTGCTGGTCGAGGAGCTGCTGCCGATCGCGCGCGAGTTCTACACGTCGATGCTGCTCGACCGGTCGACGGGGGACTACCTCGCGATGATGACGGCCGAGGGCGGCATGGACATCGAGGAGCTCGCACGCACGCGACCGGAGGCGCTGCGGCGCGTGCACATCGACGCGATGCTCGGACTGCGAGCCTTCCACGTGCGCGAGCTCGTCGGCACGCTGCCACCCGACGCGCGCGAGGGCGCCGGCGACGTGCTGCGGCGCATGTACGAGTTGCTGATCGAGCGCGATGCCACCCTCGTCGAGGTGAACCCGCTCGTGCAGCTCGACGACGGCTCGGTGGTCGCGCTCGACGCCAAGGTCACGGTCGACGACAACGCGTTGTTCCGCCATCCCGAGGTCGAGGCGTTCGCGGCGGCGTTCCCGATCGACCCGGTGCAGGCGCGGGCCAACGAGAAGGGCTTGCAGTACGTGAAGCTCGACGGCAACGTCGGCATCATCGGCAACGGTGCCGGGCTGGTGATGTCGACGCTCGACGTCGTGGCGCAGGCGGGCGCCCATGCCGCGAACTTCCTCGACGTGGGCGGCGGGGCGAGCGCCGATCAGATGGCGACCTCGCTCGAGGTGGTGCTGTCCGACCCGGCGGTGAAGGCGGTGTTCATCAACATCTTCGGCGGCATCACCCGATGCGACCTGGTGGCCGAGGGCGTCCTCGGCGCGCTCGAACGTGTCGAGGCCCAGGTGCCGCTCGTCGTGCGTCTCGACGGCACGAACGCCGAGGAGGGCCGGCGCATCCTCGGCCGAGGCGGCGCATCCGCGCATCGTCGCCGCGGCCACGATGCTGGAGGCGGCCGAGCGAGCGGCCGCCCTCGCGAACGGAGGCGGCGGCGTGAGCATCCTCGTCGGGGCCGACACGAAGCTCGTGGTGCAGGGCATCACCGGCAAGGAAGGCACGTTCCACACGCTGCGCAACCGCGCCTACGGCACGCAAGGTCGTGGCGGGCGTGACCCCCGGGCAAGGCCGGACAGGACGTCGAGGGCATCCCGGTCTTCGACACGGTGGCCGATGCCGTGCGCGAGACAGACGCGAACACGTCGATGATCTTCGTGCCGCCGCGGTTCGCGGCCGAGGCGATCCTGGAGGCGGCCGACGCGGGCGTCGGGGCTCGTCGTCTGCATCACCGAAGGCATCCCGGTGCGGGACATGGCGCGCGGTGCACAGCTACCTGCGGGGGCGCGACACGACCCTGATCGGGCCGAACTGCCCCGGCGCGATCTCGCCCGGCGTGGCCAACGTGGGCATCATCCCGCCGGAGGTCTGCCTGCCCGGGCCGGGTGGGGTTCGTGAGCCGCTCGGGCACGCTCGTGTACCAGATCGTGCACGAGCTCACCCAGCGGGGCATCGGGCAGTCGACGTGCGTGGGCATGGGCGGTGACCCCGTGCACGGCATCGGCTTCATCGAGTCGCTCGGCGGCGTTCGAGGCCGACCCCGATACCGATCTGATGGTCATGACGGGCGAGATCGGCGGCGACGACGAGGAGCGGGCGGCCGCCTACGTCGCCGAGCACGTGACGAAGCCGGTGGTCGCCTACATCGCAGGGTTCGAGGCGCCGCCGGGCAAGCGCATGGGGCACGCCGGCGCGATCGTCACCGGCTCCCAGGGCACGGCGGCCGCGAAGGCCGAGGCGCTCGAGGCGGCCGGCGTGCGCGTGGCGCGCACCCCCAGCCAGGTGGCCGAGCTGGTCCAGGTGGCCCTGGCATGAACCTCGCCGAGGTCGCCGCCCGGCCGGCGTCCTCGTTGACCCGCGACCTTCTCGGCGCGGCTCCGGTCGTGGTGCTGCGCGCTGGCGCGGCCGCCTTCGCGGTCGCAGCCCTCGGACAACTGCCGCCCTCGCTCGTGAACGTGGCGGGCGGCGGCCTCGCCCTGCCGACCCAGTTGCGGGTGGGGTGGCTCTACACGATGGCCGGCCACGCCGTATCGATCACCGCGACCGGCACGGGCGGGGCGGTCGAGGGCCTCGATGCCGGCGTGCTGCGCGTGCGACTCGGCCTGCTCACGATCGCCGCGGTGGCGGTCGCGATGCTGGCGTTCGGCGCGCGCGCCGCGGCCCGCCGGGTCGACGACGTCGGTGCACGCCGGGTGCTGGGCGGTGCGCTGATCGCCGTGCCCTATGCGCTGATCTTCGGCGTGGTCAACGCCGAGGCGGCGCTGCGACTCGACACCGGTGGAGGGTTCCTCCCGGGGGCCACCACGATCGCGGCGCCGGTCTGGGAGGGATTCGCCCTGCCCGCGGCGATCGCGCTCGTCGCCGGTGGCGCCGGGGGGTGGTCGGTGTCGGCGTCGTGGCAGCGACCGGCGGCACGCGCCGTGCGAGCGGGGGGCCGGGCCTTCCTGTGGGCGATCACGCTCAGCTTCGTGGGTCTGCTGGCGTTCGCCGCCCTGCGGCCGGAAGGGCTGGAGCGATATTCGGTCGAGGTGTGGTCGCAGGGGCCGCAGCGAGCCGCGCTCTATCTCGGACATCAAGGCCTGCTCGCGCCGAACCAGGCGATGTGGGTGCTCGCGCCGTCGATGGGGGGGTGCGTGTCGGTGCGCGCCGATGCGGCCGCGCGCGACCTCGTCTGTCTCGAGCGCATCCCGCGCGCGACCGACCCGGCGACATGGCTGCTCTCGGAGCTCGGTCGCATCGACGGCCCGTCACCGAGCGCGCCGATGCCCGTGACCGCCTGGCTCTTCGTCGCGGTGCCGGCGACGGCGATCGTGCTGGGGTTCCGTGGGCTCGGGCGCGCCGCCTCGATCGGGAGCGCGCTCGGCCGGGGTGTGATGGGCGGTCTCGTGTTCGCCGCACTCGTGAGCGTGGTCTCGCTCGCCTCGGCGCTGTGGCTCTCGGTCGCCGAGGGCGACGCGACGAGGTCCATCGTGCTCGGCCCCGACCCGGTGACGACGTGGCTGCTCGCCGCGGCCTGGGGGGTCGTGGGCGGCGCGGTGGTGAGCGCGGCGACGCCGGTGCGGCGTCGGCTCAGCCGCCGAGCGAGACCTCGCTGAAGTTCGACTCGATCTGGGCGTAGCGGCCCCACGCGGCCGCCCACCCGGCGTCGTCGCGGGGATACTTCTCGACCGGCGTCTCGGGCGCCTGGCGATCCCAGATGCCGAAGAACGTGCGCCCGTACCCGAGCAGGTATCGCGTGCCCGAGTGGGTGTACTGCACCGCGGCGTTGTCGTTGGGGTCCATAGGAGAAGCCGTGCCCGGCGTCGATGCGGCGGGGGCGCCGCCGCCCTGGTCGACCGCGGTGTGATTCGGCTCGAGGGCCACGAATCGCAACCAGGCCTGGCGCCACCCGTCGTCGGTGCGTGGGAACCGCTCGGCGGGCTGCGCGGGGGACTGCCGATCCCAGATGCCGAACGCGTCGGCCGAGTATCCGAGCACGTAGCGGTATCCGGAATGGGTGTAGCGGACGTCGCCGCCGACCGGCGAGCCCTGGGCCGCCGTCTCGCTCGATGATGTGGCGGCGGTGGTGGCTGCGGGAGTCGCGGGCGCTGCGGACGTCGCGGTGGCTCCCGGCGTCGCGGTGGCTGCGGGCGATGGATCGGCCGTCGGTGAGGAGGCGGCCATCTGCGGCGTGGGCGAGGTCGCCGGCGGCGGTGACGTGGCCTCGGCAGCCGCAGCCGTCGGCGCCACCGTCAGGTCGCTGTGGCAGTAGCGGCACTTGATCGCTTCGTCCTGGATCATCTCAGCGCAGTACGGACACTTCTTCACAGCCGTCCCCTCGTGGTCGTGACAACGCTCAAGGCTACCCCAAGCCGCGCTCTGCCACGGGCGGCGGACCACGTCGGGGGGTCCGGTAGCATGCGGTCGATGGGGGAGCGGATCGCGGTCCTGGTGTCCGGCCACGGCACGAACCTGCAGGCGCTGCTCGATGACCCCTTCTGCGGACCTCGCATCTCCTTCGTGCTCGCCGATCGGCCGGCCATCAAGGCCCTCGAGCGAGCGGCGGCGCGCGGGGTCGAGACCGCGGTGATCGAGCCGGAGGTCGTACCCGGATCGAGCCTCGTTCGACGAAGCGGTGGCGGGAGCCCTGCATGGCCATGGCGCCGACGTCGTGGTCACCGCGGGCTACATGCGGCTGCTCGGGCAGCCCGTGCTCGAACTCTTCGGCGGACGGTGGCTGAACACCCACCCGGCGCTGCTGCCGTCGTTCCCCGGCATGCACGGCGTGCGCGGACGCCCTCGCCTACGGCGTGAAGGTTACCGGGCGTGACCGTGTTCCTGGTCGACGAGGGGCTCGACACGGGGCCCATCGTGCTGCAGGAGGCGATCGACGTGCGCGACGACGACGACTGGGACTCGCTCGAGGCGCGGGTCCACGAGGTCGAGCATCGGCTGCTGCCTGCGCGCCGTTCGGGCGCTGGTCGAAGGTCGGCTGGACATCGACGGCCGGCACGTGACGATCACGGGGGAGCGATGATGAGCGAGGTACGGCCGGTGCGGCGGGCGATGCTGGCGCGTCTACGACAAGACCGGGTGTGGTGGAGCTCGCGGCGGGGCTGGCCGAGCTCGGCGTGGAGCTCGTCGCGTCGGGGGGCACGGCGCCGCGCGCTGCGGAGGCGGGCCTCGCCGTCACGCCGGTCGAGGAGGTCACCGGGTCGCCCGAGATGCTCGACGGGCGGGTGAAGACCCTGCACCCGGCGATCCACGGCGGGTTGCTCGCCGATCGCCGCAACCCGGAGCACGTGCGCCAGCTCGCGGAGCACGGCATCGAGCCGTTCGACCTGGTCGTCGTCGAATCTGTACCCGTTCCGCGAGACGGTCGCGAGCGGCGCAGAGCCCGAGGCCGTGATCGAGCAGATCGACATCGGCGGGCCAGCGATGGTGCGCGCCGCCGCGAAGAACTTCGAGTCGGTCGGCGTGGTGGTCGATCCGGCGCGCTACGGCGACCTGCTCGACGAGCTCGACGCCGAGGGCGGGCTCACGCGCGACACGCGCCGATGCGCTGGCGGCCGCCGCGTTCGCGCACACCGCCGCCTACGACGCCGCGGTCGCAGCGTGGTTCGCCGAGCAGGGCGCCGACGACGAGCTGCCGGCCTTCGTGGGTCTCGCCTACGAGAAGGTCGGCGACCTGCGCTACGGCGAGAACCCGCATCAGCGCGGGGCCATCTACCGGGAAGCGGCGGCGACCGGACCGCTCGGCGGTGCCCGGGTGCTGCAGGGCAAGGAGATGTCGTTCAACAACTGGCTCGACGCCGAGGCGGCGTACGCGCTCGCCGCCGCGCTGCCCGAGGATCGCCGTGGTGATCGTGAAGCACAACAACCCGTGCGGCGCCGCCGCGCGAGGCTCGCTCGCAGAGGCCTACCGAGCGCGCGTTCGCCTGCGACAAGGTGAGCGCGTTCGGTGGCATCGTCGCGTTCCACGGCGAGGTCGACGTCGAGGCGGCGGAGGCGATGCGCGAGGTGTTCACCGAGGTCGTCATCGCGCCGTCGTACACGCCCGCGGCGCGCGCGGCGTTCGCTGAGCGGCCGAACCTGCGCGTGGTGGCGGCGCCGCTTCCCGACGGCGCCGGGCTCGACGTGCGTCCGCTCCCGGGCGGGGCGCTCGTGCAGGATCGCGACGTCGTGACCGAGACCCGGGCGGACTGGAAGGTCGTCTCGACCCGGGAGCCGACGGCGCAGCGAGTGGGCCGACCTCGAGCTGGCCTGGACCGTCGCGTGGCGCGTGAAGTCGAACACCATCGTGCTCGTGAGGGACGGCGCCACCGTCGGGGTCGGCGCCGGGCAGATGTCGCGGGTCGACTCGTCGTGGATCGCGACGCGCAAGGCGGGCGAGCGCGCGAACGGGGCGGTGGTCGCGAGCGACGCGTTCTTCCCGTTCCCCGACGCCCTCGAGGTCGCGGCCGACGCGGGGTGCACGGCGGTGATCCACCCCGGCGGCTCGAAGGGCGACGAGGCCGTGCTCGCGGCCGCCGAGGCGCGTGGCATGGCCGTGGTGATCACCGGCACGGCGGCATTTCCGTCACTGAGCGCGGCTTGGTCGGGCGTTCAGCCACCGGGGTAGGATTCGCCCCGTGACCGCCCGCATCCTGGACGGCAGGGCCGTATCGGCGCAGATCCGCTCGGAGGTGGCCGAGCGGGTGCGCGCGCTCTCCGACCAGGGCGTGACCCCCGGCCTGGCCGCCGTCCTCGTGGGCGACGACCAGGCCTCTCGCATCTACGTCGGGGCCAAGCACAAGGCGTGCGCCGACGTCGGCATCCGCTCGCGAGCAGGTCGACCTGCCCGCCTACGTGACCGAGGGCGAGCTGCTCGCGACGCTCCGCCGGCTGAACCGCGATCCCGAGATCCACGGCATCATCGTGCAGCTGCCGATGCCGGTGGCGCCTGCGCGAGCTCGAGGTGCAGCGCACGGTGGAGCCGGAGAAGGACGTCGACGGCCTGCATCCGTGGAACGTCGGCATGATGGTGCGCGGCGAGCCCACCTTCCCGCCGGCGACGCCGTACGGCATCGTGGAGCTGCTGCTGCGCGAGGGCGTCGAGCTCGAGGGCGCCGAGGTCGTGGTCGTGGGCTACGGCGACCTGGTCGGCGCGCCGCTGTCGATCATGCTGGCGCAGGACTCGATCCGAGGGAACGCCACGGTCACGAGCACCCATGTGAAGACGCGCGACCTCGCCGCGCACACGCGGCGGGCCGACATCCTGGTGGCCGCGGCGGGCGTGCCGCAGCCTGATCGCCGCCGACATGATCAAGCCCGGCGCCACCGTGATCGACGTCGGCGTGCACCGCACCGCCGATGGCCTCGTCGGCGACGTGCGTCTCGACGAGGTGGTCGAGGTGGCGGGCGCCATCACCCCCGTGCCCGGCGGCGTCGGCCCGATGACCGTCGCGATGCTGCTCGTGAACACCGTGGCGGCGGCGGAGACAGCAGGCGTTCGGCCGGTGAGCGCGCGCCCGTGTGGGCGGGCCGGCTCGCCGCGATCCTGCGCTCGGGGTCGTTCGCGGTCACCGGCGAGATCGTGCCGCCGCGCGGCGGCCGACGGCGACGAGGTCACCGCGCATGCGCGCGCGCTCGTCGGCTACGATCGATGCCGCGAACGTGACCGACAACCCGACCGCCAGCGCGCACATGTCGGCGGTGGCGGGCGCGGCGTTCGTCGCCCGAGCGGGCATCGAACCCACCCTGCAGCTCACGTGTCGCGATCGCAACCGGCTCGCGATCACGGCCGAGCTCCTCGGCGCCTGGGCGCTGGGCGCTCGCAACGTGCTCTGCCTCAGCGGCGACCCGATGCACGTCGGCGACCAGCCCGACGCGGCGAGCGTGGGCGACGTCTCGCGTGCTCGAGGTCGTGGCCGGGGTGCGACGGCATGCGCGAACGACGGCGTCTCGGCGAGCGGGACCGAGCTGTCGTCGACCGCCGCGGTACCTGATCGGGGTGGCCGAACTGCCGCTCGCCGACCCGTACGACCCGGCGCGACTCGAGCAGAAGCTCGACGCCGGCGCCGACGTGATCTGGACGCAGATCGCGTACGACGTCGAGGCGCTCGCGGCCTGGGCCGACGCGGCCCGTGCGCGCGGTGTCTTCGAACGAGCGTCGGTGCTGGTCGGCATCGTGCCGCTGCGCACGGCGGGCGCTGCGCGCTTCATGCACGACCGGCTTCCGGGCGTGCGCGTGCCGCCGGCGGTGATCGATGCCCTCGAGGCCGCGGGCGAGGACGCCGCCCAGGTCGGGCTCGAGCTCACGGTGGAGATCGTGAACGGCATCCGCGCGATCGACGGCGTGGATGGCGTGCATCTCATGGGCATGGGCCACGACGAGTCGGTCCGGGCGGTCGTCGATCGGGTGGGGCTCTTCCCCCGGCCGACGGGCGTGCGGTAGCCGATCCGATGCAGAGCGAAGGCTCCCAGCCGGTCCCGCGCCCCGGTCTCGCGTCGCTGCGCATGGCGGCGGCCTCGCTGCTCGGCACCGGCGTCGATGTGGTCGAACCGCTGAGCGGCGGCGCGCGCCGAGACACGTATCGGGTGATCGACGAGACCGGCGCCCGCTTCGTGGTGCGCCTCGACCGCGAGGCCGCATCGCTCGAGAAGGAGATCGCCGTCACCCTGCTGGTCGGCGACCATGTGCCCGTGGCCCCGGTCGTCGGCGCCGATCTCGCGGGCGAGCTCGTGGGTGTGCCGCTCACCGTCTCGGTCTACGCCGAGGGCGAGGCGCTCGACACCGCCCTCGCGGCGGCGGGGGATGACGAGGCCGCGGCGCTCGGGCAGGTCGTCGGCCGAACGCTGGCAGCGATCGGCGCCGCCGGGTTCGATGCGCCTGGCCTGCTCGGGCCCACCCTGCGGCCGCAGCCGTTCGACCGGCCGTTGCCCGACCTGCTCGTCGCGATGGGCGACCGGGTGCTCGGCGAGGCCGCCGCCCGCACGGCGCTCGGAGACGCCGTGGCCGACGGGTACCGGGCCCTCCTGCGGGAAGCCGCCCCCGCGCTCGAGGCGGTGGCCGACGAGGCCGCGCTCGTGCATTCCGACTTCAACGGCAAGAACCTCGTGCTCATCCGCGACCCGGCCGACGCACCCATCGTGTCGGCGGTGCTCGACTGGGAGTTCGCGTTCTCGGGGCCTCCCCTCGCCGATGTCGGCAACATGCTCCGGCGGCAGGAACGCATGCCGGCCGCGTTCGTCGACCGGTTCGTGGCCGCGTTCGCAGCGCACGGCGGGAGCTTGCCGGCGGGGTGGCGCTCGATCGCCGCAGCGCTCGACGGGCTCGCCCTGCTCGACTTCCTCGACCGGGGAACGCGCGGCGAGCACGGCGCCGGATACACCGAAGCGTGTTCGCTCATCGAGGAAGCCGTGACCCGCGGCGACCTCGCGCCGCCGGCCCCGGCGTAGACTCCGCGCGTGCCGGCTTCGCTCCTCATCCGCAACGCGCGCGCCTACACGGTCGACACGAACGTGCCGTGGGCGAGCGCGATCGCCGTCGACGACGGCCGGATCGCGTGGGTCGGCGGCGACGACGACGCGCGCCGGCACACCGGTGCCGACACCGAGGTGATCGACGCCGCCGGCGCGACCGTGCTGCCGGGCTTCGTCGACGCCCACAACCACGTGCGGCTGGGTTCGAACACCGATCGAGGTGGACCTCGCCGGCGCGGCCACCCTGGACGAGGTCCGCGCGCGTGTCGACTCGCACGCCGAGGCGCACCCCGAGCAGACGTGGATCGAAGGAGTCGGCTTCAACTACTCGGCGATGCCCGGCGGGCGCAGGCCGACCTGGCCGACGACCTCGAGGGGGTCACCGGAGGGCGTCCGGCGTTCCTGCTCGACCTACGACGCCCACAACGCATGGCTGAACCGTGAGGCGATGGCGCGTTCGGCATCGCCGCGCGGACCGGGCGCGTGCCCTTCGGCCACGTCGAGCTCGACGCCGCGAGCGGCGAGCCGACCGGGTTCGTGACCGACTTCGCCGTGATGGGGCATCAGCCGCGCGGGACAGCGCGGCGCTCGAGGCGCGTGCTGCCCGGGCTACGAGCGAGCGCTGCAGTATCGAGCGGACTCGTCGAGAGCCTCGACATGGCGGCGGCGTTCGGCATCACGACGATCGTCGAGCCGCAGAACTCGCCCGACGACATGCGGCTGTTCGAACGCGCCCGGCGGCGAGGGGCGGCTGCGCTCGCGGCTGATCGCGGCGATGTTCCACCCGGTGGGCACCACCGACGCGGAACTGTCGACGAGTTCGAGGCGGCATGCGCCGGGCGCCACGACGACGACCGGCTGCGGGTCGGCCCGATCAAGCTCTACATCGACGACGTCATCGAGCCGCGCACCGCGGCGCATGCTGGAGCCGTACGCCGACCGTCCCGGCGAGCGCGGCGAGACGTTCTGGCGAGCCGAAGGAGTTCGCCGATCTGATGATCGAGCTCGAACGCCGGGGCTTGCCAGGCTGCACCCACGGCGATCGGCGACCGGGGGATCCGCACGGCCCTGGACGCGGTGGAGGCGCGCGCGGCGTGGCGCACGGCCCGACGCGACGCCCGGCACGGCTGGTGCACATCGAGTGTCGTGCACCCGGACGACGTACCGCGGTTCGCGGCGCTCGGCGTCGTGGCCCCTGCATGCAGCCGCGCCACTGCGCGCCCGACATCGTCGCCGATTGGCGGGCCAACGTCGGCGCCGGCCGATGGCGCCACGCGTGGGCGTTCCGCTCGCTGCGGATGCCGGTGCGCCGGCTCGCCTTCTCGAGCGACTGGAACGTGGCCGAGATGGATCCGCTCGTCGGCATCTACACGGCGATGACCCGGGCGGACCTCGACGGCCGCAACGCGTGGATCACGGAGGAGACGGTGGACCTCGAGACCGCGGTGCACGCGTACACGATGGGCGGCGCCCGGGTGGCCTTCGCCGAGGAGCGTCGGGGCTCGATCACGGTCGGCAAGCAGGCCGATCTCGTGGTCTTCGACACCGACCTCTTCGCCGCGGCGAGTGCCGACGCCCGGGGGTTGCTCGACGCAGCCGTCACCCACACGGTGGTCGACGGCGTGGTGGTGCACCGAGCCTAGGCTGCTAGGCTTCGCGCCATCCCGACCCGGAAGGACCCTCCGACATGCGCCGCTCGATCGCTCGCGCCCTCGCCCTGCTGCTCGCCCTGACCCTGCTCGCCGCGTGCAGCGACGACGGTGGGGCACCGGCGACGACGGCACGGGAGGCGACGACGGCGGCACGACCGACCAGGTGACCGCGCCCGCCGACTACGCGGAGGGCCTGTGCACCGCGATCGGCGACTTCCAGGACGACCTGCAGCAGCAGAGCACCGAGTTCCAGAACGCGTTCGGCTCGGGCACGCCGTCGCCCGAGGAAGCCAAGGACACGCTCGCCACCTTCGTGGGCGACCTCTCCACGCGCACCCAGCAGCTCATCGACGAGGTCGAGGCGCTCGGCACCCCCGACGTCGACAACGGCGAGGAGGTCCGCACCACGCTCACATCGGCGTTCGAGCAGGTGGTCGAGGCCTTCGATCAGGCCGAGGCGGACATCGAGGCGCTGTCGACCGATGACCCGGCCGCGCTCGCCGAAGGCTTCACCGAGGTCGGCACCCAGTTGCAGGAAGCCGGCACCGACATCTCCGCGTCGTTCGACGACCTGCAGAGCCCCGAGCTCGACGAGGCCGCGGCCGATGTGGAGGCCTGCTCCGGCGTCATCTGAGCCGCGAGCTCGCTCAGCGTTCCTCGATCGGCACCCAGACCTGGTCGCGCGGGCCGACGTAGGTCGAGCCCGGCCTGATCACCTTGTTGTCGGCGTACTGCTCGCGCACGTGGGCGGTCCAGCCCGCCATGCGCGCGAGCGCGAAGATCGGCGTCATCAGGTCGGTGGGGATGCCGAGCGAGTGGTAGACGCCCGCCGCGTACAGGTCGACGTTGGGCCACAGCTGCTTCTGGTCGTAGACGGTGTCCTGCAGCGCTTCGAAGATGTCGGCCCACCGCTCGTCGCCGTGGCGGGCGCCCACCTCGCGCGCGAGCTGCTTCAGCACCGTGGCGCGCGGGTCCATCGTGCGGTACACGGCGTGGCCGAAGCCCATGATCTTCTCGTGCCGCTCGAGTCGGTCGCGCACGTACGCCTCGGCGTTCTCGGGCTCGCCGATCTCCTCGGCCATCTTCATCGCCTCCTCGTTGGCACCGCCGTGCAGCGGGCCCTTGAGCGCGCCGATCGCGCCCGTGATCGCGCTGAACATGTCGGAGAGCGTCGAGGCGATGATGCGCGCCGTGAACGTCGACGCGTTCATCGTGTGGTCGGCGTAGAGGATGAACGTGGTGTCGAGCGCGTCGGCGTCGTCGTGGTCGGGTTCCTCGCCCGAGAGCATGTACAGGAAGTTGGCCGCGTGCGGCAGCTTCGCATCGGGCGGCACGAGCTCGCGGCCGGTGCGCATGCGCTCGTAGTAGGCGATGAGGGCCGGGGTCTTCGCGATCAGCCGCAGCGCCTTGCGGTACTGGGCCTCGGGCGAGTCGTCCCAGCCGTCGGGGTCGTAGGCCGACGCCGCCGAGATCGAGGTGCGCAGCATCGACATCGGCGACGCCTGCTGCGCGAGCGTCGACATCAGCTGCGTGAGGAACGGGCTGAGCTCGCGGTTCTCGACGAGGAACTCGTCGAGCTCGTCGAGCTCGTCCTGGTTCGGCAGGCGGTCGTGGTGCAGCAGGTACACGACCTCTTCGAAGGTGGCGTGCTCGGCCAGGTCGGCGATCTC
Source organism: uncultured Actinomycetes bacterium (assembly GCA_963722795.1). GTDB lineage: Bacteria > Actinomycetota > UBA4738 > UBA4738 > HRBIN12 > JAOUEA01. The sequence goes on from CAVROD010000004.1 coordinate 466,096, forward strand.
GTAGCCGACGTACCACAGGCGGCCTTCCTCGCCGTCGATGTCCGACACGGTCGTGTCGGCGGCGACGACCTCGCGCAGCCCCTTCTCGGTCACGCTGGCCACATCCTTGGGTCGGGGCGCGCCGTGCGCGCGCCGGAGGCCCGCGTCGAGCCGGCGGGCTTCTGCCAGGATAGTCGGCGGCCCCGCGCCGGACCAAAAGCCCACCGTGTCGAGCTCGCAGGAAGGACCCCCTTGATCGCGCACCGCGTCACGCTCATCCCCGGCGACGGCATCGGTCCGGAGGTGATCGAGGCCGCTCGCCGCGTCGTCGAGGCCACCGGCGTGTCGATCGAGTGGGAGCGCCGAGCCATGGGAGCGGGCGCGTTCTCGCGCACCGGCCGGGCGTTGCCGCTCGAGACGCTGGACTCGATCCGCGCCAACCGCGTGGCGCTCAAGGGTCCGATCGAGACGCCGGTCACGAGCGGGCTGCGCAGCTCGAACCTCGAGCTGCGCAAGTCGCTCGACCTCTACGCGAACGTTCGCCCGTGCAGGCTGTACCCCGGCGTCCCGAGCGTGTACGAGAGCGTCGACCTCGTCGTCGTGAGGGAGAACACCGAGGGCATGTACACGGGCCTCGAGTTCGAGATGGGCACCGTCGCGGTGAAGGAGCTGATCGGCTTCGTGGAGGACTCCACCGGCCGCCGCATCCGCGAGGATTCCGGCGTCTCGATCAAGTCGATCAGCGAACGTGGCAGCGAGCGCATCGTGCGGTTCGCCTTCGAGGAAGCTCGCCGGCGCGGCCGCACGAGGGTCACCGCGAGCCACAAGGCGAACATCATGAAGTGCAGCGACGGGCTCTTCCTCGAGGTCGCGCGGCGGGTGGCGGGGGAGTTCCCCGACGTGGCCTTCGACGATCGCATCATCGACGCCCTCTGCATGCAGCTGATCCAGTCGCCGGAGCGCTTCGAGGTGCTCGTGATGCCGAACCTCTACGGCGACGTCGCGGCCGAGCTCGGCGCCGGCCTGATCGGCGGCACCGGCGTGGCGCCCGGCGGGCACTTCGGGGGCGTGGGCGGCCTCGAGCTCGCGGTGTTCGAGGCGACGCACGGCACGGCGCCCGAGCTCGCCGGCACGAACACGGCGAACCCCGTGGGCGCGATGCTCTCCGGGGCGATGCTGCTGCGCCATGTGGGGGAGCAGGATGCGGGCGATCGGCTCGAGGCAGCCGTGGCCGCCGTGCTCGCCGACGGCACCGCCCTGCCGCGAGACCTGCGCGCCCCTGACGACGACCGCCCGCCGGCGGGCACGTTCCAGGTGGGCGATGCGGTGATCGCCGCCCTCTAGTCAGGCCCCGGCCCGGCCGATGCTTCACGGGTCGCTTTCGGAGGAGCAGCTTTCTCGTGGAAACCGCCACCTGTCGCGTCTGTCGATCGGTGAACCACGCCGGCATCTCGCACTGCATGAACTGCGGATCGCCAATGGAGCTGCCGGCCGTGCCGGTCGGCGTCGCCCTCGACGACCTGCCGCCGGCGCCGGACCCGTCTGCCGCGGCCTACGGGTGGAACGCGAGGGTGGCGACGTCGGCGGGGCGCGGGAGCGCCTCCTCGAGCATCGCCATCGTGCTCGGGCTCGTCGCCGTGACCACCTTCCTGATCAGCGTGCTCATGATCGTGGGCTCCGAGGCCCCGTTCGCGCCCTCCGGCACCTTGGCCGCGCTGCTCATGGTCCTGTGGGCGGTGACGGTCATCTTCTGGTTCTGGATGCTGATCGATGCCATCTCTGACTCCCGCGTCGGGTGGGCGCTGGCGATCTTCTTCCTCGGCGTGATCGCGGCGCTCGCCTACGCGCTGCTCGGTCGTTCGCGGCGGGTCTCGTACTGACTCGGGCCGGCGGGGGCGCCGGGTCGGTTCGATAGCCTTGGGGCGGAAGCCACCGGACCCAAGGAGACCGTCATGAAGATCACCGTGGTGGGCAGCGGGTTCGTCGGGCAGACGACCGCGATGCGAGCGCTGGAGAAGGGCCTCGGCGACGTCGTGCTCATCGACATCATCGAGGGCAAGCCGCAGGGCCTTGCCCTCGATCTCAAGGAAGCCGCGCCGGTCGAAGGCTACGACCCGGCGATCGTCGGCACGAACGACTACGCCGACACCGCCGGCAGCGACATCGTGGTCATCACGGCCGGCTTCCCGCGCCAGCCGGGCATGAGCCGCATGGACCTGCTGGGCAAGAACGCCGACATCATGAACTCGGTCATCTCCAGGTCGTGCCTGCCTCGCCCGACGCGATCATCATCGTGGTCTCCAACCCGCTCGACGAGATGACGTTCCTCGCCGCGGAGGCGTCCGGCTTCCCGAAGGAACGGGTCTTCGGCATGGCGGGCGTGCTCGACTCGGCCCGCCTGCGGTACTTCATCGCCGAGCTCACCGGCGCTCGCCGCTCCGACGTCGAGGCGATGACGCTCGGCTCGCACGGCGACGCGATGATCGCGCTGCCACGCCACGCTACCGTGGACGGCAAGCCGCTGCCCGAGCTCGTCGACGAGGCCACGCTCGAGCAGCTCTTCCAGCGGACGCGCGACGGCGGGGCCGAGATCGTGGGGCTGCTGAAGACCGGGTCGGCGTACTACGCGCCGAGCGCGTCGGTCGTGGCGATGGTCGAGGCGATCGTGCGCGACTCGCACGCGGTGCTGCCGGTCTGCGCGTGGACGACCGGCCAGTACGGCATCGACGACACCTACGTCGGCGTGCCCGCGAAGCTGGGCCGCGCGGGCATCGAGGAGATCGTCGAGCTCGACCTGAACGACGACGAGCTGGCGGCGCTGCGGGCGGCGGCGGAGGGCATCCGCGCGAAGTGCGCGGACCTCGCGAAGCTGTAGGGAGGCTCCTGGCGCGCGGCTCGCGCCGCGACCTGGCTCGCATCTCGCGCTGCGACTCGGCAGGGACCTCCGTAGTCCGTCGCAGGCGTCACTACGGAGGTCCCTGCCTAGTTGGGTCGATCGGGAAGCGTGGTCTCGACCTGACTCGGTTCCTCGGAGCGACTCGCCCAGGAGAGCAGCAGCACGCCGCCCACGATGCCGGCGAGCCCTCCTCCCACGACCACGAAGGGGCCGGGCGCGAGCGGTGCGGTCACGAGATCCTCGATCTGCCGACGCTGCTCCTCGGTGGCGTTGCCCGAGGGGTCGAGCTCGGCGAGGATGTCGTCGACCGCGGTCTGCTCGACCCGCGCCGGGGCGGTCACGAGCGGCTGCGCCGGCGACCGCGAAGGCCACGAACGAGGCTGCCACCACCGCACCGGCCGCCACACGACGGGCGCGGGGCGACGAGGCGAGGCGCGTCACGGCGAGCCCGATCAGCACGACCGCCGCCGCCGCGAGCGTGGCGATGCCGTCGGGAAGGTCGACGCCGTAGTAGGTGGGCGCGAACGCCCCGGGCAGTTCCTCCAGCGACGCGCGGATCCACGGCAGCAGCGACCCGACCCCGATCAGCAGCCCCGCGAGCGCAGCGAGGCCGAAGCCCGCCAGTCGCATCGACACGTCGCCGGAGGCGGCAACGGGCTGCTCGAGAGGGTCGCTCATCGGCGCATCGTGGCACCCCGAATGCATGGTTCCAAGCACATGCGCCATGCGCGGCACGGGTAACCTCCAGCCATGGCGACCTTCCGTGAGCAGCTTCGCGAGCACGTCGGCGCGTTCTTCACGAACTGGCGCACCCCCGACTACGGGTTCGTCGAGAAGGTGGGGCTCACGTTCCGCAACCGCGCGAAGTCGCTCGTGAACGGCGGATGCTGCGGCAACCACGGCCAACCCGGCTGTTGACGCCTGGAAGATCGGGACCCCGGTCGGGGCCCCCACGGCGACCATGATCACCCGCACGGGCACTGATCGCATGCCACCTCAGCGCTCCTCCTGCCACCGAATCGCCGCCGTGGCTAGCTCGGGCCGTGCTCCCAGGCCGTGACCTGGGTCGCGACCTCCTCGGCGACCCGCATCGTGCTCGACGTGCCGCCGAGGTCGGCGGTGCGCACCTCGCCGCGCGCGAGCACCTCGTCGACCGCCCACTCCACGTTCTCGGCGGCCGCGAGCTCGCCCATGTGGCGCAGCAACATGGCGCCCGACAGGATCATCGCGATCGGGTTCGCCTTCTGCTGGCCCGCGATGTCGGGGGCGCTGCCGTGCACGGGCTCGAACACCGCGTACTCCCAGCCGATGTTCGCGCCGGGGATCAACCCGAGGCCGCCCACGAGTCCGGCGCACAGGTCGCTGATGATGTCGCCGTAGAGGTTCGGCAGCAGCAGCACGTCGAAGTCGCCGGGCATGCGCGCGAGGCGGCTCGTGAGGTGGTCGATCTGGATCTCCTGCCAGGCCACGTCGGGGAACGCCCGCGATTCCTGCTCGGCGGTCTGCAGGAACAGGCCGTCGGAGTAGCGCATCACGTTGGCCTTGTGGCCGACGGTGACCTGCTTGCGGCCGTTCGCGCGCGCGTACTCGAACGCGAAGCGCACGATGCGCCGGGTGCCGCTCACGCTGATCGGTTTCACGGTGATGCCGGCGTCCTCGCGCAGCTCGTAGCCCCCGAGCGCGCGCAGTTCCTCGCGCAGCGCCGCAGCCTCGGGGGAGCCACGCTCGAACTCGATGCCTGCGTACAGGTCCTCGGTGTTCTCGCGCACGACGACCAGGTCGACGCTCGGGTGGCGGATCGGCACGCCCGGCAGGGCGCGCGCCGGCCGTACGGCGCCGAACAGGTCGAGGCCCTGGCGCAGCGCCACGTTCACGCTGCGGAAGCCGGTGCCCACCGGCGTCGTGATCGGCCCTTTGAGGGCCACCCGGCTCGAGCGGATGGCGTCGAGGGTCTCCTCGGGCATCAGCTCGCCGTAGTCGTCGAGCGCGGCGGTGCCGGCAGCTCGCTCGATCCACTCGATGCCGACGTCGGCGGCCTCGAGCACGAGGCGAGCGGCCTCGGCCACCTCCGGGCCGATGCCGTCGCCGGGGATGAGCGTCACGCGATGAGCCATCGCCGAACGATACCCGGCTCAGCGGATCCACATCTGGGAGATCAGGACGCCCCCGAGCTGTGGGTTCGCCTGCACGTTGCCGACCCGTTCCGACACCAGGTAGAGGTTGTTCCCGCTCACGTACGGCACGATCGGCGACAGGTCGACGACGTCGTGGTCGATCGCCTCCCACGCCCGGGCCGCCCCGTACGGGTCGGTGAGCTTGAGGTCCAGCGCTCGCTGCATCCTTCGATCGAGATCGGGGCGGCAGAAGCCGTAGGGGTTGAGGGTGTTCTGCTCGACGCCTTCGATCGAGTGCCCATCGCCCGACGGCGAGGGGCAGGCGAGCAGCGGCACGAGGAACTCCGCAGCCGAGGGGTACGCCTGGACCCACGCGATCACGGACATGTCGGCATCCGGCGGCAGGGCGTCCCCGAACAAGATGGCCAGTTCCGAGCGCACGACCCTGACCTTGACGTCATACCCGAGGTCGCGGAGGGTCGGGACGAAGCGGCTGGCGATCACCTCCTTCTGGATCGGCGTGATCGCCACGACGAGCTCGTCGCCGGCGGTGCCGGAGCGACGAACCAGCTCCTGCGCCCGGGTGACGTCCGGGCCCTCCCAGGAGCCCTCCAGGTCCCCGGGCCGTCCGAACGGGCAGTACGGGGTGTACCCGGGGATGTTCGGTGGGATCATCTGGCAGGTCACGAGGGCCTCCTGCACGATCCCCGTCGACGGGAGGGGCTCTGCCATCGACCCACGGTCGAGCGCGCTCGCGAGCGCCCGACGAGCGTCGGGGTCGTCGAAGGGCTCGTCCCGGGTGTTCAAGGCGAAGGCGAGCATCAGGAATGCCTGGGAACGCACGAGCTGATCGGAGGCGCGACGGTCGAGCGACTCGAGCAGCTCGTACGGCACGCCGTCCGCCGCGAGGTCGGCGTCCCCCTCCTCCACGGCCGCCACCTGCTGGGCCGGGCCGACCCCGACGGCGATCTCGATGCGATCGGCGAACGCCGAGGGTTGCGCGTCTGCCGACCACTCCCGGAACTCTTCGTTGCGCGTCAGCACGGCCGAGCCGTCGGCGCCGATCTCGCTGATCACGTAGGGCCCCGTGCCGGGCGCGGGTTCCTCGATCACGAGGGGCGTGTCTGCGGGCAGGATCGCGAAGTTGACGCCCGCGAGGATCGTGAGGAAGTCCGGCGCGCGTCGAACGAGTCGGAACGTGACGGTACGGGCGCCCTCGTCGGCGATCACCCCTCGGGACAGGTCGCATTTTTCCGGTCCCTGTTCCGTGCACGCCGATCCGCCGACCAGCTCCGGCAGCAGGGAACGCGCCCAGCCGCTCCGCATCGTGAAGATGCGCTCGAAGGTCGCCACGACGTCCTGCGTCCCGACCTCGCGGCCGTCCGAGAACCGGACCCCTTCTCGGAGCCGGAAGGTGTACGTGCGGCCGTCATCGGTGGGCACGGGCACGGTCGTCGCGAGGTCGGCGACGACGGTGAGTCCGGCCGCCCCACTGGCACGCCGGAACGTCACGAGGCCGTCGTACACGGACGAGATCGCCGCGGCGCCGGGGCCGAAGGCGTTGGGGCTGGCGGGGTCGATCGCGGTGAGCCCCTGCTCCGACACGATCCGCAGCGTCCCGCCACGGTGAGACGTCGGTGACGCCTGCACGCCGACCCACACGTCGTCGCCGTCGGCAGCGAGGACGCGTGGTGCGTTCCCGACCTCGATCGTGTCGGTGACGGTAGTCGTGGCGGCGTCGATCCGCTCGATCGTGCCGCCCGCATCGGCGGCCCAGACCGCCTCGGCGCCCGCGGTGAGGGCGACTGGGGAGCCACCGAGTCGCGCGGTGCCCGTCACCGTGCCCGTCGAGGGGTCGATGCGGGTCACGGTCCCGTCCTCGGCGTTCGCGACCCACAGAGCCCCGGCCCCGTGGGCGATCGATACGGGGGCACGCCCGACGGAGATCGATTGGGTCACGCCGTCGCCACTCGCCACCCGGCTGACGGTCGCCCCGCTCTGGTTCGCCACCCAGATGGCGCCGGACGCAGCGGCCAGCGAGACCGGGCGGTCTCCCACCGGATACGTGGCGAGCACCGCGCCATCCACGGCGTCGATCTCCGTGACGGTGGCGTCGACGCTGTTCGCCACCCAGACCCGGTCGTCGTCGGCGACGATGCCCGACGGGCCATTCCCGACCACGATCGTGTCCACGACCCGGTGGGCGCCCGGGTCGACGACGGAGATCGTGCGCTCGTCGGTGTTGGCCACCCAGACGAAGCCCTCGGCGGTCGCCACCCCCGTCGGCCCGGCACCGACCGGGATGCGCTCGTCCACCAAGTACGTCTCAGGGTCGACGCGAACAAGGGTGTTCGACACCTGATCGGTGACCCACAGCGCCCCCGATCCGCGGGTGACACCTCGGGGGAGCTCGCCGACCTCGACAGACCCCTCGAGTCTCCCTGAGCCATCGAGGAGACCGACGGTCCCCGCCGCGATCGTCGCCGGCTCGTCGCGGCTCAGGACGACGATCGCGGTGGCCGCGAGGGCGATCGCCACGCCCGCCGCGACGAGGATCCGGCCGAGCGGGCGACGCGGTGCGGCCTCGGGTGCCGGCAACGCCGCCTGCAGCCGCTCGGCGGGGTCGGCCCCTTCGGGCACGACCCGCACGAGCTCGACGGGATCGGTGAGGTTCTTCAGACGTACCGTGCCCTTGTCGAGGTAGCGCACGCCGTCGACCTTGCGCGCGAGGTGGGTGACGCCCCGGCTCGCGAGGATCTCGCCGGCCTTCGCTTGTCCGCACAGGCGCGCGGCCAGGTTGAGCGCGCCGCCCCGGTAGCCACCCTCCACCGGGACGGCCTCACCGGCGTCGAGCCCGATGCCCACGGGCAGCGGCAGATCGGGGTCGTCGATCGTCTCCTCGACGAAGCGCTCCTGCAGGTCGACCGCGGCTCGCACGGCCTGCCGTGTGGAGGAGAACACCGCGAGCGCCTCGTCGCCGCGCAGCTCGATCACCTCGCCACCGCGCTGGGCGACCACCTCGCGGGCGATGCCGGCGAACTTGGCAGCCAGCTTCGCGGCGACCTCGTCACCGCGTTGCTGGGTGAACAGGGTCCAACCGCGCACGTCGGCGATCAGGAACGTGCGGATCTGCCCCTGTTCGCCGTCGGAGCCCGGCCCCTCGCCCATCGACCCTCCCCAGCGAGTTTCGTGGAGGGAGCCTACCCTTCGAGACCTCGGCGGGCTACGGAGCCGGAAGCGTTCAGAAGCGGTCGAACAGGATGCTGCGCTTCACTTCCTGGATCGCCTTCGTGACCTGGATGCCGCGCGGGCACGCTTCCGTGCAGTTGAACGTGGTGCGGCACCGGAACACGCCAGTCTTCTCGCTGAGGATCTTCAGGCGTTCGCGCCCGGCCTCGTCGCGGGAGTCGAAGATGAAGCGGTGGGCGTTCACGATGGCGGCGGGGCCGATGTAGCCCTCGTCGCCCCAGAAGATCGGGCACGAGGTCGTGCACGCCGCACACAGGATGCACTTCGTCGTGTCGTCGAACCGGGCGCGTTCCTCGGCCGACTGCCGGCGCTCCTTGTCGGGCTCGCCCGAGTCGTTGATGAGGAAGGGCAGCACGCTCTTGTAGCCCTCGAGGAACGGGTCCATGTCGACGATCAGGTCCTTCAGCACGGGAAGCCCGCGGATCGGCTCGATCGTGACCTTCGTGCCGACGTCGTCGACGAGCACCTTGCATGCGAGCGCGTTGCGGCCGTTGATCATCATCGCGTCGCTGCCGCAGATGCCGTGGGCGCACGAGCGGCGGAAGCTCAACGTGCCGTCGTGGTACCACTTCACCTGGTGCAGCACCTCGACGAGCCGCTCGAGCGGGTCGGCCTGCACCGTGAACTCGTCCCACCACGAGTCCTGGGAGACCTCGGGGTTGAACCGCCGGATCTTCAGGGTGAGCGAGACGAGGCCGGTCGCACCGCCGCCGGCCTCGCGGCGGTCGGAGTCGTGCAGCACGTCGGCCGGGGTCGCCATCAGTACTTCCTCTCCATGGGCACGTAGGGCCCCATCTTCACGGGCTTGAAGTCGAGCCGGATCGAGCCGTCGTCGTTGCGGTAGGCGAGCGAGTGCTTGCAGCCAGTTCGCGTCGTCGCGCAGCGGGTGGTCGTCGCGGTAGTGGCCACCGCGGCTCTCGGTGCGCGCCCGCGCGCTCACCACGAGGGCCTGGGCGCAGTCGAGCAGGTAGCCCACCTCGACGGTCTCCATCAGGTCGGTGTTGTACAGCGCGCCCTTGTCGGTGATCGCGACGCGCGCGTAGCGCTCCTGGAGCCCGCCGATGATCTCTTCCATCTTCGACAGGCTCTCCTCGGTCCGCACGACGAACGCGAGGTCGAACATGTTCGTCCTGCAGCTCGCGGCGGATGTCGGCGGCGTTGTCGCCCTCGGTGCGCTCCAAGATCGCGTTGAGCGGTCGACATCGTGCGCTCGGTGGCTCGCTCGGGCACCTCTGGCAGCGACGTGCTCTTCGCGTGGCGGGCCGCGTCGACGCCGGCGCGGCGGCCGAACACCACGAGGTCGAGCAGCGAGTTCGTGCCGAGCCGGTTGGCCCCGTGCACGCTCACGCACGCGCACTCGCCGGCGGCGTACAGGCCGGGGATCGGCGTCTCCTCGGGGCCCGTGACGACCCGGCCGTCGACGTCGGTCGGGATGCCGCCCATCGCGTAGTGCGCGGTCGGCTGGATCGGCACCGGCTCCTTCAGTCGGCTCGACCTTGAGGTAGACGCGCGCGAACTCCGTGATGTCGGGCAGCTTCTCCTCGATGACCTTCGGGTCGAGGTGGGTGATGTCGAGGAAGGCCCAGTCGCCGTTGGGGCCGCCCCCGCGGCCTTCCTTGATCTCCTGGTAGATCGCGCGGCTCACCATGTCGCGCGGCGCGAGGTCCTTGATCGTGGGGGCGTAGCGCTCCATGAAGCGCTCGCCGTCCTTGTTGCGCACGATGCCGCCCTCGCCGCGCGCGGCCTCGCTCAGCAGCACGCCGAGCTTCGCGAGGCCCGTCGGGTGGAACTGGAACATCTCCATGTCCTCGAGGGGCACGCCGCGGCGCCAGGCGACCGCCGGGCCGTCGCCGGTCAGGGCGTGCGCGTTCGAGGTGACGCTGAACATGCGGCCGTAGCCGCCGGTCGCGAACACGACGGACTTCGCCCGGAAGACGTGCAGCTCACCGGTCGCGAGCTCGTAGGCGACCACGCCCGCCGCGGCGCCGTCGGCGTCGCGCAGCAGGTCGAGGCAGTAGAACTCGTTGAAGAAGCGGACGTCGCGCTTCACGCACTGCTGGTAGAGCGTCTGCAGGATCATGTGGCCCGTGCGGTCGGCGGCGTAGCAGGCGCGCCGCACCGGACGCTCGCCGTGGTTCGCGGTGTGGCCGCCGAACCGGCGCTGGTCGATGCGCCCGTCGGGCGTGCGGTTGAACGGCAGGCCCCAGCGCTCGAGCTGGTAGATGGCGTCGATCGCTTCCTCGGTCATGAGCTGGGCGGCCGGCTGGTCCGACGAGGTAGTCGCCGCCCTTCACGGTGTCGAAGGCGTGCCACTCGGGCTAGTCCTCCTCGATGTTGCCGAGCGCGGCGCACACGCCGCCCTGGGCGGCGCCCGTGTGCGACCGGGTGGGGTAGAGCTTCGAGATCACCGCGGTGCGCACCTGGTCGCTCGAACTCGATCGCCGCGCGCATGCCGGCGCCGCCGGCGCCGATGACGAGCGCGTCGTAGGTGTGGGTCGTGGCCATCGCTACGCGCTCCGAGGTGTGGCCATCGCTACGCGCTCCGAGTCGTGGCCACGGTCAGCCGCCCGCTCCCGAGACGGCCGGCGTGAACGTCACCACGATGATCGTCCCGAGCACGAACAGGGTGAAGCCGAGCACGTAGAAGACCATGTTCATCGCGAAGCGCGTCGCGGGCGAACGCACGTAGTCGAGCGTGACGTTGCGCAGGCCGTTGATGCCGTGGATCAGCGCGAGGGTGAGCATCATCCAGTCCCACGTGCGCCAGAGGGGGCTCGCCCATCGGTCGGCGACGAAGTCGTAGTCGACGCGCTCCACCCCGTCGGCCGGCAGATGCATGATCAGGGTGTGCCCACGGCGAGCACGAGCAGCACGATGCCGCTGATCCGCATGAACAGCCACATCCAGAGCTCGAAACCGCCGACCGGGCGCTCGCGCCCCGCGATGCGCCCGCGCGGCGGTTGCGGCGGCTCGCCTGCGGGGGGCGTCGTCCGCTCGATCGTCGTGGCCATCAGCGGGCTCCGCTCACAGGAGGTCGATGATCTGTCTGCCCATGATGGCGGTCACGACGAGGGCCGAGATCGCGAACACGAGCGCGGAGGAACGCCCCACGACCTTGATGTGGCCGGCGAGGCTCGGGAAGAAGTCGATCAGCGTGATCTTGATGCCGTTGATGGAGTGGAACAGCACCGCGAGCCACGAGCCCGAGCTCGAGCACGTGCACGGCGGGGTTCTTGTAGGCGTCGGTCACGCGGTTGTACGCCTCGGGGCCCCAGCCGACCAGGGCGGTGTCGACGATGTGGGCGAACAGGTACAGGATCACCGCCACGCCGGTGATGCGATGGAAGATCCACGACCACTGGCCCTCGTGACCCTGGTACGGTGAGCCGAAGTCGTCCTTCTGCTTCTTGCGGAGTCTGTTCGCCACGTTCGATCACCCTCAGGCTAACGAGCGCCCCGGCGAGCGAGCCGTCCGAGGCGTCCAGCGGACGGCGCGCAGTGTACTCCGTTCCGGCAGGCGCCCAACCGAGGGTTCCTCTACAGCGTTCAGGATCTGCGCAGGGCGACCAGCACGCCGTCGCGGGTCGGCAGGATCGTCGTCACGTACCGCTCGTCGTCGGCAACCATCGCGTTGTGGTCGCGGATCGCCTGGGTGACCTCGTCGGGCGTCTCGCCGTCGGGCGGTACCCGTCCGTACCAGAGCGTGTTGTCGCAGATGTAGAGCCCGCCGACGCGCACCCGGTCGCGTGCGGCGCGCCACGCGTCGGGGTAGCCGTGCTTGTCGATGTCGTCGTAGACGATGTCGAAGTCGCCGTCGACCGCGGCGAACGACGTGAGCGCATCACCCACGTGGTAGGTGACGCGGTCCCACGCGCTCGCGCGCCCGAGGTAGTCGGCGGCCTTCCGCTCGTTCGCGGCGTCGCCGTCGGTGAGATGGATCTCGCCCTCGGCGCCGATGGCCCGCGCGAACCAGTAGGCGGAGTAGCCGAAGCCGGAGCCCAGCTCGAACACGCGGCGTGCCCCGATCGAGGCCGCGAGCGTCCACAGGGTGACGCCGACGTTGCGCCCCACGATGGGGAAGCCGAGCTCGCGCGCTTCGGCTTCCATCTCGAGCAGCACGGGCTCGTCGTAGCGGGCGTGCAGCGATGCGGTGTAGGTCTCGATGCGAGGGTCGACGATGTCCATGACCACAGGCTACCCATGGCCGCGCCTCGGTAGGCTTCGGGCGATGACGCCAGACGACGAACGACGCACCGACTCCGGTATCGAGATGCGGCCCGTCTACACGGCCGACGATCTGGCCGCGAGCGGGTTCGAGGCCGAGCGCGACCTCGGGCAGCCGGGGGAGTACCCCTTCACGCGCGGCGTGTACCCCGACGATGTACCGAGGCCGGCTGTGGACGATGCGCCAGTACGCAGGCATGGCGACCGCCGAGGAGACGAACGAGCGGTTCCGCTACCTGCTGGCCCACGGGCAGACGGGCTGTCAGCGTCGCCTTCGACCTGCCGACCCAGATGGGCCTCGACTCCGACCATCCGCGCGCCGAGGGCGAGGTCGGCAAGACGGGCGTCGCGATCGACTCGGTCGAGGACATGGCACGGCTGCTCGAGGGCATCCCGCTCGACCGAGTCTCGACTTCGATGACGATCAACGCGACGGCGCCGATCCTGCTGCTGCTCTACGAGCTGGTGGCCGAGGAGCACGGGGTCGGCGCCTCGGACATCAGCGGCACCGTGCAGAACGACATCCTCAAGGAGTACGCGGCGCGAGGCACCTACATCTACCCGCCCGGGCCGTCGATGCGACTGATCACCGACCTGTTCGCGTACTGCGGCGAGCGGATGCCGCGGTGGAACACGATCTCGATCAGCGGCTACCACATGCGCGAGGCCGGCTCGACCGCCGCGCAGGAGATCGCGTTCACGCTCGCCGACGGCATCGCCTACGTGCAGGCAGCGCTCGACGCGGGGCTGCGACATCGACGAGTTCGCGCCGCGCCTGTCGTTCTTCTTCGCCTGCCACATGCACTTCTTCGAGGAGGTCGCGAAGTTCCGCGCCGCCCGGCGCATGTGGGCGCGGATCATGCGCGAGCGCTTCGGCGCCGACCGACCCGCAGGAGCTGGATGCTGCGCTTCCACACGCAGACCGGCGGCGCGACGCTCACCGCGCAGCAGCCTGAGGACAACATCGTGCGCACCGCGCTCGAGGCGCTGGCCGCCGTGCTCGGCGGCACGCAGTCGCTGCACACGAACTCCTTCGACGAGGCGCTCGCGCTGCCCACCGAGCACAGCGCCACGATCGCGCTGCGCACGCAGCAGGTCATCGGCTACGAGACCGGCGTCGACCGAGACGGTCGACCCGGTCGGCGGCTCGTACTACGTCGAGTCGCTCACCGACGAGCTCGAGCGGCTCGCCACCGAGTACATCGAGCAGGATCGACGCGATGGGCGGCGCCGTGCGCGCGATCGAGGCCGGCTTCTACCAGGACGAGATCCACGAGGCGGCGTTCCGCATCCAGCAGGGCGTGGAGTCGGGGGAGCGGGTCGTGGTGGGCGTGAACCGGTTCGTCGACGCCGAAGAACGGCCGATCGCGCTGCAACGTATCTCGGAATCCGACACGGCCAAGCAGGTGGAACGCCTGGGTGCGCTGCGCGCGAGCCGCGATCAGGCGGCCGTCGATGCCGCGCTCGCGGTGGTCGTCGAGACGGCGGTCGGCACCGCCAACCTGTTGCCGCCGATGAAGGAAGCGCTGCGGGCGCGCGCGACCCTGGGCGAGGTGAGCGACGCGCTGCGCGGCGTCTTCGGCGAGTACCGCCCGACCTACTAGTTGCTCACGAGCTGCATCGCCGCGTGCCCGGCCGCCGCCGCGCCAGCCACGAGCAGCAGCGCGCCCACGAGACGCAGGTGCCGGTGCCGCAGGGCGAGCGCCGCCACCGCCAGGCAGACGATGCCGACCCCCAGCTCGATGGCCCAGGTCACGGTCTCCACGGCCCGCGAGGCTAGCAGCGCCCGCCGCGCCGGTTCCCGTAGTCTTCCCGACCATGGACGTCGCGATCGTCGGGGGTACCGGCAAGGAAGGCTTCGGTCTCGCCCTGCGCCTGCTCGGCGCCGGCCACCGGGTCACCATCGGGTCACGCTCGGCCGAGCGCGCCACAGAGTCGGTCGCTCGGGCGAAGGAGGTGCTCGGCGACACCGTCGACGTGGAAGGCGCCGAGAACGCGGCGGCGGTGCTCGGCGCGCACATCGTGGCGGTCACGGTGCCCTTCACGGGCATGATCGAGATCTACACCTCGATCGCGCCCGCACTGCAGCAGGGGCAGGTCGTGCTCGACGCCACGAGCCCGCTCATGACCGCGGTGGGCGGCACCGCGTGGGAGCCCATCCGTCCGTGGCACGGCTCGGCGGCCGAGCTCGCCGCATCGCTGGTGCCCGATGGCGTCTCGGTGGTCGCCGGCTTCCACACGATCGGGGCCCACACACTCGCCGCGCTCGACCGTGGGGTCGACTCCGACGCGCTGCTGTGTGCCGACGACGAGGCGGCGAAGGGGCTCGTCGGCGAGCTGATCGAGTCGGTACCAGGCATGCGATGGGTCGACGCCGGTCCGCTCGCGAACGCACGGCTCACCGAACCGCTCACCCCGCTCGTCATCACGATCAACCGGCGCTACAAGTTGAAGGACGGGGGGTTCCGCATCACGGGCCGCGACTCGTGGGGCGCCCCGGGTTCGTGACCTGCCCCGGACGGCTCGTGCCGATCGACGACACCGCCCTGTGGGTGGTCGAGCGGGGGCCCGACGACGGTGTGCCGCTGCTCGTGCTGCACGGCGGACCCGGCCTCGACCATCACGAGTTCGGTGACTACCTCGACCCGCTGACCGAGCGCGGCATCAGGCTCCTGTTCGTCGACCAGCGCTCGTGCGGCCGCTCCGAGCGCCCCGACCGGCAGACCTGGACGCTCGAGCGCTACGCTCAGGACGTCGCGATGCTGGCCCGGGCGCTCGGCCTCCACCGGTGGGCGGTGCTCGGACACAGCTTCGGGGCGTTCGTGGCCCTGCAGCAGGCGGTCGACTTCCCGGGCATGGCGGCGGCGACCATCGTGTCGGGCGGGGTGCCGTCGATGCGCTACCTCGATCAGGTGGAGACGAACCTGCAGGCGTTCGAGCCGACGGAGCTGCGCGAGCAGGTCGTCGCCTCGTGGGCTCGCGAGCCCGAGGTCGCCACCCCGCAGGAGTTCGAGCTGCTGATGCGCGACCAGTTCCCGTTCCATTTCGCGAACCCGATGGACCCGCGCATCGACGACTACCTCGACCGGACCGCCGACACGCTGTACGCGCCCGACGTGCTGCGTCACTTCGCCGCGGCCGCGTACGGCGCGATCGAGGTGGAGGACCGGCTCGGTGAGGTGACCTCGCCCGTGCTGGTGCTGGCGGGCCGCCTCGACCGCACCTGCGTGATCGGGGCTGCCGAGGCGATCGTGGCCGGCATCGACGACGCGCAGCTGGTGGTGTTCGAACGCAGCGGGCACATGACGTTCGTGGAACAGCCCGACGTCTATCTCGAAGCGGTGTCGCGGTTCTTGGGGTGGACGGGCGAGGACGAGCCCTAGTCGATGACCGCGAGCACCTGGCCGGTCTCGACGACCTGACCGGCGCGGATGGGAAGGTCGGTGACCTCGCCGTCGCGCGTGGCCGCGATGTGGTTCTCCATCTTCATCGCCTCGAGGATGCACAGGACCTCGCCGGCACGGATGTCCTGGCCCTTCTCGACGAGCACCTTCACGATCGTGCCCTGCATGTCCGCGCGCACCTCGCCGTGCACGTGCTCCTGGTGCGCGGCGTCGTGCACCTCCGGCGGCTTCGGCGCAACGTCGCGCCGTTCGTCGAACACGCGCACCGGCACCCGGCGACCGTCGACCTCGACCAGGATGTCGGCCGGCCGGCCTTCGCGCGCGCCCGGCCCCGACGGCCCCAGGTCGGCCTGCGCGGGCAGGTCGGCGCCGGCGAGCGCGCGCTCGGCCCAGGTGGTGGTGTGGGTGCCCGCGCGGAATTCCTTCGACTCGAGCATCCACCGATGAGCGGGGATCGTGGTAGGCACTCCCTCCACGACGAACTCGCCGAGCGCCCGCAGCATGCGCCGTCGCGCCTGGTCGCGATCGGTGCCCGAGGTGACGAGCTTCGCGAACATGGAGTCGTAGTCACCGGGGATGTCGCGCCGCAGTCCGAAGCCGGCGTCGACGCGCACGAAGGGACCCGCCGGCTCCTCGTACCGCGTGATGCGCCCCGGCCCGGGCATGAAATTGCGGCCGGGGTCCTCGGCGTTGATGCGGCACTCGATCGCGGCGCCCCTGGGCTCGACCGAGAGTCCGGCGATCGATTCCCCCATCGCGATGCCGATCTGCAACGCCACGATGTCGAGCCCCGTGACCATCTCCGTGACGGTGTGCTCGACCTGCAGCCGCGTGTTCATCTCCAGGAAGTAGAAGTCGCCGTCCTCGTCGACGATGCACTCGATCGTGCCGGCGTTCACGTAGCCGGTCTCCCGCACGAGGGCGATCGAGGCATCGGCGAGGCGCTGACGCATCGTGTCGTCGATGGCGGTCGAGGGCGTCTCCTCGATCAGCTTCTGGTGGCGCCGCTGCACGGTGCAGTCGCGCTCGCCGAGGAACACGACGTTGCCGTGCGTGTCGGCGAGGATCTGCGCCTCGACGTGGTGAGCGCGGTCGACGTACCGCTCGAGGAAGACCTCGGGCCGTCCGAAGTACGACTGCGCTTCGCGCGCCCCGCGCTTCAGCGCTTCCTCGAGATGACCCGCGTCGCGCACGATGTGCATGCCCTTGCCCCCGCCGCCGAACGCGGCCTTCACGAGCAGCGGGAAGCCGATGCGCTCGGCGAGCTTCTTCGCCTGCTTCGTGTCGACGGGCTCGGGCGTGCCGGGCACGATGGGCATGCCGCTCGCGTCGGCCGCCCGGCGGGCGGCCGACTTGTCGCCCATCACCTCGATCGCCTGCGGCGAGGGTCCGATGAACGTGAGGCCGGCATCGGCGACGGCCGCGGCGAACTGGGCGCGTTCGGACAGGAAGCCGTACCCCGGGTGGATCAGGGTCGCCCGCGAGCGCCGTGCGGCGTCGAGGATCGCCTCGATCGACAGGTAGGAGGCCGTGGCTTGCCCCGGCCCGATGCGGAAGGCCTCGTCGGCCATCTCCACGTGCATCGCGTCGCGGTCGGCGTCGGAGTAGACGGCCACGCTCGGGATGCCGAGCTCGCGGCAGGTGCGCAGGATGCGCACTGCGATCTCGCCCCGGTTCGCGATCAGCACCTTCGGTTTCATGGCTGCCTCACCTGGCGGGTCGGGTGGCCGGCCCGTTGGCCGGGTCCGTGGCCCGCGATACTCTCCGGACTCCCGACGGGAGTCAAACGACGCGCCGGCCGGCGCACCTCACGCTTGCGACGACCATGACCGCGACCGAACTCGAACGAGCCCAGGCCCTCGCCGGTGTGTCCGCCCCCGTGCACTGGCACGAGGTTACCGGGTCGACGAACGCGATCGCGGTCGAGCTCGCCGAAGCAGGTGCGCCGCAGTGGACCTTGGTGGGCGCAGGCCACCAGACTGCCGGCCGAGGACGTCACGGGCGCACCTGGCTCGATCGACCGGGCGCCGCCCTCATGACCTCGCTCGTGCTGCGTCCCGCGGTCGCGCCCGAGGCGCTCGGACTGCTCACGTTGCTCGCGGGGGCGTCGTGGGCCGAGTCGGCTCGGGAGATCGGCGCCCTCGACGTCCGGTGCAAGTGGCCCAACGACCTGCTGGTCGGCGAGGCGAAGGCAGGCGGCGTGCTGGCGTCGTCGTCGGTCGCGACGCACGAGGTTCGGTGGGTCGTGATCGGCTCCGGCCTGAACCTGGAGGCGCCCGACGTCGAGGGGGCGACCGGCCTCGGCGACGTCGACCGGGTAGCGCTGCTCGGGGGGTTCCTCGTGCGGGTGCGAGAGGCACTGGCATCGCCTTCCGAGTCGTTGGCCGGCGAGGTCGTGGCACGCTGGAGCGCCGTCTCGGCGACGCTCGGTCGGCGGGTCGCCGTGGTCGGGCTCGACGGTGCGCGGCTCGAGGGCCTCGCGGCGTCGGTGGATGCGCTCGGGCGGCTCATCGTGGAGACCGTGGACGGCCCCATCGCGGTGGTGTCGGAGGAGATCGAGCACCTGCGCTGACGTGGCCGCTGTTTGCGGGCGGACCGGCGCACGGGTAGCGTCTCGCGCATGTTCCCGCGCAAGCTGCTGATCCCCGGCGAAGAAGTCGTGCTCGAGCT
The DNA here is from genome assembly GCA_963722795.1 of uncultured Actinomycetes bacterium. Taxonomy (GTDB): domain Bacteria; phylum Actinomycetota; class UBA4738; order UBA4738; family HRBIN12; genus JAOUEA01. Next base: position 484,632 of record CAVROD010000004.1, read on the forward strand.
TCGGCCGCACCCGGTGGCGCTCGCCGCGCCGGCGCTCGCCGCGCTCGTGGGCACCGGCGCCGCCGTCTGGGTGTTGAACCGGTTCGACGGCGTCATCGTCTGGATCGTGTGGGCGGCATGGCTCGCGCTGATGCTGGGCTTCGTCGTGCCGAAACTCGTGGCATGGTGGACGTCGATCTTCGTGGTCTCGACCGACCGGGTGATCAGCCGCGAGGGCTTCATCGCGAAGCGTTCGATGGAGATCCCGCTCGAACAAGTCAACGACGTGCGGTTCGAGCAGGGCATCTTCGATCGCATCGTGGGGGCCGGAACCCTGCTGATCCAGTCGGCCAGCACCACGGGCACGAACTCGTTCGAGGACATCCGCCACCCCGAGGACGTGCAGCGCACGATCTTCCATCAAGGGGAGCTGAACCAGCAGCGCACGGGGCCGCGAACGGCGCCCGAGCCTGCCGCGGCCGCGCCCGCCCGGCCCGACGGCGCCTCCGGCGGCACGGCCCCCCTTTCGCCATCGGTCACCACCGAGCTCGAGCGCCTCGCCGACCTGCGTGCACGGGGCGTGCTCACCGAGGACGAGTTCCAGGCGCAGAAGGCCCGCATCCTCGGGCAGGGCTGAGTCGCTCAGGGGACGGGCCCCGTCACCCCTCGACCCGAGGCCCGGCCGTTCGTCCCGGGTGACGGCGGCACCGGGCCCATGCGACCATCGCGGCATGATCGGCGAGATCGACCACGTCTACTACTGGGTTCGCGACATGGGCGCCGCGGTGGCCTTCTACGGCGACGTGCTCGGGCTGCCGCTCGTGCGCCGCGACGGAGACGAGTGGGCGGAGTTCGAGGCCGGGCCCGTGCGCCTGGCCCTGCACGGCACGGCCGAGACCCTGCCAGGCAGCGGCACCGTGGTCTTCCGGGTCGCCGATCTCGATGCGGCCACCATGGTCCTCGCCGGGCGCGGCGCGCCGGTCGACGACCATGTCGGTGAGGTCGAGGGCCTGGCGCGGTTCGCGACCGTCCGCGACCCCGACGGCAACCCGGTGCAGCTCATCGAGTACGTGGTATGACCGCGGGCCGCTCGGGAGCCCACGGTCACGCCGCCGAGTCGGCCGACCCCGACCACTGCCCGCGGTGCGGGCACGTGCTGCCGGCCGGCGCCAACTTCTGCCCGAACTGCGGCGCGCCGGTCGCGGTGCCGGCGGCGTCGGAGCGTCGGGTAGTGACCGTGGTCTTCGCCGACCTGGCCGGTTCGACCGAGCTCGCCGCCACGCTCGATCCGGAGCGGTTCCGCGACGTGCTGGCCGCCTTCCACGGCATGGTGACCGACGAGATCAACGCCCTCGGCGGGCGCGCCGAAGGGTTCATCGGTGACGCCGTGCTCGGGGTGTTCGGTGTGCCCGTGCTGCACGACGATGACGCCGAGCGCGGGGTGCGTGCGGGCCTCGCGATCGTGGAGCGGGCACAGCGCATCGGTGCCCGCCTCGAGCTGCCCGTGCCCGTCGGCGTGCGGGTCGGGGTGAACACCGGGCAGGTCGCCGTCGGCACGTCGAGCGACCGCAACATCGTCATCGGGGCTGAGGTCAACATCGGCGCCCGACTGCAGCAGGCGGCGCGCCTGGGCGAGGTGCTGGTCGGTGCGCGCACCCGCCTGCTCGTTGGGGACGCGATCGAGTTCGGAGAGCGGCGCATGATCGAAGCCAAGGGATTCGACGAGGCGCTGCCGGCGTGGCAGGCACTGGGCGTCGTGGGGCCGCAGACCCGGCGTTCGATCTCGCTCGTCAACCGACGGCGCGAGCTGGCTTTGCTGTCGGACACCTTCGAGCGCGCCCGCGTGCGCGAGCGAGCCCACCTCGTCACGTTGCTCGGCGAGCCGGGCATCGGCAAGACCCGCGTGGTCGAGGAGTTCCTGGGCAGCCTGCCCGAGGGCGTGCGCGTGCTCGCAGGCCGCTCGAGCGCGTTCGAGGAGGAGGTCACGTTCTGGCCGCTGGCCCAGATGGTGTATCGCGAGATCGGCGCCGACCGCAGCGCCCCGCACGAGGAGGTGCACGACCGGCTGCGGGCCTTCGTGGGCGAGTGGGTGGGCGACGACGACGTCGACGAGGCAGCCCGGCGCCTGGCCATGGCGCTGGGCATCGATGCGGACCGCGAGGAGCAGCGCTACCACGCGGCCGAGGTGCGGCAGGGGTTGCTGCGCGTGCTCACCGGGCTCGCCTCGCAGGGCCCCGTGGTGCTCGTGTTCGAGGACCTGCACGAGGCCGACCCCGTGCTGCTCGACCTGATCGAGCAGCTCGTGAGGGAGGCCCGTCGGGTGCCACTGATCGTGCTCTGCGTCGCGCGCTGGGAGTTCCTGGAGGAACGGCCGAGCTGGGCGGGCGGCATCGCCGACAACGTGACCCTGTGGGTCGAGCCGCTGACCCTCGGGCACGCTGCCGAGCTGGCCATGGAAGCCGGCGGCCTGCGCCATGACGACGCGGAGCGCATCGCGAAGCACGCCGGGGGCAACCCGTTCTTCATCGTGGAGATCGTCGGCATGCTGCGCCGCGAAGAACGCGATCTGCCGCCCACGGGGCCGGCCCCGAGCGGACGGCTGTTGCCGCCGACCGTCCAGGCGGTGATCGCCACCCGCATCGACCAGCTCTCACCCGCGGCACGCGAGATGGTGCGGCGGGCCTCGGTGTTCCCCCGAGGACGCTTCGACCTCGACGAGCTGTCGCTGCTGGTCGAGCCGAAGCAGGAACTGCTCGACGAGGCCGAGGACGACGAGCTGCTCGTACGCGACGAGGAGCGACCGGGCCTGTGGCGCTTCGGCTCAGACGTGCTGCGCGACGTGGCCTACGACTCGCTCGCGAAGCGGGAGCGTCAGCGGTTGCACCTGCGGGTCGCGAACAAGCTCGCCGAGGGCGAGCATGCGGATCGGTTCCCCCGCACGGTTGCGTTCCACCTCGAACAGGCGGCGCAGGCATCGCTCGACCTGGCTCCGGCCGATCGCACGTTGGCCGAGCGCGCCGTCGAGGCGCTCGCGCATGCGGGCGATATCGCCCGCCGACGCATCGAGTCACGCTCGGCTGCCGACCTGTACGAACGCGCCCTCGTCATGGCCGGCGACGATGCAGCGTGGACGGACCGCGAGGCCTGGATCCTGAGCGTGCTCGGCGAGGCCCGCTACTGGCTGGGCGAGTTCGTCGCCGCCGAATCCTCGCTGCACAGGGCGCTCGCCCTCGGCGGCGACACGAGCGACCGGGTCTGCGCCCACGCCTCGAGGTTCCTGGCAGACATCACGCTCACGATCCACGGGGACGGGCAGCTCGCATCCGCCCTGTTCGAGCGGTCGCTCGACGCGGCCCGCCGGCTCGGCGAGCCGCACGTGCTGGCGCGCACGCTGCTGATGGCCGGGTGGGCGCCGTTGTGGGCGAGCGACCTGCCGAAGGCCGAGGCGATGTTCCGCGAGGCGCTCGCGGCGGCGCGCTCGACGGAGGGCGGCGACCCCTGGGCCGAGTCGCGCGCGCTCGTCGGCATCGCCAGCGTGATCTCGCCGGCCGGCGACGAGGAGGAAGCCCTGCGCGTGGGCCTCGAGGCGCTCGCGGTGGGGGAGGATGCCGGCCAGGCGTTCACCGCGGCCGTGGCCCACGAGACGGTGGCAGCGTCGTTGCGCCGCCTTCTGCGCCTCGAGGATGGCCTCGAGCACGCGGAAGCCGCGATCCGCACGTTTCGCGAGCTCGGCGCGCGTTGGGAGCTCGCGGGGGCCCTCGGCGACCGCGGTTCGATCCATCGCCTCGCCGGCCGCCTCGATGAGGCCGAGACCGATCTTCGGGAGGCGTTCGTGCTGTGCCGCGACCTGCAGGAGCGAGCCCTGGTCACGTGGACCGCCGCCGAGCTCGCGCGCATCCTGGCCCTGCGGGGCGACTCCACGTCGGCCCGCCAGGTGCTCGCCGACCCTTCAGCTCGCCTGGCCGACGGTGACCCGGGTTCCTCGACTGCTCTCCTCACCGCTGAGTGCGTGGTGGCACTCGCCGAGGAGGACGGCCCCACCGCTCGGTCGAAGGCGCGGTCGGCGATCCAGGCGGAAGGCGCGGGCAGCGTCGCGAACATGCACGCAGCCCAGGTGTGGTGGTCGGCCCGGCTGTTCGGGTCCGACGAGGCCGGCGGCGACGACGCCGTGCGCGCGGCCCACGACCTGCTGGAGCGCCACCACTGGCGTCAGGCCCTGCGGGAGCCGGAGCTGGTGCCTGACCCGGCCCGATAGGTCCGCGACGGGCCCCGGAGGCTCAAGGGCGCCGCCGCGCCTGTCGAGGGTGGTTGCATCGGTCCCGGCAGCGGGGGAGCCTGTGCAGGAAGCCGGGCCGGTTGTCGAACCTTCCCTCGGTCCGGTATGGGTAGACGCTCACACATGACCAGAACGCACCACTCCTTCCCCGTGGCGTTCCGCGTCGTCGCGGTCTCGGCCGTGCTCGTCGCCCTGGTCGCGGCCGCCGCGACCAGTGGGTCCGCGGCGTCCAAGGACGAGGTGCAGGAAGCCCGTCAGGCGCGCCGCGCCGCCGAGGAGCAGCTCGCCGCAGCGCAGGGACAGATCTCCTCGATCCAGACCGAGCTCACCGCGGTGCTGCAGCGTCTCGAGGACGCGACCGGCCGGCTCGAAGAGGTCACGGCCAACCTGCAGACCACGCGCGAGGAGCGCGACGCCGCCGAGGCTCGATTCGCCCGCATCGAGCGCCGTCTCAACGAACGCGCGGCCGAGATGTTCATGGAGGGCCCCGCCTCCGACGTGGGCTTCTACCTCGGTGCGACATCGCTGTCGGATCTGTCCGACCGAATCGAATACGTCGACGTGGTGCAGCAGGACGATGCCGACCTCGCGCAGGAGGTCTTGAACCTGCGCAACGAGCTCATCGCCACCGAGGACCGGCTCGAGGAACTGCAGTCCGAGGCGCGGCGCCGGCAGGCCGCGGCGCAGGCGCTGCAGGACGAGGTGCAGGCCAAGCTCGCCGAGCAGGAAGACGTGCTGGCGAACGTGCGCGACACCCTGGCGGGCGCGAAGGCTGACGAGCGAGCCGCCGAGAAGGCCTTCCAGCGGCTGCTGGCCTCACAGAGCTACGGCGGACACTCGACGGTGGCCCTGCCGGAGGGGTGGCAGGACGTGTTCGAGTTCTGCCCCGTGGCCCAGCCCAGGGGGTTCGGCGACGGGTTCGGTGCGCCGCGCTACGTGGGCGGCTACCACCTGCACAAGGGCGTCGACATCGTGGCGCCCATGGGCACCCCCATCTACGCGACGTTCGACGGCATGGCGACCGACGCCACGAACATCTACGGGGGCAACGCCGTCTACGTGTCGGGCAAGTACGGGGCGACCTACAACGCGCACATGACCTCGATCGCGAAGCTCGGTCCGGTGCAGGCGGGCGACGTGATCGGGTACGTGGGCAGCACGGGCCTCGCCGGCGGCGTCACGAACCACAACCACTTCGAGTTCCGGCCGAACGTGATGCCGTCGAACTGGATCGAGAGCTACTACGGCTACTCGATCATCGAGGACGCGATCAACCCGTACCCGCTGCTCGTGGCCGCCTGTGGCTAGCTGTTGCGGCTCCTGATCAGCAGGCCCAGCCCGATGACGAGCACGATCCCCGCGGCGACCAGCAGGGCGACGGCGATCGGGGGAGTGCCCCCGCCTGCAGCCGGCGGAGGGCTTGCCGTCACCGGCGATGGCACGCCCGCCACCATCACGTAGCCGAGGTCCCGCACCTGCGCCTCTGCCTGCTGCTGCCCGGGAGTGTCGGTGGTGTCGAGCACCTGCCAGGTCTCGCCGTCGGTCGAGTGGAGCAGATCGTGGGTGTTGGCGTGCAACGTCGATGTCGCCGGGTAGACGACGATCACCTGCAGGGGACGATCGAGGCCGGCGACCGGGTCCCTCGAGGGCAGGTACGAGGCACTGAGCTCGTAGGCGTTGCCGAAGGGCTCGAGGCCATCGCCGGGCGCTCCCAACCCGGCCGGGTCGACGGGGTCGATGCGCAGCTCGACCGCCGCCGAGCCGGGAGCGGGGCCGATCGAGCCTTCGTCGATCACGACCGTGACCTGGCTGTCCGACGTGAACGCGACCTGGGTGCCCACGCCCTGTGCCGTGAGCGGCAGCTTGAACCGGCCGGCGCTCGGCGCCTGGTTCGTGGTCTCGAGCTCGGGCGGCGGCGTCACCCATCGGTAGTTCACGGGGCCCAGACCGTCGAGCATGGGACCCCGGGCGAGCGGTGTGATGGAGCTCGACCAGGCCGCGAGCACCGCGTAGGTGGCGACCGCGAGGAGCCCCAGTCCCAACGCTCGCCGCCGGGCACGGTTCGAACCGGCCGACGGCGTGCTCACGGGGCGATGTCCATGGGGCGCACGGGGTCGGTGGCGAGCTGCGGTGGCCACACGACCATGTGCTCGCCGGGCACCATCCATTCCCAGATGACCGCGGCCGCGGCCACGTTGTCACCGGCAGTTGCGGTGCCCGGCTGCCCGAAGCGCAGACCGCTGCCATTGGGAAGGCTGCCCATCGGCAGATCGGCCTCGAGCGCCGCCGCGGCGATCGTGTCGGGAGAGAGGCTGCCGCGCTCGGCGGCGGCGGGCATCACCTCGGCGAACAGGGCCCACGCGGCCGAGAACCCCGCGAGCGCGGCAGGGCTGATCTCGCCGCCCCAGCGTTCGTCGTAGGCGGCGCGCGCCCGGGCGAGCAGCTCGGCGCCCTCGGGGCGCAGCGTCGACGGGTCGATCGCGTCGCCGCTCGGCTTGTCGGAGGCGAACAGTCCGACGGCATCCTCGCCGAGGGCCGCGCCGAACTCCGGCATGCAGTACGACGACGACGTGCCGATGCTGGCGAGCAGGTCCACGTCGTGTCGCACGAGCGCCCGGCGTAGCTCGACCGCGTCGACGAGGTAGGCCGACACGAACAGCACGTCTACCCCGGACCGGTCGATACGGCGCGCGAGGGCGTCGTAGTCGACGGTGCGGAAGTCGTACCCGAACCGGCCGACCACCTCGAGGTGCAGCTCGGCGGCGGCCTGCAAGGCCCCGCTCGCGACCGACCGCCCGTACACGTCGTCGACGAACGACACCGCGTAGCGCAGGTCGCGCGGATCGCGACCGAACGACTCGGCGAGCGGTCCGTTCACGAACGCGATCGCGTTGCTGCCGAGCACGGCGCCCGTCGGGGGCATCCGGAACGTACGCACCCCCGGTTCGGATCGGGCCGAGAGCATGCCGACCGCGCCCGTCTCCCAGAACAGCATGTCCTTCGCGGCGGCCGTCTCGGAGGCCGGCGCCGAGATCGTGCTGCCGTAGCTGCCGAGCACGACGTCGATGTCGCCGGCCGCGAGGTCGGCGACCGCGCCGGGAGCCGCCTCGGCGGCGGACACGTCGGTCGAGACGATCTCGATGGTGCGCCCGTCGATGCCGCCGTCGGCGTTCACGAGTTGGGCGGCGAGCAGCGCGCCGCGGTGTTCGTCGATGCCACCCTGTCCCTGGGAGCCCGACAGCGGGTAGACCGCTCCGACCTCGATCGTGGCTTCCTCAGCGTCGCCCGGGACCACCGAGCACGCGGCCGTGGTGATGGCCAGGGTGGCGAGCAAAGCGAGCGCGCGCTTCATCGCAGCACCGTCATCACGAAGTTGGCCCCGGCGTGGGTCGCCGCGGGCACGGTCCACGTGCCCGACGCCCATCGCTGCCACGAGAGCAGCAGGCCCGCCCCGAGGTCGACGGGCAACACCGCCCATCCGTACAGCGGCACGTGGATGAGCGCGAAGGCCAGTGCGGTGACCCCGACGGCCACCGCTGCTCCGTGTCGCTCGAGTGCCCCGTAGGCCGCCCGGCGGAACAGCGCCTCCTCGGCGACGGCGGCGAGCAGCGCGAGCGGGAGCGACCAGACGGCGAGGGGCGATCTCACCGGGGGGCCCCCGACGACGAGCGCGACCGCGATGGCCGCGAGGCCGATCACCGAGCACGAGGGTCGGGCGGACCATGGCCCGCCCGGGCGCCACGGGAACGAGCAGCGAGCCCACGAGGATCGCCGCCATGGTCGCGCCGAGCGCGACCACGCGCCCGTGCGCGCCGAGCGCCGGCAACCAGATGCGGACGAGCAGCAGGCCGATGCCGGTGGCCACGAGGCCGAGCGTGGCGATCTCGACGCGCCATGGAGACGCGGGCATGCCGGCGCGCGAGCGTGCGTGGCGCATGCCTGATCGTGGCGTCACGGTGCTCACGCTGTCACCTCGAACGTCACCGCAGCGAGCACCCGGGGGTCGAAGGGAGCATGGTCGTTGGCCACGAACTCCACCTGCACGAGGTGCTCACCGGGAGTGAGGCCCCGCAGTGGTTGCGAGGTTCCGGATGTCATCGAGACGAGCTCGCCGTCGAGCACGACGTGCAGGTGTCCCTCATCGGGCTGGAGGTCGGTGGAGGTCTGATCGACGAGATCGGCGCCTTGCAGGTCGATCTCGAGCTGAGCGGTGTTGCCCGAGATGCGCTGGCCGTTCTGGGGGCTCACGATCTCGAGCTCGCCCGTGCTCGCCGGCCGATCCTGGGCGATCGAAGGGGAGGCCTGGGTCGCAGTCGGGTCGCCGGGCGCTGGGTCGCCGCAGGCGGCCACCGCCAGCACCAGCGCCACGGCCGCCACGGTCATGCCCTGCTGCGTGCATCGTCGGGTCATGCGAGCTCCTGGTCCTGGTTCGCCTGCAGCACCGTACCCCCTTCGGTGCTCGCCACGACCTGGAATCGCCATTCGCCGGCGTCGGTCTCGACCGGCGCCGCGAAGTGTCCGGGGGTGAGTCTGGTCACGTCGAGCGCCTCGGCGGCGCCGTCGGGGCCGACCGCCACGACGATGAGCCCCGAGAGCGGCAGCTCACGGCCTTGCCGGTCGAACGCCGTCACGTGGAACTCGTTCGTGCCGGCGGTGCCCGGGTCGAGGTAGAGCTGCAGCTGCTCGCCGGTCGGCAGCGTGAACGTCTCGATGTCGGGAAGCTCGTCGGAGCCCTGGGCCACGACCGAGGTCGTCGGGGGGGCGCGCGTGACGAGGATGAGCGGCACCTCGGTCGTGCGCGCCCCGGCACGCACCTGGACCACCACGTCCCATGCGCCGGCGATCGAGAGCTGGGTGCCGGCGCCGGCCCACGCGGTCGGCACGCCGTCGTCGGCGACGCCTTCCGGCTCCAGGCTGAGGGTGGCCCGCTCGATCTCGGGCCGTCCGATCGGGGCCATCAGCACGGTCACCTCGTCGGCGTCGACCGAGGTTTCCTCGTCGTAGTCGACGATGCGAGCGCGGAACGTGTTCGGGCCTGCGATGCCGGGCGTGACCGTGAGCGTGACCCGGGTCGTCGTGGCGAAGTCTGCCCCGGTTGCGGTGGCGTCGACCGGCTGGGCGGGTCCGCGCGTGTCGGCGGGAGGATCGGGGTTCAGGCTCGTGAGCGTGCCGGTGAGCCCGAGCACGCCGAGCGCTGCCACGAGCTCGATCGCCACGACCTGCCGGAGCAGGTTCGCCGTCGGTCGCCAGGCGCGGGATCGAGCGTCGCCTGTTGACGGCGCCGAGGCCGATCAGCAGCAGGGCGACGACGACCTTCACGATCAAGGTCGTGCCGTAGGAGGTCTCGGTGAGCATCGCGGCGACGTCGCCGATGCCCCCCGCCTCGCCCACCGTGCGCACGGTGCCGGTGGCGACCACCACCAGCAGCGCCCAGCCGGCCAGACGGGAGAACGCCTTGACCTGCGTGATCGGCACCGCGACACCGTCGCGTCGACGCTGCAGCACCAACGCGAACAGCGATACGAGGCCGCCGATCCAGACACCGATCGCGAGGAAGTGCACGAACTGCGCGATCTCCGAAGGCAGGGAAGGCGTGAGTGCGGCCGCGTGACCGCTCGTGGCACGCACGAGCATCGCGGCGGCGGCGGCGACACCGGTGACGAGCAGCCGACCGCGACCCGAGGTGCGACTCGCGGCGAGCGCCGCCACGAGCGTGGCCAACGTCGTCGCGAGCAGCCAGAGGTAGGACCGACCGGTGTCCGACCGCAGGAGATCGCCGATCGACACGTCGAGGAGCCGCGCCTCGGCGAGGGTCATCGCGATCGCTCCGACGGCAGCACATGCGCCGGCGATCGGCAGCAGCATCCGACGCGCGGGCACGTTCCCACCGAACGCGGCGAGCCCGGTGACCGTCGCGCCCACCGCGACCGCGAGCCCGGCGTAGAGCAGCACCTTGCCCGCGACCGCCAGCGGCGACGGGCGCGGCGTCGACGACGCCGGGGCATCGGTCGAGGGCTCGATCGTGCCGGCGGTCACCCCCACGCCGAAGGCGAAGACGCCCGTGGTCGGATGGCTGTCGGCCGTGGACACGACGCGCCACGACACGGTGTACACGCCGTCGGCGAGATCGGCCGGGAGCGAGGCGCGGAGCGACCGTGGCGCCGAGCCTCGTTCGACCGGTCCGGTCTCGACGGCTCCGCCGTTGGCCTCCACGACCGTCACGGTCGACAGCTCCAGATCGGGCGGTTCCGTGAACGACATCTCGATCGCTGCCGGGGCGCTCGCGAGGAGCTCTCCCGCCGCCGGGTCGGAGGACTCGAGCCCCGCATGCGCCGAGGCGGGCGAGGCGAGCCCGACCACGCACGCGAGAGGGATGACGAGGACGCCGACGGCCCAGGCGCGGACGGCAGCTCGGCGGGTCCGGGTCATCGCTCACCACCTGTCTCGCCATCGGTTCCGGAGGTCTCGAAGACCACCGCCGCTGTCACCCTCGGGTCGAACGGCGCATGGTCGGCGGCCACGTACTCGGCCTGCAGCGTATGCGACCCTGTCGGCAGGTCTCGCAGGTCGACCACCTGCACCAGGCCGTACGTCATCGAGACGAGCCGCCCGTCGAGCACGAGGTGCACGTGCCCGGTGTCGGGTGCGAGGTCGACGCTCGCGCCCTCGACGAGCCTCCCGCCCTCGAGGTCGAGGACGACCTCGAGGTCGTCGCCCGTGACGACCTGGCCGACTTCCGGATCGGCGAACGAGATCGTGGCTGTCGAGGACGGTCGAGGCCCTGCGACCATCGACGGCGAGAGCGTCTCCACCGCGGTGGGAGGGAAGATCACTCGCGGAACCACGGCAGCCGCGGCGACCAGCGCGGCGGCGACGACCAGCAACCCCGGCCCGGTCCAGGCCGGCAGGCGGAGGAAGCCCGTGCCCTTGCGTCGTGACCAACCCGCCCAGCCGACCCAGAGCGCGCCGAACAGGAGCACCACCGACAGCGATTCGTCGACCGCCCCTTGGTGGGCGAGCAGCGGCGTCACCGCCCGGTTCCGATACTCGGCGGCGCAACCTCGCTCAAGCCGTCTTCCGGCGGCTCGCCACGAGGGCGGCGATCGCCGCGATCACGCCGATCGCTCCGAGGACGACCCCGATCATGCCCACCGTTCGAGCTGACGTCGCGGCGTCCTCCGCCGAGGCGGCCGCCGCCTCCGCGGCCGCGACCCCGTCGGCCGATCTCGTCGACTCGGCGTCGATGCGGGTCGCGAGGTCCTCGTTGGTCGGAGCGTTCACCGCCGGGAAGGAGGCCGCGGCGACGTCCTCGACGCTCGAGAAGGTGCTCTGGGACGAGCTCATCTCCTCGTCGATCTCCTCGCCGTCGATCGTGCCGGTGAAGTGGAACGTGTACTTGCCGGGCTGTGAGGGCACGAACTCGGCGTGGTAGTCGCCGGGCTCGCCGAAGACCAGCTGGCCGCCATCGAACGCGAACGCGGGTTCGAGGTCCATCGGCTCGCTCGTCTCGTCGCCGAACGTGACCTCGACCTGCATGTCGCCCGGCTTCAGGTCGGTGACGGGCTCGCCGTCGTGCTCGACGATCAGCTGGACTCCGTTCGGCATGCCGGCGAAGGCCGGCTCGTTCACGAAGCCGATCGTGAGCACGAGGTCGCCGTCGCCGGCCGCGACGTCGCCATGGGCAAGGACAGGCGCTGCGGGGAACAGAGCGAGGGCGACGACTGCCGAGCCGAACACGGCGCGCCGCAGGGTGATACCGGTCATAGGGTGCTCCTTTTCTCGTCGAGCATCGCCACGCCGGCCCGGTGGACGCGGGCGGCGATCGGGATTCACTCGGTGCTCAGGGGGAGAACGGAGGGTCGCGGCTGCCGAACCTGCCGAGGGACGGCCTCGGGGGCGGCGAGCATGCCGCGACCGGCACCACGATGGTGGGCGGGGAGGCCGAGAAGGGAGCGACCTTGTGCCGCAGGCCGTGGGCGGCGGCCGCGCTCCGATCGGTCAGCCGAAGCAACGCTGCTCCGGCGATCGCGACGAGGAGCTGGACCGCCAGCCCGATCACGAGGAGCGGCCCGTGGGTGAAATCGTGGAGGGAAGCGCCCGAGAGCAGGCGCTCGCCCACCTCCATCGCGACGAACGCGCCGGCTTGGACGGCTGCCAGCCGCACGACATCGCTCGCGAACGAGCCCTCGCCTTCCCGCTGCCGCACGCGGGCGAGGAACAGGCCGGCGAGCCCCAGCGTGCCGGCGAGCACCGCGACCTGGGTCGCGAACGCCAGATATCCGTGCCCGGTGGCGTGCAGCAGTTCGTCGCGCTCGTTGGCGCCAGGCGCGGAGAGGGCGTACGCGAGCCAGTGCCCGAGCACGAGACCCGCGGCGGCGATGCCCAGCCTGGCGGCGGTTCGGTGAGGCTGCGGAGCAGTCATCGCGTCGATTGTAGGCTTGGCGCCGACATCCAGGCCACCGAGGAGAGTTGTGGACGCCAACAACGTACGGACCGTCGGCATCGTGGGCTGCGGCCTCATGGGCTCGGGCATCGTGGAGGTCGTGGCGCGCGAAGGCATCGCCGCGATCTACCTCGAGCCCACCGACGGCCTCGTCGAGGCTGGGCGCGCTCGGATCGAGGCGTCGACGGCTCGCGCCGTGGAGCGGGGAAAGATGCCCGCCGACGAGCGCGCGCCGGTGCTCGGGCGCATCTCGGGCTCGACCGAGATCACGGCCCTCGCCGACGTCGACCTGGTGATCGAGGCGGCGACCGAGGACCCCGAGACCAAGCTCGAGACCTTCCGCAGGCTCGACGAGGTCGCGCGCGACGACGTGGTGCTGGCCTCGAACACCTCGTCGATCCCGATCGCGACGCTCGGCGCCGTGACCGGCCGTCCCGACCGCGTGATCGGCATGCACTTCTTCAACCCGCCGCCAATCATGGCGCTCGTCGAGCTCACGCCCTCGTTGTCCACGAGCGAGGAGACCCTGGCCCTGGCCCGAGGTTTCGGCGAGCGCCTCGGCAAGACCGTCGTCGTCGCCAAGGACCATGCCGGCTTCATCGTGAACCGTCTCGTGATCCCGTACCTCTGCGCGGCGATCGCCCTGCTCGACGAGGGCTTCGCCAGCCGTGAGGACATCGACGCCGCGATGACGCTCGGCATGCATCACCCGCTGGGGCCGCTGCGCCTTGCCGACTTCATCGGCCTCGACACCGTGCTGCAGATCGCGGAGGTGCTGCACGCCGAGTTCCGTGATCCCCGATTCGCGCCGCCCGCCGGGCTGCGCCGCCTGGTCGACGCCGGCCACCTCGGCAGGAAGACCGGCCGGGGCTTCTTCGAGTACGGGTGAGCGAGGCCCGATCGCGTTGACCGGAAGACGGTGGAGCCGCTAGCGTCCGAAACCTGAGGGCCCGGGCCGGGAGAGGCTGGTGCATCGACGATGACGACCGAGAACGCCCGTCTGCTCGCCAGTTCCTCGTTGTTCGCGGGCATCGACGCCGTGGGCTTGGACTACCTGGCAGCGCATGCGGTGCGTCGGTCGCTGGGCCGAGGGGACACCATCTTCCGTGAGGGGGACGAGGGCGACACCCTCTACGTCATCGCGGAAGGGGGCGTGAAGGTGTGGGTGTCGTCGGGCGACGGGAGCGAGATGGTCCTCGCCACCCTGCGTTCGCCCGATGCCTTCGGCGAGCTGTCGGCGGTCGACGGTGAGGGGCGCTCGGCGTCGGCGACCGCGCTCGAGGAGACCGTGCTGGTCTCGGTCGATCGCGCCACGCTGCTCGACGCGGTGCATCGCCATCCCGGCGTCGCCGACGGCATGATGCGCGGGCTCGGGGGCCTCGCCCGCCGCATCACCGAGCAGGCGAGCGACCTGGTGTTCCTCGACCTCGCGGGACGGGTCGCGAAGACGCTGGCCTCGCTCGCCGATCGCGACGGCCGGGCCGAGGACGACGTCGTCGTGCTCGCACTGCCGTTCACCCAGACCGAGCTCGCCGAGATGGTGGGCGGCTCTCGCCAGAGCGTGAACCAGATCCTCAAGACGTTCGAGGGTCGCGGCTTCCTCTCGCTGCGGGGCCGGGAGGTCGTGATCTCCAACCTCGAGGCGCTGCGCACTCGCGGCGCCCGCTGACCGCTCAGCCGGCGCCCTCGAGCAAGGCCGCCACGGCATCGTCGTCGAGCTCGACCTGGCCGTCGGCGACCACCCGTCGCAGCAGCTCCGCCCAGCCCGGCCCGGCGGCGTGCGCGACGGCGACCGTACGGCGGGCGTCATCGAGCCGTCCGGCGCCGGCCATGGCGACCGCCGCCCAGAAGGCGAGCTCCGGATGGTCGGGCACCAGCTCGAGCGAACAGGACCGTTCGCGCATCGCCTCTTCGAGATCGGGGACCAGCTCGAGCTCCTCGGCACGCTCGGCGTGACCGTACGCGCGCCAGAGATGCAGTACCCGGGTCAGCTCGTCGAGGGGACGAGGGTGGTCCTCGATGCGTAGGTCGATCACGCGGTCTCCCCATTCGGTGCCGGTGGGCTCCGCTTCCACCACGAGCAGCGCTGCCGACTGCATGCCGCGGATGTCGCCGCCTTCGCCCTGTGCGGCTCCGAGCGCGGCCAGCAGCCGGTCCGGCAGGTCGCCGTCGGCCCTGCGGTAGGCCGCGGCCATCGCGCCCCAGACCGTGTCGTGAGCCATCATGTTGGCCTGCACCGAGAAGCCCTCGCCCGTCTCGTGACCGAACTCGCGGATGCAGTCCTCGCCGGTGTGCACCGCGACCCGGCCCCGCGCGTCGATGAACGCGACCTGGCGCACCCCCAGGTCGGCGTCGGCTCGCACGAGGGTCTCGAGCGCCTCGGGGGCCGAGCGGCCACGTCGCATCAGTTCGAGCCCGAGCGGTCCGTACGAACGTTCGGCGAACGACTGGGTCGCGACGGCGCCCACTCCCGCCTCGGCCCACGAGACCACGCTGCCGACCGAGAACCAATGGGACTGCACCGCCACGCCCATGCGCCCGGTCTCCGGGTCGCGTGCGACGATCGAGTACGTCATCGGCCGATCCCTCCCGTCGTCGTCACGAGCCCCCGCGGGTGTTGCGAGCCAGCGCCATCAGCACGGTCTTGGCCTGGAAGGGTGTCAGTTCGGGGTGCTTGGCGAGGATCAGGGTGAGCGCGCCCGCGATGTGCGGGGCCGCGAACGAGTTCCCCGTCGCCACGATCGTGGTGCCGTCGAGCCAGGGCACCTCCACGTCGATGCCGGGCGCGCCCCACTCCGCAGGCGGGTTGGGGTTGTAGTCGAACGCGAGCCGATCGCCCACGTCGGCATGCGAGGCCACCGAGAACACCGAGGAGTACTCGGCCGGGAAGCTCGGGCCGGGCATGTTGTTGATGGCGCACACGAGCATCACTCGCCGGAACGACGCTTCGTCGGCGAGGCGATGGAACACCGAGTAGTAGTCGCGCTTGCCGGTCGACAGCGACAGGTTGATCACCCTGGCGCCCTGTTGCATCGCCCATCGGAGCCCGGCCGCGAAGACGAAGCCCTTGCCCGTGAGCTTCTGCCCGAGCACCCGCACGCTCATCAGATCGCACTCGGGCGCGATCGCCCGGATGATGCCGGCGCAGGCGGTGCCGTGGCCGTAGAGGTCGTCGTGGGGGCCCTCCGTGATCGCCACCCCACCTGCGGCGTCGGGGTCGTGCTCGAGCGCGACGGCCCGCTGCACGGTGCCGACCCAGGGGTGCGCCGCGTCGATGCCAGAGTCGAGCACCGCCACGGCGACACCGGCGCCGGTGCTGTCGCCCCAGGCCCACTCCGGGCTGATCGCGTGCGGGATGTCGATGTCGACCTGCTGCAGCGCCCCGGGTTGGAAAGCCCACGACCACGCGGGGCGCATCGCTAACCTCGGTTCCCCTGCACGTAGGTCAGGAACGTGAACAGCAGGTCGGTGGCGGCCTTGCGTTCGTGCGGACCGAGCTGGCCGATCTCATGGAACAGGTCGAGCAGGTCGGCGAGGTCGCGAGCGGGCCCCCGGGCGCGCTCGGCCACCTGTTCCAGCGCGTCCTGCACGTCGCCGGTGCCCGCGGCGATCGCGGCGGCGCGGAACATCACCCGCCCGAGATCGCGGAAGAGGTTCGCGGTCTCGATCGCGACCGCTGCCTGGTGCGCGAGCGAGGCGACGAGGCGAGACTCGTCGTGGGCGCCCACCCGGTGCTCCTCGGCGTCGAGGATCTCCATCACGCCGACCGTGCTCAACGAGCCCTCCAACGGGGTCGCGAAGACCCGCTGCGGCGTGTAGCCGGTCGAGGCGGCGACGTCGGCCGCGAACCGCGGGTCGCTCGGCGCGTCGGAGACGGTGATCGATTGGCCCGAGGCGATCGACCACCCGGCGATGCCGGCGCCGGCATCCATCGTGATGCCGATGACCTGTTCGGAGGCCGACCCCGACGCTGCCACGAACTCGAGGCGCTCCGTGCGCTCGTGCAGCACCGCGATGGAAGCGGCTCCGGCGCCGGTCACCTCCATCGCGGTGAGCACGATCCAATCGAGCAACTCCCGGTAGCCGGGCGGCTCGATCGCAGGGCCGAGGTCGGCGGCCGCTTCGGCGATCGCCGCGAGCGGGTTCGGATCCGGCTGTGTGCTCTCTCCCATCGCCGCGGATGCTACCCGTGATCGCGCCCGTGCGGGAACCCGCCCTGTCGGGCATCTGACACGCCGATGTCGGCCCGTTGACAGTCGGGACCGGGGTGGACAGGGCAAGATGCATGAAGCAGGATGAGCCGCCAGACGAACGGCTCCCACCCGGAAGGAGGGTCGGCATGTCGGATCAGGAGAACCGCGAGACCGCGGAGGACTCCGAGGGGCAGATGAAGCGCCACCTCGAGGACGACGACGCGGAGGGCCAGCGCAAGCGCCCGCCGGGCCTCGACCAGGACGACGCCGAAGGTCAGCGTAAGCACATCGTGAGCGAGGACGACACCGAGGGGCAGCGCAAGCACATCCTCGATGACGACGACACCGAGGGGCAGCGCAAGCACATCCTCGATGACGACGACACCGAGGGGCAGCGCAAGCACATCCTCGATGACGACGACACCGAGGGCATGCGCAAGCGCACCCCCGGCCTCGATGACGACGACACCGAGGGCATGCGCAAGCGCACCCCCGGCTTCGACGAGGACGACAGTCTCCGCCAGATCTGAATCGGTTCTGACGCGCAGCGCGAGGGCCGCCTCCGGGCGGCCCTCCGTCGTGTCCGGTGTTCAGCGAACGCGGCTCATGCGTGGCCGAGTTCCTCCACGGGGCTCGTGACCGCGAGGCGGCTCGAGACGGCGGCCAGCAAGGTGGTCGAAACGCGCGGCCCTTCGTTGAGGATGCGCAGGAAGTCCTCGCCCGGGATGCGGAACACCACGCTGTCGGCCACCGTCGTGACCGTGGCCGTGCGCGGACGCTTCTCGAGCAACCCGATCTCGCCGAAGTAGTCGCCGGCTTCCAGGGTCGCGACCACGCGCTCGGGCTCTCGCTCGTTGCGCACCCGCACGTCGACCGCGCCGGAGATGAGCACGAACAGGTCGTCCGGCTCGTCGCCCTGCCGGATGATCGCGGTGCCCGCGGTGGCCGGTTCCTCGACCCCGGCGCTCGCGATCGCCTCGAGCTGTGCGGCGGTGGCTGCCTCGAAGATGCCGAGGCGTTCGAGCAGCGCGACCCGCGGTGCCAGCTCGGTCGCGCGGGCCGCGGCGCGCGCGTCCATGCGCCGGGCCATCGGCAGGGTCGCGAGCGTGAGCGCGAGCAGCACACCCCCGGCGAAGGCCGTGGCCCACGCGAGACCGAACAGTTCGATGGTGATCGGCGCGACGAGCGACCCGAGGGCGGTGCCCGCGACCGTGACCGCACCGAGGATGCCGAAGACGCTGCCGATGCGCTCCCGAGGCACGACGCGCTGCAGCGTGGTCGTCGTGACGACGTCGGCGATGATCACCGCGGCGCCCTCGATCGTGAGCAGCAGGTAGGCCGCGGCGGGCGCGTGCACGACCGACAGCGTCATCAGCGGGATGCCGGCGATGAGCACCGAGAGCGTGAGGATGCCCGCCGTATGGCTGCGTGCGGCGAGCTTGCCGGCCGCCGCCGTGGCGAGGATGCCGCCGATGCCGGGGGCTGCGAACAGCAGGCCCGTGGCGTCGAGGCTCATGTCGAGGAACTGCTCCGTGATCGGTCCGAAGAGCACGATCTCCTGTCCGAACGTGAACCCGAAGGCGATCGACAGGCCCACGAGCAACATCGCCTCGTGGGAGGCCCGGATCGCTCGCCCACCCGCCGCCATGCGTGAGCGCAGCGTGGCTTCCACCTCGACCTCGCCGACCTTGCCGCGCACGCTGATGCGCGTCACGAGGAAGGCCGACAGCAGGAACGTGAGCCCGTTCACCGCGAACGCGACGGGGGGCGGTCCGATCAGCAGCAGCACGGCCGAGAGCGCCGGTCCGAACGCGAGCGCGAAGTTGTCGATCGTGCCCGACAGCGCGTTCGCCGCCGCGAGGTCGTCCTCGGTCACGACGGACGGCGTGATCGCGGTGACGGCGGGGTAGTAGGGGGCGGCGAACGAGTTGTTGATGAACGCGATCACGATCGCCCCGATCACGGCCGCCGTCGAGTCCGACATCGCCACGACCGTGAGCACACCCATCAGGCCTGCGCGAGCGAGGTCGGAGACGATCATGACCGTGCGTCGGTCGAAGCGGTCGGCGATCGCGCCGCCGAGTGGCCCGAACAGGATGTACGGCATCAGGCGCACGACCGCGGCGACTCCGATCCACGCGGCCGAGCCCGTCGCCTCGAGGATGTAGATGATGCTCGCCGCCGCGTAGAGCCAATTCCCGGTCTCCGAGACCGCCAGGCTGCCCAGCAGGTACCGGTAGTCACGGTGGAAGAGCGCGGCGCGGAACGTGCCGGCCCGCCCGCGGTCGCTCATGACGCACGGTTATGCGACGCGGAGGCGCCGTCTGTCAAGCCGGGAAACTCATCGCCGGGTCTCGGTGAGGCGGTCGCTGAGGCCGGCGGCGTAGCCAGCCATCTTCGCGGCGTCGGTGAAGGCCATCAAGGCCGGGACGGCGATGGTGGCGATGGCTCGCTCACGCCGGTCGCGGGCGCGGGCCCGCCCGCGTCGCACGGGTGTGCGGGCGTACGCGACCGCGCCCGCCCCCGCGAGCGCCTTCGGCCACGTGCGTGAGGAGCCCAACGCGAGCCAGAGTCCGGCATAGGTGGCGAAGCGCACGGCGTGGCGTTCCGGGTGCATGCCGGCCTGCGCATCGCCTCGGGCGTAGCGGAAGTACTGGCGCCAGGTCGAGGCGAGGTCGCCCCGCAGCCGCCATCGAACGACCGCGTCGGGCGCGAAGCGCATGTCCATGCCCAGCTCGCGCCAGCGCCCGTCGACCCACATGTCCTCGCCGATCGCGAGCCACTCGGGATAGCCGCCGACCGCGTCGATCGACCCGCGCCGGAACGCGACCGACCTCGCCGACGGGTCGAAGGTCGCCGGGTCGACCTCGTCGGCGACGAGGGGCAGGTTCACCGCGGCCATCCAGCGTTCGAACGCCGACTCGAGCACCGGCTCGTACCAGCCCATCGAGACGTCGGCCCCGGCCTCGATAGGGGCGACGATAGCCTCGAGCCACCCGGGGTCGAGTTCGCAGTCGGCATCGGTCGATGCGATCACGTCGTGGGTCGCAGCCGCGATCGCGACGTTGCGCCCGCGCGAGATGTTGGCGCCCGGATCGACGAGCATCGAGATGCCGTCGCCCCGGGCGTAGGCCTCGGCAGTGCCGTCGGCAGAGCCGCCGTCGACGATCACGACCTCGTCGGGCGCCCGGGTCTGTGCACCGAGCGAGGCGAGGAAAGCGTCGGCCGAGCCGGCGCAGTCCTTCACGGTCGAGATCAGCGTGACCTTCATGGGCGTCGAGCGCTCCGCGGGCGTCATCGGGCGCCCGCCACGTGACGGTACACGCGCAGGGTGGCGCGCGCGGTCTCCGGCCAGGAGAACCCCGCGGCCCGCTCTGCACCACGGCGGCCGAGGTCGCGCGCGAGGTCGTCGTCGTCGAGCAGGCGGCCGATCGCTTCGGCGATCGCGGACTCGTCGAACGGATCGACGAGCAGGGCGTCGTCACCGGCGACCTCCGGGATCGACGAGGTGTTGGCGGCGACCGTCGGCACACCGCGAGCCATCGCTTCGACGACAGGCAAGCCGAACCCCTCGTACAGAGCCGGGTACGCGAAGGCCGACGCGCCGCGGTAGAGCGCATCGAGGTCGCCACCGCTCACGTCGTGGGTCCGCACCACGCGGCCCGGTCCCTCGGCAGCGAGCTCCCGGCGGATCTCGTCGTCGAGCCAGCCGTCGGGACCGTTCAAGACGAGCGCGTGAGGCCGATCCTCGCTCGCGAGCCGCCGGTAGGCGCGGATCAGTCGCGCCTGGTTCTTCCGCGGTTCGAGGGTGCCGACCGACAGCACGTAGGGGCGGGGCACGCCGAGCCGCTCGAGGGTGTCGTCGATGGCCTCGGGCGTGCCGAGTGGCAACGACGAGGCGAGCGGTGTCACGTGCACCCGGGCGGCGTCGACGTCGGAGTGCTCCCGCAGCTCGTTGGCCGTGAACGCCGAGGGCACGAGCACGGCGTCTGCCCGGCGCGCGGTCGCGCGCAGCCCCGCTCGATAGAGCATGCGCCAGTCTCGCGGGAACAGCTCGGGATGCCGCACGAACGCGAGGTCGTGCACGGTCACGACGAGTCGTTGACCCCGGCGCTTGGGTGGGATCGCAGCGGGGTTCGTCGCGTGTACGACCGCCGAGTCGGCAAGGTCGGGCGGCAGCGCGGGGCGTCCGGTCAGGTTCCACCGCGGGTAGAGGCTACGGATCGGTCGATCCACGGTGACCACCGGTGGCAGCCGGCGCAGCCACGACGCCGGCGGCCCCGACGCTGCCCATCGCGATCGGAACGGTGCGAGCTCGCAGGGTCGGGTCCTGCTCGAGCATCGCCGGCGCGAGCTCGCGGATGTAGGTGCCGATGCCGCCGGGCACCGTGAACCACAGCTGGTCGATATGGAAGGCGATCTTCACGGTCGTTCGGCCTCGATGCACGAGCATCCGGTCGGCCCGACGGTCGCCGCGTGCGTGGTGCCGGGCGGCAGGTCGAGCCGGTCGCCTCGGCTCAGCGGCGACATCGCCCTCGTCGGTGTGGAACACGATCGAGCCCTCGAGGCAGAACAGCACCTTGTGGAAACCGTGGTCGTGGCTGCCGTAGCGGTCGGCGGGACCGTTGCTCCATGACCGCGGTGCGCCGCAGCCTTCCGCCCGGAAGGCCGCGAGCGCTGCCTCGCGATCGGCGCTGCCGGAGGTCTTGATGGCACCCAGGTCGGTCTCCGTGTGGGGAAGCGTGCCGGTTCGCCCGGCACTACCGGACGTCGCTGCGGCCGTGGACGGTGGGCACGCCCTTGCGAGCGAACGGCGCCTGCTGTCCGTGCCAAGGTTCCCGTGCGTAGCGGCGGGCCTGCAGGGCCCCGAGGCCCGTGGCGTCGATGCGCCCCTGCAGCACCCACGGCGCCGGCGTGGGCTCTCCGCGATGAAGTAGCGCTCGAGCGCCATGAGGATCGCGCGCTCCTCCTCGGGCGTGAGGCCGTCGGGGAGCTCGAACCGGCGCTCGCCTTCGTCGCGGATCGGCATCGGCCCGTCCTCCTCTACAGCGGGATGTTGCCGTGCTTGCGCGCCGGCACGCTCTCGCGCTTGGTCGAGAGCATGCGCAGCGCCTTGATCAGGCGCGCGCGCGTCTCGGCCGGCTCGATCACGTCGTCGATGAAGCCCGCGCTCGGCTGCGGCGTACGGGGTCGAGAACTTGTCGCGGTACTCCTTGATCAGCTGCGCCCGCTTCTTCGCCGGGGTCGGCGGCCTTCTCGATCTCCTTGCGGAACACCACGTTCACGGCGCCCTCGGCGCCCATCACCGCGATCTCGGCGGT
Organism: uncultured Actinomycetes bacterium; assembly: GCA_963722795.1. Lineage (GTDB taxonomy): Bacteria > Actinomycetota > UBA4738 > UBA4738 > HRBIN12 > JAOUEA01. The sequence goes on from CAVROD010000004.1 coordinate 506,844, forward strand.
CGGCCATGCGAACGAGACGTCGCTGCGCAGGTGCTTCGAGTTCATCACGAGGTAGGCGCCGCCGTAGGCCTTGCGCGTGATCACCGTCATGCGCGGCACGGTGGCCTCGGCGTAGGCGTACAGCAGCTTCGCGCCGTGGCGGATGATGCCGTTGTACTCCTGCTCCTTGCCCGGCAGGAAGCCCGGCACGTCGACGAGGGTGAGGATCGGGATGTTGAACGCGTCGCAGAACCGCACGAACCGCGACGCCTTCTCGCTCGCATCGATGTCGAGCGTGCCGCCACGCACCTTCGGCTGGTTCGCGATCACGCCGATGCTGCGCCCGTCGAGCCGGGCGAACCCGATCACGATGTTCATCGCCCACAGCGGGAAGACCTCGAGGAACTCCCCGTCGTCGACGATGTAGCGGATCACCTCGTGCATGTCGTAGGGCTCCTTGGCCCGGTCGGGCACGATGTGCGTGAGCGCCTCGGCCATGCGGTTCGGGTCGTCGGTCGGTGCGTAGGCCGGTGGATCCTCCAGGTTGTTCGACGGGCAGGAAGCACAGCAGGTAGCGAACCCGGTTCAGCACGTCCTCGTCGTCCTCGCCGATGAACGACGCGACGCCGGACTCGGTGGCGTGCGTCATCGCGCCGCCGAGCTCCTCCATGGAGACGTCCTCGCCGGTGACGGTCTTGATCACGTCGGGACCGGTGATGAACATGTGCGAGGTCTCCCGGACCATGAACGTGAAGTCGGTGATGGCGGGGGAGTACACCGCACCGCCGGCGCACGGGCCCATGATCACGCTGATCTGCGGGATCACGCCGCTCGCGCGCACGTTGCGTTCGAAGATGTAGCCGTAGCCGGCGAGCGAGGCCGCGCCTTCCTGGATGCGGGCCCCGCCGGAGTCGTTGATCGAGACGAACGGCGCGCCCGTCGACATCGCGAGGTCCATGACCTTCGAGACCTTCTGCGCCATGACCTCGCCCATCGAGCCGCCGAAGACGGTGAAGTCCTGGCTCGCGACGAACACCTTGCGGCCGTCGATCGTGCCGTAGCCCGTGATGATGCCGTCGCCGGGCGGGCGCTTGCGATCCATGCCGAAGTCGTGCGCGCGGTGCACGGCGAAGGGGTCGGTCTCGACGAACGAGCCCCGGTCCATCAGCACGTCGAGGCGCTCGCGCGCGGTCAGCTTGCCCTTGTCGTGCTGCTTCTTCGCGGCGTCGCGGCCGCCCGGCGTCGCGGCGGCCTTCCTGCGCTTGCGGAGCTCCTCGATGCGGTCCTCGACCGTCTTGTCGGGGTCCTCGCCGCTCGCGGCGCTCTCGGGCAGGTTCTCGTCGGTGGTCACCATGCGGGGGAGTCTAGCCGGGTGCTTCATGCCGGGCGACCGGGGGGCGTGCGTCAGCCGCAGTCCCGGCCGCCCCAGGGCCCCCAGCCGATGTCGCTCGCCATGCGGATGGACACGATCGTGTTCGTGCGGCCGCTGAGGATGCGACGGGGCAGGTCCCACCATCGCTGCGTGTAGCCGTCGTAGTTGTCGTCCCAGTAGTGCACGTGCTGCTGGAACAGCCCCTTGTTGAGGCCGTCGCCCGACTCCGCCCACGGCAGGAGGCCGCTCTCGCGCTTGGCGATGCACAACGCCACCTCAGCCCCGCCCGGCACCGGCCATCGCGCCACCGCGCACCGGATCTGCTCACGGGAATGCTGCCGGACCGGCTGGTCATCGTCACGGTGGAAGTCGCACGGCCCCGGCGCGTGGCGCGCCGAGGCGGCGGTGGTCGTGAAGGTCAGGCCGGCGGCCAGGACCACGATCGTCCAGGCGATGTGATGCGCGGGCCTTCTGATCATCTCTCTCGTTCCCCGGGTGGTCGGGTGCGGACGGCAAGCCACGGAGCGGCGGGAAGAGGGAGGGTGCCGACCAACGGCACGGCAGCACCCTAGCAGCGGGATGCATGACGCGTCAGCAGGGCTTGTGCGGTCGCCGGCCTCGGCGTAGGTTTGCCGTCGGCATGGCTTCGCCTCCTTCCTCGGACGCTGGGATACCGGACGAGCGCTGGACCCAGTCTCGCTCTACCCGCCGGGATTTCCTCGGGCGGCTCGGACGCGGCGCGGGTGTGGCCGCAGCCATGTGGCTCGCGGCCTGTGAGCTCGACCCCGATGCTCCGCCGCCCCCGGCGAGCGGCGGGGGAGGGCGGGCCGCCCCGGTCGACTGGGATGCCTGGTGGAGCGCCAGACGTCGGTCAGGACGGGTGAACTTCGCCAACTGGCCCTACTACATCGACTTCCGCAAGGGAGGGCGCCCGTCACTCGAACTGTTCACGCAGGAGACGGGCATCAGGGTGAACTATCTCCATACGATCGATGGCAACGAGAGCTTCATGCGGGAGATCGAGCCCTACCTCGAGGCGGACCTGCCTCCGTTCTACGACGTGATCGTGATGACGAACGGACCGCAGGTGTCCAAGCTCGTGAACTCGGGGTACCTGACGCCGCTCGACGATTCACGCTTGATCAACTTCGACAAGCATGCGAGCGATCTCGTGCGCGATCCCGCTTGGGACCCCGGGAACCGGTTCTCCGTCGCGTGGCAATCGGGGCTGACCGGCATCGCGTATCGCCCGGAGGCCCGCGAGGCGCTCGGGCGTGCTCCGACGAGCATCGGCGACCTGTTCGATCCGGCGCTCGACGGGCGGGTCGGCATGATGACCGACCTGCAGGACCTGGGGAGCGCGGGCCTGCTCGCGATCGGGGTCGAGCCGGGCTCGTCGACCGAGCAGGATTGGGTACAGGCGGCCGGCCGACTGCGAGAGCAGCGCGCCGAAGGGTTGACGGCCGGCTACTACGACCAGTCATACGTCCGCGCGCTCGTGCGAGGCGACGTGTGGATCGCCCAGGCGTGGTCGGGCGACGTCTTCCAGCAGCAGCAGCTCGGCCGGGATCTCGAGTTCGTGGTGCCCCAGGAGGGGGCGATGCTGTGGACCGACAGCATGATGATCCCGAGGAATGCGAGGCACCCGGTCGATGCGATGACGATCATGGACTTCGTCTACCGACCCGACGTCGCGGCGATGATCGCCGACTGGGTCTGGTACGTCTGCCCGGTGCCGGCGGCCGCCCGCATCATCGAGCGGCGCTTCGACCATCCTGCGGTGGCGAACAGCCCCCTGGTCTTCCCGCCCGCTGACGCCACGGGTCCGGCGGGCCGGTTCTTGGAATACCGCGTCTTCGAGGGCGACGATGACGCGGCGGCGTGGGCGTCGATCTTCGGCGCGATCCCGGCCGGGCTCTAGGCGCGGGGGCCTCCGGTTCGGTTCACGGAGCGGCGACGGGGCTGAACGACGACAGGAGCTCGTCGACCGCGGGCATGAACGCGACGGCATCCCACGACTCGGGCACCGAGACCGAGATCGCGTGGTTGCCCTGGCCGGAATCCACGACGACCGAGACGAACCTGATGCGCTCGCCGGCCTGATCGGTCGCGGTGCCGCTCACCGAGAGCGCGGGCAGGGCGCCGACCGTCCTGCTGCGCGCAGGTTCGGTCTCCGCGTTGCTCCATGGGGCCAGCAGATCACCGACGAACGATGCCGCCGCCTCGTCGAGCGCGCCCTCGGGGGCGGTCGTCATCGATATCGAGACGGTGCCATCAGGGCTCGTGATCTCGGTGGTCGGCCCGCCCTCCTCGACGAGCCACCCTTCCGGGACCCGGAACGTGAAGCCTCCGACGGGGTTGAGGATATGGCCAGCGGCGGCCGTTGCCGGCCCCTCGACCTGTTCCGCTACGGGCCCCGGGGCTGACTGAGATCCGTCGTTGACGTAGAGCACCACGGCGACTGCGATCCCATAGGCGAGGAGCAAGCCCACGACGGCGCCGATCTTCGTCCACCGACGCCGGCGTGTGACCCGTGCCTGCTCTTCGAGTCGCCAGAACTCCTGACGGGCGCTGCCCTCCCAGTCATGATCGACCAGGTTCTTGGGCTTGCGCTTCTCCCACACGTAGTAGGTGTCGCCCGCTCGGCCGAGCGTGTAGCTCCGACCGGAGTCGAGGAGCTCGATCCCTCGCCTGCGCATGGCACGTCGCCTTCGGGGCCGATGACGACCCGGCGTCGGGTGATCCTGCGTTCGAGACATGCCCCCTCCGGCAACCTGCTCCTCGTGCACCGTAGCCGAACCGGGCATCGGAACGGAAGGGGCATCCGCCGTAGGAGAACCTGCCGATTCCCGTGATGGCATGATGCGTGCGTGCTGTCGCTGCGCGTCCTCGTGCCGCCGGACCGAGCCGCCGCCGTGCTCGATGCGCTGCGGGGCCTCGACGGGGTGCTCAACCTCGTGCATCTCTCTGGTGTCGAGGTCGCCCATGGCCACGACCTGTTCACCGCAGATGTCGATCCCACGACGGCCGACGAGGTCGTCGAGAGCCTCCGTGAACTGCACATCAAGCGTCCTGGGGCGATCGTACTGGTGCGCCAGGATCGGACCGAGGTGCTCTCGACCGACGACGACGACATCGGCTACTGGGACGCGTCGGCCGATGCGATCGTTGTCGAGGAGGTGGTCGACGAGGCGCGAGAGAACGCGCGGCTGTCGGCGACCTATCTCGCCTACATGGCGGCCGCGGGAGCGATCGCTGGCATCGGAGTGGGCCAGGACCAGCCGGTCCTCGTCGTCGGCGCCATGGCGATCAGCCCTGACCTCCTGCCGCTCTCGGCGGTCTGCGTCGGCCTGGTTGCCCGTGCCCGTCACACCGTGGCCGTGGGGCTCAGCACGCTGCTCGCGGGACTCATGACCGCCTCGCTCTCGGCTGGTGTCCTCGTCTGGCTCGCTCGTGCGGCGGACGTGCTGCGGGTTGATCTGCGGGACAACGTGCTCACGGCGTTCGTGTCCGAGCCGTCGCTGGCGACCGTGATCGTGGCGCTCGCGGCGGGGGTGGCGGCGATGTTGTCGATCGAGCGACAGGCCGCCTCGGCGGTCGGCGTCGCGATCTCGGTCACCACGATCCCCGCGGCTGCCGCGATCGGCGTGGCGCTCGGGCTCGGAGACTGGGATCGCATGCTCGACGCCGCGTTGGTGCTCGGGCTGAACCTCCTCGCGCTCACCGTGGCGGGGTCGCTCACCTTGTGGGTCCAGCTCCGCCGCGGCCGCTCGATCGCCGGTCACGCGATGCACGAGTCGCCGCGGCAGGCCCGCCCTCAGAGGTCGACCCGGCCTCCAGCTCGCCAGTAGACGCCCGCTTCCCGGTCGAGGAACCCCTCGTCGACCAGGTAGCGGCGCATCGACGCGTGATCGTGGAAGAAGCGTCCGACGATCGCGTTCACGCGAGCCTCGTCGTATCGCGCCCCCGGCTCGAACTCCAGCGCGATGCGCTCGAGCACGATGCGCCGTTTCGATTCCTTGGCAGGGACCTCGATGAGGCGCCCGTTGCGGAAGAACGTGCGCAACACGGCTTCCTCGTCGTCTGTGGCCGCTCCGAGCGCGAGGCCCGCATCGCGTGGCGGTCCGACCTGTCCGGCGGCCCACCGCAGCGTCTCCGCGTCGAGCCGGTACGTGAGTCGGTCGTCGTTGACCCGCACGACCCCGGCCCCGGTGAGCCGGTTGAGGTGCTTGTGCGTCCTCGCGAGGGTGAGACCGGCGGCGGCCGAGAGCTGCTCGGCGGAACGGTCGCCGCCGGCGAGCATGCCCGCGATCGCCAGACGCTGCGGGTCGGCGAGGGCGCGGAGGATCTCGTCGGGGGTCTCGGCCATGTCGGTCTCCCTGCATACCATGCCTGGGTGCACCTCACCGATCCGCAGCGTCGCACGCTCGAGGGCCTGATCGGCACCGGCGAGCGGCCGACCTTCCCCGGCGACCTCGCCCAACGGCTGCGCGATCGCATCGAGAGGGCCGTGCGCGAGCTCGAGCTGGCCGAGCCGCTGTGGCTCGGCAAGGAGAAGTTGAACCAACACGGGCGCTGCGAGGGGCTGTTCCAAGCCGTGCTCGCCGGCGAGGCCCCGCCGTTCGCGCACTCGCCCCGCAGCGCGCACGGCGTCTTGCTGCACAAAGCCATCGAGGTCGAGGTCGGCGCCCGCGACGGCATGGACCCGCACGAGATCGCCCAGGTGGCCGTCGGCCGCGTGCTCGAGCGTGAGGAGCGCTTCGGTGAGTACTGGCGCGAGCTCTCGACGAGCGAGCAGGACGACGCCCTCATGGAGGTCGTGCGTCGGGTCACGCTGTTCCAGGGCTCGTTCCCGCCGCTGAAGCCCCTGCGCCGCGAGTTGTCGCCGGTGAGCGAACTCCGGGTGCGCGCCGAGATGCTCGGGGGCGACCTGGTGCTGTCCGGGCAGATCGACCTGGTGCTCGGCCAGCCCGACCGGCTCGAGCCCCACCGCGCCACCCGGCTCGTGGTCGACCTGAAGACCGGGTCGGCCTACCCGGAGTTCGCCGAGGACATGCGCTTCTACGCGCTCGTGATGACGCTGCGGTTCGGGGTGCCGCCCTACCGCGCCGCGTCGTTGTTCCTCGAGAGCGGTACCTGGCAGGCCGAAGACGTCACCGAGGAGATCCTGATGCACGCCGCCGACCGGGCCATCTCGGCGGCCCGCGCCGCCGCCGCGCTCACGAACGGTCGCTCACCTGAGCTGACCCCGGGCATCTACTGCTCCTGGTGTCCCCGAGCGGCCGCGTGCCCGGTCGCCGAGCTGCCATCCGCCGTGTGACTGCGTCGCCGGTCGCTCCCGCGAAGCCGACGATAGGATGCGCGCACCCGCACGCGGGCCACACGCCCGCGGCCACCGACCACAGAGGATGAGACCCATGGGCAAGGACCTGTACGAGATCGGCGAGCTTCCACCGGTCGGCGAGGTGCCGGCGCAGATGCACGCGCAGCTCGTGCGTCCCGATCGCTTCGGCGACCCGACGACGGCGATCATCGACGAGGTCATCGACGTGCCTGACCTCGGCCCACACGACGCGCTCGTGATGGTCATGGCGTCTGGCGTGAACTTCAACAACGTCTGGGCCGCCTGGGGCAAGCCGATCGACGTCACGAAGGGCCAGGCCCGCTTCGGGGAGCCCACCGACTTCCACATCGTGGGCTCCGACGCGGCCGGCGTCGTCTACGCGGTCGGCGACCAGGTCACGAACGTGCAGGTCGGCGACCGGGTCGTGGTGCACGCGGGGCAGTGGGATCTCGACGACCCGTGGGTCAAGGCCGGGAAAGACCCAGGGCTCGCGGCTTCCTTCCGCGTGTGGGGATACGAGACGTGTTGGGGTGGTACGGCTCAGTTCTGCAAGGTGCAGGCGCACCAATGTCTGCCCAAGGCCGACTTCCTCACGTGGGAGGAGGCGGCGACCCCGACGCTCACCGGCGCCACGGCCTACCGCATGCTCTTCGGATGGCCGCCCCACACCGTGGAGCCCGGTGACGCCGTGCTCGTGTGGGGCGCGAGCGGGGGTCTCGGCTCGCTCGCCGTCCAGCTCGTCGCGAACGCCGGCGGCCGGCCGATCGCGGTGGTGAGCAGCGACGAGAAGGGGGAGTTCGCGACGCGGCTCGGCGCGGTGGGGTACATCAACCGGAAGGACTTCGACCATTGGGGCATCCCGCCGCACTCGAGCAGTCCGGAGTGGAAGGGGTGGTTCGACGGCGCGAAGGCGTTCGGCAAGGCCATCTGGGACGTGCTGGGAGAGCGTGAGAACCCGCGCATCGTCTTCGAGCACCCGGGCGAGGACACGATCCCGACGTCGATCTTCGTGGCCGACCGCGGCGGCATGGTCGTGATCTGCGCCGGCACGTCGGGGTACGACACGATGGTCGACGTCCGCTACCTCTGGTTCATGCAGAAGCGCTATCAGGGCTCGCACCTGTTCAACGACGAGCAGGCAGCGGCATTCAACGATCTGGTGCGCGACGGCACGATCCAGACCACCCTCGGCAAGGCCTACCCCTACCAGGAGACCGGGCTCGCGCATCAGCTGATGGGCGAGGGACAGCTTCCCGAGGGCAACGTCACCGTGCTCGTGAACGCCCCGCGGGAAGGCCTCACCGACCTGCCCTGAACCCGGGGTCAGCCTTCCTGCACGAGCTCGACGAGCACGCCCTCCATCGAGCGGGGGTGCACGAACGCGATCGAGGTGCCCCGCGACCCTCGGCGCGGAGCCTCGTCGATCAGGTGCACGCCCTCGGCGCGCAGGTGCTCCAGCGCCGCCTCGATGTCGGCCACCCGGTAGGCGAGGTGGTGCAACCCCGGGCCTCGCGTCAGGAGCGACCGTCCCACCGGGGTCTGCGGACCGAGCGAGCCCAGCAGCTGCACGTACGACGACCCGGCGGCGAACAGCACCTCCTCCACCCCCTGGTCCTCGACCCGCTCGCGGTGCACCGGCTCGACGCCGAGCAGCTCTCGGTACCGCTCGACGGCCGCCTCGAGGTCGTCGACGGCGATGCCCACGTGGTCGATGTCGGTGAGCTCGAAGGTCATCGCCGCTCCGGTGCGAGCGTCGGCTGCATGACGGGCGATCAGCTCGTGGGCCTCGGTGACGTGGTAGCCGGGCAGCGCGAGGGCCCTCGTGACCGCGGCCACGCCCAGCGCGCGCAGGTCCGGCTCGGGCTTCCTGCCGGTGGCGGGCGAGGGCGCGGGCCCCAGCACGTAGAACTCGACCAGTTCCAGGAACTGGGGCAAGCGAGGGCACGAGCCCGCCGCGCTCGTAGGCGTAGATGGTCTGCCTCGAGGCCGGGCAGCGGGGCGCGGCCGCGGCCGTCTCGGCCGATCGGTACCCGGCGGCGCGACGTGCGTCGCGCAGCACGGCGCCGATCACGGCCCGATCGCCGGGGCTCGCGGGAGGCTGCTTCTTCCTGGCCATGGCTGCACTGTAATCGGCCTGCAGGGCCCCGAACCCTCGACCCGGTCTTCTGGCCGAAGGACCGATGTCCGGGGGAAGCCTTCCGGCGTAGGGTGGTCCTCTCGGACGGCATAGGGGATCCGAGCCCGTTGACCGTGAGGAGTTGCGCGTGTCGAACAAGGAACCGGCCGACGCCACCGCCCTGCTGAAGGGCTCGATGCTCCTGCAGAAGGGTCGAGCCGACGTCTTCCGTCAGCGTGAACGCACCAAGCTCAAGCGGGTGGTGCGCGCGATCGTCGTCGTGTTCCTGGTCGACTGGTACCTGTTCCGTCGCTACTCGAGCGGCAACCCCATCACGCTGCCGTCGTTGCCCGACGAGTGGATCTTCCTGGCGTTCCCGCTGCTGATCCTCATCCCGGTGATGCTCATGGTGGCCCTGCCGCTCATCAACGGGAAGTCCCCGCACATCACGGTCTACCCCGAGCAGGTGGAAGCCGGCCTCACCGACATCAAGGGGCTCGACGGTCAGGTCGACGAGGTCGTGCGCTCGCTCGACGTCTTCCTCGGCTACGCGACGTTCAAGGACGAGCTCGGCGGCACCCCGCGGCGGGGCATCCTGTTCGAGGGGCCTCCCGGCACCGGCAAGACCTACCTCGCGAAGGCGATGGCGAAGCAGGCCGGGGTGCCCTTCCTGTTCATCTCGGCTCCAGCGTTCCAGTCGATGTGGCAGGGCATGACGGCCTACCGCATCCGGTCGTTCTTCAAGGCACTGCGCAAGGCCGCGCGCAAGGAAGGGGGCGCGATCGGCTTCATCGAGGAGATCGACGCGATCGGCATGTCGCGCGGTGGCGTGAGCAGGTCCTCGGGCGCCGACGGTGTGGCTCGCGCCACCGAGTCGTTCATGGGCTCGGGCGACGGGGGCTCGATGGTGAACGAGCTGCTGATCCAGCTGCAGTCGTTCGACCAGCCGCCGCTGCGCAAGCGCCTGCGAGCCCGCATGATCGGCTGGGTCAACGCGTACCTGCCGAGCGATCGGCAGCTCACCGCGATCAAGAGCGAGTACCACAACATCCTGCTGATCGCCGCCACGAACCGCGGTGACGCCCTCGACCCCGCGCTCGTGCGCCCCGGCCGCTTCGACCGCCGCCTCTACTTCGACGTGCCGACGAAGCAGGGCCGCATCGACCTGATCGACCACTTCCTCGACCGCAAACGCCACCACGAGCAGCTCGACGACCGCTCGATGCGCGAGCGCATCGCCTACGAGACCTTCGGCTACACGCCGGTGATGATCGAGCACCTCTTCGACGAGGGGCTGCTCGTCGCCCTGCGCGAAGGACGACGGGACATGAACTTCGAGGACGTGCTCGAGGCCAAGTTCAACGAGGAGATCGGTCTCAAGCAGCCCGTCGTCTACACCGAGCAAGATCGCGAGGCGGTCGCCACGCACGAGGCGGGTCACGCCACGGTGGCGTACTTCGTCGGACAGAACCGCCGCCTCGAGGTGCTGTCGATCATCAAGCGTCGCGCCTCGCTCGGTCTGCTCGCCCACGGCGATTCCGAAGAGCGCTTCACCCGCACCCGCACCGAGATCGAGGCCGGCATCGCGATCGCGCTCGGCGGACTCGTGGCCGAGGAGCTGTGCATCGGCGACACCGGCACCGGGCCTGCCGCCGACCTGGCCCACGCCACGACCCTGGCCGCCAGCATGGTGGGCTCATTCGGCATGGCAGGGTCGCTGATCTCGTTCGACGCGATCACCGACGGGCCGATCGGTGGTCCGAACCTCGTGGGCAAGGTGCTCGCCGACAAAGAAGGCCGGCAGCGGGTCGAGGACATCCTGGAGCAGCAACGGCAGCGCGTGCGCGAGGTGCTCGAGCTGCAACGCCGACGTGCACGCGGCGCTGCGCGACGCCCTGATCGCACGCGACGAGTTGGTGCGCGACGAGATCCTGACCGTCATCGAGCAGGCGCTGGCTACTCGACCCTGAGCCGCGGGGCAGCGCGCACACGCCGGGTTCGGCCCCCCGCGGCTAGACTCGTCCCATGACGAGGACGGTCATCGTGGCGGGCGCGCGCACGCCGATCGGACGATTCAACGGGTCGTTGGCAGCGCTGCGCGCCGTCGACCTGGGGGCGATCGCGATCGAGGCGGCGCTGTCGCGCGCGCGGGTACGGCCCGAGCAGGTCGAGTACACGATCATGGGCCACGTGCTGCAGGCCGGACAGGGTCAGATCACTGCCCGGCAGGCCGCGATCGCGGCCGGCATCCCCGTCGAGACGCCCGCGATCACGATCAACAAGGTCTGCCTGTCGGGCACCTCGGCCATCGCGATGGCCGATCAGATGATCCGCGCGGGCGAGCTCGAGATCGCCGTGGCCGGCGGGATGGAATCGATGACGAACGCGCCGTTCGTGTTGCCGAAGGCGCGCGGCGGCGCGCGACTGGGCGACACGCCGATGCTCGACTCGATGATCCACGACGGCCTGTGGTGCGCGTTCGACGACCGCCACATGGGCGAGGGCACCGACGCGATCAGCGCGGAGCTCGGCATCGGCCGCGCGGAGCAGGATGCCTGGGCCGCCCGGTCGCACGAGCGCGCGCACACCGCATGGGAAGCGGGCCGCCTCGCCGACGAGGTCGTCGCCGTCGAGGTGCCGCAGCGCACGGGCGACCCGGTGCGCTTCGACCGCGACGAGGGCATCCGGCCGGGGTCGACCCCGCAGTCGCTCGCCGATCTGCGGCCGGCGTTCACCGCCGAGGGCACGATCACGGCGGGCAACGCTTCGCAGATATCCGACGGCGCGGCCGCGGTCGTGGTCATGAGCCAGGAACGGGCCGACCAGCTCGGGCTCGAGCCGCTGGCCGAGATCGTCGCGTTCGGGATGTCGGCCGACCGCTTCCCGTCGCTGCAGACGGTGCCGGCCCTCGCGCTCGAGAAGGCGCTGAAGAAGGCGGGCGTCGTCGCCGCCGACCTCGGCGTGGTCGAGATCAACGAGGCGTTCGCCGCGGTCGCGCTCCATGCGAGCCGCATGCTCGACCTCGAGGAGGAGGTCGTGAACGTCAACGGTGGCGCCGTGGCGCTGGGGCACCCGATCGGTGCGAGCGGGGCTCGACTCGTGCTCACGGCTGCCATGGAGATGCGCCGGCGCGGTTCGGAGCTCGGCGCCGTGGCGATCTGCGGTGGCGGCGGACAGGGCGACGCGCTCGTGCTGCGCGGCCGTACGGGCTAGTCCTCGGCCGACGAAAGGCGGTGCAGTTCCTGCACCAGCGCGTCGCCGTCGGCCATCGAGCTCGTCCCGGCGGCCTCGACGACGATGTGCAGCGAGTCGGCCATCGGCTGGGCCGCCGGCCGCTCGGTGCCGGCGCCGTCGGGCAGGAAGACCTTGAACGACGACCCCCCGTTGTCGCGGCCCTCGACCGTGGACCATCCCGCCTGCACCTCGGCGAATCGCTGCACGACCGGGCTGAGCGACGCGTCGGAGGACGGCTCGGGGTCCTCTACCGCGATGATGGCGCCGCCGTCGGCCGCCGCCAGCCGCACGGTGATGGTCTTCTTCGGAGGGGTGCGGTCGCCTGAGGTGCGTAGGAGGCCGGCGAGGAGCTGCTCGGTGCGCAACTGGTCGACCGCGACCACGACGCGCTCGGTCTCGACACGGACCTCGTGGTCGGCGTCGATGCCAGATTCCTCGACCACCCGGCGAACGAGCGCCTCGAGGTCGGTCCTGCGCACGGTGAGCTCGATCTCCCCCCGAACCAGACGGTCGGCATCGGCGAGATCAGCCACGATGTGCTCGAGACGGCGCGTGTGGGTGGCGAGTTGCCGCACGAGCTGCGCCTGTTCCTTGCCGTCCTTCTTGTGCTTGAGGATCTGCGTGATGCCGAGGATCCTGGTGAGGGAGTGCCGCGCGTCCGAGGAGAGTTCCTTCATGAACGGCGACGTGGCACGGCGGTCCTCGATCGGCGCCCCGTCGCTTCGTTCCCCGGCCTCGCCCGGCTCCCCCGACTCAAAGGTCTCGCCGCGGAGGTGACGCATCGCGGCCGTCATCTGCTGTTGGCGCAACTCGCTCTCGGCGTCCTCGAGTCTCGCGGCTGCCACCTCCGCCTGCCGCTCGAGGGAGTGCGCCCGCTCCTCGGCAGCGATCAGCTTCTCGGTCTGCCCCGCCAGCCGCTCCTGGGTGACGCGCAGGATCTCGTCCAGGTCGGCACGCCCCTCGGTGTCGGCGATCTCGAGCTGACGCCGCGACTCGATCTCTTGCAGTCGACGGTTGAGATCGGCGTTGTCCTGTGAGGCGGCCTCGAGCTCGGCGGCGAGCCGCTCGTTGCGCGTGGACTGCTCGTGCGCATGCACTTCGATCTGCTGCAGGCGCTCGGTGGCCTGGGTGAGCGCCTCGGATCGCGACGTGAGTTGGCTCACGGTCGCTTCGAGCTCGGCCTGCAGGGCCTCCATCTGGCCGGTCGCTCGAGCGGACTCGGCCCGCGCGGCGGCGATCTCAGCTTCTGCGGTGCCGAAGCGCTTGGTCCGCTCCTCGAGCTCACGCTGGACCGCGTCGAGGTGCTGTTGAGCGGAGTCCTCGAGGCTCGCGAGCCGCTGCGCCACCGCGGCGTCCTTGGCGACGAGCTCCTCGGCGTGGCGCTCGGAGAGCAGGGTGAGCTCCGCCTGGAACTCCTCGCGAGCCGTGCGGACCTTGGCCTCCAGGTCTGCTTCGCGCTCGACGAGCTCTGCCCTGTGCGAGGCGGCGACGCTGTCCAGCTCGGCGCGCACGGCACGCAGCTCGTCCTCGAGCATGGCTGCACGCTGCTCCTCGGCGCGAAGGGCTCGTACCTCGGCCCGTAGATCCTGGAGCTCGCGTGACTTGGTGGACAGTTCCGCCTGCGAGCTGACCGTGGTCTCGCGAGCCTGCATCGCTTCGGCATGGATCGCGTCGAGCTCTGCCTGCAAGCTCTTCGCCCGGTCTGCCTGCGGGCGCAGCGTGTCCAGTTCGCGCTGGATCAGCGACAGCTGGGTCTGTGCGCCCTCGAGCTCCGCGCGCAGGCCGATCGTCTCCTGTTCGGCCGCCTGGAGTCGTCCGTCGGCGTCCCCCTCGGCCGCCGACGGACGCTCAGACAGACGGCGGTTCATCTCGTCGAGCTCCGCCTTGGTGCTCTGCGCCTGGCGTTCGAACAGCCGAGCGCGTTCCTCCAGCTCGCGCGAACGCTCCTCGAGCGAGCGTGCCCGCTGGTCTGCGCCTCGCGCGTGATCCTCGAGCGCCGCGGCACGCTGCTCGGCGAGCATCGCGCGCTCCTCGAGGGTCGGGTCGGTCTGCGCGGTGGTCGCCTCGCGCAGCCGGTTCTGCGCCGCCTGCAGCTCGTCGAGCGTCTTGCGGTACTGGTCCTGCATCACCCCGAGACGTTCCTCGGCGGCCCGGGCGCGGTCCTCTGCCTTGCGGCGCGCGTCGCCCTCTTCCTTCATGCCGGGTGCAGGCACCGAGATGGGGCGGGTGCCCGGAGCGGCCTGCGGCGCGGCCGCGCGCATCTGCACCCGCGGCACGGACGACGTCTCCGGCCTGCGCAGGATCCAGAGCAGCAGGCCTCCGACCACGAGGAGCGCGACCCCACTGAACAGCGCCATGGCACGCCACGGGGCGCTCGCACCCGCGACGTGATCGTCGGCGGTCGTCAGTTCGACCACCGCGGGCTCGCCCACACCCGAGGCGAACCGGAGCGGCAGCATGACGGAGAGGACCCCGCCGAACGCGCGCGTCTGGGGGTTGCCCCGCAGGGCGACCCGGATGCGTTCGCGTTCGCCGTCGAGGCGGTTGCCGATGCGGCCCTCCTCGGTGGCGTAGAGGATCTCGGCACTCGGCGACCACAACGTGACCGTGTCGAAGCTGCTCGGATCGATCACGACGCTGCGGATCTGGTCGCTCAGCATCTCGGCTCGCACGTCGGAGGCGATGACGCCGAGGTCGTCGGGGCGGAACACGAGGCTGAGGGAGCCGTCGGCGATCGCCCTGGCTTGCGTCACGGAATCCTCGAGCGCACCGTTGCGAGCGACCGTGCCCATCACGAGCGAGCCGACGACGCCGGTGAGCAGCAGCACGGCCAGGCCCATCAGCGCGATCTTGGCGATGCCGGTGCCGTTCTTCGTCGTGACCATCGGGGCGCTCCTGGCAAGGTTGGGCTGGTCTCCGTGGGTGGGGTATCGGCAGGCCGGGGGCCAGGGTTCAGTCCCCGACGGGGGAGTTCTGGCCCTGTCGTCGGTCTCGCGACCGATGGCCTAGGTCGTTCGCGGAGCGATCGGACCGTTCACCCGTCGAGGGTGGCTCCCGAGACCACCACCGTGTCACCGGTGAGGTCGTGCTTGTCGAGCACGATGAGGTCCTCGATCGCCTCGCGCATCTCCGCCACGTGGCTCACGAGCACGACGAGGCGTCCGCCGTCGTCGGCGACGAGACGCTCGATGCCCGCCATCGCGCGGTCGAGGTGCTCGGGGTCGAGCGAGCCGAAGCCCTCGTCGAGGAAGAACGCCTCGAGGCGTCCGCCCCCTCGGGCGACCATCTCCGCGAGCGCCAGGGCGAGAGCCAGCGAGGCGAGGAAGGTCTCACCGCCCGACAGCGAGTCGGCCTTTCGGGTTCGGTCGGCGGCGTTCAGGTCGAGGATGTCGAAGGAATCGTCGGCGGCGAAGCGGTACGCCCCGTCGGTGAGGGTCTCGAACAACCCGCTGCCGAGCTCGGCCAGCTCGGCGCGTTCCTCCTCGAGCAGGAACGCGAGGAACCTCGCCGGGCGCAGGTCGTCGGCGAGGCGGTTCGCGATCGAGAGCCGGCTTTCCGCCTCGAGCTCGGCGCGTTCGAGCTCACCCTCGCGCGCGATCTGGGCTTCGAGTTCGCCGATCGCTCCGGCGATCATCTCGTGCAGGCCGTGGCGCTCACTGCGGGCCGCGGCGAAGTCATCGCCGGGGGCGAGCCCGATGGTTTCGAGCACGGCCGCGAGCGCCTCGGCGCTCTCGGCGGCGCGCCGGGCGGCGTCGGCTCGCGCCTCGCTCGCGGCAGCGTGTCTGGCCAGCAGTTCGCTCGCCGCGTCGGCGAAGGCCGAGCGGATGGCCTCAGGATCGGTGCCGGTGGTGCGCGGCGTGCCGAGCGCTCCCCAGATCGCCGCGACCCGGCTGCCGAGCTCCACCAATCTCGACGTGGCGCGCTCGGCACGCTCACGCTCGGCATCGAGCGCTGCGCGGGCGGACTCGGATGCGCCGGCCGCCTCGTGCGCGATCCGTTCCGCGGCCGCGAGCGCTTCCTCCCGGGCCTCGATCAACGCCCGGGGCTCGCCGACGCCCAGCCGCTCGGCCAGCAGGTCCTTGGCTGCGGAGAGCTCGGCCTCGGCATGGCGGACCGCTGCGTCGGCTTGGTCGAGCGCGAGCGTCGCATCGTCCTTCCGCTGCTCGGCGGTCTCCAGGGCTGCCTTCGCGCTCGCCTCGCCGGCGGCGACGGCGTCGCGGTCGGACCGCACCTGTTGCTCGGCCGCCTCGGCTCGCCGCAACGCCTTCGTCGCGGCGGCGACCGCTCTCGGCGCCGCGCCGCGTCGTGGCAGGGTCGCCACCGGCTGCTCGCACACCGGACACGGGTCACCCGCGGCGAGCTGCCCCCGGAGCACGTGGGCCATCTCGGCGTGCTGGGCTTCCGCGAGTGCCTCGCGTGCCTGGGAGGTCGCGACCTGTGCCCCGACGACCAGCGTGCCGGCCTCGGCAACGGCTGTGGCATGCTCCGAGACCGCGCCCCGCGCTTCCTCGAGCGCGGCCACGGCTGCGGCCAGGGAAGCCTCGGCGCCCGAGCGAGCCGATGCCGCGTGTTCGGCGGCACGTGCCAGGTGATCGTGACGCTCGACGTGCTGCTCGAACGTTCGGAGCGCCGCTCGGTCGCCGAGCCGCTCGCGCACCGATGCGAGCTCGGCGTCGGCCGCAGCCCGCGCTGTCTCGGCATCGGCCAGCGCCGCTCGCGCGAGCTCGACGGCGCCGGCCGCCTCGGTGGCGTCGCGCACCACCTCCTCGATCTCCTCACCGAGCGGCATCGTGGCGGCGAGACGCGCGGCGTCGTCGATGCGGGCCGCTTCGGCCGCCTCGTCTGCCTCGGCCGCGCGGCGTGCCTCCGAGATCCGCTCGACCTCGGGCGCCGCATCGTCGAAGGCCTTCAGGTCCTTCGCGGCTGCCCGGGCGCGGATCCTGGCGTCGTCGAGGCGCGAGCGCGCCTCACCGATCGCCTCCCGGTCGCGCTGCAGCCCCTCGAGCATGACGACCTCGCGATCGACGCGCCGATCGGCCGCGCCCTTCGCGGCGTCGAGCCGCTCGTATCCGAAGACGCCCTTCAGCACCTTGTCGCGCTCGGTCCGGCGTCGCCTTCAGGAAGTCGGCGAACCGGTTCTGCGCCAGCAGCACCGACCGGCAGAACGTGTGGAAGTCCATGCCGAGCAGCTGCTCGACCCGCTCGTTGACCTGTCCCTCCTGCACCACGGTCTCGAGCGACGTCGGCATCCGGCGTCGTCGCTCGCGAGCCGCACCAACTGATGACCCGACTGGCCCTTGCGCTTGCGGCGCGCGCACCGCCCTCCACACCTCGCCGTCGACCTCGAACGTGAGCGCGACGTGCGCCTCGTCGCAGAGCTGGTGGATCAGCGACTTCGTGTCGCGCTGCCGACGCCGGGGGTCTTGCCGTAGAGCGCGAACGCGACCGCGTCGAGGATCGAGGACTTGCCCGCGCCGATCGGCCCGACGATGCCGACGAGCCGGCGGTCGCGCCAGTCGAAGGTCACGCGGCTGCGGTAGGAACGGAACCCCTCGACGGTGAGCTCAAGCGGACGCATCGGCCTCCTCGAGCACCTCGCGGAAAGCGCGCGAGCAGCTCGTCGGGCGCTGCCTCGGCGTGCTCGCGCGCGTAGTAGTCGGCGTAGAGCTCGTGCCAGCCGCGCTGGCCCTTCACGAGCCGCTCGCTGCCGGGCGCCGTCGGGCCGTGCCGCGCGCACCTTCACGAGGAAGGGGAACGTCTCGCGGGCCCGCTCGGCCAGCGTGAGGTCGGTGCCGCTCGTCGTCACCGTGAGGTCGCAAGAACGGCGTCGGCGAGCTCGTCGGCTCGGGCCTCGATCGCGTCCCAGTCGTCGGTCACTCGCGCGAGCCGGCGCCCCCGCTCGAGCGGCACGCTCTCGATCGTCGCGAGCCGGCCGGGCTCGGCGTCGACGATCACGACGCGCTTGCGCTCGCCGGCCTCGCCGAAGTCGAGCGAGAGCAGCGAGCCCGCGTACTCGGCCGGCACCGGCGCGCCGGGCACCGGCTGCGGCGCGTGGATGTGGCCCATCGCCACGTACTGCGGCCCCGGCGGGATCGCCTGCGCCGTGGCGGCGTAGGCGTCGCCCATGTGCAGCTCGCGCTCGCCGCGGGGGGCGGCGCGGTCGACGCGCACGCCGCCGACCATGAAGTGGGCCATGAGGATCGGCACGGCGTCGGCGCCGGCCGCCTCGACGAGCGCCTCGTTGTAGGAAGCCGTGATCGCGGCGACCTTGTCGGCGTAGGCGCGGTACCACTGGCCGGCCTCGAGCATGAAGTCGACGACGCGGCCCTCGCGCAGGAACGGGAACCCCGCGACGACCGCCGGCACGCCGAGCACGTCGGGTCCGAGCAGCGCGCCCTCGGTCGGGACGCTTGATCGTCGCCGATCAGGTGCACGCCGCGAGGGCGCAGCAGCGGCGCCAGCGCCTCGAACAGCTCGGAGGAATCGTGGTTGCCGGCGACGACCACGACCGGCCGCCGCTCGGCGAGTCGCAGGAGCGTCTCGAGGCCGAGCGCGAGGGCGTCGATCGGAGGGATCGGCCGGTCCAAGACGTCGCCGGAGACCAGCACGAGGTCGACGTCGCGCTCGTCGGCGATCGGCTCGACCTCGCCGAGCACGTCGCGGAACTCGGCCATGCGGTCGTGCCGGCCCAGGCGCTTGCCGATGTGCCAGTCCGACGTGTGCAAGGATCTTCATGGGGGGGAGCGGCGGGGCTACAGCCCGTCGAAGGGGTCGGCGCCGGCCGCCGTGGTCCACCTCCTCCTTCCGGGTCGCCCACGGCGGGAAGGGGAAGGTCACGACGAGCGGCACCGGGATCGCCGGCTGCGAGATCACCATCGTGCCCGGCTTCAGCAGCCGGGCGCGGGCGCGGGTGGAGGGCAGCATCCAGCCGTACTCGGCGCGCTCGGCCTCCGCGGCGTCGAGCCGGCCGCTGACCCGGATCGCGGCGTTCTCGAGCACCTCGGGCGCGACCCGGCTGGCCGTCTGCTGCGCGCCGACGAGCAGCACGCCGAGCGAGCGGCCGCGCTGGGCGATGTCGATCAGCATGTCCTTGAGCGGCCCGGTGCCCTCGCGCGGCGCGTACTTGTTGAGCTCGTCGAGCACGATGACCGACAGCGGCAGGCGCTGGCCGGTCTCCTCCTTCTCCCGGAAGGTCTCGTTCGAGCAGGGCGCCGACCACGAAGCGCTGCGCCTGCTCGTGCAGCGACTGGATCGCGACGACGGTGACCGTGGCGGCGCCGCGATCGATGCGAGACGTCTCGCCGGCGCGCACGAGGTGCCCCAGGCGCGACGCGGCGGCGTGCAGCCGCCGCATGAACGCCGAGACGGTGCTCGGCATCACGCGACCGGTCCAGGCCTGATCGGGCTCGCTGCCGTCATCGGGCTCGAGGAAGACCTCGAGCGCGGTCACGAGCGACGCCAGGTCCTCGATGACCGGCTCACCGGGGCCGGCGGCGATCTCCTGCGCGCCCCAGCGTCCGCCAGGTGTCTGCGAGGGGTCGCGCAACACGACCGCGCCCGGCCGGCCGGCGACGTTCACCGCGAACCGCTTGAGCTGCGATTGCACGCGCTCCCGGATGAAGGGGAGCTGGTTCCTGGCGTCGTTGGCGTCGGTGAAGCAGAACTGCAGCAGGTCGTCGTCGATGAACTCGCGGGGCGTCCACGAGAAGACCTCGATGCCGTCGAGACGCCCGCCGGTGTCGGGCACGACGACGTCGCCCGAGCGGCGCTTCGGCGGCGCCCAGAACGCGACCGAGGGGAACGGTGCCGGCTCCACGCCGAGGGCAGCCCAGCCCTCACGCGCCTCGTCGTCGAAGCGGGCGTTGGGCCGGTCGAGCCACAGCAGGTCCTCGCCCTTCACGTTGAAGACCAGCACGCGCATGTTCGCCGCGCCCTCGCCGACGACGCCCGCGTGCTCCCGCGCCGAGAGCATGCGCAGGAAGAACAGCGCGAACGACGTCTTCGTCGCGACGCCCGAGATGCCGCTGATCGACATGTGGCCGCCCTTGCGGCCGTCGAAGAAGTCGAGGTCGACGTGCACGGGTAGCTCGTCGCGACCGATACCGACCGCGAGCGGACGGCCCATCTCGTCGACGTAGAGCGCCTTCTCGCGTTCCTCGCCGGTCGCGCGCTCGACGGTCTCGCCGGGGTCGGGGGAGACCCAGACCTCGGGGTCGACCCGCGTCACCTGCACCTGCGCGCTGCGCACCTTGGCGGCCGGCATGATGCCGAGCTCGGCGATGCGATGGGTGTCGCTCTCGTAGCTCGCCCCCTCGTAGACCGACTCGGACTCGGTGACGACGCCGTACGTGCGAACCTCGCCGGCCTTCGGCACTTGGGTGCGCACGACCACCAGGTCGTCGAGCTGCAGGAAGTCGTCGTCGTCGAGCACCACGCGGAACGCGCTCGTCGACGAATGCTGGCTGCCGAGGACCCGGCCGACCTGCTCGCGTCGCCGGTCACGACGCCTCCTCGTGGACGTCGGGCTGCCGGACGCCGGGCTGCATCACCGCGTGCCGCAGCGCCCGGAAGACGAGCCCTCGATCGCCCATGCGATGGCGCAGCTCCCGCTCCAGCGCGCCGATCGGCACGAGGTTCTGGGGCGCCCGAGGGTCGACGTGCGGCTCGCTCGCCACCAACGGCAGGATGGCCGCCGTGCGGTCGGCGATGACCACCGCGTCGCGCGTGGGCAGTTGCCCCGAGACCTCGCACCGGACGACGCCGGTCCAGGAGTGCCCGCCGTCGAGCATGGCGAGGCGCACGTACCAGGAGTAGCGCTTGTAGTCGGCGATGCAGAACAGCGGCGTGCGCTGACCCGGAGCCAGCTCGGCCACGACCGCGTTGCGATCGGGCTCCAGGTAGGTCACCCGGTGGCTCTTCACATACCCCACCGTGGGGTGGGCCGTGAGGTCGTTGAGCGGGCCGTCGGCGATGACGAAGCACTCGCCGGCAAGCGCCGTCGCGAGTTCGCCTTCGGCCCGGCGCATCTTCGTGTGCAGCGCCATCATCAGCAGGTCGGGGTCGTCGGAGGCGCTGCGGACGGTGCCCACCCCCGGCTCGAGCGCCACCGGGGGCATCTGCTCCTCGCGCCCACCGGCGAGCACCGCCCATCGCTCGATGCGCACGTCGGAGACTTCGGACCGACGCGCGGTGCGGTCCCACCGGGTGGCCCCGACCGCGAACGTGCCGACGAGCCCGGGGATCGGGCCACCCGCCGGGTCGTCGATGGTGAGCCGGGCGTCGACCCGCCGGACCCCGTCGACGAACGCGATCTGCTCGACGCCGTCGTCGCCCCCCTCGAGGGGCTCCCACTCGTGGAACTCCACCGTCAGGGTCGACCGAGCCCTCGGCCGGGTCGAGCGCGCCGTCGTGATCGAGCGGGGAACCGTAGTCGGGGTCCCAGCCCTCGACGAAGATGCGCGCCATGCGGCGTATCGTACCCGCGCCTCCCGACGCCCCCGCCCACGCGTCGGCGCCTCCCTCGCCCGGCTCGGTCAGAGCTTGGTGGCCTCCTCCGACGCCACGATGAAGCGGGTCCCGTTCCAGGTCAGCACGCGTTCCCTGATGGCGCTCGGACAGCAGTGCGGGTCGTCGGGGCCGTAGATGCGCGCGATCTCGTACAGGCCGGTGGGGTCGGGGTTCGGCTGTATCTCGGCGTCGCAGACCGACCGCTTCCAGAGGGCAGCGCCGGCGCTCGGGTCGACCACGCGGTAGGTGGCGCAGGCTCCGCTGCCGCCGGTCTCCTCGCGGATCAAGGCATCGGCCGATCCGTCTCCCGTGAGATCGGTCACGTCGGCCGAGATCGCGAGCACGCCCTCTCGCTTGCCGTGGGCGAGCCCGTAGACCGCGCGCCAGGGAGGATCGCCACCCGCGTCTCGGCGCCAGACCACGAACCCGCGAGCCTGGGAGAAGGGGTCGCCCCCCGGCGTCGCGAACGCGATCACGACGGCCTCCCCGTCCGTGGTCTTCGCCCGGTCGACGCCGGTGACCTCGTCACCCGGCGGCACGAGATCGCCGACGGGAAGATCGCGGCCGGCGACGTCCTGGCCGTACGTCGCCGGCACACCGTCGGGGATGACGGGGGGCGCGGGGGTCGGGTCGACCGTCGGCGACGGGGCATCGGTGGGGCTCGGCTCGGGGGAGGAGGTGACGGAGGGCGCCGTCGCGCTCGGTGGCGCATCGACGTCGCGCCCGCCGCACGCGGTCAGCGCGAGCGACAGCGCGATCGACATCGGAAGGAGGAAGCGCCGCACCGGCCGATGCTACCCGTGCGTGCGGGGGCGACCCGGCAGCCCGGCGTACGATGCGGGCCATGTCCGAGCTCGCCCCCAAGACGGTCGCCGACTCGCGCGTCGAGCTGACGCAACTGATGGAGGCCACCGACGTCAACATCGCCGGCACCGTGCACGGCGGGGTCGTGATGCGCCTGGTCGACACCGCGGCGGGGCTCGCGGCGATCCGCCACGCGGCCGGTCTCGCGGTGACCGTCGCGATCGACGAGATGACGTTCCTCGAGCCGGTGCACATCGGCGACCTGCTCGTGCTGAAGGCGACCGTGAACGACGTCGGCAGGACCTCGATGGAATGCGGCGTGCGCGTCGAGGCGCACGACCCCGTCACCGGCACGGTTCGACACGCGAACACCGCCTACCTCGTCTTCGTGGCGGTCGACGACGACGGCAATCCGCGCCCGGTGCCGCCGCTCGTGGCCGAGACCGAGCAGGAACAGCGCCGCCAGCGCGAGGCGAAGCTCCGCCGCCAGGCCCGCCTCGCCCACAAGGAAGCCGTGAAGGCCGCCCGAGCCGCCGAGGACGCTGCGTCCTCCGAGCTCGATCGCACCCGAGCCCGTTCGAGACGACCGGCCGGTGTCGTCCACATGGGAGGATGGGAGTACCTCTCATGCGGAAGGACTGATGCACCTGTGAGCAGCGACCTCGCCGGGGCGCGAGGGCGGTTGGAGACCGCCGAGGGCCCGATCGACCTGTTCCGACTCGATGCGCTCGCCGAGGGCGGGCGACCTCGCACGCCTGCCGAAGACCGTGCTGATCCTGCTCGAGAACCTGCTGCGGCGCGCGGGCTCGCGCGACGTCGACCGACGACGACGTGCGCGCGCTCGCCTCGTGGCCCGGCCCCGCCGGCGACATCGCGTTCATGCCGAGCCGTGTGCTGATGCAGGACTTCACCGGCGTGCCGGCGGTCGTCGACCTCGCCGCGATGCGCAGCGCCGCGCAGCGGGCCGGGGCCGACCCGACTGGCGATCGAGCCGTCGATCCCGGTCGACCTCGTGATCGACCACTCGGTGCAGGTCGACCTGTTCCGCACCCCCGAGGCGTACGAGCGCAACATCGAGTTCGAGTACCGGCGCAACGGCGAGCGCTACTCCCTGCTGCGCTGGGCCCAGCAGGCGTTCGACGGGCTGCGCGTCGTGCCGCCCGGCGCGGGCATCTGCCACCAGGTGAACCTGGAGCACCTCGGCCAGGTCGTCTCCGTCGCGCGACGGCGTGGCGTTCCCCGACACGCTCGTCGGCACCGACTCGCACACGACGATGATCAACGGCCTCGGCGTGCTCGGGTGGGGCGTCGGCGGCATCGAGGCCGAGGCGGCGATGCTCGGCCAGCCGATGTTCCTGCCGCAGCCGATCGTGATCGGCGTGCGCACGATCGGCGAGCTCCCCGCCGGCACCACCGCGACCGACCTCGTGCTCACGCTGACCGAGATGCTGCGCGCCCACGGCGTCGTCGGCAAGTTCGTGGAGTTCTTCGGCGACGGACTGTCGTCGCTGTCGATCGCCGACCGGGCGACGCTGTCGAACATGTGCCCCGAGTACGGGGCGACCGCGTCGTACTTCCCGGTCGACGACGAGACCCTGCGATACCTCCGTTCACCGGGCGTGGCGATCGCGTCGACCTCGTCGAGCGCTACACGAAGGAGCAGGGCATGTTCCGGCGCGACGGCGACCCCGAGCCGGTGTTCAGCGAGGTGCTCGACCTCGACCTCGCCGGCGGTCGTGCCGTCGATGGCCGGGCCGAAGCGTCCGCAGGACCGCGTGGCGCTGCCCGACGTGTGGGACTCGTTCGTCGAGGCGTTCCGCGACCACGCCGAGCCCGATCCGAAGGCCACCGAGGTCGGTCGGTTCGTCGCCGAGGGCGGCACGCCGCGGCAGCGACGAGCTTCCCGGCGACGACGACGTCACCGATCGGCCGGCGGGCGACGGCGCGCGATCGGGCACGGCACCGTCGTGATCGCCGCGATCACGAGCTGCACGAACACGTCGAACCCGAGCGTGATGGTGGCCGCGGGTCTGCTCGCGCGCAAGGCGGTCGAGGCCGGGCTCGACGTCGAAGCCGTGGGTGAAGACGCTCGCTCGCGCCCGGCTCGCGCGTCGTGACCGACTACCTCGACCGGGCGGGGCTCACGCCATACCTCGACAAGCTCGGGTTCGCGCTCGTCGGCTACGGGTGCACGACCTGCATCGGGAACTCCGGCCCGCTGATCGACGACGTCGCGGCGGCGGTCGACGAGGGCGACCTGAACGTCGTGGCCGTGCTGTCGGGCAACCGGAACTTCGAGGGCCGGGTGCATCCGCAGGTGCGCGCGCCTACCTGGCGTCGCCGCCGCTGTGCGTGGCGTACGCCCTCGCGGGTCGCATCGACCTCGACCTCACCACCGAGCCGCTCGGCGAGGGCGCCGACGGGCCGGTGTTCCTGCGCGACCTCTGGCCGAGCCCCGACGAGGTGCGCGAGGCGATCGCGAGCGCGATCACCGAGGAGCAGTTCACGACCCAGTACGGGCGCATCTGGGACGGCGACGAGCACTGGCAGGCCCTGCCGACCCCGACCGGGCCGGTCTACGAGTGGGCAGCCGACTCGACCTACGTGCGGGAGCCGCCGTTCTTCGAGGGCCTCGGCGACGACCGTCCGATCGGCGACATCGAGGGCGCCCGCGTGCTCGTGAAGGTCGGCGACTCGATCACCACCGACCACATCTCGCCCGGCGGGCTCGATCAAGCTCGACTCACCCGCCGGCGAGCTACCTGCGCGAGCGCGGCGTGGAGCCCGTCGACTTCAACTCGCTACGGCTCGCGCCGCGGGAACCACGAGGTGATGATGCGCGGCACGTTCGCGAACATCCGCCTGCGCAACGAGCTCGCGCCGGGCACCGAAGGGTCGTTCACGACCCACCTGCCGAGCGGCGAGGTGACGAGCGTCTACGAGGCCGCCGAAGCGCTACCGGGCCGAGGGCACGCCGCTCGGCGGTGCTGGCCGGCACAGGAGTACGGCAGCGGGTCGAGCCGCGACTGGGCGGCGAAGGGCCCGAACCTGCTCGGGGTGCGGTTCGTGATCGCCGAGAGCTACGAGCGCATCCACCGGTCGAACCTGGTCGGCATGGGCGTGTTGCCGTTGCAGTACGCGGCCGGCGAGAGCGCGCGCCGTCGCTCGGCCTCACCGGCCGCGAGACGTTCGTCGGTTCGCGGTCTCGCCGGTGGCATCACCCCGGGTCAGGCCGCCACGGTCGAGGCCATCGCTGGCGACGGGGCTGGCGCGAGCACGACGTTCGAGGTGACGGTGCGCATCGACGCCGAGGCCGAGCTCGAGTACTTCCGGGCGGGTGGCATCCTGCGGCTCGTGCTCGCGCAGATGCTCGCGGGGTAGGCCTCGGCGTTACTCCTCGACGGAGCCCGGATGACGTGATGGAGTCCTTGCCCCCAGGTGCCTTTCGCGGTGCTCGAGGTCGCGAGCGCCCCGCGGTCCAGCCGCCGGGTCATGACCGAGGTCGTCGGTCCGTCGGGGTCTTCGACGTCGACGGCGCACCTTCCCGCCAGGAGCCTCAGTCATCGTCGCCCTCGTCCTCGTGATCGTCCTGACCCTCGTCGTCCTCCTGGTCGTCCTGCCCGTCGTCCTCCTCGTCGTCGTCGTACGAGTCTTCGACCGAGTCTCCGTACGAGTCGTCGTCGCTGCCAGAGGTGCCGGACGTGCTGCTCGGGCAGGACGTGGTGGCCGGCGCGCCGAGCTGCACGACCTGGCCGGGATTCGCGTTCGCCTTCTTGTGCACGGTCACGGTATGGCGCACGGTGCGCACGACGGGCTCCGACGAGGACGAGCGCTGCACCCGCGGCACGGCGTTGCTCACCGACGGGCCTGTGAGGCCGGTGGCCACGGCCAGGCCGCCAACGATCAGGGTGAGCACCAACCCCGCTGACAGCATCAATGCGGAACGCGTGTTCATGCTTCCTCCTCACGTGTCTCGACGGGCTCGTTCCGTCGAGCACCACGCTAGGCAGGCACGGTCAAGGCACCTGGCAAGCGGGGGTTCAGCTTGGGGTAAGACCGAGCGCGACGGCGCCCCCCGGCCGGGGGAAGCCGTCCGACGGTGGCTCAGACCACCGTCGTGAGATCGGCCAGCAACACGGGCGGCGACGTCGGCGCCGCGGGACAGTCCGCGGGCTCGGGGGTCACCGCCATGGTGTCGGTCGTGCCGATGCTGGCGTCGACCCTGAGCGCGATGACCCCGTCGGTGGGGCTGACGCACCCACCCGAGATGGGCCGGTCTCCCTCGATCATCCAGATCTCGTACACCTTGCCGGGCCCGGGGTCGGGCAGCCCGCTTCCCCAAAACACGGCGCCGGGCTGGCCCGGCGTGAAGGCCATCGCCAGCGTGCCGTCGGTCTCGCCGGAGAAGGTGACGATGCGCTGGGTCGGCGCGGCCTCCGTCACGCCGGTGGTCGAGGGCAGGGCCGTGGCGACGACCACGACGAGCAGCACGATCACGGCGGCGGCCGCCACCAACGCCTGCCATGCCTTCGGGCGCCGCGCGCGCCGCTCCGCCAGATCGTCGCCGGGCCGTGCGGCTGCCGGACTCGTGCGAGGCGCCGCGAGGATGCGCTCGAGCACGCCCTCGTCGACGGGCTGCGGGTCGAGCGCGAACGCGAGCCGGCCCGCCGTCTCGGCGAAGGCGCGTTCGAGCGCCAGGCATTCGGCACAGTCGGCGCCGTGCGCCGCCCGTTCGCGCTCGAGCGTCGCCAGGTCGTTGCCGTCGAGTCCGCCCAGCGCGTCGATCGCCATGAGCTCTTCGATGACCGAGTGGTCGCGCGTCATCGCTCCACCTCCGCGAGGGCGTCGCGCATGCGGCGCATGCCGAGCAACGTTCGGGACTTCACGGTGCCGAGCGGGATGCCGGTCTGCTCGGCGATCTGCGACTGCGAGAGTCCGCCGAAGTACATGAGCTCGAGCACGCCACGTTGTTCCGTCGGAAGGGCGGCCAGCGCCGCGCGCACGATGCGGCGCTCCTCGGGTAGCCCGAGCTGCTGCACGACCTCGTCGGCGTGGTCGGCCTGCTCTTCCATCGCCTGGGGGATGGCGGCTTCGGCGCGGCGCCGATGCGCCTCCTCGCGACGCACGAGATCGACGGCCCGGTGATGGACCATGCCCATGAGCCAGCTCTTCACCGAGCCGCGCTCGTCGTCGTAGGCGCCGGGATCTCTCCAGACGGCCATGAATGCTT
This sequence comes from uncultured Actinomycetes bacterium, assembly GCA_963722795.1. Classification (GTDB taxonomy): domain Bacteria; phylum Actinomycetota; class UBA4738; order UBA4738; family HRBIN12; genus JAOUEA01. The sequence continues at coordinate 534,430 of CAVROD010000004.1, forward strand.
CCTGCACGATCTCCTCCGCGAGATGCGATTGCCGCACGACCCGCTGCGCGAGGGCCTTGGCCGAAGGTCCGTACCGATGGAACAGTCCCCGGAACGCATCCTCGTCGCCGCCGCGCAGGCGCGACATCAGATCGCGGTCGCGCGCCTCGGGCAGGTCAGTGGTGCCCATCGACGCGCTCCGGCCAACCATCATCGTTCCCTGCGACAACGGCACCTTCCACGGAGCGGGCTCGTCTCGCGGCGTATTCGCAGCTCGAGGGTCGCCGGATGGATCAGCCCTCCGCTTGATCGTGCAGGCGCCGTCCGGCCGTCTCGAGGATCTGCGACAGGGTCGTGGGCTGCTCGGGGTCGTAGATCGCACTGCCGACCGACAGCGACAAAGGCTGCGGCGTGTCCTGCTTCGAGTTGTGCACCGCGATCGCTTCCACGAGCCGCGAGAGCACCAGGGTCTCGGCGCCGACCGCCTCGCCGGTGAGCAGCACGGTGAAGGTGTCGTCGGTGATGCGCGCCGGCAGGTCGGCGTCGCGCACCGCCTCGAGCAGCACGTCGGCGGCCTGGCGCGCGAGCTCGGGCGCGGTCTCGCCCTCGAGACGCACGAACAGGAACACCACGGGCGCCTTGCTGCGATCGGCCATGTGCAGGTGGTGCTCGGCGATCGGCACGAACCCCCGCAGGTTCGGCAGGCCGGTCGCTTCGTCGGTCGCGGCGAGCTCGCGCCGTAGCCGGCGGATCGAGACGGCGTAGCGCACGGACCGAGCCAGCAGCCCGGGTGGGATCGAGCCGAGCACGAGGTGGTCTTCGGCGCCGGCATGCATGGCGACGGCGCCGTCGGCCTCATGGTCGGCCTCGGTCACGACCACGACCGCCGCCTCAGGAGCCTTGGCGTGCACGGCGCCGAGCAGATCGAGCGGCCCTTGCCCGTCCATCGCGACCACGACAGCGTCGACGCGATCCCCGCCCTCGATCTGGTCGACGGTTCCGGCGGAGCGCACATCGAAGCGTTCGTCGTCGGCGAACTCGTCGGCCATCGCAGGTGCGAGTCCCACGAGCATCACCGTCAGCGCGTCATCCATGCATCCTCCTGTCAGTGGCAGGGATTATCGCATCCAGGACGGTCGGCGCTGCCACCGTTCCGCCACAGGAACGCCACGGCTCCGACGGAGCGGAGCGGCGACCGCCACGGGTACGCTGGGCGCCATGTCCGACATGCCCTCCGGCGAGGTTCCCACCCACGGTCATGGCCGCTTCACGCGCGCCGCGGTGGCCGTCACGGCGGTGCTCTCGCTCATCATCGGCGTGGGCAGCGCCTACGGCTTCGTGGCCTACCGGCAAGCGGGCAGCGACGGTCCTACCATCCCTCCGCCGACCGGGTCGCCCTTACCGGAGGTCGAGCGCGCCTTCGGCCCGTGCGTCGAGGATGTCTGCAACTACCTGCTGCTCGGCAGCGACTCCCGAGCGGGATTGAGCGCCGACGAGCTCGATCAGTTCGGCACCGATCGGCAGATCGGGGGCGAGAACCGGGCCGACACCATCATGCTCGTGCACACCGATCCTGCGCTCGAGAAGGCGATCATCCTGTCGTTCCCTCGCGATCTCTGGGTCGAGATCCCCGGCAAGGGCGAGGACAAGATCAACGCGTCGTTCGAGGGTGGCATCGAGGGCGGAGGCGCGAACCTCGTGGCCGCCACCGTGCACAATCTCACCGGGTTACGCGTCAACCACGTGCTCTACGTCGATCTCGCCGGGTTCCAGGGGGTTGTCGACACGCTCCAAGGGGTGGACATGTGCATCCCCGCTGAGAACGTGAACACCCCCGACGGACGCATCGTCGACGAGCTCACCGCGCTCGACGTGACGCCGGGGTGCCAGACGCTGCCGGCCGACCAGGCGCTCGCCTACGTGCGCACCCGTCACCTTCGTTGTGACGCCGCCGCGCCCGACTTCTATCGGATCGCCCGTCAACAGCAATTCCTGCGCGCGGTGATCAACAAGCTCTTGCAGCCGGATCAGATCGCGCGTCTGCCGTTCATGATCAGGCCGATCATGCAGAACCTGACGCGCGACGAGGACCTCAACCTCGCCGACCTCGCGTTCTTGGTGGGGCAGCTGGAAGGCATCTCCTCCGGCGCCGCCGAGTTCCGGACGGTGCCCGCCTTCCCCGATCCGGCGAACCTCGGCATCCTGCGCATGGACGAGTCGGCCGAGCGCATCTTCCAGGCGATCCGCGACGGGAAGCCGCTCGGCGAGGTCGGCCGCGACCTGGTCTACACCCCGCCGTCGGAAGCCAACGTGCCCGTGTTGGTCGTCGACCATGCCTCGGGGGGCGCGGTGACGGGTGTGCAGGAGGTCCTCTCGCAGGCTGGCTTCGACATCTCGCCTGGCCTCACCACGTACTCGGCGTACGAGAAGAAGGTGCCCGGCAACGTCATCGCCTACGCCCCCGATGCCGACGCCGAGGCGCAGGTCGTGCAGAAGTACTTCCCGAACCTGGAGCTGCGGCAGGTCAAGGGCTTGCCCGACGACGTGGCCGTCTTCATCGACGCCTCGTACGAGCCGGCTCCGGTCGGGGGCGGCGGCGCGCCTGCCGAGTGCCCCTCGCCCGAGGTCTGATGCGCGCGCTGGTGCTCTCGGGGGGGGAGGGCTCCCGTCTGCGGCCGCTCACCGCCACGAACGCGAAGCAGCTGATCCCGGTCGCGGGCACGCCGATCCTGTTCCAGGCGCTCGAGGCGATCGCCGAGGCCGACATCGCCGAGGTGGGCATCGTGACGGGGTCGACGGGGGACGAGGTGCGCGCGGCCGTCGGCGACGGGTCGCGATGGGGCGTGCGCGTCACGTTCATCCCACAGGAAGCCCCGCTTGGCATCGCGCACGCGGTGATGACCGCGGAATCGTTCCTGGCCGACGAGCCGTTCCTGCTGTACCTGGGTGACAACGTGCTGCTGGGAGGGGTCGCCCGGTTCGTGCGCGAGTTCGAACGCAGCGACGCCGATGCACACATCCTGCTGGCCCACGTGAAGGAGCCCGAGCACTTCGGGGTTGCGGTGCTCGACGGCGAGCGGGTCGTGCGCCTCGTCGAGAAGCCCACGCAGCCGCCGAGCGACCTCGCGCTCGTCGGCGTCTACCTCTTCCGTCGATCGATCCTCGACGCGTGCCACACCCTGCAGCCGTCGGGGCGAGGGGAGTACGAGATCACCGAGGCGATCCAATGGCTGCTCGACGAGGGCCGCGAGGTGCGCGCGGAGATGGTGAACGGCTACTGGAAGGACACCGGGCGCCCCGAGGATCTGCTCGAGGCCAACCGCATGATGCTCGCGAGCCTCGAGCCTTCCATCGAGGGCGATGTCGACGACGCCACGACGATCGAGGGCGCGGTGGTGGTGCGCGCTGGCGCGTCGGTCACCGCCGGCGTGCTGCGCGGTCCCCTCGTGATCGGTGAGGGCTCGGTCATCGCTCGCTCGACGCTCGGGCCCGACGTGTCGATCGGTCCCGGCTGTCGCATCGAGGGAAGCGAGGTGGCCGACTCGATCGTCATGGAAGCCTGCACGATCACCGGCGTGCTCGGCTTGACCGGGTCGATCCTCGGCCGGCGCGTGCAGGTGCGCCACTCGGGTGGCGGCGGGGCGCACCGTTTGATCGTGGGCGACCAGAGCCGCGTCGAGGTCGACTGAGCCACACGCCTTCCTTCTAGGCCGTTCGACGCTTCCTCCGACGCCACCGCCCGCGTAGCATCGCGACCGTGGAACAGCTCCCCGCGGTCGTGCCGGGCCGCCGCAAGGCCATCTCGGCGTTCGTGCTCGCCTGCCTCGGTCCATTCGTGATGGCGTGCAGCTCACCCGCCGCCATCGTGCTGGGCTTCCGCTCGCTCGACGAATCGGCCGTCGCCGGCGCGAGGGCGCCCGGCCGGGTGACGGCCTACGGCGCGATCGTCGTGGGTGCGCTCGGGCTCTGGTTCTGGGGCTGGACGGTGGCACGCCTGGCCGGCGAGCTCTCCGACCGCGGGAAGGACCCGGGCATGGTCATCCCGCTCGTGGCCGGCATGGCGTTCGTCTGGCTCGCCTCGGCCCTGGCGGGCTGGCTCGCGGGACGAGGAGCGCAGCCCAGCCCGCAGCGGTAGCGAGCTCCGACGGAGTAGGGTTCGGGGTTCATGCGAGCGGTCATCGACGCCCGGCCGGCGCTCGACCCACGTCGAACGGGAGTGGGCCACTACACGCAGCAGCTGATCCGTCACCTGCCGCACGCCGACCCCTCGAGCGACTACGTCGCGTGGTACCTCCACGCCAGGGGCCTGCTCCGTCCCCGGTCGTTCTTCTCCGGTGTGCACGCGCCGAACCTCACCGAGAAGGCGTCGCGGTTCCCCGCCAGGGTCTTCGGGCCGATGTCGTCGCGGCTCGGCGTGCCGCGGATCGAGTGGTCGGTGGGATTCGACGTGCTGCTCGCCACGAACTTCCTGCCCCCGGCCACCCGCAGCCCCGGCGTCGTGATGGTGGTGCACGACCTCGCGTACGAGCGGCTGCCCGACACCGCCCCGCACATGGACGACCGCTGGCGCCGTCGGTTCGATGGGTGGCTGCGCCGAGCGGCCGGGGTGCTCGTGCCATCGGAGTCCACGAAGCGTGACCTGCTCGAGGCCCATCGGGTCGATGAGGCGCGGGTGCACGTGACGCCGCTCGGGGTCGACATGGCCGCCTTCGCGCCCGCGCCGCCCGAGGCGATCGACGCGGTGCGCCGCAAGTACGGCGTCGAGCAGCCATACGCGTTGTTCGTGGGCGGCATCGAGCCCCGGAAGAACCTCGACGCCCTCGTGCGCGCCTTCGCAACCACGCCCGCCGGCACCCGACTCGTGATCGCCGGGGGTCCCGTGCGTTGGGATCCCAAGGCCGCCGATCGGCTCGATGCCGTCATCGCGCAGCTGCCGGCGCCGGCGCGCGGGCGCATCGTGCGCACCGGGTACGTGAGCGACCGGCAGAAGGTCGCGTTGATGAGCGGCGCGTCGATGCTCGCCTACCCCTCGTTGTACGAGGGGTTCGGGTTCCCGGTGTTGGAGGCCTTCGCGGCCGGCTTGCCCGTGCTCACGAGCGACGTCTCGTCGTTGCCGGAGGTGACCGGCGACGCAGCGGTGACCGTCGATCCGAGCGATGAGGCGGCGATCGCCGCGGGCATCACCGGGCTGTTCGACGACGAGGACCTGCGTGCCATGCTTTCGGCGGCAGGCCTCACCCGCGCCACCCGGTTCACATGGGAAGCCACGGCCCGTCACACCGCGGAGGCGCTGCGCGCGGCCCACGCCGTGGCGCACGGGTAGACTCCGGCCGGTTCCTCGACCGCGAGACGCACCCAAGGACAATCCATGGCCGAATCCCACGTGCTCGTCACCGGCGGCGCCGGATTCATCGGATCGCATCTCGTCGACGCGCTGCTCGAGCGGGGCGATCGCGTCACCGTGCTCGATCGTCTGTCTGCGGGCGGCAGCCTCGAGAACCTCGCGCAGCACGACGCCGAGCCGCGCATGACGTTCGTGCGGGGCGACGTCTGTGACGGGCCGCTCATGGACCGGCTCGTGGCCGAGGTCGACGCGGTCGTGCACGCGGCGGCGGAGACCCACGTCGATCGCAGCATCGACGAGCCCGCCGACTTCCTCACGACGAACGTGTTGGGGACCGAAACCGTGTTGGGCGCCGTGCGTCGTCACGCCACGCGCATGCTGATGATCTCGACCGACGAGGTCTACGGTGCCGGCGACCCATCGGGCGGGCTGTTCGACGAGGACGCGCCGCTGCGACCAAGGAGCCCCTACGCGGCCAGCAAGGCGGCCGCCGACCTCCTGTGCGCCGCCTGGGTCACGACCTACGCCGCGCCGCTCGTGCTGGTGCGCGGCACGAACGCCTTCGGGCCCCGCCAGATCGAGCGGGTGGTGCCCACGTTCGCGGTCAACGCGCTGCGCGGCGTGCCGCTGCCCGTGTACGACCGCGGGCAGCAGCGCCGCGAGTTCCTCTACGTCGGCGATTGGGTCCAGGCCGCCATCGCCGCGCTCGACCGCGGTGTGCCCGGCGTCGTGTACAACATCGGCGACGGCCACGAGCTCGAGAACATCGAGCTCGCGCGCCGCATCTGTGCGCTCGCCGGCGCCTCCGCCGATCTGATCGAGTTCGTCGCCGACCGGCCGGGTCACGACTTCCGGTACGGGGTGCGCTCGGACCGGATGCGCTCGCTCGGCTGGGCGCCGGCGTGGTCCTTCGACGACGCCCTGGCCCACACGGTCGAGTGGTACCGAGCCAACCTCGCCGGCCTCGAGGCGGCGCACGTCGTGCCCGTCGTGACGGCGCCGCGCGGTGCGGGAGGTGCCCCGTGAAGCTCGTCGTGACCGGCGCCGGCGGCGATCTGGCCCGCGCGTTCCTGGCACGGGTGCCGTCGCATCACGAGGTGCACGCCTTCGACCGCGACGCGCTCGACGTCGGCGATCACGACGCGGTGCGCCAGCTGGTCGAGCCGCTCGGGGCCGACGCCGTGTTGAACTTCGCCGCGTTCACCCGCGTCGATGACAACGAGACCGACACGGCGCGCGCATTCCGGGACAACGCGCTCGGGCCCCAGCACCTCGCGCTCGCGGCGAGGGCGAGCGGCGCGGTGCTCTTGCACGTCTCGACCGACTACGTGTTCGACGGCGGCAAGGGCGCGCCCTACGACGAGACCGACGAGGCGCGTCCGCTCTCGGTGTACGGGCGGGCCAAGCTCGCGGGGGAGCGGTTCGTGCGAGAGATCGCGCCGGCGTCGTTCGTGGTCCGCGTGGGCCACGTCTACGGCGGCGGCAACGACTACCTGAGCCGCACCGTGCGCCGGCTCGCGGTGGGCGAGAGGGTCGGTGGGCTCGCCGATCGGTGGGGTTCGCCCACCTACGTGGGCCACCTCGCCGAGCGCATCCTGCCGCTGGTCGTTTCCGGCCGGTTCGGCGTGTACCACCTCGGCGGCCCCGAGCCCGCATCGTGGTTCGAGGTGCTCACCCGCGTGCAAGAACTAGCGGGCTTCGCCGGCTCGGTCGAGCCCCAGCGCGCCGCCGACCTCGGTCTGCCGGCGCCGCGGCCCGTGTACTCGGCGCTGCGAAGCGTGTTCACCCTTCACCTCGGCATCGACCCGATGCCGCCGCTCGAAGAAGGCCTGAAGGACTTCCTGGGCGCGCTCGACCGCGACTGAGCGCTCGGGCGACGCCGCTACACTCGCGCGATGCGCCGCCTCGCCCTGCTGCTCACGGTGACGGTCCTGGTCGTCGCCTGTGTCGATGCCGGCAGCTCCGAGGAGGCGTCGCCCTCAGCCGAGTCCACCGCTCCATCGCCCGTGGTCACGAGCCCGTCGGCCGCGCAGGAGGTCGACGAGGACGCGTTCGAGACCCGGTGGCCGATCAAGCACGTGGTCTTCCTGATCAAGGAGAACCGCACCTTCGACCACATGTTCGGCCGGTTCCCGGAGGCGCGCGGCGTCACGAGCGGCATGGACGACGGCGTGCGGCGGCCGTTGGTGCGCGGCACCGACCAGGCCACGTACGAGGACATCCCGCACTGTTACGACTGCGCGTTGCGTGCCTGGAACGGTGGCGAGATGGACGGGTTCAACCAGAGCGACTCGGCCGAGCGGTGGGCGTACACGCAGTTGCGCAAGGATCAGTTGCCCAACTACTGGCGGTGGGCGAAGGAGTACGCGCTGTTCGACAACTTCTTCGCGAGCGCGCACGGGCCGTCGTTCCCCAACCACCTGTACTCGATCGCCGCGCAATCGGGCGGCGCGCACGACAACCCGCGTCGCCGGCCGGGCCTCGGCTCCCTCACGTTCGGCTGCGACGCGCCGCCCGAGCAGCTCGTGGAGGTCGTCGACAGCGAGGGTGTCACGAAGCGGGTGCGGCCGTGCTTCGACTTCCTGACCGAAGGCGACCTGCTGAACCGCGAGAAGATCCCGTGGTCGTACTACGCGGCGTCAGGAGGATCAGCGCGGCTACATCTGGTCGGCCTACTCCGCGATCCGCCGCTACCGGGAGAACCCCGAGAAGTGGCAGCGGCACATGTTCCCGGTCGATCGGGTGCTGCAGGACATCCGCGCCAGGACCAGCTGCCGCCCGTCACGTGGATCACCCCGCGGTTCGAGCTCAGCGAGCACCCCGAGTACAACTTCTGTCACGGGGAGAACTGGTCCACCAAGGTGATCAACGCGATCATGCGGAGCGACATGTGGCAAGACACCGCGATCTTCCTCACGTGGGACGACTACGGCGGCTTCTACGACCACGTGCCGCCGCCGCAGGTCGACGGCTTCGGCTTCGGCATCCGGGTGCCGATGATGGTGCTCTCCCCGTACGCGAAGGACGGGGTCGTCTCGCACGAGCTCGGCGAGTTCTCGAGCGTGCTGCGGTTCATCGAGGACAACTGGGGTCTCACGAAGCTCACGAAGCGCGACCGCCAGGCCACGCCCATGCTGTCGGCCTTCGACTTCGACCAGGAACCCCGCGAGCCCACGCCGTTGCCGCTGCGCGACGATTGCGAAGGCCCGATCTACTTCGAGATCTAGGTGCCGGCGAGACTGCGACGCCTGAGGACGGATGAGCTGTCGCTCTCGGAGCTGCACGAGTTGCGGGCGCTCTTCGACGAGGCGTGGCAGGGCGACGACGCGTTCGACGACGACGACTGGGCGCACACCATCGGCGGCACCCACTTCGTGATGGAGGTTGACGGCACCGTGCGATCGCATGTGTCGGTCGTGCCTCGAACGCTCGTGACCGTTGGACACGCCTTGCAGACCGGGTACGTGGAAGCGGTCGCGACCCGGGAGCGGGACCGGGGCCGCGGGTACGCGAGCGAGCTCATGCGGGCGGCGACCGACCTCATCGACGAGCGCCATGAGCTCGGTGCGCTCGGCACTGACCTCTTCAACTTCTACGCCCGCTTCGGGTGGGAACGCTGGCGCGGGCCCACCTCGGTTCGCACCGACGACGGTGAGCTCGCGACCCCGCAGGAGGACGGGTTCGTGATGGTGCACCGCACTCCGACCACCCCGGCCGACCTCGACCTCGATGCGCCGATCGGCTGCGACTGGCGCCCCGGCGACGTCTGGTGATCCCCCTCACAGCTTGACACAGGAGTCGTGTACCACGAGAATCGTGTTCATGAAGAACGTGACGGTCACGCTCGATGAAGAAACCGCCCTCTGGGCGCGCCTCGAAGCGGCGCGGCGCGACGTCAGTGTCTCCAGTCTCTTGCGTGAGATCCTGCGGGAGCGCATGGGTAACCAGGTCGCCTACCAGGGCGCCATGGCTCGATACCTCGCGCGGGAACCGGCGCGCCTGAAGGGTCGTGGCCGGTACCCGAACCGTGAGGAGCTGCACGATCGTGCCGGTCTTCGTTGACACGAACGTACTCGTGTACGCGCGCGATGCCTCTGAGCCGCGGAAGCAGCCGGCGGCTGCTCGTTGGATCCGATCGCTCTGGGAACGAGGCGACGGCCGAGTCAGCGTGCAGGTGCTGCAGGAGTACTACGTGACGGTCACGAGGAAGCTCCGCCCAGGGCTCACGCCTGCGCATGCCAGGTCCGACGTCCGCGACCTGATGGCGTGGCAGCCCGTCACGAACGATGCGGCCCTGCTGGACGCGGCATGGTCGATCGAGGATCGGTTCGGCTTGTCGTTGTGGGATTCGTTGATCGTCGCGGCCGCCCAGGATGCCGGATGCGATTCGCTGCTCACCGAAGACCTCGCCCACGGGATGCAGCTCGACGGGCTCGTCGTGGCGAGTCCGTTCGAATCCGACCCTCCGAGCTGAGGCCCACGGGCACCACGGTTCCGCCACATGGCGGTGCTACGCTCGCGCCGATGACGCCGGACACCGACGCCGCCGCGTCCTCGCCCAGCAACGACGATCAGAGCGAGGCGTTCCGAGACCTGTCCCGGGAGATGTACTGGGCCCGGGAGAGCGCGGCGCGCGGCGCGCATGGACACGCCCGAGATCCGCGACCGGCTGCACGACTTCGCCGCCCAGATGCGCACGGACGAGGCGGTCGTGATCCCGATGGGGGAGGGCAACCTCGCGTCGCCGTCGAAGTGGCGTCGCCAGCTCAAGCGTCGCATCTGGCGCGTGATGCGCCCGGCCACCTGGCGGTACGACCGTCTGCTCGCCGACCACGCCGAGCTCACGACCAGCCTCGCCGAGAAGGTCATGGTGCTCGAGGCCGAGGTCGACCGGCTGAAGGCCGAGCGGGACGGGCCGGCCCCAGGAGCCGACCCCTCGTGAGGGTCGCCGTCCTGCACCCGCAGACGGCGTTCGTGCGCGGCGGGGCCGAGACGCACACCGAGGCGCTCGTGCGCGCGCTGCAGCGAGGCCGGCCACGAGGCCGAGCTGGTGCAGATCGCCGGCAAGTGGTACCCGGCGAGCGAGCTCGCGCACCAGATGGCGGTGTGGCGCAGCTTCGACATCACCGAGTCCAACGGCCTGAAGGTCGACGCGGTGATCGCGCTCGAAGTTCCCCGCCTACCTCGCGCCAGCACGAGCGCAAGATCGTCTGGCTGATCCACCAGCACCGCACCGCCTACGAGCTGTGGGACCACCCCGACTTCGCCGACCTCTCCCGGCAGGAGGACGGCCGCGAAGGTGCGCGACATGGTCTGGCAAGCCGACCGCGTCGCGCTCGGCGAGGCCAAGCGCGTCTTCACGAACTCGCAAGAACGTGCGCGACCGGCTGTGGAGCTCGCTGCGCATCGCGGCCGAGCCGCTGTACCACCCGACGCCGCGTCGCCGAGGCAGCTGCTCGAGTCGCCGGCCGGTCCGCTCGGCGACTACCTGCTGTTCCCGAGCCGCATGGAGAGCCTGAAGCGGCAGTCGCTCGCGATCGAGGCGATGCGGCACGTGACGACCGACGTGCAGGCTCGTGCTCGTCGGTCGCGGTCCCGACGAGGCGCACGCTGCGCGAGCAGGCCGAACGGCTCGGCGTCGCGGCACCGCGTCGCGTTCGAGATCGGCGTGTCGCGACGAACGGCTGCACGAGCTGTACCGCGGGGCGCTCGGCGTCTACTTCGGGCCGTTCGACGAGGACTACGGCTACGTGACGATCGAGGGGTTCGCGGCTTCGCGGCCCGTCGTCACGCTCACCGACAGCGGCGGGCCGCTCGAGTTCGTCGCGCGACGGCGAGACCGGGCTCGTGCGACCGCCCGAGCCCAAGGCGATCGCCGAGGCGTTCGACCGGCTCGTGGCCGATCGAGACGGCGCGCTGCGCGCATGGGGCGCCGGGCAACGCCCTCGTCCGCGCCGAGGTGCCGCGCTGGCCCGACGTCGTCGCCCGGCTGCTCGACTGATGCGGCCGGCGCGTCGCTCGTCGCGCGCGCGTGCGCGGCGCGCGGCGCCGGCGTCGAGGTGCGGCACGGGCGCGGGCCAGGTTCGCAGGGCGACGTGGTCTTCGCCGGGCCGCTGCCGCCGGCGCCGACCGGCATCGCGACGTACGACCGGGCGGTGCTGGACGGGCTCGAGCGCATCGGCTTCACCGACCGCCTGCGCATGGACATCGTGTGGCCGGTCGAGCACGCAGGACGCCGGGCGTCGTCCCCGGGTACCACCTCGGCGTCTTCCAGCTCGGCAACAACGTCGAGTTCCACCTCGAGATCTACCGCGCCGCGTACCTCACGGCGCCGGCTCGTCGTGCTGCACGACCTCGCGCTCGACGACTTCGTGCGCGGCATGAAGGCGGCGGGCGACCCGCTCGGCTTCATGGCCGCGCGCGAGGCCGCGCCGGCTGCGGCCACGAGCTCACCGACCCCGACGTGCTCCGCAACGAGCCGCTGCGCGAGCCGTGGTGCGCCCACGTCGTCCGGCGTGCGCGCGGCGTCGATCGTGCATTCCGAGTTCGGCAAGCGCTACCTCGAGGGGTTCGGGTGCCGCACGCCGGTGTTCGTGGTGCCGCACCCGGTGGTCGAGGCACCCGGACGCGTTCGAGGCGGCCGCGCCGAAGGCCCGCGAGCTGCGGGCGAGCGTCGGGGTCGCCGGCGCTTCCTCGTGGTGGCGCCCGGCGACCTGAACGAGGCGAAGCAGCTCGGCGCCGCTGGTGCAGCCGCGCGGCCGACCTCGGGCCCGACGTCCACGGGTCGCGATCGTGGGCCGGCGCATCGAGGGCTACGACATCGACCGCGTGATCGCGGCGCGCGGGCATGGGCGACCGGATCGAGCGTGCATGCCGACGTCTCCGACGACGACTTCCGCGGCATGGCTCGTCGCGGCCGACGTCGTCGTCGACCTGCGGTTCCCGCACCGCGGGCGAGGTGAGCGGGTCGCTCGCGCCGCGCGATGCAGGCCGGCCGGCCGTCGGTCGTGAGCGCCACCGGCACCTATCTCGACGTGCCCGACGACATCGTGGTGCGCGTCGCCCCCGGGCCTGCCGACCCCGTCGAGCTCGCGGCGCGCCCTGGCGCGGCTGCGCGACGACGCCGACCTGCGGGCGCGCATGGGCGCGGCCGCGTGCGCGCACGTGGAGCGGCTGCGCGCCAGCGAGGCGACCGCCCGCGGCTACGAGCGGGCGATCGTCGAGACGCTCGCGCTCGTGCGCGACCCCGCCCGGAAGGCGATGGCGATCTGGGGCAAGTCGCTCGCCGACGCCGGCATCACCGAGGACGATGGTGGCCGAGGGCTACGGCATGGAGTACGCGCGGGCGCTGCGCAGCTTCGAAGCCGGCGCGGAGGTCGCGGCCGCCCGCGAGAACTTCGAACGATCGTCATAGTCCGGGCGGCCGGTTCGAGCACGCCCCGTTGCTAGACTCGTCGCCGCGCTGACCTGCGGGTTCGCGCTCGCGCCCACCTCGACAGGAGCACCAGCCATCGCCACCGCGACCGTGACCGAACGCACGTCCGAAGCCGCCGCATCTGCGGCTCGTGCCGCGCCTGCGCGAGCTGTGGGGCTACCGCGAGATCCTCGCGAACCTCGTCCGCAAGGAGCTGAAGGTCAAGTACACGGCCTCGTTGCTGGGCGCGATCTGGTCGCTGCTGAACCCGGTCGTGTTCCTCGCCGTCTTCTCGTTCGTCGTCGTCGTGCTCGGCAACCGCGTGCCCGACTTCCCGGTGTTCCTGCTGTCGGGTCTGCTCGCGTGGAACCTGTTCTCCGCCTCGCTGCTCTCGGGCACGACCGCGGTGATCGACAACGCGAACCTCGTGAAGAAGGTGGCGTTCCCGCGCGAGATCCTGCCGCTCGCCTCGGTCGGCGTCGCCCTGGTCGACTTCGTGCTGCAGACGGCCGTGCTGCTGCTGTTCATCGTGGCGAGCGGGCACGGCATCGGCGCCGAGGCGCTGGTGCTCTACCCGCTGGCGTTCGTGACCCTGGTCGTCGTTCGCGACGGCGATCACGCTGTGGCCGCCGGCCGTGAACGTGCGCTACCGCGACGTCGGCCACCTGCTCAACCTCGGGACTGCTCGTGTGGTTCTGGATGACGCCGATCGTGTACCAGGCCGCGCTCGTGCAGGACGACGCTCGCCGGCCGCGAGGTCGCCGGCGTCAGCCTGTGGAACCTCTACCTGCTCAATCCGCTGGCCCCGATCGTGCTCGGGTTCCAGCGGGCGCTCTACGGCGACCCGTGCGCAACAGGGCATGCAGGTGCTGCCCGACGTCTCGGTGGCCTGGCAGGCGGGGCTGCTCGCGCTCGTGCTCGCGGTGGCGCTCGTGCTTGCTCCTGCTCTCGTGGCGCACGTTCTTCCGGCGCTCCGGCGACTTCGCGGAGGAGCTGTGACGGCCGCGATCGAGGTCGACGGGATCTCGAAGCGCTTCCGCCTCTACCGGGAGCGTCCGAGCAGCGTGAAGCAGCGCCTGCTCGTCACGCGGTCGAAGGCCGAGGACTTCTGGGCGCTGCGCGACGTCTCGTTCGAGATCGAGGAGGGCTCGTCGACTCGGGCTGATCGGCCACAACGGCTCGGGCAAGACCACGTTGCTGAAGTGCATCGCCGGCATCCTGCGGCCGACCGGCGGCACGATCCGTTCGCGCGGGCGCATGGCGGCGCTGCTCGAGCTCGGGGCCGGGCTTCCACCCGGAGCTCACCGGGCGCGAGAACGTCTACCTGAACGCGTCGTTCCTCGGGCTCACGCCGGCGCGACACCGAGCGCGTCTACGACGACATCGTGGCCTTCGCCGAGCTCGCGGACTTCATGGACAACCAGGTGAAGTTCTACTCCTCGGGCATGCTCGTGCGGCTCGGGTTCGCCGTGGCGGTGCACGTCGACCCCGAGATCCTGCTGATCGACGAGGTGCTCGCCGTCGGCGACGAGTCGTTCCAGCAGCGCTGCCTCGACCGCGTCCGCGAGTTCCAGCGCGACGGCCGCACGATCGTGCTCGTCACGCACGCCCTCGACACCGTGGTCGACGTCTGCGACCGCGCGGTGATGCTCGACCACGGCGTGCTGCACATGCGACGGGGAGCCCGCCGACGTCGTGCGCGAGCTGCGGCATCGCCTGCTGAGCCGCGACCCCGACTTCGTGCCCGAGCAGGGAAGCCGCGAGGTCGAGGTGACGGCGGTGAGCTTCGATTCCGGTGGCGACGGCAACGGCACCGTCTGGCCGGGCGCCGAGCTCACGATCGCGGTCGACGTGCAGCCCAACGCCCTCGGTGCCCGATCTCGACGTTTCGTTCGCCGTGGTCTCGGCGGCAACCAACCATCCGGTCGTCGACGGGCGCACGAGCGCGCTCGGCATCGACCTCGGGCGGTCGACGGCACGAAGCGGGTGACGCTTCCGCGTGCCTCCGGCTGAGTGGGTGGGCGGCAAGTACTTCGTCACGGTCGGCCTCGAATCGCTCGACGGCCGGCCGTACCACGTGCAGACCCAGCGATACCTCGTGCAGGTGCCGGACGACGTCCAGGTGCCCAAGCGCCTCGACGTCGTGCCCGTCGCCGCGGTGGAGGACCTGTGAACCCGAACCCGCCAGCGACCGACCCCGAGGCGCACGACGCGCACCTCGTCGAACGGAACGCAGGGCTGCCTGCGAGGAGGAAGGACCGCACGATGTTGATCGGCCTGATCCTGCTGTCGGTGGTCCTCGCGGCCCTCGCGCAGCTCACGCTGAAGCACGGCATGAACCAGGTGGCCGCCAACAGCGGCGAGCTGCAGCTCAACGCTCACTCGCTGAAGGACGTCGCGACGACCTGGCGGTGTGGGGCGGCCTGCTGCTGTTCGGGCTGTCGGCGTTCGTCTGGCTCGCGGTGCTGTCTCGGGCGTCGCTGTCGTTCGCGTACCCGTTCGCCTCGCTCACCTACGTGCTGATCCTGCTCGCCGACCGGTTCGTGCTGCACGAGCACATCCCCCCGCTGCGATGGGCCGGCGTGTTCAGCATCATGCTCGGCATCGTGCTCGTGGCGCAGACGCCGCACCAGTGACCGTCACCGTCGACCCCGAGAAGGCCGATCTCGCCGTCGTGATCGTGAACTTCAACACGGGCGAGTACCTGCGACGGTGCCTGGCGTCGCTCGAGCGGCACCGAGGCGACCTCGCGCTCGACGTGCTCGTGATCGACAACGCATCGCACGACGGGTCGCACACCGCCGCCGCCGAGGCGCATCCGTGGGCCCGGCTGATCGAGAACCCCGTGAACGTGTATCTCTCGCCCGCGTGGAACCAGGGCATCCGGGAGACGACCGCCCCCTACGTGCTGCTGCTGAACCCCGACGCCGAGTGGTGGTCGGGCACGCTCGCCGACTACGTGCGCGATCGCGCGAGCGCATCCACGCGCGGGCATCGTGGGCCCGATGGTCCGCAACTCCGACGGCACCGTCTACGAGAGCGGCCGGCCCTTCCCGAGCGTCGTCGATGCGGTGGGGCACGCCTTCCTCGGCTCGGTGCGACCGGGCAATCCCGTTCACGCGGCGCTACCACATGCAGGGATGGGACCGCACGACGGAGCGCGAGGTCGACTGGGTGAGCGGCTGTTGCATGCTGATGCCGCGCAGCGCGTTCGACGAGGTCGGGTTGCTCGACGAGGGCTTCCCGCTCTTCGGCGAGGAGCTCGACATGGCCACACGGCTGCAGGCGGCGGGTCGGTCGGTGCTCTACACGCCTGATGTCGAGATCGTGCACGAGATCGGGGTCTCTCGAGGCCACAGCCGCGAGATGCTGCGCATGCACTCCAACAGCATCTACCGTTACTACCGCAAGCACCGCGCGGCCGGGTGGCGGCGAGCCACCCTGCCCGCCGCGTGGGTGGCACTGCGGCTGCGAGCCGAGCTCGAAGCGCTTCGAGGAAGGATCGCGACACGATGAAGGCCGTCGTCCTGGTCGGGGGAGAGGGCACCCGCATGCGCCCGCTCACCGAGACCGTGCCCAAGCCGCTGCTGCCACTCATGGACCGCCATGCGCTCGACCACGTGCTCGACCATCTGGCGCGGCACGGCGTGCACGAGGTCGTGCTCTCCAGCCCGTACCTCGAGGACGTGTTCCACCCGTTCATCGAGGCGCGCCACGGTGACCCGGCGATCACCTGGATCACCGAGACGCATGCCGCTCGGTACCGGCGGCGCCATCGTGAACGCGCTCGAGGCGGCCGGTGACGAGCCGTTCTTCGCGCTGAACGGCGACATCCTCACCGACCTCGACCTCACTGCGATGCTGGCGTTCCACGAGCAGGCGGGGGCATCGGTCACGATCGCCCTGCACCACGTCGACGACGCTCGCGCGTTCGGTCTCGTCGCGACCGACGATGACGGCCGGGTGCTCGAGTTCCGCGAGAAGCCCGAGGACCCGATCCCCGGCGACGTGAACGCCGGCACCTACCTGCTCGACCCGTCGGTGTTGCGCGGGTGGACCCCCGGCGAGACGATCTCGATCGAGCGCGACATCTTCCCGGCGGTGATCGGGGCGGGCAACCCGGTCTTCGGGTTCGTGGCCGAGGCCTACTGGCTCGACCTCGGCACGCCGGAGAAGTACCTGCAGGCGCATTTCGACATGTTCGAGGGCAGGGTGCACGACGTGCGCTACCCGTCGCCGTGGGTCGCCGAGGGCGCCGACGTCGACCTGCAGGCGCATCTGGGCCGCTGGGTCGCGGTCGGCGCCGGCGCCTCGATCGGGGCCGACGCGCGCGTCGACGATTCCGTGCTGCATCGGGGAGCGCACGTCGGCGCGCGCGCGGTGATCACCGGGTCGGTGCTCGCCCAGGGGTCCTCGGTCGGCGACGACGCGGTCGTCGACGACAGCGTGCTGGGTGAGGCAAGCTCGGTGCCCGCCGGCATGCGCCTCGTCGAGGCGCGTGTGAGCGCCGGCGCGGAGGCGACCTCGTCATGACGTGGGCGCCGGTCCTCAACCGGGCGTCCGGCCACGTCGATGCTGGCGGGGTGAGTTCGATGGGGGGATGGAGGGCGATGAGGTCGACGATGCGGCGAGCCACCGTCGTGGCGACCGCGCTCGCGGTGCTCCTCGTCGTCGCCATGCCACAGGCCCTCGCGGCCGGCGAGGGCACCATCCCTCCGGGGGTGACCGACGATCCGTTCACCGGCTGGCCCTCGGCGCCGGCCGGCTCGGGCAATACCGGCTTCCGCTTCTTCGGGTCGGGATTCGGACACGGCATCGGCATGTCGCAGTGGGGCGCGTACGGCCTGGCGCAGATGGGTTGGCCCCACAAGCGCATCCTCAAGCAGTTCTACCGATCGACCCGGGTCGAGCGCCTCGCCGACCCCGTGAAGTCGATCCGCGTGGGCCTCACCGCGGACCACGCCGTGATGCATGTCGAGGCGAAGGGCGGTCCCGTGCAGCTGTGGGTCGGGCGAGAAGGCGGCCGCAAGGTCGGACGGATCCCCGCGGGGCGCGCGTGGACGGTGCGGGCCAGGTCGAGCGGCTTCGCGGTGACCGACCACGACGGCACGCTCGTCGGGGGCAGCACGTGGGGCGGCACCGGCTTCGACCTGATCGCCACGTACGCCGCCGGTGCCCGTGCGTTCGTTCGAGAGGCCGGCTACTCCTACAACCGCGGGTCGCTCGAGTTCAACCTCTACAAGCGTGGTGGGTCGTGGAACCAGCGGCTCGTGCTGCCGATCCCGTTCGAGCAGTACCTGTACGGGCTCGGGGAGATGCCGAGCTCCTGGCCGGCCGCCGCGCTACGCGCGCAGGCCGTTGCCGGTCGCACGTTCGCCACCTACAAGGTCAAGCGGTACGCCCCGAACCGCCAGTGCAACTGCGACATCACCGACGGCGCGAACGACCAGGTGTACGTGGGCTACGCCAAGGAAGCCGGCACCGACGGGAACCGCTGGGTCGCGGCCGTGGACGACACGCGGGGGCAGGTCGTCACCCACAACGGGAACGTGATCCAGGCCTTCTACGCGGCCTCCGACGGCGGTCACTCCGATTCGGTCGAGGACGTGTGGCACGGCGGCAACTCCGACTTCGCCATCGCCTATCTGAAGGCGGAATGCGATCCCGGCGAGGACTCGGCCGCCAACCCCTGGACCGACTGGCAGAAGTCGATGACGGCGCCGGAGCTCACCAGCCGTCTGGCGCCCTACACGGGCTCGATCGGCACGGTGCGCGGGTTCGGCGCGGTCCGGCGGGGAGCCGGCGGCCGCATCATCCGCGCGACGGTGCGGGGGCGAGCCGGCTCGGCCCCGATCACGGGTTCGGAGTTGCGGTGGGCCATCGGCGCATGGGACGGGCGCATCTGGATCAACGAGAACAAGAACATCACGGGACCGATCCGCACGCGATACGACGCGGTCATGTGCCGCCCCGGCCTGCCCACGTCACGCATCCAGAGCGTCGACGGCGGTTCCCGCCAGCAGTTCAAGAAGGGCGCGATCTTCCGCACGGCGAGCGCCGACGTCACGGTGTGGCTCCGCGGCCCGGTATATCGGGAGTACCGGTCGATCAAGGGCCCGAACAGCCCGATCGGCATGCCGGTGTCGCAGATCGTCGATATCAACCCCGGCGGCGGTACGAGGTCCCTCTTCGAGCGGGGCCGCATCCTGGGCAAGCGCGGGCTGGGCACGCATGCGCTCTGGGGACGGGTGCTCGCCGAGTACCTCGACCGCGGCGGCACCGACGGGCCGCTCGGATTCCCGACGAGCCGGGTCCGCGACGACGGCGCCGGCGGCACGCTGGCCCTCTTCGAGCACGGCACCATCGTGTGCCCCGACGGGCAGGGGTGCCGGCTCGCCTGAACAGGGGTCGCTCAGCAGTCGTCGGCGGCGTTGGCCTCGGGCGCGTTCGACGTGCAGGCGAGCGCAGCACTGAACCCGCTCGCGATCGTCGTGATCTGGGCGGGCGTGACCGTGCCGGGGCACGTCTGCAATCGATCCCACGCCGCCAGGGCCACCGAGGCGCCGTCGGGAAGTCCTTCGAACGGGGCGGCGACCGTCATCTGCTGCGCCGCCGCGACGCCCTGCAACGCGTCGACCACCTGCGGCGAGACGGCCCCGTCGCCGTCGGCGCGGTAGTACAGCATCACGCCCGCGTGCTCGAGGAAGTGCACGGCCGCCGGCTCGTCGACCGGCTGGTCGTAGGAATCGGGCGAACTCGGCAGCACCCGGCCCCCATAGTGCTCGCCCGACGTCGCGGGCCGCTGGGCGTAGGTGATCGGCGTACCGTCGGGCACGTGCTGGCCCGCGGGGGGATCGCCCACGGGTCGGACCACCTCGGTGCAGCCGGCGGCTGCCGCGGCGTCGATCGCCTCCTGCGGGATCTCGCCGGGGCTCGCTGCCTTGGTGAGCCAGTAGAACGCACCGAGGCCGACCACGCCGGCGACGCCGAACACCATCGCACGGCGAACGAATTCGCTGCGCTGGGCGCGCTTGCGATGCGCGGCCCGAGCCTGGCGAGCCATCTCCTTGCGTTCGCGGCGTGCCTCGTTGCCCGATGCGGCCGGCGGCGCCGGTCTCGCGGCGGTCGCCGCGCGCTGCTTCTTGCGCTTGTTCTTGTTGGTCATCGCTACATCGCCGCCCCGCGCTCGGGGGCCTCACCCGCGTACTCGCGGTCCTGTGTCGTGGGGTAGGAGAACTGGCTCGTGAAGTCGAACGCGACGGCGAGGTCGGGGGACGCACATGTCTGCAGGCGCCGCCAGCCGACGAGCGCCATCTGCACCCCGTCGGGAAGCTGACCGCCGGGCCCTTCGTAGTCGTAGGGGGCCACGATCACGCGGTCTTGCCCTACCGGGTCGCTCTGGTCGTAGAAGGCCTTGATCTCGTCGATCTGTGCCTGTGGGGCGGTGGGGGAATACCACACGACGCTGCCGCCGTGTTCGAGTGAGTGCAGCAGCGGACCGAGGTCGGGGGGCGAGTCGTACACCCCGGCCGGCAACGTCGTGGCGCCCACGTGGGGGCCCGACGCCGGTGGCGTGCTCGGGTAGCTGTCGAGCGGGGGCAGCTCGGGGAACCGCTCGTCGCCCTCGATGTGGGCCTGGTCGGCGTACTCGGGCGAGGACTGGTCGAACCCACCGTAGAAGTCCGTCGTCTGCACCTCGGTGCAGCCGGCCGCCTGCGCGGCGTCGGGTGCCTGCGACAGCAGTTCTGCCGGCGTGGCGGTGGCCGTGTCTGATCCGCCCCCGGGCTGCAGCACCACGACGGCCACGATGACGGCGACGACGGCGAGCGCCACGAGCGAGAGGCCGATCGTGCGGTTGCGTTTGCGTGCGGCCATCCGGCGCTGGATCGCCTCGCGCTCGACCCGAGCCTGTTCCTTGCGCTCGGCCTTCGTGGGCCGGCGGGCAT
The DNA here is from genome assembly GCA_963722795.1 of uncultured Actinomycetes bacterium. Taxonomy (GTDB): domain Bacteria; phylum Actinomycetota; class UBA4738; order UBA4738; family HRBIN12; genus JAOUEA01. The sequence goes on from CAVROD010000004.1 coordinate 555,113, forward strand.
CGTTCGGTTGGTTCGACACGGCTGGTCAGTCGTCCTTCCGGGGCAGCGGGGACGCGTCGGAGGCCACAGGGTACCCAACGACCGGCCGCACTCGCGTCACCGGTCGTCGACGATCGCGGCGTCGTCTGGGGCGGTGCGGGATGATGGCCGCTCGGCGGGCGCGGGGCCGCAGGCGACCGTGCCCAGCGCGAGCCACTCGTCGTCGAGGCCGAATGCGGCCCGAGCCTCATCGCTGGAAGCGATCGACGGGCCGACCCATCTGCTCGCGAGTCCCTGCGCCGACAGCGCGAGCAGCAAGGTCTGGATGGCAGCGCCCGCCGAGAGCACCACCGTGTCGCGCTCGACCTCGGCTCCCTCCTGACCGGGCGCGCGCTGCCCTGCGAGCGAGCACCACGGCGCGATGAGCACCGGCGCCGCGCGGAGCACCGCGCCGGCATCGCGACCGCCGTCATCGCCGTGGCGGTCGGCACCGATCGAGGCGAGGTAGCTCCTGCGAGCCGCCGCTGATCGCAACACGCTGAACCGCCAGTCATCCGTGGGCAGCAGCACCGCAGCGGTACATGCAGCGGCGATGGCTCGCTCGAGGGCGGCGGTCTCCACGTCACCCGAGGCGAACGCACGCGCCGCGTGGTGGTCGACGAGCGCCTGCAGCGGCGAACGTCGGAACAGGTCCTCGTTCGCCGGACGCACGAGGTCGCGAGCGGGGCCGTCGGCGCCACCCATGCGGTCGACCCCCCGGACCACGGCCACGGGGAGCCGCGCATGCTTGGCCATGACGAGTCCGCTCGCGGCGGCCACCTCGTCGGCGAGGGCGACCTCGGTCGCGACCAGCGTCGCGCCCCGGTCATCGGCTCGCCCGCGCAGGTCCACCACGGATGGCAGTCCGTCGCATCCGATGGCGACGTTGACCACACCGGTGCGCCAGGCCCGGCCGAACGTGTCGGTGATGACGACGGCGAGGTCCGAGCCGAGCCTCGAGGACAGACCCGTACGAAGGGCCCGCGCGGAGGCGTCGGGGTCGGTGGGGAGCAAGGCCAGCCACCCGGCATCCACGTTCGAGGCGTCGACGCCGGCGTTCGCGCAGACGAACCCGTGTGCCGTCTCGGCGATGATCAGATCGTCGCGACGAGCGACCACGCGCACGGTCTCCGCGTCGATCGTGGCCGCACGGTCGACATCGGCCACCAGGCGACCTTCCGCCTTCGACACGATCTTCGGGGTCACCACGACGATGTCGCCGTCTCGCACCCCGGCCGCCGTCAGCGCCGGCGCCAGCACGTCGACCAGATCGTCGCCCGGTCGCACCTCGGGGAGCCCCTCGATCGCGAACACCTCGACGGGCTGCAGGGACGCGGCCCTCACGTGACCGAGCCCAGCACCACGGCCGCGAGCCGCTCGGCGGCATCGTCGTCGCGCATCACCGTGTCGGTGACGACCACCCGCACGCCCGTTCGCTCGATGCGAGCGGTCAGGGCCCGGTCGCGCTCGTCGATGACCCACGCCCCGAGCAGTCCCTCGTAGGCTGCGGCGGCGCCGGCGGCGGTCACCTCGAGCCCGACGACCGGCATCAGCTTGTCGGCCATGCCGGCGAGCGGGGCACCGCCCACGATGCCACTCACGCCGGTGACCACCGCCCGACGGGCCCGCACGCCTTCGCGGACGCCGGGCACCGCGAGGATCGGACCGAGCGAGACCACCGGGTTCGATGGCGGCAGCACGACCACGTCGGCGCGCGCGATCGCCTCGAGCACGCCGGGCGCCGGCCGCGCCGTTCGACGCCCTCGAACCGGACGCCCTTCACTGCGTCGGCGGCACGGCGACGCACCCAGTACTCCTGGAAGTGCAGATCGAGCCGCCGCCCCGACGACGCGTCGACGGCGTCGATGCGCGTCTCGACCCGATCGTCGGTCACGGGCAACAGGCGCGCCTCGACCCCGAACCTCGCGGCCACCCGCGCGATCGCCTCCGACATCGTGGCTCCTTCGCGCAGCATGGAAGTGCGTACGACATGGGTGGCCAGGTCGAGATCGCCGAGGTTGAACCAGGCGTCGGGCGCGTCGAAGGCACGCAACTCCTCGGTCGCGCGGAACGTCTCGTCACGCCGACCCCAGCCACGGTCGCGATCGAACGCATCGCCGAGCCAGTAGGTCACGGAGTCGGGGTCCGGGCTGACGTGCAGGCCGTGCACCACGACGTCGTCGGCGGTGTTGAGGACCACCGTGAGGTCGGCACCGGCCACGATCCGCGAGAGACCGCGCAGGAACTTCCCCGCGCCGATCCCGCCCGCGAGCGCCACGACCTTCATCGCGCAACAGCGTAGTAGGCTCGCCGACATGCCCCAGGCTTCCGCGCGGCCGAGCGGCCCCCAGCTGCGCCGAGCCCTCGCGCGAGCCGACCGGGGCGTGGCGCTCAGCCTCGACGAGACGGCGACGCTGCTCGAGGCGCGGGGAGCCGACCTGGAACGACTGCTCGCCATCGCCGCGCGGCTTCGCGACCTGGGCCACGGCGAGGTCGTGACGTACTCGCGCAAGGTGTTCGTGCCGCTCACGATGCTGTGCCGCGATCACTGTCACTACTGCACGTTCGCGAAACCGCCGGCGAAGCTCGATGCTCCTTTCCTCACGCCCGAGGAAGCGGTCGCGATCGCTCGCGCAGGTGCCGAGGCCGGCTGCAAGGAAGCGCTCTTCACGCTCGGCGATCGTCCGGAGGACCGCTACGAGGTCGCGAGGGCGTGGCTCGACGAGCGTGGGTTCGACTCCACCCTCGACTACGTGCGCGCCGTCGCCATCCGCGTGATCGAGGAGACGGGACTGCTGCCGCACCTGAACCCCGGGGTGATGAGCTACGAGGAGATCGCGCGCCTGAAGCAGGTCGCCGCCTCGATGGGCATCATGCTCGAGACCTCGAGCGACCGGCTCGCCGCGAAGGGAGGACCGCACTTCGGTTCCCCCGACAAGGTGCCGGCCGTGCGGCTGCGCACGATCGAGGACGCCGGCCGCCTCGCGGTCCCGTTCACCACCGGCATCCTCGTCGGCATCGGCGAGACCGCCCGCGAGCGGGCCGAAACCGCTGCTTCGACATCCGCGACGTGCACCGGCGCTACCGCCACGTGCAGGAGGTCATCGTCCAGAACTTCCGCGCGAAGCCCGGCACCGCGATGCACGCGGCGGCCGGAGCCCGCCGACGAGGAGTTCCTCGCGGCGGTCGCGACCGCGCGGGTCGTGCTCGGACCCCAGCATGCACGTGCAGGCCCCGCCGAACCTGTCGGATCCCGCCCAGCGCCTCCGGCTGCTCGACGCCGGCATCGACGACTGGGGCGGGGTTTCGCCCCTCACGCCCGATCACGTGAACCCGGAGAAGCCGTGGCCCGCGATCGAGGCGCTCGCGGCCACGACCGCCGCCCGGGGCAAGGTGCTGCGCGAGCGCCTCACGATCTACCCCGAGTTCGCGTCGAGGCCCGACCCCTTCCTCGCCGGCAAGATGCGGGCGCCGGTCGCCGCGCTTGCTGGGCGAAGACGGCCTCGCCGTGCGAGGACAACGACCCGCCCCGGTGCCGTGGCAGGACCCCGACGTCCGTTGGAAGCCGCGCACGATCGCCCTCACCTTCGCGAAGGACGCGGGGGCGGGGCTGCGTGACGACGCCGAGGCCGTCTACGGCGACACCGATCTCCCCGACGTCACCGCTGACGTGGGCGCGCACGGCGGTCGCGCCCGAGCGACTCGACGCCGACATCCGCCGCGCGCTCACGAAGGCCGAGTCGCACCGGCCGATCGACGACGACGAGGCGCTGGCGCTGTTCCGGGCCGAGGGAGCCGCGCTCGATGCGCTCTGCCGCGTCGCCGACGGTCTGCGCGCCGAGGCCGTGGGCGACGACGTCACCTACGTCGATCAACCGCAACATCAACTTCACGAACGTCTGCTACGTGGGCTGCCGCTTCTGCGCCTTCGCCCAGCGCGAGGTCGACGACGAGTCGTACACGCTCACGCTGGAGGAGGTCGCCGACCGCGCGGAGGAAGCGTGGGATCGGGGCGCCACCGAGGTGTGCATGCAAGGGGGCATCCATCCGGATCTGCCCGGCTCCTTCTACTTCGACGTCCTCGACGCCGTGAAGCGGCGCACCCCGCAGATGCACGTCCACGCGTTCAGTCCGATGGAGATCCTCAACGGCGCCACGAAGCTCGGGGTGTCGTTCGAGGAGTTCCTCGCAGGAAGCCAAGCGCCACGGCCTCGGCACGATCCCCGGCACGGCGGCCGAGATCCTCGACGACGACGTCCGGTGGGTGCTCACGAAGGGCAAGCTGCCCGCCGACACGTGGGAGGAGATCGTCCGCACCGCACACGGTCTCGGCATCCGGAGTTCCAGCACGATCATGTTCGGCCACGTCGACGCCCCGCCGCACTGGGTCGCGCACATCCGGCGGCTCGCGCGCATCCAGGCCGACACCGGCGGGTTCACCGAGTTCGTGCCGCTGCCGTTCGTGCACCAGAACGCGCCGATCTACCTCGCGGGCAAGGCGCGCCCCGGCGCGACGTTCGAGGAGAACCTGCGCATGCACGCGGTCGCGCGCATCCTGCTCGACGGCTCTATCCCCAACATGCAGGTCTCGTGGGTGAAGCTCGGCGTCGACGCGTGCCAGGCGATCCTGCGATCGGGGGCGAACGACTTCGGCGGCACGCTGATGGAGGAGACGATCAGCCGCATGGCGGGCGCCGAGTGGGGCATCGAGATGACGCCGGGCCAGTTCGACGACGCGATCCGCGTCGATCGGCCGAGCGCCGGCCGTGCGCACGACGACGTACGAACGCGTCGTGGCCGGCGACGAACGTCAGGCCTCCTGACCGTAGTCGTCAGACCGACTGACGGCCGTTTCCATGTCCGGATCGACTTGCACGTTGGCCGCTGGTCCGACACGATGGGTGCAGGAGACGAGGGATGAGGCAGAGAACTTCCTCGGCGCAGGGCTTGTCACCGGGGCGGTTCTTCCCTCAGAATCACACGGATGTGATTTCGGGGGGAGACGAGCGTGCACCACTACATCCCTTGGCAAGAACGAGCGCGATGTCGCGAATACGACCCGGAGATCTTCTTCCCCGAGAAGGGAGGCTCATCGAGGGAGGCCAAGCGGATCTGCAGCGAGTGTCCTGTTCGCATCGAGTGCCTCAACTACGCGCTTCGCCGCGATGAGCGGTACGGGGTGTGGGGAGGCATGAGCGAACGGGAACGCCGACGCCTGAAGCGCATGGCGTCCTGAGGAACGGCCACCACGGTTCCGATCGAAGCGCTCCACCGGACGAGCAAGGAAAGGGGAGGAGGCATGGCAGCAGCCAAGAAGACGGCCGCGAGGAAGAAGACCGCGGCGCGCAAGCCGGCCGCACGCAAGAAGACGACGGCTCGCAAGAAGACCGCCGCTCGCAAGCCGGCCGCTCGCAAGAAGACGACGGCTCGCAAGAAGCCCGCGGCTCGCAAGAAGACCGCGGCTCGCAAGCCGGCCGCTCGCAAGAAGGCGACGGCTCGCAAGAAGACCGCCGCTCGCAAGAAGACGACGGCTCGCAAGAAGACCGCCGCCAAGAAGGCGACGGCTCGCAAGAAGACCGCCGCCAAGAAGCGACGGCTCGCAGGAAGGTCGCCGCTCGCAAGCCGGCCGCCCGGAAGAAGACGACCGCTCGCAAGCGCTGATCACCGGGTCGTCCGTGACATCGGAAGGGGGGCCTCGTGGCCCCCTTCCGCGTTCCTGCGACAGCGCCGTGCTAGGCTCGCCGCCGCCCGAGAGGGCCCTCGCATGACCCAGTCCCCACCCGCTCAGCCCGAGCGCACGCCCACCGTGCTCGTCGTCTTGGTGGCACGTGACGCAGCCGCATGGCTCCGCGAGACCGTCGCGGCGCTCGCGGCGCAGACCTATCCCCGGATGGCGGTGCTGGGCGTCGACGACGGTTCGACCGACGACACTCGGCAGATCCTCGAACAAGCGCTCGGAGAACGGCGGGTCCTCGCGTCGCCGCGTTCCCACGGGCTGGCGGAGGCGTTCCGCGCCGCGATGGAGCAGCCTGCCGCGTCGGAGGCCGACCTCGTGCTGCTGCTGCACGACGATGCGGCCCTCGACGCGGACGCCGTGCAGCGCCTCGTCGAGGCCGCGGTCGGCATCCCGGGGCTCGACCACGTGGGCGTGGTGGGCTGCAAGGTGGTCGACTGGCACGAGCCGCGCCGCCTGCTCGACGTCGGGCGGTCGGCCGATCGTCTTCGGGCACGCCTACACCCCGCTCCAGCCCGACGAGATCGATCAGGGCCAGTTCGACCGCGTGCTGGAGGTGCTGTGCGTCTCGTCCTCGGCCGTGCTCGTCTCGCGGGAGGCATGGAAGCGGGCAGGTCTGCTGGACGAACGGCTCGCCGCCGATCACCAAAGCCTCGACCTGTGCTGGCGGGTGCGCCTCGCGGGGCTTCGGGTCGTGATGATGCCGCTCGCTCGTGTGCGCCACCAGGGGGCCACCGACGCCGGCAGGATGAGCACCGCGGCGACCCGCCACAGCGTCCGCTACGACGAGGATCGCGCGGCGATCGCCACCATCTTCAAGAACTACGGACTGCTCTCGTTGCTGTGGGTGACGCCGCTGGCGCTGGCACTGGGTGGGGTGCGACTGCTCTTCCTCGTGCTCTCCCGGCGGTTCGAGGAGGCGTTCGACCTGCTCGCCGCGTGGGGATGGAACCTGACCCACATCGGCGGCACGCTTCGGCGCCGGCGCCGCATCCAGCGGGAGCGACGCGTCAAGGACCGGCAGGTGCGGCGGTTCATGGAGACGGCGGGGCTGCGCCTGCCTCGATGGTTCCAGACCGCCGAGCGCATCCTCGAGGAGCAGCGGGAGATCGACGAGCGCGACGAGGACGAAACGACGTCGCGGCGACTGCGCGACCGCACCGCGTCGCTCGTGGGCTCGCACCCGGTGATCGTGGGTTCGTTCGTCGCGATCGTGGTCGCGGCGGTCACGATCAGGGGGCTCTACGGGTCGGAGGTGCTCGCGGGCGGCGTCTTGCCCCGGTTCCCCGGCGCCCCCGGCGGCTTCTGGGCCGAACTCGTGTCGGCCTTCCGAACGACGGGGCTGGGAGGCTCGCTCTCGGCGAGTCCCGCGCTCGGAGCGCTCGGCGGACTCTCATGGCTCACCCTTGGCAGCACGACCATGGCCCAGAAAGTGGTGCTCGCCGGCGCGCCGGCGCTCGCCGCCATCCTCGCGTATCGCGCCGCGGTCCGGCTCACCGACCGGCCGGGCCCCTCGGTGCTCGCCGCCGGCGCGTACCTCATGAGCGGCTTGATGCTCTGGTCGTTCTCCGAGGGTCGCCTCGATCTGCTCGTCGCCCTCGCGATCCTGCCCGCCGTCTACGAGCGCATCGAATGCGGGTTCGCCGCCCAGGCACCGCCCGGAGGGCGATGGCGATTCGTGGCCGGTGTCGGGGTGACCCTGGCCGTGCTCGTCGCGTTCCTGCCTGGGGCATTGCTCGCAGTCGGTGTGCTCGTCATGGTGCAACTCGTCGCCGGGTCGGCCAGGGTGCGAGGGCTCGGCTCCATCGGCCTGACCGTGATGGTGGCCGCCGTGTTGTTGTTCCCGTTCGTCCCCACGCTCGTTGCGGGGGGAGGGGCCTCGCTCACGTCGCAGATCGGCACCACCGACCTGGCCCGACTCGCCCGCCTGGCTCCTGGCTCGGGTCCCGGCACATGGGTGGTCGCACTCTTCCTGCCGATCGCTGCTCTCGTGTCGTTCGCCCTCGTCGGTGCCGAGTTGCGCGCTCGCGCGATCCGAGCCGTGCTCGTCTCGCTGCTCGGGCTCGCGCTCGCCTGGCTCTCGGCAGCGTGGTGGATGCCCGCCCCTCTGTCCAACCCGCTCGCCTACCTCGCCGTGGCGGCCGTCGCGATGGTGATGCTGATCGCGTACGGGGTGTCGTCGGCGGTCACGGGGCTCGGCAGGGAATCGTTCGGCATGCGTCAGGTGCTCTCCGGCGTGCTCGCCGTCGTGATCGGCGGGGGGATCGTGCTGCAATCGGTGGCGGCGCTGGTGGGGGGGTGGGCGGTGGGTGGTCCCGAACAGGTCCCTGCCGCGTGGTCGGTCTTGAACAGCACCTCGAAGGGCGACTTCCGGGTGCTGTGGGTCGGCCGTCGCACCAACGACCCGTTCCCGGCCCCGGGCGGCGATCCGCAGGCGCTCGCCGAGGCGGGACCTGCGACCCTTCGCTACGGCATGCAGGGGCGTGACGGCACACTCGCCATCGACATCGCCCGTCCGTCGGTCGGGGCCGGTCCCGATCACCTCGACGCGGCCCTGGACGAGATCCTGTCGGGGACGACGCGCCACGGCGGAGCGCTGCTCGCGCCATTCGGCATCCGCTTCGTGATCGCGGCGGACGACGATCTGCCGGGCCCTGCGCGCGCGTTGCTGGACGCGCAGCTCGACCTCGACCTCGTGCCCGCCGCCGGGCTCGTGGTCTACCGCAACGCTCGCGCGTTCCCTCCGGCAGCCATGTTCGACGGATCGGCCGACGCCCTCGACGCGATGCGTGCGACCACCCCGTCCGAGGTCGCGTTGACGACGCTGCGCCGCGCGTCGCCCTTGGAGCAGGTGCAGGGTGGTTGGCAAGGTGGCCGCGGCACCGGGCCCGTGTTCGTCTCGACGGAGTTCCAGGGTGCATGGCAGGTCGACGGTTCCGATGCCTCGCCCACCACCTCCTTCGGGTGGGCCACCGGGTTCGAGTCGCAGCAGGCGCCGGTAGCCCTACGCTTCGGCTCGCAGCTCCCGGCCACGATCCAGGCATGGCTGCTGGCCGCGATCTGGGTCGTGGCGCTCTGGGTCACACGCAAGCCGGTGGCGCGATGAGGGCTCGTGGTCAGGGCCTGTTGACGTTGCTGGTCCTCGCCGTGATCGTCGTCGGCGCCCTCGCGCTCGACCGCGTGGGGCCCCATGAGGCGTCGAGCGCCGCGGCCGGCACGGCCCCATCGGGGGCATGGCTCTGCCCGCACGGCGGCGGCAAGGCGTACGAGGGCATCGTGTTCCTGGCGAATCCGGGGGAGGGCGAAGTCTCGGCCCGCGTGACGCAGCTGTCGGCCGATGGGCCGTCGGGCACGTCGACGGTGGCCGTGCCGGCCGGCTCCCAGGTCGCGGTGCCCGTCGATGCGTCGGACCGTTCGTCGTCCACGTTCGTGGAAACCTTCGGCGGCTGGGTCGCCGCTGGCTGGCTGGTGCGCGGCGCCGAGGGTGAGGTCGGCATCGGCGCCGAGCCGTGCGCTGCCGACGCGCGCCGCGGATGGGTCTCTGCGGCGGCGACCACCGATCAGGGTGACGACGCGTTCCTGATCCTCATGAATCCGTTCGATGTCGATGCGGTGTTCGACGTGGCGCTGTTCGCAGCCGGCCGCGCTCCGATCCGTGATTCCGAGCTCACCGACGTGACCCTTCGGCCGCGACGCAGCGTGTCGATCCGCCTGAACGACTACGCCCAGGGCGAACCCGCGCTCGGCCTGTCGATCGGCGTGTCGACGGGACGGCTCGCGGCGTCGTCGCTCGTCGTCTCCGAGGGCCGTGGCATCGGCAGTGTGTTGGCCTCGGCGATGCCGGCGGACCGGCACCTGCTGCCGACCTCGAAGGCTGCCGGCCGGTCGGTGCTGGCCGTAGCCGTTCCCACGGTGACGTCCGGCGGCGGACCCGAGGGCCCGCTCGGCTCGGTGCTCACCGCAACCCTTCGGTCGGAAGGTCCGCCGCAGCCCGCCGGCGGGCTGACTGAGCTCGCCCAGGACCCGGAGTCGGCGGCGACGTTCGGGGTGACGACGACGGGCCCATCGGCGGTCGACCTCACGGTGAGCGACGGCTCGCCGGTCGTGGCGGCCCTCCGGACCGCCGGCGTCGGCAACGACGGAGCGGCGACCGCCGGCGCCTCAGCACCGTCGGCGGCCTGGGTGGTGTTGCCGACGATCGCGGGCGAGCCCGCGAGGCCCGGCCTGCTCGTGTTGAACCCCGGCCGATCCGAGGCCACGGTGACCGTGACCGCCATCCCGACCGCGGGTCGGGCATCGGCGGGCGTCACCACGATCACCGTGCCGCCGGGTTCGGTCGCCGGGGTCCCTCGCGAGTTCCTCGACGGTGTCGGCGACGCATCGCTCCGGGTGGAGTCGGCCGGGTCGCCGATCGTGGCGCTCGGCGCCTCGACGTCGCTCGGCAACGACGGTCTCTCGGTCTACGCGCTCGCCATCGGGGTGCCGATGGCCAACCAAGGAACCCCCTGAGCGACCGACTCTCGCGGGTTGCATCGTCGCGTATCATGAGGCTCCAGGCAGGGAAGACCGAGGATCGAGCCATGGCCAGAGGGAACCACGCACCGGCACGGAGACATCGCGCGATCGCCATCGTGGCCATCGTTGCGGGCGTCCTGGTGCTCGCCGCCGGTGGTGCGGCGTACTCCGCCTACCGCTACGAGCAGGCTCGTGCCGACCGCATCCTGCCCGGTGTGCGCATCGCCGGCGTCGATGTCGGCGGCATGACGAAGGCCGAGGCCGTCGTCGCGGTACGTGGGGCCGCCGCGATCGCCCTCCAGCAGCAGATCCGGTTCCGAGCGGGCGGCCACTCGTGGCAGGTCACGCTCGAGGAACTCGGCCAACGCTCCAACGCGGTCGGCGCCGTGAACCGGGCGCTCGGTCTGAGCGAGTCGATGGGCACGTTCTCCCGCTTCTGGCACCGGTTCAACGATGACCCGGTGCAGCAGGAGGTGGAACTCTCCTTCGCCGGCGACGGGCGCGTCGACGCGGTGCTCGGGCGCATCGCTCGCGACGTGACCGTGAAGCCCGTGAACGCCGACATCACCTACGACGACGGCCAGGTCCGATTCGTGAAGCCGAAGCCCGGCCGCGCGCTCGACTTCGCCGAAGCGCGGCGCGCGGTGCGAGCTGCCCTCGCCGACGGTGCATCCGCCATCACGCTTCCGATGCTGAAGGTGAGTCCCAAGGTCACCGAGGAGACGATGCCGCGCACCATCGTCGTCCGGGTCGACGAGAACAAGCTTTACCTCTACGACGGGTTCGACGTGCTGCGCACCTGGGCGGTGGCGACGGCCATGCCCGGCTGGACCACCCCGCAGGGCGACTGGAACCTCTACCGCAAGGCCGTGAACCCCACCTGGTACAACCCTGCGCTCGACAGCTGGGGGGCCGACCTGCCGGCGGTCGTGCCGGGCGGGCCGACGGCGCCCATGGGTACCCGGGCCCTGTACATCACCGCCCCCGGACTCATCCGTATCCACGGCACGCCGGCCGACAGCTCGATCGGCACCTACGCGTCGCACGGCTGTGTGCGCATGCACAACGACGAGATCGAGCAGCTCTACCCGATGGTCGACGTCGGCACCAGGGTCATCATCGTCGGCACCAGACCGGCCAACGCGGTGGAGGGCGACACACCCGCGTCGGTGAACGTCTGACCGCAGGATCCCCTTCTTGTCACTCTTTGTCGGTCCGAGCCATTGTCGTCGCGCGCCCGGTGGGGGTAGTGTTCATCTCGTACCCCGTAGCGACGCGAAGGGCAACCGGAGCGCCACTGCGGGGTACATCTGTGTGCGCACTCGGCGGGCCGCGGGGGCCGGATGCGGCCAGCCGTTCCCCGCATGTCGATCGCGTCAGATGGTTGGAAATCACACTCGTGTGATCTACGCTTCGGCGCGATGCGAACCTGCGCGAAGATGCGATGTGATGCCGAGCCCGTGGCCACCGTCTCCCTCCGGTACACCGAGCGCGAGGTGGCGATCGGCGACCTGCTGGCCGAACGCGACCGGAACCTGCTCGATCTCTGCCGGGAGCACGTGAAGCGCATGACCCCCCCGGTCGGGTGGACGGTGCGCGACACCCGCGTGGTCTCGATCCCCGAGTCGGCCCTGGCCGTCTGACCTCCCCCGGAGCGTGGGCCACAGCGCCCTGCGGCCGATGCCAGGGCGCCACGGCCGTGACGCGAACGGTCGCCACCGGCCTATGGGTGCCACCACCCGCCGTGCCCACGGAAATGAGCGCACCTTGCTATGGTCACCGACCCCTCTCAGCACCGAAGATGTGGAGGTCATGGAATCCGGAACCTGCCCCCAGTGCCACGAAGGCGACCTCATCACGATCTCCATGACGGTCGGCGGCCGCGACCTCTCGTTCTCGCACCTGCCATCACTGTGAGGCGAAGTGGTGGTACCGCGACGGCGACGACCGTGCCGCTCGACTCCGTGATCGGCCTCGTCGTCGAGAAGTGATCGCCTGACGCCCCGCCGCCACCGTCCGTAGCATGCGCAGGTGTCCACCGACCTCGACCGCATCTTCAAGGCGTACGACGTCCGTGGCGTCGTGCCCGACGACCTCGACGCCGACTCGTTCGCCGCATCGGCGCCGCGTTCGCCGTCTGGAGCCGGCGCCCCGAGGATCGCTGGTCGGTCGGGACTGCCGGCTGTCGCTCGCCGGAACTCGCCGCCGCGATCGCCGAGGGGGCCACCTCGCGGGGCGTCGACGTCGTCGACCTCGGGCTCGCCTCGACCGACCTGCTGTACTTCGCGTCGGGCTCGCTCGACCTGCCCGGCATGATGCTCACCGCGAGCCACAACCCCAAGCAGTACAACGGGATGAAGTTCTGCCTCGCGGGCGCGAAGCCGGTCGGGCAGGAGACCGGGCCTCGCGCGACATCCGGGCGATCGCCGAGCGGGGCATCGCGACCCGGTGAGACCGGCGGCGCGCTCGACCGGCAACGCGAGCATGCTCGACGCGCTACGTCGAGCACGTGCTGACGTTCGTCGACGTCGACGCGATGCGGCCGCTCACGATCGTCGATCGACACCGCGAACGGGATGGGCGGACTCGTCGTGCCGGCGGTGCTGGCGCGGCTCCCGGTGACGCTGCACCACCTGTATCCCGAGCTCGACGGGACGTTCCCGAACCACCCGGCCGATCCGATCGATCCGGAGAACCAGCGGGACCTCAAGGCGGCGGTGCTCGAGCACGGCGCGGACATCGGGCTGGCGTTCGACGGCGACGCCGATCGCGTCTTCCTGATCGACGAGCGGGCGCCGAGGATGTGAGCGGCTCGCTGCTGACGGCGCTCGTCGCGACGGCGATGCTCGAGCGAGAGCCGGGCGCGACGGTCGTCCACAACCTGATCTGCTCCTGGACGGTGCCCGAGGTGATCGAGGAGCACGGCGGGGTGCCGGTCCGCACGCGGGTCGGCCACTCGTTCATCAAGCAGGTGATGGCGGAGACCGGGGCGATCTTCGGCGGCGAGCACTCCGGGCACTACTACTTCCGGGACAACTACCGCGCCGACTCCGGCCTGATCGCCGCCGTGGTCGCGCTGGGCGAGCTCTCGAGGGCCGACGTGCCGCTCTCGGAGCTGCTGGCGCCGCTGCCGGCGGTACGCCGCGTCGGGCGAGATCAACTCGGTCGTCGACGATCCGCAGGCGCCGCATCGAGGAGATCGCGGACCGCGCTACGCCGACGGGCGCCAGGACCGGCTGGACGGGCTGACGGTAGAGTTCGACGACTGGTGGTGCAACGTGCGCCCGTCGAACACCGAGCCGCTTGCTGCGGCTGAACGTGGAGGCGCAGACGCAGGAGCTGCTGGCGGACGAAGACCGCGGAGGTCCTCGCGCTGATCACGGGCGAAGGCCGACGCGTGAGATCGATCCCAGACGAGACGGCGACGAAAGGAGGCGGCGTGACGCTCGACGCGCAACTGCTGGAGATCCTCGTGTGTCCGAACGATCGCGGCGACGTCGACTACCGCGAGGCCGAGCAGGTGCATCGTCTGCTCGGACGTGCGGGTACCGCTATCCGGTCCGCGACGACATCCCGGTGATGCTGATCGACGAGGCCGAGAAGCCGGACTCACCCGCCCGATGACCTCGGTCGATCTGGACGACGTCGAGGCGCTGCGCGCGCCGACCCCGGCGGCATGCTCGGCGCGGTCGCCGCGCTGCCGCAGCACGCCGAGGCCGGCTACGACGCCGCCACTTCCACCCGGCTGCCGCTCGCCGACGGCGTGACCGGCCGTCGCGTTCTGCGGCATGGGCGGCTCGGCGGTCGCCGGCGACGTGCTGCGCGCCGCGTACGGCGAGCGGCTCAGCGTGCCCGTCGAGGTCAACCGCTCGCCCGTGCTGCCGGCCTGCGGCCCGCATACCCTCGTGATCTGCTCCTCGTACTCCGGGAGCACCGCCGAGACGCTGGCCTGCTTCGAGGAGGCCCGAGCCCGCGGCGCCGGGTCGTGGCGATCACGTCCGGCGGCACGCTCGCGGCCCGAGCCGAGGAGTCGGGCATGGCCGTCGTGCGCATCCCCGGCGGGTATCTGCCGCGGGCGGCGTTGGGCTACCTCGCGTTCGCGTTGCTCGGCACGATGCAACAGGTCGGCTTGCTGCCGCCGCTCGCCGACGACGTGGACGAGGCGGTCGGCGTGATGACGCCGCTCGTGGCTGCCCTCGGCCCCGACGTGCGCGCGACCGCAACGACGCGAAGGCGCTGGCGCTGCGGATCGGCGATCGCGTGCCGGTGATCTGGGGCGCCGACGGCGTCGGTTCGGCTGCGGCATCCCGCTGGAAGACCCAGATGAACGAGAACGGGAAGGTGCCCGCGTGGGCCGCATCGCTGCCCGAGCTCGACCACAACGAGGTCGTGGGGTGGTCCGGTCGGCGCGGCGACGGCTCGTTCGTGGTCGCGCTGCGCCACGAGGGCGAGCATCCGGACGTCGCGGCGCGTTTCCCGTTGTCGCTCGAGATCGCGCGGGAGGCGGGCGCGGTGACGGAGGAGGTGTGGGCGACCGGGCGGAACCGCGCTCGCGCGCTTCTGTTCCTTCGCGATCATGGGCGACTTCGCCAGCTGCTACGTGGGGCTCGCGCACGGGGTCGATCCGTCGCCGGTCGAGGCGATCGTGCGGCTGAAGCGCTCCTCGACGAGGCGACCGGCTCGTGATCGCCGAGGGGCTGCCGGGCCCGGGCGACGATCTGCCCGCTCGGGCGCCGCCGTCGTGCGAGGGGCCACCGACCTCGAGCCTCGCGCCGCCGTCGTGCTGGGATCGGGCCTCGGGCCGGCGCTCGGCGACGCGCTCGTGGAAGCCGCCGGCTTCCCGTTCACCGATCTGCCCGGGTTCCCGCCGCCGGGGGTGCCCGGACACGCGGGCAGGCTCGTGATCGGGCACTCGCCGGCGTGCCGGTTGCGCGTTCTTCGGCCGGGTGCACTTCTACGAGGGCCACGGCATGGATTGCCGGCGCTGTTGCCGCGACTCGCCAGGAGCTCGGCGCCGGCACGATGGTGCTGACGGCCGCCGTCGGGGGGCTCGACCCGGCGCGGCCGCGCGGTACCGTCGTGGTCGTGCGCGACCACCTCAATATGATGGGCGGGCGCCGCTGCGCGGGTGGCGCTACCCCGACGGCACGCCGGCCTTCGTCGCGCGCCGACATCTACGACGACGCGCTGCGCGAGCTCGCGCTCGAGCGCGCGCAGGCGCTCGGCATCGCGTCGCCGTCGGGGTCTACGCGGCGATGAGCGGCCCGGCGTACGAGACGCCGACCGAGGTGAGCCTGCTGCGCTCCGTCGGCGCGACGGTCGTCGGGATGTCGATGGTGCCCGAGGCGTTGCCGGCGGGCGCTCGGCATGCGGGTGCTCGGGCATCTGTCGTGACGAACGCCTCGGCGAGCCGTGGAGCACGAGGAGGTGGTGCGCGTCTCGAACGAGACCGCGGTCGCGGTCGGCCGGTTGCTCGTCGACCTGCTGCCGCGCATGTGAGAGGAGAGAGGGTCCGATGACGAACGACGTGCGGGACATCGGCGCTCGCGGCAGCCGGCCGCGAGCGGATCGAGTGGGCCGGCGCGGAGATGCCGGTGCTCGCGTCTGATCCGGGAGCGGTTCGAGAAGGAGACGCCGCTCGACGGTATCCGGATCGGCGCGTGCCTGCACGTGACGACCGAGACGGCGAACCTGATGGAGACGCTGCGGCCGGCGGCGCCGAGGTGGCGCTCTGCGCGTCGAACCCGTTGTCGACGCAGGACGACGTCGCGGCGGCGCTCGTCGACAGCGGGCATCGAGACCTACGCGATCAAGGGCGAGGACACCGACACGTTCTTCAAGCACATCAACGCCGTGCTCGACATCCGGCCGCACATCACGATGGACGACGGCGCCGACATGGTGAGCGTGCTGCACAAGGAGCGAGCCGACCAGATCGCCGAGATCATCGGCGGCACCGAGGAGACGACCACCGGCGTGATCCGCCTGCGGGCGATGGCGACCGACGGCGCGCTGAAGTACCCGATCGTGAGCGTGAACGACGCCGACACCAAGCACCTGTTCGACAACCGGTTCGGCACGGGACAGTCGACGATCGACGCGATCATGCGCGCGACGAACCGGCTGCTCGCCGGGCGGACGATCGTCGTCTGCGGCTACGGGATGTGCGGGCGAGGCGTGGCCTCGCGAGCGCGCGGCATGGGCGCGCACGTCATCGTCACCGAGGTCGACCCGACGGCGGCGCTCGAGGCCGTGATGGAGGGCTACCGGGTGATGCCGCTGCGCGAGGCGGCCCGCATCGGCGACATCTTCATCACGGTGACCGGCGACACGAGCGTGATCCGCCGCGAGCACATGGAGCTGATGAAGGACGGCGCGATCCTCGCGAACTCCGGGCACTTCGACGTGGAGATCGACAAGTCGGCGCTCGCAGCCCTCGGCACCGGCGGCGTGCGGCGCATCCGTGAGTTCGTCGACGAGTACACGTTCGCCGACGGCCGCAGGGTCTACCTGCTCGGCGAGGGCCGGCTCGTGAACCTGTCGGCGGCCGAGGGGCACCCTGCCGCGGTGATGGACATGTCGTTCGCGAACCAGGCGCTGGCCGCCGAGTGGGTCGTGGAGAACCGCGGCGCGCTCGAGGCCCGCGTCTACCCGGTGCCCGTGGAGATCGACAAGGAGGTCGCGCGGCTGAAGCTGCACGCGATGGGCGTGGAGATCGACACCCTCACCGACGAGCAGGAGCGCTACCTGCACAGCTGGGAGCAGGGCACCTAGATCATGGACGACGCGCGTCTCGATCCGAGCGCACTTCGAGCGGTTCCCCGCCACGGTGAAGGGGGCGTTCGTGCTGCGCGGGGCCGACGGCGACCCGCACCAGGTGCGGATCGAGGCCGCCAGGGTGAGCGAGATGTCCGGGCCGAGGTGGCCAGCCGATGGGCGTGGAACCGGTCACGCTCGACGTGGCGCCCCACCTCGACCTGTTCGTGCCGTTCGAGTTGCCGCTGCTCGAGCTCGCTCCCGGCTGGTATCGCCTCGAGCTCGCGGTGGTCATCGACGGCGTCGCCGATGTGGTGCACCCGGGCGAGCGGTTCGCGATGGCGTGGACGCGCGGTCCATGCGGCGAGGAACGGTGTCGGTCAGCAACCTGGCCGAGGCGGGCTCGGCGAGCGTCACGATCGAACAGGTCGAGTGCACGCCCGACAGCGTGCGGGTGACTTACTCGGCGGCCGCTCGCGTCTCCATGACGCTCGCCGCCGACGGACGACCCTGCCGCTGCTCGACGAGGACTTCGACCCGGAAGCCGGCAGGGGCCGCGTGATGGCCTACCCCGCGGCCAAAACCCAGACGCGCCTGTCGGTCATGGTGCGCGGGGCCGCCGAGCCGGTGGAGCTCGACCTGCCGTAGGTCGCGGTGTCGGCACCGCGACGCTAGCGTCGCGCCGATGCTGGAGCGGGCGCTCGACGTGGTGTTCCCGCCGCGGTGCGCGGGGTGCGGCGACGGTGCGTGGCCGTTCTGCGAACGGTGCCGGCGCTCTCTACGCGCCCTGTCGCCGCCGTGGTGCGAACGCTGCGGCGCTCCCTCGGGCGAGGACACCCGCAGCTGCGGCGACTGCCCGCCCTCCTCGATCGCCTGTGCGCGGGCGCCGTTCGCGTTCGAGGGGCCCGCGAGAGCCGCGGTCCATCACCTGAAGTACCGCGGGGTCCGAGGGGTCGGACGTGCGCTCGCGGCCGCCATGGCGACCTGCGCCCCGCCGCCGGCCGACGTCGTCACGTGGGTGCCGCTCGACCCGCCGGCGGCAGGCCGAGCGCGGCTTCGACCAGGCCCGGGTCCTCGCCGTCGCGCTCGGGCGGGAACTCGACCTTCCCGTGCGCGCGCCTGCTCCGACGAGTCGTCGCGAACGGACCGCAGGCCAAACGTGACGCGGCAGCCCGGCGTTCCGCGATGCGGGCGCGTTCGCGTGCGACGGGGCATCAGGCGCCCGCGCACGTGCTGCTCGTGGACGACGTGCTCACGACCGGGGCGACCGCGGCCGCCTGCGCCGAGGCGCTGCTGGCGTCCGGGGTCGACCGATGTGAGCCTGGTCGTCGGCCGCACGCGCGCTCTTGCGCGCCGGCCGACCTGCCTATACTCGACCGGGCCCCTCGTCCGGGTCTGTGGTTGCCCGGGGACCATCCCCGGTAGTCGACGCCAGCCGCGGGCGAAACGACCCACGTAAGGCGACCTTTGGTCGCTGAGCATGGCGCGGTTTAGATGTAAGTCCTGCCCCGCCCTCCGGCGGGAGAGGGCGGGAGTCCCGGTCGTCATCGACCGGCGGCGAACGCCCCAGCAGGCGGGTGTGGGGTCAAAGACCAGGTCAGCCGGCGGAGGGCCCGCCCGAGGGACACAGGAGCGACGGACGGCAGATGGATCTGACCTTCACGGGCCGCGGGCTCCCCGTCACCGACGAGGTGCGCGAGGTCGCCAGCCACAAGCTCGCGCCGCTCGAGCGCATGGAGCCGCGCACGACCCGCATCGACCTCGAGTTCATCGCTGAGCACAACCCCCGGCTCGACGGTGTGACGCGGGTCGAGGCGGCGCTGCACATCCCCGCAAGACGTTCCGCGCCCATGCCGAGGCCGACGACGTGCCGACCGCGCTCGACCGGGTGGCCGACAAGCTCGAGCGGCAGATCCGCGACCACCAGGGCAAGCGCGATCGTCGGTGCGCAAAGGGGCACTAGAATCCGCTCACCTGAGCGTCCCGTCTGCCGATACCGAGGCAGAGGACGAGACCGAGGGGGACAGGTGAGCAACGAGGTGAGCGAAGGCTCCGAGCGGCTGCGCGTGATGGTCGTCGACGACCACGCACTGTTCCGCCGTGGCCTCGAGATGGTGCTGCAGCAGGAAGCCGACATCGAACTCGTGGGCGAGGCGTCCGACGGCGCCGAGGCCGTGGAGCGCGCACAGGAGCTCATGCCCGACGTCGTGCTGATGGACGTCCGCATGCCCAAGCGCTCGGGCATCGAGGCGGCGGGCCAGATCAAGGATCTGCTGCCGCACTGCAAGATCCTGATGCTCACGATCAGCGACGAGGAGGCCGACCTCTACGACGCGATCAAGGCGGGCGCCAGCGGCTACCTGCTGAAGGAGATCCCGATCGACGAGGTCGCCGACGCGATCCGCAGCGTCTGGGCGGGTCAGTCGCGTATCTCGCCGTCGATGGCCTCGAAGCTGCTCACCGAGTTCGCGGCGATGTCGAAGGCGGCCGAGGAGCAGCCGCAGATGCCCGCCCCGAAGCTCACCGACCGTGAGATGGAGGTGCTGCGGCTCGTCGCGCAGGGTCTGAACAACCGCGACATCGCCAAGCAGCTGTTCATCTCCGAGAACACGGTGAAGAACCACATCCGCAACATCCTCGAGAAGCTGCATCTGCACTCGCGCATGGAGGCGGTCGTCTACGCCGTGCGCGAGAAGATGATCGAGATCAGTCTGAGCCGTGCCCGACCCCACGATCGAGGCAGCCCGCGACATCCTCGGGGACTCGCTCCGCGAGCTCCGGAAGGCGGTCGACGGCTGCTCGGCCGACGACCTCAACCGGCGACCGATCGAGGGCGAGACCAACCCGCTCGCCGTGCTCGTCACCCACGCCATGCAGAGCACCCGCTCCTGGCTGAGCGGCGCGACCGGCGCCCCGCCGCCCGAGCGCGACCGTGACGCCGAGTTCCTGGTGGTCGTCGAGGACGCGGCGGGGTTCCTGTCCTGGCTCGACGACATCAGCGCCGAGTGCCGCGCGTTGTTGGAGGGCGACATCGTCTTCGAGCCCGGCGCGACCGTCACGGCCCCGTGGCGAACGTACGGTGCCGACGAGCCGCTCACGGCAGCGTGGGCGATGCTGCACGCCCTGGAACATCTGCGCGAGCACGTCGGGCACGCACAGCTCACCCGTCAGGCTCTGTAGCCAGCCTCGTCCGATACGCTGGTTGCCATGGGGAACCCAGCCCGAACCGTCGCGCGCGCGATCGTGGAGTGCCTCGAGAACGAAGGCGTCGAGGTGGTCTTCGGGCTTCCGGGCGAGGAGAACCTGCACACGATCGACGCCCTCGCCGATTCCTCGATCCGGTTCATCACCACGCGCGATGAGCGCGGCGCCGCGTTCATGGCCGACACCTACGGAGCGCTCACCGGCAAGCCGGCGTGTGCCTGGCCACGCTCGGGCCCGGGGCGATCAACCTGATGCTGGGCATCGCGAACGCGCAGCTGGACTCGCATCCGCTCGTCGCGATCACCGCCCAGGCGGGCCTCGACCGCATCTACAAGGAGTCCCACCAGTTCGTCGACATCGTGTCGCTGTTCCGGCCGATCACGAAGTGGGGCGACATGGTGACGGTGCGGGTCGCGGCGCCCGAGATGGTGCGCAAGGCCTTCAAGCAGGCGACGACCGAGCGGCCGGGCGCCACGTTCCTGGTGCTGCCCGAGGATGTGGCCGAGCGCGTGACCGAGGCGCCCTCGCTTCGGGTGAACACGCCGGTCGACCCCGCGCCCGACGACGGTCAGGTGCAGCGAGCTGCGCAGGTGCTCGCGAGGCGCGGCATCCGATCGTGCTGGCCGGTCCGGGCGTCGCCCGCGACGGCGCGACCGACGCGCTGATCCGGTTCAGCGAGCGTCTGAACCTGCCCGTGGCGACGACCTTCCTCGGCAAGGGCGTGTTCCCGGACGATCACCCGAACGCGCTCGGCACGATCGGATTCATGGTGAAGGACTACGCGAACTTCGGCTTCGATCGGGCCGACGTCGTCGTGGCGGTCGGCTACGACCTGGTGGAGTACTCGCCGTCGCGCTGGAACCCACTCGGCGACAAGCGCATCGTGCACGTGCATCGGACCGTGGCCGAGGTCGACGCGAACTACACCCTCGAGGTGGGCGTGCAGGGCGGCATCGGCGAGACGCTCGACGCGATCGGCGAGTCGAGCGTGGTGAAGGACGTTCGCGGACGAGATCTTCCCCGTGCGCGACCTGGTGCGAGAAGAGCTCGAACGGGGCGGCTGCCGAGCGCGTTCCCGATGGCGCCGGCACGCATCGTCGCCGATATCCGGTCGGTGCTCGGCGAGCGCGACATCGTGCTGTGCGACACCGGCGCCGTGAAGATGTGGATGGCCCGTCTGTACCCGACGTATGCGGCCCAACACCTGCCTCATCTCGAACGGTCTCGCCACGATGGCGTTCTCGCTGCCCGGCGCGATCGCCGCCAAGCTCGTGCATCCCGACCGCAAGGTGCTCGCGGCGATGGGCGACGGCGCCTTCGCTATGAGCGTGGCCGAGATCGAGACCGCGGTGCGCGAGGGCGTGCACATCGTGATGCTCGTCTGGGTGGACGGCGGATACGGCTTGATCGGCTGGAAGCAGGACATCCACTTCGGGCGCCGTGCGGCCGTGGGCTTCGCCAACCCCGACTTCGTCCTGTTCGCCGAGAGCTTCGGCGCGAAGGGGTACGAGATCGGCTCGGCCGACGAGCTCGCGCCGACCTTGCGCGCTGGCGCTCGACGACGAGGCGGTCTCGATCGTCGCCTGCCCCGTCGACTACGCCGAGAACGCCCGGCTCGATCGAGCGCCTCGGCGCCCTCACCGACCCCATCGTGATCGAGCGCTCACCGGGGTTGACGCAGGGGACCGATAGAATCGGGATCCGCACCGTTCGACCTCTCAGGGCGCCGAAGGGATCCTCGTGCCGGTACTCGACAAGCTCGCCAACATCGGCGAAGGCCGCAAGCGCAAGGACCTCGAGGCAGCTCGCGCAGCTCGTGAACACGTTCGAGCCCGAGGTCGAGGAGCTCTCCGACGAGGAGCTGCGCGCACAAGACCGGCGAGTTCCGCGAGCGGCTCGGCAACGGCGAGCCGCTCGACGACCTGCTGCCCGAGGCCTTCGCCACGGTGCGGGAGGCCGCGCGGCGCACGATCGGCCAGCGGCACTTCGACGTCCAGCTGATGGGCGGGGCCGCGCTGCACCAGGGCAACATCGCCGAGATGAAGACCGGCGAGGGCAAGACGCTCGTCTCCACGCTTCCCGGGTACCTGAACGCGCTGGCGGGCAAGGGCGTGCACCTCGTCACCGTGAACGACTACCTCGCCAAGCGCGACTCCGAGTGGATGGGCGGCATCTACCGGTTCCTCGGGTCTCGACGTCGGGCTGATCCAGGCCACGATGACGCCGGCGCAGCGCCGGCCCGCGTACGCCGCCGACATCACGTACGGCACGAACAACGAGTTCGGCTTCGACTACCTGCGCGACAACATGGCGATGCGCATCGAGGACATGCGTGCAGCGCGGACACAACTTCGCGATCGTCGACGAGGTCGACTCGATCCTGATCGACGAGGCGCGGACCCCGCTGATCATCAGCGGCATGGTGCGCGACTCGCGCCAAGTGGTACCAGACGTTCGCCCGGGTCGCGCCGCGGCTGACGCGCGACGAGGACTACGAGGTCGAGGAGGCGAAGTACCAGGTCGCGATCACCGAGTCGGGCGTGGCCAAGGTCGAGGAGATCCTCGAGCGTCGAGAACCTCTACGACCACGTCGAACACGCCGCTCGTCCACCACCTGCAGAACGCCCTGCGCGCCAAGGAGCTCTACAAGCGCGACGTCGCAGTACGTGGTGCACGCAGCGGCGAGGTGAAGATCGTCGACGAGTTCACCGGCCGGGTGCTCGAGGGACGCCGGTACTCCGAGGGCCTGCACCAGGCGATCGAGGCCAAGGAGGGCGTGCGGATCAAGGAGGAGAACCAGACCCTCGCCACGATCACGATCCAGAACTACTTCAAGATGTACGACAAGCTCTCGGGCATGACCGGTACGGCGAAGACGCAGCTCACCGAGTTCGAGGAGACGTACAAGATCGGCGTCGTCGAGATCCCCACGAACCGGCCCATGGTCCGCGCAGCGACGAGCAGGACCTGATCTACAAGAACGAGGAGGCGAAGTGGAACGCCGTCGTCGAGGACATCAAGGAGCGCAACGAGACCGGCCAGCCGATCCTCGTCGGCACGGTCTCGATCGAGAAGTCGCGAGCTGCTGTCGGGGCTGCTGAACCGCCGCGGCGTCGCCGCACCACGTGCTGAACGCCAAGAACCACGAGAAGGAGGCGATGATCGTGGCCCAGGCCGGCCGCAAGGGCGCGGTCACGGTCGCCACCAACATGGCCGGCCGCGGCGTCGACATCCTGCTCGGCGGCAACCCGGAGTACCTCGCGCGCCAGGAGATGGCGGCGCGCGACTTGGACAACGACCGCTACCTGCTCTTCGAGATGGACGAGGAGGAGCGCGCCGCCTACGAGGCGGAGTACGAGCCGATCTTCGCGAAGTTCAAGGCGCAGACCGACGCCGAGCACGACGAGGTCGTCGAGCTCGGCGGGCTGTACGTGCTCGGCACCGAGCGGCACGAGTCCCGGCGGATCGACAACCAGCTCCGCGGCCGTTCCGGCCGCCAGGGCGACCCCGGCGCGTCGCTGTTCTACCTCTCGCTCGAGGACGACCTGATGCGGATGTTCGCGTGCGACCGGGTCGCCTCGATCATGGA
This sequence comes from uncultured Actinomycetes bacterium, assembly GCA_963722795.1. GTDB lineage: Bacteria > Actinomycetota > UBA4738 > UBA4738 > HRBIN12 > JAOUEA01. The sequence continues at coordinate 578,929 of CAVROD010000004.1, forward strand.
GCGCCTGAAGTGGCCCGACGACGAGCCGATCGAGGCCAAGATGGTCTCGAAGGCCGTCGAGAACGCCCAGAGGCAGATCGAGGAGCTCAACTACGAGCGCCGCAAGAACGTCCTGAAGTACGACGAGGTGATGAACGGCCAGCGCGAGGTGATCTACGGCGAGCGCCGGAAGATCCTCGAAGGGCGAGGACCTGAAGGAGGAGGCGCTCGGGTTCGTCGAGCGAGGTCGTCGGCGACGTCGTCGCGAGCCTAGCTGCCCCGCCGACGTCTTCCCCGAGGAGTGGGACCTGGAAGCGCTGTTCACGGCGCTCGCGGAGATCTACCCGGTGCAGGTGACCCACGAGCAAGCCCAGGAAGCTCGCGAGCACCGAGGAACTCAGCGAGCTGTTCGTCGAGGACGCGCTCGGGCGCTACGAGGACAAGGAGCGAGCCGTCGGCGCCGGCGGTGATGCGCGAGCTCGAGCGCGTGGTGCTGCTGAACATCACCGACACGAAGTGGCGCGAGCACCTCTACGAGATGGACTACCTGCAGGAAGGCATCCACCTGCGGGCGCTACGCACAGCAGGATCCGCTCACGGCGTACCGGCGCGAGGCCTACGACATGTTCGAGGAGCTCACCGACTCGATCCAAGGCGACTTCGTGCGCTACATCTACCGGGTCGAGTTCGTGCGGCAGGACGAGCAGCAGGCGCGCCAGCAGGCTCCCCAGCCCACCCGGCTGCACGACAACCGTGCGGAGGTCGAGCAGTCCGGTGGTCAGCGTGCGTCGGGCGCCGCTCGAGCGGCCACCGCGACCCAGGCGGTCAGCGACAAGGTGCCCAGGAACGCCCCCTGCCCGTGCGGCAGCGGCAGGAAGTACAAGAAGTGCCACGGCGCGACCGTGTGACGGGTTGTCGCCAGGTCATTCGCCGACCGTGAGCCAGGCGGTCACCCCGCCGACCGTGAGCAGCGCCGACGTCATGAGCGCCGCCCGGGCGTAGCCGTCGGCGAACGCCTCGGTGCCCACCTCGACCCCGGCGAGCCCCGCGGCGAAGGGCAGCAGCGCGATCGCGAGCAGCTGCGCGACCCGCGACACGGCGTTGTTGATGCCCGAGGCGGTGCCGGTGTAGCGCTCCTCGACCGACATCAGCACCGCGCCGACGAGCGGCGCCACCGTGATGGCGAGCCCGAGCCCGAACACGACCATGCCTGGGAACACGCCCGTCCAGTAGCTGCTCCCGGCGTCGACCCTGGAGAGCAGCAAGAAGCCGGCCGCCGCGACGATCGGCCCGACCGTCATGGGCAGGCGGGGTCCGATGCGCTGCGCCAGCCTCCCCATGCGTGTGGACAGAGTCGCGAGCAGCGCCGTGACCGGCAGGCCCGCTGCCCCGGACTCGAGGGCCGAGTACCCGAGCACCGTCTGCAACTGCAACGAGACGAAGAAGAACCCGGAGCCGAGCGCCGCGTAGACGGTGAACGTCGTGAGGTTCGCGCCCGTGAACCGTCTCGAGCGGAACAGGGCGAGCGGCACCATGGGCGCCGCCGCGCGGCGCTCGATCTCGACGAACGCCGCGAGCAGCGCCACACCGGCCACGCCGGCGATGGCGACGGGCAACGATCCGAAGCCGCGCTCGGGCCCTTCGATCAAGGCGTACACCAACCCCGCGAGCCCGAGGGTCACGGTCAGGGCGCCCGGCACATCGAGGTGCGGCGCCGCGTCGGCGTCGCGCGTTTCCGGCACCGACTTCGCCAGCATCCAGGTCACCGCGGCGAGCGGCACGTTCAACAGGAACGCCCACCGCCACGAGAACGCGTCGACGAGCGATCCACCGACGAACGGACCGATCGCGGTCGACAGTCCCGACAGCCCCGACCACGCGCCGATCGCAGCGCCGCGATCCTCGTGGCGGAAGGCGGCCGTCACGATCGCCAGGCTCTGCGGCACGAGCATCGCGCCGCCGACGCCCTGCAGCACCCTCGCCGCGATGAGCACTGCCAGCGTGGGCGCCGCCGCGCACAGGATCGAGGACACCGTGAAGAGGCCGAGGCCAGCCAGGAAGACGCGCCGGCGCCCCCGCAGGTCGCCGAGCGCGCCGCCGAGCAGCAGCAGGGCCCCGAGCGTCAGCAGGTATCCGGTGACGACCCACTGCAGACCCGCCAGGTCGGTGTCGAGGTCGCGCTGGATGGCCGGGAGCGCCACGTTGACGACCGTGCTGTCGAGGAAGACCATGCCCGAGCCCACGATCGTGGCGGCGAGGGTGGTGCGGCCCCGGCGTGAGCGGAGCTCGAGGTCGGGCCCGGCGCCCGCGCTCATGCCGACTCGCGTTCCAGCGAGCTCGCGAGCAACTGGCAGGGGCTGCTCGGCCGGGCCTCGGCGTGGCCGAACGGCTCGGGCGCGAGGATCGTGAGAGTGTCAGACGGCATCGCGACACGGTAGCGCAGGAGGCGCTGTTACGATGCGCCGCGCGATGAGCGATCACACCGAACGCCTGCACAAGCTGCGCGAGCGCGTCCTGGCCGCCAAGGAGTTCCTTTGACGTCGACGGGAAGCGGGCCCAGACAGACGAGCTGCAGCGGCAGGCGAGCGACCCCGCCCTGTGGGACGACCAGCAGCGCGCGCAACAGATCACGTCGAAGCTCTCGCGACTGAACGACGAAGTCGCCCGCTACGACGGGCTCATCGCGCGGGTCGATGATGCCGTCGCGATCGACGAGCTGCTCGCCGACGAATCCGACGCCGATCTCGCCGAGGAACTCGCCGCCGCGGTGGTCGGCCTCGAGACCGACGTCGACAAGCTCGAACTGGCGGCGCTGCTGTCGGGACGCTACGACGCATCCGACGCGATCGCCACGATCAACGCGGGGGCGGGCGGCACCGAGAGCCAGGACTGGGCCGAGATGCTGTTGCGCATGTACACCCGGTGGGCCGAGCGCGAGGGCTTCGACGCGGAGGTCGACGACATCCAGCACGGTGAGGAAGCGGGCATCAAGTCGGCGACCTTCACCGTGCGTGGCACGAACGTGTACGGCCTGCTGTCGGCCGAGCGCGGCGTGCATCGACTGGTTCGCATCAGTCCCTTCGACGCGCAGAAGCGCCGCCACACATCGTTCGCCTCGCTCGACGTGATCCCGATGCTCGAGGAGGCCGATGAGGAGGACATCGAGATCGCGCCCGACGACCTGCGCATCGACGTGTACCGCTCGAGCGGCCCCGGCGGGCAGTCGGTGAACACGACCGATTCGGCGGTGCGCATCACCCACATCCCGACCGGACTGGTCGCCGCATGCCAGAACGAGCGTTCGCAGCTGCAGAACAAGGCCGTGGCGATGCGCATCCTCAAGGCGCGGCTGGCCGAGCTGGAGCGACAGCGCCGCGAGGAAGAGATGGACTCGATCCGCGGCGAGCGCAAGGCGGTCGACTTCGGGTCGCAGATCCGCTCCTACGTGCTCGCGCCGTACCAGATGGTGAAGGACCACCGGACCGACGAGGAGATGGGCGACCCGCAGCGTGTGCTCGACGGCGACATCGACCGCTTCATCGAGGCGGAGCTTCGTCACCGGGCGTCGGCGTCGGACTGACCCGTCGTCGCCGGCGAACGGCCGCCCCCAGGGCGGCGGCGGTGGCGAACACGAGCGCCGCCCACGCCGAGACGCCGGCCCGCACGCCGGCGGTGACCGCTTCGTCTCGGTAGGTGAGGTGCACCTCGTGATCGCCGGCTGGCACCGCGACCCCTTGCAAGAACCCGTCGACCGGCACGACCGCCGCGGGACTGCCGTCGACCGTGGCGGTCCACCCGTCGTCGAACGACGTGCGCACCACCACGATCGAAGGTGCGCTCGCCCGCACGTCGATGCGCACCTGCTCAGGGGTGATCTCGTCGTAGGACGCCTCGCCGGGCTCGGCGTCGGGGGTCGGCGCGAACCCCGGGTCGCGCTCCAGCACGGCGAGCTGGGCGGGGTCGAACGTGGGCGGCAGGATGGTGCGCAGCGTGCCGGTCTCGCTCGCCACCACGCGGAAGTTCGGCACCACCGACACCCTCGGCTGCCAGCCATCGACCTCGACCAGGTCGTAGCCCTGCGCCCGGTCGACGACGGAGCCGTCGACCGGCGGGGTGATGCCCGTCGGCACCACGAGGTACCGCACGCCGAGCAGGCGCACGTCTCGTAGCGTCGGTACGTCGATCACCGAGGCGTTGTAGTGGACGGGCAGCGGGGTGCGCACCCGCATGTACGACCAGTACCGGCGCAGCTGGACCGGGTTGTAGCCGAGCACGTCGTGTGCGCCGAACAGCGTGCCGCGCTCCATCGCCAGCGCCGGCCAGTCGGGCTCGAGCTGCATGAAGAGGTAGCCCTTCTGGAACGACGCCGCCGGCGGAGCCCAAGTGAGGTAGCGGTCGACCGTCGCTGCGAGTCGGGGCACGAACGCCGTGGGCCGCACGAAGGCGGCGGCGTCCACCTCGGGCAGGGGCAGCGGCTGCGGCACGAGGTTCGGGTGTGCGCCGGCTTCCAGGTTGAGGCGCACCGTATCGCCCGGTGCGGTGAGGTGGGAGAACGTCGCGCTCACGACCAGTTCCAGGCACAGCACGCCGAGCACCGCGATCGCGGCCCAGCGACGATCGCGTGCGGTGAGGTGCCACAGCGCCCACGCCCCCCCCGCGAGCCCGAGTGCCAGCACGACGAAGCGCACCGGATCGGCGAACGCGAGCAGGGGGACCCCGAGCCACAGGAAGACGCCGGCGCCGAGCCAGCGCGCCGCCTGCCGCGGTTCGAGTGGCTCGTCGCGAAGACCCTGGATGCCGACCGCACCGAGGACCGGCAGCGCGATCACGGCGAGGTAGCGCATGCGCCCCGGGTTGTGCAGGTAGACGTCGCCGAAGGGAACCCGCAACACGAGGTCGCGTACCCATGGGGTCGTGATGACGGCGTCGAGCATCAGGACCCACGTGAGCGCCAGCGCGCCGCCGAACGCCCAGACGAGCACGCGACGGCGGCGCGCCCGCAAGGCGAGCGGCACGCCGAGCAGGATCGCCGCGCCGGCGTACGCACCCGGGGTCGCGCCGAACGCCAGCGGCCAGGCCGCCCACACTCCGTTGGCCTGCAGGGAACCCGGGTCGCTCCCGCCGAGGGTGCCGATCGCGTCGCCGAGGCGGTCGTAGCCGGCGGCGAGGCTCGACGCCTCGAGGGCATCGACGCGCGGTATGAGGATCGCGAGGGAGAGCACGGGCAGGGCCACGAGGAACACCGCCGTGCGGGCCGCGGCCGCCCCCGCCGTCCACGAGCGGCCCCGGGGCTCTGCCCCTCGTGGCCCTCGCCCGAGCGGGGGCTCAGGGCATCGGCGACGACCCCGGCGACCAGGTAGGCCGTGACGAGCGCGGTGCACACGACGAGGCCGTGGCTCAGGTGGGCGGTGGCGACCTGTGACCAGCCGAACGCGCCGAGCGGCGATGCCACCCCAGGCGTGCCGGCCAGCGTGCCGAGCGCCGGAACGCCGGCGGCGCCGACGAGCGCTCACGGTCGTCCACGCCATGCGCGCCGGCGAACGGCATCGAGATCGCGATCTCCGAGGTCGACATCAGCATCGCGAGCGACAGCCCGCCCGCCGTGGCCGCAAGTCGTGAGAGCCGCTCGATGCGCAGGAACGCGAACAGCCCGAGGCCGGCGATGAGCGGGTTCGCGACGATGAGGGCCCGCATCGCGACGGCGGGGGACAGCTGGGAGAACAGGCCCATCGGCGGCAGGTAGAGCCAGCCGCCCTGCGGGTCGGCGGCGAAGCGGTAGCCGGCCATCTCGAACGGGTTCCACAGGGGCACGTGGCCGGCGGCGAGCGATCGTCCGAGGAACGAGAACCGCGGCAGCCAGAAGGTGAGGATGTCGGGATGGGCATCGCTCAGGCGCTCGGCGAAGACGAACCCCCGCAGCGCGAACAGTACGCCGATCACGATCAGTGCCGGGCCCGCGGTGGCCCTCGTCGCCCGTCGGGCCCACCCGGGCCGGCGCGGGCTGTCCTCGGCGCGGGGCGCAGGAGTCTCCACCGTCGTCGCGCCCATGGCGACCAAGCTTACGGAGTCCGCTCCCGGCCGCCCGGAAGACGTCTGGTAGGGTGAACCGGTTCGCCCTTCCCCACTCTCCTGAGGTCCAGATGATCAGTCTTCAGCGCGTCACGAAGACCTACAGGAACGGCGTCACCGCCCTCAAGGACGTCACCGTCGAGGTCGAGAAGGGCGAGTTCGTCTTCATCGTCGGCCAGTCCGGCTCGGGGAAGTCGACGATGATCCGCCTGCTCCTGAAGGAGGAGGAGGCGACCGAAGGGCGACATCTACGTCGCCGGCAAGAACCTCGCGCAAGATGACGTCGTGGAAGGTGCCGAACCTGCGCCGCAACATCGGCACGGTCTTCCAGGACTACAAGCTGCTCACGGACAAGACCGTGTTCGAGAACGTGGCGTTCGCGCTCGAGGTGATCGGCAAGCAGAAGCACGTGATCGACCAGCGGGTGCCCGAGATCCTCGAGTACGTGGGGCTCGGCGACAAGCTGAACAACTACCCCGACGAGCTCTCCGGCGGCGAGCAGCAGCGCGTGTCGATCGCGCGGGCGTGCGTGAACCGCCCGCTCGTGCTGCTCGCCGACGAGCCGACCGGCAACCTCGACCCGAACACCAGCGTCGACATCATGCGGCTGCTCGACAAGGTCAACCGCATCGGCACCACCGTCGTGATGGCGACCCACGACCAGGCGATCGTCGACGCGATGCGCAAGCGCGTGATCGAGCTCGACAAGGGCCACGTGATCCGCGACCAGTCGCGAGGCGTGTACAGCTGATGCGGCTGGAGTACTACTTCCGCGAGACCGCCGCAGGGCTCCGTCGCAACGGCATCGTCGCGTTCGCCGCGATGTCGACGGCGTTCATCGCGCTGTTCCTGTTCGGTCTCGCCCTGCTGATCGCGCGCCAGTTCAACCTGGTGATCGAGGCGTGGACCGGCAACGTGCAGGTCGCGGTGTACCTCACCGACCCGGTGCGCGACGACACCGTCGTCCGCATCCAGACAAACCTCGAGCAGCTTCCGGCCGTCGGCTCGATGGAGTACTGGGACAAGCCCCGCACGTGCCAGCAGTTCGACCAGCTCTTCGAAGGCCAGGAGGTGTTCCAGGAAGGCGTCGACTGCGAGAAGGCGATCCCGACGTCGCTGCGCGTCAACCTGGCCGATCCGTCGCAGTTCGATCAGATCACCGCGGCGCTCGGCTGCGAGTCCGGCGGCAGCACGCAGGAGATCCAGTGCACCGAGCCCGGGGTCCGCGATGTCTCCGACTACCGCGACCTGCTCGACCGGCTCACGGCGATCACCCGCGTGCTCTCGATCGGTGTGCTCTCGATCGCGGTCATCATGCTCGCCTCGGCGATCGCACTCGTCGCGAACACGCTGCGCATGGGCATGTTCGCGCGCCGCAAGGAGATCGGCATCATGCGGCTCGTCGGCGCCACGAACTGGCGCATCCGCGTGCCGTTCCTGATCGAGGGGCTCGTCGAGGCGCTGATCGGCGCCATCGCCGCCATCGCGGCCCTGTTCGTCATCAAGGTCTTCTTCATCGACCAGTTGCGGGGCCAGTTGCAGTTCTTCCCGCTGATCCGCAACGCCGACGTGTTGGCCGTGGCCCCGTGGATCCTGATCGCGGCGGTCGTCGTCGCGGTGATCGCCGGCACGATCGGCATGCGCCGCTTCCTCGACGTCTGAGGCCGGGCCGACGATGCCCCAGAAGGCTCACGACGTGGGGGAGAAGGTCGTCGCGTCGAACCGCAAGGCGCGTCACGACTACCAGATCCTCGAGACGATCGAATGCGGCATCGTGCTGACCGGCGACGAGGTGAAGTCGCTGCGCGGCGGCCGCGCCTCGCTCACGGAGGCGTACGCCCGTGTGCGAGGCGGCGAGGCCTGGCTCGAGGGCATGCACATCCCCCCGTACGAGCAGGGCGACAAGCGCCGTCACCTGCCGACCCGCCCGCGCAAGCTGCTGCTGCACCGCCGGGAGATCGAGCAAGCTCGCGGCCGAGCAGCAGGAACAACGGCTCACGCTCGTGCCGATGCGGGTGTACTTCACGCACGGCGTGGCGAAGGTCGAGATCGGCGTCGGCCGGGGCAAGCGGGAGCACGAGAAGCGCCAGTCGATCGCGAAGCGCGAACAGGAGCGTGAGATCGAGCAGGAGATCGGCCGCCGCCGGTAGCCGCGCCGCCGGGTCGCGCTGCGGCGGGCTACCATCGCGTGATGGATCACTCCACCGAGCCGCGCACCGACGAGATCGACCCCGTCATCGAGTTGCTCGCGAGGGAGGCCGCCGGCTATCTGGGTGGCCTCGACGATCGCCCGGTGCGCCACCACGACGCGGAGTCGATCGCCGCGGCCTTCGACGGGCCGCTCCCCGAGCACGGTGATGGCGCCGAGTCGGCGCTGCGGGAACTGCTCGCGGCCTCCGATGGCGCCCTGCATACCTCCGGGCCGAAGTGGTTCCACTTCATCACCGGCGGCGTCACGCCGGCGGCGCTGGGCGCCGATTGGTACGCGGCCGTGCTCGACCAGAACCCCGGAGCGTGGGTGGCATCGCCACTGGCCGCACAGCTCGAACTCGTCTCGCTGCGGTGGCTCAAGGAGCTCGTCGGGCTGCCGCCGAGCTGGGGCGGTGTGCTCACGACCGGCGCCACGATGGCGAACTTCACCGCGCTCGCGTGTGCCCGCCGGTGGTGGGGTCTGCAGCACGGCGTCGACATCGACGAGCAAGGCTCATCGGGGCTTCCGCCGATGCCGGTGTTCGGGTCGGGCTACGTGCACCCGAGCGACATCAAGGCGCTCGCGATGCTCGGCGTCGGGCGTTCGAGCGTGCGCAAACTCTCCCGCGACGCCGTCGGCCGGCTCGACGCCGAGTCGTTGGAACGCGAGCTTCGGGCACTCGAGGGGGCTCCCGCGGTCGTGATCGCGAGCGCCGGCGAGGTGAACGCCGGGGACTTCGACCCGCTCTCGCTCATGGCCGACCTGGCCGAGCGCTACGGCGCCTGGCTGCATGTGGACGGGGCGTTCGGCCTGTTCGCGGCGGTCTCCGAGCGCACGGCGCACCTCGTCGAGGGTCTCGAGCGGGCGGACTCGGCGATCGCCGACGGACACAAGTGGCTCAACGTGCCGTACGAGTCGGGGTTCGCCTTCGTGCGCGACCCCTCGCTGCAACCTGCCGTGTTCGGCAGCGGCGCGGCGTACCTTCCCGATCTGGACGACCCCAAGCCGAACTGGGGCTACCTGGGTCCGGAGATGTCCCGGCGTGCACGGTCGTTCACCGTCTGGGCCACGCTGCGCGCCTACGGGCGCGAAGGCTACCGCGCCATCGTGGAACGCCACCTCGACCTCGCCCAGCACCTGGCGGCCAGGGTCGACGCAGCGCCCGACCTGGAGCGGCTCGCCGAGGTCTCGCTCAACATCGTGTGCTTCCGGTTCCGCCCCGAGGGGTTCGACGAGGACCGACTCGACGAGCTCAATCAGCGTCTCGGCACGGCAGTGATCGAGGACGGGCGGGTCGCCTACGGTGCCACCGACTACGGCGGCACGGTGGCGTTGCGACCGGCCCTCACGAACTGGCGCATCCGTGAGCAGGACGTCGACCTCGCTGGTCGATGTCACGCGGGAGCTGGGCGCGAAGCTCGCGGCCGACATGGGGTAGCCACCGCGCGCTTCAGTCGTGTCGCCGCCTCGCCGTATACTTCTGGAGACAACTGCATATGGGGGTGTACTGGCTTCGATCTGGGCGTTCATCGCTCGGGAGAAGCGGGCCGTGATCCCGGATGTCACGTTAAACGCCGGACAACACACAAGCGCCAACGAAGAGTACGCGCTCGCTGCCTAAGCGGTAGCCGTCCCCCCCGGGATGTCTGCGACCGGGGGATGGGCGTCGTGAGCAGGCTCACTCCGCCGGTTCGGCCTCGGGGCCGGCGGGGGACATCGCACCGAGGCTGGCCGAAGGGAACTCTGCCGGTGGGAGCCCCGAGGTGAGATCTCACCGCCTGGCTGCGCCCGGAGAAGTCCCGAGTGGTCGCCGAGAGACAGGGGTTCGAATCCCCTCACCTCCACCGTGGTGCAGCGCCGCTGCGCGCTTCACTCAGCGCGGGCGTTCGCCGAGGCCACGCCGAGCGACTCGAAGATGGCGTTGGCCTTCGTGGCCGGGTCGGAGCCCTCCTCGGCGCGATCGAGCGCCCCGAGCGAACGCGCGAGTCCGGCCAGTGCATGGGCGTGCTCGAACCGTCCACCCCATGCTTCCCAGCCCTCGGCCGCCTCGCCGAACGCGCGAACGCAGTCCGTGAACTCGTCCCGGGCCTCCGCGAGCATCGCGTGCGACGAGGCGACGGCCAGCCGTGTGCGCCGCACGTGCACGGGCCGGTCGACGACGATGCGCGCCGCGAGGTCGGGCTCGCCGATGCCGATGAGGGCCCGCACCACCTCGGGCAGGTAGAGCTCCCTGTACTCGGTTGGCCCCTCGGCGGTCGCGGTATGGAACTCCTCCGCGAACGACACCGCTGCTGCGGGGTCGCCGCCCGCCGTGTGAGCGACCACCGCGACGACGAGGGCAGGTGCCAGCACCTGGAGGTCCTCGATCTGGCGAGCGACGGGCATGAACTGCGCGGCGAGCGCGACCGCCGTCTCGGCATCGCCGCGGTGGGCGAGCACACGCCCCCGGTAGAGACGGGCGACCGTGGCGATCTGCGCGTCGCCGTGCGCCTCGGCCCACGCGTCGAGATCGCGCACCTCGTCGAGCAGCTCGTCCCACAGGCCGGCGTCGAACCGCAGCCACAGGCCCTCGGCCCGTGACCACATGCCCTGGCCCTCGATGCCCCGGCGCCGGCACAGGTCCACGGTGGCGCGGTTCATCGGCAGCCCGGTCGGCGGCCCGTCCTCGAGCCCGACCCACTCCAGCAGGTAGGAATACGAGGTCACGATGTCGATCGCAACGCCCGACCCCTCGGCGATCTCGAGTGCTCGGCGCAGGTCGCCGACCCCTCCGAGGTCGCCCGTCTCGCATCGCGCGTTGCCCCGCAGGTGCAGCGCCATCAGGGCCACCGTGTCGGTGGTGGGCAGCTCGAGGGCGCGCTCGGCCCAGCGCAGGGAGTCGTCCGAGCGGCCGGCGAACATCTCGGCCTCGGAGCGGCAGGCGTAGAGCTCGGCCAGCACCTCCTTCGCTCCGTCGTCGTGCTCGACGAGCCCGATCGCCTGTTCGAGCGCATCGTGGGCGCCGGCGGTGTCGCCTCGCAATCCGAGTTGGTAGTAGATGCGGCGCAGCACCCGCGCGGCCAGCCGGGGGTCGCCGGCTTCCATCGCCTCGCGCTCGGCCGTGCGGTACTCCTCGAGGGCTTCGTCGCTCGTCATGCCTCCCGATCGCCATCCGAGGCTCGTGGCGGTGCGCCTGATCTCGGCGCGCTCGGCCCCCGGGGGAGCGAGGGCGAGCGCCTGGCCGTAGTACGTCGCCGCTCTCGCGGCATCGAGGGATTGCTGGCGGTCGCCGGCCGACACGAGGTATCGCATCGTCGTGGCTTCCAGCGTGGCGACGTCGTCGTCGAGTCCCGCCGCGCGCGCGAGGTCGAGCGCCCGCACGGCATGCGATGCGAGGAGATCGGCCTGCGCCGTCAGGCTCGTGTCGGCGACCGTCTCGAGCCAGGCGGTCACCGCTCGGTGCAGACGCGACCGGGCAGCTCTCGGCAGCCGTCCGTACGCGACGTCGCGGATGAGGGCGTGCGCGAACGAGAACTCGGCCTCGCCGTCGATCGCGCTGGTCGACGACCGGCGGATCAGCCCGCGCCGCTGCAGCGTATGCAGCGTGACGTCGAGGTCGGGCGCGGCGGGCTCGAGCGCCGCGAGGGCCCCCAGCCAGAATCGATCGCCGATCACCGCGGCGGCCTGCAGGGCCGCACGATCGGCGGGCTCGAGCGCATCGAGCCGGGCGGCGATCAGGGCCTGCACGGTATCGGGCACCGAGGACGCGGCGGCCCCCATCGGTTCGCCCGCCCCGAGTCCTGCGACCCCGCCTCGGTCTTCGAGCATGTGCACGAACTCCCGCGCGTACAGCGGGTTCCCGCCGGCGCGGCGGAGCAGCGCCTCGCCGTCGGTCGTCGACATGACGGAGCGGACCAGCAGGGCGCCGAGCAACTCCGCCATCTCGGCGTCGGTGAGCGGCGACAGGGAGATGGTGGTGGCGTGAGCGACGGCGGCGGCCCACCCGGGCCGGCGCGCGAACAGCTCCGGACGCGCGGTGCACAGCAGGAACAGCGGCACGTCGGGGGCCCGTTCCATCAGCCGTTCCAGGAATTCGAGCAAGGCGTCGTCGGCCCAGTGCAGGTCTTCGACGACGGCCGTGAGCGGACTGCGTTCTGCGGACGCTTCGAGGAAGCGGGTCCACGCCGTGAAGGTCTCGTCGCCGTCGACCGGCGAGTCGTCGTCGGCCGGCAGGCCGACGAGCGGGCGCAGACGCACCGCCATCCAGTCGCGATCGTCGGGGCTCATCTCGAGCTCGCCGAGGTACGCGTCGAGGCGCGTGCGCACCTCAGCGGCGGCGGCTCCGGGAGCGATGCCCGTGATCGAGCGCACGATCTCGTCGAGCGCCGCGTAGGTGATCGACTCACCGTAGGGCCGGCACCGCCCGCGGTGCCACGACGTGGCGTCGTGCGTCGCTCGCAGGTGCTCGTGCAGATCCAGCACGAGCCGGGTCTTGCCGATACCTGGCTCGCCCACCACGGTCACCAGGCGGGGGGTCCGGTCGCCGATCGTGCGACCGAGCAGATCGTGCAGCAGTTCCCGCTCCCGGATGCGGCCCACGAATGGGGGCGGGTCGTCCTCTTCCCGTTCGGGGGTGTCGGTGCGCACGTTCGTCGCCACGTGGGCGTGCAGCGCGTCCGCCTTGCCCTTGACGCGGGTCGCGGGCAGCGCCTCGTACTCGATCACGTGGCGCGTCGCACGCTGGGTCGGCTCGCCGACGATCACCGCACCCTCCGGTGCGAACGACTGCAGTCGCGACGCGGTGTTGACGACGTCGCCGGCGACACGCTCGCCCACGGTGGGGCCCTCGCCCGAGGTCACCAGAGCCTCGCCCGTGTGCACCGCGATGCGCACCGGCAGGTTGCCGTCGGTGACACGGTCGCGGATCGCGAGGGCGGCTCGGACGGCCCGCTCGGGGTCGTCCTCGTGGGCCCTCGGCGCTCCGAAGACGCCCATCGCCGCGTCACCGATGAACTTGTCGAGCGTGCCGCCGAACCGCTCGATCTCCTCTTTCGCGACCTCGTGGAACGGCACGAGGATGCGCCGAACGTCCTCGGGGTCGGCGCGGTCGCTGTGCTCGGTGAACCCGGCGAGGTCGGCGAACATGATCGTGACGAGTCGACGTTCCTCGAGGGGCGGAGCGCCGGGCGCGGTCTCGGTGTGGACGGGCGCGCCGCAGGACGGACAGAACCGAGCCTGCGGGGGCACCTCGGCGCCGCATGTGGCGCACCGGCGAGCGAGGGGGGTGCCGCACGATGCGCAGAATCGCGCGTCGTCGTCGTTCGACGCCTGGCAGTTCGGGCACCGGATGGCCACGGGGCGAGTGTAGCGGCGCCCGTGTCGACGGGGTCCTCAGCCCACCTCGAGCGAGGCGTCGCCGTCATCGGTCGATCGCACGGTCACCGTGTCGCCGCTCGTGAGACCGGCTCGGGGCGCGACGACGACCGGTACCTCGATGCCGTAGAGCTCGGCAGCAACGATCGCGCCGAGGGCGACGATGGCGTCGGCCTCGCCGAGCACGACCGCGGCCGGCGCCGTGCCGGCGCGGATCGCCTCGGCGAAGACGTAGGAGCTCGAGCTCGACCCGCGTCCCGACGGCATCCAGAGCACGACCCCGGCGAGCGTCTCACCCGCTTGCGGATGGTGAGCGTCGATCAACGCCCCGGTCGCGGAGTCGAGACCTCCCCAGAAGCTCAACGGCTCGTCGAGCACCAGGACCGGCCCGCGGGCGATCCCGGGCGTGAGCGCACGCACGAGCTGGGCCTCAGCCATCGCCCCACGCGTCCCGGTCGCGCACGAGCCGGCCGACGACCGCGGAGTCGACGCACTCGCGCATGGTGGCGAAGGCCACGTCGAACCCCAGGTTGCCGGGCGCGTACCAGGCCCACTTCCCCGAGTTCGTGACGACGGGGGTCGAGGCTCGCTCGATGATGGGAGTGATGTAGGTGCACGTGTCGGTGACGATGGTGACGCCCGCGGTCCGGAGCGTCTCGGCGACGCCGGCGACGTCGGCGAGCACCGCGCGGCCGGTGTTCACGTAGCACGGCACCGCGAGCCGACGGTCGCCGACCGTCATCGCGAGCCGCCGGAGCTCGGCCGCCGAGCAATGCGGCGTGCCGAGACTGACGCTGCCGATGGCGGCGCCGACCTCCACGGTCGACAGCGCATCGCGCGCCGCCCGCAGCTCCGGCAGGCCCAGCTCCACCTCGAGCGTGGGATGCCGGCCACCGGTGGCCGAATCGAGCGTGGCGGCCTCGGGCGTGACCCCGACCGCATGGAACATGGCCACGGCACCCGAGGACGCCGCCGCCGCCCCGAGCGCCTTGAGCTGATCCTCGGACGAGGCGGCGGGCAGGCCCACGATGGCGGGCACGGCGCTGCCCGTCGCCTGGCCCACCAGGTGCCCGATCGCCGCGTAGGCCGCCTCGTCCTCGAGCAGGGCCGCCGGCAGCTCGCTGAGACGGAACACGGAGCGGGCGAGCCGCTCCTCGTCGAGGTGCAATCCGGCTGCGGGTGCCCGGCCGGTGATGGCGCAGCAGATGTCGATGAAGTCGCCGTAACGGCCGGTGCGGGCACCGAGCACCGAGTTCGCGAAGACGATGGCGTTGGACTCGGCCCACGCGACGTGCTCGCCTGCCGCCGGCCGCTCGGGCAGTTGGTACGGGGCGCAGGTCCATGTCGGCCGACAGCCCATCGCGACGTAGGCGTCCATGAGCGCCCGCGCGTCGGCCGTCGTCTCCGGGTCGAGCCGCACGAGCTCGGGGTGCAGCAGGTCGAGCGAGGAGACGTTGAGGGTCGTCGGCACCGCGCACCGTGGCCCCGTCGTCGGCCAGGCGCCGGGCGAAATCGAGCCCCGCTCGGCCGTGGTAGAGGCAGCCGTCGATGTGGGCCGACGAGACGTCGAGCAGGCGCTCGGCGCCCATGGCCGCCGCCGTGCGCACGAGGATGCGCATCGCGAACCGAGTCGCGTCGCCTCGTTCCCCATCGAGGGCCGCTCGGTCGTCGTCGGTGAGGGTCAGGCTCGCTGGCACGGCGGCATCCTGCCACGCCAGGGTCCTGGATGTGTAACGGTTGCCTGCGAGCCGACGACGTGCACGTGACCACCGAGCGGAGGGAGACGCCGTGACGAGCCTCAAGGCCGTGATGCTGAACTGCACGCTGAAGTACGCGCCGGAGGTGTCCAACACCGAAGCGCTCATGCGCAAGGTCAAGGACTGGTGGGACACGATGGACGTCGAGACCGAGATCGTGCGTGTCACCGACTACGCGGTGCGCTTCGGCGTCAGCTCCGACGAGGGCGACGGCGACGAGTGGCCGCGCATCCTCGAGAAGGTGCTCGCGGCCGACATCATCTGCATCGGCACGCCGATCTGGTTCGGGGTGCGGGGGTCGGTCGCGCAGATGGTGATCGAGCGACTCGACGGCACGTACAACGACCGCAACGAGCACGGCCAGTACCCCCTCTACAACAAGGTCGGCTGCGTGGTCGTGACCGGGAACGAAGACGGCGCGCACGCGGCGGCCGAGACCACCCTGTTCAACCTGACGCACCTGGGGTGCGCGATCCCGCCCAACGCCGACACCTACTGGGTGGGTGACGCGGGCCCGGGGCCGAGCTACATCGAGGCGGGCGGCGAGCAGCACGCGTACACGCAGCGCACCACCAGGTGGATGGCCCACAACGCGGTGCACCTTGCGCGCATCCTGCGAGCGAACCCGATACCCGCCGAAGGAAACACCTTCGACGAGGAGACCGACCACGGCCCCATGCACAACGGGTAGTCGCGGCCGGCGACTACGATGGGAAGGTGCCACCGCGCGTCGACATCGTCAGCACCGTGACGTCCCGGCACTACCCGGGCGAGGGTGCGGTCGAGGTGCAGAACAACGTGTGGGTGGTGGGGGGCGACGACGAGGTGGTCGTCATCGACGCCTCCCACGACGCAGCGCCCATCGTCGGGGCCGTCGGCGGACGCCGGGTGACCGCCATCGCGTGCACGCACGGACACTGGGACCATGTTGACGCTGCGTTCGACCTGCAAGTCGCGGTCGATGCCCCGATCCTCATGCACCCCGGCGACGCGCCGGTGTGGCGCCGCACGCATGCCGACCGGGCGCACGATCGCGATCTCGCCGAAGGTGAGCTGCTCGTCGCCGACGGCGTGGAGCTTCGCGTGCTGCACACCCCGGGCCACACGCCCGGCAGCGTGTGCTTCCATCACACGGCAAGTCACGTGCTGTTCGCGGGCGACACCCTGTTCCCGGGCGGACCGGGGTCGACCGGCGATGAACTCGGCGACTTCGAGGTGATCATCGCGTCGATCAGGGAACGCATCCTCACGATGCCGCTCCAGACCGAGGTGCATCCCGGCCATGGCGGGTCGACGACCGTGGGCGAGGAGGCACCGCACCTGCAGGAGTGGATCGACCGAGGATGGTGAGCCGGCCGCCTCCGCGATGGGCGCTCGAACCGGCGGTGAACCCCACCGTGCTACGGCTGCACGTCGATGTCGAGCTCACGACCCGCACCATCGTCACCTGCCCCCCGCACGATCCGCCGCCGATCGCCTCAGCAGCGCTCGCGATCGCCGGTGTACGTTCCGTCAACCTGCATCGCTACAGGGCGCGGCTCAACCTGCAGCCCGGCGCCGTCGCTGCCGACATCGTCGATCGGGCATCGGCGGACCTCGCTCGCGTCCTCGGTCCGGCGACCGAGATGCCCGCCGATGAGGGACCGGTCGTGTTCGAGGTCGATCACGAGGGCCCCCGACGGGTGGCCGAGAGCGCCGAGATGGCCGAGCGCTCCCGTGAGCCCACGCTCATCGCCCTCTTCAGGGTGCACGGCGTCGCGGAGGCGATCCTCGGTGAGGGCTTGGTGCTCGTGCGGCTCGGTCGGCTGTTCCGATGGCATGGCGGTGCAAGGACGCAGGTGATCGCCGCCCTCGCGGGCGCGGCGTGAGCGCCTACGCGAGCGGCGTCGGAACCCCGCCCGGGTCACCGTCGGCGTAGGCGGTGTCGCCGTACGTGGCGAGGTCGCGCCCGGCGAGCGATTCCATGAACGTAGTGCCGAAGACGGCCGCGAACTCCTTCTGGTCGAGCAGGTCCTGCTCGACGGCGCTGCGGGGCACGTACGGCCCGATGTTCTGGCGATAGCGGTAGTCGGCGAGCGACGCGGCGACGTCCTCGATCGTCGCCCCCCCGTTGTCGGCCAACCGCGACACGTTGAGGAACACCTCCGAGGGCACCACGCTCTCCACCACGCCCGTCACACCCGAGAACCGCGACTCGATGAACCGCTCGAGCTGGATCGGATCGAGCCGCACGCCGCCCGACGGAGTCGGGCAGCGGGCACTGGCCGTGGTCGGCCGTCACGATGAGCGCGTACTCGCCGGGGAACCGCTCGTCGAGCATGGCCTTCAGGCGGCCCAACTGCTCGTCGACGGCGCGCAGCTGCAACCCGGTCCACTTCGAACCCATGCCGTAGACGTGGCCCGTGTAATCGGGCGACTTGTAGGTGGTCGAGAGCAGACTGGTCGCGCCGTCGCCGATCGGCTCGGAATCGAACGCCGACTCGATGACGTCGCCCTGGTAGCGGACGATCGGGGGGCGGCAGCATGGCGACTGGCGTCCGACGGGCGCGAACTGGGCATCCCAGCCCGGGTCGTCGAACTCGTCGAGGTAGCGCTCGTAGGTCTCGGGTGCCGGCATCGATGCCGGAAGCCGGTACAGCTTCGGGTTGTGGGGTTGCCAGGTCGCGGTACCGTCCTCGTCCCAGAAGACCCCGACCGGCAGGTCGTCGGCCGGCCGCTCCCGACCGCCGTATCCCATCGTGCCGAGATGCCACACCTGATAGCCGATCTGCCCGACCCACGCGCCCGTCTGCTCGTGCCAGAGGTCGGACAGCGTGGGGAGCCAGATGTCGCCCGGCTGCGCAGCCCCGGGAGAATCGTAGGCCTTGCGCACATCGCCCTGCTCGTCGCGGATGTTGTGCCCCGTGATGCCGTGGCGGTTCGGGAACGCGCCCGTGCCGATCGTGCCGTGCGCGCAGGCCGTCACGGCGGGGAACGAACCGACGATCGCGTTGCGGAAGTTCGCGCTCTCGCCCATGAGCGCGCGCAGGTTCGGCCAGTCGTCGGGGAACGCGTCGAGCAGGTTCCAGCCGCCCCCGTCGATCACGTAGGTCACGACGACCTTCGGGGTGCGCGCGGAGCGGCTCGTCGTGAGCGCCAGCGGTGACCCGTCGCGGTCGTCGGGCCAGCCGTCGAACCCGATCAGCTGTGCGGTCGTGGGTGCGAGGTCGGCGAGCGTCACGCGTTCCTCGGAGTCGCTCGGTAGCACGTGGCCTGGGGAGTGCACCACCAACGGGATCCGTTCCAGGTACATCCACACGCTCGCGTGGCTCGTGCGGGGGTCTTTCGGCACGAGGGAGAGCGATTCCTGCGGATAGTTCGAGCTGTTGTAGGGGGCGAGCAGCAACTGCAGGTCGCCCGAGCGCCGCGGGACGAACGTGCGCCGCACGAGCTCCATGTAATCCGAGCCGAGGTCGGTGGCCATCGCCTCCTGCACGGGTCGCGGGTCGGGGCGCCCGAGCTTGCGGGCCGCCCACCCGATCGACGGTCCGGCCACGGCCCACACGAGCCCGCCGAGACCGGCCGCGACGAGCAGGTTCCGGCGCCCGGGGTCGGCCGGCGCCGAGGCCTGCCGGCCCGGTGTCCACACGGTGATCGCGAGGCCGAGCGCCAGCGTGAGCAGGCCGGCCGTGACGCCCAGCACCCATGAACCGGCGACGCCGATCGCGAGCCCGACCAGCCCGGCGAGCACGGCGAACACGATCGGTGCAAGGGAGTCGGGGCGTCGTTCCATGGAAGGCTCCATGTTCCCAGAGGCGCCGTGCCGAGGCGCCGATCCGCATGTGGCGATCCCGTTGCGGAGGGGCGCCGGGCTTTCCTCAGGCGCGCTTGCGGTCCAGGTCGAGGAAGGGCAGCGGCACGACGGTGGCGCCGACCTTGCCGCGCTCGCCTTCGACGCTCCACTCGACGCTGAGGCGGGTGCCCGCCCTCGCGTGGCCGCGGTCGACCGAGCCGAAGCCGACCATCTTCTTGATCGTCGTGCCCCAGGTGATCGAGGTGGCGCGGCCGACCTGCTTGCCTTCCTTGTACACGGGCACCGGAGCGCGGTGCACGAAGGGGCTGATCGCCGGTGCCTGGCCGTGCTTGGCGTACATGCCCTCGATGCCGGCCCAGTCGAGCTCGAGCCCCACGAGGCGGCGCTCGGGCCCGCCCGCGGCGTGCTCGGCGCGCAAGGCGCGGCGGCCGGTGAAGTCGGTGGCCTTGCCGAGGTCGACGAGCGGCTCGAAGCCGAGCTCGTAGGGGGAGTACTGCTGCTCGGGCGCGACCGCGTGCCGGGCGCTCGTGTACTCGGCCTCGATGAGGATCAGGCCGGCCTCGACGCGGGCGACGTCCATGGCGTCGATGCCGACGGGGTAGATGCCGTAGCGCTCGCCGACCTCGAAGATGCGGTCCCACACCGGCAAGGCCTGATCGGCGGGCATCCACAGCTCGTAGCCGCGATCGCCGGTGTACCCGGTGCGGGTGACGTCGACGGCGACGCCGGCGATCTCGGTCATGCGGCGTCCGAAGTACTTCAGGTCGGACCAGTCCTGCGCCGGTCGCGTCCTGCAGGACCTCTCGGGTCAGCCGCCCCTGCAGGGCGAGCGCGGCCGTGCGGTCGCTGATGTCGTCGATCTCGACGTCGAGGCCGGTCGCGTTCATCACGAACCAGCGATAGCTCGGGTCGGCGGCCGTGATGCGGTAGGTCGTGTCGTCGAGCCGAGCGATCGTGCCGTCGTCGAGGACCTTGCCTTCCTCGTCGCACCAGGGGGTGTAGTAGACGCGGTCGACGCGCAGCTTCGTCATGTCGCGGGTCATCACCCGGTCGAGCAGCGCGCTGCGCGTCGGGCCCGCGACCTCGTACTTGTAGAGCGGGCTGATGTCGATCACCGCGGCCGCCTCGCGGATCGCGCTGTACTCGATGTCGTGGAAGTCGGCGTAGACCGGCACCGAGAAGTACCCGGACCACTCGCCCCAGGCCAGCTTGGTGTTCAGGGCTTCCTGCGCGGGAAGAACGCGGTGGCTGACGCTCACTCGGTGGACCTCCTCGGGGATGGCTCGGGCATGCGATCGAGGGCGCCATCCAGCGCTCGATGCGCCTCAGGGTAGCCGACCGTCGTCGGCTCACGGCACGAGCTCGCTGACCTGAAGTCAAGGGCCCGTTGGTGACCCGGGGACCCCCGACTAGCATGGGCGACCGGCGAGCCGGCGGCCTGTGCCGGGGCTCCGTTGACCTCAAGTCACCCCGAGGAGGACCTGCATGGCGAAGCGGTACGACGCGGTCGTGATCGGCGGTGGCCACAACGGCCTCGTGACCGCCGCCTACCTCGCGAAGGCCGGCAAGAAGGTCCTGGTGCTCGAGCGCCGGCACGTCCTGGGCGGCGCCGCCGTCACCGAGGAGATCGTGCCCGGGTTCAAGTTCTCCGTCTCTCGCTACGTCGTCTCGCTGCTCCGTCCCGAGATCATCCGCGAGCTGCAGCTGCCCAAGCACGGCCTCGAGATCCTGCCGCTCGACGGCACGATCACCCCGCTCGACGACGACTACCTGTGGCGCGTGAACGACCACGGCAAGACCGTCCGCGAGCTCCGCCGCTGGTCGCTGAACGACGCCGAGGCCTACGAGGAGTACGGCCAGCTGATGGCGGAGATGGCGCGGTTCATCAAGCCGATCCTGTCGATCGCGCCGCCCGACCCGGGCAAGATCACCCCGATGGACTGGCTGCCGCTCGGTCCGCTCGCGAAGGCCTTCAAGGATCTGCCGAAGAAGCATGCAGACCACGTTCATCCAGCTGATGACGATGAGCGCGGCCGACTTCCTCGACCAGTGGTTCGAGACCGAGCCGCTCAAGGCCACGATGAGCGCGTCCGGCATCATCGGCACGTTCCAGGGGCCGCGCTCGCCGGGCACCGCGTACGTGCTGCTGCACCACTACATGGGCGAGATCGACGGCGCGTTCCGCGCGTGGGGCATGCCACGCGGCGGCACCGGCGCGGTCGCCTACGCGATCGCGAGCAGCCGCCCTGTCGCTCGGCGTCGAGATCCGCACGGAGGCGCGGCGTCGCCCACATCAAGACCGTGGGCGGCCGCGCGACCGGCGTCGATGCTCGAGAGCGGCGAGGAGATCGAGGCCGGCGTCGTGCTGTCGCTCGCTCGACTCGCGCCTGACGTTCATCAAGCTGCTCGAGGAGGGCGACCTCGACCCGGCGTTCCGCGACGAGGTCCTGCGCTACAAGTACCGCGGCTCGAGCGGCAAGGTGAACCTCGCGCTCGACGGCCTGCCCGAGCTCGCCTGCAAGCCCGGCGTGGGGCCGTGGCTGCGCGGCGCGATCTAGCTTCTCGCCCTCGCTCGACTACATGGAGCGCGCCTACGACGACGCGAAGTACGGCCGGCCCTCGCGAGCGCCCCTACATCGACTGCATCATGCCGACGCTCGTCGACCCGACGATGGCGCCCCCCGGGCAAGCACGTGATGAGCTGCTTCGTGCAGTACGCGCCGTACCACCTCGGCCGGCGGAGCGCAGTGGGACGACGCCGAAGCGCGAAGCGTTCGGGCAGAACGTGATCGACACGCTCGAGGAGCGGTTCCCGAACATCCGCACGCTGATCGTGGGCTAGCAGTTCATCACGCCCGAAGGACATCGAGGACATCACGGGCCTGACCGAGGGCAACATCTTCCAGGGCGAGCTCTCGCTGGAGCAGCTCTTCTTCAACCGGCCGGTGCCCGGCTGGGCGCGCTACGGGACGCCGGTCAAGGACCTGTGGATGTGCGGCTCGGCGACGCACCCCGGCGGCGGCATCATGGGCGCGCCCGGCAGGATCGCGGCGCTCGAGGACCTGAAGCAGCGCAAGCGCGGACGGAGGGCTGCTGAAGGCGCTCGAGGACCGGAGGGGTCGCGGATGATGGCATCGCGCTCCGACGTCGTCGTCATCGGCGGGGGCCACAACGGTCTGGTCGCCGCGGCCTACCTCGCGAAGGCCGGCAGGAAGGTCACGCTGCTGGAGCGCGCCGACCGCGTCGGCGGCATCCTTGCGCACACGTCGACCGCGCCGAGGGCTTCACCGCGCCCGGCATCGCGCACACGGTCGGGCGCCTGCGGCCCTCGGTCGATCGAAGGACCTGCAGCTCGAGCGCCACGGCTCTCGAGGCGATCACGCCCGCCGTGCGCATGTTCGCCCCGCAGCCCGACGGCTCCGCCGTCACGTTCTGGGGCGACCCCGCGCGGACCGCGAGCGAGCTGCGTGAGCGCAGCGCCGCACGACGCCGACGCGTACGCCGGCTTCGACGCGAAGGTGCGCGCGCGTCGCGAGCTTCCTCGCCTACGTGAACGTCGCCACGCCGCCCGACGCGAAGTCGCCCTCGATCGCCGACGCGATCGCTGGGCTGAAGCTCGGGAAGGCGTTCCGCGATCTCGGCGCCAAGACCGGCCGCGAGGCGATCCGGGCGCTGCCGATGGCCGTCGCCGACCTCGTGCAGGAGGTCTTCGAGGAGGAAGCGGTGCGGGGCCCGCTCGCCACCCGCGGCGTGCTGTACACGTCGATGGGCCCGTGGGCGGCCGGCACGGCGGCGGTGTTCCTGAACGACTCCGCCGGCAACGACGGGGGAGCGGCGGGCACGGCCGTGTTCGCGCAGGGCGGCACCGGTGCGCTCGCCGACCGCGCTCGAGTCGGCGGCTCGGCGCCCGGGGCGTCGACGTCCGCACCGGCGCCGAGGTGGTCGCGATCCGGTCCAAGCGACGGCACGGTCAGGGGGGTCACGCTCGCCGACGGCACCGAGCTCGACGCGAAGCTGGTCGTCTCGGCCGCCGACCCCAAGCGCACCTTGCGCGCTGTGCGACCCCGTCGAGCTCGAGCCCGACGATGGTCTGGCGCGCGGGGAACATCCGCCAGCCCGGCGCGACCGCGAAGGTGAACCTCGCGCTGTCGGGGCTGCCGGCGTTCAACGGCGCCGACGACGCCGAGCGACTTGCAGGGCCGCATCGTCGATCGGCACGTCGATCGACTACGTCGAGCAGGCGATGGACGCCTGCAAGTACGGGCACGTCGCCGAGGAGCCCGTGCTCGAGGCCACGATCCCGACCCTCGTCGATCCGTCGCTGGCACCCGAGGGCACGCACGTGATGTCGATCCTGTTCCAGGCGGCGCCGCGCACGCTTCGCGAGGGCGACTGGGCGTCCGAGCGCGACCGGGTCGCCGACATCGCGGTGAAGTCGATGGAGCGCTTCGCGCCGGGGCTCGGCGAGCTCGTCGAGGCTCGCGAGGTGATCACGCCCGAGGACATGGAGACCGAGTACGGCCTGACGGGCGGGCACGTCTACCACGCGGAGCCGGCGCTCGATCAGTTCTTCGCCTGGCGTCCGCTGAACGGTGAGGCGCGGTACCGGCTGCAGATCGAGGGGCTCTACCTCGCGGGTTCGGGGGCGCACCCCGGGCGGTGGCATCACCGGCGGTCCGGGCGCGAACGCGGCCCGCCAGATCCTCGCCGACACCAAGTAGCGCGTCACGCCTCGCTGATCTCGAACAGGTGCCCGTCCGGGTCGCGGAAGAAGCAGCGGATCTCCTGCCCCCAGTCGTAGGGAGGCGTGAGGAACTGCGCCCCGCGTGCCGAGAGGGTCTCGTACGCGCTCCGGCAGTCCTGCACTCGGATCGTGATCGAATGGCTCACCGACGACGGATCAGGTGTCTCGAACGAGACACCTGGCTTGTCCTCGGTGGGCCCGCCTCCCGTCACGATCAAGAGCCAGGCGACGCCGAACCGGAAGACGGCCGAGCTGCCTCCGTACTCCCGGTGCAGCTCGGCGCCGAGCACGTCTCGGTACCAGTCGCGCGATCGCTCGAGATCCGACACCACCAGGATGTGGGTCAACTCCATGTCCGGTGCCGGGAACTCCCCGTCCTTCTCCTCGACCCTCATGTTCCGTTCGCCCTTCCTCGGTCTGCTGGCGAAAGCATGGACGCTCACGGTGTTCATGGCCAGCTGCTCCTCGCCCCAGACAGGGGTAGGGTGATCGGGTGAACGTGTGGTACGCCGCGGGGCTCGCCGTGCTCCTCGCCGCGCTCGCGGCGGCGATCATGATGCCGGGCCTCCCGACTGTCCAAACGGACTGAATGAATGCGGCGGCTTCCAGCTCTCACCGGTCTTCGTCGCGGTCGCCGGGATGCTGGTGGCGGGCATCCTTGGGTTCGTCGGGTTCCTCCGAAGCGTGCGGTAGGTCCGGCTGCGTGGACGCAGACGCTCGCCCTCACTAGGGTCGGGCGCACATGATCTCCCTCGAGCACGTCGAGAAGCGCTACCCGGGAACGGCCTCCCCGGCCGTCGGCGACCTCACGCTCGAGATCCAGGAGGGTGAGACCGTCGCCCTCGTCGGCCCCTCGGGGTGCGGCAAGACCACGACCCTGAAGATGATCAACCGCCTGATCGAGCCGACCGGCGGGCGCATCGTGCTCGACGGCACGAACGTGCTCGATCAGGACCCGGTGCAGCTTCGACGGGGCATCGGCTACGTGATCCAGCAGACCGGGTTGCTGCCCCACCGCACGATCCGTCAGAACATCGCCACCGTGCCGAACCTCGTGGGGTGGTCCGACGCTCGCATCGACTGCGCGGGTCGACGAGCTGATCGAGATCTTCGATCTCGACCGCGAGCTGCTCGAGCGGTACCCGGCCGAGCTCAGCGGCGGGCAGCGACAGCGTGTCGGCGTCGCCCGCGCCCTCGCCGCCGACCCGCCCGTGATGCTGATGGACGAGCCGTTCGCAGCGGTCGACCCGATCGTGCGCGGCCGTCTGCAGGACCAGTTCCTCGAGATCCAGGAACGGCTGGGCAAGACGATCGTGTTCGTGACCCACGACGTCGACGAGGCGATCAAGCTCAGCGACCGGATGGCGATCCTCAACGTCGGCGGTGTGCTGGAGCAGTTCTCGCCGCCCGAGACCGTGCTGCGCGAGCCCGCGAACGACTTCGTGCGCGAGTTCGTGGGCGCAGAACGTGGCCTCAAGCGGCTCGCGCTGATCAAGGTCGGCGATATCGAGGTGGAAGACGGCCCGGTCGTCGCACCGAGCGCAACCGCCGATGAGGCGCGTCGCGCGATCGAGGCCGCCGGTTTCGGCTGGGTGAGCGTGGTCGACGACGGCGAGTTGCTGGGCTGGGTCGACCACCGCGCCCTCGAGGGCTGCACCACAGCGGGGGAGGCGACCCCGACGCGGTTCAGCGCCTACGTGACCGCCCGCGATTCCTTGCGGCAGGCGCTCGACTCGATCGTGACATCGCGCACGGCGGTGGCCGTCGTGGTGAGCGAAGGCCAGCACTACCGGGGCATCCTGTCGCTCGAGCGGGTCTCGAGGGAGATCCTCGCGTGAGCCACGTCTCTTTCATCGCCACGGCGTTCCTCGGGCAGCAGGACACCGAGCCACTGATCCGCTGGATCTGGATCTCCGACCACGTCGACGAGATCGTGAGCCTGGGGCTGCAGCACGTTTACTTGACGGTCGTGACCGTGGCGGTCGGGTTCCTGATCGCATTCCCGGCGGCCGTCTACGCCTCGCGGCATCGGTGGGCCGTCTCGCCTCTCACGTCGATCTCCGGCGTGCTGTACACGATCCCCGCGTTCGCGTTCATCTTCCTGCTGCTGCCGATCACCGGCCTGTCGCTCACGACGGTCGCGATCCCATTGATCGCGTACAGCCTGCTGATCCTGTTCCGCAATACGCTCGCGGGCCTCGACTCCGTGGAACCCGAAGTGAAGGAAGCAGCCGTCGGCATGGGGCTGTCGCGCCGGCAGCTGCTGTGGCGGGTCGAGGTGCCGCTCGCGATGCCGGTGATCATCGCGGGCTTGCGCATCGCGACGGTGAGCTCGATCGGGCTCATCACGATCGCGGCACTGATCGGCAGGGGCGGGTTCGGTCAGTTCATCCTCGACGGTCTGAACACGTTCTTCTGGACCCCGCTTCTCGTTGGCGTCGTGCTGTCCGTCGCCTTGGCGCTCGCCGCCGACCTGCTGCTGCTCGGTCTCCAGCGGCTCGTGACACCGTGGGCCACGGCGTCGGGCGTCAGGGCGGTGGCCACGTGAACGGCCTGCTCGAGGGCCTGCAGTGGCTCGTCGATCCCGCCAACTGGTCGGGGGTCGACGGCATCTCGGCTCGGGTCTGGGAGCACGTGCAGCTCTCGGCGATCGCGCTGGTGATCGCCTCGCTCATCGCCGTGCCGATCGGCCTGTGGATCGGCCACACCCGCCGTGGGCAGTTCTGGACCGTGCAGCTCGCCAACGTCGGGCGGTCGATCCCATCCCTGGCGATCCTGTCCATCATGTTCCTGATCGCGGTGAAGGAGTTCCCGTCGCTCGCGTTCGGATTCCTGCCCACGATCGTGGCCCTCACGCTGCTGGGGATCCCGGTGATCCTGATCAACACGTACGTAGGCATCCAGCAGGTGGATCCCGACACGGTCGAGGCCGCGAGGGGCATGGGCATGAGTGGACGGCAGGTGCTCTGGAGGCTCGAGGTGCCGATGGCGATGCCGTTGATCATGACCGGGCTACGGCTCGCCGCCGTGCAGATCGTCGCGACCGCCGGCCTCGCCGCGCTCATCGCCGGCGGGGGGCTCGGCCGCTACATCGTCGACGGGTTCGCGCTGCGGGAGAACGACAAGATCGTGGCCGGGGCGATCCTCGTGGCGGTGCTCTCGTTGCTGACCGATCTGGCGTTCTCGCTGCTCGCCAAGGCCACGTCACCGACGCTGAGCTCCGAGTCGGGGAAGGCGCCGGTGTAACGTTCGGTTCCTTGCCGTGACTGCACCGCATCGCGAGCAGCAACGAGCGCGCCACTTGATACGGTGCTCGGATGTCCACCGTCGGGGAGATGGACACCCCATGACTGGATGGAGGGATACCCATGCGGAAGCACCGCATGTTCGTCCTCGGGGCGGGCCTCCTCGCGCTGTCGCTGCTGGTGGCCGCGTGCGGGGACTCGGGTGGGGACGACACGGGCGACGGCGACTCGCCGAGCGCCGAGCCCAAGGGAGAGATCGTCGTCGGCGTGTCCGGCGATTTCGCGGAGAACCAGGTCGTCGCGGAGATGTACGCGCAGGTCCTGGAAGCCGACGGATACACCGTGACAAGGGAACTCGACCTGCTCGACCGAGAGGTCAGCAACGAGGCGCTCGCCGCCGGTGAGATCGACCTGAAGCCGGAGTACACCGGGTTCGATCTGCCGCTCTACGACGAGACGGCGACCACGAACGGCGACCCGCAAGCGGTCGCCGACGCGCTCACCGCGGCGCTCGAGCCCGAGGGACTGGTGACGTATGCGATCTCCCCGGCCAACAGCACGAACGTGTTCGTGGTGACCCCGGAGACCGCCGAGGCGAACTCGCTCACCGACATGAGCAGCCTCGCTCCGGTCGCCGGCGATCTCACGCTCGGCGGACCGACCGATTGCCCGAAGGCGTCCTTCTGCACGCCGGGCCTGGAAGAGACCTACGGCATCACCTTCGGCGAGTTCCGCCCGCTCGACTTCGGCGGGCCGAAGACGGTCGCCGCGCTCGACAGCGGCGCGGTCGACGTCGGCGTGCTGTTCTCGCTCGACCCCACGATCCAAGACAAGGGATACGTGGTGCTCACCGACAACGAGAACCTGCAGGCGAACGGCAACTTCATCCCGGTGGTCCGCGAGGAGGTCGCGAGCGAGGAGCTCGGCGCACTGCTCGACGGCGTCACGACGACGCTGACCGACGAGAACATGCGCGAGATGGTTGGCCAGATCCTCAACGACAAGCGCGACGTGGCCGACGTCGCCGAGGAGTACCTGACCAACGCGGGCATCCTCTAACGAAGTCGCGAGGGCCGGGGCTCGTCCCCGGCCCTTCGGTCTTCACCAGCCGTGGGTGCCTGGCTCGCCTTGAACGGCCCGGTGATCTCGGGTGTGATCCAGCCGCCGTAGAAGCCGCCGGGTTGGGGCGTCACGGCGATGCCGTCGACGGTGCAGCGGTCGACCCTGCCCGCGTAGAAGGCCACGCGATCACGGAGCGCGTCGTAACGGGGGCTCGGCTCGGGGTAGTACCACCCCGCTTCCCGTGCGATCCGATCGCCCACCCCCAGGTCGACGTAGGCGGCGGCGCCCTTCCACTCGCAGAACGACGCCCCGTTCGCCAGGCGGAGCAGGTCTCGCCGCACGTCGTCGAGCGGCAGGTAGAACGTCGGTGGGTGACTGGTCTCGAGGACGCGGACGGCCCGAGTCGTGTCGGCGATCGTGACCCCACCGAACTCGACGACGATGCGGCGCTCGTCCGGCACCAGCGAAGGCGGGCGAGGGTAGTCCCAGACCGACTCCATGCGCGGGTTCAGCCGCACGGACCGACCGCGACCTGCAGGCCGCGGTGGTCCGACCCGGGAACCGAGAAGGTGGCCGCGTCGCTGGCGCACCACGTCGGTTCGACGAACACGTGGTCGATGCGCAGCATCAGCAGGGGCCACAAGCCGCCGACGTAGGTCGTCGAGCCAGCCACGTCCGCGCGCATCGCATCGGTGAGCGCCGCATCCATCTCACGGTAGCTCACGACGCGATCGCTCATGTTGAAGTCCCCGGCCACGACGACGGGAAGCTGCTCGTCTGCGATCGCGTCGAGCAGCCGGTCGGTGAAGAGCCGTTGCTCGTCGAAGCTCTCGCTGCGCAGCGGATTCAGGGCGTGCACGACGTAGAGCACGAACGGTGCATCGGGCGCATCGACGGCGACCCGCATCACCCGAGAACGGGGAAGGCCACGGTCGCCGAGCTCCTGGACCGGGAATCGAGACCATGCCCCGAGCGTGCGCTCTTGCACGGCTCCGCCGAGGCCGATCGTCCGGGCGTCGACCGTCATCTCGTCGAAGAATGCCTCATCTGGCATCTCGACCGCCACCACGACGTCGACGTCGCGGTCGAGCAGCGTCGGCGGCACCTCGTGGATCGCTGGGTTGGCGTCCCAGACGTTGGCGACCACGACGCTGATCGCGTGGTCCGGTGCTGCGACGGCCCTCGGCCACATCGGTGCCAGGACCACGACGGCACAGACCACCAGGATGGAGACGCCGGCTGCGAGCGGCCAGACCCGCCCCGTGACGACCGCGGCGAGCGCCGCCGTCACGAGGGCTGCGCAGGCGATGAGCGGCAGGCCCACCGACACCACGTCGAAGGGGCCGCCGAGATCGCGAACGAGGAACCAGAGCCACGGCAGGGCGACCGCGAGCGCGAGGGGCAGGAGGCGTCGTCGGCGGCCCCGGGGGGAAGAGGGTTCCACGGCGACTCAGACTAGACGCTCCAGTTGCTTCCAGGATGTTTCGTGAGGTCGGGCGGACGATCGTGTGTGGGAAGCTCTCCCGCATGACCGATGCGCCTGACTTCCGGCTGGAGCACAGCGAGTTGCGGGGTGACGACGAGTTCACCGAGTTCTCGAGCACCGATCTGCCCTACTACTCCGACTGGCGAGGCTCGTTCGAGAAGCTGCCGTGGGCGACCGACGACGAGTCGCTGCGCGCCGCGAACGCCGACGTGGCGATCGTGGGCGCCCCGCTCGACGAGGGCACCTCGTCACGTCCGGGCGCGCGGTTCGGGCCGCGTGCGATCCGCATGGCCCCGACCGCATGGGGCAGCGATTACGCCTGGTCGATCCAGCTCGATGTCGAGCCATACCGTCACCTCACGGTGGTCGACGCCGGCGACGCGCCGGTGGTGCCGACCCGCTTCGAGCGAGGGCTGCGGGTGATCCACGAGAAGGTCTTCCGGGTCGCGAGCGCGGGGCCCGATGCCCGATCGTGCTCGGCGGCGACCACTCCGATCACCTACCCGAGCGCGGCCGCCGTGGCGCGGCACGGTCTGGCCCCGCAAGGTCGGCGTCGTGCACTTCGACGCGCATGCCGATACCGGGGCGGACCAGTGGGGCAACCTGTACGGTCACGGCGAGCCGATGCGCCGGCTCATCGAGGAGGGCTGGGTCGCTGGGCCGAACTTCGTGCAGGTCGGGCTGCGCGGCTACTGGCCCGAGCGGGAGACCTTCGAGTGGATGCGCGAGCAGGGCCTGCGCTGGCACACGATGGTCGAGATCGAGGACCGCGGCAGCGAGGCCGTCATCGCCGACGCCATCGCCGAGGCGCTCGACGGCCCCGACTGCATCTACCTGAGCGTCGACATCGACGTGGTCGACCCAGGCATGGCGCCGGCCACGGGCACCCCCGAGTCGGGAGGCATGCTGGCGCGCGAACTCCTGCGGGCGGTGCGCCAGATCGTGGGCCAGGTCGACCTGGTCGGCATGGATGTGGTCGAGGTCTCACCGCCCTACGACCACGCCGAGGTCACCGCCATCCTGGCGCATCGCACCGTGATGGAAGCGATCAGCGCCCTCGCCAAGACGCGCGCGGACCGGTTGTAGCCGACCGCCTCAAGCCCCGCGCCGGCGGGGTCGAAGCTTCCGGCATGATCGACCCCTCGCCCGCCCCGATGGGTGCGGCTGACGCCAGTGACGCCTTCCGGCGCCTCGTCGACAACGTGGAGCGCGTGATCGCCGGCAACACCGAGGCCGTCGAGACGGCGGCGGTGTGTCTGTTCGCCGACGGCAACCTGCTGCTCGAGGGCGTGCCCGGGGTGGGCAAGACGACCCTGGCCCGCGCGCTCGCTCGCTCGATCGGCGGGGAGTTCAGCCGTGTGCAGGCCACGCCGGACCTGTTGCCGAGCGACCTGACGGGCATCAGCGTGTACGACCAACAGCATGGTGAGTTCCGGTTCGTGCCGGGACCGGTGTTCGCCAACGTGGTGCTGGTCGACGAGATCAACCGCACGACACCGCGCACGCAGTCGGCCCTGCTCGAACCGATGGAGGAGCGACAGGTCACGGTCGAGGGCACGACCTACCCGTTGCCCGTGCCCTACGTCGTGATCGCGACCGAGAACCCGATCGAGCAGCACGGCACGTACCCGCTTCCCGAAGGCCAGCTCGACCGGTTCGCCATGACGGTGCCGGTGGGCTATCCCGACGCCGATCGGGCCGGCGACATCGTGCGCCGCCAGCTGCTGGAGCATCCGATGCAGGAGCTCCGCGCCGAGCTCACGCCCGACGAGGTGGTGCGCGCGCAGCGCGCCGTGCGGATGGTGCACGTCGACGATGCCATCGTCGACTACGTCGTGGCGATCGTCGCGGCGACCCGCGAGGCGCCCGAGGTCGTGCTGGGCGCCTCGCCCCGATCGACCGTGTGGCTCACCCGGTGCGCCCAGGCGCGCGCCGTCGCGCTCGGACGCGACCACGTGCTGCCCGACGACGTGAAGGCGCTCGCTTCCGCGGTGCTCGCGCACCGCATGGTGGCCCGCCAGGCCCGCGCCGGGGCCGAGGTCGGGCGACGGGTCGTGGGCCGGGTGCTCGACGAGGTTCCCGTGCCCCTGCACGCGCGCGAGCCGGGCGCCGGACGGGGCTGAGCCATGCGCCTGCGCAAGCGGGCGTTCGGCCTGCTGTTCGGGGCCGGTCTCCTCTTCTTCCTCGCCACGAACGTGCAGGCGGGCTGGCTCTTCGTGCTCGCCGCCATGCTGTTCGGCGCCGTCATCGCCGGCGTGGTGCTGCCGGCGACGGCCACCCGCGGCCTGGTCATCGAGCGGCGCGCACCCGGCGAGGTCCACCAGGGAAGCCCGGTGCTCGTCGACATCACGGTGCACGGGGGCCGGCGGACGACCCGGCGAGGGCTGATCGTGCGCGACGGGTTCCTCGACGCTGCCGATCTCTGGGTCGCGACCGTGCGGGCGGGGGAACGGGTCGAGGTCTCGAGCCTGCGCCAGGCCGCATCGTCGAGGCCTGCACGGGCCGGGTCAGGTCACGGTTCGGTCGGCTGCGCCGTTCGGGGTGGCCGAACGCCGGCGCCGGGCCACGGTGACCGGCGACGGCACGCTCGTCGTGCCCGCGATCGAGCCGCTCGGGGCGCTGCCGTTCGTGCGTCCGGCATCGACCACCGAGACCGCGATGCACACCGCCCCTCGTCGCGGCCTCGGTCCCGAGTACCTCGGCATCCGCGAGTACCGCCCCGGCGACAGCATGCGGCACGTGCACTGGGCCTCGACCGCGCGCGCCGGCACGATGATGGTGCGCGAGCTCGAGCAGGAGCAGACCCGGCGCCTCGCCATCATCGTCGACGCCTCGCGCGACGCTGAGCCCGGCTCCGGCGAGCCCGGCTCCGGCGGGTTCACACCCCTCGACCGGGCGTGCTCGGCGGCGGCCTCGGTCGCGCTCGCCGCGGTGGCGCACGGTCACGGCGCCCGTGTCGTGACGCGGGGGCACGAGCACGACGCGGTGGAGGTGCTCGCGGGCGCCGACGAGCGTGCGCTGCTCGAGCATCTCGCCCTGCTCGCTCCCGCGGGCCGCGCCGACCTCGTTCGTCGAGGTGCTCGGCGCCGCGGCCGGGTCGCTGCGAGGCGTCGAGACCACGGTGCTCGTGTTCCCCACGTGGGATGCGCACGACCCGGCGACGCTCGCATCATCGGTGGGCTCGCTCACGGCATGGGTGCCCACGGTCGTCGCGGTGCCCGTGGTGATCGAGCCCGGCAGCCAGGGCGCCATGACCGCGGCGGGGCTCGATGGTCTGGAGCAGCGGCTGCGAGCGGCCGGCGCGATCGTGCGCCCGTGGCATGCGGGCGAGTCCCTCGGTTCGGCGCTGGCTGGGGACCCGTCACCGGGGCGCCGGCGCGAGGAGGCCGGGGCACGATGAGGTTCGATGTGCGCCGGCCGACGGGGCCGCCCGAGGATTCCGTGGCGATGCGCGTGGTCGTCGCGTGCGCCGTCGAGGTGGCGATCGCCGCCGTGGTGGCGCAGCCGGGGGCCGTACCGGCGTCGGTGGCGGCGGCATCGCTCCTGCTGGCCCCGGCCGGGTACTGGTATTCCTACCGGCGCCGGCGCTCGCCGAACCTGTTGCTGAAGGTCGCGCTCTCGGTGGCCCTGCTGGCGGCGCTCGGCCAGTTCCTGGGCGACGTGCGCGGGGTGGTCTCGGTCGACCAGGCGCGCATCCCGCTCGCGTCGCTGTTCCTGTGGGTGCAGGTGCTGCACGCGTTCGACGTGCCGCGACGGCGCGACCTCGCGTTCTCGATGGTCTCGAGCCTGATCCTCATCGCGGAGGCCGGCTCGCTTTCGCTGTCGACATCGTTCCTGGTGTTCCTGCTGCCGTGGGCGGGCTTGAGCGGCGCATGGCTGTCGATGTCGTCGCGGCCCCGGGCCGATCGGGTCACGACCCCGGAGGCCGTGCGCCGGATCGCGGGGGAGCGCGCCCCGTCGCGCACGGCCTCGATCCGCTCGGCCACGTCCGCCGCCGGCCTCGTGCTCCTCGCGGCCTCGCTCGTGTTCCTCGCGATGCCGAGGCTGCCCGGGGGGTTCGTCCGCACGCCGCCGTTCTCGCTCGCGGGCAACCCGTCGCCCGTCGCGGCCTTCGACGGGGCGGTCTCGAACCCAGGACTGGCCGCACTGCCGGGCAGCGGCGTCGTCGACTTCTCCTCGGGCGGCTACCCGGGGTTCAGCGACGTCGTCGACCTGCGGTCGCGGGGCCGCTTGTCCGACGATCTGGCTTTCCGGGTGCGTGCGCAGCAGGCCGCGCTCTGGCGGGCGGAGGTCTTCGACCGCTACGACGCGAGCCGGTGGACGATCACCGACGACGAGACCGAGCCCCTGCCGGGCGACGACGACGGCCTCTCGGTCGTCGTGCCCGCCGACGTCGCGCTGCGGAACACGGCCCTCGGAGGGGGCTCGTCGCGGGTGGTGCAGACGTTCTACATCGAGGCGGCACAGCCCAACGTGCTCTTCTCGGCCGCGAGCGCCCGGCAGGTGTACTTCCCCGCGGCGGGCCTGCGGGTCGACGCCGGGGGGTCGATCCGCTCGCCGATCCTGCTCGACGAGGGGCTCGTCTACTCCGTCGTGTCGGAGGTGCCGATCACCGACGCCCGACTGCTGCGCGGCGCGCAGGCGCGGCTGTCTGCCGACACGGCATCCGACATGGCTCCATACCTGCAACTGCCCGCCTCGCTGCCCGCGCGCGTCGGGGAACTCGCGAGGCGCATCACGCGCGGACGGGCAACGGCCTACGATCGAGTGATCGCCATGCAGTCGTGGCTGCGGGCCAACACCGAGTACGACCTGGAGGTGCCGCGCGACCCCGAAGGGGTCGACGCCGTCGACCACTTCTTGTTCGAGACACGACGCGGGTACTGCGAGCAGATCGCGACGTCGATGGCGGTGATGCTCCGCACCCTCGGCATCCCCACGCGCCTCGTCACCGGATACGGTCCCGGCCAGCGCAACCCGCTCACCGGCTACTTCGAGGTCAAGCAGTCGGATGCGCACGCGTGGCTCGAGGTCTTCTACCCGGGCATCGGATGGGTGCCCTACGACCCCACGTTCGGCGTGCCGGAAGCCGCGCCCGGCGTCGCGAGCCGGTTCATGGCGGGACCGGTCTTCGCGGCGATCGCGCGCATCGCCGCCGGTGCGGTACCCGAGACGGTGAAAGCAGCCGCCGGCTCGGCAGGGCGCGCCGTGGCGGCAGGGGGCGCGCTCGCGGTGCGGGTGTGGCCGTTCGCCCTATCGCTGCTGCTCGTCGTGGGCGTGGGCATCGCGGGGCTGCGTCGCGCGAGGCGCCGACGGCACGTGCCCCTGCCGACGCCCGCCGAGGCGGCCTTCCTCGAGATCACCGGGGCACTCGAGCGGGTAGGGCACCGGCGCGACCCCCACACGACGCCCAGCGAGTTCCTGGAGGAGCTCACCGGCGATCGCGAGCTCGCCGACGAGGTCGTGCGGGCGGCGGAGATCGTGGTGCGCACGTTCGAGCGGGAGCGTTTCGCGCCCGTCGGCCCCGACGACGACGCGATCGAGCGTGCCCGCGACGCCTCGTCGCGGGTTCGCACGCTGGTCGGCCGGCGCTGAACATCGCCGGACATGGGTCGGCGCCGCTCGGTAGGCTCGACGCATGTGCCGAAGCATCAAGACCCTGCGCAGCGCCGAGGAGCCTGCCACCGATGACGAGATCCGCGCGGCCGCCCTGCAGTACGTGCGCAAGGTGAGCGGGTACCGGCAGCCCTCACGCAAGAACGAGCACGCGTTCGAGCGTGCGGTCGACGCCGTGGCGAATGCCTCCAAGGTGCTGCTCGACGACGTGAGCCCGGCCGGCACCGCTCGCTAGACCCGGCTCGGCCCGGCCGGCGAGGCGACGCCGGTACGATGTCGTCATGCTGCCGCTCGACCCAGCCCCTGCCGACATGCGAGCGATGGGCGAGGCCGCCCTGCGGTACCTGATCGGGTTCATCGGCGGCCTCGACGATGCTCCCGCCGAGGCGACCGAGGGTGCGATCGAGCTCGCGCGTGAGCTGCGCGCCTCGCCGCCCGAGATCGGCGGCGACTTCGAGCCGCTGTTCGACGAGGCGCGCCAGGCCATCGAGAAGACGTTCGAGTACGCGGGACCGGGCTACCTCGCCTACATCCCGGGCGGAGGCCTGTACACCGCGGCGCTGGCCGACTTCATCGCGCAGGGGGTGAACCGCTACGTGGGGCTGTGGCAGCCGAGCCCGGCCGTCGTGCAGATCGAGGAGAACGTCACGCGTTGGCTCTGCGACGTGTTCGACTTCCCCGCCGGCTCGCAGGGCCTGCTGCTGTCGGGCGGGTCGATGGCGAACCTCTCCGCGATCGTCACCGCCCGTCACGCGAGGCTCGGTGAGGACTTCCTCGACGGCACGTACTACGTGAGCGAGCAGGCGCACGCGAGCGTCACGAAGGCCGCCACGATCGCCGGCTTCTCCCGACGGAACCTGCGCATCGTGCCCACCGACGCCGAGCTGCGCATGGACCCCGAGGCGCTGCGGTCGCTCGTGCGCGAGGACCGCGCGGCCGGTCTGCGCCCGTTCCTGGTGGCGCCGAGCGCCGGCACCACCAACACCGGGGCCATCGACCCGCTCGAGGCGATCGCCGACGTGGCGGACGCCGAGGGCCTCTGGATGCACGTCGACGGCGCCTACGGCGGCTTCTTCCAGCTCACCGAGCGCGGCCGCGCGGCGTTCCGCGGCATCGAGCGCAGCGACTCCGTCACCCTCGACCCCCACAAGGGCCTGTTCCTGCCCTACGGCACCGGGGGACTGGTGGTGCGTGACGGGCAGGCGCTGCGCGACGCGCACTACGAGGGGGCCGCGTACCTGCAGGACCTGCCGCCGACCGGGGAACTGCCGAACTACAGCGAGTACTCCGCCGAGCTCTCGCGCGACTGGCGAGGGCTGCGGGTCTGGTTCCCGTTGCGGCTGCACGGCGTGTCGGCCTTCCGCGAGGCGCTCGACGAGAAGCTCGACCTCGCGCAGCTGCTCGTGGATGCGTTCGAGTCGGACCCGAACATCGAGGTCTGCTGGCAGCCGCAGCTCAGCACGGTCGCCTTCCGGCTCGCCGGCGACGCCGACGACGAACGGCAGGTCGAGTTCCTGCGGCGCATCAACGCGTCGAAGCGGGTGTTCCTGTCGAGCACGCGCATCCGGGGCCGGTACGTGCTGCGGGTGTGCATCGTGTCGCACCGCACGCATCGCGACCGCATCGACGAGTGCATCGAGATCGTGGCGAAGGCCGCCGCGGAGCTCGCGGCGTAGGGCGCGGCCGATGCCCGAGATGCCCGAGGTGCAGGCGCTCGCCGAGCGGCTCGACGAGGTGCTCGCCGGCGCGCCGCTCGAGGCGCTCGACCTGCTGCAGTTCAGCTCGCTGAAGACGTTCGCCCCGAAGCCGGCCGACGCCCTCGGCCACACGATCGAACGCGTGCGACGCCGCGGGAAGTACGTGATCCTCGAGCTCGAGGGCGGGCTGCGCGTGCTCGTGCACCTGTCGCAAGGCGGGCGCGTCGACGTGGAGGCGCCGCCGAAGTCGACGAAGCCGCGCGGCGCCGTGCTGCGGATCCGCGCGCACGACCGGCCGAGCGTGCTCGTGAAGGAGTTCGGCAAGGAGCGCAAGGCGGGGTGGTGGGTGCTCGCGCCCGCCGACGAGGGGCCGCTCGCGAAGCTCGGGCCCGAGATCGGCAGCGAGGAGGCCGACGAGCTATTCCGAACGGGAGACGACGCCCGGCGCGTGCACACGATCCTGCGGGACCAGCGCACCGTGGCCGGGGTCGGTCGCGGCTACAGCGACGACATCCTGCATCGGGC
Organism: uncultured Actinomycetes bacterium; assembly: GCA_963722795.1. Classification (GTDB taxonomy): domain Bacteria; phylum Actinomycetota; class UBA4738; order UBA4738; family HRBIN12; genus JAOUEA01. The sequence continues at coordinate 616,445 of CAVROD010000004.1, forward strand.
GAAGCTCTCGCCCTACGCCTCGCTCGCCAAGCTCACCGAGAGCGAACGGGCACGCCTGCTCGAGGCGACCCACGCGATCCTCGACGAGGCGCTGGCGGTCGAGCGGCGGCGCCAGGGCGGGCTGCCCACGAAGCTCGGCGACCACTTCACGGTGCACAACCGAGCGGGGGAGCCCTGCCCGGTCTGCCGCGCCGATCTGCGACGCGTGAGCTACGAGTCGCACGAGGTCACCTACTGTCCCGACTGCCAGACCGGCGGCAAGGTGCTCGCCGACCGCCGCATGAGCCGCCTGCTCCGGTGAGGTAGGGTCGAGCGATGCCACGACGTGCTCTGTGGGCTGTGACGACGACGGCGGCGCTCTGCGCGCTCATCGTCGGCACGATGGTGGCGCCGGCGGTGGCTTCCTGCGCCTCAGATCCTGACGCCCTGACCTTCCGCGAGATGATCGATCAGGACACCACAGGTCATGACGACTTCCCGACCATGTTCCTCGGTGCCGTCGCGGACTGGTACGACGTCGGTGGCAGGCCGGGGGGAGGGCGCGCGATCGCTCGTCTCGCGGTCGCCGAGCACCCCGTCGGGAGTGCGCCGCTGGTGTCCGATGTCCGATTCCGGCGCAACTATCCGGGCACGGCCTCGTCCGACGACTTCGAGTTCAAGCGTGATGGCCGCTACGTCATCATCGCTCACCGTCTCGACGACGGCACGTTCGCGTTCGACGGGGCGTGCGGGCAGACGCGACGACTCAACCGCGAGCGGTTCCGCGAGTTGGTTCGGTACGCTCGGACCCACTGACGCCCACGTCGTCCGGTAGCGTGAGCGGCCGTCATGGCCGACCATCTGGGATCGCCGCCGCACGACCCGCAGCCGAAGGGCTTCCTCGCGCGCGCCCGCGGGCACCTGGTCGACCTCACGCCGCTGCGCGTCTCGCGCGACTTCCGGCACCTGTTCATCGGTCGGTCGATCTCCGACTTCGGCGACGAGATCGCGATGGTCGTGGTGCCGTTCCAGGTGTACGAGATCACCGGGTCCACGCTCGCGGTCGGTCTGCTGGGCCTCGTCGAGCTCGCGCCCGTGTTCGTCTTCCCGATCATCGGCGGTGCGTTCGCCGACGCGCTCGAGCGCCGCCGGTTCACGATCGTCACCCATGCGATCCTCGCCGTCGTGTCGTTGCTGATGGCGCTGAACGCCTTCCGCGACGAGCCGATGCTCTGGCCGCTGTACGTCTTCGCCTTCATCTCCGCAGGTCTCTACACGTTCAACCGGCCGGCGCTCTCGACATGGCCGGCGCGGCTGCTGGAGCCTGAGCTGCTGCCGTCGGCGAACGCGCTCGAGGCGGGGTTCGGCACCCTCGACTCGATGCTCGGGCCGGTGGCGGCGGGCATCCTGCTCGGCACGATCGCACCGGGCGGCGCCTTCATCTTCGACGCTGTGACCTTTCTGATCGTGATCGCGCAGATCGCGCGCATGCGTCCGTCGCCACCGAGCGATGAGGAGAACGACGTCAGTTGGGAAGCGATCAAGGACGGGTTCCGCTTCCTCAAGGGCAAGCGCACGCTGCAGTCGGTGTTCCTCGCCGATCTCAACGCCATGGTGTTCGGGTTCCCGATCGCCCTGTTCCCGGCCGTCGCGGGGCAGCTCAGCGCCGACGGGGTGAGCCCCGAGCTGACCCTGGGTCTGCTGTACGCGGCGCCGGCGGCCGGCGCCTTCCTCTCGACGCTGTTCTCCGGCCGGGCGAAGCACGTCCGCCGACAGGGGCGGGCCATCCTGGTCTCGATCGGGGTGTGGGGCCTCGCTATCGTGGTGTTCGGCCTCTCCGACGTGCTGTGGCTTTCGCTCGCCATGCTCGCGGTCGCCGGTGCCGGCGACATGGTGAGTGGCATCTTCCGGCACTCGATCTTGCAGACGGCGGTCGAGGACCGGCTTCGCGGGCGTCTCGACGGCATCGGCATGGCCGTGTGGGCCACCGGCCCGTCGATCGGCAACGTGGAATCGGGGGTCGTCGCCTCGCTCACCACGGTGCCGTTCTCGATCGTGTCCGGCGGGGTGCTCACGATCGTCGGCGTGGGGCTGCTTCGGTGGTTCGCGCCGGGGTTCTGGCGCTACGACGCCCGTGATCCCTCACCGTGATCGGTGCTTGGCCCCGGCCCACGGCGGCGGTCTTCGCGGCGATCATCTGGGTGGGCGGGGCGTTCTTCTTCCAGGTGAAGATCGCCCAGTTCAAGCGGGCGAACGACAACGCCGGGTTCCTGCAGTTGGGGAAGGATGCCGAGCACTTCGGCATGAGGCTGTTCATGCCGATGTCGATCGTCGTGCTGCTCGCCGGCATCACGCTGGTCTGGTACGGCCCCTATGCCTTCGAGCTGTGGATCGCGCTGGCGTTGTTCGGCATCGTCGCGACCTCGCTCGTCGGGGCAGTCTATCTCGGCCCGACCGGAGGCAATCTCGCGAAGCTCGCCGAGGAGAAGGGCTTCGACGATCCGGGCGTGAAGGCGATGCGCGACCGACTCATCCTGATCTCGCGCCTCGACTACGCGGTCCTCGTGCTCGTCGTGCTCGACATGGTGTTCAAACCCGGGGCATAGCGCCGGCTCAGTGGCCTGCTCGCAGCACCCCGCGATCCGATGACCACATCGCGTACGGGGCGTCGGTGAGGTCGGCGAGCTCCAGCAGCACCGTGTCGTAGTTCACCCGCCAACCGGAGAAGTCGATCCATGCCTGGTCGCGATCGGCCTTGATCGGCACGCCCGACGCCGCGAGGTCGTCGATCGCGTCGTCCCATTCCTGCCGGGTGATCGAGATCGGGTCGCCGGGGGAGGGCTGGCGCTCGTAGCTGATGCCGTAGCCCTCGGCGATGCGGCGGAGGGACAGGTAGCCGGCCCGGATGCAGATGTCGGCGCGCACGTCGTGCGGCACGTCGACGCTCGAGATCGTGAGCGCGGCGCCGTCGAGCACGGCGCCCGCCGCCGTCACCCACGAGTGGTCGGCCTGCGGGGCGCGGAAGAACACGAGCGCCGAGAACGACGTGTGGGTTTCCTCGACGTCGACGAACCACCGTTCCCATTCCTCCCAGACGGCGTTCAGCTCCTGCATCCGCTCGAGGCGCCAGTAGCGCAGCACCATCTCCACGCCCGAGGGAGGCTCGCCGGCGCGCACCGCGAGCGCGGTGACCCCTTGCTCTCGTCGCGAGAACGCCCCGTTGATCGTGGGCAGGTACGTGATCAGCAGCGCCAGCAGGAACAGGCCGATCGCCGCCTCGGTGAACGAGACCATCATCAGCCAGAAGGTGGTCGGTCGCAGGAAGCCGAGGGTGAACAGCGAGGACCCGCTGAGCTCGAGCGCGACCGTCGCGCTGGTGCCGCCGTCGAGGCCCCAGAAGATGGCGGCGTACCCGAGGAACGTGAGGCTGATCCACGTCACGAGCAGGCCCAGCATGCCGAGCGGCGCGAAGGTCGCGAGCACCCGGTCGCGCCGCTCGTACGACATCGATGCGGGAGTGACGAAGTCGTAGGCGCGGTGCAGCCCGGCGAACACGCCGCGCGTGATGATCGAGCTCGCCTGGCGCGGGATGACCACCGTCTTGACCGCCGAGGCGACCGCGGCCACGACGAGGCTCGTGCCCACGACCACCGAGACGACCCGCAACGCGATCTCCATACGAGGATGCTGCCAGACCCGCGAGCCGCTCGCTCGCCGGCAGCGTCTCAGACCTCGGCCGCGACCACGAACTCGCCCGGCACGTGCACGACCTCCGCCCCGCGGCCCGGGATGAACCGGTTCGCGATGAGGGAGGCGGTGAGCAGGGCGAGCCCCGCGACGAGCAGCGCCAGCCGGAACCCGCTCATGAAGGCATCGCCGAACGCCTGCCCAACGGCCGCGGCCTGCTGCTCGCTGAGCCCGAGTGCGCCGACGTCGAGTTGGCCGTGGCCCGCGGCGGCCGTGATCGAGCTCTGCTGGGCGGGGGAGAGGCCGAGACCCTGCAGGCTCGGTGCCAACACCGCCTCGAGCCGGGTGAACAGGATCGTGCCGAGCAGGGCGATGCCGAAGACGCCGCCGACCTCGCGGCTCGTGTTCGTCATCGCGGAGCCGAGCCCCGCCCGTTGGTGGCCCACCGAGTTCATCACGGCCGCGGTCATGGGTGCCATGGTCGAGCCCATGCCGTGGCCCATGATCGCGAAGAGCACGCCCATGACCCAGTAGGGGGTCGCGGGCGTGATGAACGACAGCCCGATCAGGCCGCCACCGGCGAGGATGAGCCCGTAGGTCATCGGGGCGCGCGACCCGTGCTTCGACGCGTAGCGCCCCGCGTTGGGGGCGGTCACCACGATCATCAGCGTCATCGGCAGGAATCGCAGCCCGGTCTCGAACGCCGTGTATCCCCGCAGGAAGGGGTTCTGCATGAACAGGCTGAGGAAGAAGAAGGTCGCGAACATGCCGAGCGACACCGAGAACGCGACGATGTTGCCCGCGGTGAACGCGGGGATGCGGAAGAAGGACAACGGCATCATCGCGCGCGGGTTGCGACCCTCCCAGACCAGGAACGAGACCCCCAGCAGGGCCGCCGGCCACGAGACCGGCGACGATGAGCGGGTCGGTCCAGCCCCGCTGGTTCGCCTCGATCAGGGCGTAGGTCAGCGAGAACAGGGTGGCCGTACCGATCAGCAACCCGACCACGTCGAGGCTGCGCGCCTCGTCGGAACGCGACTCTCGAACCGTGCGGGTCGCCACGACGAAGGCGACGATGCCGATCGGCACGTTGAGGAAGAACACCGACTCCCAGCCCAAGTGCTCGACCATGTAGCCGCCGAGCGTCGGCCCGAGGGCGAGGGCCAGGCCCGACACGCCGGCCCAGAGCCCGATCGCCTTCGCCCGCTCCTTGGGCGGGAACGTGACCGTGAGGATCGACAGCGTGCCCGGCATGAGCAGGGCGGCGCCGACGCCCTGCACGCCGCGCGCCGCGATCAGCTGCAGGCTGCTCGAGGCGAGCCCGCACGCGAGCGACGCCAGCGTGAAGATCGCGAGGCCCGCCAGGAACATGCGCTTGCGCCCGTACCGGTCGCCGAGGATGCCGCCGGTGAGCAGCAGTGAGGCGAAGGCCAACACGTAGCCGTCGACGATCCATTGCAGGTCGGAGATGCTCGCGCCGAGCTCCTGGTTGAGGGTGGGCAGGGCGACGTTCACGACGGTGTTGTCGATCATCACCATCGCGAGCGCGAAGCACATCGTCAGCAGCACGACGACCTTCTCGCGCGCGTCGTCGCCTGCGAAGCCGAACAGTCCCACGGGCACCCCTTGCGGTCAGACGCCGAGCGGCGTCTGCTGTCGACGAACGCGGAGCCGGGTCGAGATGTTCCTGTGCCTGTCAGTCGAGCCGGCGGTACAGCCGGATCGCGAGCGGCACGGCGATCACGAGCAGGATCGCGATCCACAGCACCGACTTGAACAACAGCGACTCGAACGTGTCGACCGGCTGGCCCGTCGTCGGCGTCGGTGATGCCGAGGGGCCCGTTGGACAGGTACCGCGCGAGGTTGCACCAGATCGTGACCGGGTTCGCCCGGGCGATCGGCTGCAGCCAGCTCACCATGCCCGTCGACCGGGACGAACGCCGAGCTCACGAAGACGACCGGGAAGATCAGCGTGAACGACGCCGCCTGCACCGCCTCGACCTGCTTCAGGGCCAGGCCGAGGCAGGCGAAGATCCACGAGAAGGCGAACCCGACGGCGAGCACCAACAGGACCACACCCACGGCCGAGAAGAACCCGTTCTGGAACCGGAACCCGACGAGGTAGCCGATCACGATGACGAGCAGCACGAGCACCAGGTTCTTCGCGAGGTCGGACGTGGTGCGCCCCGCCAGCACGGCCGACCGTGCCATCGGCAGCGAGCGGAACCGGTCGATGATGCCGCGTCTTCAGGTCCTCGGCGAGCCCGATCGCGGTCGTGGTGGCGCCGAAGATCGCGTTCTGCACGAAGATGCCCGGCATCAGGAACTGCACGTAGTCGAGCCCCTCGGGCAGGAACCGGAACTGGTTCGCGTAGATGAACCGGAACAGCAGCACGAACATCACCGGCTGCACCAGCTCGAAGATGAACACCGTGGGCACGCGCGTGAGGGTCACGAGGTTGCGCCGGGCGACCAGCAGCCCATCGGTGATCGCGAGGGCAGCGCGCCCCGACATGCCGGACGGCGCCCGTCGGTCGGTCGTCTGCACCGCGGTGCTCATGCGTCCTCCTTCTTCGCCCTGCGGCCTCTACCTCGGCTGGGAGCGGTCTCGCGTCATCGACGCCGGCGCCGTCCTCGGCCACCCGCCCGGTGAGCGACAGGAACACGTCGTCGAGCGTGGGCCGGTGCAGCGCGATGTCGGCGACCCAGGTCTTGGTCTCGTCGAGGCGCCGAACGCTGTCTCGCAGCGCGTCGAACCCGTTCTGGCCGACCGGGATGCGCACGACGCCGGCCTCCTCGTCGATCGTGGGCGCGCCGGACCCGATGCCCATGAGCACGTCGGCGACGTTCTTGAGCTTGGTGCGGTCCTCGACGTGCAGCTCGAGCACCTCGCCGCCGATGCGAGCCTTCAGCTCGTCGCTGGTGCCCTCGGCGATCACCGTGCCGACGTCGATGACCGCGATGCGGTCGGCGAGCTGGTCGGCCTCATCGAGGTACTGCGTCGTGAGCAGCAGCGTGGTGCCCTCGTCCTGCAACTCGCGGACGAAGTCCCACACGTCGATGCGGCTGCGAGGATCGAGCCCGGTCGTCGGCTCGTCGAGGAACAGGATGTCGGGCCGGCCGACGAGGCTCGCGGCGAGGTCGAGCCGGCGCCGCATGCCACCCGAGTACGTCTTGGCCGGGCGCCCGGCGGCATCGGACAGTCCGAACCGCTCGAGCACCTCGCCCGCCGCGGCGACGGGCCTCGGTCTTCGGCAAGTGGTAGAGCCGCCCGACCATCTCGAGGTTCTCGAGCCCGGTGAGGTTCTCGTCGACCGCCGCGCTCTGGCCGGCGAGGCCGATGCGGAACCGGAGCTCCTCGGCGTCGCGAACGACGTCGAGGCCGTCGACCTCAGCGCGCCCGCCGGTGGGCGCGAGCAGCGTGGTGAGGATGCGCACGGCGGTCGTCTTGCCGGCGCCGTTGGGCCCGAGCAGACCGAGCACGGTGCCTTTCTGCACCTCGAGGTCGACGCCCTTGAGCGCATGCACGTCGCCGAAATGCTTCACGAGCTGTTCGGTGCGGATGATGGGAGAGGACATAGCGAGACACCTTACCGAGTGAGACCGACGCCGCCATCGACGACGCTGTGCGGACCGACACGCGACCTGGGAGGCGCGGAGCGATGGCGCCCGTTGGATACCCCCGGGGTATATTGGCAGGACGATCGACCGGGAGGGACGCCGACGTGGATGTGGATGCCGAGGAGCTCCGTGAGGTCGTGACACGACTGCATCGAGTGCAAGGTCAGGTCGACGGACTGGCCTCCATGATCGAGGAAGGAAGGGACTGCCGCGACGTCGCCCCGCAGTTCGCGGCAGCCACCCGGGCGCTGGAACGGGCCGGAGCCCGCTATCTGGTCGCCAACCTCGCGGCGTGCCTGCGGGACGAGGACGCGGCGGCCGCCGAAGGCTACGACGCCGAGGAGCTGCAACGGCTCTTCCTGCAACTTCTGTGAGGCTGTCCACGTCAACGTAATCAGCATTACATCAAGGGAATACCTTCTGGGATCAGGTCGTTCTTGCACCTGCAAGGCCGACGTTCTTTTCCCGAGCCGACGGAGAGACCAGATGCCCGACATCGACACCCCTGAGATCGACCAACTCGTGTTGCCACTGCTTCCACTGACCACCGGGGTCGTGTTGCCCGGCATGGTCGTGACCCTGACCCTCGAGACCGACGAGGCGCACGCTGCCGCCGAGGCCGCCTCCTCGACCGACGACGCCTTGTTGCTGCTCGTGCCGAGGGTCGACGGCACCTACGCGCGGGTGGGCACCGTCGCGAAGATCGAAGAGCTCGGCCAGACCCGCGGCGGGGTCGAGGCGCTCGTGATCCGCGGCATCTCGCGCGCCGTGGTCGGCGTCGGCGTGCCCGGCACCGGCGAGGCCGTGTGGGTCCAGGCCGACCCCGTCTATGAGCCCGAGCCCACCGCTCGCGCCCGCGAGCTCGCCCGCGAGTACCGGGCGGTCATCGAGAACATCGTCGAGGCCCGCGGCGTGCCGCAGGTCGCGGAGTTCCTGCGCGGCATCGACGACCCCGGCCAGATCGCCGACACCAGCGGGTACTCGCCCGACCTTGGCTTCGAGCGCAAGGTCGAGGTGCTCGAGACGGTCGACGTCGAAGCGCGGCTCGAGCTCGTCACCGGCTGGGCCAAGGACACGCTCGCCGAGATCGAGCTGAAGGACAAGATCCGCACCGACGTCAGCGAGGGTATGGAGAAACGCCAGCGCGAGTTCCTCCTGCGCGAACAGATGAGCGCGATCCGCAAAGAGCTCGGCGAGGACGGCGAGGAAGACGTCGTCGAGGGCTACCGAACGAAGATCGCCGAGGCGGGCATGCCCGTCGAGGTGCTCGCCCAAGCCGAGAAGGAGCTCGGGCGCCTCGAGCGCACGAGCGAGCAGTCGCCGGAGTACGGCTGGATCCGCACCTACCTCGACTGGCTCATCGACGTGCCGTGGAGCGTTCGCACCGACGACAACCTCGAGATCGCGGAGGCGCGAGCCGTGCTCGACGCCGACCACGAGGGGCTCGACGACGTGAAGGACCGCATCCTCGAGTACCTGGCCGTGCGCAAGCTGCGCGCCGAGCGTGGGCTCGGGGAAGCCACCGGGCGCGGCTCGGGCGCGATCCTCACCCTGGTCGGGCCCCCGGGCGTGGGCAAGACCTCGCTCGGCGAGTCGGTCGCGCGAGCGCTGGGACGTGAGTTCGTGCGCGTCTCGCTCGGCGGCATCCACGACGAGGCGGAGATCCGCGGGCACCGGCGCACCTACGTGGGCGCGCTGCCGGGCCGCATCGTGCGTGCCCTGAAGGATGCCGGCTCGAAGAACCCTGTGATGATGCTCGATGAGATCGACAAGGTCGGCGCCGACTGGCGGGGCGACCCTTCGAGCGCGCTGCTCGAGGTGCTCGACCCGGCGCAGAACCACACGTTCCGCGACCACTACCTCGATGTCGACCTCGACCTGTCGGAGGTGTTGTTCATCACCACGGCGAACGTGGCCGAGACGATCCCCGGGCCGTTGTTCGACCGCATGGAAGTCATCCGCATCGACGGGTACACCGAGGACGAGAAGGTCGCGATCGCCAAGCACCACCTGGTCGAGCGCCAGCGTGAGCGCAATGGCTTGCGTGTCGACGAGGTCGTGTTCACCGACGACGCCTTGCGCACGATCGTGGGCGACTACACCCGTGAGGCAGGCGTGCGCAACCTCGAGCGAGAACTGGGCAAGGCGCTGCGGAAGGTCGCCACGAAGATCGCGGCGGGCGACGCCCTGGCCCCGATCAGGATCGACGCCGACGACGTGCGCGAGTTCCTGGGCCGCCAGAAGTTCTTCTTCGAGGCGGCCGAGCGCACGGCGGTGCCCGGGGTGGCGACCGGGCTCGCGGTCACCGGCGTCGGCGGCGACGTGCTGTTCATCGAGGCGAGCCGCGAGCACGGGGGCGAGGCGCCGGACGGGCTCACCCTCACCGGCCAGCTCGGCGACGTCATGAAGGAATCGGCCCAGATCGCGCTCAGCTACGTGCGCTCGCACGCCGACGCGCTCGGCATCGAGCCTGAACGCCTGCGTGGGCGGTTCCACGTGCACGTGCCCGCGGGCGCGGTGCCCAAGGACGGCCCGAGCGCCGGCGTCACGATGACCACCGCCCTGGTCTCGCTGCTCACCGAAACCCCGGTGCGCGCGGAGGTCGGCATGACCGGCGAGGTCACGTTGCAGGGGCGCGTGCTGCCGATCGGCGGGCTGAAGCAGAAGGTACTGGCGGCTCACCGGGCCGGCCTGACCGAGGTCATCCTGCCGAAGCGGAACGAGGGCGACCTCGACGACGTGCCCGAGCAGGTGCGCGAGTTGATGACGTTCCACGTGGCGGAGAGCATCGACGAGGTGCTCGCGGTGGCGTTGCGTGAGGGGGAAGCGGTAGTCTCCGCGGCGTGAAGCTCGCGGTCTTCGGTGCGGCCGGTGGCACGGGTCGCCCCCTCGTAGCCCACGCGATCGAACGCGGTCACTCGGTGACCGCGTTCGTGCGTCAGCGACCCGGCGAGGGCGTGCTGGATGGCGTTGCTCGCGTGGTGACGGGTGATGCCCGCAACGCGGACGCGGTCGGGTCCGCCCTGCGTGACGTCGACGCGGTGGTCTCCGCGATGGGTCCGAGGGGACCCGAGCCCGGCAGTATCTACTCCGAGGCCATCGCGACCCTCGCGCGCTCGATGTCGCGCGCAGGCCCGCGCCGGCTCGTGATCACGGCGAACTCCCGGGTGCTCGACGATCTACCCCTGGACGGGCCGTACGCGGCGGTCTCGCAGGAGCACCGCGACGCGCTCGCGACGCTCCGGGCCTGCGACCTCGATTGGACGGTGGTCGCGACCCCGATGCTCTCCGACGGCGAGCCGACCGGCTACGAGGCGGTCATCGACGCGCGTGGCTCAGGGGAGACGCTCGACCGGCAGGACTTCGCCGCCGCCTTGCTCGACGCCCTCGAGCACGATGAGTGGGTCGGCCACATCGTCGACGTGTCGAACCCCGGGTGAGCGCCGTCGTTCGGGTCCGGCATCCCTAAGCTGGCAGACGTGCCCCGACCGACGGTGTCCGCGTGCTCGAGCTGATCGGCCTGCGCCGCACGTTCGGCGAGGTCGTGGCCCTCGACGACGTGTCGTTCGTGGTGCCGGCCGGCGAGATCGTCGGGTTCGTCGGACCGAACGGCGCCGGCAAGACGACCGCGATGCGCATCGCGCTCGGGGTGCTCACGCCCGACGCCGGACAGGTGCGGTGGCGGGGCGAGCCGATCGATGCCCGCGTGCGCCGGCGCTTCGGCTACATGCCCGAGGAACGCGGCCTCTACCCGAAGATGCGCGTGCTCGACCAACTGGTCTACCTCGCGCGGCTGCACGGACTCGGCACGGCCGACGCCCGCCGCCGCGCCCTCGCGACGCTCGAGGTGCTCGGGGTGGCCGAGCGCCGGAGCGACCGGGTCGAGTCGCTGTCCCTGGGCAACCAGCAACGCGTACAGCTCGCCGCCGCGCTCGTGCACGAACCCGACCTGCTCGTGCTCGACGAGCCCTTCTCGGGCCTCGACCCGGTCGGGGTCGACGTGCTCTCGGGCGTGCTGCGCCGCCAGGCGGCGAACCACGGCGTGCCCGTCGTGTTCTCGAGCCACCAGCTCGATCTCGTCGAGCGCCTCTGCGACCAGGTCGTGCTGATCGACCATGGCCGCGTGGTAGCCCAGGGCACGATCGAGGAGCTCCGGGTACGGCGTGAGCGCCGGCTCTTCCTCGTGCAGGTGTCGGGGGCCGACGACGACTGGCCCGGCTCGATCCCCGGGGTGCAGGTCGTGGAAGCCACGCCCGACGGCCTCGTGCTCGAGCTCGGGGCCGATGTCGACGAGCAGCGCGTGCTCGACCTCGCCCGCTCCTCGGGCGATGTCGTGCGGTTCGGCCCGCTGCGCCCGAGCCTCGCCGAGCTGTTCCGCGAGGTGGTGGGCGTGTGAGCGCCGACGATCCTCGCCCGACCGATCGCGGCGCGTGGCGGCTCGTCGCGGCCCGGGATTTCATGGTGCGGCTGCGCGACAAGGGCTTCTACATCTCGACGGCCATCACGCTGATCGTGCTCTCGGTGTTCATCCTGTTACGGGCCTTCGGCGGGGGGTCGACGCCCTCGTTCGACCTGGCGATCACCGGCACCGACCCCGATCGCATCGACGCGCTCGCCGACGAGATCGGGTCGGCCGCCGATCGTCGAGGCGTCGAGGTGGCGATCACGTTCTACGACGACGAGTCCTCGGTGGAGGCCGCAGTGCTCGAGGGCCGTGTGGACGCCGCCCTGCAGGCGACGGGCGTGCTGACCGGCGACGCGTCGGTTCCCCCCCAGCTCACCGAGATCGTGCAGGATGCCGCCGTTCGCGTGCGACTCACGGATGCGCTCGCCGATGGCGGTGCCACCGCCGCGGAGATCGACGCCCTCCTCAGCCAGCCGTCGATCGAGGTGCGCACGCTCGAGCCGAAGGATCCGAACCGCGACGAGAACGCCGGTATCGCGTTCATCGCCGTGCTGCTCGCTTACGGGCAGCTCTTCGGATACGGCGTGTGGGTCGCGACCGGCGTGATCGAGGAGAAGGCGTCGCGGGTGGTGGAGATCCTGCTCTCGACGATCCGGCCCCGCCAGCTGCTCGCCGGCAAGATCGCCGGCATCGGGCTGCTGGGCATCCTGCAACTCGCGGGCATCGCGACGTTCGCGATCGTGCTCTCGGTCGTCACCGGCGCCCTCGAGCTGCCCGGCACCGCGGTCGGTATCGCGCTCGTCGTGCTCGCGTGGTTCGTGATGGGCTTCGCGTTCTATGCCGGCCTGTTCGCGGTCTCGGGCTCGCTCGTCTCGCGCATGGAGGAGCTGCAGAACGCGCTGGTGCCGATCAACCTGATCATCTTCGTGTCGTTCTTCATCTCGATCGGGGCCCTCGAGAACCCCGATGCCACGCTGTCGGTCGTGGCGTCGGTTCTGCCGATCTCGTCGGCGCTCGCGATGCCGGTACGCATCGCCGTCGGCTCGGCGACGACCGCCCAGATCGCGCTCTCGATCGCGCTGCTCGTGGCGGGCACCGCCGCACTCGTGCCGCTGTCGGCCCGCCTGTACGCCGGCGCCGTGCTCAAGACCGGCTCGCGGGTGAAGCTGCGAGAGGCGTGGCGATCGGCCGCCGCCACGAGCGGCGCCCCGGAGGGCGGCTGAGATGGCGCCAGCCGGCTGGAGCCGCGCGAACGTGCGCCATGCGGCCTCGGTGTTGCGACACGGGTCGAACCCGGCCGCCACCGTCTACGACAGCCTCGGGCAAGACTTCTTCGTCGCCCTGGCGCCGGGGTGGCTGAACCTGGGCCTGTGGGACGGCGACGGCAGCGATCCCGCCGAGGCCCCGGTGGCGGTCCGCCGGCTCGTGGAGACGATCGCGCGCGAACTGCCGAGCGGGGGCGACGTGCTCGACGTCGGCAACGGTCTCGCCGAGCAGGACCCCGTGATCGCGGGCGTCGCATCGACCAAGAGCCTCACCGCCGTGAACATCACCCGATCGCAGCTCGTCGCCGGCGCGGCGCGCCTCGCCGAGGCAGGCGCGTGGGCCGTGCACGCCGACGCGACGCGGCTGCCGCTGCGCGACGAGTCGTTCCACGGGGTGATCAGCGTGGAGGCGGCGTTCCACTTCCCGTCGCGGGCCGCGTTCTTCGCCGAGGCGTACCGGGTGCTGCGCCCCGGCGGGGTGCTCACGATGTCGGACATCCCCACGGTGCGCATGCCGCGCACGCCCGGCGAGGGGCTCGCCGCGTTCACGCAGCTGCGGGTGTGGGGCCTCGGCGTGCACGCCGCGGCCACGTCCGACGAGATCGTCGGGCTCGCGTTCGACGCGGGGTTCGTCGACGTGCGGGCCGAGTCGGTCGGCGACCGCGTGATCGCACCGGCCCTGCGGTTCGTGCGCGATCGCCTCGATCGTGGCGCCGCCGACGTGCCGAGAAGCTACGAGCTCGCCGTGCGCGTGATGCTTCGCCAGGTCGACCTGCTGTGGCGCCGGGGCGTGCTGGACTACCTGCTGCTGCACGGCAGGAAGCCGGTGGCCGAGGCGCCGCCCTCGGCTTAGCTGCGCTGGGTGGGCAGTTGGGGGACCAGCCAGCCGATGAAGTCGGCGGGGCTACGTGTCTGCATCCAGAGCGCGCCGGGACCGGTGAAGGTCGCGACGAGTCCCTCGCCCGACAGCAGGGTGGACTTCCAGCCGCCGACCTTGTTGACCTCGTAGCCGATGCCTTCCTCGAACGCGACGATGTGCCCGGTGTCGATCTTCAGTACCTCGCCGGCACCGAGTTGGCGCTGCTCGATCGCGCCGTAGCTCGACACCAGCATGTCTCCGGCGCCGCTGCATCGCAGCAGGAACAGTCCCTCGCCCGAGAAGAACGTCTTGGCGCCGCCCCACTTCGTGTCGACCTGCACGCCGGTCTCCGACGCGAGCCATGACCCGGACTGCACCATGAGCGCTTTCGAGGCGTCGACCGGCATGTGCACGATGTCGCCGGGCAGCGTCGGGCTCACCGTGAGCTCCCCGCCCTGGGGCGCCCGGAAGGTGTTGATGAAGAAGCTCTCGCCGCCGAGCACCGAGCGCTTCAGCCCGGCCATCACGCCGCCCTGGGCCTTCGTCTCGATCTCGACGCCGCCCGACATGCTCGTCATCGCGCCCGCCTCGGCCTTGATCTCACCGCCGGCCGGGATCGGTGAGCACCGCGATCGCGAACGACGGGCTGAACCGGATGTCGACCTGCATGGTGGCCTCCCTGCGTGGACTCCTCGACCGCACGCGGTCGCTCCGGCACAGCGTACCCGGGCGGTCGGTGCGCCTGTGGAAGGGGTGCGCTCAGGCGAGGCCCATCTCGCGCCGGAACGCAGGCAACGGCAGCTGGCCGAGCGCGAGCACACGATCGTGGAAGTCATGCAGGACGAATCCCGGCACCGCCTCGGCCGCCGCGCGGGCGCGCTCGATCTCGATCATGCCGATCATGTACGAGAGCGCCTGCGCCGGTTCGGCGATGTAGCGGTCGACCTCGATCACGGCGTCGGTGTGGGGAACGCCTCCTTCCTCGAGCTTGTCGATCGCCCGCTCTCGGGTCCAGCCGAGGGCGTGCAGGCCGGTGTCGGTCACGAGGCGTGCGGCCCGGTGGATCTGGGCGTCGGCCATGCCGAGCCGTTCCCAGTCGTCGAGGTACAGGCCCATCTCGTCGGCCAGTCGCTCGGCGTACAGGCCCCAGCCCTCGGTGAAGGCGCTCCCCGCCCGGATGCCGGCGAACAGTCGCAGGGCGGGGCGGTCGGGCATCTCCTGCTCGATCGCCAACTGGAAGTGATGGCCCGGCACCGCCTCGTGGAACGTGACGCTGGCCAGGATGTGCAGCGGCCGGGTCGGCAGGTCGTAGCCGTTCACGTAGTAGATGCCGGGGCGGTCGCCGTCACCCGAGGGCGCCCAGTAGAACGCGAACGCCATGTCCTTTTCGTGGAAGGGCTCGACCAGACGCACCTCGCAAGCCGCCCGGGGCAGCCGGCCGAAGTAGTCGGGCGCCGCCTGCATGCCGCGCTCGATCTGGGCGTTCGCGAGGTCGACGAGCGTGTCGGGCGATGCGGCGATGTTCTCGCCCGACGCGGCGTGAGCGGCGAGCGCCTCGTTCGCGTCGGGGAACCCGAGGCGTCCCGCGATCTCCTGGCGTTCCTGCTGGATCGCATCGAAACGATCGAGGCCGAGCTGATGCACGTCCTGCGGGTCGAGCGGCAGCGTCGTCCACGCCAGGATCTGCGAGGCGTACATGGCCTCGCCGCCGGGCAGCGCGCCGAGGGCCACCGAATCGGTCGCGTGCGGCAGCACGTCTCGCAGCACCCGCAGGTAGCGCGCCAGCGACGGGTTCACGACGTCTCGCACGACGGCTCCGATGCGGTCGTGCGCCCCGGCATCGCCCGGAGGCAGCGGCATCAGCGCCGGGCTGGCCGCCACCTCGAGCGCGAGCACCCGTTCGAGCTGCTCGATCGCTCGTTGGACCACGACGCGAGGCGAGGTCACGCCGGCCGCGATGCCATCACGCGCCACGTCGGCCCACGCCTCGAAGTAGGCCGGGAAGCTTCGGAGCCGAGCCTCGTAGCGCTCCAGGCGTTCGGGGTTGTCGGCCCGCTGCAACGAGGCGACCACGCCGAGCGTGCCGACCGGGCCGGAGAAGTGGCTCGCGGCATACAAGCGGTCGAGACGGTGCTCGATCTCGGAGAGCCCCCGGCGTGCGACGGCCTCCAGCATGTCCATCGTGCCGCGATCGGCGGCGAGGAGCGCCGTGCGATCGATGGACTCGAGGTCGTCGAGCGCTCGCCGATGGATGTCGGCAGCCCGGTCTCGCCCGGCCGGGCTCGGGTCGCCGAGGCGGTCGTCGGAGTGCTCCTCGCCGGCCTCGGTGCCCAGCAACGGGTCGATCTCGACCAGTTCATGCCAGTAGCGGTCGGCGAGATCGCGCGTGCGTTCGGTGGCGTCCCGCTCTTCCATGGCGAGCATGGTACGGGCCGGCGACGCGACGCGCGGCGCACCCTCACGCATCACGACCGTACCCTGGGGGGCATGGCGCGTCCGGCTTCCCCCCGCGTGATCGCGATGTCGGCCGTGGCGGCCCTCGCGGTCGCCGGCACGGTGTCGTTCCTGGCTGCGCGCGCGACCGGCCCCGAGACGCCGCCGCCGCTCGTGCGCCCGAACCCGGTCACCGATCCGTTCGAAGGACTCGGGGTCTGGGTCGACATCTACGACGCCGAGGCATGGGACGACCCGGTGGGCGCCGTCGAGACGATGGTGGCCAACGGCGTCCGCACGGTCTACCTGCAGAGCTCGAACGCCGATCGCATCGGCCCGTTCGTCTATCGCGACGAGACCGCCGCCTTCATCGAGGCGGCGCACGACCGAGACGTGCAGGTCGTGGCCTGGTACCTGCCGCACCTCACCGATCTGCCGGTCGACTTTGCTCGCACCCGCGCCGCCATCACGTACACCACGCCGAGGGGCGACCGCTTCGACGGGTTCGCGCTCGACATCGAGTCGGCGGCGGTGCGCGACCCCGCTCGCCGCACCCAGCGCCTCGTCGACCTCTCGACTCGATTGCGTGCGGTGGCCGGCGATCGCTACCCGCTCGGCGCGATCGTGCCCTCGCCGGTGCGGCTGGTCGACGACCTCGCGTTCTGGCCCGGCTTCCCCTGGGGCGATCTCGCGCGCACCTACGACGCCGTGCTGCCGATGACCTACTACACGTTCCGCGTGCACGGGCCGGCCGAGACGCACGGCTACGTGACGCAGGCGGTCGACGAGATCCGCGCCGGCGTGGGTTCCGACGACGTGCCGATCCACGTGATCGGCGGGCTCGCGCGCGACGCGACCGGTCCCGAGACGATCGCGTTCGCACGGGCCGTGCGCGAGACGGGCGTGATCGGTGCGAGCTACTACACGCTGCCGTTCGTGACCGAGGAGCAGTGGCGCATCCTCGATCGCATGTGAGGGTCGTTTGCCCATGGGTGTCCCCGTCGATAGGCTCCGGGCCAACACTCACCGACACCAACGCCCCACCGACAGCACACAGGAGGTTGCACGCCCGATGTCGACGCGCTCGCACGCCGTCCGCCTGGCTGTGGGCCTGGGTGTGCTGCTGTCGGTGGCGGCGGTGTGCAACCCGCCGCTCGACACGGAGGGCCTCGAACCGCAGCTCGAGGAACAGCTCGAGGACCAGACCCAAGAGCCCTTCCGGTCGGTGTCCTGTCCCGACGACGTGCAGCCGGAAGCGGGTGGCACGTTCCAGTGCGTCGCCGTGAACGAGGCCGACATCGAGTTCACGATCCGCGTGACACAGGTCAACGACGCCGGCCGTGTCGAGTGGGAATTCGTCGACGCCGAAGACCTCGCACCTCAGCCCTGAGGGAGGGTACCTGCGTGTTGCTCGAGGGGAAGCGACTGCTCATCACCGGCGTGCTCACGCCGCAATCGATCGCCTTCGCCGCCGCTCGCTCGGCCCAGGAGCACGGCGCCGAGATCGTGCTCACGAACTTCGGGCGCGGGGTGAGCCTCACCGAGAAGGTGGCGAGGCGGTTGCCCGACCCGCCCGACGTGCTCGAGCTCGACGTGAACGAGCCGAGTCATATCGAACGCGTGCGCGACGAGCTCGACGCACGGTGGGGCCGGCTCGACGGCTTCCTGCACGCCATCGCGTTCGCTCCGCAGGACGCCCTCGGCGGCAACTTCCTGCACACCGAATGGGACAGCGTCGCGACGGCGGTGCGCACGAGCGCGTTCTCGCTGAAGGAGCTCGGGGCGGGCATGCTGCCGCTCATGCAGGACTCGGGCGGTTCCATCGTCTCGCTCGACTTCGACGCCACCGTCGCATGGCCGATCTACGACTGGATGGGGGTGGCCAAGGCCGGGCTCGAGTCGGTCACGCGCTACCTCGCTCGCGACCTCGGGCCCAAGGGCATCCGGGTCAACACGGTGAGCGCCGGACCGCTGCGCACGATGGCCGGCAAGGGCATCCCCGGGTTCGACGCCATCACCGATTCGTGGGGGCGGCGGGCGCCGCTCGGGTGGGACGTGACCGACCCGACCCCCGTGGGCAACACCGTGGCGTTCCTGCTCTCGGACCTGTCCAAGGGCATCACCGGGGAGATGATCCACGTCGACGGCGGCTTCCACGCGATGGGCACCGACCTCTTCGTCGACTGAGGTCGCTCGCGGCTCACCGCAGGGTGGGGGGCACGCCTTCTTCGGACCCGAGCTGCCGCTGCGCGCGGGCGAGCACGCGGAAGGCCTCCTTGAGGCCGCTGCGAGCGAACGAGCCGAGCGTCGCCGGGTCGACGAAATCGTCGGGCGCATCGCCCGCGTCCACCTGCGACGCCTGATGGTGCAGACGCACGTCCCACAGGAAGTGGAACGCCTCGACCAGCTCCGCGGCCGTGGCGGCGTCGACCTCGTCCGCGGCCGAGGCCGCTCGCAGGCGCCCGATCGTGTCCTTCTGCGTGACGCCTGCGCGCACGGCCCAGACGCGGGCGAGGTTGTTCGCGATCGTGATTCCCCCGTGCTTGATGTCGAGGCGCCCCGCGTGCTCGCCCTTGGCTTCAACGACCAGATCGCGAAGGAAGCCGGTCGGCGGGCGCAGGTCGAGCGCCCGCCTGGCCATCTGGCGCACGAACACCGGGCGTGCACGGGCCCGCCGCATCGCGGCGACGAGCGCCGGTTCGGCGTCGAGGGCGCCCGCTACCTGCCGGAAGTCGTAGCCGATCGACGACAGCACGATCGACTGCGGGTCGGGGCGGTCCATCCACTCCACGAGCTGCTCGACGAACTCCGAGAGCGGCCGGCGGAGCCTGGGATGCACGGCCATCGCGTCGCCGGCGCATCGGGGGATGCCCGCCGCCTCGAGCCCCGCGGTGACGCGAGCGGCGAGCTGAGCGAAGTAGGGGTCGGCCTCGGGAGCGCCGGGCACGGGCTCGTAGACGAGCGCGTGGTCCTGGTCGGTGTGCAGCGCCTGCTCGTGGCGGGCGGCGCTGCCCAGCGCGAGCCACGCCCAGGCGCACGGTGGGTCGCCGAGGTCCTCGATCGCGAGCGCGAGCAGTCGTTCGGTCATCGCGTCGACGACGAGGGCGCCGACACGGCCCACGTCGATGGGGTCGGCGTTGGCCCGCACCATCGCCGCGACCAGGTGCGGCAGGTCCCGGCCGGCCTCGGCGACCGCGCTCGTGGTGGCCGCGCGCTCGATCGCGCTCTTCATGGCGAACGGCGTGTGCCGCCCGAGCCCCATGAGATCGGTGTCGGTGACCACGCCGAGCAGGGTGCCGTCGGCGCCGTGCACCGGGAAATGGTGCACGCCCTGGGCGAACATCGCGAGCAGGGCATCGCCGGCCAGCGTGTCGTGGGCGATCGAGCGCACGGGGAAGGTGGCGATGGTGCGGACAGGAATATCGGGCGCCGCTCCGGTCGCGACGACGCGCGTGCGCAGGTCGCGATCGGTCACGATGCCCCAGCCGTCGAGCATCGGCACCAGCAGCGACGAGACGCGTTCGCCGGCCATGCGCGCCGCCGCCTCGGCAACCGCCGTCTCGGGGTCGGCCGTCACCGGCGCGCGTCGCACGAGGGTGCCGACCGGCGCGAGCCTCCCGTCGGGCGCCTCGGCAGCGGCGTCGGTGGCCGAGGCGATGCGTCGGCGCATGCTGCCGATCACGAACGTGAGCCCGGCGCGTGTCTCGAGCACCGGGTCGGCGGTCGCGGCGGGGATCAGGTAGCACAGGGTGTCCTCCTGCGCGCGCACCGTGAGGGAGGGCACGTCATGGGCGAGCAGCGAGAACTGGCCGAACACCTCGCCCTCGAGCAACAGATCGAGCACCTGGCCGTCGTCGACGAGTTCCACGGCGCCTTTGCGCACCACGTACATCGCGGTCGCGGGCTCGCCGCCCTGCTGCAGGATCACGGCGCCGGCGGGGAAGTGCTCGATCTCGACCGAGCGGGCGACCTCGCTCAGCCGCTCGGGCGTCAGGGCGTCGAACGGCGGGTAGCGGCCCAGGAACCCCGCGATGTCCACGTCGGGAGTATCGCCGATGACCGCGACCGGGGGCTCAGCCCTCGGCCGACAGGATGCGCCACGTGCCGTACTCGACGGTGGTCGGCACGGTGCGCACCGTCGTGACCTGGTAGCCGTCGCCGCGCCGTTCGACACGCAGCACCACGATCACGCCGTCCTCGACACCGTCGGGCCACATGCGGCTCGGCCACATGCCGGAGAGGAAGTTGCCCATGCCGTAGGCGACGACCTTGCCGTGCACGCGTTCGACCGGTTGCACGACGTGCGTGTGGTGTCCGACGATCACATCGACGAAGCGTGAGCGCGTGAGCCGCTCGGCCACCTGCGTCTGGAAGGCCGTCGGTGTCGTGAGCGGTTCCACCCCCCAGTGCAGGCTCACGACGGTGAGGTCGGATCCGCGCTCGCGGGCCCGGCGCGCGTCGTCGAGGATGCGCCGCACCTCGATCAGGTTGGCCTGCCATTCGCGCTCGCGCGTGAAGCCGTTGAAGCCGAACGAGTACGACAGGTGGGCGACCTTGGCTCCCTCGACATCGAGCATCGTGATGCGCCGCGACTCGACGCGGGTGCGAGCGGTGCCGGCGTGTGCCACCCCGACGCGATCGAGCGCGTCGAGGGTCGCGCCGATGCCGGCCGTGCCTCCGTCGAGCGAGTGGTTCGAGGCCGTCGAGCACGAGTCGTACCCGGCGGCCGCGATCGCGTCGGTGACCTCGACGGGCGCGGCGAAGACCGGGTAGCTCGACAGCTCGCCATCGGTGGTCACCGGCGTCTCCAGGTGGCACAAGGCCAGGTCAGCGCCCGCGAGCGTCTCGCGCACCCGCCGGAACATCGGGCGGAAGTCGAACGCCTGCCCGCTGCCGGCGCCGAGCACGGCCGCGCGCTCCCACAAGGACTCGTGGATCAGGATGTCGCCCGTCGCCACGATGGTGAACCGGCGGGGCAGCGAGGGCTCGGGCGCGGCCGTCGGCGCCGTCGAGGGCGACCCGGTCGCCGTCGCCACGGCCGGCGCGGCCACGCGCGCGCGACGGTGTCCGTCCACGCCCGGCTCGCCGGTCGGGTGTGGCACGGCCAAGGCGAGCACCACGACGCCCGCGAGCACCGTGGAACGGGTGATGGGCCCCGGGGGTGGCCGCCGACGTCGATGCTTGCCGCGCATCGTCGATCCTCGGTCGTGGGGAAGGGGCGGGCACGGCGCCTGCCCGGCGGGAAGTCCGCTGAGGATATGCCTGGGGTATGCCCGATCGGTGGAGGCTCGAGCGGAATCTCAGAGCGGGCTCGGTGCGCGTCAGCGGCCGTGCCACTGGCCGGTGAAGGGTCCCCGCGCCGATGCGCACGCGGCGCCGCACCGTGCCGCGAACGCGAGCACGTGGTCCAGCGCCCATGGCTGCGCGAGCGCGTAGGTGAGCCCCGCCGCGAACGAATCGCCCGCCCCGTAGGCATCGGCATCGGCGGCCGCCGGCACGTCGACGGGGTCGAAGCGCCCGCTCGCGCCGCTCGAGGTCTCGTACCGGCCGCCCGACCTTCCCTGGGTGCGAACGAGCAGCGGCGGCCGCCACGGCAGCGATCTGTCGTCGACCCGTTCCGCGACGTCGCGGTCGCTGCCGACGAGCGCGTCGGGCACGACGCCGGCATCGAGCAGCTCCCCGAGCACGCGGCTCGTCACGACCATCACGCGCGCCCGCCGCGCCCGGTGGAACGCCGCGACGTCGCCGGCGGTGACGTACACGGCGTCGGTCTCGTCGAGTCGGTCCCACGGAAGCGGGTCGTCGGCCGAGGGAGCCAGACGGCGACCCAGGGTCGTGATCGTGCGCTCGCCGGCGCGGTCGACGAGGGTGATGGCCCGCCGGGTGGGGTCGGCGCGCTCGCCGGCGTGCACGTCGACGCCGAGGCCGCGCAGCTCCGCCTCGGCTCGCCGGCCGAGCTCGTCGCCGCCGAGCGCCGTGAAGAAGTCGCACGAGCCTCCCAGCGCGGCGAGTTGTGCGGCCGCCACGGCGCCGCCGCCGCCCGGTGCCTCCCAGTCCTCGGTCGAGTGCGCGATCTCACCGGCTGCCGGGATGCGGTCGACCGCGCCGAACCAGACCCACTCGGTGTGCCCGACGACCGCCACCCGCATCGAGCCAGTCTCGCGGAACTTCCCGACATCTGCGACCGTCATCTCAGCACGCACCGGCGCGAGAGCCGGCGCGAGGAGCCGGCGCGAGGAGGAAGCGGTGGCACAGGGCGACGACCCCGACCCGGGGCTGCCGATCGAGTTCGGGCCGGCTTCCAACGGGGAGTACGACCCCGAACCCCGCCTGCCGCCGGTGCTGCGCGAGACGATCGATCGCGCATCGGCGTGGTCGACCGAGAACGCCGAGCGGCTCGGCATGTCGCGGCGGGAGTTCCTGCTGTCGGTCTGCGGCGCGGCCACCGCGTTCCTGGCGCTCAACGCGTGCACCGCCGAAGAGCACGCGGCCGGTCCGTCGTCGCCGAGCGCGACGGGCACGACGCCCGGCGGCACGTACGAGGTGCCGCCGAGCGCGTCGGTCGAGCCCGAGAGCGCATTCGAGGCGCTGGGCGGCGAGGAGTTCGTGTTCGACATCCAGGGGCATCTGCTCGAGTACCACCTGAACCCGGTGGCGAACGGGCAGGACTTCTGGACGTCGTTCCCGCAGCAGGACTGCGGCGAGGACGACCCGCGCGCGTGCTTCTCGATCGAGCACTTCCTCGAGCTGATGTTCCTGCGCTCCGACACGAACATGCTCGTGCTCTCGGCCCTGCCGATCTTCCCGGAACGCAGCCCGCAGGGCCACGACGTGATGGACCTCACGCGCAAGGTCGCTGCGAACCTGTGTCAGGACGAGCGCATCCTGCTGCACGGCCAGGCGCTGCCCAACGTCGGGAAGCTCGACGCGGCGCTCGCCGCGATGGAGCACACGGCCGCGAGCTACCCGGTCGCCGCATGGAAGACGTTCACGCACTTCCCCGACGCCTTCGAGGGCGACGGC
Source organism: uncultured Actinomycetes bacterium (assembly GCA_963722795.1). GTDB lineage: Bacteria > Actinomycetota > UBA4738 > UBA4738 > HRBIN12 > JAOUEA01. The sequence continues at coordinate 639,717 of CAVROD010000004.1, forward strand.
AACGGCTGGTGGCTCGACGACCGCGACCCGAACGAGCGGCAGGTGGGGGAGCGGTTCATCCGCAAGGCCAAGGAGATCGGCACCGACACGATCTGCATCCACAAGGGGCTCTCGCTCGGCTCGCCGTTCGCCTCGCCCGACGACATCGGCCCGGCGGCGCGCCGGCACCGCGACATGAACTTCGTGGCCTATCACTCCGGGTTCGAGGCGACCGTACCCGAGGTGCCGTACACGAGGGCCACCCGGCACATGGGCACGAATCGCCTGATCTGGTCGATGGAGCGCGAGGGCATCGGACCGAACGAGAACGTCTACGCGGAGATGGGCACGTCGTGGTGGTTCGTGATGCGCTACCCCGACCAGGCGGCGCATTTCCTCGGCAAGCTGCTGCGCTACGTCGGTGAGGACAACGTGCTGTGGGGCACCGACTGCCTGTTCTACGGCTCGCCGCAGCCGATGATCCAGGCGATGCGGGCGTTCCAGATCTCGCCGGAGTTCCAGGAGCGCTACGGCTACCCGAAGCTCACGAAGGAGTTGAAGGCGAAGATCCTGGGGCTGAACGGCGCCGCGCTCTACGGCGTGGAGCCGAACACCGAGACGTGCCGGTTCACCCGGCGGGAGCTCGAGCAGATCCGCCGGAAGCTCCCCGGCCTGAACCGGGTGCTGGGCCCGACCACGATGGCCGAGACGCAGGCGTTCCGCGACGACGACCGCGAGCAATGGGCGACGATGGCCACGATGCTGGCGTAGATGCTCGTTGACCGCGACCGCCCCGTAAGCTCGCTGCGTGCCTCGACGAAGTGTTCGGCTGGCTCCGCCCGGTGACGGGCTACGCGAGGTCTTCTCCGAGATCCGGGCGGAGGTCGGCGTGCCGGAGTCGTTCCCGGCCGACGTGCTGGCCGAAGCCGAACGCTCGGCGACCGAGCCACGGCTGCCGCAGGTCGATCGCACCGACGTCCCCTTCGTGACGATCGATCCGCCCACGTCGCTCGACCTCGACCAGGCGCTGCAACTCGAGCGGCTCGGCGAGGGCTTCCGGGTGCGGTACGCGATCGCCGACGTCGCGGCGTTCGTGGAGCCCGGCGGCGTCGTCGACGCGGAAGGCCACCGACGCGGCGAGACCGCCTACAGCCCCGATATGCGATCGCCGCTGTATCCGCCGGCGCTGTCGGAGGACGCGGCCTCGCTGCTTCCCGACGGACCGAGGCCCGCCGTCGTGTGGCGGCTCGACATCGACGCGGCCGGCGACCTCGTCGAGACGCACGTGGAGCGGGCGATGGTCGCGAGCCGAGCGAAGCTGAGCTACGCCGAGGTGCAGCGGTCGCTCGACGCCGGCACGGCCGACGACTCGCTCGCGCTGCTGCCCGAGATCGGCGGCGTGCTGCAGCGAGCCGAACGGGCTCGGGGTGGGGCGAGCCTCGGCGTGCCGCGCCAGGAGGTCGTGCCGTCCGGCGACGGCTACGCCTTGCGGTTCGAAGCGTCACTCGCCGTCGAAGGATGGAACGCACAGCTGTCCCTGCTCACGGGGCGGGCGGCCGCCCAGCTCATGGTCACGGGCGGCGTCGGCGTGCTGCGCACGATGCCTCCGCCCGACCCGCGCGACGTGGCTCGACTGCGCCGCATCGCACGGGCGCTGCACGTCGAGTGGCCCGACGACATGCGATACGGCGACCTGCTGTACACGGTCGACGCCCAGCGTTCCACGACGGAGGCCGTCTTCCTGCAGGAAGCGGCGGTGCTGTTCCGGGGCGCGTCCTACACGGCGTTCGACGGTGAGGTCCCGCTCGAGCCCGTGCACGCCGCGATCGCCGCGACGTATGCGCACTGCACCGCGCCGCTCCGCCGGCTCGTCGATCGCTACGCCCTCGAGACCTGTCTCGCGCTCTGCCAGGACCGTCCCGTGCCGGGGTGGGTGCTCGAGGGGATGCCGTCGCTGCCCGGCGAGATGGCGGCGGCGACCGACCGCCACAACCGCCTCGAGCGCACGGTTATCGACGCGGTGGAAGCCGCCGTGCTCGCGCCGTCGGTCGGCCACGTGTCCGACGCCCTCGTGATCGACCTGTGGAAGCGCGGCCGCGGCGAGGTGGCGCTGCGTGACCCGGCCGTGATCGGGCCGTGCGACGACGTGCAGGAGCTGGCCGCCGAGGTGCGGGTTCGCCTCGAGGAAGCGGACGTGGCCACGCGCACGATCCGGTTCACGCGGGTGCGAGCGGAAGTCTGACGCACGCGTTCGGCGGGTTCCGTTCGTATGCTCGTCGCATGCAGACCGAGCGGCGACTGACCTCGTTCAGCCACGGCGCCGGGTGCGGCTGCAAGCTCGGTCCCGAGCAGCTGCAGCAGGTGCTCGGCGGCCTGACGCTTCCCGGGCTTCCGCCCGACGTGCTCGTCGCGGCCGACACGGGCGACGACGCGGCCGTGTACGCGCTCGACGACGATCGCGCGCTCGTCGCCACGCTCGACTTCTTCACGCCGATCGTCGACGACCCCTACGACTGGGGGCGCATCGCCGCCACGAACGCCATGAGCGACGTGTACGCGATGGGCGGCACGCCGTTCCTCGGACTCAACATCGTGAATTGGCCGGTCGACGACCTTCCGCTCGACATGCTTGGCCGGGTGCTGCAGGGCGGCATCGACGCCGCGACGGGCGTCGGGTTCCCGGTGCTCGGCGGTCATTCCATCACCGACCCCGAGCCGAAGTACGGCATGGTCGTGCTCGGCTTCGTCGACCGAGCCCACATGCTGCGGAACTCCACCGCGGTTGCCGGCGACTCGCTCGTGCTCACCAAGCCGCTCGGTCTCGGCATGATCTCGACCGCGATCAAGCGCGGCCTCGCCTCCGACGAGCTCGTCGCCACCGCCGTCGATCTCATGACGACGCCGAACAGGGAAGCGGGCGAGGCCGTGCGCGAGGTCGGCGCCGACGCGGCCACCGACGTGACCGGCTTCGGGCTGCTCGGTCATCTGCATCGCATGCTGCTCGCGAGCGGCGTGGCCGCCGAGGTCGATGCCGGTGCCGTGCCGCTGATCGACGGTGCCCTCGACCTCGCGCGCAGCGGGGTCGTGCCGGGCGGCACCGCGCGCAACCACGCGTACGTCGCCCCGCACGTGGATTGGGGTGGCCTCGACGAGCCCGAGCAGCTCCTGCTCGCCGACGCCCAGACGAGCGGAGGACTGCTCGTCGCCACGAGCGAACCCGAGGGTCTCGTCGTCGCTCTACGCGAGCGCGGCGTCTCTTCCGCTGTCATCGGATCGGTCCGAGCGGGCGAGTCCGGTCACATCACGATCCATGGGCGGGTGTGAGTGGTATTCCTGGGGATGTCAGCGCGGCGACTACGCAGGGACCTCCGTGTTCCGTCGCTGCAGGGACTACGCAGGTCCCGGCCAAGTCGCCGCAGACACCATCCCCACGAGAGCCACGCCCCGGTCGCCGGCTTCCGGAATATCTGACCCCGCTGGTAGCATTTGCACCTGCAACAGCGGCGGACGACCGTCCGCACGCGATTGCATCCCACGGGGGCACGGTTGAGCGAGCTGGACGGCGTCTTCCATAAGGAGATCGTGGAGCAGGCGCTCCGCGAGTTCCCCAACGAGGCGTGCGGTGTCATCGCCGCCGCCGACGGCGCGCCCGTGAAGGTCTTCCCCATGAAGAACGCCGACGCGAGCCCCGTGACCTATCGCCTCGACGGCAAGGAGCAGCTTCGGGTCTTCGACGAGATCGACGACCAGGGCTGGGAGCTCTGGGCCATCTACCACTCGCACACGCACTCCGAGGCCTACCCGAGCGAGACCGACATCCGGCTCGCGTTCTACCCCGACGCGCGCTACATCCTGCTGTCGCTCGAGGATCGCGAGGAACCCGTGATGCGCTCGTTCCACATCACCGACGGCGAGGTCACCGAAGAGGAGCTGGTCATCACATGAAGGGCCCAGGCTCGTGACGCAGCAGCCGATGTTCAACGAGGACCAGGTGCAGCGGTACGCGCGCCACATCATCCTGCCGAACATCGGCGGGGCCGGCCAGCGCAAGCTGCTCGACAGCTCGGTGCTCGTGATCGGCGCCGGAGGGCTGGGCTCTCCGATCGCGATGTACCTCGCGGCCGCCGGCATCGGCAAGCTCGGTGTGGTCGACTTCGACACCGTCGACGTGTCGAACCTGCAGCGCCAGATCCTGCACACGAGCGACGACGTGGGCCGCCCCAAGGTCGAGAGCGCCATCGAGCATCTTCGGGCGATCAACCCGACGATCGAGATCGTGGGCCACGACACGCTGCTCTTCTCGACGAACGTGTACGAGGTGTTCGAGGGCTACGACATCGTCGTCGACGGCACCGACAACTTCCCGGTGCGCTACCTGGTGAACGACGCATGCCAGTTCACCGGCAAGCCGCTCGTGTACGGCTCGATCTACCAGTTCGAGGGCCAGGCCACGGTCTTCATGCCGGGCAAGGAGACGCCGTGCTACCGGTGCCTGTTCCCCTCGCCGCCGCCGCCGGGTACCGTGCCGAGCTGTGCCGAGGGCGGCGTGTTCGGCGTGCTGCCCGGCGTGATCGGGGCGATCCAGGCGACCGAGGCGATCAAGCTCATCACGGGCGAAGGTCAGACCCTCGAGGGCCGGCTGCTGCTCTACGACGCCCTGCACATGGACTTCCAGGAAGTGAAGATCCGGTGGGACGCCGATTGCCCCGTCTGCGGCAAGGAACCCACGATCACCGAGCTGATCGACTACGAGGCGTTCTGCGGCGTGCCCGCGCGCTCGTGACCCGACCGACCGAAGACACGACAGGAGACCCGACGACGATGGCCGTGACCGTGAAGCTTCCGACGATCCTGCGCAAGCACGCCGGGGGAGAGGCGAAGGTGGGCGCCGACGGCGCCACGCTGCGCGACGTGCTCGACGACCTTGAGGGCCACTACCCAGGCATCACGAAGAACGTGATCTCCGACGACGGCGGCCTGCACCGCTTCATCAACGTCTACGTGAACGACGAGGACGTGCGCTACCTGGGCTCGCTCGAGACCGAGGTCTCCGACGGCGACACCGTGAGCATCCTGCCGGCCGTTGCCGGCGGCTCAACACCCGCCGCCGACCGCTCGACGCGGTCGTCGAGGCCCCGCAGCGACGGCAGGGCCATGGCGGCGAGCACGACCCCGAGGTAGAGCGCGCCGGTCACCACCAGGGTGGCCCGCAGCCCGGCCCACTCGATCGCCGGGCCGGCGACGAGCACGCCGAGCGGCATCGCGAGCCACGCCGATGCCGAGACGACCCCGAACACGCGGCCCCGCAGGCCGTCGGGCACGCGCTCGAAGAAGACAGTGTCGATCACCGGGTTCAGCGGCCCCGACGAGATGCCCGCGAGCGTCTTCGCCACCAGCAGCACGCCGAGCGGCGGGAACAGGGCCGCCACGGGGTACCAGATGGTGACGCCCGCGAACCCCCACACGAACACCCGCCGCCGGCTCACCCGGTCGCCGACGGCGCTGAACGCGAGTGCGCCCACCACTGAGCCGGCGCCCACCACGCCCATCATCAATCCGAGGCTCACGGCGCTGCCGTAGACCTCTTCCGCATAGACGGGCAAGGCGACCATGGAGACCGAGTCCAGCATGTTCGTGAGCGTGAGCACTGCCACCAACGCGAAGAGCGTTCGATCTTCGCGCAAGAACGTGAACCCCTCCCGGAGCTCGCGGATGTAGCTGGTCGGCTCGCCGGGTGCGGCATCGGGGACCCGTGCTCGGCGCGGTACCCCGAACGCGACGATGGCGGCCGAGATCGAGGAAGCTTGCCGCGTCGATCCACAGCACCGACGTCGCGCTCGTGGCCGCGATCAACAGACCTGCGAGTGGCGCCCCGGCGAGTCGCGAGGCACGCTCGACGACGGCCAACGCGCCGCTCGCGCGTTCGAGGCTCCACCGCGCATCGGATGCCACGTCGGGCAGCAGCGACGCACGAGCCGTGACCCCGGGTGCATCGAGGAGTCCACCGAGGAACACCAGCACCAGGAGCTGCCAGAAGGCCAGGCCCAAAGTGGCGTGCAGCAGCGGGATGGCGGCCACCGCGCCCGAGCTCGCGAGGTCGGCGACGATGCTCGCGCGGCGGTAGCCGAGGCGGTCGACGAGGGCGCCGCCGATGAACCCTGACACGACGATCGGCACGAGCCCCGCCGCCGCGACCACGCCCGTGCGCGCCGCGCTGCCGGTGGTCTGCAACACGAACCACGGGATCGCGACGAGCGTGGCGACGTTGCCTGACATCGACACCGCGTTCGCGGTGAGCAAGGCCACGAGCGGCCCTCGCCGGCGAGGAGACTGCGCCGGTGCGGGCGTCACGAGCGTTCCCGACGTCGCTGTGGGAGCACCTGCACGATGATGCGAACCGGCTCGGCGTCGGGGCCGCCGGGGGTCGCCTCGTAGCGCTCGATCACCTCGACGAGCTCCTCGTGCATGTGGTGCACCTGCTCGTGGGTGAGCTCCAGCATCCAGTCGCTCATGTCGGACGCGGCGACCCATTCCCCGGGCCAGTTCGGCGCGTCGGCGAGCCAGCGCTGGGCAGCTTCGGCGTAGCGCTCGGCGATGCCGGAGATCAGGGCGCCGGCCACGGCCGCGCGCTCGGGTGTGTCGAGGAACGCGGCCGGTTCCCAGGTCATGCCCTGGTGCGCCGCCCGCCACCACCGCTCCCGCCCGTCCCGGGCCAGTTCCGGCGCCTCGACGATGAAGCCGTGAGCCGCGAGCGTGCGCAGGTGGTAGCTCACGAGCGCGGCGCTCTCGCCGAGCGCGGCACCGAGGGTGCTGGCGGTGGCCGGACCGTCGATGCGCAGCGATCCGAGGAGCTTCAGCCGCAGCGGGTGGGCCAGCGCCCGCATCTGACCCAGCTCGGTGAGTTCGAGCAGTTCGTCGGGCGGCATGTGCGAAAGGATAGTTGCGAAAGGATTCCTTTGCAACTCGGCCTTGCCCGCTCGGCCTATTGACCTGCGGCTCAACCCGGGTCTAGCGTCCGGGGTGGAAGGGAGGGCGCTTCCCCGTGCAAACCCCGACGAGAGGACCGCAGGACCACGTGCCGCCGGCGCCGCGCGTCGAGCGAGCGCCCCGGCGTGAGCAGGACCTCATCGTCATCCCCGAGGCCAGGGAGCCGATGCGTTGGGGCCCCATCGCCATCGTCGTGGCAGGAGCGATGGCGCTCATCCTCATCGTGGCGCTGGCGGTCTACGCGGTGGACCAGCGCGACCGAGCCGACGCCCTCGACGCGCAGTTCTCCCAGGCGATCGACGATCAGCGCCTTCTCATCGATTCCTCCACCGCGGCACGGGAGCGCATCGCCGCGCTCGAGACGCGCCTCGGCACGCTCGAAGGCGACCTGACGCGCGCCCGTCAGGGCAAGGACGTGCTGCAAGCCAGCACCAAGGAAGCCCGCCGCAATCTGCGCGAGGCGCGTCGCGCCCTCGAGGACGAGCAGGCGCGGTTCCGGGCGTACATGGGGCCGCCGGTGGGTGACGGAGCCCACACCGGGCGTCTGTTCGCCGTCGGCGCCGACCAGGCGCCGGCCCGCGTCACGGTCGACCTCGGGCGCTGGTTCTCCGGTGCGGCGGCGACCCAGGCCGCGCTCGACGACGGCGTGATCGTGACCGGCGAGACGGTGCCACGCTACTTCCGCAACGACGACCTCACGTGGCGCACGCTGCCGGTCGACACCTTCGCGACGGTGACCGTGCGGCGCTGGAACGGCAGCGGCACGTACTCGATCTCGCTGTCGGAGTTGCAGCGGCTGTCGCGCGCCGATGGGCGGCGTGCCGATCGCATCATGCACGACCCGTTCCGGCTCACCGTCACCGACGGCAGGGTCACGGCCCTGACCCAGTTGCGGTACCCGTAACCGCCCGCGGCCGAACCACGCGCGGCTGGGATACTGCCCGCGTGACGCGGTACGACGACATCCTGCAGGCGATCGGCAACACGCCCCTCGTCGGCATGCCCCGCATGACCCCGAAGCCCGGCGTGCGTCTGTGGGCCAAGCTCGAGGGTGCGAACCCCACCGGGTCCACGAAGGACCGCATCGCGCTGAAGATGGTCGAGTCGGCTGAGGCATCGGGGGAGCTCACGCCCGACAAGACGATCCTCGAGCCGACGTCGCGGCAACACCGGCATCGCGCTCGCGATGGTGGCCGCCCGCAAGGGCTACGGCCTCACCGTCGTGATCCCCGACAACGCGAGCGAGGAACGCATCGGCCTGCTGCGACTGTTCGGCGCCGAGATCGTCTTCAGCGACGGCGACAAGGGCACGAACGGCTCGATCGAGGTGGCGCGGGCGCTCGCGGCCGACGAGAAGTACTACATGCCCTTCCAGTACGGGAACCCGGCGAACCCGCTCGCGCACCAGGAGGGCACGGCCCAGGAGATCATCCGCGACCTGCCCGAGGTGACGCACTTCGTCGGGGGCATGGGCACGGGCGGCACGCTCACGGGCGTCGGCCGAGGGCTCCATGCGCACGACCCCGACGTGAAGATCGTCGCCGCCGAGCCCGAGCTCGGCGACCTCGTGTACGGCCTGCGCTCGCTCGACGCGGGCTTCGTCCCGCCGATCTTCGACCCGGCCGAGATCGACCGGAAGTTCCTGGTCGACTCGTCGTCGTCGCTGCGCACCAACCGTGAGCTCACGGCGAAGGAAGGCATCTTCGCGGGCATCTCGAGCGGCGCCGTGGTCTACGTCGCGCAGCGCATCGCGACCGAGATCGACGAGGGCGACATCGTCTGCCTGCTGCCCGACGGGGGCTGGAAGTACCTGTCGACCGAGGCCTGGGCCGACGATCTCGCGACCGCCGAGAAGGGCGTCGCGGAGTCGCTGTGGTGGTGACTCCGTGAGCGACCCGCGTGCCGATCGGGGTGTTCGATTCCGGCGTGGGCGGGCTCACGGTCGTGCGGGCGATCATGGACCAGCTGCCGCACGAGCCCATCCTGTACGTCGGCGATACCGCCCGGTTCCCCTACGGCCCGAAGCCCGTCGACGAGATCCGCCGGTACGCGCTCGAGATCGCCGACTTCCTCGTGCACCGCGACGTGAAGATGCTCGTCGTCGCCTGCAACTCGATCGAGGTGAGCGCGATCGACTACGATCGCCGAGCGCGCCGGCATCCCGGTCGTCGGCGTGATCGACCCTGGTGTGCGTTCGGCGGTGCACGCCACGCGGAACGGACGCCTCGGCCTGATCGGCACGCAGGCCACGGTCTCGAGCGGCGCGTACGACCGCGCGGTGGCCGCGACGGGCGCGCCCGTGACCCTGCGCTCGCGGGCCTGCCCGGTCTTCGTCGAGCACGTCGAGCGAGGCGACACCACGAGCGACGAGCTACGGACGGCCGCGCGAGGGTATCTTTCTCCGCTGATGGCCGACGGCATCGACACCCTCATCATGGGCTGCACCCACTACCCGCTGCTCTCGGGGCTGCTGCAGCTCGAGCTCGGCCCCGACGTCGTGCTCGTCTCCTCGGCCGAAGAGACCGCGAAGGACGTCTACGCCACCCTGGTGGCCGAGCGGCTGCTGCGGGCGGCCGACGATCGGGCCTCGCACGGGTTCCTCGCGACGGGCGACCCCGCCGCGTTCGAGCGGGTGGCCGGGGTGTTCCTCGGGCCGGAGCTCGCCGAGGTGGGGGCCGCGCACGCGGAGCCCGTCGGGGGTGGCACGTGGAACTGACGGTGCTCGGCTCGGCCGGCACGTGGCCGGGCCCCGGCGGGGCGACCTGCGGGCACCTGCTCAGCCACGAGGGCACCCACATCTGGCTCGACGCCGGCACCGGCACCTTCGCCCGGCTGCAGGAGCACATCGACATCGACGAGATCGCCGCGATCGTGATCACGCACGGCCACACCGATCACTTCATCGACGTGGTGCCGGCCTTCTATGCGCGCCACTACGGCGGCATGGGCGCGCCGAACCTTCCCTTCTACTCGCCCGACGGGTTCGTCGAGGGCATGAACCTGCTGACGAGCGAGAACGGACGCAACGTCATGGCCGAGGCGTACGACTTCAGGACGGTGGGGGCGGGCGACGTGTTCGACGTGGGACCGATGCACGTGACCACGTACGAGATGACCCACATCGGCGTGAACGCGGTGGGCTACCGCATCGAGGCGGGCGGCGCGGTGCTGGCCTACACCGGCGACTCCGGCCCCTGCGAGGAGGTCATCGAGATGTCGCGCGACGCCGACCTGCTCGTGGCCGAGGCCACCTACCAGGACGCCTCGAGCCAGGCGTTCTTCCACATGAGCGCGACGCAGGCCGCCCAGCACGCGACGAGGGCGGGCGCGAAGCGGCTGATGCTCACGCACATCCTGCCGACCCTCGACCGTGAGATCTCCCGCGAGGAAGCCGCGATGGCCTTCGACGGCGTGATCGACCTGGCTGAGGACGGCATGACGATCGAGATCGAACCGTGACCCGGCCCGACGATCGCGCCAACGACGAGCTGCGTCCGGTCACCTGGGAGCTCGGGTTCCAGGAGTGGGCGGCCGGCTCGGTGCTCTTCTCGATGGGCAAGACGCGTGTGCTCGTGGCGGCGAGCGTGGCCGACGAGGGCCCGCGTTGGCTGAAGGGCACCGGGCGCGGATGGGTGACGGGGGAGTACTCGATGCTGCCGGCGAGCACCTCGGAGCGGTCGAACCGCGAGGTGAACCGCGGGCGACCCGGCGGGCGCACCCAGGAGATCCAGCGGCTGATCGGACGGTCGCTGCGCAGCATCACCGACCTGTCGCGGCTCGGTGAGCGCACGATCACGATCGACTGCGACGTGCTGCAGGCCGACGCCGGTACGCGCACGGCCTCGATCACGGGCGGCTACATCGCCCTCGCCCTCGCCCTGCGCGGGCTCGAGGCCGCGGGCAAGGTGCCGGGCGACGTGCTCGCCGACAGCGTGGCGGCGGTGAGCGTCGGCATCGTCGGCGGCGAACCGCGACTGGATCTCTGCTATGAGGAAGACGCCGGTGCCGAGGTCGACTTCAACGTGGTCATGACCGGCGGCGGCGACTTCGTCGAGGTGCAGGGCACCGCCGAGGGCACCCCGTTCTCCCGCGCCGACCTCGACGCGATGCTCGATCTGGCTGCGGGGGGCATCGAGCAGCTCACGGCGCTGCAGCGCCAGGTGCTGGCGGGCTGAGAGCCGCTGCCGTGGCGTTCCCCGACCGGCTCGCGATCGCCTCGCGCAACGCGCACAAGCTGCGCGAGCTCGCGCGCATCTGCGCCGGCTGGCCGGTCGAGTGGGTCACGGTCGACAACCACGACCCGAGCCGGTTCCCCGACGTCGAGGAGACGGGGCAGACCTACCTCGACAACGCCGTGCTGAAGGCGACCCAGGTCTCGCAGGCGCTCGGCATCGCGGCGATCGCCGACGACTCGGGCATCGAGGTCGACGCGCTGGGCGGCGCACCCGGGCCACGATCGGCCCGCTACGCGGGGGAGCACGCCACCGACGAGCAGAACCTGGACGCCCTTCTCCGTGCGGTGCGGGGCGTGCCGTCGGGCGGACGCACCGCCCGCTACCGATGCATCGCCGCCATCGCATGGCCCGACGGGCGCACCGCCTACGCCGACGGCACCTGTGAAGGAGCCATCGTGTCGAAGCACCGCGGCGAGCGAGGCTTCGGGTACGACCCCGTCTTCGTGCCCGCCGGCTGGGACGAGACGATGGCCGAGCTCACCGACGACCAGAAGGACCGCATCAGCCATCGGGGCCGAGCCTTCCGCGCGTTGCGAGCGATGCTCGCCGAGGGCTGAGCTCCGGCCTCGATCGTTCAGCGCTACCGAACTCAAGGTAGGCCCGGCGCCTGTCGAGGTTTCACTCGTGGAACACCACAACGCCGCCCGACCGGCCTTGGACCGACGTGTGCTGCGCAGCACCGAGGGCTTCTTCGACGGGAAGTCCCCGCTGCTGGTGGCCGTGCTCGGCCTGGCGTTCATCGCCGTCGTGAGCGTGCTCGACTACCTCACGGGCCCGCAGCTCTCGCTGTCGCTGCTGTACCTGATGCCCATCGGGCTCGTGACATGGAACCTCGGCCGCCGCTGGGGCGCCGTCGCGGTGGTCGTGTCCACCGCCGCCGGCATCGTGAGCGACGTGCTGTCGTCGCCCTCGGTCAGCACGACCGATCCGGTCCCGTACTGGAACGGCATCGTGCGGTTCGCCGTCTTCCTCGCCGCCGCGATGTTGCTCGACACCCTGCGTTCGATCATCGACGCGCAGTGGGGCATCGTGGAAGCCGAGACCGATCGCTCGACCGGCCTGCGCGAGCTGAACGACGTGAAGGACACCCTGCTGCATGCCGTCTCGCACGATCTCAAGGGCCCCTTGGCCGGCATCATCGGGGCGATGCAGACCATCCGCCGCGACGAAGAACTGCACCTGACCGACGACGAGCGCGAGGCCCTCTACCAGGTGATCGAGCACAGCGGTCGCAAGATGAACCGGCTGATCGACGACCTGCTCGACCTCGATCGCATCGACCGCGGCAAGCTGCACCCGCAACGCGAGCCCACCGACGTGGGCGCGCTCGCCCGGCGGGTTGTGGGCGACACGGCCCAGATCATCGACCACCCGGTACGCGTGCGGGCGGACTCCGTGCTCGTGAACGTCGACCCCGGCAAGGTCGAGCGTGTGGTCGAGAACCTGCTCGTGAACGCCGTACGGCACACGCCTCCGGGCACGGCCGTGCTCGTCGACGTCGCCGCGAACGCCGACGGCGTCGAGCTCGTCGTCGAAGATCACGGCCCGGGCGTGCCCGACGAGCTGAAGACGCTGCTGTTCGAGCCCTTCCGTCAGGGGGAGCCTTCGAGCGGCGGCGGCATGGGTATCGGGCTCTCGCTCGTGCAGCGGTTCGCGGAGCTGCACGGTGGTTCGGCGCATGTCGACGACGCGACCGGCGGCGGGGCGCGCTTCGTCGTGACCCTGCCGGGCGACGTCACGCCGATCGCGAAGCCCAGCGACGGCGTCGTCGACGAACCACAGTTGCACGCCGTCTAGGGTCAGCACATCCTGTCACGCATGGGGGCGAAGCAAGGGTTCCGATTCGAGACGTCCGTCACGGTGTCATGCGGCGCGCCGCCACAGGTCGTGTACGAGACGGTCGCCGACCTTCGAGCCCACCTCGAGTGGTCGGGCGAGCGAGCCAGCGACGACGATTTCAAGCTGCTGCGGCTCGACGCTCCGGAGGGAACGGCCGGGGTCGGCACCGCGTTCACGTCGACGGGCGCGAACTTCAACGGCACCTTCCATGATCGTTCCGTCGTGACCGAGGCGACGCCGCCGAGCGGGTTCGCGATCGAGACGCAGGCACGGCTGGAGCGCAGGCGAGGGAAGCCGTGGGAGGTGCGATTCCTGCACCGGTACGACATCCGGAGCGACGGAGAGGGCTCGGTCATCACGTACACCGACACGGCGCACGATATGAACTACGTGCCCTACTGGCTGCGGTTCTGGATGCGACCGATCACCCGGGCCGCCATCCACAAGGGCGACACGAAGCAACTGGAGAACCTCGCTCGTCTCGCCGAAGAGCGCGCAGGTTCCGGCGGCGGTGACGTCAGCGGGCAGGGGACAGGACGATGACGGGGATCGTCCTCGTCGTCTTCTGCTCGTAGTCGGCGAACGCCGGGTTCGCCGCCGTGATCAACGCCCAGAGCCGATCGCGCTCCTCCCCGTCGACGGAGCGCGCGGTGACCTCGATCTCATCGGTGCCCACCTCGATGGTGCCCGATGGCTCGGCGAGCAGGTTGCGGTACCAGTCCGGGTTCGTGTCGGCGCCGCCCTTCGAGGCGACGATCACGTAGTCGTCGCCGTCGCGGAAATACGCGAGCGGATTCGTGCGTCGCGTGCCGGTCTTGGCCCCGCGATGCGTCAGCAGGAGCAGCGGCTGGCGTGCGAACGATGCGACCCTGCCCTCGTTCGAGCGGAATTCCTCGATCACCTTGGCGTTCCAGTCGGACATGCAGTGCTCCTTTCGGTTCATCAGACCCAACGCGTCCAGACGGGGCTCGTATGCCCGTGCCTCTTCGTCGCAGCAGCGGCCTGCGTCATGATGAGGCGTGCGCGCTCGCAACGACAGTGCGTTCATCCGTGCCTCGCACGCGCGCCAGTCGTACTCGATGCTCCAATACCGGGCGAGCTCTGCAGCGTCGCGAGCTGCACTCCCTGCGATCGATCGGGCACGAGCTCTGGGGTCGGTCAGCGTGTGGCTGCGATGCGCCGGCCGAGGTCCTCGATCTGCTCGCCCCGGAAATCGATGTGGAACGACTGGACCTCGGGTGCTCTTCGGAGAGGGGCGGCGCCTTGACGAGCACCCACCGCACGCCTCCGCGTCGCTCGAGCAGCGCGACGCACGTCGGCCCCGGTCGGACGGGGACAGTGCCGCATGGAGGCGCAGGCCGAGGGGCGGGGCAACGCTCGCCTCCGTCTCACCGGGAAGCCACACCGTCGCCCGACGACGACCGCATCGCCGTGCTCGCGACGCCGAGATGGCCCCGCCCACCGGCGCCCAGAGTTGCCCCAGGAACCCGTCCTTTTCGTACGAGATCAGGCTCGACGCACCGCTCGGCGACCGTACGATCCTCGACGCCAGTACGTACCCGCCCTCGCCGGCCCGCTAGCCGATCACGCGGGCTCGCGACCGCCGCTGCACCGCAGAGTGCAGCCGGCACCGTGGTCCCCACTCTCGACGGGCACGGCTCCGACGTCGACGAGCGGAGTCATCGCGTCCGGCGATCGGTACCAGACGAGCACCTCGTACTCCTCATCTACGGACCGCCGAGCGATGCGAGCTCCCATGGCGCCAAGTCCGATGTGACGGCGAAGGTGGTCATGGCTGCATCAAGCTCCATCCATCCGCCAGGGGACTCCTCATTCCCGTCTCGCGCAACGGGGTTCTCGGATCGGATACGTTCCCCGATGGTCGAGACGGTCGGGCGGTCAGGAAAGCGATCGGCAGCTTCTCAGGCCTGCCGACGAAGTGCCGGGCCGCCGCGGCCGGGAAGTGATAGGGCTTCATCAGCTCGAGGACGCCTTTTAGGCCGTCGACGTACCGGAGCGCCCGAAGTCATCCTCCACCCGCACGACATCGTCGATCTCCGGAGTCGAGACCTCAACTAGCGTGACTCGCCCAGTGGTCGCCTCGAACCGGTGGGTACGTCCAGCGAGGACGCGACGATGCTCACCGCTCGTTAGATCCTCGACCTGTACCACTCCCTCGTCATCGGCAAGGTGCAGGCGCAAGGTGCCTTCCTGGACGAGGACCGTCTCGTCTTTCGCCTCGTGGTACTGCAAGGAAAGTCGTTTCCCAGGTTCGATCACGAGGATCTTACCGAGGTACGGACCACCTTCCGCCCAGATCATCTCGTGTCCCCATGGCTTCTCGACGTAGCGTCCCATGCGAGCACTTCTACCACGCTCGCAAGCGTGAGCAGGGCGGGGTTCTCAGATGCCCTCGCTCGCTGGACAGCTCAGAACGTAGAGATGGTCCGCAGGTCAGAGGGGGTGCGAGAGGGGGGAGTCGAACCCCCACGCCCTTTCGGGCACCGGGACCTAAACCCGGCGCGTCTGCCATTCCGCCACTCTCGCCAGTCGGGCAAGGCTAACCCCTGGGCGGGGTGCACACGTTCCTCCTCCATCTGGAATGATGGGCGTCAGTGTCCCCCCGACGCACACTCGCCGCCTGCTTCGCGATCCTGGCGCTGCTCGGCGCCGGCTGCGGTGGGTTCTCCGACGGCGACGCCTCCGCGGTCGAGGGAGCGCAGGCAGCTGCGGCGTCCCCCTCCATACCTCCCGTGCCGTCACCGCGGGAGTTCCTGGAGATCGGGGAGCAGGCGGCATCGCACGACGCCGGCGAGCCGGTCGGGGCGACGGTGCCGGCGCCCAGGTCGCTCGAGCGCTGGGGGTGGGCGCTGCGGTCGAAGACCGACGCGCTCGACGTGTACACGGACCCCCGTGGCGGCGCGAGCCCGCACATGAGCATCGATGCGCTGAACCCTTGGGACCAGCGCATCGCGTTCCCGATCCGGGCCGTGCACATGCTCGGCGGGGAGGCGTGGTACCGGGTACTGCTCGGCATCGAGCCCAACGGATCGAACGGCTGGGTGCGGGGCGACGACGTCACGTTCGACCGCACGCGCCACCGCGTCGTCATCGACCTCAGCGACCGCGTGCTGCGGCACTACCGCAACGGCAAGATGCGCCACCGGTTCGCGGTCGGCATCGGCGCCCCCGACACTCCGACGACGACTGGGCACTTCTTCGTGTGGGCGCACCTCGATCCGCGCGACGCGTCGGGTCCGTACGGCACGTACCTGCTCGGTCTGTCGGGGTTCTCGCGTGTGTTGACGGACTGGCCGGGTGGAGGACGCATGGCGATCCACGGCACGGCCGACGCCACCGACCCGGGGCGCCGGGTCTCATACGGGTGCGCCCGCGTCTACAACGCGCAGATGGACGAGCTGCGGGGCATCCCCATGGGCACCACGGTGCTCATCCGGCGATGATCCGGCCTCAGGCGTAGCGCACGCGAGGGTCGAGCGAGCCGTACGCGACGTCGGCCACCAGGTTCGCGGCGAGCATCATCACCGTGAACAGCAGGAAGATGCCCTGCAGCACCGGGAAATTCCTGGTCGTCATCGACACCACCATCAGCAGCCCGAGTCCCGGATAGCCGAAGACGTACTCGACGGCGATCGAGCCCATCAGGGTGGCGCCGAAGCTGAACGCGAGCAGCGTTGTCACCGGCAGCATGGCGGTGCGCACGGCGTGGCCGGTGCGCACGCGGTTCTCGGCGAGGCCCTTGGCGCGCGCGGTGGTCAGGTAGTCCTCGCCGAGCACGTCGACCATCGACTCGCGCATCACCAGGTAGAAGGGCCCGACGGCGGCGACCGTCAGGGTGAGCAGCGGCAGGAACGCGTGGTTCCAACGATCGGCCACCCACGCGAGACCCTCGAGGTCGGCGAGGCCCCTCGACCCGGACCCGGGGAACCATCCGAGCGTGCCGGGGCCGAGCACGCTCAGCACGAGCATCGCCAGCACGAACGGCGGCGTGCTCATCGCCAGCACCGAGACGGCGGTCGCGCCGCGGTCCAGGGCGCCCGCGCGGCGCCACCCGCCCACGATGCCGGCGCCGGTGCCGATGGCCGCCGCGAGCAGCGTGGCGCCGCCCACGAGCAGCAGGGTGGGCAACGCGAAGCGCCTGATCATCGACCAGGCGGGCACGCCCTGGCTGAACTCCTCGCCCAGGTCGAGCGTGAGTATGTGGCGCATGAACACCACGTATTGGTCGGGGAAGAGCGGCCGGTCGAGCGCGTGCTCCTGGGTGAGTTCCTGCACCTTGTCGACCTCGGATGCACCGCTGAAGCGCGCGAGCACGTCGAGCGGGTTGTCCGGTACGAGGCGGAAGAGCACGAAGTCGAAGCTCAGCACCAGGAAGAGGGTGACGAGGGCCAGGAGCACCTTGCGGGCGACGTAGGCGCGCACCCGTTCTCCCCTCGGTCGTGGCCGTCAGGCGATGGTAACGCCCGCCCGTCACGACGTGGAAGGTCCGATCGGACGGCCGATCGATCTCCCCTCCGTGGAACCTCACGATGGTCTCTGTCCTCGACACCGTGGAGGAGACGATGCGGAAGCTGACCCGCACGCCAAGGTGGTCGATCTCGTTGAGCCGTAGCGGATCGGGCTTGGTGACATCTCAGAAGGAGACACAGTGACAGGTGTCACCTCGACCACGTCGAGGAGTTCGAGGGCCGATCTGGCAGGCCCGTCCACGGTGGAGGCCGATAACCCGTACACGCCTCGCTCGACGCGCTCCAGGAGTCCGCGCTTCACTCCCTCCCGTCCGCCCGCCCGGCTAGCCTGACTCGATGCTCCCGATCATCGTGCAGCACCTTCCTCGAGATCGGGGGCGGATGGGTCTCAGGCCGGTGCAGATGGCGGGTCGCCTGCACCTCACGCTCGGGGAGTACCGCGAGCTGGAGGCCGGTGAGTTGGACATCTCGAACGACCTCTACGAGCGGATGGTGGAGCTGTGCGGATGGCCACGGTGAGCTCGGGGGTGTAATACGAACACACGAGGTTGGTAGTCCGGCTGAGGGGCCGGGATGAGGGTCAGGAGGGTCGTGATGGGTCAGTGAGCAGGCTGAGGGCTTCAATCCAGATCGGAGCTCTCGCCTGCTCTCTGGCGCTGTCCTTCGCTAGTTGCACGAACCATGAGCCCACGCCGGGGCCGCTCGCCCCTACTAGGCAGCTAGCTGGTCAGACCGGAGGGTTCCGAATCAAGGCACACGAGCCCTTCACCTTTGCGGAGGCCTTCGTTCGGAACAGCGGCGACTCCCCGGGCCGAATCGAGAACGTGGAACTGGTTAACGCAACGGGAGGGATAAAGTTGGTCGGTTCTCTAATTGCCGTGCGCGAAGGGGAGGAGGGTCCGTACTCCCCAGGGGGATACCAGCACTACCCGCCCAACACGAAGTTCCCGACAAGTCCAGCAGAGGGCTATCGCTTTGGCGTAGCAAGGGAGGGAGAGGGGCTGCAGCTGCTGCTCGGCTTCGAGACTGAGCCCGGCGTGCAGACGTTTCAAGGTATTGCAATCGAGTATGTCGTCAACGATGTGCAGCATCGCTACGTCTTCCCGTACGCAGTGGCTGCTTGCTCCCCGGGAGAACTTGGATCGCCTGGAGCCTGTACCCCTGCGTCGCTCCGCCCGTGGGGCTTCTAACGGTCAGCTTGGGGCGCCAATCTCCGGTGCCGACTGTCGGCTCCACGGCGTGAGCGCCGAACGCTCGGCCCCGTCAGTCACGGTGATGTCGGGCCGGCGAGGAAGGCCAGCAGACACGTTCAGACACGGTGAGCTGGACACGATCAGCGGGGGAGGCAGCGAATACCACGCCTGACCTGCGGGTTTAGCGGTGGGCCCCCGGGGACTTGAACCCCGAACCTGCGGATTAAGAGTCCGTTGCTCTGCCGAATTGAGCTAGAGGCCCGGCGCAGTCTATCAACGGGCGGTCGCGCGACCCACGACGAGACCCGATCGGATGGGGTGAGTGACGGGATTTGAACCCGCGGCCTCCTGGACCACAACCAGGCGCTCTAACCGAGCTGAGCTACACCCACCACGTGCGCTTCACACGATACCAACGGCCTACCCGCGTCAGCGACGCTGGGGTATCATCACCGGACGTTTGAACCGCCGTTCAATCCCGTCGTCCTCGCGGACGGCTACGGCGGTTCCTCGAAGGAGGAGATCGCACCATGGCAGCACGGGTCGAGTTCGATCTGGACCTGATCGACAACCTGATCGAGCGTGAGGAAGCCACGCTCGCCCCCACGCGCACGGCGTCGATCGCCTACCGTGAGGTCGCCGATCGCTTCGTGGCCGGCGGCGTCGCCTCGAGTTGGCAGGACTCGCCCCCGCACGCGATCTACATCGACCGCGGAGACCGCAACCGCATCTGGGACATCGACCAGAACGAGTACATCGACTTCCACCTGGGCTATGGCGCGATGGTGGCGGGCCACGCGCACCCGAAGATCGTCGAGGCGATCCAGCGGCAGGCCGAGCGCGGCACGCACTTCGCCCAGCCCACGAAGCACCTCGACGTGATCGGGGAGAACCTGGCCGATCGCTTCCGGCTTCCGCTGTGGCGCTTCTGCAACTCCGGCACCGAGGCGACGCTCGAGGCCGCTCGCCTGATGCGCGCGAACACCGGGCGCGACATGCTCGTGAAGATCGAGGGCACCTACCACGGCCACCACGATTCCCTGATGTTCTCGGTGGCGCCCGACGCCGCCGACATGGGTCCGCGCGAGCATCCGGTCACCGTGCACGCAGGCGATGGGCATCCCGCAGGCCTTCGCCGACCTCGTGCGCGTCGTGCCGTTCAACGATCTCGAGGCGGCACGGCAGGTCTTCGCCGAGCACGAGGGCGCCATCGCCGGCATGATCGTCGAGCCCGCGATGATGAACTGCGGCGTCATCCTGCCCGAGCCGGGGTACCTGCAGGGCCTCAAGGACCTCTGCCACGCCAACGGCGCCTACCTCGCGTTCGACGAGGTGAAGACCGGCGCCACGCTCGCCTACGGCGGCGCGGTCGAGGCCTTCGGCGTCGTGCCCGACATCGTGTGCCTGGCCAAGGCGATCGGCGGCGGCACGCCGTGCGGCGCCATCGGCGCGACCCGCGAGCTGTATCAGTTCGATCGTCGACGGCACCTACGACATGGCCGGCACGTTCAACGGCAATCCGCTCACGATGGCCGCCTCGCAGGCGACGCTGCTCGAGGTGCTCGTGCCCGACGCCTACGAGCAGTTCAACCGTATCGACAAGGCGATGAAGGACGGGCTCACCTCGGTGATCGAGGCGACGGGGCTGCCCGCGTACGTGAGCGGCATCGGCGCCAAGGGGTCGGTGATCTATTCGACGAATCCGGTGCGCGAGTACCGCGACGCGGTCGGCATCGACGAGCGCATCAGCTACCTCGCCTGGCTCTTCCAGCAGAACCGGGGCGTGTTCAAGTCGCCGTGGACCAAGCAGGAGACCTGGACGCTCTCGGTCTGGCACACCGAAGACGACGCGGCGTCGGTACGTCGAGCAACTTCGAGGAGTTCGCGAAGGCCGTGACGGCGTAGCCTTGAACGCCACGACTCGACCGATGGGGGACCCGCGATGAGCACCAACGAGCCCGTAGAGATCGACCTCGGCCTGGTCGAGGAGCTCACCAAGCAGGAAACGGCCGCGCTCGACGAGAAGCACGCGCGATCGCTGAGCTACCGCGAGGAAGCACGCGCGCACCTGCCGGGCGGCGTGTCGTCGTCGTGGCAGACGTGGCCGCCGCATCCGATCTACGTCGACCGTGGCGAGGGCTCGAAGGTCTGGGACATCGACGGCAACGAGTACGTCGACTACCACAACGGCTACGGCGTCATGGTCATGGGCCACGCGCATCCGAAGATCGTGGAGGCCGTGCGCGAGCGGGTGGGCAAGGGCACGCACTTCGCCCAGCCCACCGAGGACGCCCTGCCGGTTGCCGAGCAGCTGGCCGAGCGCACCGGCCTGCCGTACTGGCGGTTCGGCAACTCGGGCACCGAGGCCACGCTCGACGCGGTGCGCATCATGCGCGCCACGACCGGACGAGACCTGGTCGTGAAGATCGAGGGCACCTACCACGGCCACCACGACGCGCTGATGGTGAGCGTGTTCCCGCCCGAGGACAAGGCGGGACCGCGCGAGCATCCGAACTCCGTGCCCCAGACGCCGGGGCTGATCCCCGGCACGCTCGAGTCGGTCGTGAACGTGCCGTTCAACGACCTCGAGTCGGCTCGAGCGCGTGTTCGCCGAGCGCGGCGACGAGATCGCCGGCATGATCATCGAGCCGGTCATGACGAACTGCGGCGTGGTGCTGCCCGACGACGGCTACCTGCAGGGGCTGAAGGAAATCTGCCACACGCACGGCGCGATGTTCGCCTACGACGAGGTGAAGACCGGGTTCACGGTCGCGTGGGGCGGCGCGATCGAGGCGTTCGGCGTGCAGCCCGACCTGGTGGCGTTCGCGAAGGCGCTCGGCGCCGGCCTTCCGTGCGGGGCGATCGGCGGCACCGAGGAGGCCATGGCCGGCGTGATCGCCGGCGACATCGACCAGGTCGGCACGTTCAACGGCAACCCGCTCACGATGGCGGCGGCGAAGGTGAACCTCACCGAGGTGCTCACGAAGGCCGCCTACGCGCGGCTCGACGAGATCAACACGATCCTGCACCGGTGCGAGGACGTGATCGCGACGCTACCGGCTGCCCGCGTCGATGAAGACGCTCGGCGCGAAGGGGTCGATCGACTGGAGCACCGACGCCGATCCACGAGTACCGCGACCTGTGGGAGATCGACGACCGCGTGCCGCAGCTCGCGTGGCTCTGGCAGCTCAACCGCGGCGTGTTCAAGTCACCGGGCTCGAAGTGGGAGAGCTGGACGACCTCGATCGTGATGAGCGACGCCGACGCCGAACGCTACGTGGAGAACTTCGAGAGCTTCGCCGCGGCTATCACGCGGTAGGGGCGCCTCGCGAGGCTCGGATCCTCCGGGGCTGTCGCCGCGACCATGCGCGCGACGCTCGAGCCCTCGTCGCGGGCGAGCAAGGCGTAGGCGAGCTCCACTTCGGCGAGGCCCACGAAGGCACCGACCGTGACGATGAGCGGCACCGACAGCACGATCTCGGTGAGCACGTCGGCCTCGTGCCGAACGTGCAGCAGCCAATGGTGCGCAGCGGTCTCGATGCCGAGCGGGATCGCCACCACCACCACGACCAGCCACACATGGCGCGCGGTGAGCTGCAGCGAACGACGCACGGCCGTGATCGGCCGGATGTGCTCGATGTTCACGAGCGGCCCCACGATGCCGAGCATCGCCATCAGCAGGAAGCCGGGCACCACGGCGAGCGCCGACGCGAGCCCGACGAGCGCAGTCACCGCCAGGTCGGCGCCGATCAGGGCCCAGATCGGCAGCGCGCGCATCGCCTCGCCGATCGAGGGCCGGTGATCGTCGCGGATGACCGAGCCGACGAGCTCGTCGAGCACCCCGGCGTAGAAGATCGTGCCGAGGTTCGTGAGGACGCCGGCGACCAGGCCGACCGCGAGCACGAGCACGATGTGCCCCTGGAGCGGCCCGTCGCGCAGGGCGTCGAGCGCCCGGCCGCTGCCGATGCCGAGCGCCACCGGTGGAAGCAGCAGCGCCAGGGCCGCCCCGGCGACCCGGGCCGGCTCGCGACGATACAGCCGCAGGGCGGCGACGAAGACGTCGAGCGCGTGCAGATTGGCGACGTGCGGATGTCGGTCGGCCGGGTGCATGTCCGGGGCGAAGCCTAGACTGCGCGACGATGTCCGGTCCGGCGCCCCTCCACATCGATCGCCGCACGGCCAGGCGCCTGTGCGTGCAGGGTCAGCGCCTCGCCGGGCCTCGCCCCGCCTCCATCGCCGAGGCGGTGCACGACCTCACGATGGTGCAGCTCGACCCCACCCGGGTCGTGGCCCGCACCGAGCACCTCGTGCTGTTCTCGCGGCTGGGCCGCCGGTTCCGCATCGAAGAGCTCGAGCGCATGCTCTGGGTCGACCGGTCGCTGTTCGAATACTGGGTGCACATCGTGCCGACCGCCGACCACTGGATCCATCGCGAGTCGATGCGGCGTTATCCCGACAAGGGGCCGCGGGGGGTCCTCACGCGACGGCAGTACACGGCGCGGTGGCTCGCGGCCAACGCATCGTTCCGTCGGTACGTGCTTCGCGAGCTGCGTGCGCGCGGACCGCTGCGTGCACGCGACCTCGAGGATCGGGTCGCCGACGGCTGGCACACGGGGGGGTGGAACGACGAAGGACGGAACGTCGCGATGCTGCTCGACATGCTCTGGAACAAGGGCGAGGTGATGATCGTCGGGCGCGACGGGCAGCAGCGGCTCTGGGACCTGGCGGAGCGGAGCCTTCCGGTCCGAGAGCCGCCCCGTCGGGCAGGTGCGATCGCCCGCGAGGTGCTCGATCGTCAGCTGCGCGCTCGCGGGGTCGCCACGATCGCTCAGTTCGGCACGCTCTTCGACGGGCGCCCCGACGGCTGGCAGCGGGCGCTCGCCGCCCTGGTGCGCGAGGGCGTCGCCGTGCCCGTGACGATCGAGGGCATCACGAAGGGGGGCTGGTACGCCCACGCCGACCTGCTCGATCGCCCCTGGAAGCCGCGCACGGTCGCACTCTCGCCCTTCGACGATCTCGTGAGCGATCGCGACCACACCGAAGCGCTGTTCGACTTCCACTTCCGGCTCGAGATCTACGTGCCGAAGGCGGCCAGGCGCTGGGGCTACTTCGTGCTGCCCGTGTTGCGCGGCGACCGTCTGATCGGCCGCGTCGATCCCCGGTTCGACCGCGACGCCGGGGTGTTGCGTCTCGCGGCCGTGCACGCCGAGCCGGGCACGGGTGCGAGCGACGGCGCGGCCGCGTGGCGTGCGATGCGCGAGCTCGCTGATTGGCTCGGTGCGAGCGACATCGAGGTGCGCGGGCAGGTGCCGCGTCCGTGGCGTCGTGCGTTCGCCCGTTGAGACCGACCGGCAACTCGGGTCGCGTAGAGTAGCGGTGTGGCGCGGTCATCCGAGCGACAGTCGGGCGAGCCGGACGACGAGGGGCCCGAGGTCGTCGACCTGCGTGTGGAACTGTCGGCCCTGCACCCGCGAAACTGGCGGGAGCGCCTCGGCGGGCCCGACCGCTACGGGGTGCTGCTGTCGCTCATCGTCGTCACGATCGTGGCGAGCGTGGTGCTGCGTGACAACGAATGGGAGCGTCTCGCGGCGGTCACGATGGTCGCGGTCATGCTGCTGTTCGCCCTGCGTACGTCGCAGGCTTCCAAGCGACTGCAGCGGTTCGCGCTCGCCCTGGTGCCGCTCACCGTGCTCGGCACCGCGGCGGCGGCAGCAGCGCGCGGCAACGATGCGGCCGACATCCGCATCGCCATGTCGGCGCTCACGGCGCTCCTGCTGCTCTCGGTGTTGTTCGCCATCGTGTACCGACTCTCGACCCACCTCACCATCTCGTGGCCGACGATCCTCGGGGCACTCTGCGTCTACCTCGTGTTCGGCATGGTGTTCGCCTCGGCCTATGCGTTCGCCGGCCACCTGCAGGACGGTGCGCTCTTCGTGCAGCAGCAAGGGTTCACGAGCGCTGACACGCTCTACTTCAGCCTCGTCACCCTCACGACGGTCGGGTTCGGCGACCTCACCATGCGCGCCGACGTCACGCGCATCATGGCGGCCATGGAAGCCCTGCTCGGTCAGATCTACCTGATCACCGCCGTCGGTCTGTTGATCGGCAACCTGGGCCGTGCCAGGCGGCCGCGGCGTGGCCTCGACCGCGACTGACGGTCAGTGGCGGGTCTTGAGTCCAGTCACGAGCATCTCGCAGATCGACGATGTGACCCCGGTGATCGTGCGGCTGATCGGCTGGAAGGTGAACGACTTGGCGTCGTAGTAGCCCACCGCCCTGATGGTGCCTGTGAACCGGATCAACTCGGCGGTGCCCGAGTAGGTGCCGTCGTCGAACCAGAAGCCCGACCCCTTCTGCACGAGCGTGTAGGTGCCGTCGTCGTTGCGGGTGACCGTGGTGCTGCCGATCGTCTCGATCGAGACCGTCGCACCGGAGTTCACCCACTCGAAGACGGTTTGCTGCGACCCCGAGATCGACCGCTTGAGCAGCGTGGTGCCGTCGTCGGTGAAGATGCCGGTCGCCCGCTGCACGGACCGGTCGGTCGCCACCACCTCGAAGGAGCAGGCCTTCTCGAGCGGTGTCGCGTCGCGCCTTGGCACGAACTCCTTGAGGGTGATCGTCGCCCACGCGGGGGCGCTCATCGCGAGCACCGTGACCGCGATCGTCAGGCCGAGCAGGATCCGTCGCATCGGGGGGACTCCTCGTGTCTCGTTCGTCGTCTGGGCAGGCAGGCGGGGGCCGCCGCGGGCAACGCCCATCTTCTCACGCGTGCAGGGGGTTCCGGAAGGGGGCCGCTCGTGCTCGTGCCCTAGACTGCTGCCCACGATGGCGGAGCCGCTGGTGGGCGTGATCATGGGGTCGCGGAGCGACTGGGAAACGATGCGGCACGCGGTCGAGACCCTCGACCGCCTCGAGGTGCCGAGCGAGACCCGCGTGGTGAGCGCCCATCGCAGTCCCGACCTGCTATTCGAGTACGCATCCGGTGCCGCGGAGCGGGGCCTGCAGGTCATCGTGGCCGGCGCCGGCGGGGCTGCCCATCTTCCGGGCATGGCGGCGTCGAAAACCCACCTGCCGGTGTTCGGCGTGCCCGTCGAGTCCCACGCGTTGCAGGGCATGGACTCACTGCTCTCGATCGCCCAGATGCCCGCCGGCGTGCCGGTCGGCACCCTCGCCATCGGACGGGCGGGCGCGGTGAACGCGGCGCTGCTCGCGACCGCCGTGGTGGCCCTGCACGACGACGACATCCGGCAACGACTCGTGCGCTTCCGCGAGGAGCAGACCGCCTCCGTGCTCGAGCATCCCGACCCCGCCGAGTGAGCGACCGACCCCGGCGCGTGGGCATCGTGGGCGGCGGCCAACTCGGTCGCATGCTCGCCCTCGCCGGCCACGACCTCGGCATCGCGTGCATCACCCTCGACCCCGCAGCCGGCTCTCCGGCGTCGGCGGTCGCACCCTCGCTCGTGGGCGACTACGACGACCGGGAGCGCCTCGCCGCGTTGGCCTCCGAGTGCGATGTCGTCACGTACGAGTTCGAGAACGTGCCGGTCGAGGCCGCCCGGTTCGTCGAGACGATGCGCCCGGTGTGGCCGCCGCCCGCCGCCCTCGAGGCGGCCCAGGATCGGCTCGCGGAGAAGCAGCTCTTCACGAAGGTCGGCCTGTCCGTGCCGACGTACGCGCCCGTCGATTCGCTCGCCGGGCTCGACGATGCCCTCGAGCGGCTCGGCACGCCCGCGGTGCTGAAGACCCGGCGGCTCGGATACGACGGCAAGGGCCAGGCGGTCATCCGCGATCCGCTGCTCGCCGAGGACGCCTGGCGCTCGGTCGGCGAGGTGCCCTGCCTGCTCGAGGCACTCGTCGGGTTCGACCGTGAGCTGTCGATCGTGGCCGTGCGCGGCGCCGACGGTGCGACCGTGTGCTATCCGCTCGTCGAGAACCACCACGCCGAGGGCATCCTGCGGCGCACCATCGCGCCGGCCCCGGCCCTGGACCCCGAGCTGCAACGGGCCGCTGAGGCCCACGTCCACTCGGTCATGGCCGAGCTCGGCTACGTCGGCGTGCTCGCGATCGAGCTCTTCCAGGTGGGCGACTCCCTGCTCGCCAACGAGATGGCCCCGCGCGTGCACAACTCGGGTCACTGGACGATCGAAGGCGCGGAGACATCGCAGTTCGAGAACCATCTTCGAGCGGTCTGCGGGCTGCCGCTCGGCCGAGCCGATCCCATCGGCGTGAGTGCCATGGTGAACTTGATCGGCGAGATGCCCGATCGCACCGACGTGCTCGCGGTGCCCGGAGCCCACCTGCACGACTACGGCAAAGACCCACGCCCGGGCCGCAAGCTCGGCCACATCACGGTGCGAGCGCGGGATGTGACCATGCTCGAAGGGCGGATGGAAGCCGTCACCGCGGCCTGGGCCTGAGGGCGGCGTCGCAGACCTGACGCCCGATGCCCGGGCAGCCAGGGCTCAGCAGGCCTGCGGAGATCCGAGGAAGAAGACCTCGTTCTTCGCGGTGGGGTGGCGACCCTTGGCGTCGGAGCCGGCGGCGATGTAGATGCCACCTGCGCACGTCGCAGCCCCGAAGGCGTGACGCGGCGACAGCAGGTTCGCCCATCGCTGCCAGCGGTTCGTCTTCGGGTTGTAGGCCTGTACCCGCTTCGTCGCGATTCCCCTGGCGTTCACCCCCCCGAGGACGACGACGCGCCCGGCCAGTACGGTGGCGGCGAACCCTTCCGTGACGACTGGGGGCTTGCGCAGGCCAGCGCGACGCCACGTGCCCTTCTCGAAGTTGAAGCGCACCGTGCGTTTCACGAGCGCACCCGTTTGATAGTCGGCACCGCCGATCGCGTAGAAGTTCCCGCCGAGCACGGCCGACTGGAAATGCTGCCGCTTCACCGGCATGTTGGGCAACCGGCGCCACGAGTCCTTCGCCGGGCTGTACACGTCGAACCACTTCACCGCGCGCCCGTCGGAGATGCCGCCCGCGTAGTAGATCTTCCCCTTGTAGACGGCGACTCCTCCCGCACCGCGAGGCCGCGGCATCGGTGCGCCCTTGCTCCAGGTGTTGGTGGCCGGGTCATAGATGCGGACGGCCTTGGACTCGATCGTCGGCTCGCGCCACTTGACTGTGCCGCCGACCACGTAGATCTTGCCGCCGAGGGTGACGGCTTGCACCCGGTTGACCTTCACCAGCAGCGGCGCAGCCTTCGACCAGGAGTCGCTGTCAGGGTCGTAGACATTGTGCTGCCGCCACTTGCCGCCCAGCAGGTGGAACAGCCCGTCGACCTGCACATATGACGACTCATGCCGAGGGAACGGCGCGGGTTCGCGAGCCTCCCACGAGCCGGGGCGAGCAGCCTGCACGACGGGCGCCGAGACGACCAAGAACGTCGTTGCCGCGATGAGCGTCGCGAGCGGCTTGCGCAGAGGCATCGGACGAGAGATGTTCGTATCGAGAGCCATAGGTCATCAGGACTACCACGTAGGGGGTATCCGGTAAACCTGGGCCCAGGACATTTCATGAGCTCTCACCGACAGCGCACGAAGGCCCTCTCCTACGAGCACACGGCGGCACCCGACAGTGGAACGACGTCCCGGGCCAGCGCTCTCGTGCGCCGGGCAGGATTCGAACCTGCGGCCTAGGGATTAGAAGTCCCCCGCTCTATCCGGACTGAGCTACCGGCGCGCTCTCGACAGCCTAGCGCGGGCTTCCGAGGGCCCGCTCCTTCAGCAGAAATCCCACCGGGGCCTGGAGTGTGCCTCTATCGTGGGGCCGTCCTCGCGGACGCACCCCGCGTTCGCGTTCGGCATGGGGGGAACATGGAACTGCTCGCGCAGAGCGACGGAGGCGGCGGCTCGGCCATCTTCTGGGTGCTCTACATCGCCTTCGTCGTGGCGTACCTGGTGGCCGGATGGGTGGTCTTCACCAAGGCCGGGCAGGAAGGCTGGAAGTCGCTCATCCCGATCTACAACCTGTATGTGCTGTTGAAGATCGTGGGCAGGCCGGGGTGGTGGTTGCTGCTCTTCCTGGTGCCGTTCGTGAACTTCGTGATCTGGATCATCGTGGCACTCGACCTGGCGAAGAGCTTCGGCAAGGGCACCGGCTTCGCGATCGGCCTGATCCTGCTGACACCGCTCTTCTACCTGATCCTCGCGTTCGGCGATGCCACCTACCGTGGACCCGCCGCGGCGCCGGCAGGCACGTCGATGCAGCCGTCGATGCCGCCCGCCCCATCCTGAGCGATCGGTTCCTGTACGAAGGGGCGGTCCTGCGGGGCCGCCCCTTCTGCGCGTCGGAGCGGGTGACGGGAATCGAACCCGCATAGCCAGCTTGGAAGGCTGGAACTCTGCCATTGAGCTACACCCGCGAGCGTGCGAGGCACGTCGGTCAAGCCTAGCAACACGCCGGGCTGCGATACTGCAACGCCATGCGGGTGGGCTTCCGATTGCTCGACGTGTTCGCCGACGTGCCGTTCTCCGGCAACCAGCTGTGCGTGGTGCCCGACGTACCCGACGGCGTCGACGCCGACACGATGCTCACGCTCGCCCGCGAGATCGCGTTCTCGGAGACGACGTTCGTGACGGCGGTTCGCGACGACGGCTACGACGTGCGCATCTTCACCCCCGACGGCGAGCTGCCCTTCGCGGGCCACCCGACGATCGGCACCGCGTTCCTGCTCGTCTCGGAAGGACGCGTGCCGGCCACCCTCGTGCAGACGTCGGCGGCCGGTGACGTGCCGGTCCAGGTCGACCTCGTGGGCGCGACGGCGACCATGCTGCAGCTGCCGCCCGAGTTCGGCGAACCGATCGAGGATCGTACGGCGGTGGCCGCCGGTGCGGGGCTCGAGCCCGGTGATCTCGTCGCAGACCTGCCGGTGGTCGCGGTGTCGACCGGCATCCCGCACGTGATGGTGCCCGTGCGCGACGAGGCCACGCTGCGGCGGGCCCAGCGCGATGCCACCGCGTGTCACGCGATCTGCGAGTCGGCGGATGCCGAGTCGCTCTACCTGTTCGCGGTGCGCGGTCACGGCGACGTGATGGCTCGCATGTTCGACCGGTACATCGCGATCGGGGAGGACCCGGCGACGGGCTCGGCCGCGGGTCCGCTCGGCGCCTACCTCTCCGTGCATGGACTGGCGGGCATGCCGGGGCGTGCCACGGTGGCGCAGGGGGAGATGGTCGGGCGGCCGAGCTTCCTGTCGGTCGACGTGTCGCCCGGCGACGAGACCTGGGCGGTGCGCGTGAGCGGCGGGGTCTACCTGATGGGCGAGGGCACGTTCACGTTCTGAGGGCCCGTCGCCTAGGAGAATCCACGGCAGACGACCTCGGGCTTTCCGACCTCGGTCCCGCCGTCGGCAGGTGTGACCTCGGTGTAGAGCGAATAGGTGTCGCCCACCGCGATGGGTCCGTCGCTCTGGTACAGCTCCGACTCGCTGGCCGTGAAGATCGCTCTCCCGCCCTCGGCGGCCACCGCCATGCACTCCATCGGCTCGCTGCCACCCCCGGCGTTGGTCACGTCGAACACGTAGCACACGGGCGCGCCGGATCCTTCCGGACAATCCACCGGGGCCGCCGGCGCGACGACGAGCTCGGCCGAGCCGACAGACCCGCGGGTCTGCAGCACGAACAGGGCCACGCCGATGGCGAGGCCGGCGACCAGCAGCACGACGAGCGCCATGTAGCCGATCGTGGATCGGTTCTGGGGAACCAGTTGCACGGTGCCACCGTAGCCGGGGCCTTCCGCGAGGCGCAATCGGTCCTTCGGTCCCTGCAAGGGCGACTTTCGCAGCCTCAGTGCGCCCGGCCGCGGCGCAGGTTCCTCGCGTGCAGGAATCCAGTCTCCTCGCGTGCCGACCTTCCACGCCAACCTACGGGTGCCCGCATCCCGGTCGTGAGGAGAAGGTCCCGGCCGAGAAGGGGCGACCGGCAGCGTCATGGGCATGTGACGGGCTTGTGGCTGTTCCGTCGAGATCGCGACGAGGGACTTCCATGTCGTTCGCCTGCACGCGACGCTGTGTTCGTGGACATGCGACGGTTCCTGGGGCTCGGACTCACATCTCGTGCTCGCAGGCGCCGTCGTCATCGCCATCCTCGAGCCAGAGACGATGCCAGCCAGGGTGGTGGGGTCCACCATCTTGATCCTGCTGGTGTTGGGTGATGCGGCGTTCATCGCCGGGCGGAGGGAGCGGGTCGCCGTGCTCGCGCTCTTCGCCGGGTTGCTTGGGAGCCTGCTCGCCGCCACCGTCGATGAACCGGAGGGTCCCAGTGAAGGTGCCTGGACGATGGGCACAGGCTTCCTCCTTGGGGCGATCGGGGGCGCGCTATGCGCGATCGTGTGGAACTGGTTCGGGCGTCACATCAGATCGAGGTAAGCGGTGGGAGAGCGGAGGGGTCAGCCGTTGACCCTCATGCCGCCTGGTCTCACCATGGGGAGCCGATACAGGAACCGGAGGAACGGATGAAGAACCTCGCTCGATGCGCTGTCGTGCTCACCGTGGTCACGACACTGGGCCTCACACTCGCACTGCCCGCGCTTGCGGGGCGGAGGATCAACTACGAGGGTCGTACCTCGCAGGATGAGCGGGTGCGACTCGGGATCCTGAAGAAGGACGACGGACGCCGGTTCCTCAGAGGCGGCTTCCTCTATTTCACCACCAACTGCGAGGACCCCAGTCGTGAAGTGTTCGGCATCTCGTTCCCGAGGGTGAGGCTGGACGACTTCGGTGCTTTCCTCATCGAGGGGAGGAACACCGGCATCTTCTCGTACTCCTTTACCTTCGATGGTGTCGTCCGGTGGGGCGACGCCGCCGGAACGTTCGAGTTCATCTACCCCACGCTCACCGAGGACGACCAAGCAGAGCTCTGCACAACGGGTGTGCTGGATTGGTCCGCCGACCGCGTGGGCTCGCGACCCGCCAGGCCGCTGTCCGCGCCGGATGGCGTCACGATGATCAAGATCGACCGGGACGGCGAGCTGCGAGTGATGGAGCCCTGGCGGATCTCGGCGAGCGTCGCCCGGTCCACATGTCACCTAGACTGGTGGACGTGTTGCCCGCATCCGGTTCGGCTTCACGGGGCGTAGCGCAGCCTGGTAGCGCACTTGCTTTGGGAGCAAGAGGTCGCGGGTTCGAATCCCGCCGCCCCGACATGAGAGATCGACGAACCGTCCGCGGCGCAGTCTCGGCGCTGCTGCTCTCCTGCTCGCTCGCCCTCGCTGGGGTCGGCGTGCTGGCCGCCTCGGCGCCCACACCGGCCTCGGCGGGCTCGACCCCGTCGGCGCTGCTTCCCGACGTGATCATGCGGCCGATCACCGAGATCCGCATCCAGAAGGGCATCGGCGTGAAGCTGCTGCGGTTCGCCTCGATCATCGGCAACTCGGGTGCGGGCGTCGTGGAGCTGAAGCCCGACTCGGCGGCGCGCTCGGCCGAGAACGACTGCGACGGCGACGGCGACCCCCTGAACGACCGGAAGGCGTTCCAGCGCATCTTCGGCGACACCGACGGCGACGAGATGTTCACCCGCGGCGTCGACGAGATGCTGCGGAAGCGGTTCGCCGGGTGTTCGGTCTTCCACGCCGAGCACGACCACTGGCACTTCGAGGAGTTCGCGCGCTACCGCTTGGTGACGCCGAAGACCGGGCGCGTCGTGGCGTCGTCGGAGAAGGTGTCGTTCTGCGTGCGCGACAGCATCCACTTCGACCCCGGACTGCCGGGTTCACCCGGCGCGATCTACTACGGCAACTGCACGCAGGACTCGATCACGGGGCTCTCGGTCGGGTGGGCCGACTACTACGGCTCGACGCTGCCCGGCCAGGAGCTCGACATCCGGGGCCTGCCCGACGGACGCTACTGCCTGCGCACCACGGCCGACCCGGCCGACCGCCTGCGCGAGTCGAACCAGACGAACAACGATCGATCGACGCTCGTGCGGATCGTCGGTCGCGACGTGAACGATCTCGGCACGGTCTGCTAGGCGCAGGCTCAGCGCGAGCCGGGCCCTCGCCCGTAGCGGGTCATCAGGTCGACGAGCGTGCCGTGATCGAGCCGGTGTGCCGTGATGCCGTCGCGTCCGGTCATGGTGTCGGCGGCGACGAGGGCGTTCAGGATGGCTTCCTCGGTCGCCTCGATCGCGCCCCAGAACAGGTCGCTGATCGCGCCGTCGGGGATCATCGACACGGTGAGCGGGGTGTCGGAGACCTCGATCTTGTAGCTGCCGATCGCCCCGCGGTTCCCGGTCGAGAACGCGAGGAAGATGTCGCCGCTGGAGTGCGCCCCGGATCCGCCGACCCGGGCGATGCCGAGGCCCGCGCGTTGGGCGAGACGCTCGAGCTGGTGGGGCAGCATCGGTGCGTCGGTCGCCAGCACGACGATGATCGAGCCCGCTCCGGGCTCGGGCCGCAGCAGGCTCTCCTCCTGGTCCCAAGCCGACGGCACGTCGGCCGTCGTGATCTCCCTGCCCACGGGCACGCCGTCGACGGAGAGCCGCTCGCGGCTTCCGTAGTTGGCCTGCACGAGCGCGCCCACCGTCCATGCCCCGACGCGGCGCGAGGCGGTGCCGGTGCCGCCCTTGAAGTCGTGACAGATCATGCCGGTGCCGCCGCCGACCCCGCCTTCGTCGACCGGGCCCGACGTGGCACCGTCGAGCGCCGCGAACACGTGCTCGGGCCGCACGTGGAAGCCGTTGATGTCGTTGAGGGCGCCGTCGTAGGTCTCGCCGACGACCGGCAAGCTCCAATAGGCGGTGGCGTCGGCCCGCCCGCGCAGCTCTGCGGCCACGAGCGCGTCGCGAACGACACCCACGCTGTGCGTGTTCGTGATGGCGACGGGGGTCGTGAGCTGGCCCGATTCGCGGATCCACTCGAGGCCGGTGAGCTCGCCGTTGCCGTTGAGCCGGTGGCACCCGGCGAACACGGGCTCTGCCCCGAGGTCGGGATGGGGCACGATGACCGTGACACCCGTGCGCACTGGCCCCCGGCCCACCACGAGCGGTCCCTCGCCCTCGATCAGCGTGGTCATGCCCACCGCGACGTCGTCGACGTCGGTGATGGCGTTCAGCGGGCCGGTGGGGAGCAGGCCGACCGTGAGGCCGAGATCGCGGTAGCGGGTCATCGACGGGTGAGCCTAGCCGTTCACGGCCCGGATGGTCGCGGTGACCGCCGCCGCGACCACCACCACCACGAGCACCGGGGCCCGCAGCCGGATCGCGACAGCGGCGGCGAGCACGCCGGGCAGGCGCTCGTCGACGACGATCTCCCGGTCGCCGCCGAGCGTGTTCACGGCGACCAGGGCCGCGAGCAGCGCCGGCGCGAGCAGCACCACCACGCCCGTGATCCCCTGTGGCAGCGGCCTGCCGCCGAGCAGCATCGGTCCGAGCGCCTTGATGGCGATCGTCACGATGCTCACCACGACGACGACGGTCCAGGTGTCGCTCACGACGATGGCTCCGGGTCGGGCGGGCCGCGCAGGCCCAGCAGGCACGCGGCGCTCGCGGCGATGATCGGCACGCCGGCCGGCGTGAACGGCGTGAGCGCGAGGGCGATCGTGGCCCCGAGCACCGCAGCCGCCACCGCGCGCCGGCTCGTGAGCTGCGGCACCAGCAGGGCGAGGAAGAGGGCCGGGAAGGCGGCGTCGAGCCCCAGCCGGTCGGGGTCGCCGATCACGTCGCCGAACGTGACCCCCAGCACCGTGCCGAGCACCCACGCGGAATACAGGGTGATGCCGGCGCCGACCAACACCCTCGGGTTGAAGCGGCCTTCCCCTTCGGCCGCGACCGCCCACGTCTCGTCGACCACGAGCTGCGCATGCAGGAACCGTGACCACCAGCTGCCGGCGAGGCTCGGCGCCACGCTCACCCCGATGGGCGCGTACCGCGCGTTCAGCAGCACCGCGGCCGTGATCGCGGCCGCGACCGTGCCGCCCACATCGAGGATCGACGCGGCCGCGAACTGGGCCGAACCGGCGAACGTCGCCATCGACATCACGACGGGCGCGAGCACGCCCATGCCGGCGGCTCTCGCCAACACCCCGTAGGAGATGCCGAACCCGAGGACCGCGATCGCGAGCGGGGCCACGGCGCGAACGCCGTCTCGGTGTGTTCGGTCGGGACGGGCCGCGTCGCTCATCGCCGGGTCATGCTAGAGGCATCCGCATCACGCGCGAGGTGACCGAAGCCGACGCCGCCGGTACGCTCAGCCAGCGGGGGAGCCGTCCGTGACGCGCACCGAGGCCGCGCCGATCGCCGACTCGAGCAGCACAGTGAAGTGCTCCACGCGCATGCGCTGTCGCTCCGGTTGGTTCGCGAGCCGGTGGAACAGGCCGGGGTCGAGCTCCTCGGTGACGAGAGCGTCCTGCAACGAGTTCGACAGCCAGTCGACCATCGACACGATGATCTCCAGGTCGACGTCGGCGCGCACCTCGCCACGTTCCTGCCCCCACTCGACGAACTCGAGGGTGCCGTAGGGGTCCTCGCTCACGAGCCACCGGTTGATCTCGCGCTTCAGCGTGAGGTCGGTGCCGTAGTTGCCGATCAGCACGACGCGGTTGGGGATCCAGTCTTCCTTGATGAGGTGCTCCGTGCGCTCGAGCCAGAAGCGCACCGTGGCGAAGAAGCCCTCGGCCCGCACCTCGTCGGGGGCGTCGAGCCACGCGGGCAGCGTGAGCACGGCGCGCTTGTACGCCTGGAGGAACAGCCCCGCCTTCGATCCGAAGTGCTGGAAGATCGAGCCCTTGGCGATGCCGAGCTCCACCGCGATGTCCTCGACCTTGGCGCCCTGGTAGCCGTGCTCGGCGAACTGGCGCATGGCCGAATCGACGATGCGCTCGCGCTTGGCCTTCGTCTTCGCGTTCCTGGGCGTTCGGGGCTCGGCGACCACGATCCCTCCTGGACGGGTGGCGAACAGGCTACGGACCGAGCGGCCGAGTGACTGACTCCCGGTCACGCTGAGGTGCACGACGACCCTGCCCTCGTGCCCCGCTCGCTGCCATCATCGGGTATCCGGCGGCGGCGCGCGGCGCGTGACCTCAGGTCAGGCTTCGAGCCGCCGACAACCATCGCATGCGCGACGCTCGAAAGGACCGGCGATGCAGGAAGACCTCGAGGTACTGAAGCGGGCGCTCATCGCCGCCGACATGGATCTCGGCGTGGCGGCCGTGCAGCGACTCGTCGACCACGACGCCGACCCGACGTGGATCCTCGAGGAGGGCATGGCCGTGGCCATGTTCGACCTCGGCGAGATGTGGAAGCGCGGCGAGGTGTTCCTGCCCGAGGTCGTCGCGAGCGCCGAGGTCTTCAAGGCCTGCAACGCGATCGTCGAGCCGGTGCTCCTCGCGAAGAAGGATCCGAACGCCGAGGCCAACGCCCTCGTGCTGCTCGCCACCGTGAAGGGCGACCTGCACGACCTCGGCAAGAACATGGTGGGGGCGATGCTGCGCACGAGCGGGTTCGACGTGCACGACCTCGGTAAGGACGTCAGCGCCGACACGATCATCGCCGCGATCGAGGAGATGCACCCGCAGATCATCGGGCTCTCGGCGTTGCTCACCACGACCGTTCCTTACCAGGAGACGGTGATCAAGAAGCTGGTGGCGGCGGGCCTGCGCGACCATGTCATCGTGATGGTCGGCGGCGCGCCGGTCACGCCCGAGTGGGCCGAGAAGATCGGGGCCGACGGTTACGCCAACAACGCCCCCGAGGCCGTCGAGATCGCGAGGAAGCTGGTGGGTGCGTCCCAGTGAGCGGCGTCGCGGTGACCACGGTGTCGGGCCCGGGCGGCGAGGTGTGCATCGGTGACGAGCATGCGTTCGTCATCATCGGCGAGCGCATCAACCCGACCGGCCGCGCGAAGCTCACCGAGGAGCTGAAGGCCGGCGACATGACCACGGTGCAGGCCGACGCGCTCGCCCAGGTGCGGGCGGGCGCCGCGGTGCTCGACCTGAACGCGGGCATCCCGGGGTTCGACGAGGCGGCCATGCTCTCCCAGGTGGTGCAGGCGGTGCACGAGGTCGTCGACGTGCCGCTGTGCATCGACTCGTCGACGCCCGAGGCGCTCGAGGCGGCCGTGCCGCTCGCCCAGGGCAAGGTGCTGATCAACTCGGTCACCGCCGAGGCGCACTCGCTCGAGCGCCTGTTGCCGCTGGTGAAGAAGTTCGACGCCGCGGTCATCGGCATGGCCAACGACGAAGAGGGCATCTCGATGGACCCGCTGGAGCGGCTCGCCGCTGCGCGCAGAGTCGTCGAGGCGGCCGCCGACCACGGCATCGCCCGCGCCGACGTGATCATCGACCCGCTCACGATGCCGATCGGCGCCGCCGGCGACGCCGCGACCGCGATGTTCGAGACCGTGCGGCTGATCCGCGACGAGCTCGGGGTGAACGTGAGCTGCGGCGCGTCGAACATCTCGTTCGGCATGCCCGACCGCCAGGGCATCGACGCGGCGTTCCTCACGATGGCGGCGATGGCGGGCATGAACGTGGCCATCACGAATCCGCTGCACCGTCCCGTGCGCACCGCCGTGCTCGCGAGCGACCTGTTGCTCGGACGCGACGGATTCGGCGCCGCCTGGATCGCCGACCACCGGGCGCAGACGGGCGCGGCGTCGCCCGCAGCCTCCTCAGCCGGGAGCTAGCGCGATGACCCGCAAGCTCGAGGTCACGCTACGAGCCGAGCGGCACGGTCGCCCACGTGCCGCCCGGCACGACCCTGTTCAACGCGGCGCACTGGGCGGGCATGCCGATCGAATCCACGTGCGGCGGACGCGGCACCTGCGGCAAGTGCAGGGTGCGGGTCGTTGCAGGGCCACGCCGAGCGCACGCTCGCCGACTACCGCCACGTGAGCGAGGGGCTCGACGAGGGCTGGCGGCTGTCGTGCCAGTGCGAGGTCGCCGAGGACATGGTGGTCGACGTGCCGCGAGCGATGACGGTGCCCAAGGCGGCGACGATGGGCGTCGGGCGGTTCGTGCTGCTCGAGCCGAACGCGATGAAGCACCTGCTCACCCTCGAGGCGCCGACGATCGAGGACCCTCGCAGCCACCTGCGCCGGGTCACCGACGCGCTGGTGGAGGAGGGGCTCGAGGTGACGCATGCCGTGAGCGTGCTGCCACGCCTGGCCGACGCGATCGACGACGAGGACGATCGGTCGTCACCGCCACCGTGGTCGGCGACCGGCTGGTCGACGTGGAAGCCGGTGACACGACCGGCCGGCTCGTTCGGCGTCTCGATCGACGTCGGCACCACGACGGTGGTCGCCACACTGATGGATCTCGCGGCAGGCGCCGCCGCCGCCGTGGAATCGACGATCAACCGGCAGGCGCCCTTCGGTGCCGACGTGCTCGCGCGCGATGGGCCACGCCCGATGCACGGGCCCGAGGCCCTGCGAGCAACTGCGCGACGCCGTCGTCGGCACGATCGAACGGGCTGCTCGGCAGCGTGTGCGCGACCGCGGGTATCGCTCGCGAGGACGTGCTACGAGGTCGTGGTCGTCGGCAACGCGACGATGCTGCACCTGCTGCTCGGCGTCGACCCCGCTCGATCGGGCTGTCGCCGTTCATCGCGACGTTCCTCGAGGCCCAGGACCTGCGCGCGGCCGACGCCGGCATCGCGATCCACCCCGAGGGCCGGCTCGTGCTGTTCCCCTCGATCGGCGCCTACGTGGGCGCCGACATCGTGGCCGACATCGTGGCCACCGGCATCGCGCGAGAGCGGAGTCACGCGGTTGCTGGTCGACGTGGGCACGAACGGCGAGATCGCGGTCGGCAACGAGGACACGCGTCGTCACCACGGCGGCGCCGGCGGGCCCGGCGTTCGAGGGCGGCCAGATCCTGCACGGCATGCGCGCCACGGAAGGCGCGATCGAGGGTGTGGTCCTCGACGTCGCCCCGAACGACGGAGAAGCCGAGGTGCGACTGCAGGTGATCGGCGGCGACGTCGAACCCCGCGGCCTCTGCGGCTCCGGGCTGATCGACGTCGTGGCGCAGCTGCGCCTGGCCGGCCTGCTCAGCCGACGGCGGCATGCTGCTCTCGCCCGACGAGGCGGTCGGCGGGGCATCCGCTCGCCGGGCGCCTGCGCATCGACGACGAGGGCGTGCGCGCGGTTCGCGCTCACCGACGACGTCGGCGATCACGCAGCTCGACATCCGGGAGCTGCAGCAGGCCAAGGGGGCGATCGCGACGGGCATCGAGGTCGCGATGCGCGAGCGGGGGCTCTCTGCCGACGACCTCGACGAGGTGCTGCTCGCGGGTTCCTTCGGCACCTACATCGACCCGCTCGGCGCGCGCGTGCTGGGCCTCGTGCCGCCCGTCGCGGTCGAGAGGATCCGGGCGGTCGGCAACACGGCGAGCGAAGGCGCGAAGATGGCCCTGCTGTCGTTCCGCGAACGCGAGGTGGCCTTCGAGCTGCCGGCGTTCGTCGAGTACCTGGAGCTGTCGGGCGTGGCGGACTTCAACGACCGGTTCATCGCCAACGTGGGGTTCCCTCCGCTCGACCAGGTGCGGCCGGGCGCCGTCGTCGGGGATCCCACGCCGTGACCCCCGCTAGCTCGACCCGTGAGCGCCCGACGAACCGTGTGGCGTTCATCGCCTGCGGCGCGGTCGCGATCGACACGAAGACGCTCGTCGACGCCCACGGCTGGCACGCCGACGTGCACGGCATCTCGAGCGACCTGCACATGACGCCGCTCGAGATCGCGCCGGCCGTCGAGGAGAAGCTGCAGGCCCTGTTGCCGAGGTACGACCG
The DNA here is from genome assembly GCA_963722795.1 of uncultured Actinomycetes bacterium. Classification (GTDB taxonomy): domain Bacteria; phylum Actinomycetota; class UBA4738; order UBA4738; family HRBIN12; genus JAOUEA01. The sequence goes on from CAVROD010000004.1 coordinate 679,164, forward strand.
CGTGATCGTGGTCTACGGCGACTGCGGCACCGGCGGGCGCCTCGACGAGGTGCTCGCGCGCTACCCGGCCGGCCGGCCGGCCGGCGTTCCACTGCTTCCAGTGGTACGCGGGCGAGCTGTACCAGCGGTTCGACGACGACATCGGCATCTATTTCCTCACCGACTGGCTCGTCACGAACTGGGAACGCGCCGTGATCAAGGGGCTGGGCATCGACCGCTTCCCGTTCACGAAGGACGCCTACTTCGGCAACATCACGCGCATCCTGTTCGTGCGCCAGCACCCCGACGCCGAGCGCGAGACGAAGGCGCGCGAGATCGCGGCGTGGATGGGCAAGCCGCTGGAGATCCACGACCTGGGCATCGAGCCCCTCGACGCACTGCTGCGCCCCCTCATGGAGGACGTGCTCAAGCAGCCGAAGGCATAGCGCAAGAAGGAGAGACGATGTTCGAGCATGACGCCACGCTGAAGGTCCTGACGCCCGAGCAGGAGGAGCTGATCCACGAGCAGGCGATGCGCATCCTCGAGCAGATCGGCACCGACGTGAAGCACGACGCGGCCCGCGCCCTGCTCGTCGACGCCGGGCAGAAGGTCGACGGACGAGCGCGTCTATTGGGATCGCGGCTTCGTGATGGAGCAGGTGGCGAAGGCGCCCTCGAGCTTCCCGTTGCGCGGTCGCAACCCGGAGCGCTCGCTCACCGTGGGCGGACCCGACGGCGTGCCGGTCTGGATGAACGTCGGCGGGCCGCCGTTCGCGAGCGACCTCGACGAGGGCCGGCGCAGCGGCCGCCTGAGCGACCACGACCGGTTCGTGCAAGCTCACGCAGGCGACCGACGTGCTGAACTGCGTGCAGGTCGGCGCGGTCGAGGCGACCGACCTCGAGATGGAATCGCGCCACATGGACATGGAGTACTCGGCGATCCGGTAGTCGGACAAGCCGTACACCACCTACGGCACGAGCGGACCGCGCGCCCGTGACGGCATCCGCATGGCCGAGATCGTGCACGGCGGTCGCGAGGCCATCGAGCAGGAAGCCGCGCTCATGGGCATCGTGAACCCCAACTCGCCGCTGATCTGGGACTTCCGCATGACCGACGCGCTCGTCGTGTGGGCCGAAGCCGAACCAGCCGATCGTCGTGACGCCGTTCCTGCTCGCGGGCGCGACGAGCGCCGGTGAGCGTGAGCGGAGGCCTCGCGCAACAGGTCGCGGAGGCGCTGTCGGGCGTCGCGCTCGCGCAGCTCGTGCGCCAGGGCGTGCCGTGCCTGTACGGCTCGTTCTTCACGGTCACCGACATGCGCACGGGCTCGCCCGCGTTCGGCACGCCGGAGTCGGTGTTCGGCGTGCTCGCCGGGGCGCAGCTCGCGCGGCGGTACGAGCTGCCGTTCCGCGGCGGGGGAGGGCTCGCCTCGAGCCCCGCCGTCGACGCCCAGGCGGCCGCCGAGACGCAGATGATGCTGTGGGCGACGAACCTCGCCGCCACCGACGTCGTGCTGCACGCGGCCGGCTGGCTCGAGGGCGGGCCTGTGCGCATCCTTCGAGAAGTTCGCCCTCGACGTCGAGCTGCTGCGCCAGTTCCAGGTGCAGGCCGCGGGCATCGGGTTCAGCGACGAGGAGATCGCCTTCGACGCCCTCGAAGAGGTCGGCCCGGGCGGGCTGTTCCTGTCCTCACCGCACACGCGCGAGCACTTCAAGGAGTGGCTCTACATGAGCCCGCTGTTCCACACGCCCGACTTCGCGACGTGGGAGACGATGGGCTCGGAGACCACCGAGATCGCCGCGAACAAGGCGTGGAAGCAGCTGCTCGAGACCTACGAGGACCCGGGCTTGGACCCCGCGATCGACGAGGAACTGCAGGCGTACATGGCGAGCCGTCGCGACGCCCCCGACCTGTTCGCCGAGGACTGACCCCCGGCTCGCTCGTGAGCCCCTTCAGGAGGACTTCGCCAGCGTGCTTTCGAGGATCTCGGCAGCTTCGACGATGTCCTCGCCGAGGTAGGTGCCGGGCACGTCACGCCGCCCTGCGTCGGTTTCGAACGCGGCGCCACCGTAGAACGCCTCGACGCCCGGCAAGGCCGTGACCGCGGTGATCGCTTCGACGGCCGAGCGCCGGGTCACGCCTCGCTGGCTGGTGACGACGGCGCCGCGGGCCTCGGCCGCGCGCACCGCGGCGACGAGCGACGACACGGGCGTGAGCGGACCGAGGGTGCGGATCGACCAGCCACGGCGCGCCAGCACCACACCGAACGACTCGAGACCGATCGTGTGAAGGTCCTTCGGCCCGCACGCGAGCACGAGCGGGAAGGGACGCCACGCAGCCGGCGCCATCGCCGACTGACGCGCGAGCCACACGCGCACGGCCTCGGTCGCCAGGTGCTCGTGCGCGGTGTCGCACACGCCCGCCTTCCACCGGCTTCCCATCTCGCGCATCGCGGGCAGGGCGACCAGACGCATCGTCTCCTCGACCCCCATCGACTCCGAGCCGGTCATCAGGGTCTCGCGCAGCTTGGCCGGATCGAGGCGCATCGCCGCGTCGAGGAAGCGGTCCAGGAGCTCGGCGCGCGGGCGATCCTCGGTGGAATAGCGACGCACGATGTCGACCGCCTCGCTCGCCGAGTGCCCGCGGGTGATCTCGTCGCGCATCATGCGCAGCTGGTCGATCTCGTCGACCGAGTACCGGCGGTGCTTGCCCTGGGTGCGCGAGGGCACCGGGAACCCGTACCGGCGTTCCCACGACCTGATCGTCGGCACGGGGATCCCGAGCAGCGACGACACCGCCGCGATCGTCATGCGGGTATGCGAGGCCGAGTGGGCCTGCATCGGTTCCATGCGTCGAGGGTACGGATGAACAGCTGCGATGGTCAACGGATGGCTGCATCGATTGGCTCCAGAACCATGCAGTCACGCATGGGATAGTCGTGGCATAAGCGACATGGTGTTCAGCGACAACGACTAGTGCAGCTCCTGCACCTCTTGCCAGCGGAAGCAGTCCTCAACGTGGTCGTTGACCAGCCCGCAAGCCTGCATGAAGGCGTAGCAGACGGTCGGTCCGACGAAGCGGAAGCCGCGCCGCTTCAGGTCCTTGCTCATCGCCCGTGAGCGATCGGTCTCGGCGGGCAGGTCGCCGAGCGAGCGCCATCGGTTCACGATCGGGGCGCCGTCGACGAAGGTCCACAGGTAGGCGTCGAGCGAGCCCACGTCGCGCTGCACCTCGAGCACGGCGCGGGCGTTCTGCACCGTCGATTCCACCTTGAGGCGGTTGCGCACGATTGCCGGGTTCTGGAGCAGACGCTCCACCGTGGCGGGGGAGAAGCGCGCGACCTTCGCGGGGTCGAATCCGCGGAACGCCTCGCGGTAGCCCTCGCGCTTGTTGAGGATGGTCGACCAGCTCAGGCCGGCCTGCGCGCCCTCGAGGGTGAGCATCTCGAACAGGTGCACGTCGTCGTGGACCGGCACGCCCCACTCCTCGTCGTGGTAAACGAGGTAGCGGGGCTGATCGAGGGGCGCCCACTCGCACCGGGTGACCATGGCCGCACCATACCGTCGGCCGCCGACGCGGCCTCAGGCGGCGGTGTCGGCGATGATCTCGCTCGCGCGGCCGAGTCCGCGCAGCGTGTGCTCGATGTCGTAGCCGAACCCGAACCGGAGCCCCTTCTTCAGGCCGAACATCTCGCCGGGCACGAGCAGCACGCTGCGCTCGGTGCGGATGCGCTCGGCGAGGTCGGCGGTTTTGCCCGGCAGGCCGATCTTCGCGTAGGCGATCGCGCCCGCGTCGGGGCGGTCCCACGTGAAGACGTCGGCGTGTCGCTGGAGCCACGCTTCGAACTCCGGGTAGTTCGACCGGATGATGAAGCGGGTGCGGGTGAGGATGGCCTCGCGCACCTCCGGCTGCATCGCGAACGCGGCGAGCCGGTCGCTCACGGCCGAGGGGGTGAGGGTGGTGTAGTCATGGCGCTCCCAGATGCGGGCGATCATCGTCGGCGGAGCGACGGCCCAGCCCACGCGCAGCCCTGGCATGGCGAACGCCTTCGACAACCCGCTCGTCACGATGACGCGCTCGTAGCGGCCGAAGAACGTGGGCGTCGTCTCGTCGGTGTCGAGCTCGGCGCCGCGGTAGATCTCGTCGGCCACGATCCACGCGCCGACCCGGTCGGCGGCGCGCACGATCTCGTCCATCTCCTGCTCGGTGAGCACGTGGCCGGTGGGGTTGTTGGGGTTGCAGACCATCACGGCCTTGGTGCGCTTCGTGACGGCGTCGTGCAGCTGATCGACATCGAGCGCCCATCCATCGTCGGTCAGGCGCAGTCGCACCCGGTCGCTCGCCCGACCGAAGAACGAACCGAGGCCCCACCCCTGCATGTAGTTCGGCACCATGAACGCGAGGCGGTCTCCGGGCTCCAGCAAGGCCCACAACGCCAGCAGGTTCGCCTCGGACCCGCCGTTGACCATCGTCACGTGCTCGGCGGTCGCGCCCGGGTACCAGGCTGCCACGTTCGCTCGCGTCTCCACCGAGCCTTCCGAGAGCGGGTAGCCGAGGCCCGTGGCGAGGAACGCCTCGGCGTCGGCGGCCGGTCCGAGCAGCTCGCGGATGGTCATCGGCGATACGCCCGACTCGGACAGGTCGTAGTCGACCTCGTGCCAGTGCATCGACTGGTATCGCTCCATGCGGAACTGCTCGATGGTCATGGCGGGACCTTTCCGTCGGGTGGTGTGGCGACCGTAGCATCCGGACCGGCCGCGACGCGGGATAGGCTGCAACCGTGGGTCGGGTCCGCATCCTGCGCGCAGACGACGTGCGAGCGTCGATCGACATGCGTGCGTGCATCGACGCCTGCGAGGGTGCGTTCGTCGCCTACTCCTCGGGCGGCGCCGAGCTGCCGGGCGTGATCCACCTCGACGTGCCCGAAGCGCGCGGCGAGATCCATGTGAAGGCCGGACATCTGCACGGCGCCCCCTTCTACGCGGTGAAGGCGGCGAGCGGGTTCTACGGCCTGGAGCCGCCGGCGATCGACGGACTCGTGATCGTCTTCGATGCGCGTGACGGATCGCCGGCGGCGTTGCTGCTCGACGGCGGGTACCTCACCGACCTGCGCACCGGCGCGGCCGGGGGTGTCGCCGCCCGCCATCTCGCACCGGAACGGGTCGAGCGCGTCGCGGTCATCGGCACCGGCGCGCAGGCGCGCCAGCAGGTCGACGCTCTGGCCGAGGTGCGGCCGGGCTTCACCGAGGTGCGCGTGTGGGGCCGTGACCCGACGCATGCTCGACGGGCTGCCGACGACATCGCGGCGCGACATGGAGATGGATGCGCGGTCGACGACCTTCCGACGGTGCGCGAGGCCGTCGAGGGTGCCGATGTCGTGATCGCCTGCACCGCCGCGCGCGAGCCGCTCGTCGAGGCAGCCTGGCTCGCACCGGGTGCGCACGTGACGGCCGTGGGCTCCGACGGGCCCGGCAAGCAGGAGCTCGATCCCGGCATCGTGCGAGGGGCCGACGTCCTGGTCGTCGATTCCCTCGACCAGTGCGCGCGGCTCGGCGAGCTGCAGCATGCGCCCGACCAGAGCGCGCGGGCCGTGGAGCTCGGTGCGGTGTGCGCGGGGGAGGCTCCCGGTCGCACCGGCGAGTCGCAGCTGACCGTGTGCGACCTCACCGGGGTCGGCGTGCAGGATGTCGCGGCGGCCAACGCGGTGATGGCCGGAGCCGGCGATCGGGGCGACACGCTCGACCTGTGAGGGCCGCTCGGGCTTCAAACGTCGAGCGTCGACAGGATCTCGTCGTGCACCAGGCCGTTCGAGGAGACCACGCTGCCGAGGTGCCGGGTCGGCGACCCGTCGAGCTGCGTGACGCGCCCGCCGGCCTCCTCGACGATCACCTGGAACGCCGCGTAGTCCCAGAGGTTGAGCTCCGGCTCGATCATCGCCTCGCCGGCGCCGCGCGCGACGAGCGCGTGGCCCCAGAAGTCGCCGAACCCGCGGGTGCGTGTCGAGTCACCCAGCAACCTGACCAGGCGCGCGCGAGCGTCGGGCCTCCAGGCTTCCAGCCCGGCGTGGAAGACCTGCGCCTGGGTGAGGTCGCCGATCGCGCTCACGCCGATCGGGCGCCCGTTCATGCGGGCGCCACCTCCGCGCACGGCCTCGTACCGCTCGCCGAGCGCGGGCGCGTGCACGAGGCCCAACACGAGCTCGCCGTCGACCTGCAGCGCGATCAGCGTGGCCCACACCGGGATGCCGCGCGCGTAGTTCGCGGTGGCGTCGATCGGGTCCACGATCCAGACGCGCCCGGTCGCGCGGTCGCCGCCGCCTTCCTCCTCGCCGAGCACGTGGTCGTCGGGGAAGGCCGCCGCCACCTGTTCGCGCACCATCGCCTCGATCGAGGTGTCGGCCTGGGTCACGACGGTGCGATCGGCCTTGTGGCGCACCTCCAGACCATCGCCCAGGAACAGCCCCATGCCGATGTCGCCGGCCCGATCGGCCAGCCCGTTCGCGAACGACAGCTCGTGCTCGAACACGGCGGTGAGACTACCGAGTCGGGCGGAACGTTCGACCTTCGGCCGACGCGGTCACGCAACGATCTCGGGTAGCCTTGCGGAACCTATGGAAACGACCATCGAGACCACCGAGAAGCACACCGTGAAGCTCACCGTCGAGATCGCGCCCGACGAGTACGAGAAGGAACTCGACGCGACCTACCGGTCGATCGCGAACCAGGTCAAGATCCCCGGCTTCCGCAAGGGCAAAGTGCCCAAGCAGATCATCGATGCGCAGATCGGGCGCGACGTCGTGCGCGACGAGTTCCTCGAGCACGCCGTACCGCAGTACTACCGTCAGGCCGTCTCCGAGCAGGACCTCGCGCCGATCGCCGACCCCGAGATCGACCTCGAGGGCTTCACCGACGACTCGCCGCTCGTGTTCACCGCCACCGTCGAGGTGCGACCTCGGCTCGAGCTGGCCGAGGCCGACTACACCGGCCTCAAGGTCACCAGGCCCGCGGTCACGGTCAGCGAGGCCGACGTCGACGAGTGGATCGACCGGCTGCGCGAGCGCTTCGCCGAGCTCGAGCCGGCGGAGCGGCCGGTGATCGAGGGCGACTTCGTGACCATCGACGTCAAGGCGATGGCGGGCGGCGACGAGATCGACGGTCTCACGCGCACCGACTACCTCTACTTCGTGGGGTCGGGCGAGTTCGGCGCCGACCTCGACGCGCAGCTCCTCGGCACGAAGCCGGGCGACATCCTCAAGGTGTCGGAGGAGATGGGCCCCGGCGCAGGCGACGGCCTGGCGGGCACGACCGCCGACCTCACGGTGTTGGTGAAGGACGTGAAGGCGCGACGCCTGCCCGAGGCCGACGACGACTTCGCGAAGACAGCCTCGGAGTTCGACACCGTCGACCAGCTGCGCGAGGACCTGCGCACCCGTCTCGGCGAGACGAAGGAGCGCGAGGCGACCGCCGCGCTGCGCGACCGCGTGCTCGACGCGATGGTCGATGCCATCGAGGTCGACATCCCCGACACGCTGATCGACGACGAGACCGAGCACCGTGTCACGCACGCCGCCGAGCGCGCCGAGCGGGCGGGCCTCACCCTCGACGACCTGCTCGAGGCACAGGGGTGGGACGAAGCCCGCCTGCGCGAGGACTCCCGCGACCATGCCGTGCGGGCGATCAAGGCCGATCTGGCGCTGGAAGGCGTGGCGCGGGCCGAGAAGATCGAGGTCACGGCCGACGAGCTGGGCGCCGAGATCACTTCCCTCGCAGCGGCGTACGGTCGCGACTCGAAGGAACTCGCGAAGCAGCTCGAGCGAACCGGTCAGATCGTGACGCTGGCTGGCGATATCATCAGAGGCAAGGCGCTCGATCTGCTGGTCGAACGCGCCGAGATCGATGACGAAGCCCCCACCGACGAGGCCGAGGCAGCCGCCGACGCCGAGCCGTCCGACGACGAGGCCGAGGAGACACCGTGACCGACATGCGATCGAACATCAACGCCAACGACTACCTGGTGCCCGTGGTCGTCGAGCAGACGAGCCGCGGTGAGCGCTCGTTCGACATCTACTCCCGGCTGCTGAAGGAGCGCATCGTCTTCCTCGGCACCCCGATCGACGACAACGTGGGCAACCTGATCATGGCCCAGATGCTGCACCTCGAGTCCGAGGACCCCGACAAGGACATCCACCTGTACATCAACTCGCCGGGCGGGGTCATCACGTCGCTGTTCGCCATCTACGACACGATGCAGTACATCAAGCCCGACGTGTCCACGATCGTGATGGGCCAGGCCGCGAGCGCCGCGGCCGTGCTGCTGCTCGCCGGCGCGCCCGGCAAGCGGTTCGCCCTACCGCACTCGCGGGTGCTGCTGCACCAGCCGCACGGTGGGGCCGAGGGCCAGGCGGTCGACATCGAGATCCAGGCCAAGGAGATCACCCGGTCGCGCCAGCTGCTCGAGAAGCTCATCGCCCACCACACGGGCCAGCCGATCGACAAGGTCGCCAAGGACACCGACCGCGACTTCATCCTCACGGCCGAGGAAGCCAAGGAGTACGGGGCCATCGACGAGATCATCACCACGCGCGGGATCGCCGAGCTTGCTTCCGCCGGGGTCGCCGGGGCGTGATAATCCGCTGAGACATATCGGCCGGGTCGCTCGACCCGGCCGTTCCGTCCGTCGGAGAGGGAAGAGGGCAGATGGCGAAGTTCGGTGATTCCGACCTGCTGAAGTGCTCGTTCTGCGGCAAGAGCCAGAAGCAGGTCAAGAAGCTGATCGCCGGTCCCGGCGTCTACATCTGCGACGAGTGCATCGACCTCTGCAACGAGATCATCGAGGAAGAGCTCTCCGAGACCACCGAGCTGAAGCTCGACGAGCTGCCCAAGCCGCAGGAGATCTTCGGCTTCCTCGACGAGTACGTCGTCGACCAGGAGCGCGCGAAGAAGGTGCTCGCGGTCGCGGTGTACAACCACTACAAGCGCATCCAGGTCGGCGCCAAGGAAGGCGACGTCGAGCTGCAGAAGTCGAACATCATGATCCTCGGCCCCACCGGGTGCGGCAAGACCTACCTGGCGCAGACGCTCGCGCGCATGCTCAACGTGCCGTTCGCGATCGCCGACGCCACGGCGCTCACCGAGGCCGGGTACGTCGGCGAAGACGTCGAGAACATCCTGCTGAAGCTGATCCAGGCCGCCGACTACGACGTGAAGAAGGCCGAGACCGGCATCATCTACATCGACGAGATCGACAAGATCGCACGCAAGAGCGAGAACCCGTCGATCACGCGCGACGTGTCGGGCGAGGGCGTGCAGCAGGCCCTGCTGAAGATCCTGGAGGGCACCCAGGCGAGCGTGCCGCCCCAGGGCGGGCGCAAGCACCCGCACCAGGAGTTCATCCAGATCGACACCACCAACGTGCTGTTCATCTGCGGCGGCGCGTTCGCTGGCCTCGACAAGATCATCGAGAGCCGCATCGGCCGCAAGGGCGTCGGCTTCGGCGCCGAGGTCGTCTCGCGCGACGAGAAGGACATCGGCGAGCTGTTCGCCCAGGTGCTTCCCGAGGACCTGCTGAAGTTCGGGCTCATCCCCGAGTTCGTGGGGCGCCTGCCCGTCATCACGAGCGTCGACAACCTCGACGAGGACGCGCTCGTCGACATCCTCACGAAGCCGAAGAACGCCCTCGTGCGTCAGTACCAGCGTTTCTTCGAATTCGACGGCGTCGAGCTCGAGTTCAAGGACGACGCCCTGCGCGCGATCAGCTCCCAGGCCATCCTGCGCGGCACCGGCGCGCGCGGCCTGCGCGCGATCATGGAAGAGGTGCTGCTCAACGTGATGTACGAGCTGCCCTCGCGCGAAGACGTCACGAAGTGCCTCGTCGACAAGGACGTCGTGCTCACCGGCGTGAACCCGACCCTCGTGCCGCACGCCAAGCAGACCAAGAAGCGCGCCGAGCGCCAAGAGAAGACCGCGTAGCACCCCGTACCGCGCTCCGGCGTTTCCGCTCGCCTGCTGGAACTCTCGCCTTTGCCGTTCCATGATTGCGCCACGGGCAGTCATCCTGTCCATGGAAACGGGGGGGGAACGATGGAAACGGAGATCCGCCGGGAGGCGACCGGGTTCGCGAGGAACTGGTGGCTGTTCCTGATCACGGGGCTCGCCTGGCTGCTGGTCGGCGTGCTCGTGCTGCGTTTCAACGTCACGTCGGTGGCGACGGTCGGCGTGCTGCTCGGGGCGTTGTTCTTGGGCGCGGCGATGAACGAGTTCCTCGCCTCGACGACGGTCTCGGGCGGGTGGAAGTTCGTGCACGTCGCGCTCGGCGTGTTGTTCGTGCTCGGATCGCTCTGGGGGTTCTTCAGGCCGATCGATACGGCGTTCGCGCTCGCGTCGATCTTGGGGTTCCTGCTCGTGCTGAACGGCACGGTGCATGTGGTCGGGGCCGTGCTCTCACGTGAGGGGAACCCGCTCTGGTGGCTCGGCCTGACCGTCGGCCTGCTCGAGATCCTGCTGGCGATGTGGGTGTCGCAGCAGTACTACGACGTGCGCATCGCCCTCATCCTGATCTGGGTGGGCTTCATGGCCATCTTCCGTGGCATCGCCGAGATCGTGATGGCGTTCGAACTCCATCAGGCCAAGAAGTCCCTGGACCTCGCCGCCTGACGCGCGGCGCGATCCGATCGCTCGATCTCGTTCTCATCGATCGCGACGACGAAGCAGGGCTGCGAGCCCGGGGTGGCGGCGCAGGAACAGGCCATCCTGGCCGCGCTCGACGAGGCGGCGTCGTACACGATCGATGGCTCGACCATGACGTTGACCGATGGCGGCGGCTCGTTCCTGCTGTCGCTCGTCGGATCCTGACGCGCGGGAGCCCGGCCATCACGACCGGGCTCCACGACCAACTCGCTTCGGAATCGGGTCAGGACAGCGCCTTGCGCTTCAGCGCCTCGAACTCCTCCTGGTTGATCGAGCCGGCGTCGAGCAGTTCCTTGGCCTTGGCGATCTCGGCCGACGGTCCGGCGTCGGCGGCGGCCTTCTGCACGTACTGCTGGAAGTCGGCCTCAGCCGCCTTCTGCTGCGCGATGTCGCGCTGGGCCATGTCACCGCCGTGCACGATGACGTAGATGAACAACGTCAGCACCGGTAGCACGAGCAAGGCGATGAGCCAGACGGCTTTCATGCCCCCCGACATCTCGTGGTTGCGGAAGATGTCGAAGATGACCCGGAACAGGATCATCAGGTACGCGATCATGAAGAAGATCACGATCGTGGTCCACAGGATCTCGCCGAAGTCGATCTCTGCAAGCATCATTTCCCCCCTTTTGGTTGGCGACTCGGCGCGAGCCTAGCCCACGAGGGCCCGGCGACCCTCACCCGAAGAGGATGGTTCCGTAGACTGCGCCCCATGGCCATGCCCGAGAAGCCGTCGCTCGACGGCCTGGAAGCCAAGTGGGGCGAATGGTGGGAGGCTGCGGGCACCTACCACTTCGACCGCTCGAAGACGCGCGAGCAGATCTTCGCCATCGACACGCCGCCGCCAACGGCGAGCGGGTCGCTGCACATCGGTCACGTGATGTCCTATACCCACACCGACCTCGTGGCCAGGTACCGGCGCATGCAGGGCGACGAGGTGTTCTACCCGATGGGCTGGGACGACAACGGCCTGGCCACCGAGCGGCGTGTGCAGAACTACTTCGGCGTGCGGTGCGACCCTTCCCTGCCCACCGACCCCCACTTCGACGTCACCGCGCTCGAGCGCCCCGACGACACCCCGGTCGCGGTGAGCCGGCCCAACTTCATCGAGCTGTGCCAGCACCTCACGGTCGAGGACGAGAAGGCCTTCGAGGAGCTCTTCCGCCGGCTCGGCCTGTCGGTCGACTGGCGGCAGACCTACACGACGATCGGCGAGGTGTCGCGCCGGGCGTCGCAGCGTGGGTTCGTGCGGCTCGCCCGGGCGGGCACCGCGTACACGGCCGAGGCGCCCACGATGTGGGACGTCGACTTCCGCACCGCGGTCGCTCAGGCCGAGATCGAGGACCGTGAGGTCGCCGGCACGTACCACCGCATCGCCTTCGACGTCGAGGGCGGCGACGGCCGTCTCGAGATCGAGACCTCGAGGCCCGAGCTGATCCCCGCATGCGTGGCGCTGGTCGTGAACCCCGCCGACGAGCGGTACGCCTCGCTCGTGGGCGCCACCGCGCTGACGCCGGTGTTCCGCGTGCCGGTGCCGATCGTCGCGCACGAGCTGGCCGACCCCGAGAAGGGCACGGGCGCGGCGCAGATCTGCACGTTCGGCGACGTGACCGACGTGGTGTGGTGGCGTGACCTCGGATTGCCGGCTCGCGTGATCGTTCGCCGCGACGGCACCCTCGCCCCCGGGCGGTTCGGCGAGCCGGGCTGGGAATCGAGGGACCCGGAGACGGCGAACGGCGCGATGAGCCGAGCTCGAGGGCAAGGGCACGAAGCAGGCGCGCACGCTCGTCGTGGAGATGCTGCGTGAGGGCGGTTGGCTCGTGGGGGAGCCCGAGCCGGTGCAGCACGTCGTGAAGTTCTACGAGAAGGGCGATCGGCCGCTCGAGGTCATCTCGAGCCGGCAGTGGTTCGTGAAGACGCTCGACCTCAAAGCGGCGCTGCTCGAGCGCGGCGAGCAGATCTCGTGGCATCCGTCGTTCATGGGCGTCACGCTACGCGAGCTGGGTCGAGGGCCTGAACCAGGACTGGGCGGTGAGCCGCCAGCGCTTCTTCGGAGTGCCGTTCCCGGTGTGGTACCGGCTCGACGACGACGGCGAGCCGGTCTACGACGAGCCGATCCTGGCCGACGAGGCCTCGCTGCCGATCGATCCGCAGGACGACGTGCCGCCGGGCTACACCGCCGAGCAACGCGGCGTACCCGGAGGGTTCGTGGGCGACCCCGACGTGATGGACACCTGGGCCACCTCGTCGCTCTCGCCGCAGATCGCCGCACGGTGGGTCGACGACCCCGACCTGTTCGAACGGCTGTTCCCGATGGACCTGCGGCCGCAGGCCCACGACATCATCCGCACCTGGCTCTTCTACACCGTGCTGCGCGCCCACCTCGAGCACGACTCCCTGCCGTGGACCAACGCAGCCATCAGTGGCTTCGTGCTCGACCCCGACCGAAAGAAGATGTCGAAGTCCAAGGGCAACGTGGTGGTGCCGACGGAGGTGTTCGAGCGGCACTCGGCCGATGCCGTGCGCTACTGGGCGGCGAGCGCGCGCCTGGGCTACGACGCCGCGATCGACGACCAGCAGATGAAGGTCGGGCGACGCCTCGCGATCAAGCTCCTCAACGCCTCGCGGTTCGTGCTCTCGATGGATGCGGCCCCCGGCCCCGTGACCGAGCCGCTCGACTGCTCGATGCTGCGCACGCTCGCCGGGGTGGTGAGCGATGCCACGGCCGCGCTCGACGCCTACGAGCACTCCAAGGCGCTCGACACCGTCGAGCGGTTCTTCTGGGGGTTCACCGACGACTACCTCGAGCTGGTGAAGCAACGAGCCTACGGCGCAGCGGGTGACGAGGCGGCCGGTTCCGCGGTCGGCGCCTTGCGCGCCGCGCTCGACGTGCTGCTGCGGCTGTTCGCTCCGTTCCTGCCGTACGTGACCGAGGAGGTCTGGTCCTGGTGGCGCGAGGGCTCGGTGCATCGAGCCTCGTGGCCCATCGCCGCCGAGGCGGCCGACGCGTGCGGCGGCGACGCCGACCCCGGGGTCTACGAGATCGCCGCCGCCGTGCTCACGGCGGTGCGCAAGGAGAAGGCCCTCGCCAAGGTGTCGTTGAAGATGCCGGTCGAGTCGGTGACCGTGCGCGACACGCAGGACCGCCTGCGCTTGCTGAGCCTCGTCGCAGGCGACCTGCGGGAAGCCGGCAACATCCGCGCGATCGAGCAGGCCGAGGCCGACGGGCTCTCGGTCGAAACGGTGCTCGCCGAGCCGGACCCGCCCGCCGACGACGCCGCGTCCGGCTCGGCCTGAGCGCTCGATGGATCACGCCGCAGCGCTCGCCGAGCTCGAGGCACGCAAGGAAACGCGCATGGTGCCCGACCTGTCGCGCATCCTCGCGTCGGCGACCTATCTCGACGATCCGCAGGCGGCCTACCCGACGATCCATGTGACGGGCACGAACGGCAAGGGCACGGCAGCCAGGGTCGCGACCGCGATCGCGTGCGCGAACGGGCTCACGACCGGGCTGTACACCTCGCCCCACCTGATGGCGGTGACCGAGCGCCTCTCGGTGTGCGGCGTCGACATGACCCCGGCTGAGTTCGCCGAGGAGTTCACGCACCTGCAGCCGTTCCTCGAGCTCGTCGACGCCCGTTCGGAGGAGCGCGTGACGTACTTCGAGGCGCTCACAGCGCTCGCGTACCTCTGGTTCGCCGATAAGCCCGTCGCGCTCGGCGTCTTCGAGGTGGGCATGGGCGGCACCTGGGACGCGACGAACCTCGTCACCGGCGACGTGGCCGTGATCACTCCGATCGCGCTCGACCACCCTGAGCTCGGCGACACGATCGCCGAGGTGGCGGGGGAGAAGGCCGGCATCATCAAGGACGGCAAGACGACGATCGTGCGCGAGCAGGACCCCGAGGCGCTCGCCGTGCTCGAGGAACGGTGCGTGCAGGTCGGGGCGACGATGCTGTTGGAGTATCGCGATTGGGAGGTCAGCGAGCGTCTGCATGCCGTGGGGGGGCAGGCGTTCGTCGTGCGGGGCATGCACGACACCTACGACGAGCTGTTCCTGCCGCTGTTCGGCGAGCACGCCGTGCACAACGCCGCCGCGGCGATCGTCGCGTGCGAAGCGCTGTTCGGAGAGGCCCTCGACCCGCTCGCGCTGCGCGAGGCGCTCGGCGGCGTGCGCTGGCCCGGGCGGCTCGAGGTCGTGCAGCGACAGCCCGCGATCGTGCTCGACGGCGCCCACAACCCCGCCGGCGCCGAGGCGCTCGCCGCGGCCCTGCGCGAGTTCTTCCTGTGGGACCGGCTGCATCTCGTGGTGTCGATCGCCGCGAACAAGGACGTCGCAGGCATCGCGGCGGCGCTGGCACCGCTGGCCGACGAGGTCTACGCGGCGCGCAACGAGAGCGAACGCACCGGCGACTCGGGCCCGATCGCCGAGGCCTTCGCGGCCCACGGCGTGTCCGCGCACGCCCACGGCAGCGTCGTCGAGGCCATCGACGCCGCGCGCGCCGCGGCCGCACCCGAGGACATCATCTGCGTGACGGGCTCTCTGTACACTGTCGCCGATGCGCGCCGGGCTCTCGGCCTGGCGGGCTGACGCCCGATCCCACGATCGACCAGCGAGGACCCATGGCGACCGAATCGACCCTGCTGATCGTCAAACCCGACGGTGTTCGGCGCGGCCTCGTGGGCGAGGTGCTGCGCCGCGTCGAGGCCAAAGGACTCTCGATCGAGGCGATGCGACTGTTCACGATCCCTCGCGAGACGGCCGAGCAGCACTACGGCGAGCACCGCGAGAAGCCTTTCTTCGGCGAGCTCGTCGACTTCATCACCGGCGGGCCAGCGGTCGTCGCGAAGATCACCGGCGACGACGCGATCACGTGCTGGCGCACGCTGATGGGGCCGACGAACCCCGTCGAGGCGCCCCCTGGCTCGATCCGCGGCGACTTCGCGACCGAGATCGGCGAGAACATCGTGCACGGCAGCGACTCTCCCGCCTCGGCCGAGCGCGAGCTCGCGCTCTTCTTCGGCGACTGACCGGCCGGAACGGTCATGGCCGGCCTGCAAGACGCGTTCGACCGCATCGGCGCGGGGCTCGAGCACCATCTGGAGTCCTCGCACGCAGCGGGCGCGGCGCTCGCCGTCACCGACGGCGAGGAGATCCTGGGCGTCGCGGTGCGCGGTCTCGCCGACGTC
Organism: uncultured Actinomycetes bacterium; assembly: GCA_963722795.1. Taxonomy (GTDB): domain Bacteria; phylum Actinomycetota; class UBA4738; order UBA4738; family HRBIN12; genus JAOUEA01. The sequence goes on from CAVROD010000004.1 coordinate 695,013, forward strand.
GCCGCGGGCACCCCGGTGCGAGCCGAGACCCGCTTCCAGATCGGCTCGATCTCGAAGTCGTTCGCCGGCATCGTCGCCCTGCAGGAGGCCGACGCGGGCCGCCTCGACCTGCACGTGAGCGTCAACGAGATCCTGCCGTGGCTCGACCTGCCGGAGCCGTTCGGCCCGATCACGCTGCACCATCTGATGCAGCACACGTCGGGCCTCGGCGTGGGCGAGGAGGACGCCCCGACGCTGGCGGGCGCGCTGTGGCTGCTGCGCGACTCGCCCCCCACCACGTCGCCCGGTGAGCGCTTCTGGTACTCGAACGATGGCTGGAAGATCGTCGGCGCATGCCTCGAGCAGGTGACGGGCACGCCGATCCACGACCTGCTCGTCGAACGGCTGCTCGAACCGCTCGGCATGCGCGACTCGGTGGCGCGCATCGTCGAGCAGGAGTACGAGCGCACGGCGGTCGGCTACGAGCCCACGCGCTGGGACCGCCCGCCGCAGTTGCGGCACACGCTTTCGCCGGCCAATCGTCTCGTCTCGAACACCGCCGACGGCTCGATCGTGTCGACCGTGATCGACATGTGCGCCTACGCCCGGCTGTTGCTCGCCCGTGGCGACGTGCCCGACGGTCGTGGGGGCCGCATCCTGGGCGAGGAGATGTTCGCGCGCCTGGCCGACGCGGGCTTCGACGATGGTGACGACGCGCCGTACGCCTACGGCCTCTGGCAGCGCGACATCGACGGACACCGCTGGACGATGCACTCCGGCGGCATGGTGGGCTACACGGCACTGCTCGCGGTGGTGCCCGACGAGGGTCTCGGTGCCGTCATCCTGCAGAACGGTGGGGGCGACAAGCTCGGCGTGCTCACCGCCGCGTTCGCCACGGTGCGTGCGAGCCTGGCCGGCGCCGACCTGCCACCGGTGTGGGCGCCCCCCGCCCCGACCGAGATCCCCGCGGCAGCCGACTACGTGGGGCGCTACGAGGGCGACGACGGTCGCACCCTCGACGTGGGGGCGGTCGACGATGGCCTGTCCGTCGCGATCGGCGGGCTCGAGGTGCGCCTCGAGCGTGACCCGCTTTCGGCCGAGGTGGGCGACACGTTCCTCGTCGCGCACGAGGCGCTCGACCGGTTCCCGCTGCGGTTCGTGCGCGACGAGGACGGGGTGGTGGTGGAGGCGTTCCACGGGCCGACGTGGTTCCGCGGCGAGCGCTATCACGGCGACGAGCCGCCTCCGCTGCCGCAGGAGCTCGAGCGCCATGTGGGCTTGTACCGCAACGATTCCCCATGGAACCCGGTGGTCCGCGTCCTGGCCCGCAAGGGCCGGCTCGAGCTCGACTGGCCATACGACAGCGGCGACCAGGGTGGTGGGCCGATGAGCGCCCTCGACGACGGGTCGTTCGCCGTGGGAGCTGAGCGCGACCCGGTACGGGTGCGGTTCGAGGGTGAGACGTACGGTGGGCTCACCGCCGTGGTGCGCGTGAACGGCGGCCGCTGGTTCCGCTCGTTCGAGGAGGACGCGCGGGGCGCCTAGGTCGGCTCGACCTGCTCCTCGCGCACGAGGCCGACCGTCTCGCCGTAGGCCCACACGTCGAACTCGGGCGGCTCGTGGCCGAGCACCGTGAGGGCGGTGCAGATCTGCGATCGATGGTCGCTGCCGTGATGCAACACCTGCGCGAGCCGGATGCCCACCGTCGCATGGGTGACGCGGCCGTCGGCGCGGTGCACGACGATGTCGTCATCGGGGTCGAGGTCGCGCGCGACGATCTCGACCCAACCGGCGGCGGTGGCCGAGGCCACCGGGCGCAGGTCGGCGAACGGCAGGTCATCGGCGTCGAAGTCGTCGATGCCGAGGTCGCCGCCGGAGATGCAGCGGAGGTACCAGTTGTCAGCGTCGACCAGGTGGCGCACGGTGTCGAGCGTGCTGCCGTAGATCGCGGGGACGTGGCGCGCGAGCTCCTCGTCCGACAGCGCCGCGCAGCGGTCGAGCAGCTGCTCGGTGGCCCACGAGTGATGGGCGAGGCCCTGGGCGAGCACCGGTCAGGCGACCTTGCGGAAGGCCACGGTCGCGTTGGCCCCGCCGAACCCGAACGAGTTCGACAGTGCGAGTGAGACGTCGAGCTCGCGGGCCTCGTTCGGCGTCACGTCGAGGTCGCACTCGGGGTCGGGCGTGCGGTAGTGGATCGTCGGTGGGATGACGCCGTTGGCGATGGCGAGCGCGCAGGCCGCGGCCTCCACCCCGCCGGCGGCGCCGAGCATGTGCCCCGTCATCGACTTCGTCGACGACACGGCCACGGTGTGGGCGTGCTCGCCGAGCACGGTCTTGATCGCGGCGGTCTCAGCCGAGTCGTTGAGCGGCGTCGACGTGCCGTGCGCGTTCACGTAGGTCACCGCCGACGGCTCCTCGCCGGCGTCGGCGAGCGCCCAGCCCATCGCGAGCGCTGCCCCCGACCCCTTCGGGTCGGGCGCGGTGATGTGGTGCGCGTCGTCGCTCGCGCCGTAGCCGGCGACCTCGCAGTAGATGCGGGCGCCCCGGGCCTTCGCGTGCTCCTCGCTCTCCATGATGAGCGCGCAGCCGCCCTCGGAGAGCACGAACCCGTTGCGGTCGGCGTCGAAGGGGCGCGAGGCCGTCTCGGGGTCGGGGTTCTTCGTGAGCGCGGTCATCTGCGCGAACGCCGCCACCGTGAGCGGGATCGTGGCGGCCTCGGACCCCCCGGCGATCGCGAGATCGACGGTCCCGTCGCGGATCAGCCGCATCGACTCGCCGATCGCGTGGTTCGACGACGAGCACGCGGAGACGGTGCAGTAGTTCGGGCCGGTGAGGCCGAAGTGCATCGCGATGTGCCCGCCTGCGGCGTTGGCCATGAGCATCGGCACCATGAACGGCGAGACCCGTCCGGCGCCCTTCTCGCGCAACACGTCGTGCTGGTGCAGCAGGGTCTGCACGCCGCCGATGCCGGTCGCGTAGATCACGGCGCCGCGCTCCGAGCGCACCTCGGGGTCTCCGGCGTCGGCCCACGCGAGCTTCGCGCTCGCGATGGCGTACTGAGCGAAGGGGTCGGTGCGGCGAGCTTCCTTCAGGTCGAGGTGGTCGGCCACGACGAAGTCGGTCGGGAAGCCGGCAACCGACACGGGCAGGTCGCTCGTGTCGAAGGCCTCGATCGGGCGCACGCCGTTGCGCCCGCTGGTGAGGCCCTGCCAGAAGGCGTCGACGCCCGTGCCGACCGGCGTGACCGGGCCGATGCCGGTGACCACGACCTTGCGTCGTTCGCTCACGGAAGGGTTCGCCCTCGCTTCCTGCTGGATCGAGACGCTGCCTAGGAGACGCCGAGCTTGCCGGCCACGAGGTCGACGGCCTGGCCGACGGTCTTCACCGACTCCATCTCGTCCTCGGGGATCTCGATGCTCCACTCTTCCTCGAGCGCGAGCACGGCCTCGACCAGGTCGAGCGAGTCGGCGTTGAGGTCCTCGGCGAACCGCGCGTCGGGCACGACCTGCGCCTCGTCGACGGCGAGCTGCTCGGCGAGCACCTTCTTCACCCTGGTTTCGATCTCGGAACGGTCGGTCATCGTCGTTGTCCCCTCCTGTGTTCCCTTCGGTCCGCCCCAGGCTAGCGGGCGGAGCCCCATCGCGACCGCTTCAGGCGGTCAGCCCCCCGTCGACCGGGATCACGGCGCCGTTGACGTACGACGCTTCCTCCGACATCAGGAACCGCACGACGGCCGAGACCTCCTCGAGGTGCGCGACGCGGCCGAGCGGGGTCTGGTCCACGTAGTAGGCGCGCGCGCGATCGTCGAGATGCGAGGTCATGTCGGTGTCGACGAGGCCGGGGCAGATCGCGTTCACGGTCACGCCTTTCGTTGCGATCTCGCGAGCGAGCGACTTCGTGAGCCCGACCAAGGCGGTCTTCGACGCGGCGTAGACCGTCTGGCCCGCGTTGCCGCGCAACGCGACCGCGCTCGATACGTTCACGATGCGGCCCCATTTCTCGCGCAGCATGCCGCGCATCGCGGCCCGCGCGCACAGGAAGGCGCCCTTCACGTTCGTGTCCATCACGGTGTCATAGGTCTCCATCGAGTACTTCAGCAGCAGCCCGTCCTGGCTGAACCCGGCGTTGTTCACGAGCCCGGTGACGTTGCCGGCTTCCCCGGCGACCCGGCGGAAGGCCTCGGCCACGCTCGCCTCGTCGGTGGTGTCGAGGAAGACGGTCAGGCCGGGGGTGCCGGCCGACTCGAGGGCGTCGAGCACCCGCTTGGCGGCGGCCTCGTCACTGCGGTATCCGACAGCGACCGTCCACCCTGCCTCGGCGAGCGCGACGGCGCAGGCGCGGCCGATACCGCGCGATGCCCCGGTCACCACGGCGACCTTGGAGGTCATGGGGTGGTCCCGGCGGCGGGGGCCGGCATCGTCCATCGCACGAGGGTGGCCCCCCAGGTGAGCCCGGCGCCGAACGAGGTGAACAGCACCAGGTCTCCCTGGTCGATCGTGCCCGCGCGCCAGGCGCGGTCGAGGGCCACCGGGATCGACGCCGCGCTCGTGTTGCCCACGTCGGCCACGTCGACGATCGCCTTGGCCGGGTCGATGCCGAGGCGGTCGACGACCGCGCTCATGATGCGGGCGTTGGCCTGGTGGGGGATCAGCACGTCGACGTCGTCGATCGTGTGGCCCGACTTCTCGAGCAGCTCGCGGCACGAGGCCGCCATCTCGGTGACGGCCCGCTTGAAGACCTCGCGTCCGTTCGGCATGCGCACGGTGTGGTCGCGCGCGGCCACCGTCTCGGCCGAGGCCGGCGTGCGGGTGCCGCCCGCGGGCATCCACAGGATCTCCGCGGCGTTGCCGTCGGCGCCGAGGATCGAACCCTCGACACCCGCCGACTCCGACGCCGTGACCACTGCGGCGCCGGCCCCGTCGCCGAACAGGATGCAGGTGCCGCGGTCGGAGTAGTCGAGGATGCGGCTGAAGATCTCCGCCCCGATCAGCAGGATCGTGTCGGCCATGCCTGCGGTGATGAAGGCCGTGGCAGCCGACAGGCCGTAACTGAACCCGGCGCACGCGGCGTTGATGTCGAACGCCGGGCAGCCGACCCCCAGCTTCTGCTGCACCCACACCGCGGTGGCGGGGAACACCGTGTCGCCGGTGATCGTGGCCACCACGATCATGTCGAGCTGGCCGGGCTCGATGCCCGCGCTCTCGAGCGCTGCCCGCGCGGCCTCGACCGACAGGTCGCTCGTCTGCACGTCGGGCTCGGCGAAATGGCGGCCCTCGATGCCCGTGCGCTCCCGGATCCACTCGTCGTTCGTCTCGACGAAGCTCTCGAACCAGGTGTTGGGCACGAGCCGTGGCGGGAGCGAGCTGCCGACCCCGGCGATGGTGGCGTGGCGCGTCACGGCGCCGAGCTTACCGCGGTCACGGCGGCCTCGGGAGACCCGACCGCGACCGCGCGCGACCCCGGCACGACCCGCTTGGCCATCTTCGTGAGCACGTCGCCCGGTCCGCATTCCAGGAAGGTGGTCGCCCCCGCCGCGGCCAGCGCCTGCGCGTCGTCGTACCAGCGCACCGGCGAGATCACGTGGCGCTCGAGCAGCGCACGCAGCTCGCCGGCATCGGCGACGAGCGTGCCGCTCACGTTCTCGGCGATCGGGAACGCCGGCGACGCGAACTCGAGCGCCGCGAGCTCGTCGATGATCGGCTGCACGGCCGGCTGCATGAGCGGCGAGTGGAACGCGCCCGCCACCTGCAGCCGCACCGCCCGCATCTTCCGCGCGGCGGCGACCGCCTCGGCGCGCTCGATGGCCGCGACCGATCCGCTGATCACCGATTGCACGGGGGAGTTGCGGTTGGCCACGAGCAGCACGTCGTCGTCGCGGGCCTCGTCGCAGATCGCCTCGGCGTCGTCGGGCCCGGCGCCGAGCAACGCGGTCATCGTGCCGGGTCGGGCCTCTCCGGCGCGCTGCATGGCCTCCCCGCGCACGACCACCACACGCAGCGCCCCCGCGAGCGGCAGCACGCCGGCCGCGACCAGGGCCGAGAACTCGCCGAGCGAGTGCCCCGCCGCGCCCACGACGCCCGTGAGGCCCTCGGCTTCCAGCACCCGGAACGCCGCGACGCCGCACGCGAGCAGGGCCGGTTGCACGAACTCGGTCGTGGCGAGCGCCGCCTCGTCGTGGGCGCCGGCGACCACGTCGCGGCCCATCGCGTCGCCGGCTTCCTCGAGCACGGCGCGCCCGGCGGGATGCGCCGCCCATGGGTCGGCCATGCCCGCGAACTGCGAGCCCTGCCCCGGGAAGACCACCGCGATCGCCATGGCCGGAGAGCCTATCGATGATGTGGCCGATGATGTGACGCGACCGTGGTTTCGCTTCGGCGGAGTTGCCAGCTCAGGACCCCTCCTGTTGAATGGCCTGCGAGTCCCATCATGGCCGAGAGGATTCAACGAAGTTCTTCTCCCACGTCCAAGAACCAGGGGACGGAGGGTGTACTCGGGTTCCTTGGTCGCGACATGGCCGTCGACCTCGGCACCGCGAACACGCTCGTGTACGTGCGTGGGCGCGGCGTCGTGCTCAACGAGCCGAGCGTCGTCGCGATCAACACCCTTACTGGAGCCATCCTTGCCGTGGGCTCGGAGGCCAAGCGCATGATCGGGCGTACGCCGAGTCACATCCAGGCCGTGCGGCCACTGAAGGACGGCGTGATCGCCGACTTCGACGTCACCGAGAAGATGCTCCGGTACTTCATCCAGAAGGTGCACAAGCGACGCCTCCTCGCGAAGCCGCGCGTGGTCGTCTGCGTCCCGTCGGGCATCACCGGCGTGGAGCAGCGCGCGGTCGAGGAAGCGACGATCGCGGCGGGTTCCCGTCGCGCCTACATCATCGAGGAGCCCATGGCGGCGGCGATCGGCGCCGGGCTCCCGATCCACGAGCCCACCGGGAACATGGTGGTCGACATCGGCGGCGGCACGACCGAGGTCGCCGTGATCTCGCTCGGCGGCATCGTCACGAGCACGTCGATCCGCATCGGCGGCGACGAGCTCGACGAGGCGATCATCCAGCACGTGAAGAAGGAGTACTCCCTGCTGCTGGGTGAGCGCACGTCCGAGGCGATCAAGCTCGCGATCGCGAGTGTGTTCCCGATGCCCGAGGAGCTCGTGGCCGAGATCAAGGGGCGCGACCTCGTGAGCGGCCTGCCGAAAACCATCACGATCACGGCGGAGGAGATCCGCCGGGCCATCGAGGAACCCGTCAACGCCATCATCGACGCCATCAAGACCACGCTCGACCGGACCCCCCCGGAGCTGTCCGCCGACATCATGGATCGCGGCATCGTGCTCACCGGCGGCGGCGCCCTGCTCCGCGGGCTCGACAAGCGCCTGCGGCACGAGACCGGCATGCCGGTGCGCATCGCCGACACGCCGCTGCAGGCCGTGGTGCTGGGGTCCGGCAAGTGCCTCGAGGAGTTCGAGGTGCTGCAGCGGGTCCTGGTGAGCCCCTCGCGCCGGTAGCCGCCCGTGGTCACCCGGCAGCGCCCCCGCTCCACGCGGCTCCTGGTGGTCGCGTTGGTCTCCATCTCGCTCGCGGTCATCACCCTCGACTACCGCCAGGGCGACTCGGGGCCCCTCGCGGGCCTCGGCAGCGCCGCGAAGGCGTTCATGGCGCCGCTGCAACGGGTCGTGACCACGGTCACCGAGCCCATCGGCGACTTCTTCTCGGGGCTCGCGCACCTGCCCTCGCTCGCCGACGACAACGAACGGTTGCAGAGCGAGAACGACGCGTTGCGCTCGCAGGTCGCCGCCGACTCGTTCGTGAAGGCGCAGTACGAGGACCTGGTCGCCTTGGCCGGCCTGCGGCAGACCCTCTTCCCCACGGCGGTCACGGCCAGCGTCATCGCCAACGGCGTGTCGAACTTCGAGTACACCGTCACGATCGACAAGGGCTCGGGCGACGGCATCGAGGTCGACCAGCCGGTGGCGGCCGGGTTCCCCGGTTCGGCGATGCTGGTCGGCCGTGTGGTGGCGGTCACGCCGACGTCGTCCGACGTGCGGCTCATCATCGATCGCGACTTCGCCGCCGCGGCCACCATCCAGGGGAGTCGGGGAGGCCGGTCTCGTCGAGGGCCAGGGCGACCAGGACCTGCGCATGAGCTTCATCGAGGAAGGCACCAGGATCGACGGCGGCGAGGCCGTCTTCACCCAGGGCTACGAGCTCGACGGCCAGGCAGGGCTGTTCCCGCCGGGGCTGCTCATCGGGCAGGTCTCCCGGTACGTGCCCGCCGAGAACGCCACCCAGGAGTACGTCGAGGTGCGCCCGGCGGTCGACTTCGAGACCCTGCAGTTCGTGCTCGTGTTGCAGGCCAGGACGGAGGCGACGCCGTGACCCGCCGCGTGCTCGTGACGATCGTCATCATCGTGACCGGGCTGCTGCTGCAGTCCACGTTGTTCTGGCAGCTGAAGCTGCTCGGCGTGCGACCGGAACTGATGTACCTCGTGACCATCTTGATCGCGATCATCGAAGGCCCCAACGAGGGCGCGGTGACCGGGTTCGCCGCCGGGCTCGCCCAAGACTTCCTGATGAACCAGCCCAAGGGCATCACCGCGCTGACGCTCACCCTGGTGGGGTACGCGGCCGGGCTCGCGCGCCAGTACATCGTGTCGCCGTCGCCGCTGTTGCCCACGATCCTCGTGGGGGTCGGCACCGCGGCCGGCGTGATGTTCTATCAGGTCGTGGCATTCCTGCTCGGTCAGCTCGAAGAGACGTTCGCCTACGCCGTGCGCGTGACGCTGCTGACAGCCCTGTACGGCGCGATCCTCACGCCGATCGTCTACCCCCTGCTGCGCCGGGTGATCGAGGGCTCCCGTCCCACGAGGGTGGTGCGCTTCTAGATGGAGAAGAGCTCGGCCCGCCTCAAGGTGTTCGCGATCCTCGTGTTGGTGATGTTCGCCGCGCTCTCGACGCGCCTGTGGTTCCTGCAGGTGCTGGCCACGCAGGCCTACGCCGAACAGGCGCAGGACAACGGCGTGCGCACCGTGGCGATCGACGCCCTGCGGGGCGAGATCTGGACCGCCGACCAGTACGGCAAGCCCAACGGCGTGCCGCTCGTGAAGAACCGAAGCAGCCTCGAGGTGCGCGTCGACGTGCAGGAGCTGGAAGCCAGCGGCATCGCCGAGCAGGTGCTCGGTGAGCTGTCGACGATGCTCGACGTGCCCGTGAAGCAGATCCGCCGCGACCTCGCGAGCACCCAGTACTTCGACTATCAGCCGAAACCGATCGCCGAGTTCGTCCCCGAGGAGGTCGCCTTCGCGATCCGCGAGCGCCAGCAGGATTTCCCCGGGGTGATCGTGCGCAACGCGAGCGTGCGCGAGTACCCCATGGGGCGCACCGCCTCGCACATCGTGGGCTCGGTCGGCCTCGTGCAGCCCGCGCAGCTCGAGGCCGCCAAGCCCGGCGAGTACGGGCCGAACGACGCCGCGGGCCAGGCCGGCCTCGAGCTGCAGTACGAGCGGTGGCTGCGCGGCCGCAAGGGACTGCAGCGGTACGTCGTGAACTCCGACGGTGAGCGCATCCGCGAGTTGGGCGGGCGCGAGCCGAGCGCCGGCGCCGACCTGGTGCTCACGATGGAGGGCGAGTGGCAGCGCGCCGCCGAGGATGCGCTCTACGAGACGATCCTGCGCACCCGCCAGGTCTACGACGAGGATAGCGGCACCAACTTCAAGGCCGACGCCGGGGTGGTGGTCGTGCTCGACGTCGAGACCGGAGGCGTGAAGGCGATGGCCTCCTGGCCCGACTACGACCCCCGTTGGTACGTGAAGGGGCTCACGAACGGCCAGGCCTGCTACCTGGGGTACTCGCCGAAATGCCAGGGTGCGAACGAGGTGGCCCCGCTGTTGAACCGCGCCTATCAGGAGGTCTACCTGCCGGGCTCGACCTTCAAGCCGTTCACGGCGCTCGCGGCGGTGAAGGAGGGCTACGCGAACCTCGGCACGTCGTACGAGTGCCCACCGGTGTACGTGCACCCGGGTGACGAATCGGACACCGACTTCGAGAACTGGTCGGACGCCAACCTCGGTTACCTCTCGATACGTGACGCCTTGATCAAGTCGTGTGACACCAACTTCTACGAGTGGGGATCCGACTTCTGGTTCCGCTACCAGCGCGACCCGCTCGGCGAGAACAACGAGCCGCTGCAGAAGGACCTGCGCGCGTGGGGGTTCGAGAAGCCGACCGGCATCGACCTGCCGGGCGAGGCGAGCGGCTTCCTGCCCGACGCGGAGTGGGGCAACGACCCCGACCAGAAGTATCTGTTCGGCAGGGGCGGCTGGAATCCCGGCGGCTACATCCTCACGATGATCGGCTCGGGGTACATGTCGGTGACGCCGCTGCAGCTCGCGACCGCATATGGCGCGCTCGCGAACGACGGACACCTGTGCCGCCCCCACGTGGTCGATCGAGTGGTCTCGAGCGACGGCGAGGTCATCAAGAAGGTCAATGGCCAATGTGACCGCACCGTGCCGTACACGAGGACCGAGCTCGACTACGTGCGGGAAGCCCTGACGCAGGTGCCGGTGAGCGGCACGGCGAAGACGCCGTTCCTCGGGTTCCCGCTGTCGGAGATCCCAGTGGCCGGCAAGACGGGCACGGCGTATCGCGGCACGCTGTTCCAGGACACATCGTGGTTCGCGGCGATGGTGCCCGCCAACGACCCGAAGTACGTGGTCGTGGCCATGGTGGAGCAGGCCGGGTTCGGCTCCGACGTGGCCGCCCCGCTCGTGCGGCGCATGATCGAGACGATGTACGGCATGAGGTCGGACGCACCGGTCATCACGCCGTCGGGGCAGGACTGATGGACGTCGTCGCGGGGCGCGTGTGGGTTGACGAACGCCGGCCGATCAGGCACCTCGACCCCACGCTGCTCATGGTGACGGCCGCGCTCGTGGTGATCGGCATGTTCGCGATCTACTCGGCCACGAGCCAGACGCTGCGCGCCGACGGGTTCGATCCGTTCTCGCGCGTCAACAAGCAGGCGGTCACGGCGGTGCTGGGTTTCGTGCTGCTGCTCGTGATGGCGACGTTCGACTACCGCTTCCTGAAGGTGTACGCCGGGTTCATCTACGGGGCCACGCTGGTCGGGCTGCTGCTGCTGCGCATCCCGGGCCTCGCCGCGAGCGAGACGGGCACGAGCAACTACATCAACATCCCCGGCGTGAACTTGCTGCAGATCAGCCCGTCGGAGTTCGCGAAGATCGGGCTGATCGTGATCCTCGCGGCGATGCTCTCAGAGCTGCGCACCACCGTGCCGACGGTGCCCGACCTCGTGCGCGTGATCGGGGTGGCGGTGCTCACGATGGTGCTCGTCTTCCTCAACGTGGAGATCGGCACGACGATCGTGCTGGCGGCCATCACGGTGGGCGTGCTGGTCGTGGCCGGCACCCAGGCCAAGCACCTGATCGCGCTCGCCGCCGCGGCGATCGTGCTCATCGTGCTCGCGTTCCAGCTCAACGTGGTCGAGGAGTATCAGGTCGAGCGACTGCTCACCGTGTTCGACTCGGGTTCGGTGAGCGAGGACGCCCGGTACAACCTGGAGCAATCGGTGATCGCGGTGGGCTCGGGCGGCATGCTCGGGCGCGGCTTCCTCCAGGGGTCGCAGACGAACCTCGACTACGTGCCCGAGCAGCACACCGACTTCATCTTCACCGTGGTGGGGGAGGAGTTCGGGTTCGTCGGCTCGGCGTTCGTGCTCGCGCTGTTCGCGCTGCTGCTATGGCGCGCGATCCGCATCGCGTACCTGTCGAAGGACGCGTTCGGCACGTATCTCGCGACCGGGGTGGCCTCGATGTTCGCGATCCAGATCTTCGTGAACGTGGGCATGGTGATCGGCATCATGCCGATCACGGGCATCCCGTTGCCGTTCCTCAGCTACGGGGGCACGGCGATGCTCGTGAACTTCGTGGCGATCGGCATCCTGCTCAACGTGCACATGCGCCGCTTCAAGTAGCGGGCCGCGTCACCGTCCACAGGAAGGTCGAGCCCTGTGCGCTGCTCGACTCCAGCACGACGTCGCCTTCCATCGCGTTGGCCGACATCCGCGCGAGCGTGAGGCCGAGGCCGACGCCCTGGTGGGTGCGCGTGTTGAGGTCCTCGGCCTGCTCCAGCGGCTCGAAGATGCGGTGCAGTGCCTGCGGCTCGACGCCCGGGCCTCGATCGATCACCCGCACCTCGGGACCCGCCGTGCCGATCGTGACCGCGACGACCACGGGGCTGCCGGCCGGTGAGAACGCGAGCGCGTTCTCGACGAGTTCGGCGATGACCCGGTGGGCCGCCGTGCGGTTCAGGCTCGCCATCGCGGGACCCTCGGGGGCCACCACCTCGACCCCGTCGTGGTCGGCGGCGACCTCGCGGGCGACCTGCACCACGTCGGCCCATTCGGTGAGGCCCGCCTCCACGGCCGCCTCGAACCGGTGCACCAGGCGCGCCAGCCCGTTGGCCCGGTCGACGAGGCTGCCGAGGATCGCGCCCCGTTCCTCCTCGGGGGCGGTGCCTTTGGCGAGCGTCTGAGCCATGCCCAGGATCACCGTGACCGGCGTCCGCAGCTCGTGTCCGAGCCGCGAGATCAGCTCGTGGCGACGAGCAGCCCGCTCGAGCAGGGCTTCCTGCGCGATCTCGAGTTGGCGGGTGCGCCGCCGCTCGCGCTCGAGCGCCTCGGTGAGCTCCTCGATCACGGTGGGGGTCACCTCGGGCGAGAGCACGCCGCCGCCCGTGACCGCCTGGCGCACCGCGTGCAGGATCTCGTCGCCGTCGCTGTCCTTCAGCACGTACCCCGATGCGCCCGCGACGAGCATCTCGCGTACCGCCCGTTGGTCCTCCGAGCCCGTGAGAGCCACGATGCCGAGCGACGGGAAGCGCATCTTCAGCGCCCGGGTGGCGTCGATGCCGTCCATCTCGGGCATCCGCACGTCCATCAGCACCACGTCGGGGTCGAGGCCGTCGATCATCTCGAGCGCCCGAACGCCGTTGGGCGCCTGGCCGACGACGGTCATCTCCTCGGTGTCGAGCAGCATCGCGAGCGACTCACGGAAGCCGTCGTTGTCATCGACGAGCAGCACCCGAACCCGGGGCATGGTCGGGGGCAGGGTCGCCACGTTCGCGGGGAAGGCGACGTCGGTCATACCGGAAGTGTCGGCGCGAACGACGTACGGCGCTATCCAGCGGATAGCCGGTTCCCTTCGGGGGACACCAGCTCGGTTGCCTGGTCCGTAGGAACTAGGCCACGGATCGGCGGCGGTTCTCGGTGAACCTGCAGGTCAGGCCATGCGGGCCCACCGGCGACCCCGCTGCTATGCTTGGCGCCAGACCTTCCCGTCGAGCCGATCGATCGGCCACGGCGGGCCCCATGGATCGAGGAGGCGCGCGACCGCCGCCCGGCCGAACCGGCCAGGAGCGCGGACCGCATGCGCCGGACAAGGACGTCACGGGTGCGCGATATCGCGCGATGCCCGGCGCGCGGCATCGTTCGCAGCGCGGGCACCGAACACATCGAACGGCCGCAGACGGCGCGCATCGCGCGTGGGTGCGGTCGTGGCGTCCTGACCGGCATGTGCGCGCCCCCTCGGCCAGACCGAGAGGAGTAACAGTGGATCACGAGACCGAGGTCGCCGCGCCGAAGGCGCCGGCCGCCCCCGAGGTCGATGAGCGGATCGCCGCCTTCAAGCGGGGAGCCCCTCTTCCCAAGACCGCCGGTCCCAAGACGGCTGCCCCCAAGACCGCCAGTCCCAAGACCGCCGGTCCCAAGACGGCCGGTCCCAAGACCGAGGCACCCGAGGCGCCGAAGCCACCCCGGCCCGCGCGGGCACGTCCCGCACCGAAGCCGAAGGCCGATCGACCCGACGACGCTCGCGACACGGGTGCCGCCGCCTCGGCAGGTGAGCCGGCCGAAGGAGGCGAGGGAACCGGTTCGTCAAGCGGCGCGCGCAGGCGACGCCGCGGCGGCCGCGGCCGTGGTGGCGGCACCAGGCCGGCCGAGGACTCGACCCAGAACGGCCCGACGCGGACAGACACCGAAGCCGATGTCGAGACCGACCCCCCGGTCACCGCGCGCGTGCGGGTCGCCGGCCCCGCCGACCTGGACGATCGGGTCGACTCCGCCGAGTCGTCCGACACGGGGGAGACGACCGATGGCGCCTCGACGTCGTCCGCGGCGCCGCGCAAGCGCCGGCGCCGTGGTGGCCGCGGCCGAGGCCGTGGCGGGGCGGGGGCATCCGCCACCCGGGAGCTGGACGACAGCGTCGACACGGCACCCGAGCAGCAGACCGCCGGATCCCAGCGCGACGATGCGGCGCCCGACGAGCCGACGGGCGCCGCGGGGCAGCCGTCCCGTCGCCGATCGGGTTCGAAGGCCGCATCCGGGCCGGCATCCAAGTCGGCCGCGAAGTCGAGGACCCGCTCGAGCGAGGGCGGGTCGGACAAGAACGGCAGCGCCGACGGCGAGGGTGCCAAGCGTGCGTCCGACGGCCAGCGTTCCCGCGGCGCCAAGTCGAAGCAGATGACCGTGGAGGAACAGGTGGCCGCCGGCGGGCCCACGCGCAGCATCCGTGGCTCCCGAAGCCGCACCGGACGTGACGGACGCCGCCGCCGCGAGCCGGCGATCGTGCCCCCGCGGTTCACCGACAAGCTCATGGTGATCACCGAGCGCGGCGAGCGCGACCAGATCGCCGTGCTCGAGGAAGACGTGCTCGTGCAGCACTACGTGACGCGTCAGGGCGCCACGTCGATGGTCGGCAACGTCTACCTGGGGCGCGTGCAGAACGTACTGCCCGGCATGGAGGCGGCGTTCGTCGACATCGGACGCGGCCGCAACGGCGTGCTGTACGCCGGCGAGGTGAACTACCGGCCCGAGGATCTCGAAGGCCCCGCCCCGCGCATCGAGAACGTGCTGAAGTCGGGCCAGGCCGTGATGGTGCAGGTGACCAAGGACCCCATGGGCGGCAAGGGCGCTCGCCTCACCGCGCAGATCTCACTGCCGGGCCGTTACCTCGTGCTCGCCCCCGACCAGGACCTGTCCGGCATCAGCCGCCGCCTCGGCGACACCGAGCGCAAGCGGCTGAAGTCGATCCTCAAGAAGGTGCAGCCGTCGGGCCACGGCGTGATCGTTCGCACCGCCGCCGAGGGCGCCGCCGAAGAGGCCATCGTGCACGACATGACGCGCCTCATGCGCCTGTGGGACGACATCCAGAAGCAGGCGAAGAAGGTCAAGGCCCCATCGGTGCTGTACGAGGAGCCCGAGCTCACGTTGCGGGTCTTCCGCGACCTGTTCACCGACGAGGAGTTCAAGGGCCTCGTCACCGACTCACCGAGCATCTACGACCGCGTGACGACCTACGTGCGCGACATCGCTCCCGATCTCGAGCCCAAGGTCTCGCTGCATCAGGGGTCACTGCCCGCCTTCGAGGAACACCGCGTCGAGGAACAGATCCACAAGGCGCTCGACCGCAAGGTGTGGCTGCCGAGCGGCGGCTACCTCATCATCGAGCGCACCGAGGCGATGACGATCGTCGACGTGAACACCGGCAAGAGCGTCGGCAAGACGAACCTCGAGGAGACGGTCGTGAACACGAACCTCGAGGCCGCGAAGGAGGTCGCTCGCCAGCTGCGACTCCGCGACATCGGCGGCATCATCGTCGTGGACTTCATCGACATGCTGCTCGACAAGAACAAGGGCAAGGTGGAGGAGACGATGAAGGAGGCCATGGCGCTCGACAAGACGCGCAGCCAGGTCTTCGAGATCGGCCCCCTCGGCCTGATGCAGGTCACGCGCAAGCGCGTATCCTCTGGCCTGGTCGAATCGTTCTCCGAGACCTGCCCCACCTGCGAGGGCAGGGGCATCCTCATCAACTACGAGTCATAGCGCGGGGAAGCCCGCGGGGAGTTGGCGCGGGCAACCTCGCGACCTGTTGGAGGCAACCATGTATGCGGTGATCAAGACCGGCGGCAAGCAGCACAAGGTGCGGGCCGGTGACGTGATCGAGGTCGAGAAGATCGTGCACGAGGGTGAGACCGTCACGTTCCAGCCTCTGCTGGTGGTCGACGACGACGGTGGCACCCATGTGGGCGCCGAGGCCGCGAAGGCGACCGTCACGGCCAAGCCCCTCGGCGAGAAGAAGGGCGAGAAGGTCCGCATCTTCAAGTACCGGCCGAAGAGCGGCTACGCCACCCGGGCCGGTCACCGGCAGTTGCTCACGCTGCTGGAGATCGAGAGCGTGACCCTCGGCGCCGCCAAGAAGAAGGCGCCAGCCAAGAAGGCCGCGGCCGCCGAGCAGGAGCCGGCCGAGGCGGCCGCCCCCGAGGCCGACGAGTCGTAGGCGGTACGCGCCGTCGCCTTTGCTACCCTGGAGGACCTATGGCACACAAGAAGGGCGGCGGCTCGTCCCGGAACGGCCGCGATTCCAACGCGCAGCACCTGGGCGTGAAGGCCTACGGTGGTGAGACGGTCTCGGCCGGCTCGATCATCGTGCGCCAGCGCGGCACCCGCATCCACCCCGGTGAGGGCGTGGGCAAGGGTGGCGACGACACCTTGTTCGCGCTGCGCGAGGGGCAGGTGACGTTCAGCGAGAGCCGCGGGCGCCGCTTCGCCTCGATCGTGCCGGCCGAGTAAGCACTCCCGAGTAGGGCACCCCCGAGCAGGGCACTCCAAGGAGCAGTCTCAGGCTCTCGTCCGGGCCTCGATCTCGTCGGCCCACGCCTGGATCACCGGCTTCAGCCCTCCGGCCTTCGTGGTGAGGTACTTCACGTTCTCCCGCTGATGACGTCGCTTCGATGTGCGCCGCATCGCGGCGAACGGCCCCAGCGGACGCCCGGCCGCCGACGTGCCGCTACTGCCGGGCGCCGGCATGTCGAGCGGCGGCGGCTGCGAGAAGTAGTAGGCGATGTCGGCGTGTTGCCCGTCGCGATGCTCGGTCACGATCAGCACCGGCGACGCCTTCACGCGCCGAGCGCCGCGGATGTCGGCGAACCTCACCTTCGTCTGCTGCGAGGTGGCGCGTTCCTCGAACACCAGGCCGTCGGGTTCCAGGCGCAGCGTGCCCTCGCGTTCGCCGAGCTCGCCGCGGCGAAGGTGCACGCGCCACACGGTCACGGGTTCCACCACGGCGACATCATCGCCCGCGCACGCCGTGGCGACCACCGTAGGCTGATGGGCATGGCGTTCGTCGACGAGTGCACCGTGTTCGCGCAGGCCGGCCGTGGCGGCAACGGGTCGGCGTCGCTGCACTCGGAACCCTTCAAGCCGCTCGGCGGCCCAGACGGCGGCGATGGCGGTGACGGTGGGTCGATCGTGTTCGAGGTCTCCCGGGGCTTGCACGACCTGTCGTGGCTCGCCGACCATCCGCACGTGAAGGCGACCGCCGGTGAGCCGGGCCGGCGTTCCAAGCGCGACGGCGCGACCGGGAAGGATGTCGTCATCCCCGTGCCCGACGGCACGGTGGTGTTCGACGAGCACGGCCTGGTGGCCGACCTCGTTGGCGAGGGCTCACGCAGCGTGGTGGCCCGCGGCGGCCGGGGCGGTCGGGGCAACGTGGCCTTCGCCAGTGCGCGCAACCGCGTGCCGCGCACCGCAGAGCCGGGCGAGGACGGCGAGGACAAGCGCCTGCGCGTGGAACTGCGCACGGTCGCCGACGTGGGCCTCGTGGGGCTGCCGAACGCCGGCAAGTCGACCTTGCTGGCCCGCCTCACTGCCGCCAAGCCCAAGATCGCGAACTACCCGTTCACGACGCTCACACCGAACCTGGGGGTCGCCGGCGGCGACGCCGACCGATTCGTCGTGGCCGACATCCCCGGCCTCATCGAGGGCGCGAGCGAGGGCAAGGGGTTGGGCCACCGCTTCCTGCGGCACATCGTGCGGTGTCGCGCCCTGGTGCTCGTGGTGGACCTCGCGGCCGCCGACCCGCCCGCCGACCTTGCCACCCTGCGGGCCGAGCTGGCCGCCTACGACCCGCAGCTCGCGACGCGGCCCTCGATCGTGGTGGGCACGAAGGCCGACCTGGTCGACGACCCCTCGGCCGTGGCGGCCACGCTGGGCGCCGAGGCGCTGGTGGTCTCGGCGATGACGGGCGAGGGCCTCGACGAGCTGCTCGAGCGTCTCGGCCTGCTGGCGACCGGCGCGGAGGAGGGCGAGCCCGACCGACGGTCCCACGTGGTGCTGCGTCCGGGGCGGCCGCGGTTCACCGTCGACCGCGAGCCCGACGGCCGCTGGCGTGTGAGCGGACGCTCGGTCGAACGCTGGGTGCTCGAGGCCGACCTCGACGACGAGGGCGACGCGGAGACCCTGGCCGGCCGCCTCAAGAAGGAAGGCGTCGAGCGCAAGCTCGCCTCGCTCGGCGCCCGCCGCGGCGACGAGGTGGCCATCCTCGATCGGGTGTTCGAGTACCTGCCCGACGACGAAGTCGAGGCGACGGCCGAGCGAGAGAACGCCGAATGACCGGCCCATCACGACTGCTGCAGCAGGAAGCCGCTGCCTGGGCGCGGCTGGGCTCGACCTTCGCGCGTGTGGCCGAGAAGCGCTTCGAGGAGCCGACCCTCACCCCCGAGGGCTGGTCGCCCAAGGATGCGATGTTCCACGTCGCCGGATGGATGCGCGACTGCGCCGTGCAACTGGGCCACATCGCCGCCGGTTCCTTCGACCCCGCCGAGGAAACCCGCGAGGCGATCGAACGCCAGAACCAGCGGTGGTTCGAACGGTCACGCTCCATGAGCCCCGACGACGTGCGGGCCGACTTCCTCGATGCCCGCCGTCGCATGGTCGAGGCGTTCGAGCGCCCTCGACGGCGTGACGCCCGTGGCCGTGGAGTGGTTCGAGGAATCCGGCGCCCTGCATTACGCCAAGCACGTCGAGGACCTGTGCGACTTCCTGGGGGAGGGCACCGAGTGAGCGAGACGACGGTCGCGCTCCCGGAGACGTCGGGCCTGCCCACTAGGATGGGCGGCGTGAGAACGCGCCTGGGAGTCATGGGCGGCACGTTCGACCCGATCCACTACGGGCACCTCGTCACCGCCGAGGAAGCGCTGCACCAGTTCGACCTCGACGAGGTGCTGTTCGTGCCGACCGGTCGGCCGTGGATGAAGGCGCACGAGGTCGTCTCGCCCGCCGAAGACCGCTACCTCATGACCGTGATCGCCACGGCCTCGAACCCCCTGTTCGGGGTCTCGCGCATCGAGGTCGACCGTGACGGTCCGACGTACGCGGTCGACACCCTGCGGGAGTTGCGCACCGAGCGCGGCGACGACACCGATCTGTTCTTCGTGACCGGCGCCGACGCGGTGCTCGAGATCGTCGAACAGTGGAAGCAGCCCGAGGAGCTGCTGGCGCTGGCCCACTTCATCGCGGCGACGCGCCCCGGCTTCGACCTCGAGGCGTTCGAGGCGCACGCGCCCACGAAGCACCCCCGCATCACCGTGATGAACATCCCCGCGCTCGCCATCTCGTCCACCGACATACGCGCCCGGGTGCATGCGAGCCGACCGATCCGCTACCTGGTGCCCGCCGGCGTGAAGAGCTACATCGAGAAGGCGGGGCTGTACCGGTGAGCGAACCGCGGGCTCCGAGCGGGCCGGTGCGCCCGTCGCGGGTCGAGCGCGCAGCGGCGAGCCGCCGCATGCGCGGCGTCGTGTGGGGGGTCGTGGCCGCGCTCGTCGTGGCAGCCGCCGGCTGGTACCTCGTCGGCCGGGGTGACGACCCGCCCGCGAACGCCGACGATGCGGGCGCCGATCAGCCGGCGCCCGAGGCGTCGACGCTGCTCGCCCTGCAGGTGACCGGTGCACCCGCGCCGATGCTCGCGGTGGTCGGTGTGCCCGGTGACGGCGAGCCGTTCCTGATGCCCCTGTCGACGGAGCTCACCATCACGATGCCCGGCCAGGGCGAGACGTCGATGGCGGGCGTGGCCGCGCTGCCGGGCGACTCGATGCGGGTGGCGCTGTCGAACATGAGTGGCGTCTGGATCGAGCACTTCGCGGTGCTCACGCTGCGCGACATCGCGGCCGCGGTCGACGCGGCGGGGGGGTTGGCCGTGAACCTCCCGTCTGCCTACCCGACCACCACCGACGTGCTCGGCCCGGGTGCGCTCGCGATGACGGGCTCGCAGGCCAAGGCCTTCCTCGCGGGGGCGACCGACGACGCGGGCGTGCGGTGGGAGATCCTGCTCGCGGCGATGCTGGCCGAGCCCATCCCGCTCGTGACGAGCCCCTCGGTCGAGGCCGACGACGGCGAGGCCGTGAACGCGACCTTGGCGGCGGCCCGCGGCGCCGAGGTGCTCACGATGCCTACGGAACGGGTGACGGCCACGATCATCCTGCCGATCTATCCCTCGCTCGACGAGATGCTGTCCCGGCGGCTCGACACTCCCGTGCCCGTCTCCACGATCGTGCAGAACGGCAGCGGCGAGCCAGGGGTGGGTGAAGCCGTTGCCGTGCAGATCATCCCCGCCGGCTACCGGGTCGTGCTGTCGCAGAACGCGCAGACCTTCGACCTCACCCACACCGACGTGTTCGCCAACGGCCCCGACCACGAGCGTGAGGCCCGCGCGGTGAGGGCCGCCCTGGGCGTCGGCCGTGTTCGCGTGGTGGCGGTACCATCGAACGTCGGCGACATCACGATCGTGGTGGGGAAGGACTTCACGGCTTGAGCCAGCACCAGGGCACGACGGCAGGCGGCGCGCAGGCGCTGCCGCCCAGTCGCGACGTGGCGATCGCCGCAGCCCGTGCCGCCGCCGACAAGCAGGCCAGCGACATCGTGGTGCTCGATGTCTCGAAGATCATCGTCATCACCGACCACTTCGTGATCTGTTCGGCCGGCACCCAGCGCCAGATCCGCTCGGTGATCGACGCCGTGGAAGCTAGCCTGCGCGACCTCGGCGTGAAGCCGATGCGCCGTGAGGGCGAGGCCGAGGCCGGTTGGTGGCTGCTCGACTACGTCGACGTCGTCGTGCATGTCTTCGGCGAGGAGGAGCGCGCCTACTACGACCTGGAGCGTCTGTGGTCCGACGCCCCGCAGGTCGGGTGGCAGCCCTCGGACGCGGCTTCCGGCGCCCGCTAGAATCACGCCCACGAGGGCCCATAGCTCAGTTGGTAGAGCGCTTGGCTGGCAGCCAAGAGGTCCGGGGTTCGAATCCCCGTGGGTCCACCAAAAGCCCTAAACCTCCTGGTCGGTGCCCTAATCGGCGCGAGCGCGCCCTCGAGAGATATTTGCGGCGCGCAGCGTCGAGATCATCCCCGGCCCCGAGCCCGCTCCGTCGATGCTCACCATCGCGGGGTTCGACTTCGAGGTGCCCGAGGAATGGCGAGCACGGTTGAAGTCCGGGGCCAACTTCGAGGTCGGGTTGGTGCTGCACGTCGTCGACGCGGTGGAGACCCGGCGAGAGATGTACCCGGGCTGACCCAGGAGATTCCCAGGCGACCCTCCCGACGGCCCGATAGGAGTGCTCGGCGTCTAGAGATCCACGTAAAGTCAGCGTCCCCCTTGGCCGATGTCTAGGCATGCTCAAGAAATCATCCCTTGTGGCGGCAGGCGCCGCGTTTGGCGTGGTCGTCGCACTTACGGTTCCGAGCTTCGCTCATCACAATCCGGAGTTCGACCGCCTCCGTGATCGCGTGTCTCGCCTGGCCGAACGTGTGAGCGAGCAGGAGGAGCAGTCCGCAGCCGCACAGGCATCGATGGCCTCCTTGGAGGCCGAGCTTTCATTGGTCGCCGCCGATGTCTCTGACTTGGCGGCGGATGTGGAAACCGTGGCCGGCATAGTCACCGACCACGAGGCCCAGCTGGTCGCTCATGACGATCGACTCCAGGCGCTTGAGGCTCAGTCGGGGTAGCGCTCCCCACTTGGACGAGCGGTTCCCGATTCTCCGGACTCGAGATGTCGCCCAGGTACGGGTCATTGCGTGAGCTGATGGGCGTGGTCGGGTTCCTGATTCTCGTTTGGGCGCTCGTGATCGTCGGCGGGGACATCATCCGACAGATGTTCTAGTCCTCGCTCTCGCCCATCGCCCGCTCTACCTTGCCTCGGACGAAGGTGGCGCGGGCGACCGCGGTGTCCGAGTCCACCTGCGCCCTATGGACCGCCGCCTGAGCCTCCTGCAGGGCCGTCTCCGCGAGACGAAGCGCTTCCGCAGCGTCGATCGCTGCAGACTCGGTTGCCTGGAGCACCAACACGACCGTGTCGCGCTCGATCGTGATGTGGACCGTTGGGCGGCTTGCCTCAACGTCGCCCACGACATCGCCGTCCTTCTCCTCGGGAGGCTCCTGAGTCTCCGGATCCACCGGCGGGAGGTCGGGGGCGGCCTGGTCCCCCCCGTTTGGCTCGACCGTCTTCATTCCTCTCCTCCTTCGGGCAACGCGACAGTCCATCGGCCACCCTCATGGAAGCCAAGGGCGGGTCGGGGTACTGGTGCATAGGCGCCTCGTTCGCGAAACCAGCTCGGAAAGTGAGAAGCCGCCGGAACCCGAAAGCCCCAGCGACTCCTCGGTCTCAGTTGACCCCTTGGCGTAGGTCCTGTCAAACCCAGTCTCGACGTCTCGCGCTGGACGGCCTTCGCTAGGGTTCATGCATGGAGCACAAGTACGAGGTGCGCTTCGCCAACAGCGATCCGGAGACCCCGCCGACCATGAACGAGCAGATGGCGCTCGCACGAGCCGCAGCGAGGAAGCTGGGCGTCCCGAACGCCGAGAGCGCCCCCCTCTACCGGGTCGGCAAGAACTCGCATACCGGCGAGGCGTGGGGCCTACGTGGAGTGGACCTGGGAAGGACTCCGGTGAATTGAGCCACAAGAGGTTAGTTGGGGTTCAGAGCCAGATCGTTGCCGAGTCCTCGGTCTGCACGGGGGTGGGCTGGTTCGACGTGCTCTTCGCCACGCCGGCACGTCGAACCAGCCCACCCGGAAGACTTCGGCGCCGCCCGCGTAGAAGACCAGTCGTCGTCCTCGCGCTCGAAGAACTCAGCCTCGATCTCGTAGATGTCGCCGTTCACATGGTTTACGTCGTAGATGTTCATCGTTGCCGAGTCATCGGCAGGATCGGCGGGCATCTTCAGTGGACGGGGAGGCTCTCGGGGCTCTGGGGGAACCCGCGTACCTACAGAGCCGAGAGCCTCCCTCGCGCCCGAAGTGTGCGCCCATCTCGCCTTGAAGCACAACCCCCATCCGCCGAGGGGCGGGGTTGCGCGCACCCGACTGGTGGGCGACCATGGGTGAACGCAGGACGACGAGGGGGAAAGAGATGATCCTGGCAACGGCGAAGGTCGAGGACTTCGATCGATTCGTGAGCATCTTCTCGACCAAGGGCGCTGAGAAGCGCAAGCAACACGGGTGCAAGGGGTCCACGCTCTTTCGCGATCCCAACCAGGAAGACCGGGTCTGGGCCATCTTCGACTGGGATGCGGGAGGCTGGCAGAACTTCGTGTCCGACCCCGAGGTGCCGGCGATATTTCAAGAGGCTGGGATCGACGGTAGACCCCAAACCGCGGAGCTCGGCGGTCAGTACGACGCCTAGCCCGAGACTCCCTGACCGAAGCTGCCCTCCGCTTTCGAGGAGCTTGCCTGACCCCGGCGCGATAGCCTCGGCTCGTGGCTTACGCGATCAAGCGGTGGTACCAGATCGACCCGCCGGCGACGGTGAGCGCTGACACGCTGAGCGTTTTCCAAGGCGAGATTGCCTCCTACCCGGGCGTGATGGAGGTCTCATCGATGGTTCCCTCACAGGCGACACCCTCGTCGGGCTCCGCGTCGAGCTGACGATCGGGGCGACCGACGCCCACGGGGCCGGATCACTGGCTCGTCAGGCCATCCATGGAGCCATCCGCTCGGTCGGGTTGCGCGAGGGTTCCTTCCGGGTGACCGCGGGGTCAGGCCGCGAGGCTTAGCCGTCTGATTGGACCCCACGCCGAGGTCTACGGCTCGACGCGATTGATCACTTCAGCGACACCGTCCCTGATTCGCACCCTCATGAATCCGGTGCCTTCGGGCACGCTGGCGGCAGTGGGTCGGGCAGGGCGGGAGCCCTTGCGATCGGCGGTCCATGTCAGCTCACCGGTCGTGCAGATCTGCGCGTCTAAGTGGTCCTGGGTCAACCGGGCGACCGTCCACTCGACTGTCCCGCTCGCTTGGCCGAAGTCGATGTCACCTTCCAGAGCGAAGAACTCTCCACCGAATTCGAACTGGACGGAGAACTGTCCGCCTTCCTGGATGGGGTCCCCTCGCCCCGCCCAGCCGAAGCCGATGGACCACAGTTCGGTCGTCGCATCCTCGCAGGTGAGGGTGAGATCGATGCCAACCTCGTTCAAGAAGCGACGGCCGTCCTGCTTCTTGAGCACGCGGAGGTGGATTCGATTGTCCAGCGGAGCTGATGTCCTACCCCTGTAAACGACCTCCCTCGCCGCGAAAGCTGGAGACGCCAGCGCGGGCAACAGGCTAAGAGCGAGACAGATCGTTGCAGTGATACGGCTGAGCTTCCGCATGTTCCCTCCACGGTGTCTGGGCAAGCAATGCCATCGTGAGGCACCTCGGGAGGCGGGTCAATCGGCCATGAGTGTCGTCAGCCCCTGCGGCTAGGCTCGCGCATGCTCCCGATCATCGTGCAGCACCTGCCCCGGGGCCGGGAACGGATGGGGCTCAGGCCCGTACAGATGGCTGGTCGGCTGTCGTTGACGCTCACCGAGCACCCCCGTCTCTGGAGGCGGGTTGAGCTGCACATCACGAACGACCTGTACGAGCGGATCGGCGAGTCTGCGGCTGGCCGCGATAGCTACTCTCATTCTGTGGCACACATCGCTTCACCCGATGAGGTCGAATGGCAGCGCGTTCGCGACATTCGCCTTCAGGCTCTGAGGGACGCCCCCGAGGCGTTCGGGTCTACCTACGAGATTGAGGTCGCCCGGGACGAGTCCTCGTGGCGTGAGTGGATCACCGGCTGGTCTGGAACGTGCGCTCAGGCGCTGTTCATAGCCTTGGACAGCGATGCCTGGGTCGGCATGTCAGTCGGCGCGAGGTGGGCGGAGGGTCCGAGCATCGTCCACGTGTACGCGATGTGGGTCGAGCCGGGGCGCCGTGCCCAGGGCCTGGGCCGCCAGCTGCTCGATGCGATCCTCGGTTGGGGGCATGAACACGGAGCGACGGAGGCAAGATTGAACGTGAATGAGGAGAATCCGGCAGCCGTGTCCCTCTACCGTCGCGCAGGCTTCACCGAGAGCGGTGAGCGTCAGCCGCTCAGAGAGGGCAAGCCCGCCACGGTCGTGACAATGAGGAGAGCTCTGTAGCGATGGACATCCCGTCGGCGCTCCGCGACGACCTGATCGCTTTCCTGATGTGCGATTCCGCAGACCGCGCTCGGCTGATCGCTGACCTGTTGAAACGGAACCCGGGGATGGGGTGACCTCTTAGCCGACCTCGAAGCCGATGACGACCTGCGGGCACGGCTGGAGATGGAGCTGCTGGGTGGCGACGGCTGAACATCACCCCTTGGTTTCCCTCCAACGGTCTTGCCGAACACGCTGGGATGCAGGGGGACTACAGCGGTACAGCGCGGGTAGCTGGCAGCCAAGAGGTCCGGAATTCGAATCCCCGTGGGTCCACCGAGCCGAGCCACTGTTCCAGCTTCCCCTCGATGTCAAGCCTGCACCGGGACTTCGTAGACCTCGTCGGCTGGAGAGAGGCAGTCGATGCCGGAGTTCATGGACGTGCACCGACGCTCGCGGTCTGAGCGATACGATCGCTGGATGCTGGAGTGGGTGATCGTCCTCGTCGTCATCCTCGCGATCCCGGTCCTCTTCGGGTGGCTGTCGATGCACCTCGCGGCGACCAAGGGACGAGATACCGGCGGAGAGAAGCTCGGATGGTTCCTGCTCGGGCTCTTCTTCCCGGTTGTGGGTCTGATCGTCGCGCTCGTCGTGTCGCCGAAAGCGGAGGCCCGTTCATCCGCCGGATAGCGATGGACGCCCCAGCCTGATCACCGGTCCGGGGTGGTGTTGAGGTCTCGTGGCAGGTGTTTCCAGGCCTGCGGATGCGGGCAAGTGGATTCCATGGAACGAAGCGAGCTCCTCAAGGAGATGCAAGACGCTGAGACGCCAGATCAGACCGCTACGGCCATCTATGACGCCCGGGTGTGGCTTGCAGCGCATCCCGGTGACGAAGAGATCATCTCGGCCGTCGAGAACCTCATCCAGGCCGAGCGACGGTCGCTGGGCGTCGCATACTGACCAGCCCTCCTCGAGTCGCCGTCAGAGGAGGCCGACGCGCTCGATCGGGAACGGCGGGTGCGAGAGCGGCTTCACGGCGAGGCGGAGCAGCAGCAACGGGCTGTCGTCACCCGCGCTCCGGTTGAGATGGATCTCGTCGCATGCCCGGCAACGATGCACCAGCACCCACTCGCCGTCGCCTCGGACCGTGATGGCGATGGGCTCCATGAGCGCGCCGCAATCTGCGTCGCGGTCGCCGGGACGGTCGTCATCGAGGTGACGGCTCCACAGGCAGTTCGGACAATGGTTGCGGTGAGCCGTGCCCACGGCGTCGGTCGGCACGTCGATGCGGCAATGGCCACATCGGAACGAGGCCGGACGGCGGCGCGGCTCACCGCGACGTTGGTCGCGTGACAATGGGAACCTCCGTGCGGAAGGGGTAGCGGACACCGTCGCGCCGCGGGGGTTCCGGTGGTCAGGTGAGACTTGACGCACAGGAGGCGTGGCGCGACACGATGACCATCTGCCGGGTCGCCATGCGCCACCTCCTCCCGTTCGTGCGCCGCGCCGATCGCGGCGACCGGACCCTAGCATCGGACCCACCCCAGCGCAATCTGGTCCGCGGTGAGGGCGGCCCCGATCGGCTGACGCCGTGCGTCAGATGCGGTAGACCGTTGACCCCTTCGGGGCGGATGGGCGGCCGGGGTAGCGTGCGGCTCCCATGATGTCGGTCGAGCTGCTCGTGCCCGTGCTGCTGTTGCTGGTCTCGATGGGCACCGTCGTGCTCGCGGTCGTTCGCACCCGCCGCTGACCCGGTCGCGGCGCGGCCTTTGACCGAACCTCTCGAAGATGGCGCGTGAGCTCGCGCCCGCGTACCATCGCGGCTCATCCGTCCCGAGAGGAGCACGCGCGACATGAAGATCCTGGTGGTCGGCAGCGGGGGGGTGGGGTCGGCGTTCGCGCCGATCGCGGCTCGTCGGGACTTCTACGAGCACATCGTCTTCAGCGACATCGACGAGGCCAAGTCCCAGCGCATCGTCGACCGCTATGGCGCCGGCGGCAGGTTCTCCGCGGCCCGGCTCGATGCCACCGATGCCGCCCAGGTCGCCGAAGCGGCCCGCGCCCACGGCTGCGACGTGATCATGAACGCCGCCGACCCGCGCTTCGTGATGCCCATCTTCCAGGGTGCGTTCGACGCCGGGGTCACCTACATGGACATGGCGATGTCGCTCTCCGAAGCCCACCCCGAGCGCCCGCACGAACAGGTCGGCAAGAAGCTCGGCGACGACCAGTTCGCCATGGCCGAGGCGTGGGCCGACCGGGGGCTGCTGGCCCTCGTGGGCCTCGGCACCGAGCCCGGCGCGAGCGACGTCTTCGCGCGCTACGCAGCCGACCACCTGTTCAGCGAGATCGACGAGGTGGGCGTGCGCGACGGCGCGAACCTCGAGATCGAGGGCTACGACTTCGCGCCGACCTTCTCGATCTGGACCACGATCGAGGAGTGCCTGAACCCGCCGGTCATCTGGGAGCGCGACCGCGGATGGTTCACGACCGCGCCGTTCAGCGAGCCCGAGACCTTCACGTTCCCCGAGGGCATCGGCGACGTGGAATGCGTGAACGTCGAGCACGAGGAGGTGCTGCTCGTGCCGCGCTGGGTCGACTGCCGGCGGGTGACGTTCAAGTACGGGCTCGGCGACGAGTTCATCCAGGTGCTCGAGACGCTGCACAAGCTCGGGCTCGACCGGGTGGAACGGGTGCGCGTGCGCGGCGTCGAGGTCTCCCCGCGCGACGTGGTCGCCGCCGCGCTGCCCGACCCGATGTCGCTCGGCGACAAGATGACCGGCAAGACGTGCGCCGGCACCTGGGTGAAGGGCACCGGCACCGACGGTGCGCCGCGGCAGGTCTACCTGCACCACGTGGTCGACAACGAACAGACATGGAAGGACGACGGCGCCCAGGCGGTCGTGTGGCAGACCGCCATCAATCCGGTGATCGGCCTCGAACTGCTCGCCTCGGGCACGTGGAGCGGTACGGGCGTGCTGGGGCCCGAGGCGTTCGACGCGGTGCCGTTCATGGACCTGCTGAACGACCACGGCAGCCCGTGGGGCATGACCGAGATGCCGTGAGGTTCAGGCTCGGGCGTCGAGCGCGGCCTGCAGGCCGGCGACGGCTCGGTCGCTCATCTCGTCGAGCCGGCCTTTGATGAACGGCATGGCGACCGCTGCCAGCCCCTTGAGGCCGAGGTCGGCTACGTAGGTCACGGTTGTGCCGCCGCCCTCGCGCGGGGCGAACGAGATGACGTCGGTGCCCGAGAAGTTCGAGCCCTTGCCCACGAACGTGACGCTGTTCGGCCGGTCGAACGCGGTGATCTCGTACACGATCGTCTGCTCGGTCGACCCGAAGCGCGACACGAGCTCGAAGCGGCTGCCGATGCCGACCGGCTCGGCGTCGAGCCGACGAGCCGACGGGATGCCGGGGTCCCACTCCTCGGCCGAGGAGAAGTCGGCGACGAAGTCGAACGCGACCGCTCGGTCGCACGCCGTCTCGATGGTCCGTTCCACGCGGTGGCCCATCCTCCGAGCCTACGGCTCGCCGTGGCTCTCGATCGCCTCGAACCTACGCACGGATACCCGCGGCCGGGTAGCTCGGAGGGCAGTTCGCCGGCGTGGCTCAGGTGTCGCTCCCGAGTGCCCGATGCCTTCCCTACGACACGTCTCGGAGGTTCGAACGCATGGTGGACGAACGCGACCGGGTCTCGGCCGGCGCCGCCGATGCCGGAACCCGCATCGCCGCGATGATCGAGCCCGGCTCGCTGCTGGAAGCGACGCCGGAATGCCTCGTCGTGGCGCGAGCAGACGGCAGCATCGTGTTCGCGAACCGCCACGTGGAGCTGCTCACCGGGTTCGGTCGCGACGAGCTGATCGGCAGCTCGGTCGAACTGCTGATCGCGGCCGACCTGCTCGACCTCGAGCCGGGGTCGCGGGTCGAGGCCGTGTGCCGCGCGCAGGGTGGCGACGTGCCCGTGGAGGTGCACGTGGGGCGCATCCCCGGACCCGACGAGCTGCTCGTGGTGACGCTCCGCGACGTGAGCGAGCTGCAGGCCGGACGCGAGGCGCGGTTCGAGGCCGAGGCGAAGTACCGGGCCCTCGTCGAGCAGATCCCGGCGGTCGTCTACCTCGACCCCGTCGACGAGGATTCCGACTCGATCTACGTGAGCCCGCAGGTCGTGACCCTGCTGGGCGTCGACCAGCAGGAGTGGCTCACCGACCCCTACTGCTGGCGCAGCCACGTGCACCCGGAGGACATCGAACGCGTGTGGGACGAGTACCAGCAGGCGTTCAACGAGCACACCACCCTGAACCACGAGTACCGGATGGTGCACGAGGACGGCACGGTGAAGTGGGTGCTCGAGCAGGCCTACCCGATCAAGCGACGAGCACGGGAAGCCGTGGATGATCCAGGGCGTGATCTTCGACATCTCCGCGCGCAAGGCCGCCGAGGAGCAGGTGGCGTTCCTCGCCTACCACGACAAGCTCACCGGCCTGCCGAACCGCGTGCTCTTCGAGGAGATGCTGGAGAACGCGATCTCGCGCGCACGCCGCCACGACCTCGGCGTGGGGGTCATCTTCCTCGACCTCGACAACTTCAAGCTCGTGAACGACTCGCTCGGCCATGCAGCCGGCGACATGCTGCTCGCCCAGCTCGCCGAGCGCCTGCGCGTGTGCACCCGTGAGACCGACCTCGTCGCCCGACAGGGCGGTGACGAGTTCCTGCTGCTGCTGTCCGACCTCGACCGCAACGATGCCGGTCCCACCTCGGAGAACGGCCATGATCGTGGCCGAGTCGGTGGCCGCCGCGTGTGCACGAGGCGCTCGCCGAGCCGTTCACCCTGAGCGGCACGGAGTTCATCGCGACGCGCCTCGATCGGCATCAGCCTCTTCCCGCAGGACGCCCTCGACGCCGAGACCCTGATGAAGAACGCCGACTCCGCGATGTACCAGATCGAAGCGGCAGGAACCGGGCGGCTACGTGATCTACGCGACGAGCGGCGATGACCCGATGGAACGGCTGTCGCTCACGACGCGGCTGCGGCGCGCCGTCGAGCACGAGCACTGGGTGCTGCACTACCAGCCGATCGTGAACCTCGCCGACGGCTCCGTGGACGGGGTCGAGGCGCTCGTGCGCTGGAGCGACCCGAACGGCGGCATCGTGCCCCCCGGGGAGTTCATCCCGCTGGCCGAGGAGCTCGGCCTGATCGAGGCGATCGGCGACTGGGTGATCGACGCGATGGGCGCCCAGCAGCGGGCGTGGGCGCGACGACGGGCTCGACCTGACGGTCGGGTTCAACCTCTCGCCGCGCCAGCTCTGGTCGGCGCACCTCGCCGAGAAGGTGCTCGGCAAGCTGCGGGCCGCCGACGTCGATCCCGCGACGGGTCGTGGTCGAGATCACCGAATCGACCGCGATGGCCGACCCCGACCGGACCCAGAGGATCCTCTCGGAACTGCACGCCTGGGGACTGTCGCTCGCGATCGACGACTTCGGCACCGGCTACTCCTCGCTCGCCCGGCTCAAGCATCTGCCGGTCGACATCCTGAAGATCGACCGGTCGTTCGTGCGCGACGTGCACCGCGACACGGGGCTCGCGAGCATGGTGCAGGCGATGATCCAGCTCGCGCGAGGGCTCGGCATGACCCCGCTCGCCGAGGGCATCGAGACCGCCGGCGAGCTCGAGTTCCTGCGCGCGCACGGGTGTCCGGTGGGCCAGGGGTTCTACTTCGCCCGACCGGTGCCGGCCGAGGAGATCCCGGCGCTCGTCACCCGCGAGCACGGCCTCCTGCCCGCGGAGGTCACGCAGGCCTAGCACCGAGCGTTGCGTTCGTTGACATCCACCCCCGGGGACGGGAACCTATCTGGGTCGTGCGAACCCTCCCTTCCCCCTTCGTCCGCCGCGCGTGTGCGCTCGGGCTCGTGGCGTCGTCGATGACCGTGGCGTCCGTGCCGCCGGTGGTCGCCGGCCCGGCCGACGAGCACTGGGTCGAGCCCATCTCGGTGCGCGGCGAAGCGCACCCCACGGCCGCGATGCGCACGGCGCAGCTGGCCGGCTTCCGCGACCTCGGGCCCCTGATGGGCATGCGACAGGCCACCTCGAGCTACACGGTGGTCGTGCGTGACGTCGACGACGACGGGTGGGACGACCTGTTCATCGGTCACCACGGCAACCGCGCCGAGCTGTTCATGAACCAGCACGATGGGCCGGTGTCGACCGGCTTCTCCAGCCTGAGGGTCTTCTACGACACGATCCACAAGCGGCGCGACCGCCATGGCTGCACGATCGGCGACGTCGACCTCGACGGCCTCGACGACGTGTTCTGTGCCAAGGGAGCGCGCTCCGGCACGGCCAAGAAATGGAACGAGATGTGGATGCAGGGAGCGTTGAACACCTGGACCGACGAAGCTCGGGCGTATGGCGTCGAGGACCATTGGGGGCGGGGGCGCTTCCCGGCGTTCATGGACCTGAACCACGACGAGTATCCCG
Organism: uncultured Actinomycetes bacterium; assembly: GCA_963722795.1. Lineage (GTDB taxonomy): Bacteria > Actinomycetota > UBA4738 > UBA4738 > HRBIN12 > JAOUEA01. The sequence continues at coordinate 726,737 of CAVROD010000004.1, forward strand.
ACCTGTTCATCGGCAACGACATGCCCCGCAAGGACGATCGGCGGACCCCCAACCGCACCTACATCAACGTGGGAGGCGAGCGGTTCGAGGAGGTGCGGCTCGGCGTGACGCGCGAGATCGGCGACACGTGCACCGACGTGGCCGACTACGACGAGGACGGGCGCGAGGACCTGCTCATCTGCGGACGGTATCGGCTCTTCCTGTACCGGCAGCTGCCGAGCGGGTTCCGCGACGTGCGTGAACGGGTGAACCTGCCGTGGGCGAAGGCCACGGCCGCGACGCTCGCTGACTTCGACCGCGACGGCGACCTCGACATCGTCTACCTCACCATCGATCGGCTGGAGGTGCGCTTACAGCGCGCCGACCACACCTTCGGGCCGGTCGTCGCGAGCCGGCCGCTGCTGCACGGCCACGGGGTGGCCGTGGGCGACCCCGACGGCGACCGCGACGCCGACATCTACGCGGTGGAAGGCTGCGTCGGCCGCGAGAATCAAGACGACTGGCTGCTCGTGAACGACGGCACGGGCCGTCACTTCAGGCTGCGGCGGGCCGGCCACGTGGCCAAAGGTTGCGGCGACACCGCGGCGGCCGTCGACATGGACCGCGACGGCATGGACGAGTTCGTCGTGCTGAACGGCGGCGGCAGGGGCCAGCCGCTCGACCTCGACGGGCCCGACCAGGTGCTCACCCTGGGCGACTGGCGTCCCTGAGCGAGCTGCGGATCAGAACGACGGGAAGGGCTCGCGGTCCTTCCAGGGCCAGGGGTCTAAGAGCAGGGGTGGCAGCGGCTCCTGGGTGAAGTCGAACGAGTTGAGCAGATCCTTGGCTATGTTCTCGCGCACGTGATTGCGCCCGTCGGGCCGGCTGAGCGTGGCCGGGTCGAGGCGCTCCCCGCCGAGGAAGCGGTCCTCGATGAGCTTGAGGTAGCTGTCGAACGTGTAGAGGCGGCTGTCGACGAATCCGCGCTTCGCGTACGGGCTGATCACGAGCGAGGGCACGCGCAGGCCGTAGCCCATGTTGTCGACGCGGGGCGGCTCGAGGTGGTCGTAGAACCCGCCCCAGTCGTCCCAGACCAGGAAGATGGCTGTCGAACCCCAATCGGGGCCTTGCATCGCCGTGTTGATGAGCCGCGTCACGTAGGCCATGGCGGTCCGGGTGGTGCTGCCGCCGGCCGGGTGGTCGCTCACATTGCTGGTCGGGGCGATCCACGACACCGACGGCAGCGTGCCGTTCTTCGCCTGTGAGCGGAAGCGATCCACGGGCAGCACGTTGTCGCGGATGTCGTCGGCTCGCTCGCCGTTCCAGAAGCTCGTGAACCCGGGCAGGGGATTGCGGCTGTAGCTCGTCTCGTACCCCTTGCGGGTGTTCGGCCCGCACGGCGGGTCGTCCCAGCACGAGTCGTTGCCGACGTAGTAGGCCCACTCGACTCCTTGCTCGTCCATGAGCCACGTGACATCGGTCCAGGCGTAGATCGGCTCCTCGCCGTAGTCCCAGCGGCGCGACTTCTCCGACAGGTTGATGTCGGTGCGGCAGCTCATGGGGTCGGTGGTGTCGGGGCAATAAGCCGACCATCCCGACACGAGGAACAGGTGCGCGGGCAAGGTCCATGAATCGACCGGGGCGAACATGCGGTCGTGCAAGGTGAACCGATCGGCGTAGCGCCAGTAGTTCGGGATCGTGCGTCGCCCGAGGGTGCTCATCACGTCGGGCTGGCCCTGGGGGCCGAGGAAGGTGTCGCAGTACGGCAGGTCGGGCTCGGTCCAGCAGAACCCCTTGCGTGGCTTCAGCGAGCGGATGAACCCGTCCATCTTCCCGCCGTTCACGTCGCGCACCGAGTCGTCGTGCTCGTGCGGGCCGCCGTTCTGATCGAAGCTGCGGCTCACATACGGCCGCACGCATTTCCCGCCCTGGAACTTGTCGGGCACGCAGACCCGGAACGACCCATCGGCGCGCCGAGGGATGCCGTTCGCGCCCGGGTACGTGCCGAAGTAGTGGTCGAACGAGCGGTTCTCCTGCACGAGGAAGATGAAGTGGTCGATCGTCTCGATGCCCGGCGTCTCGGCCCCGGCCGGCGCCGTGGTCGTGCCGTCCGGCGAGCCCGGCCCTTGCGCGGTCGTGCCGGGCGGCGGGGCGGCCGCGGGGTCGGCGGGATCTGCGATCGCCGAGCACGCGCCGAGCAGGAGGGCCGCCACCACCAAGCCGTGGGTCGCTGAGAACCGCATGCGGGCGAGTCTATCGGTGGGCAGGTGCCGTTTCCGGGAGGTGGGAGGCTCTGCCGGTAGCATCTGTCGCCATGAGCAGGCGTTACGACCCGGTCGAGTTCGAACCGAAGTGGCAGCAGGTCTGGGCCGACGAGCGCATCTACGAGGCCTCGGAGGACCCAGCCGACGAGCGGCCGCGGTTCTACGCGCTCGACATGTACCCGTACCCGTCGGGCGACCTGCACATGGGCCACGCCGAGGCCTTCAGCGGGGGCGACGTGGTCGCTCGGTACCGATGGATGCGCGGCGACAACGTGCTGCATCCGGTGGGGTGGGACTCCTTCGGGCTTCCGGCCGAGAACGCCGCCATCAAGCGCGGCATCGACCCCCGCCAGTGGACCGACGCGAACATCGAGCAGCAGGCCCGGTCGTTCAGGCGCATGGGCATGTCGTTCGACTGGACGCGGCGTCTGGCCGTGCACGAGCCGGAGTACTACCGGTGGACCCAGTGGCTGTTCCTGCGGTTCTTCGAGAAGGGGCTGGCCTACCGCAAGGAGTCGCCCGTCAACTGGTGCCCCAAGGACCAGACCGTGCTCGCGAACGAGCAGGTGATCCAGGGGGCGTGCGAGCGCTGCGGCACGATGGTCGAGCGCCGCAACCTGACCCAGTGGTTCTTCAAGATCACCGATTACGCGCAGCGACTGCTCGACGACGAGGACCAGCTCGAGCGGTGGCCCGAGCGGGTGCTCACGATGCAGCGCAACTGGATCGGCCGCAGCGAGGGCGCGCGCGTGACGTTCGCGATCGAGGAGACCGGCGAGGAGATCGAGGTCTTCACCACGCGCCCCGACACCCTGTGGGGCGTCACGTTCTTCGTGTTCTCGGTCGAGCACCCGGCGGTCGAGCGTCTCGCGAAGCTGGGCGGCACGTGGAAAGAGGTCGAACCCATGATCCAGCGCGCCCGGGCGGCCTCGCTCGCGAGCCGGGAGGCCGCCGACACCAAGGAAGGCGCCTTCCTCGGCGTGCACGCGGTGAACCCGGTCAACGGCGAGTCGGTGCCCGTGTACGCCGCGCCGTACGTGCTGATGGAGTACGGCACCGGCGCCATCATGGCCGTGCCCGCGCACGACGAGCGCGACCTCGCGTTCGCACGGCAGCACGGGCTGCCGGTGCGGGTCGTGATCCAGCCGCCGGGCGACGACGCCATCGACCCCGACACGATGACCGAGGCCCTGCCCGGCGAAGGCGTGATGGTGAACAGCGGTCCTTTCGACGGGGAGCGGTCGCCTGACTCCATCGCGAAGGTCGCGGCGTGGCTCGCCGAGGAAGGCCGCGGCGAGGCGACGGTGAACTTCCGGCTGCGCGACTGGCTCCTGAGCCGCCAGCGGTACTGGGGTGCGCCGATCCCGATCGTGCACTGCCCTTCGTGCGGCGAGGTGCCCGTGCCCGACGATCAGCTGCCGGTGCTGCTGCCCGACGATGCCGACTTCCAGCTGGGCGGCGAATCGCCCCTGGCCCGCCACCCCACCTGGAAGCACGTGACCTGTCCCTCGTGCGGCGGCGAGGCCACCCGTGACACCGACACGATGGACACGTTCGTCGACTCGAGCTGGTACCTGTTCCGCTACTGCTCGCCGGGCTACGAGGGCGGTCCGTTCCGCCGCGAGGACGTCGACCGCTGGATGCCCGTCGGCCAGTACACGGGCGGCGTCGAGCACGCGATCCTGCACCTGCTCTACACCCGGTTCTTCACGAAGGTGCTCTACGACCTCGGCATGGTCGGGTTCACCGAGCCGTTCCCGCGCCTGATGAACCAGGGCCAGGTGATCTACGACGGCGCTTCGATGAGCAAGTCGCAAGGGCAACATCGTCGAGCCGATGCCGATCGTGGAACGCTGGGGCGCCGACACGATGCGCCTGATCATGCTGTTCGCCGGCCCGTTCGAGGACGACATCGACTGGAAGCTGATCGCGGGCGACGACCCGAACCGGCGTCCCGGCGTGCACTCGTGGCTGGGGCGCGTGTTCGCGGTGGTTGGCGAGGCGGTCGAGCGTGGCTCGACGGTGCGCCGGAGCCCGACGCGCTCGTGCGCCTGACGCACAAGACGATCGCGGGCGTCACCGACGACCTCGAGCGGTTCCGATTCAACACCGCCATCTCGAAGCTGCAGGTGCTCACGAACGAGATGCGCACGGCGCTCGACGCGGGTGGCGGCGCGCCTGGGCGCCGCCCGCGCGCTCGTGCAGATGCTCGCGCCGTTCGCGCCGTTCGCCGCCGAGGAGCTGTGGCGGGTCGACCTCGGCGAGCCTGCGTCGGTGCACCGCGTCGGCCTGGCCCTCGTTCGATCCGGCGCTCGTGGTCGAGGACACCGTCACGATGGTCTTCCAGGTCGACGGGAAGCTCCGCGACAAGGCCGAGGTGTCGGCCGACATCGACGAGGCCGGCGCGCTCGAGCTGGCGCGCGGCAGCGAGAAGGTGCAGGCCGCGATCGACGGACGCGAGGTCGTGAAGGAGATCGTGCGCGTGCCGAAGCTCGTGAACCTCGTCACGAAGCGCTGAACGAGCCCTCAGCCCTCCGTCACCGTGACGCGCACGCGGTGCACCGCGTTGTTCTCGTAGCCGCCCGAGGTTGAACTCGGGCTCCATGGGCTGGGTGGCGCCCGTGGCGTCGGTGGCGCGGCTCGCGACCTCGTGCTCGCCCGGCGTCGCGGTCCAGGCGAAGGTCCAGCGGTGCCACGCCGACGGTGACGGGGAAGGCTCGAGGCTGGCCTCTTCCCATGTGACACAGCCGTCGACGCTCACCTCGACGCGCTCGATCGGGCCCGAGCCCGACCACGCCCGCCCGTCGAGCGTGACGGGACCGGGTGCGAGCACCCGTTCCCGCTCGGGGAAGCTCGGGATGCCCGGCGGCGCGATGAGCGACCGCACGCGGATGCGGGTGACCGGCCGGCCTTCCTCGTCGTCGGTCGTGCGCATGCGGTAGCTCACGGCGTTCTGGTAGCCCCGGTGCGGTTCGGACAGCGCCGCGATGCGCGAGAGCCACTTCACGTTCGTCATGCCGTACCAGCCGGGCACGAGCAGCCGCAGCGGCGCGCCGTGCTGGGGCAGCAGGGGCTGGCCGTTCATCTCGTAGGCGAGCAGCACCTCGTCGCGCATCGCGTCGGCGAGCGGGAGGCTGCGGTCGTAGGCCTGTTCCCGCTCGTCCTCGATGCCCCGGTCGAGGCCGGTGAACAGGATCTCCACGGTGTCCGACGGCAGGCCGGCTTCCCCCAGCAGAGGGGCGAGCGGGGTGCCCGTCCACTCGCTCGTGCCGATCGCCTCGAGCAGCCACGGCTGGCTGACCGCCCGGGTGTCGAACAACGCGCGGCCGTTGCCGGCGCACTCGAACGTGACGGGCATCGTGACCGCCGGCCTCGCGCGCAGGTCGTCGAGGCCGAGTTCGAGTTCGCGGTCGAAGCCGTCGAACGTGATCCTGTGCGACGTCGCGTCGACGAACGGCACGTCGTAGTGGATGAGCACGTAGTGCATGCCCGCCGGGGTCACGTCGGCCCGCATGGCCTCGAGCGGCATGCCGTGGTTGCGGGCGGCCTGGGCCAGCTCGTCGAGCCCGATGCCGTCCTCTCGCGCGCGTCGCATGGCCCGATGCAAGCACGTTTCCCGCCCGGGCGCGACCTCCCGCCGGGCGTGACGGCCGTCACGGAAGGTTGGGTGATCGGACCGTAGCGTCGGCCGCATGAGCATCAGGGACCGTGTCGAGACGCTGTCGCGCGGGGAGTTGATCGGCCTCGTCGTGGTCGTGGCCGTCACCATGGCCGGGGCGGGTCTGTGGTACGTGCGGTCGCTGCCGAAACCGGTCTCGATCGCGGCGGGCGCACCGCCGGCCGCAGCCGCGCCCTCCGCGGGCGCGGTGGCGAGCGCGGCGCCCTCGCCGTCAGGCCCGCCGATCATCGTCGACGTCACGGGTTGGGTGCACGAGCCCGGCGTGTACGAGTTCGCGCAGGGCGAGCGCGTGATCGACGCGGTCGAGCGCGCCGGGGGCGCCCGCAACGGCGCCGACCTGAGCGTGCTGAACCTTGCGGCCCCGCTCACCGACGGCACCCAAGTCGTGGTGCCGAAGCAGGGCGCGGCCGCCGCGGGCACGGCGCCGGGCGAGACCGGGGGCGGCAGCGCGGCCGGCCTCATCAACATCAACACGGCGAGCGCCACCGAGTTCGAGACGCTCTCGGGCATCGGCGAGGTGCTCGCCGGGGCCATCGTCGACTACCGCACCGAGAACGGGCCCTTCGCCTCGGTCGACGACCTCGAGAACGTGAGCGGCATCGGCCCGGCGACCCTGGAGGAGATCCGCGACCAGGTCACGGTATGACCGCCTGGCTGCTGCCGGCGGCAACCGCCGCGTGGTGGCTGGGTCTGCTGCTCGGCTTCGGGCCGGCCCGGTCGCTGCCCGCCTGGGCGCCGGCGGCGCTGGGGCTCGCCTCGCTCGTCTCGGCGGCGATCGCCGCGCCCGCGGTCCGCCGGCACGACCCGGTCGCCGCCCTGGTGCCGCGCGATCGAACCCCGGCGCCCGCCGTGGCGCGGGTGAGCGCGCCGGCCCGCACGCCCGGCGCGTCGGCGGTCGCCGTGACCCTGCTCGTGTGCACCGGCGTCACCGTGCTCGGCACCGCGTGGGCGGTGCTCGCCCAGGTGCGGCTAGGCGCGTCGCCGCTCGCCGCCCTCGCGTCCGATCGCGTCGAGGTCGAGGCCACGCTGCGTGAGGATCCGCGCCCCGGTGCGCTCGGGTGGCACGCGCTCGCCGATGTGCGCGTCGTGCGCCTGGCCGACGGGGCCGCGAGCACCCTGCGCGAGACCGTGTGGATCTCCGGCGACGAGGAACCGCCCCGGGTTGCCCGGGGTGACCTGGTGCGCGTCGAGGGCTCGCTGCAGGTGCCCGACGACCCCGACTTCCTCGACGCGTTGCATTCGAAGGGCGTGGCGGTGACCCTGCGGGCCTCCGAGGTGGCGCGCATCGGGCCGTCGCCGAACCCGTTCGTGCGGGCGACCCAGGCCGTGCGCACGACCGTGGGGCACTCGATCGAGGCGGTGTTCCCGGCGCGCGAGGCCGGGTTGCTCATGGGACTCGCGCTCGGCGACGATTCCCACCTGGACCCAGGGGTCGAGCGCGACTTCAAGGCCACCGGGCTCACACACCTGCTCGTGGTCTCGGGCGGCAATGTCGCCATGGTGCTCGGCCCCGTGCTTGCGCTCGTCACGATGCTCGGGGTGCCCCGGTCGGCGCAGGTGGCGATCGGGCTCGCCACCGTGGCGTTCATCGTGGTGCTCACGGGCGCCGAGCCGTCTGTGATGCGCGCCGGCACGATGTCGGCCCTCACCCTCGTGGGCCTGCTGCTCGGGCGGGCGCGCTCGACCGCGGTCGTGCTCTCGGGCGCGGTGCTCGTGCTGCTCATCGTGCAGCCGGTGCTGGTGCGCTCGATCGGCTTCCAGCTCTCGGTCACGGCGACCGCCGGCATGGTGGCGATGGCGGCGCCGCTCGGGGAGCGGTTCGCCCGCGTCATGCCGGCGCCGGTCGCGGCCGCCGCGGGCACCACCCTCGCCGCCCAGCTCGGCGTCACGCCCATCCTGCTGTACCACTTCCACGACGTGCCGGGCGTGACCCTGCTCGCCAACGTCGTGGCGGCCCCCACCGTGGCGCCCTCGCTGCTGCTGGGCCTCGTGGCCGCCGCGTGCGGCCTCGTGGTCGAACCGTTGGGGCACCTGGTGGGTCTCGCGGCGCAAGTTCCGATGCGAGCCTTGCAGCTCATCGCGAACGTGGCCGGACGTGCCCCCGTCGCCCACATCACCTCGCGCGGCGGCCCGGTCGTGCTCGTCGTGGGCACCGCCCTCGTGGTGGCCCTCACCGTGGCCCTGCGCACCGGCTGGCGACCGCCGCGCCGGGCTGTGATCGGCGGCGTGCTCGCGCTGCCCCTGCTCGTGTGGAACTCCGCCGCCTCGGTCGGACCTCCCTCGTCGCTCACCGTGCGGTTCCTCGACGTGGGCCAGGGCGACGCCGCGCTCGTGACCACCCCCGCCGGCGTCACGATGCTCGTCGACGGCGGACCCGACGAGGAACTGGTCGCCACCGAGCTCGCGGCTCTCGGCGTGAAGCGCATCGATGTCGTTGTGGCGAGCCACCCGCACGCCGATCACGTGGTGGGCCTGCCGTCGGTGCTGGCCCGCTTCCAGGTCGGGGTCGTGCTGCAGCCCGGATGTCCGTCGACGTCGTCGCTGCAGGTCGACCTCGACCGCGCGATCGCCGACGAGGGCATCGAGGTGCGCACGCCGTGGGCGGGGGAGACGTTCGTCCTGGGCGACCTGCGCCTCGACGTGCTCTCACCGCACGAGTGCTACACCGGCACCGAGTCCGATACCAACAACGACGCCCTCGTCATCAGGCTGAGCCGCGGCGACGACGTGGTGCTGCTCGCCACCGAGCCCGAGGAACCCGCGCAGGAGTGGTTGCTCGAGCAGCACGCCGAGGCGGGCCTCGACCTGTCCGCCGACGTGCTGAAGGTGCCCCACCACGGCGCCGCCACCTCGGTCGCCGAGTTCTTCGACGCGGTGGCCGCCCCGGTCGCCGTGGTGAGCGTGGGCGAGAACACGTACGGCCATCCCGTGCCCGCCACGCTCGAGGCGATCGCGGCCACCGGTGCCCAGGTGTGGCGGACCGACGAGCACGGCACTGTGACGATCACCTTCCAAGGCGGACAGCCGCTGGTCACAGGCGAGCGGTGACATTGGCTCGTGGTTCTGTCCGAGGGAGGTCTCGTTCGCGCACGGGAGCGTGACCCCATCACCACCCCAAGCTCGGCTCGAAGGTGTTGCGGCCAGTGATGCGCCTGACACAGCACTTGAGGGACACTATGTCGATGAGCGATGCCTTGGGGATAGGCCGCCGCGCCCTCGTGACTGGGATGGCAGGGTCCGGGAAGAGCACCTTCTCGCGCTCGCTTGCTGCGAAGACCGGATTGCCGGTCATTCATCTCGACCTCCATTTCTGGAAGCCCGGCTGGGTTGCACCGTCGGAGCTCGAGTGGCGCGAGAAGCAAAGCGAGCCTGCTCGCCGGCGAGGCGTGGATCGCCGACGGCAACTACCACGAGACACTCGACCTCCGCCTCGAACGCGCGGACACCGTTGTGTTCCTCGACACGCCCTGGTGGGTGTGCGCGGGACGGGCGTTCCTGCGCGGCCTGCGGAAGCCGGTCGGGGAGATGCCCGAAGGGTGCGACGATTCCTCCTGGCGACGGTTGCGCGACGAGTGGCGTTTGGCCATCGTCATCTGGCGGAACCGCCGCTCCGAGCCCGAGCGCGAACATGAGATCATCTCGCAGTACGGGCAGCACGCGGTCCTTCACTCGCTCAGGTCCAAACGGGCAGCCAAGGAGTTCCTCGACGGGTTGGATGTCGAGTACACGGCAGCCGATGACGGCTGACGGGCTCCGGGTTCCCCCCAATTAGGGTCCCCAGCCTCCAGGTACATTCGCGAACCCTCGGTCATCCGACCGCCTTCACGCTCGACGCACTGTCGGCCGCAGGCTCATCGATCTGGCGCACCGACGAACACGGCACCGTCACGGTCACCTTCGAAGCCGGCGTCCCGGTCGTGTCGAGGGAACGCTGAACGCGAGCCGGATGGCAGGCGCGGTCTGGCGAAAGATCGGCTCCTGAAGGCCACCGAGGTCACGGTCAACGTCGTCGTGACGGCCTCACAGTGCCCCGGCAGCACAGCAGGTAGGGGGAGTCGGGGAGCTTCAGTCCGCGTGGTTCCCAGAACGCCTCATCCACGACGTTCCCGGTGCCCGCGCCTCCAATCCAGGAGCCGGGCGACCACTGAGGCGAGCCACGCGACGACCACGATCGCCACGGCGACCATGATCAGCGCCGCGATGGTGTAGACGAGCGAGAGGGTCTCGACGCTGACCGGGATGTCGTGCTCCGCGATCACCCTTTTCACCCTCTTCCTCAGAGCGGAGACCGCAGATTGCGCTGTGGAAGACCGAGATGTAAGACGTGTGACACGACCCCCACGTAAGCGCCATATCCCGGCAACGAGCGCGAGTAGGGCACACCGCAGGCATATGCGGTGAAGCCAACGTCGTCGTTGCCGTCGTCACCGCCAACGGCGTTGAGGCCGGGGAGACGGCCGCTCAGGTAGTGTCGCCCGGCCGCCGACGAATATCGGATGATGGCAGCACTATTCCGCGGATGGCGGAGCGACCAGCAACGCCGTCGCATCGCCACTGCGTTGGCCGCTGGCGGAGCGCTCTTCGTACTTGGAGCCTTCTTGCCATGGATGCGCCCTCCCGAGGCCCTAGAAGAGTGGTCGGCCCGCGGACTGCAAGGGATGGACGGAGGGGAGGCCCCCTTCTTCGTCGGGTACGGGCTTATCGCTTTGGTTCTCGCATAGGACTGGTGCTGGGAGGTGGCTTAGTGTTCCTTGGTCGCCGAAAGCGCCGCTCAGGCGTAGTGGCCTAGCGGCAACGTCGTCCTGACGTGGGAACCGCAATACCTCTCCGGAGGCTGAGCCAAGTGCCGATACATTCTCCCCATGGACATGTGCAGGCGATGCGGGCGAACGCCAGCCGCCTGGGATGGGTTGTGCAAGACCTGTGCCGAGGAGTGGCAGGTTTGGGCCTCCACAGTGTCGGTCCGAGAGGGCGAAGACGCCCGGCATGAGGCAAGTGCGGGAGGCACTTGAAGAGAAGCTGATCGACGTGGACGCCTCCACGATCGACTATTGGCCTGAGGACACGGCCCTGATCCAGGGCATCGTCGTGACAGCGACGCGACGGGTCACCTTGTTAGGATTCTTGACTCGGGAGAGGACCCGTCATTCGGGTGAGCGTGTGGGGCTAAGTCCCTCGCTCATTCCTGGGCGCGACCGTATGAGCAGAGTCAACGTCGTCGTGACCACGGGATCGTGCGTCCCCCAGTAGCGGGCCCCCACGAACAGGAAGGGGCGAGGATGTGGGCCGGCGGGCAGGCTCCGGCCCATAGGCGAGGGTCACTGGCCGTCGTGTCGCGCGTCCCTAGGGCTTGTCGTCGTCGCGCCCGCTGGGACCTCTGACGTACTGCGTCATCGTCCACGCTCCGCCCGACAGGAGGATGAACACCACGCCGAGGATCCACTGGTCGAGGACGAACAGGATCACGGCGACGACACCGAACACGGTCGCCGCGATGCTCAGCTGTCTAACCGTCATGAGGGCTCGCAGTCATCTCGGCGAAGTGTGCTGACTCGACCCGCCACCCGTCAACAGGTGCAGGCAAAGAGAACGGACGCGACGGGGTGGGCGCCCGTCCGAGCCCGTCCCTGGCCCGCGGTAGCATCCGGTCCATGCCAGGTCGTGCACCGGCGCCGATCGCGTTGCTGTGGGGGGAGGACGCCTTCCTGCTGCGTGAGGCTGCACTGCAACGCTTCGGCGACGTGCATCCGACCGAGGTCGACGCGGGGGAGTGGCAGGGCGGTGAGCTGCAGGATCTCGCGACCCCGTCGCTGTTCGGGGAACTGCGGGCGCTGATGATCTCCGATGCCCGGTCGCTCACGAAAGACGCCACGGCCGAGCTCGCGGCCTACCTCGCGGCGCCCGACCCCGACGCGCGGCTGGTGATCTGCTGCCAAGTGGCCGAGCGCGGCAAGGTGCCGGCGGCCCTCGACAAGCTCGTGAAGCCCGTGGGCGAGGTACGCCACATCGAGATCAAGCGGAAGGACCTCGAGGGGTGGCTCTCGGGCCGGGCCGTCGAGATGCAGCTCGACCTGTCGGTGCCGGCCGCTCGTGCGCTCGTCGAGACCCTCGGCGAGGAGACCGGTCAGCTCGTCGGCGCCCTGCAGCAACTGTCGGGGGCGTTCACCGGTCGGCGCATCACGCCGGCGATGGTGGCCGCCCAGTTCCGGGGGCTCGGCGAGCAGAAGGTCTGGGACCTGTGCGACCGGGCGTTCTCGCTCGACCTGCCCGGCGCGATCCGGTCGTGGCGCTCGATCGAGGAAGGCGGCGACGATCCGCTCAAGGTGCTCGGAGGGGTCTCGAGCCGGCTGCGTGACCTCATCAGGGTGCGGTCGCTGCCCGATCGCCTGCCGCCGAAGGAGCTGGCGAGCCGGGCCGGGCTGCGCTTCGACTGGCAGGCCCGCCGCTACCAGCAGCAGGCGCGCAACTTCTCGATGGCGCAGCTACTTCGGCTGCACGAGCGCATCACCGAGGCCGACCGGGCGCTGAAGTCGGGCGCGACGGGCGACACGGTGATGCCGGCGCTCGTCGTAGCCATCGCGAGCCGGTAGTCGCGATCTGCTACGCGTTCCTGGCTCCGCAGGCGACCGAGCTCTCCACGAACACGGTCGGCCACGCCGGGCGCCGCACGTCGGTGCCGCGAGAGACCTCGACCCGGCGCCACGCCCGCCGGCCCGAGGCGTCGAGCTCAGCGGTCCATCGCACCGCGGGGAACGGTCCCGGCCGCACGATGTCGCGATCGCCGCGCTCGGTGACGTAGCCCTGCACCTGGAAGGCGGCGACGACCTGCTCGGTGGGCGCGGTCGTGCCGAACGTGGTGCGCCAGGTCGCACAGCACCCCGCAGCGTCGCAGTAGCGGTGGGAGTCCGACGCGCCGCGGCCGTCCCAGCACGGTCGTGAGGAAGTCGCGCTCGAGCGAGGGAGCCGGGGTGTCGACGATGAGCGGCACGGTGGGTGAGGGAGCCGGCGGCGTCATGTCGTCGCGATCGGGCTCGGCGATCAGCGTCAGGCCGGTGACGACCAGCACCGCGACGGCCGCCATCGCCAGGTAGGCCGCGAGCGGGGAACGACCGAGCGAGGCCGCCATGCAGGCAGCCTACGTCAGGAGCGGAAGTCGGTGGGGTGCCGCTACTCGGCGCCGACCGCGTTGGCGGCCTTCGCGAGGCGGCTCTTGCGGCGAGCGGCTGTGCGCTTGTGCACGACGCCCTTGCTCGCAGCCTTGTCGAGCGCCTTCGCCGCCACGCGGGCCTGCTCGGTGGCAGCCTGCGCATCGCCCTCGGCGATGGCGGCCTGCACCTTCTTCTGCGAGGTCTTCAGGGCGGTGCGCACGGCCTTGTTGCGTTCGCGGCGCACCTCGTTCTGCTTGTTCCGTTTGATCTGTGACTTGATGTTCGCCATATCGGCCGACCAGCGTACCAGCGAGGCCAGGCGGCCTCCGCGCCCGTACCATGGGGAGTCGTGAGCACCGACACCTCCCGCATCCGCAACTTCTGCATCGTGGCGCACATCGACCACGGCAAGTCGACGCTGGCCGACCGCCTGCTCGAGGTGACCCACACGGTCGCCGACCGCGACATGCGGGCGCAGTACCTCGACAAGATGGACCTCGAGCGCGAGCGCGGCATCACGATCAAGGCGCAGTCGGTGCGGCTGCTGCACGAGGGCTACGAGCTGAACCTGATCGACACCCCCGGCCACGTGGACTTCACCTACGAGGTCTCGCGCTCGCTGGAAGCGTGCGAGGGCGCGGTGCTGCTCGTCGACGCGGCGCAGGGCCTCGAGGCGCAGACCCTCGCGAACTACCACCTGGCGCGCGACGCCGGTCTCGTGATCGTGCCCGCCCTCAACAAGATCGACCTGCCCGCCGCCGAGCCCGAGCAGCGCACGAAGGAGCTCGCGAACCTGCTCGACTGCGACCCCGCCGACATCCTGCACATCAGTGCGAAGTCGGGCGAGGGTGTCGACGCGCTGCTCGCCGCGGTGATCGAGCGGGTGCCGCCGCCGGTGGGCGATGCGACGAAGCCGCTGCAGGCGCTGATCTTCGACTCGCTGTTCGACCCCTACCGCGGCGTGATCACGTACCTGCGCGTGCAGGAAGGCGTGCTGCCGTCGGGGGCGCGCATCCGCATGTTCGCGACCCACGTCGAGAGCGAGGCGGAGGAGACGGGCGTGAACGCGCCCGAACCGACGCCGGTGCCCGACCTCGGGCCCGGCGAGGTGGGCTACCTCGTCACCGGCCTGAAGGACGTGCACCACGCCAAGGTCGGCGACACGATCACGCTCGCGGGCAAGCAGGGCGCGAGCGAGCCGCTGCCCGGCTATCGCGAGCCGAAGCCCATGGTGTGGTCGGGTCTGTTCCCCGCCGACGGCAGCGACTACGCCGATCTGCGTGACGCCCTCGACAAGCTGAAGCTCAGCGACGCGGCCCTGCACTTCGAGCCCGAGACCTCGCAGGCGCTCGGGTTCGGGTTCCGGTGCGGGTTCCTCGGGCTGCTGCACATGGACATCGTGAAGGAACGCCTCGAGCGGGAGTTCGACCTGGAGCTCATCGCGACGGCGCCGAACGTGGAGTTCCACGTCTTCCGCGGCACCGAGATGACGATCGTGCACAACCCGGCAGAGATGCCGCCCGGCGGCGACTACGACCGGGTCGAGGAGCCCGTCGTGTACGCGACGGTCATCACGCCGTCGGACTACCTCGGCGCGGTGATGGGCCTGTGCCAGGAACGCCGCGGCGAGCTGGTCGACATGAGCTACCTCACGCCCGAACGCGTCGAGGTGCACTACGTGTTGCCGATGGCCGAGATCGTGTTCGACTTCTTCGACCAGCTGAAGTCGGGCACCCGCGGCTTCGCGAGCCTCGACTACGAGCCCTGGGGCCAGCAGGAAGCCGACCTCGTGCGCGTCGACGTCTTGCTGCACGGCGAGCCCGTCGACGCATTCAGCACGATCGTGCATCGCGCGAAGGCCTACGCCTACGGCAAGACGATGGTCGAGCGGCTCAAGGAACTGATCCCGCGCCAGCTCTTCGACGTGGCTGTGCAGGCGGCGATCGGCTCGAAGATCATCGCCCGCGAGACCGTGAAGGCCAAGCGCAAGGACGTGCTCGCCAAGTGCTACGGCGGCGACATCACTCGCAAACGCAAGCTGCTCGAGACCCAGAAGAAGGGCAAGGACCGCCTGCGCCGCGTCGGCCGTGTCGACGTGCCCCAGGAAGCCTTCATCCAGGCCCTTCGCGTCGACGGCGGGAGTGCGGCCAAGGGGAAGAAGTGAACGCCGCCGCGCCCGTCGGCCCCGCCGGGATCTACGTGCACGTGCCGTTCTGCCTCACGCGCTGCGGCTACTGCGACTTCAACGCCTACGCGGGGCTCGACGAGTTGCAGCCGCGCTACCTGCGGGCGCTATTGGCCGAGGCAGCGCTCGCGGCCCCCGCGTGGCGTGGCGCCGCGATCGAGAGCGTGTTCCTGGGCGGGGGCACGCCGACCACGATGTCGCCCGGCGACCTCGGCTCGTTGCTGGTAGCGCTGCGCGACACGTTCGACGTCGCGCCCGACGCCGAGGTCACGACCGAGGCCAACCCCGACACCGTCGATGAAGCTTCACTCGCCGCGCTGCTCGCCGCGGGGTACACCCGGCTGTCGATGGGGGCGCAGTCGTTCGACCCGGCGGTGCTGCGGTCGCTCGAGCGGCTGCATTCACCCGAGAGCGTCGGCGGGCGATGGCCGCCGCGCGCGCCGCCGGCTACGCGAACGTGAACCTCGACCTGATCTACGGCGCGCACGGCGAGACGCTCGAGTCGTGGGAGCGCACGCTCGCCGAGACGATCGCGCTCGCCCCCGAGCACGTGAGCGCCTACGCCCTCACGATCGAGCCCGCCACGCCGCTCGGGCGCGCGGTCGCGCGCGGCGACGTGCCCGAGCCCGACCCCGACACGCAGGCCGACATGTTCCAACTCGCGTGCTCGATGCTGCGCGACGCCGGCTACGGCCACTACGAGGTCTCGAACTGGGCGCGACCGGGCTACGAGTGCCGTCACAACCTGGGGTACTGGCGCCGCCAGCCGTACGTGGGACTCGGCGCGGGCGCGCATTCCTACCGTGACGACCGCCGGTGGTGGAACGTGCGTCCGCCCGAGGAGTACTTGGCGACGGTCGAGCGCGGCGACCTGCCCATCGGCGGCGAGGAGACGCTGGAAGCCGGCGACGCCTACCTCGAGGAGGTCTTCCTGCGGCTACGCATCCTCGAGGGTGTGCCGGCGAGCTGGATCGACGACGACCGGGCCGGCCCCTTCCTGGACGGCGGCCTGCTCGTCGACGCCGACGGGTCTCTGGTGCCCACGGAACGCGGCATGCTGTTGTTGAACGAGCTCGTGCTGGGCCTCACGGCCGGCCAGTCCGGCAAGTAGTCCAGCCTGGACTACCAGTCGGGACCTGGGCAGCAATTGCCGAGGGGACCCGACAACACGCGAACGTGCGAACCATCCGCGTCCATGATGTACAGCTGCATCGCGGTGCGCGCGTCGCGGTCACTCGCGAACACGAGACGCGTTCCATCGGGCGACCATGCGGGACTGCGATCGTACGCATCGCCGTTCCCGGGTGTGAGGTTGATGAGGCCGGAACCGTTGGCCTCGATCGTGAAGACGTCCCGGCCGCGGGTGAAGGCGATCGTGTCGGCGGCGGGGGACCATGCCACCTCGTAGTCCGAACCAGGTGACCCGGTCGAGGTGAGCTGTTCGAGCTCGCCCGTCTCGAGATCGCCCACGAAGACATTCCCGTCGATCGCCATCGCGATTCGCTCGCCATCGGGAGACCACGACACCGAGCGAGGGCCGGCGAACCCGCTGTCACGCAGGTCCGAGCCGTCGGGGGAAACGAACTTCACGGAGCCGTCGTCGGCGATGAAGGCGATGGTCGCGCCGTCCGGCCTCCAATCCGGCTCGGAACCGCCCTCAGCGACCTGACGCAGATGCGAGCCGTCGGCGCGCATGACGAAGAGTCCCCTCACCTCGGTTCGGCCGTCGTAGGCGCCGAAGGCGATCTGCGATCGATCGGGTGACCACGACGGTGCGAACTGGGAGATGAGATCCGTCGTCAGGTTGGTTCGCTCACCGCTGTTCGGATCGATCGCGAACAGGTCTTCCACTCCGTGGGTGGCGGTCGCGTAGAGGATCTGCCCTCCCTGAGCCGCCCCCGCATCGCCCAGATCCGGCAGGGCAGGTGGTGCCCATACGGGGGCCGACTCGACCGTCGCAGAGGTCGCCACCCAGTCGGGGTCGTAGTCATCCCAGCAGTCGTTCGTGACCCGCCGCAGGTCGAGACCGTCGGGTCGGATCGTCGCGATCTCGCTGTGGCCGACGCCGCTTCCCCAGCGCCCGGTCGAGAAGGCGATCATCGACCCATCGGGCGACCACGTCGGTGAGGTATCGGCGGCCGGGTCGTCGGTCAGCCTGACGCCGGTCCGGGTCGCGGTGTCGACCACCACGATGTCGTGGTTGTCGCCGAAGCGCACCTCGACAGCGAAGCGATCGCCGTCCGGAGCCCAGTCGCCGCCCACCACCGACCAGTCGGAGTCGGGCGGCTGCACCTCCATCTGCCGATGGTCGGTGCCGTCGGCGGCCATGAACCACAGTTCCTGGCGTCGATCCGCGACCATCGTGATCACGTCACCGGTCTGCGGGTCGACCTCCACCGTTGCATCCTCGCTCGAGCGGAGGTATGCGATCGTCGCGCCGTCGGGCGACCACACGGGCGACGCGCCTTCATCGGCGAGCACGACCGGTTCTCCACCCGTCACCGCGATCGACCGGATGCCACCCCGAGCCGCGTACGCGATCGTGGTCCCATCGGGCGAGAAGGCGGGCTGCGAGGCGCCCGCGGCCAGTCGTTCGCTCTGGCCGGTCACGACGTCGGTGAGATAGAGGCGGCCTTCGTACATGTCCACCCACGCGAATCGTGTGCCGTCGGGCGCGAACGTGATCTGCTCCTCACCGCGGGCGCGTTCGTTGGGGAAGCGCGCGTCGTCGGTCAGGTTCCACTGGGTGGCGCCGTCGGGCCTTACGGCGAACGCATCGACCTGCGGACCGCCTATGTTGGGGTGGTCGAAGCAGTCCCGCAGCGTGCGGGAGAACGCGATCACGCCGGGAGGGCCATCGGCCGGCTCGACCGAGCGCCGAACGGTCATGAAGCCGCCGATCGATCCCGCGACGACCGCCACGGCCAGCACACCTGACCCGGCTCGGCGACGCAGCGCCCGCCCTCGGCGCTTCCGCTCGATCGCCTCGCGGACGCCGGCTGTCGAGGGGCCGGGGGCCGCGCTCCGCAGGGCGCGTCGCAGGCGGTCGTCGCCGTCAGGCATCGGGCCTCGCCTCCGATCGCTCGTCGAGCCGCGTGGCGAGGGAGTCGCGGGCTCGCGCCAGCGTGCTCTTGGCCGTGCCTTCGCCGATGCCCATCACGCTCGCCACCTCGCGTACGTCGAGGTCGAGGAAGTACCGCAGCACGATCGCCTCACGCTGGCGCCGGGGAAGCGCCGTCAGCGCGCGGCGGACGTCGACCGCGTCGGCGTCGGGGGGAGCCGTGGGGGGTTGCACCAGCTTCGGCCGCGCGCGCCGTTCCACGAGCAGCGTGCGGAGCCGGCTGCGACTGAGGTTCAGCGCGACCGTGACCACCCACGGCTCGAGCGACTCGATCTTCGTCGGGTCCGTTCGAGCGTTCGATCGCTCGCACGAGGGCCTCATGCACCGCATCCTCCGCCGTCGCCAGGCTGCCGGACACGAGCGCCACGGCGCCGACGACGCGTCGGTATCCGTCGCGCAGGAACTCCTCGAGAATCCGCGTCGCTCAGCACCCTGTGATCGTGATCCTCATAGCAAGGACGCGCGAGGACCTCTCGAGGTTGCTCGTGGTGTCAGAGCGTCCAGTCGATCCCGCAGGTGCGGGGAGGGGTCTCGAAGGGCAGCGGTTCCCCGGATGGGCGTTCGGTGTTCGTCGTGTCGACGACCACGAACGACGCGGCCTCCGGACCCGGCTCGGCGAGGCGCAGACGTGTCAGGTGGAACTCCTCGGTCGCGCTGGCATCGCCCTCGGCATCCGCGATCGAGAACGAACTCCAGGTGAGCACGAGATCGGGTGCATCGGGGGACCCCTCGCAGCGGATCGCGGCCGAGAATCCTTCGTCGCCGCCGGTCCACAGCGTGATCGGTTCGCCGGGAGGCAGGCCCGCGCGACGCGCCCCTGGCGGGTCCACGAACACCGGATAGACCCCGGCGCTTCGCGGCAGCCCGTCGGGCACGACGTCGAAGATCCCGTACTGAGGCGTGCTGCCGTACTGCAGCAGCACGACCAGTTCCTGCGTGCCGTCGCCGCCGAGGTCGGTGGCGGCGTGGGGCTCGCAGCCGGTGCAGATCGGCAGGTCGGTGTACGAATCGGCGGATCCGTCGCCGTCGAGGTCGACAGCCACCACGTGCGGCGCGTCGTAGGCCCTCGAGCACTTCCCGCTCTCCTCGAGCGGGGAACCGGTCCACGCCAAGCCCCGCGAGCCGTCGCCGAAGAAGTCGATGCCGCCGAGGCGCTGCACGTCGCACAGACGGAAGTCCAGCCCGACGTCGGTGCCCGCCAGGTCCGGCGCCGGTGCCTCGGTCGGGCTCGGGGGGCTCGAAGTCGAGATGGCCTGCCATGAGAGCGAACTCGGGCAACCGCCCAGGTCATCGCGGTCCGCGACGACGCGACGGTCGCCGCCTTCCGGGGTGATCGACACGATCTGACAGGCCTGTTCGGTCTGCCGCGTGTAGATGATCCGCGAACCGTCGGGCGCCCAAGCGACCGCGTCCACGAAGCCGTCCTCACTCACGAGCCTGCGTTCGTGCTCGCCGTCAGCCCTCACGGCCCACAGCTCCGTCGAGCCTTCGCCCTGCCCCGCCGCGCGACCGAAGACCACTTCAGCCGAGGTCGGCGACCATGCGGGGGCGACGGCCCACGTGACCTTGTGAGCCAACGTGCGTTCGAGGCCCGCCCCACCTTCCTCGGGGACGATCGAGATGAGCCGACCCTGCGATGACGATCCCTCGTCGGTCGGATCCCTGACGACCGCTGCGAGGGAGCCGTCGCCAGCGAGGGCGAACGTCACGAACGAACCCTCGCGTTCGACGTACCGCGACGTCTCGGGCCCGGCGAGCTGGACGTCGAGGAGCGGGAATCCGAAGGAGTCGAGGATGTCGAGGCCATCTCGCGTGCGTGAGCCGAGCACAGCCACCTCGGTGCCGTCGGGCGTCCATGCGAGCGTCGGTTCGAGGGGCATGGGCACGCCCTCGACCCATCGAGCGGGGTCTCTGCCATCGGCGTTCACGACCCACAGATCGAAGGGGCGCACGACATCGGTGGGATCGTCGTTGCGCGCCAGGTAGGCGATGCGCCGGCCGTCGGGCGACCAGGCAGCGGCCATCAGCCCTTCGTCGCCGACCGAGAGTTGGGCGAGACCGCCTCCAGTGGCGTCGATCGACCAGATCTGGAACTCGCTCGCCGATGAGCCACCGCCAGCGAGGAGTTCCGACTGGGAGCGGACGAAGAGGATGCGACCGTTCATCGGGTGGTCCGCAGGCATCGAGTCGTCGCCGACCCAGTCGCGCACGGCGAGCGATCCAGTGACCGTGATCACGACCACGACCACGACGAGCGCACGGCGCTGCACTCGCCGTGACCGTTCGCGTCGATCGCGTCGGCCCACGATGTCGCCGAAGACGTCGGGCCCTGCGGGTCGCGTCGGTGTCGAGCGCTCGAGTGCCCTCGTCAGTCGTTCATCGAGATCTGGCATCGTCGGTCTCCTCATCGAACGTGTCGCCGAGCGCGGCGGCCAGCGCCTGCCGTGCGCGATGGAGCGACGTCTTCACCGTTCCCTCGCTCACGCGGAGCAGCGACGCGGTGTCGGCGACGTCGAAACCCAGGTAGTAGCGGAGCACCGTGACCTCACGCTGCCGTCGCGGGAGTGCCGCGACGGCAGATCCGATCTCGGATCGCTCGTCGGCGTCGCCCGAGGTGGGCTCGGCCCACGCCATGCGTTGCGTCGCCCGAGACTCCACCCGCAAGCGTCGGAGCCGGCTCTTCGACAGGTTCATCGCCACCCTCGTGACCCAGGCGGGCAGGGACTCGATGTGCTCTCCGCGAGCCGATCGCTCCCAGGCGCGGGCCAACGCTTCGTGGACGGCATCCTCGGCCGCCGCCCGATCGCCGGCGACCAAGGTCACCGCGCCCAGGAGCCGCGGATAGGAGGTCGCCAGGAACTCCCGGATCGCGACGTCGTCGAGCAGGTGTGCCTCCTTCCGACCGTATGACGTTCGAGCTGGGCTCTCGGTTGACCGGCGACCCGAGATCCCCCGATGAACCTAGAAGAAGGGCCGGGGTTCGGGCGCCACGCTGTCCGCATGAGCCGATAGAGTCGAACCCATGCCGTCGGTGCGTTGCCCGAGCTGCGACACGGCCCAGCACGTCGAGGCCGGGGCGAGCGGCTACACGTGCTCGTCGTGCGGCAAGCAGTGGGGGTTCGTGGTCTGCCGCTCGTGCGGGGCGCGCTTCCACCGCAAGCCGGGGGCCACCACCTGGACCTGCCCCCGCTGCGGCCTGCTGCAGGAAGCCACCGCCGAACCGCCCCCCGAGGCGGTGCCCGAGCCCGCCGCGCCGCTCCTGATCACCGACGCCGACCTCGACAAGCCGGCCGAGCCGCCGGGGCAGGCCTTCCCGCCCGGACTCGGGCTCGGTACCGACGACGAGGGGCCGCAGGACGCCTTCGCGATGCCGGTGCGAGAGTCGAGCGGGCGACCCATCTGGATCTACGCGCTCGCGGCGGTGGCGGCCGTCGTGGTGCTCGTGCTGTTGTTCAACCTGCTCTTCGGGGGCGACGATGGCGGCGGAGAGGCCACCCCGTCCGACGGGGGCGCCCAGGTGAGCGGCGAGGAAGCCACCGCCACGATGTGCGGCCACGTGCAGCAGGTGCAGGTCTTCCGCGACGACGCGCTGGGTGCCGCGGCCGAGCAACTCCAGGAAGACGCCGCAGCGTTGAAGCAGGCGGGGGAGCGCCAGACCGCCAAGCAGGTGAAGGCGCTCATCGCCGCGATCGACGATGCCCGCACGGCTCTGGCGAACCAGGAAGACACCGCCGAGCCGTTCGCGGCGTTGCAGGCCGCCATCGCCGACCTTCCCTGCTGAGCGCCCGCGCAGGCGCTAGCACTCTCGCAGCCAGAGTGCTACGTATGATTGGGCCATGTCCGAGCGCGAGCGTTCCGAGCTGGGCCCCCGCAAGTCCGCGGTACTGCGGGCCGTGGTGGAGCAGTACGTGCAGGCGGGCGAGCCGGTGAGCAGCGAGTCGATCGCCGAGCACGCCGGGCTCGGCGTGTCGAGCGCCACGATCCGCAACGAGATGGCCGCGCTCGAGGAACTCGGCTACCTCACGCATCCGCACACCAGCGCGGGGCGCATCCCGACCGACACCGGGTACCGCCACTACGTCGACCTGCTGCCCGCGGGCGGGCGGCTCCGAGAGGCGCAGCGCCGCCTGATCGCCGGGTACTTCGCGGAGGCCATCGTCGATCTCGAGGAAGTGCTCAAGGGAAGCGTGCAGCTCCTGTCGCGGCTCACGCAGTACGCAGGGCTCGCGGTGCCACCGAGCGCGGTCGAGGAGCCCATCGTGCGCGTGGAGATGGTCGACATGGGGCCGACCCTCATGATCCTCGCCATCGGCCAGCACGGACGCGTCGACAAGCAGGTGATCGACAAGCCCGAGGGCCTCGACGCCGCGGCGCTGCGCGACGCCGACCGTCGACTGCAGGGCCTGCGGGGCCTCAACTACCTCGACGCCCAGGTGCGGTTGCTGCAGCTCGCGGCCGAGGGCGACGCCGGCCAACGCGACCTGCTGCTGCACGTGGTGGAGACACTGCGGGTCGCGACGCAGGGCGAGCGTTCCGCCCACATGGTGGTGGGTGGCGTGTCGAACCTCGCCGACGAGGCCCAGCAGATGCGGCGTGAGACCCTGCGCCGGCTGTTCGAGACCCTCGAGCGCGAGCAGGAGATGCTGGGGGTGCTGGCAGAGGTCAATCCGGAGCATCGCGAGCTCAACGTCACCATCGGTGCGGAGCATCCCTCGACCGGCCAGTGGGAGGCCTCGCTCATCACGGCCCCGTTCCGCACGGGCGACACCACGATCGGCACGATCGGCATCGTCGGTCCCACCCGCATGGACTACCTGTCCGCGATGGCGTCGGTGCGAGCCGTCGCCAAGCGTCTGTCCGAGCTGGCCACGGAGCTCGATCAGTAGATGGCAGCCGTCCGCGACCTCTACGAGGTGCTCGGCGTGTCGCGCGATGCGACCGACGACGACATCAAGAAGGCGTACCGGCGGCTCGCGCGCGAGCTGCACCCCGACGTGAACGGCGACGCCGCGGCTGAGGAGGCGTTCAAGGAAGTCGCGGGCGCCTACGAGATCCTGTCCGACCCCGACAAGCGCCGCCAGTACGACGCGTTCGGCACGTCCGGCGGTCCGGGTGGCGCCGGTTTCACCGACATCCAGGACATCTTCGACATGTTCTTCGGCCAGGGCGGCTTCGGCGTCGGCGGCTCGCGCCGGCGCGGGCCCCGGTCGCGCATCCGTCACGGCGAGGATCTCGGGGTGCGCATCGTGCTCGGCTTCCGCGATGCGGTGTTCGGCGCCCGGCGGGACCTCGAGATCGAGCGCCTCGTCGCGTGCGACCGGTGCCAGGGCAACGGCGCCGAGCCGGGCACCGCACCGGTCGCCTGCCGCACGTGCGGCGGCGAGGGCCAGGTGCAGGCGGTGCGGCGCAGCGTGTTCGGCACGGTCATGACCGCGAGCCCGTGCACCGTGTGCCGCGGCATCGGGCAGGAGGTGCTCGACCCGTGCGAGCGATGCATGGGCGAGGGCCGCCGCCGCGAGACCACCACGGTCACGATCGACATCCCCGCGGGGGTCTCCGACGGCATGGAACTGCGGGTCACGGGCAACGGGCACGCCGGCATCGCAGGGGGGCCGGCGGGTGACCTGTACGTGGGCATCTCGGTCGAGCCGGCCGAGGAGTTCGACCGACGGGGCCAGGATCTGTTCACGGTGCTCGACGTGTCGATGTCGCAAGCCGCCCTCGGGGCGGAGCTCGAGATCGAGGGCCTCGACGGGCCCGAGCGCATCAGCGTCGAGCCCGGCACCGAGTCGGGCACGGTCGTGCGCATCAAGGGCGGCGGCGTGCCGAACGTGAACCGCCGGGGGCGCGGCGACCTGTACGTGACGCTGCACGTCGTCACGCCCACCGACCTATCACGTGAGGAGCGCAAGCTCTGGGAGCGGCTCGCCGAGATGCGGGGCGAGCAGACGTCGAAGCGTGAGCCGGCGCGCGCGCGGCTGCGCCGCCCAGAGTTCTGAGCGGCGTAGGCTGAGCGCCATGGACAGTTCCTGCCTCTTCTGCCGCATCGCCGCGCGTGAGATCCCGGCCGACATCGTGCGCGAGTCCGAGAGGGTCGTGGCGTTCCGCGACATGAACCCGCAGGCCCCGACGCACATCCTGCTGATCCCGAAGGAGCACGTGACATCGGTGGCCGCGCTGAGCGACCACCACGCCGGTGCTGCTCGCCGACATCATGCAGGCGGCCGCGCAGCTCGCCCGGGCCGACGGCATCGCCGACTCGGGTTGGCGGCTCGTCACGAACGTCGGGGCCGACGCCGGGCAGACGGTGTTCCACCTGCACTTCCATCTGCTCGGGGGTCGCGCGATGGGCTGGCCTCCGGGCTAGCTTCAGCTACAGTGATGGGCGAGGCCGCCGTGAAGGCGGCCATCGCTGACAGAGCTGCCGACCCAGGAGGGAACGGGGCCACCGCCCCGAGAGACGACACACGTGGCGAGCGCCACCACCCAGGTCAAGATCCTCGTGCCGGGCAACCAGCCGATGGTGGCCCTCCTCGGCCAGCGGGACGCCTTCCTCAAGCTGATCGAGTCGGCGTTCGATTGCCGCATCCTCGTCCGCGGCAACGAGATCACCGTGACCGGGCGCGAGCAGGAGGCCGAGCAGGTCGCGCGCATCTTCGAGGAGCTGCTCGTGCTGCTCGAGCAGGGACACGAGCTCACCGATTCCTCGGTCGGGCAGACGATCGAGCTGGTGAAGGGCGACGGGTCGGCGTCCGACGGGGAACGAGAGATGCGCCCGTCCGAGGTGCTCGGCGACCGGCTGCTCACGGCCCGCGGCAAGGGCGTCACGCCGAAGACGATCGGCCAGAAGCGGTTCGTCGACGCGATCAGGGCGCAACACCGTCACGTTCGCGATCGGACCGGCCGGCACGGGCAAGACCTACCTCGCCGTGGCCACCGCCGTGCGCGCGCTGCAGGATCGGCAGGTCTCGCGGCTGATCCTCACGCGTCCGGCCGTCGAGGCGGGGGAGCGCCTCGGGTACCTGCCGGGAACGCTCTACGAGAAGATCGACCCGTACATGCGCCCGCTCTACGACGCGCTGTTCGAGATGACCGGCGCCGAGACTCTGCCTCGCCTCATGGAGCGCGGCACCGTCGAGGTCGCGCCGCTCGCCTACATGCGCGGCCGGACGCTGAACGACGCGTTCATCATCCTCGACGAGGCGCAGAACACGACGCCCGAGCAGATGAAGATGTTCCTCACGCGCATCGGCTTCGGTTCGAAGGCCGTCATCAACGGCGACGCCACCCAGGTCGACCTGGAGCAGGGGCGCAAGAGCGGCCTCGCGGTGGTCGAGGAGATCCTCGGCGACATCGACGGCATCGCCTTCTGCCACCTCGGCGGCCGCGACGTGGTGCGGCACAAGATCGTGCAGGACATCGTCGAGGCCTACGACGTGTTCGGCCAGCAGCGCTCTGCCGGTGGACCCGTGAGCGCCGGCGCGATGACCGACGACGACGGCGGCGGGCATCCGAGGGTCCTGGTCTCCGACCGCCTGTCGTCGGCCGTGCCGGCGCCGGACTCGCGTGCGCTGACCCAGCTGGCGCGCGAGACCTTGCTCGCCGAAGGGCACGTGCAGGTGGAGCTGTCGGTCTCGTTCGTCGACGACGACGAGATGGCCGGGCTGCACGAGCGCTACATGCACGAAGCCGGACCGACCGACGTGCTCACGTTCCCGCTCGACGACGACGACGTCGAGAGCGGGCGTCAGGGTGCTCGGCGACGTCGTGGTCGCGCCCGCGGTCGCCGCCCGCAACAACCCCGACGACCCGCCGACGGAGCTGCGGCTGCTCCTGGTGCACGGGATCCTGCACCTGCTCGGCTACGACCACGAGGACGAGGCCGAGCGCGCAGAGATGTGGGCGCGGCAGGAGCGCTACAGCGGGGTGACGGTGCCGTGACCTGGATGTGGGTCCTGGTGCTGGTGCTCGTCGTGCTCGGCTCGCTGCTGGCCCTCGCCGAGAGCTCGCTCACGCGCATGAGCCGCGTGAGGGCGCTCGCCCTCGAGGACGAGGGGCGGCGCAACGCCGCGCTGCTCGTTCGACTCGCGACCGACCCGCCCCGCTACCTGAACTCGGTCTACCTCGCCGTGATGATCGTGCAGAACGGCTCGGCGATCCTCGTCGCGATCCTCGCCGAGAGCGAGTTCGGCAGTCTCGGCGTCACGATCGCCTCCTTGGTGTTCACGATGCTGTACTTCGTGGTCGTCGAGGCGATGTCGAAGACATTCGGGGTGCTGCACTCCGACCGCATCGCGCTCGCGCTCGCGCCGCTCGTGTACTTCCTCGGGCGCCTGCTCGCCCTGCCCACCCGCGCCCTGATCGGCCTGGCGAACGTGCTGCTGCCCGGCAAGGGCATCAAGGCCGGTCCGTTCGTGAGCGAGGAGATCCGCTCGATGGCGCAGGTCGGCAGCGAGGAAGGGTCGATCGAGGAGGGCGAGAAGGAGCTGATCCACTCGATCTTCGAGTTCGGCGACACCATCGTGCGCGAGGTCATGGTGCCGCGGCCCGACATCATCGCGATCGAGGACGACAAGGCCCTGCGCGACGTGCAGGCGCTCGTGCTCACGCACGGCACTCGCGCATCCCCGTCTACGACGACGACGAGGGTCTCGACGCGGTGATCGGCATCGTGTTCGCGAAGGACGTGCTGAAGGCGCTGCACCAGGGCAAGCACGACACCCCGCTGGCAGAGGTCGTGCGCGAGGCGCGCTACGTGCCCGAGTCGAAGAAGGTCGCCGACCTGCTGCGGGAGATGCAGCGCGAGAAGTTCCATATGGCGCTCGTGACCGACGAGTACGGGTCGGTGACAGGCCTCGTCTCGCTCGAGGACCTGCTCGAGGAGCTCGTCGGGCGAGATCGCCGACGAGTACGACCGCGAGGAGCCCGAGATCGTGCAGGTCGGCGAGCGCGTCTTCCGAACGAGCGGCAAGACGTCGATCGACGACGTGAACGAGCTGCTCGGCGTCGAGCTTCCCGACGAGGAGTGGGACACGGTGGCGGGGCTCGTGCTCGACATGCTCGGCCAGATCCCCGACGAGGGCGAGGAGTGCCGCATCGACGGGCTCACCTTCACGGCCGAGGTGATCAAGGGGCGCCGCATCGACGAAGGTGCTGATCACCCGCGACCCGAACATCGAGCCGGTGCTCGAGCAGGAGTCCGCGCCGTGACGTCGATCGATCCGGACCTCCTGGAGCGCCTGATCGGCAGCGCTCGTGCGATCCGCTCGAACGCGTACGCCCCGTACAGCGGGTTCCACGTCGGCGCGGCGTTGCTCGCGGGCGAGCGAGATCTTCGCCGCCGTGAACGTGGAGAACGCGAGCTACCCGATCTCGGTCTGCGCGGAGCGCAACGCGGTCGCGATGGCGGTCGCAGCGGGCGCAGCCTCGGGTGCGCGCGCGGTCGCCGTGGTGACGCGACGCCGAGACGCCGACGCCGCCCTGCGGGGCATGCCGGCAGGTGCTGTTGGAGTTCGGAGGCCGGGCATGGCGGTGGTCGCCGAGTCGGCGCGACGCGTCGAGCGCGCAAGAGCTGGTCACTCGGCGAGCTGCTGCCCGACGCCTTCGGCCCGGGCGACTCGACGGCTCCGCCGTGAGCGACCCGGCCGTCCGACACGATCCGGCATCGTGGCAGTCGTCGGCCGGCCCAACGTCGGCAAGTCGACGCTCGTGAACGCGCTGGTCGGGGAGAAGGTGGCGATCGTCTCGGACAAGCCGCAGACCACGCGGCGCGACATCCGCGCGATCCGCACGCACCGACGAGGCGCAGGTCGTCTTCACCGACACGCCCGGGTTCCACAAGCCGCGGACGGTGCTCGGGGTGCGCCTGAACGACCTCGTGGGCGACGCCGTGGAGGGCGTCGACGTGGTCGTGCAGGTCGTCGACGCGGCGAGCCGGGGTCGGTCGCGGCGACGCGTTCGTGTACGAGCACCAGGTCGCCCGGCGAACGCCGGCTCGCGCATCTGCGTCGTGAACAAGATCGATCGGATCCGCCACCACGAGGTGATCCCGCAGCTCGCGGCGGCGGGCGACCTGGGTGACTTGGACGAGATCGTGCCCGTCTCCGCGGTCGGTGGGATGGGCGTCGACACCCTGCTGGACCTGCTCGTGGCTCGCATGCCCGAGGGCCCGGCGCTCTTCCCCGGCGGTGAGGTCACCGACCAGCCGCTCGAGATGCGCCTCGCCGAGCTCGTGCGCGAGCAGGCGCTGCGCGGTCACGCGCGAGGAGGTGCCGCACTCCGTCGCGGTGATGATCGAGGAGATCGAGCACGAGGACGGGCTCGAGCGCATCCACGCATCGATCGTGGTGGAGCGCGACTCGCAGAAGGGCATCCTGATCGGCAAGGGCGGGCAGACGCTGAAGATGATCGGCACGCGGGCGCGCGGGCAGATGGAGCCGCTGGTCGGGAAGCGGGTCTACCTCGACCTGCGCGTCAAGGTGATGAAGGAATGGCAGCGCGACCCGAAGATGCTCGACCGTCTGGGCTACTGAGGCTCTGGGCACGACCATACACAGGAGGAACCCATGACCCGCCGGAACACCGTGGCGATCGTGATCGCTGTCGTCGTCGCGGCGCTGCCGGCCTGCGGCGGCGAGACCGAGCCGCCTGCGTGCGAGGACCCGCAGCCAGCCGGCACCGTGATCGATGGACGATTTCTCGTACGAGCGACGTGTGTCGAGGCCGCCCCGGGCGACTCTCTCGAGGTCGTGAACGACGGCCAGGCACCGCACACGTTCACCGTCGAGTCCGAGGGCGACGAAGCCGAGGTCGATGTGGCGGCCGGCGAACGGGCGACCCTCGCCGTGCCGGACCTCGCCGCCGGCACCTACCGGGTCGTCTGCACCTACCACCCGCAGATGGAAGCCGCGCTCCGCATCGTCGGGGAGGGAGGCGAAGTGGGCGCCGTCATGGCTACGATGGACACGTGTCCCGAGCCGCCGAGCTCGACCCCACGCAGCGCCCCCGACCCCGTCGCGACCGCCGGCGAGGCCGCTCGCATCGTGGCCCGGGCCACCGCCGGTCGACGCGGTCGGCCTCGAGGAGCGCGCAGCCGCCCTCGCCACCCGTTCGATCAAGCGTGAGACGAAGCTCTGGGCGCTCGACCTCGCGATCCGCTGCATGGACCTCACGACCCTCGAGGGTACGCGACACGACCGGCAAGATCGTCGCGCTCTGCGCCAAGGCGGTGCGCCCCGATCCGCTGCGACGCCGACGATCCCGAGCGTGGCGGCCGTGTGCCTGTACCCGCAGCTCGTGCCGACCGCCGTCGACCAGCTGCAGGGCACCGGGCGTGGCGCGTCGCGAGCGTGGCCGGCGGGTTCCCGTCGGGACTCGGGCCGCTCGACGCGCGGCTGCAGGAGATCCGCGACGTGGCCGCCGCAGGGCGCCGACGAGATCGACATCGTGCTGAACCGCTCGCTCTTCCTTGGCGGGCGCTACGCCGAGGCGTTCGAGGAGCTGGTGGCGGCGCGGCGAGGCGGCCGGCCCGGCACATCTGAAGGTGATCCTCGAGACGGGGGAGCTGGGCTCCTACGACCGCATCCGCCAGGCGAGCGATGCTCGCGATGGCGGCGGGCGCCGACTTCATCAAGACCTCCACGGGCAAGATCGGCGTGAACGCGACCCTGCCCGACGGCCCTCTGCATGATGGAGGCGGCGCGCGACTTCCACGCGCAGACCGGCCGGCGCCGTCGGCATCAAGGTCGCGGGCGGCGTGCGCGCGTCGAAGCAGGCGATCCAGTACCTGGTGGTGCTGTACGAGACGCTCGGCCCGGACGTGGATGACGCCCGAACGCTTCCGCATCGGCGCATCGAGCCTGCTGAACGACGTACTGATGCAGATCGAGAAGGAACGCACCGGCCGCTACGCTGGACCGGACTACTTCACGATCGACTGACGGAACGAGGCGGCGAGTGAGCGACGCGATCGAGCGACCCGGCGAAGCGCCGCTGTGGGAGTACGCGAGCGCGCCCGAGTCCACCGACGTCGTGCGGCTCGAGGACCGCTACGGCCTGTTCATCGGCGGGGAGTTCGTCGAGCCGAAGAGCGGACGGTGGCTGCCCACGATCAACCCCTCGACCGAGGAGCCGCTCGCCGAGGTCGCCGAGGCCGACGCCGAGGACGTCGCGCTCGCGGTCGACGCGGCCCGCGACGCCGCGCCCGCCTGGCAGGGCCTCGCGCCCGCCGAGCGCGCGAAGTACCTCTTCCGGATCGCGCGGCAGCTGCAGGAACGCGCCCGCGAGTTCGCCGTGCTCGAGACGATGAACGGCGGCAAGCCGATCAAGGAATCGCGCGACGTCGACGTGCCGCTCGCCGCCGCGCACTTCTTCTACTACGCAGGGTGGGCCGACAAGCTCGAGTACGCGTTCCCCGGGCCGGGCAGCCCGAGACCGGTCGGCGTGGCCGGCCAGATCATCCCGTGGAACTTCCCGCTGCTGATGGCGGCGTGGAAGCTCGCGCCCGGCCCTCGCGACCGGCAACACCGTGCGTGCTGAAGCCGGCCGAGACCACGCCGCTCACGGCGCTGCTGCTCGCCGAGGTGATCCAGGAGGCCGAGCTGCCGCCGGGCGTCGTGAACATCGTGACCGGGGCGGGGGAGACCGGCGCCGCGCTCGTCGAGGCGTCCGTCGACAAGATCGCGTTCACCGGGTCGACCGAGGTGGGCAAGGCGATCCAGCGCGCGACTCGCTGGCAGCGGCAAGCGCCTCACCCTCGAGCTCGGCGGCAAGGCGGCGAACATCGTGTTCGAGGACGCGCCGCTCGACCAGGCGGTCGAGGGCGTCGTCAACGGCATCTTCTTCAACCAGGGGCACGTGTGCTGCGCCGGCTCGCGACTGCTCGTGCAGGAGCCGGTGTTCGACGTGCTGCTCGACAAGCTGAAGGACCGCCTGCAGACGCTGCGCGTGGGCGACCCGCTCGACAAGAACACCGACGTCGGCGCGATCAACTCGCAGGCCCAGCTCGACGAAGATCGAAGAGCTCGTCGCGCTCGGGCGTCGAGGAGGGCGCGCGAGATCTACCAGCCCGAGTGCGACCTGCCCGAGCGCGGGTTCTGGTTCCGGCCCACGCTGTTCACGGGCGTCTCGCAGTCCCACCGCATCGCGCGCGAGGAGATCTTCGGCCCGGTGCTGTCGATCCTCACGTTCCGCACCGTCGAGGAGGCCGTCGAGAAGGCGAACAACACCCCCTACGGGCTGTCGGCCGGCATCTGGACCGAGAAGGGCTCGCGCATCCTGTGGATGGCCCAGCGGCTGCGCGCCGGCGTCGTGTGGGCGAACACGTTCAACCGGTTCGACCCCGCCTCGCCGTTCGGCGGCTACAAGGAGAGCGGATTCGGCCGCGAGGGCGGCCTGCACGGTCTCGAGCCGTACCTCGCGTTCGACGGGGGCTCGCGATGACCGGCCGCATCGAGGTCCGCCGCACGGCGAAGCTGTACATCGGCGGCGCGTTCCCGCGCAGCGAGAGCGGCCGTTCTTACGAGGTCACCGCGCACGACGGGAGGCCGCTCGCCCGGTCGCCGCAGGCCTCCCGCAAGGACCTGCGCGAAGCCGTGGTCGCCGCCCGCGGCGCGTTCCCCGGCGTGGGCGGTGGCAACCGCCTACCAACCGAGGGCAGATCCTCTACCGCGTGGCCGAGATGATGGAGGGCCGCCGCGCGCAGTTCGAGGCCGAGCTCGCCGACGCGCGGCGCGGCAGACCCCGCCCGCGGCGTGAGCGCCTCGATCGACCGGTGGGTCTGGTACGCGGGGTGGGCCGACAAGCTCGCCCAGGTGGTCGGCGCGACGAACCCGGTCGCCGGCCCGTACTTCAACTTCACGCTGCCCGAGCCGACCGGCGTCGTCGGCATCGTCGCGCCCGGCGACCAGGCGCTGCTCGGACTCGTCTCCCGCCTCGCGCCCGCGATCGTGAGCGGCAACACCGCGGTCGTCGATCGCGAGCGAGCGCTCCCCGCTGCCGGCGGTCTCGCTCGGCGAGGTGCTCGCCACGTCCGACGTGCCCGGCGGCGTGGTGAACATCCTCACCGGTCGCACGGCCGAGCTGGTGCCGTGGCTCGCGGGCCACATGGACGTGAACGGGATCGACGTCACCGGCGTGCCCGACGAGCTGCGCGCCGACGTCGAGCGGGCGGCCGCCGAGAACGTGAAGCGGGTGCATCGCGCGCCCGACGTCGACCCGTTCGACGATGCGGCGCAGAGCCCGTACGAGATCACGGCGTTCACGGAGTTCAAGACCGTCTGGCACCCGATCGGCGCATGACGCTCGCGAGGCAAGGGTCTCGAGCGGCCAGTCCGAACGCCGGGGCGTCGGTCCGCGCCGGCCGTCCTGGACCATTGGCCCTTGTACAGGTGTGCCAGGGATCTCACGACCGAGGCGTCCTCTGCGAAGTTCTTTCGAGGTAGTCTCTGCCGCCGAACCTCTGCCGATCGAGGTGAAATGGACGACACATCCGAGACGATCGACCCCGTCGATCACCGCGAACGCCGGATCGATATCGCCAGCGCTCTGCTGTTGTCGGTCGCGACGGTTCTCGCCGCGTGGTCGGCTTTCCAATCGGCGAAGTGGGGCGGCGAGCAGGCGACGGCGTATGCGCAGGCCAGCTCGCTGCGGCAAGAGTCGGTCAGGGCCTCGACGCTCGCCGGGCAGCAGACGATCATCGACGTCTCGGTCTTCGAACAGTTCCTCGACGCCTACGCAACGGGGGAGCGGGAGCTGCAACGCTTCTACCGTGAGCGGGCGAGGGAGGAGTTCCGCCCGGCCCTCGAGGCGTGGATCGCGCTCGAACCGGCCAAGAACCCCGAAGAGGTGCCGGGCACCCCGTTCGCGATGCCCGAGTACGAGCTCGAGGCGACGGTGGAATCGGAGCGCCTGCAGGCCGAGGCGGACGCGCGCTTCCGGGACGCCCTCGACAACAACCAGCGTTCGGACAACTACGTGCTGCTGGCGGTGCTCTTCGCCTCGGTGCTGTTGTTCGCCGGTCTCGCCCCGAAGTCCCGCAGCTACTCAGCCCAGTTGGCGATGATCGTGATCGCGGTGGTCGTGCTCGTGATCGGCATATCGGCCCTTATCGCCTTCCCCAAGACGCTCTGAGGGTCTGTCAGGGTCAGCGCGCCTTCCCCCGGAGGAGCAGCCACGCCCTGTACACGGTGCGGTAGAGCGGATCGCCCGCGAGCGTCGCGGTCGGCACGCCCGGCAACCCGGTGAGCCGTCCCACGTCTTCCAGGTACGACGCCTGCGCCATGGCCGCGTCGAGCTCGAACAGCAACGTCGCGGCCTCGGGGTCCTCGCTCGCCTCGAGCGCGCGTCGGACCTCACGTACCGCATGCTTCACGACCCGGTTCTCGTGGATGTCGGGCGTCAGCACGCGGCGGGCGTCGAACACGCGCTTGAGACGGCCGAGCTCGTCGAGGTTGCCGGGCTTGCGTCGGCTGCGGATCAGCTCGCGGGGCTCCGGATGGCGGGCGAGGTCGCCCGACGTCCAGCGCTCCACGCGGATCAGGTCGAGGCGGTGGCGCTGCTGCAGGCGGGGCAGCACGTCGACGAGGCCGGGCTCGCCGCCGGCGCCGCGCACGATCTCGCGCAAGACGTCGATCGTGACCCGGGTGTCGACCTCGGCCAGGGCAGGCTCAGAAGAAGCTGGCGAACCCATGGCTGGCGTAGTCCTCGCGCATCAGCTCGACCTTGGCGCGGGTGAGCGGGAACCCCTCACCCAGGGCGGCCTCGAACGCGGCGAGTCCCTCGTCGAGCCGGCCGTCGGCGCCGCGCACGCGGGGCAGCACCTTCTGCACGAACTGCTCGTCGAGTGCGACCTGCCAATCGATGCCTACCTCGTCGGCGGACACCACGTAGGCGCGTACCTCCTCGAGCACCCGGAATCCGAACGGCGCGATGGGCCGCAAGGCGTCCCACACCCGCAACAGCACGGCCTCGTAGGGCTCGCCCTGCAGGTATTCCTCGACGTAGTGGCGCAGCAGCGGCAGCTCGATCAGCTGCGCGCGGTCGTACACCTTGTCGGCGAACCCGTGCGTGGTCTCGTCGATGTTCACGGTGCCCACGAAGCGAAGGTTCGGCGTCAGCTCGACGGTGTGCCCTGGAGCCAGGTCG
This sequence comes from uncultured Actinomycetes bacterium, assembly GCA_963722795.1. GTDB lineage: Bacteria > Actinomycetota > UBA4738 > UBA4738 > HRBIN12 > JAOUEA01. The sequence goes on from CAVROD010000004.1 coordinate 761,256, forward strand.
AGCCGCGCGATGCCCTCGCGAGAGCGCACCTCCATCGCCGAGAGGAAGCGCGAGAAATAGTGCTCGACCCTCGCGAGGTTCATCTCGTCGAGGATGATGTGGAACTCCCGCGCGGTGCGGCCCGCCAGGTCGGCCGAGGTCCACTCGCGGGCCGATTCCTGCACGAACTCGCTGAACGGTGTGTGGTGATAGAAGCCGTCGAGGGGAGAGAGGTAGCCGAGCAGGTCCTCGTTCGACGACCAGCTCGGGTCGACCGCGGCGAGCTTCGGACGGGCGCCGATCGCCCGGGCGTAGGCCTCAGCGAGCCACGTCTTGCCGGTACCGCTCGCACCCGACAGGATCACGAACCCTCGGGTCTGGATCGCGAGGTGGTAGCGGCGGATCACGTCGTCGCCGATCAGGAATCCGGGGTTCTGTTCGCGGAACCGAGCGATCAATTGCTCGAGCACGAGGCCCGAGCCGCCTCGATCGGTCATCGTCTGCGCGTCTGTCATCGTGTCGCTCACGTACCGGCCTCCCACGATCCAGCTCCGTCGGCCGGATGCCCGGCTCGCCTCAGGTGTTTCGGCACGGGACGGGCGCGACTGAAACGGCGCGTCGGGACGGTTGCGGGCGAGCCGATGTGGCTCAGGAGCGGGCGAGCGGGTGCTTCTTCGTCGCGCCGCTGTGCAGCCAGCAGGTCGACGACGAGTTGTAGGTCGAGAGCACCGTCGTGCACGTGGGCTCGTCGCACAGACGGCCCTCGGTGGACCTGGTGACCGTGCCCCTCCCCGATCCTGGCGGTCCGTACTGGACGCGGTCGATGCCTCGTGCCTTCGTCAACGGCGGTTCCCCCTTCGTGGTGCGGATGGATCCGTGGGGGCGAGGTGGCGGCACGTGGAGCCGTCTCGATCGCTCGGCGCGAACCCTCGGGAGGTTCCCGAGGTCTCCAGACTACCTCGCCAGCGGCAGCCGGGCCGTGACGACCGTGCCGCGCCCGGCGGCGGAGTGCACCTCGAGCGAGCCGCCGAGGGTCTCCGCTCGCTCGGCCATGCTGCGGAGTCCGACGCCTCGTCGAGCGGTCGACGGGTCGAAGCCGACGCCGTCGTCGCTGATCGAGAGGGCAAGCTCGTCGGGGCGCCGCCGCACCGACACCATCACCCGGTCGGCGTTCGCGTACTTCCCGGCGTTCTGCATCGCTTCGAGGCAGCAGAAGTAGGCGGCCACCTCGACGTCGGCCGTCATCCTGCCGATCTCGTCGGCCTCGATCGAGACGGGCACCGGCGAGCGTTTCGCCTTCAGCGTCAGCGCCGCGACGAGCCCGTCGTCGGCGAGGATCGGCGGGCAGGCGCCGCGCGTCATCTCGCGCAGGCTGTCGAGCGCGTCCTGCGCGTCGGCGCGCAGTTCGTCGATCATCGCCACGGCCTGCGCCGGGTTCTTCGTCACGAACATGCGCGCGAGCCCGGCCTTCGCCCCGATCGCGACGAGCTGTTGCTGCGCGCCGTCGTGGATGTCGCGTTCGATACGCCGGCGCTCGGCGTCGGCGGCATCCACCAGGGCGCGTCGAGCTCGCAGCCCCTCGACCTCGAACCGCTCCCGGCGTCGCGCGATCACGAGCGAGGCCGCGATCGCGACCGCCAAAAGCACGAGCTGCGCCGGGCCCCGGAAGAGGGCGAAGGGGTCGCCGAGCACCGCGACCGTTGCGAGGGCCACGCACCACGCGCCCGCAACGACGGCCGCCGCGACCGGGGCCGCCGTGAGGGTGGACAGCACCAGGCTCGAGAGCGACAGGGCGAGCGCCGGCAGCACCCACGCCCACGACCACGCGACGTGGCCGGGCGCGAGGAGCGAGGCGACGGCGAGCACCCCGATCGCCGTGATCATGACCGCCACGCTGCGCGCGAGCACCATGGCGAACCCGGACACGGGCGTCGAGCGCACCGTCTCGAACATCGGATCCGACCACGGACCGTAGGCGGCCGCCACGCCGGCGAGCGGCACGACCGGCGCGACCGCGAGGAACAGCAGTGCCCGGTCGGGGTCGGTCGAGGCCCCGATCGCCGCGAACAACGCGACGACGGCTGCCGCGGCGAGCCACGGCAGCCGCAGCGAAGGCGTGACGGAGACGACGCCCGCCACGTAGGGCGGCAGACCCATGCGGGCGCACGCGCGGTCGAGCCACGGGACGGCGCCGTCGGGAGCCCGGTCGCCGGTGCCCGAACCCGGCTCGTCGCTCGTCACGCGTTGGACCATCAGCGGGGCTCGCCGGCCGCCAGGGACGGGACCGACCGGCTCGACGACCGTCGCCTCGACAGGCGCAAGCCGGGCAGGGCCGGGTCGCGATGGGCCGCAACCGCCACCGCGACGGCGACCGCGACGAGGCACGACCAGTAGGTGACGGGGTCACCGACCGGCACCAGGGCCGGGTCGATGGCCGCGGGCCGGTCGAGCACGAGCGCGATGATGAGTGGGATCGCCACGATCGCGCCGACCAGCACGACGGCGGCGACCGGCCCCGAGCGCGTCGAGGAGACCACGCGCGTCGTGACCGATGCGGCGGCGACGGCCATCGCCCCGACGCCGAGGGCCATGCCCACCATCGGCCCCGTCGGACCATGGAGCGGCCCGACCCAGGTACAGGCGAACCAGATGGCGGCGTAGGCCGGCACGGCGAGCATCACCCTGACCGCGCGCCGTCGCCACAACGGCACGGGACTCGGGCCCATGATGTCGGCGGCGGCGTCCTCGAACAGCAGGCAGACCCAGATGCCGAGCATGGTGGTCGCGACCGGCAGCGCGATCGTGGCCGGGTCGCCACCGTCCCGGGCGCCGGCACGAACCACCCAGACGCCGAGCGCGGCGATCACGCCGAGGGGCACCCATCGCATCGTGCGCACCGCCGGCCGCAGCAGCGAGACGGCAACCGTCTCGCGCCCGTCCGGCACCTCAGTACCCGCCGGGCGGCGTCTGTTGTATCGCCGCGACCACGGCGAGGGAGGAGGCACCGACAACGACGAGGGCCCGAAGCACCGTTCGGCGGTCGCGGAGGAACGCGAGCGCGGCGAAGCCGGCGATCACCGCGCCGAGGTAGGCGAGATGCCACCCGCGCGCGATGCCGGAATCCGTGGTTGCGATCCACGGCACGACCCAGATGATGCCGGTGAACACGTGTGCGACCACGATGAGCGGGCCGCCGAGCACGCTCGGGATCCATCGCGCGACGGCGACGCCGAGCGCGCCCAACGCGAGGACGCTCAGGGGGTACTGCACGGCGAGGAAGAGGTCGGTTGCCGCAGCGGCGTCGTCGGTGCGTTCGAGCCCGAACCAGGCGAGGCCACCCACGACGAGGGCGAGGACGCCGAGACCGACGACGACGCCGGCGAGCACGCCTGCAGTGCGCGCTTCAGCGGGGGAGGGCAACGAACCGAACAGCTCGAGCAGGTGGTCTCGTCGAGACCGCAAGGCCGCCACGTTGGCGGTGAGCACCCCGCCGATCATCGAGCCCACGGCCACGCCGGCGACGAGCCACACGAGGTTGACGACGAGCCCGCCTTCTGCGGCGCTGAGGCCGACCGATCCTCGCAGCAGCAGAAGTCCGAAGGCGACCGTCAACAGGAAGGCCGGGTGCACCAGCATCTTCTTGGCCTCGATACCAGCGAGCGCCACCACCACCCGTGCCTGCGGAAGGGTGCGCGATGACGGCACCGCCGTCGCTCGGGCTCCGTCGATCGCCGTGCGCAGCGACGTGGCCATCAGGCGGCCTCCTCCGCGAAGGCGCGGTCGCCGACGAGCAGCAGGTAGCCGTCCTCGAGGGTGGGCGTCACGAGGTCGGCGCCCGCCGGCGCCTCGCCGATGTTGCGGTGCGACCCGCTCGCGGTGCGCCACGACAGCCGCGCGGTGGGGGCGCGGGCCTCGGCCAGCCACACGCGGCCCTCGGCCACGGCGGTGAGCTCGCCGGCCGTGCCCTCGAACAGCACCTGCCCGTCGAGCATGACGACGATGCGCTGGCACAGCGCGGCCACGTCCTCGGTCTGATGGGTCGAGAGCATCACGGTGCGGTCGGCCGCGCGATCGGAGACGAGTTCGCGGAATCGAAGGCGCTGCTCGGGGTCGAGCCCGGCCGTGGGCTCGTCGAGCACGAGCAGATCGGGGTCGCCGAGCAGGGCCTGCGCGAGCGCGACCCGTCGCCGCATGCCGCCCGACAGGGCCTTGATCTTGCGCCCGCTCACGGCCTCGAGACCGACCGCGTCGAGCACGCGGCGCACCTCGTCGTGGCGTGCACGCCGGTCGGTCATCTCCTTGAGGATCGCCACGTAGTCGACGAACTCGAACGCCGTGAACGACCGATGGAAGCCGGGCTCCTGCGGCATGTAGCCCAGCCGCCGCCGGATCGCGAGGCGCTCGTCGGCCACGTGCGGATCCCACCCGAGCAGCCGCAGGCGCCCGTCGTCGGGGGCGAGCACCGTCGCCATCATGCGCAGCAGGGTGGTCTTGCCCGCGCCGTTGGGACCGAGCAGACCGGTGATGCCGGCCGAAGCGTCGAAGGTGACGCCACGCAGCGCGTCGGTGTGGCCGAACCGCTTGTGGACGTCGTCGATCTCGATCGTCGGAGCGCTCATGTCACGATCCCTTCCTCGAAGACGGTGTGGCGCCGGGCGAGCACCGCGGCGGAGACGGCGATCGCGGCGAGGCACGCGACCTGGCGCGACCGGGCGGAACGCTGCGAGCCGGTCCTGGCTCGCGGCGGCGGCGATGCTCACGATGGCGACCCACGCGAGCGCGGCGGCCGACGCGGCCACGAACGGACGCCACCAGGTGCCGAGCGCGAGGGCCGCGAACGTGAGGCCGAGCGAAGGCAGCAGCCATGCCGCAGCGATCGCGTGGAGACCGGGCATCGCGAGGGCGGCGCAGCCGGTGATGACGAGCGAGGTCGTGAGCACGGCGAAGGCGCGCATCGCGAGCAACACGTCGGCGCGCATCGGCGTCGCGGCGCCGATCTCGTAGGCCGGGTCGACGCCGGGACCGAACGCGACCGCGATGCCGGCGACCGGCAGCAGCGCCGCGACCACCAGGAAGAGGAAGCGCGCCACATCGGCGTCGTTGCCGCTCGCGACGTTGGCCGCGAGCACCGCGAACCCGAGCGCCATCGCCTCGGCGAGCAGCCACGACAGGCGCAACGATGGGGTGGCGGCGAGCAGCCGCGCCGCATGCCCAGGCACCCGCAGGGCGAGCAGCGCGCGCTCCACGAGCCCGGGTCGCGGCGCATCGATCGAGACGACGACCTCGTGCCACATCCGGTCGAGCGAGGCGGGCGGCACCGAGGCGGCGAGTCCCTCGCGACAGGTCTCGCACGCGAGCAGGTGCGCCTCGAGCGAGGACGCCCGGACGTCGTCGAGCGCGCCCGTCGCGTAGGCCTCGAGCGTCGGGTCGTCGGCGTGCCAGGTCGTCGTCATGCCAGCGCTCCTCGCAGCTCGCGTCGTGCCCGTGCCGCCCGGGTCTTCACGGTGCCCTGGGGGATACCGAGCAGGGTCGCGGCTTCCTTGGTGGTGAGGCCGTCGAGCACCGTCGCCTGCACGACCGCCCGGAGCTCGGGGGACAGGCGCTGCAGCGCGTCGCCCAGATCGCCGTGCTCGACCCCGAGCAGCACCTGGTCCTCGGCGGAGACCACCGTCGCGGCGTCGTCGGCGCGCAGCACGGCGGCGGGCGCGCGGCGGAGACGGTCGATCAGCCGGCGGATGCCGATGCCCCAGATCCAGGCAGCCACCTCGCCGGTGCCGCGGTAGCGGCCGGCGCCGCGCCACACCGCCACGAACGTGTCCTGCACGACTTCCTCCACGAGGCCGGGGTCCGCGCATCGGCGCGACAGTCGCACCGTGAGCCACGGGGCGTGCCGCCGGTAGAGCGCCTCGAGCGCTGCGCGGTCTCCCATGGCCACCGCCCGCAGGAGCACGTCGTCGCCGTCTGCGCGGACCGTCATCACCCTCCTGTCGTGCCTCACTGCCCGTTCGGTTCACGACCGGCGTCTCGCTCCGGCCATCGGAACACGTCCATGGGCGCGGGTCGACCAGCAGCTGCGGCACTGCGAGTCCGCGGCTGCCACCGAAAGAACACACTTCCGATAGGGGGTCCGCAGGGGGCAGGGCGCTACGATTCGCGGATGCCGCCCTACAAAGAGCAGGGCATCGTCCTGCGGTCGTACAAGCTCGGCGAAGCCGACAAGATCGTGACCGTCATGACCCAGGGCTCCGGCAAGGTGCGCGCGGTGGCCAAGGGCATCCGCAAGACGAAGAGCCGCTTCGGGGCGAGGCTCGAGCCCTTCACCCACGTCGACCTGATGCTCTACCGGGGTCGCGGCGCGCTCGACACCGTGACCCAGGCCGAGATCATCGCGCCGCACATGACGATCCGCGAGGACCTCGCCCTGTTCGCCGCCGGCGAGACGATGCTCGAGGCCGTCGACCGCGTGGCCGAGGAACACGAGCGCAACGTGCGGCTCACGATGCTGCTGCTGGCGGGATGCCGGGCGCTCGACGCGGCGCCGGTCGACCCCGCGGCGGTCGCAGAGTCGTTCATGCTGAAGATGCTCTCGCTGAGCGGGTTCCATCCTTCGCCTCACCGCGTGCGCCGTCTGCGGCGACCGCGACCCCCAGCTGTGGGACGCGGGGCTCGGCGGCGCCGTGTGCGGGCGCTGCGCCGAGCAGGGCGCAGGGCCGTGCTCGCGGGCCGCGCTCGAGTACCTCTCGACGCTCGCCGCTCACCGACCTCGCCGAGGCGGGCTCGATCGTGCAGCCCGAGGGCCGGGTGCGCAAGGAGACGCGCGCGCTGCTCTACGGGTTCGCGGAGTACCACCTGGAACGGCGGATGAAGTCGGTGCCGATGTTCGTAAGGACCGCGACGTGAGCTTCCTGCCCGACATCGACCGAACGCGCGTGCCCGAGCACGTCGCCATCGTGATGGACGGCAACGGCCGTTGGGCGCAGCAGCGCGGTCTGCCCCGCACCGAGGGCCACGGCGCCGGCGAGGACGCCCTGTGGGACACGGTGAAGGGCGCGAATCGAGGTGGGCGTGCGCTGGCTCACCGTCTACGCGTTCAGCACCGAGAACTGGAAGCGCCCCCAGCCCGAGGTGCTCTACCTCATGAACTTCAACCGCGAGCTGCTGCGCCGCCGCCGCGACGAGCTGCACGACATGAACGTGCGCATCCGCTGGATCGGCCGCCGCGACTGGCGCGTGCCGCGCAGCGTGCTGAAGGAGATGCGCACGTCCGAGGAGCTCACGCGCGACAACACCGGCATGACGCTCACGATCGCGTTCAACTACGGCGGGCGCGCCGAGATCGTCGACGCGGTGAAGAGCGCTCGCGGCCGACGTGCGCGCGGGCACGCTGAAGCCCGAGAAGGTGAACGAGCGCGAGATCGCCGAAGCGCCTGTACCACCCCGACATGCCCGAGCCCGATCTGTTGATCCGCACGAGCGGCGAGGAGCGCATCTCGAACTTCCTGCTGTGGGAGGTCGCGTACTCGGAGCTGTGGTTCACGCCGATGTTCTGGCCCGACTTCACCGCGAGACGCTGTTCGAGGCGATCCGCGACTTCCAGAAGCGCACGCGCCGCTTCGGCGCGATCGGCGACGACGACTGACCGCCCTCACCAGTCGCTGAGGCGCAGCAGGATCGAGACGAGCCCGAGGGTCGCGAGCGCGAGCACGATGATGAACCGCACGACGGTGTCGCCGTCGACCCACGCGTAGATGCCGGCCGCGGTCATCGCCACCACGACGAGCGTGAGCAGCACGGCGGGTTGAACGGCGCGTCCCGCCCGGGGGAAGCGGCGCTCGAGCGCGGCCCTGGCACCGCTCGGCGTCTCATCGATGCGTACCGGCGCCCAGATCTGCTTGAAGATGTGCCCCGCGAGGATCGACCACCCGAGGAAGAACCACAGCCCGAACGGTGTCAACCCCATCATCCAGAGGCCCGACACGAGGAACGCGACCGTCGCGACGGTGATCGCGAGGCGGCCGGCCGGCCCGAACGTCGTATCGCTCGCCCGCCACCGCGAGGTGTGGATGTCGTGCATCGGCGCCCCGACGAACCCGTCGTCATGCAACGGCGGCCTCACCGCGAACTCGGTCACCGCCGACCCGCATGCGAGGCAACAGACGGAGGTCGGGCGAGAGCGCCTCGCCGCACGCACGGCAGTTCCTGGGAGCCGGCATCGTGTCTGTGAGTATCGGCACGCAGCACATGCGACCCGAGTCGTGACGGTTCGGTGGCGACGCCGGTGCGCCGATCGGGCGCCGGTACGATGGACCTCACGCCAGCGGTCGCTGCCAGCGGCCGGGAAGAGGAGACCCGCACCATGACCGACCTCATGGAGGCCGTCACCGGCCTCGCGAAGCGCCGCGGCATCGCCTTCCAGTCGGCCGAGATCTACGGCGGCCTGCGCTCGTCGTGGGACTACGGCCCGCTCGGCGTCGAGCTGCGCCGCAACATCCGCAACGCCTGGTGGCGGGCGAACGTGCAACTGCGCGACGACGTCGTCGGCGTCGAGGCGGCGATCATCACGAGCCCTCGGGTATGGCAGGCGAGCGGGCACCTCGAGACGTTCCACGACCCGCTCGTGGAATGCACGAACTGCCACCAGCGCTTCCGCGAGGATCATCTCGAGGCGAACGCCGACGGCGTGGTGCTCTGCCCGAACTGCGGGGGCGCGGAGTTCACCGAGCCGAAGCAGTTCAACCTGATGCTGAAGACGTTCCTCGGGCCGATCGAGGACGACGACGCCGTGGCCTACCTGCGCCCGGAGACCGCGCAGGGCATGTTCGTGAACTTCTCGGCGATCCAGGCCGTCTCGCGCAAGAAGCTGCCGTTCGGCATCGCGCAGATCGGCAAGTCGTTCCGCAACGAGATCACGCCGGGCAACTTCATCTTCCGCACGCGCGAGTTCGAGCAGATGGAGATGGAGTTCTTCGTCGAGCCCGGCACCGACGAGGAGTGGTTCGAGCACTGGGTCGAGCGGCGCATGCAGTGGTACCTCGACCTCGGCGTCTCGAAGGAGAAGCTGCGGCTGCGGCCGCACGAGCCCGACGAGCTCGCGCATTACGCGAAGGCCGCGACCGACGTTGAGTACGAGTTCCCGTTCGGGTGGCAGGAGCTCGAGGGCATCGCGAACCGTGCCGACTACGACCTCAAAGCGCACCAGGACGCGAGCGGCGAGGACCTCACCTACTTCGACCAGGAACGGGAGACCCGCTACCACCCGTTCGTGATCGAGCCGGCGGTCGGTGTCGATCGCATGCTGCTGACCTTCCTGCTCGATGCCTACCGCGTGGAAGAGGTGCCCACCGCGAAGGGCGACACCGACAAGCGCACCGTGCTGGGGCTGCATCGCGACCTCGCGCCGATCAAGGTTGCCGTGCTGCCGCTGTCGCGCAACGAGAAGCTCACCCCCGAGGCCCGCCGCGTGCACGACTTGGTCAAGCCCGAGTGGATGACCCAGTTCGACGATGCGGGCGCGATCGGGCGCCGCTACCGGCGGCAGGACGAGGTCGGCACACCCTTCTGCGTGACGGTCGACTTCGACTCGCTCGACGACGGCCAGGTGACGGTGCGCGAGCGCGATTCGATGCAGCAGGACCGCATCGCCATCGACGCCCTCGTCGGCTACCTGCGGGAGCGTCTGTGAGCGAGACGCCCGAGCCGAGCTCGCCGCGGGGTTCGCCCCGAGGCTCGATGGCCGTCTACGGGGTCGCGTTCGTGGTCATGCTCGCGGCGGGCCTGCTGCTCGGGCTCGCCGCGCGCGAGTTCCTGCGCGAGAGCGGCTTGCTGTGGGCCTCGATCGCGTTGTCGACCGGCGCCGTCGTGCTGGCCGTGGTGAGCCTGGTGATGCCGAGGCGTTCGTGAGCCGCCGCCACGGCTCGAGCGCGCTCGCGGTGGTGGCGCTCGTCGCGGCGGCCTGCACGGGCGACGGCATCGGCATCGAGTTCGGCACGCCCGACACGCCGTCGGCGACCGCGCCCGGCGCCAGCTCGCCCGAGCCCGGCGTCGGCCCCGGTATCGCCCTCGAGGTCGAGCCGGTGGCAACCGGGGAGGCGCGCGCGACCGGCGCGATGCGCCAGCTGTGCGTCGGCCCCACGTCGACGAGCACCGACGACGACGGGGCGCCGCGCCAGACCCCCGCAGACGTCGTGGCCCTGGAGTCGCAGGTGGAGCAGGTGCGTGAGCTCGAGTTCCTGCGCGATGTCGACGTGCAGCCGGTGAGCGCCGACGAGATCGCGAGCAAGCTCGAGGGCGCGTTCGACGAGACCTACCCGAAGGCGTTCTACGACCGGCGCTCGGTCGCGTGGCAGACGATCGGCGTGATGCCGCGCGACGTCGACATCCGCGAGGCATTGCTTGCGTTCCAGACCGGGCAGGTGGTGGGGTTCTACAACCCGGTCGACGGCGAGCTCGTCTACCGAGCCGACGGCGACCTCGACCTGGTGGAACGCGTGACGCTCGCCCACGAGCTCACCCACGCGATCGACGACCAGCACTTCGACCTCTCGCGCATCGACCGGGTGGCGGCTCGCTGTCGGGACGACGCGTTCCAGGCGGCGCTCGGCGCCGTGGAGGGCAGCGCCCAGTTCTTCTCGATCAAGGTGCTGTTCGAGTTCCCGCCCGACGACGGCGACTTCTCGGGTCTCGGCGACGGGGGCGGCATGCCCGACGGCGTGCCGCCGTTCATGGTCGACCTGCAGCTGTGGCCCTATACCGCCGGTCAGTCGTTCGTGACCGCGCTCGATGGGCGCGGCGGCACGGCCGAGGTCGACGGTGCCCTGCGCCGGTTCCCCGTCACCACCGAACAGATCCTGCACCCCGAGCGGTTCCCCGGTGACACACCCGCACGCGTCGACGTGCCCGATCTGTCCGCTGACCTCGGGTCCGGGTGGGGCGACCTCGACGTGATGCAGGTCGGGGAAGCCTGGCTCGCCGCGATGTTCGGCCTGCGGCTCGACACCGCCACCGCCGAGGCAGCCGCCGCAGGCTGGGACGGCGGCCTCTACCGCGCGTTCACCGACGGCCACGACGCCGCGGTCGTGCTCGCGACCGCGTGGGACTCGGGCGCCGACGCCGACGCGTTCGCGCAGGCGCTGCGCGAGTGGCTCGACGCCGGCGGGCAGTGGGGGGTCGTGGGCAGGCCCGACCCGCAGCGGGTGACCCTGGCCGTCGCGACCACGGACGCCGTGGCCGACGTGCTCGAGGCCGCGGCCGGTCGCTGAGCGAAGACCCCGCATCGTCGCCTGCGGTAGCGTTGCGGCGATGGTCACCGAGATGCAGCCCGACCGCGCCCGCGAGCTCGGCATCGACGCCGCCGAGATCGAGCACGGGCTCGAGCGCAACCGCACGTTCCCCGCCCGCTGGTACTGGGACCCGCGCATCTTCGACATCGAGCTCGCCGACATCTTCCCGCGGTCGTGGGTGTTCGCGGCGCCATTGCACAAGCTCACCCGGCCGGGCGACGTGGTGGCCACGCGCGCGGCCCACATCCCGATCGTGCTCACGCGCGACCTCGATGGCGAGCTGCGCGGGTTCGTGAACGTCTGCCGACATCGCGCGTACCCGGTCGCAACCGCCGACGGCAACCGGAAGCTGCTGCAGTGCGCGTACCACGCCTGGACCTACGACCTCGACGGCACGTTGCGCAAGGCGCCCGGCTGCGAGCTCGAGGAGCGCTTCGACATGGAGGAGTTCTCGCTCGAGCCGGTCGCCGTCGAGACGTGGAACGGCTTCGTGTTCGTGAACCCCGATCGCGACGCGCCCTCGCTCGCCTCGACGTTCCCCGCGCTCGACACGCTGCGCGAGCGCGGGCTCGACTTCTCGTCGTACGAGTACCGGGAGACCTCCACGTACGAGGTGGCAGCGAACTGGAAGATCGGCGTCGAGAACGCGTGCGAGTGCTACCACTGCCCCACGATCCACTCGGGCAGCTTCGGCAACGCCTTCGAGGTCGGACCCGAGGACTACGAGTACGTGAACGAAGGCCCGATGCTCTGCCAGTTCACCGACTACAACGTCGCGTCGTCGCGGTTCCACCACGAGCGGCGCACGGGCGACCGCGGATTCCGGTTCGGGTACCTGTGGCCGCTCACGTTCCTGGCCCAGGACGACGACGTCGCGTTCACCCACGTGATCGTGCCGACCGCGCCCGATCGGTTCACGAACATCTACGAGATGTACGCGGCGCCCGGGCTCACGCAGACCGAGATCGACGAGTGGATGCGCATGTACGCGATGACGCTGCAGGAAGACGCCGGCGCGATGCAGGCCCAGCAGCCCGGCCTGCGCTCGGACATGATCCCGTACGGACGCCTGATGCCCTCACGCGAGAGCGCGATCGCGGCGTTCCATCGCCAGGTGTGGACCGCGATGGCCGACGTGCTCGGCATGGAGACGAAGGCGTAGGGTACGGCGCTGCTACGTGCCCACTCTCGGCACGGACTCGATCTCGAGCTCGGTGTGGCGGGCGATCACGTCGAAGTCCCGGTCGCTGTGCAGAAGCGTGGCGTCGTTGACGATCGCGACTGCGGCGATCAAGCAGTCCATGCCGCTCCTGATCGGTTCGCCCGCACGCCGGCAGGCGCGCTCGACCGCCGCCGCGCGTTCGTAGGTGTCGAGACCGCCGACCCGAGCGAGCGTGAGCCCGAGCAGGCGACGCCGCGTCGTCGCGACCTCGCGATCGGTCCGGCATCCGGCGAGCAGTTCCATGATCACGGGCTCGGTCACCGCGACGTCGGCTTCGCGCTCCAGGAGGCGCTCGAGGTGGACGCCACTCGAGCGTCGGTTCCCGCGCTGGGCGTCGATCCACGCCGACGTGTCGGCGATGATCACGTGCGCCCGAGCTCCTCGTCGGAGTCCGGGAACTCGTCGCCGTAGATCGCACGCAGCTCTTCCTCCGGCCGGTCAGCCCATGAGCCCACGAGCTCGAGCGCCGCTTTCCATGGATCGGTCACGGGCGTCCGCTCTTCGCCGAGCACGGCATGCAGCGCGAAGTCGACCGCGGCGCGCTTCGAGTCGAGCCCGAACACGCTCATGACCCTGTCGAGCAGATCCTCGTCGATCACCACGTTCGTTCGAACCATCCGCGTCATCCTGACAGGATACGCCGACATACACATCGATGTGTATCGCCCCGCCGATGTAAGCGCGGGGGCGATCGTCGGGATAGAACCGTGTGGTGGCCGACCGTGAGGGATTCGAGCGGTTCTTCCGGGCGAGGTATCCGCAACTGGTGCGGGCCTGCGCGCTCGTGACCCTCGACGTGGCCGCCGCCGAAGAGATCGCGGCAGAGGCGTTCTCGCGACTGTGGCCACGGTGGGGGCAGATGCACGACGACGATCACGCGGGCGGGTACGTGTACACCACGGCGATGCGCTTGTGCTCGAAGCGCCGCTCGCGGTCGCGCCGTGAGCTTGTCGGCGACGTGGCCGATCGGCCGTCGACGCGCGACGAGACCTCGAGCGCCCTCGACCGGGGGGAAGTGTTCGCGGCTCTGGCCCTGTTGTCGGTGCGTCAACGCCAGGCGGTCACCCTGCGCGACTGGGCGGGGTTCGACACCGACGAGGTGGCCTCGATGCTCGGCACGAGCGCGAGCACCGTGCGGGTGCACCTTGCGCGCGGGCGCGAGGCGCTGCGGGAGACCCTCGGCGTGAAGGAGCCGGACGCATGAAGACCGACGACCGCGACGAGCGCCTCGGAAACGTCTTGCAGGACGCGATGCTCGGCGTGGATCTCGGCTCGCCCGACCCGGCGATCGTGATGCGTCGAGGTATGCGTCGCAGAACCGGCTCCGTCATCGCCTCGATCGCCGTTGCGGTTGCGTTCGTGGCGGCGGTCGGTGTCGCCGCGACGCGATTCGGGCAGGACGCCTCTCCTTCGCGCATCAGGGATCCTCAGCCGTCCATGTCGAGCGAGGTACCTGACGGATGGACAGCTGCTGTCGTGGGGCCCGGCCGATTCGCTGCCGAGGTCATTTATCCGGAGCCCTGGGCGCTCCAGCCGATCGAGGGCCTGTCGTTCGATTCGCCAACGCAACCCGTCTTCCGGCTCGCAACGTCGAGTGAGGCCGTGCATGGTGTGGCATGCGGCAGTCTGGAGGTGCTGCCCGGGGTACCAACGATCGCGATCGGCCGGGACCCGCTCGGACCGTACGAGGCGCTGCTGTCCGTGCAGGCATACACGGGAACCGGGTGGGCCGAGCCGGCCCGCGTGCCCCGGTTCGCGCCGCGGCCAGCGTCGCTCAACTGGTCCGATGCGCAAAGGCTTCGGCTCTACAACTGCGTGAGGCCCGCGGAGACGTTCACGTTCTTCATCCGCGATGGGGGACGGTGGATCTTCCATGTTGCCATGGGTTCATCGGTGATGGAATCGGATGTCGGCGATGACCTGCTGACCGTCATGAACACCATCGTCCTCCCGTCGGATCCAACATCGCCGGTCACGTTCCTTCCGTCAGACGGGTGGGCGTCTGATGCGACGAACGCAGGCAACGAGGTCTCGGCGTGGACGGCGGACGCCGACATGACGGCTGGGGAGGCGACGTTCCCCGATCCGGCCGCTTTGTCGGAGGATGGCATCCTCGTCACGGTGTTCCAGGTGGGTGACGAGCCCCCCGCTCCGGACAACCCGAACTTCCCGCCGGCGAGCTTGCCGCTCGACCTGCCGGAGGAGATCGAGACCTCGTGGGAGGGGTATACCGAGGGCAGGTCTCGGAGCACGCTCTTGGTCGCGGTCAACGGCAGGGCGCTCCAGATCCACGTGTACTACGGCACGACCGAACCGAGCGAGGAGATGCTGGTCGAGGCGGAAGCCGCGCTCGAGCGCCTGATCGTCGAACCCGTGCCAGCGCCGCCCGCGTTGCCGCCGCCGGTGCGTGACGATTATCGGTCGGAGTTCGTGAGCGACGAGCGGGGCTATCGATTCTGGCCGCGGTCGGCGCCGGTCGAGCCCGATGTCGTCTATCGGTTCGAGGTGCCACATTGCGGACTGGGACTGGCTCGTCGACTTCGATGGCAGCTTCTGGGAGGGCACGGCGATCGTCGACGGCTCGGGCTGGGTGCCGGCCGACGACATCCCCGACGGCGACATCGGCACGATCGAAGCTGATCAGGAGCCGACTGGGCTGAGTACAGATCCTCCGACGGCAGTTGGACGCTGCTATCCCGGGTGGAAGGGCCAGTCGTTCGGCAGCCCTGCGAGTGAGCTTCCGCGGAAGCGTCGCGGCCTCGCCGTAGACTGGCGGCTCCGAACCGCATCGACCTGGCCGGAGGCATGCCGTGACCAAGTACGTCTACGACTTCTCCGAAGGCAACAAGGACATGAAGGACCTGCTCGGCGGCAAGGGCGCCAACCTCGCCGAGATGACGAACATGGGGCTGCCCGATCCCGCCCGGGTTCACGATCACGACCGAGGCGTGCCTCACCTTCCTCGCGCAGGGCGGCGCGCCGCCCGAGATGCTCGAGGAGGCCGGCGAGCACCTGCGGCACGCTCGAGGCCACGATGGGCAGGCGGCTCGGCGACCCGGCCGACCCGCTGCTCGTGAGCGTGCGCTCGGGCGCCAAGTTCTCGATGCCCGGCATGATGGACACGGTCCTCAACCTCGGGCTCAACGACGAGTCGGTGAAGGGGCTCGCGGAGCAGACGGGCGGCGACACGCGGTTCGCCAACGACGCCTACCGCCGCTTCATCCAGATGTTCGGCAAGATCGTGATGGACGTGCCGGCCGACGCGTTCGAGCACGCGCTCGACGAGGCCAAGGAGCGCAAGGGCCCGAACGCGCAGGACACCGACCTCGACGCCGACGACCTGGCCGAGCTGATCGAGCGGTTCCGCGCGATCTACCGCGAGCACACCGGCGACGACTTCCCGCAGGACCCCAACGAGCAGCTGCGCCTGGCGATCGAGGCCGTGTTCTCGAGTCGTGGAACGGGCGAGCGGGCCATCGACTACCGGCGGCAGAACAAGATCAGCGACGACCTCGGCACCGCGGTGAACGTGCAGTCGATGGTGTTCGGCAACCGCGGCGATGACTCCGGCACCGGCGTCGCGTTCACGCGCGACCCGTCGCACCGGCGAGCAGGTGCCCTACGGCGACTACCTCGCGAACGCGCAGGGCGAGGACGTCGTGGCCGGCATCCGCAACACGCTGCCGCTCGCCGAGCTCGAGCAGGTCGACCCCGATTCCTACTCGGAGCTCCGCGAGGTGATGGACACGCTCGAGCAGCACTACCGCGACATGTGCGACATCGAGTTCACGATCGAGCAGGGCCGGCTGTTCGATCCTGCAGACGCGGGTCGGCAAGCGCACCGCGTTCGGCGAATGGGTCATGGCCCACGACATGCTGGACGAGGGTCTGATCGACGAGGGCGAGGCGCTGCTGCGCGTCGACGCGAACCGGCTCGAGGAGCTGTTCAAGCGCCGGGTCGACGCGACCGGCGGCCGACGCCCGATCGCGACCGGGCTCAACGCGTCGCCGGGCGCGGCGACCGGCACGGTGGTGTTCACCGCCGACGAGGCCGCAGGCGCGCGGACGCGCGGGCGAGCGGGTCATCCTGGTGCGGCGCGAGACGACGCCCGACGACTACCACGGCATGATCGCCGCCCAGGGCATCCTGACGAGCGCCGGCGGCACGAACTCCCACGCCGCCGTCGTCGCCCGCGGCGAGGGCATCCCGGCGGTGTGCGGCGCCGACGCGATCAAGCTGCACGTCGCCGACGGCCACTTCGTCGCCAGCGGCACGACCGTGCGCGAGGGCGACATCGATCACGATCGACGGCTTCACGCGGCAACGTCTACGTCGGCGAGCTGCCGCTCGAGGAGTCGGTGCTGGAGAAGGCGCGGCAGGGCGACGCCGCGGCCCGGCAGGAGAAGATCTGGCAGGCGTTCGAGCGGCTGATGGCGGTCGCCGACGAGCGGCGACGCCTGCGGGTGCGCGCCAACGCCGACACCCCCGACCAGTCCACGAACGCCCGCGAGCGCGGCGCCGAGGGGATCGGGCTGTGCCGCACCGAGCACATGTTCCTCGGCGAGGAGCGCGTGCTCGCCGTGCGCCAGATGATCTTCGCCGAGACCGCCGAGGAGGAGCAGGCGGCCTACGACGCGCTGCTGCCGCTGCAGCGCGAGCGACTTCGTCGGCATCTTCACCGCGATGAGCGGGCTGCCGGTCACGGTGCGCCTGCTCGACCCGCCGCTGCACGAGTTCCTGCCCGACCAGGTCGAGCTCGCGGTCGAGGTCGCGCTCGGCGAAGCGAACGGCGCCGACGTCACCGAGCAGGAGACCGTGCTGCAGAAGGTGAACGAGCTGCACGAGGCGAACCCGATGCTCGGCCTGCGCGGGGTGCGGCTGGGCATCGTGAAGCCGGGGCTCTACGCGATGCAGGTGCGCGCGATCGTCGAGGCGGCGGTCGAGGTGAAGAAGGCCGGCGACGACCCGAAGGTCGAGATCATGATCCCGCTCGTCGCGACCGCGCCCGAGCTCGCCCAGATGCGCGCCGAGCTCGAGCCCGTGGCCGACCGAGATCCTCGAGCGCGAGGGCGTCACGCTCGACCACCTGGAGTGGGGCACGATGATCGAGCTGCCGCGGGCCGCCGTGACCGCCGACGAGATCGCCGAGACGGCGGAGTTCTTCTCGTTCGGCACGAACGACCTCACGCAGACGGCGTTCGGGTTCAGCCGCGACGACATCGGCAAGTTCGTGGGGATGTACGAGGAGCGCAAGCTCGTGCCGGCGAACCCGTTCGTCACGATCGACCGACCGGGCGTGGGCTGGCTGATGCGGATCGGCCGTCGACCGGGCCGGCGCGGCGAACCCCGCGATCTGCACCTCGGCATCTGCGGCGAGCACGGCGGCGACCCGGCGAGCGTGGTGTTCTGCCACGAGATCGGGCTCGACTACGTGAGCTGCTCGCCGTTCCGGGTCGAGACCGCGCGGCTCGCCGCCGGCCAGGCCGCGGTGGGGGAAGTCGAGGTCGCCTCGAGGTAGCCCGGATCCCCGCGAGCGCGGGATGCACGTTTCCCGCAGGCGGGGTACAAAGGATCGTTGCTCGAGAGGCTGCCCGCATGGCTGAGAGGAGGACCAGGTGGGGATGCCGGACATCGACGGCTTGAGGGAACAGGTCCGGGGCGAGATCGTGACCGCCGCCGACGAGGGCTACGACGACGCCAGAACCGTCTACAACGCGATGATCGACCGACGTCCGTTGCTCGTCGCGCGCTGCCGCAGTGCCGCCGACGTGATGGCCTGCGTGCGCTTCGCGGCCGGATACGGCCTCGACGTGGCGGTCAGGGGCGGCGGCCACAGCGTGCCGGGTTTCGGCACCTGCGACGATGGCGTCGTGATCGACCTCTCGGGCATGCGAGGCGTGCGGGTGGATCCAGACGCCATGACCGCCCGGGCCGAGGGCGGCGCCACGTGGGGTGACTTCAACCACGCCACGCACGCGTTCGGGCTCGCGACCACGGGCGGCATCATCTCCACCACCGGAGTGGGCGGGCTCACCCTCGGCGGAGGGATCGGCTATCTGGCCCGTGGTCACGGGCTCTCCTTGGACAACCTGGTCTCGGCCGACGTCGTCACCGCTGACGGCCAGTCGGTGGTCACGAGCGAGCGCGAGCATGCCGACCTCTTCTGGGCGATCCGCGGTGGTGGCGGCAACTTCGGGGTCGTGACGTCGTTGGAGTTCGCGCTGCACCCGTTGGATCTGATCTATGGCGGCCCGATGTTCTTCGAGCTGGAGCACGCCGGCGACGTGCTGCGCTGGTACCGCGACACCATCGGCGAGTCGCCGCGAGCGTTCGGCGGCTTCCCCGCCTTCCAGATCGCCCCGCCGCTGCCGTTCATCCCCGAAGATCGTCACGGCGAGCCGTTCCTGGCCTTCGTGGCATGTTGGGCCGGGCCCGTCGACGAGGGGGAGAACGCGCTGAAGACGCTTCGCGATGTGGCCCCCGTCGTCGCCGAGCATGTGGGGCCGATGCCCTATCCGGCGCTGAACGCGGCGTTCGACGGCCTCGTGCCTGCGGGCCTGCAGCACTACTGGAAGGCGAACTTCGCGAAGGAGCTGACCGACGAGGCGATCGTGGCCCATCTCGAGCACGGTCCGAAGCTTCCCGTCGTGAACTCCACGGTGCACATCTACCCGATCGACGGTGCCTGCCACGACGTGGCGTCCGATGCGACGGCGTTCGGGCACCGCGACGCGAACTTCGCCACGGTGATCGCGGGCATGTGGCCCGACCCGGCCGACAACGACGCCAACGTGCGGTGGGTACGCGAGTACTCCGACGCCGTCACGCCGCACTCGGAGGCCGGCGGCTACATCAACTTCATGGCCGAGGACGATCAGGTTCGCGTACGCGCGAACTACGGGGCGAACTACGACCGGCTGTCGGCCGTGAAGGGCGCATACGATCCGGGCAACCTCTTCCATCTGAACCAGAACATCGAACCCGCCTGAGCGGGCCTGCTGGATCGGCCAGGATCGTGATGGCGGTCACCGACCGCGGGCGGCTCGCGGCGTAGTCTCGGTCGTCCTCCCACCTCCCCCCCGCAGGAGGTGGTGCTCATGTTCGGCCTTCCGGCCCGCTCGCGGGCCACGTCCCTCACAGCCGCGCTCGTGATCGCCGCGAGCCTGTTCGCCGGGTCGTCGGCGCTCGCGGGTCACATGTCCGAGTGGAACCACGACCATTCCCGCGACGGCGTGCCGCCGCGCCCGAGTGGACTGTGGGAACTCAACGACGTGTTCGGCGAGCGGTGCAGCAATCGCGCCAACAACGCCCGGTCGTGGTGGCCCCACGCCGACACCGACCCCTTCGGCGCGGGCAGCTACGTGGAGTACCACTCCTACCTGGCGCGCAACATCGGGTTCAACGTGCGCAACCACATCAACGCCGCCCACCGCGACGGTGCGCTGTATCCCGGCATCGGCGCCTACAACTGCCGGCTGATCGACGGCTCGACATACTGGTCGGTGCACTCCTGGGGCGCGGCCGTCGACACCAACTGGCAGCGCAACTTCCGCTACCAGAACTACTGGAACGGACGTGGCTTCGACGGCGAGAACCACGGCACGTACATCCCCGACGTCTGGCGAGGGAGCTTCCCCGGTCACCGCTTCTTCTGGGGACTCAACTGGGACTCCGCGCCCGACCCCATGCACTTCCAGTACGTCACCAACTACTGATCGCAACCCGTGTCCGCGTTCCGAGGAGGTACACCATGATGAGGAAGTTCGTGATCGGCCTGCTCGCGGTCACGTCGGCGGCTGCTGGGGTCGTGAGCGGCCAGGCGGGCGGGTCGCCCGTCGACACGGTGCGCGCCGCGAAGGGGGTCGGGTGCCCGGCCATGGCGGCGTTCCCGCACGACGACGGCGGTGAGGCGCTCGCCGCCGGCCGCGGTCTCTGGGCGGTCGCCGGGGGCCGGCTGGTCTCGGCCGGGGCCGCTCGGTCGCTTCCCGCGTCGGTGCCCGGGGGCGCCGTCAGGCACGTCGCTGCCTCGCCCCGGTTCGGCACGGCCTACGTGGTCGATCTCGCGGGCCCCGACGAGGTCGTCGTCGTCACGCAGTCGGGTACGCGACGCCTGCGGGAGCCGACCGAAGTGACGCATCCGGCGTGGGCGCCCTCGGGCGACCTGGCGTGGGCGACCGGTGACGGCATCGCCGTGCTGCGTCATCGCACCGGGCGCATCATGCGACTCGATGGACCGCCGCGGGCCGGCATCGTGTTCTCCCCGGCCTTCCTGTCGCCCGATCGGCTCATCACTGTGGCCTCGGCTCCGCCGACGCGCCAGGTGCCCGAGGGTGCGACCCTCGACCAACTGTGGGTCACGCGGCTGGGCGCCGGTCGGTGGCACCGTGTCACCGCATTCCGTGCCACCGACGATCGGTGGTCGACGATCCGCACGCCGATCCGGTTCGGCGGGGGCGTGCGGTTCGTGCGGGTCGCCGGGCGGGCGTCGGCCACGCGCGAGCCCCGGTTCGAGCTGTGGCGCTACGACCACGGCCGGGCGGCTCGGGTCTCGCGGCTGCCCGGCGAGCGCTACCTCGCGGGGTCGCGTGCCGGCCGTCTCGTGTGGAACGTGCCAGACACGGCGGCCGGCCGGCTGACCCTTGCCGTCGAGGCAGCCCGGGGACGCCTGCGTACGATCGGATGTGGCGCGGTCATGGCCGATCCGCTCGACGCGATCGACCCCGACCGCCGCCCGGGGCAGGGCACCCACGTGCCGCCTCGGGGCGACTGGCCCGAGCTCGATGCCCCCTCGCGGGACCGCGTCGAGCAGATCGCGGTGATCGTGGGCGATTTCGCGACGGCCGCCGAAGCAGAGGTGGTCGCCTCCGACATCCGTGCGGCCTATCCCGGCGCCCGCGTCGAGGTGGTCGACTCGGCGACGGCGCCGCTCGCGATCGAGCCGGGTGTCTTCGGTGCCCTGCTGCACCTGGCCCCAGACGCCGATGCGACCGCGGCGCTGTCCGCGTTCCGCGACCGGCTGCCCCGGTACGCGCCACAGAGTTGGATCGTGACGCCGTGAGGCCCCGCGCGACGATGGTGGCGTTGTCCCTGGCGGTCGCCCTGGCGGCCTGCAGCGGTCGGGGCGGTGGGGGTGACCCCACCGCCTCGGCCCCGACCTCCGACGGAGTGCGGTGGCTGGCGGCCGTCGAGGTGGCGGCACGGGCCGACGACCTCGATGCCGCGACCCAGCGGTTGCGCGAGCCCTTGGGGGAGGCGCTCGTCGTCTCGCCGGTCGACTGCTTCGAGGGCTTGCCCGATGACGCCGGACAGGGGTACGTCATCGGCGCTCTCTCGCCCTCGAAGGAAGACGCCGAGCGACTCGTGGCCGAGGCGGGCGAGGCCGTGTTGTTCAGCGCTTCCGTGACGATCGTGTGTCCCGACTGATCGCGTGCGGGAGCATTGCTAGCCTGGGCCGGTGCGCCTCATCCGCAGGCACCCCATCGTGCTCGCCATCGCCCTGCTGCTGGTCGCGACGGTCGGGGCGGTCGCGTTCAGCGCCGTCACGGTGTGGCGCGCAGCCCACCACGACGACGCCAGCGAACTCGACCGCGCCGACGCCATCGTGGTGCTCGGCGCGGCGCAGTACGACGGCGTGCCTTCGCCCGTCTTCGAAGCGCGCCTCGACCACGCGGCTCTGCTCTTCGGGCAGGATCGCGCGGGCGTCGTCTTCGTGCTGGGTGCCAACCAGCCCGGCGACCGCACCACCGAGGCCGAATCCGGCCGCGAGTACCTGATCGCCCAGGGCCTTCCTTCGACGTCGGTGGTCGCCATCCCCCTCGGCCACACGTCGTACACGAGCCTGCGGGCCGCCGCCGCTGAGATGCGCGCGCAGCAGCTCACGAGCGCCTTCCTCGTCTCCGACCCGTGGCACAACGCGCGCATCGAGCGGATGGCGGGCGACCTCGGCATCGACGGCCATGCCTCGGCCACGTGGACCTCGGCCGCCCGCACCGAGGAAACCCGCGTGCCCGGCTACGTCCGCGAGACCTTCGCCTACCTGTACTACCGCCTCACCGGCCGCTAGGGCATTGCCTCACAAGGGGACTCATGTCGCGGGCTCGGCTGCCGATGACCCGTACATGCTCGAGGAGTTCATGACCCAGTTCGAGTACCAGCTCCAGGTGGCGCTGATGGTGCTCATCGCGGTGATGGCGGCGCTCACATGGCGGGCCCACCGGCAGATCTCGAAGCTCTCCGGCATGTCCAGGGAGATGCGGGAGTCGATGCAGAAGCTCGAGCACACGACCGAGGTGGTCTCGAAGATCGCCACGGCAGCTCAGTCGATGCAGGGCTCGCTGCAGCGCCTCGAGAACACCACGAACGACGTGGAGAAGCTGGCGAGCACCTCGTCGGCCATGGCCGAGACCCTGTCGCGGCTCGAGGCCGCCACCGACGAGATCACCCAACGCACCTCGGAGACCGAGGAAACCCTGCGCTCCAACCTCGAGGAGTACCGCATGGCGCAGGGCAGCACGAACGCATACCGAGAGTACTTGCAGCGCATGGGCCTGGCGCCCGCGAGCGATGTCGAGCCCATCCTCGAGGCCATCGGCGACGGCGCCGAGGCGGTCAGCACCGAGGGCAAGGTGCTGTACGCGAACCGCGCCTTCGCCGACCTCACCTCGATCCAACCCGGCGCGACGCTCGAGGAGATCCTCTACCGGTGCCGCATCCGCACGTTCGGGGGCGACGAGATGGAGATCGACGACCTGCCGGAATCGCGCGTGCTCTCCGGCGAGACCATCAATTCCGAGCTGGTGCGCATGCGACCCCCCGGACGCGACAGCGACGTGATCCTGTCGATCAACGGCCAACCGGCGCGCGACCCGTCCGGCAAGGTCGTGGCCGCCGTGATGCTCGCTCGCCCCATCAGTGAGGAAGTCGCGATGGCGATCGAGGTCCGCCGCATCTCCGAGGATCGCTCCGACTCCGCCCACGGCGCTCGCTGACGTTCGCCGGCCGTCGGCCGACCGAGCGGGCCCGTCGGCCCCCGCGGCTACCATGGACGGGTGAACGGCGCGTCCACCCCCCGAGAGCGAACCGAGCAGCTCGAACGCGAGGTGTTGTCACCCCGCGCGGTGTTGGCCGCCGAGACCAAGGGCCGAGACCGCGACGAGCCCCACGACCGCATCCGCACCGTCTTCCAGCGTGATCGCGACCGCATCTTGCACGCCAAGGCGTTCCGGCGGCTGCGGCACAAGACCCAGGTGTTCCTGGCGCCCCAGGGCGACCACTACCGTGTGCGGCTCACCCATACGCTCGATGTCGCGCAGATCGCCCGCACGTGCGCGCGCGCCCTGCGCCTCAACGAGGACCTCACCGAGGCCATCGCCCTCGGCCACGACCTGGGCCACACGCCCTTCGGCCACCTCGGCGAGCAAGCGCTCACCCCCTTCCTCGGGCGGCCGTTCCGCCACAACGAGCAGTCGCTGCGCATCGTCGAGCACCTCGAGAACGACGGCGCCGGGCTCAACCTCACGTGGGAGGTGCGCGACGGCATCGTGCACCACCCGTGGTCCACGCCGATGCCGGCGACCCTCGAGGCCCAGCTCGTGCGCTTCGCCGACCGCATCGCCTACATCAACCACGACATCGACGACGCGGTGCGCGCCGGGGTGCTCGAGGAGCGTGAGCTCCCCGCCGACGCGATGCGCACGCTCGGGGCGTCGCACTCCGATCGCATCGACACGCTCGTGAGCGATCTCGTCGAGCGCAGCGACGACCGCGACGAGATCGCCCTGTCGCCGCCGGTGTTCGGGGCTCTCGACACCCTGCGTGACTTCATGTTCAGCGAGGTGTACCTGCGCGAGAGCGCCCGCGACGACCACGACCGGGCCACGAAGCTGATCCGTGACCTCTTCGCCTACTTCCTCGAGCATCCCGACGAGATGCCGCGGGAGTACCATGGGTCACCGGGTGACCCCCCGACCCACGTGGCCGATTTCATCTCCGGCATGACCGACCGATACGCGATCCGCACGTACGAGCGGCTCTTCCTTCCCCGGGGCTGGCTGTTGGACCGGGACCTGTAGTGCGCTGGGCCTGACGAGGCCGGGAAGGAGCCGTTGCACCGTTGGCCGGACGCATCCGCGACGACGACATCCAGGTGGTGAAGGAGCGCACCGATCTGGTGCAGCTCGCCTCGCAGTACCTCACGCTCAAGAAGGCGGGCGCCGACCGCATGGTGGGCCTGTGCCCCTTCCACCAGGAGAAGACCCCGTCCTTCGGCATCTCGCCGTCGAAGCAGCTCTACTACTGCCACGGGTGCGGGGCCGGCGGCGACGCGATCCGGTTCATCCGCGAGCTCGAGCACCTGAGCTACGTCGAGGCCGTCGAACGGCTCGCCCAGCAGGCGGGTGTGCACCTGCGGTACGAGGGCGACTCGCCCGAAGCGCGGCAAGCGGCCGCCCGGCGTCAGGCGCTCTTCCGTGCCAACGAGCAGGCGGCCGAGCTGTACGCGCGCATGCTCGCCGAGGGCAAGGAAGCCGACGAGGCGCGGGCGTACGCGGCCGAGCGGGGCATCACGCCCGAGGCGATCGCCACGTTCGGCATCGGATACTCCCCGGGGTATGCCGACTTCCTGCTGCGGCGGCTGAGCCAGGCTCGCGACCTGAGCCCCGAGATCCTGCTCGAGGCGGGGCTCGCGACCCGCGGTGACGACGGCACGGTTCGCGACCGGTTCCGTGGGCGGCTGATCTTCCCGATCCACGACCTGCAGGGCCATGGCATCGGGTTCGGCGCTCGCATCCTGCCGAGCGACCCCCGGGCGGGCGAGCAGGCGAAGTACCTCAACACGGCCGAGACGCCCATCTACAAGAAGCACGAGGTGCTCTACAACCTGCACCGTGCCCGCACGGCGATCGCCAAGAGCGGCGAGGTGTTCGTGGTCGAGGGCTATACCGACGTCATCGCGTTCTCGCAGGCAGGCATCGAGCAGACGGTGGCCACGTGCGGCACCGCGTTGGGGGAGGGCCACTTCCGTCAGCTCTCGCGGTTCGCCGCCCGCGCCATCATGGCGTTCGACTCCGACGAGGCGGGGGCGCGGGCGGCCGAGCGGGCGGCCGAGTTCCAGGAGCGCTTCCCGTCGGTCGAGACGGTCGTGATGATCATGCCCGACGGGCTCGACCCTGCGGAATTCGTGGCTGCGCACGGTGCCGACGGCGTTCGTGAGGCGGCCACAGGGGCCCGGCCGCTCGTGGAGTACATGGTGCGACGCACCATCGGACGCCACGACCTCTCGACGGTCGAGGGCCAGTCGCGGGCGGTCGCCGATGCGATGCCGATCATCGACTCGCTGACCGATCCGGTGCGCCGCAGCGAGTACGCACACCTCGTCGCCGATCTCGCCGGGGTGACCGAGTCCTCGGTCGTGCAGGCTGTCGACGCCCGTCGCCGCGGGCGCCCGTCCGACGTGGTCGTGGAGTCGCCCCGGCGCATGAGCGCCCGGGACAAGGTCGAGCGCGAGATGCTGAAGCTGCTCGTGCGTGACCGCACGGTCTACGACGAGTACGCAGGCCAGCTCACCGACGAGCATTTCCGCAGCGCCACCGCCCGCAAGGCGCTCGCGGCGCTGCGAGCGGCCGGAGGCGAGGCCACCGTGGTCGGCGGCGGTGACGATGAGAAGCTCGGCGCGATGCTCAGCTCCCTCGCGGTCGAACCGCTCGACGGCGACGGTGGCCCCGATTTCGCCTTCTCGGTCTGGTCACGATTGCAGGAGTTCGTGCTGAAACAGCAGAGCGACGCCCTGCGCATGCAGCTCCAGAAGCTGAACCCCACCACCGATGAGACTTACGATGAGCTGTTCGCCCGGCTGGTCGCGATCGACGGTGAGCTGCGACGCCTCCGCCAGGGCATCCGCAGCGCCGTGTGATGGAACCCGCGCCTCCCGGGAGCCGTTCGACCGGGAAGGTCGCCGGGGTTCCTCGTTCCGTACACTGGGGTCGTCGTGCCGATGCCTGTGCCGAACCCCCATCCGAGCACTCCTGAGGAGATCAGTTGGCTGTTCCGGCCCGCGATGATGTCCCGCTGAGCCTCGACGAGGTCAAGGAAGCCATCACCGCCAAGGGGCGGGAGCGCGGCTTCGTCACGAGCGAGGACCTGCTCGAGGCGGTGCCGGTCGACGACTTCACCCCCGAGCAGGTCGAGGAGTTCCTGACCCAGGTGGGCGATCACCTCACCGCCGAGGGCATCGAGGTGATCGAGGTCCCCGGCGAGGAGACCGACGCCGCGACCCAGGTGCGCATCGAGGTCGACCTGTTGAAGGCGCCGACCAACGACCCGGTGCGCATGTACCTGAAGGAGATCGGCAAGGTCCCGTTGCTCAACGCGCCCCAGGAGATCGACCTGGCGCGCCGCATCGAGGCCGGCGAGATGTCGACCGCGCTGCAGGTCCAGTTGCGTGACGAGGACGACCCCAAGGCCGATCCCCACGCGCTGAAGGTCTGCGTCACGAAGGTCTGGGAGATCCGCGATCACCAGCTCACGGCCTTCGGCAAGGTCGAGGGCATCGGCCGGGAGAAGATGGCGAAGAGCTACCGGCCGAAGACCGACGAGGAGCTGCAGGCCTGGCTGCACCGGGTCGAGCGTGACGGTCAGCTCGCCAAGCGCAAGCTCATCGAAGCCAACCTGCGGCTGGTGGTCTCGATCGCCAAGCGCTACGTCGGGCGCGGCATGCTCTTCCTCGACCTGATCCAGGAAGGCAACCTCGGCCTGATCCGCGCCGTCGAGAAGTTCGACTACGCCAAGGGCTTCAAGTTCTCCACGTACGCCACGTGGTGGATCCGACAGGCGATCACGCGCGCGATCGCCGACCAGGCACGCACGATCCGCATCCCGGTGCACATGGTCGAGACCATCAACAAGCTCGTGCGCGTGCAGCGCCAGCTGCTGCAGGACCTCGGCCGCGAGCCCACGCCCGACGAGATCGGCAAGATCATGGGCATCAGCGCCGAGAAGGTGCGCGA
Organism: uncultured Actinomycetes bacterium; assembly: GCA_963722795.1. Classification (GTDB taxonomy): domain Bacteria; phylum Actinomycetota; class UBA4738; order UBA4738; family HRBIN12; genus JAOUEA01. The sequence continues at coordinate 788,739 of CAVROD010000004.1, forward strand.
GATCCAGAAGGTCTCCCAGGAACCGGTGTCGCTCGAGACGCCCATCGGCGAGGAAGAGGACAGCCACCTCGGCGACTTCATCGAGGACGCCGACGCGGTCGTGCCGGTCGACGCCGCGAGCTTCATCTTGCTGCAGGAGCAGCTCGAGTCGGTATTGCACACCCTGAGCGAGCGCGAGAAGAAGGTCATCCAGCTGCGGTTCGGCTTGGTCGACGGCCATCCCCGCACCCTGGAGGAGGTCGGGCGCGAGTTCGGGGTCACCCGCGAGCGCATCCGACAGATCGAATCGAAGACGCTGTCGAAGCTGCGGCACCCCAGCCGCTCGCAGAAGCTCCGCGATTACCTCGAATAGGGTACGTACTCACCCTGCGACCACGGCCGATACCTCGATGCACGAAGGAACGGACCGACCGTTCCCGACCGAGGTGTCCGGACATGCTGGGTCGACACGATCTGCGAAGCGAGGAGGGGTTCACCCTCATCGAGCTGATGACGGTCGTGTTGATCCTCGGTGTCGTCATGGTGATGGGACTGACGACCTTCCGTGGCTTCCGCGAGCGGGCGCTCGACACGGCCGCGAAGGAGAGCGCCGCGAGCGCGCTCGAGACCGGCCGCATCCTCTTCACCGATCACGCCACCTACCGCGACGTGACGCCGGTCGAGCTCACCGCCGCCGAACCGTCGATGCGATTCGTCGACGAGGTCACGAACAGCAACGGCCCGAGCAACACGAGCACGTGGGTGCCCGACCGTGCCACCACCGGGCACATCTTCGTCGCCGCCGTCTACAGCGAGTCGGGACGCTGCTTCCTCGTGCGTGACTGGATCACCCTCGGCATCGGATTCGCCGTGCTCGAGGACGCGACGCCGGCCGAATGCACCGCCGACGTGGCCGGAACCCCGGCCGTCACGTTCGGCACCCGCTGGCCTGCGATCTGAGCGTCGGAGGGGTCGTCAGTTCCAGGAAGCCTCGTCGAACGTCTCGCCCTCACCGAGCCGCGTGCGGATCGCGCCGCGCGCTCGCCGGATCGCCTCGAGGCTGCGCACGCTCGCCCGGTCGGCCAGCCGCTGTGCCTGCCCCGTGACGAGCTGCAAGCCGGGGGAGGCGGTCGTGGCGCGCTGTGGCCCGCGCACGACCTCGGGGTCGTCCCGGTGCATCTTCTGCGAGATGGAGTAGCCGATGCCGATGCCGGTGGCGACGAGCACCAGCGAGCGGAGCTTCATGTCACGGTCCTTCCTGACGATGGATGCATGGGATGTGCGCGACAGCCTACCGTCGCCGACGAGGGCCGGCGTCCGGGGTCCGAGAGGGCCACTGGTAGACTGCCCGACGCTCCACATTCCGGGGTAGCTCAACCGGCAGAGCGGCGGACTGTTAATCCGTAGGTTGTGGGTTCGAGTCCCACCCCCGGAGCTTGCGAAATGGAGAATGCGCAGACGACGTGTCCACACTGCAACTCATCGAAGGGGCTCGGGACTTCCCGTCACCCCCCGCAAGGGTACGAGGGGCCGTGGCCTCCGTCGTGGTGGGGCTTATGAGGTGACCTTGATAGAACAGTTTTCCGTTCACGAGAATCCGGCCTGGAGGAACGGGCAGACTTCATAATCAACGCCCCTCTACGTGAGCCCGGCACGCCGGGCACCCAGGTGGAGTTCCTGGGTGAGGTCGATGGCTCGTTCTGCCTGCGCGTGGGCATCGATCGCCGGGGTGGCGGCCGCCGAGGACCCCCGCTATTCCGCCCTGGTGCACCGTCGTCCACCGGGCGCGAAGACGTGGACCGCGTCGGAGGTGTGGTTGGGCAACTCGTGCGAGAGCGAACCCGAGCGACTCAGGAGGGCGACCAGGTGACGAACACGCCGGGCCCGATCGCGACCGGGTCGCCGCCGACTTCCTGCACGACGATCTGCCCGGCGCCGTCAGGGCCCTCCGAGGCGTACGCGAACGCCGATCCGTCGGGCGCCCACGGCGTGGTGCTCAGCGCGTACTGGGTGAAGAACGGCGCGTAGTCGCGCAGCACCTCGATCGTGGGGGAGTGTCGACCGGCGACCTCGCTCGCGCGTCCACCGCTCCAGACCTGCCACAGGAAGGGGATCGTGCCGGGCGCCTCGGGCTCGGGCGCGAGGGCGAGCAACCGTTCGCCGTCGGGGCTCCACCAGAAGGTCATGGCCCGGATCGACGTGGCTCGGCGCGTGACGCCGGTGCGCACGTCGACGACGCGCACGCCGTCGCCGGGCTGGGTCGCGCGCCGGTCGTAGAGGTCGTCGTCGTCGCGGCCCAGCAGCTGGTAGGCGACCGCCTCGCCGTCGGGTCGCAGCACGAACGAGATCGCGCCCTTGCCCTGCACCAGCAACCTCGGCGGTCCGCCGTCGACGACCGCCACGAGGCGCTGGGTGCCGCTGGCGCCGCGCTCGGCGTACACGACCGTGCGTCCGTCGGCGCTCCATGCGGGGGTCGCGAACAGCCCCGGACGCGGCGTGACCGCCGTGGTGCGCCCGGCGAGGTCGACCTCTTCAAGGCGGTCGAAGCCCGTGTGCGCCAGCACCCGCCGCCCGTCGGGCGCCCACGCGAAGTAGAAGAACGGCGAGCCGCCGGCGACCGCGGTCGCGCGAGCGGGCTCGCGCGTGAGGTCGAGCACCCCCATCTGCACGGGGGCCGCGGGGTCGCCGCCGGCTCCGAGGAAGGCCACCCGGTCGCCCGGCGGCGCCCACGAGAGGTAGTACGGCATGAACGGGGTGCGGGTGATCGAGACGTTTTGGCCGCGAGGGCCCGCGACTGCGATCGCGCCACCGACGCCGGTGTCGCTCGTGCGCTGTACGACCCAGGCGAGCCGGTCACCGCCCGGCGACCACGTCGGCTGCAGCGCAGGCCCGCCGAGCGCGGGCATGTCGACGCGCCCAGAGCCGTCGGGCTGCATCGTCGCGAGCCGCCCGTCGACGCCCACCACCGCGAGACGGCCCGGCGCCGCGACCGTGCCCGTGGGGGGCGCGTCGGTGGGGTCGGGTGTCGGTGAGGCCGGACCGTCGACCGGCGTCGCGCGCGGCTCGTCGCTGCCGCCGATCGTGATCGAACAGGCAGCGAGCGCCAGCGCGAGCGCGAACCCGACGGTGGGACCGATGGGCGGGTGCCGGTTCGTCATCGCAGCCAACCGTACCCCACGCCTCGCACATGGGCGGCGGACCGGCTCCCGCACGGGCGAACCATCGGCACCGTGCGACGGTTCCCCGGCCCGGAGGAGTTGTGTACGGTGCTCGGGATGGACGAGACCCCCCTTCGGCACCGCTCGCCGCTCTGGATGGCAGGCCAATGGTGATGCAGCAGACGGTGCGAGGCAGCCTGCAGCCGTACCTGCCTCGGCTGACCCTCGAGTGGCTGGCGAACGACCCGCGCGCGCTGCACCGCACGGTCGACGGCTCGGTCGTGTTCGTCGACATCTCCGGGTTCACGAAGCTCTCGGAGAAGCTGGCGAAGCTCGGTCGCGTCGGCGCCGAAGAGATGGCCGACGCGATCAACACCTGCTTCGCCGATCTGCTCGGCGTCGCCTACGTCGAGGACGGCATGCTGCTGAAGTTCGGCGGCGACGCGCTCATGCTGCTGTTCAGCGACGACGACCCGGCGGAGCACGCCGCACGGGCGGCCCGAGCCGCGCACGGCATGCGAAAGAGGCTCCGCACGGTCGGCAAGCTCGAGACCGCCGGCGGCAAGGTGAACCTGCGCATGTCGGTCGGTGTGCACTCCGGCACGTTCGACTTCTTCCTGGTCGGCGGCTCGCACCGCGAACTGATCGTGACGGGACCCGCGGCCACACAGGTCGTGACGATGGAAGGCACCGCCGACGCGGGCGAGATCGTGGTGAGTCCTGCGCTCGCCGAACGGCTGCCCCGGGGGTGCGTGGGCGATGCCAAGGGAACCGGCTTCTTCCTGCGGTCGGCGCCCGCGGGCGAACCCCCTTCGGCCGTCTGGGCGCTGCCCGAGGTCTCCGACGACCTCATGCTCGGCAGCGTGCCCGTCGCGACCCGGGAGCACCTGCTCGCGGGCATCACGGAGCCCGAGCACCGGCAGGCGTCGGTGGCGTTCATCCACTTCGACGGCACCGACGAGATGATCGCCCGGGAGGGGCCACGGTGGGTCGCGGCGGAGCTCGACCGGCTCGTGCGCGACACGCAGGACGCGGTGGACGAGTTCGGGGTCAGCTTCCTCGCCTCCGACGTGGACGCAGACGGCGGCAAGCTCATCCTGGCCGCGGGGGTGCCTCGGGCCACCGGCGACGACGAGGAGCGCATGCTGCTCGCCTTGCGACGCGTGATCGAAGGAGAGCGGGCGATCCCGGTTCGCATCGGGGTGAATCGCGGCAGCGTGTTCTCCGGTGACATCGGCCCTCCGTACCGTCGCACCTACACCGTGATGGGCGACACCGTGAACCTGGCGGCTCGGCTGATGGCGAAGGCATCTCGCGGCGAGATCTACGCCACGGAGACGGTGCTCGAGCGCTCATCGACCCGGTTCGTGTCGACCGAGCTCGAGCCGTTCACCGTCAAAGGGAAGGCCAAGCCCGTGCAGGCATGGTCGCTCGGTGCGCCTGAGCGCGGCGCATCCCGCGAGGATCTGGCCGCGAACCTGCCGTTGATCGGCCGGAGCGACGAGATCGAGGCGCTGCGGGGCGCGCTGACCCGGGCGTGGGCCGGGCAGGTCACGCTCGTCGAGGTGGTCGGCGAGCCCGGCATCGGGAAGTCCCGGATGCTTCGGCAGCTGCATGAGGACGCCGGCGGCTGCGAACGGATCCGAGCCACGTGCGAGGCCTACACCAGTTCCACGACGTACGCGCTGTGGCGGGAACTGCTGCGTGAGTTGCTCGGGCTGGGGTGGGAAGACCCCGATCACCTCGTGATCGACCACGTCACCGGCGAGCTGCAGGAACGAGCTCCCGACCTGCTGCCCTGGCTGCCGCTGATCGTGCTCCCGTTCGACGCAGAGGTGCCGACCAGCACCCCCGAGGTGGAAGCGCTCGCCGAGACGAACCGGCGCGCGAAGCTGCACGAGGTCATGACGTCGTTGCTCGAGCGGCTTCTTCCGGTGCATACGCTGGTGGAGATCGAGGACGCCCACCACATGGACGAGGCGTCGGCTGAACTGCTCAACCATGTCGCGGAACGGGCTGGCGAGCGCCCGTGGCTGTTCGCGGTCTCGCGTCGCGCCGCGACCGACACCGGGTTCCGGGCACCCGAGCGTGAGGGTGTGCTCCGGCTCGAGGTCGGGCCGCTCTCCGAGCCCGCCACGGTCGTGTTGGCGCAGGCGGCCACGGTCGACGCGCCGTTGCTGCCGCACGACCTGCAGGTCGTCGTCGACCGTTCGGGCGGGAACCCGCAGTTCCTGCTCGACCTCGTCGCGGCGTTGGCCGCCGGCACGGTGCTTCCCGACTCCGTGGAATCGGCCGCGACGGCGCGTATCGATCGGCTCTCGGTCACCGACCGCGCGCTCGTGCGCCGCGCCTCCATCCTGGGGCTCAGCTTCCATTCCCGGTTCCTGGAGGACGTGCTGGAGGCCGACGCGCCGGCGCCGGACGATCGCACCTGGGAACGGCTGTCCGAGTTCTTCGAGCGCGAAGGTGATGGGTACCATCGCTTCCGCCGAGCGGTCGTTCGCGAGGCGGCGTACGGCGGCCTGCCCTTCCGCACTCGCAAGGCGCTGCACGAGGTGGTCGCCGAGCGCCTCGAGCGCGAGGTCGACGACGCCGACGAGGCGGCGGGGCTGCTCTCGCTGCACTTCAGCCTGGGCGGTCGGTACGAGAAAGCATGGCCGTACGCGCGAACGGCCGCCCGCAAAGCGCAAGAGCGGTACGCGAACGAGGAAGCGGCCCAGCTCTACCAACGCGCGATCGACGCCGGACGGCGGTTGGCCGAGGTGAGCGCGCTGGACCTCGCGAACGTCTATGCATCGATGAGCGACGCGCTGCTGCGAGCCGGGCAGATCCGCAAGGCCGCCGCAGCCAACACCACTGCACGCAGGCTCAGCAAGGACGAGCCTTTCGTGCAGGCGCACCTGCTTTTCGAGCGATCACGCATCGAGGAGCGCCTGGGGCGCTACCCCCAGTCGCTGGGGTGGGCGACCAAGGCGCGCCGGAGGCTCGAGGACCTCGATCACCCGAAAGCGGCGACGGAGCTGGCACAGCTCACGACCTGGTACGCGATGCTGCTGCAAGCCGAGGGGCGCTCGCGAGCCGCGATCGAATGGGCGGAACGAGCGATCGCACACGCTGAGGCGATCGACGATCGAAAGGCGCTCGGGCTCGCCTACAGCGTGCTCGATTGGGCCAAACTCACGCTGGGCGAATCCACCGGTGGGCGGTACTGGCGTCAGGCGCTCGAACTCGCCGAGGAGACGGGCGATCTCGAGCGCCAGGCTCACGTGCTCAACAGCCTGGGCTACGCCGCCTTCTACGAGGGTCGGTGGGACGAAGCGATGGACTACTACGACCGTGCTCGCGCCACCTTCGAGAAGATCGGCGATCTCGTGACCGCCGAAGCCGTCGCGGGCAACATCGCCGAGATCCTCGTGGAACGCGGACGCTACGACGAGGCCGACGCGATGCTGCGGCACTCCTTGCGCGTCTGGCGCGCGTCGGAGTACCGATACTTCCTCGCCGGTTGCCTGAGCGATCTGGGGCGCGTCTCGGCGAGGACCGAGCGCTTCGACGAGGCCCTCGAGATGCTCGAGGAGGCGCTTGCCCTGTTCGCGGATGTCGGCGCGGAGGAAGAGGTCGTCGACGTCGTGGCTCGAACCGCGGAATGCCACATGCTGATGGGCGATGGCGAAGGCGCCTTGCGGCTCGTGGACGATGCTCGCGCCCGTATGCAGGGCACCGAGGCGGCGACGTTGTCGACCGCCCTGGTCGGCCGCATCACGGGGTACTCGCTGATGATGACAGGAGAGCTGGCGGAGGCCGGCGAAGCGCTCGAGCGCAGCCTCGCGGCCGCGCGCGAGCAAAGGCTCGAGCACGAGGTCGCCGCGACGCTGCACGCCACGATCCGCCACGCCCGCATGCAGGGTGCTGCCCCGCCGCAGGGGGCCGCCGACGAGCGCGACGAGATCCTGCGGCGACTCGACATCCCGGCGTTGGTCGAGCCGCCGCTCAGCGCAGGAGGGTCCTGAGATGCAAGGACGGGCGGCCGATGGCCGCCCGTCCTTCGGTGTCGGATCCGTTCCTGCTATCCGCGCGTGATGCGGGCGTCTCCCTCGAGCAGCACGGTCTCGGTGACCTGCATCCAGTTGCCGGTCTCGCCATCCGGGGCGGGCACGAGCTCCGCGCTGATGTCGATCAGGCACCAGTAGTGACCGTCGGGCATCGTGGGCTCGGCCGCGGTGCCGTCGCACCACACGATCGTTTCGCCCTCGGCCGGCGGGAAGACCGTCGACGCCGGGATGGGGTTCGCCGCGGGCTCGGGGTCCCAGGCGTTGACATCGACCTCGAACGCCGCGCTCGGGTCCTGGGCGGCGTCCTTGATGAAGTCGACCGTGTTCCCAGATCGCGTCAGGTCGTAGTTGATCGGGATGCAGGGCGTGCCGTCGGGGTTGACGGTCGGGTCGCCGCCGTCGAGGCGCGTCAGCGTCACGGCCGCGCCCTCGGTGGCGACGCTGTTGCCGCCGCAGTCCAGCACGCCCTCGCCGAGCTGCACGATGTGGAAGAGCGAGTCCTTCGTGCCCTTGGTCTCGCCCAGGCCCGTCACCTCTGAGTCACCGGCCCCGTAGGCCAGGGTGCCGTCGGCGCCGGCCTCGAGGGTCACGGCGCCGCCGCTCGGACCGGTGGCATACAGCTTGATCTGGTCGAACAGCGTCTCGCCCGTCGCGGGCACCCTGACGCGGAAGTTGTCGCCGTCGCTCGAGTCAGGTCCGCAGTCCGACGTCGTGCACGAGATGGTCTCGGCACCGACCTGCACGCCGTCCTTCCACAGCTCGACGTTGATCGTGGCGTTGAACTTCGCCTCGATGTCGAGCTCCATGTAGTCGATGTACTTGCCGCTCATCGCCTGGCCTGCCGCGTTCTGCAGGGACAGGTCAAGCACCTCGCGGCTGGCGTAGTTGTTGATCTGCGTGCACTTGCCCGATCCCTCGTTCACGCCGGTGTTGTTCACGCCGAGGCCGAATCGGCTGGCGCTGCTGGTGAGGTACCCGACCTTCGAGCCCGGCGATGGCGATGAGGACAGCGCCATGAGGTTGAAGCCGCTCGAGGGGCTCACGGGCGTGTAGCTGCAGCTGACCGACCGGAACGTCTGTGACGTGTTCGAGCCGGACAGCGGGACGTAGGTGAACTTGTTCCCCTGCGAGTCCATCTGCAGGTCGATGTAGCCTGCGTCGGTCGGCTGCAGGGCCGTCGCGGCCGATGCCGGAACAACCGTCGCGAGCTGCAGCGGGGCGATGGCGACGACGCCCAGCGCCGCCACGATCGCGAGCACTTTCCATCGCCGGGAGAGTTGCTTCCATCGTTGCGCCATACCGGTGGCCTCCTGCCCTAGGGGGTAATCGCCCTACGGTAGGCCGGTCGGTGCACCCAGTCAACCGACAGCCTGCGCCGAACGGCGTAGGTCGAACGGCTAAGCTCCGCGCCGTGCGCCTGGTGACATGGAACGTGAACTCGATCCGGCAGCGACTGCCGCGGTTGCTCGCCCTGCTGGCCCGTCACGAGCCTGATGTCGTCTGCCTGCAGGAGACGAAGGTCGCCGACGCCGACTTCCCGATCGAGCCGCTGCTGGCCGCCGGATATGCCGCGCTCAGCCACGGCCAGGGCGGGCGCAACGGGGTCGCGATCATCTCGCGCCTGCCGTTGGAGGAGGTCGCCCGTGGGCTGCCGGGCGACCCGACGCCCGGCGACGCCCGCGTGCTCGCAGCCCGGGCGGACGGCGTCACGATCGCGAGCATCTACGCCGTGAATGGCAAGGAGGTCGGCGACCCCGCCTACGAGACCAAGCTCGCCTGGTACGAGGCCCTGTTCGACTGGGCTCGCGCCGCGATCGGAGTCGAGGGTGCGGCGGTGCTCGCGGGCGACTTCAACGTGACCCCCGACGACCGTGACGTGTACGACCCCGATGCGTGGCGCGGCCGCAACCTGGCCAGCGAGCCCGAGCGCGAGCGGTTGCGGGACCTCATGCAGGCGGGGTTCACCGACCTCGGCCGGCTCGATGCGGGCGAGGGCGACGCGCCGTACACGTTCTGGGACTACCGCATGGGCGCGTTCCACCGAGGATGGGGCCTGCGCATCGATCTCGCGCTCGGCACGGCCGCCGTCGCCGGCCGCCTGGCCTCGGTCACGGTCGATCGCGAGGAGCGCAAACCCACGTCGGGCGAAGGCAAGCCGAGCGACCACGCGCCCCTCATCGTGACCCTCCGCGACTGATCCGCCGGGTGCTCCGGACCCTCTGCAGGGCAACATCCCGCTCATGAGGGCAGGTTCCCGATAGCTCCGGGCAACGAAGCGCAAACCCAGGGCAACGAATCGGAACCCGGCCCCCCGCGCACCCTGCGTACCCACGTGCGAGGGCACGGACAACCGTGTCCCCGACGTGAGGGAGGGTTCATGCGCAGGACGTTCGCGCGAACGGCCGTCACCCTGGTGACGCTCGCGCTGCTCGCCGCCGCGTGCGGTGGCGGGAGCGATCCGGCGGCCACCGACCCGGCGCCGACCGACGAGGCGCCGGCATCGGGGGGCACGCTCCGTGTGGCACTCGTCTCCGACGTGCAGGAGGCGTTCGACCCGCAGAAGGAGTACTACGGCGTGGCGTGGGAGTACTTCCGCTGCTGCCTGGTGCGCACGCTGCTGTCGTACAACGGCAAGACCACCGAGGAGCAGGGCGCCGAGCTCGCTCCCGACATCGCGGCCGGCATGCCGGAGATCTCCGCCGACGGTCTCACGTGGACCTTCACGCTGCAGCAGGGACTGCGCTATGCGCCACCGCTCGACGACGTCGAGATCGTGGCCGCCGACTTCGTGCGCGCGATGGAGCGCACGGCGAACCCCCGCGCGAACGTGGGCGGCTACTCCTTCTACTACTCCGCGATCGAAGGGTTCGACGCGTTCGCCGACGGTGAGGCCGAGACCATCTCGGGCATTGAGGCCGTCGACGATCACACGCTGCGCGTGACGCTCACCGAGCCGACGGGTGACCTCGGGTACCGGCTCGCGATGCCGACGGCGGCGCCGATCCCGGCGAACCCCTTCGACGCGAAGGCGCGGTTGGGCGTCGCCGACGGGCACGACCCGAACTACGGGCGCTTCCTCGTGGCCAGCGGTCCCTACATGTTCGAGGGCAGCGAGCAGCTCGACTTCTCGGTGCCGGCCGACGACCAGGACCCGGTGTCGGGCTACCAGCCCGGCCGTTCGATGGTGCTCGTTCGCAACCCGTCGTGGGACGCGGCCACCGACCCGCTGCGCCCCGCCTACCCCGACCGCATCGAGACCGCGATCGGCGGGTCGTCGGAAGACCTGGCGCTGCAGGTCGAGGCCGACGAGATCGACCTGGTGCTCGACGGCGTGCCGCCCTCGGACCAGGTGCAGCGGTACTCGACCGACCCCGAGCTGTCCGACCGGTTGCATGCGAACCCGTCCGACGCGGTTCGGTTCATCGAGATGAACCTCGCGAACCCGCCCTTCGACGACGTGCACGTGCGCCGGGCGCTCAACTACGCCATCGATAAGGAAGGGTTGCGTCAGCTGCGGGGTGGCCCCCTGTTCGGCGAGATCGCCGGTCACATCATGGTCGACAGCCTGCAGGCGAACCTGCTCGTCGACTTCGACCCCTACGCCACCGAGGGCGGGGCCGGCGACATCGAAGCCGCGAAGGCCGAGATGGCGCAGTCGGCGTACGACCGCGACGGCGACGGCGTCTGTGACGACCCCTCGTGCACCGACATGCTCACGTTCAGCGACGCGGCGTCCCCCTACCCGAAGCAACTGGCGTTGATCGAGCAGAACCTCGAGCCGCTCGGCATCACGCTCGACGCGAAGCCGCTCGAGCGCACGACGATGTACGCGAAGTGCGAGGACCCGAACACGAAGTGGCAGCTCTGCACAGCGCCCTCGTGGGGCAAGGACTACGCCGACGGGTTCACGTTCGCGCCGCCGCTGTTCAGCCGGAGTGCCATTGGACCCGAGTCGTGCTGCAACGACACGATGGTCGGGGTCACCGACGACATGCTGCGCGAGCGCGCCTACGACCCCGTGCCCGTGCCGAGCGCCGAACAGCAGATCCAGGCGTGCGTGCCCCTGACCGGCGACGAACGGTTCCGTTGCTGGGCGGACCTCGACACGTACCTGATGGAAGACGTCGTGCCCTGGGTGCCCTACCTGTTCGACAACAACGTGGTGATCGTGTCGACACACGTCACGAACTGGTCGTTCGACCAGTTCGCAGGATTGCCTGCGCTCGACCATCTGGCCGTGAGCGGGTCCTAAGCGGGCCGAGGCCGCGCTCCCCTCTGTCCTCTCTCTCGGGGAGCGCGGTCTCGGTATCCTGCCGGCGATGGCGCTGCCGGGCATGCTCGTCGACCCGAGATGGTTGCGCGCGCAACCATCGCCGGGTCTCGTGATCGCCGACGTGCGGTGGGTGCCCGGCGGGCACGCGAGCCAGCCGTTCGCCCGCGGGCACCTGCCCGGTGCCGTGTGCGTCGACCTCGACGCCGACCTGGCGGCGCCGGCCTTCCGTGGACCGGGGCGCCATCCGCTGCCCCAGCCTGCGGCCTTCGCCGCCACGATGTCGCGGCTCGGCATCGGGGATGAGACGCCCGTCGTGGCCTACGACGACCAGGGCGGGTGGATCGCGGCGAGGCTCTGGTGGATGCTGCGCGTGTTGGGTCGCGAGGTCGCGCTCCTCGACTTGCCCTCGCTCGAAGGGTGGACCGCCGCGGGTGGCACGCTCGAGACGGGGCCGCCTCGCACCCCGGCCGCCGCGTCGTTCACGCCGGCATCGTGGCCGTCGGATCGCCTCGTCGATGCCGACGAGGTGGCTCGCGTGGTGCACCTGGGCTCTGGGCCCGTGCTCGACGCCCGCGCGGGCGAGCGCTACAGGGGCGAGATCGAACCGATCGATCCGGTGGCCGGGCACATCCCCGGCGCGGTGAGCGCCGATCGAGCGGGCGACCTCGACGACGACGGGCACGTGCTGGACCCGAACGTGTTGCGCCGCCGTTACGAGGCGCTCGGGCTCGGCGACGGCGGCGAGGCGGTCGCCTCGTGCGGGTCGGGCGTCGCGGCTTCCTTCACGATCTTCGCCATCGAGCGGGCGGGCCTCGGTCTCGCGCGGCTGTACGAGGGCTCGTGGTCGGACTGGGTCAGCGACCGCTCGCGTCCGGTCGCGAGGGGGGCCGAGCTCGGTGGTCCGCGGTGAACGCCGCCGGTCACCCGTTCAGACGGTGAAGCGCTTGTTCGGCTGCTCCACGAGAGGCTGGGTGCGCGGCGAGAAGCGGTTGACGTCGTGTTCCCAGTCGCGGCGTCGCCGGTAGGCCGAAGGGCTCACACCCGTGTGCTGCCGGAAGGTCGTCGTGAAGTGCGACAAGCTGTTGAAGCCGACGCGGTGACAGATCTGCGTGACGCTCAGCTCGGTGTCTGCGAGCAGTTGCCGGGCGCGGTCGATGCGCAGTCCGATCAGGTAGCGGTAGGGCGGCACGCCCACGAACGCCGTGAACTGGCGGGTGAAGTAGTAGGGGCTCAGCGAGGCTTCGTGCGCGATCGCCCGCAGATCCACGTCGCGATCGAGGTTGGCGGCCAGGAAGACCTGCACCTCGCGGATGCGCCGTTGCAGATGCGGGCTGGGCAGTTCGTGATCGGTCACGCTCACGTACGGGAACCCCCTTGCTCCCTACGACATGGTACGTCTGCCCGGCAGGTATCGGCTTCAGGAATCCTGCCCATCACACCATGTCGCGGGGCGTGACCTGTGCGTCGTACTCCTCGTCGGTGAGGAAGCCGAGGGCGACCGCGGACTCCTTCAGGGTGAGCCCTTCGTGGTGGGCCTTCTTCGCGATGGCGGCGGCGTTGTCGTAGCCGATGCTGGGCGCGAGCGCGGTGACGAGCATCAGCGAACGCTCGACCAACTCCTCGATGCGCGCCCGGTCGGCCTGCAGCCCCTCGATGCAGAACTCGCGGAAGGTGCGGCTCACGTCGGCCAGCAGCGCCGTCGAGTGCAAGAAGTTGCGGATCATCACCGGCTTGAACACGTTGAGCTCGAAGTTGCCCATCGAGCCCGCGATCTTGATCGTCGTGTCGTTGCCCATCACCTGGCAGGCCACCATCGTCACGGCTTCGGACTGCGTGGGGTTCACCTTCCCCGGCATGATCGAGGAACCCGGCTCGTTCTCGGGCAGCACGAGCTCGCCCAGCCCGCTGCGGGGGCCCGAGCCGAGCCACCGCACATCGTTCGCGATCTTCATCAAGCTCGCCGCGAGCGTGGCCTCGGCCCCGCTCGCGAACACGAGCGCGTCGTGGGAGGCGAGCGCCGCGAACTTGTTCGGCGCCGTCACGAACGGCAGCCCGGTCAGCTCGCCGACCTTCGCCGCGACGGCCTCGGCGAACCCGGGCGGGGAGTTCAAACCGGTGCCGACGGCCGTGCCGCCCGCTGCGAGCTCGTACAGGCCCGGCAGGGTGAGCTCGAGCCGTTCGATGTCGGCGTCGAGTTGGGCCACGTACCCGCCGAACTCCTGGCCGAGCGTGAGCGGTACGGCATCCTGCAGATGCGTGCGGCCGATCTTCACGATGTCGGCGAACTCCTCGGCGCGCGCCGCGAGCGCATCGCGCAACGCGCGCACGTTCGGCACGAGCCGATGCACGATCGCCTCGGCGGCCGCGATGTGCATCGCCGTGGGGAACGTGTCGTTCGAGCTCTGCGACATGTTCACGTGGTCGTTGGGATGCACGGGCGACTTCGACCCGAGCGTGCCCCCGGCCATCTCGATCGCTCGGTTCGAGATGACCTCGTTCACGTTCATGTTGGTCTGCGTGCCCGAGCCGGTCTGCCATACGTACAGCGGGAAGTGGTCGTCGAGGCGCCCCTCGATCACCTCGTCGGCCGCGCGCACGATGAGCGCCGCGATCTCGGGGTCGAGCGCGCCCGAGGCCTCGTTCACGAGCGCGGCCGCCTTCTTCAGGATGGCCTGCGCCCGGACGAGCTCGCCCGGCATCCGGTCGGCTTCGGCATGGCCGATCGAGAAGTGGTGCAGAGATCGCTGGGTCTGCGCCCCCCAGTAGCGGTCGGCGGCGACGTCGATCTCGCCGATGGAATCGGACTCGGTGCGTGACTCGCTCATCGTCGTTCGGCCCTCCGGGACGGATGGAGCCATCCTCCCAAACCACGACCGGGCGGCGACGGGTCGGCTCGAGCAGAGCTCACGCGGGCGATGCTTACCGAAGCCAGCCCAACGACTCTTGTTCGACTTCGACGAGGGGTTCCATGGCGCACAACACCCGCTGATCGTCAGGATGGGCGGCCAACCATGCCCGCGCGGCATAGATCGCCGACGAGGTTTCGTCGGGGCTCCTGGCGGTGAGCATCTGCTCCAGCAGAAGTTCACGTTCCATGACCCGCCTCTACCGATCCTCCGGGTCGGCGAAACGGATCGACGGGACGGAAGAGCGTTCTTTGTCACTCTCGTCTTCGACACCCCGACGACAGGCCTGGAAGGACCATCAGGAGGGAGCGGCGCGATGTGGCCGGCGAGATGCTCTCGTAGGGTTGTCACCGGCTGCACAGCCTCTCGGTGAGGGGCGGCGTGCCGGCGTTCCCGCACGGAGACGGGTTCGGGGCGGTAGCTCAGTCGGTTAGAGCAGGGGACTCATAATCCTCCGGTCGCAGGTTCGAGTCCTGCCCGCCCCACGAGCATCCCAACGCCCGTCGAGCCCGTATGCACACTCCGTTTCGTCGCGTTCGCGACCCGATCGGACGTGACCGTCAGCTGGTGAGCTCCCTCACCCGGGTGAAGAACGCCCGCTTCATATCGGTGTTCACGCCGTAGTTCACAGGCAAGCTCTGATAGCCGTCTCGGTACCGAGCAGCCCCGACGTAGTCGCCCGTGATCTCGCATCCCTGATCGAAGTAGCCGTACCCGGCCCCGGCGCTGATCACCGAGTTCATGACCTGCAGGTTCCAGTTGGCTTCGGTGACCGCGACCGGCTTGCCGAGCTGCAGCAGCGTCTTGACCTTGTTCGTGACCTTCGCCGGTGAGCGGTTCCCGCCATGAAGGCTGGTCCAGTCGACGGCTCGAGCCAGGTCCGCCGGATACACGGCGCCGCCCGACATCGACGTCGTCACCAGGGCCGCCGGCCAGATCTTCTTGATCTGAGCGATACGTTCGTCCAGCTGCGCCACCTGCAGCACAGGATCGTTGAAGTTGTTGTCACTCGACTCGTTGGCGATCTCGATGAGGACGTTGCCCGTGTTGAGCGACTTGAGGAATGCGGTCGCCTGATCGATCGCTCTCAGGATCGCGGCGGAACCGTTCAGGTCCTTGTCGACGGTCCGATAGAAGTACTGGACGGTGACGATGATGTTGTTGGCGTCTGCCCTCCGGATCGCGTCACCGAGCCTCACCTTCGCGTCCTCTCGCAACGTTCCGTCCGGGGCGAACATCGAGAAGTTCCGCTGACGGAGGTTGGCGTCGTCCGCGCAGTGATACCGAGGGTGCCCGCCCTGCATCCCGATGGTCACCATGTCGAGGCCGTAGCTCGCGTAGGTGGGCAGCGCAGCCATGAACTCGTTCACGTTGCGCTGCGCCGACCAAACGCTGCCGGGGTACGCCCAGTTCGGGCGCGTGCCGACGTTGTAGTCCTCGGTCGCGGCATGGATCATGCGGGCGTTCATCAGCAGGCCGGACGCGGCGGAGCCGTCGTTGACCAGAAGACCGTTCACGCGCACCTTCGTGCCGTCGAAGGAGATCGACGTCACCTCGGCGGAGGCCACGCCTCCCATCATCACGACCGTGACGGCGAGCAAGAGCGACGCACATCGTTGGATCATCGGGAGCCTCTCTGTGTCGGGGGTCACCTTCCCGTTACCACGCAGCTCCCATATCCATGCACGGCTGCGGAAGATCGCCGGATCTGCGGGACCGAGGACGCTCATCGCCCGTATCCGGCTTGCCGGGATAGTTCACCGTTCCGGAACGGGAAAAGAGGCCCGCATGGACTCCCAGCGGATCGCTCGTATCACGGGGCTGTTGTGATCATCACCTTCGCGACGTCGACCTGCCGATTCATCTCTAGGGCCCTGCGCTGGACGACGATCATCCGGAGGATCGAGCGAACCCGAGGGGATGCTGCCACGCGACAGCTGGTGACACTCGATGGCCGCGCACCTGCGGATGGGCCCACGTCGGCAACCGCGTGCCGGTCTGCGCGAACCCGGTGGTAGCGTCGCGACCATGGGAGAGACCGCGGCTGCAAGCCCTGCGGCACCGCGCGACCTGAGCCGCCTCTGGCTCGGCGCATCGATCGTCGGCCTGGCGGCGGGCGGCGTGCTCGCGCTCGCCTTCGGTCAGGATCGCGCCGCCGAGATCATCTGGGCCATCACCACCGTGGTCGGCATCGTGCCCATCGCGCGTGACGTGATCGGCGGCTTGCTCCGGCGCGAGCCGGGGGTCGATCTGATCGCGCTGATCGCGATGGTCGCCGCGCTCGCGCTCGGCGAATACCTGGCGGGCGCGGTGATCGCACTGATGCTCGCGTCAGGCCAGGCGCTCGAGGCCTACGCCGACCGCCGCGCGCACGCGGAGCTGTCGGCGCTGCTCGCGCGCGCTCCGCGCACCGTGACCCGCTACGAACACGACGAGCTCGTCGAACGCCCGATCGACGAGGTGCGACAGGGCGACCGGCTGCTCGTGAAGACCGGTGAGGTCGTGCCGGTCGACGGGGTGCTGATGGGCGACGCCGTGCTCGACGAATCGGCCCTGTCGGGCGAGTCGAGGCCGGTCGATCGCCCGCACAACGACCTGGTGCGCTCCGGCGCGGTGAACGCGGGGTCCGGGTTCGACCTGCGTGCGACCGCGTCGGCCGAGGAGAGTACGTACGCCGGCATCGTGCGCCTCGTGCAGGCGGCGCAGGCCGAGAAGGCGCCCGCCGTGCGACTGGCCGATCGCTACGCCGCGATCTTCATCCCGATCACCTTGGTGATCGCCGTGGGCGCGTGGATCGCCACGGGCGACCCGCTCCGGTTCCTCACGGTGGTGATGGTGGCGACGCCGTGTCCGTTGATCCTCGCCGTGCCGATCGCGATCGTGGCCGGCATCTCGAGGTCGGCCAGGCGAGGCATCATCGTGAAGGGAGGCGGCGCGCTCGAGACCCTCGCGCGGGGATCGGTGCTGCTGTTCGACAAGACGGGAACGCTCACGTCGGGCGTGCCCGCCGTCGCCGAGGTGGAGACGTTCGGCGACATCGAACCCGACGAGTTGCTGCGCCTGGCGGCCTCGCTCGACCAGGTCTCGCCGCACGTGCTGGCGGCAGCGGTCGTGCGCGCGGCCGCCGAGCACGGCGTCGAGCTCGAGTTCCCCGACGTCGTGACCGAGAAGCACGGAGCGGGCATCGAGGGCGAGGTCGGGTCGCACCGCGTCGCCCTCGGCAAGGCGTCGTTCGTCTCGGGTGGGTTGCCACTGCCCCGGGGGGCCCGCGACGTGCGGCGTCGATCGATGCTCGACGGATCGTCGTGCGTGTTCATCGCCGTCGACGGCGAGGTGGCCGGCGCGTTCCTCATCGACGATCCCATCAGGCCCGACACCCCGCGGGTCATCCGATCGCTGCGGCGTGCGGGCATCCGCCGGGTCGTGATGGTCACCGGCGACCACCCCGACGTGGCGGAGTCGGTCGGTGCCGCGCTCGGTGTCGACCGCATCCTGAGCGAGCGGGCGCCGGGGGAGAAGGTCGAGGCCGTGGAGGCCGAGCGCGCCGAGGGCGGCGTCATCATCATGGTCGGCGACGGCCTGAACGACGCACCGGCCCTCGCCGCGGCCGACGTGGGCGTGGCCATGGGCGCTCGGGGGGCGACCGCGTCGTCGGAGGCGGCCGACGTGGTGCTCGTCGTCGACCGCCTCGATCGGTTGGTCGAAGCGATGTCGATCGCGAAACGCTCGCGCACGATCGCGGTGCAAAGCGTGCTGCTCGGCATGGGCCTCGCGTTCGGCTTCATGTTCTTCGGGGCGTTCGGCTTGTTCGGCCCGGTCGCCGCTGCCCTGGTGCAGGAGGCCATCGACGTCGCGTCGATCCTCAACGCGCTGCGGGCCCTCGGCAGCGGCACACGCTCGGCGACACGCCCCCCCGGCACCGACGTCGCGGAACGCTTCCGCGCGGAGCACCGCCACTTCGCGCCGGAGCTGCAGCGCATCCGCACCGTGGCCGACCGCCTCGACACGATGCCGCCAGACGAGGCGCGAGCCGAGCTCGAGGAGATCCGCACCTTCCTGGTCGAGCGGCTTCCCCAGCACGAGGAAGAGGAGGAGGCCGCGGTCTACCCGGTGGTCGCCAAGCTCATGGGTGGCGAGGACCCGATGGCGAGCATGGCGCGCGCTCACGTGGAGATCTCGCATCTCACCCGGGTGTATCGCTCGCTCGTCGACGACCTGCCCGCGGTCGGGCCCGAGCCAGGACGACCTCATGGACCTCCGCCGGGTGATGTACGGACTGCATGCGATCTTGCGGCTGCACTTCGCCCAGGAAGAAGAGGCCTACGCCTGGCTCGCCGCCGAGGAGGGCACCGGCGAGGGCACCGACCCTGCACGGGAGCCCGCGCCGGTCTAGCTACTCGACCTCGGACAGGGTCGCGGTGTCGCCGACGCGCACCGTGCCGGGTCCCACGACGCGGGCGTACATGCCGAAGGGCAATCCGCCGGCGCCGGCGATGCGGGGGCGGTACTTCGCGATCTGGGTGAGCGTGTCCCAGTCCTTCTCGCCGGTCTCGGGATGCTTGGTCGTGAACACGCATCTCGGCACCGGGCCCGCGACCTCGATCGTCGCCTCGCCGACGCGCACGCGTCGACCGTCCCAGGTGTCCTCCTCGTAGGGGTCGCAGCCCTCGAGCTCGAGGTTCAAACGGAAGCGGCGGCCGTCGAGCTCGCCCTCGTGGCCTCCGCGCCGGCCGAGGTCGCGCACCGACTCGGCCGAGACGAGGGTGAGCGGTTCCACGTCGGCGCCCTCGCCGTCGCGATCGCACCGCAGCAGGCGCAGCGGTCTCGCGCAGAACGCCGAGAGGGCATCGGCGAACGGGCCCTGCACGACGTGCGCGGCCACGGGTCGTCCGTAGAAGTCCGTGACCACCGCGTCGCCGAGATCATCGGCGGCCCCCGCGAGGTCGAGTCCGTCGGGCATGTGCAGGGCGAGGCGCTCGAGCGTGGCGTCGTAGGAAGCACGGACGCGCACGAGCGGACCGTGGTCGGGTCCGCTGAACAGGCCGCCGCGCTCATCCACCAGGTAGAACAGGCGGTTGCCCGGGATGCCCGCGTCGGTCAGGCGCACCTCGTCGGGGTGGTGCACGAGCGTGCCCTTCAGGGGCGTCACGCTGAGGCGGGCGAGCGTCGGCATCCTGGGCACACGCTACCGAACGGGTTGAGCGCTCGACCGCGAGGGGGATAGCATCAGCCGACGCGTCGTACCCAGGGAGGGCACGTGACGACGATCGAACGGCCGACGCCGCAGCGGGCGGCGCTCGAGTTGCAGGCTCGGGCGCGCGACCGTGCGCTGGCCGAACGGATCGAGCGTCTCGAACGCACGCTGGCGCGGGTGCATGCGCGCATCGACGGTGCCATGGTCACCGTCGTCGCGCCCGCCGAGCTCCGAGCTCGCCGTGATGCCGGGGCACCGTCGCACGATCGATGACCGAGGTGCTCCCCGCCCTGGGGCCGCTCGCCTGCCTGCTCGGCACTTGGCGCGGCGAGGGCCACGGCGGGTACCCGACGATCGGCACGTTCGACTACGGCGAGTGGATGCACTTCGAGCATGTCGGCGACCCGTTCCTGATGTCGGCGCAGCGAAGCTGGTCGATCGCCGACGACGCCCCGCTGCACTTCGAACGCGGATTCTGGCGCCCGGGCGCCGCGGCGGCCGATATCGAGCTCACCCTCGCCCACCCGCTCGGGCTCACCGAGGTGGCCGAGGGCACGGCTCGCGTCGACGGCGAGCTCACGACGATCGAGCTCGTCTCACGCGCCATCGGCCGCACGTCCACCGGCATGGCGGTGTCGGGCCTGCGCCGGCGCTACGAGATCGAGGGCGATGCGATGCGCTACGAGATCGACATGGCGACCGACGCGACCCCGATGACGCGTCACCTCACGGCAACGCTCCGGCGGGCGTCTTCCTGAGGTCGGCCGCACCGGACAAGAAGACGCGGAACGACGCGCCGCCGCCGGAGCGCTCCTCGACCCATGCGCGCCCTCCGTGCAGGGCCGCGAAACGAGCGACGACGGCGAGCCCGACACCCACGCCTCGGTCGAGGCCCGGGCGGGCGCCCTGGTGGAAGGCCTCGAAGATGCGTGCGCGATCCTCGGGGGCCACGCCAGGTCCGTCGTCTTCCACCGTGATCAGGGCGCCGTCGTCCATGCGCTCGACGCGGACCCAGATGCGGGAGTCGCCCGGCGTGTGCCGCACGGCGTTGCGAAGCAGGTTGTCGACGATGCGCTCGACCATCACGACGTCGGCGGGCATGGTGAGGGGCGCGGTGTCGAGGTCGAGGCGCCGCCCGGCCACGACGTCGGCTCCGGCGACGAGCTCGCGCACGACCGCGCCGATATCGGTCGGCACGAAGGTCGCCGTGAGCACGCCGCGTTCCAGTCGGTCGAGATCGAGCAGGTCCGACACGATGCGGTCGAGCTTGCGGGCGTTGGAGACGATGCGCGATGCGAGGTCGCGCGCGTCGTCGTCGGACAGCGAGAGCTCGGGCCGCTCGAGCGTGCTCGCCAGGCCGAGGATCGCCGCGATCGGACCGCGCAGGTCGTGGGAGACCGCCTGCAGGAACACGTCCTTGATCTCGTTGGCCTCGCGGAGCTCGTCGGCCGCGCCCTCGGCTTCCACGACCCGCCGCTCGGCTTCCTTGCGCGAGGTGATGTCGGTCATCACGCCCTGCCAGTACGCCGGCTCGCCGTCGGCGCGACGAACGAGCCGCGCGACATCGTGGAACCACACGACGCGTCCGTCACGGGCGACCATGCGGTACTCGATCTCGAAGGGGTCGCCGGCAGCTTCCGAGCGCTCGTTCTCGGCCATCACGGCGCCGACGTCATCGGGGTGGATCGAGCGTTGCCACACGCCCGGGTCTTCCACCCACTCCTCGGGCGTGATGCCGAGCAGCTCTGCCACGCGCGCGTTGATGTAGACGACCTGCAGGCCGTCACCCGTCACGTTCTCGGAGTAGACGATGGCGGGCAGCTGCTCGACCAAGGTCCGGTAGCGATCCTCGGCCTCGGCCACCCGGTCGCTCTCGGTGTGCCGCAGGGTGACGTCGCTCATGATGCCCTGCCAGAACAGCGGCGTCCCGTCGTCGCCCTTGATCAAGGTGGCCTCGTCGTGGATCCACACGACCCGGCCGTCGGCCGCGAGCATGCGGTACTCGGCCACGAACGGGCGCTCGCCGTGCGCGACCCGCTCGTATTCCTCGCGCGCCGCCTCGACATCGTCGGGGTGGAACTGCCGCGCCCAGGCGGTGGGGTCCGCGATCCACTCTTCCGGGCGGAACCCGAGCATGTCGAGCAGCTGTGGGCTCACGTAGAGCAGCGAGCCGGGCTCCCAGGACCCCTCGCCTCCGTCGGCGCTGGGGGGCTCGGCCGCCTCCAGGTAGACGATCACGGGGAGCCGCTCCACCACCTTGCGGAAGCGCTCCTCTGCGTCGGTGTGCGCGACGAGCTCGGCGTGACCGGCCGTGACGTCGATGCAGGTTCCGCGCAGGACGCGCTCCTCGCCGACTGCCACCGCGGTGGCGGTCGTGCGGATCCAGCGGGGTTCCGCGGTCGAGGACTCGACCCGATGCGTCACGTCCGTGGCCGGGCCGGCGTCGGTCGCGAGCAGGGCCGCCATCACGCCGGCACGATCGTCGGGATGCACGAGCTCGGCGAACGCCTGCGGGTCGGCGAGCAGCGCCTGGGCCGGGCGACCCAGCACCCGCTCGCTGGCCGGGCTCACGTACCGGAAGGCGAGCGAGCGCGGGTCGGCCTCCCACACGACGACGTCGAGGTCGGCGAGCACCGCCTCGATGCCATCGTCATCCATGTGGTGCCGTGTCACCTATGCAACCTCCGTGGGGAGCCGGACCGAGCCGCGGGACGCGGGGGTCACGAGGCCATCGCGCCACCGTCGGCACGCGGGTCGCTGCCGGCATCGAGCCCTCCGGCCACCGCCCTGATCATGTGCGCGTGCCCGACCGAGCCATCGCGCTCCGTCACGGTATCGACCCGATACCCGGCCGCCTTCAGCGCCGCGAGCGCCGACGCCGGCACGTCGGCCTCGGCGATCGCCTCGGGCGCCGGGCCCTCGGGCGACATGCCGCCGACCAGCCAGCGGGGCGCCGCGACGGCCTCGGCCGGGTGCATGCCCAGCCGGAACGCCCGCAGCAGGGCCATCGCGACGATCTGGGGCTGTGCCGAGCCCCCCATCGTGCCGGCCACCGCCTCGAGGCGACCCCCGCGCTGCACGACGACCGGCATGAGCGTGTGCGCCGGCCGAGCGCCGGCCAGCAGACGGTTCGGGTGATCGGGCGCCAGGGTGAAGCAGGCACCGCGGTTCTGCGCCACCACGCCGGTGTCCGGCTCGAGCAGCCCTGAGCCGAAGCCGTCGTAGAGGCTCTGGATCAGTGAGACCCCCCGGCCTTCGGCGTCGGCGGTCACGAGGGCGATCGTGTCGCCCGACCGGTGCTCGAGACCGGGCGGCGCCCCGGGCACGCCCGCACGCACCGCGTCGGCCACGGCGCCGAGGTGTCCGTCGTCGAGCAGGGTCGAGGGGTGCACGCGCATGCGGTCGGCATCGGCCAGGTGGCGGTCGCGGTCGCGCGCCGCGGCCCGGAGCACGTCGGCGAGCACGCCGGCGTCGGACCCGAGCGGATCGGGATCGAGGCCGAGGCGGTCCATGACCGAGAGCGCCTCGAGGAGCACGAACCCTTGGGAGTTCGGTGGATGCACGAGCACGTCGACGTCGCCGAAGCGGGCGCGCAACGGGGTGCCGAGATCGGCGCGATGTCCCGCCATGTCGGCGAGGTCGATCGGCACGCCGAGCGCGGCCAGGCCCTGCACGTACCGTGTCCCGACCTCGCCGCCGTACCAGACCTGCGCGCCGTGCTCGGCGATCGCCTGCAGTGTGGCGCCGAGGTTCGGCTGGCGCACCGGCGTGCGCTCGGCTGCGGGCTCGCCGGCCGGATAGAACACCGCCGCGAGGCCGGGGTCGGCACGGAGGCGGGTCTCCTCCTCGTCGATCGTCTCGGCGAGCGACGGAGCGACCTGCACGCCGCCGTGCGCGTACGCGACGGCGGCGGTGAACGCGTCGGCCCAGGTGAGGTTCGCGCCCTGGCGGTGCAGCGCCTCCCAGCCGCTCACGGCGCCGGGTACGGTCACGCTGAGCGGTCCGTGCTCGGGCATGGCCCCGCCACCGGCGGCCGCCGCCACCTTGGCGTCGGCGCCCGCCGGCGCCCGGCCGCTCGCGTTGATCGCGACCACGTCGCCCGCGGGGTGCTGCACGAGCGCGAACAGGTCGCCGCCCACCCCGCACATGTGGGGGTAGACGACCGCGAGCGTGGTGGCGGCCGCGAGCGCCGCGTCGAGCGCATTGCCGCCTCGCTCGAACGCGATGGCCGCCGCGTCGGTGGCCAGGGTGTGCGGGGTCGCGACCGCCCAGGTGCGACCGGTGGCACGCGTCTGCATGCGCGCAGTCTGCCACGGCCCGGGGTGGGAGGGCCGCGACCCCGGTCGCCGGCTCATCGCTGACAGCCCGGGCACCACCAGACGCTGCGCGCCTGTTCGCCGAGCCGGCGCGTCTCGATCGCACCGCCGCACCTCGGGCAGGCTCGGCCCGCCCGGTCGTAGACGGCGAGCCCGCCGGGCACGGTGGTGCGTCGCGGCGAGCCGAGGTTGGCGCGCAGCAGGCGAGCGGCGGTGACGAACAGCTCGCGCCGGGTGTCGATGCCGACGTCGTGCACCGCCAGGAACGGATCGACGCGGCACGCCCATGCGACCTCGGAGCGGTAGACGTTGCCGATGCCCGAGGCCACGGTCTGGTCGAGCAGCGCCACGCCGATCGGCGTCGCGGGGTCGAGGGTGTCGAGGCGGGCGAGCACGTCATCGAGGTCGGCGCCCGCCACGCAGAGGTCGGGCCCGAGCGCGGCGAGCACCGGGTGGTGGCGCAGGTCGGCCTCGCGCAGCACCTCGACGACCGGGGCCGAGAAGCACACGGCCTCGGCCACGGGGGTGCTGAGCCGGGCGACGACCGCTCCCGCTGACCGGCGCCATCGCTCGCCCCGGCCGGTACAGGTGCCACGAGCCGGTCATGCGCATGTGGGTGTGCAGCGTGAGGCCGCCTGAGCACTCGATCAGCAGATGCTTGCCGTGCGCGGTGACCTCGACGACGCGCTCGCCAGGGCGCGGCCAGCCCGCTCGCCCGGTGCGTTGGCGCGGCAGGTCGAAGCCCGTGAGCTCGGCGCCGCCGATCGCGGCCGCGAGCGCCGTCGCTGCTCGATGGATGGTGTCGCCCTCGGGCACGGTTCAGCCCCGCAGCACGAGCCCGCGGTAGCCGTCGGCGAAGCCCGCGTCGCGCAGCCGCTGCGCGTGCGGCGAGCCGGCCGAGGGCTCGCCGTCGATGCGCACGAGCTCGATACGGCGCAACCGCCCGTCCTTCACGAGGGACGCGAGCGCGTCGACCCACGCGGAGGGATCGACGCCGAACGTCGTGAGCGACCTCGCGCCGCGTTCGAGGAAGGCCGCGAGCACCCCGTCGACCAGCACGATGTAGGCGCCCGCCGCGCGAGCGGGCCGACCCGCTCCATCGGCCGGCCACGGCAGCGCGGCACCATAGGGCTGGGCCGGGTCTGCGGCGGCGAGCACGAGCACCGGTTCCTCACCGGGCTCGCGGGCCGCGCGCAGGCGGTCGACCGCGCCGGGCATCGCGAACTGCGCCGCGCCGAGCCCGGCCACGAAGTAGCCGCGGCGGACCGTGCCGGCTTCCTCCATCGCGCGCAGCACGGGATACACCCCGGCGTAGCCGCCCGGCACGCCCTCGGCGAGCGTGGCCTCGCGGGTCACGACACCATGACGATCGAGCAGCTGCAGCGCGCGGGCGTGCGCGATCTCGGTGGGCGCAGGGGTGGGCTCCAGTAGCGACGCCGTGCTCGACCAGCGTCCGGCTCCGGCGGGGGGCCCGGCACGCCGCAGCGCCCCCGGCCGGGGGCGGCGCCCCGGGGCCGGAGCCCGCACCGCGGCCGACCCGCCCCGCACGAGGCTGCGCAACGGCGCGAAGGTGTCGTTCGTGACCTCGCCGGCCCAGACCAGATCCCACAGGGCATGCAGCAACAGCCGCTCGTCGGCGGTGCCGGTGGCCGCCACGAGGTCGGGCCAGAACGACGCGCCGCGTTCGGCCAGGTGCTCGCGGATCGCGTCGTGCAGCGGGCCGTCGGGGTGCTCGTCGCCGGGCGCGCCGCGGCCGGCCAGCAGCGCGCGGGCCTGGTCGCGGAAGCACAGCGACACGCGCCCGTCGTCGGCGCCGAGCGTGCCGGCGCCGACCCAGACGAGGTCGCCGCTCGCCGCGAGCGCGTCGAGATCGGCGGGCCGGTAGCCCCGCACGCGCGCCGGTAGCACGTCGGTCTCCAGGATCGACGCCGGCACCGCTGCACCCTGCAGGTGGGCGATGGCCTCGATGAGCGCGTCGCTCGCACCTCCCGGACGGTCGGCCCCCTGCCACGCCGGCAGGAAGCGCGCGAGCGCGGCCGCCTCGACGGGCTCGACCTCGCGGCGCAGCGCGGCGAGCGAGCGCTGTCGCAACCGGCGCAACACACCGGCGTCGCACCACTCGTGCTCGATGCCGCCGGGCGTGAAGCCGCCCTGGGTGAGCGTGCCCTCGGCCTCGAGGTCGGCGAGCGCCGCCTCGACACGGTCGGTCGCGACCCCGAGGCGCGCGGCCGCGTCGGCGACCGAGAACGGACCGTGCGTACGGGCGAACCGCGCCACGAGGTCGCGCAGGGGGTGCTCGGTCGGACCGGTGAACGCGCCCGGCAGCCCGCGCGGCAACGAGACCCCGAGGGCGTCGCGCAACCTCGCGGCGTCGTCGACCGCGGCGAGGCGCGGCTCGCCCGCGACCCGCACCCGCATCGCCCGGCCGTCGTCGAGCAGCAGCCGGGCGAACGCCGCGGCGTCACCGTCGGTGCGCGCGGCCGACCTCGTCGTCGCCGAGCGGTCCGAGCTCGCGCAGCAGGTCGTGCACGCCGTCGGCGTGTCGGGCGCGGCGTCCGTCGGCGAGCCGCTGCAGCTCGAGCTCGACCTCGTCGATCGCCCGCGGGTCGAGCAGCTCGCGCAGCTCCTCGGAGCCGAGCAGCTCGCGCAGCAGGTCGCGGTCGAGCGAGAGCGCGGCGGCCCGCCGCTCGGCGAGGGGCGCGTCGCCCTCGTACATGTAGACCGCGACCCAGCGGAACAGCAGCGACTGTGCGAACGGCGAAGCCCGCTCGGTGTCGACCGTCACGATCTTCGTGGTGCGCGCGCGCAGGTCGCCCATGACCTGGCGCAGCGCCGGCACGTCGAACACGTCGCGCAGGCACTCGCGCGTCGCTTCGAGCAGCATCGGGAAGGTGGGGTGCTTCGCGGCTTCCACGAGCAGGTCGGCGCTGCGCTGGCGCTGTTGCCACAGCGGGGTGCGCTTGCCCGGACGCTGGCGTGGCAGCAGCAAGGCACGCGCGCTCGCCTCACGGAAGACGCTCGCGAACATGGCGGTGCCCGGCAGCGCCTCGACGACCGCCTGCTCGACCTGTTCGGGCTCGAACAGCAGGTCGTCGACCGGGATGCGATCGACCGCCTCGGGCAGCCTGATCACGATGCCGTCGTCGCCCCAGAGCACCTGGGCACCGGGCCCGAATCGTTGCTCGAGCCGTGCCTCGATGGCGAGCCCCCACGGCGCGTGCACCCGGTTGCCGAAGGGGGAAAGCACGCACACGCGCCAGTCGCCGATCTCGTCGCGGAAGCGCTCGACGACGATCGTGCGGTCGTCGGGCACGGCGCCGGTGGCCTCGACCTGTTCGGCCAGGTAGGCGACGAGGTTGTCGGCCGCCCACGCGTCGAGCCCCACCTCGTCGCGCAGCCGGGCGAGCGCCGCCTCGCGCCGCGAACCGCGTAGCTCGCGCGTGAACGCCCCGATCGCCCGCCCGAGCTCGATCGGGCGGCCCGGCTTGTCGCCGTGCCAGAACGGCATCTTGCCCGGCTCGCCCGGCGCCGGGGTCACGATCACGCGGTCGCGGGTGATGTCGTCGATGCGCCAGCTCGAGGCTCCCAGCAGGAAGACCTCGCCCCGGCGCGACTCGTACACCATCTCCTCGTCGAGCTCGCCGACCCGCGTGCCGTCGGGCAGGAACACGCCGAACAGGCCACGGTCGGGGATCGTGCCCCCGCTCGTGATGGCGAGGCTCCCGGCGCCGTCGCGCGCCCGCACCACGTCGGCCTGCCGGTCCCACACGAGCCGCGGCCGCAGCTCGGCGAACCCATCGCTCGGGTAGCGCCCCGCGAGCAGGTCGAGCACCGCGAGGAAGACGTCGCGCGACAGCTCCGAGAAGTTGGCCGCCCGTCGCACCGCGGCGTACAGGTCGTCGACGCGCCACTCGTCGACCGCGCACATCGCGACGAGCTGCTGGGCGAGCACGTCGAGCGGGTCGCGCGGCACGCGCGTCTCCTCGATCGCGCCGGCGAGCATGCGTTCGGCCACCACGCTCGCCTCGAGCAGGTCGCCCCGGAACTTCGGGAAGATCTTCCCGCGGCTCGGTTCCCCGACCTGATGACCCGCCCGCCCGATGCGCTGCAGGCCGCTCGCGACCGACCCCGGCGACTCCACCTGCACGACGAGGTCGACCGCCCCCATGTCGATGCCGAGCTCGAGGCTGCTCGTGGCCACGATGGCGCGCAGCTGCCCCGACTTCAGGGCGTCCTCGACCTCGAGCCGCTGCTCGCGCGCGATCGACCCGTGGTGGGTGCGCACCAGGTCTTCCTCGGCGAGCTCGTTGAGCTGCGCGGCGAGCCGCTCGGCGAGGCGGCGGCCGTTCACGAACACGATCGTCGAGCGATGCGCGCGGATGAGCTCGAGCAGACGGGGGTGGATCGACGGCCAGATGGATGTGCGCGAAGGACCTGCCGCAGCGGGTCCGCTCGTGGGCTCATCGAGAGGCTGCCCGATCGAGGCCATGTCCTCGATCGGCACCACGACCTCGAGCTGCATGGGCTTGCGGTGCCCGGCGTCGACGATCGTGACGGGCCGTGGCGCGCCGTCATCGGCGTGCCCACCGAGGAAGCGTGCGATCGTCTCGAGGGGTCGCTGGGTCGCCGAGAGCCCGATGCGCTGGGGCGGCTCGTCGGCGAGCGTCTCGAGCCGTTCGAGCGAGAGCGCCAGGTGCGCCCCGCGCTTCGTGCCCGCGAGCGAGTGGATCTCGTCGACGATCACCGTGCCGACGTTGCGCAGCGTCTCGCGCGCCGACGACGTGAGCATCAGGTAGAGGGACTCCGGCGTCGTGATGAGGATGTCGGGGGGGTGGGCGAGCAGTTGCCGTCGTTCGCGCGCGGGGGTGTCGCCCGTGCGCACCCCGACCACCGGTTCGTGCGCGAGCCCGGCGCCCGCGCGCTCGGCCGCGTGGCGCATGCCGGCGAGTGGCGCCCGCAGGTTCTTCTCGACATCGACGGCGAGCGCGCGCAGCGGCGAGATGTAGACGACCCGGGTGCGGGCCTTCGGGTCGGCGGGGGGCGGCTCGGTCGCGAGCCGGTCGATCGCCCACAGGAAGGCGGCGAGCGTCTTGCCCGAACCGGTCGGCGCCAGCACGAGGGTGTGGTCGCGCCTCGCGATGGCCTTCCAGCCCTTCGACTGCGCGGGCGTGGGCGCGTCGAACGACGCCTCGAACCAGTCACGCACCGGGGGTGAGAAGGGGGCCAGGCTCACGACCCCCACGCTAGCGCGGAACACCGACAACGCGGGTGCTCCGCGCGCCGGGCGGCAACGTAGGATGCGGGCCATGTCCGGTCGGTCTTCCCTTCGGCTCGTCCTCGCCGTCTGCGCGGTGGTGCTCGCGACGGGCGGCGTCGCCCACGGACAGAACCCGTCGCCGACCCCCGCTCCCGGCGCCGATGTCGGCTCGGCCGAGGATCAGGTCGTGCTGTCGGGCACCGTCACCGTGCCGCGAGGGCGCGCCGTGGGCGAGGTCGTCGTGTTCCACGGGCGGGCCCTCATCGCGGGCGTGGTCGTCGGCGACGTGGTCGTGCTCGACGGGCCGGTCGTGATCGCCGGACAGGTGAGCGGCACGGTGGTCGCGATGAACGGTCCGATCCGCCTGGCCGCGACGGCCTCGGTCGGTGGTGACGTGCTCGGCGCCGGCGACGTTCGGCTGGAACCGGGCGCGCTCGTTGGCGGCGAGGTGCGCGACGACGTGCGGTTCACCCCGCGCGGCACGCTGGCTGCGCTCGGGGCCCTGCTCGGCGCCGTGGCCATCGCGGTCTCGGCCCTGTTGCTCCTGCTGCTGCTGCTCGCCCTCGCCCCCCGCGCGCTCGACCGGGTGGCCACCGCCGCTCGCACCGCACCCTTCGCGTCGTTCGGCTGGGGTGTCGTGGTCGCGCTCGCGCTGCCGACGCTCGCCGTCGCCGCGGCCGCATCGATCCTCGGACTGCCGCTCGGGCTCTCGCTGCTGCTCGCCTTCGGCCTCATCGCGCTCGTCGGGTACGCGCTGGTGACGTTCGCGGCCGGGCGGATGATCGTGCGGGAACCGCGCGGCCGTGCCGGTGCCCTGTTCGCCGGATGGGGGGCGGCCGCCGCGATCGGGTTGGTGCCCTTCCTCAACGTGGTCGCGTGGGCTCTCGGGTCGATGTTCGGCCTCGGCGCCGCCGTCGTCGCGATCTGGCGGGCCCGGTCGGCGGCGCCATCACGCGGGCGGCACCGGGCGGGCTACGCGCCGGCCGCGACCATCACGATCCCTCCCGCCGCCCCGGCCGGCCGCGATCCGGCCGACCGCGATCCGGCCGAGGCGCCGGCGCCTGCCGAGGCCTACCCGGCCACCTCCGACGACTAGTCCACGCTGGACTACTCACGGCCGCGGCGCACCATGCGGGCCACCGCGAGGATCGCCGCGCTCACGACGGCACCGAATGCCAGCGCCTGCGGCGTGGAGCACAACACCCGGGCGCCCGGTTCCACGGTGACCCTCGGCGACAGCACGAAGGCCACGAAGCTTCGCTCGCCGAGGGTGGCGCCTCCGGCTGCGAGGATCGTCTGAGCGCCTCCGTTCGTGATCGACACGTTGCCGCCGATCGCCATGGGGCCGCCGCCCCCGTTCGTGATGGTGAGGTTGCCGGCCGCCGCCAGCGCTCCCGCACCGCCGTTCGTGAGGAAGAGATCGCGCGAGGCCGCCGCGGCGCCGACCGCGCTGTCGCGGATGTCGACCTCCTCGCCTCGCGCCGCCCCCACGAAGCCGCGCTCGATCTGCGTGTGCTCCTGCATGTCGTCCTCCGATCGGTCGTGTGAGCATGCTAGGGTCCGCGCCGTGCCGGATGCAGCCCGCGCGCCCGCCGACCTGATCATCGCCGACGCCGTCGTGTGGTGCGGTGACGCCGCTCGCCGCCGCGCGCGGGCGATCGCGGTCCGCGGCGATCGCATCGTGGCCGTGGGCGCCGACGACGACGTGCGCGCGTTCCGCGGACCGGCGACCGAGGTGCTGAGCCTGCCGGGGCGCATGGTGGTGCCCGGCTTCCAGGACGCCCACGTGCACCCGTCGGTCGGGGCCCGCAACCTGCTGAACGTGAACCTCGACGACCTGTCCACGAAGCAGGACTACCTCGAGTCGCATCGCGGCGGTGGCCGCCGCGAACCCCGATCTCGACTGGATCGTCGGCGGCGGCTGGCTCAACACCGTGTTCGCCGAGACCGGCGGCCCGCGCAAGGAGGATCTCGACGCGGTCGTGCCGGACCGGCCCGTCTTCCTGCTGAACACCGACGTGCACGCGGGGTGGGTGAACTCGCGGGCACTCGAGATGGCGGGCTACTCGGCCTCGACGCCCGACCCGTGGGACGGCTACCTCGTGCGCGACCCCGACGGCTCGCCGACCGGCACGTTGCAGGAAGGCGCCGCCTACGACGTGCTGCGCACCGTGGCGGCCCAGCCGACGGTCTCGCAATGGAAGGCTTGCCTGCTGCGCGCCCAGCAGGAACTGCACGCCCTCGGCATCACCGGGTGGCATGACGCATGGGTCGAACCCGACCTGCTGCGCGCCTACCGCGAGCTCGACGACGAGGGCGAGCTCACGGCGCGGGTCGTCACCGCGATGTGGTGGGACCGCCATGCGGGCATGGAACAGGTCGAGCGCCTCGTCGAACAGCGCGCCTGGGCGAGCGGTGGCCACGTGCACGCGAACACGATCAAGCTGATGCTCGACGGCTGCCCCGAGAGCTGCACGGCCTCGATGCTCGGGCCCTACGAGGGTGCGTTCGGCGAGCGGCACGGGCGGGGCATCCAGTTCATCGACGCCGAGGCATTGACCGAGGCGGCGGTGGCGCTCGACGCGCGTGGGTTCCAGCTGCATCAGCACGCGCTCGGCGACCGGGCGTTGCGCAGCGGCCTCGACGCGATCGAGGCCGCCCGCGCGGCCAACGGCTGGTACGACGCCCGCCATCACATCGCGCACATCCAGCTGCCCGACCCGGCGGACCTGCCGCGCCTGCGCCGGCTCGGGGTCGTCGCGAACCTGCAGCCGTACTGGGCCCAGCTCGACTCGGAGCTCGCCGAGGTCACCGTGTCGCGCGTGGGCGAGCGCGCGTCGCGCTTGTACCCGATCGGCTCGATCGTGGCGTCGGGGGCGCAGGTGTGCATCGGCAGCGACTGGCCGGTGACGACGCCGAACCCATGGCTCGAGCTCGAGGTCGCGGTCACGCGCCGCCCACCCGGCGAGCCCGACGCCGAGCCGCTCGACGAGGCCCAGCGCATCGACCTCGCCACCGCGATGGCCGCGTTCGCCCGCGGCTCTGCGTACGTGAACCACGACGACGAGGCAGGCGTGCTCGCCCCCGGCATGCGCG
Organism: uncultured Actinomycetes bacterium; assembly: GCA_963722795.1. Lineage (GTDB taxonomy): Bacteria > Actinomycetota > UBA4738 > UBA4738 > HRBIN12 > JAOUEA01. The sequence continues at coordinate 820,970 of CAVROD010000004.1, forward strand.
CCGACCTCGCCGTGCTCGACCGCGATCCGTTCGATCGCTCGCTCGGGTCGATCGGCCAGACCAGGAACGAGCTCACGATGGTCTCGGGCCGCGTCGTCTTCGAGCGGTCGTAGTCGGAGACTCAGGCCAGCAGGTATCGGCGGGAGAGCGGCACCTCGGCCACCGGCTCGCATGCGAGCGGGCGCCCGCCGAGCGTGACCTCGCCGTCGTCGGGGGAGACCTCGATATCGGGCACCGCGGAGTTGGCGACCATGTCCGCCCGCGTGAGCCCCCTCGTGCCGCGCACTGCGGCGAGGCGCCGGCGCGACCCGGGCATGCCCGAGTCGAGCGCGGCCGCCGACACGAACGTCGTCGACAGGCGCGCGGCCGCCTCGCCCGTGCCGCCCCAGTCCGGCCCGTACCGCGTGGGCTCGGCGCCGTGCACGCTCGCGTTGCCCTCGCCCATCGCGCTCCACGCCACCGCGCCGCCCTTCAGCACGAGGAATGGCCGCACGCCGAACCGCGTGGGTTCCCACAACACGATGTCGGCCAGGTGCCCCGGGGCGAGCGAGCCCACCTCGCCGGCCAGGCCGTGCACGATCGCCGGTTCGGCCGTGTGCTTCGCGAGGTAGGCCAGCACGCGCTCGTTGTCGTCGGGCCCGAGTCCGTCGTCGTCGAGCGAGGCAGACGGGCGCGGTCGCAGGCGACGCGCGCTCGGCAGCCCGGGCCAGCCGGCGCCGAGCTCGCTCGCGCGCCAGGCCTTCATCACGTGGGCGAGCTGCCACGTGCGTCGGATCGTCTCGCCGATGCGCCCCATGCCCTGCGAGTCGGAGTTCACGATCGAGATCGCCCCCAGGTCGTGTAGCGGTCCCTCGGCGGCCATCGTGGTGGCGCGCACGCGCTCCCGCGCTCCCTCGACGTCACCGGGCACGGCCGGGTTCCCCTCGTGCACGATCAGGATCATGTCGGTGTGCTCGAGATCGGCGGCGCGGCCCCATGGCAGGCCGGGCGTGGTCGACGAGCAGAGCACGGTCGGCACCCGCACGAGGCCGAGCACGTCGGGCACGTGGCCGCCGCCGGCGCCCTCCACGTGGTAGGCGTGCATCGTGCGTCCCGCGATCGCCTCGATCGTTCCCTCGAGCTCCGTCGACTCGTTGAGCCCGTCGGTGTGCAGGCACACCGCCACGTCGTGGGCCTCGGCCGCGGCCAGCGTGGCATCGATGATCTCGGGGTAGGCGCCCCAGTCCTCGTGGATCTTCAGCCCCACCGCACCCGCCGCGATCAGCGCGTCGAGCGGCTCGCGCCGATCGGCCCGAGCGCTCGCCTGCAGCCCCAGGTTCACCGGCAGGAACTCGAACGCCTCGAGCGTGCGGTGCATACGCCAGGCCGGCTCCTCGAAGCCGGCGGTGATCAGGGTCGTCACGCCGGCGCTGAGGGCCACCGGCACGAGCCGCGGGCTCAGCAGGTGCACGTGGCTGTCGATGCCGCCGGGCGTCGCGATGAGCCCGTGGCTCGGGATGGGCCAGGTGCCCGGCCCGATCGTCAGGTCGACGCCGTCGGTGATGTCGGGGTTGCCGGCTCGTCCGATGCCGGCGATGCGGCCGTCCTTGATGCCGAGGTCGGCCTTCACGACGCCGAGCAGCGGGTCGAGCACGATCGCGCTGCCGATCACCGCGTCGAGCTCGCTCTCGCTCGTGGCGCCGTCGCGCTGGGTCATGCGTGAGCGCAGGTTCTTGGCGTAGCCCCACAACGCCTGGTCGGCGGGCTCGGTGAGGTCCTCCTCGATGCGGATCCACAGGTCGGTGTCGGCCAGTCTGATCCGGTCCCCGGTCGTCGGACCGTGGCGCATGGCGTGCTCGGCGCGCGAGATCGACCGCGGCATCAGGGCGCGCCGGCACCGCCGTAGGCGACGAGGTCGGCCTCGCGTTCCTCGCCGGGGGCCCACCGCAGCGAGTCGCCCGCCGGCAGGTCGAGCCGGAAGCCGCGTGCCGCCTCGCGATCGAACTCGAGCGAGGGGTTCGCCTGCCAGAGCGGGAAGTGCGACGAGACCCTGATCGGCCTGCGCCCCGCGTTGCGGATCGTGATCCGCCGTCGCTCCCGGTCGGGCACGAGCGCGACGTCGCCCGGCGCGAACCGCACGGCGCCGGGGTCGCCTTCCTTGGCCGAGCCGAACGGCGCCCGCAGCACGATCAGTCGCGTGCCCTCCTCGAGCAGCACCTCGACCCTGATCTCCGGCGCGATCGAGGCGACGCCGTCGAGCACCGGCGTGCGTCCGGCCACGGTGCGCCCGGCCGCGACGACCTCGTCGAAGGTCGCGCCCCCTCGTGCGGCCAGGTGCATCTCGTCGCACACGAGCGCGATCGCCTCGGGCGCGTTGAGCGGCAGGCCGCGCGCGAGCGTCTCGCGCGCGAGCTGGGCCGCGGTGAAGACCAGCAGCCGGTCGTGCTCGGTCGGGTTCAGCTGCACGGCGCCATCACGAGCGGAACAGTGGCGCACCGGGCGCGCGGTCGCAACCCTTCGCCTCCGGTCGATGGTGATGGAGCAGGCAACGGCATATCGTGGCTCATCGTGATCCGGCTCATCCCGCTCGTCGTGCTGTTCGTGCTCGCGCTCTGGGGGTTCCGCCTCGCTGCGCGCAAGGCGCAGGCCTACGCGCTGCGGCAGCGTCGCGCCCGCATCGTCGGTGCCGACCGCCCGGGCGCCTATGACTGGGACCGGCGCACCGACCAACTCAAGCGAGAGGTCAAGGGCATCGCGGGGCCGGCGGAACGGCGCGCCGAGATCGCCGGCTGGCTCGACGCGCACGACGGCGTCGAGGCCTACGTGGAACCGAAGACCGTGGTCTCGCCGCTCTCGGTGGTCTTCGTCGACGGCGTGGGGGAGTGGCGCCGGTTCGAGCTGGCCGAGGACCGGTTCCTCAAGGATCTGGCGAAGCAGCGTCGCATCAAGGTCATGGACGCCACGCGGGTCGGCTACCCCCCGCGCATGCGTCGCCGGCCCCCGCCCGGACGCCTGAATCACCGGATCAGCCGGCGTCGGTCGCGGACCCCGCTCGCTCGGCCTCGAGCGCCTTCGGCTGCAGCCGCACCGCGAGCAGCGGGAAGATCGCGACCGACAGCACGCCCGCGCCCACGAGCGCGGCAGCGTTCTCGGGCAGCATCGACCCGTTCTGCAGGCCGATCTCGCTCAGCGCGACGAGCAGCGGCAGCGCGGTCGCCGTGAGCAGCATCATCTGCACCCGTCGCGGCGCCGGCAGGTCCTGTCGGTAGACGAACAGCGCGGGCACGCCGCGCACCACGAGCAACAGCGCGAAGAACACGAACAGCCGCCCCGGCGATTCCACGATCGAGACCACGTCGAGCCCCATGCCCGACGACACGAAGAACACCGGGATGAAGAACCCGTAGCCGACGGCGTCGAGCTTCTTCTCGAGCGTCTCCACGTCGCCGGGCGCCCACCGCTTCAGCACCATGCCCGCGAAGAACGCGCCGAGCACGATGTCGAGGCCGAACTCCGCCGACAGGAACAGCAGGGCCACGAGCAGCAGCACCGTGAGGCGCAGGGTCGTCTGCGAGGTCTCGTGCTGGCCTTCCTCGATGACGCGACCGAACCGCGTGCCCTGCGTGAGCCGCGGCACGACCGAGAGCGCGAACGCGGCGCCTGCGACCGCGGCGACGCCGATCACCTCCACGATCGAGCTGTAGTGCCCGAGCAGCAGGGCGATGCAGAGCACCGGGCCCATCTCGCCCACGGCGCCGGCGGCGAACACGTACCGGCCGAAGCGCCCTTCGAGCATGTGGTGGTCGCGCAGGATCGGCAGCAGGGTGCCGAGCGCGGTCGTGGTGAGGCCGATCGCGACCGGCAGGAACGCCTTCACGAGCCCGGCCGCCTCGAGCGCGCCGACGATCGCGATCGACAGCACGATCGTCATCGCCCAGGCGATCATCGCGAGCCGGCCGGGACGCGCCTTCAGCAGGCTGGGCTCGAGCTCGTAGCCCGCCAGCAGGAAGAGGAACCCGAGCCCCAGGTTCGCGAACAGCTCGATGTCGTCGGGCTGGGCGAGGTCGAGCACCTCCGGACCGATCACCACGCCGCCGGCGATCAGCAGCACGACCTGCGGCACGCGCCCCGGCAGGAACGCCACCACGATGGGCGCCGCGGCGACGACCACCATGGCGGCGAGCAACGCGCCGAGCCCTTCGAGCATGCCGCAGGCTACCCCGTCCTCCGTGGTGCGCACAGGCGTCCCCCGACGAGGTCGACACCGGTATCCTTGCGAGCCGTGAGGCCGATCGACGGTGCCCTCTCGACGGGCGACCGACCGGGGTGTTCCCTGTGCGGCCGACCCACCTACGACCCCGACAAGCGGGAGACGCCGTGGGTGCGGGCGGTCTCGGGCGGGCGGCAGGTGCTGATCTGTCCGGCCTGCCAGGCGGAGCGTCCGGACTGGGCCGAGGGCCTGGACCGGTGCCGCGCCTGCGGAGGAACGCGCCTGTCGGCGCAGCTCGGGGGAGTGGTGTGCCGGGCGTGCGGCCACACGGAACTCGCGTGAGGAACGCGGGCGCTTAGCTCAGCTGGCAGAGCGTCGCCCTTACAAGGCGAAGGTCGGGGGTTCGAGACCCTCAGCGCCCACCGAGGAAGCCAGATCAGTCGGAAGCGATGATCCAACGGGCGATGCCGTCGATCGAACCTTCCGGGAGATGAACGAGATCGGAGATCACGGGAGGGCTTGCGCCAACGAAGAATCGCAGCCTTGCAGCTTCCAGGAGATCGCGATCGTTAGCCGAGTCCCCGACTGCTGCGACCTGATCGAGCCGAAGCCCGAGCCGCGCCGTCAGGTCTCTCAGCCACGGACCTTTGTCGGATGGCCAGACGTGTTCGATCCCGCCTTCGCCGTGCCGGGTCCCGAGAGTGTGCTCAGCGCCCAGCCGACGGGCGAACCACTCGACCGCGACGCTCCACGTGATGGAGACGATCGCTGTCGTTATCCCCTTCGCTCGTAGGAGGTCGAACGCTTGCTCGGTGCCGGGTGCGAGGTCGAGGTCGAGTAGTCCGGCAACCAGCTCCTCCTCGGCGTAGTCCCGGTACCACTCGGCCATCGCCTCCCGAGCAGTCGTCACTTCTTCGACATCCCGGCTGGCGTCCAACCCCTCGAAGGCTGCGCACTCTTCGGTCCGTCCGATCCGGCGGGCGATGGCCTCGACACAGGTCTCGCCGCGGACCAAGGTTCCGTCGAGGTCGAAGGCCACGAGCGCGATCGCCATCCAGCAGGTTATCCCACGGGCCGACCGAGAGATCGTCCTCCGCTTCGTGCGGGTGGCTACTCGTCGCGATCACTGGTCTCTCGGCCCGCGAGGATGTGGATTCGGAGCGAACAAGCGGGGAGGTAGCCCGTGTCAGAGCGCGTCACTAGCGTGTACCGCCAACGATCCTCCTAGGTCCGGGGGGTGACGCCCCCGGACCGAGCACCCTGGTTCTCCATTCTCTTCGCCGTCGGCGGCCTGTGCGATGATCGACGACATGCGCGAGATCGATGTGCTTGTCGCACATTCGGAGCGCGTGACGCTGCGCGTCGGCGATGTGTTCCTGAAGGTCGACACGGATCAAGCGCGCATCGACCGAGAGGTCGAGGTGATGGCGAGGGCACCGATCCCCACCCCCGAGGTCCTTTGGCGCAAGCCGCCGGTGCTCGCCCTCGCGGCAGTTCCTGGAGCGGCGCTCGGCGTGCTCAAAGAGCCTTCGCGTGCGTCTTCGGCGGCATGGGTTGCGGCGGGTGCCGCCGTCCGCACGCTGCACGACGCTCCGCTGCCACCGTGGCCGAGCAGGCAGTGCCAGCAGCAACCCGCTCTCAGCAGTCAGGGCACGGTCGAGTTTCCGCCACTGCTCGACTCGGAGTGTGCGTGGCTCGTCGCCAACGATGTCGTGTCCGCCGACGTTGTCAGGCGCAATCGTGAGGTCGCGGAGGCGGCGCTGCGGCCGTGGACACCGGTGTTCATCCACGGCGACCTGCAGATCGTCCACGTCTTCGTCGACGGTGACGAGGTGAGCGGCGTCGTCGACTGGTCCGAGGGCGGCCAGGGCGATGCGATGTACGACCTCGCCACGCTGACTCTCGCGCACGAGGAGCGGCTCGACGATGTCATCGTGGGCTACGGCGGCGACGTCGAGGTCGACGTGGTTCGCGCGTACTGGTCGTTGCGAAGTCTGATGGTGATTCGCTGGCTAGCCGAGCACGGCTACGGTGCTCCGGCGACCTTCCCAGAGGTCGCCGTGCTCAACTCTTTGTCAGCCAGTTCTTAGAGAAGCGCCGTTCTTCCGAGACTGCAGCCGACCACCCGCCTGCCGATACCGGCCTCGCGGGGCCTCATCCTGGGCGGAAGGCGGGATGAGGATTCCGGCCTCGTGGCAGGGTGAACTCACCTCAGGCGGTGGCGTAACGAATCAGGTTGCTCCATCGTTCATGGTCCGATGCTGACCGACGACCCAACGACGCACTCAGACGTGTCGAGGCTCACTCCCGACGATGGATCCTGGTCGTTCGAGGACCTGTTCCATGCCGAGAAAGACCGCCTCTATCAAGCGATGGTCATGCTGACTGGCAACCGCCAGGAGGCAGAAGACCTGATGCAGGATGCTTTCGTTCGCGTCTTCGAGCGGTGGGATCGTGTGAGTAGCGTCGAGGACCCCATCGGCTACCTCTACCGCACGGCGATGAACGGATTCCGAAGCCACTATCGGCGTTCGGCTCTTGCGCTTCGCAGGGCGATCCCGCCTCGCGATCGTCGGGATGACATCGCCAGATCAGACCAGCATCTCGACCTGACGCGCCGGTTGGCTCAGTTGACCAAGAAGCAGCGCACCGCGTTGGTCCTCACCGACTTCTTGGAACTGTCCTCCGAGGAAGCCGCTGAGGCGATGGGCCTCAGTCCCGGTGCGGTGCGAACCCAAGCGTCACGAGCCAGGACCCAGTTGAGGAAGGACGTAGGTGATGAGGATGCCTGACGCGAAGAGTGAACTCCGATCCCTCGCTGACAGTGTCGGCCGCTCTAACGTGCGATACGAAGACGTTCTGAAGTCCTCGGCACGTCGCGGCGGCGTTCGCCGACTCTCGGCGGGCACCGTCGCCCTCATCGTCGTGCTCCTCTCGGGTTCCTTCCTCGCCCGAGCGTTCGACGACAGCCAACGTCAGCCGAGCGCACGCTCTGTGAGTGGCGTGAACGGGGCGATCTCGTTCACGGTGGCCAAGAACGAGCGAGTGGCTGAGGAAGAGACCATCGGCATCGTCCAAGGACCAGGATCCCCGATCGTACTCGTCACCGGGTACCCCGATCCCGACACCGGCGGATGGTCGCCCGATGGTCGATGGATCGCGTTCACCCGACCGGCAGGTAACTCGCCGGAGAACTTCGACATCTGGCTCGCCGCCGCCGACGGCTCGCATGAACGACAGCTGACGAGTGGCCCAGCCGCTGACTTCGCGGCGCAGTTCTCGCCCCAGGGCGACCAGGTCATGTTCGAGCGGACCGCAGCTGGCCGCTCACCGGCACTGATGCTGATCGGATGTCGGACGGCGGAGGGCTTCGCCGGATCGCCGGAGCCGACGACGAGGTGATCTTCGATGCGTCCTGGTCCCCGGACGGCAGCCGGATCCTGATGATCGGACACCCAGGCGAGGAAGGTGAGATGAACTGGTTGGCGGTCATGGATGCTGACGGCACCGATCGCCGCGTCGTCTACACGGGTGCGTTCAACGAGCCTTCATGGTCACCGGACGGGAACCACATCGTCATCAGCGCCAGCGGCCGTCTGCTCGTCGTGCCCGTCGACGGAGGCGGATCCGTCGAGGTGCTCGATGGGATCGACCGCCAAGGCTTGGCGGAGGTGGCTTGGTCACCGGACGGGGCAAACATCCTCTACACACGCCCTATCAACTCGATCCAGGGTGAGGAGTTGTGGGTCGTGCCGGTTAAAGGGGGGTCGCCGCAGAGGGTGGCCGAGGGACTGCAATGGCGAGACGCCTCACCGGCGTGGGCACCCGACGGGACCGCGATCGCGTTCGTCCGGGACGGAGACATCTGGACGGTGGACCTCTCGACGAACCAGCAGAGCCGGATCACGTCCTCGACTGAGTACGAGAGCAATCCGGCGTGGGCCGTGTCCCACGAGGGCGCGTGATGGTGGCTACCGAGGTAGGACGAGGTGCAAGTCGGGTAGATAGGTTCGTAGCCATCTATAGCCAGGACCTTGTCTCGCCCCTGACGACCTGCTGGCAGCGGCTCACAGCCGATCACCCAGCCGACACCGGCCATTGCGGGGACCCCCATTCGGGGCGCAGGCGGTCATGAGGACTCCTATTCTCTGGAACCTATCGGCACTTCGGGACGTAGTGGTTCGTGGGTGAACATGATCCGGCGCTTGATCTTGATCTCGGCGATGACCGTACTGACGGCGTCATGCGCCAGCGGGGAGTCGTCCCACGCCCAAGGCGGAGCCGGGCCCGCCGCAGCGGCGCCGAGTAGGGTGACGGAGTCGGCAGCGTCGGTTGCTCAGGTGGTGTGCAGCAAGGCGTCGATCACCCTCCACACCCCAATCGTTCAGGCGCAGCGGGACGGAGTGCATGTTCAGATCGAGAACCTCGGCGGAGTCTGGGGGTTCGAGTTCCGCGACGTGGCGAATCAGGACATCGTTTGGAACGGCGGTCCGATCGGGCGTGGAACCACACGGCTGACGGATTCAACCGGACCGGGAGAAGTGCTCCTCGCCTGCCTGCGGACCACACGTGATGATCACGACGACGATCCTGCCCTGACCGCCAAGCTGACCATCGTCGACCCCCAGGACCTCTATGTTCCCTTCGATCTCTCGTGCGGGTTCGGCGAGCAGTTCCGCATGACGATCTGGGCCGGTGACCAGAGTCCCGAAGAGGTGTTCAGGCGTGTGCCGGGGGTCCGACCGTCGGACGAGTTGATACCTCCGAAGTACCCAGAATCCCCGCAGTACTCGTCCACCGACAGGATGGTCATCCGCGACGGATCTGTGGTTGCACGCTTCCTGTTTGGCGGGATCGGACCGGAATGGACGCTGCTGGTCAACGCTTGTCCTGACAGCGGCATCGTCCCCGACTAACCCGAACTGTCCCGATGCGATCCGCCTTTGCGGCTCACAGGCGAACACGCGACGCAGCCGACTATCGGGGGACGCCGTCCCGGACGGTTTCGCCGGTTCGTGCTGTCAGCCTTGCTCCCGAGCCGGATCGGGAAACGGCACATGGTCCGCGTCGAGACTCGGCACGAGGTTCTCGATGACATCACCGGTCTCGGTCGAGACGATCCGGTCATGGGCCACGATCTGAGTCTGCCGCCCCGGCCACCCCGGCCAGACCAGAGCCAGCGGGGCGAGTGTGGTCGGGTCGGCGTAGATCCATTCGTCGGCTGACCCCCAGCCCTCGATGTCGTACACGAGGTGCAGGGCGATCGCTGGTCGGCCAGCGGGATCAACACTTGTGCGGTCGACATCGACGGCCTGGAGGCCCGAGGCAGCCTCAACGGCAGCCGCTCGCACTGCCGGTGAGCCTGGCCCAACGGGCAGAATCTCGTAGAACAGCAGGTGCCACATACCCGCATCCGTCTCGGAGAGCTCCTCCAACGCCACGCCAGCATCGATCGCCGGTGTGTCTGCTGGGTTTCCATTGCCTTCCCGCAACCACTGCATCAGCTCGAATGCGGTCACAGGAGCGTCACCGAAGTCATTCTGCACACTGGTCGTCAACGAATCGTCTCCACCACCGGTCCCAGGGCCACCGGGGAGTTGCCAGCCAGTCTCGACGTCATTCGCAGCCTCATAGGCTGCCCGGTCCGCAGGATCGAAGAAGAAGAGTCGGCCTTCCGTCAGCGACGTCCCCTTCCCCTTCCGGTCCCACACGTAGTTGTGCTTCAGCTCGGTCACGGACCTTCCCGAGTCGTTGAGGTTGTAGATCCGCACCTCGCGTTCGTAATGCTGTCCGGGACTGGCCAAGAGAGTGGTGCCGGCAGCAGGGCGAACTGTTTCGCCGCCATCAGGACGAATCGCGAGCACTCCGGCGATGAGAGCGACCGTAAGCGTCACACCGAGAGTCCCGGCGGTGAATCGCTCCCTCCTGGCGCGCCGGTCTTGCGCCCTACGAAGGACCGTCGTTGTGATGTCGCTTTCAGGCAGATCCTGAGCTGCCCGTCGCAGGGCGTTCGTCACGTTACTCATCTCGGTTACTCATCCCTTCGCGGAGGTGTGCTCGGCCACGTGAGGCGAGCTCACGCGCCGTCGATGCCCGAATGCCCAGGAGTTCGCCAGCTTCCTCAGAGCTGTAGTCCAGGACGTCGATAAGCACGACGGCTGCTCGCTGCCTGGCTGGCAGGCTCCGGACTAGCTGAATCACGATGTGCCGACCCTCGACCTGGGCGATCTCATCCGGTGTCATCGCGACACTGAACATTCGTCGGCGGAGCGCCACCGTAGCTCTACGGCGACGGCTCAGGAAGGCATTGAACGCCACACGGTGCAGATACGCCGTTGGTGCATCCATGCGAGAAACGCGTGTCCATCTCTCCCATACGCGGAGGAAGGCATCCTGTGTGATCTCCTCCGCCTCCGAGGCGTCCCGCGTCGCAAGCACCAGCACTTTGAACAGCCGATCTCGTTCGCGGATGAAGAACTCTTCGAAGTCGCCGCCACTGATCTGAATCGCTTCTTCCGTCTCCAGCACGTTGTCCATCATCACCCGTCTCAACGCGTTGCTGGCTCCCGACGCCTACGGGTCGGCGAGATTCCTTGCAGCTCGGTGCCCCGACGTGATCATCGGCACCGGCCGCACCTCGGAGGAAGCTGGACTGCCATCGGCACGGACAGTGGGCAGCCGAGGATGGTGCGGGCCATAGGGTGAAGGCGAGGGCGTTGAGGCCGCAACCAGGATGCGCAGCGTGGTCCACCAGGAAGCAGCGGGACGGTTGTTTGAAGCAATGTCCTTGGGACGGAACTGGCCAGCAGCGGCTCACAGGCGACCGCCCGCAGCCGACACCGGCCTCGCGTGGACCATCGGGACGAAGGGCGGCATGGAGACCTGATCCACGCCACTGATCGTGACGGTGAGAGATCAAAGATCGACGGCACCCCCTAGAGGCTTCCTCCTCAGCTCTTGCTCCGGATGCATCGAACGCCACGATCTCCCCTCCCGGAGAAATCTCGGTTCCCTCCGCTGTGATCTGTCCCCTGAACGCGGCAACGAAGAGACTCGTCCCTTCCAGCAACGATCGAGGCACCGGGTGCAGTCTGCCCGTGATCGTGGAGCCGTCGGTCATCCGCATCTCCACCCGATCGACCGCGGGAGACACGGGCTGTACCACCAGCAACGCGTCTTTCCCGAACCCCGCGATCATGGTTTGTCCCAAGACCTGATCTCCAGGCGGTTTCACCACTAGCCCCGCGACCGCGTCCGATCCTCGGACACGAATCACCTGGCCGTAGGGTTCGTCGATCCCGTAGATCCACCATGGGCCTGCGACCGGGTCTTCGCCGCGGGCGAAGATCTTGCCCACGGGGAAGACACCTTCGATCTTCGGTTGCGCTCGCTGCCCGCGGTCCTTCCACATCAGCGAGAACTCGGTCAAGGGGCTGTCCGCTTCGTCCAGGAAGGTGATCATGCCTGGTCCGCTGCCACCGAGCGGCACCGCGTAGAGCGGATAGCCGACGCGCATCCGCGGAGGGGCTGGGAGGACAGCGCCGACGAACGGCTCCGCTGCCCCCTCCGCGAGGACCTCGACGCTGGCGGTGCCTGGAGGCGCTGCACCGAACGCCATCTCTCGGGATCGGATCTGCGTGAGATGGATGTCTGGGAGCGGCGTGGAAGCATCGACGCAAAGGCGTGGTTCGGGGAGACCGACTCGACGGATGCGCTGGCATCGCGTCGTGCCGTCGTCCGACCCGAGCAGCTCCCAGACTCCGCTGAAGGTGTCGATGTCTCCGGCCAGATACTCCTGGCCCGTGGGTGACACAAGCGACGGGGTGACCGCAACATCGGACGACGGCCTCGCGCCACTGGGCTTCGGGGCGGACGGACTCCCGGTGCACGCGATCAACGCGCTCGCGAGGGCGAGCCAGACGGCTCCGGATCTCAGTCGACCCGACAACTTCGCCATCTGAGTAGGACCATCGCGACGCTCGAATGGTTCCCTCGTCCTTCGGTGTTCCGCCACCGCGGACTCCAACCCGCCATCCGCGGCTCACAGGCGACCGCTCGCAGCCGACACCGGCCTCACGGGGACGCCAAGCCGGGCGAAGGCCGGAAGGAGAGCCTGCTTCGACGGCTAGAGACCCTCTCCACTGATGCTCTCGACGATCTCTGTCCAGTCGTGTCCAGGATGGACCGTCCTCAACGCAGCCGAGAGCCACCGAAGTTGGCCCGCGTCGAGGGTCGGCAACACGTTCGCGAAGTCAGCCTCGTCGTGTTCTCGCCGGTTCTTCGCCTTGAATAGCAGCACTATCTCCGGGACCAGGATGGGGAACCCATCTGATGACGCGGAGCCGATATTGGCCAGAGGGCGACGGATCGTGTAGTCGCGGCGGAACATCCACTCGGTGCCGACGGACTCGTTCATCAGCAACTCGAAGACCCAGGAGCCTCCGCGTCTCGTCGGCACCAGAGCGCGTGCAGAGGTGGAGCGAGCGGCTCGTCGCGAGGCAGCGGTGAGAGCGTGCCCTCCTCCGCGATGTGTAGGTCCCAGCCTTCGAGACGGTGACGCACGAGCCACTGATCCATACGCAGGATGGCGATGTCCAGGTCGAGGTGTTCTCTCGTCTCCTTCCCCAGCCACAGATCGAGCGCCCAGCCGCCAGCGACCCACCAAGAAGCGGGCACTCCGCGCATGAGACGAGCAAAGTCGTCGGGGCGATAGGTCGATTCCATCGCGCACCTTCCGGGCGAGGAATGCGAGTCTAGGCTGCTGGCCGCCAACAGCGGCTCCCAGGCGACCACCCGCAGCCGACACCGGCCTCGGGGGACCCGTAGAGGGGAATGGCGGCATGAGGACTCTGATCGCCGTTTCCCGCTTCGGCGCGACTTTGGCCTTCACCTAAGCGAACGGCCTCCCGTCGGCGTTCATGCGGCGATGGATACCTTCCCACCCGTGTCCACAGCGCCTGCTGGGACGACAGAAGCTAGGGAGGACGTGCTGAGGCCAAGCATGGACCCACCTGCCGATTTCGAGACCTTCTACCACGAGCACCATCAGCGACTGCTCCGAGGGTGCTACGTCCTCACCGGCAACGTCCACGAGGCTGAGGAACTCACCCAGGACGCCTTCCTCAGCGTCTGGCAGCGGTGGGACCGGGTCGCGTCGATGGATGAGCCGCTCGGGTACTTGTTCACGACGGCCCTCAACAGGCATCGAAGCGCCCTGCGCCGAGTAGCGCGGCAAGCTCGACGAGCGATCGGCATGGGCACTGGCGGAGACTCGTTCGCAGCGGCTGATGAGAGCGACGCCGTCGCTCGGGCCTTGGCGACGCTGCCGTTGCGCCAGCGGCAGGCGATTGTGCTGACGGACCTCCTCGGGTACGACTCGGCCTCGGCTGGGCGCATCCTCGGTATCAAGGACACCACGGTCAGGGCGCTGTCATCCCAAGCGCGAGCGTCACTTCGGATGCGACTGGAGCTGAACCATGACTGACATGGACGTGAAGGACCGGCTCAACCGGATCGCGGATCGGGTAGCGGACAGGAAGCCCTCGCTCGCAGAGCTGGACCGTGCTCGCACCCGCCGAACAGCGCGTCGGCGGATCGGAGCGGGGGTGGTCGGACTCACCATCGGGGCTGTTGGCCTCCTAGGCATCGCGGTCTGGTCAGCATCCGACTCACGTACGCAGTTGGCCGTTGGTGGAGGTCTGACGCCATCCCCATCTCCGACCATGAGCTGCCCGGATGCTCGCTCCACGCCACTCGTGCTCAGGGGTCTCGCGTTCGAGGTCGATTGCCTCTCCGCGCCAGCCGGAGAGACCTTCGACCTCCACTTCGAGAACCGCGATCAGGGCATCCCGCACAACCTATCCCTCGCGGCTGTCCGGGACTGCGAGGTCACCGATGGAGGGTCGAACGTTAGGTGTCCCCCAGAATCGGTCATCGTCCAAAGCGAGGTGGAGACTGGTGATCTCGTCGCGGTCATAGAGATACCCCCGTTGCGACCCGGCGACTACTACTTCTACTGCGACGTTCATTCATATGCGCCCGAGTTCGGGCGCCTCACGGTGACTTGAATCAACCACCCGCCGCCGACACCGGCCTCGCGGGACGCCATCTGGGGCGCAAGGGCGGATGAGGACTCCGTCTTGCAGAGACGATCGGACAGCCAAGCAGGAACCTTCCACGGCTAGTAGGCAGCCGAGGGCGGCAAGGGGGCGTCGGGGCGTTCAGGGCGCTGAGGCGAGCCTGCAGGAGGCGGCCCGTGCCGGTCGGTCAACGTCGTCGTGCAGTGGTGACCGGCTCAGCGATAGCCCATAGCGAGACACGCTCAACTCGGACCGGGGGAGGGCGATGATGACGGCATGCTTCGGAGAGTTGGGTGGAGTCTGGTCGGTCTGCTTCTCGGTGGGGTCGCAGGCTTGATCGTTGCGCTTCCCATCCTGGTGGTGACGGATTGGCTGGGCATCACCAACCATGTCGAGGATGAGCCGCTGCACGGCTGGATCGTGTTCGTCGCCATCCTCGACGGCTTGATCCTGGTGGGCGCGTGCGTTGGGGCCGTCACGGGGTGGCGGCGAAGCATCTTGGTGAAACGTGCTAGGCGACCGCTCCCCGTTACGAACGCCGATTCCACGGATTCGTAGGTCAACATCTCAATGGTGCCTTCCGCCTACGACGGTGAAGGCAAGGTGGGGCACCGAATGGGGGTCACGGGTTGCCGAAGCCGGATCTTGCGTAACACTTCGCGTAACAACGCACCGACACCCCGAGGTACGCAGCGGTACTCAGCGACACAGCGTTTCCGCAGCTCAAAGCCCTGACCAGCACGTCTTTCTCGCCCTTACAAGGCGAAGGTCGGGGGTTCGAGACCCTCAGCGCCCACAGAGAGTTCAGGCCCTATTGGGCTTCTGCGGCCGCCCCTCTTGGACGCTGTGCCCATCGGCGCGAAACTCGCCCTAACACACTGGAGTGAAGAAGGGTGAGCCAAGAAGAGCAGACCGACGAGGACTTTGATCAGATCCGACTCGAAGTGCCCGAGTTCGAGACGTAATCATCATCGATTCTGCATCAGTTCCGACTGGCGGCCTCGACCAGGTCAACGATGGTGGCGTCATCCAGTCGACCGTTCCTCGTTTGAACCGAGATTACGACTTGCCTGCCGCTAGGTGTGGTCCAGTAGACCGTGTCCTCGTCGTATCTGGTCACGACGGTTCCTGCAATCGTGTCGTTCGGTTCGGCAGAGGCTGGGAGTTCCGGGTCAGCGACGAACGCCGATACGAGCAGTGTCCCCCTCTCGGCGAGGAGGGCGCTACCGGTGTCCCCGACCATCGTGAAGCCGGAACGCTCCAGCAGGTCGACCAGGAACGTGTGGTCCGGACAGTCCGGATCGAGGAACGTGCAAGCCGGAGATGGCGTCGTGGGTTGAGGCTCCACGAGTTCTGGCGTCCCGGCGAACCAGTAGGCGTCTGGACCGCCGACGACCTGACACGAGGGCGGGATCCCGCCAACGACCTCGGACTCGGCGTGGGCGAGGTCCCTACTCTCTCCGTCCATCAAGACGTAGTCGCCGATCTTGGCGATCCGGTTCCCAGAGTCGTCGACGAGCCACACGTCGTCGCCCTCCTCCGCCAGTGAGTAGCCGTTCGGCCATACGACGAACAGGGGTGAGTCATAGCCGGAGACGGTGAGACATCCGTTCTGGCTCGTGAGCGTCCCTCCCGCGACAGCCTGACCGCCTGACGGTCCCGACGAGGAGACGAGGAGCGAAGGATCGGCGTCGCAAGTAGCAAGACCAAGCTTGGTCGCATCGACCGTCGAGGTCGGGTCGAGGGCCGAGTCATGGTCGAAGACCTCACCGACGGTCTCCGCCTCGAATCGCACGCCCGTGTTACCCCATGGCCATTCGACGAAGATGAAGTAGGCGGAAGCGCCCGGGCCAGGGAGAGTGCGCAACGCGCCAGGAACGATGCAGGCTCCGTTGGCGACTTGCTCGCCAGACGCAGGCGCTAATACGAAGAGGCTGATGGTCTCCGCGTAGTTGAGGTTCTCGAACTCGATCGGGGTCCCAGTAGGCAACGTCATCGGCGCTTCCTTTGTCGGTTGCTCCAACTCGGCCCCCGGCGTCTCGATGGAGTCGAGTGGGATCTCGACCCCCTCGTAGGTAGCCTCGATGGATGAGGAACCTCGCCGTACCAGACCCTGATTGTGAGGGGAGACGAGGGTGGCCCGGCCGTGCCCCCACCTGGCTCAGACCGGAACGCGAGGACCAGGAAGGCGAGAGCAGCGATGGAGATGATCGCCGCCACAAGCCCGGCGGCGAGCCGATGACGAAGACCCTGTCGATCGCCCGGTGACGACTGCGCAGGGCGGCTCGCGATCTCGTCCCAGAGGTCCGGCGAGGGGTTCCGTTCGATCCGACGCAGACGCTCGGCAAGGTCATTCATCGTCTACCTCCAGGAGTTCGTGAAGCCGAGCGCGCCCTCGATGCAGGTGTGCGCCGATCGTTCCCTTGCGGGTCCCGAGGATCGTGGCGATCTCGTCGAGGGAGTAGCCCGCGTAGTAGTGAAGGACGATCGAGGCTCTCTGACGTTCGGAGAGTTGTGCGAGTGCCTCAACGAGGTCCTGCGGCTCCGGAACCGGGCGTTCTTCGATCTCGGAGGCGTCCGTCAGCCGCTTGCGGTCCTTCAGGTCGGAAGAGGCGAGCCGGAAGGCGACCTTCCAGACCCAAGGCACGACGTCACGGATCGAGGATTCGGAAGCGAGGGCGCGAGCGAACGACTCCGCGACGGCCTCACGCGCGACGTCCGGGTCGCCCGTGATAGGCGAGGAGGGCGTAGTAGAGCCGGTCGCCCTCATCGCGGTAGATCTGCTCTATGTCGGCGCTCTGGCGTCACTCGGGTTCCTTGCGTCACGCCATATTGAGCGTGGGAAGGGGCAGATGTTTTACACGGGACGACACTTCTTCTCAGCCGACAGGCGGATTGGCCGTGCCGCCCTAGCGGCAAAAGAACGGGCGCGGCAGCTCGACCAAGGTCAGCAGCAGATCACAGCCGACCACCGCAGCCCGACACCGGCCTCGCGGGGACCCGTCCCAAGCGTAGGCGCTTCACGAGACGCGACACCGGACGGCTCTCCGGCTCATCTAATCCCGGCGACCTCTGATCAAGGCGAGGAACTCGTCGCCCCCGTCGTCGTCGATGTCGATCAGAGGCCGCGACTGGATCGAACGTCTCGCGCTGTCCGAGAACGATTCGGGCAGCTCTTCGAAGACGACGAGCATCGGGTATCGATTCTGAATCTTGTTCTCGCGAGGTAGCGAGAGCCGCCTCCAAACGCCACCTTGGCCGTAGTCGTAGACGCACCAAAACTCTCGCTTCGTCGCTGCCTGGACTTCGTCACTCACAAGGAGGACCTCCCGCACCCACGGTCGCAGCCCCTGCGGAGGGAAGGCGAGGCGTGATGCTTACATGCCGAGAGGGAGAGTTGCGATGGGTAGGAACAAGATCGACACCGCGAGCGAGATGAACGCAGCGATGCTGACCACTGCCCGCACGCTGGAGCGTCGAATGCGTCGGACTCGAACGGCTGCCAAGACTGGAGCGACGACCCCCAGGGCGAGGTACACGGCAGCGAAGGCCACCCATCCACCCGTCTGGACGAAGGCCATCCACACCAGGATGCCTCCCACGACGTAGATACCCAGGAGTGACAGAGACGTGAGGGCGATCGCCCCCATCGTTGACCACACCGGCCAGGGTGGAGGTCCAACGTCGACGGTCTCATCTTCCATGCACTCACCGTATCGGCTGGAAGCGGTCGTCACGTGAGGTTGCCGAGCTTTGGCGATGCTCACGAGACAGCCCGGGATCAACGGGCCATCGTCGCCTACCGGGTGTGGCTCACACCGCCGCCGACACCGGCCTCACGGAACCTCATGCTCCAACCGTAGCGAAAGGGTGGTCGGTACAGGTCGCTGTGATGCCAAAGCGATCGCAAATGTACCTAGAGGTAGCCTCGACGGAGAGCCGCAACAGCGTTGACTTGTTGACGTCGACACCGCCGGTCTTGTCCTGCCAGCGGTCATAGACGACCGGAGGGCAGTTGAGGCCGTCTAGGCTCCGACTGTGAGAAAGCGTGCGCTCCTAGCCGCGTTCGTCCTGCTCGCTGGATGCGGGGCGTTCCAAGACGGCGATGATGAGTACGAGGAGCGGCTACAAGCTTGGCAACAATCGGACCACCAGCTCTATCGGTGGACGCTGGTCTCGTCCGAACCCGTCTTCGGACCCCAGACCATGACCATCTTGGTCCGAGAAGGAAGGCCGATCCGCGCACGGTCGGGAAACGACAAGCTGGAGATCGAAGGCGTACGGGTCGACACGAGACCCGGCACGGTCGACGCGCTCATCGATTGGTTGATCCGGTACGCGCCGGACGCGAAGTCCGTGAACGTCGAGTGGGCGTCGGCGGGCTACCCTTCGAAGATCGAGCTGGATCACACCGACGCGATCGACGATGAGGTTTCCTTCGAGGTCGTGGAGTTCGTGCCGCTTGACTCGGATTCGTGACGGCGGCTCACAGCCGACCACCGCGACGACACCGGCCTCGTGGGGACCCCGCATGGGACGAAGGCCGATGAGGACTCCATTCCACCCCCGACGCGATAAGTGGGTCGTCAATGAGTAGGGTCACGCCGGGAGCTGGAGAGGCATGAGGACGACATGAGGTTGCTGTCGCTCGGCCTTGCTGCCGCCCTGCTCGCGGGTGGCTGCGCCGACCCGGCGTCCGATGCAACGACCCAGGTGGGGGGACTCACCCTCCTCACGCACGCTGAGAGCGAAGACGGTGCCTACATGGCGTCCCTCGGCCAAGGTCGCCTCGTCGATCGTGACGGGTGCCTCGCGATGCGGGGCGTGGGTGGCGGCCCCGCCACCTTCATCCTTTGGGCCGACGGCTTCGGCCTGCGCGAACGCGAAGGACGCACTGAGGTCGTCGACCCCGACGGGAACCTCGTCTCCGCCATCGGCGGACCGATCGCCCTCGGTGGCGGTTTGGTCAGCCTCAACACCGCGAACGACCTCTCGCAGGAACCGAGCCCCCCATCGTGCCGCGACGATGGTGTCGAGCGATACTTCCTCGCGTCACCGGAAGCATGGCCGTTCGCTCGAACGGGCGAGGCAACGCTGCTTCGGCACTCGGGCACCCGACTCTCGGGAGAGCAGGCGGTGATCGAGGGAACGCTGTCGAACGTTTCCGGGTGTATCGGGATCGGACGAGACGGACCGTGGCTCGTGTGGCCGATCGACTACGGCCTGGCTCCACGCGATCCGGTGCAGGTCTGGGACGGGCGACAACGACCGGTTGCGACCGTGGGCGACCAGGTCCGGCTCGGTGGCGGGATGGACACCATGCCCGACCCCGACTCGATGCCCGGCGGGATACCCGAGGGCTGTCGGGGCGACGGCGAGTCTTACTGGTACGTGGGCGAGGTCGAAGCCATCTAGACATCACCGCTCCTGTCAGCGGCTCACAGGCGACGGCGCGACGCACACACTGGCCTCGCGGGACCCCAGTCGGCTCGAAGGCGCATGGAGACCTCATCCGTGGCCTCTCCGGAGTGTGGCGCAGCAAGAGTCGATCGCACGGCGAGTCGGCTCCTGCCCATCGGAACCCGGTAGAGCTTGCGCTTCGAGGGAACGCAGGTCAACTCATGGGGCGGACCGCCAACACGCGATGGCCTCTCGCCGTTGATGGCTCCCTCATCTGCCTACCCCCTCGCCACCTGAACGGATAGACCTCGGACCATGTCGCTAACGAACTGGGATGAGCCTGTTGCATAGGCTGTGACGACCTTGCCGTCCGGACACCAAATGGCGTGGCCGCCTACCGCCGCTTCTGGAGCCTCTTCAGCCCTGCACCCGAGTTGCAAACGCAGCTCGGGTTGGTGATCAGGGCCAACAAGGAGAAGCTCCGGTGCCTGGGGATCCCCAGCCTTGCTGACGGAGAGTGGCGGACTCGCCGTCAGGCGAAGGAAGCCGGGGTGTCGATGGGCGGCCTCTCCTCGAGCGTCGTCGATCAACTCGCGTGGGCACGGTTCCACCTGGGCGACGGCCGGGCGCCGGACGGGACGCGGATCCTCTCAGAGGCATTGCTGGAGGCATGCAGGATCCCACCGTCGCGTGCGCCGGCAACGCGCTCGGCGACGCCGTCGGCATCAGCTGGCTGCTCCGCGACGTCGAGGGGGCGCGCGTCGTTGCCCACGGGGGCACATGACGGGCCAGTTCTCGATCTTCGAGATGGTGCCCGAGCGGCGCTTCGCGCTCACGAGCCTCACGAACTGCGGCCCAACGGCCCGGAGTTCAACGAGGAGATGCTCCGGTGGGCGTTCGACGCGTACCTCGGCATCGAGGTGCAGGACCCCGAGCCGCAGGCTGGATGACGAGGCGCTCGCGTCCTACGCGGGCCGGTACGAGACGGTCGCGATGATCCACGACGTGACGGTGGCCGACGGCGGTCTGGTCCTCGAGAAGCACGTCGGCCGGAGGTGCTCGCCGAACGCAGGAGGAGGCGCCAGACGATCCGCCGGAGCCGCTCGGGATCCTGTCCGGAGCGGGTGACAGATACATCGTCACCGCGGCCCCACGAGGGGGGAGCGCGGCTACTTCGCACGAGGTCCCGACGGGTCGATCGCCGGGATCCACGCGGGCGGACGGTATGCGACGCTTGTCGCTGACGCTTGCTGATCATCACGTCGCTTCCTCGTGTTGTGATTACGTGCGCCGACGAGGTGGACGGACTGGCTCCATCCAGCGTGCGGATGAGAGACTCGCCGAGTGAGCGGCAGGGGTCTGACGAGGATGGATGACCACCTCTGGTCGATGTTCGCTGACAAGGCGGGTGTTCGTGACTCGGCCACGTTGGTCGACCTGGTCGAGGCGGTCCGCGCAGTTCCGTACGGACGGCCCAGGGATCGAACCCCAGCCGGTGTGGTTTCCGACTGGCGCGGGACTTGCTCCACGAAGCACGCCCTGCTGGCCGAGATGACCGCCATCCGGTGGCCAGGGCTGGAGCCAGGCGTCGTCCACCGTGTCTACCGGTTGACGCCGGACCTTTGCCGAGGCCTCTTCGGGGATAGGGCTGTTGGCGCTGTTCCGCCCGAGGGCGTCACCGACGTTCACAGCTACCTGACGCTGTCGATCAAGGAGCGGCGTGTCAGGGTCGACGCCACCTTCCCCGGCCCACGATGGGACGGAGTGTCCGACATGCCGTTGTCGTGTGGCGAAGGGTTCGATGTCGAGGGCGGTGACGACCCCAACGCGACCAAGTCCAGATTGGTCGAGCGGTACTGCGATGACGCTGTGCGAGAGCGCGTCATCGAGGCACTAGCTGAAGGGATCGGAACAGCAACACGCGTCTAGGTGCCGCCGAGAACCACGTGGCGGTTCAAAGGCGACCACCTGTAGCCGACACCGGCCGGGCGGGGACCTCATCTGGGGCGAACGCGCATCAGGACTCCCGCCTTCGCCCGTAGTCACCAAGGAGCCTGGGGCGCTCCTGATGACCCGCTAGATTCGAGTCAGCACATGACCGGGCCGGGCGGACCTAGCAAGGAGCCGAGTGCATGTCCGATGAGACGCAGGTACCAGATGAGACGCAGGTTCCACCCGAGGGAGAAGTCATGGACGCTCCGCCGGACCTCGACCGGTACCTCGATGAAGCCGCGAAGGGGCTGATCGTCCGCAACGTCGGTGCGGGTTGGTTCGTCGCCGCCGGTGCGAACCTTCAGAACGAGCTGGTGGTCCTTGCCTTCCGAGGGTCGGACTCGGTCGGGGCGATCTCGGGAGCGGCTCGCGGAAGCGCCATCACCCTCGCGCATCGACCCCGCCGGGCTCGATGACGCCGAGGAGGGCGGGGAGACCCCAGACCGCAGTGGGGAAGAATGGGACCAGTGACACCGAACGACGGCAGGGAAGGTGCGTGGCGGGCTCCGACCCATGCCCCTAGTCGCAGCCGACCTCTGGCTTCGGGGTGTCATTGCGGACGAAGTAGATGGATGCCTCGTCACCTCGGCTTTGGAAGTGGAAGACCGCCACCTCTCCGGACAGCAGAGTCATGGTCCCCTTCTCGAAGTTGAAGTCCACAGCCGGGGTCTTCCCTTTGCCGTACGACTGCCAGAAGCTCCCAGCGAAGTCCACACGGAAGTCGATCCCGCAGTGCGTGTACAGCTCGAACGGTCGCTCCTGCCCGATGGCCACGTCAGGCGACGTTGGGCGATCGCGCTTCTCGCCGGGCTTGATTGGCCAAGGTGACGGGTTCGGTACAGGTAGTGCCTCTTGCGGGATCACAACCGGGGGTGCCTTCGGAGTTGACTCGACGGAAGGCATGGGCGACGGGGGTGGGTCGGCCTGGCGGGTACAGGCCGCCAGGACAAGGAGGGCGAACAAGGTCGCGAGGATCGACTCGCGCATGAGGTGCATGAGCCATCATGCCTCGGCGTGGATGGTTGTGACCGGCTAGTCGCCAGCCGAAGGCGGCGCGGGGCCGCTCAGGCATCAACGGGCTTCTTCCTGCCTCGCACGGCGGTGATGATTCCGACGACGATGAAGATCACGCCGAGGGGCACCAGCACGAACGCCGTGTACCAGATAGCGAGACCGAGGCCGATGAAGATCACTCCACCCAAGATCCAACTCAGGCTTGCCATACACCCATGTTCCCACGGAGAGCAATAGGGCGCGAGGGCTTGACGGTTTCAGCTTTCCTACTACCCACCGCCCCCGTGCCCCTCCGCCGGGTGATCCGTGGCCACCGCCGCCGACACCGGCCTCTGGGACCCCGTAGAGGTCCAAGCCCAGGAGAGTCATGGACCTGGTTCGGGTGGCCCGTTCGTGGAACGATGAGGTCAGGTGTTCATCTTCAACGCGGCGGCAGTCGCATCGATCGTCATCGGCGTCCCCGCCCTAGCCCAAGTGACATGGTTCCCTACGGGGGCACTCGTCTTCGGGGCTGTTTCCCTGGCCATCGGGCTGTTCGCACGCACACGCCTCCCAGATAGGTCTGGGGTGGCCACGGTCGGGGCCGCACTCGGGGGGTCCGCGATCGTGGCAGCGGTCATCGTCGTCGCGGCAACGACCACGTGGTGATGCTCGCTCCTGTCACAGGGGCGCACAGAGGACTTTTCGGTAGCGGCTCTCAACCAACCACCCGCAGCCGACACCGGCCTCGCGGGGACCCCATCCGGGACGAAGGCGGATGAGGACTCCTGCCTCGGCGACATGGGTATTGAGGCCACATGGCTAACAGCCGAGAATCTGAGCGATGGCTACCTTCGGGAAACCTGGCTCCAGGACCAGATGGATTTCCCTGGGCCTGATGATGCTGGTCCTTCCCGCTTGCTCTAGCTATCGAGACGCAGTGGTCTTCAACGCGTGCAGGGAGGATGTGACCGTGTCTTTCGGTGCCTCGCCGACCGATGCCGGGAACGACCCGACGCTCGTCGGGGCAGGCGAAGGCGTCTCCGTTCTAAACGTCGTAGCCGATGTTGGGAACGAGACCGACACCGTACGAGTGGAAAGCGACTCTGGAAACAGCCTGCTCATCGATGTCCCCGTCCCCGACGAGGAAGGTCCGGTCCCGGTCGGCATCTTGCCGCCCAACTGTCCCTGAGTCCCGACAATGTCCGGTCTCGGCAGCGGCTCAAACCCGACCACCGCCGCCGACACCGGCCTCGCGGGGCTTCCGTCTGGGCCGAAGGCGACATGAGGACACTCCTCCCTCTTTCCGCTGGCTCCGCACATGTCTAAGCCTCTTCTTCGAGACTGGAGACCGTGGCTCGTGTGGCCGGTCGACGGTGGCCCTGCGCTAGCGATAGACCTGCCATTCTCGGAGCAATCTGGTTGTGGTGTGCTGTGCGTCCGGGGCGCGGCGAGTGAGGGACTTAGCGTGAGACTTGTTGCTGCAATCGCCATGTTGGCTCTGGCGCTGCCAGCCTGTGATCCTTTCCGCCTCTCCTCGGGCGGCAGTCGGACGAGATGGCTCGTCCTTGTTCGTCTACTTCGTGGCGTGCCGGGACGAGGCG
The DNA here is from genome assembly GCA_963722795.1 of uncultured Actinomycetes bacterium. Lineage (GTDB taxonomy): Bacteria > Actinomycetota > UBA4738 > UBA4738 > HRBIN12 > JAOUEA01. The sequence continues at coordinate 845,227 of CAVROD010000004.1, forward strand.
GTCAAGTCAGTGTCCCTCGTGTCGACGAGTAATCGAGTATTCGACGACGCCGACGACGTGCCGTTGTGGACCATCACCGGCGGGTCCGAGGAGGGCGCAGAGGTCGTGGCCTCGCCTTCCCGGCCCGTTCCTGATGGGTTCAATGTCATGATGGCGTTCGATGATGGGAAGGTGCCTTCGGGCGGGTATCTCGCGTTCACCATCAGCACTACCCGTCCTGTCGATCAGATTGTTCTCCTCGATCCCGAAGACGACCAGCAACCTCCGGGGACGGTGATCGACTACAACTGGTGCCGTCACGGGTCTGGACTCATTTCGTCAAGCTGCGGGCGAGAGCTGCTGAAGACGCGACGTCTCTCTTCCACCTCGCCACCCGCAAAGAGCGAAGGGCGGGATGAGGACGCCCACGTCGCCCAAGCGCAGGCTAAGAGTTAGCGAGGAAGCTGCTCGGTAAGTAGGCAGGCACCGAGGTGCGGCCCAGCGAGGCACCCTGCGGCGCTGAGTTGGGATTAAGGATGCGAGCGTCGACTCCTCCGGAGATAGCCTGGAGGACCCCAGGATTGCAGCGGCTCACAGGGCGACCACCCGCAGCCGACCACCCGCAGCCGACCACCCGCAGCCGACACCGGCCTCGGGGGACCCGTAGAGGGAATGGCGGCATGAGGACTCTGATCGCCGTTTCCCGCTTCGGCGCGACTTTGGCCTTCACCTAAGCGAACGGCCTCCCGTCGGCGTTCATGCGGCGATGGATACCTTCCCACCCGTGTCCACAGCGCCTGCTGGGACGACAGAAGCTAGGGAGGACGTGCTGAGGCCAAGCATGGACCCACCTGCCGATTTCGAGACCTTCTACCACGAGCACCATCAGCGACTGCTCCGAGGGTGCTACGTCCTCACCGGCAACGTCCACGAGGCTGAGGAACTCACCCAGGACGCCTTCCTCAGCGTCTGGCAGCGGTGGGACCGGGTCGCGTCGATGGATGAGCCGCTCGGGTACTTGTTCACGACGGCCCTCAACAGGCATCGAAGCGCCCTGCGCCGAGTAGCGCGGCAAGCTCGACGAGCGATCGGCATGGGCACTGGCGGAGACTCGTTCGCAGCGGCTGATGAGAGCGACGCCGTCGCTCGGGCCTTGGCGACGCTGCCGTTGCGCCAGCGGCAGGCGATTGTGCTGACGGACCTCCTCGGGTACGACTCGGCCTCGGCTGGGCGCATCCTCGGTATCAAGGACACCACGGTCAGGGCGCTGTCATCCCAAGCGCGAGCGTCACTTCGGATGCGACTGGAGCTGAACCATGACTGACATGGACGTGAAGGACCGGCTCAACCGGATCGCGAATCGGGTAGCGGACAGGAAGCCCTCGCTCGCAGAGCTGGACCGTGCTCGCACCCGCCGAACAGCGCGTCGGCGGATCGGAGCGGGGGTGGTCGGACTGACCATCGGGGCTGTTGGCCTCCTAGGCATCGCGGTCTGGTCAGCATCCGACTCACGTACGCAGTTGGCCGTTGGTGGAGGTCTGACGCCATCCCCATCTCCGACCATGAGCTGCCCGGATGCTCGCTCCACGCCACTCGTGCTCAGGGGTCTCGCGTTCGAGGTCGATTGCCTCTCCGCGCCAGCCGGAGAGACCTTCGACCTCCACTTCGAGAACCGCGATCAGGGCATCCCGCACAACCTATCCCTCGCGGCTGTCCGGGACTGCGAGGTCACCGATGGAGGGTCGAACGTTAGGTGTCCCCCAGAATCGGTCATCGTCCAAAGCGAGGTGGAGACTGGTGATCTCGTCGCGGTCATAGAGATACCCCCGTTGCGACCCGGCGACTACTACTTCTACTGCGACGTTCATTCATATGCGCCAGAGTTCGGGCGCCTCACGGTGACTTGAATCAACCACCCGCCGCCGACACCGGCCTCGCGGGACGCCATCTGGGGCGCAAGGGCGGATGAGGACTCCGCCTTGCAGAGACGATCGGACAGCCAAGCAGGAACCTTCCACGGCTAGTAGGCAGCCGAGGGCGGCAAGGGGGCGTCGGCGCGTTCAGGGCGCTGAGGCGAGCCTGCAGGAGGCGGCCCGTGCCGGTCGGTCAACGTCGTCGTGCAGTGGTGACCGGCTCAGCGATAGCCCATAGCGAGACACGCTCAACTCGGACCGGGGGAGGGCGATGATGACGGCATGCTTCGGAGAGTTGGGTGGAGTCTGGTCGGTCTGCTTCTCGGTGGGGTCGCAGGCTCGATCGTTGCGCTTCCCATCCTGGTGGTGACGGATTGGCTGGGCATCACCAACCATGTCGAGGATGAGCCGCTGCACGGCTGGATCGTGTTCGTCGCCATCCTCGACGGCTTGATCCTGGTGGGCGCGTGCGTTGGGGCCGTCACGGGGTGGCGGCGAAACATCATGGTGAAACGCGCTCGGCGACCGCTCCCCGTTACGAACGCCGATTCCACGGATTCGTAGGTCAACATCTCAATGGTGCCTTCCGCCTACGACGGTGAAGGCAAGGTGGCGGCACCGAATGGGGTCGCAGGTGCCGAAGCCGGATCTTGCGTAACATTTCGCGTAACAACGCACCGACACCCCGAGGTACGCAGCGGTACCCAGCGACACAGCGTTTCCGCAGGTCAACGCCCTGACCAGCACGTTCTTCTCGCCCTTACAAGGCGAAGGTCGGGGGTTCGAGACCCTCAGCGCCCACCGAGGAACGCCGCAGCTCAGAAGGGGTACTTTGATCCACACTGCCTCGACCGGTTGCGCAAGTGTACGTGGGCGGCCGGTGGCTAGGGTGCGGTGTTCAGCGGAGGAGTGGTGGGAGGGGCCCTGCGGTGGTCCGTGTGCGCCTCGTACCCGGCCGCTAGGGAGATCAGCGTTGACTCGTCGAACGCTCGGCCCATGAGCTCGAGTCCCACGGGGAGGCCGTCCGAGGCGAACCCGACAGGTATGGCGAGCGCTGGAACGCCGGCCACGGCCGCTGCCGCGCATCCCCAATGCTCGCTGTTGGAGTCGTCGATGCCGGCGTCGAATTGGCGGGCCGTGGTCGGGGACACGGATACGCGGATCGCGTCCAAGTCGTGCTTGTCCATGATCGCTTCGAGGTCGTGTCGGAAGGATCGCCGGGTGGCGAGCGCCTGCCGATACGCCTTCGTATCGGGCTTCTTGACGCTGGCACCCGGATCGAACTGAGCGATGATCTGGGAGAGGGCTCGAGCCGGTGCGGTGGACTCAGAGGCGAGGTAGTTCCTCAGAGCGGAGGGGAACTCGCCCATGAACTCGATGAGCGCGCTGCCGACTCCGGGGGGTAGTCCCACATCGACCAACTCGGCACCGTTCGCCGCCATCTCATCGAGAGCGTCTTGCACGGTGCCGTCCATCGCCTTGCCGTAGTTGAACCGCTCCCCGGCGTCGCCCTGGAGGACGCCGATCCGTCGGCCCTCCAGGCCGTCGGCCCGGACCGCATCCACGAACGATGTCTGAAGAGGGACGGTGGTCGGATCGGCGGGGTCCTTCCCGGCCGTGGCATCGAGCGTGATCGCCAGGTCCCGCACGGTGCGTGCCATGGGGCCGACGGTGTCGAGGGTCGAGGAGAAGGGGATGACCCCCGCTCGTGACGAGAGGCCACTCGTCGGGCGCAGTCCGTAGAGGTTGTTGAGCCCGCGGGGAGGCGGTTGGATCCGCAGGTGTCGGTCCCGAGACCGACGGCGGCGAAGTTGGCCGTCACGGCCACGGCTGTGCCGCCGCTCGAGCCGCCGGGCTCTCGGCTGGTGTCGTATGGGTTCAGGGTCTGGCCACCGACGGCCGAGTACGTCTGCCAGCTCTGGGCCAGCTCGGCGAGGTTCGCCTTGGCGAGGATGATCGCGCCCGCCTCGCGCAGCTGGCGCACCTGGAAGGCGTCCTTCGCCGGCTGGAAGTGCTCGAGCGTGAGCGTGCCGCCCGTCGTCGGCATCTCGGAGGTGTCGATGTTGTCCTTCACCACCACGGGGATCCCGTGCAAGGGTCCTCGGGGCCCCGATGCGGCACGTTCGGCGTCCAGGGCAGCGGCCTCGTCGCGAGCAGCGGGGTTGACGGTGATCAGCGCGTTCAGGGCTGGTCCGGCGTCGTCGTACGCCTCGATCCTGGCCAGGTAGAAGTCCACCAGCTCGAGGGATGTGATCCTCCCGGTCCTCATCGCCCGCTGAAGCTCAGGGATGGTCGCATCCAACGGGAACGTCGTAGCCGCGGAGACAACCGGTGTACTGGTGTTCGACGAGCTGGACGGATCGCTGGGTAGAGCGCCACGATCGGCGGGAGTCTCGGATGACTCGGTGCATGCCCCCACCGCGAGGAGGATGGCTGCCAGAAGGCTCAGGGTCCTGGGAACGTTCGGTCCCTGTGGTCCATCGTCGGCACCGCCATCCATCCAAAGGAGCTAGTGTGCGCGGCATGACTTCGCCAGTCCCATGCTCTCGTCGCTCAGCGTGAAGATCACCGGCACCGTTAGGTCGTCGATCTGCGAGTCGACGTACCATCGATGGATGACCGTGAGGCCTGCATGGAGCGGCGCTAGGGCGGCTCCGGGTTCCGCGAGGAGGAGGATCGTCGACCGTGGTCCCCTGGGTGTCCACGATCCACTCCTCCGTGGGAGTCCGTTCATCCAGCCCGCCAGGCCGCTTCCCCGATGAACCGCCGATTGGCTCCCTCGTACCCAGCCACAGTGATCGGGGTCTCCCCGCGATGAGGAATCGAGTTGCCCAGCAGAGCCCTCGATGATGATGCTCACGTCCCCAGCCCGGCTCATAGAGCGTTGTGGAGGCTGTCCCTCGACGAGACGTCTTCTTCGGTCGGGAGCCGTCGCGCGTTGGAGACGTGGCCTGTACGCGTCGAACGTCGACCCAACCTAACGAGGCGTCGGCCGGGTTCCGCGACCCCGCTCCGCACACGACCGCGGTGCCACGCTCTTGATCGCGGGACCGATGTCGGCACCGACGTCTGCGACGGGGAAGGGGTGTCGAGCACGGTCGGGGATCGGTCCGCGCGAACGAGTCCGCCGAGTCCGACGACCAACCCGATCACGATGACGATGGTGCCGAGACCGACACCGGCCACGTTCACGATCTGGCGTCGTCGCGTTCGGGCCGCGGCGTGTTGTGCGTCGGACCTGTCGGACGTCGGCGCGTCATGTTCGTGATCGCGGAGCGTCTCGCGGATCTCGCGCTCGAGGTCGTTCATCGTGCTTCCTCTCCGATGCGGGTGCGGAGGCTCGCCGTCGCCCTCACGACGAGCTGGTTCAAGGCTCCGACCGAGCAGCGCAGGACCTCGGCGGCTTGCTGCTCGCTCAGGTCCTCGTAGTAGCGCAGAACGATCGCGGCTCGCTGACGTGGCGGGAGGCCAAGGATCGCGTGCCACATCTCGTCGCGGACCCCGTCGCCCCCCTCGGTCGCCACCTGCCTGGGCAGCGCGGCTTCGCGGGCCAAGGAGGAGCGCTCCACCTTGAGGCGCCGTAGCTTCGAGGTATGCAGGTTCACGATCGTGCGGCGCAGGTAGCTATCGAACTCGTCGGGTTGGCGCAGGTACCGGAACCGGCCGGCCACCCGCACGAACGCATCCTGGACCAGGTCTTGGGCCTCCTCACGATCACCGCTCAAGAAGTACGCGAGGCGGAGCGCCGCGGGAGCATGCCGGACGTAGAGATCTTGAAGGCCCGAGGTGATCGTGTCGTCGGCCGTCACGGTAGTACGCATCTATAGACCAAGACGCACCAGTCGTGCTTCCGACTACGCGACGGCGCGACTTTTTCACGGTCGCCCGCTCAGAGCGATCGATCACGGTCCGAATCTCGGTGTTTCGGCCCGCTCCACCCGATCGACGGGATGGTGAGACGGACGGGGAAGTCGGAATAGCATGAAGAGCGTCCTTATCGCCACACTGTCCGCGCTGGGACACTAGCCACTGGCGACCTACGCGAAGGCCCCTTCTGCTCGTTGCAGTAGCTCGTTGCGTGCTCGACGGTCGAGTTCGACCGAGGGGCTGATCGTCCAACGGCCGCACGGCCCGCCGTTCCCGCTCCGATCGAGTTCCGGTTGTCCCACAGCGATCGCGTCGGCGATAGCAAGCTTCGTTATCGAGCGGGCGACGTAGCCTTCCCCCGCCGCAAGCTCAGGTCCGAGCCGATTCCTCGGCACCGGAAGGCAGTCCACGATGTACTGGACTCCGTTGACGAACAGGTTCTCAGCGCACGAGAGAGCTCGATCGGAGGCCGAGGTAGGCAAGGGCGAGAGGTGCGGTCCATCGCAGTCACCGTTCCCACCTGAGACCGACGTACATGCCGAGACGAGGATGATCGCCGCTACCGTGGCTGCTATCGCCCGCGTCATCGGTCGAGGATATCCGTGCACGCCGTCCGCAGCAGCGGCTCACAACCGACCACCCGCAGCTCGAAGGTCGCCCAGCTCAACGCCTTCTTCGTAAGCCTTCCGCGTAACAACGCACCGACACTCCGAGATGCACGCGCACGTGCGAGGGGATCCGGCGGCCCGGGATCTGGACCGCATGAGGGGTTCCCGGCCTAGTCCGGTTGACCGACACGGCGTCGGACGGTAGGTTGCGGTTCCCCCGACGAAGGACTGACGTGAAGAACTCGACCTCCCTCCTGTCCCGTATCCGCCCGCGTGCCGGCTCGCGGCCAGCCGCGCTCGCGATGACCTTCTCGCTCGTCTGTGCCCTGCTCGTCGCCCTCGCGCCGGCTGCCTCAGCGGCGGTCGCCACGAGCGATCTGAGCGACGGGGTGACCGCGGAGGATCTCGCGAACCGCCTCGCCGGCGAGGGCATCGCGGTTTCGAACGTGACGTACGTCGGCGACGACACGGCCGCAGGGTCGTTCATCGGCGGCAACGGCACCGTCGGTTTGGACAGCGGTGTGATGCTCAGCTCGGGAGCGATCGAGAACGTGCATGGGCCGAATGACAGCCCGAGCACCGGGAGCAGCTTCGGGAGGCCCGGCGACGCCGATCTCGACACGCTGGCAGGCGCCGCCACGTTGGACGCCGCCGTGCTCGAGTTCGACTTCGAACCGACCACGAGCCAGGTGCAGTTCAGCTACGTGTTCTCCTCCGAGGAGTACAACGAGTACGTGAACGAGGGGTTCAACGACGCGTTCGGGTTCTTCGTCAACGGCACGAACTGCGCGGTCGTCGGGGAGTCGTCGGCCCCGGTCACGATCGACACGATCAACGCGAACTCGAACGCCTCGCTCTTCATCGACAACGATGAGAACGTCGAGAACCAGCTCGACATCGAGATGGACGGACTGACCGTCGTACTCACGTGCTCTGCGGCTGTCACCGCGAACGACACCAACCACATGAAGCTCGCGATCGCCGATTCCGGCGACTCGGGCTACGACTCCGCGGTGTTCCTCGGCCAGAACAGCTTCATCGCCGTCCACACCCTGACGGTGGGCATGGCGGGCGACGGCTCGGGCACGGTCATCAGCGATCCGGGCGGCATCGACTGTGGCGAGGATTGCACGGAGGGGTTCGAGGAAGGGACGTCGGTCACGTTGACGGCGAACCCCGACGAGGGTTGGGTGTTCGGTGGCTGGTCGGGTGACTGCGCGGGCCTCGAGACCTGCAACGTCACCATGGATCAAGCACGGAACGTCACCGCGACCTTCGAGCCGGCGCCACCGACGACTCACATGCTCACGGTCGTCTTGGCGGGTGATGGTGGAGGCACAGTCACGAGCGATCCGGCCGGCATCGACTGCGGTGAGGACTGCAGCGAGGAGTTCGAGGACGGGACCCTCGTCACGCTGACGGCGACGCCCGATGAGGGCTCAGTATTCAGCGGATGGTCCGACGCGTGCGAAGGCACGGTCGAATGTCTCGTCACGGTCGACGATGCTGCGATCGTCACCGCGACGTTCACAGCGTCATGCCCCGAAGGCACCGACTGCGATGCCGGCACAGTACCCCCGGATGGAGAGCTCAGCACGGTCGAGGGTCCCCCCGCCAACCCCGTGTCGCCTGACGATCCGTTCGCGCTCGAGTTGACGAACGTCACGGACCAGACCCTGGTGGCGACGATAGTCGAGGAAGAGTGTGACGGCTCCCAGCCTGGAGATGCGCTGTGCGCGGTTCCCCGAGTGGGAAGCAGCGCCGGAAACTTCCAGTTCTCGACCAACGAGGCCGGAGAAGCTGCCCTCACGCTCAGCGGCCCCGGGAACGGGCCGGTGACCGTCGGCGAGCTGTTCTACGACAAGTCCGTGATCCGGAAGAAGGCTCCGGTGCAGATCTTCTATCAGAAGGGCGTCGGAGACCCGGTGGTCAAGTTGCGGAAGTGCAACGCCCGCATCCGCACCGAGTGCTTCCAGGTGAGGAAGCTGGCAAGCGGTGACCAGATCGTGTCGGTTCCGTTCAAGTTCGATCCGCGGGTCACCCGGGGCTGACCGCTGACCGTTCCGACGGCACCGCTCGCGGGAGCGAGAGATCGTCGAGGCGATCCAGTCGGGGAACCCGTCGGTGCCGTACGCAGCGGTTCAGCGACATAGCGTTTCCGCAGGTCAACGCCTGACGCCTCGCACGGGATGCGAGGCAAGGCATGGCGCTCTCGGCGATCGTGCTGGGCGCGATCGCGATCGCCTACAAGATCGTCGTCCAGTTCTGAGGGCTCGATGGGCCCATCAAGTCGTTACAGGGGGACCAACCGCGAATACTCGGATCGGATCAGTTCATAGCATGGGCATGCGACGGTTTCGAGTCCCTCTCGGTCCACCACCGTGACCGAACCCCGATGGAACGTGATGCACCCGGCTTCCCTGAGCGTTCGCTGCGCGATCGAGACGGAAGGACGTTGCACGCCCAGCATGACCCCGAGGAACTCCTGGATGAGGCAACCCGTGCTTCGCCGTCTGTCAGGTTCCTTGCATTCCGTGGACGCCTGACCAACGTCTCCCATCCATCACGCCGCGCAACCTGGACAACCTCTTGGTATGCCGGAGTCTGCACGCTCACGGACACGCGGTCGATGCCCCACGGCCGAAGCTCGTCGAGCATCCCGAGGGCTCGGCGCGGTCTTCTCGAAGCATCGCTGTGCCTTGTATCCCCGCTCCGGGTCGGCTCAACCGCGCCCACGCGACTCGACCGGCTCAGGAGGGTCTGAGAGCCGGAAGCAGCTCCTTCTCGGCGAAGGTGCAGAACCCCTCCTGATCGGTGCCGATCTGGTGGAACCACACCCCGTCGTACCCGGCTTCAGCGTAGGCGTTCGCCCGCTCGACGTAGAGGTCCACGTCGGGTCCGACCACGATCGATCCTCGGAGTTCGTCGGGGCCGATGAGTGACGCCGCCTCTTCGAAGTGAGCCGGCATCGCCAGCTCGGCGCTGAGCGAGCCGGGCAGACCGGCGTTGGGCCAGCGCTCGACCGCCGTGCGAAGTCCCTCTTCCGGGTCGACGGCCCAGCACACACCGATCTCAGCGTAGGCCCGTGCGTTCGCATCAGCGTTCGCCCGGAACCTCGAGACGAGATCGTCGTTCGGCGAGGTACCGATCATCCCGTCGCCGATCTCACCCGCCAGGTCTGCCGCCTTCGGGCCGCTCGCGGCGACCATGATCGGGGGAGGCGACGCCGGCACCGAGTACAGGCGTGCACCCTCGACCCGAAAATGCGGGCCGTCATGGTCCACGAGCTCACCCGACCACAGCTCGCGGATCACCTCGACGGCCTCCCGCAGCATCGCCCGCCGATCGTCCGGGCGTGGCCATCTGCGCCCTGTCACGTGCTCGTTCAGCCGCTCCCCGGTGCCCACACCGAGGAAGAATCGATCCTCGAGCATCGTGCCTGCCGTGGCAGCCGCCTGCGCGACGATGGCCGGGTGCATCCGCACGGTCGGGCACGTCACGGCGGTGCCCACTTCGAGCTGGTCGGTCACGGCCGCGATGCCTCCCAGGACGGTCCACACGAAGGGGCTCTCGCCCTGGGCGTCGACCCAGGGATGGAAGTGATCGGAGATCGCGGCGAAATCGAAGCCGACCTCTTCGGCTCTGGCCGCGTCGGCGAGGAGCTCGGCCGCGGTCCGTTCTTCCGCGCACAATTTCAGCCCGAGGCGCATCGTGATCCCTCCATTCGTGGAGCGGCTACATGGGCGTAACTGGGTCATGTCTTGCCCGCGACCGCGCCGCCCAAGCGCCGTCGACCGATGATGCCGGACGACTACGTGGGTCGTCTCGCCAAGACTCTTCAGACGGTCGATCGAGCGAGTCGAACGAGAACACCACGTAGGCGCGTTCGATCACGGGCATCGCAACGTTGCGCACCGGGACGCCACCGGCCGTGGTGCCCTCGTGGCTTCCCCGATGTGCATGGCCGTGGACGATCAGGTCGACGCCCGCCCGATCGCACGGCTCGGCGAGCAGGTAGCTCCCGAGGAACGGGAAGATCTCGGCGGGCTCCCCGAACAGGGTGCCGCGCACCGGCGCATAGTGCAGCAAGACGATGCGGACATCTGCCTCGAGGTCTTCGAGGGACCGGTCGATCGCCTCCGCTCGTTCGCGCGTATGCCGGACGAACGCCTTCATCTCCTCCTCGCCGAACTCCGTCGCCATCGCGCCCTCGAATCCGCCTCCGAAGCCTTTGGCGCCGACCACGCCGAGCGTGCCGCCATCGAGCTCGACTCGAGCGGCTTCCCCCTCGAGCACGGTGACCCCCGCGTCGACCAGCATGCCTCGGACCGCGCCGGGGTCGCCGGCATGATGGTCGTGGTTGCCGAGCACAGCGATCACCGGAAGCCCGAGACCGTCGAGCTCGCCGGCGAGGACGGCGGCCTCTTCCGCCTCGCCGCCCTTCGTGAGGTCGCCGGCGAGCAGCAGGCAGTCGGCCTCGTCACCGAGGTGATCCCAGCCAGGGCGAAGGCTGCCCGCCGAGTCGATCCCGGCATGCACGTCTCCCACCGCCGCCACCCGGATCACGAGATGCGTTCCTCCTGGTCCGGCGGGTCGTAGCTGGCCACGCTGGTTCGATCGTCGATCACGTGGTCCGGACACGCTTCCTCGAGCACCTCGCGCACCGCCTCTTGGCGACCGGCGGTCGGCACGACGCCTTCGACCACGATGCGATCGTCGAGCACCGAGAGCCGGAGCTCGAGCTCGTGGACGCGGTGGTCGCGGGCGAGGTGCTCTTGCAGGTGCGCGGCGAGGTACTCGTCGTCGATGTGCGGGTCCTCCCTCACGTGAGGCTCCCTTCGTGCACGGCGGCCCAGAGCTGGTTCATCGGCTCGGCCGGCACCACGAGGTCGACGGAGGTTGCGAAGAGGAGAAGGCTGAGCGTCCTGCGCGCGCCATGTTGGCGGGCGCGCATCACGAGGTACTGCCAATCCATCTCGGCGCGCGAGAGGATGCCGAGCGCGTCGTACCAGTACCTGGCCGTGTCCTCGCCGGCGGCGACAGCCTTCATCACGAGCAGATCCTCGGGAGGCGCGATCGGCAGGGTCCGGCCACGGTACTCCCCGGTCGTGGCTCGCCGGAGCATCTCGTCGTCCAGGAGGATGTCGCGAGCCGTCCGGAAGATGATGTCGACCGTGATGTCGTTTCGACGGGCCTTGTGGAGCCAATGCTCGAACTCGGTCCAGGTCTCGAAGCCGCGCGCCTCGAGTGCAGCCAGCACCCCCTCCACCGCCTCAGGGCGCACGAAGACATCGATGTCGGCCGTTCCGCGATCACGCCCCCACACGGTCGAGGCGACACCTCCGATCATCAGGAAGGGGATGTCGGCGCTCCTGAGCGCGTCGACGGTGTCGTCGAGCACCTCGAGGAGCGCGTCCTCAGCATGGGCGGCCGACCCGCCGGTCGTGTTGGTCGCGTCGAGCATGATCGCCCTTTCCCTGGGTCGGTGGAACGTACCCGCCCATCTGCGTCGGGAAACCCGACCGACAGCGACCGACGAGGCGTTGACCGGGTGGAGGCTCGGTCATCTCGAGCCACCGACGTGGTGCGCGGTTCGGAGGACGCGCACGTGGTCATACGACCCTCGGATCGATGCGGTCGTACTGTGTCGGACTCGCGATCGAGGAGGCGACCGATGCGCAGCGTGACCTATTCGATGAGCATCTCTCTCGACGGCTACATCGCCGGGCCCGACGGCGACTTCGACTGGGGGCTCGATGAGGAGGTCTTCCGCTTCTGGATCGACGAGATCCGAGGGGTCGACGTGCACCTGTTGGGACGGCGGCTGTACGAGACGATGCTGTACTGGGAGACCGCCGAGCAGGAGGGCTCGCTCGGCGACGCGGAGCTCGAGTGGGCTGCGCTCTGGAACCCGCTCCCGAAGGTCGTGTTCTCCACCACGCTGTCGGCGGTGCAGGGCAATGCCCGTCTGGCCTCCGCCAGCGTGGGGGAGGAGATCGAGCGGTTGCGAGCGGAGCCGGGAGAGGGCGAGATCGCCATCGGAGGCGCGACGCTCGCAGCGGAGGCCAGCTCGCTGGGACTGATCGATGAGTACCGGGTCATGGTCTACCCCGTGCTGGTCGGTGGTGGCATCCCGTTCTTCCCCCGGAGCGAGCGTCGAGCCGAGCTCGAACTCGTCGAGACCCGCACTTTCGGCTCGAGGGTCGTCTACCTCCGCTACCGCGAGGCGCGCTAGCCACCGTTCCGGGTCGACGGTCTGGGCATCGGAGCCCGCAGCGCCTCCGACGGGATACGATTCGAAGCACCTGTCCAGGAAGTCATGCCACGGAGGGGATCCTGCGATGGACAAGCAGCGCATGCCACTTTCCACCCGGAAACCGCCCGAGCAGTCGGAGAGCCACGCCGAGATCGAGGATTGGATGCGGCGCGTGATGCCCGACCTGCACCCCATCGTCACGCAGTTGGACGAATCGATCCGCGAGACGATCCCCGGGCTCCACTACGCCGTCAAGTGGAAGAAGGCGTACTACGGACTGCCCGACGTGGGCTGGATCATCGAGATGGTCGCCTACGACGTGTCCGTCAACGTGGTCTTCTTCGGTGGCGCGGACTTCGATCCTGCACCGCCGCTCGGCACCACCGACCGGAGCCGCTACATCAAGGTGAGGACCCTGGAGGAAGCGCAAGGGCCAGAGATGCAGACCTGGATCGAGCAAGCCCAGCGCGTCCCGGGCTGGCAGTAGGAGGGAACTTCGCGATGGAGGCCGACTGGCGGCTCGATGAACGAGCTTCCGCGGGGGCCGAGCATCTCGACCCGGCGCATGTCTCCTCCTACGAACGGAAGTCACCCACTGACTGGAGCGCAGAGGTGGCTGCCTTGCTCGCAGCGGGGGTCGGCTCGTCGAGCACGGTCGTCGACTTCGGTGCGGGAACCGGGTCGTTCGCCCGAGCTCTCTCGCCCCACGTCGCCCGCGTGGTGAGCGTGGACATCTCGGAGGCGATGGTGGGCGCCATGCGGGCCGAGGGACTCGAGGCTGTCCGGGCCGGCTTCCTGACGTACGAGCATCAGGGCGGATCCCCGGGCGCCGTGTACACGCGGAACGCGTTGCACCATCTGCCTGACTTCTGGAAGGTCATCGCGCTCGATCGGATCGCCCGGATGCTCCCACCCGGGGGAGTGTTCCGGCTCCGTGATCTGACCTACTCATTCGACCCAGCTGAAACGGATGACGCCGTGCGATCGTGGCTTGAGGATGCTCCCGACGACCCGGTCACGGGGTGGACCTCACGCGAGCTCGCGAACCACGTGCGTAACGAATACTCCACCTTCACGTGGCTCCTCGAATCGATGCTGGAACGCGTCGGCTTCGAGATCCGAGATCGATGGCAGAGTCAGGATCGCATGTACGCCGCGTACACCTGTGTGCGTCCGTGATGCGCGCATGCCGGTCACTGGAGCCGGCTGACGATCTCGCCCGTCTCGCGTCAGTCGGGCAGGAGCGGCACCTGCAGCCCGTCTGAGCGCCCGAGCAGGATGCCGCGCGTGACGGCCTTCGACCCGAATCGGTCCCGGATGCCGTCGAGGGTCCAGTCGATGGCCGTCGACGAGTCGCCGTCGAACGGCAGCGCCATCTGCACGGCGTCGTCGCCGAACAGGTTGCTGAAGGTGATGCCGATCAGGGTGATGCCGCGTCGTTCGATCATCGGCAACGCGTCACCGAGCAAGACACGCCCGGCGGTGAGCAGGGCGAGCGTGTCGCCCGTCGCCTCGGGCAGCGTGTGGGACCTCGTCGCTCTCGAGAGGTCGTCGAAGCGGAGCCGCAACGTGACCGTGCGCGTGACCCGGTGCGCCTTGCGCAGGCGTCTCGCGAGCCGGTCGACGAGCGCGATCAGGTCGACGTCGAGCGTTGCCGGTGACCTCGCGCGGCGCCCGAGCGCCCGCTGGGTGCCGATCGAGCGCCGCCGCCGCCCGACCTCGATGCGGCGAGGGTCTCGGTTGTGTGCCAGGGCGTCGAGGTGCCGACCGGCGGCACGGCCGATGATGTCGATGAGCGCGGGTTCGCCGAGCGCCGCGACGTCGGCCACGGTCGTGATCGAGCGTTCCCGGAGCTTCTTCGCCGTGACCGGCCCGACGCCCCACAGCCGCTCGACCGGCAGCGCGTGCAGGAACGTGAGTTCCTCATCGATCGGCACGACGAGCAGGCCGTCGGGCTTGCCCACCCCGCTCGCCACCTTCGCCAGGAACTTCGTGCGCGCAACGCCCACGGTGATGGGGATGCCGACATGCCCGCGCACCTCGTCTCGCAGCCGGGCGGCGATCTGCGACGGGGTACCGGCGATGCGGCGAAGACCCCCGACGTCGAGGAAGGCTTCGTCGATCGACAGACCCTCGACGAGCGGCGTCGTGTCGCGGAAGACCTCGAACATCGCCGTGCTCGCGTCGGAGTACGCCTCCATGCGCGGGCGTACCACGACGGCCTGGGGACACAGGCGCAGAGCCTGCCGCTCGCCCATGGGGGTGCGCACGCCGAAGGCCTTGGCTTCGTAGCTCGCGGCCAGCACCACACCGCCCCCGACGATCACCGGACGACCGCGCAGCGACGGATCGTCGCGTTGCTCGACCGATGCGTAGAACGAGTCGGCGTCGGCGTGCAGGATCGTGCCCTCGTCGGCCATCGCCCCCATGCTGGCGGCCGCCACCGACACCCGTCCTGGCGCCGGGGACTATCGTCGCGCTCGTGCCGTACACGCTGCGCTTCGTGATCCCCGATGCCTCGTCGTCGGTCCTGCTGGTGCAGGACGGATCGGCCTGGGCACTGCCGCGGGTGTCGAGCGACGAGCCAGAGATCGTCGTCGGCGTCGCGCCGGCGCTGCGCGACCTCGTCGGCGAGGACGTCTTCGTGTTGCGCGACCTGCGGTTCGGTCCGATGCCGCCACCCGACGACGCGATCGTCTACGTGACCCAAACGGTGCACGACCCGCGCCTCGCGCGAGCCAGGTGGTGCGGGCGGGAAGAGCTCACCGGCCTCGGGCTCGCCGACCCCCACGATCGCGCGGCCCTGGAAGCCTGGTTCCGCGGCGACGAGCCCGCCTCGCTGCAGCCGTGGCAGCGCGAGGGCTGGTTCGGACAGGCGTCCTCGTGGATCGACGAGTCGCTGCCCGGCGTCACGGAGGTGCGGCAGTTCGCCACGTGGTGCGTGTCGTGCATCCTGCGCGTGACGTCGCCTCGCGGCCGCTCGTGGTGCAAAGCCGTGCCCGCTCATTGGGCACGGGAAGCCACGGTCACCGCGATGCTCGCGGAGCTCTTGCCCGGCATGACACCGCAGGTGCTGGCTCTCGACGCCGAGCGCGGCTGGATGCTGCTCGAGGACCTCGACGGTGAGCCTGCCGACACCTTGCCCGTGGCCGAGCGCATCGGCGCGCTGGAGGCCATGGGCGAGGTGCATCGCGCGGCCGCGCACCTCACCGACGCGTTGCTCGCCGGCGGCTGCCTCGATCGCCGCCCGAGCGTGCTGTCGGGCCAGATCGCCGCGCTCGCCGATGACCCGACGGTGCCATTGCCCGGTGACCTCGCCGAGCGGTTGCGCGGAGCGGTGCCGCGCCTGCAGGAGCTGTGCGCCCTGATGGCCGACGCTCCCATCCAGCCCACCCTCGTGCACGGCGACCTGCACGCCGGGAACCTGATGCGCATCGGCGACCGGTTCGTGGTGTTCGACTGGAGCGACGCGTGCGTCGCCGATCCGTTCGTCGACGTGGCGATGTTCCTCACCAGGTTGCCCGATGACACGGCGCTTCGCACGACGAGCCGTGAGCGCTACCTCGATGCGTGGCCCGGCCTCACGCGACGCGAGGCGGCGACGTACGTCGGACTGGCCGAGCCGCTCGCCGCGATGCATCACGCGGTCACCTACCGAGACATCCACGACGCATTCGGCCCCGACGACCGGTGGCTCTTCGAAGGGGCGATGCCCAGGTGGATCGAGCACGCGCTCGCCTGCACGGCGGTCGCGAGCTGATCGCGAGATACATGGAGGCCACGTGTAAAGGTTTTGCACCTCCACGCCCACTATCTGGTCGGAGTGGACGAGACAGGGGCGGCCCATCGAGCCTGGGACTACCATCCCCAGATGTTCACGGTCGAACAGCGGGATGCGCTTCGCGAACGGGTGCTTGGTCTCGCCGACGTGGACGAGCGTGTGGTGGCCGGAGCCCTGGTGGGCTCGCTAGCCGTCGACGCCGGCGATCGCTATTCCGACGTCGACCTCACGTTCGCGGTCGCCGACGATGTCGAGGTCGCCGTGGTGCTCGAGGCATGGACGCGCACGCTGACCGACGATCTCGAGGCCGTGCGCCTCGCCGACCTCACGCGTGGGCAGACCACCTACCGGGTGTTCCTGTTGCCCGACGCACTGCAGCTGGATCTGTCGATGACGCCAGCGGCGACGTTCCGCCCGGCCGGGCCACGGTTCCGACTGCTGTTCGGGGAGACGGTCGACGAGCCAGGCACGCCCGCCTACGCGCCGGTCGGCGACCTCTTCATCGCCACACCGGCCGTGGAGGGCGACATCTTCGGGTGGGGCGTCATCTACGCCCTGCACGCGCGAGCGTGCATCGAGCGCGGGCGAACATGGCAGGCCGAGCACTACGTCGATGCCGTGCGCGACCACGCGCTCTCGCTCGCCTGTGTGCTCCACGGCACTGCGGTGGCGCAGGCTCGCGGCTACGACGACCTGCCGGCCTCGGTGCTCGCCACCTTCGATCGCGCCCACGTGACCGCACCGGAGGCGGGGCCGCTCCGCACGGCCCTCGCCGCGGGCGTGCAGGCGCTCATCGACGGCGGTGTACAGGCGCGCCTTCCGCATGCCCGTGTCACGGCGGAGCGTCTCGCCGAGTTCCTCCCTGTGTGACGTGTCCGGGGCGGTTCGGACTAGTCGCCGATGACGGACGCGATGCGACGATCGGGCACGAGCCACATCAGGGCCACGAACACGTAGACGGCCAACCCGAGCCACGGTTCCACGAACGAGAGCAGGATGCCCGCCACGTACAGCACGGGCGACACCTTGCCCTTCAGATCGCGGCCCAGCGCAGCCCTGAGCCGGGAATCGGGACCCTCGTCCGCGATGATCGCGCTCTGCAGCACGAAGTAGGCGATGGCGGCGAGCAGCAGGTTCACGCCGTACACGGCGGTCGGCACCTGTGCGAAGTCGTTCTCGCCCATCCAGCCGGTCGAGAACGGCACGAGCGAGAGCCAGAACAGCAGGTGCAGGTTGGCCCACAGGATGCCGCCGTTCACGTGCTCGGTGAGCACGAGCATGTGGTGGTGGTTGTTCCAGTAGATGCCGAGGTACACGAAGCTCAGCACGTAGCTGAGGAAGACCGGCACCAGGTCCCGCAGGGCCGCCAGGTCGGGCTCATGGGGCACTTTCAGCTCCAGCACCAAGATCGTGATCACGATGGCGATGACGGCGTCGCTGAACGCCTCGAGTCGCGTGGTCGTCATGGCAGCAGATACTGCACCATCTGCGACGCAGGTGCCGGTTGCAGCCGGCTCCGCCGAGGTGTGTCATGGGCGGCGGGTGCGCGGCTTCTGGCGATGCCGCACCGGGGAGGGGAACGATGGCGGAAGCGACGAGGCAGGAGACGGCTGAACGCTTGGACGCCGTCGTGATCGGGAGCGGCCAGTCGGGTCTCGCCGCCGGCTACTACCTGCAGGCGGCCGGCAAGCGCATCGTCATCCTCGAGTCGAACGCACGCATCGGTGACAGCTGGCGATCGCGGTGGGATTCGCTCCATCTCTTCACGCCGGCGCGACACGACGGCCTTCCCGGCTGGCGCTTCCCGGCTGAGGAGTGGTCGTTCCCGTCCAAGGATGAGATGGGGGACTACCTCGAGACGTACGCCCGGCGACTCTCGCTGCCGGTGGCACTCGGGACGCGGGTGCGCGGCGTGCGCGCCCGCGACGGCCATCTCGTCGTCTCGACCGATGGCCCCGCCTACGAGGCCGACAACGTCGTGGTGGCATCGGGCGGCTTCCAGACCCCCTACGTGCCGGCGTTCGCCGACCAACTCGACGACAGCATCGTGCAGTTGCACTCGACGGGGTATCACAACCAAACGCAACTGCAGCCCGGCGGCGTGCTCGTGGTCGGTGCCGGGAACTCGGGCGCCGAGGTGGCGATGGAGTCCGCGGCCGGCCATGTGACCTGGCTGGCCGGCCGGCACCCGGGGCACATCCCGTTCCGCATCGAGGGCACGGCGTCTCGGCTCCTGCTCGAACGCCTGGTGTTGCGGTTCGTCTTCCATCGCGTGCTGACCACCGGCACGCCGATCGGGCGCAGCGTCAAGCCGAAGGCCACGGCGAAGGGCACTCCGCTGATCCGTCTCAAGCCGAAGGACATCGACGCAGCGGGGGTCGAGACCGTCCCGAGGGTCGCCGGCGTGCGCGACGGACTGCCGGTGCTCGACGACGGACGGGTCATGGAGGTCACGAACGTCGTCTGGTGCACGGGATTCCGCCCGGACTTCTCGTGGATCGATCTCCCCGGCGTAGGCGAAGGCATCCCCGCGCACGACCGGGGCGTCGTCGAGGCCTCGCCCGGGCTCTACTTCCTCGGTCTCGACTTCCTGTACTCGCTCTCCTCGGTCATGATCCACGCCGCGGATCGGGACGCGCATCACGTCGTGGACCACATCGTCAAGCGGAGCGCGAGATCGCTCGTGAACGAAGTCATCCTTCTCATACGGGGGGTCCTTCCGGATACGGGATCGTCCCGGCATGCCCCCAACGTTCGGACGTGGTCGACCAGAAGTGCTGCGCGTACGGGCTCCCGCCGCGCACCCGTCCCCCCGCGATCGACGTCGTGAAGAAGGTCCACGCCGGCGTCCGCTGCACCTTCGGGGGTCCCCAGCCCGCGAGGCTTCTGGTCAACGCCCCAGGGCCGGTCGTGTGCCACATCGGGCGCTGCGCGCGCAGCCCGGTCAGTCGGCCGAGATAGTCGGCGAGGACCGGGTGACCGGGGACCGATCCCATGAAGGCATTGGAGATCAGCTCGGCTCCGCGAGATAGGGGATCGCCGACGTCGACGGGCTCTCGCGGAGCGAAGAACTCCGCGCGCATGAACGGTGCCTCGAGCAGGGGCCGCAGCGCGACCGAATCGGCGTCGGCGTACACCCCCCCGAACCGGTGCAGGATCTCGACGCGGGCGACATCTGCAGCTCCGTCATGCAGGCCGGCCTCCATGAAGTCGCGGTACAGCCTCACGTGCATGAGTCCGAGATCGTCGATGCCCTGCTCCGTCCACAGGAGATGTTCGAACGCCGGGTTGATGGTTCGCCATGTCTCGATCCATGGCGTCGGTGCCGGGCGTGGCCCGATCCAGATCTGATGCAGCACCTTCGGGATGCGCATGGCCCCCGGTCTCACAGATCGGGCCCCTTGCGGCAAGGCACTGGCGGCGTGTGATGATGACCAGGGATGGCCATCGCCCACCGTGTCGTGACGTCGTGGACGGTCCTTCCTGCAGCGGGACGTCTGTCGACATCGCCCGGCATCGGGCGATCCATCATGGGTTCGAAGCATGGGTTCCCGTGAAGGAGGTCTCTCAAGGCCCGCCCTTGCCGCAGATGACGTCGCGACCGCCGGTGCCGTTGAGATGGTTGTCTCCCGACGTGCCTTCGATCGTGCATGCGCGACCACGTGCCGTGACGGGTACCGAGTCGTCTGCGAGCGCCGGCATGACGATCGTGGCCCCCAGGCCGAGAACGAGAGCGGCGGACAGCACCGTGCGCATCGACGAACCTCCTGTTTCGGTTCGGCGCATGATACAGAACCTGGGGAGCCCCTCGACGAGGAGTACCCGCGGAGAAGAAGCCGCTACGCCCGACCGGAGGGCCCGAACACGGCCGCAACCACCCGGCGCTGTACCTCGGCCGGCGAACGGTCCTCGCCCAGGCCGTCGACCGCGGTTCGTGCGGTGCCCGACAACGGGCCGGTGCCGGCTCCCATCGGGGACGCCGGGACCTGCGCCGTGCTCATCACGTCGGTGGCCATCAGCACCTCGATGGACAGGATCTCCTCGAGCAGGTCGAGCGCCTCACCGGTCAACCGGATCGTGAGCGGTGCGGCGGTCGCGTGGTCCTCGACGCCGATGTCGAGCGGCGGCGTGTCGAGGGTCGCCGGCGCCGCGAGGTGGCGCAGGGCCGAGAACGTGGCGGCGGCCGGGTAGCGCAACTGCAGGCCGAACAGCTCCGGCGGGGTCCATCCGGGCGGCGGCACGCCGGCTCCCGCGATGCGCTCGAAGAACAGGTCCCACAGATGGCTCATGCGACGTTCGGCGATCTGGCCGACGTGGGTCATCGCGATGCGCATCTGATCGAAGGCGATCGCCATCACGAGCGGGTGGAAGTTGCCGTTGTGCACCATCGCGTCGTCGTCGATCGACACCAACGGATTGTCGCCCCGGCCGTTGAGCTCGACCTCCACGGCGTGGCGGGCGGCGGCGATCGCCTCGCGGAAGGCGCCGTGCACCTGTGGGATCACGCGGAACGAGAGCGGGTCCTGCACCGATCGCGCCGCCCCGGGTTCCAGCAGGAAGCTGCCCTCGAGGGCAGCCGCCACGGCCGCGCACGACGCCCGCTGGCCGGCGAAGGGTTTTGCGTCGCCGACCGCCGGCTGCACGATCGAGGCGTTGCCACTCGTGGCCTCGAGTGACAGCGCCGCCACGACGTCGGCGGCCGCCGCGACCCGCTCCGCCCGCTCGATCGTGCGGGCTGCGTCGGCGATCGACACGGCGTTCGACGACAAGATCGTGAGGCCGTCCTTCGGTTCGACCTGCAGCGGCTCGATGCCCGCACGCGCCATCGCGTCGGCGCCCGGTATCACCTCGCCGCCGAATGCTGCCCGTCCTCGGCCGATCATGACCTGTCCGACGCTCGCCATCTGGCCGAGGTCGCCGGCGCCGACCGAGCCCCCGGACGGCACGACCGGATGCACACCCGCGTTCAGCATCTCGACGAGCACCTCGGCCACGCGGGGGCTCGCGCCCGAGCCGCCGCGGGTGATGCCGAGCAGCCGGGCGGCCATCGCGCCTCGTACGCGCTCGGTGGACAGCGGCGGCCCGGTGCCGCCAGCGTGGGTCACCAGCAGCGTCTCCTGGCCGCTGCGCAGCTCCTCCGTGGGCAGCACCGAGTCCTTCATGTGCCCGACGCCGGTGTTCAGGCCGTAGACGGGTTCGGAGCCCTCGAGCATGCGGTCGACCACCGCCCGGCTGGCGGCGATCGTGGCTCGGGCATCGTCCGCGAGCTGGATCGAGGCGCCCGCGGCGACCGCGAGCAGGTCCTCGAGCTCGAGCGGAGCAGCCGTGATCGTGACGACGCGCACTCAGGCCACCTCGTACACGTGCCACGTACCGGGCACGCCCCGAAGCTCGTGCTCGCCTCGGTCGACGAACTCGAGCCCCGAGCCCACCACGAGCTCCTTCACCGTCGACGACACGAGCACCTCGCCGGCGCCGGCGAGCGACGCGATGCGGGCCCCGATGTGCACGGCGAGGCCCTGCACGTCGCCGTCGGAGCGCTCGACCTCGCCGGTATGCACGCCGGCCCTGATCTCGAGCCCGATCGCGCGGATCGACTCGGCCGCGGCCTTCGCGCACGCGATGGCGTGCCGCGGGGAATCGAACGTCGACAGGAACCCGTCGCCGGCCGTGTGCACCTCGAGGCCGCCGAACCGTGCGAGCTGCTCTCGCAGCAGCCGATGATGGCGCTCCAGCAGCTCTCGCCAGCGCTGGTCCCCGATCTCTGCCGCCACCTGGGTGGACCCGACCACGTCGGTGAAGAGCACGGTGGCGAGCACCCGGTCGCGCCGCTGGGGCGGCCGGGCGCCGGTGAGGAACGCCTCGATCTCGTCGGCGATGTCCTCGACATCGTCGGCGAAGATCGCCGTGCCGGAACCCTCGATCGCAGCCAGCCGGGCGTTCGGCAGCGCCGCCACCAACGCTCGTGCGTTCCGCATCGGCAGGATCGTGTTCTCGGTGCGGTTCATCACGAGCACGGGCACGTCGATCGCCGGCAGCAGCCCCCGGATGTCCCAGGCCATGTTCTCCCGGATGAACGCCTCGATGCGGATGCCGCTCGACGCCGACCGGTTGTAGCGGCGGAACCACGAGCGGAAGCCGGGCTCGTCCTTGCGCGCCGGCGCCACGATGCCGATGTGGGTGTCGAGATCGATCACGACGTTGGCCTCCGCCATGCGTGCGAGCACCTCCGGTTCCACGCCGAAGTCGTCGTCGGGCGAGGGCGTGAGCCGCGGTGCGGTCTCGAACGCGACGGCCGCCGAGACACGATCGGGATGGCCGGCCACGAACGCGAGCGCGAGCATGCCGGCGTCGGTCGTGCCCATCACCGCGGCCCGCGCTGCGTCGACGGCGTCCATCACCGTGAGGAAGTCGCCCACCTGCTCGTCGAACGTGGGCAGTCGATCGAGGGGGTCCGACATGCCCATGCCTCGCCGGTCGAAGCGGATCAGTCGCGTGAACTCGCCGAGGCGCTCGTACAGGCGGCGGAGCTTCGGGTCCTCCCACGCGATCTCGAGGTGCGACACCGTGCCGTGCATCAGCACGAGGTCGGTCGCGCCCGAGCCCGTTACCTGGCCCGAGACCTGGCCCGAGACCTGGCCCGAGACCTGGCCCGAGACCTGGTAGGCGATGTGCACGCCGTCGGGCGCGAGCGCGTACCGGGTCTCGGGCAGGGACATGCGGGAAGTGTCGCGGGTCGGGACGGACCTCACAACCGCGCGTATCGCGGCGTGCCCGAACGTGCGAACATCGGTCATCGGAGGAGGGTCGTGGAATGGCGAGGTTCGAATCGCGGGAAGCCGAATGGCGGGCGTACCTCGATGGCACCCACCCTTCCATCTGGTTCGGGCGGCGCACCTTCCGGTTCGTGCCGTCCGGACCCCGGTGCAAGCTCTGCTCCGTGCCGTTCCGTGGCCTGGGCCGCGCGGTCCTTGGTCGATTCGGGTTCACGCCGTGGACGAAGAACCCCAACATCTGTGCGCGCTGCGTCACGTGGCTCGCCGACGGCGAGGTGAGCGGCGCTGAGATCGAGGTCTCGTTCCTGTTCGCGGACGTGCGCCGGTCGAGCGACCTCGCGCGGCAGATCGGCACGATGGAGTTCACGCACCTGATGCAGCGGTTCTACGCCGTGGCGTCAGAGGTGCTCATCGCTGACGAGGCCATCGTCGAGAAGTTCGTCGGCGACGAGGTCGTGGGGTTCTTCATCCCCCTGATGACCGGCTCCGGGCACGCCGCGGCGGCCGTCCGCGCGGCCGAGCACCTCTTGGCGGCGACGGGCCACGCCGACGACGAGGGCCCGTGGTTGCCGCTGGGTGCCGGGGTGCACACCGGCACCGCGTTCGTGGGGGTCGTGTCGAGCGGTGCCACGACCGAGTTCACCGCGCTCGGCGACGCGATCAACGTCGCCGCCCACGTCGCGGCCCAGGCGGGGCCGGGGGAGATCCTGGTGACGGCTGCGTCCGCGGCCGCAGCCCAGATCGAGACGGCGTCGCTCGAACGGCGCAGCCTCTCACTCAAAGGGCATCAGGTCGACGCGCTCGTGATGCCGGTGCCGTCGGCGCCCGCAGCCTGAGTACTGCCTTCGGCGAGGCGGCGGCAGAGCACCCTGATGACGCCGAGCGAGGTTTCCGGCCGCTCGCGCAGGATCGCCTCGAACCGCGGGCGGTCGATCGTGAGCACGCGGACGGGGCTGTCGCACACGAGCGTGGCCATACGTGGCTCGTTCGTGATCAGCGACATCTCGCCGACGGCATCACCCGACGATCGGGTGGCCACGACGCGGCCGTCGTCGCCGGCCCCCGTGGTCACCGACACGTCGCCGCTCACGATGATGTGCATCTCGACGCCGTCCTCACCTCGTGCCGCGAGCACGTCGCCGGGCGCGAAGGCCTGCTCGCGGGCGATCGACGCGATCGGCTCCAGGTCGGGGGGCGCGAGCATCGCGAAGAGCGGCACCTTCCGCAAGAACAGCACGCGCTCCATGAGTGAGAGGGTGGTCAGGGTCTTCGTCATCGATCCTCCTTGGGAACTCATCACGAGAGCGGCGCATGAACGGATCCACTCGTCGGGGTCCGATGCCAGCACCGCCAGCGCATCGCTTCGATCGATCGGCGATGTGGTGCTGCCCTCCCACATCGTGAGCAACGGCCGCACGAGATCGCGGTCGGACACGCTCTCGATCACCTCGAGCGCGTTCGCGCGCTGACCCGGGTCGGTCACCGACAGGTTGTCGATCGCCACCCGGAGTTGTGCGCCGCCGCCGAGCATGGCCGCCGCGCGCAGACCGAGGGCAGCATCGCGATCAGCCAACGTCATCAGGGAATCGGCGAGCAGGCGCGCGGCCTCGTTCCTGTCGCCGCCGATCGCCGTGCCGAGCCGGTGGCGATCGACCGCCTCGGCGACGACAGCCTCGGCGAAGCGGCGAACGTCGGTCTCGTGCCGCTGGATCGGCAGCCGCTCGAGGGCGGCCAGCGCGCCGACCCGCAGGCGAGCGTCGTCGAGGGCGGCGACGAGCGGGTCGACGGCGGGCTCACCGATCGCCTCGAGGCCGTCACACGCCGCCATCCGAACGAGCTCGTGCTCGTCGGCGGTCGCCGCGACGAGGGCGTCGACCGCCCGGCCGGCGTCGAGCGAGGCCAGCGCGCGGGCGGCGGCGGCCCGCGCCTCGGGGGCGGGGTCGTCGAGACCCGCGAGCACCACGTCGGCGGAGGTCTCGCTGTCCGATGTGCCGAGCTCCCGGAAGGCAGCGGCACGCACGGCCGCATCGCCGTCGGCAGCGAGTTCGACCAGCGAAGCCATCGCGGCCGGATGGCCGTCGATCTCGACGAGGGTCGCCACCGCGCTCACACGCACGGAGGGGTCTCGGTCGTGCATCAGCGGTCCGACGGCATGGGACGCGGCCTCGCGCTGGATGCCCAGCGAACGGATCGCCTGCACCGCCGCGAGCCGCACCGTGGGCGCAGGGTCGACCACGAGGCGCATGATGTCGGCGAGCGTGAGACGCGCCTGCGACCGTGCCAGGGATCGCACGGCGTCGGCGCGCACGTCGTCGTCATCGTCGTGGAGCGCCCCGAGCAGTCCCGATGTCGCGGCCGGTGCGTCGAGGTCTCCGAGCACCGTCGCCGCGACCCGGCGCACCCTCGCGTCACGGTCGGCGAGCGCACCCACGGCCACCTCGACCGCCGAGGCGTCGGCCCGCACGAGCCCGAACGGCTCGGCCACCACGGTGCCGCGGCCCCTCGACGCGCCGGCACCGAACACGCTCGGGCGCCCTTCCCGCAGGGCCTGCACCAACTCGCGCGGGTACGCCCGGCGCACGCCCACCATCGCGATCGTCGCGAGCACCGCGCTGATGAAGCCGATGAGGTAGAGCATGCCGGGGGACAGCGCGCGCTCGCCGATCAGCGCGATCACGCCGGCGAGCACCGTGCCGACCTGCGTCGGCCCGCCGTAGATGAAAGCGCGCGTCTGGTCGCGCCGATCCGCCGGCACGGTGTTGATGACCGCTTCGGTGCTGGCGGAAGCGCCGCCCTGCAGCCACGCCACCTGCGCGAACCGGAAGACCATGAGCACGGCGAAGCTCGACTCGATCGCGAGCACCCCGAACGCCACGACGTAGAGCAACGGCAGCACGAGCAGCACGGTCGGCACGCCGAAGCGGGCGAGCAGCCGGTTCGTCACGAACAACGACAACAGGAACGCGACGCCGGTCGAGAGCCCGAAGAAGAGTCCGAAGAATCCGGCCAGATCGTCGGGGGAGGGGTAGCGCTCCGTCGCCGCTCGCGAGAACGGCAGGTAGAGCGAGAAGAACAGCAGCGAGAAGAGGATCGAGCCGAGCGCCAGCCATCGCATGAGCGGCGAACGGGCGACCGAGCGCAGCCCCACGGTGAGCTGCTCGAGCGGACGGACGCCGGGCTCGGGGCCGGTGCGTCGCCCGCCACGCGCGGCGTCCGACAACAGCACCAGACCGAGGGCCGCCGCGACCACGAGGGTCACGACCCACACGAGCAACAGGTTGGGGGTACCGAACCAGGCCGCGAGCGGCTTCGTGACCAAACCTCCGACGACGTAGCCGAGCACGCCTCCCGCGCCGATCAACGGGAAGAACCGCTTGGCCTGCCGCGTGTCGGTCACGATGCCGGCGAGGCCCCACAGGGCGAGGCCGAGCACGAAGTACCCCACGCCCTGCAGCAGCCACAGTGCCGGCGTGATCCACGCCAGGTCGGCTTCGAGCCCGACGCGGCCCACGGCGGCGAGCACCGCCATCGCGAGGGGGATCACGATGGTCGCCCGCCCGCGCCCGAGCCGCGCGAGCAGCCCGCCGTAGCCGATCGTCGCGAGGAACATCGTCGCGCCGAGCACGAGGTACATGACCGGCAGCTTGTCGACGCCGTAGCGGTCGAAGAACAGCGCCTCGATGCCGCTCTGGCCGATCATCAGCCCCGCCGAGACGAAGAACGAGACCGACACGATCAGCCCGACCGGGCGACCTTCGCCCGGCTTGAGCGTCACCAGCCGCTGCAGTCGCGCGGCGTTCACGCGGCGCACCTCGGCTGGCGAGCGAACAGGTCAGGCATCGCGCGAACATTACGCGTTCCGCCTGTGGCAGCGAGGGACGTCCGTGCCTAGTGCGACTGGCGCAACATCACGTAGAACATCGCCGTGATCGCGACCGCGACGACGGCGATGAACACGAGGCCGATCCCATCGTAGGTTGCCAGCATCGTCATCCTCCTTCCGCGAGGCCTTCGACGACCAGGCTCACGTCGGGAACGGAAGGGTGATCGGTGCCTCACGCACGAGTGTCTCACCGATGCATCCGGCCACGACGGCGAACCGCTCGACAGCAGGGGCATCGAGCTTGCGTCGCAGGAGGGAACCGTGATTGACTCCGCGCACGCCACGACCCCCCCGAGGAGCGTTCCATGATCCGGCCCGTCCGCACCGCCGTCGCCGTCGCCGCCATGTCTGCCGCGACGCTCGTCCCGCTGGCCGTCACCACGACCCCCGTCGCGATCGGAAACCCCGCGTCGGATCCCGTCATCGTGGCGGTCGGCGACGCGGCCTGCCAGTCGCTTTCCCAGGGCGACGGGCAAGGCGCCTGCCGCTCCGGTGATGTGGCCGACCTCATCACGAGCCTCGATCCCGACCGCTTCCTGGCGCTGGGCGACCTGCAGTACAACAACGGCACGCTCGCGGAGTTCCAGCGGGTGTGGGATGTGCAGTTCGGTCACCTGAAGCCCATCACCGCGCCGGCGCCCGGCAACCACGAGTACGGCACCGATGGGGCGCAGGGGTACTTCGACTACTTCGGCGCGATCGCGAACGGGCCGGAGGGCTACTACTCCTTCGACCTGGGCGAGTGGCACATCGTCTCGCTCAACTCCGACATCTGCGGTGACGAGCCCGGGTGCGGGCCGGGCACGCCCCAGTACGAGTGGCTCCAGGCCGACCTGCGCAGCTCGAGCGACAGTGCCTGCACGCTCGCCTTCCAGCACCACCCTCGCTACGACTGGCGGCCCTATCAGAAGTGGGTCGATGACGACGGCGCCACCCAGAACGGCGGCACCGAGACCGAGCCGTACATCGAGATGTTCGACCTCATGGATCGCGCGGGCGTTGACGTGTTGCTCGTCGGTCACAACCACATCTACCACCGGTGGGCGCCGCAGGACGGCGAGGGCAACGCCGACCCCGAGGGGCTCCGCCAGTTCACGGTCGGCACGGGTGGGCGGTCGCTCTATCCGTACGGGCCGAAGCCGCGGCCGGCGAACCTGCAGGCCGCCCAGCGGAAGGCATTCGGCGTGCTCGAGATGACGTTGCACGAGACGAGCTACGACTTCCGGTGGGTCTCGGTGCCCGGGGAGCCTGCGTTCCGCGATGCGCGATCGGGCGTGGCCTGCCGCTGACCGCCGATCGGACCGGCAGAACCTGCGCCAAGATGTGACGTGCGTCACGGTCTGGACACGAGCCTCCCCCTAGGCTCGAACGCATGTACGGGTCCCACTCGCATCCCGAGCTCGACGACGCCGGGCTCATCGCGGTCGCCGACGCGCTGAACAGCCACATCGCGGCGGCCCAGACCGCGCTGCTCGACGTCATCGCCGAGGTCGATCGCCGTGGGGCCTGGCGCGATTCGGGCGCCCGCGACCTGGCTCACTGGGTCTCCATCCGGTACGGCATGTCGTGGTGGAAGGCCGACCGCTGGGTGAAGGCGGCCGCCGCCCTGGTCGACCTGCCCGCGGTGGCCGGCGCGCTCGAGAGCGGCCTGCTCGGCATCGACAAGGTGGTCGAGCTGTGCCGGTTCGCGACGCCCGAGCGTGAGCGAGAGCTCATCGGGTGGGCCACCGACGCCACCTGCGCCACGATCCGCCGCCGCGCCGACGTCGAGGTGCGCGCGGCCGCCGACGAGACGATCGAGTTCGAACGCAACCGCTCCCTCCGATACTGGTACGAGGACGGCGGGCGACGGTTCGGGCTCGAGGCATCGATGCCGGCGGCGCACGGCGCCGTCGTGGCAAAGGCCCTGTCGCGAGCCGTCGACCAGATCCCCGTCATGCCGGCCGAGCACGATGCGGCGTACATCGAGGCGAGGCGGGCCGACGCCCTCGTGGCGCTCTGCTCGCAGCGCATCGCCGACGACGCCGATGCCGACCGGGCCACGGTGGTGGTCCACGCCTCCATCGACGCGCTCGAGGGCCGGCGCAACGCCGAGACCGAGCACGGGGCGGTCATGCCCCCCGAGGCGCTGCAGCGTCTCGCCTGCGATGCCCGGGTGCAGGTGGTGGCCGAGAACGAGGCGGGCGACGCCGTGGGGTTCGGCCGCACGAGGCGAGAGCCCTCGGCTGCGATGCTTCGACAGCTCCGCCACCGCGACCGCGGCTGCAGGTTCCCCGGATGCGGGTCGACGGCGTTCGCGAACGCCCATCACATCGTCTGGTGGTCGCGCGGCGGGGCGACCGATCTCGACAACCTGGTGTTGATCTGCGGGTTCCACCATCGACTCGTGCACGAGCACGGGTGGCGCATCGAGCGCGCCTTCGACGGACGCGTCCGGTGGTTCCGCGCCGACGGGTCGCGGTACCGGGGTGGTCCCGAGCTTCCTCGCAGCGTCCCACCCGAGGCCGTCGATACCGGCTGATCATCGAGCGCACCGCAACCATTGACATGTGACCATTCGGTCACCTATGCTCGGGCTGTGCATGACGACGACCGCGTGTTCAAGGCACTCGCCGACCCGACCCGTCGCTTCCTGCTCGACTCGCTCTTCGCGCGTGACGGCCGCACGCTCACCGAACTCGAGTCCGAGCTGGAGATGACGCGCTTCGGGGTCATGAAGCATCTGCGGGTGCTCGAAGACGCGGGCATCGTCCTCACGCGCCGGCAGGGCCGGGAGAAGCTGCACTTCCTCAACCCGGTGCCCATCCGGCTGATCCACGACCGCTGGATCGACAAGTACACCGAGCGCCGGGTGTCGGCGCTCGCCGACCTGAAGCATCAGCTCGAAGAGGAGGGCACCGCATGAGCGCGAGCACCGAGACCCTGCAGGCCACCCAGGTCTACCGGGTGTACATCAAGGCCTCGCCCGATCGCATCTGGCAGGCCATCACCGACCCGAGCTGGACCGCCCGGTACGGCTACGGCGGCACGGTCGACTACGACCTGCGGCCTGGCGGCAAGCACATCGCCTACACGAGCGAGGCCATGCGGGCGGTGGGTGCCCCTGACGTCGCGATCGACGGCGAGGTCATCGAGTCCGATCCACCGCACAAGCTCGTCGTGACGTGGCGCATGGTGATGGACGAGGCCATGGCTGCCGAGGGCTTCACGCGGCTCACCTACGAGATCGTCGAAGGCCAGGGCGGCGTGACCAAGGTCACCCTCACGCACGAGCTCGAGGGCGCACCGCAGCTCGCGCTGCTGCTGTCGGGCGGCCTCGAGGAGATGGGCGCCGGCGGCGGCTGGAGCTGGGTCCTGAGCGACCTGAAGAGCCTGCTCGAGACCGGCGAGCCGATGGACGCGCACGACGGGCTCATCCAGGGCTAGACGGCTTCTGCGAGGGAAGGCCGCCCGGGGGCGGAGGCGCATCGAGCGCCTCCGCCCCCGCCTCGCGTACGGCGAGGTGCCGGCGATGCCCTCGAATGCTCACGGAGCAGACGGCACGCAACCCAGCGAGGTGCCGGCCCCGTTCCACTCGGCGACCTGCCCCGCGCAGGCGACCGGGTCGGCTCCCAGCTCGAGCTGTCCGTTGTCGATCGGTCCCGAGTACAGGCCCCGTCCGCCGAGCTTCGAGGTACGGCGGTCCAGGGCTTCGAGTCGGTCGTTCGTCTCGGCGCGGAATCGCAGCAAGCTCCGGATCAGCTGCTGCTGCTGCTGGTTCTCCTCGCGCAAGGACTCGATCGCCCGACGCTGGCGTTCGGCGCTCGCCTCGAGGGCGGTCACGCGCTGCTCGAGCGTCCTGCCTCGGTCCGTGCTCACTGCCACGGCGTTGAACGCGAACGCGCCGACCAGCACGCTCGCGATCACCGCCGTCCCCACCGTGCGCTTGTGCATGCCCCTGCTCCTTCCGTGCGGTGGGCCTCTCCTAATCCTCGGGCCAGGAGTTGTCAATCGGTGGAACCCGGCGTCAGTGCTCGGGGCGATCCGCCAGCACCACGATGCCGTCGTCGTCGGCCACCAGGTACTGGCCCGGCACGAACGACACGCCGCCGAAGGAGAGGGGCACGTCGGCCTCTCCGGCGCCTTCCTTCGAGCTGCGACGCGGGTTGGAACCGAGCGCCTTCACGCCGATGTCGAGCGATCCGAGCGCGGCGACGTCCCGCACGGCGCCGTTGATCACGATGCCGTCCCATCCGCCGATGACGGCGAGGCCGGCGACGCGGTCGCCCAGCAGCGCCACCCGGAGCGATGCGCCACCGTCGACGACAAGCACCCGCCCCTCGCCAGGCTGCTCGAGTACCGAGCGCAGCACGACGTTGTCCTCGAAGCACCGCACGGTGCTGATGCGCCCCTCGAAGGTCCGGCGGCGGCCGAAGGTGCGGAACTGCGTCTCACACGAGCGCACGGCGTCGCCATGCTCGTCGGCGAGGTCGGCGGTCGGGCGCATCACCACGGTGCGGCCGTGCCCTCGAGGGCATGGGCGACCGCGTCGGCCCCTGCGACGGTCGCCTCCCATCCGCGGAAGTCGCCGTCGGGCGCCTTCACAGCCTTCGGGATCATCGTGGCTCCCTTCGGGGCTCCCAGGGCGTCCGGCATCTCCCATCATGGCGGTCGCGACAACTCGGCGCCCACCAGTGCATGGGTCTCGGCATGAGATTCACCCCACGATGCCATTGTCGAGACCGTCTCGAGGGGGTACAACAGGTTCAGGTCTGCGGCCGTCGAACCCTCCGCCTACCCGTATCACGGCGCATCCCCCCGTAGTCCGACATGAGGAACCCATGTCGACGACCGACCTCAATATCCTCGCTGACGCGGTGACATTCGCCTTGCTCGTCACGATCGGCGGCGTCATCGTGTACGCGATCGCACGCTCCACCTGGCGCAGTCATGCCCTGCGGCAGGCCTTGAAGGTTGGGCTGTCGGTAGCGGCGCTCGTCGCGGTCGCGCTCGCCGGCGTGGCCGTGTGGCCGGCCGCCCGTGAGGGCGTGAACGCCGCCGCCGGCGTCGACCTCGACGAACACGGGGATGCGATCCTCCCGCCCGAGGAGCTCGAGATCGAAGGCCCGGTCGCGGCCGTCGATCACGCGGCAGCGGCTGGCCGTCCTGCGCGGGTCCTCGAGGTCGCCTCGATCGGCACCGACGGCGCCATCGACCCCGCCCCGACGGGTGGATACCCGGGCGCGACCGGCGGTGGTGGCGGCGGAACCGGCGGTGGTGGTGGCGGCGGCGGCGGACGGCGGCGGCGGTGGTGGCGGCGGCGGTGGTGGTGGTGGTCCGAGCCCCACACCGAGCCCGACCCCGAGTCCCACGGTCGACCCGAGTCCCACGGTCGACCCGAGCCCCACGGTGGACCCCAGCCCCACGGTGGACCCCAGTCCGACCGTCGACCCCAGCCCGACGGTCGATCCGCCTCCGACGATCGACCCCGACCCGATCGTCGATCCACCGCCGCCTCCCGGCGTGTAGCCCCCTGGTGACCGGTCGCACGCCGGGGCGGCTTCCCGATCTCGGCTCGCGCGGTGAGGGATGGGTCGCGTTGCAGGTCGCATCGCTGCTGGGTCTCGCGGTCGCGGCATCCGTCGGCCGGCCGTGGCCCGATGCCGGCACCCCGCTTCGCGTGGCGACGGGCGCCCTCGTCCTGATCGCCGGGGCGGTCCTCGCATCGGCCGGATCGCGCACGCTTGGATCCTCGCTGACCCCGATGCCCCGGCCGCGGGAGGGGGCGGCCTTCCGCGACGACGGGGTCTACCGTCTCGTGCGCCACCCCATCTACGGCGGGGTGCTGCTCATCGCGGTCGGCATCTCGATGCTGACCTCGCCCGTTGCGCTCGCGCCGACAGCGCTGCTCGTCGTGGTGTTCGAGGGCAAGACCCGCCGTGAGGAAGCGTGGCTCCTCGATCGGTACGAGGAGTACGAGGAGTACCGGGAGCGGGTGCGTCGCCGCTTCCTGCCGAGGCCGTGGTGATCGGTCTCCGTACACTCCCATGATGAGCGAGCGCCAGACGACGGTGTACGACCAGGTCGGCGGCATGGCGTTCTTCGAGCGGCTGGTCGATCGCTTCTACGAGGGCGTGGCCGACGATCCGGTGCTGCTGCCGCTGTACCCGGAGCCACACGACCTGGCGCCCGCGCGCCGCCGCCTCACGCTCTTCCTCGCCCAGTACTGGGGCGGGCCGACCCACTACAGCGATGAGCGGGGTCATCCACGGCTGCGCATGCGACACGCGCCCTTCTCGATCGGGGGCGAGGAGCGCGATCGCTGGCTCGTGCACATGCGCGCGGCGGTAGCGAGCCTCGACCCGCCGGCCGACCTCGAGCGGGCGCTGCTCGACTACTTCGACATGGCGGCCGAGAGCATGCGGAACCGTCTGACCTGACGGCGGCTCACGCGTACCGCACGCGCGGGTCGAGCGCCGCGTACGCGACGTCGACGATCAGGTTCGCGACCGCGATGAACAGGGCGCCGAGCACCGTGATGCCCATGACCATGGGGAAGTCCTGGCGGCCGATCGAGTCGACCGCCAAGGCGCCGATGCCCGGCAGGCCGAAGAGGGCTTCGGTGATGAACAAACCACCGAGCAGTGTGCCCAGGTCGAGACCGAGCATCGTGACGATGGGGGTGAGGGCGCCGCGCATGCCGTGGCGCGCGATGACGGTGCGTTCGGGCAGGCCCTTGGCGCGCGCCGTGCGGATGTAGTCCTCGCTCATCGTCTCGATCACGTTCGATCGGGTCATGCGAGCGTAGATGGCCGCGTAGCCGACCGCGACGGTGATCCAGGGAAGGATGAACGCCCCCGAGAGCACCGCGGCGGGCACGGTCTGCCCGATGTCCAACCCGCTCGGGGGCGCCCAACCGAGCTGGAACCAGAACACGTACAGCATCAGCTGCCCGAGCCAGAACACCGGCATCGACACGCCGACGATCGCGAGCAGCATCGTGAGCCGGCTCGCCGTCGAGCGTCGCTTGATGCCGGCGAGCACCCCGAGCGGGATGCCCACCAACAGCCAGATCGCTGCGGCCCCGATCGCGAGGGTCGCGGTGACCGGCAACCGGCGCGCGATCTCTTCCTTCACCGGCACGAAGTTGCCGTAGGAGTAGTAGACGTCCTCCGAGAGGAACAGCCCCGGCCACGGCACGAGCCCCTTGGCGAAGCGGGCGTACTGCACGTAGAGCGGGCGATCGAGGCCGAAGGCTTCGCGGGCGTTGGCGATCTGCTCGGGCGTCGAGGTCTTCCCGGCCGCCCGGCGGGCGGGGTCTCCGGATGGCAGCTTCACGAAGATGAAGAACGTGAGAAGCGACACGATGAACAGGACCAGCACCATGAACAGCGCGCGTCGCAGGAGATACCGGAGCATCGGCGGCAGCCTAGGCTCGGCGCCGGGCCGGGTCTCTCGGTTCCTTGCCCCCGAGCGGACCAGGTGCGAGGAAGCGGCAAGGAACCGCTAGTCGCGGGTCGCGGCGCGGCGTTCGAGCACCTCGCGGCGCACGAGGATCACGTAGCCCACCGCGGCGATCGTCGCGAACGCGAACCACTGGAACGCGTAGCTCAGGTGCGGCCCTTCCGTCAGCTCGGGTGGCGGCTCGGGCACGGGCAGCTCGCCCGCGGGCGGTAACTGCGTCTGGAGCTGTAGGAACCACGGCACGACGTCGTACGGCAGGTCGCGCGCGATGGCCTCGACGTCGACCGTGCGCACGGTGGTCACACGGTCCTCGTCAGGCTGCACCTCGCCGGCGCCGCCCGGTTGCGGAGCGAACAGGGGCCCTCGCACCTCGACCTCGCCCACCGGCGGCGCCGCCTCGGTGACCGGCGGCTCGTCGAGCTCGAACGGCACCCACCCGCGATCGACGATGATCGCCCGGCCATCGGCGAGCACGAGCGGGGTGAGCACGTGGTTGCCCGCCTGTCCCTCGAGCGCGCGCCCGTACAGGATGACCTCGTATCCGGTGTCGAAGCGTCCGATCGCGATCGCGCGCCGGTACGCGAGCGCGCCGCCCTCGTCCAACAGGTCGTCGATCGGCACGGGGGCGGCCTCGAGCCCGGCCGTGTAGCGGGCGTTGAACTCCCGGCGCCCGTCGAGACGGTCGAGCTGCCACATGCCGAGCCGCACGCAGACCCCGACGACCAGCAGCGCGAACACGGTGAGCCCGATCCAGCGCGGGCGTGCCAGGAAGCCCAGCATCGGCGGCTAGGGCCCCTTCATCTCCTGGATCGTGTTGCCGCCGTCGACCACGATCGACTGCCCGGTGATGTAGCTGGCGCGGTCGCTCGCGAGGAAGGCGACCACCTCGCCCACCTCCTCGGGCGTGCCGGAGCGGCCGAGGGGCGTGCGTCGTCCGGCGGCGGCTTCCTCGGGGGATTGCGACCCCGAGGCGATCCACCCCGGCGCGACCGAGTTCGCCGTGACGCCGTGGGGTCCGAGCTCGAGCGCGAGCCCTCGCATCAGGCCGTCCATGCCGGCCTTGGCCGCCCCGTAGCCGACCGAGCCAGCGATGGCGACGAGCGGCCCTGTGACCGACGACACCATCACGATGCGGCCCCATCGGCGCTCGATCATGCCGGGCACGAGCGGCTTCGTGGCGTTGTAGGCCGTCTGCAGGTTGAGCGCCACGTCGAGGTCCCAGTCGTCGTCGGTCATGTCGAGGAACACCTCGCTGGGCTCGCCCGGCATGCCGACGTGCACCATGCCCGCGTTGTTGACCACGATGTCGACGCGGCCGAAGAGTTGGAGCACGCTCTCGACCATCACGCGGGCCTGCTCACGATCGGTGAGATCGGCGACGAAGCCGGCCGCCTCGGCGCCGTCGGCGTGCAGCTCGGCCGCCCGTCGTTCGATGCGATCGGTGGTCGAGGTGATCGCCACGGCGGCGCCTTCGCGGGCCAGCACGCGTGCACAGGCGAACCCGATGCCCGAGGAGCTGCCCGCCCCCGTGACCAAGGCCACGCGCCCGTCCGCCTCCGCTCGCACGGGCGAAAGCCTACTCGGCGCTTCGGTTCGGGCACTCAACTTCGAAGGTCCCTGCGGCCGATACCCTCGGTAAGACGGGCGCATGGGTCGGTCGGCGACACCGGCCGGCCCCGCGACCGACGACATGAGGGGGTTCCCGCATGATCCTGCGGCTCTACACGAACGCGCAGGTCTGGCGAGCGGCGATCCGCGACCGGGTGCTGGAGGACCGGGGCGCGACCGCCGTGGAGTACGCGTTGATGCTGGCATTGATCGCGATGGTGGTCGTGGCGGCGGTCGCGTTCCTGGGACAGGCGACGAACTCGTCGTTCGAGCGCGTCGAGTTCCCATAGGTCGAGCGCCGGCGGCGGGGCGGGCCGCCGGGCACGACCGCTCGCTCGCATCGCGACCCTTGCTCGCTCGCATCGGAACCGGCGCAGCGTCGGCCATCGGCTAGTCTTCGCCTGCCATGACGACCCGACGCCTGCTCGACCTTCAGGAAGCCGACACCGCCATCGGTCGTCTGCAGGCCCGCCGCCGGGTGCTCGAGGACGGGAGCGAGCTTGCCGCCGTGCGCGCCGACGCCGACGCAGCCGACAACCGCCTCGGCGAGCTGCGCCTGCGTCTGGACGAGATCGGCCGTGACCAGTCGCGGTTCGAGCACGAGATCGACTCGATGACCCAGAAGGAGCAGGCGGAACAGCAGCGCATGTACGACGGCTCCATCGTGAACGCCAAGGAGCTCGAAGCCCTGCAACACGAGATCGCGAGCGTGCACAAGCGCCGATCGGACCGTGAGGACGAACTGCTCGCCCTGCTCGAACTGCGCGAGAACCTCGAGGCCGAGGCCGTCGCGGCCGAGCAGCAGTCCGCGGCGCTGCGCGCCAGGGCCGAGGGGGCCGCCTCCGCAGCATCCGACGAGCTCGCCGGCATCTCCACCGATCTCGCCGATCGCACCGCCCACCGTGAAGCCGTCGCGGCCGAGATCGACGCCGAGGTGCTCGAGCTGTACGACGACCTCCGGCGTCAGAAGAAAGGCATCGGGGCCGCCGCGCTCGTCGACGGTGTGTGCCAGGCCTGTCACGAGCAGCTCTCATCGGTCGAGCTCGACAAGCTGAAGCGCGCCGAGGGCATCAGGAGGTGTGAGCACTGCCGGCGGATCTTGGTCGTGTGACGGTCGCCTGCGACGGCGCCTCGCGCGGGAACCCGGGCCCGGCCGGCGCCGGCGCACAGATCACCGGCCCCGACGGCTCGGTGCTCGCCGAGGTGGCCGAAGGGCTCGGCGAGACCACGAACAACGTGGCCGAGTACACCGCCGTGATCCGAGGGCTCGAGCGGGCGCTCGAGCTCGGCGCCACCGACGTGCTCCTGCGGTCGGACTCGCAGCTGCTGATCAACCAGCTCACCGGGCGCTACCGGGTGAAGTCACCCCACCTGCAGCCTCTGCACCGGCGGGTCCGCGAGCTCGGTGCCCGGTTCGACACGATCGAGTACGAGCACGTGCGGCGTGAGCGCAACACCGAGGCCGACCGGCTCGCGAACCTCGGGGTCGACCGGTACCTCGCCACCCGCTGAACCCCTCGGTCCCGCTACCCCAGGTCCGTGTCGAGCAGGGAACGCAGCGGGATCTCGAGCGGCACGGGGTCGCCGGGCCCGCCGAGATCGATGCGCAGCGAGATGCCCCGCTCGTCGGCAATTGGTTCGAACGTCAAGGCGCCGTCGATGTAGCCACCGGGCGCGATCTCGAGCAGGGGGCTCGAGACCTCGATGGCCTTGCCGACCACCCTGCCACGCGCATCGACCAAGGTGACGTCGGCCTCGTCGAGGGTGAGCACCTGGGGCCCCGTGGCGGCGACGCGCACGAAGAAGCTCCACGTGGGCACGCCGCCGAACGCATCGAGCGTGAGGCGTACGCCGGGTCGCTCGTACACGCGGTCGAGCGGCAGGAACGCTCCGCTCATCGGCACCCCGAACCGAACGAAGTCGATCACGCGCCAGGTGCCCGGCTCGGTCGCAGCCAGTCGTACCGGGCCGTCGAGCGGCACGGAGAACTGCAGCGGCTCGCCCTCGGACGGCTGCGCGACCACATCCACCTGGGCCGAGAGCTGGACCTCGAGCACGCGGCCGTCGTCGCTGATCGCGGTGGCGGGGCCGAGGGCGTTGACCGTCGACGTCGCCGAGATGTCACCCGGGAACGCCCGGTTCGTGACGCCGAGCCAGTAGGCGAACCGGCGCATCAGTGGAGTGGCCGCCAGGCCCTCGAGGTCGTCGCCCCCGAGCACCGTCGCACGGTAGGCCTCGACGAACCGGAGGGCCGTGCCGCGCACCTGCGCCTGCAGCAGGGCGGGCGCGCCTCGCAGCTCGGCAGCCGGCGCAGGGCTCGCCGGCCCGTCGACCGGGCTCGCGCACGCGCTCGCTGCCATCACGAGCGCCGCGATCACCGGTGCGAGCGCACGACGCATCATCGTGGGGCAGTCTACGGCGAGGGTATCCTCGCCAGTGGAGGAGCCGGCCGGGCGGCCGCGGGCGATCTCGATCGCTCGAGGAAAGTCCGGACTCCGCAGGGCAGGGTGCTGGCGAAAGCCAGGCGGGGGCGACCTCGCGGACAGGGCAACAGAGAGCAGACCGCCCGCGCGGCGCGAGTCGTGCGGGTAAGGGTGAAACGGTGCGGTAAGAGCGCACCAGCGCGGCGGGCGACCGTCGCGGCTGGCAACCCCCACCCGGAGCAAGGTCGAGCAGACAGCGTTCGAGGACGGCCCGTCCGAGCTGTCGGGTAGACCGCATCGGACCGGCGAACGGTCCGGCGGCGACGTTCCGGCGTCGCCGAGAGAGATGGTCGCCGGCGGGGCGAGAGCTCCGCGCACAGGATCCGGCTTACAGGCCGGCTCCTCCACTCCGACGGTGCGCCGGCGCGTGGCCTCACTCGCCGGCCGCAACGAGCCCACGATCGAGCGCGCGCTGGAACTGCGTGCCGGCGTGGTAGCTCGATCGCACCAGGGGGCCGGCTTCCACGTGGGCGAAGCCCATCGCCTCGCCCTCGCGGGCGAGCGCTGCGAACTCGTCGGGATGCACCCACCGGTCGACGGGCAGGTGCTGGGGGGTTGGCTGGAGGTACTGCCCCATCGTGAGGATGTCGCACCCGGCCGCCACCAGATCGCGCATCGCGGGGGCCACCTCGTCGGCGCGCTCGCCCATGCCGAGGATCAGGTTCGACTTCGTGATCTGACCGGGCCGCAGGCGCTTCGCGATACGCAGCACCTCGAGCGAGCGGTCGTAGCCGAAGGCCGGCCGGATGCGTGCATGCAGGCGGCGCACCGTCTCGAGATTGTGGGCGAACACGTCGGGCTCGGCCTCGAGCAGGGTGGCGATATCGCGCTCGCCGCCCTTGAAGTCGCTCGGCAGCACCTCGATGCCGGCTCCCGGCACCGCCTCGCGAACCCGGCGCACCGTCTGCGCCCACACCGACGCGCCACCATCGGGCAGGTCGTCACGTGCCACCCCCGTCAGCACCACGAACCGAAGGCCCATCTGCGCCACCGCGTCGGCGATGCGGGCTGGCTCGTCGCGATCGACCTCGCCGGGCTTGCCGGTCATGACGTCGCAGAATCCGCAGCGACGGGTGCAGGTGTCGCCGAGGATCAGGAACGTCGCTTCACGGTCCTCCCAGCACTCGTGGATGTTGGGGCACATCGCCTCCTCGCACACCGTGTGCAGGTCGAGCCCGCGCATCAGCTGCGTGAGCTCGGTCGCGTTGGGCCCGCTGCGCAGCCGCACCTTGAGCCACGGCGGCTTGCGCTCGCCGCGGGCGTTCACCCCCATGTCGCCCGGACCGTTCGACACCGAGACGATGGGCAGGTGCAGCCGCCGTCCGCGTGGGTTGTGATCGCGAGTTGGCATGTCGTCCGAGTGTAGCCCCGGTTCGGGGGTATCCTCCGCGCGACGCCAGTCATCGTGTGGACGGGAGGCCGATGAGCGAGGAGCGCGAGCCGACGCGGGGCGGCGACGAGCCGCAGATGCAGGATCGTCGGCCCATCCCGGTGATCATCCATCCGCCCTCGTGGCGGTGGATCCTGACCTTCCTCGTGGTGGTGTTCGGCGTGTGGCTCGTGGCCATGACCGCCACGTCGCTCCTGCGCCAGCTATCGGAGTTGCTGACCTGGGCGCTCGTCGCCCTGTTCGCGTCGTTCGCGCTCGAGCCCGCCGTCGATTGGCTCGCACGCCGGGGGTGGCGCAGGGGACTGGCCACCGGGGTGATCCTGCTCGGCGTCGTCGTCTTCGCCATCGTGATGGTGGCGCTCATGATCCCGCTCGTCGTCGACCAGCTCCAGGCGCTCATCGAGGCCGCGCCCGACATCCTCGCGTCGGTGAGCCGCACGACCGAGCGGTGGTTCAACTTCGAGATATCCCAGGCCACCTTGGAGCAGCAGCTCAGCAACGCCGATTCCAACCTCACCGGGTTCGCGACCAACATCGCCGGGAACGTCTTCGGGTTCGCCTCCTCGCTCGTCGGCGCGGTGTTCATGCTGCTCACGATCGGCCTCTTCACCTTCTACCTGACCGCCGACGGACCTCGCTTCCGCCGTGCGGTGCTCTCGGTGCTGCCCCCCGAGCGTCAGCATCGCGTGCTGTGGACCTGGGAGGTCGCGATCGAGAAGACGGGGGCCTACCTCTATTCGCGGCTCTTGCTCGCCCTCGTGTCGGGGCTCGCCACGTTCGTCGTGCTCACCGCCCTCGGCATCCCGTTCGCCGTGCCGCTGGCGGTGTGGATGGGGCTCGTCAGCCAGTTCATCCCGACCGTCGGCACGTACATCGCGATGGCGCTGCCCCTGCTCGTCGCCGTGGTGGAGAGCCCGTTCAAGGCGCTCGTGCTGCTCGTGTTCTTCACGGCGTACCAGCAGGTCGAGAACTACCTGCTGAGCCCCCGCATCACGGCCAAGACGATGGAACTGCATCCGGCGGTCGCGTTCGGGTGCGCCATCGCGGGGGCCAGCATCGCCGGGCTGATCGGGGCGTTCATCGCGCTCCCGGTGGCGGCGATCGTGCAGGCGCTGGTCTCGAGTGCCCTCGATCGCCACGACGTGATCGAAGCCGACCTCACCCGTGAGATCGATCCCGAGGAAGCGAGGCAGGCGATGGACGAGCAACGCCGGCGGGCCCGGGCGCGGGGTGACGGCCTGTTCGCCGCGCTGCGCGCACGCCGCACCGGCGGTGGGTCGAGCGGTGGGTCCAGCGGCGGTGCCCCAGGCGGGGACTGAGGGTCAGATCGCGTCGGCCGACTCGGTGTCGTCGGCGCGAGGTGTGGGGCCTTCGTCCACGGCGCCGTCGTCCGCGCCGCGCACGCCGGTACCAGGGGGCGGAGGGAGGAAGACCCGGAACGCTGCCCCGCCACCCGGGCGCTCGTCCACCCAGGCCCGCCCTCCATGCAGTTCCGCGAATCTCGCGACCAGCGAGAGCCCGATGCCCGTGCCGGGGGAGTGCGGTGAGGCCGTTGGGCCCTGGCGGAACGGCTCGAAGACCGCATGGCGCAGCTCGACCGGCACGCCGGCGCCGTCGTCCTCGACGCTCAGCAACGCCCCTCCGTCCGACGGCGCGAGACGAACCCAGATGCGCGAGGTCGCCGGTGTGTGCCGAGCCGAGTTGGCCACCAGGTTCTCGACGATGCGCTCCACCTTCGGCGGGTCGACGCTGAGCACGAGCGACCGCAGGTCGAGTTCGATCTCCCTGCCGCGGTGTGCGTCGAGGCTCTCGACGCTGCGACGGATGAGCGTCGCGAGATCGACCGTGCGGTATTGCGGATCTACGACGCCCCGGCTGAGGCGGTCGATGTCGAGCAGGTCCTTCAACAGGCGATCGAGCTTGCGGGCGTTGACCGCGAGGCGCTCGAGCAGGTCGGTGCGATCGGGCACCGCCATCTCGGGCGTGCGCTCGAGGGTGATCGACAGCCCGAGGATCGACGTCAGCGGGCTGCGCAGCTCGTGGGAGACGGCCGCGAGGAACGTGTTCTTCATCTCGTCGAGCGCGCGCAGGCGTTCGGCCGCCTCGCGTTCCTTGCGTTCG
The DNA here is from genome assembly GCA_963722795.1 of uncultured Actinomycetes bacterium. GTDB lineage: Bacteria > Actinomycetota > UBA4738 > UBA4738 > HRBIN12 > JAOUEA01. The sequence goes on from CAVROD010000004.1 coordinate 887,335, forward strand.
GACTCACGCAGCCCCTGCTCCGCGAGCTTGCGCTCGGTGATGTCCATCAGCACCCCTTGCAGGAACATCGACTCACCGTCGGCGCTCGCGACGAACGTCATCTCGTCGTGGATCCAGATCGTGCGTCCGTCGCGCGTGTTCACCCGGTAGTCGGCCTTCCATGGGCGCTTCGCCGACACGGCCTCCAGGTAGGTGCGCTCCGCGTCGGCACGGTCCTCGGCCACCATGATCGAGAGCCACAGCTCCGGATCGTCGATCCACTCCTGCGCCGTGTAGCCGGTGATGGCCTCGATCTGCGGGCTCACGTAGACCGAGTCCATCGATCGGTCGGCGCGATCGAGGTAGATGGCAGCCGGCACGTGCTCCACGATCGCGCGGTAGCGCTCTTCGGCTTCCGTGAGGCGGCGTGCCCCCCGCTCGCGTTCGATCGCCGCGCCGAGCGTGTTGGCGACCACGCGCATCGCGTCGACCTCCGCCGGCTGCCAGACGCGTTCGACGTGACAATCGTCGAAGCCGAGGTAGCCCCACCACCGGCCCGCCACGTGCACCGGCATGATGATCGTCGACCGGATGCCGGCGGCCTCGATCATGCTCCGCTCCGCCTCGGGCAGCGTCGCGACCGGCCCGTGGATCACCCCCCCGTTCCCGAGCTCCTCTACCCACCTCGCGTATCCATCGCCATAGGCGAACGGCTCAGATGGCTCGCGGCCGAGCGTCGTCGGGGCGCCCTCGGCGAGCCAGGCATGCCGGAGCGCCACGTGCAGGCCCGACGCATCCTCGACGTTCTCGAAGACCGCCGCGCGCGAAGCGTCGCCGGCTTGCCCGAGGCGCTCGAGCACGTCGTCGATGCACGCCTGCCACGACGGCGCCCGCAGGAACCGCTCGGCGGCATGGCCGGCGGCTTCCAGGATGCGGTCACGAGACGACAGGGCCTCTTCGGCCACCTTGCGGTCCGTGATGTCGGTGAGGACCCCCTGCCACCCGCTCGTGCCGTCGGGGGCATGGACGAGGATCGCGTGGTCGTGCACCCACAGCGTGCGGCCGTTCCGGGCGACGATGCGATGCTCGATGTCGTAGTCATCGCCGGTCTCGTTGGTGCGCATCGACTCCGCGACCACCCGGTCGCGATCCTCGGGGTGGATCATGCGCATCCACATCTCGGGGTCGGCGACGCGTTCGGCCGGGGTGTAGCCGGTGAGGCGCTCGTACTGCGGGCTCACGTACACGGCGGTCGCGATCTCGTCGACCGCGTCGATGTAGATCACCGCCGGTAGCTGCTCCACGAGCGTGCGGAGACGCTCCTCCGCGATCGCCAAGGCCCGTTCGGCGTCCTTGCGCTCCGTGATGTCTTGGATGAGCCCTTGCCAGACGGCCGTCTCGTCGCGACGGCGCACGACGCTCGACGTGTCGTGCACCCAGATGACGGTGCCGTCGGCGCGTACGAGCCGGTACTCGGCATCGAATGGCTCGCCGGTGGTATCGGTGCGCCTGGCCTCGGCGACGACGGCCGCTCGATCCTCCTCGTGGAGACGCGATTCCCAGAAGCCGGGAGAAGCCCAGACGTCAGGCGTGAACCCAGTCAGGTCGAACACGAACGGCGACACGTAGTCGACGCGGTCACCCTCGATGCGGTCACGTACATCGCTGCGGTAGGTGACGGCCGGCAACTGCTCCACGAGCGAGCGGTAGCGCTCCTCGGCCGCTTCGAGGGCCTGCTGCACGCCCCGCTCCGATGTCACGTCGTACATCACCCCGCGGTAGCGCAGGGAGCCCCCGTCGAGGACCGGCGTGGCCTCGTCGCGGACCCAGACCTCGTCGCCGGCGGCGGTCGTGATGCGGTATTCCTCCGCGAATCGCGCTTCGGCGGCCACCGCCTCGGCCCACGCCGAGAGCACCCGTCCGAGGTCATCGCGATGCACCTGACGGCTCCACAGATCCGGGTCGTCGAGCCACTGGTCGGCGGTGAAGCCGAGCAGCCGCTCGATCTGGGGACTGATGTAGGCCGCCGGCGCCGCGCCGGGCTCGACGGCCGGATCCCATGCGTAGGCGACGGCCGGCACCTGCTCGATCATCGCCTGGTACTTGGCCTCGGTCTCCGATCGACGGTGCCGCTCGGCCAGCTGGCGCTGGCGTTGCAGCAGGGCGATCACCGCCCCGGCCCCGGCGGCCACGATCAGCACTCCGAGCGCCGACGCGGCGACATCGGGCGCCCGCGTCTCGAGGGATCGATGGAGCACCTCGAACCCGCCGCTCAGCGAACCGAGCCCGAAGAGCACGGCGGCGCCAAGCACGACCGCCAGGTCGTGCCGGCTCGTCGACCGTTCGCGGTCGGCACCGGGTGTGATGCGTCGAGGCTTCACCGTTGCCGTTATCGACCCGTCGGGCCCGCCCCTGAACCAGCCTCCGAACCGACGGCGCGCCGGTGGTCAGGCGTGGGCGAGGTCCCGCATGCGCCGGTAGACCTGGTCGGGCTCCGGCTCCATGAAGTAGTGCTCGAGAGGGGTCGCGAACGGCATCGCCGGCACGTCGGGCCCGCCGATGCGCACGATGGGAGCATCGAGGTCGAACATCGCCTCCTCGGCGATCGTCGCCACGATCTCGGCCCCTGCCCCGTAGGTGCGGTTGTCTTCGTAGACGACCATCGCCTTCGACGTCGTCCGAACCGATGCGAGGATCGTGGCCGTATCGAGCGGTGCCAGCGATCGCACGTCGACCACCTCGACCGAGATGCCCTCGTCGTCGTGCAGCCTGGCTGCGGCCTCGAGGCAGGTGTGCAAGGCGTAGCCGTAACTCACGCACGTCAGGTCGGTGCCTTGCCGCTTCACGTCGGCCCCGCCGAGTGGCACCATCTGACGACCCTCGGCCACCTCGCCCGTGACGGCGCGATAGGTCTTCTTGTGCTCGAGGAACAGCACCGGGTCGGGGTCGGCGATGGCCGCACGCAGCATGCCCGCCGCGTCGGCCGGCGTCGCTGGCATCACGACCTTGAGGCCCGGCACGTGTGCGTAGAAGGCCTCGATCGACTGCGAGTGATAGAGCGCCCCGTGGATGCCGCCTCCGCAGGGCGTGCGGATCACGAGGGGACACCCGAACGCACCGTTGGACCGGTAGCGGATGCGCGCGGCTTCCGACACGATCTGATCGAAGGCCGGGTGGATGAAGTCGGCGAATTGGATCTCGGCGACCGGCAGCATGCCGTGCATCGCCATGCCGATCGCGACCCCCACGATGCCGGCCTCCGCGAGGGGGGTGTCGATCACGCGCTCCTCGCCGAACTCCTCCATCCAGCCGACGCTGATGCGGAACACACCGCCGCGATTGCCCACGTCCTCGCCGAGCAGCACGATGCGATCGTCCGCGACCATCTCGTCGTGCAGGGCATCGCGGATCGCGGTCACGACGTTCTTCTCGGTCACGCGTCGCTCCCGTCGGCGTCCTCGGCGAAGACATGGCGCAGGGCCGACTCCGGCTCGGGGTCCGGCGCATCCCAGGCCGCCGCCAGGGCCTCCTCGATCTCGCTCTTCACGGCGGCCCGCATCTGCTCCATGCCGGCTTCGTCGAGCACGCCGGCCTCGCGCAGGTAGTGGCCGAACACGTGCAGTGGGTCGTGGTGACGGGCCTCCGCGACCTCGTCGCGGGAACGGTAGGTCTTGTCGTCGTCGTCCGAGGTGTGGCCGAGGAAGCGGTAGGTCTTGCATTCGATCAGCGTGGGGCCCTCGCCGGCGCGAGCGCGGTCGTGGGCCTGCTTCATCGCGGCGTAGCACGCGAGCACGTCGTTGCCGTCGACAACCACGCCGGGGAAGCCGTAGCCGGCCGCGCGATCGGCCACGTCGGTGATCGCCATCTGCTTGGACTGCGGCACGCTGATGGCGTAGTGGTTGTTCTCGCACACGAAGATCACCGGCAGGCGATGGATGCCCGCGAAGTTCAATCCCTCGTGCCAGTCGCCCTCGCTCGTGGCGCCGTCGCCGAACCAACACGCCACCACGGCATCCTCCTGGCGGTACTTGATGGCGTAGGCGATGCCGGCGGCATGGGGCACCTGCGTCGCGATGGGGGAGGACCCGGTGATGATGCCGAGCGCATCGATGGCCCCAGTGCGACGGCATCTGCCGACCCCCGCTCGACGGGTCGTCAGCCTTCGCGAAGATGCCGAGGAAGATCTCGTAGGGCGTCATGCCGGCGGTGAGGACCACGCCTCCGTCTCGGTAGTAGGGCAACCAGACGTCAGTGCCGGGCCGCATCGCCCACGCCGTGCCCACCTGGCAGCCCTCGTGCCCTTCGGCGGGCACGACGAAGGGCGCCCGACCCATGCGGTTCTGACGCAGGGCCGCTTCGTCGAGCAGCCTGGCGGTCAGCACGGTGCGGTACATCGCGACGATGTCGTCGTCGCCGAGCCCGAGCGCCCCGTGGGGGGTGGGCGCGACCTGCGTGGTCATGCGATCGGACTTCCGCTCGTGAGGCTTCCTCGCACCGTGCGCCGAGCATACACCGGCGACCGCGTCCACCTGGCGACGGTCACAGGATACCCCCCTATGGTATGCTGCGCCAGCTGTTCGAGGATGGTGAGGAGGCGAGGGATGCAGATCCGGTGTGTGGCATGACCGTGGAGCGAAGCACCGCGGCGGCGGCCGGCGGCGCATCCGCACCGGCGATGCGCAGCGACAGGTTGGCCCACCAGAACATGCCCGGGCCACTTGTCCTTCTCCCCGAGCGCGATCGGGGTGATGCCGGCGGCCTTGAGCTTCTCGATGGCGGCCAAGGAAGTCTTCCCACGTGGCGGGCGGCTCTTCGATGCCCGCCTTCTCGAACAGCGGCGGTGTTGTACCAGACGCCCACCATGCCCAGGTTGTAGGGGACGCCGTACTGCTTGCCGTCGACCTGGTATAGGCCGACGCCCGCCTCATTGAGGTCGCCGATCCAGTCCGAGGTCGGCTCGCTGATGTCCTGCACGAGCCCGGCCTGCGCCTGCTCTGCGAGCGCCGCCGCCCCACGACTGGAAGACGTCCGGCACCTTGCCGGCCTGCATCGTCGTCGTCAGCTTGGTCTTGAAGGCCTCGTTCTCGAGGACGGTGATCTTGACGTCGACGTTCGGGTGGTCGGCCATGTACTGATCGGCCGCGTCCTGCCAGATCGTCTTCAGCGGATCGTTGTTGGCGATGTGCCACCACTCGATCGTGACCGGCCCGTCCGACTTCGCGGCCGTCGAGTCGCCTGCGTCGTCGTCACTTCCGCATCCCGTCGCCACCAGAGCCGCGGCGACGATCAGGCCCAGCACCCACTTCCCCATGGTGGTCTCCTCCTTCAGCGGTGGTGCTCTGTCGCACCACCAGCGTGGTCGCCAGCTCGATCCGCTGTTCCTCGCCCAGGCCCAGCACCAGCCGGGCCGCGGTGGCCGCCATCTCCATCAGCGGCTGGCGGATCGTCGTCAGCGGTGGCCCCACCCACCGCGCCATCGGAAGGTCGTCGAAGCCGATCACACTGAGCTGCGTCGGGATCTCCACGCCGAGCACGCGAGCGGCCTCGTACACGCCGAACGCCTGCAGGTCGCTGCCGGCGAAGATCGCCGTCGGTGGCTCCGGGAGGGAGAGCAGCGCTTGGCCCTCCTCGTAGCCGGCCTCGAGGTGGAACGTGCCCCAGCGGATCAGCTGCTCGTCGACGGGGAGGCCGGCGGTCTCGAGCGCGGCGCGGTAGCCGTCGACGCGTGCGCGGCTGCAGAGCATCGTCGCCGGGCCGCCGATCATGCCGATGCGACGGTGCCCTAGCTCGATCAGGTGGCGCGTGGCCGCGAGACCGCCGTTCCAATTGGTGGCGCCCACCGACGGGACGTCCGGCGCCGGCTCGCCCGCCGGGTCGACCACCACGAACGGGATGCCCGCGCCCGCAGCCGCGCGACCTGGTCGTCGGTGAGCTCGGAGACGACGAGGATCAGGCCGGCGCTGTGGCGCGCGGCCACGGCGTCGACCCAGGAGCGGCCGAGCGCGCCCGGCCCTTCCTGCGCGGAGAGCACGACCCCCAGTCCGTGCTCGCGCGCGACTTCCTCGACGCCCTTGACGATCTCCATCGCCCACGGGCTCTCGAGCTCGTTGAAGACGACGTCGAGCAACTCGGCGCTCGCGTCGCGCGCGGGGGCGCGGCGGCGCCGGTAGCCCTGCTGCTGCAGGACGCGCTCGACGCGGGCGCGGGTCTCGGGCGCCACGTCGGCGCGGCCGTTGACGACCTTCGAAACCGTCGGGACCGACACGCCGGCCGCGTCCGCGACGTGGGCGATGGTGACGCGCTCCTCCACGCGGCGGAGGCTACCGCAAAAGTTGCGATAATGTTGTCGGAATGCTGCGAAAGTTTCGAGAGGAGGCCGAGTGCTGCGCGTACGGGGCGATGCGATAGTCGACGCCGATGGCGCGCGCGTGCTCCTGCGCGGCGCCGGGCTCGGCGGCTGGATGAACATGGAGAACTTCATCACCGGCTATCCGGCCAACGAGACCGCGATGCGGGCCGCGGTCGCCGGCGTGATCGGCGCGGAGCGGGCCGAGCGGTTCTTCGACCGGCTGCTCGACCGCTTCTTCGACGAGGCCGACGCGCGGATGCTCGCCGAGCTGGGGGTCAACTGCGTGCGGCTGCCGATCAACTACCGCCACTTCGAGCGCGACGCGCGGCCCTTCGAGCTGCTCGAGGAGGGCTTCGAGCGCCTGGCGCGCGCGGTTGACGTGTGCGCCGCCCATGGCATCTACAGCGTTATCGACCTGCACGCCGCGCCGGGCGCGCAGAACCAGCACTGGCACTCCGACAACGGGACGCACGTGGCCGAGTTCTGGCGCCATCCGCACTTCCAGGACCGGGTCGTGAACCTGTGGCGCGCGCTGGCCGAGCGCTTCCGCGGTCACGAGTGGGTGGCCGGCTACAACCTGCTCAACGAGCCGGGCGACCCGACCGGCGGGGTCGTGGGGCCGTTCCACGACCGGCTCGTGGCGGCCGTGCGCGAGGTCGACGCCGACCACATCGTCTTCGTCGACGGCAACACGTACTCGACGGACTTCTCGATCTTCGGCGAGCCGTACGAGAACGCCGTGTACGCGCTGCACGACTACGCGCGCGCCGGGATGTCGTTCGGCGGCCCCTATCCGGGTGAGACGTCGGGCGACTGGGTCGACCGCGACGCGCTCGAGGAGACCTTCCTCGCGCGCACGCGCTTCCAGCGCGAGACGGGCACGCCGATCTGGGTCGGCGAGTTCGGGCCCGTCTACACCGGCGACCCGGAGCGCGACGAGGAGCGCTACCAGGTGCTCTGCGACCAGCTCGACATCTACGACCGCTACGGCGCGGGCTGGTCGATCTGGACCTACAAGGACGTCGGCCTGCACGGGCTCGTCGAGGTGGGCCCGGACAGCGCCTACATGGAGCGCGTCGGCGACCTGGTCGCCAAGAAGCGGCGACTGGGGGTCGACGCCTGGGGCTCGACCCATGCGGAGCTGCCGGAGGTGATCGAGCCGCTCCACGCGCTGATCGCGCGCGAGTTTCCGGACTGGGCGCCGTACCCGTGGGGCGTGCGCGAGGCGACCGACCTGCTCGTCCGCCACATCCTGCTCGCGCAGGCGATGGTGCCGGAGTACGCGGAGCGCCTCCGCGGGCTGGGCGACGACGAGCTCGACGAGCTGGCGGACTCGTTCGCGCTCGAGCGCTGCCGGCGCCGCGAGCGCCTGTGCGAGATCATCGCGTCGCGGATGGGCGACGGGGCGAACAGGTACCAATTGCAGCCACTTCGCATGCCGGAGGAGGGACTCGAACCCCCGACACGCGGATTATGATTCCGTACTGCTCTTGGCTCTACAGCGCCGTTTGCGGGGGCTGGGGGACATAAAAGGGGACATAACCGCGCTGCGAAGCGCGACTTCTGAAACCGGCTTCTGTGCACGTGGCCAAGGAGCCGTCTTGACCTGCGCTACTGCTCCTCGTCCCGACCGGGCGTGAGCTGCGTACGGGCGGAGGCGCCCGCATCCGTGGAAGGAGCAGCCAGCAGGTTCGGCGCGGCCTCGCGTCGACCACTGCGCAGATTCGTCCAAAGGAGAAGCGGGCGCCCGAGTGCCGTCCCCCCGCGTCGGGCGGTAAGCCGTCGGATCGAGCTGGCCGCGCCGGCCTTCCGCTCGGCATCGTCGAGCAGCTCTGCATAGACCGACGAGCAAGGAGGACACCTCGTCCCCCCTCGGCGCCCTGCCCCAAGGGAGACGTTCTCCCGTCCACCCCCGCAGGTCACCCGCGCTCAGCAGACGCGGTCCCGTCGGGGCTGCGTCGCGAACTTACGGACCGAGGATGATGCACCCAGTGGTGGCGGTGGCGATCAGCTTGCCCGTTGCGACCGCGGTCAGGCGACCTTCGGCGGTGGCCTGGCGGCGGCCTGAGTGGATGACCGTCCCTTCGGCGTGCACCAGGCCCGTCTCCACGCTCATGGGACGCACGTAGCGGACCTGGAGGTCGCTTGTCGTGTACCCGGTGCCGGCGGGCAACGTCGTCTGAACCGCGCAGCCCATGCACGAGTCGAGCACGGTGGCGGCGATGCCGCCGTGGACGCTTCCAATTGGGTTGAACATCCACTCCGTCGGCTCCAGTGAGAAGACCGCGCGCCCTTCCGCTACCTCGAGGATGTCCATTCCGAGCATCCGGCCGATTGGCGGCGCGGGCAACTCGCCGGCGGCGATCGCCTGCAAGAACGCGAGCCCGGTCCGGCCGTCGCGCGCGGCAGCCGCGAGTGCCTCCGGGTCCGCCCATGTGAACGTGCGCGACCTCATGCCGTCACCGTCGCAACCGCGTGGCGGGTACAGCCGGTTCCGCAGTGAGGATCTCCGCCGCGGGGACCTCCGCCTTCCTCCGAAGCAGGACGGCAGCGACGACGGCCCCGGCGAGCGCGATCGCCGCGAGCACGAGCCAGCTGGTCCGGAACGCCGTCAGCGCCGCATCGCTCGACTCCGGCGTGCCGAGCAGCGCGACGAGCAGCGCCACGCCGAGCGCGAGGCCGACCTGGCGCAGCATGTTGACCACGGCCGATCCGGTGGCGAACGCCCGGGGCGGCAGCGACCCCGCCGCCGTGGCCATGAGCGTCGGCAGCGTCAGCCCGACGCCGATGCCCGTCAGGAGCATCCCGCCGAGGAGGGTGCCGACGTAGTCCGGCTCGACCTGCACGGCGGCCACCCACCAGCCGAGCCCCAGCGGCGAAGATCGTCATGCCCGCCGTCACGACCGGAGCCGGGCCGAAGCGCGCGATGAGCCGGCCCGCGACGAGGAAGGAGAACAGCGGGACCATCAGCGGCCCCGGCGCGACGGCCAGGCCAGTCGCCAGCGCCGACCAGCCCCAGACGTCCTGCATCCACAGCACGAGCGACAGGAGCATCGCGCCGAACGAGACCGAGAACAGCGTCATGACGATCGAGGAGCCCGCGAAGCCGCCGGCACGGAAGAGCGCGGGCTCGACGAGCGGGTTGCGGGCGCGCAGGCAGTGGACCGACGAAGACGGAGAGCAGCACCACCGAGATGCCGAGCGTCGCCAGCGTCGCGGTCGAGCCCCAGCCCCAGTCTTCGCCGCGCACCAGCGCGAGCGTGAGTCCCGCGACGCCGGCGCTCAGCAGCCCGGCGCCGAGCGCGTCCGGCCGCGGCACGGGATGGCCGGGCACGTGCGGGAGCCGCCGCCACCCGACGTACAGCGCGGCCAGGCCGATCGGGACGTTCACGAGGAAGACCCACCGCCAGTCGGCGGCGACGAGCAGGCCGCCGACCACGGGACCGAGCGCCGCGGCCAGGCCGCCGACCGCGGTCCACGCGCGGACGGACGAGTGGCGGCGCTCGTCGGGCGCGGTGGCGAGGACGAGGCTCAGGGACGCGGGGGTGAGCAGGGCGGCGCCCGCGCCCTGGACGACGCGGAACGCGACGAGCGCCTCGACGCTCGTCGCCAGCCCGCACGCGGCCGAGGCGAGGGTGAAGACCAGCACGCCGACGAGGAACCCGAGCTCGCGGCTGCGTCGCTCGGCCAGCCGCCCGAACAGCACGAGCAGCGACGCGAAGGCGATCGCGTAGCCGTTGAGCACCCACGACAGGCTCGAGAGCGGCGCGTCGAGGTCGCGCGCCATCTCCGGCAGGGCGACGTTGACGATGAAGAGGTCGAGGCTGGCGAGGACCACGCCGGCGCACACGACCAGCAGGACGAGCGAGGGCGAGGCGTCCCGGCGCCGAAGCTGGCCTACCACGAGTCGTGCGACCCGCGCACGGCCTCGCGAACGTCGCGCAGGATCTCGTCGGAGCGGGTTGTGGGTCCGAGCGCGCGGGCGATCATCAGTGCGCCGATCATGGCGCTCAGCGTCACCGTCGCTTTGCGGCGCGTGTCGTCATCCTCCTCGTCGCCCAGCAGCGACTGGAGGTGCGCGAGGTAGCGGTCGACCTGGGAGCGGTAGGCGTCCTGTGCCGGCCCGCCGACGCGGGGGATGTCCGTGCCGAGGGCGACCACCCCGCAGCCGGAGGCCGGGTCGTCGCGGTGCGCTGTTGAGAGGTAGGACTCGGCGAATGCCGCCAGCGGATCGGCGGCGTCGCTCGCGGCGTCGCGCAGACGCGACTCGCTGTCGGTCAGCGCGCGCTCGACAGCTTCGGCGATGAGCTCGTCGCGCGACCCGAAGTGCTTGTAGAAGCCGCCGTGGGTGAGCCCGGCGGCGCGCATGATCTCAGCGACGCCGGGCTGCTCCGTGCCCGACTCGCGGATGCGAGCCGCCGCGATCTCGACGATCCGTTCGTGGCTGGCGGCCTTGTCTTCCTTGGAGCCTCTCATCGAATCAGATGATAGCCATCATCCAAACGCGCTAGGATGACGCCCATCATCCAAGCGAGCGTCAGGACGTCGAACATGCAAATCGAAGGAACAACCGCGCTGGTCAGCGGCGCCAACCGCGGGATCGGCAAGGCGATCGCCCAGGCCCTGCTCGATCGCGGCGCCGCGAAGGTCTACGCCGGCGTGCGCAACCCCGCGACCGTCAGCGCGGCGGACCGCCGCCTGGTCGCGGTGCAACTCGACGTCACCGACGCCGACAGGGTCACGGCCCTCGCCGACGAGCTCGCAGACGTCGAGCTGGTGGTCAACAACGCGGGCATCGCCCACCCGGCGACCCCGCTGACCGCCGGGCCCGACGCCGCCCGCGCCGAGCTCGAAGCCAACTACCTCGCCCTGATCGCCATGACGCAGGCGTTCGCGCCGGTGCTCGCAGCCAACGGCGGAGGGGCGTTCGTCAACGTGCTCTCGGTCGCGTCGTGGGCAGCCAGCCCGATGCTGTCGACCTACTCGGCGTCGAAGGCCGCAGCCTGGAGCTTCACGAACTCAGCGCGCGTCGAGCTCAAGCAGCAGGGCACGCACGTCGTCGGCGTCCACGTCGGCTTCGTCGACACCGATCTCACGGCCGCCCTGACCGGAGACAAGATCGCGCCGGCCGCAGTGGCCGCCGCCGCGCTCGACGCCGTCGAGGCCGACGAACCCGAGGCGATCGTCGACGAGCTCAGCCGCCGGGTCAAGGCCGGCCTCAGCGACGACCAGCGGGCGCTGTACCCGCAGATCGAGCGCGACTTCGCGGCCCTGGTCGGGAGCCCGTCGTGACCGGCGTGACGTGGAAGGACACGCCGACGCAGCACCTCGACGTCGGCGGCACGACGTTCGCCTACCGCGAGCTCGGCCCCCGCGGCGGCACCCCGCTGGTCTTCCTGCACCACTTCACCGCGGTGCTGGACGACTGGGACCCGCGCGTCATCGACGGCCTCGCCGCCCAGCGCCACGTCATCGCCTTCGACAACCGCGGCATCGGCGCGTCGGGCGGCAAGGTGCCCGCACACGCTCGACGCGATGGCGGCCGACGCGGCCGCGTTCATCCGCGCGCTCGGCCACGAGCAGGTCGACCTGCTCGGGTTCTCGATCGGCGGCGGCGTCGCCCAGGAGGTCGCGCTGAACTACCCCGACCTCGTCCGCCGGCTGATCCTGGCCGGGAACCGGCCATCGCGGTGGCGGCGGACTGACGAAGATGCCGCTGATCGTCGGCGGCGCCTACGCCAAGGCCGCGCTGACGCGCTCGGACCCGCGACACTTCCTGTTCTTCAACCGCAACCCGACCGGCAAGCGCGCCGCCGCGGACTACATGGCCCGGCTGAAGGAACGCACCGCCGACCGCGACAAGCCGATCTCCCAGCAGGCACGCATCGCGCAGCTGATGGCGATCCGCGAGGCCGGGCTCGGCGAGCCGCACGACCTCAGCAAGATCACCCAGCCGACGTTCGTCGCCAATGGCGACAACGACGTCATGGTCGCCAGCAGCCAGTCGCGCGTGCTGGCCGAGCGGATCCCCGAACGCCAAGCTGACGATCTACCCGGACTCCGGGCACGGCGGCATCTTCCAGTACCACGAGCAGTTCGTCCCCGCGCGTCCTGGAGTTCCTTCAGGCCGACGACCCGATCGCCGCATGAAGGCCTACGTCGTCGACCGCTACAAAGCGCCCGCTCACACTCGCCGACCTGCCTGAGCCGACGGTCGGCGAGCACGACGTGCTGGTCGACATCCACGCGGCCGGCGTGAACGTGCTCGACGCGAAGCTCCGCAGCGGCGAGTTCAAGCTCGTGCTCCCCTACAAGACCCCGTTCGCGCTCGGCCACGATCTCGCGGGCGTCGTGGCGCAGACCGGCGCGAAGGTCACGCGCTTCGCCGTCGGAGACGAGGTCTTCGGCCGGGCGCGCGACGGCCGCATCGGGACCTTCGCCGCAGCGCCTGGCCGTCCATGAGGACGACCTGGCACGCAAGCCCGGAGGCCTGTCGATGCCCGAGGCGGCATCCGTGCCGCTGGTCGCACTGACCGCCTGGCAGGCGCTCGTCGAGCTCGCGCAGGTCCAGCCCGGCCAGAAGGTGCTCATCCACGCCGGCTCCGGCGGGGTGGGCACGTACGCCATCCAGCTGGCCAAGCACCTCGGCGCCACCGTGGCCACCACCACCGGTACCAGCAACGTCGAGTGGGTCCGAGAGCTCGGCGCCGACACCGTCATCGACTACAAGACCCAGCAGTTCGACGAGCTGCTCTCGGGCTACGACGTCGTCCTGGACTCCCAGGGCGGCGACACGCTCGCCAGGTCACTGCACGTCCTCAAGCCCGGGGGCCTTGCGATCGGCATCGCCGGACCGCCGGATCCTGACTTCGCCCGCCGCCAGGGCGTCGCGCTGCCGCTGCGGCTCGCGATCGCGGCCATGAGCTTGAAGACCCGACGCGCCGCCAAGCGCCGGAACGTCCGCTACGCGTTCTTGTTCATGCGTTCCAGCGGCGAGCAGCTGGGCGAGATCGCCGAGCTCATCGACGCGAGCGTGCTGCGACCGATCGTCGACCGCACGTACCCGTTCTCCGAGACCCCGGCGGCGCTCGCGCACGTCGAAGGTGGCCGCAGCAAGGGCAAGGTCGTCATCACCACCGAGGCGTTGGCATGAGGCTCGACCTTCCGGGACGCACCGTCGTCATCACCGGCGCCAGCGGTGGCCTCGGCGCCGGTCTGGCCAGCGCGCTGCGCGCTCACGGCGCGAACGTCGCGCTGCTCGACCTCGACGCCGATGCAGTGCGCCAGCAGGCCGACCGCCTCGGCGGCGACTGGTTCGCGCGCGGCTGGTCGATCGACGTTCGCGACCTCGAACGCCTCCAACAGGTGATGGCCGAGGTCGTCGAGCACTTCGGGGCGATCGACGTCGTCGTCGCCGGCGCCGGCGTGCTCGGCACGCTGGAGACGATCGACGTCACGAGCGCCGCCGACTGGGACCGCGTCATCGACATCAACCTCAACGGCGCGTGGCGCACGCTGAAGGCCGCCGCGCCCCACATCGCCGCCAGCCAAGGACACATGGTCGCGGTCTCGTCGCTGATCGCCTACGTGCACCCCCCGCTGCTGGCCAGCTACGCCGCGAGCAAGGCCGGCGTGGCCGCGCTGTGCGACGTCCTGCGTCTGGAGATGCGGTCCTTGGGCGTGACCGTGGGCAGCGTGCACCCCGCCATCTTCCGCACCCCGATGATCGGAGACGCGCTCTCAACCCCGGCGGCAAGCGAGCTCGTCAACGACTTCACCGGCGTCTTCAAGACCGTGCCGCTCGAAACGGTCGTCGACGAGCTCGTCCGGGGCATCGAACGACGCTCCCGACGCACCGTCATCCCACGTCAACATCGCCCCACCGCGCTAGTGCCCGGCCTCGCTCAAGCTCTCGTCGAACGACTTGCGTTCCGGCCGAAGACGATCGCTCGCGCCATCCAGCTCGGATCGATCGGCGAAACGACGCCCGCATCTACGCCACCGCCTCCCTGACTCTCGGAGAGCACCGCACCTGATGAGCCCCACAGTGACGAGTCCGACGTTCGCGCTCTCCGAGCCTTCATAGTCGCCGACGCATCGCCGCCGAGGCCCTCGCTACTGCTTTCCATGGTGGCTGTTGCGCAAAGGGTCCGTGGCCGAGCGCGTTCGCGGAAGCGGGTGAGTGCGGGCGTTCCCGCGGGAACGTCGGCCGGTGACCTGCGCCGCTGGCGACCGCCTCAGACGGTTAGCGATGCGTTGGCGTGCTTGTGGAGCTTGAGCAGGTTGTGGGTCGCGGTCATGAGCCGCCATTCGGACCGGGCGGCTGACCTGCCGCGGCGTTGGAAGCGGTCCATCCGGCGGTTGAACTTGGTGTGAGCGAACACCGGCTCGATCATGCCCTGGCGCTTGGCGTAGAGCTCGCCGCCACGGTCGCTGGCGAGCACTCGCCGCATGAACGCGTAAAGCCCGCCGTCCCAGCCCGGCCGTGCGCCCTTGCGTTTGCCGGCGTCGGGCGGGATCAGCACCACGGTTCCGCGGCCGGTGATCGTTTCCATCTGCGCGGTGTGCCAGTAGCCGGCGTCCGCGAGCACCACTTCCAGCGCGTCCGCGATCCCGGCCGTCGCAAGCTCGGCGTGGGTGGCGTTGAGCATCGGTTCGAGGTGTCCGAAGTCCGGGCTATCGACGGTCACCTCGGCCGCGATCACGATCTGCTGCTCGGTGCAGACGGCTTGGGCGTTGTAGCCCTGCATCCACCCGCGCGAGGTCTTGACGTTTGCGCGAGTCGGGGTCTGTGACGTTGATCTTGCCCGCCGGCGTGTCCGGCGGCCGGTACGGGTCTGGTGGACGGCCGAAGCGGCGGCCGTCCTTCATCCGCCCGCGTGCGCGGTAGGCCTCATAGTCGGCGTTCGCGCGGCACTCGACCGCGTGCTCCTCGTCCAGCCGCCGCTTGGCCTCCTTGAGCCGATCCGGCCGTGCGCGCGGAATCGGCCGCGCCTGTTCGGCGCGCCGCTCGTCCAAACAGGAGGTCACCGACGAGCAGTCCCTCACCGGCGCCGCCGCCGACTTTCGTGACATCTGCGAGACGGCCGGCGAGGGCAGGGCGGCGCAGCTCCTGTCGGCGGATGGCCGCGTCCTGTTCACCTGCGGCGAGCCCGGCCGCCCGGCGCCCGCAGTCCCGCTCGACGTTCGGCGCGCGGCGATCGCTGGGACGCCGCGAGTGCTCTCGGTCGCGGCCACGCGTGGCGCTGACCGCTGGCGTGCGCGGCTCGCCCGCGTCTCCGGGCTCCGAGGGGAACCTGGCGCCGTAGTCGTTGCGGAGTCGCTGGCGGAGGTTGACGGCGCCGTCGACCGCGTGCTCGTCCTACTGCTGCTTGCCGGCCCGGCCGCGCTCGCGCTCACCGCGCTCGGCGGTTGGTGGCTCGCGCGCAAGGCACTGTCGCCGGTGGAGCGGATGACATCGCGCGCGCGGGAGATCCGCATCGACCGCCTGCACGAACGGGTACCCGTGCCGCGGGCGTCCGACGAGCTCCAGAACCTCGGGACGACGCTCAACACGATGCTCGACCGCCTTGAGCGCGGGGTCGCGGAGAAGCAGCGGCTCGTGGCCGACGCGTCGCATGAGCTGCGTACGCCGCTCACCGTCATGCGCGCCGAGCTGGACGTGAGCCTCCGGGGCGACGACGTGCCCGACGGGGCGCGAGAAGTGCTCGAGAGCGCCCGAGAGGAGGTGGATAGGCTGACCCGGACCGTCGACAACCTGCTGACTCTGGCGCAGGTCGACGCAGGCCGACTCGAGCTCCTCCCGTCCGCCGTGGATCTGCGGGAGGCGATCGAGGTGCCCGCGCGCCGGCTACGGCCGCTCGCGGGCAACAAGCGGGTGAGGCTCGTCGTCGCCGGGCCGCCGTGCTGCGCCCCGGCGGATCCATACCGCCTGCAGCAGGCGATCACGAACCTGATCGAGAACGCCGTCAAGTTCGCCCGGCCGGGGGGCGAGGTTCGGGTGACGACTTGGATCGCCGACGGGCAGGACGAGGTGGGGTTGACCGTGGCCGACGACGGTTTGGGTATCCCGGCAGGGGCGCGCGAGGACGTGTTCGAACGCTTCTACCGCATCGACGGACGCTCGGGCGGCGGGAGTGGACTCGGCCTCGCAATCTGCCGGGAGATAGCGACCGCGCACCGCGGGCGAGTCTGGGTCGACGGCGTGCCGG
Organism: uncultured Actinomycetes bacterium; assembly: GCA_963722795.1. Classification (GTDB taxonomy): domain Bacteria; phylum Actinomycetota; class UBA4738; order UBA4738; family HRBIN12; genus JAOUEA01. Next base: position 903,874 of record CAVROD010000004.1, read on the forward strand.
GCGGCGGTAGCGCGTTCTCGCTGGCGCTCCCGGCGGATCGAACGAGTCTGCAACGCTCCGATCACTGGGTCACGTAATGCAAGAGCCCGCAAAGGAAGCGGGGACGGCCGCATCGCCGGCCGCGAGCCACACCTCCCGCTCGCGGCCGGCGGTCAGCGCTTCCCCGGGATGCGTCTACTACCGCGACACGCTGAACGGCATGACGAGCTTGTCCGGTGTTCGCGCGTACCAGGTGGCCGCCAAGCGCTTCGACTGGGCGCGACCGAACGAGGCCGACGAGATCCTCTTGCGCGCAGTCGACCGCGGCGACGATCGAGACGGTTCAGAGGGAGTTGACGTCCCTGCTCGTCGCTGCGAGCCGGGGCGAGCTACTGACGGATTGGAAGCTCGACCGTTTCAAGGAGGCGTCGAGGTACTTCTCGTTCGCGCTGATGTGCCTGTGGCCCGGTATGCCGGCGATCGTCGCGCCGAACCCAGGACCGGGATGTCCCGCCGAGGTCACCCGTTGGTTGGGCAGTGCAAGCGGCGGGCTCGCTGTCCTCGAAGGATTGGTCTACCGCGTTGGGCCCCATCTCCATTAGCTCGCCATACCTGAGCCGCCCGTTGCGGCCCTTCGCGCGACGATCCGGCACGTGTCGAGACCTGTGGACACCCGGAGTATTTGCGAGACGATCGGAACCGCCCTCGAAGTGTGTCGCGCGCGCGTCCGTGAGGCGTGATGACTAGAGAGTCCAGCAGGAACGAGCGAGAGCTTCAGAGGCTTCGAGAAGAAGCCATCGATCGCGAGCGCGAGATACGCGAGCTGCACGAGCACGAGCAGCGTCAAGACGCGTTGATCGCACGCCTGAACTCAGCAGTCGGACTCCGCGAGGACCACCTCGCCGAGCTGCGCGAACGGCTGGGGCCGCCGAGCACGAGCTCGAGGATCTCCGCGCGATCCGGGATGCGCTGACTCCACCTGAGCTTCCCGAGCGTCCAGGCGTAGAACTCGCCGCTGCGTTCCTACCTGCCACCGAGCGCGTCAGCGGTGACTTCTACGTCGTGGCTGAAGGACCGCACGACGCGACCATCCTGGTCGTTGGCGACGTTGTAGGACACGGTCTGGCCGCCGCGCGGCGTGCGGCCTTCATCCGAACCATGTTGGCCGCGACGGCGCCCTTCTCAGACGATCCCTGTCGCCTGCTCAGCTGGGCGAATGTCGCTCTCATCGAGCGCGCCAGCGAGACCATCGACTTCGTCACCGCCGCGTGCGTGAGCTATCTCCCGCGCACGCGCCGCTTGCGCTGGGCCTACGCCGGCCATCCCCCCGCGCTATCGCTCGATAACCCGCGCGAGCTCGCCGCGCCCAAGCAGGGAACACCGCTCGGGATCGGCCCGAGTCCGGGTTGCGTCGAGGGCTCGCATCGATCGGTACCTAGCGCCGGAATGCTGCTCTATACCGACGGGCTAACGGAAGCCCGGCGCGGTAACACGTTCTTCGGGTTGGGACGGCGTGACGACTGCGCTCGGCGGCCTTCAGCACCGCTCGCCGACCGAGGCGGTCGACGCCCTACGTGCGCGCGTCACCGAGTTCGCGATGAACACCCTGACCGACGATCTCTGCCTACTCGCCGCCCGCTTCAACTAACGGCGGGGTCGACGTGCTCCAGTGGCACGACCGCGCGAGCGCGCAGGCGCGCCGGTTCGGGCACGACAACCCGCAGACGCAGGACGAGGTGCTCGTCCCCGAGCGCCGGTGAGGCGGGAAGTCGCAGAGGGGCGGCCGCCCCGCGGCTCCTGCTCTCGGGCGCCAGTCAGACCGCTGGCGCCCAGGCGGCGCTTGGTGCGCTGGTAGCGCTGGGCGTTTCACCTCGATGTTGCCTCGAGTGGCGGTGGAGTAGGGGCAGGCCTCGGGCGTCCCCGCCAAGTCGTCTCAGTCCGACGTAAGTGCGGCGCGCACCGGCGCAAGCTGGGCCTTGAGCTGCCTGACCTCGTGAGAGACCCGCAGCGCCCCATCCGGGCCACGCGAGTTTCGGCGGCAACAGATCGTTCTTGGCGTACCTGCCCCTGGACCGAAAGGCCGAACTCGCGGTGCGAAAGCTCCAGCTGCTTGTCATCGCCCTCGCCGCCGCGCTGTTCGCGGCGACACCGCCATCATCCGCGTCCGCGAGCTGTACGCCCGGCTGGAGGGTCTTCAAGACCGTCGCGGGCGCCCAATTCTCTAGCGTCAGCTTCGTTCCCGGCACGTCGCAGGCGTGGGTGGTCGGCCGCTACGACAACACCCAGCCGCTGACCATGCGCTTCGACGGTGGCCGCTGGAGCGAGGTGCCGTTGCCGGTGCCGCCCGGCCAGGTGCAGCTCCTGGATGTGTTTGCAGGCTCCGCGTCGGATGCCTGGGCGGTCGGTTACTACGTTGGCGAGCAGGACGAGATCGGTCGCACGCTCGCGATGCACTGGGACGGCACCGAGTGGTCGATCTTGCCGAGCCCGAACCCGCCGTTCATGGCCGGCCAGAACCGGGCGTTGCTGTCGGATGTGGTCGCGGTCGGTCCCGCCGATGTCTGGGCGGTCGGGAGCGTCTTCGTCGAGGAGGCGGCGCCGTCGATGAGCACGCTTGCGATGCACTGGGACGGCACCAGTTGGACGATCGTGCCGACCGCCGACCTCGGGGACTCCCCTGGTCAGCTCCTTTCAGTAGCACGCGTTCCCGGCTTTCAGACCCTGTGGGCCGTCGGCTCTGGTAGCAGCGCGCTGATCGAGGCGCACCGGAGCGGCACCTGGGCGCAGATCGCGGCGCCCGGCGCCGCTGGCCTCCATGACGTGACCGCGCTCGCCTGGGACGACGTGTGGGCGGTCGGGAGCTCGCTCGGCGATGGCTCTGCGCTGATCCTGCAACGCAGCGGCAAGAGGTGGAAGGTTGTGCCCAGCCCGCCCTCGCCGGTCGCCGGCGGCGCCTTCCTGGACGCCGTGTCCGCGGTCTCCGCGCCCGACATCTGGGCGGTCGGCTACATGGGTCAGGCCGGCTCCGCCGCCACTCACCGACCCCTGATGGAGCACTGGGACGGCATCGAGTGGTCGATCGTCCCCTCACCCATCGCGGATGCGAACGGGCGACTCACCGACCTAACGATGCGCCGCTCCGGATGGGGCTGGAGCGTCGGCCATGCCGGCAACGGAGACGGCGTCATTCTCAGGCACTGCCCGGCCTGACGCTCGATGCGAAGGGCACAGCGCTCCGGCGGCGGCCGAGCTCCGCGAACTCCGCGTCGATGAGTGACAGATCCCCGGCGACCGCGGACACAGAGAAACACCCACTGCCCCACCAGATTGCCGGCAGGGACAACTCGCCAAAGGTCACGGCTCCGTCGGGCGGCGATCTATTTGCAGCGGCACCTGCCGAGCGGATCACCGTGCTGGGTGACATCCAATACGGCGACGCAGCAGGCGAGCACGTCCAGCTGATAGCTGCCCAGACCGGCGTTGAAGGAGGCCAATCGAGTCCAGAACGCCGGAAGTCCTCGCGGGAGACGTCAGCTCGCCGCGGTCGACCGACTCCTGGAGCCGGCGATGCGTGGAGGCGGCGGTGGTGCGGCTTGTGAACCCGCGGCGTGACGACAGCGTGCCGTCCGATTGGCGGAAGACGATTCGTCACCTGACGCCCTGATTGGTCGCGTAGGGGTGCACGCCATCGCGCGACTCGCGCTCTGCCTCGAGCGTGGCGACACGTCAACCGCCGCGGCGCGTCGGCTGGGCGTGTGCGGCGCTCTGGTTCACGGGGCCGGACGGGTTCACGAGCGCGTCGAACGTGTCCGCCTCGGCCTCGGTTGGGAACCGGCGCGCTCGCTGCGCGCCGTCCTCGCGCCAGCGGACCACGTATCTCGCGCGCTGGCGCTCGTTCCGGACGCTCATCCGGGACCTCCGACTCTTGGGAACAAAGTGGAGAACTCGTAGTTCTCCATTTGTCAGAGGCCGTCGCCGCGAAAGTCCCCAGGGCAACGCAACTGGTCCCCGAGAACGACAAAAGCCCCGACTCGCGGGGCCTTCGCGCGATGCGCCGAAGAGGACTCGAACCTCCACCCGGTTATCCCGGACGAGGCCCTCAACCTGGTAACTCGACTGTCATATCCGTCCGATGCGTGCCAGATCGACCGTATCGTCCCGTTTCGCGGACGATGCGGACG